>NZ_QAYE01000033.1 GCF_003053745.1 Sphingomonas faeni | reverse complement strand
CGCCCAGAGCGGACATGGGCACCAACATTGGCCGGCTGAAAACATAGCTTTTCCGCCATTTTTGCTCGTGTGAGAGTGCGCGAACTGCTATGAAAATGAGGTGTCGCAAGCCTCTCTTGCCCCATCTGATGCCGAGACGCGGATCGCCGTGCTGGAGGCCTCGCTCGCCCGAGCCAATGCAGCACTCGCCGCCCGCGACCTGCTCATCGAGACACTGCGTGGACAGATCGCTCGGCTGCGGCGGATGCAGTTTGGCGCATCCTCTGAGAAGTTGACGCGCGAGATCGCCCAGCTCGAACTCGCACTTGAGGAACTGGAAACCGAGAGCGCAGTACCGGAGACCGGCGCGGTCTTGTCAGACACGCCCGTGCGGCCGGCACCAGTCCGTGCGTTGCCCAACCACCTGCCACACGCGGAGGTCGTCCACGAACCCGCCTCCGGCGCCTGCACATGCCCGGACTGCGGCGGTGCGCTACGCCGTCTCGGGCAGGACGCCCATGAGATGCTCGACGTCCTGCCGGTGCACTGGCGCGTGGTGCGGAACGTCCGACCGAAATACAGCTGCCGGACTTGTGAGAAGATCGTCCAGGCAGCTGCCCCGGTGAAGGCAGTCGCACGCGGAAAGGCGACATTCGCAACGCTGGCCCATGTCGTCGTCTCGAAGTTCGACCATCACCTGCCGCTTTATCGGCAGTCCGAGATGATGGCCGCCCAAGGCTTGGACATCGACCGCTCGACGCTGGCGGGCTGGGTCGGTCAGGCAGCTGCGCTGCTTGACCCCATCGTCAGTCGCATCCGCGAGGAAGTGCTGAAAGGCGACAAGATCCACGCGGACGACACGCCAGTCCCGGTGCTCGACCCAGGCCGCGGACGCACCGCGACCGGGCGACTATGGGTCTATGCAGTCGATGACCGCGCCTCCGGTAACACGGCTCCGCCAGCGACATGGTATCGCTTCACGACCGACCGTACCGGTGCACATCCGCAAGCCCATCTCGCCGGATTTCGAGGCTTCCTCCAGGCCGACGCCTATGCCGGTTACGACGGGCTCTATCGAAGCGGCGTCACCGAAGTCGCGTGCTGGGCCCATTTCAGGCGCAAGGTGTTCGACCTGCACGAGCGGGTTGCTACGCCGCTGACCACCGACATTCTTGAACGCATCGGTGCCTTGTACAGCATAGAGGCCGAGATCCGCGGCAGGCCGCCTGACGTGCGGCTGGCGGCGCGGCAGAACCGGACGAAGCCGCTGGTCGATGCGCTGCGCGAGGCACTGGACGCAGCACTGCGCCGCCTGTCGCCAAAGTCCGACATGGCCAAGGCTATCGCCTATGGCACGAAACGATG
>NZ_QAYE01000032.1 GCF_003053745.1 Sphingomonas faeni | reverse complement strand
TTGTGATGACGTGGACGGCTCTCCAACCCTCAAGCAGTATGTCCTGCGGAGAGTCGAAGGAGAGTCACGATGGGAAACGTCACAACGATCGGTCTGGATATCGCGAAGAACGTGTTTCAGGTGCACGGAGTGGATGCTGATGGCGCAGTGGTTGTTCGCCAGCGTCTGACGCGTGGGCGGATGTTGAAGTTCTTCGCCAAGCTGCCCCGGTGTCTGATCGGCATTGAGGCGTGTGCGACATCACACTTCTGGGCGCGCGAGCTGGTCGCGCTCGGGCATGACGTGAAGCTGATGCCGGCGCAGTACGTGAAGCCGTACGTCAAGCGAGGCAAGAACGACGCGGCGGATGCCGAGGCGATCTGCGAGGCCGTGACTAGGCCGACTATGCGCTTCGTCGGGATCAAGTCGCCCGAGCAGCAGAGCGCGATGATGCTCCATCGTGTCCGCCTGATCCTCAACCGCCAGCGCACGCAGCTGTCGAACGCGATGCGGGCGCACTTGGCCGAGTTCGGGATTGCAGCGCCGATTGGCAGAAACGGCATCGAGCAGCTCCTCGACGTAATCGCTGATCCTACCGATGAACGCGTACCGGCCGATGCGCGGTTCTGCCTGGAGATGCTGGCAGCCCAGTTGCGCATCGTAAAGGAGCAGATCCTCGAGAACGATCGTCGCATCCTGGCGAGCGCACGCGAGACCGAGCTCGGTCGCCGACTGATGGAGATACCCGGCGTGGGTCCACTGCTCGCCAGCGCCATCGTCGCCACGGTTCCTGACCCCGCGATCTTCCGCTCGGGCCGCAACCTGGCTGCCTGGATAGGCCTGGTGCCGCGGCAGAACTCGAGCGGCGGAAAGGAGCGGCTGGGCAGCATCACGAAGGCGGGCCACCAATACCTGCGTCAGATGCTGATCGTCGGAGCTATGGCCGTCGTGCGCTATGCCGAGCGGAACGGGGCTAAGCGGCCCTGGCTTGTGCAACTGCTTGCCAGGCGGAAGACCAAGGTCGCCGCGGTCGCGCTCGCTAACAAGAACGCCCGCATGATCTGGGCGATGATGGCCAGCGGCGAGCGTTATCGCGAGCCGCAGATCGCGTAACAGGATACGGTGCGGGCGACCGCACCGGACGAGGTTGGGAAGGGCGGATAGGAGCTAATGCAACAAGCCGGTTGAACCGCCGGATCGGGAAAACCCATAAAGACCCAAGCACCTCGAGTGCGTGTTTGTGATCGGGACCCGAACCGCGCGAATGGCATTATGGCCAGCGGCGCTATGAGCCGCACTAACAGGTCGGACACATGGCCGCACCAACCAGCATTGCAACGCGACTGTTCAAGCTTGCCAACGGAGGGCCGTCCACACATGGGTC
>NZ_QAYE01000031.1 GCF_003053745.1 Sphingomonas faeni | reverse complement strand
ACCGTCGACGGCACGGTCGACGCCGAGGCGCTGTCGCGCGTGATCGGCGTGCTGACCCGATGATCCCGCAGCCGACATCGACGCGGATATTCCTGGCATGCGGCGTCACCGACATGCGCAAGGGCTTCGATGGCCTGGCGGTATTGGTGCAGCAGGTGCTCCGAGAGAAACCACATTCCGGTGCGCTGTTCGCGTTCCGTGGCAAGCGCGGCGACCTGATCAAATTGCTGTGGTTCGACGGTCAGGGACTCTGCCTGTTTTCGAAGCGGATGGACCGGGGGCGTTTCGTCTGGCCGGTGACCGCGACAGGCACAGTGGCGCTGACATCGGCGCAGGTGTCGATGCTTCTGGAGGGCATCGACTGGCGCCGCCCAGAGCGGACATGGGCACCAACATTGGCAGGCTAAAAACATAGCTTTTCCGCCATTTTTGCTCGTGTGAGAGTGCGCGAACTGCTATGAAAATGAGGTGTCGCAAGCCCCTCTTGCCCCATCTGATGCCGAGGCGCGGATTGCCGTGCTGGAGGCGTCGCTCGCCCGGGCCAATGCGGCACTCGCCGCCCGCGACCTGCTCATTGAGACACTGCGTGGTCAGATCGCCCGGCTGCGGCGGATGCAGTTCGGCGCATCTTCCGAGAAGCTGACGCGCGAGATCGCCCAGCTCGAACTCGCGCTCGAAGAACTGGAAACCGAGAGCGCGGTCCCGGAGACCGGCGCGGCCTCGTCAGACACGTCCGTGCGGCCAGCATTAGTCCGTGCGTTGCCCGACCACCTGCCACGCGAGGAGGTCGTCCACGAACCCGCCTCCGGCGCCTGCACATGCCCGGACTGCGGCGGTGCGCTACGTCGCCTCGGGCAAGACGCCCATGAGGTGCTCGACGTCCTGCCGGTGCACTGGCGCGTGGTGCGGAACGTCCGACCGAAATACAGCTGCCGGACGTGTGAGAAGATCGTCCAGGCGGCTGCCCCGGTGAAGGCGGTCGCACGCGGAAAAGCGACTTTTGCGACGCTGGCGCATGTCGTCGTCTCGAAGTTCGAACATCATCTGCCGCTTTATCGGCAGTCTGAAATAATGGCGGCCCAAGGCGTGGACATCGACCGCTCGACGCTGGCGGGCTGGGTCGGTCAGGCAGCCGCGCTGCTCGACCCCATCGTCAGTCGCATTCGCGAGGAGGTGCTGAAAGGCGACAAGATCCATGCGGACGACACGCCAGTTCCCGTGCTCGACCCGGGGCGCGGACGCACCGCGACCGGGCGGCTATGGGTCTATGCAGTCGACGACCGCGCCTCGGGCAACACGACCCCGCCTGCGACATGGTATCGCTTCACGATCGACCGCACCGGTGCACATCCGCAAGCCCATCTCGCCGGATTTCGAGGCTTTCTCCAGGCCGACGCCTATGCAGGTTACGACGGCCTCTATCGAAGCGGCGC
>NZ_QAYE01000030.1 GCF_003053745.1 Sphingomonas faeni | reverse complement strand
CGCTACCCGTTACGACAAGCTCGCCGCCAACTTCCTCTCAGCCGTAGCTCTCGCAACCGCTGTCGCCTTCTGGCTGTGAATGAGTCTGAGCCCTAGTGCCAATCAATGATCGGCCATGCGGCTCCGCGCTGAACGACGCGTCCAAAAAATCGTGACGGCTACTGCTATTGCTCGAAATGGGATGTTCGCAATGGCCTCAGTCCTACCCCGAAAGGCAGTCTCAACCACGAACGCAGCGCTCACGACGAGAAGCCAAATGACGAGTGGATGGGCAAGGAATCGACGTGACACCTCTTCTGCTAACACGCCGCCCCCGCGTGCGCTATTGAGCGAAAGCGGAATGTCCGGGTTGGGAAGGAATGCTGACTGGCCGCTTTGGGGGGATAACGTATAGTCAGACCCAACCGCCATTATGCGAGCAGACGAAGCTAGACTGCGGGTGCGTGAAGTGACCATAAAATAAAGGGACAAGCTGTGCTCAAGCGACCGGTGACTTTAATATGTGGCCTAGCGTTTGGCATGATGTCCGCCAGCACCATAAGCGCGTCGGTGGCACCGCCTCCACCGTCTTTTATCGATGACATTGCAAAGCAGATCGTGCCCACACCGACGGCCAGCGGTTTTGACCACTATGTCGCTGTGTTCGCTGACGATCTTACGGTCACGATGGATGGAAAGCAGATCGCCCCAAACAAGGTGGCTTGGGTAGCAACCGAGCGTCACAGGCTAGGCAAGGTTGATCGCATCGTGGTTGGTTTCGCAAAGGGGTACGACGCCCTCCTAGTCATAGAGCGATACGATGACAGGTCTGGCCTCTCACCTGAGATGCTTGCGGACCCTCGTTACACGGCGCGGGCCGTGCGCTATGCAGTAGGCTCTGACCATTTAGTCCATAACATCCAGATTGTGCAAACGGATGGGATTCTACAGGCGCCGAATTAACGGTGTGAACGAATGGCTGCTTTCGGAAGCCCTGATCTAGGACCCGAGCGTCCGGCATTGGGCGATTTCAGACTGGCGGCTTTCGGTAGCGGACGGCATGAAAGTAGCCACTGTAACGAAGAGTGCTGGATGACCATCGACAAGATCGCGCTGTTCGAAGCCACGCAGGCCCTTTGGCCAGCAATGGTGAAAGTGTCGGACAATCCGAGCGCGACGCACGAAATATATCGAGCCAATGAGGAGGCGTTTCCCCAGGACGACGACTGGCGGCAACTGGCCCTCTGGGCGTTTCATCAGGCTCTAGGAGTCTATGAAAAGCAGGCGTTGGCGAAGGGTCTGCCCCTGTATCCCCACGAGGTCGCCTTTAGCGAGTTTGATACGCGCATGCGGGCGAACCTGAACGGCGCTGACTGCTGGTCGGACGAGCGAGCAGAATACGAGGGTAGCTGAACGAACGACCGCTTTCGGACAGGCGCTATGCCCTCCTAAAAGGCGACAATTGGGTGACAGTGGCGTAAGCGCGGTCTGAGGGCCGCCTTGTAGGCGGAGCGTTCAACGGGTTGATGGCAGCTCTTTGAACGGGGCCGTAATGTCGGACGAGACTATCG
>NZ_QAYE01000029.1 GCF_003053745.1 Sphingomonas faeni | reverse complement strand
CCGCCATCGACGGCAAGGATGTGGCCCTGGACGTAGTTGGCTGCCGCCGACGACAGGAACACCGCCGCACCGCCGAGATCGCTCGCGTCACCCCATTTGCCTGCCGGGATGCGGTCGAGGATCGAGCGGTTGCGGGTCTCGTCCGCCTGTAGCGCAGCGGTGTTGTTCGTCGCGATGTATCCCGGTGCGATCGCGTTAACGTTGATGCCTTTGGCCGCCCACTCGTTCGCGAGCAGCTTCGTAAGGCCGCCGATCCCCGACTTGGACGCAGTGTAGCTCGGCACGCGGATACCGCCCTGGAACGTCAGCATCGAGGCAATGTTGACGATCTTTCCCGAGCCTTGCGCTATCATGTGCCGCCCCGCCGCCTGGCACAGGAAGAACACCGACTTGAGGTTGGTGTCGATCACCGCGTCCCAATCGGCTTCGGTGAAGTCGACCGCATCGGCGCGGCGGATGATGCCGGCGTTGTTGATCAGGATGTCGAGACCGCCGAGCTTGGCCACGGTCTCGTCGACGACGCGCTGGACCGGTTCGATCGTCGACAAGTCCGCCGAGACGATCTCCGCTTTCCGCCCGAGCGCACGGATTTGTGCGACGGTGTCTTCGGCAGGCGTGCGCCCGACGCAAGCGACGTCCGCGCCGGCGGTAGCAAGCGCAACCGCGATGGCTTGGCCAATGCCGGTGTTCGCGCCGGTGACGATGGCGACCTTGCCGGTCAGATCGAAGGGGCCAGATACGGAAGGATTGGTCATGCTCTTCTCCTCCCCTCCCGCCTGCGGGAGGGGCCGGGGGTGGGCTCGCGCTTTCCTCACGCGGATCGGCGGTGGTGAGCGCGTGCCCACCCCCTGCCCCCTCCCGCAAGCGGGAAGGGGAAAGGCAGATTTACGCCAGCTGGCAGATATCCAGGACGTTCATGTCGGTATAATCCTGGTTCTCGCCCGCCATGGCCCAGATGAACGCGTAAGCCTTCGTCCCCGAACCCATATGGATCGACCAGGGCGGGCTGATCACCGCTTCCTCGTTCGCCATCACGATATGGCGGGTCGCCTCGCCTTCGCCCATGTAATGAAACACGCGGTCCTTCTCGAGATCGTCGAGCTCGAAGTAGAAGTAGATCTCGCTGCGACGCTCGTGGATGTGCGGCGGCATCGTGTTCCAGACGCTGCCCGGCTTCAACACCGTCAGCCCCATGACCAGCTGCGCGCTGTCGCAGATGCCCGGGATGACCATCTGGTAGATCGTCCGCTCGTTCGAGTCCTCAAGGCTGCCGCGCTCCAGCGTGGTCGCATCGCCGACCGAGATCACGCGCGTGGTGAACGCCTTGTGCGCCGGACACGACGCCAGATAGAAGCGCGCGCCGTCGCCGGAGAACTGCACGTCTTTGGCGCCCATCGTCACGTACAGGCAGTCCTTGTTGCCCAGCGTAAACGTCTCGCCGTCGACCATGACGGTGCCGCTGACCTTGCCGACGTTGACGACCGCAAGCTCGCGACGCTCCAGGAAGGGGTGGCCTGCCGCCGATGCCGGCTCGGCCTGATCGGGCAGCTTCACACTACCGCTCGCGACGGCGACGCCGCCGATCACGAAGCGCTCGGCATGCGTGTAGTTGAGCACGCACTCGCCGTCGCGGAACAGGTCCTGAATCAGATACCGGTCGCGCAGTTCGTCGTTGGAAACGCACTCCATCATGTCGGGATG
>NZ_QAYE01000028.1 GCF_003053745.1 Sphingomonas faeni | reverse complement strand
GCGATGGGACGAACTCATGCCCTGGAACTGGTCCGCGCAAACCGCAGAGCGAGTGGCGCAAGCCGCGTAATCTGCGGCCTGCCGGCCACGCTTACCGCTTATCGTGTTCTGCTGGAGGTGGACGATAACGCTGATCCGAGCGATGTTCCCAATTAGGAACGAGCCGTGAGAAGCCGGCAGCCCTCTCGAAAGGGATCGAATTTTGGGAATGGCCGGTTGGAGATGAAAGCGGCATGGCCGCTTTCAATCGCGAACGCACTGTGCCGGATAATTCAGCAGGTTGAAGGTCGGCCGGAAAAGCTCCCGAGAATTTGGGTTAAGTCATCAAGTCTTTTGATCACCGGCAAAATCTCGTCAACCGACAGGCATGTTGGACGGGGATAAGGTGGTTGGCACGGTGGCTGCCCGGTGAATATACGGGCACTATAGCAAAGTTGGGCAAAGCCGTCTCTTTGGGGCCTATCCCTATAATGCACGGTAAAATCGGCTTCTAAGGATCCGCCGCCCTGAATAATCACATTAAGGCTCAAGTTTTCTGGGAGCGATGAAAGGCGATATACCGCTCCCGGACCTCTCAGTTTTTCTAAAGGGAGTTCCCTCGCTGCCGCTGCCTCCAGCACGGCCGTCTTCGCCAATGTCGTTCTAGGTATCCTTAAGCGCAACGGATATTCATCGCACAGGGCGTAATATAATGCGCAGACGTTCGAACTCGCCACTGCGGCAATGAATTCCGGATCAACAGCCATTCAAAAAATCCTGCCTTAACAGCTTCCTCGCACACGCCACCTCAGTCATTGCTCTCACGATGAGTATGATGATTAGGCGTCGCCGATTATGAATAATAGAACTCTGTTTTTGCTTCGCCGCTCGCAGCTAGCGAAAGGGAAAACGAGCCCCATTCCCCTCCCGTATGAAATCTCATCAACTCACGAAGCTTCATGCAGAGCTCGACATTGTCGGTCGCAAATCCGGCCGCAGTATCTGGATATTTCTGCGTCCCATGTAGTATGACCGAAAGCGAACTGCCAACCGTGCTGTATCGTTCTAGATATTCGTATTCGCACACGATGGATTCAAAAGGACCCTCAATCTGATCAATCATTAGTTGAGCCAGTTTCGTTATTATATCGGTCTGCTTGTCCATCTCGTTCATTTTCAAGCTCCGCTTTTGTATTATCCGCTACCAAACCGCGTGAAACTTGATATCCTAACGATGCAAAACCTAATGCATCCCGAGCGAATAACGGGGGGCTTTAGACGGTACCGAGCCGTTCTTTCCCGATCCAGCTTTCTCGCGATCGATGCTGTTACGGGAATGGCCGAGAACGGTAGGCAGCGGAATGGTCGAGCTCGGAAACGAGGCAGTTACTGTTCCGCTAGAGATCTCCAGTCGTCGACATTTATGCACTCGGCGGTCTGCTACGATCGAATTCGATTTTGAAGGCTCCGTCAGCCCTTAAGATATAAGCGCAATGATGCCAGTCTACCTGACCCTCTTCGAGCATGTCACGTCTGAGCGCAGATAGAGCATCATTGACGGATCGGTTCACGGATCTCTCGCCTTCCACTCCTTCAACAAGCTTGCCGTCATGCACGACATCATAGCGCCTCTGGATCCAGTCGTCATGGACTTCCGCCACGACCCTTATTTCGGACACCGAACCAACTAGCATCGGCGCGATTGCGATTCCGATGTTTTCCAGCTGACGGCTACTTTCCATTCTGCATTACCTCCGCCAATGATTGTCGAAACGACGTTCGCAATGTTCCCATATAAAGAGGAGCGACCGCAAGCTAGGGTCAGGACCCATTGATGTGAGAGGCGCGATCTGATTCAGGCTCCGTGAGGAGAGCGTGGATGAGCGACCTGTACTGGCTGACG
>NZ_QAYE01000027.1 GCF_003053745.1 Sphingomonas faeni | reverse complement strand
CGCTACCCGTTACGACAAGCTCGCCGCCAACTTCCTCTCAGCCGTAGCTCTCGCAACCGCTGTCGCCTTCTGGCTGTGAATGAGTCTGAGCCCTAAGCCCGTCGAATAAAGAACGATGATGCCACGAGCGAACACGATTTTCGTTCACGCCCACCACGTTATGCCAACCTAGGCGCGCTCGAGATTAACAGTAGAGCCGTCACCTATTCGGCGCAGCGCTTCACGTGAGTTGGCTTCAGGTCGAGTCCAAATACCGTTAATACGTTGTCGTATAAACTGCACCGCAAACCTAGAAAAGTCATTAATTATCAGCTGCTTATACATGTGTTTCAATGCAAGATTTTGCCGCAAGCTTTCATCATTGCAAACGCAGCGTGCAAAATACCTCCGGAAATCCACACATCGATAATAAAACATCATAATCGGTGCATAGACCTGCGAATTCTAATTGATATAAATCAATACATAAACACGATAGACCGATAACTATCTAACATTAAACATTTTATCTAGGAATTATGATTTATATCGTTCACTGGGGACATGACATATGTCTATGCACTTTTGCCTTAATTTGGAGGATGTGGAAGCTTTGGTTTAGGCGAGCGTGCTTGCCTTGCGATATTTATGGAAGACGCAATGCCGGGGTTGAAAATCTTAGTCGATAGTCTCGAGCAAATAGAGCCTCTTAATCAGGAGGCGCGAGCAGCTATTTTAAGCGCAGATTGTGTCGTCCGATCATATGCTGCCGGACGGTACGTACTGCGAGAAAACGATCGGGCGGATTTTATCGGGATAGCAATTGAGGGATTTGCCTTTAGTCATAAACAGACTAGTTCTGGATCTAGACAGATTTTATCGCTAATACTGCCAGGTGAAGCGCTAGCCCTCGAAAACATATATTTAAACCAGTTAGATTGTAGTATACAAGCTCTCACCACATTCAGTGTGGGGCTCATTCATCGAGATGCGATGAAACGCTTTATGATGCTACATCCTACGATTGCGAATGGTATCTCTACAATGCTTGCTTATCGTTCCTCAATTTATAAGGAATGGATGCTAAACATTGGTCGACGCAATGCTAAAGAGAGAGTCGGGCATCTGCTCTGCGAAATTGCCGTTCGTTTGACGGGAGGCAACACAACTGCCGATCGAAGTTTCAAATTCCCCCTGACTCAGGAGCAAATTGGCGACGCCCTCGGCCTTACAGCAGCTCACGTCAATCGCGCAATGAAGTCTCTTCGTAATGAAGGCTTACTAATTAGGGAAAAAACGTTATTCAGGCTGCCCGAATGGGATGCATTGTGTGTACTAGCCGATTTCAATGACGAGTATCTGACCAACGAATGATATAAATGTCCGATAAAGCTCGGTATGTATACTAATAAAACCACCTAGAACGTAGGCGCTATTTGATTTTGGTATTCTGCATTTCACTAAATGATCAAAGATCTTATTTTACTAATTATGAAGCCTCGGCCCTCGCTGAATTACCGCTAGCTACATGATAGATAGCCAATTCATTTCCAAAAAGGTTATCTCAATTAGGATGATGTATTGAGAAACTAGGCAATTTGCTCGCGAACGAACCTTACCCGTTCGGCGACAGGCACCAGAGGGAGAGGGACAAGCTCGTAGCCCAAGCCGGAATAGGAATCGATCATCGCATTGTAGGTGGCTTCGGCTTCCGCCAGCGTCTGTTTTCGTTCGGCATCCTGCTCAAAGATGGCCGCCCAAGGTGGGGCGATGAACACCCTTCTCGCGTAGCGCCGCAACTCGGCCGCCCGTAGCGCTGGCGCCGGCACGGGCAACCCGCACAGACGTAGATAGCCGATCACATCCGGGATGCCGCGATCGAAGATGATCGGGTCAGACGTGCTCACGGCTTCGCGGTAGGATCGCAGCTCCCATGCCAGCATCAATCTCGCAAACTCTTCCCGATCATTCCACGGCAGGGCGGTGCCGCCAATGTCCACCTGGTCCTGTATGATCGCCCTGCCGGCTTCTGGCATATGACGGACACCCTCAACGGCCAAGGCATCGATCAAGCTCGTTTTGCCGGACCCAGGACCGCCCGTAATGATGTGGAGATGGTCAGCCATTCGCTATCTATATGCCCTTCCTAAAGGAACGGCAGGCGAGACGCCGGTCGTTCTCGGGGTCGATCGAATTTCGGGAATGTCCTGGATGGGCAGGATAACGGCCTGACCGTTTTCAGGGAGATTGGCGCGTAAGCGGAAGTTCGCTAATGAGCCATGGCGCTAGTTTTTTTCGGCCCCTTTGCTCATCCTGAATGCTACAGACGCTCAAAAGTCTTAACAACGAAAACAATGGCTCAATGGTTGTATGGATACGGAACAAAGATGAGGGGCTTTCTCGGCGTTGGTTCTGATAGCCGTCGTTCCGACGTCCGATTAGTGGCTTTTTGCGCCTTCGCCCGTGTCAGATATAGTTCGGCATCTGTTACCATTGACCGAGCCACTTCTGGCGATAAAGGTGCGGTTTTAAACTGGATCGCTGCTGCTGGCACACTTCGCAGAAGTACCGCACATTGAAAGAATAGTCTTAGTCCGTCTGGCGCCGGACAAAACATTGTATGATCTTCATCCAGTTTCGTTTGCACACTATTCGACGGATATTCGTTAAATCCAAGCCGATACCCGCCACCAGAGCTCTTTCCGGTAAATCCCCTGCCTAGATCAATGTAATATCTAGCGTCGACTGAACTACCCGATTTTGGCCTGTCCGGAACTAAGCGAGCATACGCACGCGTCTTTGCTCCCTCCTCTATTCGTGCCTCTACGGTTCCTTTTGGGAAATATAGTGTTATGCCATTATACTGGAATGGGGCTGTATCCGGCACTCGTGGTGCTGGTGCTCCACAGCCAGTTGCTGCAAGCGACAGCAGGCATGCAATGGCGGGGCCTGAATGAGCTGACATACGGGTTTCCATGATCGAGGGATGCGGTCTTCAGCGCACTGAGGCAACAACGACGTCCGCTTTCGAGTTAGCTGTTGGGCCGCCCGAACGTCCGCAACTGGGCGTAAGCGGAATGGCAACAAAGGGAGGGAAGCGGTCCGGCAGCTACTAATTGCAAGGTCGCTGTTAGCGGCCTGTCCCATGCTCGACCCGGACATAGAAATCGAAAGGCACTTTGCCCGCGACACACGAAAGGGCGCGTCGAACCTCTCCATCGTTCGGGAGAACCATTTCGTTGCCGTGGTCATAACTCAAGCCGCGCCAGTCGAAGCGTCGCTGTCCGCAACGCAATGCCGCCTCGGTCAACGCCTGCACGGGGTCGACTAACACGGGCGGCCCCTTAGGATCGGCAGAACGCCAAGTTCCGTGGAAAAGTCGCCCAGCGTCTCGATCCTGCTCAGGCGGGTTAGGACGGCCGGGCAGCCCTATGACAAGCACCGACCTAGGGCGCGTCGGCATCTCCGCGTTCGCGCGGACGGATATAAGTGACTGAAGCCCAAAAATGATAGCCGCGAAGTGCATCACGAACTGGTGATGACGTTCGGATGGACCGTCTGCAATCAGGAAACAGCCAAATCGCGTCGAACGACCTAATGTGGTCGTTATCGCTCGGTCCGCTTTCCTAACTCCAATATCAAACGTCGGGAGCCAGCCAAGCCAGCAGCGCCATGCCGCCGAAGATCAGCGCGAGAATGGCAATGGCCAAGATGGGACCACAAGAAGTCGTTGGTCGCTTGGCTGGTTCCATCATCGCCGCAAGCTGAACGAAGGTCCGGTTTCGGGCAACCGTCTTCCAGTCGGGAACGTCCGGGTTTGGGCGCTAGTGTCTATCATCGCGCCTCAAGTCGGCTAGCAAACCGACTAGCTGCTGCCTACGCGAAGGAGCGTAATTCGGGTCTTTCTCACGAA
>NZ_QAYE01000026.1 GCF_003053745.1 Sphingomonas faeni | reverse complement strand
CCCGCAGTTGCTAAAAGCTGTGGTTTGACAGGCGCGGAAGGAAGCTTCTGCGCCGGTCCTATTTTTACCTGTCGACATCTTTCGGCCGTGATACGAACAGCGACTTATGCGACAGTGCGATGGCAAGAACGATATGATTCCGTCAGCGGCCAGAAAGCGCCGGATAGGACACGCCATCATTCTTGGCGGATTGGCGATCACGGTCGCACCAGTAGCGCTCGCGCAAGTCGTCACGACGCCGCCCGGCTCGCTCGTGATAGATCCGCAACAAGGAGCAACGCCGCGCCCGCTTCCGGCTTCGCCAACGCTGCCCCCCTTGATGGTACCGGCAAGTTCCGTGCCCGCACCGACAACACCTCCTCAGCAAAGCACCCTGCTGCCTATCCCCACCACAAACGGTCCCATCACGATTGGTCCTGTTCGGTCGCCTGCGACGCAGTCTGCTGCAATCCAGCCTCTTCCTGTGCTTCGCCGTACCTTCGAGGGGGGGCTGCCTGCCCCTGCCCCGGATCCGCTGCGCATTGATCCAGCGACCGATCCGGTGCTGCGTCTCGCCCGCAGTTCTATCGATCCCGTACCATTTCGTGTCGCAATTGCGGAAGCGGTGCGCCGCAACCCGGCGCTGGACGAGTCTATGGCGCTAGTCGATGAGGCAGACGCTGTCCGCGACGAAGCCAAGGCGCGAAGGCTGCCAACCGCCGACGTGTCTGTTTCCAGTTTCCAGATTTTAAGCCGCGCCTTTTCCAACGACCCCGGCAACGTACTCGAGCGCTCGCGCCCGCGGGGCCGGACCGACGGGCTCATCCGGGTGCAGCAACCCGTGGTGGATTGGGGCTCGAGCCTCAACCGCGTCCGCGCAGGTGAGGCACGGCTCGAGGCGGCACGTACAGCCGTGGAAGATACCGGTACGCAGGTGGCATTGAGGGCTGTAGCAGCTTGGTATCAGGTCTACGGCTACCGTGTCTTGGTGCGGCTTGCCGATGCGTTCACGGCCAGTCAGCGGGACCTGCGCGTGGCGCTCGAAGGTCGCATCATGCAGGGTGCCGCAGCCCCTGGCGACATCGCACAGGTCGATGGCTATATTGCTTCGGCCGATGCCCAAGCTGTCGACTTCCGTCGTCTTCTGATGAGCGCTGAAGCCCAATATGCGGCGGTGATCGGGTCCCCCCCTCCCCGCGACCTTGGCCGTGCGCCCGTCCCGGCGCTCGGTGCAATCACACACGCCGGACTTTCCGACGATGTTGATCGCTTGCCTACAGTACGTGCTGCAAAACTGGGCGTAGATGCGGCGCGGCTTGAAGCGCGTGCACTTCGCTCTGATCAGCTGCCTCAGCTGTCGGCCGGCCTTGACGCGGGCCGGTACGGCATCATCGAGACCGAGCGGGACTATGATATTCGCGGGAGTCTTACCTTGTCGATGCGGCTGGGCGGAGGTGCAGCAGAGCGCATCCGCCAAGCGGCGGCACGCGCTAATGGTGCCGATGCGCGGCTGCGCCGCACTCGTATCGACGCCCAGCGAGATGCCGAAATTGCGCTGTCCGACATCACCGCGTTGGAGGGCGCACGCGAAGCAATCGAGACCAACTACATAGCAAGCCGTCGGTCTCGAGATGTGCTAGCCGAACGGTTCCGAGTAGCCCGCGGAACGCTTTTCGAGTTGTTGAATGCCGAAAACAACTATTTCGGGGTCGCGGCTCGCTATATCCAAACCGTGATCGAGCTCGACAGCGCTCGATATGCCCTTCTTGCCCGTACTGGCCGGTTGCTGCCGGCTCTTGGGATCGACCCTGCAACGCTGGACTCACGATGAGCAGATCGACTGACTTGGTTGAGCATCCCCGCCCACGCTTCGCGCCGTGGCTGACCGAGCCGATGCTTCGCAACAAAGCGACCTACATGAAGGTCGCCTTGGCTGCAGCGATGGTGAATATTTTTGGGCTTATCACCTCGCTGTTCACCATGACGGTGTACGACCGGGTCGTACCGAACAATGCCGTCAGCTCCTTGGTCGCTCTGTCGATCGGGCTGCTTGTCGTTGTCGTCTTCGACTTTCTGCTTCGTATTCTGCGCGCCTATTTTACGGATCTCGCGGGCGCTGACATCGATCACGACGTGGGTGGTCGGGTTTTTCGACGGCTGGTTGCAATCCGGCTTGACCAAAAGAAAGGCTCAACCGGGGCCCTAACGGGCATGATGCGGGAACTGGAAACGCTGCGGGACTTTTTTGCGTCCGCAACAATGACGGCGCTGGTCGACGTGCCCTTCATCATCGTGACCTTGGTGTTTATTGCGATACTGGGGGGACCGCTGGTCTGGGTACCGCTTGCCGCAATTCCAATCGTGGTGGGAGCCGGATGGCTAACCCGCCCCGCCCTTGATCGTCTCTCGGCGAAGGCGATGAGCGAGGGACTGTCCAAGCAAAGCGTGTTGGTCGAAACCATAGGCGCATTGGAAATGGTCAAGACGTCAGGGGCCGGACGTCTGCTCGGGCGGCGTTGGAGCCGCGCAAACGTCGCGCATGGCGACAGTTCGACGCGTCAGCGGCTGGTGTCGACAATCGCAACAACGGTGGCGGCGTCGGCCAACACTCTTTCTTATGCGGGAACGGTAGTCGCTGGCGTGTTTCTCATCGCTGACCATCGGCTTACCACCGGCGCGCTGGTCGCCTGTTCGATTCTGTCCGGACGGGCAGTGCAACCGCTCGCGACCATCGCGGCGCTGCTCTCGCGCCTCTCGTCGACGCGTACCGCTTACAAACAGATCAATGGCATGATGGAGACCGGGTCTGAGGAACCAGGCACCGGTGCTCTGCGCCCCAGTAAATTCGACGGTCGTATAGAGCTACGCGGGGTCGAGTTTGGCTATCCAGGCGCTGCAGAGAGGACGCTTACGGGATTGAACCTTGTTATCCCGGCGGGTCAGCGTGTCGCACTGTTGGGCAGAGTCGGATCGGGTAAATCAACGATAGCGCGCCTTATCCTTGGCCTCTATCCGCCACAGGAGGGCCTGGTGATGATCGACGGAACCGACATTCGCCAATATGACCCCTGGGTAATGCGCGGATTGATCGGCACCGCTCTTCAAGAGCCGGTACTGCTTTCCGGAAGCGTCCGGGACAATATCATGCTCGCTCGTGACGAAATCGACGACGTCGAGATGCTGCGTGTCGCTGAATTATCGGGTACTCATAGTTTTATGGGCCGGATTGCTAACGGCTACGACCTTCAACTCACTGACCGCGGCGAGGGATTGTCGGGTGGGCAGCGTCAGGCGATTTCTCTTGCCCGGGCCCTTGCCGGCAGACCTCAGATCATTGTGTTCGACGAACCTACCAGCGCTATGGACCAGGCCAGCGAAGCTCAACTGATCGCACGACTGGAAACCGAACTTCAGGGGCGCACTTTCGTGCTCATTACGCACCGGCCCGCGCTGCTGCGCCTCGTCGAGCGGATTGTCGTGGTGGAAAACGGCCGTGTGTCGCAAGATGGACCGCGTGACGCGGTGCTGAAGGAACTCCAGCGCCCCCGTGCCGTCGCGTGAGAAGCCAGATATGACCGATAAAGCGCACCACACCCATCTCGAAGATTTCGCCGACAGGATTAAACCCAAAGCTGTCTCCAACCTCCTTCTCTGGCTCATCGTTGGCTTCGTCACGATCTTTGTGATCTGGGCGATCGTGGTAAAGCTCGACCGCACGGTGCACGCCAGTGGTCGAGTAGTACCGTCCAACCGGCTTCAAGTGCTGAGCAATTTGGAAGGTGGCATTGTCTCGGAGATCCTGGTGCGCGCTGGCGACGTCGTTCGCCGCGGCCAGCCTCTGATCCGCCTCGATCGCACCCAGGCAGGGTCGGAACTTGGCAGTTCGGAAGCAACAGTAGCGGCCCTCGCCGCCAAGATCGCGCGGCTGCAAGCCGAAATTGCTGGCCGCGATCCAGTCTATCCTGCCGCATCGACTCCCGAAATTGCCGAACAAATTAGTATCGAGCGCTCGCTACACGCCGCCCGAATGAGCGATCTCTTCAGTTTGACCTCAGCTGCTGCTGCGCGCGCAGCGCAAGCATCACGGGCCGTCGCGGAGGCGCGTGCCGCATATCAGTCCCGAGTTTCTGCGCGGGATTCAGCACGGCGGCAACTTGATCTGATGCGTCCTTTGGTAGAACGCGGGATCGAGCCGCAAATTACACTCATCCAACTTGAAAGCAGTGCGGCGGTGGCTGGCACCGATGCCGCGCAAGCAGCGGCCAGCATAGCACGAGCGGAATCAGGCGTTGCAGAGGCGCGCGCTTCACTATCGCAGGTTCGAGGTGCATGGCGAGCGCAGGCGGGTACCGAACTTGCTGCGGCGCAGGCCGAACTGGGTGCCCGGCGCCAGGCTGTGCCTGCACTGGCCGACCGGCTTAGCCGAGCAACGGTATCAGCACCGGTCACCGGTCGGGTCAATCGGGTCCTGGTCTCTACCGTCGGTGCAAGCATCGGTGCTGGGCAACCTATAGTAGAAGTCGTGCCGTCCGCTGATGCGCTCACCGTCGAAGCGATGGTCAGTCCCAAGGACATCGCCTTTGTGCGGCTTGGCCAGCACGCCAAGATCAATATTACCGCGTATGAGTCTGGTATCTACGGCGGGATGGACGGCCGGGTCGTTATCATATCGCCTGACGCGACAGTGGATGAACGTTCCGGCGACAGCCACTATATTGTACGTGTGCGCGCCGACGCGAAAAATTTTCGGGGCCCGGACGGCAAACGGCTTGCGATCGGTTCTGGCATGACGGCCGACGTAAACCTGATCGGAGACAAAAGGTCGGTTATGGCTTACATATTGTCACCATTCACTCGGCTTAGTGAGAATGCTTTTAGAGAGTAATATTACGGGACGATGCCAGACCAACGCAAACGGCATTGTTCTTGTCTTCCTGCACATTACTGCATGCGTCTTGGTATCAGTACTATGAGGCATGCATCCTGCCGTGTAGGCGACGCCACAGTAGGCCAACAGGCATAGAGCGTCCCGTACCGTCACGGCTACTGCTGAAAATAGGAGGTAATTGGTCCGGATTTGCTCGGGCCATAGAGACCTGTCACAGCGATACGTCACTCGTCTTAATTACGCATTATTTGTCTAACGCAGCGAGCTACTGGCATCAGATATCGCAGAAGGTTCAGTTATCGCTTGGACTAGGTTCATCTATTTTCGCGCGGTATGCTCGAACATATCGTATCTGTAGGTTCAAAGCCGCTAATAAATCAGAAGGCGGTCCGCGTTTGGCCTTCATAAACTCATTCACGTGGCCGGCATGACACCCCGTTAGTCGGCACCACTCCCGTAGGCTCATCGCCTGGAAGCGCTTTTCCATCGATTGCCGCAACTCGTCTTCAGTCATTCACCCCCCTGACTTTGCCCGACTAAGTATATATTTTGCCTAATAAGTAGGCAAATAGGCACTAAAAACGAGGCGCGTGAGCCTCGAACGTTAGGATGTCAATTTCCGGGAGGTTGCGGGCGGGTTGCTCCCGAATTCCAGGTTCTCAAACGCCTGAACCACGTCATATCACGGCCGAAAGATGTCGACAGGTAAAAATAGGACCGGCGCAGAAGCTTCCTTCTGCGCCGGTCAAACCACAGCTTTAGTAGCTGAGGA
>NZ_QAYE01000025.1 GCF_003053745.1 Sphingomonas faeni | reverse complement strand
AAGATGAAGGGACATGTGGGCGGCGGCTTGCGGTTTCCGGGCTCCTCAAGGGTTCGGAGTATCGTTTAAAGCTAAGTCGTTCTCATATGTCCTTCACATATTCCATATGTAATGGATGATTGTTGCGGTTTTCGGACTGTGGCGATTGTCTGAATGATATTGTGCAGAGCGGCTCCTTGAGATGAGCTGGTTGATCGTGGAATTCCACTGCGATTGGCTGGTGACATAAACTTGAGAGTTTGATCATGGCTCAGAATGAACGCTGGCGGCATGCCTAACACATGCAAGTCGAACGAAGGCTTCGGCCTTAGTGGCGCACGGGTGCGTAACGCGTGGGAATCTGCCCCTTGGTTCGGAATAACAGTTGGAAACGACTGCTAATACCGGATGATGACGTAAGTCCAAAGATTTATCGCCGAGGGATGAGCCCGCGTAGGATTAGGTAGTTGGTGTGGTAAAGGCGCACCAAGCCGACGATCCTTAGCTGGTCTGAGAGGATGATCAGCCACACTGGGACTGAGACACGGCCCAGACTCCTACGGGAGGCAGCAGTGGGGAATATTGGACAATGGGCGAAAGCCTGATCCAGCAATGCCGCGTGAGTGATGAAGGCCTTAGGGTTGTAAAGCTCTTTTACCCGGGATGATAATGACAGTACCGGGAGAATAAGCTCCGGCTAACTCCGTGCCAGCAGCCGCGGTAATACGGAGGGAGCTAGCGTTATTCGGAATTACTGGGCGTAAAGCGCACGTAGGCGGCTTTGTAAGTAAGAGGTGAAAGCCCAGAGCTCAACTCTGGAATTGCCTTTTAGACTGCATCGCTTGAATCATGGAGAGGTCAGTGGAATTCCGAGTGTAGAGGTGAAATTCGTAGATATTCGGAAGAACACCAGTGGCGAAGGCGGCTGACTGGACATGTATTGACGCTGAGGTGCGAAAGCGTGGGGAGCAAACAGGATTAGATACCCTGGTAGTCCACGCCGTAAACGATGATAACTAGCTGTCCGGACACTTGGTGTTTGGGTGGCGCAGCTAACGCATTAAGTTATCCGCCTGGGGAGTACGGCCGCAAGGTTAAAACTCAAATGAATTGACGGGGGCCTGCACAAGCGGTGGAGCATGTGGTTTAATTCGAAGCAACGCGCAGAACCTTACCAGCGTTTGACATGGCAGGACGACTTCCAGAGATGGATTTCTTCCCTTCGGGGACCTGCACACAGGTGCTGCATGGCTGTCGTCAGCTCGTGTCGTGAGATGTTGGGTTAAGTCCCGCAACGAGCGCAACCCTCGCCTTTAGTTGCCATCATTTAGTTGGGCACTTTAAAGGAACCGCCGGTGATAAGCCGGAGGAAGGTGGGGATGACGTCAAGTCCTCATGGCCCTTACGCGCTGGGCTACACACGTGCTACAATGGCGGTGACAGTGGGCAGCAAGCACGCGAGTGTGAGCTAATCTCCAAAAGCCGTCTCAGTTCGGATTGTTCTCTGCAACTCGAGAGCATGAAGGCGGAATCGCTAGTAATCGCGGATCAGCATGCCGCGGTGAATACGTTCCCAGGCCTTGTACACACCGCCCGTCACACCATGGGAGTTGGATTCACCCGAAGGCGTTGCGCTAACTCGTAAGAGAGGCAGGCGACCACGGTGGGTTTAGCGACTGGGGTGAAGTCGTAACAAGGTAGCCGTAGGGGAACCTGCGGCTGGATCACCTCCTTTCTAAGGATATCGGCAGAAAGCGCTGACAGGCCCGCATCTTATGGTGCCACCCTGTCGGAATAGCTTCTTCCATTCCAAAGAACATTAGCCGCCGTCCTCATGTCCCTTCATCACTAGGTTAGTCCACGAGACGAAACAGCTTCGCTGTTTTTCCCGTGGGCAAGCTCGGCCAGCGCGCGAAGCGCGCCTCTTGGGCGCAGTTCTGCTGCGTCTGACGGGCGCAGCGGGTGTGGGCCTGTAGCTCAGTTGGTTAGAGCGCACCCCTGATAAGGGTGAGGTCGGTGGTTCGAATCCACCTAGGCCCACCACACACAAGTGCGTTTGGGGCCTTAGCTCAGCTGGGAGAGCGGTTGCTTTGCAAGCATCAGGTCATCGGTTCGATCCCGATAGGCTCCACCATTTCGCAGTCGTAGAGGCGAGGCAGCAAAGCTGCCGCGCACTACGACAAGAACGGCCAGCGCCGTAAAGCGCGCCCGAGGGTCCCATCAAAGTATTACTTTGATGGGTGCCCCACAAGGCGCAGCTTAGCTGCGACTGACGGGCTCGCGAAACACGCACCATCAGCCATAACCTAGAGATGAAGAGAAACGGTTCGCCGTGCGAGAGCACGGTGATTGGGTCGAGACGACCCGTATTTGACATTGTGAATGGGTTTTTTAAAATCGATGCCGTGAGGTGCTCGATTTTGGGGACGAGGATTGCTTCGGCGGTTCGTGAGCGCTTCGGCGTCAGCGATCTGGACGAGCGGTTCGAGGCTCCAGATATCGACATCATCATAACTAATAATCTGGCTGAGATTATAATCATCCGCACCTGACAAAGGCCAACGCGCACTGCTCTGCCGAGTTGGTGATCCGAAAGGACACCCAGTGATGTCGTTGGTGGTGTGGACTCTCAAGCGTGAGGTAAGGGCAATTCGTGGATGCCTTGGCACATACAGGCGATGAAGGACGTGGCACGCTGCGATAAGCGTCGGTGAGCTGTGAGCAAGCTTTGACCCGACGATTTCCGAATGGGGAAACCCACCTATCCCGATTAATTCTACTTAAGCAGCAATGCTGGGGTAGAGTTAATTAGGTTAGGTATCACTTAGCTGAATACATAGGCTTCGTGAAGCGAACCCGGCGAACTGAAACATCTCAGTAGCTGGAGGAAAAGACATCAACCGAGATTCCGTTAGTAGTGGCGAGCGAACGCGGACCAGGCCAGTGCCTGAATTTCAACTAGTAGAAGTCTCTGGAAAGTGACGCCATAGCGGGTGACAGCCCCGTATACGAAAGTGAGAATTCAGGACTCGAGTAGGGCGGAACACGTGAAATTCTGTCTGAACATGGGGGGACCACCCTCCAAGCCTAAATACTCGTATGTGACCGATAGCGAACTAGTACCGTGAGGGAAAGGTGAAAAGCACCCCGATGAGGGGAGTGAAACAGTACCTGAAACGGATTGCCTACAAGCAGTTGGAGGGCTTTTATGGCCTGACAGCGTACCTCTTGCATAATGGGTCTGTGACTTAATGTATCAAGCAAGCTTAAGCCGATAGGTGTAGGCGCAGCGAAAGCGAGTCTGAATAGGGCGCCAGAGTTTGATGTATTAGACCCGAAACCCGGCGATCTAGGCATGACCAGGATGAAGGTGCAGTAACATGCACTGGAGGTCCGAACCGATTAACGTTGAAAAGTTACCGGATGAGTTGTGTTTAGGGGTGAAAGGCCAATCAAGCCGGGAAATAGCTGGTTCTCCGCGAAAACTATTGAGGTAGTGCCTCGCACGAACACCTTAGGGGGTAGAGCACTGGATGGGCTAGGGGGTCGCGAGATCTACCAAACCTAACCAAACTCCGAATACCTAAGAGTGATATGCGGGAGACAGACGGCGGGTGCTAAGGTCCGTCGTCAAAAGGGAAACAGCCCTGACCTACAGCTAAGGCCCCCAAATCGTATCTAAGTGGGAAAGCATGTGGGACTTCCAAAACAACCAGGAGGTTGGCTTAGAAGCAGCCATCCTTTAAAGAAAGCGTAACAGCTCACTGGTCTAAACAAGAGGTCCTGCGGCGAAGATGTAACGGGGCTCAAGATACGTGCCGAAGCTTAGGGTGTGCCACTTATGTGGTACGCGGTAGCGGAGCGTTCCGTAAGCCTGTGAAGCGATCTGGTAATGGGTCGTGGAGGTATCGGAAGTGCGAATGCAGACATGAGTAGCGATAAAGAGGGTGAGATGCCCTCTCGCCGAAAGACCAAGGGTTCCTGCGCAAGGCTAATCCGCGCAGGGTGAGCCGGCCCCTAAGACGAGCCCGAAGGGGGTAGTCGATGGGAACCACGTTAATATTCGTGGGCCTGGTGGTGTGTGACGGATCATGTGTGTTGTCATCCCTTATCGGATTGGGATGGCTTCGAAATGGTTCCAGGAAATAGCCCCACCGTATAGACCGTACCCGAAACCGACACAGGTGGTCAGGTAGAGTATACCAAGGCGCTTGAGAGAAGTGTCCTGAAGGAACTCGGCAAATTGCCTCCGTACCTTCGGAAGAAGGAGGCCCTCACTATGCGCAAGCACTTTGAGGGGGCACAGGCCAGGGGGTAGCGACTGTTTAGCAAAAACACAGGGCTCTGCTAAGTCGGCTTCAAGACGACGTATAGGGCCTGACGCCTGCCCGGTGCCTGAAGGTTAAGTGGAGGGGTGCAAGCTCTGAAATGAAGCCCAGGTAAACGGCGGCCGTAACTATAACGGTCCTAAGGTAGCGAAATTCCTTGTCGGGTAAGTTCCGACCTGCACGAATGGCGTAACGACTTCCCCACTGTCTCCAGGACATGCTCAGCGAAATTGAATTCTCCGTGAAGATGCGGAGTACCCGCGGTTAGACGGAAAGACCCCGTGCACCTTTACTGCAGCTTCAGAGTGGCATTAGGAAGAAACTGTGTAGCATAGGTGGGAGGCTTTGAAGCATCGGCGCCAGCTGATGTGGAGCCATAGGTGAAATACCACCCTGTTTGTTTCTGATGTCTAACCTCGTTCCGTAAGCCGGAACAGGGACCCTCTGTGGCGGGTAGTTTGACTGGGGCGGTCGCCTCCTAAAGAGTAACGGAGGCGCGCAATGGTGGGCTCAGGACGGTCGGAAACCGTCTGTTAGAGTGCAATGGCATAAGCCCGCCTGACTGCGAGACTGACAAGTCGAGCAGAGACGAAAGTCGGTCATAGTGATCCGGTGGTCCCTCGTGGAAGGGCCATCGCTCAACGGATAAAAGGTACGCCGGGGATAACAGGCTGATAACCCCCAAGAGCTCATATCGACGGGGTTGTTTGGCACCTCGATGTCGGCTCATCACATCCTGGGGCTGGAGCAGGTCCCAAGGGTTTGGCTGTTCGCCAATTAAAGTGGTACGTGAGCTGGGTTCAGAACGTCGCGAGACAGTTTGGTCCCTATCTGCCGTGGGCGTCGAAATTTGAGAGGAGTTGACCCTAGTACGAGAGGACCGGGTTGAACATACCTCTGGTGTACCAGTCGTTCCGCCAGGAGCGCAGCTGGGTAGCTATGTATGGACGGGATAACCGCTGAAAGCATCTAAGCGGGAAGCCTCCCTCGAGATAAGATTTCATAGAGCCGTCGGAGACCACGACGTTGATAGATCGGATGTAGAAGTGCGGTAACGCATGGAGCTAACCGATACTAATTGCTCTATTCGCGCTTGAGAGTCTCACACCATCAATGACAACACTGGGCAACCAGCTAGCCATTCGATAGTGCGGATGATTAAGACGACGCCAGATTGCCAATCCCCTCGCCGTCGAGGGATTGGTCACAAATACCACTAACCTTGCACGGTATCGATTTTAAAACCCCACCAAGCGTCAAGCGCGGTGGGGTATCCCAGATATGACGCGCTCGCATGTCGCACCGGCTCCATTGCCTGGTGGCTATAGCGTCGGTGTCCCACCCGATCCCATTCCGAACTCGGCCGTGAAACCCGACTGCGCCAATGGTACTATCGCTCAAGCGATGGAAGAGTAGGTCGTCGCCAGGCATTGAAGCCCGTGCAACATGCAACACGCAACATATCCAAAACCCATTCACAAATGTCTTCTACCCAACGTTCCTCAACAGGAACCGTCGCGGGGTGGAGCAGCCCGGTAGCTCGTCAGGCTCATAACCTGAAGGTCACAGGTTCAAATCCTGTCCCCGCAACCA
>NZ_QAYE01000024.1 GCF_003053745.1 Sphingomonas faeni | reverse complement strand
AACCAGAACAACGCCATCTACCGCCTCCATCGTCACACGCTCTGTGAATCAGGAAGCCCTCTTCAAATCAATAGCCTGATTGGGTTTGAGCCCTAGTGGGCTTAAGGTTCGGCAGCAGATCGATCGTTGCGGATCCGACGCGGATGGGAAGACCTGAAAATCATCCATGGCCGCGTTGAATGGCTAAATTACGACCTTTCGTTCAACCCAAAACGACTAGATCTATCGATCAGAGCGCTAAATTAGCGCTGATCTGGTTTTTTAAAATCCCGTTAATCGTGAAAGCTCAGAACCATCACATATGACATTTGTCAGTCCGATTCGGCATGCGAAATGTAACATCGTAGATGTGCAGTTGGCCGGGGAAGATGATGGTGATGGAGGTGCCAATGTACGGGTTTGGTCATTGCAAAATCTATGGGGGCGTGATGCTCATAATAGCAAACATCCTGTTCTCTACAGTATCAGCGGATGCGAATGCTGCCACGTTACCTTCTAAGGGTGATATTGCAAAAACGAGCACGGTAAAGTCCAACACCATTGCCCCATCGAACCGACTGTCCGACATTGCAGTTCGACTTCGGCAAAATGGCGTGGCAGCATGCGCCCCACAGATAAACGCAGCTGGTGCAACAATACTTGCGGGAGCCAGTCAATATGACACGCTATCGAACTGGAACCCGAAAGGCGGCGATCAGCGTAGTGTGAACGTCGTAGTCGCGCAACGCTACCCAGAGAAAGAACCGATCCCGTCAGGTGTAAGCACGATCGTTGCAACGCCAGTTTCGCCCGGGCGGTGCGATTTAGTTGCGGTGCAGGTCGTACCGAGCCCTTTGTCTTGTGATGCTGTGCGCAATGCGATGACGACACGCGCTCAGGCAAGAGGGCAACTTGTTGGAGTAACTGTCATGCAACAGGGACCCACGGAAACGCTTCTGGTCCCTACTGGGACTGGTACGTGTGTGGTCGTCGACTTGACCACCACTTACGCACAATGACGGTCAGAGCGATGCGCCTCGCATGCGTATCGCCTGAGCGTCGCCTATCAAATATTGCCTGCGCCTTGTGATCAACGGCACTCGCCGCCCGCGCATTAACATCTGAATCCCAAGGACATCTACCGAAAGCCCGGCACCGAACGCTCGTAGAGCCTCCGGTCGATCGTCCGCGCTTGTTCGGAACAATACTTCAACCGAAATTGGAGACAGCCAATGACCACCGAGCGCCATAACGTTGCAACCATAAGCCAACAGAACCGTCTTGCACGGCGGTCGACAGCTCTCGATAAGGCCCGAGGGAAACAGGCCAACAAGCAATCTTCAGCCAATTTGGCCAACGCCTCACCGTTACGTCTGAATAGTATGGCGGCTGCTCTGCCGGCGGGGGGGCCCGGTGGCCGGGCGGAAATCATCTCCAAAGCACTCTACGCGAACCTGCCCGTCGCAGCTATGCTGGCCGTAGGAGCGCTCGGCATCGGGTTGATGTATCCAACGACCGCCGGCGCAAACACCTACAACAGCACGGGAGCATGCAACTCTGGCGCTGACACGGGGCCTGACGGCATTCCACGCCCGGCGGAGACGAACCCAGTCGACGGCGACGGCACCTATTCAAGTGTGCTAGGATGCAGCGCAAACGGTGGGGCTAAATTTGGTGTCACGGCCCTAGGTGCCTATTCGTCGGCGACGGGCGATGGTGGTGTTGCCGTAGGGTACGGAGCTAGCGCATCGACCCGCGCGACGGCTACGGGACTCTCCGCCATCGCCTCGGGATCGAACTCGGTTGCAATTGGTGGCCGTGATATTGTCGCGCAAGGCGGAGCGACCACCCCTGTCGCCGTCGCCGGGGCCACGGCATCGGGTATCCGTGCCGTGGCAGTCGGATCGGGATCCAGAGCCGCAGCGAGCTCGGCGATTGCAATCGGCGACTCAGCGACCGCTTCAAGCACCAACAATATTGCGATCGGTACCGGCGCCAGTGCGACGAACGCTGCGGTCAACTTTAATGCGGTCGCGATCGGCGAGAATTCGACATCGACCGGGGGCACAGCCCTAGGCAGCGCGAGCAGAGCCGTTGAAGCCTCGACGGCGCTTGGCTCGGGTGCGAAGGCTACCGTTCAAAATTCGATCGCGATCGGCGTGCGCGATGATTTCCAGACGATCGCGTCAGGCGACGGATCCATCGCGGTAGGAAACGCTGCCACTGCTACTGGACTGACTTCGATCGCGATCGGACGTCAATCCACATCAGCAGCCAACGGCGCAATCGCGCTGGGGCAGAGCGCCAATGCGAGCGGTATCGGTGCCTTGGCGCTGGGTGGTGCCACCGGTGGCTTCCTCTCTCCGGGCGCATCGCAGGCAACCGGTGCGTACAGCGTTGCGCTTGGTGGAGGCGACGGCAGCACGGTTGGCGGTGTCGTCCAGAGCGGTGCGCGCGCGGCGGGCGCAAATAGCGTCGCGATCGGTACCGCCAGCGTCGCCAATTCGCAGAGCAGCACTGCGGTCGGCTACAATAACCAGGTGACCGGTGCTCGCTCAGGCGCTTTCGGTACCGGCAACGTCGTCACCGGCACTGCCTCATACGCGGTCGGCGACCCCAACATCATTAACGGCGACGGCACGTTCGTGACCGGCAACGACAACACGGTGAACGGGCCGAACACAGCCGGCAACGGCAACCGTATAAACGTCCACGGCTCCAACAACATATTGGCAAGTACTGCCAATGCGTCGGGCTCTGCCGTGTTCGGCAACACCAACACGGTGAATGCGCAGAACGCGATCGTCGCGGGCAACGGTAGCACAGTGACTGCTGCGGGTGGCATCGTTGTCGGCGGTGGCAGCAGCGCCACGGCCGCCAATGCACTCGCACTCGGCAACGCGGCGACTGCAAGCGGCACGAACGGCGCCGCAATTGGTCTCAATGCCGTCGCGTCGGGCACATCGTCTGCGGCGCTGGGCCTGACGGCTACGGCATCGGGCGCGAACGCACTGGCCTTCGGCAACAACGCCCAGGCAAGCGGCGGTGGCGCGACTGCGATTGGCCAGAACACGAACGCTAGTGCGCAGGCCGCGGTTGCGATTGGTACACTTGCACGGTCGTCCGGCCTCCTTGGTCTGGCAATCGGCAGTGGATCCATCGTTACCGGGGACTACGGGATCGCGATCGGCTCCGATGCCCAGGCACCCGGCACGTTCGGTGTTGCCATCGGCAACACCGCAAGGGCCCTCTATGACAATTCGCTAGCGCTCGGTGCAGGTTCTCGCACAGGTACTGCTGCACCTACAGGTGTCGGTTATGCCACTGGTGCTGCGGCCCCAACGTCGGAGGTGTCCATCGGTAGAGCGGGTGCCGAACGTCGGATTACCAACGTTTCTGCGGGCGCAGCGGCGACCGACGCGGTCAACGTCAGCCAGCTGACGGGCGTGCAGAACCAGTTCGCAGGCGTCATCGGCGGTACCGTCAATCCAGACGGTACCTACACCGGGCCAACCTACGCGACGACGGGCGGGACGACCGCTACCACGGTGCAAGGCGCATTCGATAACTACAACACCGCCATCACCAACACGGCCGCTGTCGCAAACCGCGGCTTCGACGTCACCACTGCCCAGACGGGCACGGGTACGGTGACTGGTACCGCGATTGCCAACGTCGCACCGGGCGCCCGGCAGACGATCACGGCGGGCAACAACATCGCAATCGCGCAGAACGGGACCGATCTGACGATCGCCACCAACCCGAACCTGGTGGCCGACAGCCTGACGACCGGCGGTACGGTGATCAACACGGCCGGCTTCACGAACGGGGCATCCACGTTGGGCGCAACAGGGCTGACCATCGCAGGCGGCCCCAGCGTCACCACCGCTGGGATCAATGCTGGCAATCAGGTGATCGCCAACGTTGCAGCTGGCGTTGCAACAACGGATGCCGTCAATCTGGGCCAGCTCCAGGCAATCGGTGCCGTCGCCGACAACTCGGTGCAGTATGATGACGCGGCCAAGACACGCACGACGCTTGCAGGCGTCGCTTCGACCGATGGTGGCGTGACGGGCGGCACGACGATCGGCAACCTTCATCAGGGCGAGCTGAGTGCCACCTCGACCGAGGCGGTCAACGGCGCGCAGTTGTTTGCCACCAACCAGCAGGTTGCGACGAACACCGGCGCCATCGCCGGCAACACCACGGCGATCACCAACCTCGGCAACAGCATCGCCAGCGGCACGATCGGTCCGGTCCAGCAGAGTGGCACGGCCAACCGGCTGGCGCTGGTCGCGCCGGGCAGCACGGGTGCGGCACCTGGCGCGCTCCAGACGCTCGGCAACCTTGCCGCGGGTACCGCTGCGACCGATGCGGTCAACGTCAGCCAGTTGAGAGGCGTCCAAGGACAGTTTGCGGGCGTCATCGGCGGTACCGTCAACCCCGACGGTACCTATACCGGGCCGACCTACACCACTGCTGGGGGTACGACCGCGACGACCGTGCAAGGCGCGTTCGACAACTACAACACCGCCATCACCAACGCGGCCGCGACCGCAAACCGGGGCTTTGACATCACCACCGCTCGGACCGGGACGGGGACGGTCACGGGCACCGCGGTTGCCAACGTCGCACCTGGCACGCGGCAGACGATCACGGCGGGTAACAACATCTCGATCAGTCAGAGCGGTACCGATCTTACGATCGCGACCAACCCGAACCTGGTGGCTGACAGTCTGACGACCGGTGGCACGGTCATCAACGCAGCCGGTCTCACAATCGCTGGCGGACCGAGCCTTACGACCACGGGGATCAATGCTGGCGGGAAAACGGTGACGAACGTCGCGGCGGGGTCAATTGCTGCCGGATCGACTGATGCGGTAAACGGTTCGCAGCTTGCCGCTACCAACAGCAGCATCTCAGCACTTACCACTATTGTAGGCGGCAGCACGATCGGAGCCGTTCAGCGCCCTGGCACTGGCGACCGGCTTAACTTAGTGGCGGCAGGCGCTTCAGGCGCTGCCCCAGGCGCCGCACAGACGCTGGCGAACGTCGCAGCCGGTCTACTCGCAGCCGGTTCGACAGAGGCGGTCAATGGTGGCCAGCTTGCCGCCACCAACCTAGCGCTCGCGACACTTGGGCAAAGCGCAGTGCAATATGATGATGCAACGCGCACTGGGGTCACGCTGAACAGCGGCGGATCGCCGGTCGCCCTTCGCAACGTTGCCGCAGGTACCTTGGCGACCGACGCTGTCAACGTCGGGCAACTGGGATCCGGACTGGCGAGCACGTTGGCAGCAGCTAATGAGTATACCGACGTACGGATCAACGCGGTCAACTTCGATCTACAGACCTACAAGCGTGACGCAAACGCTGGCACGGCCGGAGCGTTGGCTTCAGCGGCGCTTCCCCAGGCCTTCGAACCGGGCAAGAGCCTCGTTGCGGGAGGCGTTGGTACATACCGTGGTCAGGCCGCCTTCGCAGTTGGCGTTTCGCGGATCTTCGACGACGGCCACACCATTCTGAAGGCCGGCGTCAACCGCGACACGCGTGGAAACAGCGGTGCCAACGCAGGCATCGGGTACCAGTTCTGACTAATAGCGGGTCGCGTCACGTGACCCGCTCCTCCAGCGGAGAACCATCATGAAGCAGTATGTCAGTTTGATCCTTGCCTTGGCCGCGCCGGCGAGCCTCCTCGTACCAAAGGGCGCGGCCTTTTCCCAAGTCCCCACTATGTCTGCGCCATCCCCACGACCACTCGTCGATGGCAGCGCGTTCAAGACAAAGTCCGCTTATGATCGGAAAAAGGGCATCGTCATCCAGCCTTCAATGGTCAGATTGATTGTGCCAGGTATGGACAAGGACGCAGTCTACCGCATCGTCGGCGCGCCGCATTTCGGCGAGACCATGACGCGCACATTCAATTACATCCTGAATCTTACGGCAACAGGCGACGACCCGATGCGCTGCCGGATGCAGGTGGTCTTCGGAACTCCCCAGCAGGGGCCGCTGGCTAGCCGTCGGCCGATCGTGCTGCGGGTTGTTTGGCAGACGTCGGCATGTGCCGACCGGGTAGGTGCGGGATGACGTCAGGACGGCGGAACCGTTGTGTGATCCGACGCGGCGGACCTAACGGCTTGGCCTGGTGCAAGCCCACGTTACGCCTCGCTGCCGCGCTTCTGGCGGCACCTGTTTCGGTCAGCACGGCTCAAACGCCCCCCGTCGACGCGCACGTCTTTGCCGAAGACACGGCGCGAGAAGTGGCAGCTTTGGTAAAGCCGGGGGCCGTCTTGATCGTCGGTGAACCTCAAGGCTATTATCAGATGGCCGTTGTCGCGCAGCTTGAGGCGAAAGGCTTTGTGACCGCTACGAGGTCGGTAAAAGGCGGGATACCTACTCGATTTTTGATGGCCGATGGCGGGCGCAGTGGGGCGGCAAAAGTCGACCTGGCGGTCGGTACCACTATCCTCTGGCGCACGTATGAGCGTTCGAGCGGAAAGCCTTCCGGGACATGGAGAAAGCAGGCACCGACGCCGACGCCGGTCGACCAAACGCTGAATGAATCCGAACAGCTGTATCAGCTCGGCCGCAGCATCGAAAATCAATCGCCAGACCGCGCAATGAGATATTATCGGCTTGCGGCGGCGTTAGGCCACAGAGAAGCAGCCTTGCGCCTGGGGCTGACCTTGATCGCGAATGGCGAAGCGGAGGAAGGCATCCGGTTCATCACCGTCGCATCAAATGCCGGTAATGCCCAAGCTGAGTACGTTCTTGGCCTGGCGTACCTCAATGGCACCGGGATCGTGAAAGACCCGATCCGCGGTCGGAGCTTGCTCGGTAAGGCGGCAGATGCGGGTATAGTTGCAGCCAGTCGGGCTTTGGGCCGCGAGGCTTTGGGCAGATGATACAACTCTTATTGCAATGATGACGCAATACCGTAATTTTATCGAGGGACCATTTATATGGTGAGATTTTCCCCTGGTATTCGATCGCATACACGAATGACCTACGTTAGGCGCCGTCTTCAATTGCTAGATATAGCTCTAAGCACTATTGAGATGACCGGAACTGCATCTCTAAAACTTGGTGATATTGCTAAGAAAGCAAATATTACCAGTCCCGCGGTGTATAGATATTTTGCCAACGTTGACATATTAATTTTTGAGTTGCGAGAGCATTTCTTTTACAAAGAGGACATATGCAGAGAAATATCAGATCATCTTGCAAAAAGGCATAGTTCGCAGCCCGTAGGCGTGACATTCGACAATTCAATCTATGCCATGTCGCGAAATGGACAGCGAAAAATCGGAGTATCTCACTGACCAGCCGGCTAAGGGTCTGCAACCATATCTCCCCCAAAACTATGGCAGGCCAGGGCTCACTGGCGGTTGCCAAGTGGCGTCGCTCCCTCCGATCGAGGTGGTGGAGCTGAGGTAATTTACCGTCAGGACATTAACGGTATTCAATCCTAAGATTTATAGGACAACTAGTACAAAAGGCATCCCCAAAAGTAAAACGTACTACGTCGAATAATTGCTCCAATTAATCTAGATTATATACTAGATTACTAATCTAGATCATATGCGGCAAATGCATGGTGATGAGCGGCGAGCGCAAATAGCAAAGATGATACTATCTGCGCGTCTGAATCGTAATGTGCTATTTCCTAGTAATATGTTTAATGACCACGCATGGATAATTTTGCTTACCCTATTTGTTGCCCACGCAGAAAATAGAATATTATCCAAGTCTGAGGTAATTCATAAGTTAGGCGCTAATGTAGAAACGTGTACGCGTTGGATAAAATACCTAATTCAAAGCCGACAAGTTTTTGATATAGAAAACGGAAAAGACTTAATTTTATCAGATGAAACGATATCTCGCCTAAGAAGCTTATTTGACGACGTTATCACCGAAATATATGGTTTTAGTAAGTGACCTATAATGATTTGTTAGTAACAGATCTATCATTAGATATTAATATACGATTCTTATCGATCTCGGATAGGGTAATAGATCAGAACTAAGCGGGAAGGTCATCGACGGTTGGCAGTCGAGCGATCTCCACCTCACATTGGGTTGAGTCAGGAGGTCCACCGGTTGGGCCCCCGACACGGACCAGCTTTGGCGCACAGCTTATTTAGCGTGTTTTGGCGCATGAAACCGGTGGAACAGCTAAATCTCATATTTCTCTAGGGTCAGGACTCATTGGTCATAGCCAGAAGATGACAGTGGCCGCGAGCGCGACGGCAGAGAAGAAGACGGTTGGGCAGCGGTCGTAGCGAGTG
>NZ_QAYE01000023.1 GCF_003053745.1 Sphingomonas faeni | reverse complement strand
GAGCCGCACTAACAGGTCGGACACATGGCCGCACCAACCAGCATTGCAACGCGACTGTTCAAGCTTGCCAACGGAGGGCCGTCCACACATGGGTCCCTCAGGCCGCGCTATGGGCCTCCTTAGCTCGCTCAAGCAGCCGGCCAACTGCCATCGCTGACGCCCGTCACCGCAGGTAAATAAAAGGCCTAATAAGCGACCTTTGCCGATCGATGCTTTACGCTCCTTACGGACCATAACCGGCACCTCGATCACTTTTTTGCGGCTATCGCCGCTACCTTCGATCCAGTCTGCTTCGGCTTGACGTAGCGGTCGAGCCAGTCGGTCATCTGCCACAACGTCTCCTCGGTCGATTCCAGCGCGCGATAGCCGTGCGGTTCGTTGGGCAGGACGACGTAGCGTACTGTCCCGCCGTTGCCCTTCAGCGCCGCGTACATGCGCTCGGACTGGATCGGGAAGGTGCCGCTATTGTCGTCCGCGCCGCCATGGATCAGCAGGATCGGCGCCTTGATCCGGTCGGCGTAGGTGAACGGGCTCATTTCCGTATAGGTCGGCGTCGCCTGCCAATACGTCCGCTGCTCGGCCTGGAAGCCGAACGGCGTCAGCGTGCGGTTGTACGCGCCCGATCGTGCAATGCCGGCGCGGAACAGATCGGTATGCGCGAGCAGATTGGCGGCCATGAACGCGCCGTAGCTGTGCCCGCCGACCGCCATGCGACTGCGGTCGCCGACGCCGAGTTTGACCACCGCGGCGACTGCGGCCTGCGCATCCTGCTGCAGTTGTTTGACGTAGGTGTCGTTGGCCTCCACGCCGCCCTCGCCGATGATCGGCATCGAGGGATTGTCGAGGATCGCGTAGCCCTGCGTGAGCAGGAACAGGTGGCTGATACCGCGCGGGCGGACGAACCGGTTGCCCTGATCGACCGTCTGGCCGGCGACCTTCGCGTCGGTGAACTCCGCCGGGTACGCCCACAGCAACGTCGGCAGCGGCCCGTCGCGTTTCGCGTCATAACCGGCTGGTAGATACAGCGAGCCCGACAGTTGCAGTCCGTCGGCGCGCGGATAGGTGATCGTGCGTTGCGTGACGCCGACAAAGACCGGGGCGGGATCGGCAAAGGCGGTGACGGCCTTGGCGCCGCCGCCCTTCACGCCGCGGATCATGTAATTGGGCGCGAGCTTCACGCTCTCGCGCCGCGTAAGGATGCGCTGCCCGCGCTCATCGAGCAAGGCGACGACCGTTTCGTAATAGGGCGCCTTTGCAGTCCACAACCGCGTCTGCTCGCCCCCGGCCAGCGGCATCGTCGCGAGGAAGGGGAACGCGCCCGCCTTGGTCGCGCCATCGCCGGTAACGTACACGCCGTCATGCGCGGGCGTGAAGCGCATCACCGGTTTGCCGGCGCCATTGTCTTCGACCATCGGTTCGCCGGGATCGCCATATTGATCCTGATAGTTGCGTGTGGATATCATCCGCGTCTGGCCCGGTCGCGATGGCGCGACGGCCAGGCGATGCTCGGTGCGCGTGCGCCACTCGCGGTCAACGACCATCGCGAAACCGTCGTCGCCCCATAGTGTCTCGGAATAACGGGCTAGGGTCTGCGCCAGTTCGATCGGCACGGCATCGAACGGCGCGGGCTGCATCATCACCTTGTCGTGGAACGCGATCTTGGCGCGCGGATTGCCGCCGTCCAGCGCTTCCGCCCAGACCAGCGTCGCCGGCGCATCCGACCGCCACATCGCCTCGCGCGGTCCCTTGACGGTGGCGTCGAAATCGACCGGCAGATCGTCGGCGAGCGGGCGATCGACCAGCGTCTTCACCAGTTGGCCGCCGATCGTCGATACGGCGATCTCGGTCGGGAAGAAACTGGCGGGCAGCAGGTAGGAATACGGCCGCTTGAGCCGCTCGGTCAGCAGGTAGCGACCATCCGGGGAGACGCTGAACTCGGTGATCAGGCCCGGCGTTCCGATCGGCTGCGCAGCGCCCGCGAGATCGATCCGGACTAGCTGCCCGGTGAAGTAATGATCGAACAGCGCCTCATCATGCGCATCGCCGAGCAGATCCTCATAGGTCCGCGCCGCCGAGGTGCGGCCGGCGCTTTCCTGGATTACCGGGCCGGTCGGGGTACTGCTCGCGACCGGCGCCGCACCGCGACCGGTGGGTACGGTGTAGACGACTAGCGCCTTGCTATCTGGCATCCAGACGAAGGGCGTGCCGAAGGTGCCGTTCAGCGCCCGGGCGACCGTGCGGGCGCTGCCGTCGCGCTCGGCAATCCAGAGCGACAGGCCGTCGGCGTCTTGCGCGTAGAAGGCGAGGCGGGTGCCGTCAGGCGACCAATCGGGCGCGGCGAAACGCAGACCGGCGGGCAGCTTGACCGCCACGGTCCGCCCCGACCCGACGTCCTTGAAGCTGAGCGTGTTCAGCCATTGCACGCGGACCTCGGCCTGACCGTTGGTGGCGGGATCGATGCGGTAGCCGCCCAGCCGCAGGATCGGCTTCGACAGATTGGCGATCGACGGCAGGTTCTCACGCCCCAGGATCGCAAGCGTCCGGTGATCGGGGCTGACGGTGACGAAGGGGGTGGGCGGCGTCTCCAGCGCCTTGGCGATCGCATCGGGCGCGCGATGATATGCGCTGCTGCCGGGCGTCTGAGCGGAGGCGGTGGTGGTGGTGAGGAGCAGGGCAATCAGGCAGGCACCGGCGCGCATTCGGATTCCTTTGTTTTTATCGTCAGGTCTACTGGTGCGAGGTTTCATTAGGTGCTGACAATAAGTCGAGAGGCCAGAGCTTACGTGAGTTTACTCGTAGGGCAAGTTGTCGAATAGACCTTTGAGATCTCTTCAGCCCCAACATGAACGCGCGTCGAAAGTCGAGAAAGCAGCCCGTGATCCCAGCGTCGCCATTTTGGCCACCGCGGATGCGGCCGCTGTCCTCTCTTGGTTTAGGAGCCAGTGATCGAACCCATGCGCTCCAGGCGCTGCACGGAGGAATAGCGATGGATGAGTTTGCACGCATGATGAGCATGGAGGGGGTGCGTCCACTCGATTACCTAAAGGAAAAATCCCGCCGTCCCGTCAAACAGCCGCCTCCAGTCCCCAGCCAGGCCTTGGTAACACCGCCGGAATCAGGGTCAGGTGGCTACGCATGGGTTACAGGACCTCGTGCGCGCACTGCGCTTGAGACGGCGCTGGAGCGCCTTGCCAACGAGATCCGCAATGGACGGCGGGGCTGGGCAACCGGCATCCTTCAGGATGGCAGGACGGTCACATTGCCTGCTTCGTCAGGAGCGGCAGCACTGCTTGGCACCGCAGATCGCCAATCGCTGCGCCTGATGATTGTTGGCGGCGATGGCTGGACCTTCGTCATGCATCCGATGATGGGGGTTGCCACGCTGGATGACGATCCTGCTCAATCCCAATAAGCGGGCGTCCGGAGATGGCATGTGGGTGAAGCGACTCGAACGACCGCAGCTAGGTCCGTCAGCCGCCAGTCGCCTGTGCAATTAAGGCAGCACGGCTGGTCTGGCGGGGCGTCCGTATCAACGGGGCGGCTGGCTGGCGCAATCAGCTAATCTATCGCATTGCTCAATCGATATGACAGCTTACTCCTCACCGGGCGTCGCGACACTGCTCGCGTTGGCAACAGCGGCGCTGGCGGCATCGCCCGCGGTCCATACGCCCGCTCCCGGAAGCCCGGAACGCACCGCGATCGTCAAGACGCTCCACGCGGGCGACGATAGCGCGCAATCACGTTTCACCTTTCGCGCGTTTCGCGTTCTTTCGGCGGGCCCGGGGGCGATTGCCTATGTTCGCGCCGAAGGGCCGGTCGGTACCTTCCAGGCCATTCTGAAGCGCGACGGTCAGGCTGGATGGCGCAAAATATGGGGCGAGGGCGATGGCGGCAGTAACAGCTGCGAAGTCGGCGCGCGGCATTATGCCTGGGCCCTGCAACTTCTCCGTACCTACACGGCTACTCCCGACGCGATCTTTCCGGGCATCGTCGCGCGGACCGCGGACTTGCGACGGATGGCGAAGACGGAGCCCGACACGCAATGCGTCGGTGATCTGGACGACGGCCCCAACTGACCGGGGGACGTCGGTGCGAACCCCTTGGCGTTATGGATCCGACGCCGCGCTAGCTGCGGCTTCCACGACGGCCGAAGCCTGTTCCGCCATCTGCCTGCAGAGCGTGCGTTCGGACGACTTCTGCGCGCGGGCGTTGTCGGCCAGTGACATGGTCTGTCCTTCGCGAACCTCTTCAGGGCGGGCCGGGTTGCTCGAATCCATCTGGCCGATCACCTGCGGCCCGACGATGTCGCCGCGTCGACCGACCGCCTGCTGGGCTAGCGCCGCCGGAGTCACGGTCATGCCTGCGATCGTAGCGACAACCGACTTGCGCATATTGGCGACGTCGACGGCAGTGGCGAACCCCTTGCCCATGCAGTATTCCATTAGGCCAAGGTGATTGTAGGCCGAGCCGAACGCGGTCTGCAGCTGTTGGTCGGTCGGCAGGTACTGCGCCTGCGAAGGGCCAAGCGCCAACGTGCTGGCGAGAATGGCGGCCGTCATGCGCCCGGCGAGCGCGGTACGAAATTGCTGCATTCAAGTCTCCTATGCCGGTGCGAGAACGCTTTCGATGTCAGGCCGCGGGAGTAGCGGCGGCGTGCTGTCCATGTAGGTCAACCAGTGCAGCCAGATTGTGTATGTTCGCATGCGCGTAAGCCGGATCTGGCAATTCAATGCCATACTCCCTCGAATGCTGCCACCGATCCAGTTTTCATAAACTGCGCCGCATTCAGATGTTCGATAGGCCACCCATGAACGCTCGGCCTGAACTAGCTTCTGTTCCGATGCGAGTTCACGCTCTTCTCGAAGGCGCTTTATCGCCGCTTTATAATAGCGGTTCAGCTCGGCATCGGCCTTATCAAAACGACCCGCGAGGCAGGCGTCGATTTCTTGTGTCGACGATCCAGGGCATTGGCTGGCACTGGGCGCCGCTGCGGCGGCTAACGCCAAAGCAAAGATCGCTAACATCATACGCCTCCAGTCTCGAACATCTGAGCGCCGATCCGCTGCCCGAAGGGGTCGGGCTTTGCAACGCGCATCCGTAGGATACGGCTACGGTCGAGTAGCGCGTGGAAGACGCAGCGACGACCACCGGATGACCGCCCAATCCGGCGCGTCGCACGGCCGCTGCGCCCTGGGGAAATAGGCGCCCAGCCAAAGGCCCTTTTCGGAAAGCGCCCAGGCCGGAAAATCCCAGACTTCGGGATCGGAATAATCGCATGCGTCGTCGTCGCCCTTGCTCGGCGGCACCATCTCTTCGGGATGAAAGCGCTTCAGCAACGCGACGACGCCCGGCGCGAAGCGGTTGCTGCGATATTTGTACCACGCGTCGCTGTCTTCCGCCGGAACCGGTTCCGATCCGAAAGGTAGAACCGCGTCCAGTACCAGTTCCCCGCCGGTAGCCATGTCATAGCTATGGCCCTCGGTGCCGAAGTCCGGATGTGCGGTACCCGCGCAGCTCCAGCTACTCGTCCAGAGATAGCTCATATGGTTCACTCCGAGCCAGGGCTTGTCTGCCTCCGCAACATCGGTGCCGGGCTGTCCGTCCGATCCGGTGCACGCGAACCACGCAGAAACATTCTGCCATTGGTTGCGGGCAAGCGCGTGGTTGACCTCCACCACCGCAGCCTTGGAATAGCCCCCTTCGATCCGGAACAGCCGGATGCCGGAAAGCGGTTCCCGATACCACCGGATCGTCTTGCCGTTGATCGTTTCGGCCTGCTGCGGGGTGAGATGAAGACCCGCGAGATGCCAACGTTCATAAACGCTGAGTTTGGACGGCAGGTCGGCCGGAAGCGCGGCCGGACCGGCGGCTGGATGCAGGCTTACGGCCAGACGTCTAGCCTTAGCAGTCGTCAGCGTGCCGACAAGGTTCGGTCCAATTCGCTTCAGGAGCAGGTGATCGTCGGTCGTCCGCGACTCTAAAGTTAGCGTTGTTCCCGTAGCCGTGCCGAAAAGATCGATGTCGAGCCGCGACGTCTGGTAGAAATAGTGACCATCGACCTCGCCCTTGTCCTCCGTCATCGCGACGACGATGCGCGCGGTACCGGCCACGCCTTCGAACACCGTTTCCGGCGCAGCCGAAGCGCTTGTCGGCAGCATCAGAGCGCAGCACGCGGCGGCTAGAACATGAAGTCGATGCATGGAAAGACCGAACCGTGGGATGGGTATGAAGTCCCGCGTTAAGGCATCTCCACGCCGACGGCGACCGCAAACAGACATGACGGATGGCGGCAATCAGGGCCGGCCCGCGCCGACCAATGGTCTGCTCGGAGGCAAGCGACATCGTATGCAGTGGCGTTTCAGTGTGACTGCAGCCACAGGGTTCACCAACTGCACCTGTTGCGCGAAAACGCTCGGGTCATACGCGTTCGGCGTAACAGGGGAGAAGCACGATGCTGTCGTTCCGCGTGGTGATGTTCACCGCCGTCGTTGCCGCGGCTGCGTGGACGCCGGTGCGTGCTCACGCAGAATCCCGTGCTCAAGCGAGCGCGGCCCTTCTCCCGCTGAGCGATCAGGACGAATGGTCTACGCAAGAGACCGGGTGCACATCGACGTTCGCTGTCGGCGGGCACGACTATCTGCAACTGGTCGGCACCGAACTTCTCCTCCGCGATCAACAGGGGCTGCATTCCTGCCGCTTGACGACGGTCGCCACCGAGGATCTGGAGACTGGGCGGGGAACCGTCTCCTGTTCAGGCTATCGGCTGCGCATCCGATCGTCCGGCAAAGCTATCTCGAACCCCGCATCGGACAGCAGCAGCAGACGCGCCGTGCTGACGATCGATCGGGCCGGCGTCGCAACGAGCATGCGCGGTATCTGGGGCGTGGCATGCTGAACGCGACCGACCGATCCTGCGTCCTGAAGACCGTCAACGCCGATCCCTGCTGGAACCGATACGCTCTTGGCACACACCATTGCGAGATGGGCTCGATGATCAGGATAGCGCTGTTCTTGTTGCTTTGCGCGAGCGTGCTCTGGTCGATGCCGGCGAAGGCCAGCAGCGATATCGGCTGCAGCGCCAGCCGGAAGCTCAGCTTCGCGGTGTACAGCGGGTGTGACGACACCGCGATGATCGGCCCCCGCAACGACAGCCGGACCAATCTGATCCTGCTGATGGCGGATCTGCCCGGCACAGCGCGCACACGGGGGCCCGCCAAGCCTTCGATCTTCCTGGACGCGGCGTCGCTCGCGCCGCCTTCCGAACAGCAGGACAGCCTTTTTTCCGATGGCGAAGGGTCGCGCTGCCGAAGCAACGCGGCCGGCACCGCCGATTTCGAAGCCGCGCTGCGTACCAATACCAAGGTGCCCGAACCGGAACGCGTTGCACTGATCGCTGCCCGGCGCGGCTTTCAGCCCGACTGCGCGCAGGGCGGCACACTCGGCGCGATGGCCGGGATCAAATCCGAGGGCGGCAAATCTTTCGCCGCCTATCTCGAAGGCGCGGCGGCGTTCTACGGCGCCGATTTCGGCGCCGCGACCGCCCGGTTCACAGCGTTGGAGACTGCACGCGATCCGTGGCTGCGCGAGACAGCCCGCTACATGCTCGGCCGCGTCGCGGTGAACCGGGCGCAAGTCGATTATTACGACGAATATGGATCGCCCAAGGAGACGATGAAAATCTCCCCGGCATTGCTCAACGACGCCGAAACAGCCCTGCGCAGCTATGTTAAGGCCTATCCGAAAGGCGCGTATTTCTTCTCTGCGCGCGGTCTGCTCCGGCGTGTCTATTGGCTCGGTCAGGATCGTGCGAAGCTCGAGGCGGAATATGCCGCGTTGCTGGCATTGCCGGATTCGCAACGCGGCATCGACGCCGTCTCGCTGGCGCAGGAAATCGACGCCAAGCTCCTGTCGTCCGCCACCGCGGACACGCTGCATGATCCGACGCTGCTTGCCGTGTTCGACCTCATGCACATGCGCAGCAAGAGCTATGACGGCGAGCCCTGTTGCGTGGCCATTTCGCGCGCAACACTGGAAGCGCAGCGCGCGAAATTCACCGGCAAGCCGGCGTTGTTCGCCTATCTGCTGGCCGTGCACGCCCATTTCGTCGCGCCGCAGCCAGGCAAAGTCGTACGACTCATCCCGGACGCGTCGAAACAGGCCGACTTCAGCTACCTCGAGTTCAGCCGCCAGATGCTGCGCGGCATCGCGCTGGATGCCAGCGGCGATCGCAACCCTCGGGGCTTCTGGATCAATCTGCTGGCGGGCGCCAAGCGCCCTGCGCAACGGCCGCTCGCCGAGCTGGCGCTGGCGATGCACGAGGAGCGCGACCACGCCCTTGCGCGCGTGTTCGCCCCGGACTCGCCGATACGAACGCCGGAGATTCGCGAGACCCTGCTTGTCTACGTCGCCGATGCGAAGCTGCTCCGCCAGCAGGCGCAGGTCGCGAGCGCGCCCGATCACGAGCGCGACGTCGCGCTTTTCACCTTGCTCTACAAGGAAGCGACGCGCGGTTCCCATCGCGACTTCGTCCGCGACGTGCTCCTCATTCATGCCGGTGCGCCCAGCGACGCGACCTACTATGACAGCTTTACGTCCGAGCACCTCGCCACGGCGCTCTTCATCAAGGGTACGAAGCTGGGCGACTATGGCTGTCCACCTCCGCTGGAGACCCAACGCCGCCTCGCCGAGAGCGCGGACGATGCCAAGGCCCTGATCTGTGTCGGCGAGTTCGTCCGCGCGAACGGCTTCGACGGCTCTTTCCTGGATAGCCAGCCTTCAGCCGACGAACTCGGCGGCAGCCCGTCACTCTACGCCGGCGCACCCTATTCGCGGCTGGTCACCTATCAGGCGGTGATGGCGTCGCCCAAGGCGTCCCCCGACGACAAGGCCTATGCGCTGTTCCGTGCCGTCAATTGCTACGCTCCGGGGGGATCGAACGCGTGCGGCGGCAAGGGGGTGGACCCGGTAACGCGCAAGGCCTGGTTCCAGCGCCTGAAGCATGATTATCCCAAGTCGCGCTGGGCGCAGGAGCTGCATTATTATTGGTAAGCGCGCGGGGTGGCGGCGGTTGTTGCCGCTGCTGCTGGTGCTACCGCTGTTGCTGTCGGCGGCCCCGCCGCAGACGCCGCCCGACGCACCCGTCGATGCGAACCGCTACGATGCCTTTTGGCTCTGGGCGGGCGTGCGGCCCCAGCCCGCGCTCGATCGCGCCAATCGGATCTACCTGTTGCAGGGCGCCGTCGTAGGCGGCGAGGAGGCGCGGCTGGTGGCACAACGGGCGGCCACCCCCCACGTCGCGCACGCACAATTATGGATGGTTCTACGGGTAGAGACGCTAGCCTGGACGCCGCAGATCCACGCGCAGCTGCTTGCCGCCCTCGAACGCTGGCATCGGGCGGGCAACCGGGTGGCCGGTGTCCAGATCGATTTCGACGCACGGACGCACCACCTCGCCAGCTACGCCGCTTTCCTGAAGACGCTGCGGGAAGCTCTTCCGGCGCGGTACAAGCTCGGGATCACCGGCCTGCTGGACTGGAGCGCCAATGGCGACCCGGACGGTCTCGATCGGCTCGCGGGCGTAGTGGATGAAGTGGTCCTGCAGATCTATCAGGGTCGGCACGTCATACCGGGGTATGGCGTCTACCTTGCCAAACTCGGCCGCCTAAAAATCCCTTTCCGCATAGGCCTCCTGCAGGGCGGCGAATGGAGCCCACCTCCGGGACTGAGCCAGAATCTTAGATTTCAGGGCTACGTCGTCTTTCTTATCAATCGCTGAGGGAACGAGCACGGGCGGTGCCGCCTTAGTTTCGCTGAGAAGCGCTGTGCCGATAGACCGGGCACCGAAGCAACAAGTGCAAAGCCCTGCGGCTCGCTTCCCGAAGCGGAGCGGGGTAACGGTGCACGCGTCTGGCCCCTGGAAGGAGAGCGTTTTGACTCGGTTGGCGTTGATCGCGCTCGCACTCGTGACACTTTCGGTTGCGCATCCGGCACGGGTCGCGGCGGGGGCGGCAGAGGTTTCCGGCAACGGCCCGAGCTTCTCCTGCTCGTCCGCGACGACTGCGATTGAGAAGACTATCTGTGCTGATCCGAAGCTCCGCGCCCTGGATCGCCAGATGGCGCAGTTGTTCGCGCTGGCGCAGCAGGGCGCGTTCATTACCGGTACGTCCAACCAGTTGCCGGCGCAGCGAACTGCGCTGCAGGAAATGCGTGCATGCGCGGCGGCGGGGGCAGCGCAACCGCTCGCTGTTTGCCTGAGAGACCACTACGTCGTTCGTAACCAGGAGCTGGCGATCGCCGTGCTGATTAAGGCGCCGACCACCGCGCTTCCTGTGCTACGAGCCGGGGACCCCGCTTTCGCGCCAATTCTGGAGGCCGTCCAATTATGGTCGGAAGCACCGATGGATGCGAACTGGTCGGCACCGGAACGCGCGCAGGGCCGCGACCGGATCGCTGCGCTGCTGCAGCCTTATCTCACGTCGTTGCAGACTAACGCCGATCAGTCGTTCGGCAGTTCCATCCTGAGCGATCCGGGCACCGACGGGGTCGCCGTGCGGAAGATCGATGATCTATTCCATTCCGAACGACATTTCGCCGCCTTCCTCAACGTGCTCGGTCCGTATTTGAACGAGCCCAAGCTTTCCCGCATGCCGCGCAACCTGCCTTGCGCCGCGATCGTCCGCCACCCCAAGCTGCTCGACGCGACAGGCCCGGTATTCGGATCGACGATGGATAATTTCGTTCTTAGCAACGATTGCAGCGCAAGCCTGCCACCACTGCCTTCGCTGGATGCGCTCGTAACAAAGCTCAATGCCCGTTGGCCGGAATGCCAGGGGACGATCCGTTATGCCGCCTATCGCACGTTCAGCCGCGCCGTTGACCAAGCGCGCCTGGGATTTGCGCCCGTCGCGAAGACTTGGTCGCTGCCTGCTCGAAAGGGTGTCACCAAGGCAGATACGGCGACCGTCCAGGCGGATCTCACTGCGTATTATGTCGCCAATATCCACCAAACCCCGTCAGCGGCGGCCACGATGGCGCGGAATGCGCTGCTGGGAGTTCTGCAGAACGCCCATGCCTGTGACTGAGCGCGCACGCGCAGGGGGTGACGCCGGGAGGGATCCGCCCCGACGCGTGCCTTCGAAGCACGAACTTTTTCGATCGGAGGCGTCGTGCTACGCGGCGCTCCGGAGTGTCGGCCGAAGGATGAATCGTGTTCAAGGGAGTTGGATCGGCGGTGGCGGCCATGGGATTGCTAGTCACCCCCGGGGCGTATGCCGCGACACGTTCGCCCATCGGTCTGCGGTGTACCGCGGTCACGACCTGGGCATGCGGGGAAGCAAAGACCTGCGAGCGTCGCAGCGGCGAGGCCGAGGAAAGCTACAGCTTCGACCTGATGGCGATGACGTATCAGGCTCCGCACGATCGAGGAGCGATCACCGAATTCGAAATCGACGACGGTGGCTTCATGATATTCGTGTTCAGTGGTGGCCGACGTTATGTACACAAGAACGCCAACGCCGGCGATCCGATGACATCGTTCCTGTACATGTCGTCGCACGATATGCGCGAGCTGCGGTGCAACGCCCGCTACGCCCAGGACGCATCAGCGGTTGAATCCGGCACTAGCCGCGGGCTCACCGGTCATTACTACCTGACAGGTGTGATGGAGACGGGATCGGAGCTGGTGCTACGTTCCGATGGAAGCTTCGCCTGGTTCATGAGCTATGGCGCCGCGGATCAGGCGGCGGAGGGCAAATGGCGGATCGATGGCGAAGCGGTCCTGCTAGAGACCGGGCCCAGCGCTGGCGCAGAACCGGCCTTCCGGCAATTGCGGCTGCAAATCGATTATGGTGCGCTGCTCCTGAACGGCGCGGGTAAGGGCCGGTACGAGCGGCATCCGTAAACGCTGGAGTTGATCCTGCGTACTGGCGGGGTAATACGCCGAGCATGGATCATCGCAACCACCGCACGACCACGTTGCCGACACGCTCTGCTCTTGGGCGTATTCCCGTGCGGGCGATGATCGTCGCCGTGGTCGCCAGCGCGTTGGCGGCATCGCCCTCCGTGGCCCAAGCCGAGGATGAGGCGGTGGCGACGCCGGCATCGCTGACGCAGGTGCTGTCCTGCCAGTCGCGCGACGCGCTCGGAACCTTCGCCGAGCTGCTTTTCTTGCAGAATCGCCCGCCAGCGTGGATGCGCCCGAGTAAACTGCCCACGGCGCTCGACGGTATGATCGGGTTGTATGGCTTCGCGGTCGAGGGAAAGGTCTCTGTGTTCGGGGAGCCGGTCGACCACGTCTATTTTTTGAGCGACTGGGTCGTGGCGCTACTGCCCCGCGCAAGCGCCGAGCGGGTGATTGCTGCCCAGAAGATGACGCGCGCGCCGATCGCGATGACGGAACAATATTACCGCTTCGTCGATCCCGAGACCGGACCGATGATCGGCGGGTTCGCGCCGACTGGTGATGCGATGGCGAAAGTGTTTGTCGACGCCTTCGGCGGCGGTCCGGGGGCGAAGACCGCGAAGGAGCCGCCGTCGCCGGAGACGAAGATGCTGCTGGTCGGGTGCAACTACGCCGTGGCGTCTCAGGAGGATTTCCTGGCTGCGGCACGTGGCGCCGAGGATACGATGCGCAAGGCGGGCGCGGATATTCGACGGATGGTCGAAGAGGGTGAGGCTCGCCCGCCACGATGATTACTTCGCGGAAGGCGCGCAGCCGGGAGTGGCGTGACTGTGAGGCGCCTTGGCAGGCTGCCTTCGGATCACGCAGATCACCACGAGCGCCAACACCCGCAATTCCGGGATGCTCGATGCCCGGGGTTCATGGCATCCGCATCATTCCTACCGTCTCGTTAAAACTGGAGTTGTTACATAAACCAGGACGCGCCAATACGACGCGACGAGCGGGAAAGAGACTGTAACGATGACGTTGCGCTTTGCGGCCTCGGCGATGATCCTCAGCGCGTTGGTGTCGCCTGTAGCTGAAGGCTCGCCTGCAACAGCGCGAGCCATATCGACGATCGACTTATCAAAACCGTTCGCGACACGATCACCCTGGCGGTTCACCGCTACCCAGGGTGAGGATGTCGAGGGTTTATCGGGCGAAGAAGCACCAGGACCCGTCTCGCTGTGTATCAGCAACGATAACGGTCAATCTTGCCGCCCCGACGCCGACGACATACTCGTGCCCGAGGACGGGAAAGATGCGTTTTCCGAACCTCATGTTCTGGGCAACGTCGCATTGGTGCATCCCAGTGACGCAACGACCCTGCTGCTCGTCGAGATCGGCAGTCTCTCGGCCGTGAACGGCGATCGACGGGTCGCAACGCAACTGTTCGGATATGATCGCGGGCGGGATGTGTTTACCCGGGTTTACGCACACGTTACCCGCAAGAACAACAATCAGGAAATACGGTACATCGCCAAAGGCGTGCTTAGAGGTTCCGTCATTTCGGCCGAACCAACCAGCGACGCACCGTTCGGTTTCTGGATCATCGTCAACCGGTCCGTCGCGTCAGGCGTCTACAAGCAAGTGCTGCGCTACCGCAGCGCGACGACGTACGGCGATGGAAACCGTCTGGCGGTGATCGACTCCGAGATGCCGGGTATCCAACGGCGACTCGGCTTGTGGAGGGTGGGACAGCCCTTGCCGCTGCCGCAGTCCGGCTGCGCCAATCCCCATATGTTGCATGGCGCATTGTGGTGTTGATGCCGCTGCAGTTGGCATCGCTTTTCGCCCGGTCGGATAGATGGTTGACCGCATTGCCCGATCCGAAATGATAGGAGGAGACAAAGTGGGTAGGTTATCCCGTAGCGTAGTTGGCGCGATCGCCTTGATCGGACCCATGGGGCTTGCGACAGCGGCCGCCGAACACCCGCTACCCGGAAACGAAAGGAAGCGCTCTATTCGGGCCCCGACCGCGCACTCGACGTCGATGGACGCCCTTGCCGAAGCGATCCTCGCGTTTAGCCCGGAGGCGCGCTCGACCGGCTCTCCGACCATAGCGATGCTTCGGGCAAAGGCCTCTCAAGTCCGGTGGACGAATCCTCGTTCCCATACGGATAAGGACGGTCGGCAGGTCGGAACCCTGGGAGGCGGTACGATGACAATTCCCCGGACCGCGACCGTGCCGGGGATGACGTTCGAATGGTCCGCGCCGGAGGGGCAGCCGCTGAACTTCAACCCCGTCAAAGCCTTCAGGAACGCCGGGTTCAAGGTGCAGGCCTTGTACTGCGCGTCGATGGTTTCGGACGGGACGAACTACTTCGTCGTGTCGGCACCTGGGAAGCGGCCAGGCTTTCTGTCGATCTATGCGTTCGACGCGCCGACGGCGACTTCGGTAGCAAGCTGGTCGATCAGCTACAGGCTGGACGGGTACATCCCGTCGCTCGCCGAGGTGCAGAATGGTGGTGACCTGCTCGCGACCGGCGATTGTTCAACGGAAACCTTCGGGCATGTCGAACAGATCAGTCATGCTGGCGCAGTCGCTTTGATGAAGCGCATGACATCCGGCTCAGGCATCGAGGCGCCGCGCTAATTGCGAAGCGTCATGCGCCAGATAGCGTGCACGTTTACACCATGGGGCTGCTCGATACCCGAGGTGACGTATCGGCTCACATTAACGGGCGTCCGAAGTTGGGAAAGGCAGAATGGTCCGTGAACGTCTGTTTGTGATGACGTGGACGGCTCTCCAACCCTCAAGCAGTATGTCCTGCGGAGAGTCGAAGGAGAGTCACGATGGGAAACGTCACAACGATCGGTCT
>NZ_QAYE01000022.1 GCF_003053745.1 Sphingomonas faeni | reverse complement strand
TGGGGTGACGCGAGCGATCTCGGCGGTGCGGCGGTGTTCCTGTCGTCGGCGGCAGCCAACTACGTCCAGGGCCACATCCTTGCCGTCGATGGCGGTTGGCTCGCACGGTGATCCTCACGTCATCGTCGAGAATTGCGAGACGTTAGGGTTCCGTCTCCTCCCGGGCCTTTGCCGAAAACCATAAAATTTAGCGTAAAATCGCTCATACCAACTGCGCCGTGAGCTAAGGCATCTGCGTAACTTTGGTTGGGTCGATGAGCATCGCCAGGAACCTGTCGAAATCGGCTTCTCTGGCTGGCGCTGTCACGATCACGCGATGCGTCTGTCTACCGCCGGAACGGGTGTCTTTGGGCGTTGCTGAAGCGGCGTAACGAATGCGATCGTCTTCGCGAAGATCTGATGACCGGCGCTTTCGCAGACCGCCTCGCATACGTGTGTAGCGCAATGGCTCCAGACGACGAGCGAGGGCGGGTACCGTGTAATTGCCTATGAACTACATAGGCCAGTCACAGCTAAGCCGTGGTTTTCCGGAACATTGTCCGAACCACCACGGCTTATATTCACGTCACGTAAGCTTAGGTCGCCTGGTTGGACGACACCGGCTTGGCCGTGACGTCGAACCGGTCGGCGTTCATGACCTTGACCCACGCCTTGACGAAGTCGCGAACGAACTTCTGCTCGTGACCGTTCTCGGCATAGACTTCAGCCGTCGCGCGCAGCTGCGAGTTCGAGCCGAAGATCAGATCGGTGCGGGTCGCCTGCCACTTCTTCTCGCGACCACCACGATCGTAGCCAATGAACTTCTCGTCGCTCGACGTGTCGACCAGATCCCAGAACGTGTCGTTGTCGAGCAGGTTGACGAAGAAGTCGTTCGTCAGCTGACCCTTACGCTCGGTGAGGACGCCCTCGGGCGCATCGCCGAAGTTCGCACCAAGTACGCGCAGGCCACCGACCAGCACGGTCATCTCCGGCGCGGACAGGCCGAGCAGCGAAGCCTTGTCGAGCAGCAGCTCTTCGGTCTTCACCGGGTGACGCGTCTTCAGGTAGTTGCGGAAGCCGTCAGCCTGCGGCTCCATCCACACGAAGCTCTCGACATCGGTCCACTCCTGCGTGGCGTCACCGCGTCCGCCGAGGAACGGCACCGATACGTCGTGACCGGCATCGCGCGCCGCCTTCTCGACCGCTGCCGAACCGGCCAGCACGATCGCATCGGCGAGCGACATGTCGCCGCGCAGCTCGTTGAGCTTGGCCAGAACCTTGCTCAGCTGCTCGGGCTCGTTGACCGGCCAGTCCTTCTGCGGTGCGAGCGCGATGCGCGCACCGTTCGCACCACCGCGGTGGTCCGACCGGCGATAGCTCGATGCCGACGCCCAGGCGGTCTTGACCAGCTGGCCGATCGTCAGACCGCTCGACAGCACGGCGTCCTTGAACGCAGCGGCGTCGGCGTCCGACGGCGCGGTGCCCTCGGGAACCGGATCCTGCCAGATCAGCGTCTCTTCCGGCACCTCAGGTCCGAGGTAACGAACCCGCGGACCCATGTCGCGGTGCGTCAGCTTGAACCAGGCGCGTGCGAACGCGTCGTCGAGTGCCGACTGATCGTCACGGAAGCGCAGCGCGATCTCGCGGAACTCGGGGTCCATCTTCAGCGCCATGTCGGCAGTGGTCATCATCGTCGGCACGCGCTTGTTGGGATCGCGTGCGTCGGGGGCCATGTCCTCCGGTGCCGGGTTGACCGGCTGCCACTGCTTTGCGCCGGCCGGGCTCTCGGTCAGCTCATAGTCGTACTTGAACAGCAGGCGCAGGTAATCGCCGGTCCACTTGGTCGGGTTGTTCGACCATGCGCCCTCGACGCCCGAGGTCGTGATATGGCCCTGACCGATCTCCTCGCTGTCGGTCAGCCAGCCAAGGCCCTGCATGTGCACGGACTCGGAAGACGGCGCCTTGAAGTGCGGGGCTGGCTTGGCGCCGTGTGCCTTGCCGAACGCGTGGCCGCCGGCGGTCAGCGCAACGGTTTCCTCGGAGTTCATCGCCATCCGCTGGAAGGTCGCCTTCATGTCGCGCGCAGACAGGAGCGGGTTCGGATCACCGCCCGGGCCTTCCGGATTGACGTAGATGAGGCCCATCTGGATCGCGGCGAGCGGCCCTTCGAGCTCGGGCAAGTCCTCACTGATGCGCGTCTGCGCGCCCTCGTTGACCCACAGCTCTTCAGCACCCCAGAACGTGTCGCCCTCGGAGGCGAAGACGTCCTTGCGGCCGCCGGCGAAGCCGAAGATCGGTCCGCCCATGCTCTCGATCGCAACGTTGCCGGCGAGGATGAACAGGTCTGCCCAGCTGATGTTCTTGCCGTACTTCTGCTTGAGCGGCCACAACAGGCGGCGTGCCTTGTCGAGGTTGCCGTTGTCCGGCCACGAGTTGAGCGGCTCGAAGCGCTGCTGGCCCGACGACGACCCGCCGCGACCATCGGTCACGCGGTAGGTGCCGGCCGCGTGCCATGCCATGCGGATCATGAACGGGCCGTAGTGACCATAATCGGCCGGCCACCAAGACTTGCTGTCGGTCATCAGCGCGGTCAGGTCCGCCTTCAATGCGGCATAATCGAGCTGCTGGAACGACTCGGCATAATCGAATTCTTCGCCCATCGGGTCGGGGGAGACGCCGTGCTGGTGCAGCATGTCGATCGGCAGCGCATCGGGCCACCAATCCTTGTTCGTACGACCGAGCAGCGAGCGGGCCTTGACCTCGCCGCCGCCGTTGGGGCCCATGGGGCAACCGCTGCTCTTGGGCTGTTCGTAATCGGCCATGTCGGCGTCCTCTCTCAATCAGTGTTACCTGCGTGATCGGAAGATGCAGGATATGACCGACATTTGTCCAATCGATTATTCGGATACGATTGATGACAGCAGTCGATCACTAACGCTGGCCGAGTGTCGCGTTGCGGGGGCAGGGCAGCCGTGTGTCTGCCACGGGCTTCGAAACGCTAACCCCCTAGAAAGTAGGAAGATTGCGTTGTCCCGGTTGGTCGCTGCGCTTAGACGCGTTGGCTGGCTTATCTGACCCCGGGGGAAATATGGCAACCAAGGCCGCGAGGGGCATCGTCGAGCGCATGTTCGCGCGCAAATCCATTGCGCAGGTACAACGCGAAACCGCGGCGAGCGAGCTGAAGCGTACGCTGGGCAAATGGAACCTGCTGATGCTGGGCATCGGCTGCATCATCGGCGCGGGCATCTTCGTGCGCACCGGCTCGGCGGCCGCGCTGCATGCAGGACCGGCGGTGCTGCTGTCGTTCGTCGTGGCGGGTATCGTCTGCGCGTTTGCCGGGCTGTGCTATGCCGAGCTGTCGTCGACGTTGCCGGTGTCCGGATCGGCCTACACCTATGGCTACACCACGCTCGGCGAGTTCGTCGCGTGGATGATGGGTGCACTGCTGATGCTCGAATACGGGCTGGCGGCGTCGGTGGTGGCAGTCGGCTGGTCGGGTTATATGGTAAGCCTGCTGGGCGATTTCGGCGTGCACATTCCGCCGCAGTTCACCGGACCGGCCGGGTACCCGTTGATGCGGGGCGGCGTTCCGGTGCTCGTCGACGGAAAGCCGGTGACGACGATCTTCAACCTGCCGGCGTTCCTGATCTGCCTAGCTCTCGCCGCGCTGCTGGTGCGGGGCGTAGCGGAATCAGCCAAGGTCAACACGATCATCGTCGCGATCAAGGTCGGCGTGCTGGTCGCCTTCATCGCGGTCGGCGGCGCGATCGTGCTGTCGCACTTCAACGAATTGGTCGCGCGCAACTGGACGCCGTTCATCCCGGCCAGCCAGGGCGACGGCAAGTTCGGCGTCGACGGCATCATGCGCGCCGCCTCGATAGTGTTCTTCGCCTATGTCGGTTTCGAGGCGATCTCGACGGCGGGGCAGGAAGCGAAGGATCCCAAGAAGGACATGCCGTTCGGGATCATCGGGGCGCTGGTCGTCTGCACGCTGATCTACATGCTCGTCGCCGCGATCATGACGCTGCTGGTGCCCTATACCGCGCTCAACGTGCCCGATCCGGTTGCCGTGGTGGTCGACAGTTTCGGTCCGACCTGGAGCTGGCTCGCCAAGCTCATCAAGATCGGGGCGATCATCGGCCTGACGTCGGTGGTGCTGGTGCTGATGTACGGCCAGACCCGGATCTTCTACACGATGGCGCGCGACGGCCTGTTGCCGCGGGTGTTCGCGACCGTGCACCCGACGTTCAAGACGCCCTATGTCAACACGGTGCTGGTCGGCGTCATCACCGCGGTGGCGGCGGGGTTCTTCGACATCAACGTGCTCGGCGACATGACTTCGGTCGGGACGCTGTCGGCGTTCTCGATCGTCTGCCTGTCGGTCATCTATCTGCGTCGCGCCGCGCCAGATTTGCCGCGTGGCTTCACCGTACCGCTGTATCCGGTTGTGCCCCTGCTGGGCATCGCGTCGTGCGTCTACCTGATCACGACGGTGCCGATGAAGGTGCTGATGTTCTTCCTCTGGTATCTGGCGGGCGGGGTGGTGCTGTATTTCGCCTACGGCATCCACCACTCGAACCTGCAGCGTGGAGAGCCGCAGGACGATGCACCCGACATGGGCGAGTATGTCGCACCGGTCGGGGAGCAGCCCTGAGCGAGAGCAGACTGGCAAAGGCCCAGCGTGCATGCCCGCGATAGCGGGTCATCTGCAGCATGGGGGTGATCGCCCACGGCCGCTCGGCGTTCGCAGGCCATCGGCTTTCGACGGCCCGATTGGTTCGGGTTTGACGAGTTCGCTCTCGTCTATCTCGTCACACCTTGCTCGTCGCGATCGGACTCGATCCGCCCGACGAGTTTGTTGACCTCATCGGTCCTGATCCTGGCAAAGAAGGTTCACGCTGAGCCTTCACCGAAGCCGGATCGTTGTTCCGGAATAGGGTGGCGATTGCAAACGGCATGGACCACCGCTTTCCCAAAACCAACACGTGCCGCCGCTAGAGATCCGGACCGTAACGATGCCAATCCGGGCTTGCGCGTCGGCAGGCAACGGCGGCTTGAGCACATCGCTTTCATGCGCGACTGCCTCGGTCTTCGCCGACGCAACAAGCGATGCCGCCGGCCGGTTTTCGGACGATAGCGGTGCGCGAACATCGGGATCGGGCGTATCGGGGGCATGCCTCCGCTTGGGGGCACCCGATTGAGAGCAGCTTGCGGCGCTACACTATTCCCCAATGTCTGCAGGCGCCTCTTCGCGCCGTGCCAGCAAAGGTCTAGATGTCGCGCCGTTCGTTGGAGATCGCGTCATGCCGCTGTCAGATTCCGCCCGTGCCGCCATCATCAAGGTGCCGGCGGTCACGCTCGGCTTCTGGATCATCAAGATCCTCGCGACCACGCTGGGCGAGACCGCCGGTGATACCGTCAGCATGTCGATGAACCTCGGCTATCTGGTCGGCAGCGCGATCTTCCTCGGTGCGCTGGTCATCCTGGTCGCCTTGCAGATCGCTGCGACGCGCTATCGGCCGTTCCTCTATTGGGCGACGATCATCGCCTCGACCACCGCGGGCACGACGATGGCGGACTTCGCCACCCGCTCGCTAGGGATCGGCTATGCCGGTGGGTCGGCGCTGCTGTTGACGCTCGTCCTGATGGCGCTGTTCGCCTGGTATCGCACGCTCGGCTCGATCGCGGTCGAGACGGTGCACGAACCGCGCGCGGAACTGTTCTACTGGATCACGATTACCGTCTCGCAGACGCTCGGCACCGCGCTCGGCGATTGGTTCGCGGACACCGGCGGGCTCGGCTACATAGGCGCGGCAGCCATCTTCGCGGCCGGCCTTGCCCTGCTGGTGCTGCTGTACGCCAAGACAAGCGTCAGCCGGGTCACCCTGTTCTGGACGGCCTTCATCCTGACTCGCCCGCTAGGTGCCGCGGTGGGAGATTTCCTCGACAAGCCGGTCGATCATGGTGGGTTGGCCTTCAGCCGTCCGCTGGCATCGGTCGTTCTCGGGGTTGCCATCGTGCTTATGATCGCCCTCGCCAGGGACAGGGACCGTTCGGCTGCCGTGACTGTGGGACCTGCCTAGTAGATATCGCGACAATATCGGCCCTGTTCGGCCATGTCCTCAAGTCGCGCATCGCCCAGGATGGCGCGCAACGCCGCATCGACGGCGCTCGCCATGCCGGCAAGGCTGCCGCATACATAGATGGCCGCGCCACGTTCCGCCCATTCGAGCATCTCGTCGGCAGCGACGGCGACGAGATGCTGGACGTAGCGGCTACACTCCGCGTCGCGCGAGAACGCGCGGTCGATCCTGGTCAGTGGCCCGTCGGTGAAAAGCGTTTCCAGTTCTGCGGCGAAAGGGCGGTCGTGAGCACCCGACCGCTCGCCGTACAGCAGCCATGCCGGGGCGCCGCCGGCGGCCGCCCGTGCACGCAGATGCGCCATCAAGCCGGCAAGTCCGGTGCCGTTTCCGATCAGGACGATGGGCATCGTCGGGTCCGCGGGCGCGAACCCCGGATTGTCGCGGATCCGCAATAGTACGGCCCCCCCGATTGGCGCGACCTTCGTCAACCACCCAGAGCCGATGCCGAGCCCCCCATCCGGAGCCGGACACGCGCGGACCAGCAGTTCGACCGCGCCGGAGGCTGCGATCGAAGCGATCGAATAGTCGCGGTGCGCGAGGGCTTGTAGCGGGGCGGGGCGGTCGCCTTCGTCGTCAGGCAGTATCTTGTCCAGCAGCGTCTCACGTAACGCGGGGTCGTCGCACCGACCGACGCGGGCGAGCCAGCGATCGACGCGTGCCGGGTCGTGGCGTGGCAGAACCTCGGCGATCGCACCTGGTGCCCAAGTTGTCGGGGTGTCGGGTGTCAGCACGACCCGGTAGACCGCGCCGCCTGGGCTGCCCGGATTGACGTGCTCGCGCGATACGAGCGTCCACGGCGTATAGTCCGCGCGTTGCCAGTCGGGCTGGATCGCCGCGCCGGCGATCGCGGACAGCTGTTGCTGCCAATGCCGTTCGGCGTCGATGTCCGCGCCATCGAGATCGACGCGGTCGAACAGTCGTCGACCACCGCTTGCATGAAGCCACGCGTCGACACGGTGTCCGAATGCGCAGAAATCCGGATATTCGCGGTCGCCAAGTGCCAGCACCGCATAGTCGAGCGTACCGAGATCGATCGGGGCGGCCATCGTCGTTGCTTCGAACTTGCGGGCGCGATCGGGGGCGTCGCCTTCGCCGCAGGTCGCGACCACGAACAGCGCGCGGCGGGCGGCGCGCAGGCTGTCCTGGTCCAGCGTCGCCAGCGTACGGACGGTCGCGCCGGGAAAGGCAGCGGCGCTCAACCGGGCGATGCGTTCGGCATTGCCGGTCTGCGAGGCGTGGACAACCAGCATGTCGCTGCCGAGCGTACCGGTCGACGGAATGGTCGCGGCCGACACCGCCGCAAGCGCCCGCTTCGACCGTCGCCTCGCGAAATACAGCAGCAGTCCGGTGATCGTGAACAGCGGCATGGTCAGGCTGCTCACGAACAGCAGGATGCGGCCGGCGAGGCCGAAGAAGGCGCCGGTATGCAGCGCGTAGAAATTCGCCGCGATCGTCGCGCCCGATCCGCGCTTGGCGTAGCGCTCGACTTTCACGAGCGCTCCGGTGGCCGCATCGAATCGCAGCTCGTCGGTCATCCGATCGAACCGCGCCCCGCGGGGCAGCATGCGCATGACGACGGGCTTGTCGCCGGTCGGAACCGTGATCGCGACGCGGTCGAAGCGGGGACCTTCGATGGCCTCGAACCGCGCCCATGCCGGTGCCAGTGCCCGCGGGGTGCCGGTGGGGTCGCCGCGTCGGCCGTCGTCCTTGCCGATCTTGCCGATCTTGCCGGTCAGCACGTAGGTCGCGCCACGCTTGTACCAGTCATACGACCAGGTCAGCCCGGTCAGCGCGCTGAGCAGGTAGAAGACCATCAGCCAGCCGCCGATCACCGCATGCAGCGTGCGATACAGGTTGCGCCCGGTCTTGCGCAGGTCGAGCACAAACCAGGATCGCCAGTCGAGCGCGCGTCGGGGCCAGCGCAGATACAGCCCCGACAGTGCGAAGAAGATCAGCGACAGCGCGGCAAATCCGGTAATCTGCCGGCCGATCCCGTTAGGTCCGCCGGGCAGCGCGAGCCAGCGATGCAGGTCCATGACCGTGCGGAAGAACGCCTCGCCCGTTGCCGATCCGAGCAGGATGCCGGTGCGCGGATCGACGAACATGTGGGTGCCGCGGCGAACCCCCTTCGGCGGCGCGAAGGTCACCTCGGCCGCCAGCATCGGATCGCGTTCGATCACGATCTGCGTCACGCGTGCGCCGTCACGCTGGTGCGAGGCGGCCGCGATGATCCGATCGGGTGCGAGGCGGGGCAGGGGCGAGGGCGCCAGCGTGACCACGCCGGGGCTGAGCGCCGCCATGATCTCGTCCTCGAAGCTCATCATCGCGCCGGTGACGCCCATCAACGCCAGCATCAGGCCGGCGGTGATGCCGAGGAACCAGTGGATCTGGAACAGGACGCGCCGAGTCATTTCCCGGCGATCACCCAGCTGATTGCCGCGTCGAACAGGCGGACGCCCGCCGGCGACAAATTGGTAAAGCCGTCATTGTTCAGGAACAGCATGACGCGGCGGGCGGGCGCCAGCGTCTCGTAGTCCATCGTCGCGCCGGCCTCATACCCGAACACCGCGGCCTTTTCGGGCTGGCCATAGATCGTCGCGATCGTCGTCGCGCCGAGGCCCGGCTTTCCCCAACTCATCGGCGCCTGCCTGACATAGACGTTGGCGATCCCTGCGGGCAGTCCCGCCGCCATCGTCTGTGGCGCATTGACGATCCACACGAAGCGTTCCTTCTCCGCCTCGCCGAAGTCCACGTCGTGACGCTTGCCGGTCATCGCGAGGTCGTCGAGCAGGTCGTTCTCCCAGGTGACCAGCGGCACCGCGAGGGCACGCCAGCCGGGCTTCACGTCCTTGCCCGACACGCTCGACGAAATGACGACCAGATCGATGTCGCGTGCCGAGGCGGGATCGGCGCCCTGATCGACGAGGCGTACCGTAAAGCCCAGCGCGACGAGATGATCGCGCACCTTGAGGTCGGTGGCGGCGGACGGTCCACCCTGCTGCATCACCAGCACCGCCGTCGACGTCTTCGCCGCAACCGGCGACGTCATGGCGATCGCGAGAAGCACGAGCCACCGCTTCACAGGCGGAAGCTCATCGTGCCGATCGCCCGCCGCGGATCGCCGATCGCCACGCCGTAGACGTTCACCGCGGACGTGTAATAGGTCTTGTCGAACACGTTCTTGAGATTGAACTGGAACGTGACGGCGTTCCCCGCGAGCACCGTGTCGTAGGTAACGAACGCGTCCGCGACGGTGTACTCGCGCAGGCGGAAGCTGCTGGCGTTATCGCCCGGCCGCCGCGCGACGTAGCGCGCACCGGCGCCAAGCCGCAGGCTGTCGTTGCCCGCTATCCGCCCGACTTCATACGCAGCCGACAGCGACGCGGTATGCGGTGCAACGTTGGCGAGTTCCTTGCCCGCGAACACCGGGTCCTCGGTGGTGCGGGCGTGCGTGTAGGCATAGCTGCCGATCAGGCTCAGCGCCTTGGTGATCCGTCCGGCGACATCGAGCTCGACGCCGCGCGAGATCGCCCGGCCCGCTGTCCGGTATTCGGTGAGGCCGGTCGTTGTATTGAACTGCGATACGAGCACGTTGCGCTTGTCGATGTCGTACAGCGCGAGCGTCGCGGTGATCCGGTCGGGCACGTCGAGCTTTGCGCCGACCTCGAACGACCGCCCACGCTCTGGAGCGAAACCGGATCCGATCGTCACGCCACTGGCAAGCGGAGCGATCGTCGAGGTCGGCTTCAGCGATCGGGTATAGCTCGCATACAGCGAGAAGACGTCCGCCGCCTTCCAGACGAGCCCGGCCTGGGGGACGAACTCCCAGTCGTTGAGATCGGTGTTGGCGACGAACGGGCGTCCGCGTCCGGCGCGCTGGTCGAAGCCGACCAGCCGTCCGCCGGCACTGACGATCCAGCGGTCGCCGAGATGGATGGAGTCCTGCGCGAACAGCGAGTAATTGTAGAGGCGGTCGGTCTGGTCGCTGTCGCTTGCCGACACCGTCGTGGGGAACGCTTCCAACCCGTAGACCGGGTTTGCGTAGCTGAACGTCGATCGGACGGCCTGTCGGATTAGGTCGCGGCGGTAATAGCGGCGATATTCGCCTTCGATCCCGACGATCACCTTGTGATCGAGACCGAGCAGGCCGAACTTGCCATCGACATAGGCTTGCGCATAGGCATCGGTGCTGAGCGATCCGAGCGTGGCATCGTTGCTGCGCGTGAGCGTCCCCCGCGCGACGTTGACGCCCGATACGCGGAGCTGGCCCGCATCGTAGGCCTCGCTGTTGAAGCTGGACGCCAGATGCGCGGCCCAGCCGCCGCCAAGCTGATGGTCGACGGCAAGCTGCACGAGGTGGCTCGACCCCGCCATGCGATTGTTGACGTCGTCGAGCCGCTGGCGGCGTGGGACCGCGAGTGGCGTCAGCGTACGGGGGTCGAGTGCCGTACCGCGGTCGAACGAATAGTCGAACTTGCGATATTCATACCATAAGACGGCCTGCGTGCGCATCCCGTACCAGGCGAGCGACGGTGCGATCAGCGTGTCGCGGCGCTCGCCGAAATTGCGCCAGTAATCCTCGTCTTGATGATCGACGACCAGACGCGCGGCGAAATTGCCGCCGAGCGATCCCGTCAGGTCGGCCATGCCTTCCAGCCCTGACCGGCCGGCTGCGTAGCTCGATCCGGTCAGCGCGACATTCAGATGTGTTTCGAGCAGCGGCTTCTTGCTGACGATGTTGATGACCCCGCCCGGATCCATGATGCCGTAAAGGAGCGAGGAGGGGCCCTTTAGCACCTCAACGCTCTGCGTGGCGGCATTGAACGCGCGGCCCTGCACCACGGGCGTCCCGTTGTGCATGACCGAACCGTCGCGGTTGCCGCCAAAGCCGCGCTTGAGCACCGTGTCCTGTGTGCCGGCCAGTGTGTTGCCCTGCGTGATCCCGCTGACGTTGGTCAGCACGTCGTCGAGATAGCGAGGACGCTGATCGCGGATGACCTGCGCGGGTACGACATTGACCGCCTGCGGCGTATCGAGCGGCGATGCCGCAGACCGCAACGTCGATGCGTCGGGCGTCGGCTTGTAGCGATCATCGGCAGCCTTCGGGGTGGGCGATGCCCGCGCAGTAACGACGATCTCCTGATCAGGCTCGCCAGCCGACGACATCGTCTCCGCAGTCGCGGCCCACGGAGTGGAGAGCGCCGTCATGGCGAGTAGGCAGCATGAACTATAACGCACGACATTCCCCCGAGAAGCTCGCGGCGCTTACGAGTTGTGAGAAAGGTTCGCAATAGCAACAGCGAGGAGGCGGTCGCGTGTCAAACCGCTGGCCATTGCTCGCGCGTCAACCGATGTCCGCTTCCGGGCGGCCGTTTACGTCATGCAGGCGACGGCTTCTGGTCCGGTTGGAAGCTGAGTGCGGCGCGCGTTGGTCGCGTTTCTCTCCGAAACTGTTTGCGGTAGATGCTGGGCGACACCCCGACATGACTGGTGAAGTAAAGCCTCAGGTTCGTGGCGGTGCCGATCCCTGCGGCATCCGCGATCCGATCCATGGACAGACTGGTCGTTTCGAGCAGATCGCGGGCAATCATCAGCCGCTGCTGCGTCAGCCATGTGCCCGGGCTCGTTCCAGTCGCATCTCGGAACCTCCGTACGAAGGTGCGCGTGCTCATTGCCGCGCTGTTGGCCATCTCGGCGACCGTCCAGGCGTGCGCCGGCGCTTCTCGCACGCGATAGAGCAGGCCGGACAGCCGGCAAGGGCGCCGGCGACACCCGACAGGGAGTGGCTTCGATGGAACACGTCATCGTCATCGCTGGCGTCGTCTGGCTGGCAGCTATCAGCCCAGGCGCCGTTTTCGCGATGATCTCCCGCCTGAGTGCCGTGCAGGGCAGGCGTTTAGGACTCATCGCGGCTGCCGGCATCGCGATGGCGTTCGCTCAGTCCAGGTCGATCGTTGATGATGCTGCGGTCGCGCTGGGCAATGCTCGGGCCTTCGTCACCCGGCTGCTGACCGACGTGCTCGATCCTAAAACGTCGATGTTCGTCGTTAGCCTATATGCGCAGACGATGGGCGGTGCGGCGCCTATCTCCGTTCAGCTTGCCTAAGGCGCCTTCATCTCGCTGTCGCACCTACTGTGGTTCGGGGCGGTCGCTCTCGTCCTGTCACGACGAGAGATCCGTGCCCGCATGCTGGCGAACCAGCGGGTCGTCAACGGCGTTATCGGCGGCATTCTGATCGTGCTTGGCATTGCCCTGGCTTTGTCCGGTCCCATTGAAGCGGACCAATTGGCGACAGGACGGAGACCCATGGTGGCGGACGCTGGCGGGGAGCGGGGGCGTATACCGGTCATCGTGCCGAAGCGGATCGGCGGAAGTCGTAACTGGATTCACCTTGCCGAGCCGGCCAGACGCGCGCGGGCCGCGACGCAAGATGCGGGAGAAATTATGGCGCTTGAGCTACGCCCGAACTGTGAGTTCTGCGATCGCGATCTGCCGCCCGAGGCGACGAACGCGCGTATTTGCACCTATGAATGTACGTTCTGTACGACGTGCGTCGAGACAGAGTTGCTCAACGTCTGCCCGAATTGCGGAGGAGGGTTTGTGCCGCGTCCTATCCGCCCTGCGACAGAATGGCGGCCGGGACTCTCCGTGGCGAAGAGGCCACCGTCGATACACCGTCGACACCTGAGGTTCGAGCCAACTGACATCAGCGATTTGTCAGCCCGAGTGCAAGACATACCGCCTGAGCAGCGATAAACCGCCGGCATTTTGGCGCCAAGCTCACCATCCCGGCTCGTCCCAAAACTCAATCATTCACAACAGTTTGATTTTTGCGGGCCCCCGAGACCCTCTTCATCAACGTGCGTCTGAAGTTGGGAGGGGGACAGGAAGCTGAACGGCCGTGAGTGCTTCTACCGGGTGACCACGTCCGGCTTCATAACGGCAAGCTTGCCGAGGAAGGCGTTTTGAGCTGGAAACGACACACCCTCGCGACGCATGGCGGCCTGGAGGTTTTCGACCAGCGCGTTCATGTCCTTGGCCTGGATGCCGAGGTTCTTGTGCGCGGTCGCCATGTCGCGACCGGTGTAACGGCAACCGCCGTTCAACAGGACGCAGAACTGCTCCCTCAGCGTGCGGCGCAGGCGGATCATGTCCTGCCCCTTGAAGATGTCGCCGATCCGCGCATCGGCCTGGCTCGTCGTCACCAAATCGTCGACGATCCGGTCGATGCCGGCCACCCCGTTAAACGCCTCGAGCATGGCAACGCCTTTGAACGGGCGGCCTCCGGCATTGGCATCGCTCATTGCATAGGGCGCGACCGGATCCTCGCCGGGCGGCGTGGGCGCGGTCTGGAGGAGGGCGAGCAGGGCTAGCACGAGCATCGGAAACGTCTCCTAGAAGGCGGTCTGGAGCGACAGGAAGCCGCCGCGTTGGCGCTCGGCCGTCGCGATCGAACCGAGATCGACATAGGCCGCGGTCGCAGTCAGGTTTTTGCTGATCGCATAAGCGGCATAGGCGGTCTTCCAGTCATTCTCCCTGGCGAACCGGAGATTGTCGGGTTTCGACCGGTATTCTGCTCCGACGACCAACTGGCGCGCGATCTGATAGCCCAGCGTGCCCTCGACCTGGACGGTGCGATTTCCGCCACGATCATCCCCGAACCCAAGCAGGCCGTTCTGGTTGGCCTTGGTGTAGCGGATCGTGGTGCCGAGCAGGATGCTCTGTCGCAGCAGCAGCTTCGTGGCAGCCACATAGATGTCGGTACCACTGGCGTTGCGTCCACCGACCGCAGCGACGACCTGCGGATCGAGATTATGCTTGTACTGCGCGCCGATCGCGATCTGCGGCAGGTAGGGGCTGCCATAGACGGCATCACCGACGACGCGCAGCTTGGCACCGAATACGTCCTGGTTGAGCGTATAGCCGCGGCCGATACCCAGCTTTGCCCCAACGTCGCGCGTGTCGAGATTCTGTCGAGCGTAACTCAGTTCCAGCCGGTCGTGGATGCCGATCGCTGCGCCGTGGCTTTCCCACCGATAGTCCGGCAGCAGGATGACCGAGACATGCGCGGACCCGCCGATCCCGTCGACGGTCTCGTTACCGGCGATCAGCGCCCATGTGGAGATGCCGCCGCCCGAACTTCCCTCGATCGTGGTGACGCCGTTCGTCAGCATGAGCTTACCGCCGGCACGACCCTCGTGCGCGGCGGCAGGGGATGCTGTCACGACGGTGATAGCCACTACGAGCTTGGCGATACATCCAGCGACGGTCGATGGCGACATGCGAATCATCCGGTATCTCATGGAGACTATTGGTTAATTGTTGGTCTCCCCCGCCGGGTTATCGATGTGGAGCCGCGGCGAAAAAGACATGACCGGACGTCAGTGGCGTTTACGGCTTCGCAATCTTCGGACCGTTAGAGGCCAAGCTATGTACGCATTCGTTTTCCGCCTGACCTCGATGATCGTCGCGCTCGCACTGCCGATGGCGGCGCATGCCGCCACGGTGGCGATCGACGTCCGTGGCTTCGACGGCAAGCCGCTGCCGGGCGCGGTGGTCACGATCGAGACGCCCAAGGCGCCGGCGGTGACGGTGCGTGGGCCGTACATGATCGAACAGCGCGACATCGCGTTTCAGCCGCATGTGCTGATCGTCCCCGTCGGCGCGACGGTCGGCTTTCCCAATCGCGACCGGGTGCGTCACCACGTCTATTCGTTTTCGAAGACCAAGAAGTTCGATCTGAAACTCTACGGGCAGGAGGATGCGCGAACCGTCCTGTTCGACCGTCCGGGTGTGGTCCCGCTCGGCTGCAACATCCATGACTCGATGAGCGGATTCGTGTTCGTGACTGCCACCCCGTTTGCCGCGCTGACCGACCAGGCGGGGCACGTCAGCATCACCGGCGTTCCCGCGGGGACAGGCACGGTTCGTGTCTGGCACCCATCTATTCGCGCGCCGGGCAGCACCGCGTCCCAGCCGATCGACGTCGCCGCCACTGGGTTTGCCACGACTTTCGTGCTGCACCGGTGATGAGTCTGCGCTGGCCGCGGTTCCGCCATCTCCGGACTAAGCTGTCGGTGCTGTACGCAAGCCTGTTCGCGGTGACGCTGGTGCTGCTTGCCGTCGTCGCGCAGGTGATGATCTGGACGCACGCGCGCGATTCCGTGCGGCAGGAACTCGTTACCAGCGGCAGCGTCTACGACCGGCTCTGGTCGCTCAGGTCTCAGTCGCTGATCGCCTCGGCCGATTTGTTGTCGCGAGATTTCGGATTCCGCGCGGCGGTCGCTAGCGGCGATCGGCCGACGATCGCGTCCGCGCTCGCCAATATCAGCAACCGGGCAGAGGTTACCGCCGCGTTCGTGGTCGATCAGGACGGCCAGGTCACCGGTCCCTCAGGCGCTCTGGCTGCGACGGTCGCGCGGTTCCCCTTCGCGGTTCCGGGCGGTCGGCGCGACGCGGTCGTGGTGGTGGCGGGGCAGGTGTACCGACTCATCATGTCACCAGTGATGGCACCTATGCAGGTCGGCTGGGTGGTCTTCGCGGTGCGGCTCGACAGCATGGAGATGCAGGGGCTCGAACGGCTTTCTGCGATCCCGCTGATCGCGACGATCATGCGCAGCGACGGCGCAGGGCGCTGGCACGCGGCAGACAGGTCGGTTGGATCGAACGCCGCGGTCGACGATCTGGTCGAGGCATCGCGGTCATCTCGGACACTCGCCACGCTCAATTTGTCGACCGGTCGCGCGTTCGCGATCGCCAAGCCGCTTGCCGGCCTGACAAATCGACCGCAGGCGGCGATCCTGATCCGCTATCCCCTCAACGCCGCACTGACCCCGTATCTGCCATTGCAGGCGGGTATCGCGCTGGCCGGGCTGGCCGGGCTGATCCTCGTCGTGCTGGGCAGCCGGCGACTGGCTATGGGGATCGCCGGACCGATCGCGGCGCTGGACGCCGCGGCGCGAGCGTTGGAGGAGGGGAGTCGCGCGCATATCGTCGTGAAGGGGCGCGACGAGATCAGCAGGCTGGCCGCCAGCTTCGACCGGATGTCGGCCGGCATCCTCGAACGCGAGAACCGGATCACCCATCTCGCATTCCACGATGTCCTCACCGGCCTGCCGAACCGCACCTTTTTCCGCCAGTCGCTCGACCAGGCGATCCTCCAGGTCCGGCGCGCCGGCGGGGGGATCGCGGTGCTGTGTCTCGATCTCGATCGCTTCAAGGGCGTGAACGACACGCTCGGTCATCCGGTCGGCGATGCGTTGCTGAAGGCGATCGGCACGATGTTGAGCGAGGTCGCACCCGACGGGCTGGTCTCGCGGCTCGGCGGCGACGAATACGCGGTGATCCTGTCGGGCCAGTTCGATGCCGATCGCCCGCGCGTCCTGGCACAGAGCATCCTCGACATGATGCGCCAGCCGGTCGTGGCCGATGGCCACCATATCGCGACCGCGGTCAGCATCGGCATCGCGATCGGCCCAGTCGATGGCGAGGACGCCGACGAACTGCTCAAGAATGCCGACCTCGCGCTGTATCTCGCCAAGGAAGACGGTCGCGGCGTGTTCCGGTTTTTCGAACCCGCACTCGACGCCGCGGCACGCTGGCGGCGGCAGGTCGAACTCGACCTTCGCGAGGCGATCCAGGCAGGCCAGTTCGTGCTCAACTACCAGCCGGTGTTCGACCTGAAGGCGGACCGGATCGGCGGGTTCGAAGCGCTCGTGCGGTGGCATCATCCGGAGCGCGGCATCGTGCCTCCGGCCGAATTCATCCCGATTGCCGAGGATACCGGGCTGATCATCGCGATCGGCGAATGGGTGATGCAGGAGGCCTGTCGACAGGCGATGCACTGGCCCGAGCATATCCGTGTCGCGGTCAACGTGTCGCCGTTGCAGTTCCGCAACAGCGGTTTGCAGGCGATCATTCTCCAGGCGCTCGCACATAGTGGCTTGGCACCCGATCGGCTCGAGATCGAGATCACGGAATCGGTCTTCCTCGACGGCGAGGGCCCGGTCATCGCATTGCTGCACACGCTGCGCGCGATGGGCATCCGCGTCGCGCTCGACGATTTCGGCACCGGCTATTCGTCGCTCAGCTACCTGCGCAGCTTTCCGTTCGACAAGATCAAGATCGACCGCTCGTTCATCACCAGCATCGCCACCGATCCGAGCGCCGCGGCGATCGTCCGCGCGATCGTCGATCTCGCGGCCGCGCTGGACATGGAAACGACCGCCGAGGGCGTCGAGGATACCGGGCAACTCGATCTGCTGCGCGGTGAGGGCTGCGGTAACATTCAGGGCTATCTATTCAGTCGTCCGGTTGAGAGTGGCCGCATTGCTGGGCTGCTCGAGAACAGGATCAGCCGGGCAGCATAGCGGATGGAAGAGCGCGCAACGCGCTCATCGCCGGCTGTTCCTCGGGCTTTGCCTTGGAAACCGCATCAGCACCTACCGCGCGAGCAAGGCTGCGGTAAATACGTTCACCGAGAGCCTCGCCGTTCGTGCTGCGGCCCATTCGCCGACGACCCAGTTCGGCGCCAATGCGATGCTCCTCCCGCGCGGTCTCGGTTGCCTGATACGCGAACCCAGCGGTCGACGGGTGCGAACCTGCCGACCGCTGGGCTCTGCCTGAGTATCATTCGGCAGCGATCCGGGCGGCAGTCTCGCGGTAGCCGTGGAGAGGGCGGCCCAGCAGCGTCACGAGACGCTCGCGGTCGCCATCTTCCGGGATCATGCCGTCGCTGACGTAGCGCTCGGCCATGAGACGCATCTCATAAGCCATCCATTCCGGCATGAACGTCGCCATGGTCTGTTCGAAGCCGCTGGGATCGTCGCCACCATAGGTGACAGTGCGGCCGAGAACGTCGGACCAGATCGCCGCGACGTCGACCCCGGTCAGCGTCTCGGGGCCGACCAGGTTGATCGTCTCGATCGGTAGCGTGTGCGGTGCGCGCTCACGACGGATCAACTCGATCGCCGCGACTTCGGCGATGTCGCGCGCATCGACCATCGCCACGCCCCTGCCGCCGATCGGTATCGGGTAGACGCCGTGCTGCAAGATCACGTCCTTCACCATCACCTCGTTGTCGATGAAATAGGTCGGGCGCAGGATGGTGGCGCCGAAGCCCATCGCGGCCAGCATCCGCTCGGCCCCCGATTTCACTGCAAAGTGCGGGACATTGACGGCGCGGTCGGCGTCGAACACCGACAGATAGACGACATGATGGACGCCAGCTTCGCGCGCGACGTTCAGTGTGAGGATCGCCTGCGTGAATTCGTCGCCCGTTACCGCATTGAGCAGGAACACTGTGCTGACGCCGGAGAAGGCGGCGCGCAGCGCGCCGATGTCGAGCAGGTCGCCTTGCATCACCTCGACGCCGACCGGGAACGCCGCCTTGGCTGGATCGCGTGTGAGCACGCGCACCTGCGCATCGCGCTGTATGAGTTGGTCGACGACATGGCGGCCGACGCGGCCGGTGGCTCCGATCACGAGAATGGTCATGGTGTTCGCTCCTTCGTTTTGTCTTGCTGACGATGCAAAGATGCGTGATCCACGTTCGTGCCAATAGATGCGTAATTTGGACGCATGGTCTCACTGGTGGAACGTTATGGACATGCTCGCGCTTGCCGATTTCATACTCGTCGCCCGTCATGGTGGGTTTGGAAAAGCCGCTCGTGCCGCGCGCCGGCCCAAGGCGACGCTTTCCCGACGCGTGGGGGAGTTGGAAGCCGCGCTCGACCTGCGGCTGTTCGAACGCGGACGACGTGATCTCAAGCTGACCGAAGAAGGGCGCGCGCTGTTCGAACGCGCCGGCGCGCTGCTGACCGAATTGGAGGAAACGGCCGCGGCCATTGCCTCGGGCAGCGAACGGGTACGCGGCCGCCTGCGGATCAGCGCACCGCTGCTGTTCTCGCAGACGGCGATGGGCCGGTTGGCGGCGGAGTTTGCTCGTCGCCACACCGAAATACGGCTGGAAGTGACCACCGAAGATCGTGCCGTGGACATGATCGAGGAAGGCTACGATCTGGTGATCCGCGTCGATCCCGCGGCAGACGATGCGCTGGTCGGCCGCCCGTTTCTCCACGACCGACTGGTGGTGGTGGCCGCGCCTGACATGCCGCACAGTGCAGGCGTCGTGCCCGCCGTGGTGCGCGGTGGCGATGCCGCGCAAAACTGGCGGCTTGCAGATGCGGCTGGGACGTCGACGATTGCGGTCGATCCGGTGCTGCGCCTGTCGTCGTTGATCATGATCCGCGACGCAGTGCGCGCTGGGGCAGGGGTCGCCCGGCTACCGCTGTCGCTGGTCAGTCGCGACATTGCCAGCGGGCGGCTGGCGCATTGGGCCGACATAGCGGACTCGGACATCGCCCTTTGGGCACTTTACCCGTCGCGCAGACTGCTCAATGCAAGGGTGTCCGCCTTTCTCGACTTTCTGCGGCAATCTTTCCCGCACGCCGCGCCCGAGGAACTCGCTGCCTATCTCGATGGGTGAGGCGGGAGGACATTTCGCCAACACGCAATCATCCGACAGGTTTTATAGTGTTTCGAGGGTCACTTCGACGCGGATGATCCCCGCGCGGCACCCGTCACGGCGGCGATCGGCTCGGGCACGTTGATGGCGGTGGCGCCCGGGCAGGGCATCCTTGCGCACCATAACGCCAACGGCAGCATTGATGCCTATGTCAATCTGCCGGAAGAATGGGTGACAGCGGACCAGCCAATCGCGACCGCCCGGATAGCGACTTTGTCAGCGGCTGGGTGCCATCGCTGCGTGCGCTGATTACCTGCGGCAAAAAGGCCCGGTGGTTCGCCTCATCTACGCGTTGCCGCCCTTCCTGCGCGTGCTAGTCGAACCGTGGGCGCCAAGGGTCTATGAGCCGCTTCATGTCCGCGAGCCCGACACCGGACCGCTACCCTCCCGTGTCGTCGTTATTCCATATTTGAAAAATTCGCTGTTGACGTTCTGAGTTCGCTCTCTTAGATACGTCGAACCGCAGCGGACGGCCTCACCGGCTACCGCGACGGTTGCAAAAAACCAGATGCTCCAAGCTTTCTCGGAAGAGAGGGTTATGCGAGTGTCGGTATTTTTGTCGGCTCTTTGACATTGTAGGTTAAGATGAAGGGACATGTGGGCGGCGGCTTGCGGTTTCCGGGCTCCTCAAGGGTTCGGAGTATCGTTTAAAGCTAAGTCGTTCTCATATGTCCTTC
>NZ_QAYE01000021.1 GCF_003053745.1 Sphingomonas faeni | reverse complement strand
AGACCGATCGTTGTGACGTTTCCCATCGTGACTCTCCTTCGACTCTCCGCAGGACATACTGCTTGAGGGTTGGAGAGCCGTCCACGTCATCACAAGCGGACACTCGCGAACTCTTCCCAGCTCTCCGACTTCGGCCGCCCATTCATTTTCGCCGCGGTGGTTTGATTACCGGTATTTACTACCAGTTTTGCCGTAAATGCAGACAGTCCGCATGCACTTTAATTACGCCATTTACAGTCAAAATTATACGTTCCGGCCGCTTCGGGATCCGTTGCCAGAACGCGGTGCGTTTCTCCATTGAAGACGTTTTTGACCTGCAGATAGCGGGCATTTTGGCTGAATGATCTCAGCCAACCGGTCGTAAATGCCCCTGCCGCCCCCATGACGGTTATGATAGAAGGCCACATGCTCAAGACAAGAATGAAGCGGGTCACCGATCGCGGCGATCACGCCGTGCGGCGCCTTGCCGAGATCGAAGCCTCGATCGCGGACCTTTCTAACGAGGATCTGCTCGATTTGGCAGACATCTTCAAAGCCGAACCCCGCTCACCAATCGGGGATATGGCATTCATTGAAATGGCGCGGCGGAACATCAGTCTTTGAAGATCGCTTGGGAACGGATTAGCGGAATCATCGGGGGCCTACCGAGGCACATCGGTTACACCAACGATCTCCCGCAACTTTTCACGATCATGATAAAGCGACGGCGCAGCGATGGTAGCGATTGGAACCCGGATCAAGGAGATAGGCACTTTGGTCCGCTATGGCGGAGCCTTCTATCTTCGCCGCGATGTCGGTGGCCGCTACGAGCTGGAATTGCATCGTACCCCCCTAGATCTGGTAGAAAAGCGCGTCCGGCTCATTGGCACATTGGTTGGCTCAGATCTCGTAAACGCCAACGGCGTTGCGCCAGCTTAGCCGGTCAAGAACTCCTGGCTCAGTCGTCAGCCACTGGGCGCAATTCTGATTCAACCTGACTCATTGCCGTTGCGCACAAACCACGAACAGCCATCATCCTGGCCATGGAACAACAGATCATTCACGCCTGCGGTCATGAGCAGGGCCATTATCTCACAGGCTACGACAGCCAGAAGGAACGCAAAGCCAAGTGGCTGAAGACGACGAGTTGTCGAGACTGCTTCGTTGCGGAAAAGCGAGCCGAGGAGGTCGCCGCGGCATTGTTAAGCAGCGCAGCTGTCTCACACCTTGCTCTTCCATCGCTAACCGGCACCGATAGGCAAATCAGCTGGGCGTCGACGATCAGGACCAAGCGGCTCGCAGCGCTATTCAACTCAAACAGCGACGGCGACTGTAACGCATGCCTTCGGGTCACGGACGCCAAATGGTGGATCGATTGCCGCGATCTGACTGACGTTGATCTCATGGCAGCCGCGAACCGAGCGTCAAGCATGCAAAGCGTGCCGACGCTCATGCCATCGACTACGAATCCCACGGTTGCCCTCTAAAGGCATAGGCCGCCCCCGCGATCCACGCCCGTAAGCCAGACGCATCCTATGTGTGCAAGCAGGGTCTAGACCTCGTGAATGAGGTGTTTAATTTCGCTGTTATCGGCCCTGTTTGAACGGGATTTGTGTTCAAACCACATGCTTACTCAGGGTATACCCGGATTGACGCGGAGCGTAATGACCTCCCGCCCTTTTTGTCGGTGACGGAAAAATCTCTGGATTTTGGTTTCCGTACACTCGGACAAAGCGATAGGGTTTTTCGCCTGTGCCACACATAGATTCGGGCGCCCCCGGTCGCCGGATCTGATGGCTGACGACAATCATGTGGTTTCGAATAGGTGGGGTGATGATCAAGAACGTCGATCGATGGGGAGCGAAACCGTCGCCCTTCCGACCATTCATCATGCAACCAGCTACGTATTTAGCTTATATCTTAGCACTTACTCCCAATCTAAGTCGACGATCGGCCGGTATTGGAGAGCCGTAAGCACCACGAGCCTGTGTCAAGTTTTCTCCTGCCACATGGATCGACACCCTTGGTGTTAGCATCCGGGCAATTTTAGCGTCGACCGTAATGGCTGCCGGTACGCGTATCATCGCCAATTCTGTCGACGGAAGAAAACTGCTTTGGCGACTGGCGCTTGTGAGATGCGCCAATGTGGTCGCTGACCATCCACCTGCGGCATAATCGAGGCTCAGATTGGCCCGATGCTGCGGTGTGGCCGCCTTAGGAAAGAGAGCATAGAAGGTGGTATTACGGTTGGCCGGGATGTTCTCATCCACCCGGGTCACATTGTAGTTAAATGACCAACCGAAGTTGGTCGCGATCTTACCGGACGCTGACAGCTCAACGCCGTAGCTTTCAAAATTTCCCACGTTGGCAAACCGAGTGACGGCGATCGGTTCCGGTGTCAGCACTACCGTTACATCAACAGACCCCCCTGGCGAGGCGATCAACTTGTCGGTCCGGGTATAAAAGAGGGATGCATCAAACCTTAGGCCTGACGCCAAGCTATGCGAATAGCTCGTCTCTGCACTCCAGACGGTGACTGGAGCAAGACGGGGATCGCCAGTTAGATATACCGGGATCCGAACTTCAGGCGCCGGAACGGTCACGCGTAGGCCAAAGCCGATCAGCGATGGCAACTGCAGGCCACGTCCGCCGTTAACCCGGAACCGGCCATTTTCGCTGACCTGGATGGTTGCAGCGGCGTTGAAGCTGACCGGCGTAATCGTGCGGTTATAGGCTGAGGCAGGATCAATCTGAGGTGCTGCCGGCGCCCCCCCCTGACCCAACCAAAGATGATCGAGCCGCAAAGCGCCCGTCAGCGAGAGGCGGGCAAGCGGACGAATGTCGATCATTCCGCTGACCGCTGCAACCTGATAACCAATGCGATGTGAAAACAGACTGTCGGAGCCGAGCTGGTTGTTGCGGTATTCGGTACCAATTCGAAGGGTGTCTGCCGCGCTTATTCTAACGAGCGCCGACGCGGACATCACGGTGATGCGGTTGCTCGTACGAAGATCGGCAACGCTGCTGTAGGGGTCAGAAATGGGCGTGGTAATCCCATAGTCCGCCTGCAACCAATTAGTGTAGACGCGGCCAGAGAGATTGCCCCAGTTGGTGTCGTGGTTCACCTGTAGTCCGGCGGTCTGATTGCGGAACCGTTGCTCGGTCAGAATCTGGCTCGGCAAGAATTCCAGTTGCCGGTTGCCGGTCAGCCCACCATTAAGTTCGATGGAGGTTGAGGCGCCAGCCTGAATTGCCAGCGTCGCGCTCACCTGATCGGCATAGATGCCCAATGTACGTGGCGGCTGGTAAAGTGCGCCTGGGATCGCGCGCTCGTCTTCCTTTTGATGTCCGCCAGTTACCTTCAAGCCGATAGTTGGGCTAACAGGTATGGTGAACGATCCGCCAATGCGGGCATAACTATGGGTACCAAGTTCTGCAGTTGCACCAAGATGCGGATCTGAACCAGCGTTAGTGGTGATGATGTTGACGACACCACTGGCGGCATTGAAGCCAAACAGCGCAGTAGCAGGACCTCGGACCAACTCGATCTGCTGGATGTCATCGAGCTGCACACCAAGTAGGTTCCAGTTTGTCATGCCGTAATGATCAAGATAGACCTGTCGCCCGTCGACTAGAACAAGTAGCCTGGCGTTATAGGTCTGGACACCGCCGCGAACGGCAACGTCACTCTGGCCCGCGGTCCAGCGATTGACATCAATTCCGGCATAAGCCTTCAAGAGATCCGGTACACTGCGGGCTGGTGACCGCTCGATCTCGTCATGCGTAATAATAGTAATTGAGGCGGGAGCTTCAGACGCTCGCTGAGGCTTGCCAGTCACGCTGGTCGTAATCGGCTCACCGAAGGCGTCACCCAACGCAGCATAGTCGACGATCTGTGCATCGAGCCCGGTGGGTACAATCGCACCGATTGCGGTGGCGACCACAAGGGTAAGAAGGCGCCCCATGATCAGATTTCCTTGACGAGCATGAGGAAAGCGGACCCAAACCTGATACCGCTTCGACGCGCCGCAGCCTTATTCACGATGATCTGTGTTTTGCTCGCTCCGCTGATGCCCACAATGCATTTTCCCGCCACGACGCAGCCAGCGTCGGCGGTGATTGTCAAAATAGATTGCGCGCTGGCAGCTGCGGCCACTTCGTCCTGGTGCGCGCGTAGACCCGTGGTAACGAACGCAGCCTTCGTGCCAGTCAGCTGGCCTAGGTTACTCACTGCCACCCGCCGCGTGCGGAGCGTCGCACGGCCCAGCGTGAAGCCACCAGTCAACATGCGCTCCATGTCAGACGCCTCCGCCTCCGAGGCAGCGTTGCCGGGCTGATAAACAATGCCGACCGGTACCAGTCCGACAGGCGATGGTTGAACGAATGATATGATACGGGCGGCAACGGGGACGTTGAGAACAGCCGACGGGGCCGTCGCCGCTGGCCAAATCATGCTAGTGACGAGGACTGGCCCCGCGAGGAAAGATAGATGTTTCACACGTATCCCGATCGTTTGTCCCGCCGGATAGCAACGGGATGTGTGCCAGTGGTTAATACCCGCCGGGAATGTGGCGGCGGATCGAATGAACCGTTCTGGCCTGTGGCTATGTCTTTTCGAAACCTATGGACGGCACCTGTTTTTGCTCAGGCGGCCACCTGACAGGCTGTGCTGAACAATCGGACAGTTTCAGTGAATGATGCCGGTTTGCCGAATAAGTAACCCTGCCCCTGGGTACATCCCTTTAGTGAGAGCATCGCTGCTACCGCCGCGTCCTCGATACCCTCGGCCGTAACCTTCATGCCGAAGCTGAGCGCCAGCGAGATGATCGCATCGACAATCTTCTCGCTCTCGACGCTGTCAGTGAGCGATGTGACGAAACTTTGGTCGATTTTGATCTTGTCGAACCGGAGGCGTCGCAGGTTGGATAGGCTGGAATACCCAGTACCGAAATCATCCAGTGCCACGGATATCCCGCTTTGGCGGAAGGTTGCCAGCACACGTTCGGCCGCGACGATGTCATCCATCACCGCATCCTCGGTAATCTCGATCTCAAAACGCGATGGCGAGACGCCTTCAGCGAGGATGATGGCGATCAGTGCCTCGGCCAGTCCCGGTTCTTCGAACTGGGTCGGCGAAATGTTCAAAGCCAAACGCAAGTGAGCGGGGATCTGGCGCGCATCAATACACGCCTGTCGCAGGATCGAATTGGTCATCGCCGTTATCTGGCCAGTGCTATCGGCAAGTCTGATAAAGGCGTCAGGCGCTAGTAGCCCGAGACGAGGATGATGCCAGCGCGCCAGAATCTCAAAGCCGCATAGCCCCCCATCTGAGAAACGGACGATTGGCTGATAGAACGGCTTTACTTCGCTGCGGCCAATACCATCGCGCAATTCCTGCTCCATGCGTCGGCGCTCGAACCGCTCGGCTTCCATTGAAGGGGAAAATAGGCAGACGCCGCCCTTGCTGCCCCGCTTGGCTTCATACATCGCGATGTCTGCGGCATGCAGTAGCTCGCTCCCAGCGACCCCATCATTCGGGAAGCGGGAGACCCCGATGCTGGCACCGACCGTAATCGTGTTACTGCGCCAGGCGAGCGGTTGATGAAGCACGTGACTAGCTTGGTAGGCCAACGCCATGGCATCGCCTGTGCTCCCTTCGTCTGGCACGATTATAGCAAACTCGTCCCCGCCCAGGCGCGCAATAGTGGCATAATCCCCACAGACGCTATGCAGTCGGTGTGCAACCGTCATGAGCACCGTGTCGCCGGCAGCGTGTCCATGCATGTCATTGGCATCTTTGAAGCCATCGAGATCAAGCAGCACCACTGATAATCCTCTGCCAGCGGTCATGGCAGCGTCAATGGCAATCTCAAGCGCGTTACCGAACTCTCGTCGGTTAACGAGACCTGTCAGCGCGTCAGTGCGTGCGAGCTTCAGCGCCTCCTGCTCGGCGATACCGCGGCGCGTGATCTCCGCTGTCAGTTGGACACCACGTTCGGCTGCCAATGCGAGCCAAGCATAGGATAGGCCGGCGACTATCAGCACCGCAGCCGTAACTAATGCGACAAGCCATCGCGTCCGCCACGCAGCATCCTCGGCATGACGGTGCGCATCGGCAATGCCGGAGGCTGCGATTGCCTTGACCTCGGCCAGCACACGGTCTGCATTGGCACGAAACGGGCGCAGCATGGCAACGCTAGTGGAGAAGTCGACTTCCAGCATCGACGACACCACTCCAACCGCTTCATCATATTTGCCGAGCTCTGCAACGACCCGGGTAGCACGAGTGATGTCCCGAGGGTCGAGCGCCTCCCGCTGCCTGGCCAGATCGGCGCTGATCTGACTGATCCTATGGCGGATATTGATCAGGCGTCGGGTGCTGTCAGCGGCGCGGCCGTTAGCCGACGCATCAACCAGCAGGCGGTACAGGTTGCCATCTTCGTGGTCGAAGCGCGCGGCAAGCTCGCTCAATGAGACTGCCGTCTGCATGTCATGGTCAACGATGAGGCTGTTGGCATGTTGAACGTAGATGAGCGTGCCAAGGCAAAGTGTCACTGCCAGCACGAGCAATATGATCACGGCCTTGGGGCCAGCTATATACTGCGGTAGCCGCGACTTTCGTTCGATCTCGGAAACAGCGTTAAGGCTGGTCAACCCATCATCTGGTTGAACAAGGTCAGCAAAGCATTGAGCGCGAGCTTCTGAACATGCAAATTGCGGCCCCGGACCTATCTCGTTTTGCGCGAGACGCGAGGCACGGCGACCGATGCGAAAGGCGGCGCCTCGGATGGTTCGTCGTTCCAGCATGTTCAGCGCCTATGCCGCTGACAAGACTAACAAATCCTTTTGCGATCAAAAAAGATTTGCAATCCGCCCAAGCTTGATACCTCACGCGCAGGATCGGCGGTATGTCATCCCGAATCTACCGAGGAAACTATCAGCGCGAGCTAATCCCGCCGTCGCAAAAATGGGCGCATACCAGAGTGCCTCGTGAGCAACCATTCCGGTCATACAAAGCCGGGCCGGCGTGGCCAGTAGTGAAGCCGGACCAACCGGTCCGCCACGATCGAGATGCAAAGCGGAGAAGTACGTTACTGTGCCACTAAACGTCCGATGCGGCGCGTTGCTAGCAGGCCCGACATCAAGTGGGCGGTGAGTAGGATCTGCATATCGAACCATTTGTGATCACCGCATTTTCCGGTCCTTCCATGCACCAATCTTAAATATGTGGCCTCGGGTAAACTAAGATTGCCAGCAACCAATCAAATACCTAGATGCGCCTCCAGAAATGGAGCCCTGCTATGTCTGACACTACCCTCGATCTGAACCCCGTTGAGCTCGCCACGGAATTGACCATCGCGTGGTTAGCAAACCCCAACACGCGTACCAATGCTGACGACGTTCCGGCCTTCCTGAACAAAATGTACGAAACTGTTTCGGTACTGGTCGGCGGAAACGCTACGGCTGCTGAACCCGAGGCACCTGCTCAAGAATACACCCCGGCCGTAACGGCGCGTAAGTCGCTTGCCAGCCCCGATCACATCATCAGCATGATCGATGGCAAGCCGTACAAGACGCTGCGCCGCCACCTTGCGACTAACGGCATGACGCCAGTGGAGTATCGTGAGCGTTATGGCCTGAAGGCTGATTACCCCATGGTCGCTCCGACCTATTCGGAAGCACGTCGCACGATGGCGAAAAGCATTGGCCTGGGTCGCAAGCCCGGTCAAACCAATGCAGCCAAGGCAGACGCCAAGCCCACCCCGGCTCCGCGCAAGCGCAAGACCGAAGAAACGGCAGCCGAATAAGCCATGGCATAGCTTCCCGGAAAACGGGAGCCGAGCCCCTGTGGAAATGCAGTCTACGTCCCTGGAGGCGCGTCCTCAGGGCCTCCAGGGTCATCAGACGGCGATCATGGCCACTAAAGGGCACGATGCGCAGGTAGCGGGTCTTCAAGGGCCCGGCTCGCTGCCACCAGCCGGAAAATGCCTGTAAAAGGTTGCGACCGAGACGCCGATCGCCTCGGCTACGTCCCGGGGACGATCGCCCGCAGCGAGCAGCTTCATAGCCGTGGCCCTCTTTGGCGTCAGGACCGACTTGCGCCCCCTGCCCGGCCCGTTCTTGCGACGGGCCGCCAGTAGCCCGGCCATTGTGCGTTCGCGGATCAGCTCACGCTCCATTTCTGCGATCGACGCCAGAATGTGAAAGAGCAACCTGCCGGTCGGCGTCGCTGTGTCGATCCCGTCGGTCAGGGACCGTAACTCGATACCGCGGGTAGCAAGGTCAGCTGCCAGTTCGACAAGGCCCTTCATCGAACGGCCAAGGCGGTCGAGCTTCCAGACGACGAGCGTGTCTCCCCGGCGAGCGACGTTCAACGCTTCTGACAAACCCGGACGGTCGGTTTTCGCGCCACTCGCCTTGTCACTGCAGATCCGTTCGCATCCCGCAGCGGTCAGAGCGTCCGTTTGCAACGTCAAATTCTGGTCCGATGTCGAGACCCGGGCATATCCGATGAGCATCAGCGGGGAATCCGCCATGTTAGGGCGCCTGCCTCGGAATGCGGCGAAGCGATCTGCGCTCTCACGCAGCGCGTCGCCGTCGGGGCCGTCGAAGGCGGGCGGTGGTACGCGAAGGTTTAGCCGGCCAAGGCCGTCTAGGACTTGAACATAACCCAGCCCGGTACGGTCCTTCGTTTCCTTGGCCGAACGGTGTCCTGAGGCATAGGCGCGCAGTGCGTCGTCGATCGTCATGGTTCGACCCTTCTCAGCTAGTCAACAAAGTTGGCGTTCAATGAGAATGAACAATGAGAACATATTTTGAGAAAGTGGAATTCCAGGCCGGCTATCATCTGTGCTCGCCGAGGATTATTCATTGGTGAGATCGCTAGGCACGTTGCCGCCAGCGGGATAATCGATGTCGTAAATTTGGAGATCACGCCATGCCTGGTGCGCTGCTCGCGCTGCTCAGTGTCCCTGCCCCTCCGGTACCGTTCGCCACACAGCGGACGGAGGTCGTTGCGTTCACCGCCAGCGATGTCACCTGTTCAGGCGAGCCGATAGTAGCCGCTAACATCGTTCGGCCTTTCACAGCCGTTGCAACGCGTTACGGTCCCGCCGTTACCGAAAGCCCCTCACCCACATATCGGTTCTCCTTCGTAATCGATGCGCAGGGGCGCGCCCGCACGATCCGCCGTGATAGGACGGAATCGCCGGGTTGGTATGTCGACACGAGCGATCTTGCCCCTGCGCTGGCGGCTTCGAGCTTTCCAACCGGAATGCCGCAGGCAAAATGCAGCGTGTCCTTCAAGGTATCGGTCACGCCGATCGAGAAGGCGTCGATGCCGGATTTGTACGAACTGGCGAGCCGTCCGGACTCCATAGGATTCGCGCCTGCCCTGTTTGAACGAGTTCGCCCCGCCGACTCAAACTGCCCCCGCGAGCCAGGCCAGTACCGGCGTCTTAACCTGCCGGCCTTCGAAAAACTGTCGCAACCGGCGCGCCGACCATCTTGGGTGTTTCTGGCATTCGACGTGAACGCCGCAGGTAAGCCTGGCAACGTCCAGACATTGGGTACGTCCGGCGATACAGGGCTCGAGCGAGCCGGCCGAGAAGCTTTGCTGGCCAACCGCTATGAGCCGGGAGCGGGTTTTCACGGATGCACCTATCACTTCTACCATAACGGAAGCGCCAACCTGGCGGCCCCCGTACCGGTGCCAGACACGCCCCTGGATACTGGAGACCAGCCCGGTTGTATCGTGGATCCCAAATCGATCCCGGGTCTTCTCGACGGAAGCGCCTACCCCAGAGCGTTCTGGCGCCGCGGAATCGAAGGGGCGGCCGTAATTGGCTATGATACGGCGCCATGGGGAGCGGTAGGGAACGTAAGGGTTCTAGGTTCTGAACCGGACGAGGCGTTCGGCGATACCGCGCGCAATGCGCTTTCCAATGCGCGGGTAGTAGAAAGCGATTCAGGCCGTCGAGGCTGTGTTCAGCGGGTCAAGTTCAAGCTTCCGCCGAAGAGCACCCGGTAACGAGCACTGCCTGGCTGGCGTTCCCGATCGGGAACGCCATAGGCTTCTCAATTGGCGTTCGTTTGCGAGAATGTGTTGATTGCCGCTATTGTCGCAGCTGATAATCTTCGAGCCCGCAACCACGCAGCTCCCCGAGCATGTGGCGCGGCCTCTTAACGGGGGATACGATTTGTCATGGTTCCGGTTCGTTTTGCCTTCTATCTTCGCAGTCGGCATTTCCGTCGTAGCTAGTGCTCAGGCCAGCAAATCTAACAGTTCGCCAATTTCGATACAAACTCAGAGGGTGAAGCAGAAGGGGGTAAGGCCACTAATATCAAATACGCGACAGTTATTAGGCCAAGATCAATCGCGCCGGATCACTGTGTTGTCGCTGAACCGCCTGTTTAATCGGCTGTCCGGCGGAGCGGTCAAAGTCACGGTGCTTATCGCGTAGGGCCGGGGTCCTACGTTGGGATCGCGCCCTGTCCACTGTCGATCCGCGGCAGGACACTGAGGTGCAGCGGCGTCACCGAGATCGAGCCGGTACACCGGCTTCAGATCCGCCGTTATTACCGGGAACAACATGGTTTTATCGATTTTGGGTGCATTGATCAGCCGTGCCTCTTTACTACGATACCCGGCCTTGAAATTGCTCAGGTACCAGTAACCCTGACCGCCGCGATCAAGTCAGGCGGCTACATTATTTCTCTTACTGCTAGGTCCGCCGACGGACAGATAGTCAAAAGCTATGTGTTTTTGGTCAATGGGACACAGTCTTCGGGGATATGTATGCATCCTGCGGCTGACAGCCAGATAACCGGGGAATCAAATATGCGTGCGTGCGAGATTTTCAAAGAACTGATCTGACGGACTCTTCATGGGTCTGTGTTCATTTGCCCCTCCTGAAATCGGGGCCGTAAGGCCATTCTCGAATTTCGATCGTTTGCGAGACACTCGGCGTGCTCATGATGCAGTAATCAGGATTTTTAAACATCTCAAAGGATCAGTAGCGTGCGCGTGATATTCAACGACTCAATCGACCTCGGCTTCGCAGTCGCCGCTTTGATAAATGACACAGTCGATAGGAGCGAAATTGCCGATTGGGCTGCACGCGTAATTGACGAAGTTGAAGATCCACCAACCTATATTTACGTCATGCTGGACATGGAGCGCTACCACGGACGTGGTCTTCATGACGAGATTGGATTTACACCAACCACCGGGTTAGATTCTGAAGACGAATTTCAGTACCTCCGTGAGATCGCAGTGCGTCGCGGCAAAGAAGACTCTGACTATCTCGGGGGTAAGAGTCCTGTCAGCCTAGGTGCGGTCCGCAAGGCTTATATAGACAATCTACTCAAAATGAATTTCGGATTAGATGTTCAATTATTGCCTCCATTGTACCTAGGGGATGCTTCGCGCACCCCATAGCTTTCGAGAAGCAAGCTCATGTAGCCTAACCTGGTGTCCATGGGACCGGCAGCAGCTTACCACCTCGACAGCATGCGAGGTCCGTCGCCAGCGATTCCCGAAAGTCGATCGATTCCGAGAACGCCGGTCCCTTCTCGCCTGCCGTACGTTTGAAAGAAAGGCTGAGCTACAGCGGCGACGCCGCACATGCAAAAAATCAGATTCCAGCACTGGCTTATGTGCTCATTCACCTGCCATGCAGCGACGGATCGTTAGATAAGCGCGACCGGACGATTGCAGCGTGCCACATCGCCGGTTTCTAGAGAGATAGAAATGATCCTTACCAAACAGCCGTTCGCCCTTGTTGCCGCAGTTGCGATCGGACTGATGATGCCCGGTGTCGCCTTTGCGCAGCAAGAAGGAACCCAAGCACAGCGCGCCGAGAATATGCAGGCGGCGACTGCGCTTCATACCCGCATTGATGCGACCCAGGCTCGGATCGAGAACGCGCGGCGCACGCACAAGATTGCGCGTGCGCGCGCGACGGCGTTGAACCGTCAGATCGCGCAGACCCGGCAGAGCATGACCCGGCTCGGCAAGCAGCAGGGCTTCGTCAGCGCTGCGGAGCTCGCCTCGTATAATCGTACGCTCGGCACGATCGAGAGCGAACTTGATCAGCGCGGCGTTGCGCGCAGCTACGGCAAGGACATGCTGCCTGCCGCACCTAACGGCCGCCATTGAGCATACGGGTACGGGAGCGGCCATGCCGCTCCCGTCTACTCAATTCTACCACAGCACTTCTGGATCTGATCGACCATGTTTCTGTCCGGCGGACAAAAGTCGAACATTCCCGAAAAAGCATCATGATCGGGAATGGCCTCTGGACGTATTCCACCAGTAGAAGGCGCACTCAGAACTCCATCCCGAGGCGCGCTGACATTCTTTGAGCATATCTTTCCGTGAGTTTCGCACGCGACGAGGCACTCTGGGATCGCATCATCGCGGTCGACCTGAAGGGCGTGTACCTGCTCAGCCGCGCGTTGCTTCCTGCCCTTCAGGCAAGCGGCAACGGCGCAATCGTGAACATGGCCTCGATCGCGAGCGTCGTCGGTCGGGGCGGTGGACTTGCCTATACCGCAGCGAAGGCCGGTGCCCTCACACATCGCTTGGCTGGATGACGCCGGTCGAATATGCTGCTGCCGCGACCATCGAAGCGGCCGAATGAACGCCGGAAACTCACCTTCAATTTGGATGAGAAACCGGGGGACCCTCAATTGTGGACGTGGCTGTAGATCTGTCAGACCTTTCTGGTCCGGTGTGGGGTCAGAACCGGGCACACAGGCATCGATGACTCTTTCTGAAATGAACGAGAAGGTCCGGGGGCAAGCGTCAACCACGCCGCTTGCGCCCGACCGTTCCTACCGGGTGCCGTTCGTCGTCATCAGCCCATCCTTGCCGTAGCCACGCGGCACGCCGTACCCGTCAAGCGCAACGTCCATCTCACCCAAAGCACGATTGTACGAGGCAAGCTCGGCTGCACTGACGAAGCCCTGCTTGCGGTTCAGCTTGGTCATGCTCGCCTTCAGCTGCGAAAGCTGACGATTAAGCCTGCCGGCCTGCGTGCGAGTAACTTTGTCGCTGCGTCGGCCTTCCGCAACCCGAGCCTGTACGGTCTTAACGCGCGTCCTTAGTGCATCCCTTTCACGGCCGTTCTCGGTACGTGCAGCGTGCATGTCCTGTACCTGTGCAGCTGCAGCAATTGGAACAGAGACCACCTCGCTGATGGTGAGCACGATGACAAACGGGAGCGTGTTGAGCTTCATTGTAGCCTTCTGGAATAAGGGAAAACCAGTCACGAGGTCGCGGCTGCGATGGGGCTTTGACAGCCCCACCGATAACGCCGGCATGAGCCAGGTACCAGCTCAGACTAGTCGCGTTCTTATTCCAATAGTGCGCCCGGGACGAGGCCGGACGGCTTGCTACCGAGGACGTAGGTCCCTTATGAATCGCCGATTATAACGACCTTGCCGAAGACATTGCGCTTGCCGAAATGCTCGAACGCAGCCTTTCCGTCTGCCAATGCGAAGCGGCTGTCGATCAGGGGGCGAATTCGATTTTGCGCGACCGCGGCGACCACGTCTTCCAAGTCCTCGCGGTTGCCCGTCGAGATTGTTTGGAAACGCGCGAAGGACAGGAACATATCAAGATAACCGGGCATTTCCCCTTCCGATAATACGCCGACCATAGAGACCTGACCGCTAAGCGCGACCGCTTTCAGCGACTGTGCAAACGTACCTGATCCACCGACCTCGACCACGCGGTCGACGCCACGGCCGCCAGTCAGTGCTTTTGCCTTCTCGCCCCAGTCCAGAGTATCGGCGTAGTTGATGACGTGATCCGCACCTAGCTGACCCAGTCGTTCGGCCTTCTCGTTCGACGACGTCGTTGCGATAACCCGTGCGCCGCGCGCCTTGGCAAACTGTAGGGCGAACAGCGATACCCCACCCGTTCCCTGCGTTAGCACAGTGTGCTGCGGGCCGATCCCGGCAACCGCGTTCCAGCCGGTGACCGCAGCACAAGGCAGGGTCGCCGCGTCCTCGAAGCTAAGGCTGTCGGGAATGGAGACTAGCTCGTTCTGGTCGACCGCGCGATAGTCGGCCATCCAGCCATCGAGCTGGACCCCGTATTGCGGTCCGAATTCGCGGAAAAAGCCTGCATGCCAACCCGGCATGAAGTTGCATGCCACCCGGTCGCCGACGGCGAATCGGGTGACCCCGGGACCGACTGCCTCAACGACCCCCGCCGCGTCGGATATCTGGACCCGGCCGGCCTCGAGTGGGAACGGTGACCAGCCGTTGACAATCGTCAGGTCGCGGAAATTTAGCGATGTTGCCTTGATGGCAACGAGTACTTCGCCGACGCGTGGCTGCGGCACCGGCTCGTCGCGCAACTCTAGACCGTCGAACGAACCGATCGTTTGCAAACGAAAAATCTTCATGGGAATTTCTCCTGTAAGGAGCGGTGTGTCCCCCAACTTGACCAGATGATCCATTACGCAGAGTATCGAATTCCTAACCGAACGTCCGAGTTTGCTATGCACCCCTTCGATACCGTCCTAAGCGCCATGCATCTCGAGAGCTCGTTGTTCGTACGGATGAAGGCCCATGCCCCGTGGGCGATCTCGTTCGATAGCGGGGGGCAGGCGCGACTGGTCGTCATCGCTAGGGGGCAAGGCTGGTTCACGCAGGTGGGCCATGTGCCCGTAATGGTTCGCCAAGGCGATTGCCTCATCATCCGACATGGTATCGAGGGCATCCTCGGTGACACGCCCGACCGGGTCGCCGTGCCCTGTTGGCAGATCGCCGACCACGTCACTGGGGAATTGGTCGCCTTCGGCGGTGACGGCAAGGCCTGTGAATTCTTCTCGACGCTGTTCAGCTTCGACCATTCAGCAGGAGAGCCACTTGCAGCGCTCCTTCCGGATGTTGTCCATGTTGCCATGCCAGTATCAGATGCAGGCAGGATGGTTTCAATCCTCGAACAGATTGGAGCCGAGGAAGCTCAAGGGTCGCTCGGCGGTTCCTACGTCGTCGGACGATTGCTCGACGTGCTATTCATCCAGGCGATCCGGACTTGGGCGACGTCGGAAGGCAATATACCCGGGGGCTGGCTTGCCGGTCTTACCCATCGGCAGCTCGCCGCAACCTTGCACCGAATCCATGCAGATCTCGCCTATCCCTGGACGCTGGAACGCCTTGCCAGCGGCGCGGGTATGTCGCGATCGATCTTCGCTGCGTTGTTCAAATCGGTCGTCGGGGTCCCTCCGTTGGCCTACATTACGACGTGGCGGATTTACCGGGCGAAGTTACTGCTTTCAGCTGGGCACTCGATTGCATCCACAGCTGACCAGACGGGCTACGGCACCGATATTGCACTCAGCCGAGCATTCAAGGCCGCGACAGGCATCGCACCAGGGCAATGGCGTCGCGCCAACAAGGCTAACCCGCGCCTCGATGGTGCCAGACAGACAACGGCTCGTGCGGCCGTTTAAACCAAACGTTGATACTAGGTTGATGGTCAATTATCTGCCGCGTGGCAACAAAAGCATCCATGGGGGTCGGTACATAGAACGGCCCTGGATATACGCGAAGCGCCGGCGGGCCGGCTGAGGCGCAAAACAGCTGGGTTGTCGCACAGTCATGATTGCGACTGGCTTTCTCATAACTGGCCGCTGAATGGAAAAATGGAAGGAAAACCGCCCGTCCGTTTTCAGGAGCCGTGATAGCGAGAGCCGACATCGTGCGCCGTCACTCTTCCCAAAAACCGACGGGGTTACAGGAGGGTCTTGGCCTTCTGAAACCCCGTCCTCGGTATAGGTCAGCTTCCGCTGATAGTGACGCCGGGCGGTGGGACGCTGGTCGCAGGCACAAAGAAATCCGGCATTAGTGGCTGGCCAGGTTCCACGCTGTAGGGGGAGAAGTCCACCACGCCGTCTGCGAACAGGAAGGTGTCATCGATCAGAAATTGACCGGTGAAGTCCCGCGCGGGTTTGGTAAAAATGCGGTAGGCGGCATCGGCCATGATCTCCGGTCGGCGACAGAGGCGCAAGGAACCTCCGCCAGTCAGAGCGAACTCCACGGCTGACGTGGCGATAGCGGTACGAGGCCAGAGCGCGTTGAACGCGATGCCCTCGTTCCTGAATTCCTCAGCCATGCCCAGCACGCACAGGCTCATGTTGTACTTGGCCATCGAGTAGGCGACGTGGCCCTGAAACCAGTGCGGCGACAGGTCCAGAGGCGGCGACAGCATCAGAACGTGCGGATTGTCCGACTGGCGCAGATGCGGGATGCAGGCTTGCGAGGTCAGGAACGTGCCGCGCCCGTTGACCTGGTGCATGAGGTCATAGCGTTTCGGATCGGTCGCCAGAGTGCCGGTCATCGAGATCGCCGAAGCATTATTGACGACGATGTCGATGCCCCCGAACGTCTCCACAGTCGTCTCGATACCTTTGCGGATCGAGTCCACGGCGCGCACGTCAACGATCAGCGGCAAGGCCCGGCCGCCCGCCGCCTCAATTTCGGCAGCAGCGGTGTAGATCGTTCCCGGCAGTTTGGGATGGGGTTCGACCGTCTTGGCCGCGATCGCGATGTTTGCACCGTCCCGCGCCGCCCGCAGGGCAATCGCCAGACCTATACCCCGGCTCGCGCCGGTAATGAAAAGCGTCTTGCCCGCCAATGTCATGGCCGTCTCTCCAAAAGCTGAATTAGATCGATCATGCGAACTTCGAGAAGTCGGGCGCACGGCGCTGCGCGAACGCCATGAAGGCTTCCTGCGCTTCGGGGCTTTGCAGGCGTTCCATGAACTCCTTGCCTTCCACGCCCATGTGCGTCGTCACGGCCGCAGTGTCGCGCATGAGCCGCTTAGTGGCTTTCACAGCGCCCAGCGGCTGCTTCGCGATGCGGGCGGCTACCGCCTCGATGGTGGGAACCAGCTCGGCAACCGGCACGGCCGTCGTCGCGAGGCCCCACGCTACGGCGTCCTCCGCCTCGACGGCCTCGCCCAACGCCAGCATGGAGAAGGCGCGGAGGTGGCCAATCCGGGCGGGAAGAAGCATGCTCGAAGCGGCCTCAGGCACAAGGCCCAGATTGACGAACGGGGTGGTCAGCTTCGCATCGTCCGCGAGGATGACATAATCACAGTGTAGCAGCATCGTGGTTCCGACGCCTACAGCGCGACCCTGTACGGCAGCAATTAGCGGCTTGTCGGTTTCAGCGATGGCCCGGATGAAGCGACCGACGTTTTGAAGGGTGCCGGGTTTGCTGGTCGCGAACTCAGCAACATCATTGCCGGCGGTGAACATATCGCCTTCGCCTCGGATGACGACGACGCGGATGGCCGCGTCCGTCCGCGCCGCCTCAATCTCGTCCGCGAGTACCCCGTACATGTCGTTGGTCAAAGCGTTCTTTTTGTCGGCCCGGTCCAGGACGAGCGTCAGGATGCCGTCCGACTTGCTCACCTTGATATGGTCAGTCACTTCATCTTCTCCTTAGGAAATTTGGTACCGACAGCGTCCAGCCACCGGGCGACGATCGCGAGTTCGGCATCATCGAAGCCCGCGCAAAGCTGATCGTTCAGAACACGGGCGGATCGCACCGCTTCGGCCCGCAGCGCCTTGCCGGGATCAGTCAGTGCGATGTTCCAGGCACGCTTGTCCGTCGTATCTGGCTGGCGTTCAATCAGGCCGTCACGGCCCATGCGATCGAGAAGGCCGGAGAGCGAGGACGCGCCGAGGTCAAGCTGCGCGCCGAGCTGCTTCATGGGAATGCCCTGGCTGTCTGCTTTCAACGCCATCAACACACCCGCGCGTGCCGCTGTTTTCCCGTCGACGTCGCCCTGAATTGCGGCTTGGACGCGGCGCTGAGCAACACTCAGTAGATATATGAACCTCGGTCGGCGCGCGGGAGCGGGACTGGTGTTCGCAATTTTTGACATAGGCCAACGTCACTCCGAATCACTTCGTGTGCGTAATACCTAGTTCGTACGCGTAATACAATGACTGACTGTCACCGTGGCAGGCGGGCCTCATGGCTACGCTCGTTCTGGTCGGCCAGATTGGGCCGCTCAAAGAAATCAGCACCGTGCCGCTCCGGCTCGGTCGTCGCCGCATCGCGGGTTCACCGATCCGGGCGGTCGCGCGGGCAAAACTGCCGAACCTCGCGAGCAATCTCGCCGGCCTCACGGTGCTGATGGTGGGCGGGCATGTGGTCCGGGTGACAGGGCTGCTAATGGCTGCGGCGAGCATAGCCGGGGGACAGGTCGGCGCTCACGGACGATGCGGTTCGCGGCAGGCGTGGGCCGTCCGCTGCTCATCGTCATGTCGCTGATCCTGACGGGGAAGCTATTGGCTGATCCGGCCAACCCGCTCACCCACATGGTGCTGACCGCGCTCAACTAGGCTCGCGCACCTTGCGTCCCCGGGTCGGCGCATCGGTCATGGGCAGGGTATGTCCATATTCCATCCACCACGCCGTCAGCGCTTCCAGCGCCGGCCCCAGACCACGTGCCTTGATCGTGATCTCGTATTCCACCCGTGGGGGCACCTCGGCGAAGACCGTACGTGAGACCAGTCCGTCCGCCTCGAGTTCGCGCAATTGCGTCGTCAGCATGTGCTGGGTGACTCCGGGGATAGCCTTGCGCAGCTCACCGAACCGATGGACGCGTTGATTGAGCAACCACATGATCTCGAGCTTCCATTTGCCTGAGAGCAGCGCGAACGCGCGGCGCATCTCATCTTGCATGCTCACGACGGTTCTAGCCATTGGTCAGGTTTTCCATACTAACCCTATGTAATTCATCCTACTTGCGAGTAACACTCCTAGGCTTCATTTTCAATTCGTGTTGGAAAGCAGGCGCCTTGGTTCCTGCGGGTCAACAGAGAACGGGCAATGATCGAGGAGGTGCCGCCCTGACGGGCGGTGGATGCTGCATGGCAGGAACCTATATCTACTGGATCAGCACCACGTTGCTGTCGGCGCTCTATTTGATGTCGGCCTTCGTCTACGTCACCAAGACCGCCTGGGTCCGCGAGACGCTGACGGGCCTCGGCTATCCGACGTACCTCGTGCCATTCATGATCGTCATCAAGGTCGCCGGAGTGCTGGCGATCGTGTCGCGCTTCAACGTGGCCATCAGCGATCTCGCCTACGCCGGGATCCTCTACCACCTGCTGCTGTCGGGCATGGCTCATCTGGGCGTCCGCAAGCCTGCTCGTGCCGTCCCGGCGGTGATCGGCCTAGCGCTGCTGGCCGCCTCCTTCACGACGCAGAACACCGCCCGCGACATCCCGTCGCCCTACACGCCGGCAGCGATGCGCTGACGCGCACTCGCCTCACTCACATCAGAAGAAGGAATTGCACATGGGTCGTCTCGACGGAAAGGTCGCCATCGTCACCGGCGGAGGCCGCGGCATCGGTCGCGCGACCGCGAAGCTGTTCGCGGCCGAAGGCGCGAAGGTCGCCATCCTCTCCCTCACGCCCGCCAACATCGATGCGGTCGTCGCCGATATCGAGGCCGCGGGTGGAACCGCGCTTGGCGTACCCTGTGACGTTAGCGACGCCGACCAGATCACCGCGGCAGTCGGGATGGTGGTCGAAGCGTTCGGCGGGATCGACATCCTCGTGAACAATGCCTTCGACCCGTCCGTCGTTATGTCGTCGGTGCTGGAGCTGTCGGTCGAGAAGCTGCAGCGCAACTTCGACATGGGGCCGATCGCCTACCTGCGCATGATGCAGGCGTGTTACCCGTATCTGAAGGCCAGCGGCGAAGGTCGCGTCATCAATTTCGGATCATCAGCCGGCATTATCGCGATCCTGCCCTATTCGGGATACGGCATGGCCAAGGAAGCCGTGCGCGCCCTGACCCGTACCGCCGCGCGCGAATGGGGTGCGGACAAGATAACGGTCAACAACATGCTGCCGGTTGCCGACACTTGGGGCGCGACTGCCGCGAACATGCCGCCACCTACCGTCCCGCTCGGCCGCTACGGCTCGCCCGAGGACGACGTAGCGCCCGTCGTGCTTTTCCTGGCGAGCAAGGACGCGCAGTTCATCACCGGCTCCAGCCTGACGCCTGACGGCGGGCTCATCATCGACGCCGCGCGCTGACGCGCCACCTTGCCATTAAATTCGGATTGGAATTGAACATGAACCGTCTCGAAGGAAGGGTCGCGATCGTCACCGGGGGCAGCCGCGGCATCGGTCGCGCGACCGCAAAACTGCTCGCGGCCGAGGGGGCCAAAGTCGCGGTGTTGTCGCTGACGCAGGCGAGCGTGGATCAGGTCGCCGCGGAGATCGAAGCGGACGGCGGGACGGCGATCGGGATCGTCTGCGATGTCGCCGATGCCGACCAGATTACCGCGGCCGTCCAGCAGGTGGTGGACGCACTTGGCGGGGTCGATATCCTCGTCAACAATGCATTCGACAAATCGGTGGTCAACGCCAAGGTCACCGAACTGTCGGTCAATCAGTTGCAGCGCAATTTCGACACCGGACCGATCGCCCATCTGCGCCTGATGCAGGCTTGCTATCCGCACCTCAAGAAGAGCGGAGCGGGGCGGGTGATAAACTTCGCGTCGATGGCAGGCGTACTCAGCCTCGCCGGGCACGCGCCCTATTCGATGGCCAAGGAAGCGGGACGCACCCTGACCCGCTTCGCGGCACGTGAATGGGGCACCGACGGCATTACCGTGAACAACGTGTTGCCCGTCGCCAACACCTTCACCGAAGTGCCGGAAGCCGGGATCCCAGCGCCCAATACGCCGATGGCCCGAATGGGATCGCCCGACGCCGACATCGCGCCGGTCGTGCTCTTTCTCGCCAGCAAGGATTCGCAGTTCATCACCGGGTCGAGCCTGACTCCCGACGGCGGCGCGCTGATCGACAGCGCCCGGTAACGGCAGCGCATTCTCGGAATGCGATCCCTTTTGAGAACGTCGATTTGTCCTCAAATCGCCGTTCGTAGGGAAACTGCCTCAGATCCGTGTGTTGTGTCTCAACCAGACAGGAGGAAGCGGTTGAGTGTCCCGATCCATGATACGCCCTCCGACGTTGCAGCGCTGGACGGATGCGTGGTTGTATCTGGTCCTGGAGGGATCGCTGTAACCCTGTCGGCAGACGCCGCGGAAGAAACGGCAAAGCGCCTTCGTAGGTCTGCAACCGAGGCTTGCGATCAAGCTTGCGTTGACCCAGCACCGCACGAAACGCCGGAATCGTGAGTTAGCGATGCACCGAATAATTTATGTCAGCAGATCGCTTATTGTCGGAAATCCCCGCGAGATAGACGCCATCGTCGCAACCTCAATCGCTTGGAATAATACAGCCGGCGTCACGGGGATGCTTTGGTTCGATGGTGCAAGCTTTGCACAGGTAATCGAAGGCCATCCTGATCGTGTTGGATTGACGATGGATCGTATCCGCAGTGACCCGAGGCACACCGACATCGAAGTATTGTTGGATCGATCCGTCCTATCCCGCCAGTTCGGTAGTTGGTCGATGCGCTGCGCTGGTGGCGATGAGGCGAGCGCGTATGGCACTAGCTTTATGATCGGCTTTGCAATGGGCGAGCGCACGCCGTCATCGAAGCGACTGTATGAAATCGTCCTGTCTAGCGATGCTGGTAAAGCGGAGTAGGGAACAGAACCACACGACCGCTGTTCTGACCTCGACCGGTGCGGTTTCCCCCCCTGCCCCGCCGGCCACGACGCCTCGCTGCTCCCTCCCGCAGCGGGGCGTTTTCATTTCTCCGCGTCATCGGGCGGGCCCAGTGTGTACGGGTCGATCTTCGCTGTGCCAGCCTCGATATCGAGAACGATAAAGGCGCATTCGATAAAATCGTCGTCTCGGTGCATGGCAGCAAAGAAGCGGAATGATCCGTCCACCGTTACCATCATCAGGCCGCTTATAAGGTTCCAAATCCTTTCCTTTGCCCGATTGATCGCGAGTAGATCGACGTGGTTATCCCGCTTGAGGTATTTCTTCATTGAAGCTCGGTGCAGATGATGACCCGATAGCTCCCACGTTTCCTCTATTTCTGATCGAGATATGGGGTGTCCCGCGCCTACATCGTCAAAATGGTATGTGCCGTCAGGCATAGTTACCATTTTACATGGCGTCGGGAAAAAGGCCGGATAGCCCTTTGCTAAAGCCTTGAAGATGCTGACCGGGCTGTAATCATCACGAAAGGCTTTGTTCGTCGCAAAATCGGCTTGGACGGCAAGGACTGTGATTGCCAGGCATTCACAACATAGCCGAAGCTGTAGATGGCAGCTTTCGTTTGTAATTAGGTCAGGTAGTGGCGCAGCTTGGAGTGCGTCAATGGCGCGCAGCCGGACGCGTATCTCGTTCAATGCGTTGATTATCACGTCCGCTTTCTCACGGTTCGTCTTAGGAAAGCTGGTGGCCATCTTCATACGGTAGTCGTCTTGCCGGACCCTGCAAATTTATCCGTCCTCCGTGCGCGCACCAAACATATCGGCGACGACAATCGGAATGCCATCACGAGGAGCGGGATAGGATTGCACAGCATTATCGACGTGATGCCTTAGCTTCCACAGAAAGGCGTGGATCGCCTCCACGTCGTTTTCGGCAAAGACAAGCTGTTCGCCGCCCATGATAGCAAGGAAGTCGAAGGTTGATCCGTTCGGGAGATCGCTGCGCCATATCTCCGGCCGAATGAGCGTTGTGTAACCGTCCGAATGAGCATGAAGCCTATTGCGAGAATCCATCAGCCGGGAATGCAAAGCGGCCTCAGCTTCATTAATCTGGAACGCCGGTTTGATTAGCTTCCACCCAAAGGGAGCGCCATGCCCGCGGGCTTGAGTGAATGGACGAGCATACGAAACGACCATCGTAGTTTCGTAGCATTTGAACCTTCGCAATTCCTCTGACCGGTAAGATTTTGTCCAATCCACATCTTCTAAAAGGAATGTCGCGGCGCTCAGGGCGTGACGGAAATCCAGCGCACTCATCATCAACCGCAACAGTTTTTGGCGACTGTCACTATCTCGCTGATCGCTCTGCCCTGTCATAGTCGCAATATCCCGTCGTTGGTCGTTGGTCTGTTTGTGCTTGCTTCAACATGGCGTAAACCCGTTGTAGGAGAACCGGTGATGGCATTAACACATTCCGATCCCGAGCTACGGCGCTTCCAGATCGAGCACGACTTGCCCCACCTTCACCGCGAGCGGTGGAACAGGATCGCAGCCGAGCTAACCGATCAGATCGAGGCGGCCACTGGCGACGATCGCGCCCGCCTGCAACACCAGTTCGACCGCCACTACGAAGACCGGTTCCGTTCCGAGAGCAGCCGCGAAGCCTTGCTTGCTGAGGCTGGAATTGTGGAGCGAAACTGATGGTCGATGACGCCATAAAAGGGATGACACCCGACGAGCAGAAGGCCGCCGCTGCCCGCTTTATTGAGCAGGAGTTGCGCCACAGCCAGCCCGTAGCGTCACCGCGCGCGATCATCACAGGCGGACAGCCCGGCTCCGGCAAAAGTTACATTGTCCAATCCGTTGGCGTCCAATTCGAGGGTGCGGGCGGCGTTATCGTCATCGATCCCGACGAGATCCGGCCCAAGTTGCCCTACATGCAAGAACTAATCGCGGCCGGTAAGCTCGACATTCCGGACGCCGCCTACATCGACGCCGGCACGATCGCGCATGAGATGGTGCAGATCGCCAAGCAGGAACGCCGGAACGTCATCGTAGATGGTACGCTGGCAAACACCGACCGGGCGCTACAACTGGCGGATGGCTTCCAGAAGGCAGCTTATCAGGTTGAGTTTCACGGCATGGCCGTCAGTCCCGAGCTTAGCCATGCGCGCACCTACAGCCGGCGTGAGGACCAGATCGCTAAGTCGCCTACAGGGTTCGGGCGTGGCGTTGGGGACGATTTCCACCATGGCGCGGTCAAGGGCTACGCGGCGTCGGTCGATGCGCTTCAATCCAAAAGCGCGGTCAATTCTATGGCGCTCTATTATCCCAATGGCGCGAAGATCGAGACGAAGTTTCAAGGCGGCACATGGGTTCCAGCCGTGTCCATGAAAGAGGAGCTGGACCAAGCCCACACGCAGCCTAGCCCTGAAATCATGAAAGCCACCGTCGCGACGTGGGACGTTGCGAGTAACGCGATGCGCGCCCGAGAAGCGCCAAAAGAGGAGCAGCTAAAGGTGGACAATCTCCGAGCCGCGGCAACCGCAAAAGCGCCAGCGCCCACACCAGCAGAGCAGGCCGATAGGTTCGATGCGGCAGTGGCGGCCGAATGTAAGGCGATCGTGAAGCGTGCGACCCGGCTTGAGGGCAAGTTACAGGATCGGTTGGAAAGCACCCAGCAGGCACGATCGGAAACGCTCGCAGCGAAGCCCACAGGCCCGAAGTGGATGCCGGGGGCGGCAAAGGCGCTTGCGACGTGGGAGGCGCAGCAGCGCGCACAGTTCGGAGCCGTGGCAGACACCGTAGCCCGGATCGATCGCGTTGCGCCGTACACTCAGGCACCAATCCCCGGCTATCCGAGCAAGGTGGAGGAAATTGCCGTCAAGAAGGTGGAACGTCGCGACCCACAGATGGCGAAGGAGGCGATGGCCTACCGCGTTACCGAGCGACAGCAGCAAGCTCGCGCGTTCACCGAGGCCAAGATACAGCAGCAGAGCGCTGGCCAAAAACTCGGCCGTTGAATTTTAGCGGCTAAAATTTAGGTCCGAGATTTTGGGCTCCTAAACACTCTGGCGCATTCCAGTATGGAATCGCAGGAGTGTAATTTGGCCACCTCGGCTCATGGCGTCGCTCGACTATCATCCAAGGCTTTGTGCAGTGACAAAGAATCTCAGTCCTGATTTTGCTGATGCCGTACGCAAGGTAGAGAGGGCAAATTATCACATTGCTGAGTTCGACGCGGCAGCCGAACGATACTTCTCAAAGCGTCCCACCCAAGTCACAATGACGCCAGTTGTTCGTAGAGGTGTGCATGGGTTTGCAGTCGGAGATAGGCTTGGGTTTCCAGATAAGGGAATGGCTCTTTTCATCGGCGATATTGTCCACAATTTACGTTGTGCTCTTGACTACCTGATTACTGCCTGTGCTGTGCATAATGGAAAGCGCACAAACAGCACCGAGTTTCCTTTCGTAAAGGCGGGGGGGCGAAAGTCGGATTTGAATAAAGGCATATACAAGGCACGAGACGCTGATCCTCGCGCAGAAAAGCTTGTATGGAAGGCGCGTCCCTATCCTCGTGGTAATACTCTCTTGGTTGCACTCAACGAGTTAGATCGATTCGATAAACACCGGCTGATCGTCGCCGTTGCGTCTCAGGTTGAAGTCGAAGTCACCACTGGGGGATATAACGAGCTTCCCATGGACCGACTAAAGGGAATGAGGCGCAAGGGGCGCACCGGTTTCATGCCGGTCAAAGAGGGGTACGAGTTAGCCCTTGCCGTCGACATGCACTTTCGAAGCGAGATAGTCTTTGCCCGTGGTGGCCCGCTGGCGGGCAAGCCATGCCTTCCAGCGCTAAAGGCAATGTCGGGCGCGGTTGCCGACGTGATTAAAACTTTTGAGGACGAATACGGGACCATTGCGTTCGCACGGTCGTTGCCTCGCACGTAAAAATAGAAACGGCCGCCAAACTGGCGGCCGTTCCGGATAATATGTAAGACACTATAAGTTAAAAAGCGCTGCTTCTTTAAGCGAATACAGCAATCCGGGGAATTGCATGCAGCTTGGCCTCATTGTCCCGCTTCACTTCCGCGAGATCAAAGAGAGTCTGCATACGACAAAGCAAATCTGCCGGGTAACCAATGGCTGCTTCAATGCGAGCGGCCAAGCTTGGCGTGACCGGCCCCTTTCCATTAAGTACCTTCGCGATACTAGGTTGCGTCGCGCCGATGGCTTGCGCCAGCGCGACGCCCGTAACTTTCCGAGCGGGCAATACGTCCATTTTGAGGACCATGCCAGGGTGGATAGGATAGAGGTCCGTAAGGAACTCGTTATGTTCGATGAACTCCTGGTTCTCCGTGGTAGGCATAGTTACATTTCCGTGTTCTGTTACAGGGGGTCGCGACATGCGGATCGCTTCCCGTCTCAGCCCTAGTGCGGATCGTCGTAAATCATGTCGGTTACCTCCTTGGCTTTCAGATCGTAATTAAACAGCAGGCGTGTGTTACCAGTGACGTCGATGCTCCACCGTACTTTGCTACCTTGCCAACGATGAACCCGGTACTCGGGATGGGCGTCCGCCACATCCTTCAGACTATCCGCGGCGCGTAGCACGCCAAAGCGGATACGGATCGAGTAGCCAACTTCCGGTTGCAACCCCTTCACGGGATCGCCCGGTTTCGTTCGCAGCAGCAGCTTGATACGCTTATCCGACACACCGACATCCATAACGCTTGAACTCCCTGTATATGCCGACAACATATACACCATAAGGAGCTTTACAAGGATATATACGTCGGTAGCATATATTTATTCGGTATGCGTGTTCAACGAGATGACCGGGCCGGGACGTACCCATAGCGGATGACAGATCGAGCGACCCACGAGTAGGAAAGGCAATGCACGCCGTCTTTACGCGGACGCGCCCACGACAGATCAATGACCTGATCGCCCCAGCGTTGCGCGACCCAGCGGATCGTCGCCGCGGCATCGCGATTATAGGGCAGCAGCCAGACCGCACGGCCGACCTTGAGCCGTCCTCTTATGGCGTACAGGTTTGTCGCGAGGTCGAGGTTTTCCGCGTCATTTCCACCAGCCGAGATCACCGCAGCGGCATACGCGATCGTCGGAGTGCGCTTTAGGATAGCCGTCGAGCTAAGCCCGTTTTGCGTGATGAACGCGCATTGCTGGCTTCTGTGCATTATTCGGACACAGATTCACGGTAGTGCTCCCAGGCCAGAAGTTCGACAGGAACGCCCAAACCCGGACCTAGCTGGGCTGGTTTGCTGATCCCGATAGCGGACATTGCCGGGGCGTCGGCGTTGGGCCAGATTGCTACA
>NZ_QAYE01000020.1 GCF_003053745.1 Sphingomonas faeni | reverse complement strand
AGACCGATCGTTGTGACGTTTCCCATCGTGACTCTCCTTCGACTCTCCGCAGGACATACTGCTTGAGGGTTGGAGAGCCGTCCACGTCATCACAAGCGGACACTCACGAGCCATTTCCGCTTTCCCCATGTCTGCCATTCGTTCAGCTTCCAGCCTGCAGACCGGTCGCCGATTTTCGGACTCAAAGAGGCTTTGTACGCGCAAGCCATACCGCCCAATGGTCATGCCTGAGTGAGACGAACTCGATCTCTCAGCGGAACGGAAAACGATCAAAACGATTTAGTCCCGGCACGGAGTTCGGCTGGTCGGCACGCTCCACGGAGGCGTGATGAAACAGCGGGACGATTGGCATCTGACGGAAGCGCTCGATTACGAGCACGGACGAGCTGACCCTTTTGCCGCGGCTGTTCGGGCTACCCGAATGCCTATGGTCATTACGGACCCCGCGCAGACCGATAACCCGATCGTCTTCTGTAACGAAGCCTTTCAAACGCTGTCGGGTTATGACCGAAGTGAAATCATTGGCCGTAACTGCCGCTTCCTGCAGGGGCCCGACACCGACCGAGAGCAGGTGGCTAAAGTGCGTCGGGCAATCGACGCCCAAACCGACATTGCCGTGGACCTTCTAAACTATCGAAAGGATGGATCTGCGTTCTGGAACGCGTTGTATCTGAGTCCTGTACGCAATGACGCCGGCAAGGTTGTATTCTTCTTCGCCTCCCAGCTTGATGTTACTGACCGCGTCAAAGCGCAGACTATAATTTCAAAACAAAAGTTATTAGTCGAACAGGAAGTCGAGGCGCGCACGTCAGACCTCGAGGCCGCGTTAGATGCGAAAACTCTGCTGCTTCACGAAGTCGACCATCGCGTAAAGAACAATCTTACGATGATCGGTTCGCTTCTGCGTTTGCAGGCGCGGAGCATATCTGACCCGGCCGTTTCATCAAAACTTGAAACTATGCTCGAACGGGTTGATGCGCTGGCGACAGTGCATCGCCGTCTTTATCAGTCGGACGACGTCACCCGGTTCGATGTCGGGGCGTTTACCGAAAATCTAATCGGCGACGTCGTTGGTGCCAGCCGACGCGACGACATCAAGCTTGTTTCGAACATTTCGCAAATAGAGGTGCCGTCCAGTAAGGCGGCATCGCTTGGGTTGATCCTCAACGAGATAGCGACCAACGCCATCAAGCATGCATTTGCCAACGGGCGAGCCGGTACGATCTCCGTCCTCACCGCCCTAGAAGGCAATAATGCCCTGATCGAAATCACCGATGATGGGCATGGGCTTGCCAGCAATGACGTTCAGCCGGACGGCATTGGCAAAATGCTTATTTCCCGCCTCGCCAAGCAAGTCAGAGCCGACGTCGTGTGGTCTGACGCCGCCCCCGGTGTTCGTGTATCTCTCTCATTCCCGGTGGACGATTAATGAATGTACGTGCCCAACCGCCGTTGAATGTGCTGATTGTCGAGGACGAGGCTCTTTTGGCGATGGATATTGAAGCGATGATCGAAGACGCCGGTCACCGTGTCGTCGGCGAGGCCGCGTCTCTCTACGAAGTTGAAGACCTGGCAAGCGATCTCCACCCGGACTTGGCTTTTGTCGACATACAGCTTGCGAAAGGTACCAGCGGCCTGGATGCCTGTGCACTGATCCGGAAGCGATGGGCGGACGCAATAGTTGTCTTCGTCACTGCAAACCCACTTAAGATCCCAGCCGACTTTGCTGGTGGCCATGGCGTCATACCCAAGCCCTTCTCCCGGAATGGTCTGATGTCCGCAATGCGCTACATCGAAGAGGGTGTCTGCGATCCACCGCCCGTATCCCCGCAGCCAGCGAGCTTCATTGCGGCGCCCGCGTTTGCCGCAGAGTGGTCCCAGACCAGTCCCTGATTTCCGGGTGATAAGCGACAATCCACGGCCTCACGAAGTGGGACGACAGATGACAGAAGTTATACATAAATTCGATTACGTTGATCCATCAACGTCTTACCGCTAGGACGTTCCCGCTTTGGACCGTCAGCCACTCCCACCTTCGCCTATTCGACCGCACGATGCCTCAGGTGTCGTACGCAAGGCTGTCGACGCCTTTGCGTCCCGCCTCAACGAGCATGACCCCTTCGTTGCGGCGTTCGATCACTGCATTACGCCGATGGTCGTCAGCGATCCAACGCTACCGGATAACCCGCTGGTTTACGTCAATCGTGCGTTCGAGGCTTTGACGGGGTTCTCGGCAGTCGAGGTCGTTGGCCGGAACTGCCGTTTCATGCAGGGACCGCTGACCGATCAGGCCGACGTCCGACGCATGAAGGACGCGATTGCTCGCCGTGAGCCGATCGATATCGACCTCCTGAATCACCGTCGTGATGGCACGCCGTTCTGGAACCGCCTCATGGTCGCGCCCGTGCATGACGCGACCGGCAGCCTACGCTACTTCGTGGCATCCCAGCTCGATGTCACACTCGAGCGGCACGGGCTGTTGCAGTTGGAACGCGACCGCGACACGCTGAGTGCCGAGCTTGCGAAGCGCGAAGTTGCGCTAGCCGAACGAGAGGCCCGCCTGGCACTTGCGCTCGATGCTGGCGGACTGGGCACTTGGACCATCGACCTGCCGGAATGGCGGCTCAGCTACTCGCCAAGTTGCCTGACGAACTTTGGCCGGCCTGTCGGCGAAAAGTTGTCGATAGAAAGTATGTTGGCATGCGTTCATCCAGAGGATCGAGACCTCCTCACGAACTCGCTGAACAGCGCTGTCGAGCATGGCACGCGGTATAACGTCGAATACCGCATATTGACGCCTGAAGGCGAGCAACGCTGGATCCATTCCCAAGGCTCGCTGCAGCGCCGTGCGGATGGCACGCCGTTGGCGGTTTCGGGCTTTTCGAGCAATGTTTCAGCGCGCAAATTCGCCGAGGAGCAACGTTCGGTTCTGGCCCATGAACTGACACACCGCGTGAAAAACACGCTTGCGACAGTCAGTGCCGTTGTCAGTCAGACGCTACGCGATGCTGCGTCCCTCGCTGAGGCTCGGGATGCGGTATCGGGCCGCATCGCCAGCCTAGCGTCTGCGCACGAACTGCTGCTCAAGGACGAGATCGAAGGCGCGGCAATCGGTGAGATCGTCGAGCGGGTGCTCGCGCCGTTCATGGACAGCAACGGTCGACGGTTTTCCGCTGTCGGCCCGACGATACGGCTGACCCCGGAAGTGACACTTGCGTTGTCGATGGCGCTGCACGAGCTGGCGACCAATGCGATCAAATATGGTGCGCTCTCGGTACCGGAGGGTCAGGTGAGCATACGCTGGGACCTGAACGGCAATGCGACGGAACGTCGACTTACCTTCTCCTGGGCGGAGCAGGATGGACCTATCGTTGCTATGCCAACACGTGTTGGATTTGGTACGCGAATGATTGAGCGCGTCCTGTCACGCCACATCCGCGGCAAGGCGGAAATTCAATATCTGCCGGAAGGTGTTCGCTTCGCAATCGAAGCGCCGATCTAAGCTCTCGACCATGTCTGACATTTATTAACGCCGTGGCGGGCCCATCGCGTGACCACATTGGTTAAGAGCTCAGCTTATCGGGATCTGTCATATGTGCCATGTGCTCGTCATCGAGGATGATTTCCTCATCGCCGATCACATCATTCAGCTGATCGAGCGGGCTGGCGGCACATCCTTTGATCAGGCTGCCTCGCAAGATGAGGCAATCGATGCTGCGAGATTGAGGCCTCCCTCCATCATCATGTCCGACGTCAATCTCTCAGCCGGTACCGGCCCTGCCGCGGTGGAAGCCATCATCTTGGAGCATGGGCCGACGCCCGTGATCTTCGTGACCGGCACGCGCGAAGCATGCCATGTAAGTCGGCCATCGATGATCGTTCTCGACAAACCGATCAACGAACAGGCTCTTATCGCGGCGTTCCAAAGTCTGGCGCCCGCCTGAGTCAGCAATCGCCGACGGTCAGTCAAGCAGTCGCCCCATCGGCCTTACCGGTAAGACCGGGTACTTCATCAAGTTGTCTCAGGTCACTGAACCCGCCACGTTCCTTACGATAGCGGACGATCTCGAACCCGTGCCCCGCTAGCGCCGGGATGGCGTCCAACTCCGCCGCACTCGCCGCGTTGACGTTGATCGGCATCTCGTTCCTCATAGCTCTTCCTCTTTCGTACCCTTGGTGACGGAATGTTGGAAAGGGCTTTGCTATCGATGAACGCCCTAGCCAGCTAGAAGGAAGGTTTGATTCATGTCCGCCTTCGGCGGATAACTGCTTGTTTGATAAAGAAGATCAACCATCGTGGAGGGGCTTTCCAGTATCCATGCGTTTCACCCACTCGATCAGGAGAGGGTTCGGCATGGATCAGAAGAGTGCGCCGTTGGCCGATGCGTTGGCGGCGATCGAGAAGAGTCCGGTCATCGGATTTGGAGCGCCGGGCCACAACCAGGGTGCAGCCATTCCTGGCGGGATGAAGGCACTGCTCGGCAAGCGCGTTTTCCAAGCCGACGTGCTGACGCCGAAGGGGCTCGACGACCGTACCGAAGGCAAGCTGGCCCTTCAACGTGCGCACGAGATCGCGGCGGAGGCCTGGAATGCCGACTTCTGCCGGTTTGTAACCGGCGGATCCACCCAGAGTCTTCACACGGTTATGGCCTCGGTCGCCGGACCAGGTGACACTATTCTGGTCGCTGCGAATGCCCACAAGGCCGAGCGTACCTACGCGCTCGCGACGGGGCTCAATGCCGCCATCGTGCCGGTCCAGATCGACGGGGAATGGGACATTGAGCATGGTGTTAAGCCGCAGGCGCTGAACGCCGCCTTGGCGGCCAATCCAACCGCCAAGGCGTTCATCGTTGTCAGCCCGACCTACTACGGCGTCACGAGTGACATAGAGTCGCTTGCAGGCATCTGTCACAACCACGGTATTCCCCTCATCGTCGATGCCGCCTGGGGCGGCGCCTTTGCATTCTGTGAGGCCCTGCCAGACGATCCGCTTGCCAAGGAGGCGGATGTCGCTGTCTACAGCGCCCACAAGACGATGGGGGCGCTCGCACAAGGGTCAGTGATCGTCGCAAAAGGCGACTTGATCGATCGCCAGCGCCTTTGGATGGCATATGAGCTTTTCGAGACCACCAGCCCGTCGGTGCCCATCCTAGCAACGCTCGACGCGACCCGGCGGGATCACGCGTTGAACGGGGAGCAGATGTGGAACGGCGTCATTGCGTTGGCGGAAAAGGTCCGTAGTAAGATTGCCGGTATCACCCCCCTGCGCGTTTTCGGTCATGATCATTTGCCGCCAGATGCCAGTTTGGACGTCACGAAGGTACTGATCGACGTCTCGGCGCTTGCCGTATCGGGGTATGCGATCGACGACTGGCTCTACAAGCATCACCGGATCAGCATGGGGTTATCCGACGCCCGGCATATCCTAGCCGTTCTGTCGCTGGGCACAACCAGGTCCGATCTCCGCAAGCTCGTCGGTGGCTTGCAGGATCTCGTGAATCAGCTCGGTTCCGATCCCTCCATCCTGCCGGCAATTTCGCCTGTGCCCGGGATCAGCACCCTGTCCGTCGACATGGCGATGCCCGGGCCTGCGGCACTCTACGGCCTAGCCGAGATGGTGGCCTACGAGGCGGCTGAGGGAAGGATCGCAGCCGAGATGATCGCGCCCGCGCCGCCCGGCGTCCCCCGACTGGTGCCGGGCCAGCGCATCACCGCTGCACACGTCGCATGGCTTGTCGCGAACCGTGATGCCGGGGCTTTCGTGATGGATCCGGTCGATCCCACAGAAGCGACCGTCAGAGTGGTTCAGAGCTGACGCAGCAACCGGATCAACACGCCAAATCTAACAGCAACTGCAATTAGGTGGATACGCGATGCAGACCGATACCGACGAACACTGGATGCAATTGGCGATAGACGTCGCGCGCTCCAAAGGGTCCGATCCCTCAACCTCCCCGCTTGGGTGCGTCATCGTACTAGACGGGAAGGTGATTGCCGCCGAACGCAACCAGACCAAGGAATTGCCTGACGCAACCGCGCATGCCGAGATGATGGCGATCCGTCGGGCTTGTGAGCAAACCAGAGAACTGGAACTGCGCGGGGCGACGTTATACTCGACACTCCAGCCGTGCGGCATGTGCACGATGGCATCGATCTGGTCGAAAGTTGGCCGCGTCGTGTACGGTGCCGGCCGAAACGATGTGCACCCGATGTATTTCGAAGCCAAGCACGTTGATACACTCAGATTCATCGGGGACGCCTATCGGAATGATATTGAGATCCGAGGCGGCTGCCTGCGCGAAGCTTGCGCAAAACTTTATTATGGCCCCTCTGCCGAATTGAGCGAGGAAGAACAGGCCAACCTATAATCATGCAGTATGATTCAAACGGTCAAATAAAGGCCCAAATATGGTCTATCTCGATCTTAGCAGCCTTCAGCGTCGTTTTGCGACCACCTAGTTCTGAACATGCGGATCTGCTACCTCACCAAACTCCAAACTTACACCTACGTCATCAAACGTTGATTATTCGCTTAAGAACTGGTCGATTGCATCAACAGCCTCGTACAATCGTGCCGCTAATAGCGGTTCATGGATGCCATCTGCTACATCGATCTCGACGATCAGCTGTTCACGTAATTTTAGAAACGAGTTATGCTTAGTAAGCTTGGCAATTGCACCATCTGCGGTAGTATCGATTTTCTTGAGAGCATCGATTATCGACGAGGCCTCAACAGGCTTCTCTAACCGGGCAATCTCTTTGTAGTTTGATGGAACATCGGCGATATCATTACCTGTTGCAAAGACGCAGTGCACGCCCCGAGCGAGTAGACGGTCGACCACTGGGTATACTTTCTGCTCGCCGAGGTTGATGTCGAGGACAGCGCTGTCGATACGCCCTCCCCGATCAAGCAATGCCATTGCCTGATCGACAGACGGTACCGGCCCAAGCACGATAGCTCCCGCCCGTGTCAGCATGCGCTCGATCGCTTCGGCAACGACATACTCGTCCTCAATCACAAGTACCCGCTGACTTTCCATGAGCATGTCAGCCATCTTGCGCCTCCTCCACTGTCCGGCGAGATACAACCGGCACCGCAATCGTACAGTGCACACCGTCTTCGACGAAAGCATAATGTGTCTGGGCGCCAAGTTGGTACGGCAGGGCTTTTTCGATCAGTTGACGACCATAACCGCCGGTAGACGGTGCAGTGAAGGGTTGTGACATCCGAACACCACTCTCGCGCCAATCGACGTGGAGCCACAGAACGCCATCCTTTTCCGCCTCCACGTGCCATGTGATTGTAAGCAACCCTCCGCCGGTCCCCAACGCACCATATTTCACCGCATTGGTCCCAAGCTCGTGGATAGCTAGAGCCAGGCTTTGGACGGCGCGCGAGCGTAACGGAACATCAGGTGGGCCTGCCAATATGAGATGACCATCACCACCCTTCCGGCCAATGGCACCAAGCGAAAGGAGCTCCGCGCGCAGAAGGTCGTCGAACTTTACTCGCTGGCCTGATGTTGCATGCGAGAGCATCTGCTGGACGCGGGATAGAGCTGAAAGGCGGTCGTTGAAGCCACGCTCAAACTCTTGAAGCGACGAGGCACCATCCAGCATCCGCGCAGCAATCGAGCTCACAACCGCGATAAGGTTACGCGTCCTGTGTTGCAGCTCCGCAACCATCACGACCTGGCGTTGCTCGCTTTCCCGCAACGATTCCGCGCTGCGCTTTAATGCGTCTATGTCACTGATTACGCTTGCTTGTCCGGTCAGCTTTCCCAACTCGTCGCGTACCGGAACTGCCGCAACTCGCACCCAAATGGCCCGCTGGTCGTCATCGGTGAACAGCATTTCCTGACCAGGCGTAACACATTCTCCGCGGCGGGCGCGCGCACCGGGAAACTCGTCCGGTTGCAACGGTCGCTCATCCTCGCTCCACGCTTGCCACCGCGCTACGCGAGCCGGGTCCTGGGAGGGCATCAAGCCTGTGGGACAGAATCGCTGATACTCGGAATTGTAGGCTACCATTCGTCCGTTCATGTCCAACGTAGCTACACCCGCAGGCACGCTTTCGAGCGTAGCCGCGAACCGAGCCTCGCTTTGGTGAAGCGCTGCCTCTGACTCCGCCAAACGACGGCGTAAGTCGGCGATTGTTGCCACGTCATCCATCTTACATTCCATGTATAAGCATCGGAGTGCGCCAAGGGCGGATAGCTACGTTAGCCCGTTTTTCGATAAAAATGCCGTGCTTTCTGCGTAGGTGTTTTTCAAACGCCTCCCCCAATCCCCGAACAGGCGTTCACCGATCGGCTAGCCATCCTTGGGCGCTACAAGGTGCCTTGCAAGCCGACTCAACTGATATATGTCGGTCAAGACAAGTGTCGTGGTTGGGTGATGATGCCTGCAGGTCATTGCGTTTCGTCGGTCGAAGGAGTAATTCTGCACGCGGATCAAGGCTTTCTTGATCTGCTCCACCGTCGCGCCGACGAAGTTATCGGCGTTTCGTACCGCGAAATAACCGACGCTCGCGACCTAGATCGAAGCGCAGATATGCTAGCCGTACTAAAGGACGGCGCAGCTCCCGTACGGTTGCAAAAGCGCTACCTTCGGCCGGATGGTAGCTCAGTAGCAGCGAACCTACTGGTCACCCGCTTCGCCAACCCCGACCGCTTGATAAGCACGCTGTTCTGGCAAGAAAATGGCCGCCCTTTGCCGCCAGCTAGGCTTTGGGAAGCAGCACTGCGTATGCGCCAGGTCCACGCCACCCGATCCACGCTATTTGGGGCTGATCTGAGCATTGACCCCGTAGGTTCGCTGCTGATCGGCATCTATCTGGCAGAGGCAGAAGGCCGGAATATCGGACTGGCCGACGCTGCCGCCCATGCCAAGATCCCGACATCTGTTATCGAACGGTGGATCAAGGTACTTCAGCAGCGGGGAGTGCTTGAACACCGAGACACTGCGATGGATATTCGACTAACACACTCAGGTCTTAATAAGGTAGAGTCTATGCTTGCTACGGTCTATGGGTCACCTGATGCGGCGGTGATGCTTCTTAATAGCTATGATTGACGTCTTACCGTTCAAATATGATATCATTATATTATTATTCTGCATGTACGGAGCAAAGCTAAACGCATTACTTTACGTACCCAATTCCAAATTGGATGCACTCGGTTAGACTGGCTTAAGTTATCATTGGCTTTCGAATGAAAACCTCACTAAACCACTTTGACCCACTATCGGACGTTCACGCCCCTCCCCTCGCTTCCCAACTTCGGACGCTGATTCATCTTTGCGAATGACCGATTTCGAAGGGCGGCTATCCACTTACGAATTCCGTGATGGGAGAGGAAAGCGGCCATCCGCTTTTGGTGCTTCGATCGAACAAGCTGACGTGTAAAGTGACAGCTACCCTCACTCTTCGGATCTAGCCGACGTCTCAGTCTCGCGCCGCATGAATGTCCAATCGATAAGGGCTTCAATAGACGGCCCGAGAGCCAAGCCTATCTCGCTTAGGGCGTATTCGACCTTGGGCGGAACTTGAGGATAGATCGTTCGGGTGACGATCCCGTCCTTCTCCAGTTCTTTCAGCTGTTGAATCAGCATCTTCTGATTCACGCCTTCGACGCGTCGTTCTAGCTCGGAGAAGCGCAAAGGCGCCCGTGCAGCAAACAGTTGAAAGATGATCACCATCTTCCACTTTCCCTCCAGGACGCGGAGGGCCTCGCTCGTGGCAGCAGCCCAGACAAGCTGCTGCTGTGGATCCTCGCATTGCCAGTCACGCTGCATAGGTCACTTACCTTTTGGTGGGTAACCCACCTTTCGGTAGGTTCTTGTCACTTCTGGTACCTGACCATAATTTCCGGTGCGAAGCAATGATCGCATAGGAACGACACATGAAGATCGGCATTCTTGGGACGGGGCACATCGGCAAGACACTCGTCACCAGGTTGAGCAAGGCGGGCCATAAGGTAAAGGTGGCCAACTCGCGCGGGCCCGAGACGATCGATCCCGAGCTCCTGTCAGCCGGCGCCCGCGCCGTGACGACGGAGGACGCGCTGGCCGACGTTGAGGTCGTCATTCTCTCGATACCTCTCAACCGTATCGCCGGAATTGCACAGTTGGTGGCTCGCCTGCCTGACGAGACGGTCGTGATCGACACTTCCAACTATTACCCGTTCCGGGACTCCAAGATCCAGGCAATCGAAGACGGACAGGTCGAAAGCCTGTGGGTGGCTGAGCAACTTGGCCGCCCGATCGCAAAGGCATGGAATGCGATCGGCTCCGCCTCTCTTGCCAAGAAGGGCAAGCCGGCAGGTTCACCGGACCGGATCGCCATTCCCGTTGCAGCGGATCGTGAGCGCGATCGGCAGGTCACGATGGCTCTGGTCAGCGATACCGGCCTGGACGCCTTCGATGCCGGCTCGCTTGCGACCTCGTGGCGTCAGCAGGCCGGCGCGCCAGTCTATTGCACCGACCTGACCCTCGCCGAAATTCCTGCGGCTCTCGACGCTGCGGAGAAGGACAGGCTCCCCAAGCGCCGGGACCTGGCGGTCGCGGTGATGCAGGAGCGGTTGGGTGACGGAACTACGAACCCTGACGAGGACTGGGGCGTTCGCCTCGTCCGCGCCATCAATATGTAAACGCCGCCCGAACCGCTCCATTCCGATAGCCATCTATCTACCAGAGGATCAGACCATGACCCGCGTTGTACGCTTTCACGAATACGGCTCCGCAGACGTGCTGCGCATCGATAACGTCGAGGTTCCTGCACCTGAAGCCGATGAGGTGCAGATCGCAGTCAGAGCGATCGGGTTGAACCGCGCAGAGGTAATGTTCCGCAACGGCGCGTACCTGCAAGAAGCGGAGTTCCCCTCACGGCTCGGCTACGAAGCCGCAGGCATGGTCAAGACCGTCGGCAGCGCCGTGTCGGGCTTCGCGGAGGGCGACGCCGTTAGCGTCATCCCGACGCTCGATATGTCGCGCTGGTCTACCTACGGCGAGATCATCAACATCCCGGCCCGCTACGTCGTCAAGCATCCCACCGCCCTCTCGTTCGAGAAGGCAGCCGCCTCCTGGATGCAGTATGTCACGGCCTGGGGTGCGCTTATTGATCAGGCGAAGGTCACCGCAGCGGACTTCGTCATCGTGTCAGCCGCATCGAGTAGCGTCGGCATCGCGGCGATCCAGGTGGCTCGCAGCGTCGGGGCGACGGTGATTGCGACCACTCGTACGAACGCCAAGGCGCAGGCGCTGACTGATGCCGGCGCTCATCATGTGATCGCCACCGCCGACGGCGACCTTGCAGAACGTGTGAAGGAGATCACCGGCGGGAAGGGTGCCCGCGTGGTGTTCGATCCGATCGGCGGTCCTGCCATCGCCCAATTCGCCAAGGTCATGGCTGTGGGCGGCATTCTGCTGGAATATGGTGCCCTAAGCCCAGACGACGGTCCGTTCCCGCAGTTCGCCGTGCTGGGCAAGAGCCTGACGATCAAGGGCTACCTCTACACGGAAATCGTCGGCAATGATGCAGCGCTGGCGCGAGCCAAGGTATTCATCACCGAGAGTCTGGAAAGCGGCAAGCTCGATCCGCTGGTTTCGCGGACATTCCCGTTCGACAAGATCCAGGAAGCGACCCGTTTTCTCGAATCCAACGAGCAGATCGGCAAGATCGTCGTGACTGTCTGATCAGCTATCGGGAGGGCTCTAAGGCTCTCCCGTTTATAAAATGGGGCGTGGCAGTCAAGCGACTACGACAGCCACATGAGAGTTCGAGATGAACGAACGGCAGCTTCGGGCTTTGGGTATTTGCTCATCGAACGACAGCTTTTGGGCGAACGCACCCCGCCTTCTGGCTTGCGGCCAGACCCACTTCCGGCCGCACAGAGACCGCCAGGCGCCGCTCGAAACCGACAGCTCGTTCAGCATCATCGACGGCTGATCAACCACATTTCTAAACCGGCGATTTACTGCGCATGCGTATACTCGATCGACCGATCTGGGCCGATGGAGATGATCGATGGGTCACTCGTCAATGGACCCCGCCTTTCACGAACTTCGGCCTTGGAACGAAGGCCGGCTGATTGGTGCGAAGCGGGCGCTGAAACAGCAACAGGTCTGGGCCATTCGCTTCTGGCTCGACCAGCAGAGGAGACTGCGCGACCGAGCGCTGTTCGACTTCGCCATCGACAGCAAGCTCCGCGGCTGTGACGTGGTCAGGGTGCGGATTGGCGATGTAGTTTCCGGCGGGTGCGTCCGTGACCGCGCCGTCGTGGTTCAGCAGAAAACCAAACGACCGGTTCAGTTCGAGATAATGAACACGGCGCGAAAGACGATGCGAGCATGGTTGGAGCGACGTGGGGGGATACTGAACGACTTCGTTTTCCCGAGCCGCAACGACTACATGGACCACATGAGCACGCGGCAATATGCCCGCCTCGTGCGCGAGTGGGTGGTCGGCATCGGCCTACCGGCGCAGGATTACGGGACGCACTCGCTACGGCGCACGAAAGCGTCGATCATCTACAAGGCGACTGGCAACCTTCGCGCCGTTCAAATCCTTCTCGGCCATGCCAAGATCGACAGCACGGTGCGCTACTTGGGCGTTGACGTGGAGGACGCTTTGGAATTGGCCGAACGCACCGAGGTCTGAGAGACCCATTTCCTGACATTCAAAGCCTCCCGGTTCGCTCCCAACTCCGGCTATTCATTCAGGTGGGATGCCATGGATATCCGCATCAGGTCATTCGCCGGAACCGCTCTGGCCAACGATGACATGTCAGTAGCGGCCCCTTTGCTCGACCCGTCGCCGCTGCAAGGCCGGACGAAGCGGCAGGTCCCACCAGCGGTACGCGGCAAAGGCGAAGGCTATCGTGAAAGCATAGAGGGCCGCCGCAACCGACACCGTGGCCCATGTCGTCGTGCCACCGGCAGCGATCCAATTCATGTACAGGTACACAAAGGGATAATGCGTGATGTACAGCGGGTAGGATAGCTGCCCTGCCGCACGGCATAGGCGGCTCACCATCCGACCGCCGCCCGAATGCCGCCCCAACACGATGATCGCGGGAAACAACAGCAGCACGCACAATGCCTGATACAGGCCGTTCAACTTGAGGCCACCGTAGCTGGGCAGCACGGGGGCGGCGAAGACGACGCCAAGGCTCAGGCTGAGCGGCACGAAGCCGATACGCCATCGCGGCAGCCGGTCATGCAGGCGGAAGATCAGCAGACCGGTGATGAACGGATAGGCAAGCCGCACAGGCGCGCCCCAGAAATTGGCAAGCCCCCAACCGGTATCGTAAGACCCCAGCGACAGCGCCATCGCCGCGGACACCAGTCCGGCGATAAGCGCTGTTATCGCCAGCGCACGCGTTCCGAGCCGCCGGAGCACCAGCGCATAGGCCAGATTGCCGATATATTCCTGTAGCAGCGTCCAGGCGGGGGCATTCAGCGGATGGCTGTCCCCCAAGCGGTTGGCCAACGGCGCGGATGGCAAAGCGAACAACGCCATGACGAACGCGAACACGATGAGTATTCCCGGCGCATTCTGCCGATTGCCCGCGAACGGGTCCGCCACATAGCTGAGCAGTCCCAGCACCGCTCCCAGCACGACGAGGGGATGCAGCCGGATCAGCCGGCGGACCAGGAACTGGCGTGTCGACATCGTTCCCCAACGATCGTCATAGGCATAGCCGACGACGAAGCCCGACAGCGCGAAGAAGAAATCGACCGCCAGATACGCATGCGGCAGTAGCAGTCGTGGCGCGTCGAACAGCACCGTGATGCCCTGGATATGGAACGCCACCACCAGCACCGCTGCGGTGCCGCGCAGTCCGTCGAGAACCTCAAAATGAGCCTTGCCGTCGCGGATCGGCAGCACGGCATCCAGTGGACCCTGCGCAATCATCGCCGTGCCGCTCGTGCGGGGTTACCCACGACCGTCTCTCCAACTGCGACATCACGGGTGACCACGCTGCCGGCGCCGACGATCGCATCGTCACCAATCGTCACGCCGGGCAAGATCAATGCGCCACCGCCGATCCAAACGTTCGCGCCGATCCGGATTGGCCGTCCGAACTCCAGCAGCCGCGCCCGCAGAGCGGGGTCGCGGGGATGGTCGGCGGTCAGGATCTGCACGCCCGGCCCGATCTGCGTACCGGCACCGATATCGACGCGCACGACGTCGAGCACGACGCAGCCGAAGTTGAGGAACGCCCCTGTGCCGAGATGAATGTTATAACCGTAGTCACAGTAAAATGGCGCTCGGACGGTTACCCTTTCTCCGACGTCCCCCATTGCCTCGCGTAGCAATCGATCGCGATCGGCCGCTGAGGCGTCAGCCATGCCGTTGTACCGAGCCATCCACGCGGCAGTGCGCGCCGCGTCGGCCGCCAGTTCGGGATCGTCGGCGGTGTAAAGCTCGCCCGCCAGCATCCTGGTCTTCTCGCTCATCACATTCAGCTCAGATCATGCAGGTCTTTGCCGAGCGGCGGGGTAATCCGCAGATCGGAAAACCGTACGCCCAGCCCCTCGCGCTCGGGCGTGCAGGCCATGGGGCCGACGCGATATGAAGACACCACGGGAAACGGTGCCAATCGAACAAGAGGCCACGTTATGCCATCCGCCGACACCTGCAACCGCAACACACTGTTGGCGACCGTGGCACGCATCCAGAAGTCGCATGGATCGTATGCGTAAGGGCTGGTCGCCCAGTCCGAGCGATCATCGGTCAGGACGCTACTCAACATCGCGCGGCCATCGGACAATTCGATTCCGGCCTTAATCCAGCGACGCTCGTCGATCCGGATTATGATGCCTGCCTGATCATAAAGCTGTCGATACTCCGCGCGAATGCGCAGCTGCGCCGTGAACGCGGCAGGAGTGGCGAAACCAAGGAAATGACCGGAATCCCGCGTGAAGCCATAATGCGTCTCGCGCCAGAAATCGGTGGCCTGATCGGTGAACAGTGTCACTTCTCTGCTCGCATCCACGTTCCAGCGACGAGGCGCATTCAACCAGACGCCGTCGCTTCGCCCCAACACGGTATGTGCCACGGTCCCGCTACCGCGTGCGATCGACGGCACCGCGAGCGCCGTCGCACCACCAATGATCGTGCGCGGCGATACTATTGCTTCCTGCATGCCCCCCGTCCTCCCTATACGCTACGACAGCGGAGCGACGCCCGCTGAAGAACAATATGTACAAATGTACATGTGCTTTGCAAAGGGGGTGCCGTGAGCGGCGGGACGAAGCGGAAAGATTCTGAACGTCGACAGCGGATCGTTGAAGCGACGCTGGATGTCGTCGCCGAATACGGCGTGACGGGCACCACGCATCGCCGCATCGCGGCGGCTGCAGCCGTGCCGCTCGGGTCCGTGACCTATTATTTCGCGACACTGGACGACCTTATCGCAGCGGCATTTCTTCAACTGGCCGAGCAATCGTCGGAGGAATTTGCGAAGCGGATGGCAATGGCAGGCGATCGGGATAGCGCCAAGGCGGCGATCGTTGCCATCATCGCGGGATCGATATGGGCGACACCGCGCACCTTGCTGCTCAGCTACGAACTCTATGCCTTTGCCGCACGCCATCCACCCGTCGCCGCGGTGATGCAGCGATGGATGAGCAATAGTCGCGTGGCGCTCGAGCGCTTCTTTGATCCGTTGACGGCAAGGGCGCTGGACGCGCTGGTCGAGGGCATCGGCATCCACAATTCAATCGACACCGAGCCGCTTGAGGAAGATGCCATTCGGACGATCGTGGATCGAATTACCGGCATAAATAACAGCTTTAGACAAAGCTAACAGTTTGGACAAAGCGACCCACTTTCCGCCATTCACCGGTCGCTTTTCTATTCCCAACTCCGGCCGTTTGTTCATGTAGGCACATCTGCGCTGACGGCACCGCGTGGAATGGCGAGAAGTGGGACTTTGCTGCCAGACAGCTTTTGGGATGGGACCGGTCGAAAGCCGACGGTTCCCGGTGTCACTGCCGTTCGGTTCTCACTTCACCAGTTAGAGCGGTTTCCGATCAGTTTGGATTACTGGCACGGAGGCGATCTCGGCGCGGTACGAGGCGGGAGGAGGGCGCGATGCTGAGGCATCGTTACCGACGAGCAACGCTGCACCGTGTTGAAAGCGGCCGCCGCAAAGCGGGCGCCCGAAGGGCGATGACGGTGCTGCAACATGGTCGGAGAACCGCTTAAAGCATGATGACATCACGATGATCCGTTCGCGCCTATGCTGTCGAAGCGCTGCCCTTCTCTTCGCCGCAGCAGCATAGGAAAACGGTACTTCGACAGGCTCAGCACGAACCGAGCTAGGCGCGGGTCAATTCAACGCCATCTTGCTCTACGGCTGGCGCTCGTACCGTCCCTTGGCGCCCTCGATAACCAGCGCGGTGCCCGCGATGCGCAGGCGCAACGTGTCGAACGGCCGCGCCATCAGTTGCTGCCGATCGAAGCCGATCCGGACGATCCCGTGTTGCACCGGTGCGAAGGTGATCGTCATGTCACCCGCGATCGGCTCCTCGGTGTGAACGGTAACGCTGACGGCCTTCGTCGTTGCGCCGCGCGGGGCGAACGCGAAGCCGCTCCTGCCGGTGACCAGCTTCTCCTTAGTGCCATTCGCAAAGTGCAGCGTGACGGGGAGGTTGCGCGCCGGCTGGTCCGACGCGGGATCGAAAATCCTGATCGCCACGCCGGGGGAGGGTCGCGCGGTACCGCTTTCGGTCGCGTTGGCTGGCGGCATGGTGCACGCCGCGGGCAGCGTCGGATCGGCTAGCGTGGGTTCCGGCAAGCCCGCCGCACGTGCGGCCTCGATCGCCAGCGCCCGCGCATCCTGCCAGTCGGACAATGCCTGTCGCACCTGCGAGGCAGCTGGCTTTGCGCTGATCGGTGGCGCATCTGACATCAGTCGAGCAGCCAGGAGCTCCGCATTCGCCCTGGCAGCGTTCGCGGCGCGCAATGCCGTGGCGGCGCGCTGCCGAAGGATCGTCGCGGACGGCGCGGGGGCATTGTCGGCGGTCGTCAACGGCGTCGCGGAGACAAATGGTTCGGGGAAGATCGGGCAGCGGGTGCGGATCGTGGCCTCGATCTCGCTGCGCTGATGCCGCCGACGTTCGTCTTCGGTCTCCTCATCCCACGGCACGGTGGACAAATAGGAGAAGAGCGGCTTCTGCGCGCTTGGTGCGGACGCCACGAGCACGACCTCGTCGCGCTCAACGTGCCACATGCCCTGCGCCTCCTGGTCCAGCGCACCGTAACTCAACGCCCAGTCGAACTGGCCGTCTGGCCGCAGCAACAGCTCGGATCCGGTCTCCATCACACCCATGAGGTAATAATGGCCAACGAGCGCGGCAGGTGTAGCGTGGCCGCCGCCGCCGGCACGCGCGCCGGCAGGCGTGCCCTGCGTCGAGGTGGCGTCGGCAGGGGCGAGCGCATCCAGTGCGTCGCTCAGGTGACACGACTTGCCCGGTTGATAGTCGAGAAACTCGGCAACCGTCAGGACGTTGCGATCACCCTCCTCGCTATAGCTGCCCATCACGTCGGCAGACGCGCGCCGGCCATCCTTGCGATAGCGGGCGACCGCCTGAGCTCCCGACACATCGCGCAGCAGGTAGCGCGACGCCGCCAGATCGCACCGCGTGAGGATGACCTCGCCTCGCTCGATCGACAGCGTACCGATGAAGCTGTCCATGCCGGAGGGTTGCGCAACCGCCGGCAGCGGCGCGATCAGTGCCAGCGAGACGATGATCGCGCGGTGCCAATTCCGTCTCACAGCGATGTCCCATCCTTGTCCAGCATATCGAACCGATATGCGCAGCCATAGAGTGTCTTGCCGGGGTGCGTGGTGACGTTGGAGATCGTTCGGGCGACCACCATGTGGCTGCCATAGCCGTCCTTGCCCGCGGGTTCGGTGACGTCGGTCATGATCCGCTCGCCCAGGAACTTGCGAAACGGGAACTCGGCTTCCGCCTGGGCGCGGGTCACCTTACTCGAGGCCACCATCGCGTCGATCATCGGCTGGGCCGACATGCTGTTGTCGATCTTCTCGGCGCGCGCCACGATGGCGGGGTCCGCGACGTCGAGCACCGCGAGGATGGCGTCGCCGGTAAAGGCGATCCGGCGCGTGCTGTATGACCCAGCGACGGCAATCGGCTTCGGCAGGTCATATTCGGCCATGAACGAATTGGGCGAGGCGATCTTCTTCCATCCCCGCGTCCGCGCGAGCTGCTCCTCGCCATCGACCGCCATGGCGAAGCGCATGTAACCGGGAACGTCCAGGCGGCAGCTAATGGCATCGATCTCGGAGACATCAGCAGGGTCGGTCTCCGCGGCGGTCTGCTGGAGCACCGCGGCGAGCATCAGGGCGTAGAGAATGAACATCGGCGGACGTTAGGGTTGCAGCCAGAATTTGCCAGCGACATCGCTACAGCAGGGCCGGTCGGCTTCCTACGGCAGCGATACTATGCCGCGACCACCAGCTTGACGAGCGTCCCAGGCTTCAGTGGCTCGTCAGCCGGAAGGCCATTGATGACAATAAAGCGTTCACGCTTGCTGTCGGCTACTGCCATGCGCTGGCTCAACGTATCGATCGTGTCCCTTGCGCCAACAGTGACGATCCGGATGACCTTGCGACCCTCCTTGCCATCGGCATAAGGCAGGCCATCGAGCATGCGGAGGAACGCCGTATCCTGGGTGGTTGCAAGCTCCGGCTTGCCGGTGGCCTTCGCCAGTGCCTCTGCGCGCTGCACACGATCGGCGCCATTTGGATGCGTCGATGCCCATGTCGGCGCAGACCGTGCGGTGCCGCTGGCCTGCGCCGTCAGCCCGGTCGATTCATCGAGCGCCGCCAGGACGTCGGCCGAAGCATAGGGCGAATAGCCCGCAGCGGTGATGTAGCGGACGCCGAGGGCATCGGCCTGATATTCCTGATCGCGTCCGTATTTCAGCGTGTACAGCTGCGCGCCCGTGCCAGCGAGGCGGGTCGCAAGATCGCTTTTCGTAGCCAGGCTGACGCCACGGGCGAGCAGGCCACCGATCGTCGCACGCGTGTTGCGCGAGGCGGCGTGGCGGGCGGCGACATGGCCTACCTCATGGCCCATCACGGAGGCGAGTTCCGCCTCCGAGGTCATCAGTGCAAGCAGCTGACGAGTGACGTAGATGTACCCGCCCGGGATGGCGAAGGCGTTCTCGACCGGGGAGTCCAGCAGGGTGACGGTGAAGTCGCTGCCCGCATTCGACAGGCCGGACTGGACCGCGACACGCTCGCCAACGCGTTCGACGAATGTCGCCTGCGGCCCCTTATACGCACCGCCGAACTGAGCGAGCAGTTGCGGATGAGCCTGAGTGCCCTGCGCCTTGTCAGTGGCCGAGATCGAGCGGGCCGTGTTCTGGGCGGTGAGAGGGGCAACGGGTGCGAGCACGAATGCGCCGGCTAGCAGTACGGCAATGTGACGGCGGATCATGAAGCTCTCCCGGTGACGACGGTATAAAGCGACCGTTACTCCGTTGTTCCGGATAAGCATCGATCCCGCTCTGCGCCGAACACGCTCAGCCCCATTCCTGTCGATTAACGAAACTAGTGGTGGCGCCACTCTCTGTCGTGGCTGTTAGCTGCCGTTGAAATATCCTTACGCCACAATTATTTAGATATGCGGCGACAACGTTCCCACCCCAAGACGGGGGTAGAAGTCCGGGACGGCCCGGCAGCTCCGATGGAGATTGCTGTGGCGTGGATTGCACTCGTTTTTGCTGGTTTGTTCGAGATTGTCTGGGCTTCGGCCATGAAGCAATCTCATGGGTTCACACGGCTCTGGCCAAGCATCATTACTGGGGTGGGCATGTTGGTCAGCTTTGGCCTTCTTGCGTCAGTGATGCGGGTTCTTCCGCTGGGAACAGCTTATACAATTTGGACCGGCATCGGCGCGGTTGGCGCGTTCGTGGTCGGCATCATGGTCTTTGGCGAGGCTATGACCGCGATGCGCCTTCTAGCCGCCGGGCTCATTGTCAGCGGCCTCGTCTTAATGAAGTTGTCCACGACTGGGTGATCTTGAACGTCCGCAAGGAGCGCTAGCGCCTGGCCCGATGTTCCTAAAAAGGAACGGCAGTCGAGACGGCATCGGCGTTCTCGGAATCGATCGTTATCAAGAATGGTCGGGAGGGGTACGATCGGTTTGGACGATGCATAAGTCTTCCAGGCGACAGTATAAGGCTTACACGCGTTGTCAGCCGCCCACCGCGAGCGGTCGGCAGGCCGTCTTGGAAAGCGTATAACTAGCGAAAGGCTTTTCAACAGCTTTGCGGTCCCGCGTGACAATCTGCCAAGTGAGGCGGTCGCCTAACATGCGCCAGCGGTTCACGTAGGCCTTGTCCGGATATTGGTAAGTAATATCGAACCCGTCTGCCTTGCTTTCGCCGCGTCCCGCTACCGCGGACGCCCCGCCAAAACTGTCCGCCCAATATCCAACGATAGTACCAGCTCCGGTTTTGGACGGCTTGCCGGTTCCTCCAAAAACCAGGTGTGCCGCGTACTGGTCCTGCGGATCGGCGAGCGCGCTGCTTGCGGCTTCGACAGCCAGCATCGCATCCTGGACGATCGGATAGGCGTTCACCGCAATAGCGACGGCTTTGCCCATCACCGTACCCTGCCCCCCCCAACACCCCCCGAGTGCGTTGACCGAAGTGGGCATAGGCATGCCCCCCGCTTCTAGAGCGCTGCCAGTGGATGATGCCGCAAGCATAACCATTGCGATGCAAGACTTTCCAATCATTAGTCCCCCCGTCCCCCGTTCCTGTCTAGGTGTCTAGCCCAAGCATCTGGTGCATCGGGTTGGCGACGAACCCGTCTGACTCTGACGTCCAGATTTCGACGATGTATTTGTAGGGTTGGACCATAGAGCGTGTAGATCCCTATGCATTATCCGGACACAATTCCGCAAACGATCGACTCCGAGAACGCTTTCCCCAGCTCAATCGTCGTTTGTTTTCGGAAGCCAACGAGACCGATGCCGACCCGGAGCGGATCTTGCCGGCAGGTTATTGAAGGCGTTTCTCCTGCACGGTGCCAAGCTGCCACGAGTAATTCGCCACAGTTTCGGGGAAACTCCGGGGTGGTACCACGCGGTCTTCAGACCTAATCTGATCGCGTTCGAGCATGCGTGAGCGAGCGAGGGGAAAGCAAGAATATGCGTCATCGACTTGGCACAGTCGCCTTTGCCGGCATGATCGCCTTAGCGACCGGTGCGGCTGCACAGGGACTTGCAACCAGAGATCTGACGGGCGTCAGTCAGGCGGCTGCCACGGCGTTGGGCTCCGGCTTCGAGGCAAAAGAGGAACCGCAGCGGGCCACCTTGTTCTGCACGGATTGTGCGGGCGCACCGATCGTTGACGTTCTGATTGGTCGTCAGGCGGACGGAACGGAGGAACGGGTTCGGTCGGGCACGACAAGCATCGCCGATCTGCAACAGATCTGTCGCGCACGCAGCCCTCGATGCACCGTCACGGCACTGGAGGTGGCGCCGGCTGTGGGTTGGGTAAGCGGGTATCCGCTGGGCGACCGTGCGGGGGCCACGGCGATCATCATCCGCGATGGCGATCTGCTGACCGTTCGCTCGCTTGCACAGGATCCCGCATCGGCCAGACAGGCGATCGATCGCTTGTTGCCGCTGATCCGAACCCGGATCATCGGACCCTGATCAACTACCCGGCCAAAAAGTCCGTGATGCGATAAGGGGCGAGCGGTCACGTGCCGGGTGCTGCCAACGAGCATGAGAAGCTTTCCCAAAACTCGATCCCGGTCGAGACGATCAGGAGCGCGACTTCAGGCTATTTTCAACAGCCCCGGTCGTCTGTTAAACATATACAGACGGTGCTGCAGAGGCATTTTGTGTACACATCAGCGTTAATTGCACCCGCTGTCAGCGGTAAACGTCAGAACGAAACCTGGACCCGCCCTACGATTCTGTCTCCAGCGTTGCTCCGATCGGCGAACCTGCTGGCGGTGGCGGTGCAGGAGACGTCAGTCCCAATATAATCGACGCCGATCGTCAGACGGTCGCGGCGGTGTTCTAGGCCGAGCCGCCAGTTGGTGTAACTGCCGCCTGGACGAAGACGCTCTGCCCGGACGGGATCGCTGACGCTGCCGGAGGAATGGCCGAGTTCGGCGAGCATCGTGAACGGCGTACCGGGGATGCCGGCATTGGCGTTCGCATAGACATGCACGTTGCTGCCACCGATCGCGCGCTGCGACGGCGCGCCGATCACGCCGAGCGTGGCGTAGAGCGGACCATAGGCATAGCTTGCCGATACCCCGGCCTCGACATAGTCCATCCGTCCCCGCGCGCCCGCGAATGCATGGCCTGTGGCGTCGGTGCGTATCCGCACCGCACCGAGATCCCAGCTGGTTCCAACCGAAAGGTCGACGACCGCGTCGGCACCACCGTGTCGCACGCTGTTTCGAAGCGTCACCGTTCGCGCCGATGCATCAAGCCGGCCGCGCGAGACGCGCAGCTCGCCCGCCAGCGCGGCACGTCTCTCGGTCCAGCTCAGCCCGCGCCGTTCCTCCTGGCTCATCACCTCCAAGGTTACCGGCCGAGCATCCTGTGCAAACGCAGGCGTGATCAAGCCGCAACTTGCGGCACCGAGCACGCCCGCCAATCGAACGCGCCGGATCATCCAGCGCGCTGCGGAGCGTGGATCCGGTCCAGCTCGACGCGCAGCATCTGCTCGTCTTCCTGCGCCAGCATTACCAGATGCTGCTTCATGTCCGCCGCCTTTGCGGCGACTTCCTTCTTGATCGCGCTATGGCTCGCAACGCACCAGCCGGGCCGCGTGCCGGAAACCACGGGGTCGCTGTCGATGCTGCGCACCAACCTCGTACCCGACGCCGCGACCGCGTGCCGCGCGACCGACATGCTCGCTGCCCAGTCGCAGCGTAGCGACGGCGCTCTTCCGCCGGGTGCAACCGCGCCCACCTGCTTTTGCGTGATGACCACGTCGCCGCGATATTTGACGGCGACCGGACCGCTGCGGTGATCCACCTGGTTCTGATGATCGACGGTCATGCCGAGGGCGGCACCGGTGGCAGCAAGCACCAAACCGGTGGTTAGGAAATAGGCCATATTCGCTCTCCTTTTGCCATCCCGATCCATTCTGATCGGTGAAGCTGATCCTTGCGGACGATGATTGTACAACGACAGTGCAGCGTGTCGGTTCAGTCGAATCGCAGCTGCAAAGTGCGGGCGTACAGCCGATCCTTGACGTTGAGGCGCAGCCGTTTCAGCCGAAGCAGCCGCAAGGTATTGGGGATGCGTCGCTCTATCTCGGCGCGAATCTGCTCATCCAGCCGCGCGTGCAGCCGGGTCAGTTTGTAGGAAAAAATATGCAAAGCCGCTCTCCAACCAACGATTGAACGATCGGATCAGTCGCGATGGAAGCAGGCAAACAGGCCAGGCCTAAGCATCGAGATAACCCGATGCGGTCCGACATCACGTTCGTCCTGAGACGACCGCCAGAGGGGCCCGGCCCGCTCCCTCAAACTAGGGTTTCGCCGGTTAAGGTCAATAGGATTGCGAAGGGATTTGCACGAGTTGACATTAGGGCATGGGTCCCCGATGTTACTGACATGTACGCTCCAGCGACACATAAGCGTTTTCGCGACCACGCCGGCCAACTCGCCGCACGCGCTTAGCCCGAGCTCGCGGCCACGTCCGTTCGAGTTCGGGCTTTATTCGATCTGACCTTTGGGACGCGTTCTGCGCGCCCATGATCTCGAATATGTGGAAATCATGCAGTGGCAAACCAAGTACAGAAATCGGACGATTTGTGTCAGGATGACCGTCAGCATCAAGTTGCCAATCCAGCACCTCAGCCTTTCCTGCGGATGAGGCCACAAAGCTTCTTCTCGAATAAATTCGATCTAGAAATTGTGGAAGACTACTCAAAGGCTGATGCCAACGATCGAAAGAATCACAATAATAACTGGCTAAGCCGCCTTATGGAGCTCAACCTGTTACTTTTGATTGTTTTGGTTGGTGTTCCGGTGCTGGTATATTGTATCTTGTCTTCGGCAGGTTAAAACAGGAGAATGGGCTAGCCCGCGTCGCATCCAGGCCTATTGGTCCCTCCCCGCGCTGTATGTTCGGTCAGACGTGCTGCGCGAGAAGCTGATCGTCGCACGGCCGCTGGCGAAGCGGGCGCCAGTGCGTGACCTGACGATGATATGGCGTTCGTCATCGCCGCGGGAAGCGACCTATCGGCGCCTCGACGAAATCATACGGCGTTGCGTTATGCCGTGGGAACACCCGGACACGGGCGAACCGGCAAAGATCCCAGCCGGCTAGCAGTTCCTAAAATACCATCGATTCCGAGAATGCCCTCCCCGTCTTGATCGTCGTTCCGGTGCTAGAAACAGTGCCGGCCGTGTCGATCGCGCCCACCACGCATTTGCCGCGATCCTCAAAGGATCGCGGCTGCCATCGACGCTTGATACGTTTTAGACCAACTCACCAAGAGCCGCTGGCTCGAATCCCTTGAGCTTATCGGCATGGCCATCACAGACTTTCGCGGCCCATTGCGGATCGCTGATGAGGGCGCGCCCGACTGCGATCAGGTCGAACTCGTCGCGCTCCATGCGGCCGACGAGCCGGTCCATGCCCACGCTGGTCGAAGACTCCCCGCTGAACGCCGCCATGAAGTCGCCCGACAAACCGACCGAACCGACGCTGATCGTGGTAGCACCCGTCAGCTTCTTCGCCCAGCCAGCGAAGTTCAGCCCGTTCTCGCCGTCGATCTCAGGGAACTCTGGCTCCCAGAAGCGCCGCTGCGAGCAATGCAGCACATTGGCACCGGCTTCGACCAGCGGCAGCAACCAGTCGGTCATGAGATCCGGCGTCTCCGCCAGTCGCGCGGCATAGTCCTGCTGCTTCCACTGACTAACGCGCAGGATGAGCGGAAAGTCGGGACCGATCGCCGCCCGTACTGCCGTGACTACCTCGGCCGCAAAGCGTGAGCGCTGGCCGATGGAGATTCCGTTGTAGCGATCGGCGCGCTGATTGGTGCCTGACCAGAAGAACTGGTCGATCAAGTAGCCATGCGCACCGTGCAGCTCGATCGTATCAAAGCCGAGCCCCTTTGCGGTAGCGGCGGCCTTCGCGAACGCTGCCACCGTGTCCGCAACAGTCTCCTCGCTCATCGCGTCGCCGCGAGGGGTGTCCGGCCCGACAAGGCCGGACGGACTTTCTACGGGTGCCTCCGGCTCCCAGCCGCTCATGCCGATGGTCGATCCGGTATGCCAGATCTGCGGTCCCATCCGGCCGCCGGCATCGTGCACGGCATCGATAACGTGCTTCCATCCAGCCAGCGGCGCCTCGCCGTGGAAGAACGGGATGCCGGGCTCGTTGCGGGACGCTGGACGGTCGATCACTGTGCCTTCGGACAGGATCAGTCCGACGCCGCCTTCTGCGCGGCGCCGGTAGTAGGCCGCGTTGGCCGCGCCGGGGATGCCTTCCGGTGCGAACGTTCGTGTCATGGGAGCCATGACGATGCGGTTCGGTAGGTCCATCGTGCCCACGCGTAAGGGGCGGAACAGGGCGTCGGTAGCGGTGGCGGTCATAAGTCTCGGCTCCGTTGATCTAGAGCGTGAGTAGGTATACCGAAGAAACCTAGCGTCAATAAAGCACTTCATGTCTCCTAGGTATCTTCGAGGAAACCACCATGACCGATCCCCAGAGTTTCGCCGTGGACTGCCCGAGCCGACTGCTGTTTGACCAAATCGCCGATAAATGGTCGATGATGGTGCTGACCGTGCTCGACCGAGGACCTCTGCGCTTCAATGCCATCAAGCGATTGTTGGAAGGTGTATCCCAGAAGGCGCTGACACAGTGCTTGCGCCGCTTGGAACGTAACGGCCTGGTTTCCCGCCGCGTCCTCCCACTGTCGCCCGTCGCCGTCGAATACGAGATCACCGAACTCGGGCGTTCCCTGCAGGAGCCGTTCAAGGCGTTGTACGCCTGGACCCTGCGCCACTTCACTGCAGTGGAGAGCGCACGAGCCCACTTCGATCAGCGTGCCCTTACAGCGTAAACTGGGCGATCATTATCCAAATCCCCGTTAGCGCCAATTAGCGTCCTCTCTCAAAACACCATCCTTTTGAGAAAGGCCGCAGCATCAGGCAACGTCCGCTAACGCCATGTGCCTCTCAATAAGCAGACAGGCAGCTTTCCACCATAAAAGACAGCGGCAGGCCGGCCGATGCCAGCTTCGCGATACTGCCTGGCAACCATGTGGGAAGGTCGGAGTCGGCGTGACGCCGCGTGCCCCAGATGGCGTGGATGCCGTCACAGCCGCCCTCCCCGCTCCACGATCTCGCGCTGGACCTCGCGCGTCTGCTGGCGCGCGACCTGCCGCGGCAGCAGAGATCCCAGAAGAATCAGGTCGCCCCAAAATCGGGTAGGCGACCATCATGACGACCTTCGTTTCGAATGCAGGAAGCACGAATGGAGGAAAGATGAAGCGGTGTGCGATATACGCGCGGTATTCGACGGACAAACAGGACGTGCAGTCGATCGAAACGCAGCTGATGATGTGCCGGCGCGAGGTCATCCGCGCAGGCTGGCAGGAGGTACTGTGCTTCACAGACGCAGCGGAGTCGGCGGCTACGATGCACCGCCCCGGTATGAAGGCGTTGCTCGCGGCCGTTGCCGCAGTCCGCGTCGACATCGTCTACGCCGACGCAATGGACCGGCTGTCGCGCAGTCAGGCAGATATCGCGACATTGTTCGACCTTCTCAAGTTTCGCGGCATCCTGCTGGCGACGCGCAAGGAAGGCATAGTCACGCCGCTTCACATCGGCATGATCGGTACGATCAACGCCGAGCAGTTGAGCGCCACCAGCGACAAGACGCGCGATGCGCTGGTGCGTCGTCACGCGATGGGGAAGAACCCCGGTGGCTCTGCCTACGGCTACGAAAAACGCATCGAGCACGACGGCAATGGCGAACGCATCCGCGGCCTGCAGCAGATCGTGCCGAACGAGGCCGCGGTGGTGGTCCGGATCTTCGAGGACTATGCGGCCGGCCTGTCGCCCATCGCCATCACGCGGCGCCTCAATGCCGACAGTGTGCCCTCGCCGCGCAGCGGCAAAGCCAGCAGACATCCGCTCGGCAAGGCCGCGGCCTGGACGCCGAACACGCTGACCGGCAATGCCGCACGCGGCACCGGCATCCTCAACAACCCGCTGTATGTGGGGCGACGGCCGTACGGCAAACAGACGTATCGCAAGAACCCGGAAACGGGCAAACGCCATGCCTTCGTCAACACGGAGGACAAGCGATCCGATGACGTCGAGTCCCCGGCGCTCGGCATCGTACCCATCGAATTGTGGGACAGGGTCAAATCCCGCCAGGCTACGCTGTCGCGAGGGCCGAAACCGCGTACCGAGATGGCTGGCCTGCCCTTCTTCGCGCAGCAGCGCCCGCGGTATTTGCTGACCGGCAAGATGACCTGCGGCAGTTGTGGGGCGAGCTATGCGAAATCAGGCAAGACCCGGTTCGGCTGCCAGGGCGCGGCCAAAAAGGGCCCGACCTGGTGCGACAACCGGCTGACGATCCGCCAGGATGAACTCGATACGCGCGTGCTGACGGGCCTGTCGACCGAGATGCTGCGTGACGACGTCGTCGCAGCGTTCCTCCTGGAATACGAGGCAGAGACCCGGCGCCTGACAGCTGAAACGGTCAGCGCCCGCCCCGAGCGGGAAGCCGAACTGGCCAATCTCGATCACCAGCTCTCGCGGGCCAAGACGGCCATTCTCAAAGGCGTGGATGCGACGGTGTTTGTCGACGAAATGAAGATCTGGACCGAGCGACGCAAAGTCCTGCTCGCCGAACTGGAACTTGCCGAACAGGATACCACCCAGGCGGTTTCCCATGAGCCCGAGCTGCTTACCCCGGACCTGGGCCGCGTGTACCGTGAGAAGGTCGAACAGCTTACCGCGGCCTTCGAGGACGAAGCGCTCAAGGCGCAGGCGTTCGACCGGTTGCGCGCACTCATTGAGACTGTGGTGCTGACGCCGGAAGACGGCCATCTCGCGATCGACCTGCACGG
>NZ_QAYE01000019.1 GCF_003053745.1 Sphingomonas faeni | reverse complement strand
TGGGGTGACGCGAGCGATCTCGGCGGTGCGGCGGTGTTCCTGTCGTCGGCGGCAGCCAACTACGTCCAGGGCCACATCCTTGCCGTCGATGGCGGCTGGCTCGCTCGGTGACGTTCGTCCCGACACGGGGGTGAGGGCCTGTCTCAAGCCGATGGGAAGGGGCTTCCGTTAGCGTATCCGTCGTGGCACGCCCGCTCCACCACGACCAAGCAGTGGCCCTCCTCCCCGCGCTGGGAGGATTCGATGAAGGGGTGATATGACTAAATTCCTGGCGTTCGGCGAGATCATGTTGCGGCTTTCCCCGCCAGGTCGCGAGTTGCTGTTGCAGACGCCGAAACTCGACGTCTGGGTCGCAGGCGCCGAGGCGAACGTCGTGACGCAGCTTTCACGGCTCGGCCACGACGTCGGGATGGCGACGATGGTCCCCGACAATGATCTCGGCCGCACGGCGATCACGACGCTGCGTGGGCATGGTGTCGACACGTCGACGATCACACGGGGCGGCGACCGGATGGGGCTGTATTTCGTGACGTCCGGTGCAGGCCTTCGCGCTACCGAAGTCATTTACGACCGGGCCTGGTCGTCGTTCGCGGAGGCACCTGCTGAAACCTGGGACTGGACCTCGCTGCTCGGCGGCGTCGATCGGCTGCATCTGTCCGGCATCACGCCGGCGCTCGGCCCGGTCCCGGCTGAAGCGGCGCTGGCAGCCGTCCGAGCGGCGACGGAACGCGGGATTGCGGTCTCGTTCGACGGAAATTGGCGCGGGAAGCTTTGGGAACGATGGGACTCGAACCCGCGCGTGATCCTGACGCAACTCGTCGAGCATGCCGACCTGATGTTCGGCAATCACCGCGATATCGCCCTGCTGCTCGATCGCGACTTCTCCGGCGAGGCCGAGGATCGCCGACGCGAAGCGACGGAGGCCGCGTTCGCCGCGTTTCCCCGCTTGCAGACGATCGCGTCGACCGCGCGCCATGTCGAACACGTCGATCTCCACCGCCTCTCCGCGCGGATCGACACGCGCGACGCCTACGCCCAGACCGACGAGGTCGTCCTAGCCGGTATTGTCGATAGAATCGGCGGCGGTGACGCGTTCGCAGCTGGCGTCCTACACGGACTACGATCCGGCAAGGATATCGCCGAAACCGCGCGTATCGGTTTGGCGCTCGCTGCGCTGAAACACTCGTTGCCCGGGGACGCGAGCCTGTTTCGCCAGGCGGATATCGACGCATATCTGGCCGGCGGCCTCGATGTCCGGCGCTGATGGCTGGACGCGCAGGGCGACGATAGGCGCCGGGGCCGCACTGATCCTCGCGAGCCCCGCGAGAGCGAGTACGGCCCCCAAGGTTCGAACGCCATCAGGCAATTTCGTGGGTACGTCGGAAGGGCAGGTCAGCGCATTCAGGGGAATACGCTACGGTCGTGCCGAGCGGTTCCAGGCGCCACTACCGGTGGTGATGCCGGGGCAGCACCGGCCCGCGCTGGAGTTCGGACCGGTATCCCCGCAATCGGGACCTTATGGCCCGCAGTCGGAGGACTGTCTGTTCCTCAACGTCTGGACCGCCGAGGCCGACGCCCGCGCCAACAAGCCGGTCATGGTCTATATCCACGGGGGCGCCTATTCGAACGGCAGCGTTACCGATCCGTTGAACGATGGGCAGGCGCTGGCGGCACGCGGCGACTGTGTCGTGGTGACGATCAACCACCGGCTCAACGCGTTCGGCTATCTCTACCTCGCGCGGCTCGATCCAAGATTTCCGGACAGCGGCAATGCGGGGCAGCTCGACTTAATCCTCGCGCTCAAATGGGTGCGTGCCAATATCGCGGCGTTCGGCGGCGATCCGTCACGAGTCATGGTGTTCGGACAATCGGGCGGCGGCGCGAAGATCGCGACGATGATGGGGATGCCGGCCGCGGCCGGGCTGTTTCACCGGGCTGCAACGATGAGCGGCCAGCAGGTGACGGTATCCGGCCCGCTGAACGCGACAGCGCGGACGCGAGCCTATCTCGCGAAGCTCGGTGTGACGGAGACCAATATGTCGCCGCTGTCGACGCTCCCCGCTGCAAAGCTTGTCGAGGCGCTCGACGCGACCGATCCGGTGATGGGAGGCGGCGTGTATTTCGGGCCGGTACTCGACATGACCTGGCTGACGCGACATCCGTTCTGGCCGGATGCCAACCCGTTGGGCAACGGTATCCCAATGATGCTGGGCAACACGCATGACGAGACGCGCGGGTTTATAGGTCCGGATTCTGCTAAGGTGAGTGGGCTCGACTGGGCCAATCTGGCGGCCCGCATGGCGCCGGAACTCAAGATCGACATACTGCCCGAATGGGTCGTCGCTGCATACCGCGCGCGATACCCAGCGTGGTCGCCGCTCGATGTGTTCTACGACGCCACCTCCGCAGGCAGAAGCTGGCGCGGGCAGGTGATCGAGGCCGAAGCACGAGCAACCAGCAATTCACTCGCCTGGGTGTACCAAGTCGACTTCGCGTCGCGCACGGATCCGCGTCGCGGTGCTTTCCACACGATGGATATCCCGCTGGTGTTCGGCACTCTGAATGCTGCGGGATCCCAGACCGGTATCGGCGCGGATGCCCATTCCGCATCCAAAGCGATGCAAAACAGTTTCGTCGCGTTCGCGCGTACCGGCGATCCGAACCACGCAGGCGTTCCGGCTTGGCCGCGCTATGACCTGACCACGCGCGCGACGATGATCTTCGATGCGAATTCACATCTCGAGGCCGATCCGCGTCGATGGCAGCGCGAGCTGTTCGCGCGCGTTCCGTACATCCAACCGGGCAGCTGATCTCCGGCGCATGTTGACACGTAAACGATCGTGCGACATTGTCCTGACACCGGTTACCTAAGCATAGACAGGAACCGGGAGCGGACCAGCAACAACTGGCTGTTCAGGAGAGGATGAGATGCACCCGTTCGAAAGTAACGGGTCTTGTTCCCCAAGATCATCAGGGCGGAGGCAACGCGGCAAGCAGCCGACGTCGCAACCGGTGTCATCGATGTTGACCCGACGGGGAGTGGAGGAATGGGCATGCAAACAGCAGCAACGGATCGTCGACTGAACTGGCTTGGCGGGATTTCCGTCGGCAGCCTCGTGCTGGCGCTGGCGATGCCGGCAACCGCAGTTGCGCAAGCCGCGCAGATACCGAATAGCGTGAGCCCAGGAGCACCCACTCAGGTCGATCCGTCACCGGCACAGACCGCAGTCGTCCCTGAGGGGCAACCGGCGGATCCCGCCGCGACGACCGCATCGCAAAACTCGCCCGAAACCGTACCCGAGACGGTATCCGCCGACAGTCCGACCGCCGAGATCATCGTGACCGGATTCCGGCGCTCGCTCGACGCGGCGCTCAACGTCAAGCGTCAGTCGGTGTCGTCGGTCGATGCGATCGTCGCCGAGGACATCGCCAAGTTTCCCGACCAGAACCTGGCTGAGTCGTTGCAGCGTATTCCCGGTATCTCGATCCAGCGCGACGCAGGCGAGGGCCGTGCGATCACCGTACGCGGGCTTGGTGCGCAGTTTACGCGCGTCCGGGTCAATGGCCTGGAGACGGTCGCTACGTCGACCGACGGCGCGAGCTCGAACCGCGATCGTGCGTTCGATTTTAACGTTTTCGCCTCCGAACTGTTCAACTCGATCGTCGTCCACAAGACCGCCGAGGCGTCGCTGGATGAAGGTTCGCTTGGCGCGGTGGTCGACCTCAACACCGGCAATCCGCTGGGTGGCAAAACCGGCTTCACGCTCGTCGGCTCTGCGCAAGCGAGCTATAACGATCTCAGCAAGAATTTCGGACCGCGTCTGGCGGGCCTGCTTTCGTGGAAATCGGCCGACGGCACGTTCGGCATGGCGCTGTCGGGCGCCTATACCAAGACGAACAATTTGGAACTGGGCAACAACAGCGTTCGCTGGGCGCAAGGCGTGTTCGACTCGGTAGGGGGAACGCCGTGCTTTACTGCACCGAACCGCGGTGGCACCTATACCAACTCAGCGATTTGCGACACGGCAGCGCTCGCCTTCCATCCACGCATCCCGCGCTACGGCTCGGTCCGTCACGACCGGGAGCGGCTCGGCATCACCGGCAGCATCCAATGGGCGCCGACTGAATCGACGAAGGTCTCGATCGACGGCCTGTATTCGCGGTTCAAGGAAACCCGCGAAGAGAAATGGGGTGAAGTGCTGCTGCGCTCCAACGAGCGCTCGATCGACATCAGCAACTATACGATCGATGGCAACAACAATCTCGTCAAGGCGACGCTGAACGACGCGTGGGTCCGCACCGAGCATTATCTGCGTAAATCACAGACCGAATTCTATCAGCTTGGCGGAAGCTGGGATCAGGACGTGACGGACAAGCTCCGCTTCACGCTGCTTGGCGGCTTCTCCAAATCGGATGCCACGATCCCGGTCGAGACGACCTTCGTGTTCGATGATCGCGACGCGCAGGGGTATAGCTACGACTATACCGACATGAAGCGGCCGAAGCTTACTTTCGGTACCAGCGTCACCGATCCGGCGAACTTCCAACTGGCCGAAATTCGCGATCGGCCGTCCGAAACGATCAACAAGTTTCGTACCGCGCAGCTGCGCACCGAATGGGATGTCGCCGAAGGGTTCCAGATCAAGGCTGGCGGCATGTATCGCCGCTTCTCGTTCGATACCGCGGGGTTCTCACGCGATGCCGTGGTCTGCCCGAACGCGGGCGGGAAGGACGTCGTGCTCGGCACGCTTACCTGCTCGCCCAACACGCTGTTCGGTCCCACCGCGGTCTATGGCTTCCCCGCCGGAAGCCTTGGCGAGATCTTCAATCTCGGCAAAGCTGGGCAGCCCGCGGGGACGACCACGAGCTTCCTAGTGCCGAACATCGATGCGGCGGCTGCCTATACCAAGCTCTACAACCGCACGCCGACCGTGCTGGTCGGGGATACCCGCAGCGTCGTCGAAGAGGTTACCGGGGGCTATGCCGAGTTCGACATCAAGGGCGACCTGTTCGGCCTGAACTACGCCGCGAACGCCGGCATGCGCTATGCCCATACCGCGCAGAAATCGACCGGCATCTCGTCCGCGGTCGTCGGCGGCGTCACCGTCAACACGCCGGCGACGGTTGGTCGGAGCTACGATGACTGGCTGCCCGCCATGAATGTCGCGCTGTTCCCGACCGAGAAGGTTATCCTGCGCGGCGCGATCGCCAAGGTGCTTACGCGCCCTAGCCTCGGCAGCCTCACGCCGGGTGGTTCGGTCGACGGGTTCAACTACCGCGTGACGTTTGGCAACCCGTTGCTGAAGCCGTTCCGCGCGACCGCGTTCGATCTGGCAGCCGAATGGTATTTCGCGCCGCAATCGATCTTCTCCGTCGCAGTGTTCAAGAAGAACATCGAGAGCTTTACCGTGACACAGACCCGGAGCGGGTCGTTCGCCTCGACGGGTCTACCGCTGTCGGTGATCCCCGCCAGTTCGCCCGCGGCAGGAGCACCGGAGGGACAGCTCTGGCAGATCAACGCGCCCGTCAACGGCGAAGGCGCCTCGCTGAAGGGGATGGAGATTTCGCTCCAATCCAGCTTCCGCTTCCTCCCCGGGTTCCTCAAGAACTTCGGGTTCCTGGCGAATGCGACCTTTGTCGATTCGAGCGCAGGCTATTCGCAAGGGGGGCCTGCCACCGCCGTGACCCGGCCAACCTTCAACCCGGTGACAGGCGCCGTCGTGACGCCCGGTGGCGTGCTCGGTGCGTTGCCGAACACGACGCGCACGGCAACGCTCTACGGCCTGTCGAAGCGCGCGTATAACGGCACGCTCTATTACGAAGACAAGAAGTTCAGCGCGCGCGGGTCCGTCAGCTATCGCAGCCCGTACATCGACGGCAGTTCGGCGACGGGCAACCTGTTCGAGGGGTATAATTCGACCCTGAACGTCGACGCCTCGCTTCGTTACAAGTTGACACCAGCGGTTGAGGTCTCGCTGGAGGGAACGAACCTCACCGACAATTATCGCAGCCGCTACACCGATCTCGACGCGAACCGGAACTACGAGAACAACCACTTCGGCCGCACGTTCCTGATGGGCGCGCGCTTTAAGATGTAGTCTGAATCCGCAAGCGATCCGGTGGCGCACTCCTGGCTAGAGTGCGCCACCGATCAGATCTCGTCAGGGCTGAAACCGAGCGCTGCGGTCAAGGCCGAGCGGGCACGGAGACACTGCTCCCAAAGATGGGGATTACCCAGATCATCGGGCGCAATCGCTTCGGGCCATTCGCGCGCAATGACCGCTTCGATCCGGTCGCAGGCAGCATCATCGAGCAGGAAGCGGCGATCGATCGCAGCAAACGCTTCCGCATCGACCTGAACGCGAAGCCGGAGACACGCAGGACCGCCGCCGTTGCGCATAGATTCGCGGACGTCGACGATCTCCAGTCGGGTGATCGGCCCCCCGGTTGCGATCAATTCCGACAGCCAAGCCCAGACATCGGCATGCTCGCGTGCTTCGGCAGGCAGGACAAGGGTCATTCCCCCATCTGGCATCGTGACCAGCTGGGAATTGAACAGATATGTCCGGATCGCAGTATCGAGGCTCACGCGATCCGACGGAACCTCGACGATCACCGCGTCGGGGACGAGCGCCGCCACCGCATCGTACAGTGCGCGAGGGTTGGCGAACGCCTGCTCATGTGCGAACAGGACGTGACCGTTAGCCACCGCAACCACGTCATTATGGAAAGCACCCGCCGCGATCGCCGCCGCGCTTTGCCGAGCCATCAACGTATGGCGGGGATCGAGGCCGTGACGGCGTGCGACCGCCTCGCTTGCGCTGCGGTGCTGACGCGAGGGGAAGCCACCGGCCTGACCCTCGCCATAGACGAACATCTCTACCGCCGCGCCGCCGGCGGGCGAGACCAGCCGCATGAAGTTGGCTGCGCCTTCATCCCCGAACGCGGCGGGCAGGGGGGGATGCACACGGAAATACCGCGCGTCCGAAAACGCGAGGCGGAGTTGTCGTTCGGTCTGCACTGCCTCGATCGCGCGGTGCGGCATCGTCGACAGGTTCGCGACCGAGATATGGCAAAGGCCGTCACGCGTGTCGGTCGCCGGGGACACCGTTCCCGCATTCGCGGTCCACATCGACGAAGCCGACATCGCGTTGGCGACCAGCGCACGATCGGCAGCCCACGCCGACGACAGGACTTCCGCATCGGATCTCGCGAACCCTAGCGACCTCAACCAATCGACCTGCGGCCTGACGTGCGGCAGGAAGACGCCTTGCTTCAGGCCCATGTCCATCAGGCGACGCATCTTGCCCACACCTTGAAGCGCGGCAAGACGCGGGGCAGACACCGCACCGGCGTTGGCGGACGACGCACGGTTGCCGATCGAAAGTCCCGCGTAATTGTGCGTCGGACCGACGATTCCATCGAAATTGACCTCGATCACGGCATCACTCCTCGTCCCGTCGGTCTCGGTGTTTGCCACCGCCGTCCCGCGAATGGCAGGCCGATAGCCGGAATTGCCGACAGGGTAAAAGGTGCCCTGCCCGATGGAGAAGAGTCTGTAGTCGGTGGCAACGGTCTCGATCGTTGGGGCGGGTTAGCTCGATAGGCTTCCGCTCAACGCCATCAAGCGCCTGTGCGTGGCAACCGTGCGACGGTGCGAGGTTCCGATCCACTGTCGTCTGTGGCACATCCTCCGGCATGGGTGGGGTAACACGAGCAGCGACTTGGCTGCGCAACGGCGCTTTCGGTGTGATCGCAATGCTGTCCGTCGGCGGACCGGCGGTCGCGCAGGACGACGCAGGGTTTCAGTCGTATATGCGCGAACTGCGTCAGCAGGCGCTGGCCGATGGTGTCAGCGCGCGTACGGCGGATGCGGTCTTTCCGACGCTGACGCTCAACCCCCGCGTGATCGAACTCGACCGGGCACAGCCGGGCGCAACGAACTCCAGCGCGATACCCGCCTTCGCGCCGTATCGCACGCAGCATGTCGACGCGGCGCGGATCGCTCGCGGTCGCCAGACCTATCAGGCGCAACGCTATCGGCTGCAGCGGATCGAGCAGCAGACCGGCGTTCCGGAATCAGTCATGGTCGCGATCTGGGGCCATGAGACGAACTACGGCAGCTACACCGGGGACTTCGACCTCCTGCGGTCGCTCGCGAGCCTTGCCTATGAAGGCCGGCGGAGGTCGCTGTTCGCGGGCGAGTTCATTGCCGGATTGAAGATGCTCGATCGCGGCGTGACGCGGTCGCAATTGAAGGGAAGCTGGGCAGGGGCCATGGGCAACCCGCAGTTCCTGCCGTCAATTTACCTGCGGATCGCACGAGACGGCGACGGCGATGGCCGCGCGGATATCTGGAACAGCCCCGCCGATACGCTCGCATCGATCGGCAACTATTTCGTCGATGCTGGCTGGCGCGCCGGCCAGCCCTGGGGTGTCGCGGTCAACGTACCCACGGGGTTCGACCGATCGCAGGTCCGCAACCGCCTCGTCTCGCCGCGCTGCCCGCGCGTGTTCGAACGGCATAGCGGCTGGCGGACGATCGCCGAGTGGCGCGCGTTGGGGGTCAGCCCGCAAAGCGGTAGAGCGCTGGATGGTTCGGTGATGGCGACGTTGCTCGAACCGGATGGCCCGGGCGCGACCGCGTATCTGCTGACCAGCAACTACCGCGTGATCCTCGATTACAATTGTTCGAATTTCTATGCGCTGTCGGTCGGGTTGCTGGCCGATGCGGTCGAGCGCTAGGGCCCTGAGCCTGGCGTTCGCGCTCGCCGCCTGTGGTCACGCGCGCGAAAGCGGTGGCGCGATCCTGTCGGCTGGCGGCGGACTGTACGGCAGCTATCAGGATACCGGCACGGCAAGCTGGTACGGCGACGAATTGTCGGGCAACCGCACGGCATCGGGCGAAGCGTTCGATCCGGATGCGATGACCGCGGCGCATCGCACGCTGCCGCTCGGGTCTTTCGTCGAAGTCACCTCGATCGAGACCGGCCGGTCGATCTTGGTCCGCATCAATGACCGCGGCCCCGGTCGTCGTGACCGGATGATCGACCTGTCCCGTGCCGCGGCGCACATGCTCGGCACCGACCGCCATCAGGTCGCAACCGTCCGTATCCGTGCGATCGTGCCGTCCCTGCGGGATGCCTCGCTGCTGCGGGCGGGTAAGGCGGTCGCCCTGCAACCCGCCGCCTATACCCGCGCGATGAGCGTCGACACCCTGCCGTCTCGTGCACCGGTGACGCTGGTACCTGGCCGTCGGTATCTGTTGCAGGTCGCGACCTTCTCGAACGAAGCGCGCGCTGCCGCATTGGCCAAGCGCCTCAATGCCGACGTTGTCGAAGGCGGTGGCCTGTACCGCGTCCGCATCGGCCCGTTCAAAGATGTTATCAGCCTGCAACGCGCGCGTGACGCGGTCGCCGAGCGCGGCTATGGCGATGCCCAGGTCCTGCCCACGGATTGAGTTCCCTTTTGCTCACGGAATACCCCATGAAGAAGCTGATCGTCGCACCGCTTGCCGCCCTCGCGCTGGCGCATCCGTCCATCGCCGCTGCGCCGCAGTTCCAGACCGCCGCGCCGATCGCGTACATGGAAGACCTGTCCTCAGGCGCGGTGTTGTTCTCGCGTGATGCCGACCGCCGCATGCCGCCCGCGTCGCTCGCCAAGATGATGACGGTGTATGTCGCGTTCGACATGGTCAAGAAGGGCGAGCTGAAGCTCGACCAGATGATGACCGTGCGCCCCGAGACCTGGGCGAAATGGCATGGCCCGACCGCCGGTTCGACGATGTTCCTGTCGTCCGGTGAGAACGTCAGCGTCGCCAACCTGCTTTACGGCATCGTCACACTATCGGGTAACGACGCGTGCATCGTGCTTGCCGAAGGGATCTCCGGTTCCGAACAGGCCTTCACCGAGCGTATGAACCGCAAGGCCGCCGAACTCGGCCTCAAGGACAGCCATTTCGGCACCGCGAACGGCTGGCCCGACAACGGCGTCACCTACGTCACTGCACATGACCTTGCGGAACTCGCAGCCGCGACGATCAACAACTATCCAGACCTCTACAGGCAGTTCTACTCGAAGCGCGACTTCACCTGGGGTAAGACGATGGGCGGCAGCGCCATCACCCAGGCAAACCGCGATCCGATCCTCGGTCGCGTCGCCGGTGCCGATGGCCTGAAGACCGGGCATACCGAGGAGGCGGGCTACGGCTTCACCGGCTCGGCCGTGCAAAACGGACGCCGCCTGGTCATGGTAGTCGCCGGCCTGACAAGCGCGGGGCAGCGCGCGGAGGAATCAGTGCGATTCATGGAGTGGGGCTTTCGCGCATGGCAGTCGAAGCCGATCGTCGCCAAGGGCAAGAAGGTCGAGACCGCAGCGGTCCAGCTCGGCGATGCCTCGTCGGTCGGTCTCGTCGCGCCCAAGGCACTGACCGTGACGCTGCCCGCCGGTACCTCGCCGAACCTTACTGCCAAGGTCGTGTATGAGGGCCCGATCAAGGCGCCGATCAAGGCTGGCCAGCACATTGCGGATCTCGTCGTAACGACGTCGGACGGCCTGCAGCAGCGCATGCCGCTAGTCGCAGACAAGGATGTCGCCGTAGCCGGCTTCTTCGGTCGTGCCTGGGCAGGCCTGACCGGGTTCTTCGGATGACGATGCATGTCCCGGACGCGCGACGGGCATGACTGAGATATTCGGCAACGCCGCCGCGCAGTCCGCTTTCCTTGCGGCGATGCGTGGCGGCGCGTTGCATCACGCCTGGCTGCTGACCGGACCGCAAGGTGTCGGCAAAGCGAGTTTCGCGCGGCTAGCGGCGATGCGAATGCTGGCTGACGGCGCCAATCCCGATGCCACTCCGGCTGGGTTCGACGTGCCGCAGGGCGACCGCACGCGGTCATTGATCGAGGCGGGGTCTCACCCGGATTACCGTGTGCTCGCGCGTCTTCCGAAGGATCCGGAGAAACCCGACCAGGACCTGGCGCGAAGCATCACCATCGCGCAGGTCCGCACGCTCCAGCCGCTGTTCGCGACGACGCCATCGATGAGTGCGCGCCGCGTGGTGGTGATCGATGCGATCGACGATCTCGAACGCGGCGGTGCCAATGCGTTGCTCAAGAACCTCGAGGAGCCGCCCGCTGGAACGATATTCCTGCTCGTCAGCCACGCACCCGGGCAACTGCTGCCGACGATCCGGTCGCGGTGCCGATTGCTGCGGTTCGAAGCACTGGGTCAAGACGAGGTGACGAAGGCGATCCGCGCACTCCGTCCCGAAGCGGATGACGAAGAGGTCGCCGCGCTAGTCCGTGCCAGCGACGGGGCGCCGGGCAGGGCGCTACGCTATGCCGGCCTGGACATCGCCGGCATCGACAGCGCGCTTGCCGATATCGCGAGTGACGGTGACCGCGACAATGGCCGCCGCCTCAAATTGGCAAAAGCGCTGGGGAGCAAGACCTCGCAACCGCGATACGAGGCGTTCCTGGACCGCGCGCAAGCCTTTGTCGCCGACCAGGCGCGCACGCGATCCGGACCCGCTTTGCGTACCGCGCTCGATGCCCATGCGGCTGCGCGCGATCTCGCCGGCGCGGCGGTTGGACTTTCGCTGGATGCGCAGGCGACCGTCTTTGAAATGGCCGGGATCGTCGCGTCGCTGCGCCAGTAAGCAGCGGAATCGTCCAAGCATCTCGGCCGGGCTATAGCGCGGGCTTCACCTGATCGGACCGATGCTCTAGGAGCGCGGCATGGCCGACCCCTTTTATATCACCACCGCGATCCACTATCCCAATGGCCGTCCGCATATCGGCCATGCCTATGAGATGATCGCCGCCGACGCGATCGCCCGGTTCCAACGTCAAGCGGGACGCGACGTGCTGTTCCAGACCGGTACCGACGAGCACGGTCTGAAGATGGCGCAGGCCGCGCGCGACCGGGGCATTCCGGTACGCGCATTCGCAGATGAGATGTCTTCGCATTTCAGCGTGATGGCCGATCGTCTTGGCATCTCCTATGACCGTTTCATTCGTACCGTGGACACGGATCACTACGCCGCAAGCCGTGCGATCTGGCAGGCTATGGCGGACTCGGGCGATCTGTATCTCGATCGCTACGAGGGCTGGTATTCGGTTCGCGACGAGGCGTTCTATGATGAATCGGAACTGACCGGGGAGGGCGATGATCGCCGTTCGCCGCAAGGTACGCCGGTCGAATGGACCGCCGAGGAAACGTGGTTCTTCCGCCTGTCGAAATACCAGCAGCCCCTGCTCGATCTCTACGCCGCCAACCCGGACTTTATCCGCCCCGAAAGCCGCCGCAACGAGGTGATGCGCTTCGTCGAGGGTGGTCTTAAGGATCTGTCGGTGTCGCGTACCAGCTTCGACTGGGGCGTGCCGGTGCCCGACAGCCCCGGGCACGTCATGTATGTGTGGGTCGACGCGCTGACGAACTACCTGACCGGTATCGGCTATCCCGACATGACGGGCGACAAGGCGAAGTTCTGGCCCGCCGATATCCATCTGATCGGCAAGGATATCGTCCGCTTCCACGCGGTCTACTGGCCCGCGTTCCTGTTGTCCGCGAACATTCCGCTGCCGAAAAGCGTGTTCGGTCACGGCTTCCTGCTCACACGCGGCGAAAAGATGTCGAAGTCTGTCGGCAACGTCGTCGATCCGATGGCGTTGGCGGACGCGTTCGGCGTCGACGCACTACGGTATTTCTTCTTACGGGAGGTCAGCTTCGGTCAGGACGGGAGCTATTCTCCCGAGGCAATCGTGACCCGTGTGAACGCCGAGCTGGCGAACAGCTTCGGCAATCTGGCGCAGCGGACTTTGTCCTTCATCGCGAAGAACTTGGAAGGCGTGTTTCCCTCTGCTGGCACGGTCCAGGAAGCGGATGGCATGTTGATCGAGGAGGTCATCGTCGCATGTGCCGGCTTCAAGGCAGGCTTTACTGATCTGGCCTTGTCGCAGGGTATCGAGGCCTGGATGCGCGGCGTCTTCGCCTGCAACCAGTATATCGACGCACAGGCGCCGTGGGCACTGCGCAAGACCGATCCCGATCGGATGCACGCCGTGTTACGCACGCTGGTGCGCGCGATCCGCATGCTGGCGATCGCGATCCTGCCGGTCGTGCCGAACTCCGCCGGTAAGGTGCTCGATCAGATCGGCGCGGTCGAGCGCGATCATGCCGCGATCGACGATGATCGCTGGTACGACCGGGTGGCTGCGTCCGACTTCCGGATTACGCCGCCATCCCCCGTCTTCCCCCGTCTCGAACTGCCCGCGGAGGCCTGATGCTCGCCGACAGCCATTGCCACCTCAACTACAAGGGGCTCGTCGAGGATCAGCAAGCCGTACTTGCACGGGCGCGAGCGCGGGGCGTGACGGCGATGCTGAACATCTCGACCCGCGAGAGCGAGTGGGATGATATCGTCGCGACCGCCGAGCGTGAGCCTGATGTATGGGCTACGATCGGCATCCATCCGAACGAGGCCGACACCTATCCCGATGTCGATGCCGCCAAGCTGATCGCGCGGGCACGCCATCCTCGCGTGGTGGGGCTGGGCGAGAGTGGCCTGGATTATTTCCGCGACACGTCGGATCGCGCCCGCCAGCAAGCGAGCTTTCGCGCGCACATAACGGCATCGCGCGAGACCGGGTTGCCGATCGTCGTCCACACCCGCGATGCCGAGGATGATACCGCCGCGATCATGGCCGAGGAAATGGGGAAGGGGGCCTATCCCGGCGTCATCCACTGTTTCACCGCAAGCGGAGCTTTCGCCGACAAGGCGTTGGACATGGGCCTTTATATCTCGATATCGGGTATCGTCACGTTCAAGAACGCACGTGATCTGCAAGAGACGGCCGCGCGCTTGCCCATCGAGCGACTTCTTATCGAGACCGACGCACCGTTTCTCGCGCCTGTACCGCATCGTGGCAAGACCGGAGAGCCCGGCTTCGTCGCCGACACGGCGAAATTCCTGGCCGACTTGCGCGGTGAGGATGTCGAAGACTTATCGCGCCGTACGGCCGAGAATTTCCACACGCTGTTCGGCAAGACGCGCGCATGAGGATCACCATCCTCGGATCGGGCACGTCGTCCGGCGTCCCGCGGATCGGCAACGATTGGGGCGACTGTGACCCTGCCGAACCACGCAACCGCCGCACGCGCGCGTCCGCGCTGATCGAGCATGATGGTACGCGCATCCTGATCGACACGAGCCCGGACATGCGCGAGCAACTTCTCGCGGCCAACGTCGACCGGGTCGACGCCGTTATCTGGACGCACGATCATGCGGATCACTGTCACGGTATCGACGACCTGCGCCAGCTCTACCACGCTGCGGGAACGCCGGTACGCGGCTATGCGCGACCCGCCACGCTCGCGGCGCTGGACTCGCGTTTCACCTATGCATTCCATGGCCGAGCCGGCTACCCGCCGACGATCGCGGCACAAACACTACCCGATCGGCTGACGGTAGGCGGGATCGAAATTCGTGTTACCGATCAACCTCACGGTAACGTCCACGCGGCTGGATTGCGGTTCGAAGCGGGTGGCGCTTCGATCGGATATGCTACCGATTTCAATATCATGACCGACGATATGGCCAAGCTTTACGAAGGGCTCGACGTTTGGGTCGTCGATGCGTTGCGACGACGACCGCATCCGACGCATATGGAATTGCCGGCCGTACTCGGATGGGTCGACCGACTGCTGCCGGGGCGTACCGCGCTTATCCATATGGATCACAGCATGGACTATGCGAGCCTGGTTGCCGAACTTCCGAAGGGCGTCGAGCCCGGATATGACGGGCTCGTGCTCGACGCATGACCGCAGACCGTGCAGCCCAGTTCGCGCTGTATGCCGTGATGCTGATCCTGCCGCTGTCGGCGCTGGTTGCCAGGCGAAGCGCCGTCAAGCCGATGCTCAAGATGGCGCTGGCATGGGTAGGCATCTTCGCTGTCGGTCTACTAATCGCAAGTCAACGGGATCGTCTGTCCGGTGTCATTGCGATGTTCGAGGACCAACAGGTCAGCGGAACCGAAACGCGCATACGCATGGCTGACGACGGTCATTTCTGGGCGGACGTGGAGATCAACGGGGTCGGTCGGCGCATGCTGATCGATAGCGGCGCCACTACGACGGCATTGTCGACGCAGACCGCCAAAGCGGCTGGCCTCGACCTGAGCGAAAGTCCGTTTCCCGTAATTCTCTCAACTGCCAACGGCCAGGTCACCGCACGGTCGGCGACTGCGAAACGCGTAGCCGTCGGAAATATCGTCATGACCGACCTGGGAATCGTGACGTCGCCGGCCTTCGAAGAGACGGACATCCTCGGCATGAATTTTCTGTCGCGGCTGGGTTCATGGCGGGTCGTCGGAAAGACGCTGATCCTCTCGCCACCATGATCCTCTATTTAACATAATGTCTATTATCGACCTTTGATTGTTTGAGGTACTTCGGTTGATATTTGAGTTGTTCCTAGGCGTCTTGATAGCCCAAACAGCTTACGTGTGATGACGACGCCCTGCTCGTCATGAGCGCTCATCCCTGGCTCAGCGTATGCGGTTCAACGATGAACGCTGCAATGACGGTGCCACCGATCCGGCACGATACCGTATCGAAGGTATCGTCCGGCATATGAAAAGGCTGAGGCAGCACCACGCTGCCTCAGCCCCTCTCTTTGCGCGCTACCTCGCGCTGGCAAGCGCTGCGGCGATCTCCGCGGACTTCGCTTGGCGCAACACACCGCAATGGCGGATGCTTTCCAGAGTGCGCTCGTAGTTGAGCAATCCGACGTTAGCCTTGCGGATCGAGGCGCCGACCTTGGCATCGATCCGGTCCGCCTGATCCGCACCGCACTGGACTGCGAGCGCCTGCGGCAGGCGGCTGGTAATGAAGATGCCGTTGCCACCGGCGAGAAGCTTGTCGTAGTTCGCCAGGATCCAGTCGATGCCGAGATCGCGCGTTTCCGCATTGCCCGCGACGCCGAAGATCAGCCCGATCCTGTCATAGCTCCGCATCCGCTTGTCTTCGAGCGACAGGAGATAATTGGCGGCGTCGGGCCGCCCACTGGACGCAGCGGCACCGAGAGCAGCTTGGCGGAAGCCCGGATCCTCGCTCGATAACGCCTTGTCGACCAGCATCTTCGCAGCGGGCAGACCGCCCTCCTCTGCCACCACGGTCAATGCAGCCCCGAGAAAGCCGGAGTCGAGCGCCGCGGTGTCGCCCGCCAGATACTTTTCCCCCGCTAACTTCAGTTTGTTGCGGACGGCGGGATCGCGCGCATCGTCCGCGACGAGATTGACCAGTTCGTGGCGCAGGTTCTGCCGGCCTGGATCATCCTTTGCATAGGCGCCCGCTGCCGGGTTGAACCCAAGTGCGGTCAGGCGCGGTGTGTAGATCGAGGCTAACAGCGCGCGGTAGGCGGGCAGTGAAGCGGCCGAGATGAGCCCCCGCGAGCGCAAACCGGCAATTCGCCGGCCGCCGTCGATGCTGGCGGTCGAGTCCGGATTTGCTGCGACCGCACGCGCTTCCGCGAACAGCCATGCGGCCGGTGCCTTGCCAGCGCGGAAAGCCGCCCACAGACTGTCTGTAGTGGCGAGCGCCTCGCCCGGGGACAACGTGCCCGAAGCCGCGATCAACGCCTGCCAATCCGCCGGTGCCATGTCGAAACGGTAATAGCCCGCACCGCCGACGTTCGGCATTATCAAGCCCGAGGCGGGCGCGACGATCGACGTTGTGGTCTTGTCGAGCAGCGTGCATTGCTTCGCCGCGCCGACCCGAACGCAGAACGGGATCGTCCAACTCAACGGCGGCGGAGACGATCCCAGGAAGGCATAGCGCGACTGGGACGCGACGATGCCGTTATCCTGCCGCCGGACGTCGATGACCGGAACGCCCTGCTGGTCGACGAACGATTTCAGTGCAGACAGCACGCGCGGATCCTTCGCCGCATCCGAGATCGATCGAAAGAACTGCTCGGATGTCGCATTGCCATACGCATGACGCTTGAGGTGAAGACGGACCCCCGCCTTGAACTTCTCGTCGCCGAGATAGGCGGCGATCATCGCGACCACCTGCCCGCCCTTGCCGTAGGTTATGCCGTCGAACGCGGAGTCGATCTGGCCGTTGTCTGTGATCGGCTGGTGGATCGGGCGTCCGACCTCCAGCGCGTCGGTGTTCATCGTGCCAAAGCCCTCATCCAGCGCGCCGACGCCGATGTTAAGCTCGGGCCGCCACGCATTGCCGATGCGATAGCCCATCCAGTTGGCGAAGCTTTCGTTCAGCCAGATGTCGTCCCACCATGCCGGCGTGACGAGGTCGCCGAACCATTGATGCGAGAGCTCGTGCGCGACGATCATCCCGAACGCCTGCTTGTCGGACGTCGTCGCGCCGGGCGAGAGGAAGATGATGCCGTCGCCATAGGTGTCCGCGCCCGCGTTTTCCATCGCGCCCGGCATGATCGGCGTACCGATCTGGTCGAGCTTGGGGAACGGGAACGGCTCGCCAAAATATTGCTCGAGCAGGGACACGATGCGTGGTGTCTCCGCCATCACATAGCCCATCTTGTCCTTCTGCGCGTGCGTCGCGACGGCGCCATACGGCATCGGCGTTGGCCGTTCGGGGGTCGCAGGGATCGTTCCGGTCTGGTGAACGAACGGCCCCGTATCGAAGGCGACGAGATAGGTCGGCAGTGGCTTGGTAACCGCGAGCTGGTGCTTCTCCATTCCCCCGGCGACCTTCGTGACGGAGACCTTTGGCGCGTTGCCGATCACGACCAGACCTGGATGCGTCGTGACGGACACGGTGAACGGCGTCTTGAAGCCAGGCTCGTCGAACCCGGGAAACGCAGCGCGTGCATCGATGCTTTCGAACTGCGTCCAGCTGTACCAGGCATCGCCGACCTTGACGTGGAACAGGCCGGAGGCGCTGTCCCCGAAATTGCCCGTGTAATCGAACGCCAGCGTCGCCGCGCCGGCAGGCAGGACATTCGCGAAGTCCAGCCGCGCCGTGCCACTCTGATCGACCTGCGTGAAGATCGCTGGGGTCGCCTTGCCACCTACCATCGCGACCGCCTTGCCAATCTTCAGGTCGCGACCGTGAATATAGAGGGATTTTGTCGCAGCCTTCAGCGTGACGTCGATCTCGTCATGTCCCGAAAACCGGTCAGCCTCGGGCAAAATGGTGAAGTCGAGGCGATACGCCTTGGGTATCGCCGCATCGGACAGACGCCCCTTCGGTGCGTTCGCATCGGGTACGATCGCCGCCTTGGCGGGCGCTTCCGTCATCGCCTTGGGACTTGCATGCGCGGTCGACGACAGCAGGAGAGCGGTGAAACCGATGAGGCATGAGGCGCGCATGTGAAGATTCCCGACGAAGGTGTAGTAGGGGTGTAAGTCAGCACCGAAGGCACTGCAAGCCTTCACTGGCCCTGCCCTCCAATCGCGCCGGGCGGAAAATTTCGAAGGTTTTCCTACACGCCGATGACGAGTAGCAGATGGCGTTCGACATCGTCTAAGGCTTGAGTATGCAGCAAGACACGCCGGTAAGCCCTTCCGATACCGCCATTTCAGCAAGGACGCCTTACCCGTCGATCGCCCCCGCCCCTGCGTTGCGGACCGCAGAGCCCTACGCCCGTGATGAACTGCTGCACGAGATCTTCGACGCCACGCGCGCGGCGCATTCCGACGCGACCGCGCTGCGGCTGATCGGCGCGGACGAGGAATACGACCGCAAGACCGAGTGGAGCTATACCGATCTCGCCACGCGCAGCCTCGCGCTCGCGCACCGCCTGCGCGCGATGGGGATCGGCCGCGGCGACCGCGTCGTGCTGTGCCTGCCGCGCGGGCTCGACCAGTATATGGCGATCCTCGGCGTGCTGCGCGCCGGCGCCGCCTATGTGCCGGTCGACTGGGGCTATCCGCAGGACCGCATCGACTTCATCGTCGAGGACAGCGAGGCCGCGCTGACGATCACCGTCGCTAGCCGCGTTGGCAACCTGAAGGGGAAAACGCTCGCGCTCGACGCCGCGCTGGGCGATCTCGCGGCGGAGCCGTCCGAACCGATCGGCCGCGACGTCACGCGGGCAACGCCGCAGGACCTCGCCTACATCATCTACACCTCGGGCACGACCGGCCGCCCCAAGGGCGTGATGATCTCCCACGGCAACGCGTGCCACCTGGTCCGCTCGGAAAGCGCGATCCTTGATCTCACGCCCGGCGACGTCGTGTTCGGCGGGTTCAGCCTCGCGTTCGACATGTCGGTCGAGACGATGTGGAGCGCGTTCTTCGTCGGTGCGGTCGTGCTCGTCGCAACCGAGGCGCTGGCGACCAGCGGGCCCGACGTGGCGATCGCGCTGGCCGAGGCAAACACGACGATCTGGCACGTCGTCCCCTCGCTGATCGCGCTGGTCGAGCATCCGGTACCGACGCTGCGCCTGCTCAACATGGGCGGCGAGGCGTGCCCGGCGGACCTGCCGCGCAGGCTGGCGCGACCGGGCCTCCGCCTGCTCAACACCTACGGCCCGACCGAGACGTCGGTCACCGCGACCTGGACCGAGGTGTTCCCCGGCCAGCGCGTCACGATCGGCAAGCCGCTCCCTGGCTACACCGCCTGGGTGGTCGACGAGCATATGCAGCCGGTCCCGGACGGCCAGGAAGGCGAACTCGTGATCGGCGGGCCGGGCGTCGGCGTCGGCTACGTCAACCGCCCCGACCTGACCGCCGAGAAGTTCATCATGACGCCGTTCGACGGGCCTTCCGGTGCCCCCGAACGCATCTACCGGTCGGGCGACCTGGTGAAGCTCGACGCGGCGGGCGACATCGATTTCGTCGGGCGCATCGATACGCAGGTGAAAATCCGCGGCTTCCGCGTCGAGTTGGCCGAGATCGAGGCGGTGATCGGCGAATGGCCCGGCGTCGCGCAGACCGTCGTCCAGCTCTTCACCGACGGCGATGGCTCCGAATTCCTCGCGGCCTTCTTGATCGCGCGTCCGGCCGAGGAGATCGACATGGTCGGCCTCAAGGTCCGCGTCGCCGAGCGGCTCCCCAATTACATGCGCCCCGCAGGCTACCAGTTGTTGTCACACCTGCCGACGCTGCCGGCCTCGGGAAAAGTCGACCGCAAGGCGCTGGTCAAGCCCGAGATCACCGTGACGTCGGACCGCGAGATGGTCGCACCCGCTACGCCGCTGGAGGAAAGCCTGCACCGCGTCTGGGCCGAGGCGTTCGCGCCGCAGCCGGTATCGGTGCTCGACGACCTGTTCGAGGATCTCGGTGGCCATTCGCTGAAGGCCGCACGGCTCGTCTCGGCGGCGCGAAAGGTGCGCGGCCTCGAAGGGCTGTCGCTCGAGGACGTCTATGCCGCGCCCACCATCCGCGCTCTGGCGCTCCGCATCGGCGGCACCACGCCCGTCGCGATTCTCGACGAGACCAGCTTCCATCATATCGCGCCGTGGAAGCGGCGGCTGTGCGTCGCCGCGCAGACACTCGCGCTGCTGCCGATCTACACGCTGGCGGGGCTCCAGTGGTTCTCGCCCTATCTCGCCTACACGCATCTCGCCGGCGACATGCCGCGGGTCGACGCACTGATCCTCAGCGGGCTGTTCTTCACGGTCGTGCCGATCGCGTCGATGTTCCTGTCGATCGCGCTCAAATGGCTGATCGTCGGACGGTTCAAGGCGGGCGATTACCCGCTCTGGGGCAGCTATTATTTCCGCTGGTGGCTGGTCCGCCGGATCATCGGCGTCACCGCGACGCCGTATCTCGCGGGCACGCCGATGATCCGCGGCTATTACCGGATGATGGGCGCGAAGATCGGCGAGCGCGTCCATATCGGCACCGGGATCATCGATACCGCCGACCTGCTCCACGCCGACGACGATGCGATCATCAGCGACCAGTCGGTGCTCTCGACCAGCTCGGTCGAGCGCGGATTGCTCCGCCTCGGCACGGTAAAGCTCGGCAAGGGCGCGTTCGTCGGGTCGATGGCGGTAGTCGGCCGCAACGCGGCGCTTGGCGACGACGCGATGCTCGACGACCTGTCCGCGCTGCCCGCCGAAACGACGATCCCCGCCGGCCAGCGTTGGGCGGGTTCGCCTGCCGCGCATGACGGCGATGCGCCCCGCCGCCCGGCGACCCCAGCGCCACGCAACGCCGGGCCGGCGATCGGCCTGTTCCTGTGCGCGCTGATCCTGCCGCTGGTCGCAATCCTGCCGATCGCACCGGGCCTGATCGCGCTGATGGAGATCGACTGGGCGACCAGTGGCTATGCCTATGTCGCGGTCGCGCCGTTGCTCGCGGTCACCTATGTCGTGATGATGTGCGTGCTGACGGTGGCGGCCAAGCGGCTGATCCTCGGTCGCGTCGCCCCTGCCGTCTATGCACTGAACAGCGGGTTCTACGTCCGCTACTGGTTCGTGCAGCAGATCAATGACCTCGCGCTGCGCCTGCTCCACCCGATCTTCGCGACTCTGTACGTAGTGCCGTGGTACCGTGCGCTCGGCGTGAAGGTGGGCCGTCGCGCGGAAATCTCGACCGCCAGCGCAATCGTGCCGGACCTGGTCGAGATCGGCGAGGAGAGCTTCATCGCCGACTCGGTGATCTTCGGCGCCGCGCGGATCGGCCACGGCACGATCGAACTCGCGCATACCAAGATCGGCCGCCGCAGCTTCATCGGCAACTCCGCGCTGCTACCGAGCGGCACGCAGATCGGCGACGAGGTGCTCGTCGGCGTGCTGTCGAAGCCGCCGAGCGATCCCGCGCTCGCCACCGAGGCGGGCAGCACCTGGTTCGGCTCGCCCGCGATCAAGCTGCCGGTACGACAGGTCAACACGATGTTCGACGAAGGCGCGCGGTTCAATCCGTCGCGCGCGCTGATCGCCACGCGCCTGTCGATCGAGGCGGTCCGCACCACCTTGTCGCTGACCGCGTTCCTGGTGTTCTTCAGCCTGCTGCTGTCGGTGGTCGGCGACATCGACGATCTCGACAATGGTGGGCTGCTGGTCGCTGCGACCTTCCCGTTCCTGTACGTCGGCTTCTGCCTCGCCTGCGGGATCTTCGTCCTCGCGCTCAAATGGCTCGTCGTGGGTCGCTACAAGGTCACCACCGCGCCGCTGTGGAGCCCCTTCGTCTGGCGCACCGAACTGGTGACCGCGACCTACGAGAACCTCGCCGTCGCCAATTTGCTCGAACCACTCCGGGGAACGCCGTGGATCGCGCTGTACCTGCGCCTGATGGGCGCACGGATCGGCAAGCGCTGCTACATCGACACCACCGACCTGACGGAGCACGACCTCGTCGATATCGGCGACGACGTCGCGCTCAACGATTTCGCCGGCTTGCAGACGCACCTGTTCGAGGACCGCGTGATGAAGGTCGGTGCGATCCGCGTCGGCGACCGCGCGACGATCGGCTCGCTTGCGATCGTGCTGTACGATGCCGAGATCGGCGCGGACGCGCAGCTCGGCGATCTATCGGTGGTGATGAAAGGCGAGACGCTCCCCGACGGCACGAGCTGGGACGGGAGCCCGGCGCGGATCGCCGTGGCGACGTGACGCCGATCTGGCACGACGGTCCACTCGAGGCACTCGTCTGGAACGGGCAGTCGCCAGTCGCGTGGAGCGTTGCCGAGGACGGACTGTACGCCGCTGGCCTGCAAGGCGATGCGCGCGCGATCCGGCAGGGTCTGGCCGCCGCCCTGATCCGCAAAGTCGCCGGCGACTCAGACGATGTTCGACTGACACGCAGTCCGGCCGGCGCGCCGATCGTTTCCGCTCCCGGCCGCTGGCATCTCAGCCTCTCGAGTCGCGGTGCACGCGCCCTGATCGGCGTCGCACGCCAGCCGATCGCGGTCGACCGCGAGGTCATCGACGACCACCCGCCCCTCTGGGACATGCTCACCAAGACCGAAGCCGACGCGCTCCGTCACCTGCCCGCTCTCGCGCAATCCCGCAATTGGCTCCGCCGCTGGACGATCAAGGAAGCGCACGCGAAACTCATCGGCGAACCCCGCCGCATTCGCCCCGAGACGATCGAAACCGTCGTGGCCGATCCGACCCACGCGACTGCGACCTTCGAAGGCACTTCGCGCTGCTGGACCCGTTCGACCAGCGACGCGATCGAAACCATCGCGCAGTGGAGCCAGCCATGACCAGAATCCTGACCCGCCGCTACGAGGACAAGGATCGCGCCGCCGTCCTCGCCATCTTCGACTCGAATCTCCCCGAGTATTTCGGCGACGGCGACCGCGAATGGCTGGAAGAAACGCTCGACGACCCCGACGGCCCGGCATTCGTGGTCGACGTCGACGGCGTCCCCGGCGCGTTCGGCGGCTACGAGATCTGGGAGCATTACAACAAGGCGCTGCTCTTCTGGGGCATGGCCGCGCGCGCGCATCACGGATTGGGCCTCGGCAAGCTACTCCTCTTCGAACGCCTGCTGGACGTCGCAACCTCAGCCGAACCGCGCACGCGCTACGTCACCGTCGACACCTCGCCCCAAGTCTCGCCGTTCTTCCAGCATTGCGGGTTCGAGCTGACGAGCGTCTGGCCCGGCGGCTACCGGTCCGGCATGGACATGCACGAACTCCGCTTCGACCTCGCGGGGGCGGCGCTCGACGACCTAACGGGCAGACGCGACGCTGCTTTTGCGCGATGTACGGCCTGATACGGTCCAGTCTTCATCTACCACGCCCTCGATGTTTCGGCGTACGTTCTGGATCAAAAAATCTCGTTCTATAAGGCTTCTCTATGATCGAACGTCTCGTCGCCATCATGGCCCGGTTGCGCGATCCCGTCGAAGGTTGCGACTGGGACCGTGTGCAGACCTGGTCGACGATCGCACCCTACACGATCGAGGAAGCCTATGAAGTCGCCGACGCGATCGAACGGAACGATCCCGGGGATCTAAAGGACGAACTGGGCGACCTGCTGCTTCAGGTCGTGTTCCATAGCCGCATTGCCGAGGAAGCCGGCGCCTTCACGCTGGCCGACGTCGTGACCTCGATTGCCGACAAGATGGAACGACGTCATCCGCATATATTCGGGGACGTGGAACAGTCGCCTGGATGGGAAGCGATCAAGGCGCAGGAGCGTTCGGCGAAATCGGACAGCAGCGCGTTGGCGGGGGTCGCACTTGGCCTTCCGGCACTGTCGCGGGCCGACAAGTTGCAAAGACGCGCGGGGCGTGTGGGCTTCGACTGGCCGGATGCGAGCGGGCCGCTGGCGAAAGTCCACGAGGAGATCGAGGAGGTTCGCGAAGCTCCTTCCGAGAAGCTTGCAGAAGAAGTTGGTGACCTGTTGTTCGCGGTGACCAACTGGGCGCGACATCTCGAAGTAGACGCGGAAAGCGCATTACGCGCTAGCAATCTGAAGTTCGAGGCGCGATTCCGGGCGATCGAGGATCTCGGCGGCGATGCGTTCGCCGGCATGACCCTCGATCAGAAGGAGGAACTATGGCAGGTGGTCAAACGTCGCGGCGGGTGAACCGGTCGTAATCCGCATCGGACAGTCGCACGTCATATGTCGTCTCGAGCTCGTCATCGACGCTCCCGAACACTTCGCCATGCGCATGCAGCCAAGCAGCGCCCGAGCCATCGCTGGCATCGAGCGTGATCCGGTAGCGCCGATGCGCCCCCGTCAGCTTTGCCGCGATCTGCTCGATCAGATGCGGCACCCCTTCCCCGCTCAGCGCCGAGATCGCCACGACGTCGTCGCGCCGCGCCGCTTCGCCGGCGATCTCGTCGTGCGCGTCGGGGTCGAGCAAGTCGAGCTTGTTCCAAACCTCGAACCGCGGCGTATTGTCGTCGACGCCGATCTCGGCCAGCACCGTCTCGACATCGGCACGCTGCGCCTCCGAATCCGGGTGGGCGATATCACGGACATGGACCAGCAGATCGGCGGACACGACCTCTTCCAAAGTTGCCTTGAACGCGGCGACCAACTGCGTCGGCAGGTCAGAAACGAAGCCGACGGTGTCCGACAGGATCGCCTTGTCCAGCCCGGGGAGCTGAATCTGACGTAGCGTCGGGTCTAGCGTTGCGAACAACAGATCCTCCGCCGTCACGTCGGCACCGGTCACGCGATTGAACAATGTCGACTTACCCGCATTGGTATAGCCGACCAGCGCGATCACCGGCCACGGCGCGCGCTGGCGCCGTTCACGGTGTAGCCCGCGCGTCCGGCTGACCTGCTCGAGCTCACGCTTCAATCGCGCCATCCGGTCGCGGATCAAACGACGATCCGCTTCGATCTGGGTCTCGCCCGGACCGCCAAGGAAGCCGAAACCGCCGCGCTGACGTTCGAGATGGGTCCAGCTCCGCACGAGCCGGCCAGCCTGGTAATCGAGATGCGCGAGTTCGACCTGCAAGCGCCCCTCGGCGGTCGCGGCGCGCTCACCGAAGATCTCCAGGATAAGCCCGGTGCGGTCGATGACCTTGGTTCCGAGCGCCTTTTCGAGATTACGCTGCTGGATCGGACTGAGGCTCGCGTCGAACACGACGAGCCCCGCCTCTTCCATGCGCACCTGCGTTGCGAGCAGTTCGACCTGCCCGCTGCCGATCAGCGTAGCCGGCTTGGGCTGGCGGACACGGTAGGCGATCCGCTCGACCACCTCGACGCCGATCGCCGCGGCGAGACCAGCGGTCTCCCCCAGGCGCGCATCGACGTCGCGCGTGGCGTCGCCCTGGTCGGGCAGCACCACGATCGCGCGCGCGCCACGCGTGAACTCGTCCCGATCGCGTTCGAAACCACTACTCAATCGTCATCGTCCGTTTCATCCGTGTCAGTGGGCTCTTCGGCAAGGTTCAGCGGGCGTGCCGGCTGGATCGTCGAGACAGCGTGCTTGTAGACGAGTTGTGCCATGCCTTCACGCTGGAGCAGCATGCAAAACAGGTCGAAACCTGCGATTTGGCCCTGCAGCATGACGCCGTTGATGAGGAACATCGTCACGCTGTCTTCGGATTTTCGCACCGCGTTGAGGAAAATATCCTGCAAAAGCGGGTGCTTTTTCTGGTTTTCTCCCACCGCATGGACGATCGCCGAGACGTCCATGGGCCCAGCAGGCATGATCGTCGAGATCGCATGCTTGTAGATCAGTTGCGACTGGCCGTCGCGGCGCAACAGGACGGAAAAATTATCGAACCATGTAACGATGCCCTGGAGCTTTACGCCCTTGACGAGGAACATGGTGACCGGCGTCTTGGAGCGCCGGAGTGCGTTCAGGAACAGATCCTGAAGCGAGCCTGGTTTATCGGCCAATGGGATAACCCTTTGTTTTTGGCGGGACTTTGCCCGCGAGGCGCCGTTTCCCGGCGTCGGAGATGCACCCGGTTACCGGGCGCGGTACTGATCTATGATCGCTGCCCTGCTATATCCAGAGGGCGGCGAAATTACGGCGTCTATTCCTCGCGGGTTTCGGTGATGCCGAGCAGCTTCAATTTTCGATGAAGCGCCGAACGCTCCATGCCGATGAAGCTGGCCGTCCGCGAGATATTTCCCGAGAAACGTCGGATCTGCACGCGAAGATATTCGCGCTCGAACGTCTCGCGCGCTTCCCGCAGAGGTGAACCCATGATCGCGGTCGATCCGGCCGATCCGATATCGCCCTGATCGCCGAGAACTTCGGCCGGCAACAGGTCGAGGTCGATCCGCCCGATCCGGTCTCCCGGCGCCAGAATGATCGTGCGCTCGACAACGTTGCGCAACTGCCGGACATTTCCCGGCCAGTCGTAGGATTGCAACGCAACCATCGCATCCGGCGCGATTTCCGGCGTCGGCACGCGGCGCTCGGACGCGTAATGCGCAATGAAATGCTGGACCAGCGCGGGGATGTCCTCTCGACGATCGGACAGCGGCGGGATCATCACCGGTACGACATTGAGCCGGTAATACAGGTCCTCGCGGAACCGTCCTTCGGCGATTTCGAAAACGAGGTCGCGGGCCGTCGCGGAGACGACACGAACGTCGACCTTGACGACGCGCGTACCACCTACCCGCGTAAAGCTCTGGTCAGTCAGGGCGCGGAGGATGCGGGCCTGCGTCGCGATCGGCATGTCAGCGATCTCGTCGAGGAACAACGTGCCGCCATGCGCCTGTTCGAACAGACCGGGACGGACGAGATCGCCCGCTTCCTCGACCCCGAACAGTTCCTCGTCCATGCGCTCGGGCGTCATCCGCGCGGCGCTGACGATGATGAACGGCGCGTCAGTCCTCAGGCTCCAGCCGTGCAGCAGGCGCGCGGCGACTTCCTTGCCGACTCCCGCCGCGCCCATGATGAGGACCCGACTGCCGGTTGCAGCTACCCGCTTCAAGGTCGCGCGAACACCGTTGATCGAGCCCGAACTGCCGGTCAAGTCGGTTTCGCGGCCGACCGTAGCCCGCAGTGTCGCCACCTCGCGACGGAGCCGTTCGGTCTCGGTTGCCCGCGCAACCATCAGCAAAAGCCGTTCGGCCTCGAACGGCTTTTCGATGAAGTCAGACGCACCGCGGCGGATCGCGGCGACGGCCGTATCGAGGTTGCCGTGACCTGAAATCACCAGCACCGGGATCGACGGATCGCGACGCTTGATCTCGTCGAGAAGCTCCAGCCCATCGAGACGCGAGCCCTGCAGCCACACATCGAGCAGCACCAGCGACGGACGCCGCGCCGCGATTGCTTCCAGCGCGGAATCGCTGTCGCCAGCGTCGCGTGTTTCATAGCCTTCGTCCTCCAGGACGCCGGCTACGAGTTCGCGAATGTCACGTTCGTCGTCCACGACGAGAATATCGAGCGCCATTAAATCATGTCCGGTTGCGGGTCATCGTGTCGAGTCGGCCCTCCCCAGCCAACTCGGATGCGGATGCCCCTTGGTCGAGCGCGGCCAGCGCCTTGGCGTCGAAGGTCATGGTGACGAGTGTACCGCCCCCCGGCCGATCGGAAAAGCCGATCGTGCCGCAATGCTCCTCGATGATCTTCTTGACGATGGCAAGGCCGAGGCCTGTGCCACGGGCACGGGTCGTTACATAAGGTTCGACGATCCTGTCCCGCTCCGCGGGTAGCCCGATGCCGGTGTCCGCCACTGCGATGCCGACCGTGTTGGCATCGTTCGTCAATGTCATCGTGACCGATCCGCCGGGTTCACCCCGCGTTTCAATAGCTTCCACCGCGTTCTTGACGATGTTCGTGAGCGCCTGCCCGATCTGGCGGCGGTCGCAAACCAGCGTGAGACCCGGATCGTCCTGCACCAGCTGGAAGCTGATCGCGGGATGCGCGACCTCGTGCAGGAACAGCGCCTGGCGCGCGGCATCGACCAGCGATTCCTCGCGGAACACCGGCTTCGGCATCCGCGCGAACGAGGAGAATTCATCGACCATGCGACGAAGATCGCCGACTTGGCGGATGATCGTGTCGGTCAATCGCGAGAACGTACCGTCCTGCGCCTCGATCTTGCCACCATAGCGACGCTGAAGCCGCTCGGCCGCAAGCTGGATCGGTGTCAGCGGGTTCTTGATCTCATGCGCGATCCGGCGAGCGACGTCCGACCAGGCCGCGCGGCGTTGATCGAGCAATTGCTGCGTGATGTCGTCGAACGTCAGGATCGGGCCAGTAGCCGGCCGGGCAATGCGCACGGCAAGCGTACGAACCTCGCTCCCCTGGCCGACTTCGACGATCGCTTCCCGGTCGCCACCATCAAGCATCGCGTCGAGCTCGGGCGCGACATCCACCAGACGCCGTCCGACCAGCCCGCCAGTATCGGTGCCTAGGGCTCAGACTCATTCACAGCCAGAAGGCGACAGCGGTTGCGAGAGCTACGGCTGAGAGGAAGTTGGCGGCGAGCTTGTCGTAACGGGTAGCG
>NZ_QAYE01000018.1 GCF_003053745.1 Sphingomonas faeni | reverse complement strand
CACTCGCTACGACCGCTGCCCAACCGTCTTCTTCTCTGCCGTCGCGCTCGCGGCCACTGTCATCTTCTGGCTATGACCAATGAGTCCTGACCCTAATAGCGGACGGGCAGATTTCCTCTCCATCTCGGACATTCCCGAAACTCGATCGAGTTTCGAGAATTGCATCAGCTTCCGAGAATTCCGTTCGCAGGCGGAAATTCACAAAGCAAAAGGTTAAGCGGCGTGGACTATGCCATACCGCTCTCGCCTATAGCGCCAGCATACGGGGCGCTAACTTGTCCTCGCCATTCTGCCGCAACGTCACGGCATCGATCTTTCCGCTCGCCTCGTGAAAGATCAGGTCGAACGGTACGATCCTGCTAAAGAACTGAAGCGGTGCCGTCGCATGGATCGGTAGCGCTTGCTGCCCGATCAGCTGGATCATCAGCCGGTCCTTCGACCGGAAAACGGTAATGACCTGATCCGGTTCCAGTCGGTAGCGACCGACGAACCGGTCCAGTTGAGCGGGTGGGATCGCGATGATCGGGCGGATGGCGGGCGGTGGCGGTGGGGGCGGGACGGCGGCAACGGGCGATCCGGTCAGCAGGTGTATGGCGATATCGTCGACGCCCGGTTGCGTCATCGCATTGGCCAGCACCACCACCCCGCGCCGTCGGAGGGGATCGAACGCGGCATTCGATAGATAGCCGCCGGTCGCACCACCATGCGTCACGATCGCGCCGACCGGCGTCGTCGCCACCATCCACCCGATGCCCATGCCCACCCCGGGGCCATCGCCTTCGGCCCGGACGACCCGCATGCCGTCCATCACCGGTTTGAGCGGCGTCAGCACAAGGCCGAGATGCGCACCGAGATAGGTAAGCATGTCGTCGGCGTCGGATCGCAAGCCGCCGGCCGCCGACATCACGCCGCCGCTCCAACGCGGAACCGGTTGCAGGAATTCGTCGTGTGGCGTCGCCTGCCGTCGCATGCCCCTGTCGTCACCCGCATCTCCGTCCCCGCTGCGGATCGTCGTATCGGCCATGTGCAGCGGCCCGGTGATGCGGGTTCGCACCAGCGTCTCGTAATCGGTGCCGGCCCGCCGTGCCAAAATCTGCCCGAGCAGCGCGACGCCGAGGTTCGAATATTCGTACCGCGCGCCCGGTTCGCGCTCCGGCACCCAGCTCTTTAGGAAGTCGCGCATCAGCGCCGATGTGTAATCGGCATAGGGATTGCTCTCATCGCTGAGGGGCAGGTCCGACGGCACCCGCGGCAGTCCCGACCGATGCGTCGTCAGGTCGAGCAACGTGATCGGGCGGCCCCGTACCGGCAGCCTCCAGCCCTCCGGCAAATACCTGGCGGCGGGGTCGTTCAGGCCGACCTCGCCGCGCGCCGCCATGTCGGCCAGCAGCAACCCGGTGAACGTCTTCGTGATCGAGCCGATCTCGAAAAGGGTATCGGATTTGGCCGGACCACGGACGATAATCCGCCGCCCCTGCGCGTCGATCACTCCCACAACGATCGCCTCGCCGGGACGCTGCGCAATGCGTCGATCGAGTATCTCGCCGATCTCGCTATCGGACGGCAGCGTCCACGCGTCCGTCGCCGCTGCGGTCCGTTCCCCGCCAGCGTCAAGGTAAATTGCGTGCCGCCTTGCGACCAGACGCCGACCCAGCGTCGCGTCTGCACATCCCAGCGTCCGGCATACCGTGTGCCGTTGCTCGGCACCGTGAAATCCAGCGTCGTGGCTGTCATCGTCACCGCATCGAGCGGAACGTTCCAGACGCTCTGGTCGAGACTGTCGAAACTGCCGCGCATCATACCGTCACGATCGACCCGGAGATGCGCCGCGATCCGCAGCGTGGCCCGCGACGGAAGGGTCAGCGTCCCGATCCAGTCGCCATCCCGCTTTACGGGCGCTGACGTAACGAGGTGCTGCCCTGCGCGCTTGTCATTGGATGCGTTGACCGCCGTCGATGCCATTGCTGCCAAAGATATCAGCGCAACGCTGGGGTGGGAATCCCGGATCAAGGCAGTTCTTTCGCAAAAGGCACGAACGCGTATTGCCCGGATAACACGGCAAGGCAAACGTGCTCGATCCAGCCTTCTCGAAAACGAACGGCCGGTGAGACGGCCGGGGGCATTCCCGTTGGGATCGCATTTTGGGAATGCGCGCGCTTCCGAACTCCGGTTAGCGGAGGCGGCAAGCAGCTTACCCTCGTGGAGTGTCCACGTAGGCCCTGTACCGGTTCCGACCATCGGTCACTATGAGCGTGATAGTACCGCCGGATGCATCAGGGGGTGGAATAAAGTAAACACTATCCACATCCTTATTAATATTGGCCAAAGGAAAATCCTCAATAATAGCCCCGTCTCGAACGACATAATGACCTAGATGGCTAGTATGATCGCTCCGTTCTATTCCAAAGAAGGATTTTTCATTTCCAAAGCTGCTACATAGCTTCAGGCTCGAACTGATAGATGCTATTGTATTGATGCAGCTATCTGTCTGAATCTTCTCACGGGGAATGTCTTCATATTTCATTGTATAGGACTTTTCGATCGGATCACTAAAGCCAAATGCCGGTGCGAACCCGAACGGGTTATTTTCGATGTAGCGCCTTACCTCGCTACCGTTTGTTAAAAAGAGACTCCAACCGGATCGGTCATCTATTTTGAAGCCACATGGCAATGTCAGCATTGCGATGTCACGAACCTGAATACCTTTCTGCAGCGGTACGATAGAGTTCTTGATTCGGCTCGTGATATTCGAACCCACCGAAGCATGAACAAGTTGATCAGTAGTGCATGCGCTACCATTTGAATCACGCTTGAGCACTGGCGTTCCAACGTCTCCCGTAGATTGATTGCTGCGCGAAGACGCTTGCTCGTTTAGCACCTCATAGAGCGTTGAGGCTGACCGATTGGCTTTGCGTTCGGAGGCTTTGTCATTGGTTTGCGCAGTAGCTTGAGGGACGGCACCCGCCCCGCCAATCGATATAAGCACGGCCATCATCATGACAGTCTGGGTTCGCATTGCTTCGATCCTAGCCTCCGCAGTTTTTGCAGGGGCACCCGCCATCCCGCAAACCGAGGCGATGATCAACCGTCGAGGATCAAGCTTTACCAAGGCGGACGGCTATCTAGCCGCGGTTTGTAGAAGCCGAATTTGCTTACCGTTTAGGCCTTCGCAGCTGTTCGCTCATTTCCCCAAAAGGACCGGCCTGCGAGACGGCCGGGGCATTTCCATTGGGATCGAGGTTCGGGAATGTCCAACATGGGAAGGAAAGCGGACTGGCGGCTTTAAGCTATGCTGCGCTCGTAGCTGACGAACGTAGGTAACGGATTTTCCACAATGACTAGAGGCCAAAATCAACGATTGCGTGTACCAGATAGGCGCTCGTAAGACTCGATTTATGGCAACGCTTATGGAATCCGTATGGAAGTTCCCCGCCTGCATCCTCGCCGGGGGATTAGCAGGCCGGTCCCTGTCAGATTACCACAACGGTGGTCTTGACGAAGCAATTGCTTGGTTCCCAATGCGCTTGGCTATCTCGCTGTCATGTTTAGGACTGTGGGTCGCGTTCAAGGTCTGGCGCAAACGGCATAATCAGGTTTTTCGATAACGACTGTCGGACAATGCACAGGTGCGTGAATGAGGCACGCCTACCTCATGGAAGATCTGACGTGAGCGGTGTTCCGGAATAGGCTGGAAAGCAGACTGGCGGTTTTTGGGAGCAGCAAGTTGGAAAACGGCAGCGCAAATGCCATAACGGCGCATGGCTGTGACCCTGCTTCCGCTTCCCAATGGCACGTCATCGTTAGAGTTCGCACCGGTTGATATGCAGTTTGTGCGAGGAGCAATCTCTCACTTGTTCGGCGAAGCGATCCCGGAATTGCACGGCTCCTATTCCCGGATAGCGTTCGGCGGTGAGACCTTCCTGTTCGAACAGGAATGGGATGCGCCGTGCCTAATCGCATCGACCGTGGCAGGCAATTTGCTGCTCGTGCAGATCCAACGACGGCTTTCGGAAACGGCGTCGTAGCTAGCTCCGGTAAGGTATGGGCGATTTCAGACTGGCGGCTTATGACGGCGGAGGGCATGAAAGCTGCCCCTGTATCGGAGAGCGCAGCGTGATCGTCGACAAGAACGCGCTGTTCGAAACCACGAAGGCCCTTTGGCCAGCAGTCGTGAGGGTGTGTGACAACCCGAACGCAACTCACGAAATATATCGAGCCAATGAGGACGCGTTTTCGCAGGACGACAACTGGCGGCAACTGGCCCTCTGGGCGTTTCATCAGGCTCTAGGAATCCACGAAAAGCGGGCGTTTGCGAAGGGCCTGCCACTTCATCCCCATGAAGTCGCCTTTGGCGAGTTTGATGCGCGCATGAGGGCGAACCTGGGCGCCGCTGACTGCTGGTCGGACGAGCGGGCAGAATACGAGATCAGCTGAACAAATGACGGCTGTCGGGCAAGCGCGGCGCCACCCGGAACGTCCGCATTTGGGCGATGACGTCTGACTGACCAATTCGTATGGCCGCCATTCAGAATGACACGCTATGCCAAACCGATGTCTTACCGCGTTCAAATCGCTCCTCGGCCGATCGTTATCGATGACGATGGTCTTCCCGTCCCGAACTCGCACGTACTCGAGATCATCTTCCCCACCGATAGCATCGATACGGCCGCGGGCCCGACCAGCTCGATCATAGGCGCCGGCATAGCCAAGATCCTTGTAGCCGACGTCACTGTGAGGGGTGTGGGTCTCTGTTGAAGCGCCGCCTAGATGCCAACGCCAAGGCAATTTAGCCTTTGGCCATTGAGGCTCCCGGTTTGACACAGCTGGCGGTTTAAAACGCGGAAGCCTATCCCAGCAACAAGACTCTCTTAGAGCACGGCAGCGTCGGACATTGTCTTGTTACTCCGCCGGAATTGTTGACGGGGCAGGATCGGCCGGGGGCGGGGACGTGCATCCGATTTCGCTATCGAGGCTTCGAAGCGACGCTGCGTTGGCCATCGGGAACAGAATCAACCGGCTGCGAAGCACGACGTGAGCAAGAGATACCCGGCCCTTGCAATAGTCTACGGTACGCTGTGTCGCCTGATCGAAAACGAACGCGCTGATCCGGCCATCTGCAAGCGCCACGACCTTCCAATAGCCTGATGGGACGCGTTCTAGCACGGGCCCGGCGGGTAGCGGCGCCATTAGACGTTCGAACAAGGGTCCGGTGTATACGTAGACGGCAGTGTTCAGTCGCTGCGCAAGCGAGCGCTCTTGCCCTTCCAGTGCGTTCCACGGCCCCTGGTTCAGCGCTGAAGCCTGAGGGGTGATGTTCGACAGGATGTTGGTGTCAGCGGCAAACGGCGTACCAGAGAATGCCGCAAGCGGCGCTTGATGACCGCGGTCAGTCCGCAGAGCCTGATTGGCCCCGTCATAAGCTTCCGGGGCGAGCGTCTCATCGGCAACAAGCGAAGGGTCGGCGCGCCAGTCGCGATCCGACGACGGGCCGATCGATGAGGGCGTTACGCGATATGCGACCCAGTCCGCGAGCTTGGTTAGGTCGTTGGACGACAGCGTGTAGATCTCGCGCACGACGGTGTCGTTCGTGGCCGGCGCCCCCAAGGGACAGCCGAACAGGCAGTGGAACGTGTGCAATTCACCATCGCTAGCCAGGGCAGGGGAGGCATATACCGCTACCGCCGCAATCAGGGCGATGCGCCTGAGCGTTTTGACCCAACGACGCAATCGAGCGTCCGGGTAGATCATAAGGCTGTCGTAAAAACACTGCATGACCAAATTCTATAGCTGGCTGATGACGCTTGTGCGACGATCATAGAACACCTGAGGACCTCGTATGCGCGACGACCAGGATTTCCCGATCTACACGGCCGATATGTTCGCATCGCCCGCTGACGAATGCGACATCGTCATGAAAGGCGGCGTCACTAGCGGCATTGTCTATCCATACGCGATTCTGGAGCTTGCTCGCCGGTATCGGTTCCGCTCGATTGGCGGCACGTCCGCCGGCGCGATCGCCGCGTCGCTGGCAGCAGCGGCCGAGTATGCGCGCACGGTGCGCGGTGATCCTGCCGGCTTTGTCCGTCTGCAATATCATTGTGACGAACTACCCGAGCGCATGGCCGCGCTGTTCCAGCCTGAACCTCGCTACCGCCGCCTATTTCGGTATCTGCTACGCGCCCAGAGCGGCAGCAGCGCGCTGAGCCTAATTGCAGGTCTGCCACTGGTGGCACCGTTTCAAGCTATGGTTGGTACCGTCGTCGGTGCGATCGGTATGTGGGCGTTACGAGCCGGACTGGCGGGCATTCTCCTTGGAGCACTTGTCGGGCTGGTCGCCGCCCTACTTGTGCATGTGCAAACGCTTATCCGAACGCAGCTGCCGCAAAGCGACTTTGGTGTCTGCCCGGGCACCGATCAATCCGGCGGGAACGGACCCGCGTTGACCAGCTGGCTTCATGAAACGATCCAAGAGATCGCATTCGGCGAAGACTGGCAGAGCCGACCGCCGCTAACCTTCGGGCAGTTGCGAGGAACCGGCTCGGGCGAGCAGATTGATCTGCGGGTTATTACGACCAACCTTGGAATGGGGCGGCCGCACTCGCTCCCAACCCTCGGCATCACCGCAGCATACAGCGATACCGAGTGGCGGCGACTGTTTCCCGGCGATGTGTGCGAGTGGATGGCGGGATCCGTTGCCGAAGCGGCTCAGATGCCTGGGCTCTTGAGCTTTCCCTCCCCGGTTGATCTGCCGGTCCTCGTTGCCGCGCGGATGAGCCTTGCCTTTCCGCTGCTGTTTGCAGCGGTACCGGTCCATGTCCGCGACTTCGCGAACGCCGAGCTTCAGCGCGCCACCGGCGCTACGCCGATAATCGAAAACCGGCGTATCCTGTTTGCCGATGGCGGCATCAGCAGCAATTTTCCTATTCACCTGTTCGATGCCTTGTTGCCTGCTCGACCGACTTTCGCACTCAGCCTGGACGACCTTCCGCCCGGAACTACAACCGGGGGCGAGCGGGTATTCATTCCTGCCACCGCTCGCCAAGGCTTTGGGTTGCCGGCGCGCGCGACAGTGACCGTCAGCGGTTTGTTCGGATCGATCCTGAGGGCGGCGAAAGACTGGCAGGATCAGTTGCTGAGTACGATGCCAGGACAGCGCGAGCGTATTGGCCATGTCATGCTTTCGGCAGACGAAGGCGGCCTCAACCTCACCATGCCGCCAGAACGTGCGCGGGCACTGATGTTCCGCGGGCTCGAAATTGGCCGTCGATTTGCTGATGGCGCACTCGATTTCGATGAACACCGCTGGCGGCGTTCGTTGGTAGCATATGACCAGCTCGCCCGAATGTCAGACACCGTCCATCAAACTTGGTCGAGCGGCTTCGGTTCGTGGCTACTTGGCTATCTGACACGTCCAAAAAGCTATCGGCGTCTCACAACGGCAGATCGCAGTATGATCCATCATGCTCTAGGCGCGGTTGCGGATCTGGATAACGCATTCGAGCCCGGCATCAATGACGCCGACCGCAAGTTGCCGCGGCCGGTAGGTACCTTGCGGGTTAATCCGCGGTACTGACCGGCCTGAGAATAGTCCTATGGGTCCTGCCATTCTTCCGGTGAATGGCAGGACCCATAGGCTCGGGGTATCTACATCTCAGGGGTGATCAGCAGCCGTTCAGTGCCATTGCAGCCGATCGCATTGCGAATAGTCTGTCCGATGCCGCTGGCGCAAGATTACCCCATGCGAACGCAGAACGGTGCGGGGCTGCTTCTGCCCATATACGGGCGGCCAGATGCGAAACCTGAGCAGCTGTCGCCGGGGAGCCGCTGGCGACGCAGTAAACCAGTTCGTCTGGCATCAGGGGGGATAGGCTGACCACGCGCGTGACTCCAATTACAGAGCGCAGCGCCTAGGTCAGTTCCGTTGCGGCATCATGACACGTAAGAAAGGTGTGCTGGTATGTTATCGTTGTCTGACCGTGCCTTCGGCTGAGGGACTGTCATTGCAGTCGCTGCGATCTTTGCCTCTGCTTCGCTAGCATACGCTACAGCGACCCACCTACCGTCCTGCGAACGCAAGCCCCACCGGCCTTGAAACCCCGGTTCGACTCTCGGAGTAGGAACCCAAATAAGCTTCTGTGCCATGATCCGACTCTAGCCGCGAACGCCGGATCCGGTAACGCTTCTTTAACCCGTTTGGGCTTTGCCGACGTTGTGTGGCCAAGACAACACAGCCATGAGGCTAGTCCGGGTTGGAAATCTCGCGACGAACTTCGTTCTCGGACCACCACGTTCGCCCAGCCCGTTGAACGTATGAAGCGGGGAAGGCGCGTTCGTCTACATCTTCGGCCGGAGACAGGAGAAACCGGACGCGGCATTGGCCACCATCTGCGTTGGCGCGCGTGCGGTGGAAGGATCAGTCACCGATGCCGACGATCTCGATAGGCTGTTCGATACAGTGAAGCAGGAGCGCGGCAAGCTCGATATCCTGTTTGCCAATGCTGAGACCGGCGCTCTCGTGCCGCTTGGCTCAAATCTAAGGTTCAAGGCCAGCGGGCAAAAAAGCCCGCTGGCCTTGAACATTGTACCGGTCAAATTCTCATGCTTAGACCGAAAATGTACTTTCTTCGGTCAGGTCTGCCAGTATCCGAGCAGGCAATGTTCGCCCCGGTACGGAATACCCGCGTTTTCGAACGTTACGCCGGTTGCCCATTTCCGCCGGTTGAACCGAAAATCTGACCCGTCGAATAGCTCAGGGACGGATCGGCTGCGGCGACGTAAAGCGCCGCAATCTCAGCTGGCTGGCCTGCTCTCGCCATCGGCGAGTCTCCACCAAAGCTGCGCAACTTCTCGGGCGTCGCCCCGCCGCTGACCTGCAACGGAGTCCAGAACGGACCGGGGGGCAACTGCATTCACGCGGATACCGCGACTGGCAAGCTGCTTGGCCATGCTCTTGGTGAAGTTCAGCACCGCGGCACGCGTTAGCGCATAGTCGACGATGTCGGGTGAAGGATTGCCCGCCTGCTCGGAGGACGTGTTGACGATCACCGCGCCCGCACTCATCCGTTCGAGTGCCGCCTTCGTCAGCCAGAACGGTGCATAGACGTTGGTCTTCATCGTATCGTCGAAGTCCTGGCTCGAGATATCGGCGATACCGGGACGAGTCTGCTGACGGGCCGCATTGTTGACCAGGATATCGAGCCCGCCAAGCTGTTCGCTCGCTTGCTGCACCAGCCGGCGGCAAAAGCGCTCGTCACGTAGATCACCAGGGATCGCGATGGCCTTGCGACCCTCGGCCCGGATCAACGCAATGACTTCGCGAGCGTCCGGTTCTTCGGCCGGCAAATAGTTGATCGCAACGTCCGCGCCCTCTCGCGCGTACGCAATCGCCGCGGCGCGACCAATGCCGCTATCTCCGCCGGTTATAAGGGCCTTCTTGCCTGTCAGCTTGCCGGAACCCTTGTAGCTTTTCTCGCCGTGATCGGGGCGCGGTGTCATCTTTGACGCAAGACCGGGCCAGGGCTGCCGTTGTACAGGGTAGGGGGGCTTAGGATAGGCTGCGGCTGCTGGTGTCGTCGCGGCGCTACTGCCCCCACTCTGTGTTGCGGCGTTTGCGGCGGTCGCAGCGATGGCACCAGCGGTAATAGCTGCCCCCGTCACGAAAGTGCGTCGCGTGGTATCGGTCATCGTCATAGCTCCCGGAATGATCACAACCCCAAGCGCTAAACGATTGCTTCCGTTCCAAATTCTGCCGTTATACCGCGTCGTATCCTCTGCGCCCCTCAGCATCTGCAAATATGGATTCTCTTCAAGACGGATGGGCACCAGCGAGTGGCATTTGCTCCTCCTAGCTACGCTTGCAGGGCCGAACGCGTAAAATGAACGAGCGTCTGATGTGGGGATGCGTAGAATGTCGCGTGTGCGTCCGAGACCGGGTCCTGCAGCGTGCTTTATCAAAGCATCGTTACCGCGTGGCAGGCAATAGCAACCGTGTGCCTTCTCGGATCGTTACATGCGCCGAAGGAGATTAGTTATGGCCGTTCCACAGGACGAAGAACCGGGTTTTGAAACCGACGTCAACGAACTGCCGGATAGCAATAATGGTCCGGAAGATAGCCTTGAAGATAAGCCGTCGCGCGGCGCACAAAACTCAGACGATCTCGAGGAGGCCCAGAAGGAAGGCGCCGAGGAGAGAGAAGAGGGAGGGCTATATTGAATTGTTATAGGGGCGTTTTGAGCATCGCGTCCTTGAGCGTATTGCCTGCGATTCCCCCGGCCGCGACCGCAACGACAACATTGCCGACGAAAAACTCCACAATACCAACGACGCTGCCGAACGCGATTAGCGCCGACGTGGTGACCGGCAGCGCGGCCGTTGCCTTACCGATCGCGACTTTCGCCTCCTGGCGGACAAGCCGAAGCCGTTCGAACACCGGCTCGAGCGATCGACCTTGATCGACTGCCGCGATCAGATCACCCATCGCACGATGCAGCGCCTTCAGCTGCTGCAGCGCTACCGCGCGATCGGCATCGACCGGCCCACCATTGTCGCAAGCGAGTTCCTCATCGTCGATCAGCCGTTGCACGGCTTCCAGGGCAACAGGCGCTAGTGCCTGAATGACAGCGGCATGCTCGCGTAGGGAAGGGCGCCCGGTCCACGTTGCCGAACTGACGGCATCCGGTCCGCGAACCTCGTCCCAGAGCGCCTTGAACTGCTCACGGACCATTTCACGCCGCAGAGTGCGATCCTTGGTCTCTCTCGCATGACGTACGAATGCCTCGAGGCTGGGCTGCGCCGCGACGAAAGCTGGCGCCAACGGCCGCAGGTCGGTTCGGCCAAGCAGCGCCCGGCGCAGCGCCTTGTAGCGCGTGTCGTCCGCCAGATCCTGAATGCCATCGCAAGCGCCCAGACATAGAGTTTGCAGACGCTGCAGCGCCTCCTCGTCGTTCAACCCTTCCGGCCAGTGTGTTCCTGAATAGCCCATCGCATTCGATCCGTTTCGACTCAGCTAACGGTCGGATGCACGAATGTTCGCCTGTAGGACATAGCAAGAACATCAAAGGACCAGAACGTCGCTAGACATACGGGTGGCGATGATGTTGGTGGACGGCACCGATGCCGATCCGCCCCGAACATGTCTTCCTGTACCCGATCGATTGGCCCCAGCTATCGCATCTGGTCCGCTTCGTGCGCGCAGGCGGACGCTGCGAACATTGCGGGCGCCCACACGGGCAACGGGTCTTCCACATGGGCGACGGACGCTGGTAGGACAAAGGCCGGTCGTATTGGCGTAATGGCGACGGCAGACGTGTTCGCCGACCGACCGAGAACATCCTCGATTCAGGCAAATGGACACCGGTGGTGCTGGCCTGCGCGCATCTCAATCATGCCCCCAGTGACAGCGCGCTTTACCAGCTGGCAGCGCTCTGCCAGCGCTGCCACATGATGTACGATGGCCCTGAGCATCGTCGTCGACGTTGGATGAACGCACATTACCGGCGTGCGCTCGGCGATCTGTTCTACGGCCCATATCCGATGCGGGGGGCGGACTGGATCACCCCGACACCATCAGCATGCTCGATGACAGCCGATCGCTATACGCGAACGTCCGGTAGCTCGGAGCACCGGAAACGCTGTGCCGGCTGCGTCCGGGCAAAAAAAGGGGCCGCCAAAAGCGACCCGGGAAGTTTTTAGGAGAGGATGCCTGAAAGGCGTCACCTTGGTATCCGGCAGGCCGGGCAATGGCGAATGCAAAACTGGCTAATCCGGTTGCATTTCATGCACTTGGCGGGATGTCGGAGCCAAACTCATCCCTTGGCTAGCTCGGCGATAAGGCACGGCTGACGAAGGTTCGACACCGCGAGGAAAAGGTCTGGATCCCGCACACTTGATCGCATGCCCGACGACAGTCGTTCGCATACGCGCAGGTCCGATAGCCCGCCTCCGCGACACATAGCCAAACGCGCTTCGCAGCGTCCGTAGCTGGAACCTTATCCACATGAGTCTCGAGTCTGACGCTTGACCAAACGTTCTTGGTAACGGAACATAAAGAGAACAGGTAGAGTCTAGACATCATGATCACCGCCCTCGAGTCCCTGCCGACAACCATCGCCCACCTGCGGACAATCGCAACGCCGGTGGTGGATCACCGCATCATGCCGTTCGGTATCCCTGCGCTCGACGATCGCCTCGCGAGCAGAGGCCTTCGCGCCGGCGCAGTGCACGAGGTCGCCGCACAAAGCTGTTCGATGGTCGACGATGCCGCAGCAACGCTGTTCCTCGCAGGCATCGCCGCGCGAGAAGCGGCGCATACAGGCGGACCGGTGCTGTGGGTGAGCTGTCGCAACGATCTCTATGCGCCGGGCTTGGAGCAGGCGGGGCTATCGCCTGCCGACCTGATCCATGCACAACCCCGTGACGATGCAGCCTTGCTGGCCGTCGTCGAAGACGCGGTGCGCGATGGAACGCCGTCGGCGGTGATCGCCGAGGTTAGCCGGATGTCGATGGTGGCGACCCGGCGCCTGCAACTGGTCGCGGCCGACGCCGACATTCCCGTTCTCATCCTGCGACGCAGACGTAATCGCGACCAGGATCCGCTCGCCGAGCCGTCTGCGGCCTGGACGCGCTGGCGGATCGCCAGTGCGTCGTCCGAGCGCCTGGGCGTTGCCGGCGTCGGCCGATCGCGGTGGCAGGTCGAGGTCGCACGGCAGCGTGGCGGCGAAGCATTTTCGATGATTTTGGAGGGCTGCGATGAGACGGGTTGTCTCGCTGTTCCTGCCGCACTTGGCCATCGAGCGGCTGAGACGGCTGGACCGGCACGCTACGCGTCCGCCTGAGCGGCCAGCCCTTCAGCTTCCCGTCGACGACGATCCCGGTGCGTGTTCGGTACCGCGGGGCGGCGGGTGGCGGCCGGGTGCGCGCTGGGCTCGTGCCGACATGCCAACCAGGCAGGATGTGGAAGGTGAGATCGCAGCGCTGCCCGCGCATGCGAAACCACCCATGCGTGAACTTGGCCGACGATCGGAGGCGGCGAACCATCCGTTTCATGGGTTTGCGCAAGCCGACAGTCACGACAGGGTCGCGGCGACCGTTGCCGCGTTTCACAGGGCGCCGCTCGCGCTGGTGGGCAAGGTCGGTCGGCGCGAAGAGGTGGTGGCCGCCTGCGATGGCGCGGCCGCATTGGGGATCACGATCGGGATGGCCGCGACCCATGCGCGTGCGCTGGTGTCCGATCTCGATATCCGACCGTCCGAGACGGAGGCGGATGCCGCGATGCTGGATCAGCTCGCGCTACGCGCGGTGCGCCGCTGGTCGCCGATCGCCGCCGCCACACCGCCCGACGGGCTGTGGCTCGACCTGACCGGCTGCGCGCATCTCCATGGCGGGGAAGAACGGTTCTGCCGGCGTCTGCGCGCGTTTTGCCAGCGTGCCGGGTTCACCGCGCGCGTGGCGGTTGCAGACACACCGGGCGCGGCACACGCTATTGCCCGGTTCGGGCCTGCCGACATCGCGATCGTGCCCACAGGGCGGACGGTCGACGCGCTTAGCGGCCTACCGATCGCGGCCTTGCGCCTAGCAGGCACCGCGCTCGTTGCCGCCCGCAAGTTCGGCTTCGAACGCGTCGCCGATCTCCTACCAGTTGCCCGCGGGCCCTTGGCACGCCGGCTTGGGCTGGCCGCAATCACGCGGCTCGATCAGGCACTCGGCGCGGTCGCCGAACCCATCACGCCGCGCACCGACGAGGTCATGCCGATCGTCGAGCGCCGGCTGCTCGAACCGATCGTCACCGCAGACGCGATCGCGCAGGTCATGGAGGATCTGCTCGGCGACATGGCCGAGCTGCTGCGCGCGAAGGGGCTAGGCGTCCGGTCGCTGCGCCTCGGTGGCCTACGCGTCGATGGCACCGAGCAGATCGTAGCGGTGGGTACCTCACGCCCGACGCGCGAGGTCTCGCACCTGTTGCGGCTTATGAAGCTCAGGATCGAACGGATCGATCCGGGCCTGGGGCTGGAGCAATTCTATCTGGCGGCACCGCACACAGAGCCACTCGACGCGGTCGATCTCGGCGCGGTTCTCGCCGGTGAGGTTCTCGTGCGCGATCCGGCCCGTCTCGTCGACGTCGTTGCCGGCCGTATCGGCGCCGACGCCGTGTTCCGGATTGCCCCTGTTGAAAGCCACGTGCCCGAGCGCGCCGTCATGCGCGCCGACCCGGTGGTAGCGCCCGCGGGCTGGCCGAAATGGCGACGACCGACGCGCCTGCTGGCGAGGCCCGAACCGCTATGGGGCGTCATAGCGCTGATGCCCGACCAGCCGCCTCGGCGGTTCGAGTGGCGCGGTCGACCGCACAAGGTGGTTGCCGGCGACGGCCCCGAACGGATCCATGGTGAGTGGTGGCGCCGCGACGCGGAAGTATGGGCGGTGCGCGACTATTACCGCGTCGAGGATGACGCGGGCGGTCGCTACTGGGTGTTCCGGCGTGGCGACGGGTTCGTCGAGGATACTGGCGATCTCAGCTGGTGGATGCACGGCGTGTTCGCATGACCGACTATGTCGAACTCCAGGTCCTCACGCACTTCTCGCTGCTGCGCGGTGCATCGAGCCCCGAGGAGCTGTTCGCAGCTGCCGCGCTGCTCGGCTATCCGTCGATCGGGGTCAGCGACATCGGCACGGTCGCGGGTGTGGTGCGCGCATGGGAAGCGCAGAAGGCGACGGGCGTTCGCTCGATCGCCGGCACACGCGTCAATCTATCCTGTGGCCGGCAGTTGCTGCTCTACCCGACCAACCGCCCCGCCTGGTCGCGCCTGACGCGCCTGCTGACAGTGGGCAAGAAGCGGGCGGGGAAGGGGGGATGCCTCCTCCACTGGCATGACCTCGAGCCCTGGTCGGAGGGCATGATCGCCATCCTGCTGCCGGTTGAGCCGGACGAGGATAATCTGACAGCGCTCGCCGACCTGAAGACACTCTATGGCCGACGCGGGTATATGGCATTGTTCCAGCGGCGCCGGCCGGACGATGCCGTGCGGATCGACGCGCTGGCACGGCAGGCAGGTGGCGCTGGCGTTCGCGCGGTGGTGACGGGTGATGTCCTCTATCACGCGCCCGAAGCACGGCTGCTGCAGGACGTCGTGACGGCCGTGCGTGAGAAATGCACCGTCGACGAGCTTGGCTACCGGCGCGAAGTCAACGCCGACCGTGCGCTCAAATCCCCCGACGAGATGGTCCGGCGGTTCAAGGCGTATCCCGATGCGCTGCGTGCCAGCACCGATATCGCCCGTCTGTGCACCTTTGATCTGGGCGAGCTGGCCTATCAGTATCCGCATGAGCGGCTGATCGACGGGCTGACCGCGCAAGAGGCGCTGCAGAAACTGGCGGAAGACGCCGTCGACGTAATGTTCAACGGTACGGTGCCGGCTGCCTATACCGAGCAGATCGCGCATGAGATGCGGCTGATCGGCGAGCTTGGCTATGCGCCGTATTTCCTGACCGTCTACGCGATCGTCCGCGAGGCCCGCCGGCGCGGGATCCTGTGCCAGGGCCGTGGCTCGGCCGCCAATTCCTGCGTCTGCTTCGTGCTCGGCGTCACCTCGATCGACCCGATCAAGCATGAGTTGCTGTTCGAGCGCTTCGTCAGTGGCGAACGCCGCGAGCCACCCGATATCGACGTCGACTTCGAGCATGAGCGCCGCGAAGAGATCATCCAGTGGATCTACGAGACCTATGGCCGCAACCACTCGGCGTTGACCGCGGTCGTCACACGCTACCGGGCGCGCGGTGCGGTGCGCGACGTCGGCAAGGCACTCGGCTTGCCCGAGGACCTGACCTCGTCGTTAGCCGGGCAGGTGTGGGGCTGGTCGGCCGAAGGCGTCGGCGAAAAGCAGGTCAACGAGCTGAACCTCGACATCGGCGATCGCCGCCTGCGCCTCACGCTCGAGCTTGCCCGCAAGCTCATCGGTGTACCGCGCCATATGAGCCAGCATCCGGGCGGCTTCGTCCTCACCCATGACCGTCTCGACGATCTCGTCCCGATCGAACCCGCTGCGATGGAAGATCGGCAGATCATCGAATGGGACAAGGACGACATCGATGCGCTGAAGTTCATGAAGGTCGACGTGCTGGGTCTCGGCATGCTCGGCTGCATGAACCGCGCCTTCAACATGCTCGAGGCGGACAAGGGGCTGCGGGTCGGTTTGGCCGATCTGCAGGACGATGATCCCGACGTCTATGCGATGATCTCGAAGGCCGACACGCTCGGCACCTTCCAGATCGAAAGCCGCGCGCAGATGAGCATGCTGCCGCGCATGAAACCGCGGCGGTTCTATGATCTCGTCATCCAGGTTGCGATCGTACGGCCGGGACCGATCCAGGGTGACATGGTCCATCCGTATCTGCGCAGACGCGAAGGGCTGGAGAAGCCGGAATACCCACGGCCCGAGTTGCGCGCGGTGCTGGAGAAGACGCTCGGCGTGCCGCTGTTCCAGGAACAGGCGATGAAGGTCGCGATCGTCGGTGCCGGGTTCACGCCGGCCGAAGCCGATCAGCTGCGCCGCGCCATGGCGACGTTCAAATTCACAGGCGGCGTGTCGCATTTCAGCGAAAAGCTCATCGGGGGCATGGTCGAGCGTGGCTACCCGCGTGAGTTTGCCGAGCGCACCTTCCGGCAGCTCGAGGGCTTTGGCTCTTACGGCTTCCCCGAGAGCCACGCGGCCTCGTTCGCCAAGATCTCCTACGCATCGTCGTGGATGAAGCATCATCATCCCGACGTGTTCTGCGCGAGCCTCATGAACGCGCAGCCGATGGGGTTCTACGCGCCCGCCCAGATCGTGCGCGATGCGCGTGAGCATGGCGTCGTGGTTCGCCCCCCTTGCGTCAACACGAGCCGCTGGGATTGCACGCTGGAGCCGTATGGCGGGCGGTACCTCGCCGTACGATTGGGGCTCCGGCAGATCCGCGGCCTGTCCAACGCGGACGGCGCCAAGATCGTCGGCGCGCGCGAGCTGACCGCGTTCGAGAGCGTGGAAGACGTGTGGCGGCGATCGGGTGTCCAGCGCGCCGCGATCGAGAAGCTCGCCGACGGCGATGCCTTTCACAGTTTCGGCGCCGATCGTCGGCAGGGCTTGTGGAAGGTGAGGGGGCTTGGCGAAGCGCCCTTGCCGCTGTTCGCTGCAGCCGATCGCGCGGACCAGGCCGTCAGCGCGGAAGGGATTGAGCCGGATGTCGAACTGCGCCCACTGACCGACGGTCGTGAGGTGATCGAGGACTACCGCGCGCTGCAGCTCTCGTTGCGCGCGCATCCGCTGACCTTCGTCCGTGACGAGCTGGCCAGGCGTGGCGTGACCAAATGCGCGGATCTCGCGACCATCCGCGACGGACGGCATGTCGAAGTCGCCGGCATCATCCTCGTTCGCCAGAAGCCGGGGTCTGCCAAGGGCGTGCTGTTCATCACGATCGAGGACGAGACGGGAATCGCCAACGGCATCCTGTGGCCCGATCGGTTCGAACGGCAGCGCCGCACCGTCATGTCCGCGTCGATGATCGGCATGAAGGGCAGGGTGCAGAAGGAAGGCGAGGTCATCCACGTCATCTGCGACCGGATCATCGACCACGGCGATCTGCTGCACCGGGTCGGCGAGATGTCCTTCCCGCACCGGACCGGCCGCGGCGACGGTGCCAAGCATGCCGGCTCCCCCGATCGTGGCGACAAGGGCTGGAGCCCTGCCCCTCGCAACTCTTACTGGCCGCCCCATGCGGACGGCATGGATCCGGAAGCTGTCATGAAGTTCAAATCTCACGACTTCCATTAATGGCCAAGCTCGTCCGTCATCAACGCGTTGTCATCGCGCTGTCGGTGCATATCTTGCGGGGCGGTGTGGCTCGCTGCAGTGACGCGCGCGTCGATGTCGTCGAGATCCGGTTGGCGCTGCGCTGCCTGCTGCCGCACTGCCCGGAACGCTGGCCACTCGCACTCTACTGGGATGCCGCAGCCCAAGAGAACGAGATCGGCAGGGCACAGGGCGTGACCGCGGCGTTCAATGGGATTGTCCGGCAACTGAGGCGCGCTGGCTGTTATGAAGAGGTAACCGAACCGTGAGTATGCGATTACCGCGCGCAGCCATTGCTCGCGTTCCCGAAGGCACGCGGATCGTCAGCGTTGAGCGAATGTCGCGGGCTTTTACCAAATACCATCTGGATGACGGACGCGCACTGCACCGGTTCAAGATGGAAGAGCCGCATGCGACCCCGCATGATCACCCCTGGAGCTTTCACACCGAGATCCTTGATGGCGGCTATGTCGAAGAGGTGTTCCACCTGGATCCAAACGGCGGTTGGCACAGCGAACTGGTTCACCGCATCCCTGGCGAAACCTACCATGTCGACGCTGCGCACATTCACCGCGTCGTGGAGCTGCCGGCGGGTGAGTGCTGGACGCTCGTCCGCGCAGGTCCCCACACACGCGAGACCCGGTTCTGGCGGTTCGGAGACGCGGTTCAGTCCCGGGCCTGGCATGAGCGCCGATGGACGCGCTTAGAATAAGGCATCACGGCAAGGGTTGATCCACCGCAATATTCATGACGGCGTTGGCCGGGGAAGGGCATCGAGCGCTGCCGATACCTGCAGGCGCAGATCGTCGTCCCGGGTGATCTCCAGCATCGCACTGAGGCTGCTGCGGGCGCCGGCCACATCACCTGCGACCAGTTGAAGTCTGGCGCGCTCCCACCAACCATGGGCATGCGTAGGCGCCACGATCGTCATACGGTCGTACAGGACCAGCGCGCGTGCGGGATCCCCGGCCTGCTCGGCACGGGTCGCCTGGTTGAGCAGCAGGCGGACGAGCGCCGACCGGTTCGACAGGGGCAGCATCCCGTCGGAAAACCGGGCCTGGCCCGTCATTTGCTCCAACAAGGCTTCCACCTGTTCAGGGGCGACGATGCGACCATCGTTGAAGGGATCGATGATCAGCGCATCCGACGCGTCGCCAAGGCGCACCAGGACGTGGCCGGGGGTATTGAGCGGCATCGCCGACCAACCCAGGCGGCGAGCGATCGCCACATAAAGGATCGAAAGGCTGATCGGCAGACCGAGCCGTCGATCAACGACCGCGATCAGGTCCGCATTCTGAGGGTCGTCGTAGTGCGTCCGGTCGCCAGAGAACCCGAACTCTTCAACCATTACGCTGCTCAGGGCCTGAGCCTGCGCGACGCTGCTTACTGCGTCGCCGTCTGCACCGCGCAAAGCAATTTCCATGTCCGTAAGCTCGTCGAGATATTCGTCGAGATCGACGCCGGGGTGATCGAGCGCTGCGAGTTCGAGCGCAGCCAGATCGAGCTCAATTTCGCCGTCTTCCATCAGCCCGAGATGAAGAATGCTATTGGTCATGAGCCGTTAGATGGGGGGCTGCTTCGATCGTTTCTATGGCAACGTAAGGCTAGGCGGCCCGGCGTACGCCGCGTCATGTGCGATCCCAACATGCTGGTGCGCCGATACGCCCGAAAGCCATCATCACGATTCTGGATCCGGCAGACATCGATACCTGGCTGCGCGAATCGTATGACGATATCGTCCGCCTGCACAAACCCTATGACCCTGCAAGATGACCGTCTGAGAGCCTGTCTTCGCAACCCGCAGCAAGGAACGGTAGCGTTCGGCCATCCTCGGCAAGCAAACACGACTGCGCTGAACGATCCATTGTGTCCGCTACGCGTTGTGCGACGGTGACAGGGAGCCGAGACGATGACGCAGGATGACGAACGTTGGATGCGCGAAGCGATCGCGATCGCGCGATCGAAGGGTTCCGATCCCTCAACGTCGCCGCTGGGGTGCGTGATCGTGCTCGATGGCAAGGTTATCGCGGGCGAGCGCAACCAGACGAAGGAATTGCCGGACGCGACCGCGCATGCCGAGATGATGGCAATCCGACGGGCGTGTGAAAGCACGGGGGAGTTGGAACTGCGCGGTGCGACGCTCTACTCCACGCTGCAGCCCTGCGGCATGTGCACGATGGCGTCGATCTGGTCGAAGGTCGGCCGCGTCGTTTACGGGGCGGGCCGCGATGATGTTCATAAGATGTATTTCGAAGCGCAGCACGTCGACACGCTCGCGTTCATCGGCGACGCCTACCGCGATGACATCGTCATTGAGGGAGGGTGCCTTCGCGACGACTGCGCCAAGCTCTATTATGGTCCCGACGCTGAGCTACCAGTCGACGAGCAGGCCAATCTATAGGGCGCTGAGGCGGCGCTAAACCGAACGAAACTTACCCCTGAGTCGGTGCGTTGCGGCGTTGCCGGAGCAGGTTGCTTTGCGGCTATCCGCTCAGCGAGGACACTATCATGGGCCTGTTTTCCAAAGACATCGTGACGTTCGACGACCTGTTCCTGCATCAGCTGCAGGACGTGTATTACGCGGAAAACCAGATCACCAAGGCCTTGCCGAAGATGGCCGATAAGGCGACGGCACCAGCCCTGAAGCAAGGTTTCGAAACCCATCTGCGTGAGACGGAAGGGCAGATCACACGCCTTGAGAGCATCTTCGACCTGCTCGGCGAGAAGGCAAAGGCAGTGACCTGTCCGGCGATCGACGGCATCATCAGGGAAGCCAACGAAGTTGCTGGCGAGATCGAGGACAAGGCCGTGCTCGACGCTGCGCTGATCGCGTCGGCACAGGCGGTCGAGCATTACGAGATCACGCGGTACGGCACGCTGATCGCCTGGGCGAACCAGCTCGGCCGCGCCGATATCGCAGCGATCCTGAAAGAGACGCTCGACGAGGAATATGCGACCGACGACAAGCTGACGGCGATGGCAACGTCGAGCGTGAACGCAAAGGCGGAAGCAGTTACCGCATAAGCGTTTCAGTGTCGGGGGGCCGATGCCCCCCGACCAGTTTCCAGCTTTTCATGAAAGGCACATTCGATGGCCGACGATATCGCATTCACGCTTCCCGAAGCCCTGCGTGCGCAAAAGCACATGCGCGACGCACTAGGCCTGGGCGAGGAACGGTTCCCGGTGCCCGCCTTCATCAACATGGTAAGCGACGAGATCGAGCAGCTGCGCGACGCTGGCAGGACCGATGGCGAAATCGCCGCGCTTGTCAAAGAATCGAGCGGTCATGCGCTCACCGAAGCGGATATAGCGCGCTACTACACGCCGGTCGAAGACCGGCACTCCAACGAGCATTGAATCCGCCCCTACCAGGCCAGCGATTACGTCCCTTGTCAGGGGCAGGGGGCACAGGTTTGCTGTTCTGATCAGGACTACCGATCCCCGCGTCGAAGTAGCAGGAACAGATGGCGACTGGGGGGCTTTATAACTGAAAGCCGTCTGGAGTGATCTTATGTTCAAAGATGCCGTGATCAAATCGATTGAGCTTAACGGTTTTCCCAGTTCGGTTGGCGTTGCTCCGCTGCCAAGTCGGCAGGAACGACGTTGCGAGGCAGCAAAGGCAAAACGACTGGCTCCCAAACACTGTGCGTGCTGCGCCCCGGGCCAGAACTGATGGTCGCAGACCGGCCTTCGCCAATGGAAGCCAAGCTCGTAAATGAGCTGCCGGTCGAACCGGGCTGGCAATATGAGCCCAAATGGGACGGTTTCAGAGCGCTGGTCTTCCGTGATGGCGAGGCCGTCGACATCCTTTCCAAATCGGGAAAACCGCTCGGTCGCTACTTTCCCGAGATAGTCGCGCTTGTCGCTTCGGTCCCGCAGGAGCGTTTCGTGCTCGATGGCGAGATCATCCTACCCATCGCGGACATCCTCTCGTTCGATGCGCTTCAGGCACGGCTGCATCCGGCGCAAAGCCGGATAGATCGCTTGGCGAAAGAGACGCCTGCGCAGCTGATGCTGTTCGATTGCCTCGGCGTCGATGATGCCGACCTAATCAATGCGCCGCTCTCGGCTCGCCGGAAAGCATTGGAGTCGTTCCATGCGCGACATGCCCGCGCTGGTCTGCTGCTGTCGCCCTGTAGCGACGAGATCGACGACGCTGCGGCCTGGCTGGCGACGAGCGGCGGGGCGCTGGACGGCGTCGTCGCGAAACGGCTGGACGAGCCTTATCGTGGCGGGGAACGCGCCATGCTGAAGGTGAAGCAACATCGGAGCGCGGATTGCGTCGTAGGCGGCTTCAGACGGGTGAAGGAGGGTAGCGACGTTGCCTCGCTCCTGCTTGGGCTTTACGATGATAACGGCAAGCTCAATCATGTCGGCTTCACCTCAGGTATAGCCGCGGCCGACCGCGCGGCGCTTACCGCGAAGCTCGAGCCGTTGATCGAAGCCCCGGGCTTCACGGGTAAAGCTCCCGGCGGTCCCAGTCGCTGGAACGACGGTCGTGAGAGTGGGTGGGTCCCCCTGCGGCCAGAGCTCGTCGTCGAAGTCCTGTACGATCAGGTGACGGGTGATCGGTTCCGGCACGGTACGCGCATCCTGCGCTGGCGTCCCGATAAGGCACCTCAGGCGTGCACCATGGATCAGCTGGAGCATGAGCTTCGCCCTGCTGAATTGCGCATAGCGCCATGACCGGTTCCTCCTCCAGCGATGCCCTGGCGAAATACCGGGAGAAGCGGGATTTCGCCAGAACCGCCGAGCCCGAGGGTCGGATCGCCAAGGCGGGAGGCAATCGCTTCGCCGTGCAGAAGCATGCCGCGTCTCGCCTGCACTATGACTTGCGGCTCGAACTCGACGGCGTTCTCAAGAGCTGGGCCGTCACGCGTGGACCCAGCATCAATCCCGACGACAAACGTCTGGCAGTTCGTACCGAAGACCACCCCGTCGAGTACGCCACGTTCGAAGGCACGATCCCGAAGTCCGAATATGGCGGCGGGACCATGATGCTGTGGGACACGGGAACGTGGGAGCCGCTCGCTGGCAAGGACCCGAGCAAGACGCTGCCTGAGGGACATCTCCACTTCTTCCTGCATGGGCATCGCCTCAAAGGCGAATGGATGCTCTTCAGGCTAAAGCCGCGCGGGAAAGAGAAGGGCGAGAACTGGATCCTGCGCAAGGTCACCGACGACGAGATTGGCGGATCGGAAGACCTTGTCGGAACATACCTCACCGCCGTCGTCAGCGGCCTGACTATGGAACAGATCGCCGCAGGCGAGCAAGGCAAGCCGGGTGCGCCAGCAACGCCTGCCGCCAAGCCTGCAACGAAAGCTGCGAGATCACGAGTGACAAGCCGTAAAAGAGCAGGCTCGCCCCCGCCATTCCAACCTGTCCAACTCGCGACGCTTGTCGATCATGTGCCCGCCGGCAACGCCTGGCTGCATGAGATGAAATATGATGGGTATCGAACGCTGGTGGCGGTCGGTGGCGGTACGGGGCGTGCCTATACCCGGTCCGGACTGGACTGGACGGAGAAGTTTGCCGGCATCGTTGCCGACGCCGCGGATCTGGATGCGTCGTCGGCTCTCATCGATGGCGAGGCAGTGATCGTCGATGCCAACGGCAAAACCGACTTTCAGGCGTTGCAGGCTGCGCTCAAAGGAGACCCGGACGCGATCCTGTACTACGCGTTTGACCTGCTGGCGCTCGACGGTGAGGATCTGACCGGACAACCGCTGTTGGAGCGCAAGGCAAAGCTAGCGTCGCTGCTCGCGGGCGGCACCGACCGAATCCGCTACTCGGATCACATCGCCGGCCGCGGCGAGGAGCTGTTCGACACGTTTTGTGCCGAAGGCCTCGAGGGTGTCATCTCGAAGCGCGCGGACGCGCGCTATGTCGGCTCGCGGTCCGGCAGCTGGCTGAAGACGAAGTGTATCCAGAGACAGGAGTTCGTCATCGTCGGCTGGTTGCCGTCCGACAAGCAGCGAGGGTTCAAGTCGCTCCTCTTGGGCGTCAACGAGGACGGTCATCTCCGCTATGCCGGCAAGGTCGGAACAGGGTATACGGGCGAGGAGATCGACAAGCTGATGGATCTGATGACGCCGCTGGCCGTCACGAAGCCGACCGTCACCGCACCACGCGCAGCCGTACGCGGCGCACGCTGGATCAAGCCGCAGCTGGTGGCCGAAGTGGCGTTCATGGAAGTGACGAGCGACGGGGTATTGCGCCACTCCAGCTATCTGGGTTTGCGTCAGGACAAGAAACCGGAGGCGGTCGTCGTCGAGAAGCCTGCGCCCGTTGCCAAGCTCGAGGCACCCGAGCCGTCCGTCGTCCGAGTGACGAACCGGGAACGAGTGATCTTTCCCGAGTCCGCAATTACCAAAGGCCAGCTCGCCGACTATTACCAGGCTGTGTCCGGCATCATGCTGCCCTGGTGCGGGAGTCGCCCGATAAGCTTGGTCCGCTGTCCGCAGGGCCGGGGGAAGAAGTGCTTTTTCCAAAAGCATGACGCCGGCAGCTTCGGCGATCATGTCCACCATGTCGGGATCGCCGAGAAGGACGGACACGACGAACCCTATCTGTTCGTCGACGACGCTGAGGGTCTCGTCACGTGCGTCCAAATGGGGACGATCGAGTTCCACGGCTGGGGTGCGCGGATCGAAGACGTCGAGAAGGCCGACCGGCTGGTGTTCGATCTCGATCCTGATGAAGGCCTCGATTTCAAGGACGTCATTTCCGCGGCCCTTCATGTTCGCGACGTGCTGGCCCAGATGGGCCTTGAGACCTTTCCAATGGTGACGGGCGGAAAGGGTGTCCACGTCATCGCGCCGCTGACACCGCAGGCCGAGTGGCCGGCTGTGAAGGATTTCGCACACCGCTTGGCACTTGTCCTGGCCCAGTCCGAACCCGATCGATTTACCGCAGCCCTTGCCAAGGCGAAGCGAACCGGACGCATCTTCATCGACTATCTGCGCAATCAGCGGGGGGCGACGGCAGTCATGCCGTACAGTGCTCGTGCTCGCGAGGGCGCGCCCGTTGCCGTGCCCATCACGTGGGAAGAGCTCGCTAAACTCGACCGCGCATCGGGCTGGCATATCGGCGATGCGGGTGCGCTGTTGAAACGCGCGGCGTCCAAGGATCTGGTCGGTTGGGGACGCGCTGACCAAATTTTGCCCGACCTATGATCGTCTCTGTTCGCTTGGTGACCCGATGAAGATCGCAACCTACAACGTGAATGGCATCAACGGTCGCCTGCCGGTGCTTCTGCGCTGGCTGGAGGAAGCACAGCCCGACGTCGTCTGCCTGCAGGAACTGAAGGCGCCGGACGAGAAGTTCCCTTTGAGCGCGATCGAGGCGGCTGGTTATGGCGCGATCTGGCAGGGTCAGAAGAGCTGGAACGGCGTTGCCATTCTTGCTCGCGGCGCAGAACCCGTCGAGACGCGGCGCGGGTTGCCGGGTGACCCGGATGATTTGCAGAGCCGCTATCTCGAAGCGGCTGTTGGCGGCATTCTGGTCGCAGGCTTCTATCTGCCCAATGGCAACCCGCGGCCGGGCCCGAAGTTCGACTACAAGCTCGCCTGGATGGAGCGCCTGATTGCTCATGCGGCCACGCTGTTCGACACCGATGCGCCGGTCGTGCTGGCCGGCGACTACAATGTGATGCCGACCGAGATGGACGTCTACAAGCCGGAACGGTGGATCAAAGACGCGCTGTTTGCGCCAGAAGTCCGAGCCGCGTTCTTTCGTTTGATCGATCAGGGTTGGCTGGATGCGCTACGGGCAAAGCATCCCGACGAAACGATCTACACGTTCTGGGACTACTTCAGGAACGCGTATGGTCGCAATGCCGGGCTAAGGCTCGATCATCTTCTCCTGAACGCCCCTGCGGCCGCGCGACTGGCGGACGCGCAGGTCGATCATCACGTCAGAGGGTGGGAGAAGACCAGCGACCACGCCCCTGTCTGGATCAAACTGAAGGCCGTCCGACGGAAGCGTTCCGCCTCCTGATTGGCCGAACGACGGGAGAGACTTAACTGTGAGTTGAAAAAAGTCCGCCGACAGGCTTTGGGCACTGCCGTGGCCTACAAGCGCAGTCGTCGTTCGATGTAACTCAGATTGGTGCGGAAGCGCCGAGCAGAAGCTCTTAGGCTTTGCCGCGCTCACCAATTAGCTTTCCTGCTGCCGCGTCGAGCCTCTCGCGGTCGTTGCCAACCTCGGCGATCAGGTCACGTGCCTGTTGCGCGCTAAGCCCATGCTTTTGCGAAAAATACTCGACCTCGTAAGGTTCGCTTCCCGAGACACGACTCCGATCACGGCCGTCGGTCTTGCTCTTGTCGTCTGCCATTGTATGTCTCCAAACAATCCTGATGCCGAACGCTTAGGTTTGCCGTCGTTTCCGTATGGATCGTCACACAAGCAAGGGCAGCCGTCGTTCGATCGGACATTTTGGAAACTGATTAGATCAGCGTCAAAGGCTTGTAGATAAACCCCACGCCAATTTAACATGCATGGGTTATCGATCGGGTGAGCGGAGCACTTGCAGGAAGACAGTCTAGCCCTTGCCCAGAGGGGGGATGCACCCCCTCCCTGCGCACCGACAAAGGCGGTGCCACGAACGCCCCCGGCCAACGGCCGCCAGCATTGTCAGAGGTGAGGCTGCACGCTGTTTGTCGTATCGAGCACGGCTTTATGCTATGAAGGCTCTCTCGAAAGGATCGCCCGATGAACGTCGCAACGCCCATCACATCATCCACGCCGGCGATCAGCGAGGCAGAACGCGCGCGCCGGCTGAGCGAGGTAAACTTCGCTCGAGGCAGTGTTCGCTACGAGAGTGGAATCCTCTCGGACGAGATCGAGAACCTCAACGCGCGCTACGTCGCGGGCGAGATCACCAGCGACGAGTTGACCGCCGCGATCCTCGCGTCAGATACTGTTCGCGCGGCTTGATAAGCCAGCGCGAAGCCGCACTTACCTTTGCGCGGGTTCGGGAGCTTCAACACGATCCTGTAAAAGGCCAGTTCGATGTGGCCCATCTCCAGGAAGTGCATCGCCGGATCTTCCAGGATTTGCCGGAACATCGCCCAGGCGAGTTCCGGCCAGACGCTCCGGGCCACTTCAAGAACCGCGAGCTGGAGGCGTCGAGCGACCGCGTCCTCGTACCTTATGCGCTCTGGCCCGAGATCGACCGCAATCTCGGACCGACGCTCGCGGTCCTAGACGCTGGGAAAGCGCTAAAAGGCTATGACATGATGGAGATGTCCGAGGCCGTCGCACAAACCTATGCGCGCCTCGACTACCTCCATCCGTTCAGAGAGGGCAACAGTCGCACGCTCCGGACCTTCACCGAGCAACTGGCGCGCGAGAATGGCCACAAGCTTGATTGGGGCACGACGAATGTCACAGCTGAATCGCGCGACGCCCTCTACATTGCGCGTGACATGGCAGTGATTCAGCTTCGCAACCCCGGCGTTTCCATGGCGGACGCGATGGCAGCGACCACGCGGGAGGATTACGAACTCAAATACAAGATGGCGAGCCAAATCGAGCGCTACAAAAACGCCGACCCGCTCGAGGAGATCGTTCGACGTTCGCTTGAGCGGGGTCGCGATCAGGAGTCATACGACCGGCGCATGTCGATAAGGGAAGCGGCGCGCGAGATCGTCGCGATCGAGCCGATCGCTCAAAAGCAGGCAGAGCGGAACGTCGAAGACATACGGCTCGCCGTCCTACGGAAGAAGGAGCCCGCAGCCGAGCTGGACCGCGCGACGAACATGCGCGACTGGGTTGCTCGCGAAGGTACTGTTTCGGCGCTCACCGAGCGCCTGGCGAACGTCACCAGCGGCCAAATCACAATCAACCACGAACCGGGCGCGTCGGCGCTTAATCGACTGACGGCCGTCGCCGATGGCATCAACCTCGAACTGTCGAAGCGGCGAACGAACCCGACGCCGACGATAACGCCCCCAGTTCGGCAGATCGATCGCGGCGACCTCGAGCGCTGAGCCCCTACTTGGGGTCAGTACATAGAACGGACCCAGATATACGCTTAGCGCCGGCAGGCCGGGCACAGCCTTCGCAAAAGGGATCGAGTTTCGGGAATGTCCGGGTTGGGAAGGAAAGCAGACATTCGTCTAGCGCGGAATTGCATCCTCGGCCCAATGACGAAAGGTCGAAATTAGCCGCGCAAGGTCGCGAGGGCCGCCCCAGCCTTTAAACTTGGAGCCTTCGACGCGGCAGATCAGCCAGGGCACGTCGCCGTCCAGTCCTTGCCCAGGCTGCACCTCAGCTGAAACGCCCTCATACAAAGGCAAAAAGGCTAGACCTTCCAACGGAGTACCATCAAGATCGACTTTCAGGCTCCACCCTGGGTTGTCGAGCGTGTCGATCGTTACTCCGTACTGGTGTTCCCAGTCCTCATCGCACTGCGAAACATACCACTGCATTAGCCAAGCGAAGTCATCTGTCGCGCTCATATTTCGGACTATACCCATCAGTCGCCAATGTCCGCAATTGGGCGTTCGTGTCCGATCCGGCTTTCTCGCGAGGGATCCATTTCGGGAATGTCCTGGTTGGAAAAAGTTAGGCAATGTAGGTAATCCCGATGACGATTGGCCGTAATAATATCATCCGTGGCTTTGTGGCAATCATCCTCCTTCTAGGAGTGATCTACGGCGCGGTAGTTTATTACCAAACCCGTCCGAGGCAGATCATCGCCGGATTGCTGCATCTTGATCGTGCACCCGCTTCTCTCGCAAATGCCGAATGCGAATCCTGGGGCATGACCGACGTGCTCACAACCTGCGTATTCCAAGTAAACCCGGCTGACTTTCCTGTGCTCACAAGGGGTTGGCATTTCAAACCTCAGCCGGATCGTGGTGGAAGCTACTCATTCTCCGGTGGCCCAAAAATTGGTCCGGACTTTCCAGTCTCTGTGGCTTTCGCGGTCAATAACCCACCTACATTTTCACACGGAGGGCGAGTGTCCCTTGTTGCCGACGCCACTCGGTCACGGGTGCAACTAGACTACTACGAAGAATAGCTTGAGGGTAAATTACTTGCACACTTTCCTGATGCAAGAACCTTGATTTTGCATCACGAACGACCGGTTTTCTTAGGGCTCAAACCCAATCAGGCTATTGATTTGAAGAGGGCTTCCTGATTCACAGAGCGTGTGACGATGGAGGCGGTAGATGGCGTTGTTCTGGTT
>NZ_QAYE01000017.1 GCF_003053745.1 Sphingomonas faeni | reverse complement strand
GAGCCGCACTAACAGGTCGGACACATGGCCGCACCAACCAGCATTGCAACGCGACTGTTCAAGCTTGCCAACGGAGGGCCGTCCACACATGGGTCAGTGCTACCCAACCCACCGGGAGCGCATACCCCAACCACCTGCCGAGCAGGCAGCAGAGTACTACGCCGGCTCGTGGTAGATCCCCCAATTCCGGAAGTCCCAGTCGCCAAGAGAGATCGTCAGTTCTCAGTGCAAACTGCCCTCGGGCAACATCTGATTCACACGAGCTGCCACTGTCGATAGCAATCCGGAATACCCCGTGCCTTCGTTGGGTGCCGCAGCGACGGCTTCGCCGATCAGCAGCAGAGATGGATCGCAATCGCTTATCGTTTCGACCAGGAAGGCGAGCGCAGACAATCGACCTCGAATGATGCGTTCGGTCGGAAGCGAAACGTTGACCGCGACCATCACCGGCGTGTCGGGCGCGCGACCGGCGGCGATCAGGTTGCGCGAGACTTCGGCGGCGGCGGCGCGGCCCATGTAGATTGCGAGCGTGGCATCGGACGCGGCGAGCGCGGTCCAGTCAAGATCGAGCGCTTCGCCGGCGCGGGCGTGTGCCGTGACGAACGTCAGCTTTCGTGCGAGGCCGCGCAGCGTCAGCGAGGCGCCACCCGACGCCGCAGCGGCGCTGGCGGCGGTGATGCCGGGGCAGATCCGCACCGTGATGCCGTTGGCGGCGAGGTGGTCGAGCTCTTCGGTCGAGCGGCCGAAGATCGACGGATCTCCGCCCTTGAGCCGGACGACGCGCTTGCCCGCGCGCGCTGCCCTGGCGAGCAAGACGTTGATCGAGACCTGATCCTTCGAATGTCGCCCCGATCGCTTGCCGACACTCACGACTTCGGTGCGGGCGGGGATGAGCGCAAGGACGCCCGGGCCGACCAGCGCGTCGTAGAACACGACGTCGGCCGCCGCGATCAGCCGCTCGGCTTTCCGCGTGAGAAGGTCGGGATCGCCGGGGCCGGCACCGACCAGCCAGACCGAACCGGGCGTGAAATCATGCGACATTTGCTGATCCTTGCGTGACGAGGAGTTTGGCGAGGGCAGGGCGGCAGGATCCACAATTGGTGCCGGCTTTCAGCGCAGCCCCGATCGCGTGGACGTCGGCGAGATGCTGGTCGGCGATCGCGGCGAGGATGGCCTTCAGCCCGACGTCGAAGCACGCGCAGACGATCGGGCCACGGTCGATCTGCACGCCCGGCGCGCGGCCGGCGAGTAGGGTGGGTGCGGCGATGGCCTTGCTCAGTTGTGCAACGAGCCAGTCGCGGGGCGGAAGTGCACCGTCCCGGGTCACGAACAGCACTGCGGCGAGCTTGCCGCCCTCCAATATTGCGATCCGGCGGGAGCCCCGAGCCGCATCGACCGCCTCGATCCGCTGGCCCTTCGGCAGCAACGCGTCGAGTGCGGCGGCGTCGCCGTTGCCCGCCATGTCCCACGCCGTTCCACCCGGTACCGCGACGCGCGTCGCCCACAGGCAATCGGGGCGCGTCGCCAGTTCGCCGCGGACCACGACGAAGCCGCGCCATTCAGTCGCGACGGGCTCGATCCGAACGGGCGTGGTTTTGAAGCCCGGCTGACCCGAGACAGGGTCGGCTAGCGGGCGAGGCAGCAGCCCGGCACGGCCGCCGGTCGCGGTGCGGTCTGTCCAGTGGATCGGTACGAACAGCTCGCCGATCCGCTGCGTCGCGACGACGCTCGCGCGGAAGAGGCTGTCGCCCTGCGGCGTGAGTACGCGCGCAAGGCCGCCATCCACGATCCCAAGCCGTACCGCGTCGTGGGGGTGAATCTCGACCAGCGGCTCCTCGCGGTGGCGCGCGAGTTTGGGCGACAGGCCGGTACGGGTCATCGTATGCCACTGGTCGCGGTAGCGCCCGGTATTGAGTGTCATCGGCCATGGGGCGAGTGGTGCGGCAACCGGCCTTTGCGCCACTGGCACGAGGCGGGCACGGCCATCGGGAGTCGAGAACCGGCCGTCCGCGAAGGGTGCGCCGCCCCAACGGAACGGCATCATCGCATCGTATTCCGCATTGCCCTTGGCGGTATGACCGGGAAGCGCGAACAGCCGCGTGCCGTTATTCTCATAGGACGACAGCCGGCAATGCTCGCGCCAGATCTCGGCGGGGCGGTCGTAGGAGAATGCCGTCTTCCAGCCCATCCGCCGCCCGACTTCGGAGATGATCCACCAATCCGGTTTTGCGTCGCCGGGCGCGGCCATGAACGCGCGCTGGCGGCTGATCGTGCGGTCCGAATTGGTGACGGTGCCGTCCTTCTCCCCCCATGCCGCGGCGGGCAGGCGGACGTGCGCGTGGACCGATGTGTCGGTCGTCTCGATCACGTCGGAGACGACGACGAATGGGCATGCCGCCAGCGCCTCGCGCACGCGGCCGGCGTCGGGCATCGACACCGCGGGGTTGGTCGCCATCACCCACAGCGCCTTGATCCGGCCGTTGCCGAGTTCGCGGAACAGGTCGACCGCCTTCAGCCCCGGCTTGGTCGCCATGTTGGGCGCGGCCCAGAACCGGCCGACGCGGGCTACGTTCTCGGGCGCGAAATCCATGTGCGCGGCGAGGCTCGACGCGAGCCCGCCGACCTCGCGCCCGCCCATCGCATTGGGTTGGCCTGTGATCGAGAAGGGGGCTGCACCCTGCTTGCCGATGCGGCCGGTGGCGAGGTGCAGGTTGGTGATCGCGTTGACCTGATCGGTGCCCGACAGCGACTGGTTCACACCCTGGCTGAACATCGTCACGGTCTTCGGCGTTGCGGCGAACAGTTCGAAGAAGCGCCTGAGATCCTGCGGCGGAACATCGCAGATGCGCGCGACCGACCACAGGTCGCTGCCCTCGTCGAACTGGTCCCAGAACGCATCGGGCGTCGCGACATGCGCGGCGAGATAGTCGTAGTCGACCACGCCCGCGTCGCGACACCACGCGAGCAGGCCGTTCATCAGCGCGACGTCGGTGCCGGGGCGGATTGCAAGATGAAGGTCCGCCTCGTCCGCGGTCTCGGTCCGGCGCGGGTCGATCACGACGAGCTTGGCGCCGGCGTCGCAGCGCGCGCGGATGCGTTGATAGACGATCGGATGGCACCAGGCGGTGTTCGACCCGACCAGCACGATCAGGTCGGCGGCGTCGAGATCGTCGTAGCTCGCGGGCACGATGTCCTCGCCGAACGCGCGCATGTGGCCCGCGACTGCGCTCGCCATGCAAAGCCGCGAATTGGTGTCGATGTTGGCCGAGCCGATGAAGCCCTTCATCAGCTTGTTGGCGACGTAATAGTCCTCGGTGAGCAGTTGTCCGGAGACATAGAACGCGACGCTGTTCGGGCCGTGCTGTGCGATCGTGTCGCGGAAGCGTTTCGCGACGAGGTCGAGCGCCTTGTCCCAGGATGCGCGACGCTGGCCGATCATGGGGGTCAGCAGGCGGCCTTCGAGTCCGATCGTTTCGCCGAGATGCGTACCCTTCGAGCAGAGCTTGCCGGAATTGGCGGGGTGGTCAGGGTCGCCCTTGATCGTGACGGACCGCTCCCCGGTCGGGGTCGCGAGGATACCGCAGCCGACACCGCAATACGCGCACGTCGTGCGAACGGAGGCCATTAGCCCTCTCCCAATTGGGGAGAGGGTTGGGTGAGGGGTAGTTGGGAAGGCCAGCACACGCCCCAAACCCTCACCCCGGCCCTCTCCCCGGAGGGGAGAGGGAGCAGTGGCGCGCTCATGCGGCGGCTTTCATGGTTGAGGTGCGGCAGAGCAAAACCCGGCCCCCCGACACCTTCACTGGGATCACCGGCGTACACCCCTTGTCCTCGCCCAGCGCCTCGCCCGTATCCAGCGCGATCCGCCAGTTGTGCAGCGGGCACGCCACCGCGCCGCCGTGCACGATGCCCTGCGACAGTCGCCCACCCTTGTGCGGGCACCGGTCCGCAAGCGCGAAGACCTTGCCGTCGCCGGTGCGGAACACCGCAATGTCGTCGCCGCCGGTGACCTGCACCGTGCGGCTGCCGCGGACCGGGATCTCGTCGACCCAGCCGATATCGAGCCATTCGCCGATCATGCCATTTCCCTCGATGCGTCCAGAGGCGTGAACCGCGCCATCGGCGCATGCTGCTCGCGATGCTCCCCCGCCGCGCGTGCCGCCCACGGATCGTCCTGCGTGAATTGCTGCGAGAACAGGAACCGTGCCGCCAGCGCATCGCGACCCTCCGGGTCCTCGGCGATCCGTTCTCGAATATACTCGACGCCGATGCGCTCGATCCACGGCGCGGTGCGCTCCAGATAGCGCGCCTCCTCGCGGTACAACTGGATGAACGCGGCGCAGTAATGCATCGCCTCTTCCTCGGTCGCGACCTTGCACAGGAAGTCGGTCGCGCGGACCTTGATCCCGCCATTGCCGCCGACCGACAGCTCGTAGCCGCTGTCGACGCACACCACGCCGAAATCCTTGATCGTCGCCTCGGCGCAGTTGCGCGGGCAGCCGCTGACCGCGATCTTGAACTTGTGCGGCATCCAACTGCCCCAGGTCATCCGCTCGACCTTGACGCCGAGCCCGGTCGAATCCTGCGTCCCGAACCGGCACCAGTCCGAGCCGACGCAGGTCTTCACGGTGCGCAACGACTTGCCGTATGCATGCCCGCTGACCATCCCGGCGGCGTTGAGATCGGCCCAGACCGCGGGGAGATCCTCCTTCTTGATCCCGAAAATGTCGAGCCGCTGGCCGCCCGTCACCTTGACCATCGGCGCGTCGTATTTCTCGACGACATCGGCGATCGCGCGCAGCTCGCGCGGGTTGGTGAGCCCGCCCCACATCCGCGGCACGACAGAATAGGTGCCGTCCTTCTGGATGTTGGCATGCACGCGCTCGTTGACGTAGCGGCTCTGCTGGTCGTCCTTGTAGTCGCCCGGCAATGCGCAGAGCAGATAGTAATTGAGCGCAGGCCGGCACGACGAACATCCGTCGGGCGTCGACCAGCTCATCTTCTGCATGACTTCGGGGATCGATCGCATGCTCTGCGCGACGATCTCGCGGCGGACGTCGTCGTGGCCGAAGCTGGTGCATTTGCACATCGTCTTCACCGAACGTTCGCCCGAATACTCGTCGCCCAGCGTGACCGCGAGCAGCGTCTCGACCAGTCCGGTGCACGATCCGCACGATGCCGACGCCTTGCAGGTCGCGCGGACCGCGTCGAGCGTCGCGTTGCCGGCGCCGATGCACGCCACGACCTTGCCCTTTGTGACGCCGTTGCAGCCGCAGATCTCCGCATCGTCGGAGAGCGCCGCAACGGCCGCCTTAGGGTCCGCGGTGCCTCCTCCCGAGGCGAACGACTGGCCGAAGATCAGCATGTCGCGGATCGGCGCGATGTCTTCCGCCCGCTTGAGCAGATCGAAATACCAGCCGCCATCGGTCGTGTCGCCGTACAGCACCGCGCCGACTATCCGGTCGTCCTTGACCACGACGCGCTTGTAGATGCCGCGCGACGCATCGCGCAAGACGATGTCCTCCGCGCCTGCACCACCGGAGAAATCGCCCGCCGAGAACACGTCGAGCCCGGCGACCTTCAGCTTGGTCGAGGTCACCGATCCGCGATAGCCGCTGTGACTGTCGGTCAGCCCATCGGCGAGCGCGCGGCACATGTCCCACAGGGGCGCGACGAGACCGTAGACGTTGCCGTCATGCTCGACGCATTCGCCGACCGCCAGGATCGACGCGTCGCTGGTGACCATGTGGTCGTCGACCTTGATCCCGCGGCCGATCTCCAGCCCGGCGTCGCGCGCGAGCGCGACCGAGGGACGGATGCCGACCGCCATGACGACGAGGCTGGCGGGGATCAGCGTGCCATCCTTGAGCAGCACGCCCTCGACGCGGGTATCGCCGACGATCTCGGCGGTATTCGCTTCGGTGAGGATCACCTGACCGCGCGATTCCAGCGCCGACTTGAGCAGCCACCCCGCCGCCTCGTCGAGCTGCCGCTCCATCAGTGTCGGCATCAGGTGGATCACCGTGACCTTCATCCCGCGCAGCGTGAGCCCGTGTGCGGCCTCCAGCCCGAGCAGCCCGCCGCCGATGACGACCGCCGCTCCACCCTTGCCCGCAGCCTCCAGCATGTGGTCGACGTCCGCCATGTCGCGGAACGAGATCACGCCGGGCAGGTCGTTGCCGGGGACGGGGATTATGAACGGATCGGAGCCGGTCGCGATCAGAAGCCGGTCGTACGATACCGTCAGGCCGGAGCGCGCGGTGACGGTCTTGGCCACGCGGTCGATCGCCTGCACCGGGTCGCTGGTCACGAGTTCGATCGTGTTGGTCGCGTACCAGGCGTGATCGTTGATGACGATCTGCTCGAACGTCTTCTCGCCCGCCAGCACCGGCGACAGCATGATGCGGTTGTAATTCACATGCGGCTCGGCGCCGAAGATCGTCACGCGGTACCGGGTAGGGTCGCGTGCGATCAGTTCCTCGACCGCGCGACAGCCGGCCATGCCGTTGCCGATCACGACGAGGTGCTCGCGCCGCTTGGAAAAGGGGGTGTCGGGGCAGGGGGTTTGGTGTTCCATCAGATCGTCCAGTCGGGTTGGAGCCGGGGAAGGGAGGGTCATGCGGGGAGCGCGCCGTTGACCGAGCGGTCGCTGGTGCGGCGTGCGTCGAGCGCCGCGTCGAGCAGCGCGCGCTCGTTCGATTTGTGCGTGGCGGAGAAGCGGACGGCGAGCGCGCAGACCGCGGTGCCTGCGACGACGTAGCCGAGCACGATGAGACATTGCTGCGGGGTGGCCGACGCTTTGTTGAGGAACCCCGCCGCGACCGCGCCGATATTGCCGCCCGCGCCGATCAGCCCGGCGACACCGCCCAGCGCCTTGCGGTCGATGAACGGCACCAGCGCATAGGTCGCGCCGCACGCCATGTGCGTGAACAGCCCGAACATCGTCATCGCCAGTATCGCGAGCGTCACGCTGCCGGCATGACCGAACAGCACCAGCCCGACGCCTTCACCGAGCATCAGCGCGGACAACAGCAGCGCGCGGCCATCTAGGCCTTTGCTGAGCGCGATCCGGTCGCTCGCGATCCCGCCGAGCGCACGGGCGAACAGCGCGAGGCCACCGAAGATCCCTGCTGCCAGTCCCGCGTTGGTCAGCGAAAGCCCGAACCGATCGACGTAGTAACTCGCCGCGATGTTGTGGATGAAGATCTCAACCCCGAAGCACGCGCCATAGGTCGCAGCCAGCATCCAGGTGCGGTAATTGGCGGCGGCGCGGCGGAAGATCGCCATGCCCGTAGCCTTGCCGCCCTCGAGTTCGATGCCCGCGGCGCGGAGGTCGACGATGTCGCCCTGCGGCGTATCCTGCGTGTAGCGCGCGTAGACGAACGCCATCGCGACCATCGCGACACCCGGCACGAACATCGCCGCGCGCCAGCCGAACGCGTGCTCGACGCCTAGGCCGACCAGCGCCGCGACGACCAGCGGCATCAGGCTCTGCGCCGCGCCGCCACCGGCATTGCCCCAGCCGCCGACGGTCGCGTTCGCGGTACCAACCACGTTGGGCGCGAACATTACGCTGGTATGATATTGCGTGATCACGAACGATGCGCCGATCGCACCGATCGCGAGGCGGAAGAACAGGAACGTCTCGTAGGTCTGCGCGAACGCCAGCCCGAACACCGGGATCGCACCGATCAGCAGCAGCCACGTATAGGTGCGCCGGGGGCCGAACCGGTCGCAGAGCGGCCCGACCACCAGCCGCACCAGAATCGTTACCGCGACCGCGGCGATGTTGATGTTGGCAATCTGATCCTTGTTGAGGCCGAACTCGGCCTTGATCAGCGGCATCAACGGCGCGGCGGCGAACCATGCGAAGAAGCACACGAAGAACGCGAGCCACGTGACGTGGAACGCGCGCATCTGCGGCGTGGTGGCGCTGAACAGGTCGATCCTGGTGGCTTTCGGCGCGGCGGTGTCGATACCTGGTGATGCGAACAACATGGTCGGTTCCCCATCTGCGATGGACAAAGAAAAAGCCGCCCCGACGGCGACCTTGCGGACGCATCGGAGCGGCTTCGTTGCCTATGGACGATCGGTGGATCGTCCTACGCGGTCAGGTCCCCTCGTTGGAACCAGTCTCGCGATGATTTCGTGTCCGACTCCCTCGCCGGACAATGCGAAGATGACCGAAGTGGCCGTATCGCGCAAGCATCATTTCGCGGGTGCAGCAGATTTGGGTTTGGCGGGGCGATTGACCGCTAAAACACCCCTCCCTGAAAGGGAGGGGCAGGGGGTAGGTCGGCTTCCGCATGTCCGAACCGAAGCGGCTCAAGCCGTCCGACCCACCCCCAACCCCTCCCCAGGGAGGGGAGAAGAGAGTTTCAGGGCAATCCAGCCAGATACCCCTCGATATCATCCGGGTCGAACGCGCGACGATCGAAGAACGCATCGCGCCCCAGGATCAGCCGTCCTTGCGTAGAGCCCGCGCCAATGCTGTCAGCGCCGATCGCACCCTCCAGCTTCGAGCTCGCATTGGGCAGTGGCGCGCCTGAGCCCGCCAGCGCGGCGCGATACACGTCAGGACGAAAAACCCCTTGCGCGGCGTCCGCCTCCTCGGCCGAGAACGGCGTGCCATCCCAGCGTACCATCTGCGAATACAGCCACGCCGCCTGACTGCGCCATGGGAAGTTCGCCGCCTCGCGGTACTGGAACATGAAGTCGGGAACGTGGATGGGCACGGCATCCTTAACCAGCCGCACCCGGTCGCCGACCGCCCGCGCCACCGCATCGACCGGGGCATCGAGATACTCCGCGCGAGCAAGAATCGCCGCATTCTCCACAAGCGTGTCCGGATCGACGAACTGCGCGGCGGCAGCGTGCAGTGCACGGATCAGCCGGTGGACGACGTCGCCACGCTCGGCCAGCGTCGCGGCGCGCATCGCCAGCACCTTCTCGACGCCACGCTGCCAGACCTGCGCCGTTACCAGCGCGATCCGCCCGACGCCGCGATCGACCGCGACGCCATTCCACGGCTCGCCGACGCAGATGCCATCGACTTCGCCCGCCGCCAACGCATCGGCAGCGAAGGTCGGGCTGGTCGTGACGATCTCGACGTCGGTATCCGGGCGGATGCCGACCGCCGCGAGCCAGTAGCGCAGCATGTAGTTATGGCTAGAATAGCGATGCACCACGCCGAACCGCAACCGCCGCCCCGTCGCGGCACACTCGGTCGCGACTGCCTTCAGTCGCGCACCCAGCACCACCGGATCGCCGAGCGCGTCGCCGTCCATCACCTGCGCCGCGAGCGGCAGCGATAGCGTGATCGCATTGCCGTTGAGCCCCAGCACGAACGGTACCGCCATCGCCACCGCCGGCCGCCCACGGCCCAAAGCCGTCGCGATCGCCAGCGGCGCGACCATGTGCGCGGCGTCGGTATGCCCGTACAACAGCCGATCGCGCACCGTCGCCCAGGTCATGTCGCGGACGAGTTCGATCTCCAGTCCTTCAGCCTCCGCGAACCCCCGTTCGCGCGCAAGGATCGGCAGCGCCGCATCGACGAGCGGGAGGAAACCGATGCGAACCCGGTCGAGCGCCATCACAAATCTCCCATGAGCGCGTCGCTGGTGATGATCGCGTCGGCGATCTCGGCGATCCGCCGGTTGGATCGCATCGCCTGCGCGCGGAGCAGGCCGTACGCGGTCGGTTCGTCGATGCCGCGGCGCTTCATCAGGATCGCCTTGGCGCGGTCGACGGTGGTGCGATCGGCGAGTGCGCTGCGAGCTTCGTGCAGTTCCGCCTGCAATCGCGCGAACGCTTGGAACCGGCGGATCGCGAGGTCGATGACCGGCTTGATCCGCTGCTTGGCGAGCCCGTCGACGATATAGGCAGACACGCCTGCATCAACCGCCGCGTTCGTGGACTCTGCGTCACTTTGATCGACGAACATCGCAATCGGTCGGGCGAGGGCGCGCGATACGGCAAAGAACTCCTCGAGCACGTCGCGGCTTGGATTCTCGAGGTTGATCAGCACCACTTCGGGCGCTGCCTTCTCCAACGCCGCAACCATCCCGAGCATGCCGTCGATAACGACGATATCGTCGAGGCCGGCCTCACGCAGGCCTTCCGAAATGATCGCAGCACGCGTCGTGCTTGTGTCGATGATCGCGATCCGCATCACGCAGTCTTATGCTGCACCGATCCTCATGGCGAGGGGACACCCGCACAGAGATGAATGAGTGTCTGAAGTTGGGGAGCGGCGAACGGAGCGCGAACGTCCGGGTATGGGGCCATGCGGCCGACAGTTGCTGCAAGGTTTGCAATCCACCGACCCGTTAGTCGATTGGCATGCCGCCCCCCGACACCCCCGGCGAGACTATGCTCGCCAGGGGTGAAGGTCGCGATGAAAGCAGGGCGGCGATCAGGCGTGCGCGGCACACCAGTCGGACCACAGCTTGGCGGCATTCGCCTTTGCGTCGGCACTCAGCAGGTCGGTGACAAAGTCGGCGCAGTTCGAGCCGAGGATACGCCGCGACGAGGCGATCAGGTGGACGTGAGGCTTGAGCTTTCGGCCTGCGACCTGCGGCACATGCATCGCCGCAACAACCGGCGTATCTCGCTCGGTGGCGAGGCACCGAAGCGCGAAGCCGCGGGCCAGTTCCCAGCCCCGATGGAGCAGGGCATGGTGCTCGAAGCGCAGCGTGATCAGGATCGCGAGATCCTGCTGGTCGGGCATGCGCTGCGCATCGATCAACCGTGCCAGCACTAGCGGATCGTAACACGCGTCAGGCGCATGCGGCGGCAGTATCACGTCGAAGCGGGTGCAGGTCGGCGCCAAGGGCTCGACCATCGGTCGACCGAACTGGACCAGGCGGCGGTGGACGACATCGACCATGCGGTTGGGCCTGCACTTGAAGGTGCACGGGATTATCCCGAAGCTGCCGTCGAGGTCGCCAGCGAATGGTCCCTGGCTGGCATAGTCGCGGGTCGCGGCCGGAACACTCGCGCCAGGTGCGGCAGGAACTGCCGTTCCGGCGTCTGATGCCGCGGGTTTCGCGGCGTTCGTTACCTTGCGGGCCATCTCAGGCGTCCCGCGCGACACGGCGGAGCATGCGGTCGGCCCGTGCAAATCCCTCGCGACGTTCGGCCTCGTTCAGGCGCGTAGCCTTCGCCCGCACCAGGGTGGTGCCAACCACCCGCCACACCGGGCGACCCGGCTGGTCCGGAAGCAGGGCGCTGTCACCGTCGGCGGCCAGCCAGAGCCGATAGCCGCTACGGCGCTTGATCTGTCCGCTGCGACGCGTGACGATGTCGAAGACCGGCCGCGCGAGCCGGCGGTGCGGTACCGACGACGCGATGAGGATATGGCCGCGGCCGTCGCCCAGGGTCTGATGAACCGTCTCGTCGTCGACCGGGATATAGGAGGTCGAGATCGCCAGCTGAACGTGGCCGACGTTCTTGATGATGCTGTAGTGATAGACCGGTTCGGCGTCGCGCTGCTGCACCTGCCTCAAGAGGTTGTCATGCGCTACGCGCGTTTCGCGGACGAGCGAAGGGGCGACGCGCGCGATGGTGTCCGCCGTCTGGTTCGTGGTGTTCATTGATCGTGTGCCTTTTTTTGGAGTTCGTCTCGCTCTCCAGCCTTCATTTCATCCGGCTCTCAGGAGACGTGCTTCCATTCCCAACTCCCCCGGCAGGGGCGGCCCGTCGCCGGTCCTGCGCTACCTGCCTTACCGCCCGTGACGGGCGGCCAGCATCTGCTGGTAAGCGAGATCGGCGTCGTTTCCGCCCGTCTCGCGTCGTCGCTGCCCGGTGCGTGCGTACCGACGCACCGGGCAGTGCCTCTATTGCGCCCGTGCGGGCGGGCGTTCGAGGAAGGCGGTGTCGATCTTCCCGAAGCTGCGAGGTGCACGAGCTACGCTCGGCGTTCAGCAGGTTTTAACCCGCCGATCCGGGGATCGCCGGGGCAGGGCGGTACACCTAGACCCGCTCGAGACCAGATCCACGAGGCGTCGCAGTGCTGCCCGGTCGATCGCGCGGGCGCCTGCTGCGACGCTTGCACGCTTCGTGAACCCGGCTGCGGTCGGGCAGATCGTTCGAGCGACGGCGAACGCGATCCGCGTACCGCCGCCGCCCCGCTGATTTTGCCACCTGACGCCCAGGCTTGCGGAAACGATAAGCGCGACGACGACGAGGATTATCATCCGCCGCATCAGCGGCGGCATAGCGCCGACCGCCTTGGCCCTTGAACGGCGCGCGCGTCCCGGAAGCGTCAGCCGCAAGCGATCCAGACGCTGACGTCCTGTTCGGTGGCGCGGCGTGCCGTGGCCGACCATCAGTTCGTTTTCGACGGATAGAGCAGGGCGGCAAGCTCGCTGGCGGAGCGGTAGATGCCGTCGGCGCGTTCGACGAGCGTTTCATAGGGCGGTACCAGGCACAGCTCGGCACCGCCGTGCCCGAGCCGGATCGCGCCGCCAAAGGCTTCCGGAACCAGCCAGAGCTTGCGATCGAGGTGACGGTAGAGGCTGAGGTCATGCATGTCGAAGGGGGCAAGGCCGCCGCCTGCCAGCGTGACATCGGCCGTGACCGGCAGGATGTCACCGGGCGTCAGGCAACACCGCAGCAGGATGACATCGATCGCGGAGTCGCAGGCAAGGTCATGAACCTTGTTCCGGAACATGGGGCCGGTCACGCAGGTGAACGACAGGATCACGCGGGCTGCCGGCAGGATGACGGTATCAGCGGGCATCCCTCCGCCTGGCCATGAGGTGATGATCGACAGGTTCTTGAGGAGTTCGGCGGCAACATAATAGTGCAGCGCGCCCGGCAGCGTGTTCGCCGGCTTGAGCAGGGGGATCATAGGTCTGGATTTTCCGGAGCTGAGCGTCGCGAACCGGCTGGTTCGGACAAGCACCTTCGGGTCTGTTTATTTCATCGACCTTCGGGGCTCGACGTGCCCATCTCCCCCCTATCCCAGTTCTTTGCGGCCTTACCGGTGCAGCGGCAACGCCATCGCCGTGACGTCGATATCACCCGGTCGGTAAGCCGGGATCATGAAGTAGCCGACCGGCAGGATCATCGGTTCGCGCCATCGCGCGGATCGTCTGCCCGCTCGCTATCGGCCGGGGCGCGTTCGTCCAGCATGTCCTGAATAAAGACGCGCACGTCCTCGCGCGGATCGGTTGTCAGGTCCGGATCAGCATCGACGGACAGGGCGGGCGGCAAACCCACCCGCAGTCGTGCTCGGTTGATCTCCTGGCGCAAATCATCGAGGTCGATTTCCTCGCCCTCGAGAAAGTCATCCAGTCGACGCAACTGTGTTAGTTCGTTGGTCTGGGTGGTCACGGTACGCTCCTGTTCACGGCGGCGCTCGCCAGCTTGCGCTTCAATTGCTTGCGCAGCGAGGCGAGGCCCTTTGCATCGACCTTCAACCGCGTCCGCAGGTCGGCGCCTTTGACACCATCGAGGACGGCGTTCAGCAATGCGACCAGCTTCGGATCGGACCCGATCGTTTCGAAGACCGCAGCGATGGTGCGACGATAATGCAGCGCATCATGCCCGACCTGCTCGGGCGATGGGGCGGCCGACGCCACCGACAGCATATCGATGCCGACTTCGCGCGGGCCGTCGCGGTCCGCCTCGCGTTCCTGCGATGTCAGGCTGCGCATGATACCGATCAGGAAGTTGACGACATCATAGCTTCGCCGGCACCGGCGGCGGCCGTCGAGCGAGCGGACGAAGGCCTCCTGCCGCAGGTCGGCCGCGAGAATGCGGTGCCCGTGCGCCAGATAATGAGACGACCGCAACAGCCGTCTCCAGTCCGGTTCGGTCAGGGCGTCCAGCATCTGGCTGACCTCGGCGACGCAGTAGAAGTCGTCGAGATCGTGAACCACAGGCGGTGTCGGTGCGATGGCTGAGATGATAGCCTTCCTCACTCTATAAAGCGGACGGATCGACGTTTTCGGACACGCAGATGAAAATTTCATGTCCGGTGTCCGAATTTACCATGTCCTGCGCTTTATAGAATGAAGTGCCCCCTTTTTGGTCGTGCCCGGTCTATCGTCAGATTGACTGAGGTGCGCCGTAGCAGGCTGCATGCGCGTAGGTGTTGATCTCGGCGCGACCAACGACGCTCACCCCCCTCGACACCAGTTTGGCGAGCCGTGCGCGCGCTCGTGCGATGCCGTCCTCGGCATCGGCTGGTTTGCGGTCGATATGCAGCAACTCGCCGGGCGACAGCCGGAAGAGGCCGCGGACATGGGCCTGCGGCAGGATCATCGCCCGCGCGCCGGCCTTGGGCAGGTACAGGCAGCAGTCCGTCTGGCCCAGACAGATGCCGTCCCGCGCGACGACGATCGAGATGGTGGTCAGGCCGTAACCTTCGGCCGTGTCGGCGAAATGCAGATAGACCAGATCGTGGCCGCTGACGTTCGCCTGGTGGGCGAGGGCGAGGCGCCCTTCGATCCCGAGCGCATCGCCGGCGATGATTGCGGCGCCGGGCTTCATGGTGCGGTTGCAGAGCAGCATCTGCGTGACGGCGGCGACGTGGCGGCGGACGGTTTCGATTTTGTGGATGCTCATAGCCTGTTCCTGATTTTCATCCCCGGCTCGGGGACCATACTCCCTCTCGACCTTGGCCCCCGGCAGGCTGGCGGGAACCGCGCGGGTTCCCGCCGTCACGCGGCATGCGTCCGCGGATGGTGTTCAGGGTGTTGGCATGCCGCCTGCGAGCTCTTGACCGATCCGGCAGGCGGCTTGGTCAGCGCTGGCTCCAGACGGCAGCGATATAGGCATCGCCACGCGCCAGGCCGACTGCGGAGTTGCGACCAGCGCTGGCCGCCGGCAGACGCGCAGGGACCATGGGACGCAGGCGGCTGCCGGTCAGGCGAAACACAGCGTCACTCTCATCGGGCTCGTCCGGATCGGGGACCAGCCACGCTTCGTTGCGGCTCGACAGCCACAGCCGGCGGGCATGGTGCCACAGGGTGCCGTGGCGCTGCCATTCGCCAACCGCGCAGTACAACGTGTGGTTACCTTCGCTCGACGCCTTCACGACCAGCGCGTCGCACCGCGCGATGCGGGTACCGCGCTCGACGGTATCGAGATCGCCGCGCGAGGGTTCGATCGAGGGTACCAGCAGCAGCTCGGCCGTGGCGATGTGGAGATAGTTCCGAAACGGCATCGGCAGGATCGGCACCGAGCGGTCGATCTGCCAGCCGGCGAGATCGGCGATGGCCAGCGCGCCGGACAGGGCGCGCGCCCGGGCAAGCTCGCGCTCGCGCGTTACGATATACATAGCAGTTCCTCATTGCGCGGAAGTGGCGGACTGCTCGCCGACCCCGCACCATCATTTCGCCTTCACGGCACAGCCGCCAGGCACCTTCCAAACCGTCTCCGGCCGGGCAGGCCGTGTTATCGTCGCCGTCCTGGAAGGAGGCGCGCCCCCGTGACGGCGGCGCAAACCCCGGACCTTGGGCGCTTGATCGACGCAGGCGGTTACCCCGCTCCCGGGCCGCTGCGTCGATGAAGCACGGGCCACGACTACCGTTCCTGCGGCCCCTTGCCACGGGGATCGAAAACCACCTGCTCCAAACGGCCTTTCGCTTTTTCCTTGCCCGGGAATGGCGCGAGCGTTTGCGCCTGCTTTTCGATAGTGCTGACGTCGCCAATATGCCTCGGCCGGTTTGGCTTCGCCGTCGTCACGTCAGCAACTGACCCGGCCTGATGGGTTTCAAGCAAATCCCGCGGGGTGATACCGGCAATTGCCTCAGGAACCATGGCTCTCGCGGCCCGTAACGTCGGGGCATTGGCGAGGCGCTTGGCGCTGCGCAGCCCGACGGCCGCTCGCATCTGTGCAGGCGGTCCGGAAGGGAAGACATCCTGATGTCGCGCCGCCATCGCCGCCCAAGCCTTTCGGGCTGCCGGTGAAACCACGTGCGGCGGCAAAACAGGTCGCTCGCGCTCTTGCTTGGCATGCAGTTCGCGCAACCGGCTTTGCAGTTCCTTGTCGTAATCAGGACGCATTAATGCCAGCCGTTCCGGATCTGAAAGGCCTGTCAGGTCGATCGCGTATCGACCGCCATCCAAGGTGATCGCCGCCCTTTTCCTGATCAAATGTGCCCATGCCTCGTTCAGAGACGCTTCATTACGGCTGCGCCCAGCTTCAGCCAGAATCTTTCGACGGGCAATCTTCGCTTCTTCGCGCGCCGTAGTAATCTCGACCGCCGGCCGATCTGGCAGATGGGGGCCGGGCGAGGGCGGCACGTCGTTTACAGAGCTCTCGTCAGCTAACCATATCGGCGCCTGTCCCGATGACGATATCGCCCCCTCAAGTGTCGGTTCCGGGACGAACAGTTGAACCCCCCATTCTACGACCGGGATCATAATCGGAGACGCTGTCGTCGAGATTGTCTCGACCGGCTGCTTTTTACGGACCCTTTTCGCAATATCAGCCTGACGGCGCACACGCTCGGGCAAGAGTAACTGCTGAACAGGACGGCTACCGGCAAATTGGCGCATCAGTGTGTCGATTGCCAGCGGCGCCGACCGACCCAATCGTATCTCGTCACCCTCAATCAATATGAGAGCCGGGTCGCTCGCGTGCTTTTCAAGCCAGGCGCTCAGGCGGTTGCGTTTCTGGTCGTCGTACCGCGACGGCGCGGTGGCAGGAGGTGCTTGTGCGCGATCCCGTGCCCGGTACTCCATCACAGGCTCATGGGCCCGATCCTGCGGCGACTGCCCTGTAGCTGCCTGAACGATGTTCCACTCGGCGTTGGCACGCGTCTGCGTTCTGGCCAGTTCACGGCGTTCGGCATCACGCTCCGCTTGTGACGGGCTATGACGTTCGACCTCGGCGAGATGATCTCGAGCGCCGGCGAGCAGATCGGCGTCACCGGCTTTCGCCTTGATCGGGCGACCGGGTTCGGGCGTCAGCTCGCGGATCACGGCGTCGGCCCGCGACCTGGCCATGGCAACGACGACGTCAGCAAGTTCAGCCTGCAACCGCCGTCGGATGAGCCGACGTTCCAGCGCCTCGTAAACTTCGAGCGCAGTGAGCGCGTCGCGGTTTTGTGCCAGTATCGATCGGGTCAACGCGAGTTCATGGCTCAACGCCGCTTCGGCGGCGGTCGCCCGCGCCTCGCAAGCAGCGGCCTCGTCGGCGACGATCTTGCGCGCGTTGCGCGATCCGACTTCGGTGACGGTCCCGCGGCGCTCCAGCCCGGCGGCTCGGTTGCCCATATGCTCGAGCGGCGTCAGCGCGACGTTGTTGTCGGCATAGGTACCGTGCAGATAACGAACGATGTCGGGCTGATCACCGACCACCTCGTTGACGATCGTAATGAAGCGGTGACGCATCATGGCCGCGATGTTCGGCTTTCCCGAGCTGTCCGTGCCGATGGCCGCATCGTACCGCACCTTGTTCTGGGCGAAGGGCCGGACGAGCTTTCCGTTGCGGCGCTCGGTATAGTCGAAATCCCACTTACCTTCCTTGTCCAGCCACCGCGCTGGCCGGTCATACCCATCGACATGGATGTGGAAGTTGCGGCGGTCGTTATGCTGATCGGGTTGGTGGATCGCGCCGACCACCATCCAGCCGTCGGCATCGAGCGTGCCGCAGAACCGCGTCAGAATCTCGTGACGATCCCTTGCCGACAGGCCGTCGGGCAGTTCGCCGACGAAGCGATGCTGTACGCGGCCAGTGCGGCCCTGTTTCCATCTAAACAAGCCCAGGATGGCGGGAGGTTGGTCGAGCCAGGCAAGGCGCTCATAGGCCTCCTGTTCCGTCACGTCGGCAACCGCGACTTCGCGATGCCTGAACGTCTTGCGCGCTTTGGCTGCCTTGCGTTCCAGTTCGTCACGCTTCTCGCGCAGGCGTCTGGTCATCGCACGCAGCCAACCCGGTGCCGTGCCCATTCGCTCGAACATTACGAAGCCCTCGACACTCGCTGTCGACGCCATCAGCTGATGCGTTCGGGGCAAGGACTCGTAGCGTTCTGCCGCCTCGAACAGGCTGCGCTGGCGTGTCAGGCCACCGGGTATGTTGCTGAAGATGGCGAGCCGGTTCTTCTCGTTTCGCAAATCCTGCTCGTCGAGCATATCGAGCACGAGATCGTCCGCCGGATCCTGCAGTCCGGTCTCGCGGCGGATATAGTCGATATGCGTGCCGATGCCGATCTTCGCGCCGTTGGTGACATAGTCGAAATGCGCAGCCGCCGTCATCGCCGCACCTTCGTGACCGCGACGGACGTGACCACCGGCGCTCGTTGGCGCGTAGGTCCGGGTGATCGGTTTCATGTCGAAGTGCGGCACCCGGAAGCCGCCGGACTGGCGACCCCGGCCGGTCAGCGGACTGGCGGTGAAGAAGCCGACCACGCGCTCGTGGGCCTGTGCCTTGCCACCCCGCCTGGTTGGACTGGCGGTCTGCCCGTCTGCGCCCTGAACCTGGAAGCGCGCGCGGCCTAACGTCGCGCCGATCGCATCGCGATCGTCCTTCTGCTGCCGACGCAGAAGCGCCTGCACATGATGGGCGAATACCGCGCGTTCCTCGCCATTGATTTCCGGGTCAGCCATGGTAAACATTGTCCCGGACCGGCCTCAAAAGGGCAATACCCCCGACGAACAGTCGTCTTCGCCTTCCGGAATGCCGTCAGGCTGGAGGACACCGCCGGCACCTCGAATTGAGGGCTTCGGCGGCGCACGGCAGAGTGGGACCCGCCAATCTGCATTGTTGCGCCTGAACCTTCTACCCTGCGGACTTCTCCTTCTCGCCCGAGCTCTTTCTGGCTTTCCTGCTTTTCTCTTTCATGGTCGCGAAGCGGCCGTCCCCCTGTTTTCGAGCTGTCCGCTACGCGCTCACGACCCGCAGATGAGCGACCCGTGCAGGCGGCTCGTCGTGCCCGCGCGGCTGACGATTAGCAGCGCGTCGGTGGTGACGGTCTCGTAGCCCATCGCCTTGATGCGGGCGCTATCGACGACCCGGATCGTCAGGTCGCCGGACTGCCAGGCATCGTAGGTGAACGGGAACAGGTCCCGTGCGCCTCGGCGCGGTTTGAGGATAACGACGCGACCGTTGATCCGCGTCATCGCCTTGGCACCGGCGGCGACGAAGTGGATCGGACCGCCTTGACTCGGCGACCAGTAGCAGCCGGTCCCGTCAAGGCCGGCAGCGCGCCAGTCGGTCATCGTGGTCGCCTGCAGCGCCACCGGCCGACGTGCCGCGTTCGCGCCGGCACTGGTAATGCGCTCCGCCTCCGGCCGACGTGCGGCGTCCGCAGTAGCGACGACCGCTGGCACCGCCAGGCATGCCGCGATGACCCGCCGCGCCAACCGACCGCTCATGCGTCCACCGCGATGACGCTGCGGTCACCCATGATCCGGTGCGAACGGGCGACCTGCGCGCCAAGCGCGCGCTGCACCAGCCAGAACAGCGCGGCGGTCGCCGCCTGCGGCCACTCCGTGCTCAGCCACCTGTCGATACGGAAGCCGGCTGCCGCGAGGCCGATGAGGAAGGCGAGACCCGCCCACCACATCGAGAGCCGCGCAGAGAGGTACACGCCGTCGACGATCCACAGCCGCAACCGCGACGCCGCCGGATGCCAGATCGCCCAAGCGAACATGCCGAGCGGTGCCGCTGCCGCAGCGCCGTACGCCAGCGCGGGATCAAGGTTTGCCGCCACCAGGCGGTAGGCGAGGAACCCGACCCGCCCAGCAGCAGCGCGGCACCGGCCGCGCGGAACACCCCGATCCGGCCGAGCACATCGCCCAGGATCATACCGAAGAGGTAGGCCATCTGCCGTCCGCCTCAGAACGACTTGCCGACGCTGCCAACCCTGGCGGTCACCGCCCGGTCGATCACCGCGCGCGCCTCGCTGGCCGCGGCAGCGGCGGGCATCAACGTCAGATGCATGCCCGTGCTGTCCACCTCGAGCGACAGGGTTTCACCGTCCTTGCCGCGGGGCGCGATCAACACGGCCTGACGCGGGCCATAGATCGACGGACCGTAGCGCCCGATCACCTCGGTGCGGATCTGGGCGTAGGTACGGCCCGCTTGCGGCGCGCGGTACTGAACCAGCCCGACCCGGCCGCCATCCGGCGTCGGGTCGATGTTGAACGAGAGGGTCTCTTCGCCCTTGGTGGCGCTGTAGCTGTAGACGCCGGTTCGTTTCGAGCTGGGGGGCAGCTTCTGCAGGCGTTGCGCGACCGCCTGCTCGACCGTCTCCGCCCAGCTGTCGCCGGGATTGGCGCGAACCGCCCAGCCGCCCTGCTTGACGAGCGCCAGCGCGTCGGCGGTCTTCATGCCGGGGCGGAGGCCGGCGATGTCGAGCGGCTTTGTCGTGGCCGCCGCCGTCTTCGCCTGCGCATCCTCGCTCGCCACGGTCGCAGAGCCGCATGCCGCGAGCAGCATTATCGTGGGAATCGCCATCGTCCTGATCATCTTGCATTGTCCTTTGTTGCTGACGCGCGACATCGTTCGCCGGGAAGCCGTCCCGGCGTCGCAGGTCCTGGTCGTGATCGGCTTGGCCGTGCTCCGCGCAGGCGTCAGCCGGCGGGCGGTGCCCGGGCGGCGCGGTGACAGCTCACCTGAGCACCAGCGTCATGAACCCGGCGGTATCGGTGGCACCGGCGACGTGTCCCGCGCCGAACGCGCGGGCGACGCCCAGGCACAGCGACGAGGTCGGCGACAGCGCGGCTGACCAGCCGAGTTCGATATCCAGCTCGCGTGCCGATGGTGCCAGATCGACCGAGGCGGTCCGGGTCGTCAGCGTGCCCGTCATCAGTTCATAGGCGACCGGCACCAGCATCGTCGCCCGCGCGCGCTCGACCCGCAGCGGCGAGGACAGGCCGAGTGTCGCGATACCGCCCAGCAGGCCGCGGGCGCCTTCGAACGCGAAGGCGGTGCCGAGCACCGGCTGGGCGAAGCGCATCAGGTCGGATCCGCCGCGTACCCGCGTCGTGGCGGCGCTCGCGCGCGCCGACCATGCGACGCCGGCCAGCGTCCGCTGCATCGTCAGCGTCGCCATCGTCGTCGCGGCACTGGTCAGCCCGAACGCGGGGCCGGCGTTCATGCCGAGGATGCGGCCGCGCTCGCTGAGGTCGGCCAGTTCCACTCCGAGCCCTAGCGGTGTCGCCAGTGCAAACGTGCGCTGCGCCGTGCGACGATCGCGCGACGTGCCGGAGGCAAACGACGCGGACCAGCCGGCGCCGGTCCAGGCGGACGACATCCCAACCGGCGTCGCGCCGATCCCGCGCAGCGGCGATCCGGCGAGACTGCTGCTCTGACCAATCGCAACGTTCGCCCCGAACGTGACGGTCTGCCCACGCGCCGGCGAGAAGGATGCAACCGCCGGCCGGTTCGAGCGCGCGCCCTGCAGATACCCGGTCGTCGTCACGGGCGAGGCGAAGCCGAAGCGCGTGTCGTTGGCGCTTGCCGTCATCCAGGGCGGATCGATCGGCGTCAGCATCGCACCCGCCAGCAGCCCGGAGCCCTGTGCGCGGATGCCGGACGCAGCCGTCATGCGGAAGTCGCGCCCATAGCGGTCGAGCACCGTCATGCTGCCGACCTTGTCGTTCAGCGCCGTGGCACCTGCCGCCCCGCCGAACGGCGCCGACAGCGTCAGCGACGCATAGCGCGCCAGCACGGCCTGCGCGGCGGTGAACGACGCGGCGGGAGCCTGCGCCTGCATCGCCTTTTCGACGTTGAGCAGGCCGGCCCCGAACTTGTCGTCGACCCCGGCCGCACCGAGGTCGGTGGCGGTGTCGAGCAGGATGCGGCTGATTTCCCTGCCGCCCAGTTGCGGCCAATATTGCTTCAGGAGTGCGGCCGCCCCGGCGATCGCGGGCGCTGCGAAGCTGTTGCCGGTGATGGTGACCGCTTCACCATCCTTGCCGACCGTCTGGACATCGACCGCAACGACGGCGAGCATCCGGTCCGCCAGCGGCCCAGGCAGTCCGTTGCCGGACGGGGCCTGCAGCGACTTGTCGACGCGGATACCGAACAGGAACCAGTCCTTGTTCGCCAGATCCGTACCGACGAGGTTCTGCGAGATCTGCCCGGTGAAGCTGTTCTCGTCGACGAAGTTGGAGACGGACTCGACGAACAACCGGTTCTGCGTGCGCACGAGATCCATCGCCGTGCGCTGATCGACGGCGAATTGACCCGCGGACGTGCCGTTCAGGCTCATCGAGATGACGAAGGCCCCCTTGGTCACCGCATGGGTGATGGCCTGCGCGATTAGTGCCGGGTTCGGCCCTTCGCTCTCGGGCACCGGCCCCGAGGTCGAGCTGACGTTCGACAGGTTTGGCCCAGAGATTTTGAGCGCGAGCAGCGTTGCATCCGGTGCGACACCCTGCATGCCGCGACCATCGCGCGCGGCAAGCGCGATCGCAGCCGTCTGCGTACCGTGGCCCTGGACGTCCTTCAGGTCGTAGCGGACGGTCTCGCTGGCGCAGGTCGCGCAGCGGGCGATCTTCTGGTCGAAGCTGGTGCTGTCCGCGGAGATGCGCCCCGCGAACTCGGTGCCGCTCGTATCGATGCCGGTATCGATGACCGCAATCGTAACGCCCTTGCCGGTGACGCCCCGGTCATAGGCATAGGCGGCCTTCATGGCCGCGACGCTTGCCGAGGCCCTGTACTCGGCGCTGTCTGCGGCGGTTGGCGTTGGCGTCGGAGTGGGCGCGGGGGAGGGTGTCGGTGTTGGGGCAGGCGTTGGCGTCGGCGTTCCAGGTGGCGGCCCGTTGCTGCCGGACGAATTGACACCGCCGCCGCCGCCGCAGGCGGCCAGCAACATCGGTGCCGTTACGACCGCGATCGTCTTGATGATGGTGAGCCGTTTGCTACGGCCATTGTCGCACATACCCACACCGAACCCCCGTTCGTGTCGGTACCGGTCGGCTAACCCAGCCGGCGGCACCGCCCCAAAAAGTTACGAGGCGGTGCCGGCCCGTGAGCCGGGGATTGGAAACCTGCGGAAAGACAGGCGCGAGCGTCTTTAGGCCCCGAAGAGCCCTGGACATACACGCCCGCTCCCCGGCCGAAACTGGTTCGGGCCGGGCATACGACTACTTTCCGACAAGGTTTCCACGCCTCGGTCCGCCTGCTGGCGAACGCTACGGCTGTACGCCGAGCGGGTTAACAATCTCAAGCGCTCATCGTCCGGCAGGCGATAACTTCGTGCGATTGGGTATTGGCCGGTCTGCTCGTCCAGGCGCGGCAACACCCGCGCGTGATGCGATCGGACGAGTCCTCGCGTCGCCCGAAAGGCCGGGGGTACGATCAGGGAAGGCGCTCGGAGTCGCGCGGTTCACGAAGGCGCGGTCATCCGACCTTCGCAGTACGGCATAAAATCGTAAGCAAGATTGTGCTTCATGTGATGCGAAGCGGGGAAGGCGGGTTGAGCATGGCGGCGGAAAAGAACCTCGTCCGGTTACTATCGGTCAATTTCGTGCGCCTAACGCGTGAGGTCTTGGTCGCGCTCTCAAAGACCGGGTTCGATATTGACCAGACGGTCAGCCGGCTGCAGGACAGCATTTGGGGCAACGACCTAACGCCCGAACAGATGCGGACGCTGCTGTTCGGGCCGAAGGGATGGGACGACCTGCAAATGGCGGTGCTGACGGCCCGTTACCTAGCGCTGCCCGCCGATCGTCTGCCTGTCACCCGCGAGGAGCTCGAAACCTTGTGCCGATGGCTGATGGCGCGCGATGGCAACGAGACGCTGATCGACACCTGCGTACGCGGTTGGGCGGGCAGGGACACGCCGCTCGATGCCCTGACGGGGTTAGTCGATGAACTATGGGCTGTCCGGCGTACGGATCCCGAATTCTTTGCCGCGGTCGTACGCGGTCAGCATGCGCTTGCGTTGGCGATGATCGCGGAACACCGAATGTTACCCATGCTCGACGATGATCGCGCAATCCGCATTCTGACCCGCATGGCGCTGATCTGGGCGGCGTTCGACTGCCAGGCGACCGCTGCGCGCGCTCGGCGAACGATGACGAATCCCATGGGCTGGCTGGTCAACGGCGCCGCCGTGCGGATGCGGGCATCGACGCTGGTCTCGGTGTTTCGGCCGATCGATCGCGCGCTGCGTCAGTTCGTCGACGCCTATCGCACCAGTGGGGATGGGGGCGGCGCACAAACCAGGCCGAAAAGCCGTCTTTCGGCGGTTCAGGATATCCGCGCGAAAGCGGCAGACCAGGCCAACCATCTTCACGCGACCGATGGGCCGTTTGCGCTCGATACCGTGGTCCGGGAAGCTCGCGTTCGCAGCATTCAAACCGCCAACCCGTTTCTCGAACAGGTTCGGCAGGACAAGACGGACGGCGCCTTCGGCAACAAGCAGATGAGCCAGTTCTGGTATGCCGACCTGCTGCCGCTTCAGATCGTCGGATTGGCGGCGATGCGGTTGGCGCAGATGGAGCAGCAGCTTGAGACGTTGCTGCGTGGTGCCATAGCGCGCGCCCGGGAGGCTGATGCCCAGCCGCAAGTATCGGTGCCGGACTTTCATGACCAGACCCTGCGGCCGAGCTGGAAGGGGCGTTCTCGTGCCTTGGCGGACGCGCTTCGTAGCGCGGTCCTTCAGGACGCCGACCATTATTCCGTTCGGAAATCGCGTGCTCGTGCTGCTGGCGCAGGCGAAATGCCGGAATATGTCGGGCATGATGATCAGTTCATCGATGTCGTTTCATCGTTTCTGGCTAAGACAAGTAGGTCCGGGCCGGTGGCGGATGGACCGTCGTGGGTAATGCGGCGCCGCGTGTTCGAAGAGCTTGATGTGGCGGTTGGCAAGCGCTTCTTAAGAGCGCCATAAATCTAGTTCGTCATTGCGATGCGGGCTCCCGAATCCGACCGTACAAGCCTGCTGGGGTTTTCCCATTTTCCCGTGGCCAACCAGGTATTTCGAGAAAATTGAATTGGGAACAGATTTCGAGAATACGCGCGTCAGCGGGCGGCAATTCCGCGCATATCGACCACGCTTGCTCATCTGGCGTTCCTTTTCGAGAAGGACGTGATCGGCAAGAACGCCCAAACCTGGTCGTTCCCGTGGGGCTATCCCTCGCCTAAAGGTTTGGAGATGCATTACCCCCTCATGGACATCACGGATCGTATCCCCGAGCCGCCGACTTGGTGGCTAAACGGTATCCCGAGGTACTGTAAATATCATCCAGATAAAGCGACCTTTGCCCCCACAAACATGTTGGTTCGGGTATGCTGCCAACAGTGCCGTCGCACGTTCGACGTTGCCATCGGCACACAAGCCATTTTGCTACAAAACGTTGTTGAATCTGTCCTAGGCTATCCATTTAATAGCAAGACTGGTGAGACCATTCGTGAAGCACACGATGATCCGCCATTTCACCTTCGAGATGATGGCTTCAATTGCGCCGGAAACACGATGATTGCGGAATGGATCGCTATCGTGCAAGTTTGGGAGCGCCATAGGGGGGATTCAACCCGCCGGCCCGATCTCGAAGGCCAGTCGCCCGATAGTTTGGGCTGACAGAAACGGCAGTTTCGCATCTTCTCCGCTATAAAGCAGACGGACCGGTATCCTCCCATCCCGGACATTCGTGATGCAAAAATCAAGGTTTTGCATCAAGGATGTAGCTGATCAGCGCATCATATATCAGGTCAGAACAGTGTGCTCATGGACGCGTTGATCGCCGACTAAAAGCATTATTCCTGATAGCATCTTAGGGAACAGCTATTGTTTCGAATGACAATGATTGCGGCCCTAGCCATTCTGAGCGCTAGCTGCGGATCAACAGCCCCGCCAGTTAATCTCCGTATAGATGTAGATACCGAAATAGATGGTAGAATTCAGACATCAACAGCCTATTGGTTAATGGATGTTGAAGATACCTTTCCACAAGGCGCTTCGATTACGATAAAAGGTTCAGCTTTGGTGATACGCATCACGGATAGCCAGAGAGTATACGGGTTATTCCGTACATTTGAGGGTAGTGAGCCTAGCGAGTTTTCGACTATCCCGGCGATTTTGAACCTATTTATTCGTAACGAAGATGAGCAGCTTGGAAGAGAAAAGATAGCGCCTACTTCACCAAGTGCTTTCTTTCATTACGCAGTTGACCGACTTAGAGGGCGGAAAGTTCCCATTTGTCAATCATCTAGTAATGCGCGGAACTTAAGCTCCGTTTGTCCCGCATTTATATATTTTAATGAAATCAATGATCCAAACACGGCGGTAACTGCTACTGTTGGGCAGCGGTTCACATTAAGTGGGCATAGTATACAGATCAAAGATGTCACTGCAACTTACGATACAGGCGGATCATCGCCCGACTTAAATAAAAAATTATTACCGCCGTTCGTCAAACCGAAGGTTGACGAAATGTACGCTGACTTCCCTAAAAATGATAGCTTACGCAGAAATTCCCAACTTAGAACGATAGATTTTTGGAGATATCAGTGACCGATATGATCCACTTATTGCCACAGACTTTAACGTTCTGCGGCCCTGAAGACGATCATCTATGATGCAAAAATCACAAGTTTTGAATCATCCCGCGAGCAGCTAAAACGTGGCCTGATTGTGATGCGCAAAATCTGATGCGCCGGAGACTGTGTTGGGGCGGCGGGAACGCCTAACTATTGCCGCTTTGAACCATGAGCGCTTGCTCGAATGCGGTCTTCGTTCAACATCGCTCAATTACGGGTCGAGACCCCTTCCATGCCTTGATGGCCAAGGGCTTGCGTGGAACGCCGTCGTTGCGGATCGGTCCTTAATGGCCGCCCAACGCATGCAGTAGTTGGGGTAACTATCAAATTAAGTGGTTTAAAAGAGATTGCTATTATTGAGTGACATATGTGGCGCAAACCGACTTGCTCGATAAACCTGGCAGGTATTTTGATATCTATTCATGGGTGTCTAGTAGTAGCTGGGTGCTCAAGCCAAAGTTCCGAGTCAAATCCGCCGATAGTTAGGTCGGCATGTTATGACCGCGCCACTCTTAAGAATATCTTGACTATGACCGAGATTGTTCAAACTTCTGGTTGGATCAGTACTAATCCGGTAAGAGAAACGTTTTCCGAAGAGGGAAAATTTGCTAGGTTCAATGATTTTGACATGGAACGCGGAAGCTATGTTTATGGTAAGGACTTTATACAATTAAATCTCGAAGGGCGTAGGTTTCTTTACCGTTTTTGTAGAGCCGGCAATTCGACCTACCTTATAAAAAAGGGGGTGTCAGGTATTGAAGGGCCTTTCAAGGTAGAACTCAGAAGTTTGAAGTGAGGTAGGGACTGCCTAGGTATCATTATAGAGCTGGCGAACGTCCCTATTGATGCGTACCAACCGTGTTCAAACTCGTCTTGCGCTATGTCGGCTATCGGCATTAGCTGCCCCGTAAGTCGCCTGTCCGCTTTCCTCTTCAACCCAGACATTCTCGAAACTCGATCGACTCCGAGAACGCCTGCGCCGTCGCGCTGGCCGTTCCCTTTTGGGAATGGCGGAAACGTCCATATGCCGTCACTGCATAAAGGCTAGAAAGTAAATCTTGAGTTGTTTTGGCCTATGCGATGTCGTGGTCAGGTCTGATAAGAAAGGTAGTAGCTATGCTGTCTCCCCTTGATTATCTGGTTGCGTGGTATGGGTCGACACTAGCGTTAAAAAGGCAGGCCAGTGTAATCCGGTGTGCAATGCTAGCGCCTTTGGCAATATGCGTTTCGAGCTGCTCTAGGCAGGCTACAAATCTAAATCCTGAAGACGTGAAATTTGGTCTAAACATAAATAGATTAGTGTCCACTCGTTTTGACACTACCGCAAAATCGAAAATTCAATATGGATATCTGAACCGCGAAATAAACTGCGTCACGGGAAACGTGGTATTTGATGTAAAAAAGCCAGACGCCAAGCCATCTGCATGGTTTATCTTGTTGAATAATAAGCTTGTTATATTAAGCAATGAAACCAGACAGTATAATGATTACATAATCGATTGTGGTCGCCGCGCACATGATCTTGATAGAAGGCTGGGCAGATCGCCGAGTGCAGCGGAATGAAACTCTGTTATGTTGCCCGACACCCATTTTGGCCAAAGATTATTCCACTGAAATCTCCAGTATTTCGGTTATCATCACGTCACCGAATGCGATTGCCGCTTTCCCCTCCGAGCCGGATATTCCCGAAAGCATCCCTCGCGAGAATGCCGGCTCGGGCAAGAACGCCCACATCCAGCCGCTTGCGGCCGCTCTTACGCCGACCGATTGCGGACACTCATTCATCGTTGGTGATGCCGTTTAATTTTGGCTAGCATCTACCAATGATCCACTCCGGTTCCTGTCATTGCGGTGGCGTTCTTTTCACGGTGAACTACGAGCCGGTCGAACTGACGACTTGCGACTGCTCTCTTTGCATCAAACGTAACGCCCTGATGGTGAAGGTGCCGGAGGCTGCTCTTTCGCTTCAGGAGGGGCACGAGTTGCTTGCGACCTATGAGTGGAATAGTCGGATGGCCAAGCATCATTTCTGCCGCCAATGCGGCATATACGTTTTTCATCGCAAGCGGGCCGCACCTGATCACTTCGGGGTAAATGTCTTCTGTTTGGACGGCTTTGACGTTGGATCCCTGCCGGTGCGGGCTACCGATGGCAAAGGCATGAGCGTAGTGTCCGATGCGCCCCGTGATGAGTGGCCAGGTCCTCGCCCATCGGGGATACGGGGCACTCCCAAGGAGATCGCAACTCCCAGCTACTAATTGATAGCGGGATAATCCTTAATCCATGTTACACTCAGATATTGCCGCCCCTCTCCAGGCGTGACGGCAACCGAGGGCACTTGAAAAGTCTTCGCCTATCGGGAGATCCCAATGGAAAACGCGAAGAAAGTTCTCGCGCATCTCAAAGCTGCGCTCGACATAGCCGATACCCAGAAAAATTATCTCATCGGCGCCCATTTGACCGTTCCAATACAGATACTGGCTGATCGCATAAAACATAACGATCGACCGGGCGAAGCCGGGTCGCCAAAAGCTAAGCCCGAAACCTGAGCTATTTACGAACTGAATGGTAGTCGAGGCAGCCAATGGCCATGCGCCTGACCGCCCCTTGCCGGCGCCTCTTGAGTATACCCTGATGCCGTATGATCGTTTGCACAGAGATGAAAGGGCTACCCTCTATCATAAGAAAATATCAACATATCTCTATTAAAAGCCGACGCGAGGAATTGAGTACCATGCGCGATTGGTTGTATAGCTTACTCCCGAGTACCACGCGGCAGTCCAGTGAGCTTCTGGTGGAGCAATACACTACTCTGCGCTGCCAAATACCATTGATGTACGCCCTGATGTTCATCAATGTGCTTTTTTTGGGGATAGACACCTTTCGGGATGTCCCGTTCGGCATGAGCTTTGGCATCCCAATAGCATTGTCTGCCGCAATCGTTGCCCGCGCTGCGATATGGGTACGCCGACGGTCGATAATCGCAGCTCCCAAGGATGTTCAGTTGTACCTTCGTGGTACGATAATAACAGCAGCAGTTTTCAGTATTATCTTTGGGAGCTGGGGAGCTTTTCTCTTTTCAGAAAATGAACCAATACGCAGTGTGTCGATATCGCTCTACATATTTGTTGGAGCGATTAGCTGTTGCTTCTGCTTACAAGCGCTGCCGCTCGCCGGATATTTTGTAATCCTATTCGGGATCATGCCTGTAACCATTCAGCTACTGGCTTCCCCAAGCTGGTCGTTGGCCAGTATCGGCATCAACTTCCTGATAGTCACACTTTTAATCCTACGGACTTTGTCGACCAGCCATGCCGGGTTCAAACATGGTCTGCAGGCGCGGTCCGATATGCGGTTTGAACAAGACCGCGCACGTGCTGCGGAACGTACCGCGCAGGAACTCGCCTACCAAGACCCATTAACGGGGTTACAAAACCGCCGTGCGCTGACAGAGCAATTGGATATGTTGACGGTGCGCCATGAGCGCGCATCACGGATGAACCTTTTGCTGCTCGATCTTGATCGCTTCAAAGGTGTAAATGACGCGCATGGCCACGGCGTCGGGGACAAGCTTCTGCAAAGCGTCGCACGTCGATTAAAGACAATCGTTGGTCGGTCTGGCAGCGCCTACCGGTTGGGCGGCGATGAATTTGCTGTGACACTGAGCCCTTCGAGTGACCAGGTTGCACGCAGTCTAGCAGATCGTCTCATACAAGGTATGGCAACGCCGTTCCCCATCGATGGATTCCTGCACCATATTAGCGCCAGCATCGGAATTTCAGAATTCCCGTCCGATGCGGATAGTCGAGATAGCCTGATGCAGTACGCTGATATTGCGATGTACGAGGCGAAATCGCAGGGGCGTTCTCGGTATAGTATCTTCGAACCGAGCATGGGACAATCTCTAGCTGCACGCGCGGTCCTCGAAAGCGAGATGCGCGCTGATTTGTGTACAAATGCGTTCCAACCTTATTATCAGCCGATAGTGAACCTAGCGTCAGGGCGTATCGTCGGTTTCGAAATGTTGGCACGGTGGGAGCGCGCCGACGGCAAACCCGTCGGTCCCGGACAGTTCATTCCGATCATCGAGGAATGCGGCCTGATCGGCGAACTCATGCTAAAACTTCTAGAGCAGGTATGCATCGACGCCGCAAACTGGCCGTCTGATTTGACAATCGCAATCAACGTTTCACCAGTTCAGTTCCGTGATCCTTGGTTGTCGGAAAAGATTCTCGCGGTGCTGACAAAGCGTGGATTTCCATCGCGACGGATTAGTCTTGAGATTACCGAGAATGCGTTGATCTCAGACCCGATTGCTGCTCAACGTATCATCGAGTCGCTAAAAAATCAGGGTATGCTGCTCGCGCTTGACGACTTTGGAACCGGTTACTCTTCTCTTCAACATCTCAACATGCTCCCGTTCGACAAGCTCAAAATCGATCATTCGTTTGTTCACAATGTTGATACCGACGAGAGCGCCTACCGTATGGTCATGGCTATGATCCGGCTTGCCAATAGCCTGCGTTTGAGCGTGGTTGCTGAGGGCGTGGAGAGCCAGTCGGTCTTCGAGACGCTGCAGCGGCTGGGGTGTCAGGAGGTCCAAGGCTATTTGTTTGGAAAACCCATGAACATGGCTGACACAACTAACCTGCTGCAGACTGGAGAGCGCAGGCCAGATTGGCTCAAAAATGATGCTCGATAAGCGTTTAGCGTGCGGCTTAGGTCATCAGCCGCTATGCCGAATTGATGCTGCGCCGCTGGACGATCGAGGTAAGCGCAGTGATCCATGAAATTGGAATACCAGATGCGCGTTTTGACATTGAGCTTGCTGCTAGCCCTCAGCGCTTGCAACGAGCACAAGCGAGCGAACAGCTTCGACGCGAAACCGAGCGCTAGTAAGGCGGCGCCCTATAACGGCGTGCCAAAGGAAGAGCAGAAAAAATAGGAGGACGGTGGAGCTGGCTTCCGTTTCCGAAAGCCAGCTAAGAGATCATTCAGCCGCGTCGTCAGCCTTGCGCTTGCGTGGTGCCGGCTTTGCAGCCTCTGCCTTGGCAGCGTTGGTCTGACCGGGCTTGCGACCCAACCCAATGCTCTTCGCCATGGTGCGGCGCGCTTCCGAATAGGTAGGAGCGACCATGGGGTAATCAGCCTTCAGGCCATAGCGCTCGCGATATTCGGCCGGCGTCATGCCGTTAGTTGCGAGATGACGACGCAGGGTCTTGTACGGCTTGCCATCGATCATGCTGATGATGTGATCGGGGCTGGCAAGAGACTTCCGGGCCGTAACTGCGCCGGTATATTCCTTTGGCTCTTCGGCGGGCGCTTCCGGTGTCTGGGAACCGCCCACGAGCGACTGAACGCTGGCGTGCATCTGCGACAGGAATGCTGGCACATCATCGGCCGACGTACGAGTATTGGGATTACTGAGCCAGGCAATCGTCAACTCGGTAGCAAGTTCGACAGCGTTGGGCTGATAGTAAGCGTGGCCGGCAGGCCGCAGATTACGCGGCTTGCGCCACTCGCTCTGCGGTTTGCGCGGACCAGTTCCAGGGCATGAGTTCGTCCCATCGC
>NZ_QAYE01000016.1 GCF_003053745.1 Sphingomonas faeni | reverse complement strand
AGACCGATCGTTGTGACGTTTCCCATCGTGACTCTCCTTCGACTCTCCGCAGGACATACTGCTTGAGGGTTGGAGAGCCGTCCACGTCATCACAAGCGGACGCTCAGGCCGCCCTGCTCGCTTCCCAGCTTCGGTCGTTCATTCAGTGTCAATTGTTGGCCCAAATTTTTATAGGCCATCAGTAACGACCGCTTGCCGCATAGTCTTTCCTAGGAAACCGGCCGCAGTCGAAAAGCGATCGCGAACCTGGTATGTCCCGGGTGCGATGTCAGTGTCACCTGCGTAGCGTGCGCTTCGGCAACCTGCGCTACGATCGCGAGGCCGAGACCGCTGCTACCTGCCGAACGGTCCCGTTTCCAGAACCGATGGAAGATCGCCGCATGGTCCTGTTCGCGGATCCCGGGGCCGTCGTCGCAGACGGCCAGCGTCCCGTCCGTGCCGACCGAAACGTCGATCCTGCTGCTGGTACCGCTATGCTTGACCGCATTCTCCAACAGGCACCCCAGCGCCTTGGCGATCCAGGCCGCGTGCCCCGCGACCATCACGCTGTCCGCACCGGGTGACAACGCGATCGACTTGTCCGAGCGGAAGGCCAGCGGTGCGATCGATGCCACGCCGTCCGTCGCGATCTGGACGAGATCGACCGATGCCGCGGTATCCAGTGCCACGGTCTCCAACTCGGCGAGTTCCAAGACCTGCTCGACGATCCGGCCGAGCGCGTCCAGGTCGCTGCAAAGCCTTGCCCGCAACGCCGCGTCGTCGACCGCCTCGACACGCAGCCGGGCGACGGCGATCGGCGTACGTAGCTCGTGTGCGGCATCGGCGATGAAATCGCGTTGCATGCGGTAACTCGACGTCAGCCGTTCGAGCAGCGCGTTGACGGCTAGCGCGAGCGGGCGAACTTCGGCAGGAAGCCGCTCGTCATGCAATCGAAGATCAAGCGGCACGCCTTCCGCGGTCTCCAGCGAAGCCGACGCCCTACGCACTGGCAAAACCGCGCGGCGGATGATCAGCACGTCGATCGCGAGCAATAGCAACAGCAGCGGCGCCACGATCGCCATTCCGTAGAGCAGGAACTGCGCGAGCAGATCGTCGAGGATATAATCCGGATGCGTGAGGTTCTGGAGCACGGCGATCCACACCCGTTCGTTACCAACCTGAGCCGGGCTACTCGTCCCTGCATAGAAGGTGCGGCGCGACTGGCGACGAAAGAAGCTTTCCTCGTCCTCCAGCGGAATATCCGCGGTCGGCAGGACCATCTTTGACGCCGATTGGAACAGGACCGTGCCGCGTTGATCGAGAATGCGGAACGAGAAGCCTGCACTGGGCGCGAACACCGCCGCGCTGGTATTGTCCTGCGTCAACCGGAGCCGGCCGGTCCCGTCGTGCGATAGCGCCTGCCGCAAGGCTTGCGCGTGGACGTGGAGCGTCTGGTGCTGAATCCGCGCCGCGGTCGTGTCGAGGAACAGGTACACGCTGCCGGCGACCGCGATGGCAGTGATCAACACCGCGATCGCATGCCACCGCAGGATCTGCGCCATCAGCGACCGCGGCTGGCTTGTCATGCGGCACGCTCCATAATCATATACCCCACCCCGCGGACGGTGACGATCTCGACATCCGCCTCGGCCAACGTCAGCCGCCTTCGCAACCGGTGGATATACACCTCGACCGCATTCGAGCCGAGATCGTCAGCGAGCCCGAACAGCAGTTGCTCGATATGCGCCTTCGTCACGACCCGGCTCGACCGGCGGATCAGCGCGGCGAGCACCTCCAGTTCGCGCGCGGACAGCACCGTCGGCACGCCGCCGATCGCAACCTCGCGCGTGGCGGGATCGAAGCTTACATTGCCGCAATCGATCGTCCGATCGACAATCGTCCCGCTACGCCGGAGCAGCGCCTGGATCCGGGCGAGCAGTTCCTCGGGCGCGAACGGCTTGGCGAGATAATCGTCGGCGCCCGCTTCGAGACCCGTCACCCGGTGTGCGACGCTCGCCCGTGCGGTCAGGGCGATCACCGGCGTGCGATCGTCCCGCTCGCGCATCGCACGCACGACCGATAGCCCATCGGCATCCGGGAGTCCCAGATCGAGGATAACGACGGCGTAGCGCGTGTAGGACAGCACGATCAGCGCATCCTCGGCCGTGGTCGTGCAATCTGACGCATAGCCCGCCGTATCGAGCAGACGGACCAGCATCGTGACCAGCTCGGCATGGTCCTCAACGATCAGGATTCTCATCGCTCGGCCCGGCTCTGGGCGCGCCGATTGCGCGGCGCTTCACGCGGCGATCGGTCTGTAAGGCTCACGTAAGCCAGGCCGCGTAGCCCGGTCGATCCACGATCCAGATCTTGATCCCAATCGATGTCGCACGATGCGCCCTCAGCAAAAATCAGAGTGTCTCCATGTTCGATACCCTTCGCCCGTTCCGGCGACCCGCTACGCTTTCCGCCCCGGCGATATTCGATGTGCCACGACGGGTCGCGCTGTTTTCCGGCAACTACAACTATCTTCGCGACGGCGCCAACCAGGCGCTGAACCGCTTGGTGGCGTATCTCGAATGCCGCGGCACCGACGTCCGGGTCTATTCGCCGACCTCGGATACGCCGGCGTTCGAGCCTGCGGGAACGCTCGTTTCTGTTCCGTCGGTGCGCATCCCGGGTCGCGGCGAGTATCGACTGGGCCTGGGATTGTCCGCTGAACTGCGTCGCGACGTGCAGGCATTCCGGCCCGATATCGTCCATGTGTCCGCTCCGGACTGGACCGGCGTCGCAGCACAGCGGCTCGCGAGGACGATCGATGTTCCGGTCGTTGCCAGCCTCCATACGCGGTTCGAGACCTATGCGCAGTTTTATGGCGCAGGGCTGATCCGGCCGGCGATGGAGCGACACCTCGATCGCTTCTACCGGAGCAGCGACATGATCCTCGTTCCGACCGCGCCAATTGCGGACGAATTCGCCGAGCAGGGCTTTGCCGACCGCACGCGCCTATGGGGGCGCGGCGTCGACCGCGACCAGTTCTCGGGCCGCCATCGCAATCTCGCCTGGCGGCGATCGCACGGCTTCCAGGACGACGACGTGGTCGTCCTCTTCTTCGGCCGCCTCGTTCGCGAGAAGGGCACCGCATTGTTCGCCGATATCGTCGACCGGATCACCACCTCGGGCGTCGCGATCCGGCCGCTGATCGTCGGCGACGGTCCCGAACGCCGCTGGCTCGCGAAGCGACTGGCGAATGCGCGGCTGACCGGTAGCCTGTCGGGCGACGAGCTCGGCCGCGCGGTCGCCAGCGCGGACATCTTCGTCAACCCGAGCATCACCGAAGCGTTCGGAAACGTCACGCTGGAGGCGATGGCGTCGGGCCTGCCCAGCGTGTGCGTCGACATCCCGAGCGGCCGCAACCTCCTGCGCAAGGGAACGGGCATGTTCTACGCCCCCGACGATATCGACGGCGCGGTCGCGGCCGTCCGCCGCCTCGCGGTCTTCTCCGATCTGCGGTCGACCATGACGCGCGCCGCGCGTGCCGCGAGCGAAGAGTATAGCTGGGACAAGGCGTCGAAGATGGTCATGGACGCGTATCGCGCGCTCCTGAACCAGGAGCATGGGGAGACCGTACCGACTGCCAGGCCGCTGACCCGGTCGATCTCGGGCTGACCACGGTGATCGCACGGTGGCGTGGTCCGGCATGGTCGGGGTTGCGTCGCGCTACCTCCTCGCGGTCGGTTCGTACCGGCGTTGCCGTGGTGGCGATGCTCGCGATCGTCGGCATCGCCGTGTCGGCGTTGTCGCACCTGCTGGACGGCGTCAATGGGAGCGACATCCGCACGGCCTTGTCGCGGATCAATTGGCCACGCCTGTTCGCCGCCGCTGTCGTGACCGCGATCAGCTACGGGGTACTGACCGGATATGACGTGGTCGCGCTGCGGATCGTCGGGAAGCGCGTCCGCTATACGCGCGCCGCACTCGCGTCGTTCACCAGCTATGTCTTCAGCCAAAATTTTGGGTTCGCGCTGCTGACCGGCGGCACCGCGCGATTGCGGATCTACCAGCCGGCGGGCCTGACGATCGGCGAAGTAGCGCATATCATGGTTCTGACTGGCGTAACCTTCTGGTCCGGCGTCCTGCTATTGCTGGGGTTCGGACTGATCGTCCAGCCAGGGACGGTGGCTGTCGCCGGCGTAGCGCTGTCCTATCCAGTGCACGCTGCGATCGGCGGGTCGAGCTTTGCCATTCTCGCTGCGGTTCTGGTTGGACTGAAACGTCGCGCAGGACGGACGCTCGTCCTATTCGGCCGCTCCATACCGCTGCCCAGCGTGTCGCAGGCGCTCGCTCAGATCATGCTGGCGAGTGTCGACATCGTTTTGGCAGCCACCGCGTTGTTCGTGCTGCTGCCGGGTGCGGAGGCAACGCTTTTTCCCGCCCTGCTGCTCGGGTATCTCGTCGCGATCGTCACCGGTCTCATTACGCACGCGCCCGGCGGGGTCGGCGTGTTCGAGGCGGTGATGCTCGTCAGCCTGCCCGATATCGACCGCGCAAGCCTGTTCGCCGCATTGCTCGCCTATCGCGTGGTCTATTACCTGATCCCGCTGGCGATCGGCATGCTGCTGTTCGGCATCCATGAGCTACGCGGCGCACGTGTAAGGTCCGCGTAAGTCGGAGACGCGATGAGGACGTGTCCATCTGCTCGGTCTATCGGAACCCTCACATGTCCATTCGCGCCCTGTTCTGCGCATCGGTCGTCCTCGGTGTAGTCGTCGCCACCGGCGCGGACGCGCAATCGGCGATACCAACGTCAATTCCGGGCGCGACGTCCGCTGCGATCCCCGCCATTCCCGAACCGATGATCTTCGACATGGTGCGCCCGCTTGGCGCCCGTCGCGGCGAACTAGAAGTCAACGCGCTCGCGCAGGTCAATCTCAGCGGCCCCGGCCGGCATGTCGAATGGGCACCGGAAGTCGAATACGCCGTTGCCGACGGCTTCGCGGTCGAGATCGAACTGCCGTTCACCAAGAGTCGCCCGACCGATTACAAGATCGGCCTGCAAGGCACATTCGGCACGTTCCGCGGCGGCCGCAGCATCCACGGTGTCCAGTATCTGGGACTCCACAACCGCCGCGACGGCGGCTGGTCGAGCAGCCTGTTGTACCTGCTCGGCAACCGCTTCGGCGAGCGACTGAGTACGATGACGATGGTCGGCGCGGGCGACGTGACGCTCAAGAGCACGAAGGGTACCGGGCTGATCGTCAATCACACGACGTTCTGGGACGTCGGTCCAGACACCGTGCTTGGCTTCGAAGTGAACCGCCAGACGGGGGCGAGCCGGTATTGGCTGCTGATGCCGCAGTTGCACCGCGCGATCGGGCAGAAGGTGTCGGCGCAGATCGGCGCGGGTACCGAACGGAGCGCGACTGGTCCGTTCCGCCCAAGGGTCGGCTTACGCGTCATTCGCGAGTTCTGACATCTGGCTGGTTTTACGAGCGCTGGCCCGGCCGGTTTCAGACTGCCGTTGGGTCCGGCGAGCCTTGAGCAGATCCTGTCGCGAGAGGATGCCGACAACCTGTCGCGTATCGCGCGCGACGATCGGCACGCGTCCGACACCGGATTCGACCATCATGTCGGCCACGACTCCGATCGGCGTATCGGGATACGCGACGAGCAGCGAAGCGTCCGACAAGGTCTCGGTCAGCGATACGTCGGTGCCCGGTTGCATAGTCCGCCAGCGCAACGCGTCGGTCCGCGACACGAGGCCAAGTATGCGACCCGCATCGTCGACGACCGGATAGCTCCGATGTTCGGCGCGATCCGCGAAAAAAATCGCCGCGTCTGCGGTCGTCATCGAACCCGGCAGCGTCGCGGGCGCGCGTGACATCAACTGGTCCGCCTGCATCAGGTCGAGCGGATCGACGCTATATTCCTGCAGGATATGCCGGCCGCGGCGTGCGATCTTCTCGGTCAGGATCGACCGCCGCATCAGCAATACGCTGACCGCATAGGCCGCCGCTGCCGCTGCAATGGTCAGCGGCAAGGCATCGAAATGCCGCGTCAGTTCGGCCGCGAACAGCGCCCCGGTGATCGGCGCCCGCATCGCCCCGCTCATGATCCCGGCCATGCCAATCATCGCCCAGAACCCAGGACCGCCGGGCAGGACCTGCCCGGTCAGCGCGCCCGCGGCGCCACCAAGGATCAGCAACGGCGCGAGGATGCCGCCCGACGTTCCCGATCCCAGGGCAACCAGCCAGACGACCGCCTTTACGACCAGCAGCGCGAGGATGACACGCACCGCGAGGGACCCGTCGAGTAGCGCCTGGATATTGGGATAGCCGGCCCCCAGGACATGCGCGTCGACCAGTCCGCCAAGTCCGACGACGACCCCGCCGATTGCAGGCCACCACATCCAATGCACCGGCAGGCGATGAAACGCGTCCTCAACCGCATACAGCGCGACCGACAGCGCCGCTGCCAGCACGCCGGTGACGAGGCCTACTCCTGCGGCCATCGCGAGCGGCCAGGCGCCGGACGGGGTCGTGCTCGGGAACGAGAACATCGCACCGCCGTCGAGCAGCACCGGCCGCCACGCGAACGCGACCAGGACGGCGACCACGACCGGTACGAAACTGCGCGGCTTCCATTCGAACAGCAGCACCTCGATCGCCAGCAGGATTGCCGCGAGCGGAGTTCCGAAGATCGCGGTCATGCCCGCCGCCGCGCCCGCGACGAGCAGTGTCTTGCGCTCGGCGGCACTCATGTGGAAGCGTTGCGCGAACAGCGATCCGATCGCCCCGCCGGTCATGATGATCGGCCCTTCCGCCCCGAACGGCCCGCCACTGCCGATAGATACCGCGGCGGATAGCGGCTTGAGCAGAGCGACCTTGGCCGACATCCGGCTTTCGCCGAACAGGATCGTCTCGATCGCCTCGGGTATGCCATGCCCCCGGATCTTGTCGGAGCCGTAGCGCGCCATCAGGCCGATGATGAGACCGCCAATAACGGGAATGGCGACCATCCACGGCCCGACGAGCGTGTCGACGATTGCGGCTGACCGCGTGGAAAGTCGACCGAACCAGAAGAGATTGGTCGCGAGCGCGATGAGTTTGATGAGCATCCATGCCGCAAGCGCCCCGCCGGTCCCGACGACGATCGCCATCGCCGCCAGCATCAGCATCCGCCGGTCGGCGCTATGGTCCGCGAGCTGGTGGTTTTCGATTGCTCGTACCGCTGCGATCATGATGAGAGTCTTTCGCCTCCGAGGAAGGCAGGCCATTATATCGTAGTGCGATATATATCAACACGGGCTGATTGCGATGAGTGATACGGACGCATTGAATGACGCCGATTACCAGGCACTGGCGGATTTTCGCCATGCGCTGCGGCTGTTCACGACCTTCAGTGAGACTGCGGCGGCGGCGGCTGGGCTTGCGCCGCAACAGCATCAGGCGCTGCTCGCGATCCGGGCCGCGCCGGTCGACGACATCACGATCGGCTATGTCGCGACGCGGCTCGTCCTCAAGCCGCACAGTGCCTCGGGACTGATCGACCGGTTGGAGGCGTCGAACCTCGTCGTCCGCTATAATTCCGATGGCGACAAGCGCCGCTCGCTCCTGCGCCTGACACCCGAGGGAGAAACCATGCTCGCGGGCCTGTCGTCGGTCCACCGCGACGAGATCGCCCGCCTCCGCCCCATGCTTACGGAGATGCTCGATCGATTTGGGTGAAACATCGATATCGGCCGGGAAGGTTCTGTCGTAACGCGATCTAAAATGCCAGGTAACGCAAACGCGGATGGCTGGCTGTTGCGCAAAGAAGCGCTGGGTAACGAGGGGGGAATTCGAACGATGGTGACCGGTAGGCGGGGTCTTTGGGCCTTCGTGGTCGGCTGTATCGCGGTGACGATCGGGGTCGCGCTTCATCTGCCGATGTTCCTGATGGCCCGCAGCATGGGCTACCGGATGGCCGGCATGCCGATGGACGTCGGCATGCTGATCGGCATGGCGCTGATCGTCGGCGGGACCGGCCTCGCCGCCTATGGGTTGCTGCCGGGCGATGCGATGCGGTTGCGGCGGCAATTGACGCATATGACCGTCACCGGGCTGCAGGATGCACCGTTGCGCGCATCGCACTGGGTCATGATGGGCGCACTGATCGTGGCGTTGGTGATCGACGTCATGAAGCCCGCCGCGCTTGGCTTCACCCTGTCGGGCATGACGAGCGAATATGGCGTGTCGCGTGCCACCGCCTCGCTGGTGCCGTTTGCAGCGCTGTCGGGGACGGTCGCGGGATCGATCCTGTGGGGCTTCGTTGCGGACATATACGGGCGCAAGGCGTCGATCCTGCTCTCGGCGGTGATGTTCGTCGGCACGTCGATCTGCGGCGCGATGCCGAGCCTCGCCTGGAACATCGCCATGTGTTTCATGATGGGCGCGGCCGCCGGCGGGATGCTGCCGGTCACCTATGCGCTGCTTGCGGAGATGATGCCGAACCGACACCGCGGCTGGAGCCTCGTGCTCATCGGCGGCCTGGGCGCGGCGGGAGGCTATTTCGCTGCCAGTGGCCTGTCGGCGCTCCTCCAACCGATCTTCGGCTGGAGGATCCTGTGGCTGGCCAATCTGCCGACCGGACTGCTGCTGATCCTTCTTGGTCGGCTGATACCGGAATCGCCACGGTTCCTGGTCGTTCAGGGGCGCACGCACGAGGCGGAGATGGTGCTCGCGCGCTTCGGTGGCGGGCGCGTGACGAGGCAGGACGCGCTGTCGAATGATGGGGCGGACGTTGCGGCACGGCCGACCCTGCGCAACGCTGGAGCACTCGTCGCCTTCAGCATCGCCGCGCTGGCCTGGGGCTGCGCGAATTTCGGCCTATTGCTGTGGCTGCCCGCCGACCTCGTCGCTCGCGGTTATAGCGTCGGCGTGGCTAGCGGACTGCTCGCCAAGGCCTCGCTGATCGCGGTCCCCACGATCTTCGTCGCGGCGCTGCTCTACAGCCGCTGGAGCAGCAAGGGTGCGCTCGTCGCGGCCATCGCGATGCTCGCCTTGGGACTCATCGGAGTATTGTGGGTCGAGCGGCAGTCCGGCATCGTCAGCCCCGTACTGCCGGTCGCCGCACTGATCGTCGGCGTGAACGCCATCATCGCCATCTTGTTGCCCTACGTCGCTGAGAGCTTCCCGGCGCGCATTCGGGGGCGCGCCACGGGATGGGTGGCGGCCTGTTCCAAAGCCGGTGGCCTGGGCGCACAAGGGCTCGCGATCGCGGGCGCGGTCCCGCCGCTGGCGACGGTAGCGGGCTTAGTTCTGGTACCGACGGCCGCCTCTCTCGTGCTCGTGGCGTGGCTGGGTCGCGAAACGAAAGGACGAGATGTCGACGTTATCTAGTCAGCGATCTAAATGTACAATTCGCTGCGTGAAGCAAATGACGGCGTCTGACGACCTCAGACTTAACCAGCGCATTCGTGGTTAGCGTCTTCGAACTGCCAAACCTAAAACCGGGTTATACCAACTACAGAGACCCAGTTCCGGACATTCACGACCTTCAACTCGCTTCCCGCAATCGGACATTTGTTCATGTACGGGCGATACGAGAGGTCGAGGAATGGTGAGCTGCTGAAACCTCAGCTATCGCTAAGTGGTGACGGTCGGATCAACCTATCCCCTCCGCGGCCATGGCCGCCTGGACGGCGGGCCGCGCCTTCATGCGCTCCCGCAAGCCGAGTAGCGGTAATGGCAGATCTAGCGCAAACCGATCCGCCCAGAGCAGCATGACGAACAGGTAGAAGTCGGCGACGCTCGGCGTGGCCCCGAACAGGTAGTCGCCTTGCGAGCCATCGGAAAGAGGTTGCATCAGGCGGAGCACCGTATTGCCTGCCCTCGCTTTGTCGGCAGCGCTACCGGCATGCCACATCGGCTTGTACGCCCGGTGGATCTCGGTCGTGATATATGTCAGCGCCTCGATGACCCGCGTCCGCCCCATCGCGCCGCCGATCTGCAACGCAGGCGTCTCGCCAGCGATCCAGTCGAGAACCGCTAGATTCTCGGTGATCATCGTGCCGTCGTCGAGAATGAGCGCCGGCACGTATTTCTTCGGATTGATCCGTGCGAAGTCTTCGCCGCCAGCCGTGCGGAACGTGCGCAAATCGACGCGTTCGGCTTCAAACGCCATCCCCGCCTCTCGAAGCGCGATGTGGTCGGCCAGGCTGCAAGCGAGCGGGCTGTAATAGAGCTTCATCGAACAGATTCCTTGTGAGACACGGCATGGACGGTGATCGCGATTGCCAACACAGCGGGCAGCGTCACGGCAGGAAAATCGCGAAGCAGCGCGGACGGACCACAGATCCCGACTGCCACTTCCCAGACGTGGAAGAGCGCATGCCCCGAGAGCCAGATCGCGGCCGCCCCCCAGGAAACCGAACGATGGATCGGACGTGCTGCACCCAACAGGAACGCCGTGCCGACGCCGAGGAAGGTCAACCCGATGTCGCGTACAAAATGCTGGTTGAATGGTCCGGTCGTGGTGACGCCGGGAACCGCGAAATACCAGCTCACGGGCGATGCGAGCATGAAGACGCCGTTTGCGACCGCGCTCACTCCCAGCAGGATCGCGATGCCCAGGACGACACGGCTCACCGGCCTGCGAACCATGTGTCGTAGTCAGTCGCGCCCATATGCGCTCCGGCCGCGGGCATGAGCGAGATGTCGTCGATCTTCGCACCAAAATAGAGCGCGTCGGCCTCCCCCACTACGCCGCGCGCGTCACCGGTCGCCTCGAGATAGCGACGCACTAGCGCATCCATCCGGAAAGCCGTCGGGCCCGCCACCTCGATCGTCCCGTTCGCAGGCGGTGCGACGACGATCGCGGCAAGCGCATCCGCGACGTCATTGGCCGCAATCGGCTGGAACAAGGCGGTCGACAAGTGAATCGCTTCGCCCGCTGCGGCCGAATGCGCGATGCCGCCGAGGAATTCGAAGAACTGCGTCGAATGCAGGATCGTATAGGGCATGCCCGACGCGCGGATCAGCGTCTCTTGCGCGACCTTCGCGCGCATATAGCCGCTGTCGGCAAGGCGCTCAGTCCCGACGACCGACAGCGCGACATGGTGCCGGACGCCCGCGCCCGCTTCGGCAGCAAGGACGTTGCGGCTCGAGGTTTCGAAGAACGCGAGCACCGCGGCATCCTCGAACGATGGCGAGTTCGCGACATCGACGACCACGTCCGCCCCGGCCAGCGCCGCGGCGAGGCCCTCCCCCGTCAGCGTGTTCACGCCGCTGTTCGGCGACGCGGCGACGGCCTCGTGTCCCGCTGTCTCCAAACGCGAAACGAGCTTCGAACCGATGAGGCCAGAGCCCCCGATAACGACGATCTTCATGTCCCGATACCTTTTGCAAAGCGGCCCGCCGGATCGGCATGGGCTCACTGTAGGACGGGAGGTAGCAGGGCCTTGGCCCAGGCTCGTAGAGCCAAGAACCGCGAAAGCGACTAGGCCAAGATCATCATACTCGGTTGGCCAGCAGTCGTCGTAAGGCAGCGACCGCCTCGTCGACCCTGTTCGGGCGAAGGTTCGTTGCGCTCAGCAACAACCCCGGCATACGGCGCTCGGGATCCTGATACCAAGGCGACAGCGGCGACGGCGCGATCCCGAGTTCGGGCGCGCGCCGCGCCAGCGCCATATCGTCGATCCCCTGTGGCAATCTCAGGAGTGCGATCGGGCCGGCGACGGTCTCGAGCGGATAATTCGCCTCGAGCGCACGGTGCAGCGCGGAAAGCCGTTCGGCATAGAGCCGCTTCATATTGCGCAGGTGACGCAGGTAATGACCCTCGGCGAGCAGCTGAGCGATCGCAAGCTGCGACGGCGCGAAGAAGCTCGGCCCCAAGGTTGCCGCCGCTTGCCCGAAGCGCGTGGCGAGCGCCATGGGCGCAACGACGAAGCCGATTCCGACCCCGGGCTTCAACGTCTTGCTGAAGCTGCCCACATGGATCACGCGCCCCGCGGTATCGCCGCTTGCCAGCGCCGGCGCGGCGCGCGCGCCAAGTTGGAGCTCCCCCAGATAGTCATCCTCGATGATCCAACCGTCGGCCGCCTCGGCCCAGTCCAGCAACGTCCGTCGCCGGGCATGGCTCATGGTCGCGCCCAACGGGGAATGCTGCCCTGGCGTGACGATCGCAACTCTAGCGTCGGGCGCGAGCGCTATTCCTGCAGCAACGTCGATCCCCTCCCCGTCAACGGGCACGGCGACCGGGCCGACGCGCGCCATCTCCAGTCCCATGCGGGTTATGGGGTAGCCCGGCTCCTCCATCCAGGCGCGCTGCCCCGATGCGCCCAGCACCTGCAACGCCAGCGCGAGCCCACCGCGATAGCATACAGTGACGATGACTTGGTCGGGCACGCAACGGAGACCTCGCGCGATCGCCAGGTAGGCGGCAATCTGCGCGCGCAGTGCGGGGTGCCCGCGCGGATCGGGATAAGTCGTCGGCGTCATCGCATCATCGCGGACCGCGCGTCCGAGCAGGCTGGCCCAGAGCTTTGTCGGAAACGCATCCTGCGCCGGCACGCCGGTCTGAAAGGGCAACGCCGTTAGCGAAAAGCCGCGCAGCATCGTCGAGAGCGGCCGGACGATCGGCTCGCTCGGCGTGGAAGCATGGCGGGGAGGCTTGGCGATCACGCGGGTGCCGCCCGAACCGGCGGTGCTCAGCAGCAATTCAGACACCAGCGCATCGTAGGCAGCCTGCACGGTTCCTCGAGCTACACCCAGCTGGCTTGCCAGATCGCGGACTGATGGCAGGCGCGCGCCAATCTCCAGCCGCCCGTCGTCGATCGCCGTTCGGATGTTGTCGCACACCTGATGAGAGAGCGACATTGTCGCCCTACGGTCCGGCTTGATGATGAAGTGCGCATGGGAAGCCATGCTCTTACGGTACAGCGTTAGTGTCCCATGACGAATGCGTTCCGATGAATCTGGCGACGAGTGCAACATCCGGTGCCAAGACCATTGCCTAACGGAGGGAGCGAGACCCATGTGTGGACGGCCCTCCGTTGGCAAGCTTGAACAGTCGCGTTGCAATGCTGGTTGGTGCCCCTGGATTAAACGGAACGCGATGAGTGCCGGCATTGACCAGGCGAACGCGGACCGCCGCCCCTCAGTCAGGACAACCTAGTTCGCGACGTTCAAGCCGCTCGACCTGCGTTCCCTTTCCTGACGCTTGTTCATCGGGCTAGGCAGGATCGTTATCGAGCGTAGCGACACCCATCATCGGATGCATTACGAAGGTCCAGCCGTCGCCGCCGACAATCATTAGGCGTAACGATTGGCGATCTGCGGTGCCAAGCAGTGACGCCGCTCCTGACGAAGCAGGCAATGTGACTGTCCTGCCATCCTGAAGAATGCCGGTTGCCCAGCCGCGCCGTCCGCTGCGGATCTCGCTGGCCAAGCGTTCCAACGCCGTCTCGAGCGCAGTGCGCGCACGTTTTCCTGTAACCCATGCATAACCGCCCGCCCCCAATTCTGGCGTAGTTACTAACGGTTGGCTCGAAACTGGAGATGGCTGTTTGACCACCCGCCGGGATGTTTCCTTTGGGGTATCAAGAGGACGCACACCCTCCATACTCATCATGCGCGCAAACTCATCCATCGCTGTTTCCTTAGTGGTGCCGCTCGGAGCGCATGGGCCTAACCACTAGTTCCTGCCAGTTGAGGGGATCGCTTACGCTCCTCATCGAGCTGTGGATGCCGAAGAACCGCCTCTTTCTCTACGCCCGCACGACGATCGCGATGCACGCTGCGGAAGGCAACGTCTTCACGAGGAAGAGCAAGCGCGCGGTGGGCAGTATGCTGCCTGGTGGACTACCGGACTTCCGTGACGCGGAACGGCAGGACGCGGCAATCGTGGCCAGGCTGCTCACCGACGACGGGAAAGTCTTTCGGACGGCTACGGAGTTCGCCGCGGCGATCGAGGCGGTCACCGCCTGAGGCTCGGCCTCACAGGCACGCCGTGTAGGCGGACGGGGTCAACCTTAACCATACGTAAGTGGCTCCGGCCGCTCCGCTTAGCGCCAGGATCAGGACGAACCAAAGCACCCGTCTGTGCCAGGTGATCCGCCCGCCCAGATCATCGAAAACGCCGACGAAGTCGTCTCGGACGGCTGCATAGTCGCGCTCCAGTCGCGAATTCTGACCGTTTATCTCCTTCTCGATGGCAGTGAGCGTGTGCTGCTGGTTGCGGATCGCCAGCCATAGCAGTCCAACAAAGATCCAGGCTCCCAGCACCACGCCCGCGTTCGCCCAGAAGGCGAGGCCGCATCTCTCCGGGGTCTTAAGCTGGGATGCGACGACGATGGTGGCCACGGGGATGCCGAGCAGCTGACCCTGTATATCGACGAGAGTCTTATGGATCTTGCCGACGTACTCGAGGCTTGCCGTCTCGATCTCCTTGCGTATCTTGGAATACGAGAAGCTGGAGACGAAGAGCCTGTAGCCTTTCTCCACCTCGTCACAGAGCTGGTCGAGGTGGCTGATCAAATGGCGGAACCGTTCCGCACGCCGCAGGCTGCGAACCGACTGGATTACGGCGGCCGACACCAGCTCTGTCTTCTCGTCGCCGTGCAGCGGTTCGCCGAAGATGCGGCTCAGTCTGGCGGCATTTTCGACCAAGCCCTCCGACAGATCGGCAGACGAGAAGATGACCGGCACGACCGTCTTCTCGTCGTCGATGAAGACCAATTCACGCTGCAGGTCGCTGACGTAGTTGGCAGCTTCACGAAGCACTGCGGTAACGGTCAACAGCGATCTGTATCTGGCAAGCGCGACCGGAACGGCGGCGTCGCCTCGGGCAAAATGCTCGTCGATTACATAGTAGGCCGGAGGCTCGTTCCACGACGCATCGGGCGCGTTGAAGAGCGCATCGAGATCGCGAACGAGCAATCCGAGTCTGTGATTGGGCGCCCTGATTGTGATCGCGACGTGATCCCCGACCGTGACCGCTCCCGGGGCGACGAGCGCGATCTGTGTGAGATCGTAGAGCGCATCATCGGCTTCGATCGTTCGGATCGCTTCCGCCACGGCGTTGCTCGCCACGTGCAGGACGCCACCACCGGCGCCGTCGAAGACGGTATTGCGGTAGATCACGATGAGGTCGGCGAAGCCGATCTCAGCCATGACCCAGGCCTTCGGCCTGCAACTGCGAGATAAGGTCGTCAGGCAGTCCCGTCAGGGTGATGGTGTTTGCCTCCGGATCGTAGATCACCGCGCGGCTGCTCACCGCGTCGCGGTCGAACTCCACCTTCCATTGCTTGGTCCCGCCCTTGAAGCGCACGAGCGAGGCCAGCGAGCGCTTGTCCGGCACGAACCGGTCGCTCAGTGCGCGGTCGGTGTCCCCAAGATGGTCGGTAAGGCGCTTCGGATTGTTCGGCAGCAGTTCGTTCGCCAACGCCTCGAATTCGAGCTCCTCGCGCTTGTTCGACGACCGCTCGCAGATGGCCTTGGCGCGAGCGAGGAACTCGTTGCCGTCCTTCTCCGACATCTTCTCGGCAGTAACGAAATCCTTGAGCGCCGTAACCAGGTTGGACGTGTCCACCCGTGCCTCTACGACGGAGTCGCAGCCGAGGAACAGGCGAAAGTATTCGGACACGTCGCCTTTCCCCTTGAGGAAGCTGATGTAACGCTCGGCACCCGCGGCCCAAGCGGTCAGGTTGATGCGGCCGGCGAACCGGAAGCCCTCGAGGTCAAGATGCTTCACGTCCTCCATCTCGTCCTGCGCCTTCAGGATCGCGCTCAGCTTGTCTGATACGATTGCGACGAGGAGGAAGTCCTTCTGGTCGCGCCGGAAGTGCTCGAAAAGAACGTGGCCGCCGGTCGACGCCGTGCGCGCCTGCGCCTGCTGACGGAGCGTCTCCATCATCCGCGTCGTCAGCCGAAGAAAATCCTTCTCCGGATCGCCGATGTAGTCTCGGATCTGCTCCTGCGTGGGATAGCCCTCGCTAGCCGTGAACTTGCCGTAGCTCTTCGACGCCCGCCGGTTGTAGAGGTTGTTTAGTTCGTCGACCACACGCTGCGTGGTATCAGTGACCGGCAGTGTCTTCGTCGCCGCCTTGATCTGGTAGATGCCATCCTTCCGCTCGAGGTCGTGAACGGCTAACGCGACAATCTCGTTCAAGCCCGTTCCCTCCGCACGATGTCTCGCTCAGCAGAGACCAGTTTGGCAGAACACAGTAGCAACTTTGCGTTGCTGAGCGCAACGGCTTCAAATGGCCATGAGGCAACAACGGGGGTTTATTGTCTCATCGTGGCCGGGCGGGTGCTCTACGGCGAGCGCTGACACACGCCGGTCGCCTGCTGATTGGGCACGACCTACCGGACTGTGCGGAATTGGATGGATGGTAGGCTCGCGCAACCGTTATGGGGCGCCTTGCTGCCGTCGGGCCAGGCCTGAACAAACGGCAGCTTCCGCCCAAGGGGTGCCGAAAGTGGCCATTCCGCTATTCCCGAAGCGGCTTCCGCTATTGAGGTTGATCGACCCAATCTCGGACATTCGCGGCGCCTTTACCGCCTCCCAACTTCTGCCGTCCATTCATGTTGGTAGCGGAGGAGTGCTGAACCAATAACAACTCGATGTCCGGCCGGTTTTCTCAATGGGGACGGTAGTCTGAGAGCATTTTAGGGTTAGCTGGCCGATGTTGAGCGGTGACCCGGTGGAAAGGCGAAACGGCGTGCGGCCAGCGCGATGAGGAAGGCGATCAGGGTCAGCGCGACGACAGCGGGCGGCAGCAGCGTGGTCCCTCCCGTCGTGAGGAGCACCCCGCCCAGCGCCCCGCCGACCGCGATCGCTAGGTTCCAGGCCGTGGTCACCATCGCCTGCGCCAGATCTACGCCGTCCCCCGCTGCGTCCGCCGACGCCGTCTGCATCATCGCCCCGGCACCACCGAAGCCAAGGCCCCAAACTATGGCTGCCGCATAGACGGCAAGGCCTTGCCCACCGGCAAACGTCAGAAGAACTGCAACGGCCGCAAACGATCCGATCGCGAGCAATACCAGCATGCGCAGCATCCGATCGACTAGTCGCCCGACGATCCAGATGCCGACGAGCGAGCTGATGCCGAACGCCAGCAGGACGAGATCGACCCGCACGGACGCGGCGGTCGCGAACGGCGCGATGTAAGTGTAGAGGGTGTTGTGGCCTGTCATCCAGGCAAGGATGACGAGCAGGATCGGTATGATACCCGGTGTCGCGACGACGCGGCGCAGAGAAGGACGATCGTCACCCGTCCGCCCGGCGGCATCCGGCACCTTAAAGATAATCCAGCCGATCAGCACGACACTCAGTGCCGAGAGGATCAGGAACGATCCGCGCCACCCAACCAAACCGCCCAGGAAGGTGCCTATGGGAACACCCAGTGAAAGCGCCAGCGGCACGCCGACCATGGCGAGGGCCATTGCCGGGCCGGTCTGATCGGCACGCACGATGCTGCGCGCGTAACCCGCAAGGATTCCCCAGGCGAGACCCGCCGCGCACCCGGCGACGAACCGCGCGACCAGTACGACCGTGATAGATCCGGCCCAAGCGGTCAGCGTGTTGCCGACAACGAAGCAGATGATGGTGGTAAGTAGTACCGGTCTTCTTCGAAGCCCCTGGGTCAGGCTCGTGAGCGGGATCGCTGCCAGCAAGGACCCCAGCGCATAGACGGCAACGAGTTGTCCCGCGATCGCCTCGGAGATCTGCAGGCCGGATGCGATCTGCGGGAGTAGGCCAGCAGGAAGCGTTTCGGTCACGATGCACAGAAAGCCGCTGGCGGCGAGACCAGCAAGGGCCGCGGTCGGGAGTTTGGAGCGTGGAGCTACGCTCGCTTTAACGCGGCGTTTGTTGGAGGATGAAGGCATAACTGTCCTTGTGCATCGTTGATACCACCTCTGCGCCGTGACGAACCTGAGGCATGGTCATTTCTATGAATGGCCGCTATACAAATATGACTGACACAGGCAAGCGGTTGTGTAATGACCATTAACGAAAATAAGCGGCCACGGGGGCGGCCCCGGGGATTCGCGCTTGGAGCTGCGGTCGAAGCCGGGCAGCACCTGTTTCACGAGCATGGCTATGAAAACGTCAGCGTGGCGGCGCTGACCGAGGCGATCGGGATTACCCCGCCGAGCTTTTATGCAGCGTTCGGCAGCAAAGCCGCGTTCTTCAAAGAGACGCTTCGGCTCTACTCAGCTACCGTTGTGCCGCTGGATCGCTTTCTCACGCCAGGTGCAGCGCCGATGGCGGCGCTTGGCGACATGCTGCGAGCTGCAGCGCACGCTTATACCACTAGTCCGCAGCGGCGTGGTTGCCTGATCCTTGAACACGCAAAAGCGGGCACAACGGATTGGGGCATCGCAGCCAAACAAATTGCGGGAGAAAATCGCAGTAGGGTGGCGCAATTTTTGGACGATGCGGAAATTAAAGCTTCCGGACGTGTCGCAGATTACGTTGCTACGACAATGCTCGGCCTATCGGCTGCAGCGCGAGAGGGATGGGACCAGCCAAGACTGCTTGCCGTCGCCGACACGGCAGCCGAGGCTCTACTTTGTCGCTCAGCTCTTGAGGAGTGAACAGGTTTCTGCTTGGGCCGGCTTTCCCAGCTGGGGACCTGTGACCCAAACCCGGACGTTCGCACTTACTTAGCCAGCGCCAACTTGTGCCATTCGTTCATATTCTGCAAACAAGAAACCGCTCCGATGCGCGCGGAACCAAGTTCGATGGGTTAGGTCTTCACTACACGATCGTTGGCGTGATCCCGCCATCGACGCGCAACGCGGCACCGTTGGTTGCCGCAGCCAGCGGGCTTGCGATATAGGCGACCATGCTGGCGACCTCTTCCGGCTCGATCATCCGCTGGATCAGCGAGGTCGGTCGGTCCCGGCTGAAGAATTCGCGTTCGATCTCGGCATCCGATTGCGAGGCATCGCTTGCCACGCTCTTGAGGAAGCTCACGATACCCTCGGACCGCGTGGTGCCCGGCATCACCGTATTGACCGTGACATTGGTGCCTTTGGTCAGCGCCGCGAGGCCGCGCGAAATGGCGAGCTGGGCGGTCTTGGTCATACCGTAGTGGATCATGTCGGGTGGGATCAGCACGGCGGATTCGCTCGAGATGAAGATGATCCGTCCCCAGTCGCGCGCCAGCATGCCGGGGAAATAAGCCCGTGCGAGACGCGCGCCGGACAACACGTTGACCTCGAAGAAGCGACGCCAGTCGTCGTCGGTGATGTCGGCGAATGGTTTGGATTCGTAGATGCCGAGGTTGTTCACGAGGATGTCGACCGCCGGCGCTGCCGCGAGGAGGACCGCTGCGCCCTCGGCCGTCGCCGCATCCGCGAGAATGGCGCGCGCTGCACCGTTATCGGCGGCGGCGGCATCGAGCTTGGCCTGGTCTCGACCGCAGATGATGACGTCTGCGCCCTCGGCGGCGAGCTGGCGCGCGATCTCAAGTCCGATACCAGCGGTCGATCCGGTGATGAGGGCGCTCTTGCCGCGAAGTTTCAGGTCCATGCGAATGTCCTCAATTGGTTCAATGTCCGTCAAACTCCAGGTAGGACCGGTACCTGCGCTTGATAATCGCGCGGCTTGGCGCTTTACCCATGAAGCAATTTCACAGGTGGCCGATGGATAACCGCGCGGGCGAGATGCAGGTCTTCCTGCGGGTGGTGGACACCGGCAGCTTTTCCGAGGCTGCGCGGGCGTTGCTGATGACGCCGTCAACGGTAAGCAAGCTGATCGCGCGGATCGAAGCGCGGATCGGGGTGCGACTGATTGAGCGATCGACGCGGCGGCTATCGCTGACCGCCGAGGGTCAGCTTTATTACGAGCGCGCCCAGATGCTGCTGGCGGACCTGGACGACCTCGACAGCCAGTTGATGCAAGGCGCCGCGAGCCCCGGCGGCACGGTGCGAATCACGGCCTCGGTCGGGTTCGGTACGCTCGCGATCGAGCCGTTGCTGCCTGCGTTCTGGCAGATCTATCCCAATATCGTCGTCGATCTCTCGCTGTCGGACGATATCGTCGACCTCTATCTCGACCGGACCGACATCGCGTTTCGCATCGGCATCCTGCCCGACTCTTCGTTGACCACGCACAAGCTCGGGACCGCACGCCGCGTCATCGTCGCATCGCCGGACTATCTCGCACGCCGCGGCGTTCCGGTCGATTTCGCGGATCTTGCCGACCACGACTGTTTGGGCTTCAACTTCCGCCGGACGATCACGTCGTGGCCGATCGCGGACGGGGGACGGATCGTCGAGCGCGCCGTCAGGGGATCGCTGATCGCCAACAACGGCGAAACGGTCCGGCGCATGGCGGTTGCCGGCGTCGGTCTGGCGCGGCTGGCCGACTTCCACGTCCGCGACGACCTGGCCGAAGGACGACTGGTCGCAGTGTTGCCCGGCCCTTCTGCGGGGGACAAGGAAAGCGTCCACGCGCTGTCGGTCGGCGCGCGCGAACTGCCACGCCGGGTGCGCGCCTTCCTCGATTTCGCGGTTCCCCGCCTGCGCGCGTTCGTACAGGCCTCAGGCGGCTGAGCCAGCGCATCAGCGGGCTGCGTCGAGCACCCGGCTGATCCGCCGGTCGGGGATCAACCAGAGGCCGATGACCGCGACGTAAAGCCCGATCGCGATCCAGCGGCTGACGAACGCCAGCGGCACCGCCAGCGTATAGAGCGCGATGCTCCCCCAACCCTTCCAGTCCGAGCCGATCGCGCGGGCGACGGCGGAGGTCTTTCCGTTGCAGGCGATGATCGCGCGCTCGGTCAGCGTATAGCCGATCGCAGCCAGCCCGAGGACGATCCCGTAGGCGGCGGTGGCGCCGGCCGCGAACTGGCTCTCGTCGAGCCAGCGGATCACGAACGGCACCAGGCTCAGCCAGAACAGCAGGCACAGGTTCGCCCACAACACCCGCCCGTCGATCCGATCGACCGCGTGGAACATGTGGTGGTGATTGTTCCAGTAGAGCCCGACGTTCACGAAGCTCAGCAGATAGGCGAGCAGGACGGGGGCGCTTCCAGCCAAGCCGTGGAGATCGCCGGTCTCCGGCACCTTCAGTTCCAGCACCATGATGGTGATGATGATCGCGACGACCCCGTCGGTGAAAGCCTCGAGCCGCCCCGGCCCCATTCGACGTCCGCTCATACTCGCTCCGTGCCGCTGATGATTGTCGGGGCAGCGTAGCAGGGCGATGGTCGCACGTCCCGGCGGCGGCCGTCACCCGCGGCGGAATATGTCGGTTATCCGCAAATTTCGTTTCGGTTCGACAATAATGGTGCTGGATCTGCGCGCATCGACGAGCGGACGCCTGCTTTTTGGGAGCTACGCACATGAAAATCTGGATCGCTTGTCTTGCGACGGTCACGACGATCCTCGCCCCGCTGGCCAGCGCCGACGCCCAGCAGCAGAAGCCCCGACCGACGATCGTGCTCGTGCACGGCGCGTTTGCGGAGTCCGGGTCGTGGAACGGGGTGATCGAGCGGCTGCGCGCGGACGGCTATACGGTGATCGCCGCGTCGAACCCGTTGCGCGGCGTGACGAGCGATGCCGCGTCGGTCGCGGGTGTGGTCAACGCGGTGACGACGCCGGTGGTGCTGGTCGGGCATTCCTGTGGCGGGCCCGTCATCACCGAAGCAGCGGCGCACGCGGGCAACATCAAGGCGCTGGTCTATGTCGCGGCGTTTGCGCCGGATACCGGCGAGAGCGCGACCGCGCTGACCGGCAAGTTTCTCGGCGCCACCTTGGGCACCGCGCTGGCGCCGCCGGTCGCGCTGCCCGACGGGACCAAGGATCTCTACATCCAGCGCGACAAGTTCGCGTACCAGTTCGCTGCCGACGTGCCCGCTGCGCAGGCGGCGCTGATGGCCGCGACGCAGCGCCCGGTCGCCGAGGCGGCGCTGAACGAGAAGGCGGTGACACCGTCGTGGAAGACGATCCCGTCATGGTTCATCTATGGCAGCGCCGACCTGAACATCCCGCCCGCCGTACAGGCCTTCATGGCGAAGCGCGCAGGGTCGAGGAAGACCGTTGTCGTCGCCGGCGCCTCGCATGTCGTGATGACGTCCAATCCGAAGGCGGTCGCGGCTCATCGCAGAGGCCGCCACCGCGCGATAGGCGCAATGCCGTAGACGGAAACAATCAGGACATTCCGATGCCAGACATGATGCGCGAAATCTCCCGGCGAGCCGTCGTCATCGGCGTCGCAACCGCCGCGGCGGCGGCGAGCTTGCTGCCGACCGCCGCGTTCGCCTCCCCCCTTCCCAACCCAGACGGAGTACCGAGAATGAGCAGCGGATTCATCAAGACCAAGGACGGCGTCGACATCTTCTACAAAGACTGGGGTGCGAAGGCCGCGCAGCCGATCGTGTTCCATCATGGCTGGCCGCTGTCGTCGGACGACTGGGACACGCAGATGCTGTATTTCCTCGCCGAGGGCTACCGCGTCGTCGCGCATGATCGTCGCGGGCATGGCCGATCGTCGCAGGCCGATACCGGCAACGACATGGACCATTACGCCGCCGATGCCTCTGCGGTCGCCGAGCATCTCGACCTCCGGAATGCGGTGCATATCGGCCACTCGACCGGCGGCGGCGAAGTCGCGCGCTATGTCGCGAAATTCGGCCAGCCACAGGGTCGCGTCGCCAAGATGGTGCTGGTCAGCGCGGTGCCGCCGATGATGCTCAAGACCGCGAGCAATCCGGGCGGCCTGCCGATGTCGGTGTTCGATGGCCTGCGCAAGGCGCTCGCCGACAACCGCGCGCAATTCTACCTCGATCTCGCCTCCGGGCCTTTCTACGGCTTCAATCGCCCGACCGAAAAGCTCTCGCAGGGTGTGGTCGACAATTGGTGGCGCCAGGGCATGATGGGCGGTGCGCTCGCGCATTACGACGGGATCAAGGCGTTCTCCGAGACCGACCAGACCCCGGATTTGAAGGCGATCACCGTGCCGACGCTCGTCCTGCAGGGTGACGACGACCAGATCGTGCCGTACGAAAACGCCGCGGTGCTGCAAGCCAAGCTGCTGAAGAACGGCACGCTGAAGATCTACAAGGGCTATCCGCACGGCATGCTGACGACGCACGCCGACGTCATCAATCCGGACCTGCTCGCATTCGTGAAGGGGTGATCGCAGGATGACTCTGGCGGGAGGGTGGCGGTCGTCGCCCTCTCGCTCAGCGATAGGCGATGCGCGCCGGGATCGTCACTTTGATCTCGGTGCCGGTTTCGGCGTGCATCGCCAGCGTCCCGCCCATTGCGACGGCGCGCTCACGCATTCCGATCAGGCCGTAATGGCCGGGTCGATGCCCCGCCTCGCGAACGTCGGGCGGAAGGCCGATACCGTCGTCCGACACGCTGACGACGAGCTTGTCGGAGGTTGATCGGATCGCGACGACCAGCCGGTTCGCACCCGCATGCCGCACCGCGTTGGCGAGCGCTTCGCGGACGATCTGCGCGATCTCGTCCGCGACGGGCGCGCAGACCGGGTACTGGGTGCCCTCCACCGCTAAGTTCCAGGTAAGCGGCAGCGGCACGACATCCTCGGCGATCGCGGCGAGCAACGCGGGCAAAGCGACCGGCTCCATCGTCTCGCGTAGCGACCGAACCCGTTCGCGGCCGTCGAGCAGCACGTCATCGGCGCTCTCCAGCGCGGTTTCGAGGCTGGTGCGCGCACGGTCGCCGGGTGGCAGCAGTTCGACCACCGACTGAAAGCGCAGCATCAGCCCCTGGAAGCCTTGCAGCAACGTATCGTGGAGTTCGCGGGCAATCCGTTCGCGCTCCGCCAGCTGGACCTCGAAGCGGCCACGCGTACGGTCGGCGATCCCGCGGACGCGGCGGCGATAGAGCAGCCATATCACGAGCAGCACGGCCGCGATGCAGAGTGCCGTGAACGCATAGGTCTGGTAGAACCGCGGCGCGATCGTGAACGTCAGCGCCGTGCCCTCGCGGTTCCAGACGCCGTCGTTGTTGGCGGCGATGACCTGGAACCGGTATTTGCCCGGACCGAGGTTGGTATACAGCGCCTCGCGCGCATCACCGGCGTCGATCCAGTCGCGGTCGATACCCTCGATCCGATAGCGGAAGCGGTTCGCGGTCGCATTGGTGAGACTGAGCGCAGTGTAGGCGATCCGGACATGATTGGTGCCCGCCGGAAGCGCGATCGGCAGTGTGCCGGGGGTTTGTGCCGCTTCACCGGTATCGAGCGAGCGGATCTTGACGGTCGGCGGCAACCGGTTTCGCGCCAGATGGCTCGGGTCGATCATCGCCAGCCCTTTGTTGGTCGCGAACCACAGCCGCCCCGTGGCGTCCTGCGCGATGTCATTCGCCTCGACCATGTTCAAGCGGGCGCGAAAATCTTCCTGATACCCGAATCTCTCGTGCGGGATCGGGATTCCGGGATGCGCGAACGCGGCCTCGATAGAGGAAGTCCGCATTCGTACGATGCCGTCCGCGCCGATCGTCCAGGTCGATCCGTCCGCCGTCTGGAGCAATCCGGTCAGTCCAGCGAGAAACGGATAGGTCCGGTCACGCAGCGACTGGAGACGCTTTCCGTCATAACGCGCGAGCCCCTGATCACCGACTATGAGCAGTCCGTGATCGCTTGGCATCCATGTCGCGGTCCTGCCGGTCACCTGACCCTTGCTGCGCCACAGCAGCGTTTCGATACCGTCGTGCAGGCGGGACACCCCTTGCCCGATCCGTCCGAACAGGACGCCCCCCGCCCCATCCGACCGTACGCGGTGGATCGATCCAGCGGGAGTACCGCCTGGCTTGGCGACCGGCTGCAACCGGCGTCCAACCAGGCGGTACAGCTGTTCGAAGCCGGCCCAGAAGGCGCCCGCGTCATCCATCGTGCAGGTGATCGACAGCGGCCCGAGAACCGGCGTCACCTTGGCGACACTACCCGCGGGATTGAGATCGAGCAGGTATTTGCCTGACATGCCGATGACAAGCAGTCGGCGATCGTCGCCACACAACACGCCGATGTCGGGTTGCGCAAAGACGAGTGCGGGGACCCCGGATCGGCCGATGCGGTAAACGCCCGAGAGGCCGGCGACGAAAAGATTGTGCGAGGACACGCTGCCAACGAAGCCGGATACGATTGCCTCGGTCTGCGCAGGCTGAGCGATGTTGCTAGGCGAGAACCGGTCGAGTCCCGATTCCGTCCCGACCCAGATATTGCCCTCGCGATCGTCCAGAAGCGCCATCGTCAAGGTGGCGGTCAGGCCCTGTTTCTCGGTGAACAACTCGACCCGGTCGGATGCCGAAGGGGGTTGAAACGCCGCCGCGGACAGTCGGCCCAACCCCGAATCCTGACCTGCGATCCAAAGATTGCCGTCATGGTCGAAGATCATGCGCTCGACGACATAGGGCGTGGTGGCTGTGCCGGTCCGATACGCGCGCGCGGTGCGATCGATCGGCATGATCTGCGTCCCGGTGCGCCGCCAAACCACCCCGTTCCGGTCCTGCGCGAGCGAAGTCGGCCCCTTGATCGCAATGCCGGTCTCCTCGAAGCGATTGCTCCCCGGTTTGAGGCGAAGCATCCGCGGCATGAGCGACAGGTAGATGCCTCCCGGCGTACTCAGGATATCGCCCGTCTCGCTGTCGGGGACACCGCGCCCGGCGCCGAACGCCGTCCATTTGCCCGCCAACAGCCGACTGAGAACCAGCTTCCCCATCGAATCTCCCGCAACCCAGATTGCGCCGTCCTGCCCCTCGACGATGCTGTTCACGCCGCCGTTCGGTGCCCAGGGGTTCGCATCCGTCAACAGGCCGCCGCGAACGACGGATATGCCGCCAAAGTCGTACCCTACCCAGATGTCGCCGTTGCGCGCGGCAAGCAGTGCGGTGACCTGCGGCGAGCGATAGCGATCCTGATCGACGGGCACGAAGCGTTCGAAGACCACGCCGTCGAACCGATAGAGCCCCGTTGCGGTCCCGAGCCACAGATAGCCATCGCGTCCCTGAACGATCGCACGGATGTTGCCCGGGGCACCATCGCCCAGCGTCCAGCGCGAATGGCGCATCTGAGCGATACTCCGTGCCGGATCGCGTGCGGACGCGCTGCTGACACTCAGGAAGCAGCACAGGATACCGAACAGGACGCGCGACAGGTCGCGGGCAAGCGCTCTGCCGCGCTCGAAGCGTAGAAGGCTGTTATGCGCGATCAAGCGGACGATACCCAAGCAGTGCTGATGATGACCGACGTTGCGCTTTCGGAACGAACAAATGCAAGGCTCGATCGCATTGAATCACTTCATGCGATACTTGCCAACGCCGCTGACCGAAACGAGTGGGCGCAAATGTCACGATTGTCCAAATCGGGTCAGCTCTGTCCACGATTCCGCGCCGACCGCGTGATATCAATGGCATAGGTCCGCACCGGATCGACGGGAGAACAGGATGCCGCCGATGGACGGTCGGACCGACGACGCGGCGACGATCGGCGTGTGGCGCGGTGTCCGCATCGACGTAGCACCGCGCGATGCGGTTAGCGTCGAGGTGATGGTCGCCAGCGCAGGCGTCTTCGCGCACGAGATCGGCCGGACGCGCCCGGGCGGCGGACTGGGCAATCTCGACACGGCCCTGGGCGGCGCGATCACCCGGTTGCGCGCCGACGGCATTTTTCGCGCAGAAACGGGCGACGTGCTGACCTTGTCGGCCCCCGCACGACCGATCCACGCGACCACCGTGCTGGCCATCGGGCTCGGCGATCCTGCAGTATGGACGCCCGAGACGATAAGGCAGGCGGTGTCGACCGCGGCGCGAGAAACGATCCGCATTGAGGCGACCTCGGCGGCGTTCGCGCCGAGCCTGCTCGACAGCGGCCTCGATCCGGACGGATTGGCAGGCACGCCCGACGCGATGCTTGCCGGGCTGTTCGACGCACTGTCCGACGCCCCCGCCCGGATGCTGTCACGCTGGGTGTTCTGCGTCGGCGCGGGGCGGTTCGAGACGGTAGTCGAAGTCTTTCGGGCCAGCTTCGACCGGCTCGCCGCGCCTTGACGCAGCGGCCGCTTGCCATCTCCGCCGGTCGCAGCGCAGGGTCGCCACTCTCCTACCCGCCAACCCGAGAGCCCGCATTGCCGCCCTCCCCCCGGATCCGGATCATGATCGTCGACGATCATCCCTTCCTTCGCGAAGGGGTAAAGGCGGTGATCGAAACGCAGGAGGATCTGGCGGTGGTCGCAGAGGCGGAGTCCGGCGAACAGGCGCTGGCGCTCTACCCGACGCACCTCCCCGACATCGTCTTAATGGATCTCCAGATGCCGGGGATCGGCGGCGTCGATACGATCGCGGCGATGCGGAGCAACTGGCCGCACGCGCGGATCGTCGTGCTGACCACCTATTCGGGCGATGCGCAGGCGTTGCGCGCGCTGCGCGCGGGCGCGGCCGGCTATCTGCTCAAGAACACGCTGCGCAAGGAACTGCTCGATACGATCCGCTCGGTACATGCCGGCGGCAAGCATCTGAACGCGCAGGTGGCGTCGAGCATCGCCTTCCACGTGATCGAGGATGCGCTGACCGAGCGCGAGATCGGCGTGCTGTCGCTGGCCGCGTCGGGCAATTCGAACAAGCAGATCGCCGCGAAGCTCGCCGTCTCCGAGGAAACTGTGAAGGGCCATATGAAGCTGATCTTCGCGAAACTCGGCGCGTCGGATCGCACGCACGCGGTGACGATCGCGGCCAAGCGCGGCATCATCGAACTCTGATCCAGGGCTGTACCGCGCCCCACTAAAGAGGGGGCGATAGCCACCCCGGCCGGGGCGCAGCCGATCGATACACGTCCGTTATGGTCCTGCGCACAGGTTGCGAGGAACAGACGATGCTGCACACTGCCCCAACGGCGATGGCCCTTCCCCACGCGTTCGCACCGTCCGTTGCCGCCAGCCTGGTCGCGAATGCGGTCAGCACGCTCGATCACAATCCGCAGGTCGCGCGGCATTATCTGGAGCGGCTCGCGGCGATGTTCGCCGACGATGTTGGGAATGGGTTCGCCGACGATGCCGCACCCGCCAGCGGCCCGCCTGCGAAGGCCAAGCCGGTCAAGGGCGGGCTCGCGGCGTGGCAATTGCGCAACGTTGTCCAACATATCGATGCGTATCTCGGCGCGACGATCGGGGTCGACGCACTCGCCGAGGTTGCGCGACTCAGTACCGGGCATTTCTGCCGTGCGTTCAAGGTGACGACGGGCGAGACGCCGCACGCCTTCCTGATCCGCCAGCGCGTCCGCCGCGCGCAGGCGCTAATGCTGCAGACCGACGATACGCTCAGCCACATCGCCTACGCCTGCGGGCTCACCGACCAGGCGCACCTGACCCGGCTGTTCCGCCGCGTGGTCGGTGCGACCCCGCTGATCTGGCGCCGCACCTGGCAGGCGCGCTGACCGACCTTTTCCAACGGGAGACTATCATGACCATTACTGCCACCGCCACGCCCGGCGCGTCCTTGATTTCGCCGACCGATCACACGCTGGTAATGATCGATTTCCAGTCGCAGATGGCGTTTGCCACCAAGTCGATCGCGACCGAATTGCTGCGCAACAATGCTGCCCTCATCAGCCATGCCGCGGCGGTGTTCGACGTGCCGACGATCCTGACGACGGTCGCGGTCGACAGCTTTTCGGGGCCGATGTTCAGCGAGATCACCGACGCGTTCCCCGGCGAGCCGTTGCTCGACCGCACTTCCATGAACACCTGGGAAGACGCCGCGGTGATCGATGAGGTCAACCGCATCGGCAAGACCCGGATCGTGTTTGCGGGGTTGTGGACGGGCGTCTGCATCGTCGGGCCGGTGGCGTCGGCGATCGACCAGGGCTTCGAAGCGTATTTCATCAGCGACGCGTGCGGCGACGTCTCGGTCGAGGCGCATGAGCGCGCGGTGCAGCGGATGATCCAGCTGGGCGCGGTGCCGATGACGTCGGTGCAGTATCTGCTCGAGTTGCAGCGCGACTGGGCGCGGACCGAAACCTACGACGCGGTCACCGGCGTCGCGCGGAAGTACGCCGGTGCCTACGGGCTCGGCATCACCTACGCCAAGACGATGTTCGGCGCGTCCGAAGGCGGGCACTGATCGGTGCGGCCGTACCTGATCTCGCTCGCCGCCGGCCTGTTCGTCGGGGTGATCTATGCGCTGCTGAAGGTCCGGTCGCCGGCCCCGCCGACGATCGCGCTGATCGGGCTCGCCGGGATATTGCTCGGCGAGCAGGCGGTGCCGCTCGCGAAAAGCCTGTGGGCGAGCCGCGAGAAGGCCGCCGCGATCCGGGCAGCGTGTACCGACCATGTGTTCGGGATGCTGCCCGGCCATCACCACGACGACGCGGCGTGATCGCTCCGTGATCTTTGACCGCCGCACGACCATCCTCGGCGGGGCAGCGGGACGCTCGCCCCGCTGCTTGCCGGAAACCGGAGACCGACTATGTCCGACCTGATCCTCGTCAACGCGAAGGTGACGACCCTCGACCGCGAGAACCCCGAGGCGCAGGCGATCGCGATCCGCGACGGCAAGTTCCTCGCGGTCGGCTCCGAGCAGGAGGTGCGCGCGGCGGCTCCAGACGCGACCGTGATCGACGCGGGTGGGCGACGCGTCATCCCCGGCCTGATCGACAGCCACATGCACATCATCCGCGGCGGGCTGAACTATAACCTCGAACTGCGCTGGGACGGCGTACCGACCCTTGCCGACGCGATGGCGATGCTCAAGCGGCAGGTCGACAACACCCCCGCCCCGCAATGGGTACGTGTCGTCGGCGGCTTCACCGAGCACCAGTTCGCCGAGAAGCGCCTGCCGACGATCGCCGAACTGAACGCCGTCGCGCCCGATACGCCGGTGTTCATCCTCCACCTCTACGACCGCGCGCTCCTCAACGCCGCAGCCTTGCGCGTGGTCGGCTATGGCAAGGCCACGCCCAACCCGCCGGGCGGCGAGATCGTCCGCGATGCGGCGGGCAACCCGACCGGGCTGCTGCTCGCGCAGCCCAATGCGACGATCCTCTATTCGACGCTCGCCAAGGGACCGAAGCTCCCGCCGGAGTATCGGCTCAACTCCACCCGCCACTTCATGCGCGAAATGAACTCGCTCGGCGTCACCGGGGTCATCGATGCCGGGGGCGGCTTCCAGAACTATCCCGACGACTATGCGATCATCGAGAAGCTGCACGCCGACGACCAGTTGACGCTGCGCATCAGCTACAACCTCTTCACGCAGAAGCCGAAGGAGGAACTCGCCGACTTCCAGGGCTGGGTGAAGCAGGTCACGCCGGGCCAAGGCGACGACACGTACCGGCACAACGGCGCCGGCGAAATGCTGGTCTATTCCGCCGCCGACTTCGAAGATTTCCGCGTCGAGCGCCCCGACATGCCGCCGAGCATGGAGGGCGATCTCGAGCCTGTCATCCGGCTCCTGGCCGAACATAAATGGCCGTGGCGCCTGCACGCGACCTACGACCAGACGATCGGCCGCGCGCTAGACGTGTACGAGAAGGTGGCGAAGGACATTCCGTTCGACGGAATCAACTGGTTCTTCGACCATGCCGAGACGATTACCGACCGCAACATCGACCGGATCGCAGCACTCGGCGGTGGCATCGCGGTCCAGCACCGCATGGCGTATCAGGGCGAGTATTTCGTCGAACGCTACGGCGCCAAGGCCGCCGAACGCACGCCGCCAATCGCGAAGATGCTCGCCGCCGGGATCCATGTCGGCGCCGGCACCGACGCGACGCGGGTGGCCAGCTACAACCCCTGGGTGTCGCTCAACTGGCTGGTGACCGGCAGGACCGTCGGCGGGCTGGGCCTCTACCCCGGGGCCAACCGCGTCAGCCGCGAGAAGGCGCTGGCGATGTGGACGCACGAGAACACCTGGTTTTCGAACGAGGTCGGCAAGAAGGGCCGGATCAAGGTCGGGCAACTCGCCGACCTCGCCGTGCTGTCGGGCGATTACCTGACCGTTCCCGAGACAGACGTCCCACACCTGCGGTCCGTCCTGACGCTGCTCGGCGGCAAGGTGGTGTTCGGCGAAGGCGACTACGCACCACTAGCGCCGACGCTGCCCAAACCGATGCCCGACTGGTCGCCGGTTGCAACCTTCGGCGGGTACCACCGCACGCCCGAAGCCTCGGCGAAACTTGCCGCCGCGTGCGGATGCGCGAGCGGCTGCTCGGTACACGGCCACGACCATGCCGCCGCGCTCGGCCGCGAGGTTCCGGTTGCCGACGTGCAGAGCTTCTGGGGTTCGTTCGGCTGCGGCTGCTGGGCGGTCTGATCATGATGAGGAGACTGAGAATGACGCGAACGAACCTGCTCATCGCCATAGCCTTGCTTGGCATGTCATCATCCGCGCCCGGCTTTGCCCGCGGGGCTCCGGCGACCGCCGACTATGCGGTGGGGCCGCAATACGACACGACCCATGTCTACGTCGCGCCGGAGGACTTCGACCGCTTCGTCGCCAGCCTGACCGCGACGTTCGGCGGGACAGCCACGAAGAAAGGCGCGTTCCAGGTCACGCCGACGACCAGCAAGACCTTCTCGCAACTCGTCCTCACGCCCGCCGGATCGATCTCGGTTTTCGGCTTCACCACGCCGATCCCGTTCCCGTTCGGCAGCGAGCGCAACGGCTATCTCGTCACCGACATCGATGCGGCTGTCGCGGCCGCCGTCAGGCACGGCGCGACCCGCACCATAACGACCTTCCCCGATCCGATCGGCCGCGATGCGGTCGTCCAATGGCCGGGCGGAGTCGGGATGCAGATCTACTGGCACACCGCCAAGCCGAACTATCCCGCGCTGACCACCGTGCCCGAGAACCGCGTCTACCTCACGCCCGCCGCCGCGGACGCCTTCGTGAAGAGCTGGGCCGGCTTCGCGCACGGCAAAGTCGTTGCCGACGACAAGGCGGCGGATGGCAGCGACATCGGCCGGCCCGGCACACGCTATCGCCGTATCCGCGTCGCATCCGGCTACGGCAAGACGACCGTGATGGTATCCGACAACCAGCTCCCCTGGCCCTATGGCCGCGACGTGACTGGCTATGAGGTGGGCAGCCTTCAAGCCACGCTGGCCAAGGCGAAAGCGGTCGGCGTCGAAACGCTGGTCGAGCCACATACCGAAAACGACCGGCAGTCCGCGATCGTTCGCTTCCCCGGCGGCTACATCGCCGAGATCCATTCACCGATCGCACGATGACCGCGGCGCGCACGCCGCGTTTCGTCGGAGCCATTCTCGACTGGCGCTGGACCGGCTTCCTCGCCCGCCTCGCCCTCGTTGGCGCCTATCTCCTCGGCGGGATCGTCAAGGCGAGCGATTGGACCGCCGCGGTTGCCGAGCAGACGCATTTCGGCATGTCCCCGCCCGCCCTGTGGGCGGCGCTGACGATCGTGGTCGAGATCGTCGGCCCGCTGCTGATCCTGTCCGGTCGGCTCGTCTGGCTCGGCGCCGGCATACTCGGCATCTTCACGCTGTTCGCCGCCATCACGGCCAACGCGTTCTGGGCGATGCCCGCCGGTCAGGAGCGTTTCATGGCCGCCAACGCTTTCTTCGAGCATCTCGGCCTCATCGGCGGGTTCGTCCTCGCGGCCGTGGTCGCGGAGATCGAAGCAAGACGTGCGTAGGGTCTTGCTGCTGGGCTTGGCGTCGGCCGCCCCCGCGGCAGCGCAGACCGAGGCGTGGCAGCCGCCGACCTTGACCGTCACGCGCTACGACGAGGATTGGACGACGCTCGGAGATCCAGCCGAACGGAAGGACCATTGGACGGGCCCGTTCAAATACATTCCGATTACGACGGACGCCTATCTCACCACCGGAGTCGAGCTCCGCCTGCGCAACGAGAAGTACCACGATAACTTGTGGGGCGATGCGGATGCGCCCGACGACGGATACCTCTGGGCGCGCGTCGTGCCCTACGCTGACCTGCATGTCGGAAAAGCACGCGCGTTCGTCCAGCCGATCATCGCCTATGCGGCAGGCGTCGCGCCCTCCGCTGGCCCCGTCGATCAGACGCGTGCGGACCTGCTCCAGGGCTTTGCGGATATCGACATTGGCCCGGGGACGGTGCGCGTTGGCCGGCAGATGCTCTCGCTCGGCACCGAGCGCCTCGTCGGCACCCGCTACGGCCCCAACGTCCCGCTGGCTTTCGACGGTGCGCGCGGCATCGTCCGGATCGGGCCGGCAACCGTCAGCTTGCTGGCGGTGCGTCCGGTACAGCCGGGTCCGAAGTCGTTCGACGACACGCGCTCCCGCAGCAAGTCGCTCTGGGGCGCGTACGCCACGTTTCCCGGTCTCGACATCTATTATCTCGGTTACCGCAATGCCCGCGCCGCGTTCGGCGGACGCAACGGGCGCGAACTGCGTCACAGCATCGGCGCGCGATCGTTCGGAACCGCCGGCGACTGGCACTGGAACGTCGAGGGCGTCGCGCAGTTCGGGCGCTTCGCCGGCAGTCGGATCGGCGCATGGACGCTCGGCACCGAAGTCGGACGGACCTTCTCCAACGCCCCATTTGTGCCGGATGCCGTCATGCGGTTCAACATCGTCAGCGGTGACCGCCGCCGCGGTGACCACACGCTCGGCACGTTCAATGCCCTGTTTCCAAAAGGCAAATATTTCGGCGAACTGTCGCCGGTGGGCCCGTCGAACATCGTGAGCGTGAACCCGCGTGTGGCGATGACCGTAACGCCGGGCGTTTCCGCCAGCATCAGCGGCATGGTCTACTGGCGATACGCGCGTGCCGACGGCGTCTACGACGTTCCCGGCAATCTCCTGCGCGCGCCGGGCACCTCCACGGCACGCTTCATTGGCAAGGAGATCGAGGCGACGCTGGCCTGGCAGGCGACGCCAGAACTCGAACTCTCGACATCGGTGTCCGCCTTCGACGCCGGGCGCTTCCTCGACGACACGGGCTCTGGCCGCACGATCGGCATGCTCGGTCTCGAGAGCAATTTCCGGTTCTGACCACACCGCCTCTTCCTCGCACGAACACTGATCCTGGAGATCGACATGGTCATCACCGCTACACCCACCGACCCCCGCGTACCGCTGTTACTCCTGCTTTCCGTCACGACGGGCCTCGTCGACGCGGCCAGCGTGCTCGGTCTCGGCAAGGTCTTCACAGCCAACATGACCGGGAACATCGTGTTCCTGGGCTTCGCGGCATCGGGCGCGCCGGGGTTCAAGATACTCCCCTTCGTAGCAGCGCTGGCGAGCTTCATGATCGGCGCGCTCGTCGGGGGACGGACCGGCAAGGTCCATGCAGGAGGATCGGAACGACGCTGGCTCCTGACATCGGCCGTCGTGGAAACGGCGCTGCTCTGGGCCGCCGCGATATCGGCGTTGGGGTTCGACGTGGCCACCCAATCGCCTGAGGCGCGGCTCTACCTGATCATCGGCCTCACAGGCATCGCGATGGGCTATCGCAACGCCACGATCCGGCAACTCAAGGTGGCGGATCTTACGACGACGGTGCTCACCTTGACGCTGACGGGGCTCAGCGCAGACTCACGCGCCGCCGGTGGAACGGGCACGAACTCGAGGCGACGCGTGGGCGCCGTCATCGCGATCTTTGCTGGCGCGGCGCTGGGCGCGGGACTGCTAGTGCATGTCGGCCTCTACGCGCCACTCGCCCTCGCCGGGGCCGTTGTGTTGTTCGGAACGCTGGCCTTCGCCTATCGTCTGGAAGCAGTATCTTCGACCTGATGACGTTATGTCGAAGCAGCATTTTGCAAATGGTGTGATAGGCGCTTCACTGCTGGACGCGTTCGAGCAGTGCCAATCTCGCACGCGCATTACGAATGCAAATGGCGACGAGGTTTATACATCACGCCCCCAGATCACATTGGCCTTGATTAGACCCATGTGTGGACGGCCCTCCGTTGGCAAGCTTGAACAGTCGCGTTGCAATGCTGGTTGGTGCGGCCATGTGTCCGACCTGTTAGTGCGGCTC
>NZ_QAYE01000015.1 GCF_003053745.1 Sphingomonas faeni | reverse complement strand
GTGGTCCAGATGAAGAAGGTCGACGGCAAGTTCCGGATGACGGAGATCTACTACGATCCGGCAGGGCGTCATGCAGCCTAACCGGCGCGCACTCTTCGCCTTCGGCATTCCGGTTGCGCTCGTCGTCGCGTTCCTGATGGCCTCTGTCATCGCCTGGATATATCTCGGGCTTCCCAGCGCCAAGTTCGACCCGCTCAAGATGCCGGCGTTTTTCTGGTACTACCGGCACGATCCAGTCGTGCTGAAGGCTTTCGGCGCCGGTATGGGGATCGGGCTCTTCCTGGCGGCGATCACGATCTGGTGGTTCGCCAAACTCAAACCGCCCCTGCATGGCGCGGCGCGCTTCGCTCGGGAGAGCGAGATCCGTCGCGCCGGCTTCCGTGCCGCGAACGGCATCGTCTTGGGTAAGAAAGGCGGCAAATTCCTCACGTTCGGGGGGAGCGAACATTGCATCGTCGAGGCCCCTACCCGTTCCGGCAAGGGCGTCGGCATCGTCATTCCCAACCTGCTGTCATGGCAGGAATCCGTCGTCGTCCTCGACGTAAAGCGCGAAAATTGGGATGCAACGGCCGGCTTTCGCGAGAAGCACGGCCAAGCCGTCTACCTGTTCAATCCGACCGAGCCGGACGGCCGAACCGCCCGCTACAATCCGCTCGGCTACATCGACCGCATCGATCCCGACGAGGTAATCATCGAGCTGCAGAAGATCGCGACGATGCTGTTCGTCGCGCCCGAACGCGGCGAGCCGTTCTGGACGGACTCGGCACGGACCGCCTTTGTCGGGGTGGGTGCCTATCTCGCGGTTTCCGATCGGCCGTTCACCATCGGCTCGATCTACCGCTTGATGACGACGGGCGACACGCGCGGGTTCTTCCGCAGCGTTCTCGAGGAGCGGCACGATTTGTCGCAAGGCTGCCGCAACGCCCTCGCCGACTTCACGTCCGGCGCCGACAATACCTTCGCAGGCATCGTGCAGACCGTCACCTCCAAGCTGAGCCTATGGCTCAATCCACGGGTCGACGCGGCGACGGAGACGAGCGATTTCGATCTACGCGAGCTGCGCACCACTCCTATGTCGGTCTATCTTGGTGTATCGCCCGACGAGTTGGATCGCGTCGCGCCGCTCTACAATTTGCTGTTTCAACAGTTGATCGACCTCAACGTGCGCGAGCTGCCGGGTACACAAACGCCGCTACAGGTTCTCGTCATCCTCGACGAGTTTGCACGCATCGGCCGCGCGCAGACGATCGCCAGCGCCTTCTCCTACGTTGCTGGCTACGGCATCCGCCTTTTGCCGGTGATCCAGTCCAGATCGCAGCTCCGCGCGGTTTATGGCGAGCATGTCGCCAACGAGATCGTCGCCAATTGCGGCATAGAAGTCGCCTTCACGCCCAAGGAGCTGCGGGTTGCAAATGAGCTATCCGAGCGGATCGGATATGTCGGTCAGGAATCCGTCACGAAGTCGCTGACCATTCACGGCATCCTCGCCAACCGCTCCAAGTCCATGTCCGATCAGCGCCGCGCTCTCCTGCTGCCGCAAGAGCTGATGCAATTCCCCGATACCGAACTGCTTCTGCTGAGGGGCGGCATCCCCCCCATTCATGGCGACAAGATTCGGTATTTCGAAGATGCCCTATTCCGTAGCCGGCTGGCGCAGGCACCGGTGGTGGCCCCGATCCCGCAGCGGATCGATGACTTTGAGGAGCTGCCGGCTTGCGTTGAGCCGACGTTCGACCAGCTCACTGACCCCGATCCGATGTCATTCGCGATGGATAGCGTCGTCATTCAGGATTTCCCCGACATGCTCATTGACGTGTCGACCGAGCAACGGGGCGACGAACTTGTAGGTATGATCGAACAGGAGCGGTGACATGGATCAAAAGACCGACACTGCCGGCGTTGAGGCCGATCGGCGCCGTCGAACGATGGAGGTGCCGTCCGATCTGGAATCGCGGTTCCTGCGGGTCGGCGACAAGCTCTACCGGAGCCCACACGACAAAGAGCCGATGGCGACGATCACTCCCGATCGCATAAAGGCCAAGGATAGGGAGTCGCTGCCCGATCTGATCCGTCTCGCCAAAGAGAATGGGTGGACGTCGCTTCGGATCGATGGCGACGAAGAATTTAAGCGGGCAGCGTATCTCGCGGCTACGGCGCAGGGGCTCAAGATCGACGGGTATCAGCCGGACGCCAAGACGAAGGCTGCTGCCGAACGTGAACAGGCTCGCCAACCTGGCGCGATGCCGACGAAGGCGCAGGCCGCTCGCACTGCGAACCAGGTTCGCGACGCTAAGGAGCAGCCCGACCCCGGACACGATCTAGCCGAGCGATTTCGTCGACAGACGGATGTGCAAAATGCCAAAGACCCCGAGTTGCGTAAGGCGCAAAGCCACGTTGCACTGGCGATGGTGGTGGCGGCCGATCGCTTCCCGGGTGAGCATACCAAGCAGCGTGAGTTCGTCGCAGAGCGCAAAGAGGAGGTCGCCGCCCGGATCGATCGGGGCGAGCGGATCGCCGGCGTAGAGGTCAAGCAGAAGCAGGATCAGCAGGTCCGCGATATGACCCAGGAAGTGATTTACGAGAAGTCGCGCTCGATCGGGGGCCGGTGATAGCGGGTGTGCCACGTGGCACACATTCCCGTTTACCCGGCTCTAAATGGCAGTTTTAAGAAAGCGAAATCAGAAACAGGGTTTGGAAAGCCGAACCTGCGGGCGACCGCCAGTGCGATCGGAAGGGGCAGCCGCCGGCTACAGGTTCGTTTTGGGGAAGGCAGGAGTAACCGCTTGCGACCAACTCACGCCATACACCAGCAAAGGCGTGAAGGGCGGCTTTCTGCGTAACCTGCCACTCACGCCGCGCAGAGCCAACGCTTGGCGTTGCGACCCATCCCGGCCAACCCCCTGCTGAGTCAAAGGGGGCGGGACCTGCCGTGGCGGAAAACACCCGTTTGTCGCGCATCTGCGATGGCGATAGGGTTTTCCGTCATCCCTGGTGCCTAGCGACGACTTTTGGGACAAAGCCGTCGTAGCAAGCTCAGCCACATTGAGTCGATCTACGGGAAAGGCTGTCTTGCACTCGGCGCCTCTTGCGCGACGGCATGGCGATCGCTCCCCCCGTCTAGAAAGGGATAGGCTATCGAAAGAGTCTGGGTGACATCGTCCAGCCAAACGATCAATTTCGCTATTGATTTCATCATGGTAGGCCGCTTGCATGACCGCATCCGATCGCGCCGAACAGAATCTAATCCTCCGCTGTCCGGAGCCGCTCAATGCGGAAACGCCTCCGGATAAACTGATCACGTCCTTCCTGACGCCGCAGGCGAATTTCTACATCCGCAGTCACGGACCTACGCCGGAGCTGGCCGACGATCATCGTATAGCGCTGGACGGCTTGGTCGACCGCCCGCGCTCCTACACGGTCGCCGAACTTCAAACGGCATTTGCGACCCGGACAGTGACCGCGACCATGCAGTGCGCCGGCAATCGTCGGGCACATCTTCAAGACGTGGAAAAGACTTCGGGCGATCCCTGGGACGTGGGCGCGATCGGCAATGCGGCTTGGACCGGCGTCGCACTGTGCGACGTACTCGCCGCGGCCGGCATCCAAGATGGCGCGTCGTTCGTCGGCACTACGGGGGCCGACGACGTGGATGTCGATGGTGAGACGGCGCCGTTCGGTGCCTCGATCTCGATCGCCAAGGCGCTAGAGCCGGACGTGCTCATCGCCTGGGGCATGAACGGCGAGGTGCTGGCCCCCGAACATGGCGCACCGCTGCGGCTCGTCGTGCCGGGCTATGCGGGCGTTCGTAGCGCCAAGTGGCTGACGCGCATCGAGGTGCGCGATCGCCCGTCCGATGCGCCGATCCAGGCCAAGGACTACAAGCTCTTTCCGGCGTCGGTAGCGAAGGAGGACGCGGATTGGGACCGGGGCCTGACGATCGAGGAGATGCCGCTCAACGCTGCGATCTGCGCCCCCGTGGACGGCGCGCATATCGGCGCCGGCGCATGCGAAATCGCGGGCTATGCGGTCGCCTTCGGCCGAGCGGTCTCGCGCGTCGAGGTCTCCGTCAATGACGGCACCGACTGGCTGCAGGCGGAACTGACCAGCCAACCGGATTCACCCTGGAGCTGGACGCAGTGGCACGTCACGGTCGATCTCTCGCCCGGGCTCCACGTCCTGGTCGTGCGCGCCGTCGACGGTGCCGGGCAGATGCAGCCCGAACGGCCCGAAGCGATCTGGAACTTCGCCGGCTATCTCTCGACGGCTTGGCATCGCATCACCGTCACCGCCGGCTGATGGACGCGCCGCACGACGCCGATCGGGCCCATGCGAAGCTGGCGGAGAGCGCGAGCACGCTGAAGGACAGCGCAGTCCAGCAGGTGGACAGCGCTGATCGTCGCACGGAGCTTGCCGCAGACCGCACAATCCTCGCCGGTGAACGCACCTATGCCGCCTGGGTGCGTACCGGACTGGCGGCGCTCGCTTCCGGGATCGGCGCGCGCGCGCTGCTCAAGGACGTCGTGTTCCCGTGGCTGGCGACGGCGACCGGGACCATGCTGATCCTGTTCAGCGCCTTTTGCTTTGTCGCCGCGGTGTGGCGCGAGATGGGTGCCGGCGCCCCGCCGCCACGACCCGACATCAAGCGCCTGCCAGCGGCGTGGCTCCTGGTAATGAACGGGTTTCTTATGCTCGTGTCGCTGGCCGCGCTCGTCGGCATCTGGACGGCGCGCTCGTAGCGCAGCAGCGCTAACCACGCTACGGGCCGATCAGACCCGGCAGCGCATCGGCGGCTTTCGTGCGGTATCGCCCCTTGTGACGCAGCCCGAAAACGACGCGCGGGTCGAAACCGATCGGTCCCGCATGTAGCGTACCCGGGTCGGTCCATATAACGGGCTCAGATAGACCCTGGCGACTGACAGGTCCGAGCATTTGCCCGACCAACATGCCCATTGACGGTTGGGGCCAACGTCTCATACATCGACCTCGGCAATGGATTTCTGCCGGGCAATTTGGCCGAACCGCTCTGACATGAGCTGATGATTCCTACTTGGCGCCGTCAGGCAGCAAGGAGGAATTGTGCGCGCTACCTTTCGCAATCTGGTCGACACGCTGAACGTTGCGGCATTTGTGCGCGATCGTCACGACCATGCGATCTCTGTCCTGCGCTGGGCGCTGATCCTGCTGCCCATGGCGGCACTCGTCGGGACGCTATGTGCGGCGTTCCTGTTGAGCCTCGATACCGTTACGCGACTGCGGTTCGCATCGCCCTGGCTGCTCTATCTGCTGCCGGTGGGCGGGTTCGTGGTCGGATTGCTCTACCATCTCACCGGGCGCTCGGTGGAGGGCGGCAACAACCTGATCGTCGAGCAGATCCACGAGCCGGGCGGCGGTGTGCCGCTGCGGATGGCGCCGCTCATCTTCTTCGGCACAGTGGTGACGCATCTTTTCGGTGGCTCGGCCGGACGTGAAGGCACCGCCGTCCAATTAGGCGGAAGCCTTGCCAGCGGTTTCGGCCGCGCGCTCCACCTCGATGCGGGCGGCACGCGCATCCTGTTGAAGACGGGGATCGCAGCCGGGTTCGGCGCGGTCTTCGGCACGCCGATCGCAGGAGCGGTCTTCGCGCTCGAAGTGCTGGCGATCGGCCGCGTTGAATATTCCGCGCTGGTGCCTTGCCTTGTTGCAGCGCTGGTCGGCGATTGGACGTGCCTCGCCTGGGGTATCCATCACGGTGTCTACCCGATCGGTGCGTTGATACCCGTCGATGCGCTGCTCGTGACGAAGGCAGGTGTTGCGGGGATCATATTCGGACTGGTCGGTCTGGCCTTCGCCGAAGCCAACCACGTGGTCGGGGGATGGCTCAAGCGGATCGTTCCCTATGGTCCACTACGTCCAGTGATCGGCGGGGCCGTCGTTATCGCGCTCGTCTTCCTGTTCGGCACGCGCGACTATCTGGGCCTGGGTGTCCTGGCAGCGGGGCCCGACAGCCTTACCATCGCCAGCTTCTTCGGACCGGACACGCATCCGTGGAGTTGGGCGATCAAGCTGCTGTTTACCGTCGTCACGCTCGGCGCGGGTTTCAAAGGCGGTGAAGTCACGCCGTTGTTCTTCATCGGCGCAGCGCTCGGTAACGCGCTGGCGCCTTTCTTGGGCGTGCCGACGGGCCTGTTCGCCGCGATCGGCTTTGTCGCGGTGTTTGCCGGGGCCGCCAATACCCCGCTCGCCTGCACCTTCATGGGAATCGAACTGTTCGGCGCCGCCTATGCGGTGCCGATCGCCGTCGCCTGTTTCGTGGCCTATCTCTGCTCGGGCCACAACGGCATCTACCTGTCGCAGCGCGTTGCGATACCCAAGGTGCCGGCAGACGGTCTGGCGCCCGATGCGACACTGCGCGAGACACGTACACGCCGCACAGCACTTCGCGCGCAAAACCGCGTGTCGTGAGTTGATGGCTTAACCTGATCCTCCCGATACGTCGGGCGCAGCCTTCGGATCGGGGTCCTGTGCCTTGCCCTTCGCGGCGCCCGGCTGCTTCGTGCTCATGGCAGTCAGATAGGCGACGATCGCCGGTACGTCGGCTGCGGCGACGGGTGCCTTGTAGACCTCGCGCATCTTGGTGACCTCCGCGGTCCACTGGTCGCCAGAGAGTGGTGGCTGGTTCAGCGCCATGCTCGCCGAATGACACGACGTGCAGTTGGCATTGATGACATCGGCATGCGGGCCGGCGGGATATTGACCTTCGTCGGTCGGAAGATCGACCGAGGTGGACGCCAGCGAAAAGCCGCGCGCCGAGACGCTTGGCGGCGGTGGTGCAGTCGGGGCCGCAGGCGGCGGGGCGACGCGGCTGTTCGGGGCACCGATCGCGAGCAGAAGAACGACGGTCGCGCCGACGAACCCGAACGACAGCGTGCCGATGGAAGGCGTTTTCATGCGGTGCGCTCCTCAGCCGACGACGATGTTGGTGGTTTCGATGTTGCCGCGCATGAACCCGCCCGGATTCCAGATCGGCGTCATCGGCTGCGCGATGCCGGCGGTGTTCCAGCAGCGCGACATCAGCTTTGTTGGGCCCGCATGCGTGAGCGGAACCTGCGCATCCCAGCGGCGGAAACTGTATTTGCCGTGATCGGGGCCGAGCGTCGTCTTGTACCAGGTCTTGCCGTTGTCGGTCGACACATCGACCTTGGCGACGCCGCAATCGCCCCCCATCGCAATACCGCCCAGCGGGATCGAGCGATCGAACGCGATCACCTGCCCCTCGTCGAGGCTCGTGACCCAGCTGCGCGGGATCATCTTGTTGATGGGGACGGTCGGAAAATCCTTCTGGCCAGGCCGCACGTTCGCGCCGGGCGTGGCGGGCACCTTGTACGCCTTGGCCATCCAGTAACCGTCGTCGGGCGCGGCAAGCACCTCGATGTCGTTCAGCATCTTGACCCAGTAGGTCGAATACCAGCCGGGTACGATCAGCCGGACCGGGAAGCCGTTGAGGAGCGGCATCTGTTTGCCGTTCATCCCGAAGGCGAGCATCACCTCGCCGTCGCGCGCATGGTCGATCGACAGCGACTTGGCGAAATCCGGTCCGCCCGCGACCACCGGCTGGTCGAGCGCACCGAACCGCACCGCGACCGCGCCCGGCTTCACGCCGGCGATATCGAGCACATCCCGCAGCCGCACGCCGAGCCATTTGGCGTTGCCCATCGCCCCGTGACGCCACTGCGCACCCGCCACCGGAGGCTGGAACAACGCCCGCGAATTGCCCGAGCATTGGTTGATTGCCGCCAACTCGACGCGCGGCAGCTTCAGCAGTTGCGCGAGCGAGATCGACAGCGGACGCGTGACCGCGCCGTACACCTTGATCCGGAACGCCTCGACATCGATCGCGGTCGGAATGTCGGCCCAGTGCCAGCGGACGAAGAACTGGTCGTTCGGCGTGAAGACGTCGCCATTGAACACGCTCATCGGCGTTTCCAGCAACGGCGGGTGGATACGCTGGAGGATCATGTTGCCCTTGCCGGGGAACGCGTTGGTCATGGGCCGTTCCGATGGGCCACCTGGCAGATGCAGATCGACCATGCTCTGCGCCAGCGCGGGTGCGGCGATCAGCGCGCCGCTACCGATCGCGGCTTCTGAGAGAAAGCGACGGCGGTTCGTCGCCTGCGCCAATTTCATATCCAGGCTGTCCACCAGCATTCTCCCTTCGATGTCATGCTTTTATGCGCGACCCGTCCGCCGGTCTGCCCGGTACGGGTCGATCGGATGCGACGGTTCGATCCGACAGGACGATCAGTTCGGCCCATCAATTGGCTTGGGCGATGCAGGGCGACACGAACAGGTTCCCGCGCCAGCCGCCCGCGACCGTCTTGGCGCCGACCAGCAGCCACATTGCTGCGAGCGCCACTGTGAGGACAGTGCCGACGATCCCGAAAAAGCCGAGCTGAAGCGTCGTGCCGAGCTTGAAGGTGGCGACCGTGTAGACGCCAAGCGGGAAGGTATAGCCCCACCAGCCGAGGTTGAACGGAATGCCCGCGCGCCAGTAGCGGATCGTGATCAGCGTCGCGAGCGCCAGCCACCACAGACCGAAACCCCAGAGCAGCAGCCCGGCAATCGTGCCAATCCCCTGCGCTACCGCGCCGATCTGCCCCAGGCCGTTGGCGGCGAGGATCGCGGGCGCGTTGCTGCCGAGCACCAGCATCCCAAGCGCGCCGGTGCCAATCGGACCGAGCGCGAGCCAGCTCGAGGCGGCCATGCTCTCGTGCGGCAGCTTGTGCAGTGCCATCCGCAGGATCAGGATCGCGAGGATGCCGAACGCGACCGGCACTGAATAAGCCCAGAGCACATACGACGTTGCGAGCACGACGAACTGGTGATGCGCGTCCGCCAGATGCGGGGCGAGCAGGCCGCCGCTCGCACCTGCGACCTCCGCCGCGACCACCGGCAGCAGCCACACCGCGGTCATGCCGTCGAGCGAATGTTCGTGCCGCGTGAACATGAGGTAGGGGATCGCCACACCGCAGGCGAGCGACATCGCGACGTCGATCCACCACAATGTCTCGGCGATCGGGATCACGCCCGCGCCGAACTGCGGCAGGCCGAATGCAAGACATCCGTTGATGATCGTCGCCAGCCCCATCGGGATCGTGCCGATGAACATCGACACGGTGTTGTGCCCGAAGATCCGCCGCGCCTCGTGTCCGAACATCGTCCAGCGCGCGGTGTAGAGCCCGGCGAACAGCGTGAAGAGCGCGATGTTGAAGTACCACAGCGCCTCGCCGACCGGGTGCAGCGATGCGCCGACGCCCGGCACCTGCGGCAAGGCGAGCGCGAGAATGCCGGTGCCCATCGTAGCGGCGAACCAGTTGGGGGTGAACTGCCGGATCATCTCGCGCGGGGAGTCGAGCCGGCTGAGGGGCTTCAGGCCATCGAGAACGGGTTTCAGATCGGCGGTCACTTGCCAGTCTCCTTGATGAGATCGGTCAGCGCATCGGCCGCCCGCGTTCGATACCGCTCTTTATGGCGCAGCGCGTAGAACGGACGCCGCGGCAGACCGAGCGGTAGATCGTGCAACGTGCCGGCCGCGATTGCAGGTGCGACGACATGCTGCGACAGCACCGCGACGCCCGCCCCGGCCTCGACCGCGCTACGTACCGCCTCGTTCGATGGTAGCATCAGCGCCACGGTGAGGTCCGACGGATCGACGCCGCGCTGGCGCAGCACCTCCTCGAACGACGAGCGCGTGCCCGATCCCTGCTCGCGGACGATCCAGCGTGCGGCGCGGATCCAGTCCTCGTCGATCGTGTCGGCTGCGCGGTCGCTTACCAGCACCATGCGGTCGTTCGCGACCGTCCAATGCGCGAGCGCGGGCTCGTCGATCACACCCTCGACGAAGCCGAGCTCGACCGCACCGTCGAGCACGCGCGCCGCGGCCCCCTCGGTGTTGTCGATCGCCAGTTCGATTGAGATCGCGGGGTAGCGCGCATGGAACGCGGCCAGCTGGCGGGGCAGCCAATAGCCCGCGATCGTCTGGCTTGCGACTAGCCGCAGAGTGCCGCGCTCCAGTCCTGCATATTCGGCCAGTGCAAGTTCCGCGCTGGCGGCACGGCCAAGCACTGCGCGTGCGTCGACCAGAAACATGCGGCCCGCTTCGGACAGTTCGATCCCACGGCCGACCCGGTGGAACAGCGGCACGCCGTGCCGGGCTTCCAGCGCGGCGATGGCAGCGCTTGCAGCTGACTGCGTCACATTGAGCGCTTCGGCCGCGCGCGTCATGTGCTCGCGCTCAGCGACACCGACGAAAATCCTGAGTTGTTCCAGGGTCATGCCCGATCTCCTTGCCCCAATGATAGGGAAAGGAGATCAATCGCACCAACCAAAGATTACGGTCATTCCAATCAGATATACCGATCGGTCAGTTCAGAATGTCGATAACCGCCTCACGTTCATCGACCAGTTCGGCAATCGTGCGATCAAGCATCGTTCGCTGGAATGGATCGAGGATCAGTCCTTCGATACGCGCATACCCACCGCTTTTGCAGTGCACCGGCACGCCGCACACCAGCCCTTGCGGGATACCGTAGGAGCCATCTGACACCACGCCCATCGACACCCAATTGTCGCCTGCGCCGTGCACCCAATCGCGCAGATGGTCGATCGCCGCATTTGCTGCCGACGCTGCCGAGGACGCACCCCGTGCTTCGATGATCGCGGTTCCGCGCTGCGCAACGGTGGGGATCAGGGTCTCGCGGTACCAGGCCTCGTTTCCGATACGGTCGGCAAGCTTTTGGCCATCGAGTTCGGCATTCCCCCAGTCGGCAAACATCGTCGGCGAATGGTTTCCCCAGACGACGAGCTTTGTAATCGCATCGACACCGACACCCGCCTTGGCCGCAAGCTGTCCCTGCGCGCGGTTGTGATCGAGGCGGATCATCGACGTGATGTTTTCGGCAGGGAAACCCGGTGCGCTTTGCGCAATGATCCAGGCATTTGTGTTGGCGGGATTACCGACGACCAGGATCTTGGCGTCGCGTTTGGCCACTGCGTCCAGCGCTGCGCCCTGCGTCTTGAAGATCGCTGCGTTGGCAGCGAGCAAATCACGGCGCTCCATGCCCTTCGAGCGGGGACGAGACCCGACCAGCATGGCCGCATCGATGTCCTTGAAAGCCACCATCGGATCATCAGTAATGATCACATCTGCCAGCAGCGGGAACGCGCAATCCTCCAGTTCCATGACCACGCCGCGTACTGCGTCCAGCGCCTGCGGCACGTCGAGCAGTTGAAGGATAACGGGCTGGTCCGGTCCGAACACGTCACCCTGCGCGACCCGGAAGAGCAGCGAATAGCAAATTTGTCCTGCGGCACCGCTGATCGCGATCCTGACGGGGGGCTTGGTCATTTTGGAAAGGGCTTTCGTTGGGAGATTACAGACGGTGTGAGACCGATCAACGCGCCGCCAGGGCAAGCGCCGCATCGCGCCCGGATGGCACCAGATTGGCGAGACCTTTTCCTGATCTTACGGCACCAGGAACGTAGATCAGGCTCTGCGCATCCGTACTGATCGGGATCGTCGACACGGTGGTGTACGTCAGCGTGTCGATCCCAGCGACCTTGTTGGTTCCGGCCAGGCTGGCATAGATCCTCGTACCATCGCCCGACGGCCAAACCGCACTCGGAGCCGCTTGTAGCGGGACGGTTGCCACAGCCTCCAGGCTGTCGGTTCTATAGACCTTGATTGCAGGTTGATCGCCGCCAACGCTGACATAGGCAAAGGAATCGTCTGCGCGCTGGGCGAAGTTGACCGCGCCCGTTGCTGGACCAGTGTTTATCACTTCGCGTACCGCAAACGGCGGTTTGGCAGCAAAGACCGTGGTCGTGCCGCTCTCGCGGCGTGTTGCCCAGATCTGTTTGCCATCTGGCGAGACCGCGATTGCTCCCGCACCTGCACCGTTGCTGGCAACGTGTCCGACGACGCGCCGATGCTCGACGTCGACAACCAGGATGGACGGCCTTTCAGTAAGCGATACAAAGGCATAGCGTCCGTTTGGCGACAGGATGGTCGCGCCCGCTCCGCCACTTGCTGGTACGCGGGTGATCTCCCGCGCTGTCTTAGGATCCACGACCGCGATGGCATGTTCATCGCCGAGCGAAACCCAGAGTTCGTGCCCATTGGGCGTAAACGCGACGGCGGTAGGCGACGTCTGGAACACGGTCCGGCCTCGTTCCGTGTTCGTGGCCAGATCTACGAGCGTCACACTGTGCTGCGCTAATGCCGATACCGCCAGGGTCCGCCCGTCACGCGTTGCAGCCAGGTGCTGGACTTTGGGGCTGGAAAAGCTGGGCTCAGCTATCGCGCTTTTGGCGAGGTCGATCCGTCCCAGTTCGTTGCCCGCTGCAGGATCGATGACAACGATCTTCGTCGATGTAGGGTCAGACACATAGATCCGGTCATGATGGCTGAGGTCGATATCAGCCTTCGACCACGGTGCCTGAACCGCCTTGATATCGTAGGGAAAGTCGTCCGCCGCAGGTGCAGCCCAATAGGCCTGAGCGATCGCCGGGACTGGCGCTACGGAGGCCAACATCGCGGCAACCAGAACGATCGCAGCTTTCATCGTTTGATCCTTATCACGGACCCGGCGGGTGATCGTGCCGGTCCGATGCCGCTAGATCGACCGATATGTCCCTCGCGTCCAACGCATGGTCGCGATGATTTCAATACGAAAACGCGATTATAGATCGCCGACCGTTCCTGTTAAATGATTGGAATGACCGTGGTTATGCGTTGGACCGACCGCCCCGCCGCAATCATCTATCCTGTCACGCTCGGCATTCATCGAGACGCGCGGAGACTTCCTCATGGCAACACAGCCGATCTACGATCTCGCTACCGAGACACTCGTTGCTCCTAAGCCTGTGCGTCGACATCTCGCAATCGTGCCGGATGCAGGCAATTATGACGAGCTGGAAAGAACGGCTCCAGGCATCGCATCGCGCGGCGTCCATCCTGCCACGTTGGGCTTGCTCGTCGGCGTGTATGCAGCAATGTTGCTGACTTTCTGGACCTTCTTCGCACGTGATGCAGCTACGGCGCTCGTCCTGACGGTCGTGTCGGTCTTCATGATCCTGTATTTCGGTCTGATTGCTGGCGGCATCGTACTCAGCGATACTCCCGCCCCCGGCGAACCCCTCCGTTCGTTCTCGGAGTTCATCAAGGGCCCGGTCGATATCTTGACGGGCACGATCACAGGGCGCGAAGCGGCTATACAGATGCTCTTTCTCCCGGCCTGCATGGCCGTGCTAGCAACGATTATCGGCATCATCGCTCGCGTGTCGTAAACAGGAAAACTAGGGACAGGACGATGAGATCACGCATGACCTTGCTGATGGCGATAGGCTTGTCCGTATCGACCGCTGCTATCGCGCAAACGGACGGCTTCGCGTCCGCGATGGATGCGGCGATGACGCGGATGCACGGCGCGATGATGACCGGCTATTCAAACGATCCCGATCGCGACTTCGCAAGGATGATGATCCCGCATCATCAAGGTGCGATCGACATGGCTGAGATCGAGCTGCGTTACGGCAAGGACGAACGCCTGCGCCGGCTTGCGCAAGGGATCATCGTCGAACAGCGTCAGGAAATCGCGGTGATGCAGGGCATCCTATCCGAAGGCGGCGCGTTGCCACGTCACACCGGACCGACCGCGACTGGTCACCCCCATCACGGAGACCGTCCATGAAGCGTTTCACCCTAACCGCCTGCACCGCCTTGTGCTTTTCAGGCCCTGCGTTTGCCCAGCAAGTGCCCAATGCGACCCCCGACATCCCTGTCAGCGCGCAGGACCGGTTCTACACGTCGGACCAGTTCTCCAACACCGTGTCGGTGATCGACCCATCAACCAACACGCTGCTCGGCGTCATCAAGCTCGGCGACCAGACCCCCGCCAACCTCAGCCCGCTCTACAAGGGGCAGCTGCTTGTCCACGGCATGGGCTTCTCGCCCGATCGTAAGACGCTGGCGGCGATCTCGATCGGTTCGAACTCGGTGACGTTCATCGATACCGCGACCAATGCCGTGAAGCACACGACCTATGTCGGGCGCTCGCCGCATGAGGCGTTTTTCCGCCCCGACGGTCGCGAAGTCTGGGTCGCGGTGCGCGGCGAGGATTATATCCAGGTGCTCGACGGCAAGACCTTCGCGCCGACCACGCGCATCCCCGTCCCCAACGGCCCCGGCATGACGATTTTCTCGCCGAACGGGAAATACGGCTATGTCTGTTCGAGCTTCTCACCCGAGACCGTGGTGATCGACACCGCCTCGAAGAAGATCGTCGGTCGCGTCAAGCAGGCAAGCCCGTTCTGCCCCGACATCGCCGCGACGCCCGACGGCAAGCAGGTCTGGCTGACGCTGAAGGACGTCGGCAAGGTCATGGTGTTCGACGCCAAGCCACCCTTCGCAGTGCTGAAGACGTTCGACACCGGCGCGATCACCAACCACGTCAACATCGCCCGCACCAAGGCCGGCCAGTTCGCCTATGTGACGGTCGGCACCGAGAATGTCGTGAAGGTGTTCCGCACCACCGACTTCGTGCAGGTCGCGAGCATCCCGGTCGGCGCGCTGCCGCACGGTCTGTGGCCGTCGGGCGACGGCTCGCGGATCTATGTCGGGCTGGAGAACGCCGACGCTGTTGCAGCGATCGACACCGCCAGCAACACCGTCATCGCGACGATTCCGATCGGTCAGGGGCCGCAAGGCGTGGCCTATGTTCCCGGCGCGGTGCCGGTAGGCGAAGGCCGTGCAAACCTGATACCGCTCGCACAGGCCGGCATGAAGATCCAGCTGACCCTCGCCGGGACTGGCCGCAGCCAGGTCACGCTGTTCGATCAAGGCCAAGTCCAGATCCTGCAGGCGGCGGTTGCGGGCCTCAGCCCAAAGATGCCCTATGTCCTTGGGCTATCCTCCCGCGCTGATGGTGGCGGCGTGATCCAGCCTCTGGCAAAGTTCATGACCAATCCCGCGGGCGGCGCGATCGTCAACACGCTCGGACCGCTCCGCCAGATCGTCAGCGACGCGAAGGGCGACATGCGCCGGTACCTCGTCATTGCGTCAGGCGACCCGATGATGCCGAGCGCTGTCGTTCAGGTGCAGAAATGAGGGTTCAGGTGAACCCTGCGATCTCCTGTCCGTATCCAGTATCTTGGTCATGACGCCGGTATAGGTTGCCGCAGCGTCTTGAGACTGTCGGAAAACACATGTTTGTCGACCCAGCGCACTGCAAATTCTGGAGAATGGCGGCGCGGGCGGTGGCGTAGGTGCTCCATGTTCGCACCATTGTGCGAGATACCCTGTCGGATTGAGAAAGTGCGCGACAACCTCGGAGGTGAGGTTTTTCGTCAGGGGAGCAGCGGCTGCTAATTTGGCGTGAGATCCAATCCCGGTGAAGTCGCTTCCGTGCAGGCTGGCTCGTTGCCGAGCCGATCTCGGAAGCTCCGCGAATGGCCAGTTCATCCGAAACCCGACATTCACCACCGATTGCCCGAACGACGGCTTTGTCCCACTTGTTGTCATCCGAGAGCCAAGTCGGGCAATTCTGTGCCTAGCGCCGCCTGGGTGGTGGTGGAGGTGTGCCACGTGGCACATCCCGATCCGGTTGCGCCTCGTTTCGCGCACGATCCCGTGCGTCTCGGACCCGTTTCTCGGCATCGCGAAGCATCATGTCCGGCACCGTTTCAATACCAGCACGCTCTTGGACGAACTTCCGGACGTCGCCGGCGAGCTGGCGGTCTTCACGGTTGCCGGTGCGATCTAGGCGATCGGCCGCGGCCTCGTAGCGCCGTTTGGTGTCCTGCCAGCGTGCCCGCGTCTTGGTCGCCAGCGCTGGCTGCTGGGCCTTGCCGAGAGCGATTTGCATCGCCTCGCGCGCTTGCCGCAGATCGGCATCGGTAGGTTGGCGGGACGCACCGTTGCGTATGCGCGCGCGTAACTGCGTCAGGGCCATGCTGGTGCCCGCCCTTCCCTGTCCGCGCGTATAGCGCGGCGTCGCCTCTGCCTCGACACCGCGGCTGCGCAGCGCTTCGGCAAACGCCTCGCGAAATCGAAACAGATCCTCGCGCCTAGGATCGAAGCGCTTCCGGTCCATTCCTTCGGCTTGAACCGTCAGATGAACATGCGGCCTAGGTGTGTCGGTGTGAAGCGCAAGGACGTAGTCGTGATTGTCACCAATCAATCGTTCGGCCGCTTCCCTGACGGACTCCCTTACCTTGTCGGGGTTCGTGCCTGCTGGCATTGAGAACACCATCGCAACGGCCGAAACCGATGTTCCCTGCCGCCAATAGAGTGGGTCGGACCATTCGTCCGCGATCTGATGCGCATCATTTTTCGACGTGATCCGCTCGCCATCCCGTGTCTCGATCGCGATGTCGCCGTGGCGGCCGATATAATCGAGATGCGCGGCTAGGTGCTTCGCGCCCTTCTTCCGCCCTGTCACCTTGACCAGTACCTCCGGCGTGCGGTGAACAACCCGCGCAAGAGTGGCCCGAACGGCCGAAGCTGTCGGCGCGACGTTGTGTCGGGGCGTGAATGCCCCTGTGCCGTTAACGATGCTCTTGGCGTAACGCGCGTTCGGATCGCCCACGATGCGCGGCTTGAACCGCGGTTTCATCGCCTCCCACAGCTCATCTTCGCGCTCGCCGAAGGGCATCAGTCCGCGACCTCCCAATAAGCGGCGTCGCCACGAAGCGCGCCGCCTAGCGCGTCGACCTGTTCCGTGATGTCCTCGCGCATGTCCGCAATGCGACGCAGCTCCCGCTCGATCTGCAGGCCGCTATCCGCCATTAGCGAGGCGTTTCCGGCCTTCATCGCCTGGTTGAGGTTTCGCCCGATGCGTTGAAGCTGCATCCGGATCGGCGCGAGCGCATCGCGCAAACCGTCGTCGACGTTGCCCTTTAATCCTAGATGACGTCGCACCAGTGCTTTGATCCAACGCGAACGGTCGACGCCGCGATCGGCCGCTCGCCGATCGAGCAGCGCCAGCTCGGCATCGGTGAAGCTGAGCGTCACGCGGTTACCGGCACCATCGGCGCGTGGCGCGATCCGAGGTGCGTCGATCACCCGCTTCAATGACTGCTGAAGCACAGTCCGCAGGAGCGCGCTGCGCCCTCCCCTACCCTCTGCGACAGCATCGAACGCGTTCAACAGGTCGCGATCAATACGCGCCGTCAGCATCGCGGTCGGCCTGGTTGGGGATGCAGGTTGCGAGGCTGCGGTCATGTCCTGAAGGGATAATGTAATACAGCAACGACAACAACACCTATCCTGCCATAAAACATCTCTAACCAAAATCCTTCTCGCAAGTGTGCCACGTGGCACACATCGTCAGTCTTGAATGAAGCGGTTTCGCGGAAGGAAAGAAGGTGTGCGGATGCGAGCGAAGACCACCCCGGTGCTCTCCATTCAACGGCCGGCGGTCAGCGCCAGCTCACGATCCGGGGCGTGTCTTCGCCATCGAAGTGGAGCAGCGCTTCCACGACGATCGCACGCTGACCATCCACCTCGATCGTCGGCCGTTCGATCTTCTGCTTGCCACCCTTTGCCTTTGCGGACCGGGGGGCAGGGGCACTCGCGCTCGAGACTGCCGTCAACGAGACAGGTGTCGCGTCCTGAGCGCGCTCGGCAAGCTCGTCCCTAATTTTGTCCGTTGTCGGAGCGGGAGGATCGACCGGGGTCTCGTCGCTGGCTTTCTCGGGTTCGCCATCCGCGCCCGGTTGCATGACAGGCGGCGGGGCAGCAGACTCGGTCGGCGCGCTGGTCTTCTTCGCTCCCACGTCGCGTGCCAACCGTTCGCACGCCAATACCGTCATATCCTCGGTCGCCGTATTCGCGATAAACGTCCGGGTCGCTGCATCGTCCACCTTGGCTGCCTGGGTAAGGGCAACGGCACTCCGCATCGAGATATCGGCAAGTAGCGCGGAAATGTAGTCGGGAGCACTTGCGAGGCCATGATACCGGGTCAGGAGCGTGCGGTTCCGGCCTGTCTGCCGCGCTAGATCTGCGAGCGTGCGGCCGGACGCAACCTCCTTGGCGACGAAGGCCACCACGTCGGCGGTCGACAGGTTTTCGCGCTGATCGTTCTCGATGAATTGGTCGATGCGGACCTGCGCGGGATCATCCGCCTTGGCGACGATCGCTCGAACCTTGATGCCGAGTTGCTTGCACGCGCGCCAGCGACGTTCGCCGAACTGGATGCGATAGCGCCCTTCCTCGTCCTTCGGGGCGACCGTCACCGGTTGGAGCTGACCTCGCGCTTCGATCGTCCCGGCCATCTCGTTGATCGTTGCCGGATCGATGTCGCGCCGGACGTTCTCGGGATCGGGATAGAGCTGATCCGGATCGAGGAGCAGAACGCGATCCGCGTCTGCGACCTCGGCCTTGTCACTGAAGACGTCGAAATTGTCGAAGTCCATTATCCGTTGCTCCCGATCCGGGTCATGGCTTCCTCGAGAAAAGCGCGCATCGCCGGCAGCGATCCTCGCACGTCCTTGTTCAAGCGCCACACCGGCACGCGCTCTTGAAGCGCCTGGCTGTAGTGCGCGCGATCGGGGAGGTAGCTGGTGAACAGGTTTTTCCCGACCTTCTCCCGGATCGCAGCGAGCATTTCCATTTGCGCGCGATCGTTGGCCTTCACGCGGTTGGCGACCAGGCCGGCGACATGGATCGGTTTCGTTCGGCCGCGCTGGTTTACCGTGGCGATCGAGTCCGACACCTGCTTGGTCGATGCCGGACCAAACGGCCCCAGTTCGACAGGAATTATCAGCGAGTCCGCTACCATCAGCGCCGCGAAGTTGATCCAGGACCAAGAGGGAGGCGTGTCGATGACGCAGAAATCGAACGCAGGACCAAGCTGCGGGAAGTTGGTCCGGATGTTTCCGAGCGCCTTCGTGTAATCCGCGTCATACTCGCCGCCCATGCGGTTCGAGTAGATCGACAGGCGAGGCGCGGAAGCGGGCGGCGAGTAGCGGGGCTCGAACAGAGGCTTGCACGTTCCAAGGCTCTCGAACTCTGCCAGCGCCGCGGTCGCGTTGCACTGGCGATCGAGATCGAGAAACAGAACGCGATGGCCGGCGTCGGCTAGAATCCATGCCAGATGGCAGGCGATCGTCGTCTTGCCCGCGCCGCCCTTTTCTACGTTGATGGCGATAGTCTTCACGTCCTACCAGCCACGATCCGACGAGTTGTTCCAATGGTCGTAGCCGCGGTAGTTGGAATCGGTGCGCGTGTTGCGCCGCGCCTCCTCGTCAGGCGTGTCGCCGCTCCAGACGCGCGGGTTCTCGCTGCGGCTCATGCCCGACAGCAGACCCCAGCCGAGGAATACGAGAAACCCGATCGTTAGTAGGTGGTCCAACATGGCCTCAGCCTCCGTCGCCTTGATGAAAGGCCGATCCTGTAATAAGTGGTATCTAAATCCTCGTCAATATGAGATACCAACAATTCTATGACGACGAATGACTTTAGCAAGCTCGGCTCGGTCGGTCGCCCGCGGATTAACGCAGAGCAGACGATGGCCCGATTTCCGCCGGGGACATTGGCCCGGATCAAGGCATTGCTGCGCCCGGGAGAAACGGTTGCTGATTTCATGCGCGAGTCCGTCGAGATGGAAATGCGGAGGCGGGAAGGGCCGCCGGTAGGCGGCCCCGACCGTACCTAGTCGCGGTCCTCCAACCCCTTGACGAGGATCGCGAAGCCGTCGGCGATCAGCTCGACCGTATAGCGCTTGCCATCGGCCACGTCGTAGGAGTTCTGCCGAACCCGGCCGGTGATATGGACGAGATCGCCCTTCTGCGATTTGGCGGCTCGCTCGATTAGCTTGCCGAACACCGTCACCTCGTTCCAGTGCGTGTCCGTCACCCACTCGCTGTTCTCCTGCCGGTTGTAGTTGGCGGCGACGCTGACCTTCGTCACCTTGTCATGCTCGGTGATCTTGCCAACCCGCCCGATGATCCGAAACTCCGCGATGTTCTGCATGGTCCTGTCCTTCGATCGATCAGGCTAATTCCTGATGGGAATTGAAGGGGCGCGCGGGCGCCGCGATCAAGCGAAAAAACGGAGGGTCCGCGGAGCGGAAACCGTAGGCTAAGCCGGTTATTCGCTTGATCGTAGAAGGCGGCGAGCGCCCATTTTCCCATCACCCAGGAATAGCCGAGCAAAGGGCTCGGCCTGGGCCATCGCGATCGGTGTGGGGTTTGGCTAGTGCTAGGATCTCGGTATGTGACGACCATGGGCGCAGCTCGGTTCGGCCTGCGGGGAAACCGAGTATCGACAACGTGGAAAGGGGATGATGCCGGTGACTACCGCGGCGCCCTTGCTGGGAACTTGGCGCTACGGCCGCGATCATGCCCGAAAAACGGCTCGACCAAGCACCAGCTCAACCGTTTGGGTGCAACAGAAGACGCATGCTCCCGTCGGGGGCACCGCGCCGTAGGCGCGTCCGTCGGTTGGGCTTGGTGAAGGTGGTTCTGTTGAGTGTCTCAGTGGGGTTTAGCGTTCTTTTGCCGTCAGGCGTTAGAGCGTTGGCCGGCTAGGCCAACTCCATTCGAACACGGGAAAGATGAATCTAGGAGCGGTTGACCATTTTTTTGAGACTCTCGTTCCTCGATGCTGATGGCGAGGCGCATCATGATGCTGCGGAGGCCGGCGTCGTTGATATCCTCAGCCACAACCTGGCGGGGCGAGCGCCATAGACGCATCGCTTCAATCTCTTCGATACGATCGGCATCCCGCTGCACCACGTCGTCGGGCAGCGGAGAAGGGCGAAAGCATCGCGGAAGGAAGCCGACCAGGCGGTTCGGAAAACGCATCCGATAGACGTTGGACGTCTGCTCAAAGCGTGCTTTCGGGCGATCGGGTGTCGGTTCAATCGGGACGCATCGTCTCTGCTTGTCGAGCAACCCCATTTTAACAAGGATCGACAGGCCGCGCCCAACGCTCGCACGCGACAATCCAGTGTGCGTCTCGATCCACTCCCATGTTGGGAAAACCTTGCCGGCGCAGGTGCGAGCGAGCTGCGTTAGCTGCTCGAACACCCGCACTGCTGCAGGCGTAATCAGCGTAACGAGGCGTTCGGCCTCAGTGAGCTGGCGGCCCTCGGTGCGGGCAAGGCGCCTGATGGCGTTCTTGCGTTTCAGCAGTTCCACGGCGTTGCGATAGAGCCGATCCGTCTCGCCCTTGGCGTAGCTGTAGAAAAAGTCGTCCTCGAACGTGCCGGCCTTACGGCTGTGAGGATGCACGTGGGCGCGCGTCGGGTTCGGTGCCCCCGATCGCGACCTGGCGCGCTCGTTTGTCGCTCGTTCGAGCGCCATGAAGCTCGCGCGCGCAATCGTAATAGCTCCCATCGTCCGTCCCCTCTTCGGAGGCCGGGACCAGGCAAAACAAGAGCGTGGCGCGAAGCGCGCTCCCTTGAACCGAGGCTCGAGAACGGATATGAGAAGGGTGCGTATTGTCCCCAATGGGGTCCCGATCGATGCCGCCAAGCATCGCTCATCACGTTCCAGGGTGCCCGGCCTTCGTGCCGGGCATTCGTTTATGTGGTCACAGCCGATCCCTTTGATGCCCGTCGAATAATGCCGACAGCGCAACGGGATTTTGGCGCAAGCTGCGCTTGAACGAAATAGAAACAGTTCGTGCTTTCGCGGACTTATACCAACAAAAGTTCGTGCTTTCGCGGACCTAGGCTAGTCCTTTTCGTGCTTTCGCGGACCGGAGTTCGTGCTTTCGCGGACGCTGCTTCGTGTTTTCTCGGACCGTTGTCGTCTCGAGATCGAATCAGTTGAAGGCCATTCGTTACGCGGAAAGTAGGCTCGCCTTCGGTGTGATAGTCACAGTCGTCGAAGCTGTTGTTCGGCGTTTACCCGCTGCTGTCTCAACCGATGCTCCGTCATCCATGACGATGTGATAATCGGGCACGGTGTCCGCATCCGATATTCCCTTCATCACATGCCGGAAGTGCTTCAGCGAGTTTTGGTAGCCGAGCTGCAGCCGCAAGTCGTCGAGGCCGACTTGGACCGATCCGTCTTTGCAGGTCGATCGAGCGACTTCGTAGAGTCGACGCTCGACCGGGCCGAGCTGGAAATAAAGCGGTGAGTAGTCCAGCACACGCCGATCGCGCAGGATGGCGCGGTATAACCAATCGCACAGCCGTACCTTCACGCCCTTCAACCGCTTATCGCCACTTTTGGTCTTCGTATAATGAAGCTGCGCCTCCGACAGCCAGGAGAAGAAGCCCGACTGCCCCTCTCCACCAGCCTCGATGTTTGTCTTGATCTGCGTGCCCTGCAGCCGCTCCAGAGCATCGGACAACCGCGTATAGGATCGCGCCGATCCACTTACCCCAGTGACGCGAAAAAGATCGTGGGCTGTAAAGTAGAAGTCCTGGGCCACTGCCTCACCGGCGTCGAGCTTTGCAACCAGCAAGCTGGCGATATAGAGTAAGACTTCCTTGTCGTAGATCGTGGCAACGCCGCGCGGTCCAGGACCGATCTCGATCGATACCGTGTCAGTCTTGTAGATCAGCGACCGCTTCCAAGCCGTCTTGGTCAGCGCGAAGAACGGGTAAGCCATCAAAGACTGCTCGCCGCGGACCTCGGTCAGCAGCGGGCTATCAAGGACGAACAGGTTGCCTTGTGAAGATGCTCCCTCCGTCATGCCGCAACCTGTAGGGGCACCGCAAAAGACGGGGTCCGCGAAAGCACGAACGCTCGATCGCCCGGGTCCGCGAAAACACGAATGGCAGCATAGTTTCCCTCGTGAAAGGGGCCGTTGCCGACCCGATCGCCGTCAATCTTCGTGTTTTCGCGGACCAACCGGTGCGCGGTATCGCCGGCGTCGCCTCGTCTCACAAACGATCCTTTTTGATTGGCGCCCATGTGAGACACGATAGCAGGAGCACAGCGAGTCTCAAAACCCTTTCGCGAAAGCTCTTCGTCGTGGTAGGCATTCGCTATGAGTTTTGAGAACGTCATATGCTGATCGGCTACGCAAGGGTCTCTACGCCCGAGCAAGACCTAACCCTACAGCTTGACGCCTTACGAGAGGCGGGATGCGAGCGTCTCTTTTCTGACAAGGCCAGTGGCGCGAGGGCTGACCGCGCTGGCTTAGCAGAAGCGCTCTCCCACGCGCGGATTGGCGACATCCTAGTCGTATGGAAACTCGACAGGTTAGGTCGTACCATGAAAGGGCTTGTCGACCTCGCGGCAACGCTAGTTGATCGCGGCGTCGGTTTGCGTTCCATCACCGACGGTATCGATACCGCAGGCACCGCTGGCAAACTCGTCTTTCATATCATGGCCGCTATGGCGGAGATGGAACGCGACCTGGTACGGGAGCGGACTACGGCTGCCCTAATAGTGGCACGTCGCGAGGGTAGGATAGGCGGACGGAAAACTGTGATGACGCCGCGCCGGATTCAAGCAGCCCGCAATTTGCTAGCCTCAGGAATGTCGGCGCGAGAAATCGCCCCCACAATCGGTGTCTCCATAGCAACGCTCTACCGGCACTTGCCCGCGGCCGCCCAAGAAACCATTAGCGCCGAGGCCCAAGAGAGCCCGCACATGCCAACGGTGTGATTGGTAATATGAAGGGCACAGCGCATACCTGCCGGTTTTGTATAAGTTATAGCTCGTTCGAGCTTAGGAGTTGTAAGTGGCCGTTCAGGAAAACATAGTTCAACGGATTTGGAGTCTTTGCCACATCCTCCGCGGCGATGGTGTTAGCTATCACCAGTATATTTCTGAGCTGACATATCTTTTATTTTTAAGAATCGCTGCAACAAACGATAGCGAGCGGTTGATCCCAGTTGGTTATCGATGGAAGGATTTAGTTGAGTATGATGGAGACGATCTACTTACTCACTATAGAGACGTGCTTACATTTCTTGGCGGTCATGCACCCGACGAACGGGTAAGAAAGATTTACGCATTTCCGACCACTGTTTTCTCCCACAGTGAGAACGTGCGCGCGGTGATCGACGGTATCGACAAATTAGATTTGTCGGCGATCTCAACCGACGCCATGGGCGATATCTACGAAGGTCTGATCGCGAGGAACTCCCAAGACTCACGGTCCGGAGCTGGGCAGTACTTCACACCACGAGCGCTTATAGACTCCATTGTACGGCTTGTATCACCTAGCCACGGCGAGCTTATTCAGGATCCGGCTGTGGGTAGCGGCGGTTTTTTAATTGCGGCGCAGGAATATGTCACGCGACAGGGTTCTAAGCCACCCGCCGTAGATAAGGCGATCCGCTTCGAGGGGATGGAAATAGAAAAGGGTACATTCCGTATTTGCCTAATGAACGCCTTTCTTCATGGCCTTAATATCAAAATGGTCCTGGGTGACGCACTGACAACTGACGCTGCTGCTCTTTCCCCTCCCGATGTTATTTTAGCCAATCCGCCGTTCGGCGGTCGATCTGGTACCGCGCGCAAACAGCGAACAGACTTCCGTTTTCCAACGGCGAATAAGCAACTGGCCTTCCTTCAACATATCTATCTCGGACTCAAGGCTGGGGGGCGAGCGGCAGTTGTCCTTCCAGACAACGTTCTTTTTGAGGAAGGGGTAGGGCGTAAGGTCCGGGAAGATATCCTCGACCGATGCAACCTTCATACGATCGTCCGCCTTCCCGTCGGTATATTCTATGCCCAGAGCGTCATGACCAACGTTTTGTTTTTCTCGAAGGGTGATACTGAAACGGGCAATACGAAGGGCACCTGGATCTACGACCTTCGGTCGAACATGCCTGCCTTAGGTCGCAAACAGCCGCTCAGAGCCGATCATCTAGCGGATTTCGAGCGATGCTTTGGTGGTGACCCACTAGGTGCGTCCCCACGGGAGGATCTGGGTGAAGATGGACGGTTCCGCTATTTTTCACGCGCGGACATCGAGGCACGGAACAATAATCTCGATATTAGCTGGCTTCGAGACGCCTCATCACCGACCGTTGTGCATGAACCAGAAGAGCTGATCGTAATCATAAACCAGTTGCTTGTTGATGCGATGGGCCAGCTTGAGTCTTTAGCCGACGATCTGGATGCGAAAGTGCCTGCTCAATGACCGCGACCGATCACTGGGCGGAGACGAGTCTGGGAAGCATTTGCGAGTTCATTAACGGCCGCGCTTTCAAACCAAGCGAGTGGGGCAAAGATGGCAAGCCTATAATTAGGATTCAAAACCTTAATAACGTCAGCGCCTCCTATAATCACTTTGATGGTTTTGTAGACCCTCGGCATCAAGTAGCCGACGGCGACCTATTGTTTGCTTGGTCCGGAACGCCGGGCACGTCGTTTGGCGCACATATTTGGACCGGTGCCCCGGCCGTACTGAACCAACACATTTTCCGTGTGGTGTTTGATCAGTCAAAGCTGGATCCTCGCTTTCTAAAATTAGCGATCAATCAGACATTGGAAGAGTTGATAGGACAAGCGCACGGTGGCGTCGGCCTCCGACACATAACAAAGTCCGTTCTGTTGAAGACGAAAGTGCGCATCGCTCCGCTAGACGAGCAAGTTCGCATCGCTGAGGTAGTAGCCAATGCCGAGACTAAGATTGCTGCGACCGCAGTAAGTCTCGATAGTGCGCTTCGTGCGGTTGAGCAGTACAGAGGTGCATGCCTTGACATAGCGTTTGGAGACGGAGACGGGACGGCAGCCAACAAACGAGCATACCGCCTTTTGGGGGACCTCGTCGACGAAGGGCCGGTCAACGGCTGGTCTCCAAAAACCGGTCCAGACGCAACAGGAGCCCTCACACTTAAGCTAAGCGCGACAACCTCCGGCTCCCTTCGCCTTGACGATGCAACTGTCAAAAGAGTTTATGAGATACCTCCCGAGAACTCACGTTTTTGGCTGAGATCCGGCGACCTTCTGGTTCAGCGTGCAAACAGTCTGGAATATCTTGGTGCCGCGGCGATTTTTGACGGACCAACGAGCACGTACATATACCCGGATCTCATGATGCGCTTGCGTATTGCTGACCCGGTTCTTCGTGAATATTTATGGCGGTACCTCAATAGTCCGTCGGCGCGCCGTTACATACGGTCTAACGCAACCGGAACGTCTGGAAGCATGCCCAAAATAAGCGGTAGCACGCTCAGAGCTCTCCCGGTTCCCCTGCCTCACAAGGCCGATTACAAATCGGTAGTCGAGTTCGTTGATAAAACGATGACAGTCGTCGAGGCCGTGAAGCGGCAGATTGGGGTCGCAGCAACGACACTAGGAGGTATCCGACCGTCTATTATCGATCGGGCTTTTAAGGGAACGCTTTTCCCGAGCGATGCCCAGCGGAGCACGCCCGTCGATTTGCGGGAACTCCTGACGACCGCGAAAAAGGAAAAGCACCGGCCCATCAAGTCGGCGGCGGCTGCACCACGCCCCTCCGCTCCACGATCATCAAAAGGTCCAAGGAACGAACAAATGGCAGAACAGAGGCGCGTCGACGTGTCATCAAATCACCTCCAAACCACCATTTTGACACTCGGCGGGACGCCCACCGCAAAAGAGGTTTGGCGCGAAAGCGGCCTCATGATCGACGAGTTCTATAAGCAGTTGCGCCAGGAGATATCGTTGGGACAGGTGGCGGTCGGCAAGTCACCCGAGCTACTGGTAGCAAACCATGCGCATTGATTGGCTTGAAGTATATGGCTTCAAAAACCTCGTTGATGTGCGGATCGACTTTGACGAGAAAGAGCTCTCAACTGTCCTTGTCGGCGAGAACGGTACAGGTAAGTCGAATGTTATCGAGGCCTTAGCCACAATATTCCGAGATCTAGACCTCGGTGTAACTTCATCGTTCGGGTATTCCATCGCTTACCGCTGCCACTCGTTTGACGTCGTAGTTGATGCGAAGGGCGTGGGCAAAGCGCCGAAAATCAGTATAGATGGCGCCAATATATCGCGCGCTGCCTTTAGAGAGGGAAAGTCTTTCTACTTACCAGCGAACGTATTCGGATATTACTCCGGATCTAGCCGGAGGTTAGAGCAAATTTTTGATAAGCATCAGCTTCGTTACTACAAGAAGGTTATATCGACGCAGTCGACGTCCGCGGACATTCATGATGTTAATCTACGCAGGTTGTTCTATTGTCGCCCCTCCTATGGTCAGCTCGCCCTTCTCAGTTACTTTGCATTTGGTTCGGACTCAGCCACTACCTTCCTCCGGAAGAATATGGGAATTGTGGGCTTCGATAGCGCTTTAATAATTCTTCGTCGCCCGCGGTGGGCGGAGAAGGCGGGAAAAGCTCGAGCGCGTTCCGGTCAGCAGACATTCTGGAATTCGTCTGGCTTGGTAAGAACGCTTTTAGACAAGCTATGGGTTCACGCACTCTCTCCTATTGAAGACTCTAGTCCAGAGCAGGACGATTACCGCGCCAAGCCGAGTAACGAAGAGCAGATATACATCTACATCAAGGACCTTGCTACGCTTAACGAGGTCGCTAAGTCGTTCGGCGATGAACGGACATTCTTTGCTCTTCTTGAAACCCTCGATATCTCCGATCTCGTTCGGGAGGTTCGAATTTGGGTCAATAAGGAGAAGGTCGAAGGGGAAATCCCATTTCATGAAATAAGCGACGGTGAAAAGCAGCTATTAAGTGTTTTAGGCCTGATGCGCTTTACTAGCCAGGATGAGAGCCTTTTCCTTCTTGACGAGCCAGACACCCACCTTAATCCCAACTGGAAATGGGGATACTTGCAGCTGGTCGATGAGGTCGCCCGGCGTGGCGAAAGCCACATCATACTTACAACGCATGACCCCCTGACAATTGGCAGTTTACAAGCTTCACAAGTACAGGTCTTTTCTCGGATTGATGATGGTAGCGTCAATATTCGGCCTCCGGAGGTTGATCCACGCGGCCTAGGGTTTACGAGTATCTTAACTCAGATATTCGGACTTCCAACGACGCTAGATCCCGCTACACAATCTGATCTTGATGAACGAAACGCTCTGCTACGGTTAGAGAGCCGCTCAAAAAAGCAGGAGTTCAGACTTTTAGATCTGAGTGAGCGGCTCAAGCGACTCGGATTTGTTATTGAAGACCGTGAGCCAGAGTACGAACTTTTCTTAAAGGCGTTTACCGCTCTTAAGGTTGAGGGTCGTGTAGCTTTGTCGCCTGAAGCAATTGATCAGCGAAATCAGGTCGCCCGGAAGATCCTCTCGCGTCTGCTCGATAGACGGGGAGCTCATCAGTGATCTATATCTATCAGGATGTTGCAAAGATACCTGTCGATTGGCTCGATACGGTAGCCGCATATCAGGCCGAATTAGAAGGTATATCGACCAAGACAGAGCGGGTCAGTTACATAGGTAAAAAGCAGGGTGTTTGGGGTATCATCAAAGATCAGCTACTTGCCATGTCCCATAACAAGTGCTGGTATTCCGAGGCACCCGATGCAGTCTCCGACTGGCACGTGGACCACTTTCGTCCCAAATCGCGAGCACTTGATGCGGATAGGACACCACACGACGGTTATATGTGGCTGGCCTTCGACTGGAAAAATTATCGTATTGCTGGAAGCTACCCGAACTCGCCTCACAAGGACGGGAAAGGCGTCACACGCGGCAAATGGGATTACTTTCCGTTGTCCGCGGGATCAGTTCGAGCCACGTGGGCTCAGCGGAGCACAGCTGGTGAGATTGTCTTGTTGCTAGATCCAACCAATAAGAACGACCCCAAGCTAATGACGTTTGATGAAGAAGGAATACCAGCGCCTGCGGACCCTAGGAATGCTATCATCAAAAAGCGGGTGGAGACCACCGTCCATTATTTATATTTAGATAGTCCTCGGTTAATCGCCGCCCGAAAGAAGAAGTGGCGTGAGGTTTCAGCACTGATCGAGGAATATCACTTAGCTTGTCCTGAAGATTATGACTCCTGCACCGACTTGGATCACCTGAGGGTAGAACGCCTTGCAGGAAAGCTTAGTTTGCTGGCTAGTCCACACTCGGCTTACGCCGCCACTGCACGGGCCTGCTTACGAGCGAACGCGCTGGATTGGATGATTGAGCGGGTAGAAGAGGCAGCAGCTGCTTAGGGCGTCATGACAGGGAAGTGAGTTTTGCGATGCCAGGAGGGCGCATTCGTTCGCCTTACGCTTGCGCGGTGCTAAGCCGCGATCGGTTTCGTGCAGCCGTAAAACTCTCGTAGGCGCCGCTATGCGATGATTTCGAAGGCAGACACGCTCGGCACCTTCCAGATCGAAAGCCGCGCGCAGATGTCGATGCTCCCGCGCATGAAGCCGCGGAGATTCTACGACCTCGTCATCCAGGTCGCGATCGTGCGGCCGGGACCGATCCAGGGCGACATGGTCCATCCCTATCTGCGCCGGCGCGAAGGCTTGGAGAAGCCGGAATACCCAAGGCCCGAGCTACGCGCGGTGCTGGAGAAGACGCTCGGCGTGCCGCTGTTCCAGGAGCAGGCGATGAAGGTCGCGATCGTCGGCGCCGGGTTCACGCCGGCCGAAGCCGATCAGCTGCGCCGCGCCATGGCGACGTTCAAATTTACAGGCGGCGTGTCGCACTTCAGCGAAAAGCTCATCGGGGGCATGGTCGAGCGCGGCTATCCACGTGAGTTTGCCGAGCGCACCTTTCGCCAGCTCGAGGGTTTCGGCTCCTACGGCTTCCCCGAGAGCCACGCCGCCTCGTTCGCCAAGATCTCCTACGCCTCGTCGTGGGTGAAGCATCATCACCCGGACGTGTTCTGCGCGAGCCTTATGAACGCGCAGCCGATGGGCTTCTACGCGCCCGCCCAGATCGTGCGCGATGCGCGCGAGCACGGCGTCGTGGTTCGCCCCCCTTGCGTCAACGCCAGCCGCTGGGACTGCACGCTGGAGCAATATGGCGGGCGGTACCTCGCCGTACGGCTGGGGCTCCGGCAGATCCGCGGCCTGTCCAACGCGGACGGCGCCAAGATCGTCGGTGCGCGCGAGCTGACCGCGTTCGAGAGCGTCGAAGACGTATGGCGGCGATCGGGCGTGCAGCGCGCGGTGATCGAGAAGCTAGCCGACGGCGACGCCTTTCATAGCTTCGGCGCCGATCGTCGGCAGGGCTTGTGGAAGGTGAGGGGGCTCGGCGAAGCGCCGTTGCCGCTGTTTGCTGCGGCCGATCGCGCGGATCAGGCAGTCAGCGCGGAAGGGATCGAGCCCGAGGTCGCGCTGCGCCCACTGACCGACGGTCGTGAAGTCATCGAGGACTACCGTGCGCTGCAGCTTTCGCTTCGCGCGCATCCGCTGGCTTTCGTGCGCGATGAGCTGGCCAGGCGGGGCGTGACCAAATGCGCGGACCTGGCGACCATTCGCGACGGACGGCATGTCGAGGTGGCCGGCATCATACTCGTTCGCCAAAAACCGGGGTCTGCCAAGGGCGTGCTGTTCATCACGATCGAAGACGAGACCGGGATCGCCAACGGCATCCTGTGGCCCGATCGGTTCGAGCGCCAGCGCCGCACCGTGATGTCCGCCTCGATGATCGGCATGAAGGGCAGAGTGCAGAAGGAGGGCGAGGTCATCCACGTCATCTGCGATCGGATCATCGACCACGGCGATCTGCTGCACCGGGTCGGCGAGATGTCGTTCCCGCACCGGACCGGCCGCGGTGACGGTGCGAAACATGCTGGCTCCCCCGACCGCGGCGACAAAGGCTGGAGCCCGGGTCCGCGCAACTGTTACTGGCCGCCCCATGCGGACGGCATGGATGCGGAAGCCGTCGTGAAGTTCAAATCTCACGATTTTCACTGATGGCAAAGCTCGTCCGCCATCAACGCGTTATCATCGCGCTGTCGGTGCATATCTTGCGTGGCGGGGTCGCACGCTGCTCGGAAGCACGCGTCGACGTCGTCGAGATCCGGTTGGCGCTGCGCTGTCTGCTGCCGCACTGCCCGGAACGCTGGCCGCTCGAACTCTACTGGGATGCCGCCCGGCAGGAAAACGAGATCGGCAGGGCGCAGGGCGTGACCGCTGCGTTCAACGGGATCGTCCGCCAGTTGCGCCGTGCAGGCTGTTATGAGGACACCACGCCAACTTGACGCGTGATCAGCTATTTGCCTGTTCAGGCGTAGCCACGCGTCATAGCAGTCGACAGAATATCCGTTAGCTGGAGCCTCCATGGCCTGCCTGATTTGCGGCGACCCGCACACCGTTGAATCCCACATCGTTCCCCGGGCTTTCTACCGAGACATCGCGGGAGATGGGCAACATGGATACGAAGCCAGCGCTTACGCGCCTGGTGTCAAGTACCAAGCCAAGGGCCTATTTGATAAGACGATCCTGTGCCGGCTGCATGAAGACAGGCTCAATGCTTGCGACGCCTATGGCATCGAGTTCGTCAGAACATTTCACAGCAACGGTAGGGCCATATTTCAGGGTAACATGTGGGAGGTCCCGAACCCGCGGCCTGACCTCCTCGTCAGGTTCATTGCCGCCTGCATATGGCGTCGTGGGGTTTCACAAGTGAAGCGGGACCACGGAAATCTTGCCCTTGGTTTGGCGGAACCGCGTCTGCGCAGTTTCTTATTTGAAGATTCCCATAGCTACGATCCACCTTTGATCGTTGCTCGAAAGATCATCGTCAGCCAAGGGGAGCCGCTTCACGAATTGATGTTTGAACCCGCCAAAGGATACGGATTTGGCGACAACACATGGTCGTTTCACCTTTTTGGGGTGGAGTTCACCATGAAGCTGAACCCTCATTCCGTTCCCGCTTTTCCTGCAGTCGCGATTGCGAACAAGGCCAACCCGCTCTGGGCCTGGAATTTCGAGCCGATCGAAATCTCAAAAATCGAAAACGCGATGAGCATTGCGGTGAACATGTTCTTGGACCGCGAAACGGGTAAACCACGCAATAATCCGAGAAAGCGGCAACGTAACACGTAGTCGCTCGATGGCGACGCAAGCGGCTTATTGCCGATCAGCGGCTGGTCAGGCATCGTAACCGGATGGCTAATCAGAACGGCAATTTCGAGCAGGCGGCGCAGATCGTCGAGGCTTTTTCAGAAGGTGAGACCGACGAGCACGTTCTTGATCTCTTGGCTCGGCTTGCTGCTGCACTCCGGGACCAGGCGATCGACAACTAGGGCTGCCGCCATGTGTAACCGTGCTCGGATGCTGAGTGAACCAGAAACCCACTGGGAATCGGCCGCGAAGCTGTTCAGCGAGCGGCCACGCGACAATCGTTTCGATCCTCGCGAACTACGTCCCAAGAGCAGGAACTACATCGTCCGCGAACAGGACGGAGAGCGTGCCTGGGACGTGATGTCCTGGGACGTTCTCGGTGGACAGGCGGCTTGGCCGATGACCAACGTGCGCAAACTCGGACTGCCTCAGTGGCGCAAACTGGCGGAGAAGCCCGAAAACCGTTGCCTTGTCCCGCTAACGGAGTTCTGTGAGTTCACACCGGAAAAGCACGACCTGGGCGACGGGAAGCCACCCCTGAAAGGGGAGATGTGGTTCAGCGTCACCGACGAGCCGGTGTTTGCTGTTGCTGGTTTCTGGCAACGGACCACGGAAGGCAACGGCTTCACGATGGTGACGTGTGATCCCAACACGCTCGTCGCCCAGATCCATCCTAAAGCCATGATTACGATCCTAGCGCCCGAAGATGTCGATACCTGGCTTCGCGGTAGCTACGACGAGATTGTTGCGCTGCAGAAGCCCTATGATCCCAACAAGATGACAGTACGCGGGCCGGTATTTCCGACACGTCGCAAGGAGCGCTGACAATCGGCCGCGTTCGTTAGCGGGTGCGATCCCTACTCGGCGGTGCCGACGTCTTGCTTGCGTCCCCAGAGCGTCCGAGGTCGGCGTCCAGCGCATCGCCCGCCTTGATCCGATCGGCGACGAGCTGCCGCGTCGACTCCCCGATCGTGCCGATCATGCGACTGCTATCGCCTCGCTCCCGCGCCGTCTGCATGGCGGCGTCGACGATCGCCTGCGCGGGCGCGAGGCGCGGATCAGCGTGGTTCTTCTCGGGCGTGTTCTTGACGAACTGCTCGGCAAGCCGCTCCTGACCCGGCGAATGCCCGGTCGGCAGGACGGGGCGCTCCAGCGCACGGACCGCGCGCTGGACGTGCGTCGGCTGGTGGGCATTGATCTGTACGCCGAGCGCTGCGCCGATCTCGCGAACGCGCTCGAGCGGGGTCTGCTGGGGGCCGACGACGGCATCGACCTGTCGGATGCCGAGATAGGTGAGAAGGTGCGTCTGGTAGACCGGCCCCTTAGCATGGCGGACATAGGCCAGCTCGGTGCGGGCGTTCGCGATAGCAGCGGACGGCGCGCCCTCCTTAATCATCCCGCGCAGCCGGTCGGCCGCCTGCTGGCGCGCAGCGGGCAGGTACCGCTCCAGCTCTTCGCGCGCCCTGGCGAGCGTCACCCTGTACCGCTGCCCTTCGGGCGGCTCACGTTGCGGAAGCATGGCGATCCCGGCGGGACCGATCCGCGCCTCGGGCGCGGGATCTCGCCGGATCGCCGCGCCGGCAAGGACCGCGGTCATGCCGCGGTGATCGCCGGTCAGGAAGCCGTGACGCGACGCCTCCATCCACGCGGTCTTGTCGATCGAGGCGATACGGATCGGATGACCGGCGTCGCGCGCGAGCTGCGCCACGTGATGACGCATCGTGCGCCCATTCCCTTCGCGGAAGGGATGGATGGCGTTGATCTCGTTGATGTGGTTGCCGAGCCGGTCGAAAAACTCGTCGCGTGGGAGGCCACGAAAGCCTTCCTTCGCGCGCGCATCGGCAAACAGCTTGTCCAGCTCGCGCGCGAGATAAGGGACGGCGGCGAAGCTCGATCCACCCTTGGCGATGTTGACGGTGCGGTCCTGGCCCGCCCAATCGTAGAGGTCCTGGAACAGGTGCCGGTGGAGTGAGCGATAGCCGTCTGCGGTCGCGGGAAAGGTCAGGCGCGCGGCCTCGGCGCCGCGCGCCTGAGTGAGGCGCCGCTCAGCTTCGGTGAGCGTCTTTTCCTCGGTGATGCCGAGCCGGTTTCGAAGGGTGTCCGTACCCGGATAGGTATAGGGATCGCTCACCGACGTCAGGCGGCGATCTGGCGCGATCCGGGCTTATAGAGACCGAGGATGATGGACGGCATCACCGCTGGCGGGACGCCCTCGTCGAGCATCATCGCAAACATCGCGTCCTCATCGGGCGTCGGCGTCATGTCCTCGATGTCGAGATTGGCCCGTGCCTCCGCCACATCCTCGCGCCACAAGGCAACTTGCTCGGGTGTCCCGCGCTTGAAGTCCATCAGCCGGATGCGCTCGCGCAGCGTTTCGATATCGATCTGGGCCATCGCATCATCCTTTCTCGTTCGTACACTACGCCCAACGGCGTGATTTCTCAATGAATCACTGCTGGTTTCCAACAGTGCGCCGTGCCGTTCCGGGCGCGGCGCACGGCGGGGGCGATCAGTATTCGCTTGCCAGCATGATCGTCAGCACCCGCTTTGTCCGCTGCTCGTCCCAAGGTGCGTCGCTGCCATAGGTGAGCGTGGCGTCGTAATAATCGACCTTCCAGAAAACGGACTCGGCGATCTGTGCGGCATCATCCGGTCGCTCCTGCGTCCACTGCCCAGAAGCGAGGCGATAGACCACGCCGAAATCATGCTCGCCATAAGGGTCGTTGCCCTCCCCGAACGCGGAAAAGCCGATGATCGCGGCCAGCGCAGCGAAGCGATCGGTGTCGGCGAGGGCATGAAAGCCGCTCGTCACGTTGGCGATCGAGGTGTGTCCGGGGCGCTCGCGCGCGGCGTCGTTGAGGCGACGGATAGTGTCGATCTGCTCGGGGGTCGGCATGGTTGTCCTCCTTCTGGCATGGGCCGCAAGGCCACTCGGCCTCACGGCCCTGCCTGTCCGGCGAGGACGGGATGGGGAGGGGGAGCGAGAATCTACCGCTGGTGCGGGCGAGCCGCCCTAGCGCGGCCGATGCCCTCCAGGGCGTCGGGTGCCACGCTCGGCGGATTACACGGGCGGTCGATTGTCGTTCGGGAACGAAAGGGCAGCGCCCTTGGTGTTCCCAACGGACGCTCCCGGCAACGGGAGCGTAGCGAGGATTATCGCGACGTGGGCGCGGCAATTTTGGCGGCGACGAGCTGGAGGACATCGACCGGCATCCCCTCGGCGATAAGCATCCCGCCGATTGTTTGCAGCTGAGAGGCGTGGAGCTTGTCGCTCGTTTTGACCTCGCGCAGCAATATCATCCCGTCACGTACTGCGGTGACGTCCGGCCAACCCGCGCGGAAGGCATACGGATCGGTGGCGAAGCGCGCCGCGATACGCGGCAGCAGCGGGCCTAGTGCGCCGTGAAGTTGTCGGATCAGATCGACGGAGACACCGGGATAATACTCGTCGACCCCTGCCGCATAGATCGCTTCGAAATTCGCGCAGACCTGGTCAATGCTGGTGGTCGCGATGGCGGCGATGATGGTGTCGATGTTCTGTGCATTGATAACGAATTGCGCCTCGAGAAAACGGCGCAGGCTGTCAGTGGCCCCCAGCTTATTTAATTCCATAAGCCGCTGAAGGCAGGCCGCTTTCATAAGCAGCAGCATGGGCCCCCCCTCACAGGTAGCGCACGTCCATCCGTCGGCGCGCATCAGGGCCGCAACAGCGTGTTCCGGTCGTAAGTAGGGTTTGCCCGAAACCTCCCACCCAGCGTGGTCACGGGGCAGCTCGATCCGGCTAAACGGTACGCCGATCTCCGCACATTGGTCGGCCAGGGAACGTCGCATCTTCGGGACAAGGCTCTTCGGCATTTACGCTAGTCCGCCTTTCTTCTTCATGACGGCTACATCACACGTCTTTTCGATCATGCGACGGTGATAACACCGACAGCGTCGTGCGAACTCCGCAAGTCCGCACCACCGCGCGACAAGCCGTCCTTTGGGGGTGTGCCACGTGGCACACCTACCTTGATTGCGCGGATCTCCGACCTACATACGTAATGGTCTTTTAGGCTTCGGGGTGCTGGGGGGTTCAATCCCCGCAGGCTGGCTGATTATCGGTGTCCTTTTTTTGGCTCTGATGCTGCGTTTCGCAAGCGTCAAACTGATGGAGGAAAAGCCTATGATTACACGTTCAAAGTCTCGCGTTGTGAAGACGCACAAGAACAAGAACACCAACCTGAACCCAGCAACTAACGTGATGAAGTTCTGCGCCGTTTCACTAGAAACCGTATGGGCACTGATCGTTGGCTGGTCTGCTGGTGCGGCCGGCCCGGCACCATCGGCGCAATTGCGCCAGCGTCACCAGTAAAAGGCGGAGGAGAAATCCCCCGCCTTCTGCTTTTCTTGCCTAGACGTACGGCAACTTTCCCCTTTCGTTCTGCATCACGATGATTCAGAATCGGTGCGTGCCCATCATGCCCGAACATCGCTGGCTTTATCCGATCGACTGGCCCGAGCTGTCGAAGGTCATCCGGTTCGGCCGTGCTAAGGGCCGCTGCGAGCATTGCCGGCGTCCGCATGGGCAGTGGGTAGTGCATCTTGGCGACGGTCGATGGTGGGATAGCGATCATCATCATTGGCGCGATGGGCGGGGGCGGCGCGCACGTCCGCGCGAGCCGAATTTGATCGCGCTCGCCCGCACGACCCGCGTCTACATTGCGTGCGCGCATCTCAATCATAATCCCGGTGACAACGTGCCGCGCAACTTGGCGGCGTTATGCCAGCGCTGCCACATGATCCACGATGCGGCCGAGCATCGGCGACGGCGCTGGTTCAACGCCTACCGGCGTCGCGCGCTGGGCGACCTGCTGAAGGAGCTAGAAGCTGCCTGAAGGCGACGTTGGTTCGCCAAAGCACGTTCCCACTATGCGTGCTGCGTCCGCATACCGTAGAAACGGTTATTACGATCAACATCAGCCGTAGGAGATTGAGCTGTGCAAAGCCGCTGGCAATGGGAGGAGTCCTACGATCCGCTGGTCAGCCAATTCATCGCCAAGCATTTCGGCACCTCGAAAGGGATTGTCGATCTGTTCCCTTACATGAAGGACAGCTTTAAGTGGAAAGACAAAGCGGTTGTCCCGCCAGATGCTCGGGTGGTGCGGAAGAATAACAATGAATATCATGGGCTAGAGAGACACGCTAAACAGTATCATCTTTCGGCCATGTACCAGGATTCCTATGAGTTCTGGCTGATCGCTGCGGCTTGGCGGCACCAAAACATGAACGCGAACGGTTTCACGGACGACCGGCATCGGGACGCGCTTGCGTATACGATCCGTAATGCCTGCTTCAACCGCGATTTGGCTGGATGGCAGCAGAACGGAGGCCGGCTGCCGATACCGGAGGAATACGATCTCACCGAGGAGATGATTTCCGCCCAGGACGCTATGGCCGAGCGCCAGATCAACGAGGAAATGGCAGCGCACGGTATGCCTGAGCCCTATCCAGAGGCGTAGGCCGACAGCTATTAGCCGCCGGGCCTTATCGGTCATGACCCGCCGGCCTTCTCGAAGTCGCCACGGCGCCGCCCGGCCTTGGTCGGGCGGCGCCGCGGGCCTGAAAGGGCCGCGGGCGCGACGGCCATGCGGGGCATGGCTGTCGCGCCGGCGACGGGACCGCTCATGGGCGCAACGCTGGCAGAGTGGGGGCCGATCTGCACCGGCCCCCGATGACGCCTCACGCCATCTCGTCGTCCGCCATCTGATCGTCCTCCGCTCCCTCGATATCATCGCCGTCGATATCGGTGTCGAAGTCGACCGGGTCTTGCTCGGGCTGATCGAAGGCACCGATCTTCATCGGGGCGGGAAGCCAGTTCGCGGGCAACCGGCCCGACACGTTGACGGCAAGGTCGGCCTTCTTCTTGATGCTCGCGCAATTCTCGGCGCTGGGGGCACCGACTTCCTGACGCAACAGGTCAATCATCGCGGCGCGGCGCATCTTGTCGAACAGGCCGATGGGGGCACTCCAACGTGCGGCGACGTCCACCCCGCTCGCCCGTGCGATCTGCTCGAACCGATGGTGCCGCTGCCCGGGGGAACCGCCCGCGAACAGGGTGCCGTCCACGGTCATCGCGACCAACCCGGCGAGCAACGCCATCTTGTCGTCTGCCTCCATCGCGCGGATCGCCTCGAACCGGCCTTCGGCGGGGATGGACGCAAAGCGGGTCGCCATCGTGTCCTCGACCGGACGAACGTCGCTGGTCGCCATCAACTCCTGCGCCACGTTGATCGCGACCATCTTGGCCTGAACGTCGATCGCCATCTGGTAGCTGTGCGCGCCGTGGAGCAATTGCCCCGCAAGGCTGTCGAGCACGATGTCGAGCGCGAGCGCCGGGTCGGCGGCGACCGCTTCCTGTACGATCTGCGTCTTGATGCGCGACAGGTCCGCGATCAGGCTGTTGCTGTAGAGCGGCGTCGGGCCGTCGTGGGTCGCCTTGGGCTTGGGTTCGGCCTTTGCCCGATAGAAGCTCTTGCCGATCGATCCGTCCTGCGAAACCCACAGTGCCACGCCCCCGACCGCCACCTGCTCGCGGTTGAAAGCGCGCAAGGCCTCGGTGATCGCATCGCGCTCGTCGGACAACGGCTCGATCCTCTCGCTGTCTTCGCCCTCGGCCTGTGCGATCTGCTCGATCTCGGCGTCGATGGCGTCCATCCGTGCCGCCTCGGCCTCGGTCGGCTCGCGCGTGGCCGGATACATGCTGCCCTTCATGTAGAGGTCGTAGGGACGGTCGAGTTGGGCGCGGACCTCATGCCAACCGATGCTGCGATATTCGTCGGCGATGCCGTCCAGCTTTTCTTCGGCGAGTTCCTGCACGAGTTCGGGCTGGTCGGCGAAGCCTTCCGCGCCTTGGCTGAACAGGTCGACGGTGATGGTGCCGCCCTTCTCGACATAGGCATCGCGACCGACGAACAGGAATGCGCCGTGGGTCGTGTCGACTTTCTCGGTGGTGAGCATCCGGCGGATGGTGTGGGCGTGGCCGTTCGCCGCCTTGGCGAACTTCATCTGCTGGTCGTGGTCGTCGGTGAGGGTGAGCGCGCGCGCGGCCTCGAGCGATAACTGGTCCTTGGCGATCAGGTCGATCAGGGACGGGGCGAGCGCGGAAAGGCGCAGCATCTTGTAGACGAAGCTGACTGCCTGACCGAACCGGGCGGCGATTGCAACGCGGCCAGGGTCGGCTCTTCGCGATGTGGACACGCGCGGTCACGCCGCGCGGTGTCGCGATCGATATAGGCTCCCCAGCGTCCGACTCCCTCGGCCGCGCAGGCGTCACCGGCAAAATCGATCGGTTCTTCTGGCAGCGGTTCGGGGCCGCCCTTCTGTTCAGCGTCCTCGATACGGGTGGACAGATCGCCGGCCAGGCCGTCAGCCCGGCCGGGTCGACCGTCTTCCGCACCCCCGGCGACACCACCTCGTCGGTCCTACAGGATACGCAGACGATCCGCCCCGTCGTGCGGGTCAACCAAGGATCCGAGCTGGCGATCACCGTCGCCAAGGATTTCGATTTTTCCCAGGTTTACGGGCTGGGTCTGAAGTGACCGCACCGGGCTTCCGCAACACGGCGATTCTCGATCATGCCGTGCGCCCGCTTCGCCGCTATCTCGACGAAGACGACGTGACGGAAGTTGTCATCAACGAACCTTCGATCATCGGCGTAGAGCGGCATGGCGGGTGGACTTGGGAAAATGAGCCCGACCTTACCCTCGAGGCTCTCAACGGGCTGGCCCGCGCTGCGGCCGCGTTCACGTCGCAGGACGTGACGCGCGAGACGCCGATCTGCTCGACAGTCTTCCCGACCGGCGAACGGGTCCAGCTCGTCCTTCCCCCCGTAGTCCCCGACGGCACCGTATCGATCACGGTGCGCAAACCGTCGACGAAGACGATGACGATGGCGGATTTCGAGGCGAGCGGCCTATTCGCGGAAACCAAGGTCGCCACCAAACGGGTCAGTCCGGTCGAGGAACGGCTACTGGGCCTGCTCAACACCGGAAAGCACGTCGAGTTCTTCGACCTAGCCGTGCGAAGCCGGCTCAACATCCTGATCTCGGGCGCGACCGGCTCGGGGAAGACGACGTTTTCCAAGGGGCTCATCAAGCTCATTCCAGAGAATGAGCGGCTGCTGACGATCGAGGACACGCGCGAGCTTGTCGTGCCGCACAGGAACGTCGTCCACATGATCTATAGCAAGGATGGCACCGGCACCGCCAAGGTGACGGCCAAAGAGCTGCTGGAAAGCGCACTGCGCATGAGGCCCGATCGCATCCTGCTTCAGGAGCTGCGCGACGGGACCGCCTTTTTCTACCTGCGCAACGTAAACAGCGGTCATCCGGGCTCGATAACCACAATACACGCGGACTCGGCCGAGCTGGCGTTCGAGCAACTGACGCTGCTGGTGAAAGAGAGCGAAGGCGGTGCGGACCTGGCCCGCGACGACATCCGCTCGCTCCTGAAAATCCTCGTCGACGTCGTGGTCCAGATGAAGAAGGTCGACGGCAAGTTCCGGATGACGGAGATCTACTACGATCCGGCAGGGCGTCATGCAGCCTAACCGGCGCGCACTCT
>NZ_QAYE01000014.1 GCF_003053745.1 Sphingomonas faeni | reverse complement strand
CGCTACCCGTTACGACAAGCTCGCCGCCAACTTCCTCTCAGCCGTAGCTCTCGCAACCGCTGTCGCCTTCTGGCTGTGAATGAGTCTGAGCCCTAGAAGCCTTTCACCCCTTAAGTGAGAGCTGACTGCCGTTTTGGGGCATTCTGGCCCCCGGTGCTCGGTGTGTCCTTATTGAGGGTATCACTTGGGCGGCGGGCATCGCCTTCATTCTGGTGCTTGGTGGACAGGTTTGGCTGTTTCGTTGTCGCGGTCGGCTTGATCGGGTCGGTCATTGTCGCTCTCCTCAATTGACGAACAGGCAAGAGCTTCTCGCGTTCCGCAAAGCTTACTGCTTCGTTTCGTCTGACGCGACCGCGCCCATCGTCATCGCCAGCAGCGACGCGCCGCGCTGTTCGTGATCAAGCTTCAACAGGCGGACCCAGTGCGCGATGTGCTTGCCTGCCGCCTCGACGCCTTTGCGTTGTAGCAGCGGGGTGGTCAGGTTCGTATCGTTCTGGATAACCGACGCGATCGACAGCGCGAAAAAGTCGATGATGTCATCGGCGATCAACAAATCATCGGTGGAGTTCGCAGCAAGGTACTGCATGACGATTGGCATGATTTCCTGGTAAAGATCGATCTTAGCCTGATCGTCTACCTTCATGATGTCTGCAGGCATGCTGGCGTCCTCCGTTCTCGGCATGTATTGCTTGAGACCGTGAAGCGAAAGGCAGGTTCGATCTCCCTCGCCATCATCGCAGCCGTCATGAATCATCCACGCGAATGGTTTCAGCCAAAAGTCGTAGGTATCGGCTGGTCTCCTCGAACTTGGGAGGGGTGGGCGATCATTGTTTCGGTGATCGCGGTTGGCGCGGTTGTAGGTCGGGTCAATCTCTGATTGGTAGAAACCCAATGACGCCATATTGCACGCGGTGAAGAACCCGGTTTAGGCTCGGCCATGGAAAACACCGCATCGAAGTTCGATCTTCTTGGCCAGCTTGGTTCGCTGATCGTCCAACGCAACGAGGCAGCAGAGGCGTTCGACGTTTTCAAGCAGGACGCGGTGCTAGCGCCAGCGCCTGACATTGCAAACAATGAGGCCTCTTCCCACGAAGCGGCGAGCGTGGCGGCAGAGGAGGTCGACACGTTCAGGGCTCAGACTGAGGGCCTTCTGGTCGGCGCAACGGACGAGGAGCTTTTGGCCGCGTACCGGCAGACCAAAGGCGAGGTGGGCGATCTTGCGGCTGAGGCGCTACGTGATGAACTGCGGCGCCGGAAGCTCGAAGAATGAACCGACCAAGTGCCAACCAGGTATCCATGGATGTGTAGCCGATCGAGTATGTCAGATCGGGAGGTGTGGGAAAAGGCGTCCACTATCGCGGCAGCGTTTGGCGATGATGAGCCCGAGCACTTCATAGAACGGCTCTTCGACATTCTTCGTGATACCACCAATCCACAGGACTGGCGTCGTGTCGCGGCCGCGGTTGATGTCATCGCTGGAGCGTCCCGGCAATAGCTTCAGTTGAGCGTCGCTCGGTCGCCTCTATGACGCCAACCGAGCTTTTGATGATGTACTGCGCCGGTTTGGCTCGCTGACGCCTGGCATGAGCGGTGGTACCCCCAATCACGGGCCGGCTGGATAGTGTATTACCGGCAAGTAGGAGTGATGATGGGAAAAGGAGCAGCTTGGTGAAGCGCTAAGTGTCGGTTCAGGGGCAACACAGAGCAGTTTACGTTGAAGAGGCCGAACCTGGGTGGCGGAAGGCAACGGGAGAGTATGGTGGTAAGATTTGGAGCGTGAACAGCACGACAGCGAACCGTGCGGCGTCAAATTGGGGCGTCGCCGTCGGGCAGCTAGACCCGGCACACCGTAACGAGCTGCCCCCGGAGGCCGAACGCTAGGCACGCCGGAAGCTCCGGGAATGCCACGTTACGCCAGCGGGGAGGGTGTTCTCGATGCGCCAAGCTAGCGGGTATGCCACAAGTCGCTATCCCATGGTTTATCGAAGATCTGCACCATGACGGAGACGACCCGATCTATCTAAACACTACAAAATTCGTCCCGCGTCCACGGGCGTGGCTGGCCAAAGCGACCGAAGGCGTCGACCATGACGGCGTCCTGCGACAGATCGCCGAGGAAGCGTGTTGGTCGGGGCGCTACGCTTTCCTAATTGTGATCTCGGCCGCGATCTCGCTGCTTGGGCTACTGATGCCCTCCGTCGCGGTGCTCATCGGCGCCATGCTGCTATCGCCGCTGATGATGCCGATCATCGGCTTGGGCTTCGGCATCGCCATGCTCGACTTCCATGAGATACGCCGTGCTGCGACGGCGCTAACCTTGGGCGCCGGGATCGCAGTGGCACTCTCCGTCGTGCTGATCCTGCTGTCGCCGGTCCAGACGATCACGAGCGAAATTGCCGGGCGGACGCAGCCGACGTTATTCGACCTGCTCGTTGCGCTGCTGTCGGCAATCGCAGGCGGCTATGCCCTGATCCGTGGGCGCGGGGGTACGGTCGTTGGCGTTGCAATCGCCATCGCCTTGATGCCACCGCTGGTCGTGGTCGGGTTCGGCATCGCGACATGGAACTGGGTGGTCTTCTCGGGCGCCTTGCTGCTGTTCCTCACCAACGCGATCACCATCGCTCTGACGGCCGCCCTAGTCGCACGCTGTTACGGCTTCGGCAGCCATCTTTCGCCGCACCATACCGGCTGGCAACTCGTCCTGTTTGCGGTCGCGATCGGCGTGCTGTCCATCCCCCTTGGCGCTGGCTTGCGCCGGATCGCCTTCGAGGCGGTCGCACAGCGGCAGGTGCGCGATGCGCTCGGCCAGGATTTTCCACCCGGTGCGCGGCTGAGCCAGGTCGAGATTGATCATGGCGCGACCCCGGTCCGCGTTCGCGCGGTCATGCTGACGCCACGGATCGAGCCAGGGGCAGATCGCAAACTGGCGGCGGACCTACGCCAGCGACTGTCGCGGCCGGTCGATGTCCATATCGATCAGGTTCGCATTTCACCCGAAACAGGCGCAGTCGAGGCCGCGCAGATCGCACGAGCGGGCAATGGCGATGCGTTGCGCGCCGCGCGCGAGCGTGATCGCGCCATCGCAGACGTTGCGTTGATCGCAGGCGTTCCCGCCTCGTCAGTGCAGTCGGATGCAGCCGGGCGGACGATCCGCGCCACCGCGGCGCCACTCCCCGGTCTCGGCATCGCTGGCTATCGCGATCTGGAGCGTCGCGCGGGCGCTGCGGTCGCAGACTGGCATGTCGTTCTCAGTCCGCCCAACGATGTCGCGTTGCCAGACGTCGCGATCATCTCCGGCGTCATCGACGATCAAGCGCTCCGCGAGGCAGGCTGGGTGTCGGCTCGGTTGGCGCGAACCTTCGATGTTCTGGGGGGGACCCTGCGGCAGCGCACGGCGATAGCGCAGGGTATCGTCGATCGAGGGGGCAGGGCGGACCCCGGCCGTGCGGGCGGTCGTCTGCGCCTGATATGGACGATCGATACCGAGCAGCCTGCGCCCGTATCAGCCGAGCGTAGGCCATAATCGCGCATAGGTCCGCTCGAACACGGTAAGGTCTTCGGGATCTTCCATCGTTTTCCTCACGCGCTTTGCATGGCGCGCAGCCCAGCTTTCAATCGGCTCGCTCATCGCCGGCAGGTTGGCTTGCATCGCCGACAACGTGTTGGTCAGGCGAAGAGAAACCTCAACCTCCTTGCCGCCTTCGCGAAGGATGGGTCCGAAGGCATCGGTCAGCATGTCGTCGATCGAGGGCCGGCCAAGATACACCCGGTGTCGTCCATCATCGTCATCGTGCTCGTTCGAAAGTTGGGCGCGGAGGGTTAGGAACACTCTCAAAAGCGCATTGAGCACCTCGATCCCGGTCCCTGGATCATTGGTCGCCGGTGCCAGCGCGCGACTGGCGATTTCGGACAACGCGATCAGGCCAAGGCGAGGGTCCTGATCGAAGCTGCGGTGCCGTTCGATTGTAAACGCCTTGATCAGCGCCGCGCGGGCCGTATCGTCGATCTGCCCCTCGACATGAACAAGATCACGTGCGGGATGCACCATCGTCCCCGGCAAAACTTCGACGTGAATGCTCAAACCATTCGTTGTGGCGATCGAAGCCAGCGCATCGACGTCGACATGGGTGACATACCCGGTATGCGAGCCGGTGATCGCCACGGCATGTGGCGGTACGGTGATCGCCGCACGTCCGCCCAGATACGGCGCGGCGGCAAAGTCCGCCATAGCCCGGGTGGCTGCCTCCTCAACGCGATCGATGACGTCGGCCATGCGTCCGAACGCGGTGATATGGCCAATCCAGCGCAACAGCGTGCCAACCACCAGCATGATGATGGCGACGGTAGCGGCGAACAGGATAATGCGACCGTCATGGCCGTAGGCGCTCGTGTTGAGCCCGACGATCCCGACCATCGAGAAGACGAACGCACCGAGGAACGTCGACAGCGCGTTCTGCGAGGTCGGGTCGCTGACCATGAGCTGCGTTGCACGCGGTGTCGCGAGCTGCGTTGCCGACGAATAGGCACTGACCATCGCCGTCAACGAAAACGTCGTCACCGCTAACATGCTGGACGCCATGATCTGAAGAATCGTGCCGACCGAACGCTGGCCGATATCCACGTCGAACGTGTAGGGTAGATACGGCGTAATGATGCCGGCAAGGATCGCCAGTGCCACACTGAGCAGGCTGATCATAGCTGCACGAAACCAGATCTGCCGGATGATGCGGTGGAAGATCCATGCCCATCGTTTCATGGTTTTTCCCTCCCCATTATTATCCTTCAAACTCGGCGAGAGTCTGACAAGCCAAATTTTCCGTCTCAACTAGGGCATTATGCGCGAATGCAGTCGTTTTGCGGCACCGATGGGATGATATTGAGGTGGCGACACATTGCACGAGACGACTGCGTGCAGGTCATGGGCTGGCGGTTACCCGGTCGGCACCACCAGTTTGAGCAACAGCCTTGCCAATGCACACGAGCACAGTGAAGTAGCGTTGCGCTAGCACGCGACGAACGGCGAACACCGGATGCGGGTAGCGTAGCTGGGCGGTGCTATCATAGCCGCGTCGATCTTTCCGAAAAGGACCTGCGATTGCGACGAGGGCGCTATCTCGACGGGGATCGAATTTCGGGAATGTCCGGGTTGGGAAGGATAGCGGACGGGCGGGTTTGCGGCTGGATCATAGTCAAAGCTCCCGCTAGCTCTACCCGATGGACTTTTCCGGCCTCATTGTGCTTCCGCTCGCTGCGATAATCACTGCCTGCTAGATCGTTGGCGCGGCAGTCCTGTCAAAGAATGACCCCGACTTTCGACCGCCATTTCTCCTATCCTACGGCTTTGGCGTGATGTTCATGGAGCCATGGAAGATCGCGGCATGGCAAGAACTCGGCCTGTTCGCGATTATGCTCGTAATGCTCGCGCTTTGGGCTGCGGCCGGTTGCGTCGTTGGCGGCATTCCTGCTGCGCTGGTCGTCTCGCTCGCGACGAAGTTGCGGCAACGCTTCCGGCATTAAGGAACGGCAGCTTACCGGCACGCTCATACCGACGTGTTACGTCCGACTTTGGGCGACACTGCTATTTAGCTAGGCGGTTCGCTTATAAAGCCGATCACCCTGGCGTCCGTCTCTTTTAGGCGCCCCACGAAGCATTTAGCTTGTTCTGCATGGGAAGCTGCGTACCCTCGAAAACCAATGGCCTTCGGGTTGGTTTTTGAAATGTAAGCATCCGCTGCGCCACATGCCGCTTTAGCCGTTTCGAAGTCGGACGGAGTGAATGCGCTTCGGGAAGCAGTGCAGCCGTTCACCGCCATTGCTATCGCGACGGCGAAAGCACCGAACGTCGTTAGCCGTCTAGATTTACCCGTCATACGAGGAAACTGAACCAGCGACCGCTTTCGAGCAAGCGCCAAGAAGGCCCGTAGCGGCTTAAGTTGGGCGTTCTGGTACGGTCCGGCTTTCTCACAAGGAATCGAATTTTGATAATGTCCGAGTTGGGCAGGATAGCAGACGTTGCCATGCCAGCCGCCTTGGACCATCCTACCGACCGACGTTAGGCTCGGAGGAACACGATGCGAGCGGCAACACTGGTGTGGGCTCTGCTCCTGACGTTGACAACGATTTGCTCCGGTGCGGAAGCATGCAGTGTGCGCCCTTCATATCGGGTTCCCACGACGTTACAGCTGGTGGAGCAGGCAGACGCGGTTGTGCTCGCACGAGTCGTTGACGGCGGTCCCTCACCCTTCGAGCCTTTTGCGCGCATGAAAGGACGGCGTGCTCGTCTCGTTCCTTTTGCGACTTTGAAGGGTCGCTACTCGGGGCAGCGCGTGATCTTCAATGTAGCGGCGTTAGAACTGCCCGGTGCGGGGCTTCGCGCAACCGCAAGTGACCCACGTAACCTAGTCGATGCAAACCCAGACGCATTTTCCGGGTCTTGTAATAGAACTGTTTTTCGCAGAAATATGATTGTGGTGGCCTTCTTAAAGAAGGACGGAATGAGCTTTGTGCCGTCTGCACCTCCGTTCTCTCGGGCACTTGAGGATGTGCCGACTGCGACCGCCCTTTGGGTGAAGGCGGTCCGGATGTACGCGGCCATCGCGGCGAAGCCCAAGTCGTCGCGCCGGGACGAAATGCGCCGGCAGAGGGACGCTCTACGTTTCGACCTCAACGATCCTGATGCTCGCCTGCTGGCGTTAGAACTAGATCGAGCGCTTCAGGCCTCGAAGCAATAATGTCCGCTTTTGGGCGTTAGCGGAATGGCCGGAATGGAGAGGAAAGCGGACTGGCGGCTTTTGGGGGAGGTCGGTAAAAAGCGGACACCATACCAAGTATCGTAGCTTGCGCGGAGGCTCGATGTTCACCGTCCATTACAATGCAACGATCTCACCAGATCACGTTCGGCTTACCAACATTGCCACAGGTCAGACCGTCGCCCGCGCAGCTCCCCGACCGTTCTCATCTCAACACCGTATGATCGCTGATCCAGAGGCTGCCGCTTTGTTTCTGGGCAATTTGATACGTGAGGTTGAGGGGCGGAAGCGCTGGCTTCGGTTGTTTCCGACCATCAACGTCACAATTTCCGGCGAGCCTCGAACAAAGCTGGACCAGGAAGAGGTCAAGCACCTTTTCGTGAACCAAGGGTTCGTCCGAGTTCGGGTAGACTGATTCGCCGAACGACCGGGTTGGGAAGGAAAACGGACATGCCGGTCGCGCACTATCGCTACTACTCACGACCAATGAATCCGAGTTTGAAGAAGCCACTTTTCGGATGTTTAGCGATCCATGCGGAAAGGCAATTGAAGGCATCTTCGGACCGATCAGGCGCCAGTAGGACAATTGCAGCCCCCTTCGATTTACTAACCTTTGCGGGCGCTTGGCATGCGACGATCGCTGCCCTCATCGCAGAGACTTGCGCGAGTGGCCCCGTTGCGAACGGCACGGCGCGATGGGGTTGGTAAGCAGGTTCGGCGGCCAGCAGTAATACGAAAAGAGCGATCATCCAGCTACTCTGTGGACAGAACTGAATGTCCACAAGTGGGCGCTAGTGTCTATCATCGCGCCTCAAGTCGGCTAGCAAACCGACTAGCTGCTGCCTACGCGAAGGAGCGTAATTCGGGTCTTTCTCACGAATGTCATCGTCGTCGGCCCAATAGCTTAAGCCATGCCACGCTTTCCGCTCAGCACCGCGCAACACGGCGGGATTGGCAATAGCCGCATCAAGCTCGCTGTTCGTGACGTCGCTCCCATCGATAACGCGCTCGAGACAGTCGATCAGGAAGGTGCGAGCGTCGGTCATGTGTAGCAATCTGGCCCAACGCCGACGCCCCGGCAATGTCCGCTATCGGGATCAGCAAACCAGCCCAGCTAGGTCCGGGTTTGGGCGTTCCTGTCGTTGCAAAAGGGACCCCTTGCGACGCTATAGAGGCCGTCATCAGTCGCCTGATGTAGCTCATAGCGACACGGCAGATATACCCTCCGCCGTCTCCTATTCCAAACACGCCTGGACGTCACAGACCGTGACGTTGACGAGTAGTTTTGGCGCGAGCGTCTCGAAATCATATTCCGGCGGATTGTCTGACGAAACTTTCCCCCGGACCAGCCACCCCTCTTGGAATTTCCCGCGCGCTTTTCTCATACGGAACTCGATAAGGGCGCCGACAGGCGGAACCGCCTCGACGTCGTACTTTGCGACCTGGGTATCTTCAAAATACAGGCAAACAATCATCATTCCACCCTTCGCCCAGACCCCGCGTAGCAGGTACGCCAACGTCGCAAGCACCCTGCCCCGCGGAAATACGAGGCTTATAGACTTCGTATCTTACGATGTACTCCGGCAATACCCCTTGGCCCATCCTGTTGGACGGCTAACGTCGTTCGAAGTCCGGAAAGCCTTGATCGCATATCCTGCGCTACGATACGCTCTGAAGGACGGAGAGGCAGGAATGTACAATATCCCCTAGGGTCAGGACCCATTGATGTAACAGGCGCGATCTGATTCAGGCTCCGTGAGGAGACTGAGGATGAGCGACCTGTACTGGCTGACGGAGGAGCAGATGGCGCGCCTGCGGCCATATTTCCCTAAGAGCCATGGCAAGCCGCGAGTTGACGACCGGCGGGTATTGAGCGGCATCGTTTTCGTGAACCGCAATGGGCTGCGCTGGCGTGATGCGCCCAGCGACTACGGCCCCCACAAGACGCTCTACAATCGCTGGAAACGGTGGGGTGAGATGGGTGTGTTCCTCCGCATGATGGAGGGCTTGGCTGCCGCTGATGCCGACCCAAAGACCGTCATGATCGACGCGACGTATCTGAAGGCGCACCGCACGGCATCGAGCCTGCGGGTTAAAAAGGGGATCTCGGGCGCCTGATCGGTCGCACCAAAGGCGGTATGAACACGAAGCTCCACGCCGTGACCGACGCAAACGGCCGTCCGCTCAGCTTCTTCATGACCGCTGGACAGGTCAGTGACTACATCGGTGCGGCCGCGTTGCTGGACGATCTGCCCAAGGCACAGTGGCTGCTCGGCGACCGCGGCTAAGGCACCCGATAAGATCAAGGTGGAAACGCCGTCGCAATTCAAGCGGTACGCGCACGGCAGCGGATCCGATCATCGACCAAAAGGGGAAACGGATCATGGACGAGGTTCTGACCGAGCGGATGTGTGCAGAGGTTCCTGGCGAGATCGTCGTGTTCGCTATTGGAATGCGGATCAACCGTTGGTGGAAGGTATGGCGCTGGCTCCCGGTTCTGGCGGAAATGCCGCCGATGCTTCGTGAGCAGGCAGCCGATCCCGCGATTGGCCTCCTTTCCGTCCGGCCAGTATTTGGCTTCCGCAACATTGGCGTCCTCCAGCACTGGCAGACCGCCGAGCATCTTCACATTTATGCGCACCAAGCTGGCGGCACGCATTTGGGCGCGTGGCGGCGCTTCAACGAAAGGATCGGCACCAGCGGCGACGTAGGCATCTGGCACGAAACCTACGTCGTTCCCGCCGGTCACTCGGAGTCCGTGTTTGTGAACATGCCGCGCTATGGCTTAGGCGTAGCTGGCACCCTTCACCCCCCAAAGGGGGCGCGGGCCAGCGCCCGAAAGCGGCTAGCTGGCACACGGTCCTGATCGTGTTACCCGCGCTGGATTATAAGAGCTACTTGCTGTTCCCGGAACTCGATCGATTCCGAAAACGTCCCCGTCTCGATTATCGATCAAAATCGGGAACGCCCGCGCCGTCTCGCTCGCCGCTGTTTATAGGGAAAGGGCGATGGTGAACGGCGGTTATCGACCGATCGCGGTAAGGACAGGATCGATTTTCGCGTTCCGCTCGGCACTCGCGACATAGATATTGGGCCTGTAATCAGCGCGCGGTAGTCCGGTGACAGTGAACAACTCCTCCGTACCAATGTCGATCCTGGCGGCCGAACCGTCGATCGTCTCGTTGCTCAGGCCGCCCAAGAGATGCGCAAGCTCACTGCCTACCGTCGTGGCGCCGATCGCGTCGAACCCGATCATCAGCCCCTCGCCCATGCTTCCGGTCCAACGCCCACCCGCGACATAGACCTTGCCGGCATAGCGGGCGCCATAGGGAGCGACGTACTCCACGAACTTGCGCGTCGGCCCTAGCACGCGAGACTCATACTGAATGACGTGCATCTGGTACGGTCGGTCATGGTCGACGAAATGACCCATGATCCCACGCGCAACGCTGGTGTTCCCGCCGCTGGGCGTATCACGAAGGTCGATCAGCAGCGTGGTGGTGTCGGCGAGCTTAGCCACAGCCTGAGCGAATTGACCGATCGTCTCTTGATTGCCGAGCGAATTGTTGATGCGGATGATGCCGAGTGTCCCCTGGCGCTCGACGCTGACGAGCGGCCCCGCCTGGATGCGCTTCGACTGTTCCGACGATGCAGCCAACTCGACAGCGAGTCGCTGACGCCCGGTCGCCAGTTCCAGCTTGCGGGGGTGCCGGTGGCGCCCGGCGAGGGCTACGTTTAACGCAAAGCCAATCTGCTCTGGGCTGAGTGTCGCGAACGGACGTCCCGTCACGCCCTCGACCGCGGCGCGAGGTGCCTTTCCGTCAATCTTTAGCACCGTCATGCCTGGCCGAATACCTTTGACCAACGCGTCACCGCCAAACCTCGTCTCCCCGATGCGGAAGGTCCTTCCGTCGTAGGTACCGAACAGGTCGGACGACGTAGGGATGGTCGTCCAATCCTCCGCGTCGAACGGTCCCACGACGAAGTGCGGGTCTGCAAAATTGTAGGACACAAGCTGGAGCGTATCGACGAATTCTTTGTCTGAGCGCGCAGCCTTGGCGCGCGCGGCAAAGGCCGAAAGGATGGCATCGCCATCGATCCCGGCGCGATCGAAATAGCCGTACTGCTCATGCAAAAGCTTCTCGAACGATGCCCAGGCCGCCGTGGCGTCGAAGGGGGGCGACTGTGCGTCGTCCGCCCGGACAGGACCCGCAAACAGTCCCAGTAAGAGTGACAGGGCGATGACGCGAGCTCGCGAGCGGAACGGTCTGACGGTTTTCATGCGGCAATTCTCGATGAGGGATGCCCATCGCCGTCCGGCGACGATGCACGGTCCGGTCAGCCTTCTTCCCGAGGCCGGATCAGATCGCGGTCGAATCAAGGACGATGGCGTTCCCGACGACGTTCATCGGAACGTCCGCCAATTTCAAGATGGTTTCGATATCCTTCACCGGCTGGCTCGACCCATGCTCGATCATCGACCGCATCACATTGGCAGCGCCAGGTTTGCCAGCAAGCGTTGCGAAATGACCAAGCCATTCGGCGCTTCCCAGATGTCGGTCGGATTGATGCCGGGCGAGCAGCGGCTTGATGAAATCGAAAAAGTCGCTGCCGCCGCGGCGTCGCGCGACGCCGGACGACGCCAGCGCGAACACCGTCCCGCAGGCGTAAAAGGCACGGCTCTCGTGACGATCGGCAGCTTGGGCGATTGGCTTCGTGCCCAGCTTTACGCAATCGTCCACCGCGTGCTGAAGTTCGCCCAGTGCGTATTCGTGGTTCGCGGCAGCGAGGAGCGTGAAGGCCATCATCTCCGCCCCGCCCTCGGTGATCCACGCATCCGACGGCGCGACATAGCCGACCCCTTCCGACCCCAGCCAGAAATGCGCCATCTCGTGCGCGATGAACCATCGAGTTCTGCGTGCGGCGCGCTCGTTGCGCTCGAGCAAACCCTCGCCTTCGAAGTTCAACACGATCTCACCGGGACGCACGCCACCGTCGTTGATGACCTTTCCGGACGTTGCGCCTCGCCAGCCCATGATGAGCAGCGGCAAGCGCGGATCAGATCGGGCGCCGAGCCTCGAGGCATAGGTCGATGCCACCCGTGGCGCGAACTGCGATACGTCGGTCGTCAACCAGCGCGGCAGGGCAGGATCGGCAAGCATCGCAACGCCTTTGATCGTCTGTACTTCACCCGACCCAAACACGACGTAGGTAGCCGCTCCAGCCAAAGTCGGATCGTTTTGCCGCCTGCCTTGCACGAATACCGGACCGGCATCGTCGTGAAAGCGCACTGGCACGGAGCGCCCGCCGAAATCCTGGACCGTCAAGCCCGCCTCCCTGGCGTCCACGGTCGCTGGATCATCGATCGGTGCAACGTCGAACTGGTCGGAATAAAGCGCTGTCGCACCATTGCTGAAGGCGATGGCGGGGTCATATTCCCGCTCCAACGTCGCGCTGGTAGGGTTAAAGTTGATCCGGACCTTGCGGGGTATCGAGCGACCGTTGCTGGCGACCAGCATGTCATAGGCGCCATGGCGTTCAATCCGAACGCCGGGCGTCACTACCTGCCAGGCCCCTTGCCGCCAAGGCCAATGATCGATCTGTTTTGGCGCAGAGACGGGGAAGACCCAGGCGGTAGCATCGTGAGGAAGGGTATAGTCGACCTGCCAGGTGTTGCCTTTGTGCGATACTTCGGCGGACGGTGGTTCGGACGCCTTTGGGTTCGATGCCGCGACCTGCGCGGCAATCACCATCGTAAGCAACATATCTGTGCGCCCCCTTTTGACCGTTGAAGAGCCAAAAAGCTTTATGTTCGCTGAACACTGCCGATACGAAATGCAGAGCTATGTCCCTTTACTCAGAGGCTGGATATCCATGGGTTTCGGAAAAGGATTAAACTTCCCGAAACTTGATCGTTCGCGAGTAGGTCCCATTGGGGGGCGCTGGTCCCGAACTCCGATCGATAGAGACTACACAAGGTATGAGCCCAGGAGTTGGCGCCTTTCGCCACATAATGGTGAGCGTCGTTGGCATCTATTCCTCCCCCTCGTAGGGCCGGCGTGTGTTACTGGGGTGGCACACATCTTGCTAACCCGAAGCACGACCCTCGCGGACAGGCGCGGGCGTCTACGGGAGCAGGATATGATACCGACCAACACGAGCAGGGTTTTTGCGGCTGGACTGCTGATTGCATCCCTTTCAATCGGAGCCGCAGCTGTGCCACCGCGCACCAGGACAATAACCGACGACTACAGGGCACGATATGACGAGCGTCGTCATGTTTACTGTATCAAGTTCTTTGCTGACCTACCCGCCGCCATGCCTCAACCCGGCCCATCCAGAGATATATGCAAATCACAGGCTGCATGGGCCAAAGAGGGGGTCCGAGTGAGCCGCGCCGGTCGATTTACGCCGTCCTAGTAAAGGTCCTGACGCGGCAGATGCTATGAGAGAGATTGGGGAGGGCACGCAAAGCTCTCAGATGCTTAAATCTGAGCGACTTAGCTCCCTTCCTCAAATTCAATCTCTTTTGCACCGCGGCCCGTGTCACGATTCTTGAAATAGCATCCTTTTCGAGAATGCGTGATTGCCCATAATTGGTCGCTCAAAATGGATTTGTGTTTCTTGATTGCCGACGCTCGTTCAGCAGAGCATCATGGCTGAGTAAGGGTGCCTCTTTGACGAAGCCAAACCGATGTCCAAAATTAATGTGACTGTGATCCTATCCGCAACGTTAATTGGCGCATGCTCGGTGAAACAGCCATCCAAAGTCGTAGTTGCGGAAGTTGATGGTTTTAAGATTAGAACGGACGCCAGTCGCGTAGTGTCTTACAAGCCGAGTGGTCGACGGTTTCTACGTATTAAATTTAATACGTTTGACCTAGTTTTAGATTCAAGGCTTCAGACTCATACCGAAGCAGACTTTATGTCAGTTATACCAACTGGTTATGGTAATGGGAAAGCCAGAGCTTTCGGCGATTATAAACTGCTCTGTACTAATAGTAAATTCTATGCTTGTGGATACAAATTCACCGTCAATAATAAATATATCGTACTAGCATTTAGTGAACCCCCAGCCAACAAAAATGATATTTGGCGATCTATATCTCTGGCTACCTCTTTTCTCAATTCCGGCGGGGCCAGTTAATAGACTTTAAGTAGGTCGTTAACCTGTGCACGTTTCAAAATGGACTTTGGTCACTTAGTTAGTTCATGACAAATCCATGCGGTAATGTCTGCTTAGGCGGTTTGGGCGGACGCAGGCCAATGGTGAGAAAGTCGGCGTCAAGGGCTTTTAGATTCAACGCATTGAGGTAGCAGTCCTTCATCTTTTCGCGAAAGACACCGGCAACAGACCAGAACTTTTTACTGGCTGTCGTCGAAAATAAGTTTCTGACACTGGTGATTTCCTCAGGTGATAGAGTCCAAGCTAGATCTTCAACGACACAATCCGCCACGATTGCGTTGGTTTGACGGAGGTCAGCGGGCACATGTCGAGCGATCACAGGCTTCATCTGATCGTACCATTTGAGCCATCGACCAACCGAGCTCTGTTTCCGGTAGTCGACTTGGATGCCTACATCCGCAAGGGCTCCGGAGGCGACCGCTCCAACGGCACTATCGATAGCCGACCGTATCTCCGCGTCGGACGGCGCATTGTCCCGCCAAAGCGCAATCGCAGCCAAATAGCTGTCTCGGGGAGGAGAAGGAACCGGGGGAACGGGAGCTGCTTGCAGCAGGAGGGCCAGTGCGATCATTGCACCTGTATCCGGCGTACGACGATAGACGGCAACGTCTACTTTCCGCCTTAGGCGCTCCCAAGCGGCGGTTCCGCTTTCCTATTTAATCCGCTCATTCTCGAAACTCGATCCCGATCGAAAAAACGGAATTGGCCGAACGCCTAATTGCGGACGAGCGTTCGGAGTGCGAAAGTCCGCGCTATGGTATTCAATTTTCAAAAATCCGAGGAGGGCTGGATCGCGGAAGGCGGCAAATACCAGATGCGCTATGAAGGGCAGCGGGTTGGTATGCGCTTCATCCTCAGTGTTAATGGCACACGAGAAGCCTCGTTCTACGCCTCAGGCCCTCAACGCTCTCCAGTAAATGGCCCGGAGTATACCTGGACGATCGGAACGTCAGAAACGACTGCCCAAACGGGACTTGGCTTCGAAACCTACGCCACGCTTTACCACGCCTTCTTCGAAGCCTACCAAAGCTCGTTCAAGCTGCCCCCCGGTCGAGTACTGCTCGCCTTTGACCCCGAGCTCGAAAAGAAAGAATGGATACGATTGGGTCCATAGCGATGATGCAGCTCTCCTCCCGAACCTAGGCATCCCCAAAATTCAATCGATTCCGAGAACGCCGATGCCTTCTCGGCCCCTGTGCATTATTCGGACACAGATTCACAGTAGCTCGATGTGGGGCGCTTCTCGCCATCACGCGCCGGCGGTAAAAAGCTTGTTAATTATGAAAAAGACAGCGGCAGTTACGGTTCACCGGATGTTACCCGGTTCGGGGTTATGCTAAGTCGATATCCCCTGCCTCGAACTGTTTCTATTAAGTCTTGACCATCGTAATGAGCCATCTTCTTACGAAGCCTGCTAACAAAAACGTCAAGTGACCTGACATCATACTCGCTAGACTCACTATCTACATTTAGTAGACTCGATCGGTCTTTTACCGATCCTGGTTCGATAAATAGTTTTACTAATATTCCATATTCTGCATTTGTTAGATCTATAACATCACCTACTGGGGAAAATAGGAGACATCTATCCCTATTTAATATCCAGCCCTCATACGAGAGTTCCGATCCTGAGGCGCTACTTCGCTCAGCGGAGACCTCAATTAGTTTTTGCGCATCAGTTATGCGACGACGCAACAGTGCACGAACCCGAGCCTTGATTTCACGGGGACTGCACGAAAGAGCGACGCAATCATCGGCGCCTAGTTCCAACGCCAGAACGGTATCGACCTCATCATCAGTTTCGGATCGAACAAACAGGTGAAATAGTTTATCCTTCAAAGAAATCTTCTGGATCAGTGATACAATGTCATCGTCGGGTACAATTGCATCAACTATGACTAGATCATACGCATTCTCTGATAAAAAGTCACTGAGATCTTGAGCTGTATTTGCCTGTTGTATTTCATAAAGCTGTTGTGAGAGATATTCCTTGATGGCGCCACTCTCGCCAGGCGAACCAACTAATACTATTCTCGGCTTTTGAGCGCTTGGCTGCTCGCCAATCATGACCGCGTCTATAACTGAGATGTGTTCGTTGTCAGGCATAGGATGGTTCTCGAATTAACCCGAAGGCAGCCTTAACGCAGGTTCAAGATAAAAAAACCCTAGCTTGCATTTTCCAGAGCAGGGCAAGGAAATTAGTGGTTAGCGGTAGGCCGCTTGAGCATGGACGCGAGATAGCGCTGGAATGCTGCCCTCGCCCTAGAAGTTCACCAACGGTGCTACACGATGTATCATTTTTGTCACATTCGAAATTAGAAGTTCATCTTCCTGTCATTTTATGACGGCGATCTCTTGCGCATACCCCTTTAAAACGGCTTAAATTCAGTAAGAAATAGAAAAGCAGGTCAGGGGTTCTACCATGAAATTTTATCGCCTCCTCGGCGCCACGGCACTTACCGGCGTTGCCCTAATCACCCCGAGCACCGTCTCGGCTCAAACGCAGCCTTCGGCGATGCAGGCGCAGTCAGATGCCGCTTCCGTAGACGCGTCGGCGGAACCATCCGCGCAGAACGCCCCGAACACTGCCGTTGCAACGGGCGAGGCGACGGCTACGAACACTGGCGATATCCTCGTTACCGGATCGCGCATCCGCTCACCAAATATCCAGTCGACGTCGCCGATCACGACCGTATCCGGCGAACAGCTTTTCCAGACCGGAAAGGTGTCAGTCGGCGATACGCTGAACGAGCTGCCTCAGCTGCGTAATACGTTCAGCCAGCAGAACTCGACCGTGAGCTTGGGTGTGCGCGGACTCAACCTCATTGATCTTTACGGCCTTGGTACGCAGCGGACACTCGTTCTCGTGAACGGTCGTCGCCACGTCGCCGGCGACATCTTGAACAGTGGCGTGTCGGTCGACATCAATACGATCCCGTCGGATCTGATCAAAGACATCCAGATTCTCACTGGCGGCGCTTCTGCTACCTACGGCTCCGATGCCGTCGCGGGTGTCGTTAATTTTGTCTTGAAGGACGACTACGACGGCCTAAGCCTTCGCGGCCAGTCGGGCATCAGCAAATATGGCGATGCTGGCGCGCAGCTGATCGGGGCTATCGCAGGCAAGAACTTTGGGGGCGGACGTGGTAATATCACCGTCAGCGCCGAATATGCACATCAAGAGGATTATTACGCGAGCGGCCGGCCTAACGTCAAACAGGTCAACGGCTTCGTCACAGTCGATACTGATCCAGCTGGCTCCGTGAATGGCGCCGACAACGTCTTCGATCGCGCATTCTTCAACGACATCCGCTCGACGACTATCTCGACCGGTGGGCAAGTTGGGATCCGGTACCGCCCTGGCTTGGCTGGTGCACCGTGCGGCAACGATGCCGTGGGTACGTCCTACACCTGTTCCTATTTGTTTCAGCCGGGTGGTGCGCTGGCCCAGCAGAATGGACTTCGGGTCGGCCTGGGACCGAACGGCAGCTTCATAAACGGGAATGGATACAACAGTCGTCAGGGACGCCTCTTGGTTCTGTCCCCGGATCTCAAGCGGTACTCGTTTAACGTCCTTGGCCACTATGAGATTTCGCGTGCATTCGTTCCGTTTATCGAAGCCAAGTACTCACGCAGCGACGCACGTGGTTCGCAGAGCGGTCCATTCTTCTCGCAGGGGCAAACCTTGGGAGACGCGACGACTGTAACGGGAGTATCGGACTTTTCGTACTTCACGACCGGCGACGTTAATCGTGAAGGCATTCGGCTCGACAATCCCTATCTCGGTGCCCAAGCCCGCGCGACACTGGCTACGCAGCTAGCGGCGGGGGTGAACTCCGGTGTGAACCCCAACAGCGGGGCTGCGTTTGGCACGACGGCAGGAGGACTGGCGCGACAGAACGCGTCGTTGGCACAAATTGCTGACGGTTCCTATCGCTTCTCCCTCCGTCGCAACTGGCTCGATCTTGGTATTCGCGACGAGCAAATCCGTCGTGAAACCTACCGGATCGTTGGCGGCGTTCGCGGTGATTTCAACGACGATTGGCACTACGAATTGTCGGCCAACTACGGTGAGTTCAAGGAAAAGAATCTCATCCAGGGCAACATCAACACGCAGCGCTATCTGCTGTCTGTCGATTCGACGAGAAACGCAGCCGGCCAAGTCGTCTGCCGGTCACAGGTGGACCCTCGCTATGCAGGAAGCGATGTCGGCGGCAATCCGGCACAGCTCGCGGCAGACATCGCTGCTTGCGTACCTATCAATCCCTTCGGCGATGGTTCGGTGTCCCAAGCCGCCCGTGACTATCTGACAGTCGCGTCACGCGCTCAGGGCAAGATCACTCAGTTCGACGCAACCGGCTTCGTGTCAGGGGATCTTAGCCAGCTGTTTTCGCTTCCTGGCGGTCCAATCGCGTTCGTTGTCGGTGGCGAATATCGCCGCGAAACGAATTATTACGATCTCGATGACTTCACCCAGGCTGGGTACGCTTTCTACAATGCAATCCCCACGCTTAATCCGCCTACAGCGTTTGCAGTAAAGGAAGCTTTTGGCGAGCTACGTGTTCCGCTCCTCAAGGATCTGCCGCTGATTCGTGAACTAACGATCAACGGTTCCGGACGTGTTTCAGATTACAAGGGCTCGGCGGGTACAGTCTATGCGTACTCCGGCGGCATTCAATACCGTCCTGTTGAAGACCTGATGTTTCGCGGAAGCTACTCGCGGTCGGTGCGTGCGCCGAACCTCGGTGAGCTTTATTCCTCGCAGTCGCAGAACTTTACTCCAGCTCCCGACGATCCATGTTCAGCTCGGAATCTCGCAACTGGCTCGGCAAATCGGGTTGCAAATTGCAATGCGGCAGGTCGTCCTGCTGGATACGACTACGTCTATACTGCATCGCTCGAGTTCGTAAGCGGTGGCAATCCGAACCTGAAAGCCGAAAAATCTGATTCCTACACGGCCGGTTTTGTCGTCACACCGTCGTTCGCTCCCGGGCTCTCGATCTCCGCTGACTATTACGACATTACTGTCAAGGACGTGATCACTGCCACGGGTTCACCGCAAGACATCTTGAACCTGTGCTATGATGCAACGTCGTTGGACAATCCCTTCTGCGGACTCTTCCAACGTGCCGGTGCGAATGGCGGTCCTGCGGGCGAACAGCCGTTCCAGGTCCTTCAAGGTTCCCTGCTTCAGTCCACGGCGAACTTTGCCAAGCTGAAGGTGCGCGGTGTTCAGGCGAACGTGAATTACAATCACAAGTTCTCTTGGGGTACTGGTTTTATTCAGGCCGCGTATGTCCGTTCGATCCAGAACGACAACTTTACCAACCCAGCCGATCCATCGTTTAAGGATAGGTTGCTCGGCGAATTGGGTGATCCGAAAAACCGTCTTACGTTCAACGCCGGTGCGAGCGTCGGTAAGGTTGGGATAAACTACGGATTCCGTTACATCGGCGCTGCATATCTCAACACGTATGAAGACTATAATGGTCTAAATGGTCTGCCGCCACAGAACGCGGACTATGCGCCGATCAAGCAGTATCCGGCCGTTGGCTATCATGACATCCGCCTCCAGGCGGACGTGTCAGACCGTTTCAATACGTATATCGGAGTTGACAATATCGGTAACAAGCAGCCTCCTTACGGGTTGACTGGGGTTACCGATGGTTCCGGTATCTACGACGTCCGTGGTCGTTATCTATATGTTGGTGCGGTAGCCAAATTCTAAGTCGTCTTATTAACTCAATATCGGGGGTCGGTGGTTTCCACCGGCCCCCGATCTGCGTTATGCGGTTGTGATGTCGAATAGCGCGTCTCTACAAGTGGTTGATCAGCTCATCGCTGCCCACCGTATTCCGGAAGCTATCTCAGCGCTTGTCGCTGCTGCCGCTCGCCAAGATCGTGAGGCGCTATTTCGCTTTGGGTTTTGGCAGGTGGTTGGAGACATTCTACCGCGTGATCTTGCCGCCGCGCGTATGGCAATCGGCAAAGCTGCGTCTCTTGGCCATCATGAAGCGCAGATGATGCAAATTGCGCTCACAGCGAACGGAAGCGGCGCCCCGCCGGATTGGAAGGCCGCGAGGCTATTGCTGGAAGCGACGTCAGAGGACAATTATCACGCCAGGGAAGTCCTGGGACTGATCCGCGATATGAGCCTGAAGGATGACGGATCACCTGCACAGGCATTGGCTGCCGAACCATTATCGCGTGACGGCACATTATCACGCGTTTCGGCGTTCCTAACGCCGCTAGAATGTCGGCATTTGATGCATAGCGCGGCAGATCTTTTGACTCCGGCACTTGTTATTGATCCGCGAACCGGTCGAAAAATTTCGAACCCGGTCAGAACGTCCGATACTGCAAGTATCGGACCGCTGCGGGAGGACTTAGCGATAAGAGCGATCAATCTGCGCATCGCCGCGCTGAGCGGTAGCTCGGTCTTTGCCGGTGAGGCTCTGACAATTTTGCGGTATCAGTTTAATCAGCAATTCCGACTACACTCCGATATCTTGTCGTCTTCCAATAACCAAAGAGGCAAGACCGTTATTATTTACCTTAATGATGATTTCACTGGTGGACAGACAGTTTTTCCTAATATTAAGATCAGTATCTTACCAAAAGCCGGTGATGCCATAATGTTTTCCAACATATACCCGGATGGCCGTATAAATACGGATAGTAATCACGCTGGAATGCCAGTCCAAAAAGGCAGTAAGTGGATTGCAACACGCTGGATACGTGAGAAGCCGTTTGATATCTGGAAAGGACCAGAGCGAGTGGTGTAAATCCTAATACTGTAAATCTTATATTTAAAATTACGTTATATTAGCCGCATTCAAGATAGTGCATCCCGCCGATCCGGACCGGTTTGGCGGTACGTGGCCACGATGCGTGAAACGGTAGGTTGGCTAACGCCATAAAGGCGGGCCATTTCGGCACCTGACTTACGCCCAGAGACAACGGATTCTGCAATCTCACGGCGTTGCTTCTCAGCTAGTTTGCGCCGGCGCCCACCGATCCTCCCCTCTGCACGGGCCTGGGCGAGGCCGGCGCTGGTGCGCTCGCGGATCATCGCGCGCTCGAACTCGGCGAAGCTGCCGACCATCTGCATCATCATGCGTCCCGCGGCCGTGGTAGTGTCGATCGCTTCGGTCAGCGAGCAGAAGCCAGCGCCTGCCAGCTCGATCCGCTCCATGATGTGCAGCATGTCCTTTAGGCTGCGCGACAACCGGTCTAGCTTCCAGACGATCACCACGTCGCCGTCGCGCAACTGGCCGATCATCTCCAGAAGCTTTGGCCGATCCCACCGCCCGCCGCTGGCGGTCTCCTCAAACACCCGCTTACAGCCAGCTGCATCGAGCGCGCGGCGTTGTGCAGCATTCGATTGGTCGTCGCCCTTGGACACACGGGCATAACCGATCAGGTAGGGTTCGCGGGTCATCCGGTCTCTTTCACAAACGGCCGTATCTGGAGGCAGAAACAGGAGTGACGGGTTTCCGCCGCCTTCCGCCTTTCACAATCCTCTTTCATTAAGCAACCAAAAGGCAAGTGGTTTTTGGAGGATGAAACATGCCCGCACGCATTCCAATGACCGAGCGACAGCGCGCCCTACTGCTTGCGCTGCCCGATACCGAGACGATGGTTGTGCGATATCATGGTCTCGACGCCGAAGACTTGTCCGCGATCGGTATCGCCCGCACTCCTGCGACGCGGCTGAGCTATGCTCTGCAACTTTGCTGTCTGCGCTATCCTGGACGGCATCTGCGCGCCGGCGAGCTGTTGCCTGCAATCATGCTCGACCATATCGCCGACCAAGTTGGGGTTGATGCGGGTGTCATCGCGGACTTCGCACGGCGTACGCCGACCCGCTACGATCAACTTGCCGCCATCAAGGCACGGTTTGGTTTTGCCGATCTGAGCCAGCCGGTTCGCACTTCGATGATGGCGTGGCTGACGACCGAAGCCATGCCCATCGTTGACGGGCGCATTCTGCTCGGCCGACTAATGGACGAGCTGCGCACCCGCCGCATCGTCATCCCCGGTATCAGCGTTGTGGAGCGGATGGCGGCCGAGGCGATGCTTCGGGCGGAAACCGACTTAGTCGCCGCGGTCGACGACACACTCGATACAGAGATGCGACAACGTCTCGACACGCTGGTGGATGACAAGGTGCACGACAGACAAAGCCGCTTTTCCTGGCTGCGCGAACCGGAGCCCCGCGTCGCATCCGTCTCACTCGCCGAAATCCTCGAAAAGGTCGCACTGATCCGGTGGACCGGTATTTCCCGCGTTCTGATCGATCCCCGGTACGAACCACGCCTGACGCAATTCGCCCGCGAAGGTGTGCGCTATACCGCTCAGGCTTTCCAACAGATGCGCCCTCGCCGCAGGCGGGTCATCCTGCTGGCCACGCTGCGCGAACTGGAGGCCACGCTTACCGACGCGGCGATCGCCATGTTCGGCGCTTTGATGGGACGCGCTCACCTTCGTGCTCGCAAACGCCTTGAACAGCGCGTCGCGGTCTCGGGACGCGAGGGACGCGACCGGCTGATTCGCATCGCCACGGTGCTGGAAACGGTCAGCCGGGCAGCACGCGCTGGTGAAGATATCGGCGCGGCCCTCAGGGATATCCTGTCTCTCGACATGCTCGATGCCGATGCGGCGATCATCCGTCGTACCGCCGCACCTCACAGGGATGATGTGCTGAGTGAGATTGCAGCCGAGTACCGGACCTTCAAGCGGGCAGGACCGCAGTTCCTGCAAGCGCTCGATTTCCACGGCCGGGCCGGCACCGCGACATTGCGTAATGCGATGACGGTCCTGTCGGATCTCGATGGCGACTGGCGCAAACCGCTTCCCGCCGACGTTCCGCTCGGTCATGTCGAGCGGCGCTGGCAACGCCATGTCGTGGTTGCAGGAAAGATCGACCGGACGCATTGGGAGATGGCGACTTACGGCGCGCTCGCCAATGCGCTGGCATCGGGCGATATATGGGTGCCGACGTCGCGGATGCACCGGTCACTGGACGTGCTGCTTGCGCCATCGCCAGGCGCGACGCTCCAACCGCCGTTCTCGCTCGGCGATCCACATGCATGGCTCGATCAGCGCGCTGCGCAACTCGACAGCGCCTTGCGCGGCGTAGCCCGGAATCTGGACGGGCGTGATGCCGCCCTGTTCGCCGGGGAGAGATTACGCTTCCCCAAAGAGCAGAAGGGTGATGACAGCGGGGGAGATGAAGGGCGGCACCTGACGCCCGCCTGTTACGGCATGCTGCCTGCTACCCGTATCACCGACGTGCTGTCGCAGGTCGAACGCTGGACCGGTTTCACCCGGCATTTCGGTCACGTTTCAACCGGGTTGCCGCCTGCTGACGAGCGCGCCTTCCTCGCCACCCTGATTGCCGAAGCGACCAATCTAGGGTTGTCACGCATGGCCGAGGTATGCGGCGCAGGATCACGCCGCGCGCTCCTGCGCATGCAGACATGGCACATGCGCGAGGAAACCTTTCGCGCGGCGCTTGCCTGTCTGACCGATGCCATCCACGCCGAGCCGATCGCCGCCTGGTTCGGGCAGGGGCACCGGGCTTCGGCAGATGGTCAGGCCTTTTACCTAGGCGGTCCGGGCGAGGCCGGCGGAACGGTGAATGCGCATTATGGGCGCGATCCCGTGGTCAAAATCTACACCACCATCACCGATCGGTACGCGCCACTTCACCAGACTGTGATCGCCGGTACGGCCGGGGAAGCCATCCATGCGCTCGACGGCATTCTCGGGCATGATAGCAACGCCGATCTGACCGCGCTGCACGTCGACGGGGGCGGCGTTTCCGACATCGTGTTCGCGACCATGCACCTGCTCGGGCTCGACTTCGAGCCGCGTATCCCCCGCCTGTCCGATCGACGCCTCTACGCCTTCGAACCCCCGAAGCGTTATGGCAGGCTCGCACCACTGTTCGGTCACAGGCTCAACCGGGACCTGATCGTCAACCACTGGCCGGATATCGAACGTGTCATCGGCGCAATGCGTGACCGCACCGTCACGCCATCGTTGATCTTGAAGAAGCTGTCCGCCTACCGCCAGCAGAACAGCCTTGCCGCGGCACTGCGTGAGGTCGGGCGGATTGAGCGCACCCTGTTTACGCTGCGCTGGTTTGACGATCCGGAACTGCGTCGCACCGTCACCGCCGAGTTGAACAAGGGTGAGGCACGCAACAGCCTGGCCCGGGCGGTTGCTTTCCACCGGCTCGGCCGTTTTCGCGATCGTGGCTTGGAAAACCAGCAGACCCGCGCAGCCGCGCTCAACCTCGTCACCGCCGCGATTATCCTGTTCAACTGCCGCTATCTCGGTCGCGCCGTTGAAGAAATGCGGCATCGGGGGACCGCCATCGATCCGACTATGCTGTCCCGTCTCTCACCGCTTGGCTGGGACCGCATCAATCTCACCGGCGATTATGTCTGGTCCGATAACCTCGATCTCGACGCCAACGGCCTCATGCCGTTGCTCATCAAACCGCTACCGTGAATCTGTGCCCGAATAATGCAAAGGGGCCTTTTTGAGGCCGCTGCATTGGTTGCCGATCCGGCCTTAGTGGATGTGCTAAAACCTTGGACTGAACCGTCAGATGATGAGTGGCTCGACCAGCTCGCGTGGGACGCCCTAGCAGCTTGCGAAAAGAGCCAGCCCGCCCCTAACTGATCAATGTCCGCTAATAAGCGTTCCTGTCGAACATCGGGTCTGCGAGCGCTACCGTGAATCTGTATCCGAATAATGCACAGGGGCCTGATGGGCTGGGAGCGAAGACGCGCGCTCGACATGCGATCGTCGGCGTCAGTTGAGGTGGAGGCGATCCGGGAGCGCTGGGCCGAGCAGGTCAACGATGCGCTCGAACTAGCGCAGGTGGCCGAGCGGGTCGATCATCGTAACTACGCCCGTCAGCGCGTTGAAATGGAGCCTGCGGTCAAGATGGGCCATGCTTCAGCCGCAATCGAGCGGCGCGCGTACGCCGAGCAGATCGCGGCGGGCGAGGAACCGCACGCCGTCACCCCGCGCGGGCAGATGAACGAGGCGATCGAGGAGAAGCGCGGGCTGGAAACGTATCTCGTGCGCGGCCGGGAGTGGCTGCAGGAGATGGGTCAGCGGCTGCGCGAACAAGGCCGAGCTGGCAGCGCATGGCATGGCGAGCCTGACGATGCGGGCGGGGTTGTAGACCAGTGCCGGCGACGGGTTTGCCCTGCCGGCACCCGACCAGTCACTCCTGCATCAGCAGACGCCAGCCGTCGATCATGGCCAGGACGAGCGCGATCGGCAGCGGCAACGCCAGCGCGGGCATAACCGGGACGGGCCGGATAGTGGCTTCGGACAATGAGATCGGCTATGCAATGTACTAAACAGCACCAATAGTATGATGTGGAGGCCGATATGGCGACCGTACGCAAGACCATCACCCTTACCGAGCAGCAGAACGCTTGGATTGCCGCCCAAATTGATGCCGGCAGCTATACCAATGATAGCGAGGCGATCCGCGACCTCATCCGGCGCGAGCAGGAGCGGAGTCTGGAGATTGAGAGCATCCGCCAGGCGCTAATTGAGGGCGAGCAGAGCGGGGAGCCGGAACCGTTCGACTTCACCGCGTTCAAGCAGCGCAAAGCCGCGCAGCATGGCTGAATACCAGCTCAGCCCGAGGGCGCAGCGCGACCTAGACACAGTGTTCGACTACACCGTGGCGCACTGGGGTTTGTCTCAGGCGATGCTTTACACCGACCTAATCGAAGCCGCCTGCGCCGATCTGGCCGAAGCGCCGCAGCAGGCGCAGGGCTGCGCCAACATCCGACCAAGCTATCGACGGCGCGGGGTCGAGCAGCATGTCATATATTTCCGTCCGACCAGCTACGGTATCGCCGTCATCCGCATCCTGCATCAGCGTATGGATGCGGCTCGCCATCTGTAACCCTGCGAGGCCAATATGATTGATGCACCACCAAGTTATGCCGCCAGAACAGGTCATCGCACAGAAGCTAGTTGCCTGCGGGCTTGATCGCGGCGCGGTATCAGTGGTGTGGCAGGACGAGCTGCAATGCATCGAGATCGTGATCCGCCGCGACGCACGCGCCTCTTCTGACCAGTTTTCCTGCATCCATAAGGCTGCGGCGGCAGAGACTGTAACATTTGCGGAGCAGTCGCTTCAGTCTGCCTATAGCGCCTACACCGTTGAACTATACGTCCGCGCATGATCGCCGAAACTAAGGCGGCTGTCACAAAATTGGGGGTGCTCAATGATTTCCCAAAGCGCTCGCATTATACTGATCTGCGCAAATATGCCGGGCGCTCGAACAACACTGTGGGCTGATGGCGGGCAGCGTCCTCCGGGTGTCAGGCGATTCCGTATCGTTTGATCCTCCGCGCGAGACAGACCCGATGGTCTTCACACGGAAATACGAAAAAATCCTCGCGGTGGTCATGTATGCCACGGCGGTCGGTGATCTCGAAAAGTTCGGTTTTACCGGCAATGCGGCGGTCGCGGACACGGCGGGTAACAGGTGATTTTGGGGCGCAAAAAAATCTGATGAACAGCGAGCCATTCTCGCTTTACGTTTCGACCCGTCCGAAAAGGGCTACCTTTACTATCATTGGCGCTAGTCACGCGGTGTTCCTGTGACGGTCGAGGAGCGAGAAGCGTATCTCTCGATCCCGGCGCTGAGATCACGGCGTGCTTGGAGAAAGAGCATTGCTGGTCGCCCTACTTCGCCTCCGCGTCCATTCCAGTCTGTGCAGCGCAAACTGCCACCATGCCAATCAGCATGGTTGTGATGACACTACTTATTGGCCTCCCGTTAGCGCCCTCTGGGCTGGCCGAACTTCAAACCACTGGGGGACTCGCTCGTGCAGTCGGCGGCTTGCTGGCCGTCGTTTTCGAGCGCGAATCAAATTCGCAAAATTCTTGGAAAAATCGGTGCCTGATCCCGCTGACGAAGTTCTGCGAATGAGCGCGCGAGCCTACCGACCTCGGCGACAGCAAGAAGCCTATAAAGGGGGAAATGTGGTTCGGTGTGACCGACCAGCCCGTGTTCGCGATCGCCGGTTTCTGGCGACAGGTCGGCGACCGGCGCTACTTCGCGATGGTCACGTGTGACGCGAACGAGCTGGTGGCGCCGATCCACCCCAAGGCAATGATCACGATCTTGCGGCCGGACAATCACGATCGGTGGTTGACCGGTAGCTATGAAGACGTCCTGTCCTTGCAACGGCTGTATCCTGCTGACCGCATGACGGTGCGGGGGCCGGCGTTCCCGACGCGCACGGTGACGCCTCGGCTGATCTAAACACGGTCCCCTTGATCCCGCTCAGGTTTTGGCCAGACCAGGTTGGGCCGGATCGACCTCCAGCTTCGTGTCGCCGGGTTCGAAGCGGATCGTCCAACGGGGATACCCTTCCGGCGAAACTTCAATGTCAGGCAGGCCGATCGGATCGGTACCTGTTTCGACCCAGCCAGCACCGTGGCACCGGTCGCATGCCATTCGCTTGCACCGGAAACTGACGAGATCGATCTCGGTATTCCACTGCCCGCGGCCCTTGCAGACCAGGCACATGGCATCGAGGCTGCCGTTGCGGGGCTGGAGGGGTACTATGTCGAACGCATGCGGGCTGTCAGGTCCGTCGCAGTAAACGATGTTGCTGGCGTGGGGCATGCGATCTCAATCTTTAGTTTCGTACTTTAACGCCGGGTTTCATCGTGCAGATCCCGTTACGCTGTCATCTTCCTCCGGAAAATTCGTCTCATCTACCGCCGTCTGAATGTTGTTCAGCTTCCGCCCAGGGTGTCAGCGCCAGCCGCTGCCGGAACTCATCAAGGCATCGGGCGCGACGGGTCGGCTCCTCATCGTGCAAGTAGCGCCGCATGTCGGCCTCAAGTCGAACTGCAGCGGCAAAGCTCCCGTCTTTGGTCGGCGTTATCATTCCCCGGATCGCCGCGATGTCTTCTTTCAGCTGCTCCTGCTCACCGTGGGTGAATGCGTCACTGTCTACGATCAGCTTGGCCGACATGATCGCCGTCATCATGGGGAAGGCGAAACCGGGACCGAAGTGCATGAGGAAGAGCGCTACCGCCCGACCGGTCTTCGTGACGGGGTAGATGTCGCCATAGCCTGTGGTTGTCGCTGTGGTGAATGCCCACCAGAATGAGTCGACCGCGTCATACTTACCTTCGGCAATTTCAAATATGATGGCTGACGTAGTGACGGTGACGAAGTAGATTACCGCGACGAGGAGAAACGATCGGCCCATTAGCGATGCGAGTTTCTTCATAGCCCACCCTCGTTGGCGCCCGCCCCCGGACAACTGCGATGAAGCGTATCGCTGTTCACGACATTGATCCACCAATGTGGTAAACGTGCGCTTGAAGGGAATGCAACTACGCTCGAACCGTCGGCACCTGAGCGATGTCGGTCGTCCACGCCGGCGCATCTCCGACCGCATCTTCCATTCGCGCTTGAACCCCTGCGACGCCGTCACCGCTGTCCATGTGCCGAACTTGGCGTTGATCGCGTCGAGAGCCCCCATCAGTCGATCGCGCTTGGCCGTATCCTTTTCGAACAGCGTGCGCGGCCGCTCGTCCTCGGGAAGCAGATCGTCAAGCATGATGCCGGCCTTCGTGTAGGCGTAGCCGTCGCGCCACGCCTTCTCCGCGCCGCGTCTGGCCGCCGCGATTAGCTCGAGGCTGTCGTTCGTCATCGGGTGCAGCGTCACCATCCGCGATGCGCCGTATTGGGGCCGATCAGGCTTATGCGTGTTGGTATGAAAGAACGCGGTCAGCCGGGCCGCGACCAAACCGTGCGATCGCAGCTTCTCGCCAGCCCGCAACGCGTATTGCGACAGGGCGCCCATCATCCGCTCGAAGTCGCAGATCGGCGTCCCGAACGACCGGGTGACGGCCATGCCCTTGCGCCGCGGCTCGACCGCTTCGACCGCATTGGACGGTACCCCACCTAGCTCGGCCACCAACCGCTCGAGAACGACTGTCCCGACGGCACGCGCCTGCTTCATCGGCATGTCTCGCAGCGCGCCAGCGGTGTCGATCCCCAGGTCGATCAGCTTGCGTGCAGTGGCACCGCCTACGCCCCATACATCGCCGACGGCGAACGTATGCATCACGTCGCGCCGTACGTCGTCGTCACGAAGATCGGCCACCCCGTCGGACTCCGGGTTCTTCTTGGCTGCCGCGTTCGCCAGCTTCGCCAGCGTCTTTGTCTCCGCGATGCCGACGCAGGTGAGTATCGTCGTCCATAGCTGGACCTGCGCCCGCATGGCGTTCGCGTGGGCGACGAGGTCACGCCCCTCAAAGCCAGCAAGATCCAGGAACGTCTCGTCGATTGAGTAGATCTCGAAGTCGCGGGCGAAAGCCTCACAGGCGGCGATCACCCGGCGCTGCATATCGCCGTAAAGCGCATAGTTCGACGATCGCACCTGAATGCCATGCCGCCGCACCTTGTCGCGCAGGTGGTGGATCGGATCACCCATCTTAATGCCCAGCGCCTTCGCCTCGGCCGATCGCGCAATGGCGCACCCGTCGTTGTTCGAGAGCACGATGACCGGCACGCCGACCAAGCTGGCGTCGAACGCGCGCTCGCACGAGACGTAGTTGTTGTTGCAGTCAATCAGGGCGATGGGCGTGCTCATGCCATCTTGCGCGCGACGCCGACGACCGTGCCCCAGATCTCGACATGCTCATCGACTAGAATGTCCGCGAACCCTTCGGCCTCGGGCACGAGCCAATGGCGGCCGTCGCCATAGCGCAACCGCTTCAACGTCCGGTCGCCGTGCACCAGCGCCACGACAATCGCACCGGCCTTCGGCTTTTTGGCTCGGTTCACGACGATCAGATCACGGTCGTTGATCCCGGCACCGGACATGGACCGGCCATCCACGCGCATGATGTAGCTCGCAGCCGGATGCTCGACGAGCCACGCGCCCAGGTCGATCGGTTCCTGCATGTCGTCCTGTGCGCGCGACGGAAACCCGGCTTGCGTATGGACAAGGAAGAAAGGCACCTCGCACGGCACCAGTTCGAACGGGACGTCGTGAAGCCGCAGCACCTCGTCACGACGGTTCAGCGCAACGACTACCGGGCGGTCTGAGTTGGTCGAGCGCATGATCTATAGGATCGCGGCGAAGAGGACTGGTCGTTGTACGCAGCCAGAACCGACCGTGCGTCCTGGGCAGCGCCCACGGCCTGCCGGTACTCCACAGTTGCGAACCGTTCGGCCTCGTCGAAGCTGAATTGCACGGCATCAACAGGTGGATAGACGTTGTCGTATGTTGCGCGGGCAGCCGCTCTCAGCCGCACATCGTGCTGCATTTCGTTGCTCCGTCAGTATCGAGTTGCCGGTCGTGGCCTGTCCCTAGCCAGGCGCGGTCCCCGTTGATTCGCAAGAACATTGCAAGAACATCAATCTGATGCGATTGGCGGCCCAACGATTCGAGGGACGCGAGAATGATCGATCATGACGAGCCGAAGCCAGCGTTTGGCCAGTGGCTTATGGCGCAGAAAGACCGAAGCGATCTCGTTGGCCAGTTGGCCGCCGGCGCCGTCGTCGATCGGCGCTTTCCCCGCAACGGAAATCCGGAGGCCGTGCGCAAACATCTCAGCGCCATGCAAGCTGAGGGCGACATGTTCGCCGCGGTCGACGACGCCGAGTCCGACTGGTTGTCGGCTTGATGCAGGACGCGTGGCGGCAGGCCTTCGCGCTGATGGCCGATCATGGCCAGATGGGCGCATGCAAGATCGTGGCGTCGGGTATGGAAAAGACGCCACCAAGGCGGCGGGGAGCAGTACCGACAGTGGGAGGTTTTAGCCGACTGCCTGAACACTGTAGCAGACGCCAGCCGGACGAAGCACTGATGAGAGTGGTTCGATGATCGCCCTCGCACCAGCCACGACGTTCTCATGCACGGTGACCCGCGTACACGACGGCGATGGGCCTTTATGATGCTCGAACGGCGTCAAGGTTCGGATTGCCGGCGTCCAGGCGCCGGACTTCGAAAGTGCGTCGCCTTGCCGCGCGGCAGACCCGAGGCGGGTAAACTACCGCTGTGACAATGCGGCTGCCAAACGCAGCCAGCAGATTGTCGAGCGTCTTGTGCTGCGGAAGACGTTGCGATGTGAGGCGACTGATAAGAGTTACAGCCGTATGGTTGCCAGGTGCACGTGCCGGACGGTCGGTCACTGTCGTGTGCGGCAATTGCTTCTGGCGCGGCCGTGCGGTGGGATCGGTACTGGCGACAGTATCGCATGGGGGAGTGCAACTGACCCGAAGGCAAGGTGGGCTGACATCTTGGAAAGGTGTGCGGTGTGCGCAGCGATGGGGTTGCCCCTTCCGGCATTGAAGCCCAACTCAGACGAACAACCGGGAGAAACTAATGCTCGATCGACTTCAACAGGCAGCGATGGCCGCAGAAGGTAACCTGGCGGTGACGCTATCGCTCAACATTGGCGGTGCGGTGAAGATGACGCTGCACACGGCAGACGAGCTTGGTGTCCTCGCAACCCTCAATAGCGCCACGACATTCGTGCCGTGGTCATCCATCAAATATGTACAAGTCGAGGGTTGAATCCCATTCCAATATCCGGAACCCCATGATTACTATTACCATGTACCGCTGATTCAGGCAGCATACGGTAACTGAAGCACGCCGCAAGCGATCATGACGTCATGGTGCAGCCGCTGGTTGCATTCGCACGCGCCGGGCAGGATAGCGAGCCGCGACCAAACTGTTTGGCGGTTCCGCGAATGCATGTTGGCACTGGATAAATTGAAATGCCCCCTGCCGAAACCTACCGTGCAAACGCAGCCTCACAACGCCACGCGGCGGAAAATACGACGCTCGCTAACCGTCACGATATGCACGAGCGCTCAGCTTCAACATGGGAAGCGATGGCGGACGCAACTGAAGCAACTGCCGCGCGTGCTGTCGTCAACGCTGCTGCCAAGGCTGACCGCTGAGGCGTCATACTTTTGCGACAAGGTCGGTTGGCGATGGTCATCCTTTTGTGTGCCGTTCGCGTTAAGTCCAATGTCCGGAATGGGAAAGAAAGCGGACAGGCTGCTTTCGGGAATGCGGGTGGCGATAGCAGACGTTGGGCGGCTGCCGGCTTTCCCAAAAAGGATCGTGAACTGAGAATTTATCCAGTGTCTCGATATCCCGTTTGATTGGCATTTTAGGACGTAGTGGGGGGTGGTTGTCCGGCAATGCCGATCGCACTGCGATAGGGCAGCTCTGAGCAATCTTGCAGATTGACGGTGCCACGGGTACGCGCTTCTCGTCTAGCTGGATGAATATCTTGCTGGGCAGTGATCGCGCTGGTGTCCCGAGAGGGACTTAATAGGGAACACGGTGTGGGAGATACTCTCCCGAAGCCGAGGCTGTCCCTGCAACTGTAAGCGGCGAGCGAGACGTACATCGCGTCCTCTTCTGGAGGGTGCAGCCACTGGACCAACGCCGTAACGGCCGAGATCCGGGAAGGCCGTATGTCGAGCGACGACCCGTGAGCCAGGAGACCTGCCAGCGTCTGGTCGCTCTTGCTTTGGTCCAGGGGATGGTCGGGGCACGGTTCTTCCGTCTGAGCGACGAACGAGCGGCGGGGGTCGCATCGGTTCGTGTCGCAGGCGCTTGCGTCCGCCTGCCGACGCGTGCCGACCGTTCGCAGCGGACGCCCCCGTCCGAAGTCGCTTGGCGCACGGGGGACGGACATGAAGAATCTGAGATTACGAACAAAATGGCTCGAATGCGTAGCTATCGCTTCGGCATGTAGCGCCACACCCGCATGGGCTCAGGGGCAAGACACCGAGGCTGTGCCGTCACAGGCACCAAACGACATCGTCGTGTTCGGCCGCGGCGAAGCAAAGATCGGTGTTGCGCATGCAGCGAGTGAGGGCACCGTCGCCGGTGCAGACCTTCTGGTTCGCCCGCTGCTGCGCGTCGCTGAATTGCTGGAAGCGATTCCCGGGATGGTCGCTGCGCAGCATTCGGGAAGCGGCAAGGCCAACCAGTACTTCCTGCGTGGCTTCAATCTCGATCATGGATCGGACTTCACGACCTATATCGACGGGGTGCAAATGAACCTGCGCACCCACGGTCATGGCCAGGGCTATCTCGATCTCAACGGACTGATCCCGGAGATCGTCGCGCGCGAGGATTTTCGCAAAGGGCCATACCGTGCGGATGGCGGCGACTTCGCGCTGGCGGGGGCTGCCTACATGACCACGATCGACAGCTTTGCTCGGCCGTGGCTTTCGGTCGAGGGCGGCTCTTATAGCTATGGTCGGATCGCCGCGGGCGGGACAATTGATGGAATTGGTCCGGGGAAGCTGACGCTCGTCGTGCAGACCAAGGTCTATGACGGACCATGGGAGGAGCCCGAACATCTACGACATGCATCTGGCTTTGCGAAATATACTGCTCCAGCCGGTGCAGGCCAGATCGAAGCGTCGCTCAACGCCTACCGCGCGACCTGGCGCCCGACCGAACAGATTCCCGAGCGCATCATCGGTACCACGCTCTGCAAGGACGTGTTCTGTTCACCCGATCCGACGGCACGCGGCGAAACGACACGGCTCGTCGGCAATGTCGCGGTCCGCCAGCCGGACTGGCACGCCAATGTCTATGGTCAGTTCTACGACTGGTCGATGTATTCGAACCCGACCTACACCGACCCGGACGGGACCAGCGCGCAGATCCGCCAGTTCGACAAACGCTGGATCGTCGGTGCAAGGGGCGAAAAGCGTTGGACGCTCGCGCCGACCCTTGCCGTCTCGCTCGGTACCGAAGAGCGCTACGACCATATCGGCAGCGTCGGTGTGTATCGCACCAGCGCGCGATCGTTCCTGTCGTCGCTCGGCCGCTACCATGTCGAGGAAGCGTCGGCAGCATTGTATGGCGAAGCGACGTGGACGCCCGTTACGGGTCTCCGCCTGATTGGCGGGGTTCGTGGGGACTATTATCACTACGTCGTTCGCGCGCGGGATCAGGCGGCGGTGTTGGCGGGGGCAGGCAGCGGCGACGACACGATCCTGTCGCCCAAGGCATCGATCGCGTACTCGCCGACCGACCGGCTGGAGTTCTACGGCAACTGGGGGCGCGGGTTCCACTCCAACGACGTCCGCGGCGCGGTAAACGTTGAAACGCCGGTGCCTGTGCTGGTCCGCGGCAGCGGCCGTGAAGTCGGCGCCCGGTGGCAGCTGCCCGGCATTACGCTGACCGCGACCTATTGGTGGCTCGACGTCGACAGTGAACTGCGCTTCGTCGGCGACTCCAATGCGGTCGAGCCGACCGGTGCGAGCGAACGTCGTGGCTATGAACTGGTGGCGTTCTGGCGGCCCAGGCCGTGGCTTGCGATCGACGGCAATTACACCGCGAGCCGGTCGCGGTACGACAATGGTGATCGCATTCCGAACGCCTTCGAGAACGCTGCATCCGCCGGGATCGCGCTGGTGCTCGATCCGTGGGAGGCAAGCGTTCGCGTCCGTCACCTCGGGCCTTATCCGCTGATCGAAGACAATAGCGTCCGGGATTCAGGAAGCACCGTCGTCAACGTCCGGGCGGCCCGCAAAATCGGCCGGTTCGAGGTGTATGGCGAGGTGCTCAACATTCTCGACAGCCGTGACAAGGACATCGCCTATTTTTACGAATCCTATATTCCCTCGTTTGACGCTTCAGGGCCAACGGATGGCCGGTTGAGTCGTGTGGTCGAACCACGAACCTTGCGTCTGGGTACCAGGGTCAATTTCTGACCTGGCCGAGGGCATCGCCAGCCTGGGACCCGTTCCGCGCTGGCGATCCAACACCGCCGTGATCAGCCGAGTATCTCTCGCCGCACAATTTCCGCGCCGGCACTCAGCGCCTGGAGCTTGCCCCGAGCGACGTCGCGCGACAGCGGCGCCATCCCGCAGTTGGTGGCGGGCAAGAGCTTGTCGGCATCGACGAAGCGCAGCGCATTGCGCAGTGTTTCGGCAACCTGCTCCGGCGTCTCGATCGTGTCGGTCGCGACGTCTATCGCGCCGACCATCACCTTCTTGCCGCGGACCAGCTCGATCAGGTCCATCGGCACGCGCGAGTTCTGGCATTCGAGCGAGATGATATCGATCTTCGACCTTTGCAGGTTGGGGAAGGTTTCCTCGTACTGGCGCCATTCGGAGCCGAGCGTCTTCTTCCAGTCGGTGTTAGCCTTGATGCCATAGCCATAGCAGATGTGGACGGCGGTCTCAGCCGTCATCCCTTCGGCCGCGCGCTCCAGGGCAGCGATGCCCCAGTCGTTCGCCTCGTTGAAAAACACGTTGAAGGCGGGTTCGTCGAACTGGATGATGTCGACGCCGACCGCCTGCAGCTCGCGGGCTTCCTCGTTGAGGATGCGGGCGAACTCCCATGCCAGCTTCTCGCGGCTCCGGTAATGCGCGTCGTAGAGGGTATCGATCATCGTCATCGGCCCCGGCAGCGTCCACTTGATCGGCTGATCGGTCTGCGCGCGCAGGAAACGGGCGTCGTCGACGAAGACCGATTTCGGGCGCGATACGGCGCCGACGACCGTCGGCACGCTGGCGTCGTAGCGGTTGCGGATGCGCACCGTCTCGCGCTTCTCGAAATCGACACCGTCGAGATGCTCGATGAAGGTCGTGACGAAGTGCTGGCGGGTCTGCTCGCCGTCACCGAGGATGTCGATACCCGCCTGCCGTTGGTCCTCGACCGCGAGGCGGAGCGCGTCCTGCTTGCCAGCGACCAGCTCGTCGCCCTCCAGCTTCCAGGGCGACCACAAGGTCTCGGGCTGGGCGAGCCAGGAAGGCTTGGGCAGGCTACCCGCGGTCGTCGTCGGCAACAATGTCGTCATGATGCAAATACCTTGGTGTCGTGGGGATCAGAGGCCGCAGGTCGCGGACCAGCGCCGAAGCGCGGCACTGTGCGGCTTGATGAAATGCTCTTCGGCGAATTTGCCCTGCTCGACAGCGAGGCAACCACGTTCCTCGCGATCGTAGACGATGCGAGTCAGCGAATAGTCCTGATACTTCAGGCTCGGCTGATAATGCTCCGCCGCGACCGAGTTCGCATTGTAGATTTCAGGACGATAGATTTTCTGGAACGTCTCCATCGTTGCGATGGTGCTGGCAAGTTCAAGGTTGGTGTAGTCGCTGACAAGATCGCCGGTGTGATAGAAGGCGAACGGCGCGACGCTGTGTGGCGGCATGAAGTAGCGCACCTTCATACCCATCTTGGCGAAATACTGATCGGTCGAGGAAAACTTGTCGTTCCGGTACTCGACGCCGAGGATCGGATGCACGTTGGCGGTCCGGTGATACACCTCCTTGCTCGACACGCTGAGGCAGATAACCGGGGGCTTGCGGAAATTGTCACGGTAGGCGCTCGAGCCAAGGAAGTGCTTGAACAAGTTGCCGTGCAGATCGCCGAACCCCTCTGGCGCACCGCCACCCCCAGCCTTCAGGTGGTCAGGCAGGACGACGCTGAAATCGTAGTCACGTACATAGGACGAGAAGTTGTTGCCGATCATGCCGTCGGATCGCTCTCCGCTGATCCGGTCGGTCACGGTCGTGTGCAGGATCTCGATCAGCGGGAAGGCTTCGTCGTCGGCACCATCCCCGAGCGTGAGCGCGGCCGAGACGATCTTCAGCTCAAGCGTGTAGCGATCACCCCTGGGATTATCCCAGTGCATCAGCGCGTTGAACCGATGGTCGATCATCACCAGCGTGTTGCGCAGATTCTCCTGTCGGCTGTCTCCGCGCGCGAGATTGGCAAAATTGGTGGTGATGCGCGTGTTGTCGGCCGGACGATAATCCTCGTCGAACGGGATACTGCTGATCGAGAATATGAACCCGCTATTCGTCATGACTCACCCTGGCTATGCGGGCGGAAGGTCAGGCGAAAGCGCGCAAGGCGTGAACAGGCCCGGATGGCGGCAAGCCACGGACCGTCGCATCAAGCGCGATCCACCGGAGGAACCCCCGTCCGAGGAACGTTATGGCGTCGAAGGCAGGTATCCTGGCTTACGGGTCAACGCAGTGGCTCCGGCCTTCCCAGGCTCCTTGCGAGAACCCAGTGACACGAAATGGAGCCGCCACTCGCCGCTTACAGTTGCGGGGGCAGCGCCGGAATCTGACCCGAAGGACACCACCGGCTTCCCGTCTTAGCCCCATCGCCATGCCTGGAATGGGGAACCTCGACGTGGCCGTTCGACACGAGCGAGCGATCATTGTCAACAAACATATAAAGATATCTTTATATGTTGATGAGGCGGCATGAGTGGAAGCATGGCGGACGGTGGTACGGCTACGCCCACCATGCCGTTCTCAGTCCGCGAAGCCACTTGGCCTTGACGTAAAGGGCCGTTTCCTGCGACCTCAGTGAGGTCAAGGTTCCTTCGCCGATTGGCCGAAGGCTAAGACGGGAAATCGGTTCGATTCCGATGCTGCCCCCGCAACTGTAAGCGGCGAGTAGAAATTCCCTCGTGTGCCACTGGCGCTTCCGCGCTGGGAAGGCCGGGATTTCGACGATGACCCGCGAGCCAGGATACCTGCCTTCGACGCCATAACGACCACCGGCGGGGTGCCCGGTCTGGCCGCTGCGTGCTGTAGGAAGAGGTGTACCTCTCCCGTTGGTCGCTGGCGTCTGGATGCCCTCGCGAATGATTGAGGACCAGGATGCCACAGGAACACCACAGCACCCCTATTCAGCTGATCGACATGGTCTTCCCCGGTGACGCCAATCACCACGGCACGCTGTTCGGTGGTGTGGCTCTGGCGCATATGGACAAGGTCGCCTTCCTGGCGGCCTCACGCCACGGCCGCGCGGCCTTCGTCACCGCCTCTTCGGAAAAGATCGATTTCGCGGCGCCTGCCCGGATCGGCGATATGGTCGAGGTGACAGGTCGCGTCGTGCGGGTTGGACGTAAGTCGCTCGACGTCGAGGTCGAACTGATCGCGGAGGCACCGGTATCGGGCGAACGACGGCTGTGTACGCGAGGCCGTTTCACGCTCGTCGCAGTCGGAAGCGAAGACCCTCTGCCACCGATGGGTGAGATGGTTCCGCATGATGCGGTGCAGCCGTTGCGAATGGTCGAAATGATTTTCCCGAACCAGACCAACCATTACGGCACCCTCTATGGTGGTGATGCACTTCGCATGATGGGCAAGGCGGCATTCATTGCCTCAACCCGCCAAGCCCGGGCGGTAATGGTTATGGCAGCATCTGACCGGATCGACTTCCGTTCCCCTATCCAGAAGGGCGAGATGGTCGAGCTAACCGCCGAAGTACGGATGACCGGGCGCAGTTCCGTGCGCATCAGTGTTGATCTTAGCGCCGAGGATTTAATATCCGGGGAACGACGACATGCGGCCACGGCTCTATTCACGATGGTTTCGGTTGATGAAAATGGTCGAGCGAAGCCGTTCGGTTGTATCGGATAGTACCGGGCCTTCAGCCCCCCAAACCTTCCCAAAAGGGAACCGCCAGTGAGACGGTGAGGGCGTTCTCGGAATCGATCCAATTTCGGGAATGTCTGGAACGGAGAGGAAAGCAGACCGCCTGCATTCGGGAAGGGGCGAGGGATAGCCGCCTATGGCTTTCTCAGATCAGCATCTTGAGGTTCAAGGTGGCGGGCGCGTCCGTGGAGCAAATCATTATCGTGAACATCGTTAGGTGGTTTACGTCCGATACCGTCATGACCCACTCTTCTCCGCCCCAGAACACCTCGCCCTGATCACGTATAAGTAGACCTGCATATTTTAGTGCGAAGCAACGGGCTGCAGCAAGCGACGGTAAATTCTCTCCGACACAGGGAATGGCCGGATTAGCATCGGCAATCTCGAAATAGTAAATTGGCATTAGAACTCCCGAAATTACGCGGGAGCACCAAGTCTCTCAGTCGCCGACAACCAACGATTTACCGTAAGCGAATACCGTAGGGCTTCGGTTCCACTGGGCGCATCTGACCTGACGGTCCGTCTGGTAGCTCATGTTTAATCGCATTTCGCTTGGTCTGCCGCCGAGGTAGACGATCAAAAAACGTCTGAAATTGGGCGAACTGTTCGGTGAGAGGTGGCTGGCAACACCCCAAGATTGTGGAGAGCTTGCGCTGCGATATTGTGGAGGACGACCACGTTGAGCTAGCTTATCAATGAGGCTGATCGGAGCATGGCGATGAACATCCAAGGCTTGTATGCGGTGGCATGTGTAACTGACATGGCTCGCGCCGAAGATTGGTATACGACTCTGCTTGCCCGACCCGCTGACGACCATCCTATGCCTACCCTGACGCAGTGGCGGAATATTGGCACGGCGGGTATTCAATTAATCTGCGATTTCGAGAAGGCTGGACGGTCCGTAGTTACGATCGTGACGCCCAATATGGGCGCGGAAAAGGACAGACTTACCGATCTGGGTCTCGATATCGGCCCGATCAGCCGGGGTAGTTTCGGCGCTATAGCCGAGATTGCTGATCAGGATGGCAACAGGATCATCATAGCGGAGCCCCCAAAGGATTTCACCGGTTGACGAAAGAGCTGATCTCACACGTCCACCATCATAATGGATACCGGACATATCCACCCGTTTAGCCCAAACCGTCTACTATTGGCATGTCACATACCGGCAAAGCCTAGAACGTTGGCCTTGTAATAACAGAACTTGTCATTTGCCCACCCCAACCTTTGCTAGAACCCGATTTTATAGGTTCGGAGCAAAAGTCGTGCTGAACCAATGTCCGCTTTCGCGGATGCAAATTACCCATCTTTGCGTCGGCGATTGGGCGGTTTGGTCATTTTGGCCATTCCCAAAAGGGAACCGCCAGTGAGACGGTGAGGGCGTTCTCGGAATCGATCGAGTTTCGGGAATGTCCGGGATGGGAAGGTTAGCGGACGGTCCGGCGTGACGCGGCAAAGCCGATCGTGACGAGCACAGCCCACACCACGATCGCCGGGCTGATCATTATCATTGCTGCTCCCCACCACGCCAAGAAGCTTGGAGGCGCAGGCGGTGTCAGCGCGAGCACAATGGTCATCACGAGCGCTGGCGCCAGCAGGAGGCCCACGAAGCTCCACCAACGCATTGAGACACGCTCCAGGTGGCCGACCAGGAAGCCGGTGAGCGGCGCAGCGACGATGATGCTGACCCATAGCGCGTTCATTCGCCTATGATGCGCGCCCGATCCAATGTCCGCTAGTGGGCGGAAACAGAAGTCAGCCGTCTGGGCATCGCTTAGCCGGTGTCAGCTTGACGTTTCGGTAGGAAAGAGCGCGCTGAACATCGCCGTTGTCCGTGCTGAAAGTCGCTGCTCCCTTGAACGTAGCAGGAATACCGTTGCTAGCGCGACCAATGTCCGCCCGTTGCACCGGAGCGGAGAGAGTAACGAGTACGAATGCACGAAGGTCTCTGGGACTACCCTCATGGAACCACGTGGCTCCTTGACTTCCATTGCCTTCGAGGCTGCCACTCGGGGTGGCACTGCTCCCGGCTTTGATCCGCCAGCCGCTAGGAATGCGGCAGATCGATCGAAATTGAACGCCCCACGTTTTGATCGCGAAAGCGTTGATGCTCTCAGTGTCCCTGAGCGGTATTCGTCCGATTGACAGCAGATAAGTGCGAGGATGGTCGACGGGTACTGCACCGATCGTCAACAAAGCTAAGGAGAGCAGGACCTTCATCCACTCAACCTGTCGGAACGGTCGCTATCGGGCAAGCCTTTCGACAGCCCGAGCAGCCAGTTGTGGGCGTTCTTGCCCGAGCCGACATTCTCGCGAGGGATCGCGAATTGGGAACGCGAGAGGCTTCCCGAAACCCGTCGCGCTCTAAGAAATGAGAAGCGATCAGCCAACCGCGTTGGATGGCGCGATAACCAAGATTGGTGCAAACACAGCACATGGTTCTCAGGCGGGGAAGAATGGATTTCTGGGGCAGTGGCCCAGAGGGCCGACAAGCCGGGGGCTTTAGCTTCCACGTACTGAACGCGAACGCGCCCGAAGAGGAAGTTCGACGACATAGCCATGACGAAGCACATTTCGTTCTGGTGCTTGCTGGCGGCTATATGTCGTCGGCGGCCGGCGCCCCACTGGTGTCCGACACACCGGTTCTGATCTACAACCCACCCGGCACGACACATCAGGATCGGTTTCACGGCGGCAGGGGGCGCTTTCTCGCCATATCCGGCGGGACGGACTCCGAGGCCGCTGCTCTCTGCATGCGCGATCCCTATGCATATCGACTTGCCCATGACATCGCGCATCAGATCGACGCGGCGACACCGTTCAGGCTGGAAGCCTGCGCGCTGCAACTTCATGGCATCGTGCTGCCGCTCTCATCCGACGAGGCGCAAGCGGCAAAACATCCTCCGGGCTGGCTGACCCGTGCCGTCGAAATGATATTCACCAGCGACGATCCCGACATCTCCGTTGCGAGGGTCGCAGTAGGTGTCGGGGTCCACCCGGTTCATCTTGCCCGCGTGTTCAAACGCTTTCTTGGATGTTCGCCCGGCGAATACCTGCGTGGCCATCGATTGGAACGAGCCGCAGCGATGCTCGGAAAGGGTGTTGCCTCGCTAGCGGACGTCGCGCAATCGGCAGGCTTTGCCGATCAGCCCCATTTGGCCCGAACCTTCCGGTCCCGTCTCGACACCACCCCTGCACAGTGGCGCAAGAAATCACGGTATGTTGCGCGGATACAAGACCCAGAGGCCGCCATGCCGCAGGGACCGGTCAAAGCCCTTTAGGAATCCGGCCAGTGATATCAGTCAAAGTTGTCATCATCGCGCTTGGCGCTGCCGCGCTGTGCGCTACGGCTCCTGCGCCGCATATCGACCCCGCTCTCGATAAGGTTCTTGCGGCCTTCAAGCATGACGACCATCCCGATCTGCGCGGAGTCGTAGTACTTCACGATGGCCGGGTGGTTGCGGAGCGCTATTACAATGGCGAGACGGCTAATACCCTTCACGACATCCGCTCAGCCGGAAAGAGCGTCACCGCCCTAATGGTCGGAATAGCGATCGACCGGGGCAAGATGCACGGGGTGGACGACACAGTTTGGACCTATTGGACGGAATCCAAGGGCAGCGCGATCGGCGATGTTGCCATCCGGGACGTCCTGACGATGCGGTCCGGGTTGGCCGCGTTCGATGAAGATCCCGCGTCACCGGGCAACGAGGACAAGCTCGATGAGGCCCCAGATCCGCTGGCGTTTCTACGTTCGGTCCCCCGCGCCGATCCGCCGGGGTCGCGATATCGCTACAACTCGCTCACCGCCTATACCGCCGGTCTCGTCGTCGCGAAGGCGACCGGACAATCAATGGCCGATTTTGCGCGGACTTCGCTATTCCGGCCGATGGGTATTCGCCGCTGGAAGTGGGCATCGGATGCCGCAGGCTATACCAAAGGCCAAGGCAACCTGTCCCTCACGACCCGCGACTTCGCGGCAATCGGCGAGATGGTGCGTGGAGAAGGCCTGTATCGAGGACGCCGGATCGTCAGCGCGGGCTGGATACGAAACGCGCTCGCTCCGAAGGTCAACATCTCCGCCAGCGACCCTTACGCCGAGGGCTATGGCTATTTCTGGTATTCGAAGGTCCAGCAAATCAATGGCAAGCCGGTCCCGGTCTCATTCGCGTCGGGCAACGGCGGTAACAAGATATATGTGGTCCCGAGCCGCCACATGGTCGTCGCTATCACGTCCAGCGCGTATGGCCATGGCTACGGCCAGCGCCGTTCAGAAGCGATCCTGAAGGCCATCCTTGCAAAGGATCGCCCATAGCCACCGGAGTTGATTAGGCGAATGCCGCACGCGCAAACGTACGATGATTGAGAAGCCGGCTGCCTTCTCGGAATCGATCGAGAAATGGGAAACGGAATGTCGGCAACGAATAGCTAGGCTCGATGAATTGAGATTATTCGACAGCGGTGTTCATGGTCGGATATTATTCGAAGGTTAGGAGAGGTTCGATGCCCAGCAGGATTGAGGCGCTGATACCGACGCCCCCGCCGGAGCGGATCGACGCATTGCAGAATCTCATTCTTCGGATCGTCGATTGTTTAGATGCTGACGAGGAGTGCGACGCGCTCATCGCCGAAGCCGATGCGCTGGCGGGATCGCAGGGGTATGATAGCGTCACGTTTAGCAACCTGAACAGTTGGACCAGCGAACGTGATTTTGCGGTGTTGGCAGCGATGGGACCTCCTCCAGGCATCCCCGACCTTACCGTTCAGGAAGTTGCGGAATGCATCGGCGTCATCGAAGCTGCGGACGAACCAAGGAGCAGCTTTTGCCTCGGTATTCTTGAGCGCACTTTCCCTAACGTACCTATCTGCGACATAATTTATTGGCCTAAGGCGGCAGCATCATCCGACGATCTAGCCGCGGAGATTGTCAGGCTAGCCAACGAGCCTCTCCCTACTCTGCCCGCCCCATAAGTGCCCGGGAATGATTTCTGCAGGTCTGGTTTCTCGATTGGGATCGCGAAATGGGATTTCTGTTGGCTGGGGGCGAATTGCGAAATTTGGAACGGGACTGGACCTGCCGCCTGAGACCGACGAACTGATACTAACAAACGGATTGGGACACCGATGGCAGACAAGCAGCAGTTCGAGGCAATCGTTGGCGACATTAGCCGAAAGCTGTGGTCGATCTTCCCCGAGGACGCAGTGGAGATGCGGTTCGAGGCGCAGTTTCATGAGTGGATGCAGACTGCGGGCGTCAGTCAATGGACCCGTCGCGACGGCGTGCGAGGGCAGTATGTCGGCTTCGGTAGCCGGCCCGAAGAGGTTGAGGAGTCAATAAAGTTCGATCTCGCGAGAATGAGAACGCTCGACATCTTCCTGCCGAGACCTTGGAATCACGTTACGGTGACCTTGACCGAAAATGCTAAAATCAACTTTGACTATGCATATGTCGACGAAATCGATCAGTGGCCTCGCCTTCATCTGATTGGGATCAGCGGTCTCGATCAAGTAGAGGCAACCCGCGATTACGGCATACCTGCTGCCTATTGGCGGCACGTCGCCAGCGAGGTGCTCAAGATTAGGAGGGCGGAATATGAGGCTGCGCGGGCTTTGGGAGATACAGTTATACAGCATGCCTTGGAGCAGACGATTAAAGACCTACAGAGCCGGATCGAAGCTGCTGCGATTTAGCACGGGCCGCGCGCCGATAGGGTAGTGCGATCACAGCGGCAAATGCATTCCCGTTAGGATGGTAGATCAGGATTTTTCCAAAGCTCAAGCAGATCCGTTATCAGGGCGTATCACATCAACCTTTTGATAGGGGGTGACGTTGCAGACGATCGTATTCGAGGGATGGGGTCTGCGGATCACCTGCGAAGACGACCTTTATATAGCTGAATACGACAGCGGAGAGTCGGCCGGCAGCCGACTTCTTCACCGTTCGATAACGGCTGAACAAGCGGCGCGAGCAATGCAAAGCGAAGACAGCGCTTATCGTAAGCGCGGTCTGAGGGCCGCCTTGTAGGCGGAGCGTTCAACGGGTTGATGGCAGCTCTTTGAACGGGGCCGTAATGTCGGACGAGACTATCG
>NZ_QAYE01000013.1 GCF_003053745.1 Sphingomonas faeni | reverse complement strand
CCACTGCCGCCATCAATCCGGTCGAAGCCCGCATCCGGCTTGATGCCGGCAACACCGGTGACCGTGACGAGAGTATCGTCGCCCGCACCACCTGCGATGACGTTATTGCCGGCATTGCCAAGTATATAGTTCGCACCGTCATTGCCGGTCGCATTGATCGCCGCAGAGCCGGTCAGCACCAGGTTCTCGAGATCGGCACCGAGCACGTAACTGATACTGGACATCACTGTATCGATACCACCACCGCCGATTTCGCTGATCTGATCGCCGGCATTGTCGATCACGTAGATGTCGTCGCCCGCCCCGCCATTGAGCATATCGCGGCCCATGCCACCGTCGAGGAAATCGTTACCTGAACCGCCATGGAGGGAATCGTTGCCGTTGCCGCCATAAATCCGGTCGTCGCCGCCATAGCCCCATAGCGTATCGTCGCCGGCCGTGCCGTACAACGTTTCCGCCCTGCCCGTGATGTCGATGATCTGCAGAAGGCCGGTGTCTATGTCAGTCGCCACAAGATGGCGTCCATCCGCGGCGACAAGCATTGCATTGCCGTAATTCGCCGTACCGCTGTTGATCGTGGTGGTCGCCGCAGCGAAACGATCAACCTCGTTAAACGTCACGGAATCGTATTTGACGACCGCTCCGCTGGCCAGATATCCATAAACGAACTTGCCGGTCGGATCGAAGGTCATGCCCGCGATCGGCTCACCGATATTGACCGTCCGCTGATACTTCAGCGTGAGATCGTAGATGTTGATTGCGCCATAGTAGATGAACTGAAGGACTTTACCGGCAGCCTCGCTGATTGCTTGGCTTCCATAATTGAACCCAGTGCTGCTCGATCCTCCACCGCCTATCGTCTGATAATTATCGCCCCTGGCGACGATCCGCCCTAACCGATCGTCGTAGATCGCAAGCGGACCATTTGAGATCCCCGTCTCACCAAGCAGCGTAAGGTGGGTGTCTTCGGTTAGAACTGAATTTCCGCTGTAATAAGCACCGTTCGTCAGCGGCGTACTGGTATTTGTCTTGAGGTTCAGAAGGACGGGATTGCTGCCGGTCAGGATCGCCGTGTTTTCGTCAACGATCTCGATGTCACGAAACGCGTTGCCGGTGCCGATAAACGTGTTGATCACCTGACCGGTCGCACTATCCACCCGGTATAGCAATGGCTGGCGAGGGTCGGATACCAACAGGTACGATCCGTCAGCCGAAACCGACACCGCGCCCAACGTGGTTCCGATATGCCATGTCGCAATCTTCTGCTGCGTCAACACGTCAAAGACGTCAATATCACCGGTCGTGAGTGTCGCATACACACGTTGCTGGTCAGGACTGAACGCAACGTCCGCCGTCTTGCCGGTTTCGATCACAACCGTCTTGTCGCTCTTGTCAGGCATCCGCTTATCCCCCTTTAAGTCCTTCTTCACGCCATTCCGTAAAGACCGTTAGCATCTATGGCTAGCCGTCGAAGCCAACCTTCCCACCCGAGCTATTTTGAATCACACTCAATCGCGTTCGTTTTGAGCATAATTTATACATACGCTTAAATTTATATCGACGGTCATTGTTTTCCGCCAGGGCTGGGCAACCATCACATAGTGTAAGCGGTCAACTTTTACAAAGTCCTACTGGCAAACCGACCGATCGCGTACACAGTGCTGATGGACGCGTGCCATTTTCGACGCAGACATGACCACATGTCTGACGCCTTGATATCTTGTGGTAAATTATAAATCACGTATCGACAGCAAAACCGTCGTCAAAACACCGCAATCGGTTTTGGACGCCAGCTTTATGATCCGGGTTCCGCAACAAAGCTTGCATTTGACGCACAGCGCACAATGTTGGTATCATTGGGCGTTAGCTTGGTGTCACGAACCATGACTTGAGTCTGGGTGTACCGCTTCTTCGTGACGGATCGCACAGCATATTCTACTTGGGGGTCCGTACCACTTGAAATGATATATTCATTTGTTGAACCGGATGTCGGCTGCACGCCCATTAGGCGCCCAATGCAGGCAGCCACAGCTGCCGGCTCTTGCTGTGTGAGCGCCACGGCCGAATAATTCGGCAACGGATCTGGGTAGCTGGCACCGCCACCGGTAAAAGGTATGCAGCCCGAGAGAGCTAGCACGGCGGTGAATCCGAGAGCGATTTTTAACATTTGACTCTGCTGCACGGCCGCGATGATTCTGGCAAGTCAGGGAGGACGTGCCGTACGATCCGGATGACGACAGGCGGATCGTACGGCAATCAACAGCACTAAAATGCCGCGTGTTTTACGTCACGGCGTCAACTTTTGAAGGCCGAGCCGCTTTGACCAGCCTCGAGGCCTGAGGAACGCTGACGCCAAGCCGGATAGAGATCACCTCGATCGTCAGTCCTTGATCTCGAAGATCACCGGCTCTTTTTGATTTATCCTCTCTTGGCATAGTGTGCCTTTACTCGTGCACCTGCCGCCCGCGACTGCAAATCGTCGCTTACATCATGGAAGCAGGCAAGCCGTGGCTGAAACGCCGATTTACGCACTTTGCGATCCACGCAGGCGTTGCTGAAGGTCCGCCCAGTCTAGCGCTGCTTGAGCTTCCTCAAGACGTCGTTTCTGGCTTCGCTGCAACTGCATCTTCTGCTGTCGTCGTGAACGTATCACGATCAGACCCAGCCCAACAATACAAGCAGCACTCACCCCCAGTGCAATTTCCAACCAAGGCATCAAATCCCCCCGCGCCTGAATTTCGCAGCCGCGGTAGCAGCCATGCCGCCCTAAATCATCGCTAAAGTAAGGAAGTCGATCACGGCAATCGTACCGTCGCGAGACGTAACAGGCGCTGGAGAAGGGTTGAATGCCCCCTGCATCTAGTCGGATCTAAGGCGCCCACGCCCCATACCTGATGCACGCGCGTTCTGGCGTTTGGGCGGAGCGTTCGTGATCGCCTGGTTTCCAAGGTCGTGGTCATCGCCTTGGAATGGCCCGGCGCTACGGGCTCGTTCGCATCCTACGTTACCATGCCGAAACAGCGCGCATCGCCAATCGGGCACTATTACCTCGTGATTTTCGAACACGTCCTGTCCCAGCACGTCGAACCATATCTCGCCCTCGATCGGCATCCCCCCCCCCCTCGTTGACGGACTTTAGTGTCCATCGCAAAATTCGGTGAGCGGGATCAGCCATGGTTCTCCGGCTTCGCCGCGAGCGCCTTCTATTGCGCGAGAGCCAGATTGCGCACGTTCGTAATAGGTCAGGGCGCGGCACCTGCGGTTACGCCGCAGGTCATGGCGTTGAGGCTGCGCCCTACCCCGGTCCGCTTCCTGCACAACATGGCCCTAACACCTGGGCCAGACCTCCGTCGGGTTGAACCAGTTGTTCCCCGGCTTTGGAGTTGAACCACCCTCGATGATGGTCTCGGTCTCACCGCCGAGTCCGCAAGGGTAGGCGTCAAATCAGCAAGATTAACCAAGCTCTACTACAGTCCTGCACAGCAAGGTAATTACCCATAATATATTACCAGCGATTTTTCCAAATTACTTACTATGGTAGTCCTTATACCATTGTACAAAACGCGGAACACCATCTGCGATAGTTGTTCGTGGCGCGAAACCCAGATCACGCTGGATCGCGTCGATGTCTGCAAACGTATCGCGCACGTCACCCGGCTGCATCGGTAGCAGGCGGCGTTCGGCGGGGCGGCCGCACGCCTGTTCGATCAGCGCGATCATCTCGCCAAGATCCTCCGAGCGGCTGTTGCCTATATTGTAGATCCGGTGCGGGCTAACGCTGCCGCCCGCCTTGATCCTGCCGTCGTCGATGGGCGGATTGTCGAGGCACGCAATGACGCCGGCAACGATGTCGTCGATATAGGTAAAGTCGCGCCGCATCCGGCCCTCGCCGAACACCTTGATCGGCTGGCCATCCAGAATGGCTTTGGTGAACAGCCACATCGCCATGTCAGGCCGCCCCCAGGGGCCATAGACAGTGAAGAACCGCAAGCCGGTCTGCGGCAGGCGGTAGAGATGCGCGTAGGTCTCGCTCATCAGCTCGTCCGCCTTCTTGGTGGCGGCGTAGAGCGACAGGGGCTGGTCGACACGGTCCTCGACACGGAACGGCAACGTGTCGTTGCCGCCATAGACCGAGGACGACGACGCGTAGACGAGATGCTCGACCCGACGGTGGCGTCCGATCTCGATCATGTTGAGGTGACCGGCGAGATTGGCCTGGAGATAGGCGCGCGGATTCTCGATCGAATAGCGGACGCCGGCCTGTGCGCCGAGATGGACGATGCGGTCGAACTGCTCCGCCTCAAGCGCGGCGTCGAGCGCGACGTGATCGGAGAAATCCACCTGCTTGAAGGTGAAGCGCCCGTTCGAATTGGCACCATCCTTGGCGAGCTCGGCCAGCCGCGCGTGCTTGAGTGTGACGTCGTAATAGTCGTTGAGGCTGTCGATACCGAGAACCGTGTCGCCGCGGGCAAGCAGGTGACGACTGACATGGAAGCCAATGAACCCGGCCGCGCCGGTAACGAGAACGCGCATAAGGTGTCTCCCTGTATCACCCGGGCCTTACGGAAGGACCGTGTTGCCCGGCAAGGCGCATCGACAGCATCCCAAGCAAAAGAACCGTTTGGTCAACCTGCCTTGCCAAGGCGTGGGGGCAAGGCTCAGGCGCTGCAGTATATTGTCTCGATCAAAATTGCCCCAATCCAAAGCGCGAAAAACTCGCCTGCCAAAGAGCGAGGTATCCCGTGCGACTTCCGGGTTTGTTGTCGACGCTGTCAGGACCCGTTTGCCGACGCCCCACCCCGCCCCTTCTTAAAAGGGGGCGGCTAACGGATAACCTTGGCACGCCAGGTGGTAATGTAGTCGATGTTACCGCGGCATTCGCTCATGTCCGCTTGCTCGGAGAGGCGAAAGCGCGTGGCGTCCCAGACGAAGCTCTGGCGCGAGCCGCAGTCACCCAGGCCGCGGCCCTTGGCATAGCTTGTGAGGACGCCGTCCTTGAACTCGCCGTTGATGACGCTTTTCACAGAGGTGCCAGTGTCCGCACCAGTTGCTTCGAAGCCTGAACGGGCGTCGAGTTGGGCGGGGGTGATCTTGGTGCCGTCGACGATGAAGAGCGCGCTAATCAGATTGTAAGCGCCGGTCGAGCAAGGAAGGATGACCAGCGACTTGCCACCGCCGAGGGCGTACGTTTCGGGAGTGGTGATCGACTCATCAGCGCCGTGAGAGAAGCTGTCGAGACCGCAGGTAGCGCGTTTGCGCATCGTTGCGACTTGGGCACCACTGAGCTTTGCGGGGGTGCCGGAGGGAGCGATCGCGGTGATGATCGGCAGCGACGGTATGGGCGCGCTCGAGGGCGCGGGGCCCTTAGCGACGATCGCGTCAATGCTGCCGGCGCGGCCTTGTTGCGCATCAATGTAGCGGAGCGCAGCGGCTGCGCCTTTCAGCGAGAGGGTGGCCAGCGTGCCACCCTTCGCATCGAGGATTTTCAGCGACTGGGCATTGGCGATGGCTGCAGCGAGCGTAGCGGCGTCGTGCAGGGCTATACGCTTGCCGTCGACCGCAAAACTGGCGGGCGGGCGCTTGGTGGCCTCAACGTCGTTGCTGGTTTCCAGCGCCAACGAAATCTTGCCGCCACGAGCTGTCACGGGGCCGGGCTCGCGCGACAGGTTGAGTGTAATCATGTCTTCACCGCCCATCTCGGGAAGAAGCGAGCCAAGCGTACAGAGCCGCGTGTTGTCGCAGCCGACGGTCCAGTCAGTGAACGTTTTCAGCTCGCCTGGTTTTGGACGCGTATGAGAGTCGGTCGCGGGCTTTGACTGGGACGTTGCCGAGACGACGACCGCTGGCTCAGGTTTTGGTACCGTCTTAGCCCGGGGCTGAGGTGCGGGCTGGCTTGGCGAACAGGCTGCGAGCGGTAGCATGGCGAAGGGCGCGAGGGCGGAAAAGATCGGTTTGCACAGCATAGTTGCAGCCTAGCGGTCTGGCAGCGCGGGGAAAAGCGGCTAGGGAGAGGCAACAAATCAGGAGAGTGATGTGCAGACGATCGGCGTGATTGGTGCAGGGCAGATGGGCGCAGGGATCGCGCAGGTATCGGCGCAGGCGGGGTACCGCGTGCTGTTGGCGGACGTGTCGCTGGACGCTGCGAGCAAAGGCAAGGCGGGGATCGCCAAGGCGCTCGCACGGCTGGTGGAGAAGGAAAAGATTGCAGGCGACGTTCGCGATGCAGCCCTTGCGCTGATCGAGCCGATCGCAAGCGTGGCAGACATGGGCGACTGTGCGATCGTCGTCGAGGCGGCGACCGAGCGCGAGGGCGTCAAGCGCGCGATCTTTGCCGAGGTCGGCAAGGTACTGGGAGGGGACGCAATCCTGGCGTCGAACACGTCGTCGATCCCGATCACCCGGCTGGCGCAGGCTGCCCCCGATCCGGCGCGGTTCATGGGCGTGCATTTCTTCAATCCGGTCCCTGTGATGCGGCCGATCGAGCTGATCCGGGGTCTCGCGACATCGGATGCCACGGTAACGGCTGTCGAGGCGTTTGCGGAGAAGCTCGGCAAGCAGGTGGTGCATGCGAACGATGCGCCGGGATTCATCGTCAACCGCGTGCTGATGCCGATGATCAACGAGGCGTGCTTCGCGCTGGGCGAAGGTGTGGCTAGCGTACGTGACATCGATCTGGCGTGCCAGCTCGGGCTGAACCATCCGATGGGGCCGCTGACGCTGGCAGACTTTATCGGGCTCGACACATGCCTTGAGATCACGCGCGTGTTGTTCGAGGGAACGGGCGATCCCAAGTTCCGGCCGGCGCCGGTACTGGTGAAGTATGTCGAGGCCGGGTGGTTCGGGCGGAAGACAAAACGCGGCTTCTACGATTATTCGGGCGCGGAACCTGTGCCGACCCGGTAATCATCGCAGGCACCCTGTATCAGGCGGGTGAACCCGCCCTACGATCCAAACCCATGTCCCAGGCCGTGCTGCAGCCTGGGACGTGCGATCGACGATCAGGCGTTGGTACCCCGATGGCGATGACGGGCTATTCCGACCGGATCGGCGATGTGGACCAGCTACGGCGACTTGAGCCGATGATGATTGGCGGAGTGTGGCACCGCTGCTGACGTTGCACCCGCCTCCCCTCGGCTTCACTGCTACAAAATTCAGTAATGGCAGCGAGTTGCAGCAACGACACGACTAGGTCGCTTACGGTTTGGACGGACTGCCATTTAAAACAGTACGTCCGGAATAAAGTGCAGTCATTGCTACCTATTGCAACAAGCAAAATGCAAAGCGCCATACCACCTGTTAATTTTCGAGATATTGGTATTGTTTTGATATTGCGGACGTGACAGCATGTGCCTGTCCGAGGGTCCGGATGGTACTGCCGAACAGTGTCGACAAGGTCACGGGGCAAAAGATCCCGATGAACGAGCGGCATAGCGTTCACCGATTGCTTCCGAACAGGGTCGGCAGCATTCGATATCGCGCGGCATCATCCATGCGACCCGATCGGCAGCACAGGGGGTGATCGAATGGTGTTGTTCAAGGGGTTGATGACCACGACATGTTGCGTGGCCGCGTTGGTCGCGTTGCCGGCTCAGGCCAAGGCTCAGTCGTCGGATACGGGAACGTCGAATACGGGCGTGAGCGACGTCACGCAGGACGGCCAGACCGCAATTGGTGATCCCGTCGCCTCCGCCAAGCTGGCTGCAGACACGGCACGCACCGGAGAGCGCGAAGGGTCGGACATCGTCGTGACCGGCACGCGCATCACGCGCCCGAACAACCGGTCCGCCGCGCCGATCGTAACCACGACCGCCGCAGAAATCGCAGCGCAAGGCGCGACGACGATCGAGGAGGTGCTGAACCGCCTGCCGCAGGTCCAGGTGAACTCGGAACAGAATTTCAGCGATTCCGAAGGTCGCCAGCGGATCAAGCTCCGCAGCTTAGGGTATGAGCGGACGCTGACGCTGATCGACGGCCTACGGGTCGGACTTGCCAACACGGTCGACGTCGGCATCATTCCCAACGCGCTGGTCGAGCGGATCGACGTGCTGACCGGTGGTGCCTCGTCCGTCTACGGCTCGGACGCGGTGTCGGGCGTCGTCAATTTCGTCCTGAAGAAGAACTTCGAGGGCATCCGGGTTGACGCGAACTACAGCTTCTTCAATCACGACAATGACAGCAATGCCGTCACCGACGCAGCGGGTCGCGCCGGGTTCAACGCCAAGCGCGGACTGACCAACGATGGCGGACGCTCCGACGTCAGCCTCGCGGCAGGCACCAACCTGTTCAACGACCGGGTGAATATCACCGGATTCGTCAATTATCGCCAGTCCAATCCGGTCGAGTTGGTCGATCGGTCCTATTCTGTCTGCGAGGCGGTCCAGCCGACCAACACCTCGCCGCTGGGCTGTTCGCGCGCGAGCTTCACGCCAGCGGGCACGATCATCCCGCAGTCGGGGCCGCGCGCCGGGCAGATCCTGGTCAACAATCCCAATGGCAATGGTACCTTCATCCCGATCAACAGCGGACCACCGGGGACGTCGGCCAACCCTTATGACAATTGGGCGGTGCAGCGCGCGTTCAACCGCATCAACGTTGGCGGTTTCCTGACCGCGAAGATCAGCGACGACATCGAGCTTTACGGCAACGGGCTGTTCTACCGCGACAAATCCTACAATACACAGCTCAACCGCACCTTCAACTTCGGCGCGTACGGCACCGATCCGTTCCGGGTGAATTGCGACAACGCGTTCCTGTCGGGCGCGCAGGCACAGGATCTGTGCGGCGCCAATGCCGGCGTCGCCGGGCAATATGCGCCGATCGACGTACGCTATCGCTTCGACGGACTGCCGCTGGTCCAACAGCGCTTCACCAACGAGGGGTATCGCATCGTCGCGGGGCTTCGCGGGCGCGGGCTGAACAACGTGTGGTCCTACGATGTCGCGGGCATGATCTCGCGCGCGCGGCTCGACACCATCGACGTGCCGTTCGCGCGCTACGACAACATCAACCGCTCGCTCGACGTCGTCCGCGTCAACGGCACGCCGACCTGTCGCGCGGTCGTCAACGGCACCGATCCGTCCTGCGTGCCGTTCAACGCGTTCGCCCCGTTCAACCAGGACGCCGCGCTCAACCAGTATCTCTATGGCGGCGCGACCGGCGGGATCAGCACGCGCATCCCGCGGCTGTTGCAGTTCGTCGGCACCGTCAGCGGTGATCTGGGCAAATACGGCATCACCTCGCCGCTCGCGGAACAGGGCATCGCGATCGCCCTCGGGGCGGAATATCGCGAGGAAATGGAACGGACGATCGTCAACGAGATCTTCCAGCAGAACAATGGCGGCGAGAACCAGCGTTTCACGCAGAGCATCCTGGAGGCCAACGCCGAAATCCAGGCGCCGCTGATCGAACACCGCCCGTTCGCTGAGCTGTTGCAGGTCAATGCCGGCTACCGCGTGTCGAAATACAACCGGCTCGACGGCAAGTTCGATACCTGGAAGGTCGAGGGCCTGTGGGCGCCGATACCCGACATCACGCTGCGCGCGTCCTACAACAAGTCGCAGGCCGCACCGGGCGTCAGTACCGCACAGGGTGCCGCCAACATCTTCTGGAACCAGGGATTCTATTCCGATCCTTGCGCACCGCGGGTCGATCCGTCGAACCCCAATGGCGGGCGCCTGGCGCCGTCCGCAACGTTGCAGCAATGCCGCAACACCGGGCTTGCCGACAATCTGTACGGCAGCGCCTCACTCATCTGCCCCGACGATCGGTGTACGGTGCGCGAAGGCGGATTCGAACTGAAGCCGGAAAGCGCCTATACCAAGACGTTCGGTGTCGTGCTGCGTCCGCGCTTCCTGCCCGGCCTGACGGTGTCGATCGACCGTTGGCTGATCGACCTGAAGGACCAGCTCGACTTCCTCCAGCCGCAGAACATCATCGGCGAGTGCCTGGCCACCGGGAACGATTATTTCTGCCGAGGCATCGTCCGCAACCCCGGCACCGGCACGCTGTCGAGCTCGCCGGCGACCAGCCCGGCGACGGGTTGGGTGGCTCGCGGCTCGGCCAATGGCTACAAGTCGCAGTCGCACGGCTGGGATTTCCAGGGGCAGTATAACGTTGGCCTTGGCGGTGCCGGGCGGCTCGACATGAGCTTCAACGGCACGCTGATGACCCGCGTCGGTTCGCAGTCGTCGCCGACCATCGAACCGCGGAACTGCGTGGGGTATTTCGGCAACCTGTGCGGCGAAAGCATGCCGCGTTGGAAGCACCAGCTCCGCACCACCTGGACCGCGCCTGACCGCTCGACCAGCCTGTCGGTCAACTGGCGTCACCGCGGCGCGATGCCGCTCGACAACTATGCACCTACGGACACCGGCATCCCGGCGCAGGATGCAAGCGCACTGCGCGATCAATATCCAGGCGTCGGCTCATACAATTGGATCGACGTCGCGCTCAGCTTCGACATCAACAAGCAGATGACGTTCCGGCTAGCCGCGAACAACGTGTTCGACCGCGATCCGCCGCTCATTCCGGACAGTCGTTCGCGGATCGGGCTGCTCCGCGGCAATACCGTGATGGGGTATGATCTGCTCGGACGGCAGCTCGTCGCAGGCGTCTCGCTGCGGCTGTAACAACAGCGGGTGCCCGATACTGGGGTCCGGATCCATCTCGATCGGGACCCCAGCTATATTTGATCTTTCGCTGTGGCACTCACCGGCTACCCACGCATAGATGCGACGCGTAGGCGCATTGCGGGTTGTAACAGCGAAGACCCCGGAAAACGGGGATGGCCGCGTTCATCAGGTCATCCCAGCATCGCGAGTAGCACAAGGCCGGGCGCCAAGGCATGGGCTGCGTCACGATGCAACGGTCGAGACGGACGCGTATAGAGAGCGTCAGGACGCTAGGTTTATAGCCAACGCAGCCCCACAATGTTCGAACGGGACGATTGCCGGCAATTCGACCGGCAGCATTGTCGTCAGCTCCGGCCAGATCCTTTCGGTCTCGGCTACCGTGAACAGCCGGCTGGCCTCGCCCTCGTCGACGTCAAGCGCGAGCACGAACATCTCACCACCGCCGCGCGCTGCCATCCGCGACGACAGAGCCGATCGTCAACCAAGATGCCGCGCGATCGCGAGTAGCAAACCGGCTTGGGACACCGCTTTGACAGCGTTGTGCGCTGCCACCCCGGGCAACGTGCGGTGCACTAACACAGCGTGACGCCGCGGAACGTGGCGTCGCCAACGATGATCTCCACGACACCGGCTCCGACGATGGGGTTCGTGCGACTGAGCGCGGTTTCAATCGCGTCACCGGGGAAAGTGATTTGACGACGTGCCTATCAGCGGCTGACCGACCGTCGGCCTCGAGGACGATTGGCTACCGGACGATCGACGTAATAGAGAATTACGGGTGCTAACCCCGTCTCCTACATACGACAAAGGACATTATAGTATGTAATTTCCGTCACTTTGAGGTGAAATGCCAGCCCTTCCAGGCCTGCCGTTTTCATCGCTTGGAAAGAATGAACGTGCGCTTCATTGTGCAGATGCAGCATATACGCGTTGACGGGCCTCACGGTAATGCAGATGACAACGCTACAAGGCGGCGGGGGCCAAATGACGAGAATAAGCGAGAGATCGGGGACACGACAAAATACATTCCCGCCATCCTTCCACGATCAAGAATGGGTCAGATCGCTATGAAGATCGCAGTCTTTGGTCTCGGTTATGTTGGTCTCTCCAACGCCGTTCTTCTGGCGCAGCACAACGAAGTGATCGCTGTCGACATTACGGCTGCGCGCGTCGAGATGCTTAACGCGCGTAAGTCGCCAATCGTCGACGCGGAATTGGAGGATTTTCTCGCCACCAGACGGTTGAACCTCACCGCCACGGTCGATGCACAGCGGGCACTTGCCGAGGCCAACTATGTGATCGTCGCCACGCCGACGAACTACGACGCGGACACCAATAAGTTCGACACGTCCTCGGTGGAGGCTGTGATCCAAACGACGATCACCGCTAACCCCGAAGCGACGATCGTGATAAAATCCACAGTCCCAGTCGGTTTCGTGATTGATGTCCGAAAGCGTTTTGGCACCGATCAGGTCATCTTCAGTCCGGAATTTCTTCGCGAAGGCAAAGCCCTCTACGACAACCTGCACCCCTCCCGGATCATCGTCGGCGAGCGTTCGGAACGAGCACGGATATTTGCCGACCTGCTCTTGGATGGCGCGATGAAGAAGGATGTTGAAATCCTCTTTACCGATGCCAACGAGGCGGAAGCAATCAAACTATTCGCCAACACCTATCTCGCCATGCGCGTTGCTTTTTTCAACGAACTCGACAGCTATGCGATCGCTGGAGCTATGGACACGCGCCAGATTATCGACGGCATCGGCCTCGATCCGCGCATTGGCAGGCACTACAACAATCCTAGCTTTGGCTATGGTGGCTATTGTCTACCTAAGGATACGAAGCAGCTGCTAGCAAACTATTCCGAGGTGCCTCAAAACCTGATACGCGCAATTGTCGATGCCAATCGGACACGTAAGGACTTCCTGGCTGACCAAATAATTGCAAGGAAGCCCAATAGGGTCGGGGTTTTTCGTTTGGCAATGAAAGCGGGTTCCGACAATTTCCGCCAGTCTTCGATTCAAGGTATCATGAAACGAGTTAAGGCTAAGGGTATCGAGGTCGTGATCTACGAGCCGACAATGGGGAACAAAGAGTTTTTCGGCTCCAGCGTGATTTGTGACCTCGATGCTTTCAAACAAAATTGTGACGTTATAATAGCAAATCGCATGTCGGACGAGCTCGACGATGTGATGGGAAAGGTCTTTACGCGCGACTTGTTTGGTTCAGATTGAACATTCAGCCGACGCGAAACCAGAAGAAGGGTAAGAACAATGAGCGAAAAAAAAGTAGCCCTGATCACCGGCGTCACAGGTCAAGACGGGTCGTATCTGGCTGAGTTTCTAATAGAAAAGGGCTATGAGGTTCACGGCATTAAACGCCGGGCTTCGCTGTTCAACACGCAGCGCATCGATCACATCTATCAGGATCCGCACGCGCCGCACCCCAACCTGAAACTGCATTACGGCGATCTGTCGGATACCTCAAACCTCACGCGCATCCTGAGCGAAGTGAAGCCCGACGAGGTCTACAACCTCGGCGCGCAGAGCCATGTCGCCGTTAGCTTCGAGGCACCCGAATATACCGCCGACGTCGACGGCCTCGGCACGCTGCGCCTGCTCGAAGCAATCCGCTTCCTCGGGATGGAAAAGAAGACGCGCTTCTACCAGGCCTCGACGTCCGAGCTCTACGGCTTAGTTCAGGAGACCCCGCAGAAGGAAACGACGCCGTTCTATCCGCGCTCGCCCTATGCGGTCGCCAAGCTCTATGCGTACTGGATTACGGTCAACTACCGCGAGGCGTACGGCATGTACGCCTGCAACGGCGTCCTGTTCAACCACGAGAGCCCGCGTCGCGGCGAGACGTTCGTCACCCGCAAGATTACCCGCGGCCTCGCCAACATTGCACAAGGGCTGGAGACGGGCCTGTTCATGGGCAATATCGACTCCTTGCGCGACTGGGGCCATGCCAAGGACTATATCCGCATGCAGTGGATGATGCTGCAGCAGGAGCAGGCGGAAGATTTCGTCATCGCCACCGGCGTGCAATATTCGGTGCGCGAGTTCATCACCTGGTCGGCTGCGCACCTCGGCATCACGCTGCGGTTCGAGGGCGAAGGCGTTGACGAGATCGGCATCGTCGACAAGGTCGAGGGCGACGATGCACCGGCGGTGAAGGCCGGCGACATCCTCGTTCGGATCGACCCACGCTATTTCCGTCCGGCCGAGGTGGAGACGCTGCTCGGCGACCCGACCAGGGCGAAGGACCGGCTTGGCTGGGTCCCCGAGATCAGCGTGCAGGAGATGTGCCAGGAAATGGTCGCAGCCGACCTTCACACGGCCAAGCGTCATGCCCTTCTCAAGACCCATGGCTACGATCTTCCCGTTTCGGTCGAAGGCTGATGGAGCAACATCCGATGCGCATCTATGTGGCTGGTCATCGCGGGATGGTCGGCGGAGCGATCTCGCGCAAACTGCGCGAGCGCGGCGCCGACGTGATCACGCGCACGCACGCCGAACTCGACCTGACCGACCAGGCGGCCGTGCGTGCCTTCTTTACAAGCGAGAAGCCTGACGGCGTGGTGCTGGCGGCTGCCAAGGTAGGCGGCATTCATGCCAACAACACCTACCCGGCCGACTTCATCTACGAGAACCTCATGATTGAGGCGAACGTGATCCATCAGGCCTACGTCGCCGGCGTGCAGCGCCTGCTGTTCCTCGGCTCCTCGTGCATCTACCCTCGCGCCGTCGAACAACCGATGCGCGAAGACGCACTGCTCACCGGCGTCCTCGAGCCGACCAATGAGCCGTATGCGGTTGCCAAGATCGCCGGCATCAAGCTGTGCGAAAGCTATAACCGCCAGTATGGCACTGACTACCGTAGCGTGATGCCGACCAACCTTTATGGACCGGGCGACAATTTTCACCCGGAAAACAGCCACGTGATGCCGGCGTTGATCCGCCGCTTCCATGAAGCGGCTGCAAGCGGCGCTGAAGAGGTGGTGATCTGGGGTACCGGTACCCCGTACCGCGAGTTCCTACATGTCGACGACATGGCTGAGGCCTCGCTGTTCGTGTTCGATCTCGACAAGGAAACGTACGAAGCGAACACCGAGCCGATGCTCAGCCATATCAACGTGGGCTTTGGCGAGGATGTGACAATTCTGGAGTTGGCTCGGCTGATTGCCCATGTGGCAAGATTTAAAGGAAATATTGTCTTCGATGCCAGTAAGCCTGATGGAGCCATGCGGAAGCTTATGGACTCCAGCCGCCTAAGATCGATGGGTTGGAAGCCGTCCGTTTCCCTAGCCGAAGGGATCGGAAAAACTTGCAAATGGTTTTTACATAACGTGGCGTCATTAGAACGACTTGGGCCCGGGAGGCACTAAGCTAATGAAAGCCGATCTACCAGGCAGAGTGCGCCACGCCATACAGGCCAAGATTATACGACTTGAGATAAAACAATGAACGTTCTGATTCTTGGAATCAACTACTCTCCTGAGCTGGTGGGTATCGGTCCGTACACCGCCGGGATGGCACAATTTCTTGCTGCAGCGGGCCATGCGGTTAGCGTAATCTGTGCCAAGCCCTATTACCCGCAATGGAAATCTGATCCGGTCTTTGCTGGTGGTGGAAAGCGGGTCTCGGTTGAACAGAACGTCCGTGTTGTTCGTGTACCAACTTACATCCCAGCCAATCCTGACGGCAAGCGGCGCTTGATCCATCACATGAGCTTTGCCGCTCGCGCAGAAATAGCAATGTTGGAGGAAATCCGTAGGAGCAAGCCGGACGTAGTTATAGGTATCGCGCCCTCCCTAATTTCTGCTGTCGTTGCCCGCAATGCTGCGCACCGGACAGGTGCAAAGTTGTGGCTACATATTCAGGATTTTGAGGTCGAGGCGGCTTTCGCCACCGGATTGCTTAAAGACGGCGGCATAATAGCTAAGGCCGCACGCCAATTTGAAACATGGGCGCTCAAAGCGGACCGGGTAAGCACAATATCGCCTCAGATGTGTACGAAACTTGTTCAAAAGGGAGTGCCGTCGGAAGCCATAATAGAGTTTCGCAATTGGGCTAATGTCGACGAGATCATTCCTCTTTTAAAACAATCGACTTATCGGTCACGATGGAAGATAGACAGACGTCACGTAGCGCTTTATTCCGGTAACATTGCTAACAAACAAGGCATTGAGATCGTTGTTAACGCCGCATACATCCTCCGAAATCGGAAAGATTTGACGTTTATAGTTTGCGGAGATGGACCTAACCGGGAGAAACTTGTACAGCAGGCTGCTGGACTAGATAACATCCAGTTCCACGATCTTCAACCACGCGAAAGTCTTTGCGATCTTCTGGGTTTGGCGTCAATACACCTCCTTCCTCAAATCGGTGGAACAGCCGACCTAGTGTTACCATCTAAGCTAACTAATATGCTTGCCTCTGGAAGATCTACTGTAGCTACAGCATTGCCAGGAACAGGACTGGCGCAGGAGATTGAAGGCTGTGGTTTAGTTACCCCCCCAGGTGATTCCAAAGCCTTCGCGCAAGCTATAGAATCTCTACTGGACAATACTAGTTTAAGACAAAGTACAGCTCATGAAGCGCGTGAACGCGCAGTTCAGCGATGGAGTAGAGGAACAATCTTACATCAGTTTCACAAGGAGTTAGACAGAATGCTTTCGCTGTCTGAAGAGACATAGAGCATAATATTCAACAGAGTTAAATTGAATACTGGAGTTTTGTCACGCACCGCACAGACTAGATGCTGCTGACAAGCACTTCTGTTAGCCGGCGCGCGGACTCCTTCCACTTGAACTTCGCGACGCAAGCTAACTTGAATTTTTCAAACCGCGAGATCAACTCTAGCTGATCCATTTCCGCAAGCTCTGTCCGAATTGCCTGAATTTCGATAAAGGAACTAACTCGGCGAATAAAAATACCGTGATCGGTCAGGTCACAATAGTCCTGCCCTACATCTGACATACTCAAAACTACGCAATTGTTAGCTATGTAGTAAGTGACTTTAAGCTTGAAGCCTGACGAGAATGTGTCGGGTACTAGGCCGAATCTCAAAGCCGGAAGCCACTTTGAAGGATCAACATTCTGGCCAAGCAACAATGGCGAGACCGATGCATGCGGCGGATGATCCCAACCAACCTTCCATTCCGAACTTTTCTCAGAAAGTAATTTAACCGCAGCAGCGGATAGGTCTCGCCTCTTGGGATACCAGTCATAGGTGCCGGATATGAATATCTCTGGCATGATCACTGACATTGGCATGGGGGCAAGCGGAGGGGCACCAGGACTTACTATTTCAACTCGTTTATTAGGCACCAACGCTTTTATAATCCGAGCATCGCGCACAGAAAGGGCTATTATCGCGCTAATTTGGGGAAGATTGTAAAGGCGGCGCTCAAAGCGGCGCACGTACGAAGCGTAGGCCCGCGCAATACGCGTTTTATTAAACACCTCAACCACAGCATCGCTTGTAATGTTGTGCAGCAACAAGACAGTCGGCAATTCGATTTGCTCAGCGAGAACGTCGAACGGTTCCCATGAGATAACCACCACGTCGGGCAGCGTAGTGCAAATGGCGTTATGCAGATTGTCGGTATTATTGCGTGACCAATACGTTGCTCGATACAGCGGCACGCCACGAGCAAGATTCATCAGCTTCTTAGTTCGGCTGACTGGAAGTGGTACGAATTGAATAATTTCATGCTGCGGGTCAATGCATTGTAAAAGCTTGCGGTCGTATACCTCATCACCGCCTAAGGCTCCCGTTCCGCCGCCTTTGCCGATCCATAAGATACGCATTAGTTATTCTCGCTTGTTTCTTACGTCGCCATACTACAAATCGATGTGAAAGTCATACCGCGCGGCATTAAACAAGCTACGCATATCGTTGACGTGGTGACAGCACCAATTGCTCAAACATTAGGTCACCTTATAGGGGCGGTCGCTTACTGGGCGGTTTTAGACCGGATCGCCATGATATCATGCAAGATAGTATTGATTGCCAAACGGTAGTCGCGTTGCGTTACCTTGCCTTGCATTGCATCCGGAGATATGGGTATACCATCCCAAGCACGTTGAAGTGCAGAGACCATCCCACCGTTTGACAAATTATGTGCGAAAAGCAGACCTGTTTTGTCATTTACAACCGATTGCCTTAGCCCCCCTACGCTCGCGGCAATTACAGGCAATCCGTGCTGGTAGGCCTCTACTACAACAAAAGGGTTTGGGTCCGGCCAGATCGACGGAACCACCAAAGCGTCGACGGAGTCGAAGAAGGCGTGGGGCTTCATCACGCCAGCGTAGCGCACCCCAGACATGCTATCTACTCGAGCAATTTGTGCGTCGAAGAAGGGTCCTTCACCGCCACCGGCTATGATCAGTTCCGCTGACGAAGCGTCGTCTGCCGACAAGTTGTGCCGAAATCTCGCGAAGCCGTCAAGCAACTCCGTAATACCCTTTTCTTTTACAATACGGCCTAGGAAGCCAAAGCGCCGAATTGGTCGTTTGACATATGGGCGCTTGATCTGTCCGTCCAAATCGAGCGGGGGCTCGATTACCTTAGCAATTGCCCGCGGGAAAAAACCACGGCCAATATGATAATCCAAGATATATTCACTAGCACCGTAGACAATGTCTACATTTGCGCTCATGCGGCGCCGACCGTCAGTTAACAGGCGGCACGACGCGCAAGGCGTCAAACATTCCGTTCCGTTGCGCATGATCGAGGACGCTGTGCACGCGAGCTGGTAGTCATGAATATAATGCGCTTTGATCAGATCAGCCGACCGGTTCTGTAACGACCAGACGCCGGTGGAAAATCCACGCAGGTTATGTGAAAAGAGTACAGTTGCGTCATCAATTAAACCGATACGCCGTGTGCGTTCAACAGCAAGTGGATTCCAGTTCTCAAGAATATGAAACGCAATCTTAGACATAGTGCGATGGTTACGTTCTGGGTATGGGAAATATACGCTTGAGCTTCGTATCTGCTGCGATGTTGTTTCGCTGGTTTGCGTATGGGACCCTGGGGGTAGTATCGACAGCATCCGTGTAGCAATCTCTTCAGCCTCGAATCCCTGCCGAAGCAGACGAACTACCTTCTCGGCGCCAGCGTCGAAGCGTGTCGCGTTCAGAGTATTCAGGAACGCTACAACTTCCGGCATCATTATCCCTCGCAGATTTACGATTCAGCATCACTGACCGATGCTGACTTCACTAGCCATAGCATGCGGCGGTGGCTGTATCATATAAAAAGCGCCGCTGCATCGCACGGCAGGACACGTTATTGTCTATCGTGCTCCAATCCGGCAAAGCCTCATTATGGATCGTCGAACTGTCGTATCGCTGGCGCTTGGCGCTCTTCTTCCCAATGCGGGCGCGATTGATGCCCGTGAGGCGGGGACGCAGTCTCCGAAACGCAATCCGGTCGACACAACCTGGCTACCTTCAGGTTGGGTTTCGCCAACCCAATTTTTCAAGGGTAATTGGTCTAGTCCAGAGGCGGACCATACCGAGGCTATGCAAGCGGCATTCGACAGCGGCTCGTCAGTTTCGCTTCCCAGCGGAGATATCAAAATCAGCCGAGAGCTTAGAGTAAGGAAATGCTCCGGCATTGTAGTCCGTGGGGCGGGCCGTGGCGCGACACGGATTGTTCAGCATACTATTGGAATGGGGGTACTACTTATATGGGGAACTCGACTGCGTTTCGAGGATTTTGAAATCGGATGGGCAACGCCGCAACTTCCGATTCATAATTCCAGCTTCGGTCTAAAGGCTTGGGAGCGTGGCGATGGCGCAATTCTTGCAACAACGCTCTTTCGAAACATACAGATCAGAGGCGCTGGGATCGCGATCGATCTACGCAACTCGATCGGCTACTCAAATAGCTATGAGGATATAGGAATTTCGTCCTTTGCCGTGGCAGCTTTGTCTTGTGACGATCGTACAGCACATACGCAAAGTCGATTTGACGCTTGGCACGTCAGCAACCAGCCCTTCCCGTATAGGTCGGGACGATCGGCGGGCGGAAGCACTTCCACCGTTCGCATCGTGGAGCCTCTCGACACCGGGAACAGCTATCTCGGCTCTGCGATTGTCTTTACGAGCGGCGAGGATGATACCTCTAGGGGCGTGGTACAGTGGATCATTGGCCATGACGCCGTAAGCGGGCTTTTAACGTTCTATCCTCCGCTGAAGCATCCAGTTAAGGCAGGAACCCACTTTGAGATATCGTATCTCGGACAAGCTACGAAAGAGTGCATAGCCTTTCGGGGCTTTACTGATTTGCGAATCGGTATGCTCGCGATCGAGTTCCATAGACTTTCATCGACGGTTCCGGCACCGATTTTATTTGAGAATTGCAACGTCGTCTCAATTGATTTACTTCGCTTCGAGCGCATCTCCTTCGGTGCATCTTCGTCTGCGTTAGTAAGCGCCGCCGGTCGCTGCACGGTCCGTATAGGAGCTATGCAAACGCAATACATCGCCGCTTTAAAGCGGCTGGGTTGCCTCCATGTTTTTATTGGTCGAGTTTTTAATGAGGCACGTATCAGCGTTGACGCGATCGAGTGCGATCGCTGGAATGCGACCGCGTCTACGAGCTGGGCACATAGCACTGGCTTGAACCGTGGCGAGGGGACGAGTGGCATCGATTTCCGCCAGCAAATTACAGGTGATCAGAGCTTTGTCCCTAACGGCCAAGCTTACGACCGCTTAGGAAAAGCTCGGCAGACCGCGATCGTGGGGAGACCGCCGCGTGAATCCCGCGGCGCGAGTTTGGATGAAGGCGCACCGGTATCTTATATACACAATCTCATGCGATCGCCGGACGTAGTACGTTTCAACAGTTCTCTGCCGAACAATATCTACTTCGACCTAGATATAATTAACCAAGTCAGCGGTGCAGAGGTTGTGGTAGTACGTGGCCCCCACGCCGGCGGAAACGGTATAATTACTATCCGGGCTGGACTTGATACTTTAATGCTAATGACACATCAAAACGAATCTGTGCGCCTAATATGTAATGGTGAAGGTTATGCTGTCGTTCGCCCAACATCAGAATGTGCAGACGAACTCGGATTGATGGTTCGGTGACCCGCGCGATTATATGATACCGATCTCGGCGGATCTTGAGGTATCTGGCAAGCCCCACGGTATTATAAACAATATTACGAGCATTGCTTGGAAAGGGCTACCTTGAAGACCGATCGACGCCATGCAGAGAACTGCGGCCATGACGTCGCCGCCTCCGGAACGCGAACGCTTCATCAGTGCGATAATGATGAAGGCATATATGCCTATCCCGACTAACCCACTTTCAATAAAAACATTTAAAGGGAGAATTGCGGCCCCCATGCGACCAATTAAATGCTCAGTGATATACGATAACCCCATGCCGGTAAGTGGTGCCCTGGTAAATGTATCACGCAGATACGTGATTGGTGCCACAAAGCGCGACATGCCTGAGCCATAATCTGTCGGGTTAAGAATTTTCTGTAATTGACTGTCCCCTTGGATGTCTAGCGCAAAAGGAAGCGCAAGATAGATTAGAACGCATAGGACAAGAAGAGCAATAAATGTCGCCCGCCCGGCTAAGCTACGGGTGCTTAAGAATGTCAGTCGAAAGAAAACAAGACATGCCATCGCTAGTCCTATCGAAGAACCACTTAAGACGCTCGATAGGGCAAGTAGAAGAGCCATTATCTTTGCAGCGATTGACTTGCTTTTTGCTAAGAAGTAGGCGAGTGCCGAGGCTGATAGCGCATGCCATGATGGCTCAGAGTAGATGCCCGATGGTCTCATATCTAACTGCGCTTTGAAACCAGCTGTTTCGAACCAGCGAACAAAACCGATCGTTTTCAGCGACAACACGCCAGTGTAGTCTAACATAAATGCAATGATGATGCCCGCGCCAATCGCATGTAGCACCCACGGCATCCGCTCGCTAAGTTGGCGAATGCTCGTCGGGGCAAATGCCATTGTTAACAGAAAAAGCAGTGTTCCTACCGCAGCTTTCAATATCTCCGGCTCGGGCAAGGCGACCGGTGAAAACAGGCTAGTTGTAAAAAGAAGCATTGATGCCGCGATTGCAAATATTCCCATCAAATATTCGCTGATATTACGGCGGTCAATTACAATTTGTAAGCTAAAACCTATACCCGCTAATAGACAAACCGGCAAGCTCCCAATGAAGGTACTTGCAAGCAGGCTTACTACTAGGCTGATGGCGCCGATGCAGTCGCCGGCACGGGTTACCAGACTACCTCTCGTAGATACAGGATACTGGACGACATCAATCAACTGCCATTTTCCTTAACCTGTACTATCCATTGACGCGTCCGGAGCGCAGACAAACCAATTAGAGCTGAAGCTCCAGCCACTATCGTAAACCAAGATATACTTACATAACGCTGCGCAATCATAATCATTACCCATGCAACTAGCAAAATAGCTAGCTCTCGAATAATGATGTTGTATGCGCGTAGCGCGGTCAAAATGTTTTGCAGCACAGTGCGATACCCCCAAACGAAGAAGATAAATGCCATGGCGAGCGCTGCGGATGTTACGTGGCTACCAGTTAGTCGAGTCCAAAGAGCAATTCCGCCGGCTGCCAATATCAATATAATTGCCGCTGTTGCGGGATAATAGCGGTCACTTAATCTTATTACGTGTCTAGCCGCTTTCGGATTACTAGCGATCGCACGGAAAGCAAGAGTGTTTACGACTTGAACGATCATCTGTAATCTATCGAATATAGCCCAGCAAACTGCCAGATCAGCCGCAGCAACCCCTTGACTCCCCTGAAACATCGATAGCATTAGGCGATATACTATTATGTAAAGCGTACCAGCAAGCCAGCTTGGCCCTCCGAAGCGCCTAACAAGTGGCAAACTAGGTAGATAGCGAGATGGATGACTTTGCCAGGACCAACCAGATTTAGCCTTCGACATAAGACCGGACATTACGAGGTAGGCTAAGAACTTGACGAGGGCTATAAGCGCGTAGGTCAGGTTAAGGTGAAACGAGTCATTCATGTGGTCAGGAAAGGAAAAAACGATAATAAGGAACGCGAAAGCGCCGCTCACCTCGATGACGGTATAAAGCGAAAAGCGTCCTTGACCTAGCGCAAGACCGCTTATTGATGTCGACAAGGTAAAGGATAGTGCGAAGAACGCGAGCCACAAGGATCCGACTGATGGCGTCCAAGCTTCTGCGATAGCTGATCCGAGAAGACATATCCCAGCGCTAATCGGTGTCCACGCGAGCATTTGCCACAGCGACCATCGAGCTAATCTATTTGACCTGCTCGCATAAAACATTAATATTGAATAAAACCCGATTGAGGCAAATCCAGATATAATGTAGCAAAGATTCTGAACTTCTACAAATCCAGCAACTACGAATTTTCCATCTAATGTAAGAATAAGTGTAATTGTTAGAAAATATAATAACGATACCACTCCAGTTCTGAATAACAGCAGAGCTGCGCGATGACCGCCGTTAATCGCCCTTATCAATTTTTGGCTGTAAGACTTTGCGGTCATACGGATAACGTGCCTCGATACTGCGCCTCTAGCTCATCAATTCGACGCGGCCAGGATAACCATTTCGGCGATTGCCGCTCTCTGGTGCCATTCTCGATTGTTGGAACCAGCGCTGCAATGTAGGGTTCGATCTTTGCTTCTGTACGGTAACGCTCTTCCTCGACTTCAAACATTCCAGGCTCGCCAAACCTGCTTACCTCGACCCTGCTGCCGAGGTAATTATCCGAGAAATTTGTCGAGGGCACCAAGATATGCGCGCCACATGCGAGGGCCTCCCAGTAGGAAAGAGTAAACGTCGTAAATATAGAGCAATCTGCGGCATTGTAGAGCGCTGCCATGTCTCGCTGGGGCAATTTGCCAAGGTAACGTATATTGGGCTGTCCGTGTACCAACGGGCGAACTTGTTCGGATATGTCGCCCACCAAAAATAGAGTTTTATCATGGTGCGCCAAGGCACGCGCGACCTCGTCAACGCGCTTTTCCAGTTCGATTTTTCCCGACATCAACCACATGAAATCGCTTGGTAAGAGTCCTAGATCGGCCCTCTTCTGCGCTCGAAGATCTGCGTTGACATGGAAAATCTTCTCGTCCGCACCAAGCGGTGAAAGTGCGAATGGACCGCTATAGCGAGGTGCCGTCTCCTCGAAAAACACGCGGTTAGATGTTACTGTATGCCGTACAAGTGATGGCGCTCTCGCTCCATAACGAATGAAAGCGCGGCGTACGCGGTTGTCTAGAGTGTGCAACGGGCTACCCGATCGATCGCCGCGTTGCTCATGATCGTAGATAACTTTGATACCCGCAGAAGATGCTAAGCGGGCGGCGAATGCAGTGATGCCTTGTCTGAAATCGAGCACGTGGACCACGTCAGCGTCCTTAAGATCCGATCGGCGAAGCCGAAAAAGTACAAGATCTCCGATCCGAAGAAGGGGCTTACGCCGGATTAGCGTTACATTCGGATTGTTTGTGTACCGTGCATCATTTTCAGATGGATTATTCGTTGCTGCGCCAGCACGATTCCAACGCCAACGTATGCTCGCCGTTGAAGTTATAATTCGTACCTTATGGCCCCGTTCCGCCAATCTATACGCGAACTGATTTTCGCGAAAGCTTTCTATTGTCGAGTCAAAAAATCCGCAGATAAGAACAACGTTCAAAAAGCGCCCTCTTTCATCTTTCATGATATCAACCACAGAGATTCCTCAACTAGAATTTGGTACGGATTGGCCAACGCTATCCGCGTGAAAAATCCCGTAGACGATCTATGCTCACCCACCCGATGAGCGGGACTTACTTACAGATGTGTTATAGCTAGTCCTTCTCGAACGTACTAGGTCAAACACTTCCACATACGTGGCGGAGCGGCTATCATAATGAGCGGACAAAAAGGATTTTCCGAATGATACCAGTGATAATATGCGCCGGAGGGTAGGTGAGCAGCGAACCACCGGGTTGCTCGACGCTCGCGACGTGAGCTCGGGGGGGCCAAGTTTCTCGTTACGCAATCGAGTTCAGCGTGCCAGTTTCGCGCTATGTTGGACCATTATGGCCGCTTGGACGCCGCCCGCACTTCATCGCTGGCGTTGCTTAATATTGCGCTTGTTCGGCGCACGCGTAGGGATCGGCGTGAGGATCTATGCTTCAACTAAGATATGGCATCCGGCCAACCTAAATATCGGCGATGCCGCAACAATTGGTCCGCGGGTTCGCCTGTATAATCAGGGGCGCATCGCCATCGGATCACGCGCGGTAATTAGCCAAGGTGCTCATATCTGCGCTAGCACTCACGATGTAACTGATCCCTTTTTTCAATTGATGTTACGTCCGGTTACTATTGGAGATGACGCCTGGATCGCTGCAGACTCTTTCGTGGGTCCTGGGGTCGAGATTGGTACGGGCGCGGTACTTGGTGCGCGTGGTGCAGCCTTCCGTAGGTTGGATGCATGGACTATCTACGGCGGCAATCCCGCCACTCGGCTCAAAGTTCGGGTGATGAATACATGACAGCTTGATTGGACCTGCAGAGACGCGCTGCGATATCATGAGGTAGTGAACTGCTCCAGGCGTTGGAGATCTCGGTAATTGTCCGAACCGAGTATCGTACGGTTGCCAACAAGCGGTCCCGCGGGGGCTAGTTTCAAGGAAGTAATTCATCGAGCCGCTGACTGGGTGGCCGACGATGCGGATGGCAGCCGCGCATCACGATCAACAACAACCAGCCTCGGCGAAGACTGGGTCAGGTGCTACGCGACGACCGGTCGGCCAACCTTAAGACGCAGCTAGAGCAGCGACGTTGGCACGTCATTGCGGCGAGATGCCGGGGCCACGCATTCCCCAGCCGAAAATGCCTTTGACAGAATCCGCATACGCTCTTCATCACCCCGGCAACGACACCACTCCCGACCCGACATCACCGTGACCTGCGCCATCCATCACTCCGGAGCACGCTCGTAGAGAGCACGCTTAAGACCGGTCGCTCAGCCTCTTAGCGGCGCCCACTAAATGGATACGGTCTGTGCTAGGTGTTTAGTCCCGGCATCTGGTGGATCGGATCGACGATGAACCTGTCCGGCTCTGACGTCCAGATTTTAGCGATGTATTTGTAAGGCGTGAGGCCACTAAGTGTCTTGAGCCGACGAGCGAAATTATAGGCTGCCATGAAGTCTGCGAGGTGCTCCCGTAACTGGTCTTGGCTCTCGTAGTGGAAGCGTTTGTCAGTCGCTTCCTTGATGGTGCGGTTCATTGGCTCGACCTGACCGTTGGTCCACGGGTGGTTCGGCTTGGTAAGCCTCTGCTCTATGTCGTTCGCCTCGCAGATCATGTCGAAGCGCATCTGACGCGACTAGACGGTGTTACGGTTGCGCGGCTGCTCGGCAAACTGGATGCCATTGTCGGTCAGGATTGTGTGAATCGGTGAATCCGGTAGAGCACGGCTTTCAGCAAGTGCTCCAAGAACTCCCGCGCGGTTCGCCTGTCAGCCTTGTCGACGAGCTGGGTGACCGCAAACTTACTGGTGCGTTCGGTGCCGACGAACAGGTAGAGCTTGCCTTCGGCAGTCTGCATCTCGGCGATATCGATATGAAAGAAGCCGATCGGGTAGCGCTTGAAGCGCTGTCGCTTAGGCTTATCGCCCTCGATGTCCGGCAGACGGGAGATGCCATGACGCTACAGGCAGCGGTGCAGCGCTGACCGTGTCAGATGCGGGATCGAGGGCTGCAACGCATAGAGGCAATCGTCGAACGGCAGTAATGTGTGGCGCCGGAATGCGACCACTGCCGCCTCTTCGGCTTCGGTCAGGGGCGTTGAGTCAGGGGCCTTCGGCCCGGTCTTCAGATCCTCGACCGTCGATCGCTTACGCCACTTCGCCACTGTCTTTGGGTTGATCCCGAGCTCCCGGCTCAGCGTCGAGAGCGAAGCTTGCGATCGCTGTATTGCTGCTCTGACAGCGTGCGTGGTCATGGCGCTCCCGTGACGTACTGAGGTGGCCCCCTAAATGACCTGACAGGGCCCCGCTCTTAGATAAGAGTGAGGCATATGACTGACGGTACGACCAGGCGTTACAACGATGGCGGGGTTCTCTCCGGTGTTCAGCGCCGGAGGCGGTGGACACCGGAGGAAAAGGTCCGGATCGTCGAGGAAACGTATCTGCGGGCATGAGCGTGTCGCTCGTCGCCCGCCGGCACGGCATTGGTGGGAATCAGATCTTCACCTGGCGGCGCCTGAGGCGAGGAAGTAGTGCCGGCGTCCGAGTACCGTGCGCTCGAGGCGCAGGTGCGCGAACTACACCGGCTGCTAGGCAAGAAGGCCATGGAGAACGAGCTGCTCCGCGAGGCCGTGTCCCGGGCCGCAGGCCCAAAAAACTGCTGTTGCGCTCGACCTCGTTGCCACGGGATGGACGGTGAGCGCGGTCGCAGGGGCGGTTGGAATTGCTCGCCCACACCTGTCCGCAATGCGCCATCGCCCGTCGCCCCGACCACGCGGACGACCGCCGCTGCCGGATGCCGAGCTGGTCGCTGACATCCGCCCGCTCATCGCCGCGTTCATGCTCTGCTGCGCCGGCAGGTCGAAAAGACCGGGCGCAAAGCGCCCAATCCGAAACGCGTCTACCGCGTCATGAAGGTGCACAGGCTACTGCTACAGCGGGACGGCGAACGCCGCGAGGAACGGCGTCACGACGGCCGCGTCGCCGTCGATCTGCGCAACACCCGCTGGTGCTCCGACGGGTTGGAGATCACCTGTGACAATGGCGAGAAGGTACGTGTCGCCTTCGCGCTCGACTGTTGCGACCGCGAGGCGATGGGCCGCGTGGCGACGACGGGCGGCATCACCGCCGAGGACGTCCAGGACTTGATGGTCGCAACCGTCGAGCATCGCTACGGACAGGTGAACCGCGTACCCGAACCCATCGAGTGGCTTACCGATAACGGCAGCTGCTACACTGCTCGCAACACACGCGCCTTCGCCCGGGGAATTGGACTGATCCCGCGCACGACCCCAGTCAGCAGTCCTCAATCGAACGGCATGGCGGAGGCGTTCGTTCGCACCCTCAAGCGGGATTATGTCCGCGTGAACCCCAGGCCAGATGCGCAGAGCGTTATCGACCAACTGCCCGGCTGGTTCACCATTATAACGAGGTGCATCCTCACCGCGCTTTGCGCTATCGATCTCCACGCGAGTTCATCGCGCAAACCTGCGAGGCTCTGTCAGGCCTTCAGGGGGCAACAACACGTACCTGTCCCATACTGCCTTCTTCCATTCCAACGAAAGGATCGCACGATCAAACACCTAGAATGTTGATGTTGGTCATGGACTCCTTCTTCGGCAGCGCAACATCGCGCCATTCTAGCGTCATACGATGCCGAACGAAGGAGGCATCCACTTCATCAGTTCACGCCGCGCGCTCCACTACCTTTAAGCACGCGCCGAGATCTAGATCTTCGGTTCGCTCGCTCTGCTCCTACCGTTACAATCATTGCTAGTGCAATCATAAGAAAGGTTTGGCCTGGGGTGTCCCGGGCAAGCAGGGTAGTCTCCATCATGTTGTCGCCAAGGCAGAAAATTAAGATCGCAGTTACCAACCCACACTCACCCGGAGAAGAAGACAACAGCCGGCTTAGCATGATGACAGGCCATACTACGACGGCAACCAGTGCGAATAGCAGGCCCGGCAAGCCAATCTGTACCAGAAGGTCAAGATAACCATTATGGCCTTGATATACCTGACGCAGCCAGCCTCCGCCGTACTCCCTTGCCGTGCTCTGAGGTTGTGTATCCCAAAAAGAACCGAAGCCAGCGCCCAAAACCGGGTGGTCGATGTAGAAACGCAGTAGCGGCTGCCATATGGTCATCCTCTTAGATAATGCATTGGCATCTCCGGTGTATGCAAGTAACGCGTCTTGATTTATTGTATAGTATACTAAAATACCGAATATAATAACGCATAGTGCCAATCCTATATTGATAATGATACCTCGGCTAGGTCCATCTATTGATTTAGCAATTGCAGAATGAAAATATGTTACTATGAATCCGACGGTGGCTGCTAAAGCTACCATTGCTAAGGAAGTTCTTGAATTGGTATAAAATAGAAATATTCCTGCAGCCGCGACTACCGAGTAACGAAGTGCGAATGAAATCCGACGCGAATCGAATGCATAGAATAGCATTGTTATACCGCAAAGAACTCCGGCAACGTTCTTATGCCCCATCAAACCTCGCCACTGGCCTTTAGACCAACTGATACCGTAATCGTGTGTGCCGACCGATGGAAACAGAAATACAACCAGAAAATTAATGACAAGAGCTCCAAGCAGAACGCTTCGGACAATTAACAGACTTCGAGTATACCCCGCTGTGCGAATGCATAGAAATGCAAGTGCTGTAGCGATGGCAGTTAATAATAATCGCTTTGCTGCAATGTCAGGAACTGCGGACCATGTTAAGCTCAGCAAGCACCATATAAACGTTATGATAAGAGGAATTGGTATTACTTTGAAATAGTTGTGATCACGCCATAACTTAAGCGATATCACCACAGTTAATAAGAGTAACGGGTATACAACTTGCCTAATATTTCTTGTCACATCGTGGGGTAGGATCGTCGTCATCTCCATCCCAGGTCCAAGTATCGTTAGGAGTAACAAGCCAATGAAGGCGAGTGCAACGGGAATGTTAGTGATCCGCACAGACAATGCAGATTTTCGACTGACCACGTAGTTCGTCTCCATCTTAACGTCAGCTCCTTATGCCTCATAAAACGGGTCGGTGCTATGAAAGCGCGGTGGCCTGCGGATTACGAATGTAGGAAGGTTGCCGTTAGGACGAGCTTGGCGGATCATTGCCAAGCTCGGCTGATCTGGGCGGGGTGTTTGACGTGATCGGTGACGCGCGACAGTTTCAGCGGTCCATTGCGCACTATGCCGATCGTGCGCTTGGTCTATCCGTGCAGCGCCTGCTCCGAGCCTGACGAACGAACCGTTGATAATACATCCCCTTACGCGCAGCTGTCGCCTTCACTGCATGGGGGCACTGCACGAAAGTCAAGTTTACGTACGCTAGGATCGAACGAACGGCGAACGCTGACGGTGCTAACGTCGAAAGGGTATGACGACAGCCTGATCGAGGAAGGCGCACATAACTTCTTTATCGACGGTCTGACGGAAGGCGGCATGCGCGGCATCGTCAGTCGCGAACAGGTCGTCCCAGACCGTAGACGTTCCATGCTCGTTTTCGAGTTCGAGCGACCAGCCCGGCTCATTTTCCAACCGGATGATGTTCACTCTCACGGTGACGCCCTGCTCGGTGACGAAACCAGACAGGTTCGAGGTGACGATGTTGGGATCGCGTTCGTGCATCACTATTTCCTCATGCTTGACTGCGGTTTTAGCAGCGGTGCCTTCGAGCGCCTTGTAGAGCACGGTTTAGCCGACCTTGAGGCGCGTTGCCGCCTCGCGAACCGTCAGCCCTGCCGCGATATTATCGCGCGCCTTACGTAATTTGTCAGGCGTGATGACCGGACGCCGACCGCCAAGGCTCTCCCGTTCCCGCGCAGCCTTCAATCCGGCGTTGGTGCGGTCGCAGATCAGGTCGCGCTCGAGCTGGGCGAGCGAGCCGAAGATGTTGAACACGAGCATTCCGCCCGACGTGGTGGTGTCGATCTACTTGGTGAGCGATCGGAAACCGACACCGCGCACGGCCAGTTCGCCGACCTTCTCGATCAGGTGGCTCATCGAGCGGCCAAGGCGATCGAGCTCCCACACGACCAGGGTGTCGCCAGCGCGCAGATAGGCCAGTGCCTCGGCTAAGCCCGGCCGATCGGTGTTTGTGCCGGACGCATGGTCGTCGAACGTCCGCTCGCATCCGGCCGCGTTCAGCGCATCGTGTTGGAGCGCCAGCTTCTGGTCGCCAGTCGATACCCGCGCATAGCCGATCAGCGCCACGGCCGGTCCCAATCTGTCCGTTTCCCCATCGATTTGCATTCTCGTCCGGATCGCCATCGCGGGTCCAGAGTTGACGGACATATTCATGCTGACCGCCAGAGGACCGTTTTCTGGACAGCTTCGTTCGGCTCAGTCTCCGTACTAACCTATACAGGTTAGCTTGGCTCCGGTGCTGGCGAGGCATGCGAGAAACGAGGTAACGACTTGAAACCCGAACTGCCAGAGGCACGAGTGGCAGCCGGATCACATGCGCTTGGCCGTATCTGCGGCAGGCGTCGCATTATGGGCTTGGAACGTCGACATCCGAGCGTTTGCTGTCTGCAGATTCACGCTGCGAGCGTCGCTTCTGTTCGATCCCGCCGTTCGCACGCGAAGCCTTTAGTGACCGCTTTGTCCTAGAAGGCATCGATGACGGCGGAAAACCCTGTCGGCATTGCAGATGTACTACAAACGAGTGTTTCCGCCGCCTGAGCCGACCCGCCAGCGCGTAGCGTATATCTGGATCCGTTCTATGTACTGCCCCCGGGAGGAGCCTGCTACCCCGTGGTTGGGGCCTCCTTGGATATCGGTGCGCCGTCCATTAAGGTGTCACAAGATGGGCACGGACTAGTGGCCGTGATCGCGCCGGCACGAGACCTTTGAATGACGACAAGACTTCACCTGGAGGACATCATCCAGCCGGCCGCGCTTGCCTTCGGAGCGCGCGTCAAGGCGCGACGGAAGGTGCTTGGGCTTACCCAGACCGACATCTATACGCGTACGGGGATCGGGATCGGCTACCTGTCCTCGATCGAGAGGGGCCGTGCGAACCCGACGCTGGACATGATGATAAAGCTCTCGGCAGCGTTAGGTCTGGAGATCTGGGACTTATTGCGTCCTACCGACGAGTAGCCAGTGGGCTGGGCGCGCTATGAGGCTGAGCATCTTGATCTCATCTCGTTGAAGGTATCCGGGAAAATGTTGACGATGTTGGTTTCGCTAGAGTCCCGGCGAAAGGTCTTCGGATCGATATAGGTATCGGCGAAACACGGATGGATCGCCCGGTCAAAACACTAACGGACCCATTTCACTGCCGCAAGAATGGCTGGGGATGGCTTAGCCTTGGAACGATATCCGAGGCGGAGCTCCCGTCGTATTCTCAATTCCAGAGGTACGAGAGCCGCAGCACTTGTGATTTCGCTGACAAACGTCGGCAGGGCACCGATACCCCCCCCAGTGACCGACCAAAGCTGAGATAGCGACGAGTTGGTTCGCATCGCGATGAAGCCTTGGGGACGTTCCGTACCGATCAGGACGTCGAGAAGTTCCGAGCGCACACTTGGACTGATATGCTCCACGAAGCGATGATTTTTGAGCGAGTCCATCGTTGATGGGATGCCATGGCGCTGAGTGTAGCTCTGGCTCGCATACACAGCGAAGTAAATCGTGGCCAGTTTCGAGGCGATGAGATCCGCCTGCGTTGGCTGTTCATACGTCAACCAGATGTCGGCCTTGTGGGTCCGGTCGCGCTCGAGGTTGTAGTCAAAATCCAGACCAATGGTCATTTCGGGGAGGACCGCCTGCAGCCTCGACATCCGCGGCGTGAGCCACAATGTCCGATACCCTCGGTGCAAGCGATGGTGAGCTCTCCAGGCTTCACAAGAACGTCCTTGCTACTCGCTGCAAGATCCCACTCTGCGGCGTGGCCCATCGCCTCGCCAATTCTCAGGAGCTTTTCTCCGTCCTCGGCTAGCACGATCCCGTTGGCACTGCGATGTACCAGTGTCAGACCGAACCTTGCCTCAGTGCGCTCGATTCTCCGCCGTATCGTGTTGACCACGACCCCATGATCTGAAGGAACCTTTCGCATGCTGCCGAGCCGCAGGGCGGCCCGGAACAGCCTCACGTCGTCCCATTGCAGGTTGGCGAACTCGGCATGGTGTTTAGTGTTCCCCCCTGGAACACGTGGCTCAACTTTTGTGAGCCTGTCAGTCAGACGCCTTCGCAATATCACCTCCGCTACGCGACAGCCCCGGGGATATCGAATGTTTCAAGACGTTGGCAGTCCGATAGGCTCCCAATCGACCTCTTTCTGGGATGGTTGCTTCAATGAGCGCATGAGTGCGCTCATTGCGCGTAATCACTGTCGGCAAGTCCGGCTACAGCGGCTCCCTCCCGGTAGCACCATGAGGATGATCGATGAGGTGCGCGCGCTGCTTCCTCTGGCGGACGGCGTCCATGTTGCCCGAATGCTCGAGAAGGACCCTGATATCGTCCGATCCGTAACCGTGCCTGGGGAAGATGGGGCAGCGGGCATCTTCGCCTACCTCCCGCTCAATGCGTACGGAGCATGGGCGCTGATGACCGGCCGGTATGATGGCAGCAGGCCCGACCCGGCATGGATCTGCTCGGCAGGCGAAAAACCGTCGGCTATCGCGATCTGGCTGATCGTCGCGCCGGGGCTGTTGATCCGCATGTTCGAGCCCATAGCGCGGCTCTTTCGCGACCTTTGTCCGGAGGGCTGCGCCATATTCTCGTACGGAGCGACGGATGCTTCGGCGAGCATCCAACGTGCTGTCGGTTTCCGTCCGGCTCAGGAGATGTTCCCCGGGGCCTCCGCCCATTTGGTTGCGGCATGCCCGCACAATGCCGTACCGATCGATATCGCCCGGACCATCGAACGGGCACGTCGGGGGCATGTGCACGTCGGCGTGGCACGCTCGATCGAGGACATGGCCAAGGTCTTCTCGGTCCGCTCCGCCACCTTCCAAGCTGAACAGGCATGCCCTTACGAGGAAGAGTTCGACGGCAACGATTTTTGTGCGACACAGCTTCTGGCTTATGTCGGTGACGATCCGGCTGCGTGCATCCGCATCCGCTATTTCGGGGATTTTGCGAAGCTCGAACGCCTTGCCATTCGCCGCGAGTATCGAAGCCGGAGCTTATCACGTCCTTTGGTCGGAGCGGCGCTGGCTCACTGTGCGCGGAAGGGCATCCGCCGGATATACGGACATTCACGCTCGGACCTAGTCGGATTTTGGCAGCGTCTGGGTTTTGATGTCATCCCGGAACGCCCGCCCTTCTGGTTCTCAGACGTGGAATATGTCGAGATCGTCGCGGAGTTGACCGCGGATCCACTCGAAATCCGGTTCGGGATAGATCCGCTGATGGCGATCAGACCGGAGGGCCGTTGGGACGAGCCGGGTCCCCTCGACATGTCGCTCGTCCGTTCGTCGTTAGCGGCATGACCAGGGTGTCGAGCCGCCCTCAGACGGAACCCACCACGGCATCGGGGGCAGAAGGGATAGCTGTGCCGGATAGCGCAGAGGTGCGATCGCGTTTTGCGGACAGAGTTCAAGCTTTGCTTGGCGAAATGGGGCTATCGAAGGACGAGCTTGTGGAGCGGAGCGCGCTGCCGTCAAGCCGGGTCGATCGCATCCTAGCCGGCAGTCTCGTCCCGGTCACTTTCCGCGACATGACTGTCATCGCCGCTGTTCTCGGGACGCCGGTTCACGCCCTTCTTCTCCCTACCAACGCGGCGGTCGAGGTCGTATCGCTCGAGGTAGTTGAAGAGCGTCGACCGGGCGACGCCTAGCTCCTGAGCAACGTCCGTGGCGGTCGCACCTGGAGCGCTCAGTCGTTCACGGATTTCCGGTAATTTATCGGGACCAAGCAATTGCTTGCGACCTGGGGACGACATCTCGGCAGGATGCGTCTTAATGCCGTGTAGGTGCCGGTAATGGCTGTCGAGTGCATCGAGCATCGCGTGGAGTTTATCATCGGCGCCGGGCTCAACAATAATCCGGGGCGTACAGATTTCAAAGCTGACGCCATTCCGAAGCAGCTTGGCTATCGCCCGCACGAGCATGGGGGTTGCAATCGCGAGGCATGAAAGATCATGGACTTTGACGCGATCACCGGCCTCAAGGCCGATGCCCTTGCGCTCCAGCAGCTCGCTGAGCTGACTGAACGTCTTGCGGCCCGCGAGGACCTCGATGTCATCAGGGTTGAGCCACGATTGTTGGTTTTCGATCGTCGCCGAGCCCGGTGTTTGCGCGAGGAAAGCGACGCTTTTGCCCAATCTTCTGCCCTTTACGCGAAGCGCATTATCCGGAGACCGCGACGACGCTTCGCGCCGTCACGTCTAAAAAGAGATTTTCTACGCCAGGCTACCCGGATCGGCAACCAGGCGAGAGCGTGGCAGCGGAAGCGATTTCGAAATCGCAATAACCAGATACGTCATTGCCACCTTGCGATTGCATGTTGCCAGATTTGTCAGTTATAGAATAAGATCAAATTTGTACTAAGCTTACGGAAGGCGGTCATGCTTCCAGTGGGTCTCACGGCAAAGGCGATCGAGCTCTGCGCAGCAGGGCTTGGAGGTGGTGTGACGCCGCTGCCAACGCCTTATGCGATCTCGGTACATGCAGGCGCGGCGCTGAGCCGTGAGCCCGTTACCGAAGCGGACGCCGAAGCGACTGTTCGGGATCTCATCACGTTGGGCGCGGATTTCGTGGCGGGACCACTTGCGATTAGCGGACGCGACTTTGCGACCTACGGCGTTACGCCGGCATCAGTTTTCGATGCCTGCTCGCTCGCGCATATCGATGATGGGGCGGCTGACACGCCAGCAAACGATGCGCCGACGGTCTCGAATGTCGCCGCGCTGGTCCGGCGCGCCTTCGGCGCCCGGATCACCGACACGATCCGCCCTATGAACGCGAGCTACGGCGCGCGGTATAGCTGGCACAAGGTCGGCCAGGCGGTCGATTTCGTGCCGGCAGGCGGCGTCAATTCGATCAACCGCGATCAAATTCGCGCGCTGATGGGACAGAGCGGGATCCACCTGATCGAGCTGCTAGGCCCGGGTGATCGCGGGCACTCCAATCATTGGCACATCGCCTTCGCGCGTCCGGGTCAAGTGATCGACCGAACACCGCCGGTCGAGGAGGATGAAGACTGGATCGTCAACGTCGCCAGCGCTGATGCGTCGGCGTCGGCGCCGGTCGCGACAAATGCGCACACCGCGCCGGCCTCGGTCCTGCAAACCGCAGCAAAGGCCCCGCCACAATGGGACGTCTTCGCCAACGTGGCTTGGCGCGCTTCTCAGGGAGGTGGTTCATGATGCGACGTGTTCTGAGTAAGCTGAGCGATGCCACGAGAGCGGTCGCGCTGTGCACGGGCGGTTTGGTCGCCGTCGCGGCGCCCCAACCGGCATATGCCTCGGATTGGGGCTGCCAGGTGGTCCTGTGCCTCGCAACGCCGGGGTCGCCGACAAAGTACGCGGAGTGCGTGCCTCCGATCACGAAGCTGTGGAACGCGCTGGCGATGGGCGGCCGGTTTCCGTCCTGCACCGGGGTCGGCATAAAAACGAAGTCGGCGAAGCATGGTTATACCATGACCGTGACCCAGCCCGACGGCAGCACGTCGCGCTACTCGCTGGATACGCGCTACCAGACGGTGACGCAGCAATGATGCACGCCGTTGCCGCCCTCACCGTGCTGGTGCAGCAATGCGCGTCCGAGGTCGCGACCGAAGCGGTCGTGCCGCTCGTCGTTACGGAGAGTGGCGGCGACGATCTTGCGATCAACGTCAATCGTGGCCCGCGCGTGCGCGCCGGCTCTATTGCCGAGGGTGCCGCGCTGGTTCGGCGCTATATGGCGCAGGGCTACACAGTCGATGTCGGCTTGGCGCAGATCAACTCGGCCAATTTCGCGCGGCTCGGCGTCAGCGTCGAACAGGCGTTCGATCCGTGCACGAACCTGCGTCTCGCATCGTCGCTGCTGCAGGAGGGCTATGGTCTCGCCAGCCGCCACTACAGCGGCCTCGACGCGATTTCCGCGACCTATTCGCTCTACAGCACCGGCACGCTGACGCGGGGCTTTCGCAACGGGTATGTCGGTCGCGTGTGGTCGGCCGCGAGCGGCATGGGCACGATTCAGGCCGCGCCGCCTATTCCGGGTGCGCCCGCTGTGACGGCCGCTGCAACCAGCGCGGCCAAGCCTGCCAGTAGCGGCGATAGCTGGGTGGTCGGTCAGATCGCTTCCAACTCAGTCGAGGTCTTCAAATGAGCGTGGATAATATTGTTGCGCGGCCTGGGCGGGACGTGGATCCGGAAGCCGCAGAGGCTGGCTTCAGGATGCCGCCCGATCTGGCCAAGCGGTACGACGTTCGCGTTGTCCCGGCAAAAGACCCCAACGAAGTTCGTATGGGCATGTTTCGACCGGGTGATCGCGGTGCCCCGTCGATCGAAGTCCTGGGCAACGGGGATCGGATCGTTGCTCGGAAGGAGGATCCGGAGACCGTCGCGGCGCTCGTGAAGATCGCCAAGCATAATGGTTGGGAGGGGATCGACGTCGATGGATCGCCCGAGTTCAAGAAGGCCGTATGGGAGGCCGGATCGCGGGAGGGGCTAACGGTCCGCGGCTATGAACCGAGCTTCGTAGAACAGGAGCGGATGGCGGATATCCGACGTGCTGACGAAGCACGGCGCGAACGCGAGGCGGCTGCAAAGCCGGCGCCGGTCGTGGAACAGGTTGCGCCGGTCGCCGCGGTTGAAGCGACGGTTCCGGCGCGGTCGGCCGATGTCGGTCGGGAAGCCGCTGCGGAAGCAGCGCCAGCGCATGGCAGCACGGCGTTGTCGGATGCCGACAAGCGTCTGCTGCTGACGCTGAGCGTCTATACCCAGGACCATAAGGCGCTCTCCGAGAGCCTCACACCGAACCTGGAACCGATGGAACGGGAGTTCCGGTACGAGCGCCTCGATGTGAACAAGGAGGCGCTCAACGGCGCGCTAGAGCAGGCGTTGGAAAGCCCGACGCTGGTCAGCTCGTTCTCCAAAGCGGGCTATGAGCACGACGAGCTGCGTCGGATGGGGCGTGACGGGAAGTGGGACGGCGAGGTTGCGGACGCGATCTACCTCGTTCGCTCCGGGCTTAATCGTCACGAGGTGGCGAAAGAGTTGGTCGCGTCGTTTGTAGAGTCGGAGCGGGCGGACGAACGGGCTGGGACGCTGATACCGTATCCGCATCAGCAGCAGGAACCGGCAACTGTTCGCGAGGAGCGGGTGCACGGCGCTGACGCCGCGCGAGACGATAATGAGGAATTGGCGGAGCTGTTCCTGCGCGGCAACGCCGAGCGGATTGCAGCTGACCCACGCCTTGCCAATGCGGTCGAAGCGCAGGTGGCAATGGAGCAGCATATTAGCGCGGCGTTCGAAGGAGACGCGGACCGGATCATGTCCGCCAACCTCGAGAGCCGCGATTTGATCTCGGCCGCGCTGTCGCGCGGCTTGGATGTTTCGGTGCGTGAGCCAACCCCCGTTCGGCAAGTCGAACCGATCCAAATCACCCCCGACCTCGAGAGGTAAACGCAAGCCATGGAGACCCGTATGAAGTTCACTCAGCCGATGGGCCGGATGATGTCCGATCGCCGTGCACGCCAAATTATGGGCATCGCCGGTGTGGTTGTCCTCGTTGCGATCGCGCAGCCCGCCCTCGCACAGAGCGGTGGTACGTCGATCGAGACCGGGCTCGGCACGATCAAGACGTGGATGACGACGGTCGCCTCGGTCGTCGGCGTGATTGCCGTGATGGCGGTCGGCTATGCCAAGCTGACCGGCCGGATGGACTGGGGCAAAGCGGTCACGGTGCTGATCGGTATCGGCATCATCTTCTCGGCCGCGACGATCGTCGGCTGGATGGGCGGCTCGGCGTAAAGTGGAAGACAAGCTCGCCGAGGATAGAGTGTTCCTCGCCCTGACCAGGCCATCGGTGTTCATGGGATTACCGCTCGAGGCGATCCTGCCGATCATCATGGTCTGCATGGTGTTCTGGGGGATATTCCATAATCCCTTCTACCCCCTGGCCTTGTTCGGGGCGCTCTACCTGCCGGCACGCGCGATCTGTCACTACGACTTCAACGCGTTCCGGCTGTGGGGCCTGTGGTTCCAGACGGGCTTTCTATCCAAGAATCGCAAGTTCTGGGGGGGCGGAAGTTACTCTCCCGTTCGCCTCGCCAAAGGCGTGAAGCGGAAGCATTTCGGCAATGACTGATTCCAAGCTGAAGCATAAGAAGATCACGCTTCGTGAGGCGGATGACATCAAGTTCATCCCCTATACGCGACACGCCGACGACACACTGGTCGCGCTCGAAGACGGCTCGCTCATGCGCATGTACCGCGTCGATGGACGGCCGTTCGAGACCAGCGACATCTCCGACCTCAACACCTGGCATAGCAAGCTCAACATCGCGTGGCGCTCGATCGGTGATGATCGCGTGGCGATGTGGACGCATCTTGTGCGCACTGCGACCGACCCGGTTCTCGAAGGCGATTTTCACTCCGCCTTCGCGCGTCAGTTGCAGGACAGGTACGCGGAGACGCTGCGCGAGAAGGTTCTCTACCATAACGAGTTTTACGTCACGATCCTCGTGCGCCCGTCGAGCATGGCTGGCGATCAGGTGGGGCGCATCTTCTCGAAGCAGGCCGACACCGAGATCGATGATCGCGCGATGACGCTCATGGCGGACAAATGCCGCGATTTTGAATCGCTGCTCGCCGACGTCGCGCCGGAGACGTTGTCGCTCTACGAGCATAACGGCGTCATGTTTTCGGAACCGATGGAGGTATTGCACTTCATCCTGACCGGCGATCGCATTCGTATCCCACTGCTCAACGGCAGGCTCGGTCAGGCGCTCTATTCCTCGCGCATCGTGTTTGGCCGTGAAGCGGCCGAGATCCGCTTGCCGCACATATCCCATTACCTCGGCATGTTCGGGGTCCGCGAATATGTCGCCAGCACGCGGAGCGGGCAGTTCAACAGCCTGCTGACGCTCGATTTCCCGTTTGTTCTGACCCAAAGCTTCGCGCCGCTGGTGAAGTCGGTTGCGAGCGATCGCTTCACGAAAAAATACAAGCAGATGGTGTCGTCGGACGACGCCGGTGTCAGTCAGGCGGAGGAGCTGCTCGAGGGTGTCGACGATCTCATGGCGAACCGCTTCGCCATGGGTGAGCATCATCTGTCGATTTCGGTGATCGACGAGGATCCGAAGCGGTTGCTGGAACGGCTGTCGATCGCCCGATCGGCCGCGGCCGATACGGGCATGGTGATGGCGCGCGAGGACGTAGCGTTGGAAGCTGCGTTCTGGGCGCAGCTTCCCGGCAACTTCCGGATGCGCGCACGCCCTGCGGTCATCAACACGCGCAATTTTGCGGCGCTCAGCCCGTTCTACACCTTCCCGGCCGGTCGCAAGTCTGGGAATCACTGGGGCGAGGCGGTCACGCTGCTGAAGACGCGGGCGGGCTCGTCGTTCTGGTTCAATTTCCACCGCGCCGATATCGGCCACACGCTCATCATCGGCCCGACAGGCGGTGGTAAGACGGTGCTGCAAAACTTCCTGCAAGCGCAGCTCGAAAAGACCGGCGCCAAGCAGGTCTTCTTCGACAAGGATCGCGGTGCGGAGATCTTCGTACGCGCCTGTGGCGGCACCTATCTGGCGTTGCGTAATGGCGAGCCGACCGGCTTTGCACCGCTGAAGGGGCTGACCGCCAGCCCGCACAACATTGCGTTCCTGCGGCAGTTCATCCGCGTGCTGGTGCGCCGCGATAACCGCCCGCTCAGCGTCGCCGAAGAGCGACTGATTGATGAGGGTATCGACGCTGTGATGCGCCTGCCGGCGCCATCGCGCTCGTTCAGCGCACTGCGCGAGATGTTGGGGTACTCCGATGCCGAGGGCATCGGGGCGCGGCTCGAGCGCTGGTGCCTTGGCGGACCGCTCGGCTGGGCGTTCGACGGACCGGAGGACGAGGTGTCGATGGCGGCGCAGTTCGTCGGGTTCGACATGACGGACTTCTTGGAAAACCCGGAAATCCGCACGCCGACGATGCTGTACCTGTTCCACCGTGTCGACGAGCTGCTGAACGGGCAGCGTGTCGTGGTCGACGTGGACGAGTTCTGGAAGGCGCTTGAGGATGATGCGTTCCGCGCCTTTGCGCAGGACGGCCTGAAAACCTTCCGTAAGCGCAACGCCTTCATGGTGTTCGGCACACAGTCGCCGGCCGATGCGCTGCGCTCGCCGATCGCGCACTCGATCATCGAGCAGACGGCGACCAAGATCCTGTTGCCCAATTCGGACGCGAAGCGGTCAGATTATTGCGACGGCTTGGGCCTGACGGAGGCGGAGTTTCGCTTGATTCGGGAGGATCTGACCCCGGAGAGCCGCACCTTCCTGGTCAAGCAGGGGCATACCTCGATCGTGGCGAAGCTCGATCTGGGTGGGATGCCGAACGAGTTGAAAGTGCTTTCTGGCCGCGAGGAAACGCTCGTCGCCATGGAGGACGCCATTGCCCATGCGGGCAACGATCCCGTGGCGTGGCTGCCGCATTTCTACGCCAACCAAAGGAGAAGCTGACATGTCGCTAAAGCACATCGTCATGGTTGCAGCCGCGCCGGTCGCGCTCGCTGCGTTCGCGTCGCCGGCTGCTGCCCAGGGTATCCCCGTGTTCGATACCTCGACCTACGTGCAGGCGCTCGCGCAGGTCCAGAATACGGTCAAGATGATCGACCAGGGCAAGCAGCAAATTCAGCAGGCGCAGGACTCGTTCAATTCGCTCTCGAAGCTGACCAACGTCAACAGCATCGCGCCGCAGCTCCTCAATTCGCAGGTGCGCAACCTCCTTCCGAACACGACGATCGATGTCGCGACACTGACGGGAGGCGACTTGACCAAGCTTGGATCACTGTCCGGCTTGGCGAGCAACATCCAGTCTCGCTACGCGCTCTCGGCAAGCGGATCATCCGCTGACGCCGCTTACGCGCAGTCTCTCAAGGACGCCACTGGGTCGGCTGCGGCGACTGCCGCTCTGGGCGAGAACACGCTTAGCGTCGCGCAGACCCGGATGCAGGGCCTCGACCAGCTCCGTGAGCAACTGTCGGTAGCGAAGGACCCAAAAGACGTCATGGATCTTCAAACGCGGATCTCGGTCGAGCAGGCACAGCTTCAGAACGACATGCTCAAGATGCAGGCAATCCAGATGGCACAAGCTGGTGAGGCCAATCTGGCAAATAGCGGCGCAGAAGCCGCGGCAGCACGTAATGCCGCCGCTTTCTACGATGCGAATACGATCAGGAAGTGAAAATGAAGAAGTTCTTGCCATTTTCCGCAGTGCTCATTGTTTGCGGCTGCCAACAAGAGGTCGCCGTACCGACAGCACAGGAGCTGATCGCCAACCGCCCTTTGCTCAAGGAGTGGCAAACGAAATGTGATACGGGTCAGTATAGCCACCTCACCGCTGAACAGAAACCCAGGTATTGCTCCACAACCGAGGAAGCCAACATATCTGTCACCGAGGCAGCCGCCGCGAAAAGCGCGAGCGATTTCTATAATGCTAATACAAGAAGAAAGTGATTTTTCGGTGTAACCCCGCTTCTGTATCTTAAGGTATAGCAAATATGCCAGCCGCCACTCCAATCAATATCATGACGTTGTTTACGACGATGTATTCGTACGTGGAGACGGCTATCACGACGTCTGTTGCCTCATTTGGCTCCGGGCTCGTTATATTCGTTGCTGCGCCACTTGGGCTGGCCGCAATAATCTATTTTCTTCTGCTAGGCTTTGCAGTTCTAAGGGGCGCGATACAAGCCCCCCTACGAGAGCTGGTCTTTCAAGCGGGCAAAGTCGGGTTCGTGCTCGCCGCTGCGGGCGCCGTCGGCTACTCGGCGTTCGTCGTCAATGTAGTGACGAACCTGCCAAGTGAGATCATCGCGGCGGGGTCGGGCACTCCTGTCACGAACCCTGGCACTACTTTCGATACGTATGTCTCCGATACTGGCAAGCTCGCAAGCAAGATGAGTTTGGCTAACGCAAAGGTACAGTTGATGCCTTCAAAGGGTCTAACCGATGTACGTACGCCACTTATTCAGCTTAGGTGCTGGGTAATCACTTATTCTTGCATCGGCCTTCTTTACGTTTTTGCATTTCTTTCCGCCTCGATCGGTTTTTGTATCGTTATCTTCGCCAAACTGTCGGTTGCAATTTGCGTCGCCCTTGCGCCGCTCGCGCTTGCTTGTCTGCTGTTCAACTCGTCTCGCTGGCTGTTTGATGGTTGGCTGAAGCAGACCGTCAACTTTATTCTATTGATGGTCGTCATGGCGATCATGACGAATTTCATTACTGGCCTTCAGGAGGCAGCAATGGACGGTATAATGAACTCTGTTGGGGACGGCTCCGGCTTCGTGACCATCGAGGGTACGACCTTTACTTTATCAGCCGATCTCATCCTTGCTGCGAGCTTGGTTTGTTGCGCAATATACATTGTCGGCTCGATATTCTTCTTCCAGTCGCCAGCAATTGCTGCTGGCATCGCAGGTGGCGCCTCCTCTGGTGGCCATGGCTTCCTGCAAACCGGCATGAACATGGCTGCGAACCGGCTCATGTTTAAGCGCGCCACGCAGGGGAACAAGCCAGGCGCAGGACGCGGCTTAGGCGGATCGGCAAATCGCTTGTCGTAGATCGGCTGATTAGCCGCTTTCGGGCCATGGATCACGCACACCGCCCGCGCGGCAAAGATACGAACGGAGACCGTATGAAAAGGCTCACCATCGTGGCGTTAGGCGCCGTCGCGCTTAGCGGCTGCACCGGGACTCACATTAAACCGCCATCGGTTTGTGACGGCAAGCATCGCCGCCCAGCGAACCTATACGGGACGATCCTGCCCAGCCTGCCGGTGCCGCTTCCGGCGTCGCAGCAAGGCACGAATCAGTCGATGGTCGCGCCGCCAAGCAGTGCGACGACACCGGCGCCGGCTCCTGTCGCACCGTCGGATCCCGTGTTGCTGCGGGATGACACGCCCGCTTCGGCACCCACGCCTTCCCCGTCCCAGACGCCTGACACAGCACCGGCTACGCCGATCGGCCCTGGGACGATGAATGTTCCGCGACCAGCGCGAGGTACGCCCCAGCCGGGTGTCGCGCTGTCCTACTCCTCCTGCTGAAGGGATCGACGCCATGGGCGCGGTGAAGTCCGAAGATAAAGAGAAATACTTCGAGACCTCGAGGACGTGGGAATACGACCGTATGCGGGCGGCGATCCAGTCCAGGAAGATCGCTTGGGGTGTTGCCGCGGGGGCCTGCACCCTCGCCGTAGCGTCGGTTGCAGCCGTGGCGATGCTGGCCCCGCTGAAGACCGTCGAGCCCTATGTCATCCGGGTCGATAAGTCGTCCGGCGAAACGCAGGTTATCACGGCCCTGACGGGGCCGCAGCCGCGCACCTACGACGATGCGGTCAACCGCTACTTCATCTCGCAATATGTGCGGATGCGCGAAGGCTGGCTGAACGACGCTGCACGCGAGAACGCCTATGCCGTGATGCTGATGAGCGACCAGCTTGAGGGCGCGCGTTACCTGAACGGTGTCTCGGCGAACAACAAGAACGCGCCGTCCAACATCTACGGTGAGAAGGGCTTCGTCTCGATCTCGATCCGGACGATCAGCTTCCTCAGCCCGACGGTCGCGCAGGTCCGCTACACCAAGATCATCACAATCGGTCAGAACACACCGGTCGCGCAGAATTGGAACGCGATCCTGACCTTCCGGTACACCACGGCGCCCGAGCATGAGAAGGATCGCAACATCGATCCGCTCGGCTTCCAGGTCGTCAATTATCGTTCCGATCCGGAGGCGTGAGATGAGCGATCGGCCAACAATTCCGGACGATGGCGAGCGCGTCGTCGTCCCCTTCATGCCAGAGCTTCGCAAGAAGCTAGCTGTTCGCCTGTCACCATCAACCACAGAATTGGTGGTGACAGATACCGGCTCGAAAAGCTGGTTCTGGCGCTCGGTTGGTGCGGTTTGGCAACGCCTCATCGCGCTTTCGATCGTCGGGGCCGCTGCGGTCACGTTGATGCCAAAAGCGGCGTTTGCGTCGGAGACTCCCGTCCCAGGCGGGAAAGACGCGCGCGTCCGCAACGTCAATTACGATCCCGACCAGGTGGTGACGATCGTCGGCAGTTTCCGCCACGCGATCGAGATTCAGTTCGGTCCCGGCGAGACGGTGACGCAGGCGGCACTCGGCGACACGGTGTCGTGGCAAATCGCCCCGGTCGGGAACGTCGTCTTCCTGAAGCCGCGTGAGAAGGCGGGCGGGACGAACCTGATCGTCATCACGAACGCGGGCGGAACGCCGCGAACCTACCATTTCAATCTATCGCTCGGAACGGGCGATACGATGTACGGTGTCCGCTTCCATTATCCGCGCGAGGAACGCGCCATGGCGGCGCTCCAGGTGCAGCTCGCCCAGGCGCAAACCGCCAAGGCAATCGAGACGAACGTCGCCCAGGCAGCGCTCGACCATGCCGTAATCGAGGGCACTCGGAACATGAATTATACGGTGCAGGGCGACTCCGCGCTGCAACCGACCGAGATCTCCGACAATGGCGAGTTCACGGTACTGCGCTATCCGGGCCACGCCGATATCCCCTCGCTCTTCGCGGTCGACGTCGACGGCATCGAGACCATCGTCCCCTACGATGTTCGCGAGGATTTCGTCGTGATCCATGCGGTCTATCGTCAGATCCGCCTCCGGCGCGGTTCGACGGTGCTGTGCATCTACAACGAGGCGCCGCTGCGCAATGATCGCGGCGATCGCACGGGCACCGTCTCCAATGTGGTCGAACGTAAAGTGAAGGGACAGTAACATGGTCAGCACCGTCATTGACCGGGGCGGCGACGTCGCTGCGGATACCGTCCCTTCGAGCGACATCGATAGCCCGGTCGCACGCAGTGGCGGGTGGGGCAACATCGCCTTGATCGGCGCCGGGGTCGGTCTCCTCGGCACGATGGGTGGCCTCATGATCGGCTATAGCGCGTTCCACCAGTCCGCCAGCACGGCGTCGGCAGCTCAGCCCGCTAAGGCCAGCGAGCGATCTGTGGACGATGTGATGGGCTCTGCGAACGCGCAGCGGGCGGCGTTGGCGGGCCAGCTTGGGCAACCTAACGCTGTGCAGACTGACGTGTTCGGGCGACCGATTACGCCAGCGGCCGGCACCCAGGTTGCGGATGCGAACGGGAACCCCGTCTCGACAACCACCACCGCGTCAAACGGGCAGCAGTCGCCGGCGCAGCGACGGGCCGAGCAAGCTCGCGCGATGGCGGATGCGGCGCGGCGATCGCCGATCATGGCCTTCGGCAATACCGGCACGGCATCGGCCGTGCCTGGCGCGGGGATGGAAGGGCAGCAAGGGGCGGGCCAAGGCGATGGGTCGCGTGGCGGGCAATCCACAGTTGCGCGACAAGGGTTCGGCGCAAGCGGGTTCGGGCCGTCGGGTGACGATGCGCCGGCTGCGCCGGCAAAGGGCGCGACCGATTTCAACGACCAGCTCAGCCACTCCGCGATCCAGACCGTGCGCGCCACCATGGTCGCCGATCGGAACCTGCTGCTGAGCGCCGGTACGGTGATCCCCTGCACGCTTCAGACCGCGATCAATTCGACGCAGGCCGGGTTCGTGTCGTGCGTCATCAATCACGACGTCTATTCCGAGAACGGTCGCATCGTCCTCATCGACAAGGGGACCAAGGTGCTTGGGCAGTATTCGGGCGGCATCACGCAGGGGCAGGCTCGCCTGTTCGTGCTTTGGACCCGCGCTCTGACCCCCCGTGGTGTTGCGGTCGATCTCGGTTCGCCCGCGGCCGACAGTCTCGGTCGCGCAGGGCTTCCGGGCGGTGTGGATACGCAGTTCTGGGCGCGGTTCGGCATCGGGCTCGTCATCTCGGTGCTGGAGGATGCCTCGCAGATCGCCGGTCGAGCACTTGCCAATGAGGGTAGCAATACGACCCAGGTTCCGGGGCAAACCGGACAAACGGTGCTTCAGAATACGATGAACATCAAACCGATCCTGAAGAAGAACCAGGGTGACACCGCTGCGATCTTCGTCGCCAAGGACTTCGATTTCCGGTCGGTCTATGACGTGGGGCTAAGGCGCTAAGCCGATGGCATCCAGCCCTACGTCGCTCATCTACGAGCATAATGCCGAGCCGATCCGACGGCATCTTCTTCGCGACGACGTGACCGAACTGGTTATCAACGAGCCCGGGGTGATCGGTCTCGAGACGCGCAACGGGTGGGAGTGGCATGACGAGCCGGCACTCGACAACGCCGCTCTCATGACGCTGGCCAAGCTGATCGCCGGCTTGACCAAGCAGGACATCAACTCCGAATATCCGGTCTGCTCCTCGGTCCTGCCGGGGGGCGAACGCGCACAGGTCGTCGTTCCCCCGGCCGTCGAGCAAGGCTTCATCTCGATCACGATCCGCAAGGCGTCGGGCGTGACCATGAACATCGACGATTTCGAACGTGCCGGACTGTTCAGCGAGGTTCGCGCGCACGGTCTGTACGGAGATGTCGATGCTGATCTGCTGCGCTTGCGCGAGGCGGGCGACTGGCGCGGCTTTTTCAAGCTTGCGGTCGAGGCGCGCAAGAACATCCTGATTTCCGGCGCTACCGGCTCGGGCAAGACGAGCTTCTCAAAGGGGCTCATCAAGCTGATCCCCGACTATGAGCGGATCCTGACGATCGAGGACACACGCGAGCTCGTCGTGCCGCAGCGCAACCACGTCCACATGATGTACGCCAAGGACGGGAAGAGCCTCCAGAAGGCCGGCGCCAAGGAGTTGCTGGAGTCGGCGCTGCGTATGCGGCCCGATCGCATCCTCCTGCAGGAGCTGCGCGATGGCACGGCGTTCTTCTACCTGCGCAACGTCAACAGCGGCCATCCCGGCTCGATCACGACTGTCCACGCCAATACGGCCGAGGGCGCGTTCGAGCAGCTTACGCTGCTGGTCAAGGAGTCGGAGGGCGGCAACGATCTCGATCGCCACGATATCCGGTCACTGCTGCGCTCGCTGGTCGATATCGTGGTGCAGATGCACCGGCTGCCGCCTGGTGAGGGTCGGCCGGCGCGCTATCGCATGACGGAAGTTTGGTTCGATCCAGCGAGCAAGCCGAACGATTAGGGAGACTATGGCGTGAGCGGTAAATGGATGCGGAGCGACGAGGGGTCGCAGCCGGCAGCTATCGCGTTTTTGGCCCTGATTGGGTTGGTGATGAGCGCGGCGATCGGCGCGGTCGCCGTCCTGTTCAAGGCGCACTTGCTCAGTGCACATACGCCGTGGCGCAAGGTGCCGGGCGCGCTTTGGGTGCTCAAGGGCTATCCCATCGTCTATGTGCCGTTCCTGATCGGCTTCGGGGTCGGCATGGTGCTGACCGTCATCATCATCATCTCGACGTTGTTCACCCGCCAGAAGCTGCACGGTGAGGCGCGCTGGGCGCGCGTCAATGAGGTCAAGAAGGGCCTGTTGCTCTCCCAGACCGGCATCGTGCTGGGCAAATTCAATGGCAAGGTGATGCGTTTTGGTGGCCCCGAGCATGTCATGCTCGAAGCACCGACACGCGCGGGTAAGGGTGTCGGCGTCATCATCCCCAATCTGCTCGACTGGCCGGACTCGCTGGTCGTTCTCGACATCAAGCAGGAGAATTACGAAAACACCGCCGGCTACCGGAAGGAGGTCCTTCGGCAAATTGTACTGCTGTTCAATCCGCTCGATACGGGTGGACGCACCGTGCGGTGGAATCCGCTGGGGTACATCAACCGGCGAGATCCGGTCGAGGTCGTCAACGAGCTGCAGAAGATCGCGGCGATGCTCTACCCCGATCCGCTGACTGGCGAGAAGTTCTGGGCCGAGGGCGCGCGCACCGCGTTCCTCGGCGTCACAGCGTATATCGCCGCAACCGTCGACGATGGGGAGAACGCCCTCCCCTTCACGCTCGGCGAGGTTTATCGCCAGTTCGCGGCCGTCGATGCCCAACGCCGTTTCCCCAAGATCATCGCTGCGCGCGAGAAGGCTGGTAAGCCGCTCTCGACCGCGTGCGTCTCGGCGATCCAGGATTACACCGGCTCGTCGGCAAACACCTTCTCCGGCCTGCGTCAGTCCGTCACGTCGAAGATCAATGCCTGGCTGAACCCGTATGTCGATGCGGCGACGTCAGAGAGCGATTTCGATCTGAGCGAGTTCCGCGACAGACGGATCTCGCTCTATCTCGGTGTCTCGCCGGACGATCTGGAGCGCGTCGCGCCGATCTATGGCCTGCTCTTCCAGCAGCTCATCGACCGCAACGTCCGCGAGTTGCCGAAGGAGGGTCTGCACCAGGTCAAGGTGCTGCTCGCACTCGACGAGTTCGCCAGCCTCGGCAAATGCACCGTGCTGGCGAACGCCTTCAGTTATGTCGCTGGCTATGGATTGCGGATGCTGCCCGCGTTCCAGTCGCTCGAGCAGATTCAGGGCGTCTATGGCGACAAGGTCGCGGCCGATATCGAGCGCAACTGCGCGGTGCGGCTCGTGCTTCGTCCGGCCGCCTTGTCCGAGGCGAAGAAGATCTCTGACCAGCTCGGCAGTTACACGTACAAGGCGCAGTCGCGCTCGATGGGAACCTGGGGTGGCGGAGGCGGATCGACGTCCGAGTCCGATCAGCGCCGGCCGCTGATGCTCCCACAGGAAGTCGAGCTGCTGCCGGAAAACGATCTGATCGTTTTCCGGCGCGGCATGTACGCGACCTACGGCAAGAAGGTCCGCTATTACGCGGAGAAGCACCTGATCGAGCGGACCAAGATTCCGGCCCCGCAAATGCCCCCGATCCGCGTCGACCCCGCGATCGCGGCGAATAGCTTGCGCGTGATCGAGGCGACGCAGGCCGAGGATGACGCTGCCGCTGCCGCAACGACGGCAGGCACGCCGTCTGCCTCCGAGGCTGCCAGCCCGACGGGAAGCCAGGTGAAGAAAGGGCGGAGATTGAACCGAGCGGCGATCAGCGACTGTCTTGCTGTTCCGCCAAAGCAGCAGGTCCGCAAGCTCTTCGACGGTGTTTGCACGGTCGGAGAGAAAGCTGCGTAACTCGGGGTGTAGATATCATCGCTAATTGGCACGGTCTGTCAGAGCTATTTGTCACCTGTCTCGACCTTACCGCCCTTTAGAAAATGACGAAATGGTGGAGACATATCGATCACAAAGGTGTCACGGCCGATCCGGCTCGCCTAAAATAGTTCGTCGATATTGGTGATGGCGGAGAAGGTGTCGGTCGCGGGGCGGGTCGCATCGAAATTCCGGTGCATGTCGTCCGTCGCGCCTGGTTCTGGCGCGATCTGCCAAACGGGCCGGTTGCCGGCATCGAACAGGAACACCTCTCGCCCCCAGATTTCGCGGTGAATGCCATCCCTCGTCGGATACGCTTCGAATAGAACCAGACGCCCCGAGCCTGGCACCGGTAAGATCATGCCGATAGGGTAAGACTGCACAGCCTGATCCGATATTCTTGTTCCACACACCACAATACGAGGCAGCGGTTAATTCCTGAAACTCGATCTTATTTCGAGAATCAAAGCTGGCACGGGCCGCGTTGCAAAAGGGGTCCCTTTTGCGACGGCAGGGGCACCCAAACATAGCCATTCCCCCAGCGAACCGCGCCACCCGAAACCGGACATTGCTTAATGACGGGATTTTTCCCGAACTTGGTGCGTGCCAGCATGACGGAATTGGTAGACGTATCGCTACAGCGATCTCGGCGACGGGTGCGGGTTCGATTCCCTGCCGTTGGCAACTTTGCCCAATATCAGTCGGCAGTGGGAGCGGCTAAGCAGCGGTATGGATAGCGTCAGGCCCGCGCTTCGCTCTCTGCAACGTAGCGGCGCAGCACGCGGTTGATTTCGGTCTGGTAGCCACGATCATGGGCGTGCTCCTTGAACCAGCTCACGATATCGGCATCGAGCCGGAGCGTGACGGGCTTTTTGATAGGGCGATACAGACCTGGCCGGCGGGCATGCTGCCACGCTTCGGCCGATGCTTCGGGGATATCGATGGTGTCGATCTGATCGTCCGGCAGAGCTGCGAGCCGATCGAGCTGATCCTGCAACTCGGGACTAAGCGCTTTCTTGGTCATAGCGTTTCCTTTCGTGTGCCGTTGCTTTTCGGGCGCTGATGATCCGGACCCGGTCTTGGTTATCCGGTTGCGGATGGCTGTGAACGACCACCAGGACGACAACAGCACCGATCATGCCGATAGCGTGCCAGCGCTGCTCGCCGCCTTCCATGCGATCAGGAAGGACTACGTAGAGCGGATCGCTCCAAACCTCGCGCGCCAGCTCGGAAGAGACCCCGTGCTTGGCGAGATTCGATGCGGCCTTCTCATCGTCCCACTCAAAATCACGGCCGCTTCTGTATTTACGAATATGTCTGTACACTATGCGGCTGTTTTCCGCAAGTGAGCAGCGGCAGTTACGCCCAATTGTCGCCGTTCAAGCATCTGGTGGAGCTGCCCGAAACTGGACGTTGATTGATCGGCATCGATTATGGGAAGAAGGAGCATGATAGCGCCTTTCCACCGATACCTCATCACCGCTTACAGCGAGTGGGAGACATTCGATATTCAGGCCGAGTGCCCCGATGATGAAAGAGCTGTCGATAAAGCACGTCGCTATGGATCACTCCAACACGTCAGCACGAACTTTCCATCAGTGATTTTTGCTCATGTTGCTGCTGATGAGTCAGACGGACCCCGCGACGTGGGAACTTGGGAATACCGAGTGAGACATACGAAGAAACCAGGCTTTATCTGGCACCCTGGAAAATGGCCGCAGCGCCCGATGCCGGAAGATCGACCGGCTATCCGACGTTGGACGGTTGGCTTTGTGGGCGGCAGCTAACCACTGTTACATCCCAAAAGCAGTAATTCCGCTATCCTCTCCAACCCGGCCATTCGAGCGTCGTTCGTTTACAGACATCGGCGCGGCAAGGTATGTAGCGCCGATGCATCATTCCACCTCAACGAAGCAGCGGATCAAGGCCAGGGCGTGGTTAGGAGCGGGAATAGGCGCAATCATCGCAATTCCTGCGATTTTTGCAGCGATTGTCTCAGGTGGCGCCGGGCACGGCACCTACATCGCGGCAAGCGTGCTGTTCCCTTTTTCAATGCTGCTCACAAGGCTTGAGGGATCGATCGGCCTTATTGGAATGGCTGTGGGGGTGCTCCAGTTTCCCTTATACGGGGCAGTGGCTGCGCGGGCCGTAGCGGTGCGGGGGAATTCGTACTTCCTTCCGTTGACAACAGTGCACTTGGTTGCTGTCCTCGCCTGCTTTTCAGGTCTGCTGCCGAACTTATCGTGAAGGACGAGTGACTGCTATTAGTACTCGTCCTCTCGAAAGCCGCCCGTCCGCTTTCCTTCCCATCTCGAACGTTCCGCTTTCGCTCAATTGCTGACATCGCGGATTTAGGCGGCGTTGCAATGAAAGCAGTTGCTCGCCAGTAATGTTCCCATGCACGACGAGCGCCCTGAGAAACTAGCAGACAGCCTTACCGAAGCGGTGGAGGCGATTTATCGCACGTTCGAGATGCGGCCACCCTTGTCGATTGAAGGCTGTCCTTGCTGCATCGATACCCGCGGGACGGACGTGTTGCTCACAGTGCCGCTACGGCAGATCACCGGGCAGGATCTTTGGCGTTATGTGTCGGGGGCCTTCCTGACAGTCGGCGGCAAGCATGATTTTCGGTATCTTCTACCTCGAATTTTGGAAGTGTCAGTCTTCGAACCTGCGAACGCCAACGATGCTGAGATTGTGCTAGGCAAGCTTTCTCTTGCGACTTGGCGCTCATGGGCAGCAGATGAGCAGCTTGCGATCGAAGCGTTTATTGGAGCGTGGTTCGAACAAGCACTTTCGGTTGACCTGTCCGAGGCGGATGAGTGCTGGATCGGTCGGGATGCTGAAAGTGTGCTTTGTGGCGCCGGAAGAGGAGGGGTTCCCATGGAACGATTGCTCGCGCGCTTGGTCGAGCCGGACGCCGCACCGGTTCTAGCCGATATGAGAGAAAGGTTTCCGAGCAAGCCGTTCGGCTTTTGGAAGGACGCGCCAGATGCCTTCTCCAAAGTACGCGCGTTCTTGAATCAAGGACGGACGCAAGTCGCTAACCTTCCATCTGTGCCATTCGACTAACGCCCAAATGCGGACATTGCGCGGGGTAGGACAGTAATCTAATTCAGCTCATGGCATGTAAAACATTAGGTAAGCTTGCGTTTGCGCTAATTTCGGCATTGCCGATCCCCGTGTTCGCCGACGCGTACAATTTCGGTCCTTTCTACGTACGCTTCGATGATGCGACAAACGCCGATGATCGAGATAGCGTGATGGGTTTCGCCGCTCAGTCTTATAATCGACTAAGTCCAATGGCTGTAACGGTTTTCCTTTGTGCAACTACGTCTTCATTAATGTTAGCGCGATCGCGCCAGCATTCAGTTCGACTGAAATTAATTGATTCGGGCGTTCCGAGTGAAAGGATCAGGATTGGAACTCGATGCAGCAAACGCCTTCGCGTCGCTAACGATGATGAAGACGCCGTTGTCGTCATCGTTGGCCCGACTGGCAGCTAACCTCCCCATTCCGGTCATTCCGCTTGCCGGTTCGAGCCGTAGCACGGGGTCAACGAACCGCGCTTATAAGAGACGAGCGCCTTGCCAACCATCTAGCAATAGCCGGTAAACCAAAGAGCAACGGTGACAAGACAGCAAGCTTCGAAATCGTGGTTTGCGGGGGATTAAAGATCAGAAATGAAATAGGAATGATATACGCCGCGAGCGTCATCAACCAAGCCAAAGCTGGTCGAACGCCGCCATCTAACGCGCGTTGACCAAACAAAATACCAGTACCGATTGGTAGCAAAATAAGTGAATAATTGAGCAGGGCATTTTGCAAATCCTGAAATGACGAAAGTATCAATGATGCCTGAAAAAGAAGCATTATAATAACTATTGGAATGAAATGTTTTGAGATAAGAGGAGTATTTGGTTTAAATGCCCCAGACCCACGGACATCAAGAAAAACAGAGTAGATGAGTGCGCAATCTACGACAATGCCCAGGCAAGCTGGGACAATCAGCCAGCCGGGCAGGGGATGATTAGTTGCAGGCTCCAAAGCGAATATAAAAGGCCCCACAATCCCCAAAGCCAAAATTACACCACGGACAACGTTGGATCGCTTTTCTGTTTGCATTTTAGTCGAATTAGTGGCGTTTCTCGAACAGATCAACTTAACTTTTGGTCTCATGCGTTCGTTCGCTTTCCACTCTATCTCAGAAATTCCATCGGCCAAGAGTCGATTAAACTCGAACCGAGGCCTAGCTAGACAGAGCTAAGTGTCTGATTGTTGCGGTTAGACAATCTGAAGGCCCAGCCGGGCCTTGAGTAAGTAAGCGTGGCCGGCAGGCCGCAGATTACGCGGCTTGCGCCACTCGCTCTGCGGTTTGCGCGGACCAGTTCCAGGGCATGAGTTCGTCCCATCGC
>NZ_QAYE01000012.1 GCF_003053745.1 Sphingomonas faeni | reverse complement strand
CCACTGCCGCCATCAATCCGGTCGAAGCCCGCATCCGGCTTGATGCCGGCAACACCGGTGACCGTGACGAGAGTATCGTCGCCCGCACCACCTGCAATGACGTTATTGCCGGCATTGCCGAGTATATAGTTCGCACCGTCATTGCCGGTCGCATTGATCGCCGCAGAGCCGGTCAGCACCAGGTCCTCAAGATCACTCCCCAATATGTAGCTGACGCTCGAGAGAACCGTGTCAATGCCACCACCGCCGAATTCACTGATCTGATCGCCTGCATTGTCGATCACGTAGCGATCGTTGCCCATCCCGCCGTTAAGGAAGTCAGTGCCGAGCCCGCCATCGAGCAGGTCGTTGCCCTCGCCGCCGAACAGCTGGTCGGTGCCGATACCGCCATACAGGCTGTCATTGCCCGCCGCCCCGAACAGCTGGTCGTCGCCAGCACCGCCCTGGACGATGTTGTCGGTCGCATCGCCGATGAACAGATCGTTGCCCGACCCCATGATCGCGATCTCGAAGCCCGACACCTGGTCGGTGCCGCCCTGCGTGCCAGCATTCACCTGACCCGACGCCAGGTTGATCTGTACCGTATCGGTCAGGTCGCCGTAGAACAGCGTATCGATGCCGGTGCCGCCGATCAGGACGTCGTTGCCGGCGCCGCCAGAGACATAGTCGTTGCCTGCGCCTGCATCGATGGTGTTGGCCCCCGTATCGCCGGTCAGGACGTCGTCGAACGCCGAGCCGACGAGACCTTCGATCCCGCTGAGGATGTCGAAGCTTCCCCCGGCAACCTGTGTGCCGCCGAGGGCGAGGTTCGCCGTCACGCCGGCCAGTGCGTCGGCATAGGTGGCCGTATCGTTCCCGGCACCGCCGATGAGGGTGTTGTTGCCAAGACCGCCGCGCAGCAGGTCATCGCCGTCGCCACCGTTCAACGTGTCGTTGCCAGCGCCGCCGTCGAGACGGTTGGCCCCAGCGTCCCCGGTCAGAGTGTCGTCGAATGCCGACCCGATCAGGTTCTCGACCCCACTGATGGTATCGGAGCCCGCACCGGTCGCCTGCGCGCCGGTGGTGCCGAGATTGACCGTCACGCCGACGGCTGTGCCGATATAGCTCGCCGTGTCGTTGCCGGCACCGCCGATCAGGATGTCGTCGCCGGTCCCGCCGATCAGCACGTCGTCGCCGTCACCGCCGTCCAGCGTGTCGTTGCCGGCCAGGCCGATCAGCACGTCGTTGCCGCCCATCCCGCTGAGCACATCGTTGCCACTGGCACCCGTGAGGGTCTCATCGGTGGCGAAGCCCGTCAGCACCAGGTTGCCGATGAACCCGTCGAAGTTGAAGGCCGTGAACCCGCCCGTATAGCCGTTGCTGATCGCGAATATGGTCGTGAAGCTGTTGGTGGCCCCCGCGCCGTCGCGATCGCTCTGGAGGAGCAGGTCGGTTCCCGACTGGACCAGACGCAGATGGCCGCTGGCAAAGGCGTTGCTGTTGGCGGTGTAACCGGTCAGCCCCAGGTTCAGGAAGCTGGTCAGTTCGAACCGGTCGCCAGTATTGCCCCGCTCGAAGTCGGTCACGCGGTTGGTTCGCGCCGTCGTGGCCACGTCGGTCGAGGAGCCGGCGGTGGCACCGACGCCCAGCTGGATGGTGTCCGCACCGGCGCCCAGCGTGATCTGATAGTTGTTGACGGTGGATGCACCGCGCATGCTGATGCTGACGATGTCGGCACCGGTTCCCGCGTCGATCGTCGCGCTGGCGACGCCGGTCAGGATGATGCGGTCGCTACCTGCGCCGCCGACGACGTTGACGACATCGAGGTTGCGATCGTTGGAGGTCGTACCCGGGGCAAGGTAGGTGGCGGTCGAGAGACCGGTCGCAATCGCTGCCGGTGCCGCGGTGACCGTACCACCGCGCAGTTCGATGAAGTCGTCGCCGTCACCACCGTCCATGGTGATGTTGGTCGCCACGGCCGCGGCTGCACGCGTCACGAAGATGCTGTCGTTGCCGCCATAGCCGAACAGCGAGTCTGTCTGGCCAAGCGCAGTCGTCGCGGCCACCCCGGTGTCGGTGATCAGGTTGAAGTCGTCATTGCCGCGCAACGTGTCGCCGTAGCTCGAGCCGGTCAGGTATTCGATGCCGACCAGGGTGTCGACGCCCTCGCCACCAGTGTCCTGCGCCACACCCTGGATCCGGAGATCCACGTTCACGCCTGCGGTCGCGTTGACGTAGGTGGCGGTATCCAGCCCCTCGCCGCCGTTCAGGACATCGTCACCGAGCCCGCCGGACAAGGTATCGTTGCCGAACCAGCCGTCGAGCCGGTCATTGCCCTGATTGCCGACCAGCGTGTCCGCGCTACCGCTGCCGCGCACGACGTCGTCGCCGAGACCACCGCGGAAGATCACGCGCTCGATGCTGGTGAAGGAGCCACTTTGGACGCCGTTGACCGTGATCGCGCTGTTGCCAGCCAGGTTGGCGAGATCGAAGCTGATCGCACCGGCGTGATCGGTGTAATAGGCGTAGGCGGTATCGCTGCCGTCGCCGCCGTCGAACGTGTCGTCGCCGCCGTCGTTGGTGAAGACAGTGGTCAACCCGGCCGCACTGCCGCTGGCGATGCCTCCCACCAGGGTATCGTCGCCATCGCCACCGCGCAGGATGTCGTTGCCCATGCCGCCGATGAGGCTGTCGTTACCGGCGCCGCCCTCGAGCACGTCGTTGCCATCGGCGGTCGTTGCCCCGGTGTTGAACGTGTTGACATAGTCCCCGAAGATCACGTCGTTGCCGGCATTGCCGACAAGGGTATCGGCACCACCGCCGCCGACCAGGAAGTCGTTCACGGAGCCGCCGACCAGACGGTTTGCTGCCGTGTCGCTGCCCGTGAGTGCGTTGGCGAACCCGGCCGCACCGATCACGTTCTCCATATTGGTGATCGTGTCGCGGCCCCCGAAGGCTCCGACGGTCTGGGCGACGACGGTGTTCAAATTGACCGAGACCGTCGACGTCGAGGCGGAATAGTCGATGGTATCCGACCCGGCTGCGCCGTTATAGACGTCGGCACCGCCGCCATCGAAGAAGATGTTTTCGGTGGCATCGCCCGTGATCGCATCGGCACCGGAGCCGGTGCGGACGTTCTCGAAGCCGATGATGGTGTCGTTGCCGAGGCCCGTGGCCTGCGCCGTCTGGATGCTCAGGTCGACCGTCACGCCCGTTGTGCCGCGGAAGGATACGGTGTCGATACCCGCACCGCCGTTAAGCACGTCGTCGCCAAGCCCGCCGTCGATGACGTTGGCGTTGGCATCGCCAGTCAGGACGTCGTTGCCGTCGCCGCCGGTCAGATTCTCGATGTTGCGCAAGGCGGCGATCTGCACGCCGCCAACGGTGGCCATGCTGTCCGTCGCGCCGTTCAACGTGGCCGTGACGCCGGCGGTATAGCCTGCGAACGACGCGGTATCCGATCCGGCACCACCGTCCAGCAGGTCAACCGTGCCGCCAGCGTTCGCACCGGGGTTGAGCGTGTCGTCACCGTCGCCGCCCGACAACACGTTCTCGGTGGCATCGCCTGTGAGCGTGTCGTTGAAGGCCGACCCTTGCAGGTTCTGAAAGCCGCTGAGCGTATCCGTGCCGGTGATCCCGGTATTCTGCGCGGCCCCTTGCAGTGCGAGGCTTACCGTTACGCCTGCCGTGGCACCTGCATAGGACGCGGTATCGTTGCCGGCCCCGCCGACCAGCGTGTCGTTGCCGAGGCCGCCTTCGATGACATTCGCGTCGGCGTTGCCGATCAGCGTGTCGTTGAGCGCGGAGCCAATCAGGTTCTCGATGCCGGTCAGCGTGTCATTGCCTGCTGCGACCGTGTTCTGGGCCGTACCCTGCACGTTAAGGTCTACCGTGACGCCGGTCGTGGAACCGGCGTTGAACGCGTTGACGAACGATGCGGTGTCATTGCCGTTGCCGCCGTTTAGGATATCGCTGGCGATCGTTCCCTGCAGGAAGTCATTACCCTCGCCGCCGTCTGCCACGAGGCTGCTGGTGTTGTTGGCGGTGACCGTGGTCGTCACGACCGCCGCGTTCTGGAGCGAGACGTTCAGCTGATAGGTCTGCCCGGCGATCAGCGGCTGGGCGGTGGCAGCACCATTCCACAGCCCGACACGGATGAAATAGGTTCCTGCCGTCGCGAAGGTATAGGTCAGATAGGCGTCGTCGTGTCCGGGATAGGATGCGTCGCCCGAGCCCGTGTCGTTACTGGCCAGCACGGTACCCGAACTGTTGACCAGCTCGATGAAGCTGTCGTCCAGCGTGCCGGGCCCGTCGATGTCGAAGATCGCCTGCGACCCAGGTACCGTCACGTCGATCTGGTAATATTCCAGCGCGCCGCCGGCTGCCGTTGCGTTGATGGTTGCGTGCGGGATACTCGCCGCGTTCGTGATGTCGGCATTCGCGTCGACGTCATAGGCGCCGGCGGTCGCCACCGCCGTGGCGATGCTGCCGTTATTGGTCGTCTGGGCCTTGGTGATGTCGGCCTGCGACGGTGCGGTGACGGTTGTCGTGGTCGTGAAGCTGCCGCCGATCAGGCGATCGTTGCCGGCACCACCCGACAGCGTGTCGGCGCCGCCTGCGCCACCGCTGAGGATGTTATCCTGGCTGTTGCCGGTCAGCGTGTCGTTACCGATCGTACCACCGATATTCTCGATGTTGCGCAGCGTGTCGGTCTCACCGTCATGGCTGACGATGACGTCCGCGCCGGTGTCGTTCAGGGTGACGGTCACGCCGGTGGCGTTTGTGAAGATCACCGCGTCGCTGCCGGCACCGCCGTCGAGGATGTTGTTGGCGACGTTGCCGACGAGGACGTCGTTGCCAGCGCCTCCCTTGACGTTCTCGATGAGCGAACGCGTGTCGTTGTTGTAGAGCAGCGACATGGCGATGTTGCCGGGCGCCAGCGAGGTCAGGCCCTGATAGGCCAAGCTGTTGGCCAACTGCGACTGGTCGAACGTCGAGAATTCGCCGGGACGCAGATCGACCGTGATCCCGTTGGAATAGTTGCTGGCGTCGATCGTGTCGTTGCCGCCGCCATCCCAGACGGTGAGGAAGATCTTGTTACCCGACGGTGCGCCCTGGCCGACGCCGTTAATGAACATCTCGCCGGTCGTCTGGCTGAAGGTGTAGACGCTGTCACCAGCGTTGGTCGTGTAGTTGGCGCCGTACAAATACTGAAGCGCGGCCAGATCATACTGCATGTAAGTCTGTGGCTGGTTGACCTTTTCGCCGGCGAAGTTGCTGTTGGTGAACGGCGCGGGCGTATAGGTCATCAGCGACCAAGCTTGTCCGTCGCGGTCCGGAGTCAGCGACTGAGTGCCGTAGCGCGGCGTGCCGCCGAAGTAGAAGGACAGGTCGCTGTTCGTGTAGTCCTGGTGCCCGTGCTTCAGCCCCATGGTGTGGCCGATCTCGTGCATCATCGTGGCGTAGCCCCACGTCCCCTTGAAGGCGAGGTCGTAATAGGGCTGGTTGGTGCGGCCGAACCAGATGTCGCCCGAGAGGCCACGCGTGTCAGACGGGAAGTTGCCGTAAGCCGACCCTACGTCGTTGTCGGCGCTCTGTGAGATACGAATATTGGCGTGAACCGTGTCCGTATCCGTGATCTCGTTGAACGTTAGTCCCGTTGCAGCTGAGAGCTGGGCGAAGGATGCGCGGGCTGCCGCCTGCTGCTGCGTGCCCAGATCGACATGATAAAGGCTGACGCCGTTGGTGTCGTAACCACTCCCGTTATAGTTCGATCCCGATGTCGGGAAGCTGTAGGTAAGATTCAGGGTACCCCATTTTGAACCGATGAGGGTGGCATCGACGTTACGGTTGCCTGTGAAGAAATGGCTTCCGTCCGGATTGGTACCCAAAGGCAGCAACTGGCCGATGTTGTTACCTTCCGGATTAGCGCCGGTTGGGTCGATGCCCTTCGGGGTGGCGCTGTCGACGCCGTCCTGTGCTTCGCGCAAGCCTTGGCACGCGGCGCAATTGCAGCCCTCCATGATCGTCAGATGATCGATCTCGGCCAATGGATCCCAAGTGCCGACACCCATATCGTTATCGATCAAGGGGGTGATGTTTGCTATCGGATCGTAGGAGGCGATAACCACCTCGTTGCCAGGCAGGCTGTCGGCATGCGACCGTGGATCCTGGGAACCGATGACATTATCATCTGCGGGCTTGATATTGCCGAGGCCTAAAACGCTCATCTATGCTTCCCCTGTCTGGCACGATTATGTCGTTCTTGTTGATCAAAAACGCATAAGACGATCTCGGTCGATCAAGATCACCGCATGCGCAGCGTCTTGATTCGTTCATATTATCTTCATAGTTTCACAGCGCGCTGATATCAGCAAGGGCTAGTGCGTTCGATATGACTGGAAGCGACTGCAGCGTCTGGAAATTGTCGGCGGTAGTCGGTCAAAGCCCAATCTATAATGTAAGCTGGAAATGACCGGATCCGGTTCTGTGCTCGCTGGGTTAAAATGCTGGCTCGGCCCCCTGTGCATCCCGCTCGGCGCGATATCGCTCGACGGGTGACTCGGGGCCGTGGGTCGCGTATTGCCGAGTCAGGTCAGCCGACGGGGAACGCGATGCTCCGCATCTTACTTCTATACTCCTCGGCGCTCGCAGCATGCGCGCCTTCACCACAGGACGCTGCCATGCGTAAAACGAGCCAAATTTCAGGAATGGCCGTCCGATTTTCAATCGACGCAAAAGGGGAAGGCGAGGGAGTAGCCACTTTGAGCTCAGCCGAACAAGAAGCCGGTGACCAAGCACTCGCTGCTCAAGGCCCTATTCCAGCCGCGGTGTCGGCAGCAGAAAATGCTGCCGCCCCCATGCCGGTTGACTCCCCCGCAGAGGCGCTAGGACGTCAGACGTTGTCTACGGCCTTCGTCATGGTGAACGCCGACGGATACCTGACAGTGGAACTGCGTGACGGGCGCCAGATGATCCTTCACAACGTGATCATGCGGCCCAAAGATTATTGCGGCGGGCTAGTGTTGAACGGGTTGCTTGGTAAACGATACTGTGGTCGATATGCCGATATCGCTGCGGCCCGACCTGGCGGTGGCCCGGCTCTTGAAGATCCTAATACAAATCTATCAAATCCAATTACATCTTCACGCATCCCGCCGACGAGCCCGGAATTTTCATCTCACGGACCTAAAAATTGAGGCTTGGCTCATGCTAGAGCAGAACTCTTGTAGCGCTAGCCCACCTTTGTAGGCGTTGCGCTGCGTAGTTGGCTGGTCCCGGTAGCCTCCCCAAATTGATGTGGGATCGTTACACTGAAGATTTATAAGGCCCCGGCGACACGTTACAGCGTTGACCAGTAAGCGGCTGCAAAGTGGCGCAAGCGCTCATCGATGGCTAATCTTCGAAACCGGTCCCATCAGGCCCGTTCTACGACACTCGTGATCCAGTATAGGGCTGTGATTATGGCGTTCGGGCGCCACACGGCTGCTGCCGCTTGATGACGACCTGCATGTCTGCAGGCGAGACCTCACGCCTCGCGCTGTCTTCAACGTCCCGGCATCCGTCAGGCCTGCCATGTTGATGACGACAAGGCTGTCCTGAACAAAGTAGAAGGGCCGGTCAGACATATGTTTAGGCTGATCAAAATATTCAGCTGTAGGATAGTCCTGCCAGCTGGGGTTTAGAGCGGTATCTCTTGCCGCGACGCGTCTTGGCGCAGGCCGGTTTCTGCACAGCAGAGCGTCGGACATGACGCCAGTGGCATAATTTAACATAAAGGTGACGAGCGAGTTTGCACGCTCGTCACCCTATGCATAAAGTATTTAGAGCCATCAAAAACGTCTTTGTTCAACCAAATGAACGAAGTGTTGGCTCAAATTTGAAAGAAGAGTCTAACGGTACCAGGTGTGAAAACCTATAGATTAGGCATGTTCACTGCGTTCAGAATAGCACGACCGTAGTTGGTCTTCTTAAAGCGCTCACCAGCTTCACGCGCCTGGTCGGGGGAAATGAAGCCCTGATGAAACGCGATCTCTTCCAGGCATGCGACCTGGATACCCTGGCGATGCTGGATCGTGCGAACGAATTCCGACGCCTCGAGCAGGCTGTCGTGAGTACCAGTGTCGAGCCAGGCGTAACCACGGCCCATCTGTTCGACGAACAGGTCACCGGCGTCCATGTAGAGGCGGTTGAGATCTGTGATCTCGAGTTCACCACGTGCCGAAGGCTTCAGGTCGCGGGCGAGCTGAACGACGCGGTTGTCGTAGAAATACAGGCCGGTGACCGCATGGTTCGACTTGGGCTTCTCGGGCTTTTCCTCGAGGCTGATCGCCTTGCCGCCTTCGCCGAACTCGACGACGCCGTAGCGCTCGGGATCCTCGACGCGGTAGGAGAACACTGTTGCGCCGCTCTTGCGGGCAACGGCGCTCGCCAGCAGGTCGGTGAGGTGGGCGCCAAAAAAGATGTTGTCGCCAAGCACCAGCGCGACATTGTCGTCGCCGATAAAGTCCGCGCCAATCGTGAACGCCTGAGCGAGACCTTCGGGCTTGGGCTGTTCGGCATAGGCGATGGTCAGACCAAGCGCCGAACCGTCACCGAACAGGTTCTTGTAATTGCCGATATATTCGGGGCTCGAGATGATCAGGATATCGCGGATGCCGGCGAGCATCAGCACCGACAGCGGGTAATAGATCATCGGCTTGTCGTAGACCGGCAGCAGCTGCTTGTTGACCGCGAGCGTTGCCGGATGGAGGCGCGTGCCCGAACCGCCTGCGAGAATGATGCCCTTCACGCGCGTGTCTCCTTGTTGGATGCCCCGAGCAGTTCGTCGAGGATGTTGCCGAGCGCGGTCTGCCACGCCGGTGGATGGATGCCGTAGTCGCGGGTAATCGCGTCATGGCTGAGCAGCGAGTTGGCCGGCCGCGTTGCTGGTGTCGGGTATTCGGCGGTCGTGATACCCTGCACCTCGGCGCTGGCACCGCCGCGTGCGGCGCTCTGCGCGAAGATCTCGCGGGCGAATCCTGCCCAGGTGACGGCGCCGGCGTTGCTGAAATGATAGGTGCCGGTCGGTGCGGTAATATCTTCGACGAGACGCATCGTGATTTTTGCGAGCGCGGCTGCCAGGTCGGTTGCCGACGTCGGGCTGCCATGCTGGTCGTCGACAACGCGCAATGTCGGATTGGTCGCACCGACGCGGAGCATCGTCTTGATGAAGTTGTTGCCGTGTGCGCTGACCACCCAGGCGGTGCGGACAATCGCGTACCGTGCACCCGACGTGCGAACCGCGAGTTCGCCCCCGAGCTTAGACGCGCCGTAGACGCCGAGCGGGGCGACCGGATCGGTCACCTCCCACGCGCCATCGCGCGCGCCGTCGAAGACATAGTCGGTCGAGACCTGGACGATCGGGATGTTGGCCTTGGCACAGCTTTCCGCAAACGCCGCGGGTGCCATCGCGTTGACGGCCCAAGCGGTAACGACGTCGCTCTCGGCCTTGTCGACGGCAGTGTAGGCACCAGCCGAGATGACGGCTGCCCAAGGCTGCCCGTCATGACCCTCGGCGACCATCGCAGTAATCGCTGCGGCGTCGCGCAGGTCAAGCTCGTCGATGTCGATCGCGGTGACCGCCCAGCCTTCCGGCCAGGCGTAACGCTTCAGCTCTGTGCCGAGCTGGCCGTTCCCACCGGTGACGAGGATCTGTTTCACGTCGCTCATACAGAAAGCCCACGGCGCTGGTCGGCCTTGTGCTCGGCGACGATCGCTTCCCACCAGCTCTGATTGTCGAGATACCAGGCAACGGTCTTCTCGATACCCGTCTCGAACGTCTCGGCAGGCTCCCAGCCGAGCTCGTTCTTGATGCGGCTCGCATCGATCGCATAGCGCTTGTCGTGGCCGGGGCGGTCGGCGACGTAGGTGATCTGTGTTGCGTAGGACTGACCGTCGGCGCGCGGACGGAGGCGATCGAGGATAGCGCAGACGGTCTTCACGACCTCGAGGTTCTGCTTCTCGTTGTTCCCGCCGACATTGTAGGTCCGGCCGGGCTCGCCTTGCTCGAACACCGCGTGCAACGCGCGGACGTGATCCTCGACGAACAGCCAGTCGCGGACCTGGTCGCCCTTGCCGTAAACCGGCAGGTCGGCGCCGGCGAGCGCCTTGACGATCATCAGCGGGATGAGCTTTTCGGGGAAGTGATATGGCCCGTAATTGTTCGAGCAGTTGGTGATCAGCACCGGCAGCCCGAACGTGTGGCCCCAGGCGCTGACGAGATGGTCCGACCCTGCCTTCGATGCCGAATAGGGCGAGCGCGGGTCATAGGGCGTCTCTTCGGTGAACAGCCCGGTATCGCCGAGCGAGCCGTAGACCTCGTCGGTCGAGATGTGATGAAAGCGGAACGCAGCCTTCGCGTCGTCGTCGAGACCGAGCCAATAGGCGCGTGCCTCGCTCAGCATGGTGAAGGTGCCGACGACATTGGTCTGGACGAACGCGCCGGGGCCATCGATCGAGCGGTCGACATGGCTCTCGGCTGCGAGATGCGTGACGATCTCGGGCTTGAAATCGGCGATCGCGGCTTTGACCGCCTCTGCGTCGCAGATGTCGCCCTGGACGAACCGGTAGCGGTTCGAGTTCGCGACACGCTCCACCGTCGAAAGGGTGCCGGCATAGGTCAGCTTGTCGAAGTTCAACACCTCATGGTCGGTGTTTTCGATCAGGTGACGGACGAGGGCCGAGCCAATGAAGCCGGCCCCGCCGGTAACGAAAATGCGCATGGGTCTGTCCTTCAGGTTACGAAAGGGGGCCGAGGGGGCGGCCGTCATAGGCGAAGGAACTATCGAACTCGGCGAGCAGCGGCTGCACCTTGTCCTTGTCACTCAGTTCAGGAAGCGTGCCCTTGGGCATTGGCCAGTCGATGCCTACGCTGTCCCACCGGATACCGCCGTCATTCTCTGGCGCATACGTGTCCGAGCACTTGTAGGTAACTTCGCAGTCGGGTTCGAGCGTCACAAAACCGTGCGCAAAGCCGATGGGAATGAACAATTGGTGGCCGTTTTCGGCGCTGAGTTCCGCGCCAACCCACTGCCCATAGGTTGGTGAGCCCTTGCGCACGTCGACCGCTACATCAAAGATCCGGCCTCGGATACAACGTACCAGCTTGTCCTGTCCCCTAGGCGGCGTTTGAAAATGCAGTCCGCGCAGGGTGAACGCAGGCGCCGAATAGGAGTGATTGTCCTGCACAAAGGTGCAATCGATGCCCAACTTTTCGAAGGCGGGTACCGAATGAACCTCGGTGAACCAGCCTCGGCTGTCGCCGAAGCGACGGGGGCGGATGAGTTGTACTGGGGAGTCAGACATGTGTGGCCGACTATAGTTTTCGGTCGTGACTTGCAAACCGCTTAATCAGGGCCCTGCCTCTACCCAGCGCGGACCCAACCGTTGCCGACGCGGACGATTGATGTGGGTCCATTAGGAGCGGGCACCATAAAATGCAGTCGGTCGCCAGGCGCGAATGGCAGTCGCCCTCCGTCCCGCGGAAGCGTGTCACAGTACATCACTGTATTGAGCCCGATCCGGTGCGGGAATTTCCACGCCCCGGCATTGAGATATCCTGCTCTGTCACCGAGTATCGTTGCAGCGTTCAAAGGACTACGAGCGCTACAATCGTCAATGTCGTGAATATACAACGTTAAGTCACGGATGGCCTTGACCTGCATCTCAGCGTTAATTCCCTCCTCGCCCGCAAGAAAGACGCCCCCAATGAACCGACAAGGGACGTTGCCATACGATCCTGCTGAAAAGAGATAATGACGACCACCAATGAAGCACATGGACTGGTTTGCGCGGATTGTCAGTCCCAGAGTACCCGGTGTAATTTCAACCATCGCCGAAAGGCCGCTAGCATCTGATCCGTCCAGGATGTTGCCTTCAAAGATCCCGCCGGTGGCTGGAAGCGATGCAAGCCTGCTGTTCGGATTGCCGACTGGCGGATTGGATATCGTGTTCCCGCGAACGATCCAGTGGTGGTACAAAGGGGACAGGCTGATCATCGCTCCTGGATTGCGCGTTTTAGAGATCTTCCCGTCAGCCATTCGTCCGTCAATAACATTGTTAGCAATGACCCCGCCCCGTGCGACGGCGTGGTCGAGGATGTTTATACAGGCCACCGCTCCCCCGTTCGCGCCGGTCATGACATTGCCGGTGATCGACCAGTCGCTGGCGCATTCCTCGACAGCGATCATTGCGGGGACGATCGCGCCGGTTTCGTTGCTGATTGTGTTGTTGGCGACCACAGCGCCGACACACGTTCGTCCGTTGATCGCAATCGCGGCGTCCGTGGCGTTGATGATGATGTTGTTACTGATAAGCGAATTTCGCCCTCTAGCGAATACGGCGCCGCTACAGTCGCGAAAGCGGCAACCCAGGACGCTTAAATAGGGAGCATCGCCTAGGGCCCATATGCAGGTACCCTTGCGGTTGCCGATGAAAAGACAGTCCCGGATCATGGTGTAGGGGGCAGTGGTCCAAATGAACCCATTTTCCACTGCGCTACCTACTGGCGCGCCGCTCGCATCGAATGTCACTCCCTCAATCGACACGTCACGGCCTGTCACGAACAGTAAGCGCATATGCGAATACTCGGCATTGGCATCGGCGTTGATTTGGAAGTCCGAAGCGACGCGGATCTTGCCTCCACCGCTGATCGATACGCCATCCGCCGAGAGTAGAAGCCGTTTCCGGATCAGATAATCACGGCCTTGGGTTAAACGAATGCTGTTGCCTGTATCTAGCGCGGCCTGCAGCGCTGCCGTATCGTCGGTCACGCCATCGCCGATTGCGCCAAACTGTTCGGGGGACGCGCCAAGATCGGCGAGTTCCTGGACCATGGTTCGTGGGACGGCCCCTTTGCTTGACCGAAGAAAACGTCCTTCCGGATCGATTGTACCTCCGACGCTGGGCGAATCTCGCCGTGAGCTGGCATATAACGTGCCTGCAGCAGCGGGGACTATGGCGACTCCTGCCAGCGTACTCAGTGTTGCTCGACGGGTCATTCCCTCGCCGATATCGTTCTGGCTGTCAGCTGGATACAGGCGATCCTTCCGATCATCGTGCGTCATCGGCTAAGCGTCCTTGTCCAACCATCAGGCACCCCCCCTAGGGGAATTCTTAGGTGATTTCACCGTTTGTGACACACGCTTCGTTTGGGCTCCGCTGCGGGCATCGCGTTTGGCCATCCGCGCAAGCAACGGCATATCCTCCATATCCCGTCTCCCTTTTGAAGCGGAACAAGGCAAATCTACCAGCAAGCGCGCGTATAGCGCCCTTCGAAGAGTTTCTCCTTGCACGTTCAGTCCGTCAAACCGAATCTGGGGAAAAAGCCAATTCAAGTCTCGAAATGCAAACCTAATTGGTTAGTCTAACACATAAGTATTATCTGGTAACCGACCATCAAAGTTTACAAGCCAAAATTATGGAAGTGTGATATTAAAAATATATTAAGCTATAATATACGTATATCATTAGGTCTAAAGGTATCTGTTATAGGTAGATAATAACGAGATAATATTCGTCGTTTGCTTTAAGTCGAAACTAAATTACGTATGGTTTTATACTGAAGGGGGTAACAGAAAAAAATATCAACGTGTGTAAGGTTAAAACCTTAGCGTGGCGATCGATATCTACAAAATTTGATTTGTTGACACGTGAATATCTCTAATCGAGCACTGCTTGCTTATTGCAGGGTAAGGCGGTATCCGGCGTCCGGCGCGGCAATGACGTTCGCGGTTGCCATGAGCGTGATATTGTGTCTGACATCTGCCCCGAGCCGAAAAAGGCGTTCGCTACCCCTCGCGGAGGCGGCGATGCGACAAGTCCGCTAGCCGGTCAGAAGGTCTTGCTGATTGGGATAGGCTTTTACGATTACGAAGCCGCGATCGCAAATGAGTTTCGACACTTAGGCGCTCAAGTGCATGTAGAAGATGAGCGTCCCCCCGCCTTACGTAATAAATTGGCACCGTTGCGTCGCAAGGTGTTGCCGATGTCGGCCGGTGAGCAGTCGCGATATTTGAGCCAGCTGCTTGAGCGCTCATCTCAACGGGGGCCGTTCGACTACATCCTTATAATCAAGGGTGAACTGCTTGATGCGGCGTTTATCGGAGCCCTAAGGGCGGCACAGCCGAATGCGCGGATAATCTCGTACCAGTGGGACTCGATGGAGCGCTATCCCGAACTGGTTGAGCGTCAAGCACTGTTTGACCGAGTTCTGACCTTTGATCACGCCGATAACGCGCGCTACCCAAATTTTGTCCTTCGTCCGACCTTCTTTCGTCCAGAGATTGTCGATGCCACGCAAGCGGCAACGGCCGTACCGCCTGTTGATTTCTGCTTTGTCGGCTGGCTGCACCATGACCGGCTACAGCAGGTCGAAATTCTCCGCCGGCAAATCCGCGAGCTAGGGCTGTCATCGTTTTTCTATCTGTTTACCGGCCTGAGGACGGCTCTTGAACTCAAGCTGGCCGGGCGGGGAGAGGATGTATTTTGGCGTCCGCTGCCATTCTCACGTTATGCCGAACAGATTGCGGCCTGCAGGATCATCATCGACCTTCCCCATCCGCAGCAGACCGGGCTGACGATGCGCGCCCTCGAAGCGGTCGGCACCGGCAAGAAGATGGTTACGACCTCGAGGGATGTTGCTCTCTACGATTTTTATAGCCCCGAGCAATTTTCGATCATTGATGCGCAAAATCCGCGGATCGATCCGACGTTCCTCGCCGCATCGCTGCCGGCGCTTCCACCGGAGTTGGTAGACGGCTATAGCCTCCGCTCATGGGCCCTCGACATTTTGGGGATCACTGCACCACGCCCTTTCCTGCGCAAGCGGTAAGGGGGTTGCTCCGATATCGTCGATGGCATTGTGCTACGGGGTAGAACGGACGACCTCTATTTGCGCGGCTTTGAACAGCCGCTACGGGGTGTCGCAATCGCCCGATACCGGGTGAAAAAGGTCGGTCGATGTTACGATTAATGTCATTGCTAGCCATGGGGCTGATCGTCGAGATGGTGTTCTTCGGACCGCTCGGCCTGCTTCTCGCTGGCGTTCCCGTTCGCAAGGTTCTTATCGGCGCGCTTGTGGTGTCATCGATAGTTCAGATGCTGGTGCGTAAAGCGGAGGGCAACTGGCAGGTCTGGCTACTGATTTCGATAATCCTATTTCTGCTAATCTGGGGATTTGTCGTCCCCCTGAGCAACAATATCGACTTGCGAATGTCGGTCGCCGAAATTCAACCATTTGTAGCGGTTTTACTTGTATTTCCGTTCTACTATCTATTTGCCGAGTATGGTCCGAAGCCGTATCTCAATATTCTAGTTATATCCACTGCGGTCATGGCAGTAATTGTCATATTCCTGTGGTTGTGCACTAATGTTCTCGGTCTAACTGGCATTGGTATTACAGCGCGAAACTTCTATACTGGATTGAACGATAGCGATATCGGTGTCTACATTGGGCCGATGCCGGATGGTTCATTCCGCATCATGCTTATCAATTTCGTACTGTTCCCAATTATGATGAGCTATCATAATTGGGATAAGCCTAATATACCATGGTCAGCCTTCTACGCCGTGGCAATTTTCGCGACTGGCACACGTGCCTTTCTAGGTGTTGGGGCAATAATAATTGGCGTCGCGTTGCTGCGCAAGCGGCCAGTCCTAGCGGTTCCTGTGGTTGCCGCGCTTGCGGGCTTTGCATCAATATACATATTGAACCATCAAGATTTGCACATCTTCGATTTCAGTAGCGATTTTACGTCGTCGTCAGCGCGCTACGTCCAGTTCTTTTCACTTATGAATCTGTTTTGGAGGTTTCCGATATTTGGTGCCGGATTTGGTGCCAGTGCCGGTGTCGTTAGGTCGTTTGATGCTCCTTACAGCTATGAACTGACGTATGTGGCATTACTTGCAAAAATTGGCATAGTTGGTGCGTTAATTCTCGGTGGAGCTTTGACGGCATGGATCGGAAGATCGATGCGCGCTAGTCCTAACTGGGTGAGTATCGCTGTGCTGGTCATATCTGTTGTGTTGATGACAGCGACCAATCCGTATCTTATCAATCTGGTCGGTATGTCGATCGTTGCTTTCATGGTCGCGATCGGGGTCTGGGCTAACAGACCGGTGTCGGCGTTGGCAGCCCCGGTCCATCAATATGAAAATGAAGTGTAATCATGGCCAAGGTGTTGGTACTGCTGTCCACTTGGAACGGCATGAAATTCTTGGAAGAGCAGATTCAATCCTTGCTAGCCCAGGATATCGACGGTGAGTTGTCGATACTTGTGCGCGACGATGGATCAACCGACGGGACCGTCGAGTATCTGCGCAGCCTTGGCCCGATCGTCACCGTGATCGAAGGGCGCAACGTCGGTCCCCGTGCCAGTTTCTTTGATCTATTGCGCCTGGCTCGTAACGAAAACGCAGACACATATGCGCTGTGCGATCAGGATGACGTCTGGGATCCGCAAAAGATCCGCCGGGCACAGGCGGAACTCGCCGACGGACGTCCTGGGTTGTATGCTTCTGCTTTGGATCTGGTCGACGAAGCGCTGGTACCGATCCGCACCTATGTCCATCCGGGCGATCGATCGTTCGTAGCGACGTTGATGTGCAATTACGTTACCGGCTGCACGTGCGTATTCAACCGCCCGTTTCTCGAACAGTTACCTTTTCCCAGCGACCCGGAAAAGGTGATCATGCATGACTGGTGGTTGGCGAGTATCGCGACGATCAAGGCTGATATCCGCTATGATCGAAAATCGCTCATAGCCTATCGCCAGCACGCATCAAACCATGTCGGTATCAAGAGCGGCATGGCAGCAACGCTTGCCAAAATTCGCAAGGCCGTCACTTACAAGCCGTCGGTTACGCGGTTCGATCATGCTCGTCAGCTGCGGACCGCGATGCAAGAGCAACTCGACCCTGTCCAACGTCGGACGCTTGAGCGGTTTCTGGCCAGTGAACATTCGCCAATCCGTCGATCTCTATTCGCTTTGCAGCATGTTTCAGCGATCGGCCTGCAGGGTGCGATGCGGTTCGCTGCCTTTGGATAGTGGTCCTGGGGTCATCGTTTTGATGACGGGTAGCTGGCACGCGCTTGCTTACGATCATAGAATGATCCGATCGAGTTGAGGTGCCGTACCACAGCAGGCGTTCTTGCCAATCCGCCTTGTCGCTTCTACCGACCGGGGGGTAATTGCGCAGGCAGACACAGAAACCGAGACGCGCAACTCAATGACGATTTTTAAAAGTATGCGATTAGACCCCGTCACGTACGAGATGCGCGATGCCGGCACACCCGTCCGCCGGCTTCTGCGCTAACGATGTCGGTCCGTCGATCTCTGTCATGGGCATTTGCCTGTCAAATCATGACCTTCATCGTCTCGTTCGGCGGGATGATGATCATCGCTCGGCTATTGTCCCCTGTCGAAGTCGGGATCAATGCCATCGCGGTCGCAGGACTGGGCGTGGTGCAGATTATCGCGACCATGGGGCTAGCGGGATATATCATTCGTGACACCGATCTTCAGCCGGCAACGCTCGACCTAACCTTCAGCGTCAATGGCGTCCTGGCAGTGATCTTGTCAGTCTTGCTCTTGGCACTCAGTATGGTCAGTAAGCCGTTGCTAGGTGATGTCCGTGCGGGCGCTGTGCTACGGATCCTGGCCTTCACTCCACTGATCAATGCGTTTGCATTTCGCGCTTCCGCCATGCTGCAGCGCGAAATGCGCTTTAAGGCGTTTGGCCTCATCACGGCGGGAATGACGATCGTATCAACCTTGCTTACGGTCGGGTTGGCGTGGGTCGGTCAAAGTTACATGAGCGCGGCTTATGGCGGGGTGGGCGGCGCGATATTTGGCGCAATTGCCTTCAATCTTGTAGCACCGCATCACGCATCCTTGCGGATTACGTTCCAGGGATGGCGTGCGGTCGCGCAGTTCGGGTTGCAAATCATGTCGATAAGCGGCTTGGCGACGCTAGCCACGCGATTGTCGGACCTAATCCTCGGCCGTGTTCTGGGCATTGCGGCACTTGGCATTTACTCACGCGCTTCGATGACGAGCAGCATGATTTTCGAGAATGTGTACGGAACCACTACCCGCGTTGCCTTTACGAAATTGGCACGGGACTACCGTGAAACGGGCGAACTGCGGCCGACCTTCCTGCGTGCAATCGGATTAATCCTCGCTTTTATGTGGCCGTTGGAGATCGGCCTGGCGATCTTGTCGCCACCAGCCATCTACCTATTCTACGGTGAAAAATGGTTGGATGCAGCGCTGCCGCTATCGCTCTTGCTGATCGCGCAGGCTGTAGTGCTCAGCTATGGTATGAACTGGGAGTTGTTCGTGCTGCGCGATGAAACGGCGCGGCAAAGTCGTCTTGAGTTCATTCGTACCTTTTTCGGCTTTGCGATATTTACCATCGGTTGCCAGTTCGGACTGGCGGGCGCCGCACTTGGCAAGGTCGGCGATGCTTCGGCGGGCTATTTGCTCTATCGAAACCATGTTCGCGCTCTAGCGGAACTGCGTGGGAACGAACTGGGTATCGTGTTTGCCCGGTCCGCGCTTTTGACTGTGATCGCTACTGCTCCTGCGCTGGTATTGATGATAGTCTACCGTTGGGATCCCCGTACGCCGCTCCCGCTGGTCGCTGGTGCTGTGATGTCGGGCATGACGTTATGGTTGATTGCGCTCGTGGCAATGCGTCATCCGCTGGCTGAAGAGGGGGCGAGGATCGCGACACGTATACATCCCAGACTCGGTGCACTGATGCGCCGCGAACAACGATCAGCACAATGAGACTACCTGGCTATATACGGCTTCGTAACGTGACCCGTTTGCTGACTGACGAAGTCAAAGCAAGGCGGCGGGATACGGACCCGCTACGGACCTGGCGCAAGTGGCTGCGTCGTCCAGGCAGTCTGGATGGCCGGGACGTGTGCGTGCTGATGAGTTGGGGCAGGGATCCATCGGTGTCGGAACATGCCTTGATTCTGGCTCGTGGGTGGGCGGCTGCGGGGTTCGCCGTGGTGCTCGTCGTGGCGCGCGACGATCCGAGAACGTTCGATACCGAACAGGACCTGAGTTTTTGCGAAGCGGTATTGCTACGCGCGAACAGCGGGTATGATTTCGGCGCATGGGCAGCAGCGATCCGCGATCTGCCCGAATTGACGAACGCGGGCCTTCTGGCGATCGCCAACGACAGTGTCCTGGGGCCGTTGAACGGATTCACCACAATGATCGACGAAGTGCGCAGACATCCTGCTGCGCTGGTCGGTGCGGTTCGTTCTCTCGAGCAGGGGTCGCATCTGCAAAGCTTTATACTGTTTTTCAAGCCTGCCGCCCTGCGCCATCCTGCGTTTACCCGATTTTGGCGCAAGGTTCGCGACGGCGATCGTGACTGGGCGATACGCCGGTACGAGTTGAGCCTTGAGCGATGGTTCATCCGTTCGGGGGTTACAACCGCAGCCCTGTTTCCGCGTGTCGACCAGACACCGCCCTTTACCAATCCCACACTGGTGAACTGGCGCGCGCTGCTTGCCGACGGCTTCCCTTTCATCAAGTTGCAACTGTTGCGGGATGTGCCCGACGGGATCGACATCAACGGATGGGAAGCAGCCTTGACGATGGCCGGATATGATCCGGCCATCGCCCAGCGGTATCTCACCACCAATCCGCCGCGCATTGCTATCACAGCCCCATAAAAGGCCGTCAGGCTGACACGTAGGACGATCAGAACGCCCTAAGGCTGACCAGTCGGTTCAGAGCTTTACCGGATGCAAAAAGGCTCGGGTAATCTGGCCCGATACTCCGCTGGTCTGCGAGGACGCACGTGCGACCAACGTTAGATATTGCGTAGCGCAACCCATCGGAACGTCAAAATTGCCACGAAACTGACCTTGGGCAGCAGGATCGGCGGGAATGCCAACGCGGCCCAGTTCGCGACCACTGGTACATGCTAGGCGCCAATAGGGGCGAGACGGTTCTGACGGGTCGATACCTGTGCTGGTTCCCTCTATAACGTACCGTCCAGGCGGCAGCATCTGCATCTGCAGAAGCATTGGGCCGCCCATACCTGCCGAAGCCGTAAAGTCGAAAATTCCGCCACGCTGCCCGCGCTGTATCGAAGACGCTATGCTGTTGTCTTGGATCGCTGTCCAATCGAACGGGGAGGGGACGGCGTGATCAGCCTGAAATTGGGGATCGCGAGACATTCGACGATCGGCGTTGCGAGTAGACGCTGCATAAAATGCCCAAGCTTCTTCAACCAAACCTTGCCCGACCAAACGACGTAAAAGCGCGGAGCGCGCGTCATAAGGAATCGGAACACGTGCCTGGTCTAATGCGCGGAACAGCGCGACTGCGTCACGAGCGTTGGGGCCATTACCCGAGATGTAGACGATCCATTGCGGCAACCATAACGGGCGGCTGCTCAATATTTTCACTAGGCCCGCACGGATATTCGGATCACCAATTGCGCCAGCCAGAACAGGAAACAGCAAGTCAGGCATCGCTCGGGAAGTTCGTAACGCGATGTCGTAGTTGCGTAACGTCTCGGGAATATCTTGACGGCCTACCGCGTCCTCGATCGCCCATAAACGCGTACGTACATCGCGACGAGAGAGTGCGTCGGACTGAGCAAATATTCTGCGCGCAGCGGCCGTATCACCGTGGATTTGGGCATTGATACCGAGCGTCGACACGGCAGGAACGGCCGTGGGTTCTTCTCGTAATGCTTCACTGGCGAGGATGTTGGCCTGCCGTCGATCCGTGGCGCTTGCCTCCGGGCCAGACATTTGTTCGGCCAACAAAGCCGTGATCCTGCCATCGCTGGGCGCCAAGGCATGAGCTAATTGGGTCGCGCTCGCGCGTAGAGAATACGCCAAGGTATGGGTGATACTGCCATACGCTAACGCTGCAGCCCCCAAGGCCAATGCGGTACGCACCCCCCATTCGGCACCAGACCGACGGGGGCGCGAGAGTGCCCTTCGTGTCATCCCCGGGCTTCGGTGGTGTCGCGACCATAACCGTAGCCATAGTCATAACCGTAGTGCGACTTTCGCGACTCGAACTTGGTCAGCACGCTGCCAAAAATATGGGCATTGGCGGCCATGAGGCGATTGATCGCAGTCTTGACCTGAGTCGACCGAATGCCGTGCGACTCTACGGCAAACACGACACCTTCGACCTTACCGGCTATCAATGGAGCATCTGCAAGGCCCATGACCGGGGGGCTGTCGAAAACGACGTGATCATAGGTATCAAGCAGGCGGTCGATCAATATCGTCAATCGACTACCCGTCAGTAGCTCAGCTGCATTTGGCGGAATAGGTCCGGCCGACATGGCAGTGAAGCCCAGATCGGACATGAAAAACGTCATGGCCTCTATATTATCCTGACCTGTCAGGAAGTTGCTGAGACCATGATCGTGGGTCACACCGCCGAGGTGATGGATCGAGGGAGATCGCATGTCACCATCGACAAGAATGACCTTCTTCTGCGCTCGTGCCAGCATCGTCGCGATTGCGAGCGCGGTTGTCGACTTGCCTTCCGCGGGCCGCGTCGAAGTCACCGAGAGCGATCTTGGAACCCCATGTTCGGTCGTGAACGCAAGATTGGTCTGTATTGCCAGATAGGCATCAACCATATCCGACTTGCGATCGAGCAATGCCTCCTTCGGCGTTTGTCCACTGACCTTCGGCACGGCCCCGAGCAGAGGCAGCCCCAGGACACGCTCGACCTCGCTCGGATCCGAAATCGCCTCGTCCATCTGCTCAAGTGCGAAGGCGACGCCCGCGCCGATACCGACGCCCGCCAGTAGCGCGATAATCATATTGATAAGCAAATGCGGCGAAGATGGTTGCTGAGGGATATCAGCAGGATCGACGACAGAAATGTTGTTGATCCCAACGCCGCCTGCAACGCCGATTTCCTTGTAGCGCTGCAATAGCCCCTCATACAGAGCGCGGTTGGTATCAACTTCCTGCTGAAAGATATTATACTGGATTGAACGCCGACGTAGGTCGAGATAGCTTCCCTTGAGTTGCTCGACCCGGCTCTTCAGACCGTTTTCCCGTTCGACCGCGCTTCGGTAATCTGCCTCCAAAGAACCGGAAACCCGGCCTTCTTCTGAGGTAATGCTGCGGTCAAGCTGGCTGATCTGAGATTGAATCGCCTTCGCGGCGGGATAGCCAGGCTCGAACTGAGTCATCAGTTTTTGATAGTCAGCAGCCAGTTCGGCGCGACGCTGGCGAAGCGAGTTGATTGCCTGATTGCGCAAAGCCTCTGTTGAGGCGCCCGATCGGCCTGCTGCGCGATACCGGGCTTCGACAGCGATGCGTTCTGCGGTGGATTCGGACAGGGCCGTGTTCAGCGAGGCCAAATCGTCAGCGACGATTGAGCGTTCCGACGTAGTACCATTCGCACCTTGCTGCGATGGCAGATTGATGATCCGTTCACGCGATGCGTAATCGACCAGTTGGCGCTGTGATTGGTCAAGCCGTTCCTTCTGCTGTCCCAGTTGGCGTTCTAGCAGGTTGCGGCCATATGATGTCGCCTGAAGCTTGCGCTCCAGGTTGATCTGAATAAATGCATCAGCCCAAGCGTTGGTAACGCTGGCGGAGAACAATGCGCTGGGGCTCGTGAATCGGATATCAACAAGCCGCGACAGATGGGTCGGGGAAATTGTAACATGCTTACGTAGAATCTCGCCCGCAACTCGGCGTCGCTCGACACGACCCGCTGCGGGATAGCGGTTGTTGACCAGAGCGAATGCCGGGTCATCGTCCGTATACCCGAACCGCTCGTAAAATGCCGGATCGTCAATTAACCGTAATTGAGTGGCAACACGCTCCGACAGTGATCGTGACTCCAGTAGGCTATACTGCGTCTGGTAGAATTCTTGATCGGCAACGCTTGTCTCGCGTTCAACGCTCTGAATATTGGTAACTTGGCTCGACTCTCGCAAAATCTCGATCGTCGTGCTCGCCGTGAATTTTGGCGTCATGAGCAAGGTCACGACCAAGCCCAAAAGTAGGAACCCGGCGGTGATACCCAATATCACATACCGCCAACGCATGGCGATCCGCAGGTAATGGCGAATTGCTGTCACGTCTGATCCCGACGTAGACGCAGCTGTGGCGGGTATCACACCGACACGCGAATTTGGAATGACCAGGCTCATAGCGTCAAGCTTTACTGTAAGATTGCGATAAGAGGGGCAGCCAGCAACGGTGCCACCGATACGAAATCGCGGAACATTCGACGTTGCGGTGAGTCCCCGACGACGATGACGTCGTTTGCGAATACGGGAGGATCGTCATAAGCACCGCGGCGGATATCTTCGATGTTGTACAGGCCTGCCATTCGGCGGTTCCCCACAGTACGCAAGATAACGATATCCTCCTGCCGCGCGAATTCGGTCAACCCCTTGGCTGATGCGACAACACGCAACAACGTCATCTGGTTGGTTACTGGGTACAGCCCAGGCTCGACGACCTGACCGTCGATTGTCACGACTTGGCTGACCGAGCTTTTGATATTGACTGTTACGGCAGGATTACGGACATAGTGTCCGCGCAGCGCCGTTTCGATTGATCGCGACAATTCTTCGGCGGTCTTGCCACGCGCGTCGATCGTACCGGCCAACGGCATGGCGATCCTGCCGCTCGAGTCGACCTGCATCTCGCGGTCGAGATCCGGCACGTTGAATACGCTGACCTCGATCGTGTCGAGCGGACCAATCAGCGCTGGGCGATCAGCCGCAGTAAGGTCCCCACGGTTTGGTGGGGGCAGCGCCTTTTGGCCGTCGATCACCGTTAGGCGCGATGTCGATTGGAGTGGTTCGTGGCCAGCGCATCCGGCCAAGGCGCCTGCTAAGAGAACGGCGATACAGAACTTGCGCATGCGCTTGGGGAAATCCGCAAAAAGGGTAGTTAAGTGTCGCCTATAGGGACTGGCCTGCGTCCGGTAAAGCCGACTGCGTTGGTGTTACCGTTCCGCGAGCTAGCCAGGCGGCAGCGACGACCAAAATGGCCATAATTATCGGCGTTCGTGCTGGGTAATCAAAGACGCTAGCGACAAACACCAACAATATGATCGCCGATCCCAGACGCGGGAGGATGTTGTCCGCGCCGCTTGCGCGCCAAGCACGGACACTTGCCGCTACCCACCATGCCATGGCTGCCATGAGCAGGAGCAACGCGGGCAGTCCGCCATCGAGTATGATCTCAAGGAAGTCGTTGTGCGCGTGATTGAAGTAGGTGAGTTTTAGCAAATTGAAGGGTTCGTGGATCCGGAAAATCGGGTCGAATCCGCCGAAGCCGCTGCCGGCGGGGAAATAGGTCTTTACCATGGAAACGACTGTCGGCAGCGCCCGGACGCGCATGTCCTGGTCTCCCTCAATCGTGACCGCGCGATCGATGGACACGGCCCGATTGCTTGCGACGCTGATGAAAACGAAGGTGGATATCGTAGCGACCACGGCCACCAGAAGCGCCGGTAGCACCCACCGGGGCGTATGCCGCAACTCTCGTTGCAACGGACGTAGCGCTAGCAAGATTCCTATGGCGATCGCCAGCACCCCGAGTAACATGCCAGCGCGCGAACCGCTGGCGAGAATGGTGAGCGCGAACAGCAGTATCATACCGATCGCCAGCAGGCCGCGCCATTGTGCTCGCCGCCCGTCGCGGAACGCCCACGCCGGCGCCAAGAGGCAACCGATCGCCATCAGCAAAGCGAAATGGTTGCGGTTCGCAAGGTTGCCACTCACCTCGCCCGGCGTGGCATTTATGAGGGGGTTGAAAAACCGCATGCCTGAAAATTGCATCAGTCCGATCAGCGCCGACCCAATAACGAGTGCGAACAGGATCGTCGTCAGACGAGAGCGCTCGGATTGTTTCAGACCTGCTACCAGTGCGAGTGCCGCGATCGGGACAATCATCGACGACGCCGCGTTCCCTGTTGCACCGGGCGTCATCGACCAGGGGCGCCATGGCTGAGCCTCGCCGAGCGCAATGCTCGCTGATACCAGATCGCGGTGCGGAAGTGCCTGCCAGATTGCTGGGGGCAGGGGTACGAGCTGCAGCAGGACGAGTATCAACGCAACCATCAGGAGCAAGCCGACCGGGCGTAGGTCTCGTGCGATCGGTCGTTTACCGAACAAAATGAGTGCGATTACGGCAAGCCACGCGGCTACACGCACCACGGTTTGTCCGAGCGCATCCGCTCGCGAAGCCCCGCCCGCTAGCCAAAGTATGAAAAGCAGCGAAAGAAGCAACGCGAACGATAAGCTCGGCTTAAATCTGAACGGTAAACGATGACGTGATAGCATAGAGCCGCCTATTAGATAATCATGTCGCCAGCGAACCTGAAGCAGTGCAACTGCCCAGACTATTAAGCAAACTGGTCAAGCGTGTTCTGATTGATACGATCCCTGTCCCTATCAACAGCCCATCCCCACTTGGAGAAATATTGTGATAGGCTGACCAATGCGTATCGCATCCGTTTGAACGACGGCCGGGACTGACTACGGTATTCGTGAATTACACTCTCATCAGGATTAAATAGAGTTTTGGCAACGCCGTGTATTCGTCGTGAAAGGTCAAGATCTTCGGCGTATAGAAAGTATCGCTCGTCAAAATATCCAACCGCGTCAAGTACGGAGCGCCGGCAGATCATAAAGCATCCAGACAAAAACGGAAATTGTGCGACACTATCATAATTCCAGTTATGGAATTCGTAGCGTTCATTCTTTGCCTTGGCCCACTGCGTCTTGAAGAGAAGGCGGCGAGCGACTAGATCAGTGGGATCAGGCAGCAGTCGACATAGCCGTTGCAATGATCCGTCGGGATAGCGGACTTTCGGCATCGCCAGTCCGGCGTCAGGATGGGTGTCCATGAAAGCAACCATGCCGGCAATCACGTCATTCTGCGTCTGCAGGTCAGTGTTCATGACCAGATTATACCGGCATTTGCCTTTGCTGGCGGCGAGCGCAATATTATGGCCTCGACCATAACCGATATTCTTATGCGTTGCGACGACGGTTGCCCCCATCGTTTCTGCAAACTTTAGATCAAGTGGTGGGCAGCTGTTATCGATTATTACAACGTGCGTCGAAGCTCGGCTCGACTGGACCTGTGTGATGGCTCGGACGATTTCATCGCGGTCATTGTCGAACAGGACAAACGATACGCAAACGTCGAGGTCTTTTGGCATAGCCTGCTCGATGTGAGCGACGAGGCGACTGAACTTAGTCAACTGAAATCTTCCCGTATCATTCCGCCATAATCCATGCGCACCATCGCCATAAGGTAAAGTGCGCCTGCCCCGATAGCGTAAAAACACCGTGTCGTTGGTGGCGGGCGGGATCGCGATCGTTGCGGGAACGCCGTCGCCTGGCTACGACGCGTCATGGCGACAGTAGCAATTACGGGTATCACAGGACTGGCGGGGGGGCATGTCGGACGTGCGCTGCGCGCGGCAGGCCACGTCGTCGTCGGCATTAGCCGTCGGCAATCGGTCAAATGGGAGGGGCAGGCGACCTGCGTGGTCTCGGATCTGACCGATCCAAAAGCGCTAACCGCTGCCTTGCAGGGATGTGACGCTGTCCTGCATTTCGCCGATCGTGCTGACCGGCGGACCTATAGCGACGCTGACATCGACACTGCTGCCCGGATACTGAGTGCGATCCGAGAAGCCGCCGCCATAAACGGTGTGCGCCGTATCATCGCGGCCAGTTCGGTTTATGCCGAGCGCAACGATCGACCCGACGACCTCTATGGGCGGTCAAAACGCGCTATGGAGGCGGTTGGGCTGGCCAAAGAGCCCGGTGCTGCTGCGCTTGTGCTGCGTTTGCCGCCACTTCACGGTGCCGGTGCGAAGGGTGCAGTGCGGCATATCGCGCGCGCGGTTGGTAACGGATGGCCACTACCCTTCGGGCTTGCCCGTACGCCGCGCCGGTTCCTTTCGCTTGATGCGCTGGCTGATCTGTGTCTGCATCTGGTCGAACTGGAGGAGGGTGCTTTCACCCGAGCGACCGGTCAGATCTGGGTTCCGGTCAACGTTAATCAGGGCAGCCTCTCAGCGCTGGCCCGTGCGCTTGGGAACGGGCGCGATACCCGGCTTGTGCCAATTCCCGGTATAGACCGTCTGCTGGGGGGACGGGTGTCGCCAGGTCAGCTCGAACGAGATCGGGATGCTTTGCTGGCCGCTGTAGGATGGCAAGCGCGCGACTAAGGCCGTGCCACTCTATCTGAGATCAGCGACTGGCGGCATCGCCGCGCCCACCGCCCACGGCGGTGCGTGCTAGAAGGTGCAGATCGCGAGTGAACGACCATTTGCGTAAATAGTCAGCGTCGGTTTCCGCCAAGCGTTCAGGCGTTGACATGTCCAGTCCCTGCACTTGCGAAACGCCAGTAATGCCCGGCGACAAACGATCGACACCGTGCCGGTGGCGTTCGTTGGCAAGTGTGGTCTGGCTAGGCAAGCCAGGGCGCGGTCCCACAAAGCTCATTTCGCCGCGCAGCACGTTCCACAGCTGTGGAAGCTCGTCGAGCTTGGTCCGCCTGAGGAGCGCCCCGGTGCGTGTGATACTGCCATGCGTGGTTTCATGCGATGGGCGGTCTCCGGTGCCGATCCGCATCGTACGCAACTTCACGAGGCGGAACGGGCGTCCGTCCCGACCAAGGCGCAGCTGAACGAAGAACGGATTGGCACGATCATCCAGCCAGATTAATAGCGCGGCAACCGTGCATGCCGCCACCGCCGGCAGTGCCAGGAGTAGTGCTAGCACCAGGTCGAAAAGACGCTTTCCAATGCTGTTAACCGGGTCATTTTGCATGGCGCGTCCGTACCGGGAAAGCCTCTGGCTGGTCAAGCGACGCTGCGGACGGTACAGGCACCATCGCAATATTCCAGTTCAAAAGAAAGACCTTCGTTTACATGCGACTGGTTAACGTATCGCAGATTTTGATTGGCCTTCCCCGGTGGGCCAAGCGTACGATCATTCTCTCGATCGATGCGAGCCTGTGCGTGCTCGCCGTCTGGGTCGCCTATTTCCTGCGGTTGAGCGAGTGGACCCCGCTTTATGGTCCGGCAGCATGGCCTGTCATTGGTTCACTGGTACTGGCCTTACCGATATTCACAGTTCTAGGGATATATCGGCCGGTATTCCGCCACGCGGAGAGTTCGGGGTTCAATCAGATCCTGCTTGCGTCGCTTGTCTATGCCGTGGCATATTTCACGGTATTTACCGCTTGGAGCGTGCCGGGGGTGCCACGTACTATCGGTACGCTGCAGCCCATATTGCTATTCGTATTCATGGTTCTTGCGCGCATCGGCGCGCGCTATTTGTTGCGCGAATTGATCGATCGCGGTGACGGTGTGCGTGTGCTGCCGCGGGTCCTGATCTACGGCGCGGGCGTGTCCGGGCGTCAGCTCGCTGCAGCCATCGCCAGTCGTCGAGAAATGAAAGTCGCGGGATTTCTCGACGATAGCCGGGAGCTTCAAGGGGCATCTGTCAACGGAATCCGCATCTATGCGCCAGACAAGGTTGTCGAGCTGGCCAACAAGCTGATGATAGACGAGGTCCTTCTCGCTATCCCGTCTGCCACGCAGCAGCGCCGCAATGCGGTTCTTTCCGTCCTGCGCTCGCTCCATGTCAGGGTGCGGACACTCCCCGATATCATTGAACTCGCGTTAAGCGACCTGCCGAATGGCAGCATCACCAATTTGGACGTGAACGATCTGCTGGGCCGTGACGTGGTTGTACCTGCCACCAGCGTTATGCGTCAGCATCTGACGGAACAAACTATCCTTGTAACCGGAGCGGGCGGTTCGATCGGTTCCGAAATTTGTCGCCAGATCATTGCAACCCGGCCGAGCAAGCTGTTGCTTCTGGATAGCAATGAGTTTGCTCTGTACGCGATTCACCGCGAGCTTGAGCTCGCGCTGTCGTCGCCAAAAATGCAAGATGCCGGCTCATCGACCGACCTCGTTCCCCTGTTGGGATCGGTGCAAGATGAACACCGTGTTGGAGAAATACTTGCGTGCTGGCGACCTACGCACGTGTACCATGCAGCAGCTTACAAGCATGTACCGCTAGTAGAGCATAATCCGGTCCAAGGTGTGGCGAACAATGTGTTCGGGACAATGAATGTCGCAGAGCAATGTGTGCGCCACCGTATCCCGCATTTTGTCCTTGTCAGCACAGACAAAGCGGTTCGGCCTACCAATATCATGGGCGCGACCAAGCGCCTTGCAGAGATGGTGCTGCAAGCACTGGCGCAGGAAGACAACGCCACCTGCCTGTCAATGGTACGGTTCGGCAATGTGTTAGGTTCGTCGGGATCGGTTGTGCCCCTGTTTCGGCAGCAGATCGTGACCGGAGGTCCGGTAACCATCACGGATGAACGTATTACGCGGTTCTTCATGACGATACCCGAGGCCGCGGCGCTCGTCATTCAGGCTGGCGCGATGGCAACCGGCGGTGACGTATTTGTTCTCGATATGGGCGAGCCCGTGCGAATTGTGGATTTAGCGCGCAACATGATTGAATTGTCGGGGTTGAGCGTACGGGATCATAACAATCCATTCGGCGACATCGAGTTGCGCTTCGTTGGGCTACGGCCCGGTGAAAAGCTGTATGAGGAGTTGCTGATCGAGGATGCCCCACTGGTTACCAGTCATCCGCGTATCCGCAAGGCCGTGGAGGGTTTCTTGCCGCCCACCGAATTGCGTATGCAGTTGGATAAACTGCGAGTGGCGGTCGCGAACCGGCAGCCTGACCGTGTCCGAGAAATTTTGCGTGAGACGGTCAAGGAATTCAGTCCAAATTCCGAAGTCGTCGACTATGTATACAGCGAGATGCAAAGTCAACGTTTACTTGCGGCGGAGTGACTGCTCACGTTTGGCTAATTTTCTAAAATTATTGCTGATCCTGCGTCCGTCAATATATATGTAAGGACAATGATGCGTTTCCGGTTACTAGTCACGGTGCTTGCAATGGTTGTAACGCAGACTGTGGAAGCGCAGGACTTGCGCTCGTCGTCTGGGTCGTCCGGTGACCAAACCGAGGTGCCGCGAGCGCCCGTCGCACTTACACCCGAGACACTTCCTGGCCAGACGGCTACTTCCACGGCTGGACAAGCCGGTCGACGGCAGAGTCGCGACGAGCTCGGCCAGGAGGCAGGTATTGCTCCGATGGCGCGAATTGGCGGACGAGTGCAGAACCGCGCTGAGACCCGTATTCGTAACCGGATCGATCGCTATTACGACCCACAGGCGAATACCGTCTCGCCGTTCGCAGTTGCTGGTGATCAGGCGCGAACGGCCGGGAGTCGCTCTCGCTAATTGCTTGATATTCTGCGTGTCCCTACTGGGATGTGACGTTCCAGTCTAACCTTTCGCAGCGTATGGGTGAGTGGTAACTCGATACGCCGTCGGTGTATCGCCAAAGTATGCAAACTATTACGTTGCGTGGTTTTTAGGCGACGCAGAGGCTATCAATCCGGAACTGCAGGCCGGCGCGATCGCCCGATCGCCCGATCGCCAGCTTTCGCCACTGCATCGAGACCTGCACCAGGAGACGGCTGCGGCCGTCGTCAACGCGACGACGGCGATCAGTGACCGGAGCGTGTTCCTCAAAGCCGGTGGGGCGCAGATGCCGCGCGAGATAGGTGTGCGGACTGAGATGTATTGCATCGCCGCTCCTGGGAATGCTGGCTTGTTGCCGTCCAGAACGGGGACCGCTTCAATTATCTCGATCCGGTCGGGGCAGGCGCTTGAAAGCGCTGCCTATGAGCAGGCGATTAAAGGCGACGATGACAAGGTTGGCGAGGAAAAGTGGAAGTCGACCGACGATGGGAGCGGCACCAGCGAGACTGACTGACCGATCACGCAGCGTCGTGGTAAGCGGAACAGGGCTTTGCCTGCCGCGACATTCATCACGCTCGCTGTCTGCTGCTCCTCCGAGTACAGCGAGAGCTCGGCCGTCGAAGGCTCTTCCGCGGGTGGATACCCAGCTACAGACTAAGATGCTGAACGGACCGGAAAGCGGAAGCGAGCCGACGGCTCTTCGAAACATTAAAATGCTAATGGCATGAATAGTGCGCGGGTCAGCGATTGAGCACTCAGAAACAAATGTTGCTTCTGTAAATAAGAGCAGTGGCAAATTTCACGGAGCGGATAGATACAAGCCCTGTGCCAAAAAATGTTTGGAGCTCCTTGCAAGACGCAGAGCTTGCCCGCCGTTATATGGCCGGCGAGTCCGTCGAGAGACTTGCAGTTTTCTTCGGCCGTTCAGTGCCCGGAGTTACTACCCGCGCAAACACGTTGGGGCTAAGACGTCGGAAGCTCAAAGCCGATCCAGCCAACGAAGGTAACGCAGTTTGGGTGATCGGCGCCGCATTGCGTTCGGCGATCCCGGAAGCTGATCAGCCCTTTGCGCAAGATCTACTCGATCAGTTGAAGTGACCACCACCTGCCTTCTACGGCGCAAGTTCCCTCCGCGGTAGCGGCGTTGCTCAAGCGACATAATACCGCACAACCGTTCAGCCGGTTGGCGGAACGAAGCGGCAAAGGCCTACGTGCGACCAACTGAAAAGGCCGGTGTTTAGGTGGCTTGATCGGACCCTACTTTCTGGCGAGAGACACAAGTCCCGACAGTGGGGTGATTACGTCGGGATCGTCATGCAAGGAAAAATTGGTGTGGCCGACAGGGCCCGAAACGAGGAAGTCATTGCGAGTAATGAGGCGCTTTGACGATTGTCAAAGTTGCGGGGGGACGCCGGGGCAGAAGTTCGGCGCACCAGTTTATAACGACCAGAATCCCAAGGCTCCATGTGTGGCGGTCACGGCCAGTGCTGCCTCTGCAAACGGCTACTATCCCACCGAACATCACCGATGGTCCGTGGGATATGCCGCAAAATTATGCGATGACGTAGTTGTCTGCCGCGACGTGATTGACCTCGGACATCCCGAGCCAGGCTTCACCGGTGAACCGGACGGCGTCGCCATGGCCCGGGGTGTCGCTGACAAAAGCAGCCGCAAGGGAAGGTGCTGGCGCTGCCACTTCTACCGGATCTGCTGCAAGAGCAGCCATCGCTGGCGCGGATGTCCCGGCATCGAGCGCTCGCCCCTCTGCGTAGCCGTACATAACGTAATGGCGAGCCAGGGCCTCCCGATCGGTGCCGAATGCTGCGGCCAGATCAGGGTTGGCTGCCGCATACGCGGCCGCATCAAAGGTGGTCGCCCGGTTCTCGCCGGCACCAAACCTGATGAAATGCTGGGCCGCCGACGCCTCGTTCGGGCCATACGTCCGGATGAGATCGTCGTAGGACGCGAGATACGCCCAGCCGTCGAAGGTGACGCTGCGGCCCTCGTTGGCACCGAACCGGATCATGTGACTTGCACCAGCGCTTCCATCGATGCCGTAGGTCGCCCGCAGGTCACTGTACGAAGCGATATAGTCGAGCGCGTTGAACGACAGTGATCGACCTTCGTCAAAGCCGAACCGAAGGAAGTGACTTGCCCCGGCAGCGGCATCGGTCCCGTAGACAGCGCGTAAATCGCTGTAGCCGGCGATGTAGCTCAACGCATCAAAGCTGGCAGTGCTAGAAGTAACAGTCGACCAAGGTTGCGCTGCTGTATCACTGAAATTGCCTCGCTCGACACCAGTGACCTCCGTCGCACCCCGCGCTGTTATTAGGAATGTGCGCTCTCCGGCACTGAGCAGGTGATAATCGGATTGGTATCCACCAAGCATAAGCGTGTCGGTGCCTGCACCGCCGTCGACGCGATCGAAGCCAGCGTCCGGCTTGATTGCGGAAATTCCGGCTACCGTGGCGATAATGTCGTCACCCGCACCGCCCCCAAGCAAATTACGTCCGACATTGCCTAGGATGTAATTATTGCCGTTGTTACCAATTCCATCAATCGCGGCAGTGCCGATCAGCGTTAGGTTTTCCAAGTTGGCCCCTAGCACGTAGCTGATACTTGCCTCGACCGAATCAATGCCATTGCCATCAGCCTCGACGATCTGATCACCCGCATTGTCGACGATATAGAGGTCGTTTCCGGCCCCACCGTCCATGATGTCGGGACCAAGACCACCGTCGAGCAGGTCGTCTCCGGCACCCCCGAACAGCTGGTCCATGCCCGCTCTGCCGAACAATTGATCGTTGCCGCCGCCCATCGAAAACACGTCATCGCCTGCTCCGCCGATGACTGTTTCATTGGCGTCAGTACCGACGACCATCTCTGGATTTACGTCGGTGACGGTAACGGTAAACTGTTGATCGCGGAAAAGTCCGCCTGCGTCCGTGGCTCGCGCCGTGACCGCGACCGTTGGCGTTGCCTCGTAATCGAGTAGGGTCCGGGTGGTAACTTCCCCAGTCGTTCCGTTGATCGCAAAGCGCCCGCCCGCATCGTCGAGCAAGCTGTAGGTAAGAGCGCCACCTTCGGCGTCCTGGCCAGTAACGTTGCCGACCACCGTGCCTGCCGCCAAGTTTTCGGCCACGCTGCTGGCACTGATCGTCAGATTGGTAGGCGCCGTGTTCGCTCGTGGAATGTAAAGTTTGGCCAGTGCTTGATCATGGTCGGTGATGCGACTGCTATCGGGCTGCTCAGCGTTGTAGTGCACCACGTCGAATGCAGCGCCATCAAGCAGGTTGTTCGAGACGATAATGTTGTCAAAAGCCTGTAGATAACCTTCGAATAGATAGGAGTAGCGCTCTTCGACGGGCAGCAGAGTGTACAGATTGGTCAACCTGCCATCATCGGTCAGTCGCGATAGCGCAGTCTCATAATAGTAACCGTTGAAGTCGCCGAGCGTCGCCACATGCACGTTCACATTTGCAGCCTGAAGCGTGTCGATGTAACTCTTAATCGCATTAGCTTGCGCTGTACGCGAGCCGTCGCCAGCTTGGGCGGGGGGCTGATTAGCTCCAAACAGCGTGTCCGACCCACCTCGCGACGTGCTGTGGGCGTTGACCACCGTGACCTCCTCGCCATTGAAGCCAAACGTGGCGACCAGCGGTCGCCGGCTGCCGGTGAACGCCTGATCCTCAATTAGCCGGACACTGCCGTCTACCAGGCTGACCCGGTCAGGATTGTACAGATAGCCGTTGCGGATGTTGCCGCCCGGTTCGCCGCCCGTCGTGTTAGGCCCGGACGGCTCCACTTCGGTATAACGGTAGCGGGGGCCGCCTGCTGCGACGATCGCATCAATAATCGACTGGGCGGTCGCCGTTCCCGACAGGTCCGTGCCGGTCCCCGCGCCATCCGCGTCCTGTATCTCCTGAAGGCCGATCACGTCCGGGTTGCGCAGTGCCTGCGTTACCTCGGTCGCGATCAGCTGAAACTTCTGCGCTCCGTCGCCCGGGTCGGCGTTCTCGACGTTGAAGCTCGCGATCGTCATATGATCGGTGTCGCCAAGGATCGTGCTAGTCTCGCGACTTGGCGCTGGCCGGTCGTTGGTAACGGTGAGCCCCCCGATTGGGTCCAGCTCATAGCTCGCGCTAGTGCCGCCAGTGTTGCCGAAATACGTGAGGATCCCCGTGACATCGCCAAGGACGTCGCCCTGATCGAACGTGCCACCACCCGGCGCGTAAATCTTGATCTTCTCCGGCGCGTTGTCGCCAGCCGAGATCGTAATGCCGAACCGCTCATTGACGCCCGTCGCGCCAATACCCTGGTTGGCCACAACGTAAGTCTGGCCAACGGTGTCCGTCGCCGACACCACCAGGGGGGCGCGCACCGAAACCATCATACCTTCGAGCGACTCATAATAATCGATCCCGTCGGTCGCGGGTTCGTAGCTCTGCAGGCGATCGTCGTCGATGATCTGCGTTGGCGGAGCATAACCACCCGCCTCTGTTGAGATCAGTGTCGCTGCCGGGAGCGCTGCCGCGGCGGTGGTGACGGTGACGCCCGTGGTGCCGGTTAGGCGGGTGATCGTAAGGTTGGCAGCGTTGGCCGTGTATTCGGTAACATTCCCCGTCAGAGTGATGGCGTTGCCCACCGCAACTGTGGGCGAAACACTGCCGGTCGACACGAAGATCGCATCGGAGGTACGGCTATCGCCATCGCCGGTCGCATCCTGAAGATAGTAGCCGCGGTCTGAGCCAGTCGTTCGCAACGCCGTAACGACGCCCGAGGTTTGGACCGTCAAACCCTCGTAGGCGGACCGGTGACCGAGGCCCTGGATGTCATAGATCGCCACCGGCCCGGTGTCGTCGTTGGTGATCGTCACCCGCGCCTGATTGTCGGGAAGCAGAAAGCCCTGCGGACTGGAAAAGTTGACGAAGAAGGATTCGTTCGGCTCGTTGCGCGTGTCACTCAGGATTGCGAGCTGTATCGTCACGGTGGCGACACCAGGATTGAAGGTCACGACCCCGGAGTCCATGCGGTAATCGCTATTTACAAGCGCAGTCCCGTTAGCCGTTGTGTAATTAACAGTCGCCGTTCCCTCGGTGTCAGTGCGCGTCAGTGTCAAAGCCGCAAAACGCGTTCCGCTATTCCCCTCTTCGATCGTAACATCCGAAAAGGTAAGGGTCGGGGCATCGGTGACACCCGCGCGCACATTGAGGTTATCAATGCCGATCTCATCACGATTGCCGCTGCCAGATGAGCCGGTGTGCCCCCAACGCAAATATAGGTAGCCGCTGTCGGCTACCACCACGTCGCTGATCGACACCATAGCCGCGACGTTGGTGAAGCTAGCGGCCACCGTGGTATCAGCGGCACCGGGCGTCGTGAAGGCAGTGGATGAAACCGGCGTAAAGCTGACACCATCGGACGAATAGGACAGCTGTAGGCCGTTGGCCCGCCCACCGCTGTTCCGGTAAGCCCAATCGAAGGCTACTTCGAAGCTCGTGGCAGTGAAGCCGGTCGTGTTCTGGATGCGGGCTTCGATCGCGCCGTTGCCTTCAACAAAGTCGCTGCCAGTTGGCTGAACTACCAGCGCTGCGTTGGCCGATGGGGAATATACGCCTCCGCTAGTCGGGTCTGCCGAGCCGAGGATCACGCCGCGGCCAAAGTCGTTCGCCGGGGCTCCAGCCGCGGGAGAAGTGAAGCCATAGGCTGGAGCGGCGAGGTCGCTCAGCCCCAGGATACGGAACACGTTTGAGTTCAGTCGGCCGCTGGTTGCGCCGGGCGCGAAACCGGTCGCGGTGAACCCATCAAAGTTCGTTGAGTAGAGAAGCTGCGGTCCCTGTGGTGCAACTGCGTTGGTTATCGTGCTGGCGTGCTCGCTATCGGTGAACGCAGTCATCTCTACCCCATTTTATGAATGCGCCATTTGAGAGGTGGCGCCGTTGATCCCGTCATCTAGGAGAAAGATGACACCAGGATGACGGGAGGTTATCAAATTTCATAACCTTTTATAGAGCTTAGCTCCGTCAATTCTGTTTACGCTTGGGCCTATCCACCGAGCTCGTGCTCGCGTCGTCGACGCAACAACAGGTCGAATGCGGGTGATCCTGCCCTCCCCGTCGTCAGCAACATGGCAATGGCGCCGTTGCTCAAGCTATAAGCACCTGCTCGAGTTGCGCACGGGTGCAAGGCGCCGGCGTCTGCTTCGGAACGTCGTTACCCCCCCCCGACGGAACATAGTAAGCATACGCCGACGTTCGAGGTTAGACATCGGCTTATACCGGAGGACGTCTGGGTATATGCCGGAACCATGCTTGCCTGTTGTCGATAGATAGATTGCCAAATACATGGCCGACGATTGGCGATGACATCAAAAAACCTCAGTTTAAGCTTGTAACTTTGTATATCGATCGGTTGGAAGCGTTCAATAAACGCGGCTGTTTGCTGAATGAATGCTCTGGCAATCAATTACTTCACACGAATGATGATCCGCGGGAATGTAGCCATAGGTCATCGCCAGTGTTCAGGGACCGGTCCAATAGCATCGCCGACCAGGAAAACCGGTTCCATTTCGTGATCATGGCCCACGACCGGTTGATCGACAGGCCGAGATGCGGTCGCACTGCTTCCAAAACTTCAATATCAGAATAACTGAATAAATCGGCAAAGCCGGGAGGCGAGGAGAAGATCGGTAAACCCTCATAACCAGCATAACCCTAATAACCACCCTCTGTGTCCGATAACTGTCATTCTCGGACGAAAAGGTAGCGCGCCGAAAGCGAGCGTGGCACACACGCTTATATGGTCGCTCCACACCCCCTCGAGCCAACGCCGGTCGATCTGGACCTCGCGCTGGCACCAACCGCGCTCGTTACGGTAGATCCCGACGAGCCGACGCTCCCTGCGATTCTCCATGAAAAGATTGAGCGGGCGGCCGCATACGCCAAAGCCGCCCGCGCTGGCGCGACGCGGCGCGCATATGACTCCGATTGGGCGATCTTCACGGCGTGGTGCACGCAGCACGGCCTGACCTCTTTGCCGGCGACGCCTGATGTCGTCGCTGTCTTTGCCAGTGATCAGGCAACTGCCGGGCTCAACCCGTCGACGATCAATCGGCGGGTGGCGGCGATCGGGCATCATCACCGCGCTGGCGGGTATCCCGCGCCGACCGCCATGCCGACCGCTGGGCGCCTGGCCGAAGTGCTCGCCGGCATTCGCGCGGAACATGGCGGTGCCAAACGGCAAAAGCATCCCGCAGACGCGGCCGCGCTCCGTAACATGCTGGCCGCTATCGAAGGCGAAGGGCTGCGAGCGTTACGCGATCGTGCGATCCTGGCGATCGGCATGGCGGCCGCGTTGCGGCGGTCCGAGATTGTCGCCCTGCAGGTCGAGCATATCGGGATCGTACCCGAAGGGCTCAGAGTGACGATTGCCCATTCCAAGACCGATCAGGCCCGGCAGGGCATTGTCATCGCGATCCCCGAAGGCTCGCGCATTCGACCCAAGGCGTTGCTTCTCGCCTGGATGGCTGCGGCCGGGCATGCCGAGGGACCGCTGTTTCGTCGCCTGTCGCGGCGCGACGCGATGACGCCCGCCGCGATGTCGGACCGGGCGATCGCGCGCCTGGTCCAGCATCATGCAGCGGCAGCCGGCTATGATCCGACGCACTTTGCGGGGCATTCCTTACGCGCAGGGTTCCTCACCGAGGGCGCGTCGCAAGGGGCGACGATCTTCAAACTACAAGAGGTGAGCCGGCATAAATCAGTGCAGGTGCTCGCCGACTATGTCCGTAATGCGGATCTCTTCAAGGATCATGCGGGACAGCGATTTCTGTAAGTCCCTGATTATTAAGCGTGTCCTGCCTGCCCATCACAAGCGGACCTCCTCACATGTATGATAATCGACATGTCGACATAAATACATGTCTAGTAGTCGACCCCATTAGATTTGGTCGGTAGGCGCGCACAGGTCTGTGGAAAGCGCCTTGGCCGTCGCGGCTCAGCTTATGCCCAGCCATGGCGGCGGAGACGCCAATGCACTATCAATTCGGACCGTCCCGCGAAGGCTGCTAACGATCTCATGCTGGTTTTTCTCGACTTCGAAGCGTCGTCGCTCGCCAAGCAAAGCTACCCGATCGAGGTGGCGTGGGTGTTTGCGGACGGGCGGTCCGAGACCCACCTCATCCGCCCAGCACCATCGTGGACCGACTGGCACGAAGACGCGGAGGCTATCCATCATATTTCTCGCAGCACGCTGCTGCGCGCAGGAGAGCCCCATGACGTAGTTGCGCAGCGCATGATCGACGTACTTTCCGGCCACGACCTCCTCGCTAGCGCGCCATCCTGGGACGGGAAATGGCTTAGCGTCCTGCTTCGTGGCGCGGGCCTCGACCGGCGCGCGCTTCGCTTTCGCGACACCGATGATGCCATCGACGAAGATGCCCGCATGATCCTTGCCCCCAGTGTCCCGTCCGACTTGCTGGACGCAACGGTCGAGAATCTGGTCACGCTGATCGAGGTGCGCGCGCGCGGCAAGGCGCCAGCTCATAGAGCACTGGCGGACGCCGAGGCGGAGCGTCAACGATGGCTTGCGGTTCGAGGCGCAGCGACGGAGCTGGCGGAGCAATACCGTCGTGGAGGCTGACGGTGTCGGCACTTCCGGCCACCCCGTCACGTGGAACGACCGATATTTCGTCGTTCGCGGTCAGTTGTCGCGAATGAGCCACCCACGGGTCTGCGAAGACGAGCGCAAGGGCGTGGCGCCGATCTGAGGGACGCGCGGCGCGTCGTCGGCATAGCGTTCGCCAGACGTGCGATAACCGTAGTGTGAGTACGCCCACATCGGGGCGTTATGCGTTGGCCAGGCGCCTGCCGATTGCAGACATTATGGGATGGCTCGCCCCTTATCCAGCATCGGATATGATGCCGATCTTTGAAAAGGAAGGAGCGAGTCGATGTCTATCGCGTCTATTGCAATCCTTGGAATTGATCTGGGCAAAACCTTTTGCAGCATGGTCGGTGTCGATGAGCGGGGCACAGTTGTCCTGCGCCGGTCGCTGCGACGCCAGACACTGATCGACTACGTGGCAAAGCTTCCGACCTGCGTGATCGGGATGGAGGCCTGCTGCGGAGCGCATCATTTTGGCCGACTGTTTGCTGCAAGCGGTCACGAGGTACGGCTGATGTCGCCGGAGTATGTCCGTCCGTACGTGAAGGCGCAAAAGAACGATGATCGGGACGCGGAAGGGATTGCTGAAGCGGCCTCTCGACCGACGATGCGCTTCGTCGAGCTGAAGACGCAGGATCAGTTGGACATCCAGACCCTATACCGCGCGCGATCGCGCCTGGTGGCTGAACGGACCAACTTGATAAATCAACTTCGCGCGGTTCTGTTTGAACGTGGGGTGAGCTTCCCGGTCGGGCGGCGCAAGCTTGAGCAGGGCATCGACGATTTGCTCACTGAGGGTGACAACACCCTATCGTCGCGTATGAGCCGGTTGATCGCGGAAATGCGTGCGGAATGGAAGCAACTCGATACGAAGATCGAAATGTTAAACGGGGAGTTCGTCGAGATGGCGGGCAGCAACGCTACGATGCGTCGACTGACGACCATTCCAGGCATTGGCGTACTCAATGCAACCGCGCTGGTAGCCGCGGTCGGCGATGGTAGCAGCTTCAGCAAAGCCCGAGATCTCGGCGCTTGGCTCGGCCTAGTCCCTCGCCAACACACAACGGGCGGCAAGCCGCGCCTCTTGGGTATCTCGAAACGCGGCAACACGTATTTGCGTACGCTGCTCATCCATGGCGCCAGAGCTGCATTGCCGTCCTTGTCCAAAGGCGACACGCCGCTTGGACGATGGTTACAGGGGATGATCGAACGAGGCGTGCATCGCAATGCCATCGTGGTGGCGCTTGCCAACAAACTCGCTCGCATCGCGTGGGCTGCCCTGCGCAGAGACATGCCATTTCAGCGTAACTACCCCGTTGCAATATAAACAGTTCGGCAGCGTGAGGTATCACGCGTAGCCCACGAGGTTTGCAGGAAGGATTGGAGATGGCCTGATAGTCGATCGGCGTTTGGAAGGCCCGATGAATGAATTGGCACTCGATGCCGTGGACATTATGAGGCTCCAGACGCGCGGATTTCCATCTTGGCCGTGGGCTTGCCTACGAGACCGCATACGTTGGCGCAGACTAATCAGATCATCAAAAATCTCACTTGCAAACGGGGCGAGCCATACGTTCGTTTATGCTGGCAGTCTTTTTAGATGACGTTGAAACGGCTTGGTCTTGCCACTTTGCTCGGTGCTATTGCTCTCCCCACGGGCTTCTACCCAATGAAGGTGGCTCTGACTGAGCGGTATTTGCATACCGCTTCTCACGACGGACTGTCGGGATTAGGGGTACTCGCAGGGAGTCTCTATTTCGCTCTAGCTTGCGGACTAGTGACTTTTGGCACTGTTCTGGGCCTACGCTGTCAGCGTCCATAACGTGCCATCCGGCCATTCCGCTTACGACCCAAATGCGGACGCTCAGACTATCCTACACTCTTCCTAACTTCAGCCGTTCGTTCATCCACAGCTGGCAAGATGCTACAACGAAGACACGACACATTCGAATTTCACGGCGCCGACGAAAGCAAAGCTGGCGCGCTTTCCCTTGCCGACCGAGGGAGATACGACTGCCGCAACAAGCGGAAAATGGGGACACGATGAGGTCTGAATATGTGGCCGCGACGGTGCTTGTCGCACTTGCTCCAGCAACGGCATGGGCGCAGCCGAGCTCGGCGGATGCGCAGCTTAAGGCGATCTATGACGCTGAATGGGAATGGCGACAGAAGGAGCGCGCGCAGATTGCGGACGGCTTGCGCAGCAAGTCCGATGATCATTTCCCCGCCGTCACCCCCGGTGACTGGGCGCGCCGGCGCAGCTACTGGAGCGCAGTTCTCGACCGCATCGCGCGTATTCCTGCGGCGCAACTTTCGCCCGAAGAACGATTGAACGCCCTCGTCCTCGAGGAATCGCTCCGCGGGGAAGTCGCGAACATCGACTTCCGCACCTACGAGGCGCCGCTCAACAGCGATTCCTACTTCTGGGGCGAAGTGAAGCCCTATGCCCCTCTCGAGACCGCCGACGACTATCGTCGGTACATCGGCCGGGTTAAGGACGTGCCGCGCTGGTTCGGCCAGAACATCGCCAACATGCGCGCTGGACTAAAGCGCGGCTTCACGCCGCCACGCGTGTCACTCGCCGGACGCGATGCGACCATCGCCGCCTTTACCAAGCCGGGCGCCGACAACCCGCTCGCCGAACCGTTCAAGACGATGCCGGCTTCGATTCCGGCTAGCCAGCAGGCGAGGCTGCGCGCCGAGGGACTGGCTGCGGTCGACGACGCCGCGGCCCCCGCCTATGCGAAGCTCCTCGTCTTCTACCGCGGCACCTACTTGCCCGGAACGCGCACGACGGTCAGCGCCACTGCACTGCCTGACGGCAAGTCGTTCTACAAAAGTCAGATCCGCGAATACACGACCCTCGAGCTCACACCGGAGGCGATCCATCAGATCGGCCTCAAAGAAGTTTCGCGCATCGACGCCGACATGAAGGCGACGATTGCCACCACCGGCTTTAAAGGCAGCTTCGCCGACTTTCTCGCATTCTTACGCAGCGACCCGCAATTCTACGCCCGAACCCCCGACGAACTGCTCGGCTTCTCGGCCTATGTAGCGAAGCGGATGGACGGACGTCTGAAGGACGTTTTTACAACCCTTCCCCGTTATCGCTTCACCATCCAGCCGGTGCCCGACGCGATCGCGCCGGTCTACACCTCGGGTCGCGGTGGGCTCAGCGCATGCCTCATGAATACCTACGACCTGAAGTCTCGCCCGCTCTACAACATCGTTGCGCTGACGCTGCACGAATGTGTCCCCGGTCATAGCCATCAAGCCGCAATGGCATTGGAAGCGCCCAGCCGTCCCGCCTTTCGCCGTCAGACGTACTTCTCGGGCTATGGCGAAGGCTGGGGGCTCTATTCGGAATGGCTCGGCACCAAGCTCGGCATGTACCGCACCCCGTATGAGGAATTCGGTCGCGAGACCTTCGAGATGTGGCGTGCCGCGCGCCTCGTCATCGACACCGGCATCCACTCGATGGGGTGGAGCCGGGAGCAGGCGATCGACTATCTCACCGAACACACGGCGCTCGCGAAGCTCGACGTCGAGATCGAAGTCGACCGATACATCAGCTGGCCGGGCCAGGCGCTTGCCTATAAGCTCGGCGAGATGAAGATGCGCGAGCTGCGCGCGAAGGCGGAGGCGGAATTGGGCGACCGCTTCGACCAGCGCCGCTTTCACGACGCCCTGCTCAACATGGGCTCAGTCCCTTTGCCAGCGATGGAAGCCGAGATGATAAAGTGGATCGCGGCAGAGAAATCACGCTGATACGGTCGGCTTTGCCCCGGATGCTCGCAGCGTAGGGTTGAGCGTTATTGCGTTTCACCCGGGCAGGCGTACAGCTTCAATATCGACCATACTGCCCGGCTGCGCGTACGGGAGAAGGCCAAGGCCATGACCGGCAATCGCTTCGAAGTGAAGCATTTCGATGATGTACAGGAAGCCGGTGCGATGCCGCTGTCGATTTTTGCAGTGGATTGCCGAGGAACATGCGCACGCGGGCTTCCGGGCATGCACCTTCGAACTTCGATTGACGCCGACTCACTTCCGGACACTCCGGTGCCCGTTTACGCTTCCCAACTTCGGACGGCGGTTCATCGTGAGAGAAGGTGTAGCGCCGCCTTTGGAAACAGCAGCGCGGATGGCTGAGAGATATCAGTGCCTTGCGGATCCAGAAACCCTTGTTAGTGGGCGCCTTCTCCACACCCTAGAGTATTCCCGTCTTGTAGAATATCCGTCGAAAGCAGTGGCTACGTGATGCATCAGCCGTCAGCCAGGCAATACCGCGCTAGGAAATCGCAATGTCGCGGTAGCGCCCGCATTGTACTCGTTATTCCTCTGGAAAGATCTGCAAAGGAGGTTTGCAACTCCTGTTCCTTAATGATGCGCGCGATGCGATGATGCGCGCGGGGCTCAACGCCTTGCCCGAGCATGACTGAGACCCAGGAATCGATCCTGAACAGGTCGTCCTGTCCCTGCCAGGCGCCAGCGGTGTTCGCGAAGAGTGCGATCCGCTCAGCGAGGCTATCGGGGATCGTCATGCGCGCGCAGTCGCGCCAGAACCGAGAATCGTCACGTTGGGTGACGTGGTAATGGAGGATGATGAAGTCGCGCACATGCTCCCACTCGTGCCGGGACTGCGCGTTGAAGCGCGCCGCGAGTGCGACGTGATCGTCGCCCCGGAATGGGAACAGCTGTATCAGGCGGATCACCGCATTCATGATCAGATGAATGCTGGTCGACTCGAGGGGCTCGATGAATCCCGCCGCCAGACCCAGCGCGATACAGTTTCGGTTCCAGGCCTGGCGTCGCATCCCGGAGCGGAAACGGAGCGATCGCGGCTCGAACAGCGGACGGCCATCCAGAGCACCGATCAATGTCGCGTGCGCCTCGTCGTCGCTCATATGCGCGCTGGAATAGACGAGGCCGTTGCCGGTTCGCTTCTGGAGCGGGATCTGCCAGCGCCAGCCGGCATCGTGCGCGATCGCACGCGTGTACGGCACGGGGGGGGCGACCGTCTCCGTCTGCACGGCAAGCGCCCGGTCGGTCGAAAGCCACTCCGACCAGTCCTCAAAGCCAGTCCCGAGCGCGCCTTCGGTCAGAAGCGCGCGGAAGCCGGTGCAATCGATGAAGATGTCGCCCGCGATCCGCTCACCCGATGCCAAGACGAGCGCGGCGATATTGCCCCCCTCGCCGTCCCGTTCGACCCGTTCGATGCGTCCTTCGACGCGCTGGACGCCGCAGGGTTCGGCCAGCGTGCGCAGGAACCGGGCATAGGCAGTCGCATCGAGGTGATAGGCGTAGGCCAGCGAATGCTGCTCGTCGTGACCGAAGAGGCCCGCGCCGGCAGCCTGCTGTTCGAGCGAATAGTCGCCGTACGCGCCACCGAACCCGCGTGCGCGTGCCTCCAGCCAGAAATGCTGGAAGTCGGCGATAGCCACCGACCTGCCGACGCTGCCGAACGGATGGAAATAGCGGTCGCCGACCTGGCGCCAGTTCTCGAATGCGATGCCGAGCTTGAAGGTGGCTTGCGTGGCACGCATGAACGCGGCCTCGTCGATGCCGAGAAACGCGTGGAAACTGCGCGCGGTCGGTATGGTGGATTCGCCGACGCCGACGGTGCCGATCTCGTCCGATTCAACGAGCGTCACATCGACCAGGGGCCCGAGCTGGCGCACGATTGCTGCGGCAGCGATCCACCCCGCGGTGCCACCACCCGCGACGATGACGCGGGTACGTGGAGGTTCAGAAGTATGGTTCATCGGTTCAGCCGGTGCAGCAGGTAGGCGCGCAACTGACGTGCGCCGGGCTCGTCGAGCGGTGCGAGCGGTCCGCGCGCAGGCGGTGGTAGATGCGCTGCGACCGCCTCCGCATCGCCGAACACGTAATGATCGAACATCGCGCGCCACGCGCGCTTCTCGTGCGCGGGCCGGTCGCGCAGGCTCAACAGAGCGTGCAGCATCGTGTCCATCGGCGTATCCATGAAGGCGGGCGCCGCGTTCCACCAATAGTTCACGAGCACGTTGAAGTCGTCGAGCGCCTCGACATGGTGCCACCACAAAGCCGGATAGACGAGGACGTCTCCCACCTCCAGATCCGCCACCGATCCGGCGGCGACCGCAGCGGCGAAGCGTGGATAGGCATCGAGATCGGGCGCGGCGAAATCGACCATGCTCACGACTTGTCCACCCGGCGTAGGCGCAAGCGGGCCAGGATAGAGGTTGGCGACCTGATCCGGTGGGAACAGCGTGAAGCGTCGTCGCCCGACTGCGCAGACCGCCGCGTTGTTCGACATGTCATGATGCGCGGACGCGATCGTGCGGTTGCCAATCCAGATGCTGGCGAGCGACGGGTGGCGATCGAACACGTTGCCGTGCGGCACCAGGTCGTTCTCGGCGCGGAACTCGGGGAGATAGGTGTCGAGATCGGTGGAACCGATATAATAAGCGGGTGCCTCAGCGTCGCCGAGATGACCAAGCACGGAATCGAGGAAGTCGCCAAGCGCGATCCGCTTGGCGGTGAAGTTCATCGCGGTGGCGGTCTCGTCATAATGGAAGCGTCCCCTGATCGCGGGATCGCCGACATAGCCAGTGACGGGACGGCCAGCGTCGAACCGGCGCAGATAGGCGGCAGCCTCTTGCGGCGACCTGCGTCCGGCCTGGACCAGCGGCCAGTCGGCGGCGAGCCCGCGCAGGATCACCGGCTCTTCCGTCGCTATCAACGCCTCCAGATCGAGGACACCGGAGTGATCGATCTCGCGAACGGGTCGCGATACCCGCAAGCTCTCAGTCATGAAGCTCTTTCCGAAGCTTCCGATCGATCAGGTGGCGAAGATTGCCGAGCGATGAGGCGATCCAGAACGCCGGACGCAAGAAGTCGTCGCGGTGGAGCCGTGCCAGGATATCGCCGTCGAGCGCAGCCAGCTTCCCCGCATCGACGGTGAAGCGATCGGGAATGTCATAACGACGCCCGTCGGCGAAATCGAGTTGCAGCGTGGTGGGTTCGAGCAGGCCGGCGGCGGCGAACGCATCGAACATCGCCTTCTCGGTCTCCAGACCGACATAGATTCGCTGCAGCATTGCTGAGACGTGATCGAGCAACGGCGCGTTACCGCCGAGCTCGCGGAACACCGGCTCGCCGTTATCGACGATGCGCGGATGGTCCGGATCGACGTGGATCATAGGTTCGCCATCGGCACCCGAACCGATCGAGAAGGGACCGCGGGCCCGTGCTGCAGGAACGTACCGCGCGTCCCACTTCTCGCCGTCCAGGAATAGATTCTCATCCGGATCGAGCCCCAACAGGACGGTCGAGAATAGGACACCATGCTCATCGCGACGCAGCAGGATCGCATAGTCGCGCTGCAGTTCCTCGAACTCGGCCGGGAAGACGCGCGTCTGGTTGATCGCATCGCCGTAGCGCGCGTGATGACCGACCGCGACACGCAGATCGCGGTGGTCGATGTTGTTAAGAAGTACCGAGGCCATGAGATGATCCTAGACGAGGAAGGCCGCTGTCGTCAGCGGCCTTCTCGCCGCTTGGTCAGAAGCGGTATCGCGCTCCGACCAGATACCGTGCGGACCCTTCCGACAGGTACCAGATGTTGCTCTTGTCGCGGCCGTAGGAGCGCACGCCCTCCTCGGTGATGTTGATCGCTTCGAACCCTAGCGCGAAACGCGAGGTGAGGTCGAAGTTCACCGACAGGTCGAGCTGACCATAGGGCGCGGTGAACACCGGATTGCGATCGCCGCCGCGGTTGATGCCGCTGAGGAACTTGTCACGCCAGTTGTACGACATGCGCGCCGAGATACCGTTCTTGTCGTAGATCAGCGTGGCGTTGGCGGTATCAGACAGACCGACCAGTGCGAACGTGTTTACGCTCGGATCGGCTGCGATGTCGATGCCGATGTTGCCGCGTACGAGCGTGTAGCTGGCTGCCACGCCGAAGCCTGTATCCCCGAGGAAATACTGCCCGGCGAGCTCGACGCCGTAGATATGCGCGTCCTGGTTGTTGATCGGCGTATTCACCGCGAAGTTGAACAGCGGATCCTGCCCGTTGGCAGTGATATCGTACTGGCCGAGTATCTGATCGACGAACCCCTGGTTCAACGCGCGGCTCTGCGTGTTGTAGTTGGCTGCGAACTGAGCGTTCGTCGTCGCGACGTTGCCCGCATTCTGCTGCAGCAGCGCCGTGTAGGTGAACAGGTTCACGTCGGTGATGTCGGCGTTGAACGTACCGGCGAGTTGCTGACGTGCCGTACCAGAGCGCGTGCCAGCGGTGCCCGAGGTGGGATCGCGCAGACCGAACAGGTTGCGGTTGACCACGGTCTGACCGATGAAGTTGTGAACCTTCTTGTTGAAGAAGCCCGCCGACAGGAACACGTCCTTGCGCGGATACCATTCGAGTGAGACGTCGATGTTGTCCGACGACAGCGGATCGAGATCGGTGTTATGCGCAGTTCCGGTGGCAATGCCACCGATCGCGGTCGGGCGGCCCGGACCGGCGACGTTGGTCGAAGCGAACAGGTCGCCGTAACCGGCACGCGAGATCGTCTTGCTGTACGAGGCGCGGGCGAAGAGGTTGTCGACGACCTCGAACTTGGCATCCACCGACGGCAGCCAGTTGCTGTAACCGCCACGCGACGACAACGTCTGCCGATCGGCGGTGTTCAAGACGAAGAAATCGTTGTCGGCAGTCCACACGACCGCGGTCGGCACCGGCTGGAGCGAAACCGCTCGCACCTTGGTGTTCTCGTACCGAACGCCGGCAACCAGCTGCGCGTTGTGATCGAACAGCTTGCCGTTCCAGGATCCCTGGACATAGCCCGACCAGATGTTTTCGCGGACACGGTTGTCGTCGTTCGCGTCGATATTGTCGGCGTGGTTCACGCCGTCGTTCGTCACGCCGAGATAATAGTCGTGAAGCGTGTTGTAGAGCTTCGTCGCATCCTGCGTACGGAATGCCACCAGCGTGTTGGCGTCCGGATTTCCGTCGTTGTGCTCGAATTTGCACACGTTGCAGAACTGGAAGACCTGACCGGGCGCGAGACGCGCGATGTCGGGTGGCAGCGAATTGCCCCAGTCACCCAGGACCTGGCGCGTGTTGTACTGCGTCTGGCGCGTATTGGTGGTTCGATAATCAGCACCGGCGTCGAGGCGGAGCTGATCGTTCAATGCCCATCCGGCGTCGGCGCGTAGTTCCTTGACCCGCTGCGTCTGATTGGACGCGAACTGACGCTGCACGGCGCTCGACAGATCACCGAGATCGATCACGCCGTTGCCGTTGCCCTTGATGAAGGACTGGCCGTTGGGAGTCGTGCTGACCGAACCGTCGTTGATCGCGATCGTCTGCTGCGGGAAGCCATTCTTGCCGAGTGTAAGCGAATGCGCGGCGACGACCGGCGCGTTGAAGGCCACGGTAGTCGATGTCTGGCCGTTGGGATTATCGGGCGAGCTGTCCGCGCGACCGATGTGACCGTCAATCGCCAGCGAGAAGCGCTCGGTCGGCTTCCATTCGATATTGCCGCCGAAGTCGTACAGCTTGTTTTTTTGCGCGCGATACGCCTGTTCGAAGGCTTCGTCCTTCACGCCGTTGATCGTTTCGGACAGGAAGCTCGTCGTCGCGATGCCGTTGCTGGCGTCGTCGAACGTGACCACGCCGAACGGGCGATTGAACCAGTTGGACTGGGTCGAGCGACGTTCGGACTGGCGCAGCTGGGCGTAGAGGCCGTCCGCTGTAAAGGTCAGCGTGTCGGTCGGACGGAATTGGATGACGCCCGACCCGTTGATGCGCTCGCGGCTGGCCTCGGAGAAGTGATAGCGCGAGTCGTTCGGCACGGAGACCAGGACATTGCCGTTGGTCGGCCGATTGTTGATCACCGTCTGGCCATTGACGAAGCCGTTGCCGGGATTGAGGAAATCGGTCAGCGACCGGATGTTCCAGTTGTCCGGCGCGACGCTGGAGAAGCTGAAGTTGCGCTTCTGGTAGCTGCCGAACAGCGACACGCCGAAGCGCTGATTGGGATCGCTCCAGCTGGCGGTGCCCGAGACTTCGGGCGTCACGCGCGCACCGCAATCGAAACAGTCTGACGAGCTGTTGTCGTAGCTGCCCTTGACGCCGAGCGAGCCCAAGAGACCCGTATCCTTGGAGTCGAGCGGACGACGGCTGACGACGTTCACGGCCGCGCCGATGCCACCCGAGGGTATAGCAGCGCGGCCGGTCTTGTAGACCTCCAGCGTCTTTACGCCTTCGGAAGCGAGGTTGGAGAAGTCGAACGAACGACCGAAGCCGCCGGCACCGTCACCGCCCTGATCACCGCCCACCGCGACGATGTTCGATGTCGCGAGCTGACGGCCGTTGAGTGTGACGAGATTGTACTGCGCGCCGAAGCCGCGAACCGTGACGGTAGAGCCTTCGCCGTTGCGGCGATCGATCGACACGCCGGTAATGCGCTGCAGCGATTCCGCGAGATTGGTGTTGGCGAACTTGCCGATGTCTTCCGCGCTGATCGCATCGACGACGCCGAACGAGTCCCGCTTGATCGCGATCGACCGCTCGAGCGAGGCGCGAACGCCGGTCACGACGATCTCGTCGCCTGGGGCCTGGTCGGGCATCGCGTTGGTCGCGGTCGCACCGGTTTCAACCTGCGGAACGCCTGGCGACGTATCGGCTTGTGGCGTGCCCTGTTGAGCCTGAACGGTCGGCGTCTGATCTGGAGCGGCCTGCGCATTCGCCAAGCCGGGCATCGTCAGCCCCGCCACCAGCGCGAACACCGACGTCGAACGCGCGAACGCCGACGGAATAGATCCCCTCATACTCATCCTCCCTGACCGGCATGTCCCTACCGGTATATGATTCTGGCGGTGTAACCCCGCGTTACTCAACCGTGCTGCCGTCCGACATCGATGTCAATCAGAGCGTGACATCGACGTCCAACAGGCGCGGATTTGTCTCAGGGTGTGTCAAAAGCAGCACGGGCCGACGCAAGGCGCCGGTCAGTCAGGATGACCGTCCCTGCGCCGATCTTCGTCTGCGCGTCCGTCGCGAGTTTTAGCGCATACGCGCCGCCCTTCAATCGCCAGCCGGAGGTCTCCCACCGTGCCAACGCGCGTGGGTCAGCGGTGATCGTCACGTTCCTGGTCTCGCCGGCCGCCAGCGTCTGACGTGACCAGCCGACCAACCGAGGCGTGCCACCGTCCGGCGACGTCGCGTAGAGTTGAGGTACGGCGGTGCCGGTACGTGCGGTCTGATTGGTGACAGCGAACGTTACGCTGGCATTGGTCCCGCCTGAAAACCGTGGGTTGCTGATCTTCGTGTTGGCGTAGCTCAGCCCGAAGCCGAAGGGGAACAGCGGCGTGTCCTTGCGTGAGGCATACCAACGATACCCGACGTTCGCCCCCTCCTGGTAGGTGACGGGATAGGCCGGAAGCAGGCTGGCATCTCCGGCGCCGGCATTGGCCGAGGCATCGTTGCTGGTCGCGCCAGTCGGCGATGTGATCGGCCGAGGGCGAGGGAGTTGCTCGATCGTCCGCGGGAAGCTGATCGGCAGACGGCCTGACGCATCGACCTCGCCGAACAACACGCGCGCGATCGCCTCGCCGCCACGCTGGCCCGGATACCAAGCTTCGACGATCGCCGTCACCCGCGTAGCCCATGGCATGAGTACAGGTCCACCGGTCTCCAGTACGACGATGGTACGTCGATTGGCGGCGGCGACTGCGTCGATCACCGCATCCTGGTTATCAGGTAGCGACAAGGAGGTCGCATCCTGCGCTTCGGTCTGCCAATGCGTTGCAAACACGATTGCGAGGTCGGCGGCACGGGCCGCCTTGGCAGCGGCGACCGGGTCGGTGCCGTCGACGAACGTCACCTGCGCGTTCGGCGCCAGAGCCCGGATTGCACGCAGCGGCGATGACGAGTGATAGGTTATCCGGGCGAACGAGGCTGCCGCGCCACTTTTGAGCGGGATCTCGATCGGCACGCCGCCGACGGAGCGAACCTGGGACGAGCCGCCCCCGGACAGCACGCCGACGTCCGCATGACCGCCGATGACCACGATCGATCGCACCGTCTTGGCAAGCGGCAAAAGACCCTTCTCATTCCTGAGCAAAACGATCCCAGCCTCGGCGGTACGCTGTGCGATCTCGGCGTTGGCGGCATAGTCGATCGGCTGTGCAGATTTGGGCGTGGGATTGTCGTAAAGACCGCTGGCAATGACCCCGGTCAGGATTCGGCGCACCATGTCGTCGAGCCGCGCCGTCGAGACCCGCCCGGCAGCGACGGCGTCCGCAAGCGGCGTGCCGAAATAGACCTTGGCATCCAGTTCCTGGCCTGACTCCTGGTCGAGCCCTGCGTTGGCCGCCTTCTCCGTGGAATGTACGGCACCCCAGTCGGACATGACGAACGCGGGATATCTCCAGTCTCCGCGCAGGACGTCGGTCAACAGGAACTTGTTCTCGCAAGCATAGTCGCCGTCGATGCGATTGTACGCGCACATCACCGAACCCGGCTTCCCATCCGCGATCGCGATCTCGAACGCCAGCAGGTCGCTTTCCCGTAGTGCCGTCGGATCGATCCGCGCGTCGAGAACCGCTCGTCCGGTCTCTTGGCTGTTCAGGGCGAAATGCTTGATCGTCGAGACGATATGGTTCGACTGAACGCCCCGGATCGACGCTGCGCCCATGACGCCTGTGAGCAGCGGATCTTCGCCGAGATACTCGAAGTTCCGCCCGTTCCAGGCATCACGCGTCAGGTTCACGCCGCCCGCAAGCAACACGTTGAAGGTCTTCGCCCGCGCTTCACTGCCGATCATTGCGCCCCCGGCATAGGCGATGGCGGGATCGAAACTCGCGGCAGTGGCAAGGCTTGCGGGCAGCGCAGTGGCCACATCGCCCTTGCGCTGCTCGACCTGATTGGCAACGCCCAGCGACGCATCGCTCTCACGCAACGTCGGTATACCGAGACGGGGGACTCCGGGCACGTAACCGGCGGACGGAATCATGTCGGATGTCACCGGCTTCGCCATCGGCGGAAATATGCCGTGCACGTACAGCAGCTTTTCGGCCCTGGTCATCGCCTTTACCAGAGCGTCAGCCCGGTCCGCCGCGGTTCTCGTCGTGTCACGCCAGATTTCTGACGTCCTTGCGCCCGTTCCGCCGGCCACCTTGGAAGCTGAAGCCTTTGCAGACCCCACCTTTGGCAGAGCCTGCGCCGAAAGCGCCATCGGCGCAACGCTCAGCAGCGCGCAGGCGATGCGCGGAAATCCCGTGCTCATCGTAGATATCCTCCCATGCCGCATTTTCCCGAGCGGCTTGGCAGCGTGATCGCCAACTCCGACATCGATGTCAATGCGAAGCACGATGCCGTCGTCATACATTGCGCAGCAGCCCCGCCTTGCTAGGATGAGGCGTGAACACCAGCAGCATGCCCCTTGCGCCCGCTACCGGCGAACAGCGCGCGACACTGCTGTTCCAGCTTTGTATCGGCGTCTATTTTCTCGGCGGATTCCTCAACTCGCTTGTCGGATTGCTGGTGCCCCGGTTGCGGATGATCGAAGGGCTGAACCACACCCGCTCGCTGCTGGTGCAGTTCGCGTTCCATTCGAGCTATCTCCTCTTCGCCGTGCCGATCACCGTGCTGGTGGTGAAGTTCGGCTACATGCGAAGCATCGCGGCGGGACTGGTCGTCATCGCGCTGGGTTGCGGCCTGCTGGCTGCCTCGCTCGGGTCGCTTGGGTACATGACGGTTCTACTCGCGCTCCTCGCGATTGCCGGCGGCGTCACCTTCCTGCAGATCGCCGCCAACATAGTCGTCCCGGTTGTCGAACCGGCACGCCGCGCCGTCTCGCGACTGACCTTGCTGCAAGGCTTCAACTCGCTTGGTACCGTACTGGCGTCCCTGGCAGGATCCGCGCTGCTGCTCGGGACGGGTCGGCAACGATTTGGTGACCTGGCAGACCACATACGAGTCGTTCTGCCGTTCCTTGCGGTCGCGCTGGTAGCACTTGTGCTTGCCGCAGCCTTCATCTGCCAACGCGATCTGCTGCGCGCGTCCTCGGCGCCGCGTCGCGTGCCGCTCTCGGGCATAGTCGGCGTGCTGTCGAACCGGCGCTTGCTGGCAGGTGGCGGCGCGATGTTCGCCTATGTCGGCGCCGAGGTCACGATCGGCACGCTGCTCGTAGAATATCTGGCGATGCCCGACATTCTGGACGTCTCGCCGGTCGCGGCGGGGCAACTCGTGGGTCTGTACTGGACCGGTGCGCTGGTCGGCCGACTGGTAGGCGCGCGCTACCTCACCCGCTATGGTGCGCCGACGATGCTGCTCGGCTGCGCGATCGCCGCCGTCGCGCTCGTGGCGATCGCGATCGGCCTGCAGGGGCTCTTGGCCGCCACGGCACTGCTCGCGGTCGGACTGTGCAACGCTATCATGTATCCGACGATCTTCGCGCTTTCGCTGCCCGACGATCACTCCACCGCGACCTATGCCTCGATGCTGTTGTGCATGGTGGTCGTCGGCGGTGCCATCATCCCGTTGCTGACCGGCGTTGTTGCGGACGCGGTCGGCTTGACGATGTCATTCATCCTCCCAGGCGCCTGCTACATCATCATAGCGGCGTTCGCGTGGTGGCGGCGCCGAACATGGGATTTATAGCAAGATGATGCCGCCGGTAACCATCAAGGATGTCGCGCGAGCGGCGGGCGTGTCGCCCAAGACCGTTTCGCGGGTGATGAATGCGGAGGCGCATGTTCGGCCAGCGGTGCGGGATCATGTCCTGCGCGTCGTCGCGGAACTAGACTATCGCCCGAACGCCTACGCCCGCAGCCTGTCGAGTTCGCGGTCCTACCTCATCGGATTGTTCTTCGACGATCCGGCATCGGGGTACGCTGCAGAGGTCCAGCTGGGCGCAATGGCCCGCTGCCGCCATCACGGCTATCATCTCGTCGTCGAAAGGATCGACCGCGACGGGCCCGAGACGCTCGACGAGGTATCGAGAACGTTGCAGGCCTTGCAGCTCGCCGGGGTCATTCTAACCCCGCCGATCTGCGACTGGTCCGATCTCACCGACCTGCTCGATCAACGCGGCATCCCGGTCGTGAAACTGAATTCATCACGAACCGGCTCATCGGCCGCGGTGATTCACATCGACGACTACCAGGCCGCGCGCGATATGACCGATCACCTTATCACTCTGGGGCATCGCGACATTGCGTTCGTTCAGGGGATCGTATCGCACGATGCGGCTGGCAAACGACTGGCGGGCTTTTGCGACGCGATGCGTTGCGCTGGAATCGGCATTAGAGAGGCCTGGATTCAAGCCGGCGACTTCAGTTTCAGGTCGGGCATGGCGGCCGGCGACGCGATCCTCTCGACCAACGACCATCCCAGCGCCGTGTTCGCCGCGAACGACGAGATGGCTCTGGGTGTTCTGGTCAGCGCCGCGCATAGGAACATTGCCGTACCAAAGGCCCTCTCCGTCGTCGGCTTCGACGACGCGCCTATTTCCCGCATGGCGTGGCCTCAACTGACCACCATTCGTCAGCCCAATGCCGTTCTTGCAAGCGTGGCCATCGATATCCTGGCCGATCCCTCGTACCAACAGGCAGGCGACCGGCCCGCGCGATCGGTTCAGGTACCATATACCTTTATCGGGCGCTCAAGTTCGGGACCGGCTTAATATACGCAAACAGGCCAACCGAAAGCATCTCCAGTATTTAGGTGCTTGTTACCGTCGACCAACCTTATGGTTACAGTGGTTCACTTATGAGCCCCGATTTGAAGCAAGGACCCATGTGTGGACGGCCCTCCGTTGGCAAGCTTGAACAGTCGCGTTGCAATGCTGGTTGGTGCGGCCATGTGTCCGACCTGTTAGTGCGGCTC
>NZ_QAYE01000011.1:3388-93750 GCF_003053745.1 Sphingomonas faeni | reverse complement strand
AACCAGAACAACGCCATCTACCGCCTCCATCGTCACACGCTCTGTGAATCAGGAAGCCCTCTTCAAATCAATAGCCTGATTGGGTTTGAGCCCTAGACACTTTGGATAGACGACCGGGTCGCGTGTCTTCACGTCTGAACGGTCGTCGTGGGGATCAAGGTATGTAGTCCGGCTTCCGCTGTTGCTTAGCTGATAACGCAGCGGCGCGCATGCAAAGAACCGCGCCGGTGAAGATCAGTCAAGCCTGGCCTATGTACTCTTAGCTGACGACCGTCGCTGATAGGGTTGTTTGATCCGGTTCTCGGCATTCGCCTGCGCCAGGCGCTCAGTCGTTTCACCCTGAGTGGCCATCGCATCCCAAGCTTCTGCCGATCGCAAATGACGTTCTCGAACAAGGGGAAGTACGGACCGCTCCGCTTCCGAACGTTCGTGGGCTGCAGCGCTACGGTATGCCTCGGTCTGTGAAAGGTTCATAACGCAGCCCTTAACCGACACCGGGAAATCTAAAACCCCGCCAAGGCTCGAATCCACGCGGTGTCATTGTTAGCTGAAACTGTCCGACCGCAAACCAACCCGTCCGCCGTTAGTCTAGGATCGGTCGATCCTCTGCGATACCCCCTGCTTGGACCACCAATTTGGATCTTGTCGAAGCCAGATCGGGGGCGATCATGGGTGGCGACCTTACTTTGCATTAACCAGGCGGTGCGTAGGTAAGCGTATGAAATTCCTGCCAAGCTGGATGTTGATCCCTGCCCAGATCGCTACTGCGACGTTTGGGCTCGCGGTGTTGACGATGTGGCCACCAGCATCGGGTTCGATGCTGGTGGTGCCACTCGGTCAAGATGGCGGAGCAGCAGTGCAGGGTGCGCTGGCGGGCGGTGCGGCATTGCTTGGGACCGGGCCATTTCCAGGATCGCTGGTCGTCGTTGGCGATCGTGCCCGCATCGCTCCCCGGGTCGCGTGGAATGTCGTCATCATGGCCGCTCCGCCCGCGGGGTGCGGCGTTGATGGCGGTGCTGGAAAGCGAGCATGAACCGAACCATCTCGCTGCTGAAGACAGCGTTTTCCCGGTTGGGTTTCGGAGTAAAGCTTGGAGCTACCGGAAAAATCGGGGATGATGCCGGACTCAACCCGCTTGACCGGCTGCGGCGTCGCGCTGTCCAAGCGTGGGCGTTGATCGGCTGGACCTCGTTGGGGGGGGCTGCTGATAGGTAACGCCGTACTGGATGTGGGCGCAGGCGTTCCGCTGCTGGTAATCGGCACCATCATCACGGCGGGACCGACCGTGATGGCGCTCCGCGGTCGCTACGATATAGAGGCCCGGACGCTGATGGGATCGCTTGCGGCGGTGATACCGGCGATGCTTGTCTTCCTGCTCAAGGGGCATCCGTGGCAGATGGATGCACACATGTACTTCTTCGTCGGGATGGCGGCGCTGGTAATGTTGGCGGATTGGCGGCCGATTGCGCTAGCGACGGTGCTGACCGCAATCCATCATCTTGCCCTCGAATGGTGGGCCCCGGAATTCGTCTTTACCGGCACGGGCAATCTCGGCCGGGTGATCTTTCATGTCGTGGCGGTCGGCTTGCAATTCGGCGCATTGACGGTGCTGACGATCCAGCTCGAGCGGCTGTTCCAATCGCAGAGTGCAGCGTTGCGGCGGTCTCGCGAGTTGACCGGGTTGGCAGAGGACGGCCAGCGGCGGACCGAGGAGGCAATGCTTCAGGCGCGTGCAGCGGAGGCAGTGGCGGCGCGCGAACGCCAACAGCGCGAGGAGCAGGCGGCACGGATCGCGAGCGAGCGGCGCGGCGAGCTGGTGGTCCTGGCGAACGAGTTCGATCATTCGGTGACGTCCGTGGTGAAAAGCATCGGCCAGGCGACCGAACGACTGGAGCATGCAGCAGTGCGGCTCGAAGATGTCACCGGTGGCGCGACCCAGGATGCGGTTGAGGCGGCATCGGGCGCAGGCCGAGCAGCACGCGACATAGCGCATGTCGCGTCGTCGATCCGCGACCTGTCCGAATCGATCCGGACGATCGCGATCGCGGCCGACCGGCAATCGGAGTTGACCGTGGTGGCGAGCCTGGAAGCGCAACGCAGCGTGCAGACGGTAGCGATGCTTGAGGATCATGCGGTCCAGATAGAAGTCTTTCTAGACGATATCCGTGACCTGGCGAACAAGACCAATCTGCTCGCCCTGAACGCTACAATCGAGGCAGCGCGGGCGGGCGACGCGGGGCGCGGGTTCGCGGTGGTCGCGGGCGAAGTGAAGGTCCTGTCGGCAGACACCAAGCGTGCGAGCGACCGGATCAGCACGCTGCTTGCCGGCATCCGCGAGGGCGTCGCGGACACGGGCGAGAAACTGCGTAGCGTCAATACTGCGATCGGTCAGGTTTCGGTCGCGGCATCGGGGATCGCAACCGCAGTCGGCGAGCAGCGCTTCACGGCACAGGAGGTAGATGCGGGTGCAGCGCGCGCGGTCGGCGCGGCGGACGAGATCGGCACCCGGATTGACGGCGTGGCGGAAGCGGCAGGATCTGCCGCGCTCTTGTCGGCGTCGGTACGGGGCAGCGCCAGCGATTTGGCAGCCAGCGCGCGGCATTTAAGATCGTCGACCGATCTGTTCGTCTCGTTCCTTCAATCGGACGATGCGGCAACAGCTTAGGAGCCAAGTCGGTCCTATCTCCTTGGGGCCCCGCATTGCAGCGACGATGATAGGAGGATGTATACTAAGGACAAAATGAAGCGGGCCCTGCTCGTAGTAATCGCGCAGTTGAACGCCTTGCTACGGCCGAGACGTCCATAACGGGCCTTGCCGACAACGCTCGGCTCGATCTGGCCGATATCTTCAAACCGAGCCTCCCACGTCGATCGGCAATGTGACGTTCCTGGAAAGCCGAGAAGTACACTGATGTACCTCTCGACTTCATACTACATCGTCTGAGACCCGACCTCAGGACTTGAGCGATTTCGCCATGTTGAGATGCGCTGCAACCGTCGGTGCCAAGCCCGCCGCAAACGTCTTCAACTGCGGCACGTCGCCGGTTGCAGCATATCCCTTGAGCGTATCGAGCGTTTGCTGATGCCCGGCGACCTGGGCCGTTGCGTACGCGGTGTCGAAATCGGCGCCCTGCTTGGTCTTCAGATCAGCAAGCTTCTGCTGCTGCTCGGCACTCAGCGCCGGGTTGGGCGCCAAAGCTGGCGACAGCGTCGCGGTCAGTGCCTTCAGCTTCGCAGTCGAACCCTCATGTGCGGTGATCATCTGGCCAGCGAACTTCTTTACCGCAGCAGATGCGCCGTTGGTTACGGCCAGCTTCGAAGTCTCGATCTCGAACGCATCGCTCGCAGCCGCCATGTTGACGAAGGCCTGTCCACCGGAGGCGGGTGCTGCCATCGCATCGTTGGAACCAGCTGCGTTCACGTCCGTGGCGGTCGTGTTGGCGTAGGTGCTGTTATCGACGGCGGTCGTATCGTCGGCCTTTTTGCCGCATGCGGCCAATGACAGGGCCGCTACCGACACCAATGCCAGGGTCTTGATGTTCATCATGCTCTCCATCTGCTCGCATGTTACCGCTGCCTGTTCAACGCGTGCCTCCTGAGGACCGTTCCGCACGAGCAACGAACTCCGGACCGATCCTGAAGCGAGTTCGTTCTAGCCGTCTGCCGGCACAGCTGCCGGCCTTATCGGGACACGGCTATGAGCATCTTCAGCACGATCATGAACAAGGTTTTTCACCACAAAGCCGCACCAGCCGCTGCACCGGCTCAAGCTCCCGCCGCGGCGCCGCAGGCTGCACCGCAAGCCGCGCCGACCGCTACCGCTCAGCCAGCCCCCGCAGCGCCGCAGCAGTCCGTCGACGTCGGTGCGGTCCTCAGCGAGATGGCATCGATGAAAGATGGCGGGGGCAACTACCAGAGCTCGATCGTCGATCTTCTGAAGCTGTTGGACTTGGACTCCAGCCTGACAGCTCGCAAGGAACTTGCTGCCGAACTGAATGTCCATGCTGCAGCCGACGGCTCGGCCGAGCAGAACATCGCCCTTCACAAGGCTGTGATGCAGAAGCTTGCCGATAACGGCGGTATCGTTCCAGACAGCCTGCGCAACTAAACTAGCCGATCCGGATGGGACCGCACCCTACGCGGTCCCATCCGGCCTCAGGCCGCCAACGAACTGTCGTCATGACTATCGAGCAGGGGTAGCGTTCGGAGGCGCCGCAGCTACGGTGCCCTGCGCAGCCTGAGCTGGCAGCGTCTGACTACCGCGCGGCGGTCCATTCGGCTCTTTCTGAAAGCCACGCGCGGCGAGCCCGCAGATCGTGACGACGAGTGCCACGATCATCACGAAGATGACAATTGCTACAGGACCGGCTCGCTTGTTTCCTCGTCTCCGCATCACATGCGCTCCCCAGTCATGCCGTCGATGGTATCGCCGTGCCGTAGCCACGTGGCGACGGGATGTTCGTGGACCTCAAGTCGACCGGTTTTATCGAGCAGGGCAGTACTAACCGGACCTTTCTATCGCCGCTCGCCGAACACCGAACCAAGAATGCCCCCCAGTCCGCCGCCAAGACCGCCCCCGGGCGCAGCGGCTGCGATTCCAGCGCCACTCAGGCTGCCAAGTACAGATCCAAGGATCCCGCCAAGGCCACCTTGCTGCCCGCCCGAGCGCCCTGTCAGATGGCCGGCTACCAGCATGACCAGGATCGGCAGCATCTGCTTCAGAAGCTCGGGCGCCAGGCCGCTGCTTTGCGCCGCGTTGTCGGCGACCTCACGACTGCCGTCCTTCGACCCGAAGATACCGCCGAGGATCTGATTACCGCGATCGATCTGCGTCGGCTCGTTGCCCAACACGTTTGAAGCAAGGTCTGCGCCGCCAAGCGTGTTCACATGGGCGTCTAACTGCGTCGTGTTATTCCCCATGCCGCCCAGAACCGACGGCAGCAGCGCCTCTGCGCCGCGCTGAGCTTGCTCACGCGGTATGCCTAGTTGGGCGGCGAGTGCATCGATGCCACCATCTGGGAGGAGGTCATTGAGATTCATGGCAGCTTCCTTGTTGTGACGGGTACCAACAGATGCTGCGACCTATAGGTCCGGTCCCCTTCGATCGCGCTTGGACCATGGATCAGTAGGCATGCGCTGTCTGCGCAATGTTAGTCGGGGAGTTCGGGCGTACGGGCGTACGGGCGTACGGGCGCCAAAACGTCTTATCCGTCGGTAGATATTGACGCGATGGTGCCGAGACACCGGAACCCTCCCCCATCCTCTCGCGCTTGAGCCATGAAGGAGAGACGGCATGGACGACCAGCGCGTGTGGGAATTCGAAGGGAGCCTATGGGATGCCAGCGATGAGCATTACCAGAACCGGATCGACGAGGAGATCGTCATGGTCTTGCCCCGCCCGCCTTATGTCCTCCAGGGGCAGGAAGCGAAGGATGCGGTCAAGGCTACGCCCGATTGGGATACGGTCGAGCTATCGGATCGACGAGTGTCACGACCTCAAGAGGGCCTGATCATCGTTGCGTACACCGCGCGCTGCGCAAGCGGCGACGAGAAGTACGAGGCACATTGCACCTCGACTTTGCGAATGCGGGGACACGACGACTGGCTGGTCGTCCAACATCAGCAGACGCCACCCTTAACCGCCAGTGTCGAGGCCTGACCGCAGGCTGCCGTCGCGCCTGATACATACCTGTAACAGGCGCGACGGTACTAAACCGGGAAGGCAGCGCCCCCATTGCTGGTGTAATCCCAACAGCCTCAACTGCGACCCGTTATCGCGACCAATGGATCGCCCAGGCGACCGTCGGCGAGTAAGGATGCCGTGACTCCGCGAAAACCCGCCGTCTCGAGATAGAGGCGGACAAGCGAGGCGTGGCCCTGCGTATCGAGAGCGCGCCAGACCGCCACGGCCTTGGTCGGGAAGCACCGGTTCGAGAAGCTTATGATGACGCGGCCTCCCGGCTTCAGCACACGACGAACCTCGCGCAGTACCGCCAGGGGGGTGTTGCAGATATTGAACCCCGACACAGATCAGTACGGCATCGTAGCGCGCGTCCTCTTCGGACAGGTCAGACACATCGTTCAGGTTCTGGACGAACCAGCGATCGAGGCGCGGGTTGGCCGCTAGTTCCCCTGCGTTCATGCCGTGGCCAACGACCTCGCCATAGGCGACGTCGTCCGGCAGATGGCTCACCCAACTCGACATGAGGTCGAGCACCCGCCCGCCAGCGGGGATCGCATCGCGGTACAGGCTGGTCAGTGCACCTACTGCTGCCTCGTCAATGTGCGTGACCAAACGCGGGGGCGCGTAGAAGCCAAGGTCGTCGCCATCATCCTGTCGGTCGAAGGCCTGCGCCGGCAGTCCCAACTCGATCGCTTCGGTCACGCGGTGAACCCCTGCCAAGTAAACCAGCCGGTATTTGCGACCACAGCGTCCGTTTGTAGCCGTATGCCCGAGCGCACCGCGAGATAGCGGTCGTCCACAATCACCGGCGACGGCCGAGCCAGACACCGACCCCCGCAAGGCCGAGAACCGCCATGCCGCCCGCCGCGGCTGCCATCTTGCGCCCCCGGTGTGGATCGCGCCGGCCACCATCTGGACCGGCGGGGACGCCAGGTTCGAACAACACCCCATCACTGTCGTTGCCGTCGGCCGCGCGGGCCGACCAGGAGTCGAGGAAGCCACTCATGATCGCCGCCAGCAGGTTCGGCGCCGCGAACTCGCCGAGTTTGAATGCGATTGCCGGTGCGCCGACGGCGGTAAGGTTACGAGGGTGCGTGGCAAGCCGCACGACTGCCTTCGCCACCGTCTCCGGTGCAAGCGAACCTGGGGGCAACGAGAGCCGGGCACCTGTATAGTTACCGGCGTGGTCGACGCCGGGTGTATCAACAAAGGTCGGGCAGACGTCGCATATGTGGATATGCGGGCGCTTCGACACCTCACCGCGCAATGCGGAACTGAATCCGCGCAACCCGAACTTGCTCGCCGAATAGGCCGCGGCATAAGGCGTAGCGACAAAACCGCCGGCTGAGATCATGTTTACCCAAGTGCCGTGATCCTGCGCGAGGAAGATCGGCAGTACGGCATGGACGTCGTTCATGTGGGCGACGAGGTTCACATCGACGACACGGGCGTGACCCGCGATTGGGACGTCTTCATACCGGCCAAGCACACCGACGCCTTCACAGCTGAACCACAGGTCAATGCCACCGAGCAGATCGCGCGCCTCAGCGGCGAATGCGGCTACTGCGCCTGCGTCGGTGCAATCTACCGGTCGGACGATTGCGCTGCCGCCAGCCTCGACGCAGCGCTGCGCGACGTCGGCCAGCCCGTCCTTGCCGCGAGACCCTAGGACAAGCCGCGCTCCCGCTTTGGCGAAAGCCATCGCCGTTGCCGCGCCGATACCGCTCGATGCACCGGTGATTACCACGCGGTGCCCGGCTAGGTTACGATCACCGCTCATCGGACGATGCTCAAGACGGCTGCCTTTACACCTACGGGAAGACAACGCCGGCGCGTTAGACGAACTGTCTTATCATCATGCATAGGCACTCAACGTCCCGGAGGCGCCGGGGTGTCCACACGAGACAGCACGATGTTCCTCGGGATCGCTGCAGGGATGATCAGTTCGGATTGGTATGCGGTTCCTTGGGGCCATCGTTCAACGATCTGAGCTGCGCTTCGCGAGTTGGGCTACCACCACCGCCATGTGGAACTGGCACATCGATAGGGCTATTCGGCGTTGCACCACCGCTAAGCTTTTCCGATCCGCTCAGGACATCCGCGGCATCGGCACCGCCTAGACCCCCGCCGCCCGGCGTTTCGATCATCTGCGCATCGTCTAAAACGGTCGCCGCGTTATCCGCGTCGTTCGGCTCCGGCTTTATGTCGTCGGGTGCAATGTTCGGCTGTTCGGTTGCCATGTCGATCTCCTTTGCTCGCTCTAGAACCTTCCAAGCGAGGCTAGTTTCCGATCAACTCAACGATTTAAATCCTTGTTGTCAGGAGACAGGAACCCCTGAGAACACCGTCTCGGCCCACCCCACCTGATGGCCCATTCATCCAGCATCACCTGGGAGGATCAGAGGCAAATTCCGCTGCTACGCCCTCATAGATATGTTCGAAAATCTAGGCGTTTTGAACATCATCACAGGGAGAGCATGATGCCCGATACGTTCAAACCAACTGAAAAAATCGCCACCAATGCAAAGAAGGGGCTAAAGTTGCGCGACGATTTCGGACGAGGCGGCACGGACGTCGGGGTTCGTCGTGCCGAGCAACTGGCAGCGCAGGACGATGTGACCACCGAAGATGTGAAGTCGATGCACAGCTACTTCGCGCGTCACGAGGTCGATAAAGACGGCAAAACACATGAGTGGGGATCCGACACTGATCCTTCTGCCGGCTATATCGCCTGGCTTCTCTGGGGAGGCGATGAGGGCAAGGAATGGGCTGATCAACACGCCGAGAAGCTCGAATAGAGGGCTCTCGAACGGAGAGCGCGATCACGATCGGCATTCGATCACGGTTCATCACCACTGTTAACGCGGATTGCCGGCCTGATGCCGTTGGCGCTCCTCACTCCTGTAATTGATCGGCGCCTGTCAGATGTACGGTCTCCTGCTCGCTGCGGCCGCAGCCCTAGTACAATCGCCGGTCGCCGGATCCGTGGTGAAGCCGGGCACGATAGCGATCGTTGCTGCTGACAGTCTGACCACGTCTCCCGCTATCACGAGAACGTTCACGGACGCCGTTCAGCGCACCCTCCTTCGAACACCTTTCCTGCCCCTGCCCGACGCAAACCACAGCCTTTACGTCGCCAAGGTTGAGGTATCGCAGACACAGCGCGGCGTCGTCCGGTCCGGCAACGACCGATCAGACCAACCGGGCATGGCAGCGGGCCTTGGAGGCCTGTCACTGACTTTGCCTTCGGGGAAGGATCAATTGCGCGGTCTGATCGTAACCCGTCTCCAGGTGACAGTATCGCTGCGCCGGGACAATCACGTCGTGTGGACGGGGCAGGCGACGACGGTGCGCGCTAGTGGCACACGAACGGGCGATCCCTCAGTTGTCGCTACGGCGCTGTCAGACGCCCTCCTGACGTGGTTCCCTCGGCAGTTACCGGGACCGCTGTCTGTTCCGTAAGGCCTGATAAACACGGTGATCGTCACCCGAAGATCCGCGGCAACACGCAACGGCGGCAATTCATCGATCCGACATCCTGCCGCTGAGTGCTCCATTCCTTTCACCGCTGGATCGTCAATCAGCCCAGGCCAGATCGCGTCGCGATCGGCGGTCGCGCAATGCCCTGCGCATGCCCAAGGAGAAGGACGGTTATCATCTCGCGATTGACCGCGGGCGAGAAGATGTACCCCTGCCCTAACGTACAACCGATTGCGCGAAGCTGCTCGACCTGTTCTTCGGTTTCTATCCCCTCAGCCACGATCCTGATGCCCATCTTTTTCGCGGTACGGATCAGGCCTTCGACGATGGTCACGCTGACCCCGTCGGGTTCAAGGTGGTCAACGAACAGTTTGTCGATCTTGATGACATCGACGGGGACCGTGAGCAGGTGCGTCAGCGACGCAAAGCCCGTTCCGAAATCGTCCAGCGCGACCCGTATGCCGTCAGCGCGAAGTGACCTGATCGCTTGCTGTATCGCTTGGTCCCCGCGGCCCATGTACACCGTCTCGGTTACCTCTAGGATGACGTGAGTGAGAGGGACCCGTTCGCGCTCGAGCGCTGCGGCTAGAACCTGTCCTACGGCACCGCCACTCAAATCCGCAGACGAGACGTTGATACCGACGTGTTGAAACGGGATGCCCAAATCCAGCCATCGGCGCAGGTCGGCCGCGACAAGAGTCATTATCCTGGCAGTGAGCGAGGTCGCAACGTGTGCGTCGGCGGTCGCCTCATGAAAAGAGGCAGCCGAGACCAGATTGTCGCCGATGCGCATACGGCAAAGCGCTTCCAGTCCTACGATCTCCCGCGTGTCGAGACGGAAGATCGGCTGATAATGCGCCTCGATCCGGTCCTCCCGCAAAGCCGCGCTCAGGTCCCTGATCGCGCCCATACGCCGTATCATGTTCGAGCGCAGCCCTGCCCAGTATCGTACGAAGCCGCCACGACCAGTTTCCTTGGCGTGGTAGAGAGCAAAGTCGGCATTTTGCCGCACACTCCCCACCCCGGCGTCGTCCAATGAGAACGTAGCGCCTCCGATGGTAGCGCGAGGGACGATGCTATGCCCGCCGCAGTCGGCAGCAACCGAGAGCGTGCCTAGAACCTCATCAGCGATCTTTTCCAGGTCGCTAAGAGCTTCAGGAGCCTGAAGAATGATAGCAAACTCGTCGCCCCCTACGCGAAACGTCCGTCCGGGGCTTACCGATGCTGCGATCCTGTCGCTGGCAATCTGAAGAAGCTCGTCACCCGCATGATGCCCGAACGTGTCGTTCACGACCTTGAGATTATCGAGATCCAGCACGAACAGCGCCCAACTGCCGACCGCAGCGCCTTCAAGTTTGGAAAGTGCGGCATGATAAGCGGCCCGATTGGGGCAACCCGTCAAGGCGTCGGTAAAGGCCCGGCGTTGGTGCTCGAGAACACGCTCATGTCGCTCAATAGCGATTTGTGTGAGGTGAACGCAGTTAGCCACCACCTCGCGTTCGAAGGCTGTCGGCCCTCGGGCGCTGCGATAGTAAAAAGCAAATGTCGCGATCGCGCGACCGTCTGCATCACATATCGGACTGGACCAGCAGGCGCGCAACCCGTGCGGACGTGCAAGGTGTTTGAACTGCGCCCAGCGGGCATCGGTTTCGATATCAACGACCGTAACATCTGTTTTCAGATAGGCAGCAGTGCCGCAGGAGCCGGCTAACGGGCCGACGGACAGGCCATCCAAGGCTTGGGAATATGCTTCCGGTAGGCTTGGCCCGGCCAGCGGATGAAGCAGTCCTGCCACATCGACCGTTAAAACCGAACAGACCACCTCCGGGAGGATCCGCTCTACTTCTGCACACAGCGTGGTACACGTTGGTGCAAGCCCAGCACCCTTGGCAATCATTTTCAAAATGGCGTTCTGAAGATGAAGCAGTACGGTTACTGTATCATCGCCTCCATGATATGGATCGGTTTCAGAAAGTCCCATGGAAACAGAGCCTATCATAACGCCGCTTTATATTTCTTTAAAGCCTAAATAACACCCGCATACAAAACATCCGTTTTGAATGTTGTTTCCGGCTTACAGAATTTGATCCAAAAATCCGATGGGAATTCGATTGCTGATTACATAGTCGATATTAAACCGCTTGCTGACGCAATCGACCATAGGCGTTCAATCGCGTTACTACGTTGCCAAGCTGATCACATGCGGATGCGACCGTCGGTTCTGCACCTTCAGCTCCTGATCCGAGAGAGTACGCGCGCTGCAACATTGCTCCTGGCGGCAAGCTTGCGTCCGTAGCGCAACGCGGTCGACGGTGACGACCAGCGCAGCGCCTGAGCAATCCCAACGCCGTCCTCGCCAGCCGCAAACAGATCCTGCGTCAGCCCTACCCGCAGCGAGTGGCTCGACAGGGCACGCGCCGCCTCCTCAACCGTCGCGATCGGCATCTCGACCAGCCCCTGATCGAACGCACTCAGCGCCACACGCCGATAGATCCCATTGACGCCCTGCCGGCTAAGCGAGGCGGTCCCAACAGTGTAGACCGTCCGCGCGGGTTCGGCCTTCTTTCCCCGGAGCTTCTCCTGCCAGTGCCGCGTGTGGCCCGGGATTGCCTCGTACGCCATCGGCGGAACCGCGGCGCGCAGACGGCGCCGATCGACCCCAACGCGGCGGAAGACCGGCCCCTCGGTAATCGCACTCGCTACCAGCCAGGCGCCGACCCGGCGCATCGTGTCTGCTGACAGCCAGCCCCAGGCCCCCTGCCCTTCCTGATCGGTCTTGGACGACGGGATGAACAGAAGCGCCGAACCATCGCTGTGCGGATCGATATGCGCAACGGTGACGGCGACAAGCTCGCTGACGCGCAGTCCAGCGTCATAGCCGAGCGACAGCAGGGCGGCATCGCGCAGCCCCTGCAAATCGCCGCCACAGGCGCCGAGCAGCGCGGTCAGCGTGAACCCCTTGGTATGGGGATCTAGCGAGGCCCCGAAGCGCAACGGGGCCGCTTGGCGCTGAGCAGCGCCACGCCGTCGGCGCAGGCCCTTGAGCGCGGCGCGGACCATGACGTGGCTGGTGGGCGCATGCCCCCTCTCCTGCATCCCTGACAAGCCGTGTGCCGTGGCTAGGCTGGCAACCCGCCGCGCGACCGTCGCGGGCTTGGCGCCCCGCGCTTCGAGCATGGCGATGTAGCGGACCAGGTTTTCGGGCTCGGCGGGCAGCGGGGCGACACGGATGTCCTCACACCAGCGCAGATAGCAGGCCAGGTCCGAAGCCAATGCCGCCTTGCTCGCCGCTGCCATAGCACCAAGCTGCGCGTCGAAGCCGATCTCGCTGACGGGGCCGGCATCAGCGGGCAGCGCAAGCACCAGCAACCGGGTAACGCGGGCATTGATCGGCTCGACAAGGCCATGCCGCGCTCGAACCGGCAGGCCCTCCCCGTCGGTGCGATGGACGACGATCTCGCTCATACCGCGCGTGCCCACTGGTCCGATTTACCCTTCATTTGGTGTCGATCGCATCGATTGAAGATAGTAATTCACCGGATATTCCCGCCATCGCATTTGCAGCCAATCGCAATAATTACAGGATAATGTGCTTACGGGCGCGCTGGCGCTGGTCGTCGCGATCGACTGCGGGCTGCAAGCGCTCGTCCGGGTCGCAGGGAACGATTTTGCGTCGCCATTCCTCAGCATTTCATTGGCGCGAACGGTATCCGTTGGCCGCTGCGGCGCTTGTTCGCGGCACTAGGCCACGCTGGGATGGGCGCCGCCTCCAGTGTCGCGATCTTCTGCAAACTTGGCGGATTTGCGGCTAAGCGTGCCGGTATCGTCAACCGCTGAAAGCGATATTCGGGCAGGCGTCCCTCAGTCCAGTAGTTTGGGGACAGGATCCGTCGCTATTGTGAAATCTCGGAGGCCTGCGCCTCGCTCTGCCATCGAGTCCGGTCATATCGAGAAACCGACGTTTGCCCTGCATTTCGACTCCGTGGCACATCCCTGTAGTTACCATAATGTCCGATTATGGTAAGTTCCAAAGATTGGCAAATACTGATGCCTAGTGATTTTGCTATTACTAGCGTACGACACTTTTGATGCCTCGTCTTGATCTCACGCACCTTGCCTACGCTTTCGGTCGACTGGCTGGCGCGACCTGCTTTGCGTCCCCCGAAATTCGCAAGGTTGCGGCCCTGGCAACCGTGTCAGACGCATGGCGCGCGTATCGGCGCGATGCTGGCGCTGGCGATGTTGGCCCCGCTCACCAGGCTTCCGCTGACAGCATGTCGATCCTCCTGACCGATGACCCGCGTCGTGACGCCGTGCTCTTATGGCTTGCTGATCATGGCGTGCCTGCGATCGCAGCACCCGCCGCCACGCTGGCGCGCATGGTCGATGCGACCCGGCGTTTCGCCTCCGATGAGCTCGCGCTGCTCGATACCGCGCAGATCGCTCTGTTCGCAGCGTCGACAACCGGCCCACTTGCTGTCGCGCTCGGACTCGCCGGGCTTGATGCCGATCATTCTTTACAGTCGATCGCGCCAGCTGTTGGCGCTGTCGACATACTGTTTGATCATCCCAATTTTGCCGAGCATCAGGGCCATGACGCCATGCTGGACCTGCCAGGTGGACCGCTGCACCGCCATGTCGCGGCACCACCGTCAGGGTGTTGGGCGCTCAACCTGGCATTGCTGAGCCACAATGCGGGTGTCGTGCCTGGGCTTGCAGGTCAGCTTCCGCGGGCCGTCTTCCGCCTCGATTTGACCGTCCAGGAGCGCGCCGAGGCCCTCGTCAAGCATTGCGAACACACCGCGCGCGATGGCTTCGACCGCCTTACGCTCATCAACCGGCGCTGCGATCGCGGTATTGAGGCGCTTGCCGGCCTATCCCGCAACGCCCGTGCGCGCGAGGCGTGGGCGCTCATCGTGGCAGTTGGCCCGCTGCGGCGGATCCAGCTTGCACGGGCGCTGGGTCTGTCTCGAGCCGGGGCCGATATCCAGGCGCACGCGCTCGCCCGTGCCGGCCTTGTTACCCTTGTAGCTGGCGGTCGTATCCAGCCGACGCAACGTCAGCTTATCGTCGAGCAACCCGCTATTCTGGACGATGGGCCGCTGGCCCTTGCTACGGCCGCCCTTGATGCGAGCATGGCTGATATCGATCGGTTGCTGGAACGCTCGACACGCGTTTGATCGTCGCGCGTTTCAATTGGCCGTTCCGCCTTTCGCTACCAGTGGCGGCCGGTCAGCGCAGCAGCGACCCTAACGGTCTTTGATCGGCTCCACCGTGATGGTGGGTTCGTGTTGCGTCGTGGAGCGGCTCTCACCGAGCGATGGCCGTTCGCCTCGTTCGATACGTTTGGCCAGGTCGCGGTGAAGCGCGGTCAGCTCTGGCTGTACGACGTCCCCCGATGTGGGTTCGAGCTTCTCCTCAAGAGCATCGAACAGATCGATCGCGCCCGCCAGTTCGGACTCGGCGTAAAGTTCTGTGCTTTCACCCTGACGCCATAGCTCAGCGAGTTCCTGGGATCGCAAGAAGCCACTGCCGGCTGATCGATCCGTCGCCCGGGTCGTCGTCGGCCGTGGTGGCGGTACTGCTCCGCGCTCTTCGATCTTCGCGCGTGTGATGGCTGCGAGGCGATACCGAAGGAGGCGTGACTCTGGGGTGTCCGTCGGTGAAGGCGTCTGCTGCTTTTTAAGAAGCGTGATGAGATCCTTCGCGCTGGTGCCCGCGATTGCCTTTCGCCAGTCGACCAGGGCGCGTTCGTTGGATGTGCGGTCCGCCGGTTGAGCGAGGATGAACCGTTCCATCAAGGGGTCGTCTTCCACATCGATCGGCAGCGGGCCGCGTTGCCCCAACACGGCTGCGCGGGTGAAGCCGATCAATTCCAGGGTTTTTGCGACCCCTGCCCTGCGATCCTTCTGGTTGGCACTTGCGGCCTCATCCAATCGGCCTGCGATCACCTCGAGGCCAAGGGCGATCTCAGCGATCCCCTTCTCACCGGCGCCAGCGATTTCCTGAGTCCGGATGATGTCCTGGTGCAGCGAGCGTGTCGTCACGCGATCGGTGACGGACCGCTCGATGAGGTTGTGTAGAACCGGGGCCAGAGCTTTGAGCCACGCATGCGTGTCAGCGTGACCGTCGACCGTCTTTGCGAGGATAGCCTCTTGGTACGGCACTACGTCGCAAAGTGGCGCGATGCCGGTGTCGATGACATCGATGCGGCGATGTAGCTGCTCCTGGGCCGCTTCGATGCGCGCGTTGCTTCTCGCCAGTGCCGCCACTTCGCCCCGGAGCAGGGACACGGCGTCCATAAGCGCGGCGATCGCGACGGTCGATGCGTCTGAAGTCATCGGCTGGGCCCACCCCTATCCTTTGAACGGTCGCGATCGGGCCGCTCGCGATTCTGCTCCTCGGCCTTCCTCACGATCTCGTCGTGGTGTGACACATCGATCGGCTGACTGGGCTCGCCAATCTTCTCGGTGATCGCTCGGAGACGATCGCTGAGCGTGCCGGCACGATCTGGATCGTCATCCTTCCCGGCCGGGCCTCGGCTCTTTTCGATCGGATCGCGAATACGATTTGCCCTGTCCTCGGACTGGGCTGGCGTCGGCATCGTATCGCCGGGACGCGCCTTGGCTTGTACCTCTGGCGCAGCCATTTTGTGATGAAGCGCCTTGAGGATGTCGACGCCGGTATCGGCGCGCGACACCGAGGCGTCGGGGATACGAACAAACGGTCGGACAGGTGCAGCGACGATCGGCTCGGCGACCTTCTCGCTCGCCAGGCGCATTGCCCTGACCGAGTTTGGTTCGGGCTCCGGCATCGTGGCGGCGAACCGCTCGAGGCTCCGAGCGACGTGTTGATCGACGGCTGAAGGCGACGTCGAGAGTTCCGCAATCGAGCGTGAGTAGGTAGCGCGTACGGTCGCCTGCCGGCTGGCCAGCATCGCTATGACGGGGTCTTCGCGACCCTCCGCGCGAAGTCGTTCAGCACGCGCGATACGGCTCTTGTCGATCTCAGGCACCTGTCCCTTTTCACGCATTTTCACCGCGGCGATCGGCTCGTGCAGAGGGTCAATGCCACGCGCCCTGGCGGGCGTGGCGTTTGCCTCGATGCCGCGGGTCCGCAGGTTTTCGGCAAACCGCTGGCGATACCGGAAAAGATCTTCGCGGTTCGGATGGAAGCGTCGGCCATCGTGATCGCGACGCGCGATCGTGAGGTGAACGTGCGGATGTTCGCGGTCGACGTGGAGCGACGCGACCCATGATCGATTGGCAAATTCTTGCCTGGCAAAGTCGAGAGCGGCGTCCTTCAAGCGATCCGGATCGGTGCCAGTGGGCATCGACAGGATCATGGAAATCGACGTCGCCCCCTTGCGCCGAGCGTCACCATCCATCTCCCAGCCGTGCCATTCCTGAGCGAGCAACTGCATCTCGCGACCGTCGCGCAGCACCTCGCCCTCGCTCGTTTCCAGACCCAGTTCGCTCTCATCGCCGTGGCCCAGGCGGCTGATGTAGGAAAAGTTCGCGAGCACATGGCCGCCGCCATGTTGACGCCCGGTGATCCGCACAACGGCCTCTGGCGCGCGACGTGAAGTACGGTCGGCCATCATCACGGCGCGGGTGTTCATGCGGGCCTGCGATCCGCCTCCGAACGCATGCTTTGCCTGCGCGCTCGGGCGCGATTCAGCCGACGATGATGCCGGTTTCGGAAACATCGATGCGACGGCCATGCCGAGGATCGTGCCCCCGGTCTTCGGGCCTTTGGCGCTGCCGCCCCCCGATCCCATGCGGTATTTTTTGGGAGGCGCAAAGACGCCTGCCATCGAATCCATCGTGCCGGAGGATAGCCGCAAACTCACTCGCCCGGTGCCTTATCCTTGCGGGTCCAGTACCCGATTTCACCACCGATCGAGGAGGCCAGCGTGCGCCGGGCCTCAATCAGAAGGGTGCGTAATTCGCCGCATGTTTCCATGAAGGAGCCCGCGATACGCGCAATGTCGAGCGAGCTCTCCGGTTGGTTCGCCGCGTTCATCGCGTGGACCGCCTGGTTGATGTTTCGTCCGATCGCGAGGACCTGCTTGCGGACTTTGCCGATCTCCGTTTGCGTTGTCGGTGCAAGACGCAGAAGCGCGGCCCTGTCCCAAAGCTGCCAGCGGATCGTGCGTTTGATCCACTCGTTGCGGGTCAGGCGCATCGGCGCCGCAACGGTGTCGATCGCTTCGATCTCACTCCGGTTCAGGCGAACTGTAACCCGAATGTAATCGTCGGGATGGCCCCTCCCCTGCACCGGCATGACCGGCACGCTGCGGCTTTCTGGCGTGAGCGCTGCTTGCGTCAACGCCGCTGTGATCCAGCTACTGCGCGTCTGTCCGGACGCCACGGCGATACGATCGATCTCGGCCGTGAGAACGTCGCTGAGCCGGACCGTAACCTTCATCTTGAAAGCCCCGAGCAGCGGAGACTCATAAGCCAATGTCCGACATTGGTGTCATGAGTCGTATCCTGCCATACCTTAGACCAACCCCCCACGGACCTTCGGCTCCTTTTCACACACTACAGCATCTCACGAACGCGGAGGCGGGGCAACTGTGCTGCTTCAGCCCTACAAATCTGGCAAACGCATTTCTGTTTGCTGTCAATCAAAGCGATCCCTGTTCAGTCGATCAGCCTAGCAATCCAAGCCGTCCTCGGACATTATGCGATCGATCCCGCCCACAACCCGGAGATATCACATGGCGCGTACCTCCTCCAAGACGGTCGACATCACCACCATCGAAGCGCGGGAAAAGGCTCTCCGTGAAGAACTCGCCGCGCTTGCTGAACAGAAAAAGGTCGCCGAACTTGCTGCACGCGATGCCGGCCGTCCTGTCCTACTCGCCGCTCTCGATCGCGTCAAAATCCCGTCGATGGAAAGGACAGACGCTCGCTCCATCGCTACAGCGATCTCAACCCACGGCGCTGCGGCTGTTGCTCAACACGTTGCCACGATTTCTACGTCTTAACTCTCGCTGCGCCACAACTCCCCCCGCAAAACGGCCCCGCATCTGCTCCATGAGGCGTGTTGGCGCCCTTCGTAATCTTGAGGTCGCGGCAGATCTTATTTCGCAAGGCCCCACAGACGGGAACAGCCGTCGTAGAATCCCTCCGATCCCTCGCCGGACATGTCGATCGATGGCGCCAATTGTATTTCTGGGCGTATCTTTAATTCGAAACGTTAGCCGAGCCCCAACGACTGATAGGTGCGCACCAGAACGCCTCTGCCGCGCTTCGTGGGATTGCTCACGAACTGAAACTGGAGCTGCTCTGCCCCATTGAATTGGGTTCGCTGGTAGTTGCTCGCGCACTCAACCGCTTCGTCGCTCTCGGCTAGCCATGAGACCCAGCGGGCGGCCGTTCGGTCATAGTCGCAGGTAGTGGTTCGGGGCATCTTTGCGTTTCGCCCGGTTCGAGGTAACGCATTGAAGCATCTGTGCGCATCGGTCGTGCCTGGCTGATATAAGCCGTTGCGTATCCGGCACCCTTCTCCACCGTCCGAGGCAAGCCTCCCCGTTCGTTGCGACGGTCTGAGCCCCGTCATCCCTCTACCTTAACGGGCAGCGATCGGACGCGGGGCTCACGCTGGTATCACCGCTGCGACGCCTGCGATATATGCGTCGACCAGCTCATCTATGTCCTGCGCCAGATCGTCCCCGATTCGTTTTCGCTCAGCTATTGCCGAACGGTCCCGTTGGCCGTTTGCGGTTCACTGAACCTGTTTGGGCGCATCGTTCGGTGAATCATCGTCGCGCGCCGTCGCGTCTCTACGTGTTGCTGAGGGCCGCCAGGCGCTCTTCTTCCTTCTCAGCGAAGTCGAGAAGCCGGGTCATCGCGTCACCCTTCGAGAGGCGCTGCCGGTACGCAAAATCCTCGAACCTTTGTCTATCCTCGGGGCGTGCACGAACGTGGATCGCGTCAGTAAACGTCGCCTGTCTGGGCTTCGGCGTAGGCCGGGCGGGCGCTGGTGGCGTCGCCTTCTCTGAACGAAAGCCAAGCCCCTCCCCACCCGCCTTCGCCGCCACGATTTGCTCGGGCGTCGGGACTGGAATGTCGTCATCGGCCGCGAAGCTGGCGATGGATCGGCGTGAACCCGGTGCGGCCTTATCGGTCATGCAGCAGCCCCTTCCTCGAGCAGCGCCAGAACGTCATCGCGGAAAGCGGCTGCGTTAATTCGTGCGCTATCTAGCGAACCCACGTCAGCGTTTGTCATCTCAGCAAGCGTACCGCCTATGCTGAAGAGGCCGCGGAATGCACCGCGTTCCGCGAGAGCAGTTGGGATCATAGGGATGCCGGCTTTTTGCAGGTTCGCGACGACTGCTTTCAGGTCGCGCGTCCAAAGCCGAAGCGAAGCAGGCGTCCTCGTAAGGACCGCTGCGAACGGCAACGGACGCTCGCGGGCAGTCCCGGCGTTGCGGACGACCTTAAACGCCCGCGCTGCCTCCACGGCGTCTAATTCCGATCCCTGGATGGGAATGAGCGCGAGATTGGACATCAGGAGCGCACTGGTCGCGCGTGCGCTTGCCTTGCCCTCCAGATCGACGATCACGAAGTCCGCCCGCTTCCGAGCTGCGTCGATTGTACCGATTATCTCGTCTTCATCAATTTCGGGCAAGACCTCGATAGTGTCGGGCTTCCCATCCTTCTTCGCCCATCGGGCAAGCGGAAAATTCGGGTCGGCATCGATCATGACGACGCTCGATCCCTGCGCGGCGATCTCTGTCGCCAAAATTAGGGCTGTCGTCGTTTTTCCGACACCCCCCTTTGGCGATAGCATGGTGATTACGGGCATAACGGCTCCGATAGTTTGCGCTGACGACAGCTGCACATGTGTACGGTATTTCGCAGGTTACACACGTCCCGCACGTCTTACAAACCCTACGTGTGCCGCGTGTTACACGCGTAGCGCATGTTCACATGTTTCACACGTCCCGCACGTTGGACAAGGGTCACGTTTGCCGCGTGTTGCAGACGTAACGCATGTAGACATGTCTCACATGTCCCGCAGTTTGTACAAAAGCTGCGTCTGCAGAGTGTTACACACGTAGCGCATGTGCACATGAAAACACGGCAACATGAAGACATGAAAACATGAAAACATGGTGCCATGGTGCCATGGTGCCATGGTGACATGGTGCCATGGTGACATGGTGACATGGTGATGGTGACATATAGAGATATAGACATGTAGACATGTGGACATGTAGACATGTAGACATGTAGACATGTGACATGTCTCGCACATCTCGCACATTGTACAAATGCCGCGTGTGCCGCGTGTGACACACGTAACGCGTGTTCACACGGTTCATACGTCCCGCACGATACAACAGCTGCGTCTGCTGCGTGTTACACGCGTAGCGCATGTTCCCATTTTGCGCCCATCCCATACGCCTTCCAAGTGCCAGACGTGCCGCAGGTTGCACATGCGGCGCACGCCCACGTGCTATACTCGTTCCGCGTCGGGAGTATGATCACATGGGGCGCATGTATAATTCGTGTTACATGCTCATTCCGTGAGCATGTTCACAGGCATGCCGCTGGAGCCTTGTCACTCTCAAGGCGCCGGTAAATTGCTTGCCGGCTGACGCCGATCAAAACGGCGATGTCGTTGATCCGGGCAGGGGGGTCGGCTTCCAGATATTCCTTGGGCTTTAGCCCATAGTGCATCGTCGATGCTCGGTGGCCGCCCGAACCGAGCGGCCGCGCGCTGCGCGGCACCGATAGGGTCGGCGCTGGCGGCGCGACTGCATCCGTTCGGGAGCCGCACGACGGCCGATCTGGTGGCGATGGCACCGGCGTCCGCGCGTGATGTGGGGACCGTCGTTCTCGAGCGCCTCGTGCGCGAGTTGAACGGCGTCGAGTGCGACGGCTTTAAGCCGGAGCCGGAAGCCAGCAAGGCAACGGCGATGACGCGCCAGTTTGGCGTGCCGGTGACGGACCTCGACGCGCTTCGCGAGGCGATGGTGCGGCGCGCGGCCCGCGCGGCCGATACACTAACGGACTTCCGGAGCCTTGAACAATGTGATGCGCATGCGGTTCGGTCTGCGTGAGACATGACGAGAGCGTGGCGGCAGCGCCGCCCCGTCTTGCGCTCACTCTTCCCAGAGCGGCTTGAGCTTGCGGGTCCGCCTGTGAGCGGGCCGGGGTGCCGCGGGCATCCCGTGTATCGCGATCACCGCTTGGATGCTGGCCAGCTCCGCGAGCCATGCCTGGGTGCGTGTGGTTTGAATGTTCATCTGATCCTCCTTCTGTTTGCTTGAGACAGAGGCGGGCTGACGATTGGGCGGGGTCGGGGTCACAGGACCGCGAAGCGGCCGCGGAGCGGGGCGTGGGGGTGCCGATTTTGTCGTGGTCGTAGTGAAGCGCAGCGAAAACGCAGGCCGCGTCAAAATTGGGGGCACCGCGCATCCTTGACGCCGGCCCCGCCCGATCGTCACGATGGAAGGGCGTCGACGACAGAGCCTTTCCGACGTTGGTGGGGCAGGGGAGGCCGCCAGACAGCGCACTTCCTTCTGCCACCGCACCATCACGGCAACTGGACGCTCGGAGATGCCAGGACCGCGCCGGTCAGCGCGTCGCTGTCGATTTCACCGGCGATGTAGCGGGCATTGAGCTGCTCGATCTCGTCGGAGAGGATGCCGCCTTCGTGACGGACGTTGCCGCGTGCGAAGTCCACCTCACGGTGACAATGGGTGCGCTCGATTGCGCTGATCTGGTGATCGTTTGGACGGTCATGATGCGATCCTCTTGCGAGATAAGGACGAGCCCCGACGCCAGTGCGCCGGGGCGGTCTGCGTCATCGTTCGTCGACGCGCATGATGGTGAGGACGCGCGTGGTCTTGGACGGATCGGCCGGATCTTCCGCCCCCCCGGTGAGGTCGAGATCGTAGTAATCGATTTTCCAGTAGCAGGCAGTCCCCTCGAACTCGAACCGGCCCATGTCGCGCTCGCCGTGCGGGTTGATGGCGTCATCGAACCGGTCGTAGTCGCGCACGGTGCGGATCAGCTCGGCACGCTTGCGAAAACCACGCAAGAGGCTGACGTCCCCGATCAGCTCGGCGATACCGCAGGTCATCACCACGCGGTTGTTGCCTGGGGCCGTGATATGTTGGCGAAGCCAGTCGTTAAGCCGCGCGATCTCGGTCGGCTCGCCCTTCCGGCGCTCGGATGTGGAGGTCTGGTCGGCCATTTCGGTCTCCTTGTCTGACCCCGCCAATCGGGGCCTTCGACAGGCGACACGACCGCCGAGGCATAGCTGGCTCGCGCACCCGTAGGGTCGAAACGCCGTGGAGAAGTCCGCTTGCGGACTGGCGTGTGAAAGCGCCTCGGCGAGGACGTAGGAGCCCGAAAGGCCCCTCGGGAGGTCGGCCTTCGCCAGGTACATGACCTCGGCGAGTTCGAGCATGTCGTAAGCGTCGCGAAGCGACCAGCGACCATCGGCCGAGGATCCGCCATAGGCTTGCTCCATGACCCACAGCAGCGTGTCGCGTTGCAGCGATCCTTGTCCAGCGATGGTGTCGGCGACCGCCTTGGCGGCCGTGATCGACGGTTCGGTGAAATCGAGTTTGAGAGCTGCGGCTGAAGTGTGCATCGAGGGCCTCCGGTTTTATCGCCCGGTGCTCATCACCGGATCAACAAGCCGAAGGCTCCCTCTCCTCTGCCTGCGCTTATGCGCAGGTTCGCCCTGTCATGGACGATAAACTTCGTACTTTACCGGGCCAGAGGGCGCGGCGACCACACCCTCAAATTTGTACGGCCGTCACCATTTTTTCTAACAAGGCATTCACACGGGTCTGCCACCCGGGGCCGCTACCCCGCAAATACGCGACCGTCTTGGCATCGAGACGGATTTTGACTTCCACCTTGGGGGTTTCCAGTTTCGGTCGCCCGCGCGAGGACGGCTTCATTCCGGCCATGAACGCTGTGTCCATCGGCGGATTGTCGTCGTGAATCTCCGGGTCAAACTTGGCCATGATAGAACCTCACTACGGGTTTTTTGCCGGGCGCAGGCTAATGGCGCGAACCGCGTCGTCATGGGAGCCTTCGGTAAAAGCCAGCACATGCAGGCGACCACCGATCATCCCGGACCTCTCCGTAATCGAAGCGATCGTTCTCGCGCTCGAATGCCGTGTCCCAATCAAATCCTTCCGTAGCTTGCAAGGACACGCCGTGCTTGGCGATATTCCCAGCCTCCTTGGCGGGATCGAACTCGATTTCCGTCGTGATTTCGTACACCCATAAAATAGGCGACACGAATTTATTGTGCACCCATTAATTGGGCTTGAAGCAGGGTCGTGCCGGTTATGACCGTGGGTCCACTTTGGCCGATGCCTGATACGCCTTCCAGGCGTCGTTCCAATCGTCGTGATGCGCAGGCACGCGGCTGACCAGCTCGCGGCCGTTCGCGGTGAGATAGTTGCGAGCCTTGGCGAGCAGTTGATCGGCCGCCCGTCCGCGATCGCCATAGACGATGATGCGGCGCACGCCCGCAGGGATGGCGACGAAGGCGAGGCGTTCGACGCCGCCCAAGGCCCAGGTCGGGGTGCCGAACCATTCCATCGCCGACAGGGCGTCTTCGATGCCTTCGGCGAAGCCCAACTCGTCCGTCGCCGGCGCCAGCCGGATCGCCGCGGTGCCAAGCAGGCCCAGCGAGACCTTCGGCTTGGACATTGGATTGTGCAGCACGTTGTCGGGATCGAGGAAGGTGCGTTGCACCGCGACGACGCCCAGATCGTTTTCGACGGCCGCGATCATGGCGGGCATCGTCCGCTTGGACGGCCCGGAGCCGTGGATCGTCGCGGGGTTGAACCGCAGCGACTTGGGGAAGGGGCCGGAAAGACCGCGTGCGAGGAGATACTCCTCGGCGAGCGTGCCGGCGATCGGCTGACTGGCTTTCCAAAGCCGGAGCGCGAGCGCGCTCATGTCGCGCTTGGGGCTCGCTTCGGGCATCGACACGGCTGCGCGATCGTGGAGCTTGCGGCGCTGCAGGGCTTTCAGGACTTCGATCGTCGTGCAACCGGCGAAGCAGTGGAACAGGATTGCCGTATCTCCCAGGCGGACAGACAGGCTTGGAGAGCCATCGTCATGCGCCGGACAACGGCATTCGCCGTGCGTGCCGCGCCAGATTCCGCCGAGCTTCTCGACGATATCCTTGGCGCGGACCTCAGCGTCTAGCGGAAGACGTGCCATGCCGATCGTCCTGTGGGTTTGATGGATTTCGGTCATGGGTGCTTCCGAAGACGTTGAACCGAAGAGCAACCGGCATCCTCTCCTCTGAGGCGGCGATCACCGCCATCGTCCGCGTGGTCGCGAAAGGGTTTAGCTGTACCGACCCGAGAAGAGGTCGCCGATCGCGCGCTGGCGAAAGGCGTTCCACCAGCGGCGCCGACGATGTTCGGCTGCGTCGTGGATCATGTGGCAGCGCTGACAGAGGGCGGCGAGGTTGCGCCAGCGCGGACCACTGAAGGTCGGGTCGTGGTTGAGATGAGCGGTCGCGAGATAGACTGGCTTGCGTGTCATCCCGATCGCCTCGAGCGGGACGTAGCTGGGCTGGCGGCGAAGCTGGCGGCCGCGACCATCGCGCCAGGCGTGGATCTCGGTATCCCACCAGACGCCATCGGTGCCCAGCAGCAGCGTGGCGCGGCGTCCGTGGGGGCGCTGGCAATGCTCGCAGCGCCCGCCTGCGCGCGTGAAGCGCACGATCCGGCTGATCTCCGGCCAGTCGATCGGGTAGAGCCAGCGATGTTCCGGACGGATCGGCATGGCACCGATTCTGAATCATGCGCCACGAGAACGAAAGGAGAAAATCACCGTCCAGCGCCGAACTTGTCCTGTTCCCGTGATCGGTCATGCCCCGCTCCGTGTCGCACTGACGGACGTACCGGCGTTGTTTGATTGGAGGGGCTGACGCTGCGTTGCGATATCGGTCATGGAGAGTCTTCCCGCAGGAAGGCGGATGGTGCGGTAGCCGGCCGAAGCGGTAATCGCGTCACGCTTCCGATCGTGCAAGCCATCATGGCTGCGATCGTCCAGCTCGACCAACGCGAGGATGGCACCGGATGCGCGATCTTCGATCACGAAGTCGACGATCTTCTGGAAAAACCTATTGCGGGTGCGCATCGCCGCTTTGCGACCGAAGCCGGCCTTAGGCTGTAGGAGCGCGCCCATCGAGACCTGCACATGCACGCGGGCATGGGGGGGATGCGCTCGATGATGCCTCGAGCGGCGCGCTCGCGTTCGGTGAGCAGCGCCTTGGCGCGTACTCGCGGCGTGCGCGGGATTGCCTTGGCGATCGCGGCCAGGACGACGACGACCAGTGCTGCGAGGAGCAATTCAGGTCGCGTGTAGTGCGTCATCGTGCGGTTGGATTTGGTGCGAGGGCCGGGATCGTTACCCGACAGGGCCGAGACCGTGTGCGGGCTCGGTCGGGGCGCAGCGCCGATAGAGCCGTGCCGAACGCCGCCCCCGCGTCTCATCAGCTATCCGAGTCCTCGGTATCAGCCTTAGTCAGGACCGAAAATGTATCTGCGATCAACTCGGTCCGGTAGGTCGTGTCGTTCGCTTCGCCATGCTGGCTTTCACGCACGCGGCCAGTGATGTGAACGAGGTCGCCTTTAGCGGCGTTGTCGACCTGGGAAGCGACATTCGAGAAACACACCACGCTGTTCCAATGCGTATCCGTCTTCCACTCCTCACCGTCGCGCCGATTATAATTGGCCGCAACGCTGACGTACTTCACTTTCTCACGTGACGTAATCTTGCCGATCCGACCGATGATCCGAAATTCTGCGATATTCTGAGGCATCATACTCTCCTTGGCTGAAGTGGAATGCTGAAACTGCCCAGTTGACAAACGCTATTCGCGCTCCTGCTCGAGATAACGAAAATGGTATTTTGCGATGTGTTCGGGCGTCGCGTAAACTTGGTACGCTCGCGTCCAGTCGTGACTGATGTCGCGCTGTGCGGTTTGCAGTGGCACCTGATGGGTGCAGACGAGCCGCCACAGGACATAGGCCAGGACGTTCTTGTCGCCGGCATTAGCTTGGCCCTGGCGCGGTTGAAGCCAGAGGTCGTGCATATCGAGCGGCGCGCCTCCAATCGAAATCGGGATCAGATGGTCCAGCTCGTAATCGACCATGCGCTCGCCGGGATGCTGCGCATCCATCATGCGGCGTTTCAGCAGCCCGGTGATCGAATAGGCGGGTCGTGCCGACCGGGCATAGCCCGGGCGGCAGATCGTCTCGTCGATGTTGGCCTGGGTAATGGCGGGGTCGACCGCCCCCGGTGTTTCGGGCGGTGGAAGAAGCGCAGCTAGGTTAGCAGGGATCAAGGGCGAGTGGATCACCTTTGAGATACCGGCGACGGCATCGCACACCGAGCCGTCGTTCGTCGAGGCGCAGCCGAACGGATTTGAGCCGGCATTGTCGTGGTCAAGCGAGGGGCGTTGCCACAGGACGATCCCTCCGAGGATCGCCGCACCGCTCAGGATCGCGCGCGCTCTCACCGGAGCGGTGCCGTTCTGCGTGGCGCAAAGCACCGGCGCTTCTTAGGCGCTACGAGATCGTCCAGATTTTGAGATCGGACCGGCATTTCGTCATTATTACGATATCGGTCAAAAATGACAGCCCTATTTTATCAAAATTGTTGCCGCCTGATTTGAAGCCGACTTTTGGGAAAAGAGCAGACCAAAAGCAGATCAGCACGCGCGACGATGGCTATTTGAACCCAACGGAAAACGCATGCGCGAAGAACTTCCTTGTCGTAGATCGTGGCAACGCCTTTTGAGGTAGCAACGATTTCGATCGAGACAGACTCATTCCGATAGTCGAGTGGCTTCGTCCACTCGCCCTTAGTGAGGGCAAAGAACGGAAAATGCCATTAGGGATTGTTCGCCTCGGACCTCGGTGAGGAGAGGGCTATCGAACGAGAACAGGTCGCCTTGTGGTCTTGCTAGGCTCAGGCGTTGCTCCCTGACACCGGGCAATCGGTCGGCGAAAGCACGAAGATTGGATGTTGAGGACAATGATAGGCCCGAGCGTTGCGGTAATCGAGTGCGAAAGTTCGTGCTTTCGCCGACCGTTTCGAGATTGGCAGGTTCGGCTACGTGCTTTCACCGACCGTTTGGGAGGGGCGGTACATCGAACGGACGCAATTAAGCGCTAACGGTCGGCAATGACGGAAAACCTTCAGAAATCGGGTTTTCGTCTACTGAGATAAAGCGACAGGGTTTTATCGCACACGCTGCCCTCGATTATTGGCCACGGCTGGGGCTTCAGGGATGCTATCGGAAATTCTGTGTTTGTCACAGAGCGGCAGCGGCAAGAGCCGACCAACTCCAGTCAGTAACGCAAGTCGCGGATGGCAGCTCCGGACGGGACCCGTTATTCGACAAAGCCAAAAGGACGACCGGGGATTGCCCGATCTTTGCCATGAAGCGCGGACCGGTACCGTGTCTTGAACGCCGTCGTTCGTGAGGTCACTTGGCACCAGCATCAAGTGGACTGGCGAGCGGCCATTGCGAATGGGTCGGCAGCAAAAACGCTGCGCAGTTCAGGATCGCGCCTTTCATCAACGATTTTGCCTCCTTCACCGCGAAAAAATGGGGCCCGGGGTGCAGGCATCGCAGCCAAATACATTGATCCCCGTCAGCAGTGTTGCATTGTCTCGATGTAGACATGTAGGGGAACAGACATGCCTATTATCGCAATAATCAGCCAGAAGGGAGGCGCGGGCAAGACGACGCTGGCGCTTCACCTTGCCGCTGCCGCTCATGACGCGGGGCGCGTTGCGCTCGTCATAGATACCGACCCCCAAGCGACTGCCAGCCAATGGGCAGCCTGGCGCCAAGACGCACCGCCTGAAGTGATCGACAGCCCACCGCCACGACTCTCTGCCAAGATCGCGCAGGCGAGAGGGCAGGGGGCCGATTTTATCGTCATCGATACGCCGCCTCATGCCGACAGCGCCGCGCGTGCCGCAGTCGAGGTGGCCGATCTAGTCCTGATCCCATGCCGTCCCAGCGCCTTCGACCTGACGGCGATCCAGACGACGGCCAAACTCGTGCAGTTGCTCCGTAAGCCAGCCTTTGTGGTGTTCACCGCAGGTTCCCCTAACGCGCCGCGCATGTACCAAGAGGCCCGCGAACTCGTCGAAGGCTTTGGTACGCCAGCTTGCCCGATCCAGATCGCCGACCGCGCCGCCTTTCGTCACGCGAGCGCGGAAGGCCGCACCGTCATGGAATACGAACCCAGCGGCAAAGCAGCAGAGGACATTCGACACATCTACAAGTGGACATGTCGACAGCTTGGCATACCGATCAAGGCACCAAAGAAGCCCTCATCCAAACCCTTAAAAGAAAAAGGAAAAGCTGTAGCATGAGCCGCAAGCCGTCCTTCGCAAACCTGCGTGATCGCACCGTGCCGGAATCCGTCGTCGCACCACCAGCGGCTTCACAGCCTGTTGCACAGACGCAAAACCAGACGGGCGGGCAGGGGGCTACATCGGGTCCTGCCAGCCGGCAGGGTCGCAAACAGATCGCAGGTTTTTTCACACCCGAGATGTCGTTCGCCATGCACACGTTGGCACGTCGCCAGGGCAGAAGCCTTCAGGCGCTGATGGCCGAGGCATTCAACGACGTGCTGCGCAAGCATGGCGAAAGCCCAATCGGGGACTGATCGCGACATCACGTTCCGATTGGCAGGCGGGTAACAGCTGAACCGCTACGGTCGATAAGCAATTCAGTTGTAACCGCCAGTCCTGCCCTTGGATTGCGATGAAATCTAAGGCGCGCGCCTTCCGGCTCCGCTGCCTTGCCAGCCAAGGCGGGCAGCAGCGCCGTGCCGATCTGGAGACGCACACTGGTAGCCCGTCTTCTTACTCGTGCAGATGGCAAGATCAGCACGGCGAATAATGTGACGCTCGGCGGTCTACGCGACCGGTTTCATATCCTTACCGTTCACATGGGCCGGCTGTTGGATTGCGCATTGGCGCAATGCATACGCGTGCGACGCGCAGCCTGGACGTTCTGGAGAGGGCAGCCATACGGTAATGTAACGGGTCATCGCGCAGGCCGGGGCAAACTGTTCGGCACCGTCGCTCTAGAAAGCGGGCCATCTGTCCCGGAAGGGCAGTCAGTTGTGTACGGTGCACAATCCGGTAAATGATTGAGGTATGACGAAATACCTCATGCTTCTGCTAGTTGGCCTTTCGACTACCGCTACCGCGCAGGTGGTGCAGCCAGGAGATTGGGACGTCACCTCCAAGGTCGTAGACCTGGTCGTACCGGGTGTTCCCGGATTCCTTCTGCGAATGATGAAAGGCAAATCGAAGGCCGAACGCAAGCATCTGTCGAGCGGGCAGGGAATCGAGACGCTCCTGATGCCCGATCCGAAAGCACGATGCCGGATCGACAGCCAGCGCGTTGCTGACGGCAGATATGCGCAGACCCTGAGCTGCCCGCAAAAGAAGGGCGACTGGCTACGTATCAGTCGCACGGGGACGTACGATGCGACGGGGTATACTGGTCGGGCAACCGTGGCTGGCATGACCCCCAAAGGGGCTCTCAACATTGTTCTGGATCAGCGCGCAACGCATGTCGGGCGATGACGCTGCATTTTTGGACCAGCCGTTCGTCGAACATAAGCTGGTTCAGGGATACTGAGGCCCATTGCCATTGTCTGCTTAGCGCAAGGCTATTGCCCGAGGCAGAGAAATCCATCGCCAAAATGAGCTGTCATGGTCAGCTAGGAACCACGATTGGCTTCCTCCGTGGCTGCCTTCGCCGTCCGGACAAGGTGCTCGACACAATTTTGGAAGATGGGAACCGTAAAGGTGACCAATATGGGCTCGCCTCCCGGCTCCTTGAACGTCAGCACGACGAAGCGTTGTGCCTCTTCGTCGTGCACAAGGCCTGCTTCCATCGCGCTTGGGCTGCTCGGAGTAATAACGGTCGGTGTCACGCAATACCGTCGATGATGTGGCCAGCGCCGCGGTATTGCAGCGTGCCGGTTCCACCACAGCCTTCGCGGATCTAGGCAGCTCTCGCAATGCTGGCCGAGCTAACGTCGTTTGCGGGGCGGTCAAGTTCGACCGTCGCGCTCGTCGCCGCGATGTGAGCGGCCTGAGCGTTACGGTATTCGAAGTAGAGAGCGATCAGGGAGAACATAAAAAACCTCATTCACGTCATTGCTGCGTCGCAGCATCAGCGTGTCATGTGGCTGTTAAGATACGCGCGGGCAAATGCGTTGGCTCCAACCGCGATTGTGCAAAACGAAACCGTCAAAAACGGTATTCAGGCGGCTGGTGGGATACGGTCGATCAGCGCCGTCAGGGCATCCCCCTGGAAAGTATGGGGACGAACCTGCCGGTCCGGTATCGATAACCGTAGGCGCTTGCGCTGAGCCGGCTTCATGTCCCGCACACGAGTTGCCATCGCCAGCAAGGATCCTTCAAACAGGATCTCACAGGACTGGTCGTCTACCTGTTCGACGCCCGCCATCCGAACTAAGGTCGCCTGCTCTTTCCACGGAAAGTCCATTAGTTCGATTCCCCTAGGTGCTCTTGTTTTGGTACTGGAACATGGGAAATACAAATTGATGTGGCGCAGTATCCACCCGATTTAACTCATTCGTTATGTATCGTTAGTGCTGCGCAGAAGGGCAGTGCGCGACGTGCCGTTGTGCGAACCGTACCCGTAGCCCGCAACAGGGCTGCCGCGGGCAATGACCTCGGGGCAAAGCTCCGTGGCTTTACGTTCTCTCATGCCTTAAGCCGGCATAGAATAACGAGTAGCTGCCCCCCTCGGATCGAGGGCAATATAAGACCTTACGGTCTATGGTCGGGGAGACAGGATTCGAACCTGCGACCCCCTGGTCCCAAACCAGGTGCGCTACCAGCCTGCGCCACTCCCCGACGGCGCTGCGGTTAGGGATACCAGCGCCAATACGCAAGCGTCATAACGCGATGACGCGAAAATCGCGGGTCCGAGGCATCCCATTGTCGGAACCCTGATTGCCGCTTGTCACCTGAAAAACAGTCATTCCTGACCGACGGCCTCAGGTCACCATCGTGAAAAACGGCGTTATTATCGTCATCCATGTCACGACGCTCCCGCTTCGAATCCGGTGCGATGATAAGAGCTTCGGAAACCGCATGATCCCGCTAGGGAGCATTCGCGGCGACATCGTCGCTGCGTCCAGGGTTTTCCGCGTGTTATCCGGCGGTTTGAGTCTCAATGTGTCAGGTTGGTGCCTCTATTACGGGTTGCGTTGGCCGGCTAGGCCAACACTGTTTTGTTCATATTTAAGAATCTGTGAGCGGTTCTAGATCGTTTTGAGCCTCGCGCTCCATGCGGTCGATCGTCTCACCCAGCTTAGCAAGAATTTTGCCTAAGGAACCGCCAACAGTAATCTGCGCAAGTTCCCTACAGGACAGCGTCTCCAACATCGCATTGGTTTCCAGGACGTGATCGGCGTGATGCTGAGCGGCGTCGTCGGGCAACGGGGCAGGGCGCATCCAGCGCGGAAGATAGGATCGCACGCTGCCAGGCAGCAGAGGTCGGTAGGCGTTGGATGTCTGTACGTACCGAGGCCCGGGGCCGTCCTTCTTCACGCGGTTGAAACGGCGCTGGCGCACGAGAAACCCGATTGCCTCGAGAATATGAAGTGCCCGACCGACGGTTGCACGCCCAAGCCCGGTGGCCTCTGCCAGATAGTCATAGGAGGGGTACACACGGCCACGGTTTAACCGCGCAAGCGTGAGGATCTCTTCGAAGACCCGCACAGCGCTGCCGGTAAGCTGGGCAATCCCTCGTTCGACGACTGTCAGCGTCCGTTCTCCCGAGCGCGCATCGCGCCGCAACCGCCGTGCAGCGTCAAGGGTTTTGCGCGCAACATGCAGCAAACGGTCGGTTTCGCCCTTGCCAGGTGCCGTCCAGAAGACCTCTTCGAAGGTACCGGCCTCCAAGCTGTCGCGTAGCACAGGCGCGCCTGTTCGGTGGAGTGCGCCCGATCGCGCGGGCGCACGCTCGCGCGTCAGCAAGCCGAACGCCTTCAGCGCGGCATCGCCTATCGTAATAGTCCCCATCATCCGTTCCCTTTTGAGGGTGGCGGAAACAGGCAAAAGTCAGCCGTGGCACGAAACGCGCATCCTTGAATTCAATCTGAAAAGCGCATATTTAGGGATCGTTGTCAGACGATCGTTTGTGCTTGCAGGCACGAACCTAGTATGTGCTTTTGGATGCCCGGCCTTTGTGCCGGGTTTCCTTTTATCCGCTCACAGCCATTCCTTCGCTATCGATGTCATGGGTTTGGTGGGACAGGTGGCGACCCAAGCAGCGTATACATCCTGCGCTGGCGTAAACGCTGCGCACGATGCGGCTCAGAAACCCGACACTTGCCCCCCCTTGCCGATGATCGTTACGACCACGCCCTCGCTCGTCGGATTTGGAATAATCCGAATTCGACGAACGACGACCGCCGTTCCATCATCCTTGCGGTTTATGGAGGCAGGGCAAAGCGGCAAGGTTCGTGCTTTCGCACGGAAAACTCGGGAAATGTTCGTGCTATCACACGGAAAACCCCTTGCCGGGGCCCGGTAGCTTAGCCGGTCGGGACTTAGAGTGCCGAATTTGAGTTCGTGCTATTACACGGAAAACCCCATGCCAGCCTGCAAACCGATTACGTGTCGGTGCCGTCTTCAAGAATTTCGGGATCTCTTTTGGGTCGAAAGCCGATCGTCGTATGCAACCGCGGCCGACCACCGCGGCCGGAGGGGATTTTCGTTTCAACGACGTTGAGAGTATATTCGGGCAGACTATCCTGTTCAGATACGTCGCGCAGCTGCTTCTTAAAATATTCGAGGCCACGTCGGTCCGAAGCACAGCCGACGCGCGCCGCCAGCTCACCAATATCAAGTGTAAAACCGTCGTCCTTGCAGTTAAATTTGGCAAGTTCGTAGAGACGCCGTTCGATAGGGCCAAGCTTGAAAAAGTCATGATGGTATGCAGCGATCCGCTGATCCGTCAGAATCGCGCGATACAACCAGTCACACACCATGACTTCGACCCATTTTACACGACGCTCACCCGTCGACGTCTTGATGTACTTGATGTCGGCCTTGAGCAGCCAGGAAAACGAGCTGTCCGATCCTTCGCCACCAGTCTCAATATTTGTGACGATCTGCGTGCCCTGCAGCCTGTTCAATGAAGCTTTGAGCGACGTGTAAGACCGCGCGGACGAGTTCGTACCGGTAACGCGGAAGAGATCGTTGGCGGTAAACGTCATGATCCGGTCGGCTTTTTCGCCTTTTTCGGCCCGCTCCGCCATCAGACTGGCGATATAGAGCAGGATTTCCTTGTCGTAGATCGTTGCGACACCGGTCTTGCTAGGATTGATCTCGATCCGGGCTTCGCCCGATTCAAAAACCATCGGGGTCATATGGGCCTTTTTCGACAGGGCGAAAAACGGAAACTCAGCCACGGTCCGCTCACCCTGCACATCGCCGTACAGCGGGCTGTGCACCGAAAACAGGTCACCCTGAAAAACCGAAACGTCGCCCATGATCCCAAACTCGCCTTTATCAGCGATCAACCTGTGTCGCTGCCTCATGCTTGTCCAACGGAAAGGGGGTTTTCCGTGTGATAGCACGAACATTAACGGGGTTAGGCCGACGCTCGACGCATACGGACGGCCTATCCTGGCAAAGCATAGCGATTCCGGTCCAATACCGTCTGGTTCTGCGTGCTTTCACGAGGAAAACGCTGGGCTGTGGCATGAGCCCGACGACCGGCGGAGGAGACTTCGTGCTATTACACGGAAAACCCCGTCAGCCTCCAAGCCGCTAGTGGTTTGCGATCATTCGAGCCGGCGATGTCGACGCTACCTATGTCCGCCGATGAACAATATTGCAGGCCAGGCGGACGTCTGGGTGATGAACGGCATCCAACAAGCGGTAGCGTTGACGTGTCGATGTGTCGACATGTATAGCATCACTCGCGTATGCATCATGCCGTTCGAGCTATTCGAGCTATTCGAGCTATTCGAGCTATTCGAAAACAGATACATGGTAGCGTCAGACATCCAAGGGCTGATCGCTTGGAGACTCTCGGCGAGCCGCCATCGTAGGATGATCGACCGCCCTTTTGCAGCCGAAAAGCGGTAAGCGCGCGCGAATAGACGTCGTCCAGCGCTTGTCCGCTTACGATCAGCATGTCGTTGGACGTCGGTGCCATGTCGCCGCCTCCTGCGGCGCTCCAACCAGGAGTGTGAGCGCTGCCTTGGGTACCCCAAGGATGACGACGAGAGCGACGCGCCTTCCAAGCCGCGTCTCTCTCACGCTGCCTGAACCTCCGGCCCCACGGCGCGTTAAGCATCGCCGAATCTTTAAAGAACTTCGCAGGCCGAGAGATGCCGGTGATCAGGCCATTCCGGTCGATCGGGAATTTGATCAACCGCCGGCAGGGCGACGCCTTCTACTGGCGCGAGGGCAAAAGGTCGCCGGTCGAGACCTTGTCGCTCGAATGCAGGGTCTGGCGGCACGGACGCGACGAAAAGCCGTTCCGTTTCCGGATCTGGGGCGACGACTCTAGCGACATCTCGGGCCTCGTCACCGCACGGGTGAGCGCAGTCAACCTCTTGACACCGGTCGAGGCGCGACTGCCGGTGCGGCTCCGGTTTCAAGACGAGGACAGCCTCCGCCTGGTCTAGCAACTGGTCGAGATGTTCGAACGGCGGCGGGAAACCCTGTCGATTTTTCCGATGACCGACAAATGGGTGTTTCCGGACGATCTTAGCGATCCAAAACGATGAGCTAACCTGGGTGAACGCTGACGCTTTCCTCCGGGACCCTTGCTGTAGCCCCGCCCCAAGCGTACATACGTTTTTGTCAACATTGGGGCGACGTGCTATTTGAATGTTATAATCAGAAGGCCACATCGAACCTTGCCAAACACGGAGTGTCGTTCGAGTCGGCGCAGGAGGTTTGGAGTGATCCCTTCTACGTTGTCCTACCTGATCGCGTAGAGGCTGGTGAGCAGCGTTGGCACGCGACCGGCATGATCGGCGCCGTCGTGTTTGGTCATCGTTCACAGCCACCCCGAGCCGGACAACGAGTATCGGGTCCGGATTATCAGCGCCCGAAAGGCCACGGCACACGAAAGGAGACGCTATGAGCAAGAAAGCGCTTGGCCCCGAACTGCAGGATCAGCTGGACCGTCTCGCGGCCTTGCCAGATGATCAGATTAACACAGCCGACATCCCGGAAGTGACGGCCGAAGCATGGCAACATGCCAAACGGCCGGCGTTGTATCGCCCAATCAAGAAGCCTGTCACGCTTCGCCTAGACGCCGATATCGTGACATGGTTCAAAGAACATGCTGATGATCGCGGCTACCAGACCCAGATCAACCGTGTGTTGCGTCGCTATGTCAGCGAAAGTGAGGCGCGAGCCTGAGCTATATGGCCGGGCGCTGATCGGGCCCCCTCCCTAACCCATACTTTCTAAAAGATATCAGGCGGTTGCCTCGCTCACAGCGGGGTACCGCTTTCGACGCCGATCCACAGCCTTCAGGCAGAAACTCCACTTAGCTGCCTGTGCAGATTTGCCGAGCCACCTATGATGACGTCTTTTGCTGTAGCAGTGGCAGTACGGTTGGGAACAGTAAGGCGGCTGGCTTTTCACCACAAGCACTCAGTATATATTAGGGTGTTAGCAACATTGCGGCTGCAGAAAAGGCTGCCTTAGCTATAGCCGACAGTAGCCATTCTCATTCGACCTCGCCTCGACCTAGTTATTTTTATGTATGATCAGCACTAACAAGGGCATCGATCCTAACATTGGTCGCCTTTACAATAAGATATATGTATCAGTGGATTAAAGTAAATTTGATAAAGTATACGTCGGCGATTTCTTCGCCGAAATACTTTATATCTACCTATTTCAGGCATAATAGCAGGTAAATCTTTGGGTTATAAATATTAGGTCTGCGTCGCATGCGCCGCTGCTTCAGCACTGTATATATGTTGAAGGTCATCCTCTAACTCCCAGCGGGCAATAACGCGACATGTCATTTCGGATTTATGTCGAACGCTAAAAACGCAAATGATCATCAACAATATGAATACCGTAGCTAAAGCTGCCAATATCAGCAACGCCCTCGTTAGGGCAGACAACATTGCACCCACCCAAACTATGGCCAATATCGTACGGCTAAGAATACCTTGAGGTGATCTTTTTATCATTGTTGAGAGGTCTGGTTTTTTCATCAACCCCGCTTTCTACAATAAACCTAGATCACAGGTAGTTATTAATTAACATGATCTCATTAGTATATCTTAATTTTTCCCATTTATAATACACTAATAATATTTAGTCCGTAATCATGTTTTAGTTTCTATAAGTAATAATTTGTGCTTAATCACAAGATCCACACTATGTCGGTAGGTGTATAAATATCTTTTGATTTATGAGGTCTTTGTTTGGTACGATAGTGAGGTATATCAATGATAGGCAGAAGGTCCTATTTTTTTCCGGAATTCTTTGATATTTGAGGACCCCGATAGTTTTTAGACGTGGCTTGTGGGGAGTTATGGACCTTCTTTCTTGTTTGGCGTCCCAGACCGATCGACTTGGCCATTGCTCTACGGGCATCTGAATAGGACGGGGCAACCATCGGGTAATCTGGCTCGAGATTATAGCGCGTTCGGTATTCCACTGGCGTCAGGCCATGATTTGCGAGGTGGCGGCGCAATGTCTTGTAGGGCTTGCCGTTTATAAGCGAGATGATCTGATCGGGTGACGCCAGCGACTTTCGCACCGTTACCGCTGGCTCAAATATCTGCTCTGGATCCTCGAGAGGGGCGGGCGTCGAGGTTCCGGCCAGTTGCGATATAGCCCGACGCATCAAACGTAGGAATTCCGGTACTTCGTCAGCATTTGCGCGCGTGCTAGGGTTTGCGAGCCAGGCCGCAGTCAGTTCGACCGCTAACGCGACCGACGTGGTTTCATGAGCCATGATCATCTCGCTATCGATGAGGGTATCTGAGCGCAGTTCGCGGCCGAGATGATGCCGGACGATGAACCTGCCCGCCGTCTCTTTGCCACACGCGAAAAGCGTCAGCGCACAGACTGCAGCGGCATTTCGGCGCTCGTATTACGGGCGTCACCCTGCCAGCCTCAGCTTTGGGGCAGCTGTACCTTGCGCTTCAAGCGTTCGACGCGCTGCCTGCTCGCCACTGAGAAATGCGGCGTCCGTCCATATATAGCCCCATTGTCCGAACCGGCCACAATACCGGATGCCAATGTCATCAAGATATCCCTGGACGACATCAACGGCTGCGCGCCGTTCGAGATCGAAAATGACATTGCCGAACGGTATCCAGATGGCACTTTGATGAATGATTTCACCGCGGTTCTGTATAAGGCCACAAGAAATGAGTGCGTCGATGACAGGTTCGATCCAGTCGTCCGGTGTACCGGTAAGCGGGCGATACTTGTCGCTGAAATAGACCTCGGCCTGGAAGGCACCACAATCAGGCGGGCACGATTTCGGCGCCAGCTTGTTACGGTAGCTGACGCGTGCAAACGGAATGTCTTCGTCGTAAAAATACGACCATTGTGCCTTGGTTTCGACAGGCCGGTTTACGCCGATGTTGACGACAACCACTTGAGAGCAAGCCAGACGCCTTGAAGCGTCCAGGACTTCGTCCGGCACGCCCTTGATGAGCGGAACAAGCTTTGGAAGAGGAATGGAGGAAATTAGCGTGCTGAATGCAGCCGTTGCGCCATTTGCAAATTGAACGGTCTGGCTGATCGGATCGATCTGGATGACCTCATGGTTGTTATGAACCCTCGCCTTGCCATAAAACCCCTTGATGAAGCCTTCGAACCCGCCTTCCGAGGGGTAGCGAAACTCGTCGACGTAGAAGACATCGAGGGGTTCATGCTCCAGTGCGCCGCGCAACACCTCGTCAAGGCTGGGGCGGTATAGCCGCGGCCCTAACCAATCAGTCGACATGTTCGACGCATCGGTGGTGTGATACTTGCGCGTGTAGACCATAGGGAAGGTATTGGCGAAGGTCGCACCATAGGCAGCGAGCAACCATTCGGCATAATTAGCAGTTACAGGTTCGGCGACCGAATTTACTGCCGCAAAGTCCTTGATGCAATCGATGATCAAGTCTTTCGGTAGACCGTGAAGATTGACCTGCGCTGGATGCTTGATCCAGTGGCCTTTCCAGTAATTGTTGCAGTAAACTCGGCCAACCTCGACGTTTTCCGCGGACCGTGCGAACAGATCCTTGACGCGCTCGCTTTTCGTGAAGGAAATGTGCACGCCTTCGTCAAAGATGAAGCCGTCACCCGATCCAAAGCTCGATGTAAGCCCACCGGGCCGCGATCGCTGATCGTAAATCCGTGCCGACAAGCCTTGCTCTGCCAGATAATTGGCGGCGCCAAATCCCGCCATACCCGATCCCAGGATAACGATGCCGGTGTCGATCATTCGGAAATCTCCGCAGCGAGAAGCCAGCCCAGGGGCGGTGATGGTAAAGGGATGTGTCGCGTCATGATCCGGATACGCGGACAAGTCCTGCGGTCAGAGCTAGCGCGGCCGCGGCATCGATGCGGTCGAAGGGCGTATCGGCGCGTCTGGCTATGTCGAGCAGCGAATGGTGGCCGTCTGCGAGGTTCAGGAGCCACAGCAGGTCCATCTGGTTAGCCCCACCCGCTTCCTTCTGCCCTGCGATCGCGCGGTACAGGCCGCGCTCTCCTAGTTGCGGTTCCCCGCGCCCGTCGATCCGTTCGTAAACGACGTTGCGCTGAAGTACGCTCACGATTTCTGAGACGATCACCAGCGATTCATCGAGCGCGGCCGCGCCGACGAAACTGCAGTCATCGAGCGACGTGTGATATTCTGGAAATTGTCCGTGTACGCCGCGCATCAGGCAACCGATCGGGAGATCGAAGCCCGGCGAGCAATATTGCCGCTCGTCATACCCGTAAGGCGTAAAGGGGAGCAGGGTAGACGCGAATGGCGAGCGTGCGAGCACATGGCTTGCCACGCTGTCGATCTCGGCGCCTCGCCGACTGGATTTGTAATGGAACCCGCCTGCATCGCCTAGGCACGTGAGAACCATGCCATGCTTGATGCGTCCAAGTATCGCTTCGTTGCGCGCCAGCCAGGTGACCGCTCCGATCGTCGCGGGGATGAACAGGAAGCGCACACCCATTCGGCCCGGCGTAAGGAGCAGCTGACGGGCAAGCGCGGTGGCAACCGCGATCCCGGAGAGGTTGTCATTGGCGAGGCTTGGGTGGCAGATATGAACGCTGATCAGGATCTCGTTGTCAGTAAGTCCTGGAACCAGCAATTCTCCATAGGTCAGGTGGCCGGCTTTCAGATCGCTGTCGATCTCAACCGCGTACATGTCATCCTGCATGGCACGCCAGCGGCTATCCTGCATGCAAAAGCCCCAGTCATCGGCATAATATCCCGTCCGATACGGGATGGCGTCCGGCTGATCGGGGAGTGTGTACACATGACGCGCAAGCTCTTCGCGCGACAGAACCGCGCTGATCGGCCGGCTGTATCCGACGACATGAAGATTGGAATAAGCAAAGTCGATCAGTGTTTCGCCAGACAGCGACCGGATCGATGCCGATCGTATGTTCCATTCCTTTGGAACATGCCAATCCAGAACTGGCGTTCCAGTTGTAACTTCGCTGATCGAAACGGGAATGTATTGTGCAATCTCCTGAAGAGTCTTGCGGACACCGTCGCCTGTCAAGCTGCGTGCAAGCGGAAACAATGCCTTGACGAAGGCCATGCAGTCGAAGCCGACATCGACTCGCTCATCCGTATCGGATCGATGCGGCAAGGGCATGGCACTAGATGCCGGCATTATACTATCCCCCATTTCGGTGTCACACGGTAAAACGCGTGACATTTTATTTTTGTATAACGATTAGTGACGAACATATTCAGTGGTATAAGTATAAGCGTGGAGAAAACGGAGTATATTGATATGAGTATGCCTTGGTGTCAGGTCTAATACCCATAGCGATGACTATGTCGAATCGAACTATCGTCTCTTTTGATCAAGATAACGGATCGTCACTCACGCCGAATCACGGCGATGCGCCGTAAGCAATGGATGTACGCCATAATCGCGATTGCCTGTGGTTCATCCAGATTTTAGCCTTGGGTACGGTGTATAGCGGGGGCGCTACGCCAATCGACGCTGCTATCGGGGGGGGCTATGATAGGCAATCTTAACCGTAAACTGCGCAATAGACTGTCCGACGGGGACTGGCTGCCAATCTGTACGACGGTGGGCGGTCAGAATGCTATTGCAATATCGTTCGATGATGGGCCATCGCCATGCACCACGCCTACTATTCTTCACTTACTTGCCCGCTTTGACGCTACTGCTGCGTTCTTTTTGTGTGGCGAGCGCGCCGAGCGCTATCCAAGTCTTGTGGAAGATATCGCTGCACAGGGTCATGCGATCTATTCACATGGCTATTGGCATCAGCGGATGGATGAAATGTCGCCCGACGCATTTGCGCGCGACCTGGCGCGGACTGAAGCCGTGCTGGCACGATTTCGACCAACGCCCAGTCCCTATATTCTTCGGCTGCCCTACGGATCCGGCCATGACAGTGCGCGGGTCCATGCCCAGCTGCGCTCTTGGCGCGACGATGTCCAGATCGCGCATTGGAGCCATTCGTTTGAAGATTGGACGTTGGCAGACAACTGCGACAGCCACGCAACGCTCCAGATTCGCTGCGACGATGCGATAGTCACCGCCTTGGCAGATCGAGGGTTTGGCGGGTCTATCCTCTTGCTTCACGAAGATGCAATTGGTAGCGCCTCCGCCTTGTCGGGAGCGATTGCACCATTGCTCCTCGCGGCGCTGCTACGAGGCATCGCCCGGTACGGCATCAAAACAACCACGATCTCCGCGTCGACAGATTGCTCGACCTTGTCACGCTTCGTCCGCTTCAAGGCGGTACGCTAGATGCAGGTCCTCGACTACCGGCAGACACCGGCTTTGGCAGATGTTGATCCACTGTTCACCGTGGCGGTGTGTACCCACAACCGCCCGCATTTGCTGGACGGCCTTTTGTCGGTGCTGTTACCCCAGCTCGAGCAGCTTCGTATTCGCTTGATTGTCGTTGATAGTGCAAGTTGTCCGCCAGCCGCGCTGCGCTCGGAATATGTTGCACGCTACGGTGATCTGTTGACGTTTGTGCGCCTCGATACAGCGGGTATTTCGCGCGCCCGAAACGCAGCACTGCACGAATGTCAGACACCGTGGATCGGCTATATGGACGATGACGAAGTCCCATCACCGGATTGGGCGCAAGAGGCGCTACAGCTGATCGAGCGACTACCCTCTAACTGCGCTGCGTGTAGCGGCAATGTCGCGCCAAAATGGCCAGGCGCCCGGCCCCAGGCGGTAGGCCAGCGGTGGCTTGCGTATCTCAGCATGCTTCAGCGCGCCGGCGAATTTGATCAAAAGCGCAAGACCAGGTTTGGCATAGGTCATTCCGTCATCCGTCGCGATGCGCTGATGGCTGCTGGCGAGTTCGATACAAGTCTAGGTCGCCACGGCGCATCTTTGCTCAGCGGTGAGGAGTCCCATCTCGTCGAGATCCTGCTCCGCTGTGGTTGGCAGATCTGGCATTCTGACAAGATACGCGTCGACCATATCGTTGAGGCTGAACGGCTCGAACGGAGTTGGGCCAGGGAAAGAGCCTATTGGGAGGGCATTTCGATCATGCGGCGAGCCCAATTGGGCGATTTTGCGTGGCCGTGGTGGATCGTTGCCTCCGCGTACCTCAAGGTGCTTTTGTTGGGGGTCTTGGTGTCGTACATCCACGAACGCGCCGAAATCGATCTTGTCCTAGCCTATGCTCAGGGCGTCCTGCATGGCCATACCCACCCTCAGAGCCTGGCATTGGAAGGAGGACGCGTTACAGCGCCGATTTCTTCGGCAGGCGTCGTGACACAGGTGGCCTTGTACCAGGTAGCGCCATCCGAGCCCCCGTCACCGGCATAAAAAAGCAAAGAGCTACTCAACAGGCCTGATCGGCATTGTTGGCCCCCTGCACGGCTCTCAGAGCCGGATACCGAAACGCTAGGCCGTGTGGGAGGCACCCCGGGCGGGGGATGGCATCAGGTGGGAATGATCTGGATCTTCGTCTCGGGATCGGACCGGCGCCGTTGACACCGCGATATGATCGCATCGACGAGGCTGCCTGCGGTCGCATCCATGCCGGACGATCGCGCTGCCCAAAGGCTGCCGTACAATACTGGCTTCAAGCCGTCGGGACGGGCCGCAGCGGCGTTCTGCCGCTGCTCTCCATAACCAACCTGATAACGATCGGCCGTACCTCACGCCTTGAGCGCCAGCACCCGGGCGATCCCGAGGCGCTCGGCAATGGTTTGAACGGCGCACGGCAAAGCCAGGCCGCAGACCGTGCCAAGGATCATGTGCTGCGTTGCTGACAATGGGACGTCGGCCAGGACGAGGCCGATCCGCACCCCAGAGGCGGCGAGAATGTGTAGAACGAAAATCGCCATGGCTCTTTTTCCCAGCCACGCCAGCAGGGTTTGTGGCAGAACGCCTACCGATTGCACGGCTGCCATGACACAAACCGAGCCGGCAAAGGCACACGGCAGCGCGCGAACCGTAAGATACGCGAACCGCTGACCATGGGGCACGATCTGCCATCCCAGAACCCATACGGCCGCAGCCGCTCCTGCCACCCACAATATTCGTGGCGGACGCCACGCAATGATCCGCCGCGAAAAGGCCATCCCAACGCCGAAGAAGATCGTGTGGTGCAGGCCGAGATCGATAGGGGAGCCGGGATCAACATGGTCCGCCGCAACGACCGCAATCATGCCAATCGCCAAGATCAATACCGCATTGCCCCGGAGTACAGCGGCCCCGATCGCGTAGACGAAGAGCGCGTAGAGGAACCAGAATTGTGCCATCGGTCGCCATGCGATGAGCAGCAGGTCATGCCAGTTGTGCATACCCGTCGTCGATTTTGCCATCATAGCAACAACCGAACCTTGGACCAGCGACCACAAAATATAGGGGTATATGATCGTGACGATCTTGCGTCGCAGAAGAATGAGCCAGGATCGATCGATCGACCGTCCACTATTCATCCCGGCAAGCAGGAAAAACAGCGGCATATGGAACGTGTAGAGCGCAAGATCGAAGCGCTGAAAGGCTTCACCCTCGGCCAGGCCGGCGCCGGTGAGTCCGCGCTCCACATGGCCAACCACGACCAGAACGGCACCAGCACCCCGAGCGGCATCAAGCCACCGAGTGCGCGGTTCTGCCATGTCGGCAATATGCGGGGGCGAAGGCTTGTGCCGGGTCTGGAGAGTGAACGGGATACCTATCTCCGATTTCAACGAAGGCCGGCGAGGAAAACAGGCGATCACGCTGCGTATCTACAAGCAACCCGTAGGCGACAGGGATTTGGTACCATCGATCCAACGTACGAACTGATCATAGAATTTCGAAGGGACCGCCGGCATCTTCTACATCGCCAATGTAGGATTATGCGCATACTCGGAGTTAGTTCCGCATATATATTATCTATAATCTTCTTATATGATCTTGCTAATGCAATGGTGTTAATTTAACCCATTTCAAAATATCATAGGCCGATGCCGTATTTAATTGGCAATGCCGAATTCGTGCGCAACCCGATCTGCTATCGCTAGGGACGCAGTAAGACCCGGCGATTCCATGCCGTACAATGCAACCACGCCCTTCAGTCCGTGCTCGCTCTTGCCGCAAATGGAAAAGTCAGCCGTACTTTCGCCTGCAGCACTCAATTTGGGACGGATCCCGCAATAGTCTGGGCGCAGCCGAGACGGATCAAGCCCAGGCCAGATCCGACGCGCGGCTGTAGCAAAGGCCTGTTCACGGTCCGGCCCGAACCGGTAGTCGACGCCGTCGATCCATTCGACATCGGGCCCAAAACGCGCGTGTCCTGCCAAGTCGAGCGTCAAATGCGTTCCAAGCCCCCCCGGCACCGGCACAGGATAGATCAGCCGCGTAAAGGGATGCCGCCCATGATAGGCGAAGTAATGGCCGCGCGCGAAATGTTGCGGCGGAATCGAACTTGCGGGCATGCCTTGCGTCGCCTTGGCGAGCGGCTGCGCACCGTGTCCCGAAGCAATGACAATATGCTCGGCAAAGACTATGGGTTCGCCCGCCCCTTCGATGTGAACGCCCCAATGGCTGTCGTTGTATTGTGTCAGCCGGGTGACCTTGGTCCGCCGCGCGAGTAAGGCGCCATCAGCTTCGGCGTCGGCTAGAAGTGCCGTCATGTAACTATGGCTGTCTATAATACCCGTCGAGGGTGAGAAAAGAGCTGCAGCGCATAGGAGGGCAGGTTCGAGAACACGGGCATCATCCCCCGAGAGCATGACAAGGTCATCAACACGAACATCCACTGCGTCTGCGCGGATCCGATCTAGAACAGGCACTTCTTGCGGCGTAAAGGCCACGATCAACTTACCGGTCCGGCGATGCGGTATGCGGCGCGCCTTGCAATACGCATAGAGGGCATGGCGTCCGGCTATGCAAAGCTGTGCCTTGAGAGGCGTATCGCGGTAGTAAATCCCTGCGTGGATGACTTCGCTGTTTCGTGCACTGGTCGCGGTACCGATCGCGGCTTCTTGCTCGGTAATAACAACGCTCCTGCCGGCAATGGCAAGGCGGCGCGCGATGGCAAGCCCGATAACGCCCGCGCCAATGACGACGACATCGACGGTGTTATGATTTGTCACAGCGAAGGGGGTACGAGTGGTTCAATGCGAGGCCATGTCGCATCGCGTTCCGACAACGTCGTAACTGTAAGTGGCCAGGTAATATCGAGTATCGGATCCTGGTACGAAAGGCCGCCTTGTGCAGCAGGTACATAGCGGTGGGACAGGAGGTAGGACATCTTGACGTCATCGGTCAGTGTCTGGAAGCCGTGCGCGAACCCTGGCGGAACGTAAATCTGCGAAGGCGTCGATTCATCCAGCCAAAAGCCGATATGGGAAAGGTATGTTGGCGACTCGAGGCGGAGGTCGACGATCACATCAAAGATCGCGCCACGCGTGCACCTGACCAATTTACCTTCGCTGTGAGGCTCGCACTGGAAGTGCATGCCGCGAATTGTACCCTTCGCCTTGGTAAACGAGATATTTTGCTGAACGAACGGCTCGGTGATCCCGTGCGTCTGAAACTCTTCCTGGCACATCGTGCGCGTAAAGGATCCGCGTTCATCTTCGTGAACGTCAAGCTCGATCACATAAGCATCCGGCAGCGCCGTTGGTACAAAGTTCATTGTCGCAATCCGAGGCGGCATTGCCGCGACTCGAGGGCTGGCATTCTTGTGATAGGCTGGCGTCAGTGCGCGCCCGGAGCGGATTTGGCGGCGTCCGTTCATCCCGGTCAGGCTGACCGTCGCCATTGTGCGATCGTATCCCTGGGCGCCTCGCTCCAGATCTTCCATGGCGGTGTGCCGCTCGCCCAATGTTGCTCGAGGACATGCTTGTCCCTGAGCGTATCCATGCTTTGCCAAAAGCCTGTGTGAATATGGCACCCCAGTTTGTTGCGTTCGATCAGGCGGTTCATCGGCTCTGCCTCGAATACGCTATCGTCGCCATCAATCTGGGTAAGAACCATAGGATCGCAGACGAAGAAGCCACCATTTATAAGGCCGCCCTCGCTGGCCCCCTTCTCACTAAAGCCTTGTACCGTCTCGAGATCGGTGCCGATGCGTAGCGCCCCATAGCGACCCGGTTGCGAAACCGCGGTCAACGTGCACCATTTGTCCGATCGGTTGTGCGATGCGATCACTTCGCCGATATTCACATCGCTTACGCCGTCGCCATACGTGAGGCAAAACGGCGCCTCTGCCAGCAAATGGCGTGCGCGAAGCATGCGTCCACCGGTCATCGTATCAGCCCCGGTATCAAGGATCGTGATCCGCCAATCGTCTGTGCAGGCGTCAAGCCACTCCACATTGCCGGACGTCAAATCGATCGAGACGTCGCAGGACCGTGCGCGGTAGTTCAGAAAGTAGGACCTGATAAAATCGACCTTGTATCCGCCGAGAACGACGAATTCGCGAATGCCGAAATGTGCGTACATTTTCATGATATGCCACATGATCGGTCGGCCGCCGATCTCGACCATCGGCTTTGGCATCACTGCCGTTTCTTCGCTTAATCGCGTACCAAAACCCCCCGCCAGAAACACCGCTTTCATGCTGCCAACCCCCTTGAGTAGACCTGGTTCAGGTCGCCTTCGACCGACCAATTCAATGTTTCGGATAATTGACCTTGATTCATCAGGTTCTTGAGCGTCTCGAGACGAATAAAATGTGACGATTGGCGATAATGTCGGTCTGTAAAGCCAAGCGCCTGCAGCCCTGTAACCAAGGCATTGATTGAGTCGCCAATTCCCATACGCGGAAGATAGTTAGGTGCCAGTTCGGCAAATAGACTGAAGTCGACTTTGTACGATCGGGAATCCGCAGGAGCATTCTTGTTGATGGACACCGTGCATCCGGGCACTGCCCGCGCGACAGCCTCGGCGAGATCGCGAACCTGGTAGTTGCCCGATACGTGCCCGGCATTCACAACGAGGTTGCGACCGCCATTGTCGGCCGTCCGGGTCACCCCCCACTCGATCGCCCGGGCCATGTCGGCAACATCGATAAGCGGGCGCCACGGCGTTCCATCGGACAGGATAGAGATTTGGCCGTCCGATAATGCCCCGGCAACGAAATCGTTGAGAGCCAGGTCAAGACGCAGCCGATCCGACATTCCGCAGGCGGTTGCGAACCGCAAGCTGGTAATCGTCATGTCGCTTTGTATGGCCGCTAGCGCGCGCTCCGTACCGATTTTCGACGCAGCGTAGGCCGTAAGCGGGTTTACAGGGTCGTGCTCGCGTCGTGGCTCACCGCTGGCGAGTCCATAAACACTGCAGCTCGAGGCAAAGACGAGGTTGCGTACACCGACGTCGCTCGCGGTGATCGCGATTGCTGTTGCCGCATCTTGGTTAATTTGTCCGGTAACTTTGGCAAATCGTGCACCCATCGGGTCATTGGAGATTGCTGCCAACATGACGACGGCATCATATCCTTCAATGTCGCGATGCTTGATTGACCGGACATCACCAAAGATCTGACGGTTCAATATCTTCTCGGGAAAGTTATCGATGCTAGTCAAACAGTGGGAAAAATATCCCGTATCAAACCCGTCTATTGTGGCGTCGGGATATGAGCCCCGAATTTGCTTGATCACTGAGGGGCCGACATAACCCATATTGCCGGTAATGAGTATCTTCATCGTCTGCGACCCCCGCATCGAACACTCTACTGCTGATAAGAGGAGCGTCGCACGATTGAAGATCGCCTGTCCTATAATCTTACGGACACCATACTTACGAGTTAGCTTGGTTAACATTGCGCTAACGTGTGACGGCGCTGCAATTGTAATAAAACAACAATTTGACCTGTTGGATGAACACCAAGCATCTCCCAAATATTCACATAAGTGTCAGATACTCGCTTGGTTTTATTTAGTGTTCCAACCCGGGAAAGTTCAGATTCTTTAGAGGTATAGTTAGTACCCAATTTGATAGTATTGACCTAACCGGCTTCATACTCTCTGATATGTCGTAATATAGTTATTCAGAGCGGAACGTAGGAATATTTCGGATGAGATGGGGGCCATCTCTACAGTATGCGGAACGGGGGGGGGTAGAATGATCGAACAGGTGACAATCTCGCTGCTAGGTGCAAATCCCGTATCATTGGACGGACTGAGCCGGCTGCTGACGGAGAATAATTTCAAGATCGTTGATTCAGCGCGGAATCTCTCCGCGATCGAGGTGTCCACCGACGTAGTCAATCCATCATCTCATCTGATTTTGATTGATGGTCTGGTCGAGGTGCACGGCGCTGCGTTTCTTGACGATGTTCAGAAAAAACTGCCGCTCGGACTGATGATCGTACTCACTGATCGGTTTGAGTATGAGCTGATGATGGAATGTTTTCAACACGACGCAAGAGCCTACATCGTCAAGAAAATATCGACGGATTCGCTGATCGCCTATCTCAATCTCGTTGCGGTCGGGGAAAAGATCATGCCATCGGATCTGACGGAGAGTCTCTTGTCGCGCATGCCGAGTACTCCGTCGCATGCCCATAGAATTTCAATGGCCGAAACCGGGTTGACCGCACGCGAAGAGGAAATCCTGGCGGGTCTTGTCGCGGGTCAGCCGAACAAGGTTATTTCGCGGCGCTTCATGATAAGCGAGGCGACTGTGAAAGTGCACGTCAAGGCGATATTGCGCAAGATCGGCGTTCAGAACCGGACCCAGGCTGCAATATGGGCAATGGGGGATCGGGACGATGGCGGGTGCTCCCACATGGAAACGTGTAGTCACGCTCAGTCAGGGAGCTCTAATGCGATCGAGCAACTGTAAGTGCTCGCCGTCCGTCACCGGCCTCCATGCTGACAGCGGAGCGGCATTATGAAGAAGCAGGGAGCGGTCAAGAATGCACTTTGGTTGGTGCTTGGGCAGGGCGGAGCGCAGGGGCTATCGCTTATCATATTCCTTGCCTTAGCGCGGTATATATCGAAGGAAGACTTCGGCCTCGTTGCCGTAAGCCTTACCGTCGTTGAGTTTGTCCGTCGGGTATGTATTGATCCTGCGGCGTTCGCGCTCAATGCCCGAACGACCATAGTCGAGCACGACTATGACGTATGCCTGACGCTACTCGTGCTAGTCTCGGTGACTGGCTCCATTCTATTGTGGCTGTTTTCGACGCCGCTCCTGACGTTGCTTGGAATGCGGGGCGCGGCGAACACATTGCATATCGTAGCGCTATTACTCATCGCGTTTGGACTTACCGCGACGCACGGTGCTTGGCTTGCACGACATATGCAGTTCCGCGCGTTAGCTTTGCGCGCGATCATTTCGGTCCTTATTGGCGGCATCGTCGGTATCAGCATGGCGGTTGCAAACTTTGGGTTGTGGAGTCTTGTCGGGCAGCAATTCGCGATTAATATCGTCAATTTCATCACATTGTGGTTATTTGTTGATTGGAAGCCTAAGATTGCCTTATCTTGGGCAGATACTCGAGCAACTGTGCTGCGAACTCGGCATATCGCAGCAAGTGCAATTTGGAATTCCATTGCGAATGACAGTGATCTTCTATTCGTTGCCGCATATCTAGGACCAGCGGTCGCCGGCGTTTTCAATGCCGCCAAACGCATAATGCTGGCGGCCAACTTGGTTCTAGTAAACGCGATCTCGTCAGTTGCGCTGCCAGCACTCGCCGATATTGAGCAGGGCGCTCCGCGTAAACAGGCTTTCCTGCTTGGTATAACGGTTGCAAGTTCGGTAACGGCCCCGGTATTTGCCGGAATTGCGGCAACGGCCCCCGAAATTGTTCATCTGCTTTTGGGGCAGAACTGGATCGAGGCAGCCCCCATCCTCGCGGCACTTGCATTGAGCGGTTATTGCCTTGCGATTGCGCAGTTCGCGACGGTGATTCTGCTCATATCGGAACAATCGCATCTGGACTCGTTCAGTTCGGGATTGACCGCCATCGGCAAACTTGTGATTTACACGTTTGCCATCCAGTTTGGCCCGATCGCCCTCGCTGCTGCGGTGTCTGCAACGACGTTTGCCGCGACGCCTGTCCGAATGCGGTACGCGTTGCGCCAACTCGACATCTTATGGGGAAGCCTGGGCAAAGCACTCGCGCCGTCGTTCGTTGGAGCCTGTGGCATGGCAATTATGCTGTTTACCGTTCGCCGGTTGCTACCGTCCGCACTGCCAGCGACGCTGATTTTGACAATTATGGTGCCAGTCGGCGTTATCGCCTACCTGCTGCTGCTACGGATATTGTCGCCTGGCATTTTCCGCATGGCAATCGCTACAATCGCCGCCCGATTCCGCGGGCGATCGCTATCGACGGGATAGTTGCGTTCGCGGCGGGGCGGGGCGTTCCGCGCTGAACCCTATCATGTGCACGCACGGCGCGATGCGAGCGGATATACCGGATGACACTTTGGGGTAACGCATATGGACGTTTTCACCTGTCCGGGCAGCAAACCAAAGACGTCCGGTGCATACGCTCGCGCCACTTCGCCTAGCGCCTATGCTGGAAAGAGCGTTCATCTGGCACGATACCCAAACGCCGCTTGATCGCCTCAAGCGGGCGAAAAGCGGTTTGGCGAACAGATGGCATCTGCGAGATCGGTTCGCTCACGTCCATCAGTCACCAGTCTGGAATTCAACACAGCGAAAGCTACCGCAGGCGTACCGCCGCTGCGTAAGCCATTGCGTAACGGTCGCTGTAGCCGTTGGCATACGTTGTCGACCTCATGTATCCGCGGCATGGTCCACCGTCATGCTAGACCCATTCGCCTCAGACTCCTTCATCGTGCGCATCGAGGCCCATAAGCGTTGATACTGATGCTGATGCTGACACCGGGCAACGTCAGCGACATCAAGGCCGCGCCCTCCCTCCTCGAACACGCGGATCGCATGCCATACCTGCTCGGTGACAAGGGCTACGATGCCGATAGCTTGCGCCGCTCCCTCCGTGAGGCAGGCGCCGTTCACGTCATTTCCGGACGCGGCAACCGAAAGCGAACCATTCGCTACGACAAGGATATTGCGGCCGCCACCTCGTCAAGAATGCCTTCTGTCGCCTGAAAGACTTTCGTCGCGTCGCTCCTCGATACGACAAGCTCGCCGCCAACTTCCTCTCAGCCGTAGCCCTCGCAACGGCTGTCGCCATCTGGCTGTGAATGAGTCTGAGCCCTAAGCAAACCAGAACCCGGCCGCGGGCAGCCATCGATAATACAATTGCCGCTATCGTACCGATACCTGACCTGGCGTACAGGTTGAAAAATCCAACAGAGCGAAGCTTTTTATAGACTAAAGCGCGTACTTATGGTTGCGCGAACATCGTTATATGTCGGACTGAAGATATCGTTCTTTACCGTGCGACGCAAATACGTCATGTCAAGGTCGAAGCTTAGGCGGCGGTTTGCGCTATAGCGGGCGCCTCCTCCAGCTTCAAATATCTTGTCGGCGCGCGGGCTATCGCGGAAATCATTGTAGCGATAGGCGCCATGCACATTCAGGATAAGCGGGCGCAGCAACTCATAGTCGGCACGTAGTTCAAGACCATTGGCGATGAAACCGGTGGATCCCTGCAGTACAGCTTCTTCTACGCTGCGTGATGCAATGAATGACAGCGTGACAAGAGGAGTAAGAAAATACCGAAGATCGGCATTAGCGGCGATTCCGGAAATTGTGGTGAAACGATTTGTCTTAAAGCTTCGTCGAATATAGCCGGCGCCAACTGATCCTTGGATCAGTTGATTGGTGCCAAACATCAATCCGGCAATCACAGTCAGGTTCGTTCCGTCCAGATTGGGTATTCCCGGCGACGATTGCGCGAGCCGGTAGCTAATCTTAGTGCCAGTGCCTTCGGCAAATACCGATAACCCCATCGTGATCATATATTCGCCGCGCAGGCTGGCACGCAGGCTGTTCTGGTCCCGGGCATTTTGATTGATAACGTCGATGATCTCGCCGGTGGACGACAACGCTTGGGTACTGCGAAAATCGAAAACCGTATAGTCGACATTCGCGAGTGCGCGGAGTGTTCCATTATCTCGGCGCAGCCGCATATAGGCCTGCGTCTGAAAGAACCTGATTGGCGTCACCACGCCATCCGGCCGGCCGCTTGAATCGCGGCGCTCGACCAATTGCTCGCGTTGCGCTCCGGCTTCAAGATCTGTCGATTGCGCGACAGTATAGCGGCCGGATGCGCTGAGCCGGTAGCTGGTCTCATCGCCGTCACCGTTTCCTGGAAAACGAGTGAGCCGACTGCTTGCATCCAATCGTATCTCGCCATTTGAAAAGTCGGACCGAGCCGAAATGCTGGGCTCGAATTGGACCAGGGCCGCACCTTTGCGGTTGGTCGGATTTGCGAACAGGTTGCTATCGTACCCGGCACCCACCGCAACCGTTGGATAAACCTGGAACGAACCCAGGCGTAGGCCCATCGGCGTAAATTCATCTCGTACGCGCTGCCGCACGTCGAGCGTGATGCCGTCTTCCTGGTCGACGATCGACGTCCCCACCGGATCCAGTCGCGGCAAAGCACTCTCCTGCGCCGTAGCTGGCATAGTGATCATGGGCATCAGGCCCAATGCCGATACCGTTACGAAACGCGCTCGAAAGCGATGCATAGGCCCCCCGTTGCATTTTACGGCCACGTTTAAGCAGCCATCATATCCATTGCGTCGAAACGCTCTATCAAGCCGACGGTATTGCGGATGTTGCGTTCGCTCGAGGCGCCGAACAGTATCGAGCGGACATACGGCTCCTTTACGACCCATTCGATTGCTTCAGCTGCCGGGATCGCGCCCGATGCGAGAACCGACATAGCAATGACACGCGCCGGCCAGCGTTCGGTCGCTTCCCGATAGGCTTCGATTCCTCCCGACATCCGAAACCCTGACTTGTTGACGTTGGCACAAACGATCGGATTGTGAATTCCAACGGACGCCAGCATGGGCAGGAGCATGGGGAGATTCATCGTTATGAACCCCGGTTCTGCGTCGTAGCGTGTCCGGATGTGGTCGGCAAAAATCTTGAAGGCGTCGGCGTAACCAAGCCCAAGCAGCATGTCAGTTATCACGTTCTGAACAAAGACAATCGGTGTCTTGAGACCGTGAAAAGGCTTCATTTCGGCATCGATCAGTAACGTTGCTATGCCTTCGACATCGCGCGTCATCAGCGCTTTACCGCCCCGCAATGCAGAGTCGAAAAGTCCCTGGCTCGGTAGGAATTTTCGTACGGTGCCAAGATACCCAAGATCTGTAACGGCGTTAGCATATTTGTGCGCATAAGGCATGCACGGATAAAACTGGAAGTCAGGCCACTCTTGCGGGGCTGCCCTTACGGCATCGGCGATTTCGCTGATACGGTCATGCGTTGTGCACATAAAGGCATTGATGCCAGCGTCGCGCGCAGCGACCAGCGTCTCGAGGATTGCAGGCAGCTCTGCAAATTGCATCATTTGCTGGCGCGCCTTATCCTCTGACATGTGATTGATACCGAAAAATTGATTATCGCCAAACAAGATGCGGTCCATGGAATAGCGTCCTTCTTCAACGTGGGAGTGTCGTGAGCAAGAACTCGCGGATCTTGTCAGTCATGGGCTTTGGCGCAAAACACGACAGGCGGGTCGCCCCGGACAGCGGCGACGATAGCAAGGCGCTCATTGCCAATCGCAGCGCAGAAGCGTCCTGCGCTATCGCCAGACCTGCGGTTTCCTGGAACTTGGCTGCAGTATCAAGCTGATGCTCGGTCGTATGTTCGCCCAGGCTGGCGCGGCGAGGCAACATCAGCATCTGGCGGCCAAGTTCGAGCGCCTGAAGGATCGATCCGATACCGACATGTGCGACAAATAGACTGCAGTCGGTTAGTCGCTGCAGATAGACGTCGTGCGGCATCATCCGCGTCCATTCGGCGTTCTGAGGCTCGTAACTGCCGTCGCCAATTTGGATGTGAACCGGTGTTTGCGGGTTGTCACCAGCCCATGCATCGACGGCGCGGGTCAGCCTATCGAACGGCAGCATCGATCCCACTGATGCAAAGATCATCGCGCGGGCTCTGAAGCGGTCCGTGCCACGGGTTCAATATCCGAAAGCACGAGCGAACATCGTACTCTTGGGACGCTTCGCGGCTGCGACAGCGACGGGCACGATTGGCTGATTAAGGCTATCTGCCCCGTCACGGATCAATGCCAGGGTATGGTCTGTCTCAGCCCCGCTGGCAAAGGTGTTCACGTAGCTGGATGACGGGTCATTCATGGCTCCCACAAAACCCTCTAACTGCGCCGAATACTCTTCGCCTCGCAGGTAAAATGCCGGATGGGGCGTCAGGTCTGTTATATTGCGGACCGTCCATTTCGGACGGTAGCCCGCTGATACCGTGCCTTTATCACCGATATACACTCGGATTTCCTGCCGATCGACACAGATCTTTCCTCCGTCGCCCCACAATGTCAGACTCGTCGTCATCTTGCGGATGGTTTCATCCGCCCAATTCACCGAAACCTGCCCGGAGACCCCGCCTGCGAACATGAGGTTTGCGTAAATGGCATCGTCAACGTCCTCCGACCATTGCTTGGTGAGCTGTGCACCAGAACAAAATATGGGTTTGCCAACATACCAATTCATCAGGTTGATCGGATGAGCCGCATAATCATACAGGCATCCGCCGCCTTCCGTCGATTTGCTGCGCCACGTCTTGGCGGCGGGCTTCAGAACAACAGGGCCATAGGCGTCGGCGTGAACGTGGCGAATTTTGCCGATGGTACCAGAATCGACCAGCCGCTTTACTTCAGCAAAAGTGCCGACGAACCGGTTATGGTAGCCGACTTGTGCCGCTAGATTTTGGTCAAAGGCGATCTGGGCAAGCTCGGCGCTGATGCGGGCCGATAACGTCAGCGGTTTTTCGCAAAAAACATGTACGCCGCTCGCCAGAGCACGGCGGATCATCGTGTCGTGATGACGGGTTGGCGTGGCGATGATCACGCCGTCCAGGCCTGGGACCGCTAGGACATCGGCATAGTCGGCGAAAAACGGGACCTTTACATATTTGCCGATCATCCCACCAATCATTGCCGAGCTGTCACAAATGGCGACAACCTTCATACCGGGCGTGGCGTTGGCGATGCTCAAATGGGAAATCCCCATTTTTCCTAATCCGATCACAGCGATATTCCGGATATTTTCCATTAGTCGCATCCCCTAATCTTCCGATTCGACCATCATCTTAGGCGAGCACTTGCCGTTAAACGTAGTAGGCAACAGTATTACTCACTGTGAATGAGGGTATTTGATCGCAAAGCGTAGGCCTTCAGGACCATTTGGCGAATAGACGACGCTACGCGCTCGGCTAAGGGCGGCAGGGTAAGATTTGATAGGTGATTGAAAATCAAAAAAATCGGTAGTTCTGTCTGTACTACCTTTGAGTTACCGTAATATCACAATAGTGATTTCTTGAACCCCTTAATGCAAACTATGTTGCGGCTATGCCTGGGGGGATACATAGCGTGCAGGAAAGCGGATCCGAAAGACAAGGGGTGCGGTGGCCAATCGTCATTCTGTTGTTGGCGGCCATCTGCTACAATGCTGTACTTGCCATAATAAATGGCCACGTCATGAGCCTGTCGGTTACTCAGGTCGCCTTGTGCGAGTTCGTCGTCTTGAGCGGAGCGGGACTGGTTGTTGCCCGACATCGGCTGACGCCACGCGATGCCGCATGGCTGACCTTTTTGATCGGAACATTTTTTGGTACGATATTTCTTTCCCTCAGTAATGGCGGCCTCTTGGTAGAGGCTCTGCGAAACGTTGCAATTGTCGCACTGTTTACAGCCTTAGGCATACGATCAAACATTTCGACAATGAGAACAACGTTCTTGATTGCGGTTTCCGTTGTTGGTGTGGTTATGATATTCGAGATAGCAGCAGTATCGCAATATAGTTCGCTATTTAAACCCTTCAGCTATTATCAAAATACCAGAGGGCTGGGCGAGGTCGATTATGGCGACGTCGGCTTATTCGGCAATGCGTTAGGATTTGAGGGGCGGTTCAGCTTTGGCCTGTTCACGACACCGAGAACGTCCTCTATATTTCTCGAGCAGACGTCTCTCGCCAATTTTGCGAGCGTTATCGCAATCTATCTGGTGACCATGTGGCGGACGCTGGCCCGTGGCGAAAAAATATTGATCGGGAGTTTTGTTATTTTGGCGTTGATGTCGAACAATACGCGTATGGCATCGGTATTTGCGAGCATTACGATGCTCGGGTATTTCCTGTATCCGCGACTACCGCGCTATGGTACCTTAATTTTGCCTCTGCTGCTGCTGTCTCTTGCGGTTGGGTTATCATCCTGGATGGGCCCCTCGAAAGAAGACGATTTGGCCGGCCGGATCGGTCTCTCGGTTCGCCTCCTGTCGATGACCGACTTTCCAGCATCGCTAGGGTTTCGGGTCGCCGATGCCAGCGCGTTTCCCGACAGCGGCTATTCCTATCTTATATATTCCTGTTCGCTCGTTGGGGCTGTTGCCATCTGGCTCTACGTGGCGCTGGCAGTCCCCTTCCGAACGCCTGAACAGCGCCGCTGTGCCTGGTCGGTAAGCTTATTCCTGTTTCTCAACCTGCTGGTCGCCGGCAATGCCGTCTTCAGTATGAAGATCGCGGCGCCGCTATGGCTGCTCGCGGGGTTCATGCGCTCGCCAGACTTCTTCCCGAGCACACCGTGGCGGCGCTCACCGGCGATCCGACCGCGCTCGGGCACGCTGACGTTGAAGCCAGCAACATGACCTGCCGCGTCATAGCCGATGTCCATGTCCGTTTACCGGGGGTTCCTATGCGAAATGGTGTGCGATGAACGTTAGTCTCGCGTCAACGAAAGCCGACGGCAATATGCTGCTGCGGGTCTGGAATGGGCTATGGCAGTGGCTGGTCGCCTCGCCAGTTGATCAGCGGCATTACGGCGCCGTGATACAGCCGCTTGAACCGGAACACGCCGACATTGCGGCTCGCGCCGAAGCCACCCCAATTCCGTTCGGCGGTCGCCTGATAAACCGGAACGAAACCGTGCGGATCATGAATGCGTTCGATTCCGCACACCCGGTTCGCCAGCGCAAAAACCTTCATGGTCGTGACGACAAGCTAGAAGCATTGTTCGACGCCGTGCTCTTCAACCGCCAGCACGCGGTCATCCACGGCGCGCGTGGGTCGGGGAAAACTTCCCTCGCTCAGGTTTTTGGCGATTATGCCGATCAGCAAGGCGCCGTTGTCATTTACGCTGCCTGCGAAGCCGCCACGTCGTTTGCCGAACTCATTCGCCCGTATCTCGCCTTCATTCCCGAATCATCGGTATCGTTGAAAGAAAAGGTGAATTTTGACCGTGATATGAAGCTTCTGGACGGAGAGTTTGGCGCGCGTGCGATTGTCGATCTATTTTCATATCTATCAGATGGCCGGCAAGTAATATTGATCTTCGATGAATTCGATCGCGCCGAGAGTGCCGCAGTCGTCGAGCAGGTCGCGACACTGATAAAGCTTTTGTCGGACGCACGGTCCTCAGTGCAGGTTATGATCGTCGGGATTGGCCGTACCCTGGACGATCTTATACGGTGTCACCCCTCACTTCGTCGTCATCTCGTACCAGTCCCTATCGGGCGCATTTCACAAGGTGACATGCTGGCCCTGATCGATACCGGTGCTGCTCGAGCGGGCGTAACCTTCGACGCCGCATGCCGTACCTTGATTACATCGATCTCGTGCGGATCGCCCTATCATCTTCAGCTGTTCTGCTATGTTGCCGCGATCGAGGCAACGCGCCGCGGGACCCGTAATATCGATATGACCATCATGCAGGCAGGCATGGCGCGCGCGTTCGATACCTGGGCAATGGTAAATGGTCCGGATGCGACGCTGTTCAGAAGTCTTGAGACCGCAGCGCCTGAGACACGCGAGGGTCTTGAGCACTGCGCACGCGAGGCGGCGGTCACCGATTGCGTCCATGCCGATAGTGACATGCAGACAGTGCTGGGGTCCGCGCTGTTGGCCGACGAGAGCCATCCCGATCGCTTCTATTTTCGCGACGGCGCGGCTCCACAATTTCTGCTGGCAATCCTGGCGATCGGGCACGCGGCGCAGGCAGCCAATCTAAGAGAGGGGTAAGACACAATGTTTTCGTCCGATATGTGGGCTGCGTTGCGCGCCCGTTGGAAACTCATTCTCGGTATTTTTGCCCTGACCATCGGGTTGGCGATGTTGTGGATATCGACCGTCGAGCGATCCTATGTTGCCCGCGCCTCGCTATTGTTCGACGAGAAGGGACCAAGCCCGGCGCTGCAGGAGTCGAGCGCGTCGCAGGACGACCGATCGCTGCTCGGCACGCAAGCCGATATTATCAAAAGCGATGCCGTCGCGCGGCGCGTCATTGTATCGGAAAGGCTGTTGGCGGACCGCACGCTTGCAAACGCATGGGCCAAGGGCGGTCATAAAGCAGGATCGTTCGAGCGCTGGCTTACCACCGACCTGCTTGCCCAGCTCGAGGTGCTGCCGGAGCGCGACACCAATGTCCTTGCCGTGCGCTTCCGTGCCAGCAACCCTGACTTTGCCGCGCGGATTGCCAACAGTTTTGCCGCGAACTTTGTCTCGATGCGGATGCAAATCAGCACGGATACCGCCAAGCAATATGCCAGCTGGTTCCAGCAGCGGACCAATGAGGTTCGCGCCAAGTTGGAAGATGCACAGAGCCGGGTCACCGACTTTCAGCGTAGCCACGGTATAGTGGATGGCAGCGTGCTGGCGCTCGAGGCGGACCGATTGAGCGCGCTGTCGGGGCAGCTCGCCCAGGCCGAGGGCGGCGCTGCCGATTTGCGCGCTCGCGCAGGCACGCGGGTAACAGAATCGCCAGATGTTCAGTCCACTGCGGTGATCCAGTCGCTCAGGCAGCAGGCTGCGATCAGCGAAGCAAAGATTGGCCAACTGGGATCGAATTACGGACCCAACCACCCTGATATGCTGGCCGCGCAAGCCGAACTGGCGGTGCTACGCGCAAAATTGGGCAGCGAGACATCGACCGCCAGCCGATCGGTGAAGGTCGCCAGCTCGGCTGCATCGTCCCGCGAGTCCCAACTTGAGGCCCTAGTGTCGCAACAGCGCGCTCGGATGTTGGCCTTGTCCGGCAATCAGAGCGAAGTCGAGGCACTGCAGAACGACGTCGCTACCGCGCAAAAGGCCTATGACGCGGTCACGCAGCGGTTGAACCTCATGCGGCTGCAAAGCGGACTGCCGACGACGAACGCGCAGCAGGTGGACCGCGCAACGCCGCCTTTGTTGCCAGCCAGTCCCAATGTACCGTTGCTTGTCTTTATCGCAGCGCTTGCAGGGCTGGTACTCGGCGTCCTCACAGCGGTGATTCTTGAAGTTCGTCGGCCGCTTGTGCGCACCTCAGCCGGACTGATGGAGGCAACCGATGCTTCTGTGATTGGCAGATTCAATTTTGCGACGTCCCGCCCGGGACGCATCTTGGCAGGAGGGATGTAATGCGGATCCGTTCGATAGATGACAATGTCGGTACAGAAGAGCTTGTATACGCCAAGGGCGACGCACTGGCTCATCAGCTGCCGGTCGACCGTTTACCGGCCGCTCCAGCGGCGGGCGGTTTGCACGGCGACGATCTGATCGGTCAGTTGATCAGATCGCTGAGGCTGTCGATCTCAGCGCTAGTACGGCCCAGCGCCGCACCGGCACGGTCCATTGCCGTAGTCGGCATCGACGCCGGTGCAGAGGCCGCCTTTATTGCTGCAAACCTTGGTATATCCTACGCACGAACCGGCGTGACGACGGTCATTGTCGACGCCAATGTCAGCGGTGCCATGCAGCAAGACCTGCTGGGCGTGCTGCCTGGTATTGGTCTCTCGGCTGTCCTTGCGGGGGTAAGCGAGGCCCGCACAGCACCTGTCGGTACGTCTGTCCGCAACCTGTCGCTGCTGTCAGCCGGATCGGCCGATACCGACGATGCAGATCACGTCGATGCAGAACGGTTCCACCGACGCGTGATGCCGCTACTGGACTGGCAGGATATGTTGATCGTCGATGGCGGCAACGCAACAAGCGATCCTCCGGCGTTATGCGAGGTAATGGACGGCGTTGTGCTGGTTGTCCGTCGTAACAAAACCGAAATTGCAAGGGTTGATCATATTACCCAGCGCCTTTCAGCAATGGGCACGACCGTGTTCGGGATCATTATCGCAACTGATGTGTAACACTTGCGCCCTGAGACTACGAAGTAGTCATATCGTCAAATAGTTATACTATACTTATGAACTCAATAAGCTATGCCCAAGTAGAGTATGTATTGCCGATGATATGCAAAGGATTATGCTATGCTTTTGTCGGCAGACACCAGTAACGATGCAGCCATCAATAATGGTACCGTGAAAGTCGTCGGTGGAGAGGTGCCGCAAACGTTGAATAAGGGTGCCAATCAATCGGACTCGTCATCGAAGCGTATAATCGATATCGTCGTTTCACTGCTGGCGCTGCTCGTCAGCGCACCTGTCTTGGTCATGATCGCCATCCTCATCAAATCGACCACGCATGGGCCGATTTTTTTCCGGCAAACCCGAACCGGATATCGTGGCCGACCGTTCCGGATCATTAAGTTTCGAACTATGACGGTCATCGAGGATGGTGACATGATTGCGCACGCGTGCCGCGGTGATATGCGTGTCACGCCGGTTGGGCGTTTCCTGCGAGGCACCAGTCTCGACGAAATTCCTCAATTGTTCAATATTCTCTTAGGAGACATGTCGCTGGTTGGTCCAAGGCCGCACGCCCTTGCCCATGATCGCCACTACAGCGCGTTGCTTGATGGATATAATAATCGCTTCCTGGTCAAGCCCGGCCTTACTGGGCTGGCACAGGTGCGTGGACTGCGTGGCGAAATTCATGATCTGTCTTACATGGCACGACGTCTTGATGCCGATGTGGAATATATCAGGCGGTGGACACCGTTGTTCGACATTGCAATTATCTTCCAAACAGTGCCCAAAATGGTGCGCGATCGCAGTGCGTACTGATGACGAGTATCAGCACCATTTCGCCGATGTCCATCGTCCATGTGGTACGGCAATATCTACCTGGCATTGGCGGGATCGAAAATTTCGTATCGCTGCTTGCGATTGGACAGGCGCGGGCGGGGCACCGTGTCCGCGTTGTCACGCTTGATCGGATCTTTGACGGCGAGCCAGCAAGGCTTCCTTCTAGGGAGCATTGTTCCGGCGTAGAAATTGTTCGAGTGCCGTATCGCGGCTTCAAAAAATATCCCTTCGCGCCCGGCATCATTCGCCATGTTGACGATGCAGACATCATTCACGTCCACGGCATCGAGTCTTCGGTTGACCTGTTGGCCGTGACCCAGCGGTGGCATCGCCGGGCGATGGTCGTCTCGACCCATGGCGGCATCTTTCACACATCGCGCGGCGGATGGCTCAAGCGCTACTGGTTTGCGACCGTTACGCGCCTCAGTCTCAGACGGTATGAGGCCGTCCTGGCATCCAGCGTTCAGGATGCCGCGACCTTTTCCCCGATTGCGCAAGAAAAGGTCATTCTGGTCGAAAACGCGGTCGACACCGAGAAATTTAAGGGCCTGGGTGACCTGACTGCAACGACGATGATCTATTTCGGGCGGTTGGCACCAAGCAAGAACGTGGACCGGCTGCTGATCTGGTTTGCGGCGGTTCACCAGACAGCGCCAGCGTGGCGCCTCATTGTCGCGGGCAAGGAGATGGGAACCAGGATCGCCACTCTCCAGGCCCTGACGTCGCGGCTGGGTATCGAGGACGCGGTCGAATTCCACGCGACACCGACCGACAGGCAACTGTGCCAATTGATCGCGCGCTGCAGCGTTTTTGCCTGCGCGTCGCGGTACGAAGGTTTTGGGATTGCTGCAGTCGAAGCTGCTGCCGCTGGATTGTTCCCGGTTCTCTCAAACATACCGGCGTTCCAGCGAACACTCGAACGGCTGAAGATGGGCATGCTGATCGACTTCGAAACACGCCCCGACCCGGTGCCATTCCTGGTTCAGTTCAAGGCTTTTGCCGGGCAAAAGGATCGTGCCGCATCATTACCGGGCTTGCTCGCCTCCTTCGCGTGGCCCGCCGTTCTCCACGAGATCGAAACTATTTACCGGCGAGCACTGCGCTACAGGAATTGCGCGAGTCCCCGGGATGGCAGGGCAAGCCGCCACGCAACTGCGAATAGAGATACCATACCAAATAGCTGCGTCACTGTTGCGGGGCAGGGCTATCATGAACGCTACCAAGGGGAGGGGTCTTGATGAACAGAAATATTGCGCTAGCGAGCCTGACGGCGATGATGGTGTCCGGATGCGTCGCCAAAGCCTTACCGCCAGGCAACGCTGTTGCGATGCAGTCGGCCTATTTATTGGGCGCCGGTGATAAGATCCGGATTACGACTTTCGGATTCAAGGAGCTTGGTGGGGACTTTGTTGTCTCGGCGGACGGATCGATCGCCTTGCCGCTGATCGGCGCGGTAAAGGTCGTCGGCTTGACTCCCTCTCAGCTGGAACAATCGATCAGCGGCAAGCTGGCAGGTGGGGGTTTTGTCCGCGATCCGCGAGTGGGAGCAGAAGTGACGGAGTACCGGCCATATTATATTCTGGGAGAAGTCGCAAAGCCTGGCCAATATCCCTTCACCAACGGGTTGACGGTCGTAAAGGCAGTCGCAACAGCACAAGGATTTACCTACCGAGCGAACAAACGCAACATCTTCATCATTCGCGACGACGCAGGCGTAGAAGTGTCGACGGTTCTAACCGCCGCGACGCCCCTTCACCCTGGTGATACCGTCAGGGTCGCCGAGCGGTACTTTTGATGACGTCGAGCCGGCGCGTGGTCATCCTAGCTGGTGCGTCGGGGGGGGGGCATTGGATCGAGCTCTTGCGGTTGCGGCCGGCATTCGCGGGATTTGACGTCGTATATATCTCAACGTTTGAAAATTACGCGAGCGTCGTACCTGAAAGCCGGTTCCATGCGGTCCCCGATGCCTCGCGATTTAGCGTAGCCGCGTTCCTTCCCATAGTCGCTCGAGCGTTTCGAATTATACGCGACGAAAAGCCGTCGGCGATAATCACGACGGGATCCGCCCCTATGCTTCCATTCGTCCTCCTAGGAAGGCTGCTCGGCGTAAAGTCACTTTGGATCGATAGCATTTCCAGCACCGAGCATTTGTCGATGTCGGGACGTATCGCCAAGCACATTGCGACCAAGGTCATCGCACAATGGCCTGCATTGGCGGCCGAGCAAGATATTGATTTTTGGGGAAAAGTTATATGATCTGGCGCCGGCGAGATCCTTTGGGTCGGCCCGCCGGACCGTTCAGCTTCATCGCTAAAATCTCAAACCAGAATGAAGGTCTACCGCTTTGGGGGTAAGTCCCCTACCCCCATTGGGCTACTTGCAGCCAACGGGCGCCTAACGCATTTCAGGGTCGACGTAAGGCATAGGGCCTATGCGCAGAATAACGGAAGGCGACGATATGATTTGGGATTTGCGCCAATCTTATCTTGGCTGAAATTAACTATTTATTATCCAGTATCGGTCCTTATTTTTCTTAGCACCATTACTCGTAAAAATACGAGAATAGCGTTTAAAAAAATCCGAAAGCCTGACACTCATCTTCATTGAGAAGTTCGTGGCTGATCGTAAAGTTAAACTTATAGTATTTCACAGCGCTAGGTGGCGGACCAGCTATCGAGATAGACGGAGCTTGCCCCGACGTTTGGCCGCGAAATACTTACAGATCGACGAAAGCCTACACGATGCGACCATTTGATCTCGATCCCCATGCCTCGATTGCTCCAGAAGACGAGAGCGATGCGCCACCCATGATTATTGATCGTCGTCATGTCATTGCCTGGCTCACACTGGGCGGTGCGGCCCTTGCGGGCTGTGGCGGCGAGTCCGCCGGTGCTGGTGCTGCCGACACCGGAATCACAGTGGTACCAACGCCAGCGCCATTACCTACGCCAGCCCCGACCCCGACTCCGACCACAGCGCCAGAACCCGCTGTCGTTCCGCCGGCAGCCACGCCCAACGAGACTGGCACGGCGGTAGGCGCCGTATCGGTGTTTGCGCGCGGCGTTTCATTATCCACCATGGAAGGGGCGCCCGACACCCTGCCAGGCCATCTCAACGGGGAGGTCTTTGTTACGCCCGTCAGTCATTTTGCATATTACGCCAGCGTAGGTATGGATCATGTCCGGCTCGAAGCGTCATGGGAGCGCATGCAGCCGCGGATCAATGGAGAACTGGGTGAGCAGCTGCTGGATCACTACGCTGATGCCAACAATCCTCTGCGTAACACGGTCGCACTCGTAAAATATTACCTGGATACCGCGCAGAAAAACAACCTCAGGGTCATACTTGATCTGTGCCATAACTATGGCGAGCGGTATGTTGGCTATGATGGCACCTGGAGTAAAAAGTCCAAGGCGCAATTGGGATCGGCGCAGGTGCCAATCGCGGCGTTTGCCGATTACTGTGCTAAAATTGTAAAGACGTTCGGAAGTCATCCCGCTGTCGTTGGCATCGAGTTGATGAACGAACCGCATGATCTTGCCATAGGCGAAGGCGGATGGCGAACGGCCTGTCAGGCGGCAATCGACGCGATCCGGAAGATCAATACGTCCATTACCATCGTCATCGACGGATATGGTTGGGCAAGTGCCGAGTTCTGGCCAGCCCGCAATCCTACGCTGCACACGCTAAACGACCCTTCGAAAAAGATCATATGGTCTGCTCATCAGTATTTCGATGCGAGTTCGGCCGGGGTCTATGGCGGGGGAAGTGAGAAAGCGCCTGCCAATGCCAATTTAGGTGCCCAACGGATTGCACCCTTTGTCGAATGGCTTTCTAATCACGGCTTTGCAGATCGTGGTCATATGGGGGAATTCGGCGCTCCAGACCGTGATGAATGGCAACCGATCGTCGACAATTTTCTGAAAGCGGCCAGGGCGGCCGGGCTGCGTCTGACGGCGCACCAGGATATCGCGTATCCCAATGACGCCTATACGATGAACCTGTTTCCAGCGACGAACAGCGCCGGGGTGATTACCGGGCCGGATCGTCGTATCGTACGATTGATAAAGGCAAAATAAGTGCGACTGCGGGAGGCGGGATGTAAGCACCTTGCCTCCCGTTCACGAGGCCGGCGTCCCTCGCTACGGGCGTCACCAGACCGCCGGTTCTCCAGCATCCTGCAGGAATGTCGCGCAACAAGATCCATATTAGATTTGTAGACGGCCTAAAGCGTACCCGCTTACCGTTTGCGATCATGATGAACGCAACAGCATTCTCGACAACGTACGTGCGCCTTTGCACTGAAGTCGTCGGACGCGATCCCAAGCCTTTCTCGATGACGGCATTGCTTACCATCACAAAAGTTTGCTCGTTGCCACCCAGGCACGCTATCGAAACGCCGGCTTCGGCAGGGGCTTGAACAATGTAATGCTCTATAAGCATATGTACCCCTTCCTTGGCCCGCGTCGAATTATGGTTTCCGGCTGGGTTTCCCCACCCCCTCGTGCGGCTGCAATTGGCGGCGTCGCGAGCGGCTAAACAACCGGAATGCCCTATGATTACATATCCTGTCTGAGATGTCCGCGGGTATTTCGGGTAGTATAGCTGTCGAACGGCGGGTTACCTCGTCAAGATACTATCTACCGATCGCAGTACTGATATCTGTATTGCGGGGGCGATAGGTCACGGTGATCTTCAGCCAGTTGGTATACGGGGCGCGGCTATGGAGGGACGTGGATGTCGTCATTGCGGAGGATCAATTGATCTCGTGCTGGCTGACCTGGGCGATATGCCCGTAGCCAATGATTATGTTGACCCGGTTGGCGCCCCGCCTGTCGACGCCATCGTCGGTCTCAAGGTGGTCGTATGTAGCGAATGTCGGCTTGCGCAAACGATCGATCACAAAGATGCCGCTGATCTGTTCCGCGATGATTACGCGTATTTTTCCTCCACCTCGCAGGAGTGGCTGGAACATGCGAGACTCTATGTCGATAAGATGGCCGACCGGTTTGGTCTTGAGCCCGGCGCGCGGCATATCGAAATCGCGAGCAACGACGGCTATCTATTGCAGTATTCGATGGCACGCGGCCTCGCCGCTGTCGGCGTAGAGCCGTGCCGCTCGGTTGCCGACGTTGCGATCGCAAAAGGCATCGAAACGCACGTGGCCTTCTTTGGGCGGGAATATGCTCTTGAAATGGTCGAGCGCAGCGGCAAGGCCGATCTTATCACCGCGAACAATGTTTTTGCGCATGTCCCTGACGTCAATGATTTTGCGTCAGGTATATACGAGCTTCTAAATCCCGACGCGGTAGCAACGGTCGAGGTGCAGCATCTCCTCAGGCTGATGGAGCGTCTGCAATTTGATACGATTTATCACGAGCACTTTTCCTATTACTCCTTATTCGCTGCGATGCGTGTCTTTGCCACGGCAGGCTTGCGCGTATTCGATATCGAGGAACTGACGACCCATGGGGGATCGCTGCGATATCTTGTTTGCCGAGCAGATGCCGCGCATCGCACCGCGCCTGCGGTGCAAGCTCTACTCGACGAGGAACTCGCCTACGGAATCGATCGCGACGAGACCTACGCGCAATGGGCGACACGCGTGCGCGCACTGCGCGATGAATTCCGTCAAATGCTGAAGGGGCTAAAAGGAAAGGGAAAGAGCATCGCGGCCTATGGTGCGCCGGCCAAAGGCACGACGTTGCTCAACTATTGTGGCATCGGACCCGACATCATCGACTTTACCGTTGATAGGTCCGTATCGAAGCAAGGCCGGATGATCCCTGGGGTACGCATTCCGATCCGGTCGCCGAGCGCCTTTGATGATACGGATCCCGATTATGTCGTTATCCTGCCTTGGAATTTGAAAGACGAGATCGTCTCGGATAAATCTTTATGGGATGCACATCCCAACACAAAGTTCATATCGGCGATTCCTTGGCCAGCTATCTTCGTATCCTGATGCGCATTCAGAACATCATGCCAGATATAGTGCATGAAAACGGATCTCCTGATATGACCTTCAGTTCCCAACAGCTTTGGAGCGTTGATTTCTCTGTTGCGCTCGAAAACAGAACGGGTAAGTATTTTCTAGGCAAGGACATTATTGACGATAATCGATCCATGATCGCAGATGTCCGATATTGGCGTGGCGCCGAAACGTCCGGAGACAAACCTGAGAACACAATATTGCGCTATGGCCTGAAGTTAGAGAAGAGACTCTATGCGTATTCCCGATCGCTGCGAATCCCGCTGCGCAGAGCATCCCTGAGAACCTTATATCTCGATCCATTTACGGTTGTTATGTCGCAGCTAACCCCGCGCGACATTGTTCTGTGCCACGATCTTGGTCCCTTGACGCACCCCGAGTTATTTACGGACTGGTTACGCACGCTCTATGAGCGAGCGTACGAGAAGATTAGGTGCGTCCAGCCGCGCATGGTGTTCGTCTCTTTGAGCTCGCAACGCGAGTTCGAGCGGTTGGTAGGATCTGATAGTCCGAGGAGCGTGATATACCCGCACCTACGCGCGGATATTGATGATCGCGTTCAGACGCCTGTCCTGGGATTGCGCCCGCCTTTTTTCCTTACCGTGGGGAGTCTTGGACGGCGCAAAAACCAGCTCACCGCAATCCGCGCGTTTGCGCGGTCCGGACTAGCAGCTCACGGTGCGCGATACGTATTGTGCGGCGCACACGAGCCCGGCTGGGAAGCGGTCGTGGACGCCGCTGCGGCAACGGCAGGGGTCGATCTACTGCCCTATGTATCAGATGGCGAACTTTCTTGGCTCTATGCACAGGCAAAAGGGTTCGTCCTGCCTAGTCGGCTCGAAGGTTTTGGCATGCCGGTTGCCGAGGCAATCGGTCGAGGCCTGGTGCCAATCATCAGTCGAAATAGCGTGCTTGAAGAAGTCGCAGGGGAGGGGGCGAGTGTTGTCGACCCGGAAGACGAACTGGCAATAGCGCAGGAGATGATCGCCTTGTGGAACATGTCGCACGCCGAATTTTCGGCGCGATCGGCTGCGCTCTCGAAGGGCATAAGCCGATTCACGCGGGAGGCGTTTTCAAAGAGCTGGCGTTGCGAACTTACCAATGAACGCAAAGCTTCGATAGGGAACAAGGGGCAGGTGTTTCACAGCAATGGCTATTTGCCTGAATTGTTGAAGGCAACCCCGAATATCTGAAACAGATTGGCAGCTTGGCGATGGTGTGACGCGGAGGATTGCCGTCACAGGTCGAATTCTAGGGGCATTTATGGCGACATTCCCAGCTAAACCGCCCTTAGTGGTAATCGTCACTCCAGTGCTGAACGGCGAAGCGTTCTTGCAAGCCGCCATGGATTCGGTTCAGGCGCAGACATATCCAAATATCGTCCACATTGTTTTAGACAATGCCAGCACCGATGGAACGCGTGCACTACTAGAGGCATTCGATGCGCATACCGTACCGGTAAGCGTGTATCGGAACGATGCGACATTACCGATTACCGACAATTGGGACCATGCCTTTTCCTTTGTTCCAAGCGATGCTGTGTACGTAAAGTTACACTGTGCCGACGATTTGATGCATGCGACGTGTATTGCAAAGTTCGTAGACATCAGCGAGCGGCATCCCGATGTTCAGGTTGTCTCGTGCCATGACGTATACTGTGAGATGGTCAGGCGCGCAAACCTGCCGATCAACAATGGTGTCGTTGATGGTAAGGTCGCAGCTCGAATGATAATGGACAGGAGCATATGCTGGTTACCATACCAACATCTATTTGGCCGACTTGATTCGGATGATCGTGGGAAGCCGTTCTTCGGGACGCATAAGGTGGGCGCAGATCCGTATGCAATGGTGCGTATGGTACTTCGCGGATCTTTTGGTTACATTAACGAGCCACTCGTCTATACGCGACGGCATGGTCAAAACTTTTCTGATCGCCTAGCAACCGTCGGTCGTACGCCCGTGACGGCGCTTCAAATCAATATGATGCTCATAACGTACTTCGAAATCATGCTCGCGTTTGGCGAAATGTGTTGGTCTGACGAGGCGTATGTTCACGCAAAGACGTTTGCGAGGAATAATATTGCTAGAACCGCGATTAAATGGCGTCTCCAGCGATACCACCGCGCGCTACAGGATCTGACCGCGTCCTTAGAAGCCGTTGACCGCCCTCTTACCCTGGTAAATTACATCGGCGCGGTAATGAGTCTGCCAGCGTATCTTGTCTGGATCGTGAAGAAGAAGACCAAAGTTGGTCCCGCCGTCGATACCGAATACTTTCAACCGAACCGGTTCCGGGCTGACGTGATGGCGCCTCGACCGAAACCGGCGCTAATGGGGCCAGAGATCGAGCCCGCTGCCAGCTCGATTTAAGTGATCGCACCGGAGAGGGCTCGCTATTTACGATCGGGATTTTCGAGGTCGGCAACCCAGCCCGTCGTCGCCCCCCGCTGTTTTTCTGGGCGAGGCAAGATCTTAGCTTTGGGACGCACGGCGGCTTTTCCTCGCGCCTTTTCCGGGTCGATGGCTTTTGCGAACTTTACGCCCGCGGAGCTTTCTTGATCCACACGATCGCCGCGCCAACGGCCTCAAGCTGGCCGACCGCTACAAGTACGGTTGCCCCGACCTGTAAGCCTGCTGCTTGCTCGATACGCATGCCTTGAGGAGACAGATCGCGGACGCGGTGTTTTGTCGCCCCCGGTCTTCCAAAACATTCAAGCGTCGCGCTGAGGAGTACGCTTTGGCGAGGTTCGCGTTGCGCGGGCGCGTGATCGTCTACTTCAGTTCGGTCTGGACCTTCGGTCATGCCGCACAAACGGGGAAAGACGTCGGAGCCCGCAACGCCCGTGGGGTGCCGAGGGGGATACGCGCCGGTAACGGATTCATTACGGACAAGGATAACGGTCTCGGTTTAAGGGGCGGGGTGTCGCGCCGAACCTGCTTTCGGCGCTATCTGGAGGTCGGGGTGAGCAACACGGATTGAATGGCCACCAGCTCCTAGACAAGCCTAGACCGCGTTCTGTGAGACGGACGCGGAACGCGCCAAACGTTTTTACGTCGAGTATTCCGGTCGCAATGTGGCAAGGGAACATGGCAAAGGCGGCCAATGACCCTGCGTGACCAACCGTCCGCTTGGCGACGTCACCCTCCCGAGAGCCGCTAGCCGGGTTCTACCATAATTTCAGAAAGGGGAGGCGATCGCGCCTCCCCTTGTTTGGGTTCAAGCCTCTTCGGCAACCTTGGGGGCACGCGGCTTCCGCGCTGTCTTGGAAGCCTCGTCAGCGGGCTTTTGCACGGTCTGGCCAGGCTTGCGCCCCAAGCCGATGAATTTCGCCATGGTCCGACGCGCTTCCGAGTAAGACGGTGCTACCATCGGATAATCAGACTTGAGGTTGTAACGCGTGCGGTATTCTTTAGGGGTCAGCCCATTGGTCGAGAGATGGCGACGTAGCGTCTTGTATGGCTTACCATCGATCATCGATATGATGTGATCAGGCGACGAAAGCGATTTGCGCGCCGTAACAGCAGGCTCGAAGGTTTGCGTCGGCTCTTCGGCTGGTGTCGGCGCCGCTGTGCCCGACAATTGCGCTACCGCTGCATGCATCGAAATCAAGAACGCAGGGACGTCATCCGCGCTGGTTCGGGTGTTTGGATTTGCCAGCCATGCGGCGGTCAGTTCGGCAGCCAGTTAAACTGCGCTGATATCATCGCTCATCAAAATCTCATTTCTTCGTCAAGGGAGTCCGCAAGTAGATTCGATATGGATCGCTTTCAATGGTCTAGGCACTGTTGCTGCTTTGCTGATAGCGGATCCGGATGCCCTCAACGCATTCAGGTGACGTGGTGAATTTTGATATAGACGCGAGCCCCCTTAGCGGTAGGCTTTGGTCGAACATGATCACCTATTGTCCGGAGGCGTTCATCGTTCTCAACGGCCCATGCATGAAACTCGAGGTCATCGAGAATTCTACCGGCCGCTGTCTCGACAGCCTGCCGCGTCACGACAAAAATGTACCGAACCCCATCCGCGAGAGCAGGTACTGTACAGGTCTCTGCTTTGGGCATTGGGGTGTACCGGTCTGTTGCCACAACAGATACGCTGATAGACACAGCAGAGATGCAGACGGCGTTGAGCTTATGTCACAGTGCCGTCAGTACACTGGTCGTGCTCGTCGAACCTTCCGACCATGAACATCTGTGGTGTTGGCTGTCCGTTAAAATCCGGGACAGTGCAAATCTAATGTGTCTGCCGTTCAAAGTTGGTCTGTCACAGCGATAATAAGTCTATATACGGAACGTTGCGTTCTGGGCACGTTCTGACGATGCGCTGGCGCCTAGGCTCACCCCTTTCTGAGCGGGCCCCACTTCAAATGCCCATTTGCTCTTTCCGGCGTCTTTGGCGCGGTACAATGTTTGATCGGCAACGCGCAGTGTTTCCGCCACGTCTACGCCTGTCGCCGCTCCCAAACTGCAGGTAGCGCCATAGTCTGCCCGACTGAGCGCAGCCATGACGGCATCGTGGATTTTACGGCTTTTCCTTTCTGCGGATGCCGCGTCTCGAACGGCAAGGCAGAATGCAAACTCGTCCCCACCTAGGCGGGCGGTCACGTCATAGGGCCGGACGGCAGAGAGAAGGGCATCTGCCACGATACTCAGGACATCGTCTCCCGCGGCGTGCCCGTAGCGGTCGTTGATCGCCTTGAAATCGTCCACATCGATCAATCCGCACAGAAGGATTCGATTATCTCGCGCACTGGCGAGTTCCAGGCTGCCGCACTCCCTTTTGAACGCCCGACGATTGCCTAGCCCCGTCAGAGGATCGATCTGTGCGTTTGCCCGCTCCTGATCAAACGTTCGGCGGAAAGCTCCGACGAACAGAATGATGAACAGTACGCCGAAGACCCTCACGCCAACATTCCAGGCTGCGGTCGACGTCGCAACGGTCGAGGCTTGTGCGGAAGGGCCATCACCAAAGCCGTTGAGCTGCAGGGTTATAGCGACCACGATGAGGCCGAATACGAGACCGGCAATGCTGCCAAGGCACCATACGGTAAAACACAGAGGCGCCAGATATACAGCGTTCAAAGAAAGATGCGGTCCTGTCGCATCATCCACGACTAGGACTGCGCTCCACATCAAGGTCAGCCAGACTGCAGCTACGGCCTTGTTCAGATCGGTCGATCTGCGCAGCGCTGCTTCGAGTGGAGACCATTTCGCTGGCGCATTTCGACGGTCAGGATTGGAGGATGTGCTGAGGCTCGGCGCGCTTTTCAAGGACACCGTGATCTACCTGGCGGTACCAGCACATTTTCTAAATGCTGTTGGCGACAAGAAACTCTGAATCTCCTACGCATGGTCAGGTGGCCGCACTATCGCATCCGGTGGGTTCATGTGCAGATATCGGCTATTGAAGCCTCCTTGCGCTACCAACACTGCCCAATCCGGAATAGTCACGCCGCGCCTGTTGTGGACAATCAGACCATCGTTCACGAGACCTTTCAAGACCCTGTTGACATGCACAGCCGTCAAACCAAGGGTATCGGCCAGTTGCTCCTGCGTCATCGGCAGTTCGTATGCCTGACCGGGCGGCAGGCCGTGTTTGTCGAGCCTGAAAGCGAACTCGCATAGCAAATGGGCAAGGCGCGTGCGTGCGTCGCGCCGTCCGATACCAAGCATCCACTCCCGCGACATCGATAACTCGACGATCGTTGTCACAGTGAGCGCGTGTGCGACCGAAGGGCGTTCCGCCGCAAGCCGGCGCAGCGCCTCGTGGGGGATCGTCGCGATCTCACACCGTGTCAGGGCCTGCACATTAGTGTCTGCAGTGGCGAGATGCAGTTGTTGCAAATCGTAGACCTCGCCAGGGATATGGATCGAGACGATCTGGCGCAGGCCTTCCACGTTAATTTTATGGCGATAGGCGAAACCCGAAACCAACATGCCGCATTGGTCACGCGTATCGCCATCTCGAAGCAGATAACTACCGGCTTCGAAAAAGCGTGACGCGTACGGTAGTTCGAGCAGGCTGACCCGATCTTCCACCGAAATAGGCGCGTGGAGCGCAAGTTTGTCGGCCATACGAACGAGCGGACTGATGTTTGCTATGCTCATGATCGATCCCACCAAATGCAAGGCGGGATCGCGTGCACTCTCGATTTACTACAATGTTGTAAAAATATTGCGGCAAATCAACCTATCATGATTTAACAAAATCAAATATTGATATGTATAATTCGATTAATCAGAACAAGTCTTTGTTAACAGGCCAGTTAAAGTTTTGCCCTTTTATATTAAGACATATGTTTGAGTTGTCGGACTAACATATGTTTGTTATGGTAACAGATATTGACAGGCCCCTCTCCAAGCCCAGATGCTCTTGAAACTTGATCGGGATCCGTGAATGTCCGCCTTGGGAAGAATAGCGGAACGACAGCTTTGAAGCGACGGGTTGAGTAAGCGGATATTCGCTGTCGCGCCTTGGGACTTCCGCTACGCGCCCTAAATTTCGGTCCTTGAGCGCTAGCGCACCGAACGAAGAAGCTGCCATTTTGGGCTATGTCAAAGCAACTTTCTCACCTCGATCCGAGGTAACAGAGCGACCGTAATACAAGCTTAATTATATGTCGTTACGGTGGCAAAATGAATATTCCTTCGTCTTCTCATGCGCTGCCACCCGCTCGGCTTTGGCATGGCTGGCTGGACGCACTAATTGCTTGGACGACCGCGCTCTCTCGCGTCCAGGCAGGCACCCTGACGGCCGCAGCCGTTGTTGTCGTCGGGTTCGCCGATAGCGCGACCGGGAATGCCCTGTGGTTCGGCCCGATCTACCTGCTAATCGTCTGCATTCCCGCCTGGACCTTAGGGTGGCGCGAGGCCGCGTTGACCAGCGCCGCCTGCGTGGCGGTATCGCTCGCTGCGAACGGATTGGAGGCTTATCCGCTCGGTCAAACTGCGATTGCTTGGAACATGGCCATGCGGATCTTGGCGGTGACGATCATCATCGTACTGATGTCCGGCACGCGCCGCTCGCACGATCGCGAATGGAATCGCGCACGCAGCGATCCCCTGACCGGGCTCGTCAACGAGCAGGCCTTCTTTGACAACGCCGGTGCGGCCGCGAGGCATGGGGCTTGGGGCGTACTCGCCTATGTCGACCTCGATGGCTTCAAGCAGATCAACGACCGAGACGGCCATGCCGCGGGGGACGAAGCACTTCGGGCCTTCGCGAACGGGGTCCGTGATTTGATTCGATCTAGCGACGTGTTCGCCCGGATCGGTGGCGACGAATTCCTGTTGTTCTTGCCGGTCGATACAGAAGCTGAAGGCTACCGTCGCGCCAAGACACTGCATTTGCAGATGAACTGCATGCAGACGCCGTTCGCGCTGGGCTGCAGCATGGGCGCCCTGGTGTTGAACCTTAGTAAAACCGGTGTCGACAAAGCTCAGGTCGGAGTTGCCGATCAATTGATGTATCAGGCCAAAAACGAGGGCGGCGCCATCTGGATTCGTACTCTCGACGCGCGGGAAGGCGACGAATGGACGGCCCGCGCCACAGCTCGGACACACAGCGGCATGGTGAACCTTATTCCAGTCCCAACTGTCCTGCACTGACCTCCGAGCTGAATGTCAATTTGCGGATGACATTGAGCGTGAGCGGGCCTGCCGCGTCTGCCGGGAAATAACATAGGAAGCCTGCGTTAAGAGCGGCTCCGTTCACGACATATGGCCGTTCCCGATGCTTAGACTCTTGCTTGAACTCCTGTCCGACCAACATGAACACATGGCAGGTTTCGGGACATGCCCGGGGCCGGCCTGAACGTCCGGGTGTGGGCGGTTTCCGCCAAGGTATCGGCATCTGTGAACCGGGGTGCAAGCGAGCTTGGAAACGTCAGAAATCCTCATTGCGCTGGAGGGCTCCTCCGCCGCCAAAACCTGCTTTGCCTAACGATCATTTAGCGCATACCCCGGGTATGTTCGCCCAGTGCTGCATATATCCCGGCCTGATCGAGATGGCAGCAGCGCTCTTCCATTGAGGTCGAACGAGCGGCAGCCTCTAATTCTGCAGTAGCAAGCACTTCGTAGTCGCGTATCGCTGGGGGTATAACATCCTAGAATCCGGTCATTAAACAAATGCGGAGCCCGTATTTCACAGCGACCGAAACACAACCATTATGACCGTAATGTTGACGCAGATTGAGGTGTTTCGATCAAAAAGGCCTGTTCTAAATTGAGCAGGTCTAATCGATCAAGGCTCTCCGTAGAGACGCGAGGTAACAAAGGCATTTTGCCAAATTGCCCGTAATATCGGGTCTTCATATTCGTCGTATGGACAGTGGTCCAGGCTTCCCGATGGCTCTTTACCCGCCGCGATCCCGTCGTCGCGCGCCTGTTCAGACCCGCTGAATGTACCCTGCATTACGACTCCCAACGGATTCACCCGACTTCGGGGCTACCGCCTTTCTGGCTTATGTTCGCTTCCGAAGAAACAACTCAAATCATCTTGCCGAGGTCGGTTGGCTCGCGTGCCTATTTGCAGAACTCTGTCAGCGGGATCGCCTGTTGACCGGGTCGGTGACGGGTAAGCGCCCTTGCAGCAGATAGAGAGTGACGCACGTTAGTCTGTGTAACTTTGCGTCCCGCCTGCTTCGCTTGCCCCGCCAAGACGTCCCATTCCATCGCGTCGAGCCCGCGGCGCTCACACTTGTTCCGCAAGACATAGGCTCGACCGAACGGGCGCAGTTCCTTGGGATCGAACCGGTTATCCACCGGCTTGTCGGCAAGCCATTACGCACCAAATCGTTCGGTAATGGTCTCGGGCTCTCCGTCGAACCAAAACGGGCGCCATCGTTAGCAACTGCCAAAGGCCGATCGCCGATAGCATACGACAAAGGCGAAGCACTCGTTCGAATGCCTCGCCTTTAAATTTGGCAGCCTCGCACGAAACGAGGACGTGTCAGCCGATCAGTTAGGGCTGGAGTCGTCGTCGCCACCGCTAGCAACGACCGCAACCACTGCCACCAGGGCAACAACGCCAAGCAGCGGCAGAAGGAATGGCGCACCGGCAATGTCGTTCTTCCGTTTCACCGAAGCCCCAATGCGCGTCGGCGATCCCGCAGCACCAACCATCTTTACGCTGTCAAAGCTGACGGCTTGTGGACGTGCCGGAGCTGCATACGCCGCACCAATAAACGCCTGGCTAGCGATCGCCGCTCCAAGAATGATCTTTTTGAACATGTTTCTCGACCCTTGAAAGCGGCGCCTACGCGCCTGTAAATCGGCTACTCAAAGCCGATAGAAGGTCAGGTACACGCATCCGTCAATAATGTCTCCCGGTTCATATCACCCGCCCTATTTGGGTCGATCCCCATTACGCCCGGTGCCCGAAAGAGGAGCACCCTTGCAGTTGGAAGACGCATCGCTCACCCGAAACGAACGCCATTTTCTAGTGCGGTGATCCCGTATCATTGCGATGCCGCACCTTGAGCACTCGGCTCGCCAATCCGCGGTGTCGTGCCAGATTTTGGCCTTCCGCTGGCGATGGCCAATAAGCGCACACAGTATTTTCATCGCGTTGGCCACCCCAGTCTTCAGTCCTGCCGGTATGTGAGCTTTTTCCGACGCTTGTCCTTCGACAGCCACATCGTTGCCCACCAAATACCTGCTTCTCGCTTGTGGCGCTGCTGGCGGCGTTCGGACCTTTGTCGACGTGCGCGCGATTTTGAGATTGACCGTGCGCCGATCGACATCGCCGCCACCGCAGGAACGATCGCCAGGAACTCAAACATGCAACGCCCCAAATCAGCAGATTCCGTACCGCGTATAGGCTTCACGTCACGTCCGGCGAGGATTGCTTCCTTACATCTGTCCCATAAGAAGACTTGATGTCACGCAGGCATTCGGAGGCCGCGCGGGGACGAAAGCCCGCTGCGAACGACCGATCGCCCTCGGGCATTGCAGCCAGAGCATCGGCCATAAGCGCGGCTACGATCGGCAGTTCTGAACCAACCGCTTTCGAGCACTATCTCCGTGTAGCCTGAAGATTAGGCAACAGGGCAGGGGAGTAGCGGGATATCACACCCTCTAGCGCGGATCGGTGAAACGCTTGGGCCCCGTCCGCGCCAGGTCCCGCAGTGGCCGTGACATCTATCGACGTGCATGACCTAATTGATTTTTGATGGATGTTTTCGATCAAGAACAACATTTTGCCGGTATGCCGGATGGTTAAATTCATCTTTAACGTCTTGAATGACGTTAAGACGACCGCGGACAAGGAAAGGTGGGATCTTTCCAATGTTCGGGCAGCGTATCAGCACGCGCGGAAGGTAATCGTGGAGGTTATGACCGAATAACTGCAAGAGCAGGACAGCGCCATCCATCTCCCGGTGCTTATTGAGTATGCTGATCATATGAGGGTCGCGAACATAAAGTCCGTGACCACAATCGTTGAATCGACCAACACGTTCGTTGCGTGACCAAAAATCCCGGCTGATCAGCTATGGCGCTGATCGCTTAGTTTGCCCGCTCTCCAGCAGTTGGGCTGACATTGCCACTTGTCAGGCAGACACCAAATCGGCTTCACTGCTGGTGAGGTCGAGCGGCTAAGGCGTTTTGTGTGCACACGGTAATCTTCGGCAGCCTCGCGTGTTGGGCGGCGTCCCTCCTGATTTTCGCCATGTCGTTTCTCGGGGTGAAGACCAGTCGCCGGATACGCATCTGGTTCATGGGCGACGATTAACTCAGCGTCGATCGATCGCGGTCCTCCAGATGATGAACGAGAACGGAGCCTGTATCCGGATCCGGTTCTGAGCGGGTACCGACCCTAACCCGATTACTGATGTTCCAAAACGCGCCCTTCCCCGACAAATGCCGGCGGCACAGCAACTACGACCTGCACGCCTTGTACCAGACGAAGAAGTCCGAGTTTGAAACCTAGCGAAGACGCCTTGATTGGACAGCCAACCTAACCTATTATCTGCACGTCGTTAGCCCCCTTTCGACAGCGTACCTTCGGGCGACTTCGGTCGCCCTTTTTTGTGCGCTAGCCTGTAGCTTGGCTTACGCGCTTCATCCGGACGAAGACGGGCAAGAGGTCGGGGCCTGAGGCAGAGCGGTATAGCGAGTTGGCAACGGTTACCCCTCGGTTCGTACCGCTGCGGGGCTAAGCACTCTCACGCCCCCCGCCAGTTCGCGGTCGCTCTGTAAGCAATCGGAGGACTCGCTGGAGCACTACCCACCGGATTATGCCGGTGAAGGGCCAGCGTGCGGCGCTTGAGCGATGCCTCCGCGTCACTAGAGCGGTTTCTCGCCGGGCTGAATCATAAGGGAATTCCTGTCGCCGCGGTTTTCTGATGCAGCCCCCATGCCGGTGCTGGAGGCCGGGATGCATGGCGCGGGCATTGTCGGTGGATCTTCGGACAGGGTAGTTGCGGCAATAGAGAGTGGTGTATCGCGTCGGCAGGCGGCGGTTCGGTGTCAGCGCCGCAAGCGCAGTCCGGTGACTGCAGCTTGGAAAGCAGTACGGACATCGGCGCACCAGCAACGAAGGTGGTGATCGACGTTCCAGAAGGATTCCTACCTGTGTTGACACGCCGCTCACCGACACCCGTGCTCAGGCGAAGCAGTCGAATACGTAACCTTCACTTTCGTTCAGTGTCCCGTAGAAGGGTGCACCTGCTGAGGCGCAGAGGAACTGGTATGAAAACGCGACCGCTAAAACACTCGGGAAGTCCAGAGGTCGGTACGCCGCAAGCGTCCGTCGGTCCGGCGTCCAGCCAGACAACCGCCTCGACGATAGCGCACAAGTATCGGCGCGCACTGAAGAACGGCACCGGCGCTACCCTGACGTTCCTCGAACTGCAGTTGCTCGCACGTCTTGGCGCTCTGGATCTCGTGACTCGTGCAGAAAATGCGGAGCTCATGAACTGGCAAGAGATTCTAGCCGGTTCGTCGTCTGGGCCCCCTAGCCCGCCCACCGCTGTGGTCGGAAGCCCCCCAGCATCTGCCAGCGTGCCGCAAAATCAGGCGACAGACGATCAAGCCTATATAAAAGCGCTCGGCCTTGCGACCTAGAAACCGCGATCCACGCGCTCGTCGGGGCCAAACGTGCCATGAGGCTTTCGACCACGCATTCGTCGAAACCAAACGGGCCATGAGGCTCCTAAATCAGCAAGGACGCCTAGGTCCTGCCTAAACACGCGAACGCTACCTCGCCAATGTCGCTAGCGTGTTGATAAGGCCAGGAATGGGTGGTGGGCGATGACGGGCTCGAACCGCCGACATTCTCGGTGTAAACGAGACGCTCTACCAACTGAGCTAATCGCCCCCTCTCGGGTGGATCTCCGATGCCAAACCCCGGCGACGCGGGCAAGCTAAAAGGGTTTGGCGGTCATACAATTCGCAGTGATGCGCGATCACGTGATTGAACGTGCCGCTCCCTGACATTCGGCACGGTTAAGGTGTTTTCCACAAACCTACGAGTGCCCACTAAACCAAAGTGCTTGACGTCGACTTTCTAACATGTCGAATAGTCGACATGTTGGCCATATGCCTTGAAAGCCGAACGGCGGCTTTGGGAACAGATAGGCAATAAGCTACCATCACCGTCCAGTGCCGAAACCGGAACCATCTAGCGATGCGGACTTATCCGGCTGTCGTGCTGCACTGATCGTAGCGTGCCGAGTGATGCCCGCAATCTGGAATGCGCACACCGAAGCCTAATGGCTACGAATGGGCGATAAGCGGAATGGCCGGAAGAAGAGGTTAGCTGCCGTTCGTCGTTAGTGATGTGCTGAGTCGATGACCGACCGTTATGAGCCCGTTTCCGACTTTTTGAAGGCGGTAGTCGCCGATGAAGTGCCGCTTTCAGGCTCGGACTTTGCTGACGCGACATGCGGCAACTCATCACAATGACGTGGACGATGACCCATCTAACCGCGATTGGGCGACGATGCTTCTTGCGTCGGAGGGCGCAGATACACCAGAAATTCGCGAGGCATTGCTATCGGCCGCGAACGACAAAAACGACGTCGTGAGAGCAGAGACGCTCGTCGGTATTGCAAGGCGCGATCAAGATCTGGCGCTACCGCTCGTCCTGAAAGCGTTGTCTGGCGAATGGGCGGGCATTCCCCTTTTTGGCTTCTGTGCATTATTCGGACACAGATTCACGGTAGTGCTCCCAGGCCAGAAGTTCGACAGGAACGCCCACCTTCGGCCGTTCGCATGTCGATGCAGGTCGCCCGATAGTTACCCTTCGTTCAACTTGATCGGTACGAATCGCATACGGAGTTTCTGAGAGTCTGCGCTCGATGGCTAACCGACATCGTATGGGTAGCCTTACACAGGTTGCGATGCGGCGTAATATCACGGGTAAATGACCGCCCGTTGGCGTTTCGACATAACCGGGCGATGCAGCGCTATTTCGTAAACCTGATCGAACACGGTCTCCGGATCACAGACGATGACGGATTTCTTGCTTCGGGACTGGAGGTCGCTCGGCAAATGGCAGTCGCTGGCGCCCGCGAAATGATGGCAGCTGATATCTTACTCGGCAAGTTGTGCCTATCGACGTCGATCGAGATATTGGACCAGAATCGGGACGTCTTGGAGCAGCTGCAATTCAAGGATTTAATTCGCGTATCTGGTAGCTAATCGCGGAATTTATTGCCGATCGCATGGCTTTTACCGCGTCACGTTTTCCCTCAGCTGAAGCCCTGGCACCGTTCATAGCTTCAAGCTCAACCAAGGTTAGCGGCCGGGCTAAGATTCGTTCGAAGTAGGCTTGAACCTTACTGGGCTTCATTCTGAAAGAATAACAAAATTCAAAACCAATTATATATCCTATGTTAATACGGACTTAAATTACCTAGCGGCAACAACCGGCTATATGCCATTTAATTGCCTTAATCCTCCCCACTCCGATTCGCTGCCCATTCCGCTCTCGCCCAGAGTCAGCCATTAAGGCTGTGTCTAATCGATGCCCAAAGCGATCGTTTGTTCAGTCTGGGCGAGGGTGCAAGAAAAGCTCGATCGGAACCACAACGGATCCGATTATCAATAGCGTGACCCCTTTGCTCAGTCCCAAAGCCGCACCAGCGATGCCGAGAATAGCCGCCAACATGTAAATCGCCCATCGAAGCCGCCTCATCTACCCTGGCCACCAATGGCGAGCCACCGCAAACGCAACACCAGCTATGCAAGCAACACCAATCGCGACCCGTCGATCGAACCGCCCTTCACCAAGCAGCAGGGTGTCTGGGGTGACCGCGTTGCCATCGACGCCAGTTCCTTGAGAAATAGCTTTTGCGAACATGGGCCACACATTGCGCGAAGCCCCGTGATCAAGTGGCAACGCCGTTTGGAGTGCTGCGTAAACGTCGCCAACTGTGACCCAGTGCGCCGATCCGGTGTAATCCAGCTTCACTGCGAACTGCCGTTCGACTTCCGCAATAGCGGCAATCTCGTCGCCGTCGCCACCGAGGCCCAAACTTCGGGGAGGTTGGTTTGCGGATTTTGCCATTCCCGGTGTTAAGCCGCTTCGTCAAATCATGCCAATGTCTGTTATTACCTCCTGCTCGCCCGAAAGCTGCCAGACTACTTACCTTCCCAATCCGGACATTCCGAAATTCGATCCCTCGCGAGAAAGTCGGATCGTACCGGAACGCCCAATTGTGGACATCCGCGGTTTTCTACAAGGTGAGGAAGCTTTGCAGGAGTCGGTCGTGGAATTTTGGGCGTCGAGCGAGATTTACGGACCAGCCGATCAAGCGAGCGAGGCGGTGCGACGTGTAATCGAACCCTTATTGAATCATCAATTGAGAAACTCTCGCTTCGCCGCTGTTGAGCTTCTCCTGCGTTACATTCCTGTCATCATGCCGACTGAAATGCTTGATCGCTATCCTTCGCGCTCGAAGGCACGAATCAAACAGCGAGTTTTAGATTGCTCCCCGCAACTCCATTATGAAACATTCGTCAGCGGAGAGTTCGGTGACCAAGTGGATGCGTACGTAGGCGGCATACGAACCACATCTTCCTTATTGACGAAGTTTGGCGTCTCACCTGTTGAAATCGAGGAATTTGAACATTTGCTCGCAGCGGTGGCAACTACGGCAAAATCCATGAAGGTATGACCGCTTTCCTCCCAACCCAGACATTCCCGAAATTGGATCCTTTTCGAGAAAGTGACAGCCCCGCAATGTCGGCTATTGCCACCCGCCTTCCCGAAAGCTGCCGTTCCGCTTTCCTTCCCATTCCAGCCATTCCTCTTATGCTGCCCAACCTCAGACGTTAAAGATTCGTGGGCATATTCTTCATCCTATCGTTTAGCGGGCTATGAAAGCTCGTCCCAATGCGCATCTCTTGCGGAAATACTCTCGACCCGGGAAACCTCAAGTGCTGGAGACCGTCCGCCTCCCTGCCAAGTTAACGTGCCAATCAAGACGGCTTTTCTGGGACCGGCGGTTGCAGTGAATACGTTATTCCACGCAGTTGTACGAAAGACAGACTGGACATATAATTGAACCTGCCCACGGGTCTTACATTTACGGCTGCTTGCCATGACGACGCCATGGCTACTAAGATCGATAATAAATCCTTCTACGCGTAGTTGTTTTCCGATCCATACGGTCGGGTTTGCTGCAACGCGACAGACGTCGATTTTGGAAAGGTTTGTGGGGGCTGCCGTCGACAGCGCCGGAATCATCAGGACTGTTAGGACGAGAGCTAAGCGAAGCTTCATATTGGGTATGATGGATCGCAAACACGATTGCCGCAATGTCTGCTTTGCTAGGGCAGCCTTTCGAATCAGCCGGTCCGCTTCCTTCCCATCCCGGACATTCGTTGATGCAAAAATCGAAAGTTTTGCATCAATCGAGGCACGGCTCAACCCGATTGCGGATGCAACTTAGCTGGTCGATGATGCCCTATGAGCGACGACAATTTCAGCTGGTTGGCCCAATGGTATCTGACTCAATGTGACGACGATTGGGAGCACTCTTACGGTGTGAAGATCGACACACTCGATAATCCCGGCTGGACGCTAAAGATCGACCTAACCGACACCGCGCTAGACGGCCAAGCCTTTGAGCGCGTGATGCACGGTGAGCCGAGCGGCGACTTGGAGGAGTGGCGACGCACGGGAAGTTGGTGGGTGGCGTCCGTGCAAGGTAGCGCATTCGAGGCCTCTTGCGGTCCGCTCGACTTGTCAGCAGCCATAGGTGTTTTTCGCCGATGGGCTGAGCAAATCTAACATGGTCGAGATTTTGGGACAGAGCTACGCAATCACAGTCGGCAGCGATATCCAGCGCGACGGCATGTATTTAGAGGTTGAGGACGCTGCGAAAGCGGTCCTCGCCGAGGTGTTCTATAGCGACCGCGACAATAGAATGACGTTCACCGGCTACCGCGCCGACCTGCCGCTGCCTCTAGTCGAATGGCTGATCTTTCATGCGAAGGAACGGCTAACGCCTGCGAGCGAGGGCGGCGGTTAGCCGCCGGGCCCAGCCATCTGATGCAAAACTCACGGATTTCGCATCAACGCAAAACAGCAGGAAACCCAGGGGCCCAGCGATACAAAATATTGATGCATCTAGAATACCCGTTCAGTGGCCGATTTCTTGGGGTGTGGCCTCCAAAGCGGACGGTCGGCTTTCCTTCCCGACCCGGACATTTATTTGCTCCGCCCCTCGTGACCGACTAGTGAGAAAGTCGACCACATCATGGTTGCCACACGCTCGGCAGCGGCAGCATCGATCGCGTGTCCGCTGCGGTCGAGCTTGAGAAGGTGGACATTGCTGGGAAGCGACGGTGCGGTCTGAAGAACCTCGATGCCGACACGTTGATCGGTCGCGCCATAAGCGATCAGCGTTGGCGTGAGGTTTTTTCCGGTCAGGTAGGTAAGCAGGCTTTTTGTACGAGCTTCGGCCGGGAAATATGCCTCGAACAGGTCCATACTCGAAACCGCCGTATACTTGCCAACAGGCTGGTGGGGCGAGTCCTTGACCGGCCCCGCGGCTGTAGATGAGCGGCCCGGACGTATCCAAAGAGGAGTAAATTGTTGCCCGGAAGTGCGAGCGAGACGCCTAAAATTCTGAACTGCGTGGTCTGGGCTATAAACTAATGGGACGATCAGCGCTAATCCATTCACACTAATAGTGTCTTTCCCGAAAATTGCCTTTGCAGCGATGTACCCGCCCAAGCTCTCGCCCATTACAATAAGCTTGGAGTGCGGACTTGCTCGGCGCAGCTTCGCGACGATCTCGACGATTTCTCTTACGGCGTGATCAAGATCTGGGGCGGGGTAGCTCGATCGATGCCTCGTACCCGAATAAGCGGGCTTCACTACTATCGCACCACGTTGAACTAAGGCTTCTTGGATAGAGTCGTTCAAACCGGGGGATATGTCACCGGCCGGCCCTCCAACAAGGTCGAGAACCAGCACAGGCGGTGTGATCGGCGCGGATAGCCTCTTTGCGTAGCCGATTACGGGGATGCGATTGCCGTCAACGTTCATTGACCCGAGAAAGCTGTGAATCCCGACCGCAGATGCGCTGTCCCATACCACGCAGCCGGCCCCAGGCGCCTCGACCAGCGCGACAGCGTTGACCGGTCTGCCGGCAGTACGTGAGACACTATAATCGCAAGGATTGAGGCCGAGCCGCCTTCCTATCTCATCAAGATAACCAACCGGTAGCTTTGTCGCTGCCGTGACGGATGCCGGGGCGTCGGGCAGCGGCGAAGGAGCGACGAAATCGGGCGGTCGAGGTGGACTATCCTGCGCAATTGCCCCGACTGCGCTTGCAAGGAGCAGCAAAGCGACTGCGCGGCCCATCCGTCTGGGCCAGGAGGCGACCTTCAAGACGCCGGACACGTCATGGCCGCGCCTCATGGCTGAACGGCTTGCTGACGGTATGCAGCGACGATGCGCGAGACAGTGGGTTCGCTGACGCCGTAGAGCCTTGCCATCTCAGCGCCGGATTTGCGGCCGGAAACCACAGACTCGGCGATCTCGCGACGCTGTTTGTCGGCAAGCTTGCGCCGGCGCCCGCCGATCCTCCCCTCCGCACGGGCCTGGGCAAGACCGGCGCTGGTGCGCTCGCGGATCATGGCGCGCTCGAACTCTGCAAAGCTGCCGACCATCTGCATCATCATGCGCCCCGCGGCCGTGGTGGTGTCGATCGCTTCGGTTAACGAGCGGAAGCCCGCGCCTGCAATTTCGATCCGCTCCATGATGTGCAGCATGTCCTTCAGGCTGCGCGACAACCGGTCCAGCTTCCAGACAACCACCACGTCGCCGTCCCGCAACTGGCCGATCATCTCCAGAAGTTTCGGTCGATCCCACCGCCCGCCGCTGGCGGTTTCTTCGAACACCCGCTTGCAGCCGGCCGCATCGAGAGCGCGTCGCTGGGCCGTATTCGATTGGTCGTCGCCCTTCGACACACGGGCATAGCCGATAAGATAGGGTTCGCGGGTCATCCTGCGTCTTTCACAAACGGCCGTATCCGGAGGCAGAAACAGGAGTGACGGGTTTCCGCCGCCTTCCGCCTTTCACAATCCTCTTTCATTAAGCGAGTAAAAGGCAAGAGGTTTTTGAAGGATCAAACATGCCCGCACGCATTCCAATGACCGAGCGGCAGCGCGCCGCACTGCTGGCGCTAGCTGCGCGTGCGCGAGTCACAGGAGAAAGGGGGCCGTTAGGTGCTTGGCGATCTGAGAGAGATGCGCTCGAGGATGCGCGTTGTGATTGCACCTCCGCGTTCGCCGCCGCAATTCGTAAGCGCCGCGTACCCACGACCGAATTTCCGGTCGATAACCGCGCTCGCAAACCATAGGGTGTTCGACCCATCGTGACTTAGTCTACTGGCCAGAGACTCGGGTGGTCCGTCAAGGCTCCAGCCTCCAGCATAACTTAAGTCCGGCGCGGCTGGGGTAAGTAAATGGTTTAGGGTCGTTGAACGAAAAAGAGGCGGTCGGTCACCTAAGTAATTCGCCAGAAATTGCGCGTAACCCGAGGCGCTTATGTGCACGCCGCCGGATGGCCATAGCACCGACGGATTGTCGGCCTCACCAAGAGACGGGTCAATGGGTTTTAATATGCTACCTTTAGCTTCCCGCCCCCACGGTCCCGTTCGTGGGGGGGGCCCAAAACCCGCTTCGGCAATACGCAATGTTGCGAAGACTTCGGCCTGCATCGCCTCCTCCCAACTAACGTTGGCCGTCTCCTCAACAGCCGCACCCACCAATACGTAGTTCAGATTGCCGTAGCGGTAGACACCCCGCCTTTCCGGCGGAGCACCGCTAAGGATGCGCTTGACCAAATCGCGCCGTTGTTCACGAGCAGGTTTCCCATCGGCGCGCCGCGCATCCAACCACCGGCCATCAACGAAAGTGTCGGTTAACCCTGCTGAATGACTCAATAGTTCCTCGACACGTATGTCGGCCCATGCCGGATGCGATGCGATTGCCGGAAAGAGACTAGCTACGCTTGCGCCCCATCGACACCGCCCGACATCAACCATGCGAGCGTATAATGCGGCCGTCATCGCCTTTGTATTGGAGCCGATGTGCCAGCGGAACGACGGGTCGAGAACTGCACCATCTTCGCCCTGTGAGATAATTCCCGACACGCCAGCTTCCGAGCATGTCACGCCCACGGCTCCACTGGGCGTGGCGCCTGCCCCACGCACCGCGCCTGACAAAGCGACCCCCGCTGCACCTACGAGAAAGCTACGTCTTCTCAATTGCCTTTTGCCCTATCGAAGCCGGAGTTAATGCGGATTATTAAAGCACGGAATTAACATGCGATATGACTAACTCTTGCTGCTCGCGACAAATCTATCGCGGGACAGTTGCTCGGACGATCGCACCGAAAGCCGTCCGGGGCGTCTCCTTTCCCAAAATTCGTCCCCAATTCGTCTTCTTGAAATGGACTTTTGGAGACGGACAGCCAGAAACGGGGGCGCTTAACGAATGACCGTTATCGGAAACCCTCATTGCTTGTCGGAATGTCCGGGTTTGGGCGTAAGCGAATGACGGGAATGGGAAGGAAAGCGGACTGGCTGCTTTCGGGTGCGACCTTCGGGAAAGCGATCGTTGCTGTCGCGGTGTGAAATTGGGTTTACAAGCGGACGAGGCGGTCCCGAGCATCGCAAAGCGCTTTTATAAGATCGTCCAATCGGACAGTCCGAAACGGCTGATTGCGGTAATACGCGAAATCTTCTCGTGCTTTGGAAAACGCGCCTTCTTCGTCCAACAAGTTGAACAACGATACGCAAAAATCGCCTGCACTTTCATCGCTCACGATAAAGCCAATTTTCCTGTCAAGATCGCCTTCGGCAATTAGCCGATCCCATTCGTTGGCTGATCCTACCGATACATCCACGCTTCGATCCTTTTTGATCGTTAACTGTCGAGCCACCCAAGACGCTCAACATTAACGGAGGGGCTGCCCATGTGGCGAATGAACGAGTCTCGTAACGCATCAATATGCGGCTGCCATTTGGGAAGGTCGTCGTTCGGATCGACACCATCGGCCGCGAATAGCCAGCCGACGAATTGGTCGGCTGTTACGCTTCCATTCGCCGGTAGGAAATCGGTAACGTGCATTCGGCGTTCATCGAGGACCGATCCGCACCAACCACGCTCGACGCAAACCTCGTGCATCAAGGCATCGAATGGGTCTCGATCCGTCATGCGAAGACGCTGAACGAACTACTGCTTTTGGGCAAGCGCTTCCCGGTTCTTGACGGCAACTTTTGGGCGTTCTTGCCCGAGCCGGCATTCTCGCGAGGGATGCTTTCGGGAAAACTAGATAAGTCGACTGGTATCGCCGGCGCTCACCTAATCACGCCAAATCGGACGCGAGCGGTTAGATCGAGGATCACAATTCCGTCCCATAGAGGCGCGTTGCCAAGCACTCCATCGGTCGGGACTGGCCAATCTGCAAAACTTTTCGGGGCATCCGGGTTAGTAAAGACAGTGATCGCTCCGAGCGGCAAATCTCCCATTGTCACAGGCGACGCGGCAGGAGCGCCGGCGAGTGTGAAAGGCTTGCCCCAAGCTGTTCCTTGAATCGTAGAGGGTGCAGCGGCAGTGGTCGTGCGCCCGGTAATGCGCTTCCAAGCAGCGAGGTCGACGTGGAGTGGCATCTCGCTTGACCCGGTATCGAATACGATTGTGTCGCTCGTAAACGCACCGGTCCTGATCGGCACATGGAACTTGGCGTTACGGAGCATTGCACGGACGAACGTTGCCTTTTGCAGCGGCGCGGGCAGGTCGCCCTCGGCAAACAGACAAAAGCGCTGGCCCGGGTAATCGATAACGGCGACCCGGCCCATCAGCGCCGGCAGCCCGAGCGTCCCGCGCAAGCTAGCATCCTCCTCCATGTCGGGGTTAACATAGACTTCAGGCCGGTCGAGCGTCGCACCGGCAAGCTCGAAGGCTTTGGCGCGGAACGTCTCGCTACCTTTTGCTGCCCATCCGGCTTTGATCGGGAAAGCGCCGTAGAGGCTGGTCACGTTGGCGCCGGTGTCGAGTTGCAGAGGAATGGACCGGCCGTTGATGCGTACCGGTACGCTGATGCCACCGCGTGGAGACCCCTTGTCGTTCGCGAGCCAGGAGAAGGCGACGCACTGACGCTTGCCGTTAAGGCTGGCGGCACCTTGGGCCAAGGTCAATCTCGGCGAGGTCACCGCCGGGGGCGCTGCTGACGCGCTAAGCGGCAACGCAATCATCACAAGGGTAAGCAGCGTGCGCGATTTGGTGAGCATCAGACTTTTCCTCGGCATGGCGGTCGGCGTTGGCGACCGCCAGTTAACGAGCAATAGCCCGATAGCGCGCTTTTACGAGACGTCCTGATCGGTAATCTGTCCACAACCGCAGCCGCCTTCGCAATTTGAGAAATCGTAGCCAGTCCCAAAATTCGATCGAATTTTGGGACTGTTCAGCGGCGGTGAGCATTCCAATGGTTTGATACTACGAGCTTGATTTAATGGTTGCCCGATCGGTTATCCGCGCTCGGCGCTGGCGGATTTTCCACGGCACCGCGACCATTACAAACACCATCAATCCTACAAAAATCCAAATCTGATCGGTCATGCCTTGCAACCACGCGATGCAAATGACGCAAGGTACTGCGATTATCGGTGTAATCTTGGTAGACCACCAAAGGATCGCCCCCCACCCTGGCCGATCCCAGACGCTCTTGTCGAAGTTGAGCAGTATGATCGTTGCCAGAACTTTCGTACCCAGCGTTACGGCTACGATCCAACTCAAAAGGTCGAGTAGCGTAGAAAAGCCAAACGTCATCATTGAAGGATGATGCAACGGCGGGAGCCGAGTAACAAGGCGTCAGCATTGTCTGTCGGTATGCGCCGTCGCTCTCTCCTTCCCAAAACCGAACGGCAGGCGAGACAGCGCGGGCGTTCCCGGAATCGATCCTTTTGGGAAAGTCGGCTATCGTGCGGCGCCGTGAATTATTTTGACTGTGGCAGGCGTGCGATTATCTCATCGAAGGTGGCAATGTCATAGCGTTGCCCGGCTGTCCTCCCGACAGACAGATTCGCTGGCAGACCAAACTGGACGCGCCCGGGCAGCACCACGTCGAGCGCCGCGTACCATTCGAGCAGCGCGGGACGCAGCCGCGCATGAATATCGAAATTGCGCCTGCGCCGCCTTGGATCGGCAATCGCCTGTCGCCGTGCCGCCTCTACATCGGTATCTGCGACGAGATAGCGATCAGCGAAACCGATCCGGCCATCGGCGATCGTTTGGCGAGTTGCGGCGAGTTCGAGCGACCAGTCGCGTTCGGACGCCTCGCCGATCCGCCATAGGCACCAGACATAATGCAGCTTGAGCGGGTCGGTATCGCATAGCGCGTGGCCCGTTGAATGCTCCACAGCCAAGGCCGCCTGCCATCGATCGATATTGCGCTCAGCCCAGAATGCAGCCGCCCCTGCTGGATCGGCGACACGATCTGGCGCTGCGGCAAGTCTGCCGTTCTCTGGAACGACATGCGAACCGCCATGCCGGGCGCACCAGGTGCTTTTACCGCTCGCGCTGATACCTTCGACGACGACGATCATGACAGCATCCTATCGCCGCATGCGGCGACCGCTGCCAAGCGGTGATTCCCAGTTAAGCATCCCTCGCGAGAAAGCCGGATCATACCGGAACGCCCAATTGCGTACATCCGGGTATTTCCACAAGGTAAGGAAGCTTTGCAGGAGTCGGTCGTGGAATTTTGGGCGTCGAGCGAGATTTACGGACCAGCCGATCAAGCGAGCGAGGCGGTGCGACGTGTAATCGAACCTTTATTGAATCATCAATTGAGAGACTCTCGCTTCGCCGCTGTTGAGCTTCTCCTGCGTTACATTCCTGTCATCATGCCGACTGAAATGCTTGATCGCTATCCTTCGCGCTCGAAGGCAGG
>NZ_QAYE01000011.1:0-3291 GCF_003053745.1 Sphingomonas faeni | reverse complement strand
GACTCTCGCTTCGCCGCTGTTGAGCTTCTCCTGCGTTACATTCCTGTCATCATGCCGACTGAAATGCTTGATCGCTATCCTTCGCGCTCGAAGGCAGGAATCAAACAGCGAGTTTTGGATTGCTCCCCGCAACTCCACTATGAAACATTCGTCAACGGAGAATTCGAGGACCAAGTGGATGCGTACGTAGGCGGCATACGAACCACATCTTCCTTATTGACGAAGTTTGGCGTCTCACCTGCCGAAATCGAGGAATTCGAGCATTTGCTCGCAGCGGTGGCAACTACGGCAAAATCCATGAAGGTATGACCGCTTCCTCCCATCAGCGACCGAAGAGCCTTCTGATCCCGGCAATGACGCCCCAAGGCCTACCGATCAGAATTGTATCCCTTCCTACGGCCTCGGGGTCATCACCGGTCACCTGACAAAGCGCACGGCAGAACCGTCGCCATGTGGTCGGCTGAGCTTTCACGTAGTCCGGTAGCACGAGAAGCAGGGCGTTATACACGTCGCCAACGGTGCGCCATTCGATAGCGGTAGTGGTTTCAATCTTGACGTGAAAGTCCCGCTCGACGTCCTCGATCGCTTCGATCTCGTCGCCATCTCCGCCGAGTCCAAGTCGATCAAGCATTCGCGTTTTTCCCTGCTATGCGGTTTGTCGTGCCAGTGAGGACCAAGATCGGCAATGTCCGATTACCGCCGTGGCTGTCCCAAAGCCGCCTGACCGCTTTGGGAAGGATAGCGGACGGGCTGCTTTAGGGTCGAGGGCGAGCGTAAGCGGCCGTTGCGCTATGCTGCCGCCTCTACCCAGCGCCTGAACACCCCAACGGCAGCCGACAAGTCCAGCGGTCCGCAAGAAACGTCAAAGGAGTCACCCTCCACACGCGCAACCAACCAGCTTCCAGTCCGCTGCCACTCTTCTAAGTCGTCGCTAGGCTCACCGTGCTCCGCACGCTCAAAGGCACGCCCTTCCATCTGCGTGTCGGTCAAATCGATCTTGAGCGACCATCCGGGATTGTCGATCGTGTCGATCTTCACGCCGTAGGAATGCTCCCAGTCGTTATCGCATTGGGATAGATACCACTGCGCCAGCCAGAGGAGATTGTCGTCGTTCACGCTGCCAGCACCGCGAGTGCCTGGATCGTCTCGTCCTGCGTCGGTGGTCTGCTGTCATCCTCGGCGAAATGGATCGCGTCTCGCACGGCATCGTCGGCGAAATCGAAGTCGTCGCTCATGATTAGGCAATCTGCGACATAGTTCGCGAGTTCAAAGGACAATCGTTCTTCAGCGATAGCGGCGAGCAGCCGTCCCGCTCCCTCTCTCGTCACTTCGAAACATGGTCCATCCGTGATGATGATGTAGCCACTTCCACCTGCTTCGCAGGCGGCGTTGCAGGCCGCTACTTCGGTAGCGATTTCACCTGCCAGCACCTCTGGCGACAGGGTCCCGGATAAAAATCCTACGAGGGATGCGTGCTCCATGTAGGCACAGTGCATCCCTGAACGACCGTCTGCAATCGGGAAGCCGGGGACTGACTTTGAAAGGCCTACTTTGGGCGTTAGCTGCCGACCATCTGATAGCTGACGCTCACTCCGGAGACACTCTCCTTCTGTTTGAATACCCTAGACTTTGTGGCGTATCGGATACGTAGGCGTTCCGGCGAAAGCCACTTCATGTCGGCCCATGACCCTTCCCAGTCACCGACCCTAGCGGCACCGTGATCGTCATCTGCAACGAACGCGTTGCCCCCTCCCGATGGTTTATCGTTCGCGTCCAATATCGAAATTTGGGTGGAGAAGCCCGTGGTCGCTCCGCAGTCCCGCTGGAATAGCACCGCGACATGTGTGCCATCAGGCGAAGGGCTTCGGGAGGCGACGGTGTTCTGGCAGGCGTTCGAACACCCTGAGCAAATCATCAACGCCGCGGGTAATGCTGCTCTCATTGTTACGAATGGTAACCGTAGCTTCCCCGCCGTCAATGGCCGGTTTCGGGATCGACAAATTCGGACCTGAACGGCCGATTATGGGTGAAAGCGGAATGGCCGGAATGGGAAGGATTGCAGACGGGCAGATTTTCGCTGGAGATCGTTGCATATTGGACGTTCCAGCGCGATGCTTTCACGAATGAATAACTGGACATCCGGCTTCACACAGTCCGAACTGGACCGAGCGCAGGAGCGGTACGATATCCGCTTCCCGCCCGATCTAGCGGCTCTTCTTTTGGATAGAAGCCCTGTCGGCGGATATAATTGGAACGCGGACGATCATCGCATTCAGGAGATGCTTGCTTGGCCGACAGAACTACTTTTGTTTGACGTTGACGAAAACGGGCTTTGGTGGCCCGGCTGGGGTGAGCGTCCTGCTGAAAAGGGTGCTCGACAAGAAGTGGTTCGCGACGCCGTAAGGCAGGTTCCCAAACTAATTCCGCTACTCGGCCACCGCTTCATCCCGCAAACTCCAGAGATAGCAGGCAATCCCGTTTTCTCTATGCACGGCTTCGACACTATTTATTACGGTGCAAATCTAATTGAGTATTTCGAAAATGAGTTTGGCGGCACCCACCTGATTGGGGAAACTCGCTACGTTCCCTTTTGGTCTGATATCGTCGACTGGTGACGATAGGTATTTTCTGCGATGCCAGCTTGCAGTTAGCGACAGCACGGTGGGACCGATCGCGTTTCTGCATCATGAACGGCCCTAATGGGAGAGGAAAGCGGACGGGCGGCTTTCGGGGCGCTGTGCTGGACAGCGGATGCCGTGGATTACCGACTTGTGAGCAGCCGCTTCCTATACAGCGCGTCAGGGGCCTTGGCCGCTTCGATCCTGATACGGCGATGTAGCATCCCCACTATCAGCGGACCGCCTACTAGAAGAAGCCCGACCAGCACCTCTATGAAACCCGGCGACCAGCCAGCCAGCAGAGCCGCTCCATAGATCAGCGCGAAGAACGCGAACCATGTGAATGCTGCGGCATCGACGAGGAGCAGCGGCGCCCTGCTTTGATAGTGCTGGTGTGCAAAACGCCAAAACGCCGCTTTCATACTACCCCGTCTCAATTTTTGGCCAATCGTAACGTCGGCTTTCGGGAAGCGCCACCTGCGATGCGAGAGGCAACAATTAGACGAAAGCGGGATGGCCGGATGGCACGTTATGGACGCTGACGGCGTAGGCTCAGAACAGTGCCGAAAGTCACTAGTCCGCAAGCTAGGGTCAGGACCCATTGATGTGAGAGGCGCGATCTGATTCAGGCTCCGTGAGGAGAGCGTGGATGAGCGACCTGTACTGGCTGACG
>NZ_QAYE01000010.1 GCF_003053745.1 Sphingomonas faeni | reverse complement strand
GATACGACCACTCATACGACCGGTCGTATGAGTGGTCGCTACATCTGCAGCTGGTTCGATAGTCTCGTCCGACATCACGGCCCCGTTCAAAGAGCCGCTATCAACCCGTCGAACGCTCCAACCGCAAGGCGGCCTTCAGACCGCGCTTACAGGAAAGGTGTCCTTCTGACCTCAGTAAAAGATTGGGTTCAGGGGTTATTTAATATGACTGGCATGCCGATCCGGAAGTCCGGATTGTTCGTAACAGCGTCGACGGTGGCGTTCGTATTGGTCTCAATGATCCCGGCAGCGGCGCAGACTGCAACACCGGTTGACGCGCAAAGCCAGGAGCCCGGCACCGATCCAACAGCTCCGGTTGGTTCGGACACTACGACGGGCGCAGTTGCACAGACGGTGGCGGCCGAAGCCAATGCCGGCAGCGAGATCGTCGTCACCGGTTCGCGCATCGCGCGGCCGACGCTCAATTCGCCTATCCCCGTCACCACCGTGACGCAGGCCGACCTGACGCGGACCGGCGCTGTCGTGATCGGCGACGTGCTGAACGACCTGCCGTCGCTGCGCTCGACCTACAGTCAGGCGAACTCGACCCAGTTCATCGGTACTGCCGGCATCAACCTGCTCGATCTTCGTGGTCTTGGGCCATCGCGTACGCTGGTTCTCGTCAACGGCCGCCGTCACATCACCGGATCGACCGGCGAGTTTCTCGTCGACACCAACACGATCCCGACCGACCTGATCGACCGCGTCGACATCGTTACCGGCGGTAGCTCGGCGGTGTATGGTTCGGACGCCATGGCCGGTGTCGTGAACTTCGTGCTGAAGCGCAATTTCGACGGCGTATCGCTTAATGCCCAGAGCGGGATCGCGGATCGCGGCAATCGCGGTACATATCGCCTGTCGGGCACCTTCGGGACGAACTTCGCCGAGGGGCGCGGCAACATCGCGCTCGGCCTCGAATATAATCAGGCCGATCTGCTGACTTATACCGACCGTCCGGGGTTGACCGGTGCCTATGATGGCCGGAACCAGTTCCAGCGTGTCGCGACAAACGCGTCCGGTCAGCCGCAGCGGACTTTCCTTACGGGTGTCCGTAGCTTCGGCTATGACAATGGCGGTAACTTCATCGCCTATAACGGCGGCAACCTGCTCGGCTGCGGTGGTGGCGTAGCTGCTGCCTGTCTTGCGAACGGCGCTCCCCGCGTGTTCGGCTTCGGGTCGAACGGGCAACTCTCCGAGTATAATTACGGGAATGATTTCCGCCCGGTAGGCTCGAACAACAACCAGAACGGCAGCGGCGCGACGCTGACCGATACGGGTACGTTGGATCCGTCGCTCAAGCGCTACGTCGCAAACCTGATCGGCCATTACGACGTATCGGAGGCGTTCAAGCCGTTCTTCGAAGCGAAGTTCGTGCGCGTTGAAAGCTTTGCCCAGTCGAGCGGTACGTTCAACCAGGGTGGATCGCAGGGGACCGATGCCGAGGGCGAGACATATCTTGGTGGGGGTGTGCCGATCGCGTTCGACAACGCGTTCCTCAATCCTCAGGCTGCGGCGACCATCCGGTCGTTGTTGCCGGCAGGCTCCGAGTATTTCCGGCTCAATCGCAACAACACCGATCTCGGCACGCGTGATGAGGCCGATCGTCGCGATACTTATCGCATCGTCGTCGGTACAGAGGGGACTTTCAACGACGACTGGAAGTATGATTTCTCGGTAAACTACGGCGAATTCCGTACGAAGTCGAAATTCTACAACAACCAGTTCCAGTCGCGCTTCTACAACGCGATCGATGCGGTCCGTAACGGGGCCGGCCAGATCGTCTGCCGCATCAACCAGGCGACTGTCGTCGATCCGTCGTGCGCTCCGCTCAACATCCTGGGCGAGGGGCGGGCTAGCCAGGCCGCGCTGAACTACATCAACACGACCTCGACCAGCCGCGGCAAGGCGACTGAGTTCGACGTGACGGGCAACATCGTCGGGGACAGCTCGCAGCTGTTCGAACTGCCCGGCGGTCCGGTCCGGTTCGCGGTCGGCGGCGAGTATCGACGCGAAACGGCGTTCTCGGCGTATGACGATACCATCAAGGGCGGCGATACGTTCTTCAACGTCATCCCCGACTTCCGTCCGCCGGCATTCGCCGTGAAGGAAGCGTATGGCGAGATCGAACTTCCTCTGTTGAAGGACATCAGCTTCGCCAAGGAGCTGACGATCAACGCTGCAGGTCGTGTCGCGGATTACAAGGGGTCCACGGGAACGGTTTATGCCTACAACTTCGGCGGGATCTATGCGCCGATCAACGACATCAAGTTCCGCGTGAACTATTCTCGGTCGGTCCGGGCGCCTACGCTTGGCGATCTGTACGCTTCGAACAGCCAGGACTTCCCGCAGCTCGACGATCCGTGCGATGTCAACTTCATCACCACGGGGCGCTCGACCCGTGCTGCAAACTGTGCGGCAGCAGGTGTTCCGGCTGGTTTCATCAACAGCACGGCCCGGGCTGGTTCCACTGAAATCCTGTCAGGCGGCAATCCCAATCTACAGGCCGAGAAGTCACGGAGCTGGACCTATGGTGCGATCTTCCAGCCCAGCTTCCTTCCAGGCTTTGCGCTCACGGTCGATTATTACGACATCAAGATCAACAAGGTCATCAACGCTGTCGACGCACAGACGATTCTCGATGCCTGCTACGACGCTCCGACGCTGACCAACCAGTTCTGCAGCCTGATCAATCCGCGCCAGGCGAACGGCCTGTTCGCGCGGCCAGCGCTGTTGCAGAGCACGGTCAACTTCGCCGCACTGAAGGCAAAGGGCATCGATTTCGACGCGAGCTACAACCGCCGGTTCGGTGCGGACACCAAGGCTGCGGTGCGCGTGGTGGGGACCTGGGTCCGCGACCGGACCGACTTCCCGTATCTCGACGAGCCGAGCCGCCCCGACCGGGTGAAGGGCGAGCTTGGCGATCCGATCTGGAACGTCAACGCATCGGTCGACCTGACGCACAAGAACTTCACGATCGGCTATCAGGTCCGCTACATCGGTCGCCAGTCGATCACCGATTGGGAAGCGCAGCACGACACCAACGGCGTTCCCGCGCTCAACCCGAACTATGCCGACGTCGTCTATTACCCGAAGGTGTTCTATCATGCGGTTCGCGCGTCGGTCGACGTCGACAAGCGCTTCACCCTGTACGGTGGCGTCGATAACCTGACCGACAAGAAGCCGCCCTATGGCCTGCTCGGCAATGGCGACGGCGACGCGATCTACGACAACATTGGTCGCGCGATGTATATCGGAGCCTCGGTGAAGCTGTAAGCGCAAGCCGGTTTCTACCATTTAAATCGTGAGGGGCGGGTCCGCATGTCGGGCCCGCCCTTTTCGTCGTCTCTTAGCTTTCCCCCGAGGGACGGTTTGGCCTACATGGTCGGATGATGTCGCAACGGGCTTCCCGATAATGGTCCTCGGGACCGGTGCTGCCGTGATGGTAGGGGCGTTGCTGCTATTGGCGATCCTCGCCGGCTTGGTCGTCCTTTACTCTGGCTTGCGCGCGCGTGCCGATGCTGCGGGAGTGGGAGCGACAAACGCGCAGTTGCAGGCGATCCTCGACGGATCGCCTGCGATCGTGACGGTGATCCGCTCGGGCGGGCGGATCGAGATGACGCAGCGGATGGCGGACTGGCTGGGGCTCGACGCGCCACCGCGGTCGATAGCGGAGCTTGTTGCCGGGGGGACGGGGCTGTCCCCCGACGATGCCGCGCGATTGATCGCGGACGTCACGGCGGCGCAGCGGTCGGGGCGGGCGTTCGTGCGATCGGTGCGGTTGCTGGGCTCGACGCGGGCGATCACGTTTCGCGGTGGGCGTGCGCCGGGCGAGATGGGGGCGACCGGGGCGGTATTGCTCTGGGCGTTCGATGCGACCGACAGCGAGGCGGAGATCGCGCGACTTGGTTCCGAGACTGCACGACTCGGCGAGGCGTATGAGTCGCTGACCGGGCTGATCGAAGCGGCGCCGATGCCGATGTGGTATCGCGCCACCGACTTGCGGCTGGCGATGGTGAACTCGGCCTATGTCGATGCGGTCGAGGGGCGCGATGCCGCGGACGTCGTAGCGCGTGGGCTGGAACTGGTTGAGGGATCGGGGCGGGGTGGGCCTCTTGCCGGCGCGGCGGTCGCGCGCGAGCAGGGACGGCCGCATCAGCAGGTCCTGCCCGCGACGATCGACGGCGCGCGGCGGTCGCTGCAGATCTACGACGTGCCGCTGCCGAGCGGCGGGGTGGCCGGGTTTGCGATCGATATCGAGGAACTGGAACAGGCACGGTCGGGCGCCAAGCGCTTTGCCGAAGCCCAGCGTGCGATGCTCGACCGGTTGTCGGCGGGCGTGGCGCAGTTCGGCGGCGATCGCTCGCTCGTGTTCTGCAACCAGCCGTTCCGCCGGATGTTCGCGATGCGGAGCGAATGGCTCGCCGACCGTCCCGAATTCGACCGCGTGCTCGAGCGGATGCGCGAGGCGAACCGGCTACCGGAGGTCCGCGATTTCCCGAGCTGGAAGGCGGAGCGGCGCGACTGGTTCATGCAGACCAGCTCGGCGCAAAGCGGTGGTGCGATGGAGGAGAATTGGCATCTGCGCGGCGGGACGCATCTCCGCGTGGTCGCGCAGCCGCTTCCCGATGGCGGCCTGTTGCTGATCTTCGAGGATCGCACCGAGCAGGTCCAACTCGCCAGCGCGCGTGACACGCTGCTGCGGGTGCGGACCGCGACGTTCGACAATCTGTTCGAGGCGCTCGGCGTGTTCGCGGCGGATGGTCGGTTGCAGCTCTGGAACAACCGCTTCCGCGCGTTGTGGGGCCTGGAGGAGGAGTTCCTCGCCTCGCATCCCCGCGTCGATGCGTTTGCCGAGGCGGCTGGCGCCAAGCTCGCGACCCCGGGGCGGTCCGCGTTGATCCCCGACCTCGTCCGGTCGGCGACGGTCGGGCGCCAGCAGCGCGGCGGTCGCGTGGCGTTCGCGGACGGGCGGCATTTCGAGTTTGCCGGCGTGCCGCTGCCGGATGGGAATGCGCTGTTCACGATGCTCGACATCACCGACAGCCGGCGCGCGGAGCAGGCTTTGCGAGACCGTGCCGATGCGCTCGAGGCGACCGACAAGGTGAAGACCGCGTTCGTCGCGAACATGAGCTACGAATTGCGTACGCCGCTGACCTCGATCAGCGGGTTCGCGGAGATGCTGCATGGCGGCTACGCCGGCGCGATGACGCCGCAGGCCGAGGGCTATGTCGGGGCGATCCTCGAGTCCGTCGAGCGGCTGGGCTTGCTGGTCGATGACGTGCTCGACCTGACGCGTGCGGAGAGTGACCGGGCGGAAACCGACCGCAGCGACGTGGACCTTGCGGCGACCGTGCGCGCGGCGGCGGAGACGATCCTGCCATCGGCCAAGCGACGCAAACTCGATTTCGCGATCGAGGTCGCGCGGTCGACTGGCCGCGTGAACGGCAATCCGAAGCGGTTGAAGGAGGTCGTCGAGCATCTGCTGCGGCATGCGGTCGCGGCGACGCCGGATGGTGGGCGCGTGCTGTTGCATACCGACGGAAACGCTACGACCGCGCGGATCGTGGTGTCGGACGATGGCGTCGGGATGGATGCGGAGGCGGTGGCGCATGCGTTCGACCGGTTCGCGGAGTCGAAACCGATGGGGGATCGGGCTTTGGGGCTCGGACTGCCGTTGGCGAAACAGTTCGTCGAGGCGCACGGCGGCACGATCGAACTGGTCTCGGAACCGGGCGCGGGCACGCTGATCACCGTCGAGCTACCACGCCGATGAGCGCCGACCTTCTGCTCCCTCTCCCCTCCGGGGAGAGGGTCGGGGTGAGGGGCAGCCAAGTAGTGCGACACCTGGAACAGCCCCTCACCCAACCCTCTCCCCGAGGGGGAGAGGGCTCGTGCGCGTGATCCATCTACTCGACCCGCAAGCGACCGAAGCGTTCGGAGCTTTGCTCGCCACGCGCGTTCGCCCGGGCGACGTGATCACGCTTGTGGGCACGCTCGGCGCGGGCAAGACCAGTGTCGCCCGCGGACTCCTCGCCGCACTTGGCCTAGCCGGCGAAGCGCCATCGCCCAGCTTCGCGATCGTCCAGCCCTACGAGCCGCCCGAGGTGCGCTTCCCCGTCCTCCACGTCGATCTCTACCGCATCGACGACCCGACAGAAATTGAAGAACTGGCGCTCGACGATGCGCGATACGATTCGCTGCTGCTTGTCGAATGGCCCGAGCGCGCTGGTCCCGAATACTGGCCGGATGCGCTTCGGCTCAGCCTGACGATCGAGCCGGACGGCACGCGCAGCTTGACTATCGGCGTGCCGGAAGCTTGGAGATCGCGATGGCCGACATGACCCCGCCGCCCGGCGCCGCCGCTTTTCTCGACGCTCATGGCTGGGGAGGCGCGCAGATCCTCCCGGTCGCCGGTGACGCCTCGTTCCGCCGCTATTTCCGCGCGATTGAAGCAGGGCGGCAAGCGATTCTCATGGACGCGCCACCGCCACACGAAGATCCCCGCCCGTTCATCGCGATCGCCGAGTGGCTCGTCGAACGTGACTTCGCAGCTCCCGCTATTCTGGCATGCGACCTCGATCAGGGGCTCGTGCTGATTGAGGATTTTGGCGACGATCGGCTGCGCGAGGCGGTCGATGCTTCACCGGAGGAGGAACTTTCGCTGTATGCGCCCGCGATCGACTTGTTGGTGCGGCTGCGCGCCGAACCGGCTGGACCGGTCCCCCCCTATGATCGCGCCGTGCTGAAGCGCGAGGCGGGGCTATTTGTCGAATGGTACTGCCCGGCGGTCGGTATCGAGGCGGATCTCGCTGGCTGGGACGCGGCTTGGGAGTCGGTGTTCGATCATGCCATTGCCGAGACGCCGGTCACGGTTTTGCGCGATTATCACGCCGAAAACCTGATGCTCGTCGGGCCGGAGCGCTCGCTCGGACTGCTCGATTTCCAGGACGCGCTCGCGGGGCATCCGGCCTATGATCTGGTGTCGCTGTTGCAGGATGCGCGGCGGACGGTCGATCCGGCGGTCGAGGCGGCGATGCTGGCGCGATATCGCGCGGCGGCGGACGCGGGAGAAGACTTCATGAACGCGTATTACGTGCTCGGCGCGCAGCGGAATGCCAAGATCCTCGGCATCTTTACGCGGTTGTGGAAGCGCGACGGCAAGCCGCATTACGCGACGATGTGCCCGCGCGTCTGGACGTATCTGGAGCGCGATCTGGCCCAGCCGGTCATGGCGCCGGTCGCGGCATGGTTCGCCGCGAATGTGCCGTCAGAGTTGCGTGGCAATCCGCTGGCCTTGAGCGCGTGACCCGACAGCAGACGATCCGGCCTGTCCCGCGCGGGATCGTGCCCGAGACGGCGATGGTGATGGCGGCGGGACTGGGCAAGCGGATGCGCCCGCTGACCGCGACGCGACCCAAGCCCCTGGTGCAGGTCGCAGGGAAACCGCTGATCGATCACGTCTTCGAACGCTTGCAGGCGGCAGGGATCAAGCGCGCGGTCGTCAACGTGCACTATCTCGCGGACACGCTGGAGGCGCACGTCACCGATCGGTTCGACGGGATCGACGTCGTGATCTCCGACGAGCGGAAAATGCTGATGGAGACAGGCGGCGGGCTCGTCCAGGCGCGGCATCTGCTCGGTGACGCGCCGGTGCTGGTCGTCAATAGCGACAACCTCTGGATCGACGGGCCGGTCGACGCGATCAGGCTGCTCGCGTCGCGCTGGGACGACGCGAAGATGGACGCGCTGCTGCTGATGGTGCCGCTCGCGCGCGCGAACAATCACGGCGGCATGGGCGATTTCTATCTCGGCAGCGACGGGCGGATCGCCGGCCGCCGCAAGCCCGGCCGCGTCGCGCCCTTCGCCTATACCGGCATCCAGATTCTCCACCCGCGATTGATCGCCGACTGGCCGGAGGGACCGTTCTCGACCAACATCTTCTGGGACCGCGCGATCGCCGCCGGGCGCGCCTATGGTCAGGTCCACCAGGGCCTGTGGTTCGACGTCGGCACGCCCGCCGCGATCCCGAAGACCGAGGCGATCCTAGCGGATGGCTGACGTCGCCACGGCGGATCGCCCGACGCTCTACACGATCCCAGCGCACCGCGCGTTTGCGGACGCGCTGGTCGCCGGGCTGACGCGGCGGGCGGGGCGCGATCCGCTGGCGCTCGCCCGCGCGCTGGTCGTATTGCCGAACAACCGCGCGGTGAAGGCGGTTACCGAGGCGTTCGTGCGCGCGAGTGGCGGCGGGCTTGTGCTGCCGCGGCTGGTGGCGCTGGGCGATCCGGAGATGGGCGAGGCAGTCGGTGCTGCGCTCGACCCGGCCGACGATATCGATCCGCCGCTGCCCGCGGTACCGCCCTATCAGCGGCGCATGATCCTCGCGCGGCTGGTGTCGGAAGAGCGTGCGCGCGAAGGGCATCCGGTCGATGCGGCGGAAGCGGTGCGGCTCGCGGGTGAACTCGCGCGAACGCTCGATCAGTTGCTGGTCGAGGAAGTGCCGCCGACCAAGTTGCGTGATATCGAGCTTGGACCCGAACTGACCGAACATTGGCGGCGCGCGCTCGCGACGTTCGAGATCGTCCTGCAACGCTGGCCGGGCGAACTCGCGCGGCTGGAGCGGATCGATGCGGCGACGCGGCGCTCGGCGTTGCTCGACCGGCTGGCCCAGCGCTGGCGGAACGCGCCGCCTGCCGGGATCGTCTGCGCGGCGGGCGTGACCGATTCCGCGCCAGCGGTCGCGCGTCTGCTCCGCTGCATCGCCGACATGCCGCAGGGCATGGTGGTGTTCGCGGGCCTCGACCTCGCGTTGCCCGACGAGGAATGGGACGCACTCGGCCCGCATGATCCGCACCCGGTGACCGGGCTCACGCGGCGATCGATCGAGACGCATCCGCAGTTCGATGCCAAGCTGATGCTCCTGCGCATGGGCGTCGCCCGAGGCGAGGTGCAGACTTGGCGCGAGGGCGGCGGGCACGATGCCGACCCCGCGCGTGGCCGAGCGATCGCCAACGCGCTGGCGCCCGCGGACTTCACCGGCAAGTGGACGCAGATCGCGGCGGAGGATCGCCGCTTGAAGGGCGTCACCGCCGCCGAACTCGCAACCCCGGCCGAGGAAGCGCAGGCGATCGCGCTCGTCCTGCGCGAGGCGTTGGAGGTGCCGGAGCGGACCGCCGCGCTCGTCACGCCGGATCGCGCTCTGGCGCGGCGAGTGGCGGCGCATCTCGGACGCTGGGGCATCGGCATCGACGACAGCGCGGGGCGGCCCTTGTCGATCCTGCCGCCGGGGACGTTGCTGCTCGCGCTGGCCGAAGCGGCCGCGCAGCGCTTCTCGCCGCTCGCATTGCTGGCGTTGCTGAAGCACCCGCTTGTCCGTGCGAGCGAAAAGCCCTCCGAACGCTCCATACGCCTTGAATGGCTGGACGGTGCGCGCGCGCTCGACCGGCGGTTGCGCGGGCCAAGGCCGGCGGCGGGGCTCGACGGGATTGCGGGGCATCTGGAAGAGCGCAAGGGCACGGCGGCGACATGGTGGGCCGATGTCCAGCCGCTGCTGACGCCGCTGGCGAACGCGTTCGATCAGGGGCCGCAGCCTTTGGCGTCGGTGCTCGCTTGCCTGCGTGAGACTGCGCAGACCTTGTGCGGCGACAATCTTTGGTCGGGCCTCGCAGGACGTGCCGCAGCCGAGTTCCTGGCGGATCTGGAAGCCGAAGCATCTGCCGGACCGCCGCGGATCGATCCGCGGGAACTGCCGCAGTTGTTGCGAACGCTGCTCGACGAGGTCGCGGTCCGGCCGGCACCGGGCGGCCACCCGCGGCTCGCGATCTATGGCCTGATCGAGGCGCGGTTGCAGACGGCCGACGTCATGGTGCTCGGCGGGCTGAACGAAGGCGTGTGGCCGGGGCGGCCTGCGCCTGACCCTTGGCTCGCGCCACGCATCCGCATGGAGCTTGGGTTGCCGGGGTTGGAGCGGCGTGTCGGCACCGCGGCGCATGATTTTGCGCAAGCTTTGGGCGCACCGCGGGCGGTCGTCACCCGAGCGCGGCGAGATGCGAAGTCACCCGCTTTAGCCTCGCGCCTTTGGCTTCGGTTGCAGGCGCTTGCAGGCGATCGGTTCGAGCGGGCTTCAGCACTGGAAGGCTGGACCCGGGCGCTAGACGATCCGGGCGAGCATCTCCCCGCCGACCGTCCCGCGCCTTCGCCGTCCGCGCTGCTACGTCCGAAGGCCATCTCCGTCACCGAGGTCGATCGCCTCAAGGCCGACCCCTACGCCTTCTACGCCCGCCGCGTGCTCGGGCTGATGCCGCTCGATCCGGTCGATGCCGATCCCAGTGCGGCTTGGCGCGGGACCGCGGTGCACGACATCCTCGAGCAATGGTGGAAGCAGGACAACTGCACCGTCGACACGCTGCGACAGCGCGCAAAGGCGATGCTCGACGACGAGCGCACCCATCCGATGATGCGCGCGCTCTGGCAACCGCGGCTGCTGGAGGCGATCGACTGGATCGCCGGCGCCATAGTCGCGCAGGGCGAGGACGGCCGGACGGTTGCCAGCGCCGAGGGCAAGGGCAAGATCGAGATCGCCGGCGTGACCTTGTCGGGCCGCTACGACCGCATCGACAAGCTGCCCGACGGGCGCCTAGCCGTGATCGACTACAAGACCGGCAAGCCGCCTTCGCCGACCGCAGTCCGCGCCGGCTACAGCCTCCAGCTCGGCCTGCTCGGCCTGATCGCCGAGCGCGGCGGGTTCCCAGACGTCTCCGGCACGGCGGGCGCGTTCGAATATTGGTCGCTCGGCAAGAAGCGCGACGCGTTCGGCTATATCGAGAGCCCGGTCGATCCCGAGGGCAAGCGCGACAAGATTCCGACCGCCGAATTCACGGCAATCGCCGCGCACAACTTCACCGAAGTCGTCGGCGAATGGCTCATCGGCAGCGCCGCTTTCACCGCGAAACTCGTCCCCGAATACGCCCCCTATGCCGAGTATGACCAGCTGATGCGACGCGACGAATGGTATGGCCGTGAGCGGTGATGCGCTCGCCACGCTGCCCCGGCTAAGGGGCGCGCAGGCCGACGCGAGCAACCCGGCCTCGCACGTCTGGCTGTCCGCGTCGGCGGGCACGGGCAAGACGCAAGTGCTGGCCGCCCGCGTGTTCCGGCTGCTGTTGCGGGGTGTCGATCCCGGCGCGATCCTGTGCCTGACCTTTACCAAGGCAGGCGCGGCCGAGATGGCGCAGCGCATCAACGGCCGGCTCGCCGCATGGGTGCGAATGCCCGCGCCAGCACTCGCCGCGGACCTGATCGCGCTCGGCGAGAGCCCGGTACAGGCCTTGCAGGACCGCGCGCGCACCCTGTTCGCCAAGGTGCTCGATGCTCCGGGCGGAGGCCTCCGCATCCAGACCATCCACGGCTTTTGCCAGGGATTGCTGGCCGCGTTCCCCGTCGAGGCCGGCCTGACGCCAGGCTTCCGCCCGTTGGAGGCGCGCGAAGAGGCAGGGCTCGCGCGAGAAGCTCTGGCGTCGATGCTGTCAGACGCCGAGCGCGAAGGCCGTGAACGCCCGGTCGAGATCGTCGGACGCCTGTCGCTGCGGATGGGCGAGGGCGGGGCGGAGGCGTTCCTGCTCGCCTGCGCGCGTGCGTTGCCGGCGCTGGAGGCGCTGCCGGTCGGGATCCAGCCGTGGCTCCGCCGCGAACTCGGATTGCCGTCAGGCGATATCGACGAAGCAATCGCGGAATGGTGCGACGCACTAGACCTCGACGCAATCGCGCGCATTGCCGCGGCGAACCGCGCGTGGGGCACCGCCACCGGGGAGGCCGCAGCGGCGACCGTGCAGCGCTGGCTCGACTCCGAGGATCGCGCGGCGACGTTGGACGAGCTCGCCAGCGTCGTGCTGACCGGCACGGGCACGCAGCGCAAGGCCTCGAAGAAACTGATCGATGCCGAGCCTGACTACGAAGTCCTCGCGCGCGATCTGGGCGAGGCGTGCACCGACGTGCTGTCGATGGTTCAGCGCGCGACCTATTGCGACCTGCTCGCCGACGGGCTGGAGGTCGGGCGCGATTACGCGCGGGGATACGCGTTGGCCAAGCGACGCGCAGGGGCGGTCGATTTCGACGATCTGATCGCGACGACGGTGGCGCTGCTCGACCAGCCGGGGATCGGCGAATGGGTCCGCTACAAGCTCGACCAGGCGACCGAGCACCTGCTCATCGACGAGGCGCAGGACACCAACGGGCACCAGTGGCGGATCGTCCGCGCGCTGGCGGACGAGTTCTTCGTCGGCCGCGGCATCTATGCGCCGTCGACGCGGACGCTGTTTACGGTCGGTGATTACAAGCAGGCGATCTTCGGGTTCCAGGGCACCGATCCGCTCAACTTCCAGGCCGCCGAGCAGTATTTCGGCGGCCGTGCGAGCGAGGCCGAGGGCGACGACGACTGGCCCGAGGAGGAACGTGGGCTTCCCTTGGCGCGACTGTCGCTCCGCCACTCGTTCCGGTCGACGCGCACCGTGCTGGAGTTCGTCGATGCGGCGATCGACGCGATCGGCGAGCCGGGGCTCGGGATCGCGGGCGAAGTCGAACAGCACGCCAGCGAGGTGGCTGGGCCTGGCACCGTGACCTTATGGCCGCCAGTATCGGCGGGCGGTAGCGAGGACGACGAAGAAGGCTGGGTCGACGACGCGGTGCGCAAACTCGCCAGCGATATCGCGCGTGCGGTGAAGGGGTGGCTCGCGCCCGATACGGGCCTGATGCTGGAGAGCAAGGGGCGGCGGTTGCGGCCCGAGGATGTTATGATCCTCGTCAAGCGTCGCGGCGATCTCGCCTCGCTGATCGTCGCGCGGCTCTATGCCGAGGGCGTGCCGGTGGCGGGCGTCGATCGCTTGCGACTGAACGCGCCGCTCGCGGTGCAGGATCTGCTCGCGACGATCCGCTTCGTGTTGCAGCCCGAGGACGACCTGTCCGTCGCGGCGCTGCTCGTGTCGCCGCTGATCGGCTGGACGCAGGACGAATTGATGGCGGCGGCCCCGCGCGAGGCCGGGCCGCTCTGGCGCCACCTGCAACGCACGCAACCCGCGACGCGGCTCGCGCCCTTGCTGGCGATGCTCGCACGCGCCGACATTGCCACGCCGTACCAGTTCCTGGAGGAACTGCTTTCGGGCCCTCTCGACGGTCGCCGCAAACTGATCCGGCGGCTGGGGACCGAGGCACGCGATCCGATCGAGGAACTGCTCAACGCCGCGCTGACGTTCGAGAGCACGACGACACCGTCGTTGCAGCGTTTCCTCGACTGGTTCGACCGCGGCGACGTCGAGATCGTCCGCGATCCGTCAGCGCCGCTCGATGCGGTGCGGGTGATGACCGCACACGGCGCGAAGGGGTTGCAGGCGCCGCTGGTGATTCTGGCGGATGCGACCGCAGATCCATCGGCGGCGCCGCGCTCGATCCTGAAATGGGCGCCCGAGCCTGGGGCTGCGCCGATCCCGGTATTCCGGCCGCGATCGAGCGAGCGTGGCGGGCCGCTGGATGCGGTCGTGTCGGGGGCCGAGCAGCGCGAACTGGAGGAGCATTGGCGACTGTTCTACGTCGCCGCGACGCGAGCCGAAGAGCGGCTGGTAATCGCCGGTGCGCTCGGGCCTCGCGCGAAGGGGGTGCCGCCAGAGAACAGCTGGTACGCCGCGTCCGATCGCGCACTGACGGCGCTCGAGGTGCCGGGGGGTGAGGGCGCGCGGACGTTCGCCGGGGTCGAGCCCCAGCCTGCGGTGATCGCCAAGGCTTCGGCTTCGGTCGAGATCGCGGCTAACGCCCAGCTGCCGGCCTGGGCGCATGAACCCGCACCGCAAGAAGCGCGTCCGCCTCGTCCGCTGTCACCGTCTGCGCTCGGCGATGACGCGGTGTCCGATCCACCGCCGACGCCAGCGATGCGCGTCGCAGCAGAGCGAGGCCGGTTGATTCATGCGTTGTTCGAGCGGCTGCCGGCGGTTGCCGCCACCGATCGCGCGACGGCAGCCGATCGCTGGCTGGCGAAAGCAGGTGGCGTCGACGATGCCGCAGCACGGTCCGAAATCGTGCAGAGCGTGGTAGCAGTGCTAGACGATGCGCGCTTTGCCGAGCTTTTCAGCGCGGATACGTTGGCCGAGGCACCGATCGCCGCGACCCTCGCGAACGGCATGGTCGTGTCGGGGACGGTCGATCGCCTGCTGATCGAGCCCGAGCGCATCCGCGTCGTCGACTTCAAGACCGGCCGTCGCGCACCGCGCGGGCTCGACGACGTGCCGGAATATCACCTGAAGCAGATGGCGGCCTATGCCGAAGCCTTGAGCGTGATCTTCCCGGAGCGGTCGGTCGAGGCCGCCTTGCTGTACACGGCCGGACCGCGGTTGATCGTGCTGAACGACGAGACGCTGGCCGCGAACAAGCCGCACTATCGGCCCACGGAGCAAAGCTAGCGCCCCGGTGGTTGAGCGCACACGCGAGCGACCCTAGATACGACTCAACCAAGGAGAATTCACGATGGCGACCAAGCAGATCACCGATGCCAGCTTCGATGCGGACGTACTGAACGCCGACGGCCCCGTGCTCGTCGATTTCTGGGCGGAATGGTGCGGCCCGTGCAAGATGATCGGGCCGTCGCTCGAGGAAATCTCGGAAGAGCTCGGCGAGAAGGTCACGATTGCCAAGCTCAACATCGACGAGAACCCCGACGCGCCGGGCAAGTACGGCGTCCGCGGTATCCCGACGATGATCCTGTTCAAGGGCGGCGCCCCGGCAGCGACCAAGGTCGGCGCCGAGCCCAAGGGCCGGTTGAAGGCGTGGCTCGAAGGCGAGCTCGCTTAAGCTAAACTCCCTCCGTCATCCCGGCGAAAGCTGGGGTGACGGGATCAGGGGTATCAGCTCCGATAGTCGGCGTTGATCGAGATGTAGCCGTGCGTGAGGTCGCAGGTCCACACCGTGGCGCGGCCGTCGCCAAGCGCCAGATCGACGCCGATTTCGATTTCCTGACCCTTGAGGTGCGCAGCGACCGGCGCCTCGTCGTAGCCGCTCAGCGCCAAGCCGCCCTCGGCAACCTGCGTATTCCCGAACCGGATCGACAGCGTGTCGCGATCGGCTGTTTCGCCGGCTTTGCCGACCGCCATCACGACGCGCCCCCAGTTCGCGTCCTCGCCGGCAATCGCGGTCTTTACCAGCGGCGAGTTGGCAATGCTCATTGCGATGCGGTGCGCGCTGCGATCGCTCTCCGCACCGGTCACCTGAATCTCGATCAGCTTCTGCGCGCCCTCGCCATCGCGGACGACGAGCATTGCGAGTTGGTGGCACAGGTCTGCCAAAGCAGCGCGAAAAGCATCTGCGCCGACACTGTCGTCATCCGCCAGCACCGCGTTGCCAGCCTTGCCGGTCGCGAACGCCAGCACCGTGTCACTGGTCGACGTATCGCTGTCGACTGTGATGCACGAGAAGCTCGGCGCGTTCGCCTTCGAAAGCGCGGCCTGCAGGAACTCCGGCTCGACCGCGGCGTCGGTGAAGATAAAGCCGAGCATCGTCGCCATATCCGGCGCGATCATCCCCGAACCCTTGATGATGCCGACGAGGCTAACGGTGCGATCGCCAATCACTGCCGTCGTCACTGCGCCCTTGGTGAAGGTGTCGGTCGTCATGATCGTCGCTGCGGCATCCTCCCAGCCGCACGGTGCGGCCGCAAACGCAGCATCGAGCCCGGCTTCCGCCTTGTCGATCGGCAACGGCACCCCGATCACGCCCGTTGAGGACACGAACACGTCCGAAGGTTGGCATCCGAGATGCGCCGCCGTCCGCGCCGCGATCGCCTCGACCGCCGCCCGCCCACGCGAACCGGTGAAGGCATTGGAATTTCCCGCATTTACCACCAGCGCGCGCGCCTGACCAAGCGTCAGCGCCGCGCGGCACCACTCCACCTCGGGCGAGGGGCATTTGCTCGTCGTCAGCACGCCCGCAACCACCGTTCCCGGATCGAGCGTCACGAACGTCAGGTCGCACCGATCCCACGCCTTGTACTGCGCGCGCGCGACATGCAGCGCGACTCCGTCGATCGCCGGCATGGCGGGGAAGGGCAGGGCGAGGGGAGATGTGGACTCGGTCATGCCTGCCATTTGCCGCTTGTGCCCGGCGGCTGCAACGGCTTGGTTGCGCGCCGGATCATTTCGGGGGATTCGTCCATGAGGATATACGGGGTTGTCACGGGACTGGCGTTATTCGCGAGTGTACCAGTCGAAGCTGCGCCCGAGCCTGTCGCGCCGAAACCTCAGATCGAACTGGCGACGTTGTTTGGGTCCGACGCGTATCCGCCGTTGGCGATTACCCTTGGCGAAGACGGGCTGGTGGTCGCGGCGTTGACGATCGATTCGCTGGGCGCGGTAACGGCATGCCGGATCGTCACGTCCTCCGATTCGACGTCGCTCGATGCTGCGACGTGCAGGATCATGACCGAGCACAAGACGGCGTTTTCGCCCGCATATGATGCCGAGGGCAAGGCGGTTGCGGGATCATACACCTTGAAGACCCGTTGGATATTGCCCGAACCGCCACCCAGCCCCTTGAACAGCGTGGGGCAGCAGTTGACCCTGTTGCTGTCCAACAAAGCCGTGATCAAACGCTGTGAGCTTCGCGACATGCTCGGCAATGTTGCAGTCGAAGCAATGACCATGTGCGCAGGGTTTCGTGAATCCATGGCCGCGATGTTCGGCGGCAACCCCGAGACCTCGCCACCGGGCGACATCGAGGTCCTGGCGCTGATCGACCGGACGATCGGACAGGCCGCACCCTTGTCTGGTCTGATGCCTGCCGGAATCACGCTCATTCAGGACGTTGGCAGCGAGTTCGTCGTCCAGCCCGATGGCACGCGTACCGGTTGCACGCCGGTCTCGACTATGGTTGTTGAGACGATGGACGAGGAGGATGCGAAGTCCGCCGACCCGTGCGCCAGCGCGGAGCGGTTTGTCGCGCATCAGGGTGCGCCGATCAAGGTGCAGGACCGGATGCAGATGGGCTATCGGCTGATCGGGCGGCCCGTCGGGAAATGATCACCGGACGACGGATGGACCTTGACGACGTGTTCGCATAAAGCCGGTCCCGCATGAACCTGCTGCTACTCCTCTCTGCCCTGCTCTCCGCACTGACCGGTGCGGTGCCTGGTATGCGTGGGCAGTCCGCCCAGGCAGTGGTGCAAGGCAACGTCTGCTCGCAGTCGATAGCAGCAACGCCGGCCAAAGTCTTGATAAGGCCCGTATCTGGTCTTCCCGCGCTGCTTCAGGTTGCCGTCGCTTACACCTTGCGCACGATTGCAGTCGTCTCGCTTCCGCTATGGGCAGAGCGCCGCCGCGAATAGCGTCTTGGTGTGACCTTATCGTAACCTTTGGATCCGAGCGATCCGCTTCCGCGTGCGCCCCCGCGTGCCGCCGCGTCTCAAATTCAGGAAATCAGCCCATGTTCGGTGGCCTCGCCAAATCCTTGTTCGGTTCGTCCAACGACCGCTACGTCAAGTCGCTCAACCCAATCCTCGCCAAGATCGCCTCGTTCGAGCCGTCGCTCCAGGCGATGTCGGACGAGGAGCTCTCCGCGCAGACCGTCAAGTTCCGCGCGCGGCTTGCAGAGGGCGAGAAGCTCGACGACCTGCTCCCCGAGGCGTTCGCCACCGTCCGTGAAGCGGCGCACCGCGTGCTCGGCCAGCGCCATTACGACGTGCAGATGGTCGGCGGCATCGTCCTCCACCGCGGCGAGATCGCCGAGATGCGGACCGGCGAGGGCAAGACGCTCGTCGCGACGCTCGCGACCTACCTCAACGCGCTTCCTGGTGATGGCGTCCACGTCGTCACCGTCAACGACTACCTTGCGGCGCGCGACGCGGAGTGGATGGGGCAGGTCTACACTTTCCTCGGCATGACGATCGGCGTCATCATCCCGAACCTGTCGGACGAGGAACGCCGCGCCGCGTACGCAGCCGACATCACCTACGGCACGAACAACGAGTTCGGTTTCGACTATCTCCGCGACAACATGAAGTACGAGCGCAGCGCGATGACGCAGCGCGCGTTCAACTTCGCGGTGGTCGACGAGGTAGACTCGGTGCTGATCGACGAGGCACGCACGCCGCTGATCATCTCCGGCCCGACCGACGACAAGTCCGAGCTGTACATGCAGGTCGACGCGGTCGTGAAGCAGCTCGATCCCGCCGACTACGACAAGGACGAGAAGCAGAAGACCATCATCCTCACCGAGGACGGCACCGAGAAGGTCGAGCGGATGCTCGAGGCGGCGGGGCTGCTCGAGGGGCAGAACCTTTACGACTTCGAGAACACGCAGGTCGTGCATCATCTCAACCAGGCGTTGCGTGCGATCGTGATGTTCAAGTCGGACATCGACTACATCGTCAAGGACGGCAAGGTCATCATCATCGACGAGTTCACCGGTCGCATGATGGACGGCCGGCGCTGGTCGGACGGCCTGCACCAGGCGGTCGAGGCGAAGGAGGGCGTCCAGATCGAGCCCGAGAACCAGACGATGGCCTCGATCACCTTCCAGAACTACTTCCGCATGTACCCCAAGATCGGCGGCATGACCGGCACCGCGGCGACCGAGGCGGCCGAGTTCTACGACATCTACAAGATCAACGTCGTCAGCATCCCGACCAACGTCGAGGTCAAGCGCGTCGACGAGGAAGACGAGTTCTACAAGGACACCAAGGACAAGTTCGCGGCGATCGCCAAGAAGATCAAGCATCACGCGGACCTGGGCCAGCCGGTGCTGGTCGGCACCGTGTCGATCGAGAAGTCCGAGATGCTGAGCGAGTTCCTGGTCGGCGAGAACGTTGACCACAAGGTGCTCAACGCGCGCTTCCACGAGATGGAGGCGCACATCGTCGCGCAGGCCGGACGCAAGTCCGCGGTGACGATCGCGACCAACATGGCGGGCCGCGGCACCGACATCAAACTCGGCGGCAACCTCGAATTCCGCATGCTCGACGAGCATCCGGAGCTGGTCGAGGGCACGCCCGAGTATGACGAGGCGGCGGCGCGGATCACGATCGAGATCGAGGCGGAGAAGCAGGCAGTGCTCGCCGCGGGCGGCCTGTTCGTTCTCGGCACCGAGCGGCATGAGAGCCGGCGTATCGACAACCAGCTGCGCGGGCGTTCGGGTCGTCAGGGTGATCCGGGCCTGTCGCGCTTCTATCTCAGCCTCGACGACGATCTGCTCCGCATCTTCGGGCCGGACACGCTGTTCGCCAAGATGATGCGCAACAATATCGAGGACGGCGAGGCGATTGGCAGCAAGTGGCTGAGCAAGGCGATCGAGACCGCGCAGAAGAAGGTCGAGGCGCGCAACTACGACATCCGCAAGCAGGTCGTCGAATATGACGACGTGATGAACGAGCAGCGCAAGGTGATCTACGAGCAGCGCGCGGACATCATGGATGCCGATACGGTCGGCGACGTGGTGACCGACATGCGCGCGGAGACGGTCAACGTGATCGTCGGCGATGCGTGCCCGCCCAACTCGTATCCTGAGCAGTGGGACGTCGCGGGCATGAAGACGCGGCTCGCCGAGGTGATGAACCTCGAGCCGCAGATCGATGCATGGCTGCTGGAGGAGTCGGTTGATCCCGAGGTTCTGGAAGAGCGGATTCGCGCGATGGCGGACGAGGCGATCGCGCAGAAGTCGGCCGATCTGGATGCGGAGACGTGGACGTCGGTCGAGAAGTCGATCCTGTTGCAGAATCTCGACCATCACTGGAAGGAGCATCTCGCGACGCTCGACGCGCTACGTCAGGTCGTCCATCTGCGGGCTTATGCGCAGAAGACGCCGATCAACGAGTATAAGCAGGAGGCGTTCTCGCTGTTCCAGCGGATGCTCGAGACGATCCGCGAGGACGTGACCAAGACGATCGCGCATGCGCAGTTCCAGATGCAGGCGCCGGTCGGGCTGCCGGAGTTACCGGACTTCATCACAACGCATTTCGACCCGTTCACGGGTGAGGACGATTCGAACGACTTCGATGGCGGCACGCGCGGTCACATCACGTCGACGATGCCGCCGTTGCAGATCCCTCAGCCGCAGGAGGCCGATATCGGCGAGGATCCGGCGAATTGGGAGGGTGTGGTGAGCCGCAATGCGCCTTGCCCGTGCGGGTCGGGGCGGAAGTACAAGCAGTGCCACGGGGCTGTTTGAGGAAGCCTGAGTGACCTGACGCTTCGACCTCCCCACCTCCTACCACCCCGGCGAAGGCCGGGGCCCAATTGGTGAGGTCGAAGTAACGAAGCGCATCCGTCGTTAGGGACGTCCCCCAATTAGGCCCCGGCCTTCGCCGGGGTGGTGAAATATCCCGCCGGGGTGATGCGATATAATGCCGCCGCTCCGTTCTCCCGCGAACAGGCTACCGGCGATGGTCTTTGGGACTCCTGGACCCCCGCCTTCGCGGGAACAGTGGAGCAACCCTCCCGACCGATCGTTAGGACACCATGCGCCAAGCCACCACGATCCTAACCATCGACACTACCCGCCAAGGCCTCGTCGACGTTACCGACCAGATCGCCCGCTGGACCCGCGACAAACGCATATCGGAGGGCCTGTTGACGGTATTCTGCCGGCATACGTCCGCGTCCCTCCTGATCCAGGAAAACGCGGCCCCCGAGGTGCGAACCGACCTCGAAGCCTATTTCGCGCGCATAGCCCCCGAATCGCGCGAGTATCTCCACGACGACGAAGGCCCGGACGACATGCCGGCCCACCTCCGCACTGCGCTTACGCAAGTCCAGCTCTCGATCCCGCTGATCGACGGCCGACTCGCACTTGGCACATGGCAGGGCATCTACCTCTTCGAGCATCGCCGCCGCCCGCACCGCCGGACATTGGCGCTGCACTTGATCGGCGTTTAGACGAAACGTGAAAAATGAGTCAGTAAGGTGGCGTATTGGAGCGAACCCGTTCATCAACCGTTCCACCACTGACGGCTAATAAGAGGCGTTTCGCCGCACTCGCCGCGAACGGAGACATACCATGTTCATGAAACCTGGTCGCAAGGTCGCATTGGCAGCGCTCGCAACGGGCGCTCTATTGCTGGCCGGTTGCGCGACCGAGACCACCTATCGGCCGGCGACGGGCCAGGGGTTCAGCCGCACCGGCTATAGCGACCGGCAGGTAGAGCCGGGCCGCTTCCTCGTCAGCTTCGCCGGTAACAGCGTTACGTCGCGTGATACGGTCGAGCGCTACCTGTTCTTCCGCGCCGCCGAACTGACGTTGCAGAATGGCTATGATTATTACCTGATGGCCGACCGCGACACCAATCTCCAGTCGCGGACCTATTCGACGCCGGGAATCGGTGGCGGGTTCGGGTATGGTGGTTTCGGCGGCTATTGGGGTCCGTCGTGGCGCTATTACGGCCGCGGCTTTGGCTGGCGCAACTGGAGCCCGTATGGCGGCTTTGGCGGTGGTTTCGGCGGCGGCTATGGCGGTTTCGGTGGTGGCCCATGGGGCAACGACTTCGATATCCGCACGATCGATCGCTATGAGGCGACTGCCGAGATCGTGATGCGCAAGGGCCCGATCCCGCGCGACAACATCCGCGCGTTCGATGCGCGGAAGGTTGTGGACAGCATCGGACCGAGCGTCGTGTTGCCGAAGTAAGCGCTACTTCGAGATTCTAAAAAGGCCGGGCTACCCCAGTGGTAGTCCGGCCTTTTTCGTTGCGCTGCTCCCTCTCCCCTTCGGGGAGAGGGCCGGGGTGAGGGGCTGTTGTAGAGGGTAACGCTCGCGGCGCCCCTCACCCAACCCTCTCCCCGGAGGGGAGAGGGCTTAAGAAGCGGCCTTCGCCAAACCCTTCGACAACTGCAGCGCGCCGTGCAGACGCGCCTTCGGATCGCCCCACGCCCGCTGCAGCACCAGCTTGCTGTCCGGGCGCAATCGCGCGACGCCGTTCAGCCGCTCGACATACGCCAGCAGCTTGTCGATGTTCGGCGGCTTGTCGTCGTGGAACGAGACCAGCACGCCCTTCGGCCCGACGTCGATCTTCGATACGCACGCGCGTTTCGCGTTCAGCTTGATCTCGATGACCTTGATCAAATTCTCGGTCGCATCCGGCAGCGGCCCGAAGCGGTCGATCATCTCGGCCGCGAACGCCTCGATCTCCTGCCCCTCGTCGAGATCGTTGAGGCGGCGATACAGCCCCATCCGCAGATCGAGATCGGGCACGTAATCCTCGGGAATAAGGATCGGCGCATCGACCGTGATCTGCGGCGAGAAATCGCGCGGCCGCGACGAGGTCATGCCGCCGGCCTTGGCGTCCATGATCGCCTCCTCCAGCATCGCCTGGTAGAGTTCGAAGCCGACCTCCTTGATATGCCCGGTCTGCTCGTCGCCGAGCATGTTGCCAGCGCCGCGGATATCGAGATCGTGGCTTGCCAGTTGGAAGCCAGCCCCCAGCGAATCCAGATCGGACAGCACCTTGAGGCGCTTCTCGGCCGTCACCGTCATCTGTCGCTCAGGCGGGGTCACCAGATACGCGTAGGCGCGGGTCTTCGACCGGCCGACGCGCCCGCGCAACTGATACAGCTGGGCTAGGCCGAAGCGGTCGGCGCGGTGGACGATCATCGTGTTGGCGGAGGCGATGTCGATCCCGCTCTCGATGATCGTGGTTGAGACGAGCACCTCGAACTTCTTGTCGTAGAACGCCGACATGCGCTCCTCGACCTCGGTCGGCGACATCTGGCCGTGCGCGACGACGAAGCGGATCTCGGGCACCTGTTCGCGCAGGAAGTCCTCGATCTCGGGCAGGTCCGCGACCCGCGGCGTGACGACGAAGCTCTGCCCGCCGCGATAATGCTCGCGCAGCAACGCCTCGCGCAGCACGACCGGATCGAACGGCATTATGTACGTCCGCACGGCGAGGCGATCGACCGGCGGGGTCTGGATCACCGACAGCTCGCGGATGCCCGACATCGCCATCTGCAGCGTCCGCGGGATCGGCGTCGCGGTCAGCGTCAGCATGTGGACGTCCGCCCGCAGCGCCTTCAGCCGCTCCTTGTGCGTCACGCCGAACCGCTGCTCCTCGTCGACCACCACCAGCCCGAGCCGCTTGAAGTCGATGTTCTTCGCCAGCAGCGCATGCGTGCCGATGACGACGTCGATCGTGCCGTTCGCCAGCCCTTCCTTGGTCGCCTTCGCCTCGCTCGCGGTGACGAGTCGCGACAGGCGGCCCATGTTCATCGGGAAGCCTTCGAAGCGGGCGACGAAGTTGTTGTAGTGCTGGCGCGCGAGCAATGTCGTCGGGCAGACGATCGCGACCTGCTTGCCGCCCATCGCCGCGACGAAGGCGGCGCGCAACGCGACCTCGGTCTTGCCGAAGCCGACGTCGCCAACCACCAGCCGGTCCATCGGTTTGCCCGCGGACAGATCGCCGAGAACGTCCTCGATCGCGCGGTCCTGGTCCTCGGTTTCCTCGTACGGGAAGCGGTCGACGAAGCTCGGGTAGCCGCTCGCATCGGGTTCGAGCACGTCGCCCGGATGCAGCGCGCGTTCGGCGGCGGTCGCGATGAGTTCGCCGGCGATCTCGCGGATCCGCTCCTTCATCTTCGACTTGCGGCGCTGCCAGCCTTCGCCGCCGAGACGGTCGAGCGTCGCGCCTTCCTCGGACGAGCCGTAGCGCGAGAGGACGTCGATGTTCTCGACCGGCACGTAGAGCTTGTCGCCGCCGGCATAGCTGAGCGCGACGCAATCATGCGGGCTCTGGCCGACCGGGATCGAGGTCAGGCCCTCGTAGCGGCCGATCCCGTGCTCGGTGTGGACGACCAGATCGCCCGGCGTCAGCGTCGCGAGTTCGGCGAGGAATGCGTCGGCAGATTTCTTGCGCTTCTTGCGGTGGACCAGGCGGTCGCCGAGCATGTCCTGCTCGGTGAGGACGGCGATCCCCGGCGCAGTGAAGCCGTGATCGAGCGGCAGGACGATCAGCGCGACGCCGAAGCTGCGCGCGGTGTCGGCGACGCCTAGCGCCTCCTGCCAAGTCTCCGCGTGCTTGCCCCCCTTCAAGCCGTGGTCGGCGAGCAGGGTGCCCAGGCGTTCGCGCGCACCGATCGAGTAGCTGGCGAGGATCGGTTTCCGCCCCTGCTTGCGCAGTTTCTCGACGTGATCCGCGACGGCTTCGTAGATGTTCGTTTGTGCCGCGCGCTCGGGGCCGAAATCACGCGGGCCGTCGACGTCGAAGTCCAGCACGGTATCGCTCGGCGGCTCGTGGAACGGCGAGGTGATGTGTGCGGCGAACGCCTCGACCCCGCCGGACCATTCCTGCGCATCGAGATAGAGTGCTTTGGCGGTGAGCGGGCGATAGCTGCCGGGTTGGGCTGCCTCGGCGCGTTTGCGGTTCTCGTAATAGTCGGCGATCGATTCGAGCCGGCTCTCCACCGCCGCGGCGACGCCGTTGTCGCGCACCACGACGTCGTCGGCGCCGAGATGGTCGAACAGCGTCGCCATCTTCTCTTCGAACAGCGGCAGCCAGTGCTCCATGCCCGCGATGCGGCGGCCTTCGGAGATCGCCTGGTACATCGGATCGCCGGTCGCGGTCGCGCCGAACGCGTCGCGGTAGCGGGTCCGGAAGCGTTTGATCGAGTCCTCGTCGAGCAATGCTTCGGACGCCGGCAGCAGGACGAAGCCGTCGATCCGCCCGGTGGTACGCTGGTCCGCCGCGTCGAACGTGCGGACGCTCTCGATCTCGTCGCCGAAGAAATCGAGGCGCAGCGCGTGGTCTTCGCCCGACGGGTAGAGATCGACGATCCCGCCGCGCACGGCGTATTCGCCCTGGTCGTGGACGGTGTCGGTGCGGACATAGCCGTTCGCCTGGAGCAGCATGGCGAGCTTGTCGCGGCCGGTCCGTTCGCCGGGTGCGAGACGCGCGACGAGCTGGCGGATGCGGAACGGCGTGAGGACGCGCTGCGTCGCGGCGTTGGCGGTCGTCAGCAGGAGCTGCGGCCCCTTGGGCTTGCCTTGCAGGCGTTGCAGTGCGGCGACACGCTCGGCCATGATGCGGAGCGTCGGCGAGGCGCGGTCGTAGGGGAGGCAGTCCCAGGCCGGGAAGCTCAGCACTTCGAGATCGGGTGCGAAATACGCCGCGGTCGACGCGACCGCGCGCATCGCCGCATCGTCCGGCGCGATGAACACTGCGCGCGTCTTCGCGGCCCGCGCGAGGTCGGCAAGTAGCGACGGCTGGAAGCCGGACGGCACGCCGGAGAGCGTCAGCGGTGAGGTCGCGGAGAGGATCGTCTTGAGGTCTGGCATTCGAACTCCCCCCTCCCTGGAAGGGAGGGGCTGGGGGTGGGTTGGTATGAGGCGCGTGTCACGACCGCCAAGCGGCCGACCCACACCCGACCCCTCCCTTCCAGGGAGGGGCGCAGAAGATTACTTCACGACCGTCACGTAATTGATGTCGCGCATCGCCTGCATCATCGGCCCGTCCCACTCGGGCGGGCACACGATCGAGCCGATCGCCCAGCCCATGATGTCGACGTCCTGTTCCTCCAAGAGCGCCTCGAACCAGTCGAGCTGTTCGGGAGTCCACGTCCGGCCGTAGGTCGCGAAGAAGCCGCCGATCATCATATCGGCTTCGCGCGTGCCGCGGTGCGAGCTGCGAAAGCCCAGGCGCTTGAGGCGGGTCTCGTGGTCCATTTCGAACTCCAAACACGAAGAGCCGGCGACCCGCTGGCGGCGGGCGTCGGCTAGGCTATAGAGGTCAGATAGTCATGCGACCCGAAATCCTCAATCCGCTGTTCGCCGAAACCCTCGTCCTCAAGGGGGTGGGGCCCGCGCTCGCCAAGCCGCTCGACCGGCTCGGGCTCGCGCGCGTCGTCGATGTCGCCTTCCATTTGCCGACCGGCTACGTCGATCGTCTGCCACGCACCGAGCTGATGTCGAGCGATGCCGGGCGGATCATCACGATCACGCTGACCCCGCGCGACTACAAGATCAGCGCGGGCCGCGGTCCGACGCGGGTGCAGGCGACCGACGAGCTCGGCAATTACGTCAGCCTGGTCTTCTTCGGCGGGAGTTCCGGGTGGGCGAAGAAGCTGCTGCCGATCGGTGAGGCCAAGCGGATCTCGGGCCGGCTCGACGAATACGGCCAGGAATTGCAGATCGTGCACCCCGACATTGTCGAGCCGGACGAGGAGCTGCGCGAGCGCGAGCCGATCTATCCGCTATCGGAAGGCCTCACGTCGCGGCGGCTGGCGGCGTTGACCACGCAGGCGGTGTCGCGCGCGCCGGACCTGCCCGAGTGGATCGAGCCGGGCCTGAAGGCGAAACGCGAATGGCCGGGCTGGCACGAATCGCTGGAGCGCATCCACGCCGACCCATCGGATGCGAAGGCGCGGGAGCGGCTGGCCTATGACGAGGTGTTCGCAAACCAATTGGCGATGACGATCGTCCGCGCGGATACCCGCAAGCGCCGGGGGCGGGCGTTGCAGGGCGACGGTCGGCTGCGCGACCTGCTGAAGCTGCCCTACACGCTGACCGGCGCGCAATCGCGAACGGTCGGCGAGATCGAGGGCGACCTCGCGCAGACCGCGCCGATGCTGCGGCTGCTGCAGGGCGATGTCGGTTCAGGCAAGACGCTGGTGGCGGCGATGGCGATGCTAATCGCGGTCGAGGCGGGTGCGCAGGCGGCGATGCTCGCGCCGACCGAAATTCTCGCCCGCCAGCATTACGAGACGCTGCGAAAGACGCTCGCCGGGCTACCGATCGAGATCGGCGTGCTCACCGGTCGCGACAAGGGCCGCGTGCGCGAGGCGACGCTGATGGCGCTGGCGAGCGGCGAGCTCGACATCCTCGTCGGCACGCACGCGATCTTCCAGGACGCGGTCGGCTACAAGGACCTTGGGCTCGTGGTGGTCGACGAACAGCACCGCTTCGGCGTCGCGCAACGCATGACGTTGCAGGCGAAGGGTGTCGCCCCGCCGCACCTGCTCGCGATGACCGCGACGCCGATCCCGCGAACGCTGACGCTCGCGCAATACGGCGAGATGGACGTCAGCCGGCTCGACGAAATGCCGCCGGGCCGCCAGCCGATCGAGACGCGGGTTATCTCCGAGGATCGCCTCGATGACGTGGTCAACGCGCTCGGCCGACACCTCGCGGACGGCGGGCAGGCGTATTGGGTGTGCCCGCTGGTCGAGGAGAGCGAGAAGAGCGACCTTGCCGCCGCCGAGATGCGTGCCGAAACGCTGCGTGCCCGCTTCGGTGACAAGGTCGCGCTCGTCCACGGCCGGATGAAACCCGCGGAGAAAGACGCCGTGATGGCCGAGTTCTCCGCCGCCCGCACGTCCGTCCTCGTCGCGACGACGGTGATCGAGGTCGGCGTCGATGTCCCCAACGCGACGCTGATCGTGATCGAGCACGCCGATCGTTTCGGCCTCGCTCAGCTGCACCAGCTCCGCGGGCGGGTAGGCCGTGGCACCGGGCGATCGATCTGCCTGCTGATGCGCGGATCTTCGCTGAGCGAAACATCCCGCGCGCGCCTCGCCTTGATGCGCGAGACCAACGACGGCTTCCGCATCGCCGAGGAGGACCTCCGCCTCCGCGGCGCGGGCGAGCTGCTCGGCACGAAGCAGTCCGGCGAAATGGCGTTCCGGCTGGCGACACCGGACATGATGGCCGACCTGCTGCAATGCGCGCACGACGACGCGCGCCTGCTGATCGACCGCGACGGCGGTTTGGAGGGGCCGAGGGGGCAGGCGGCTCGCACCGCGCTCTATTTGTTCGACCGGGACGCTGGGGTTGCGTTGCTTCGCTCCGGCTGATCCGTCAGCTGTTGCGGGTCATCACCATGAGCATCGTGTAATAGTCGGCGAGCGGGATCGTCCGTTCGAGCTCGCAGCCGACCCGACCGCCGAGCGACCATCGTACCACCGCGTCGACATAGCCGAGAACGGGCAGGCGGATCCGCAGGCGGCTGCCGGCCGCCGGATCGCCGTCGCACCGTGCCATCAGGCCGTTGGCGGACATGTTGACCAGCACCAGCTTGATCGTGCGATCGTCGCCGTCGAGCGCATGCGTGCGGTGCATCACTTCGTCGCGGGGCTCGCCGCGCGCATCGCGAACGGCCATTGCGTAGCGTGGCATCGATCGCTCCCCTGGAATAACCATCCCGCCGGTGTACGGCGCGCGGCGTGAACCCGATACGAACGGTGATACTTAACGCGGCGTTCTTCGAAACGAGAATGCCTCTATTATGAGGGGGTTAGCATCCCATGTCGTTTCTTGCCGAGGCTGAGCCGTACGGGCGACGCGACGTCGATGCTGGTGGTCGGCTCGCGGACGGCCTCGCCATCGACACGCACCGCGCCCTCGGCGATCTTCCGTCGCGCCTCGCCGTTGGAGGCAACGAAGCCCAGTCCCACCAGCGCCTCGACGACACCGATCGAGCCACCGGAAACGGCGTAGCTCGGCAGCGAGCCGCCCGACGCGCCTTCCTCGAACGTCTTCCGCGCAGTCTCGGCGGCCTGTTCGGCGGCATCCCGACCACGGCACATTGCGGTCGCTTCGTTGGCAAGCACGATCTTGGCGGCGTTGATCTCCGCGCCCTCGAGCGCTTCGAGACGCGCGATCTCGTCGAGCGGGAGGTCGGTGAACAGCTTCAGGAAGCGGCCGACGTCGCGGTCGTCGGTGTTGCGCCAGAACTGCCAGTAATCGAAGTGCGGCAACTGGTCCTCGTGCAGCCAGACAGCACCCGACATCGTCTTGCCCATCTTGCCGCCGTCCGCGGTCGTGATCAGCGGGGTGGTGACGCCGTAGACCTCGGTCGAGTCCATCCGACGCGCGAGTTCGATGCCGTTGACGATGTTGCCCCACTGGTCCGAGCCGCCCATCTGCAACCGGCATTCGGCGCGGCGCGACAGTTCGAGGAAGTCGTACGCCTGGAGGATCATGTAGTTGAATTCGAGGAAGCTCAGCGACTGTTCGCGGTCGAGGCGGAGCTTGACCGAATCGAACGCGAGCATCCGGTTGACCGAGAAATGCTGGCCGACATCGCGCAGGAACGGGATGTATTCGAGCGCGTCGAGCCACTCGGCATTGTCGAGCATCACGGCGTCGGTGGGGCCGTCACCGAAGGTCAGGAAGCGTTCGAAGATTCGCCGGATCGAGGCGACGTTGGCCTTGATTCCGTCTTCGCCGAGCAGCTTGCGCGCTTCGTCCTTGAAGCTGGGGTCGCCGATCTTGCCGGTGCCGCCACCCATCAGGACGATCGGCTTGTGCCCGGTCTGCTGGAGCCGGCGGAGCAGCATGATCTGGACGAGGCTGCCGACGTGGAGCGACGGCGCGGTCGGATCGAAGCCGATATAGCCGGGCACGACTTGCTTGCCGGCGAGCGCATCGAGCGCGGCCGCGTCGGTCATCTGGTGGACATAGCCGCGCGAGGTCAGCGTGGTGAGCAGGTCGGACTGGTAGGTCATGGTGCGTCTCGTTCCCCTTCCGCTTGCGGGAGGGGTTAGGTGAGGGGCTTCCTCGCCCCCATGCCCTCCCCCGCCCCCTCCCGCAAGCGGGAGGGGAGATTCACGTTCGAGGCAATTGCGACGTTGGATCCACCGGAGTCCGCCCCTTGCGAAGCTCGAAGTGCAGTTCGGGGCGATCCGCAAACCCAGTGTCGCCCGACAGCGCGATCGTCTGGCCTCGCTTCACGCTCTGGCCACGCTGCACGAGCAGCTTCGACGCGTGGCCATAGACGCTCGTCCAGCCGCCGCCGTGCTTGATGATGACTAGCCCGCCCAGCGCAGCGATGCCGTCGCCGACATAGGCGACGACGCCGTCCGCCGCTGCATGGATCGGGGTCGAGACCGGTACGGCGATCTTGATGCCGTCGTTACGTTCGCCGCTGGCGCCGTGGCCGAAGCGTTTCACGACCTTGCCGTCTACCGGCCAGAGGAACCCGCCGCTCGCAAGACGCGCCGGCGCGGTGACGACGGCGTTGGAGGGTAGCACGCGCCGCGGCGTCGCGATCGGTCTTGCCGGCGCCTGGTTGCTGGCGAGTGCGGGTTCGCCACCGGTCAGGATGTCGTCAATGTCGAGCGTGAACGCCTGCGCCCGCTCGGAGGCGCTGGCGGTGCCGCCGCCGGTGTCGCCGGGGATCTGGATCCGCTGGTCGGCGCGCAGCACATAGGGCTCGACGAGCGCGTTGGCGGCTACGATGCGCGACCATTCGACACCGTACGCGCGAGCGATCGCGATCCCGGTCTCGCCGCGGCGGACCTGGTGATAGCGGCCGCCGGGGATCTGCAACCGTTGGCCGGCTTGGATCGAATAGGGCGATTCGAGGTCGTTCGCGCGCGCGATCGCTTCGAGGCTCGCACCGCTGCGATCGACCACGCGGCTCAACGTATCGCCGGGCCGGACGACATAGGTCGTGTCGTGGATCGTCTTCGCATCGGCGCTGACGGGGCGTGCCTCCCAGGCGGGGCGCGGGGCGGGGAGGGTGGTGACCTCACCGGTGTCTTGTCCGGAAACGTCCTGCGGCGGCGTATCCTCGCGCGGCGAATCATCACGGGGACGCGGCGGATCGTCGCGGCGGGGCGGCGGATCACGGTACGGACGCTGTGGCGGGTTACCGTAGCCGGCGGGGCGATCGACGTGCGGAATGCACGCGGTCAGCGCGAGCGTCGCCAGTGGAACCAGGACGCCCGCACGCCGCATCAACGATAGGCCTGCGTCAGCGTATCCAGCGACTCAAAATGCGTGAGGTCGAGGTGCAGCGGCGTGACCGAGACGTACCCCGCCGCCGTCGCTTCCAGATCGGTCGCGTGCGCCGGCGTCTCGACGGTCCGGCCAAGCGCGAACCAGTGATATTCGTAGCCGCGTGGATCAGTGTTGCTGACGATCTGCAACCGGCCATAATCACGGAAACCCTGGCCGACGACGCGAACGCCCTTCACCGCATCGGCGGGGACAGCGGGAAAGTTGATGTTGACCAGCGTGCGCGGGGCCAGTGGTGCGTCGACCAGCGGCCGCAACACGCGCTCACCCCAAGCCGCGGCAGCCTCGAACGGCACGCTGTCCCCCATGCCCTCACGGCTGTAGATCTGGCTAAGCGCGATCGACCGGATGCCGCCCAGCGCGCCCTCCATCGCCGCCGAGACGGTGCCGGAATAGGTGACGTCCTCGGCGAGGTTCGCGCCCCGGTTTACGCCGGACAGGATCAAGTCCGGCGGGCAATCCTTCATGATCTTTGCGAGCGCCATCATCACGGCATCGGTCGGCGTGCCCGCGACGGCATACCGCTTCTCGCCATGCTTCCGCACCCGGATCGGCCGCGACAGCGTGAGCGAATGCCCGGCGCCCGATTGTTCCTCGGCGGGTGCGACGATCCAGACGTCGTCGGACAAGGTCCGGGCGATCGTCTCCAGCACCTTGAGACCGGGCGCGTGATAGCCATCGTCGTTGGTCAGCAGGATCCGCATCAGCGCTTCGGCTCCAGGACGGTCAGCCCGCCAAGATATGGCTGGAGCACGGCGGGAACCGCGACCGACCCGTCCTCCTGCTGATAATTCTCCAGCACCGCGACCAGCGTCCGCCCGACTGCGAGCGCCGAGCCGTTGAGCGTGTGGACGAACCGCGTGCCCTTCTCGCCCTCGGGCCGATACCGCGCGTTCATCCGGCGCGCCTGGAAGTCGGCGCAGGTCGAGACGCTGCTGATCTCGCGGTAGCGCGCCTGGCCCGGCAGCCAGACTTCGAGATCGTAGGTGCGTGCCGCGGTGAAACCCATATCGCCGGTGCATAGGAGCATCCGCCTGAACGGTAGCTGCAACGCGTCGAGCACGCCCTCCGCGCACGCGGTCATGCGCTCGTGCTCGGCCTCGGACATGTCGGGGGTGACGATCGAGACCATCTCGACCTTGTCGAATTGATGCTGGCGGATGTAGCCGCGCGTATCGCGACCCGCGGCGCCTGCCTCGGAACGGAAGCACGGCGTCAGCGCGGTGAAGCGCAGCGGCAGTTCGGCTTCGCTCAGGATCTGCTCGCGAACGATGTTGGTGAGGCTCACCTCGGCAGTCGGGATCAGCCAGCGACCATCGGTTGTCCGGAACAAGTCCTCGGAGAACTTGGGCAGTTGGCCGGTGCCGAATACTGCTTCGTCGCGGACAAGAAGCGGCGGCGAGACCTGCTCGAAGCCTGCTTCGGCGACGTGATCGAGCATGAACTGGCCGAGCGCGCGTTGCAGCTTGGCGGCCGGCCCGCGGACCAACGTGAAGCGCGCGCCTGACATCGCCGCGCCGGTCTCGAAGTCGAGGCCGATCGCAGGACCAATCGCGTCGTGCTCGCGCGCCGTGAACGCGAAGGTCGTCGGGGTTCCACGGGTGTGGACGAGCGCGTTGTCGTCCTCGCCGCCGCCCTCGGGCACGTCGGCGGCGGGAAGGTTCGGAATCGCCGCCAGCATGGACTGGAGTTCGCCACCGAGCCGTGCCTCGTCGGCTTCGAGTGCCGGCAGCGCCTCCTTCAGGCTCGCGACTTCAGCCATCAAAGCCTGCGCCTTGGCCTCGTCCTTCTGTGCCTTGGCCTGGCCGATCGCCTTCGACAGTTCGTTGCGGCGGGTCTGCGCGGTCTGCGAGTCCGCGATCGTCGCGCGGCGCTGCTCGTCGAGCGTCACCAGCGAGGCGGACTGCGGTGCGACACCCCGCTTGGCGAGGGCGGCGTCGAAGGCGGCGGGATCGTCGCGGATCAGGCGTATGTCGTGCATGGTCGGGCTATGCCGACCGGCGGGGGCGTACGCAAGGCAGCGCAACCTCCCCGGCACGCGGCGCGTTCACCCCGCATACGCATAGCGAAAAGGAGAGACACGCATGCATCTTCCCCACAACTCCGTCGTGCTCGTCGCGGACGGCCGGAAAATGCTGTTCCTGCGCAACGAGGGGGACGCCGAGTTCCCCAATCTCGTCGTCGAAAAGGCGCAGGAGCAGGACAATCCGGCGACGCGCGACCAGGCGACCGACTCAGCAGGCCGCGCCTCGTCGCCACAGGGTGGCGTGCAGAGCTCGGTGGAACCGACCGATTTCCACCAGATCGAGGAAGATCGCTTCGCGGCCGACGCGGCCGACTTCCTGAAGACCGGTGCGCTGAAGAACAAGTATGACTCGCTGATCGTGATCGCGCCGCCGAAGACGCTCGGCGAACTGCGCAAGCACTACCACAAGGAAGTCACCAGCCGCCTCAAGGGCGAACTCGACAAGGACCTGACCGGGCACCCGATCAAGGACATCGAGAAGGCCCTCATGAACGCCTGATCGCAGATCAAGAGAAAGGCCCCGTCGGAGGATCTCCGGCGGGGCCTTTTCTATGCGAAGTTCCAGAGGTTAAGCTGCAACCGCTTTCGTTTTGGCGAAACGCTTGCGCGCGACGAGCGCGGCGGCTGCCGCACCGAACAGCAGCACCATCGGCGGAGCGGGAACGGGTGCCGGCGGACCGCCGCTCGATCCCGTGCTGCCACTCGAACTCGCGCTGCTCGCGCTCGATGCGCTGCTGGCACTGCTCGCGCTCGAACCACTCGATCCGCTTGAGGACGAGCCACTGCTGCCCGACGATGCGGAACTGCCGGACGATCCGTTCGAGCTCCAGCCACCGGTCGAGTTCCAGCCGCCGCTCGATCCCCAACCCTTGCTGCTCGATCCATACCCGGACGAACTGCCGCTGCTGGCCGAGGACGCGGAGGAGGCGGACGATGCCGACGATGCGCTGCTGGTCGAGGACGACACGTCGCCGCTTGATCCACCCGATGCCGACGATACGTTGCCGCTCGAGCCACCCGATGCGGACGATACGTTGCCGCTCGAGCCACCCGACGCGGACGATACGTTGCCGCTGGATCCACCGGTCGACGAGGTGCTGGAAATGGTCGCGCCACCCGTGCTGGTCGAAGACCCGCCGCTCGATGTCGAAGACGCGCCGCTTGAGGTCGAAGACCCGCCGCTGCTGGTCGACGATCCGCCGGTCGAGGTCGATCCGCCGCTCGACGTCGAGGAGATGACGATGCTCCCGCTCGATCCGCCGCTGCCACCGAAGCCGCCGCCAAAGCCACCACCGAACCCGCCGCCAAATCCGCCGGGCGTACCGAAAAATCCGCCGCTGCCGCCGACGACGACCGGGGCAGGGCCTGCGCCGCCGCCACCGATATAGCCATCGCCAACCGGAACCGGGACAGGGGCCGCGTTCGCGACCGTCACCACCGTTGGCGCGCACGTCTGGCGAGTCGTGGTGACGACGCGCCGGACGCGCGGCCGAGTCACGGCGGCGATCTGTGGTCGCGCGACTCGTTTGACGAGGACTCGCTTAGTATTGGCGGTTCGCTGTGGGCGCTCGGCGATATGCACCGCACCGCCGCCGATCAAAGCGCCACCGCACGCGCACGCGCACAATTTCGCCAGGGCCATCCTCACCGACATATCGTCACTCTTTCGTTGCCGGCACCCTCGTGTTGCCGGATCCCCGTACGCAGTATTCGGAACTGCTATCCGACTAACTGCAAAACAAAGCGTTAAGCGCAAGTAGCTTAACCACATCCGAGATGGTTAAACGAGGATTTACTCATCACGAGGAAGGCAGGCCATCGTTAACGTGCCGTGGTGGGACAGAGTCCGCACCGCGTGCCTTGCACCAAGATGCGTAAGGTCGAACTGCGGTCGTAAAATTGATACCGCCGCGGCCGCAATAAAATGTCGGCGAGTAGGTGGAATGCGCAAGTCCTGTCGCTTGTGGTCCCCCGCCCGTGAGACTATAGGCGCTTTCACCATTTGGGGGCGGTCCCTGGAAATCAGCGAGGCTGATGCGACGGGGCCAGAGGGAGAGTGGTATGGCGACCGTAATGAATCGTGTGGACGATACCGGGAATTCCAGTCGAGATGCCGCCAACGACAGCGGTGAGGATGGCTATCGTCCAGACGCGGACGAGCCGTTCATGAGCTTGAAGCAGCAGGCGTATTTCCGCCGCAAGCTTCAGGCATGGAAGGAATCGATCCTGCGGGAGTCGCAGGAAACGCTTTCGCAGTTGCAGGTCGATTCGCTACGTGAGGCGGATCTCACCGATCGTGCATCGAGCGAAACCGACTGGTCGATCGAACTGCGCACGCGCGACCGTCAACGCAAACTCGTCTCCAAGATCGAAGCCGCAATCCGGCGGATCGACGAAGGCGAATATGGCTATTGCGAAGTTACCGGCGAGCCTATCAGCCTTGCGCGGCTTGAGGCACGACCGATCGCGACGATGACGGTCGAGGCGCAGGAGCGGCACGAGCGTAACGAGAAGGTGTCGCGCGAGGATTAATCGCGCCCACCGACGGGGAAGAGAAAGCTGTGTTCGATCATGGTAAAATAGGTCGCGGCATGAGCACCGACACCGAGTTGCCCGGCGGCAATGAGAACCGGCGACAGCGCGAGCGGGACAGCTTGCTGCTGGTCGCGCGGGTGCGGATCGGCGACGAGACGATCGCGCGCGAGGCGAGGGTTCGTAATCTATCCGAGACAGGTTTGATGGCCGAGCTTGCCAAGGTCGTCGAGGTCGGGACGCCGGTCACGGTAACGTTACGCGGGATCGGTGAGGTCGCGGGCACAGTCGCGTGGTGCACCGAGGGGCGGATGGGCATATCGCTTAACGCGCCGATCGACCCGCTGCATGTGCGCAAGCCATCGGGTGCGGCCAAACCCGTATCGTCATCCTATACGGTCAAGGCGTCAGACAGCGCGTACGCCTTGCGCAATCCGAAGACACTGTAACTCCGGCAAGTAGCTCCCCGGATCTAGCCGGGGAGCGGTATCGACGACCGTTATACGCTGACGATCTCTTCCTTCAGTCGCAGCTTCTGCTTCTTCAGGCTCGCCAAAAGGTTCGCGTCGGGTAGCGGACGGTGGGTTTCGTCGGCGATCCGCTGCTCCAGCACGGCATGCTTGGTTTCCAGGGCTGTCTGATGAGTCGTCTGCACGGTGGGTTGCCTCCTGCATTCGGGTTGGGGAACTGAGTAAACCACTCCGTCATCGAAATGTCTTCATCGGAAACGGACCAAATCGATTGGTCGAACGATTTGGCGCGACGGACCGATCGTGCGCGGTGGAGGCGCGCCTCGTCATGAAGTACGTTTTCGACCCCGGTCCGCTTTGCAGGGACGGTTTCACACTCGCGCACTGCGCTGCGTTTGCTAAGGGCAGCGCACACGACGGCAGCCATCGGGGGGCGAGTGGACGACGCGCAGACCAGAGTTCGACTTGATTCATTGCGGATCGAGCATCGCGATCTCGACGACGCGATCGCCGCCCTTGCGTTGGCGTCGACGCCCGACCAGTTGCAGATGGCGCGGCTCAAGAAGCGCAAATTACGGCTTCGAGACGAAATTGCCTCGCTCGAAGACCTGCTCATCCCAGATATTATCGCGTGATTGCAACGTCCTAAGCTGGAACGCGCACGTACTGGCGCATTTTGGGACAAGTGATGGTTAGCGCGTCGTTAACCTCTCTGGATGACGTTTGGTCAGTGTGCCATTTGTCCAATCGATGACCCACGCCGGCTATGAATCGCGGATGCAGCGCCGCCTGATCGACGCTTTGTATAGCGAAGCGATGCTGCTGGCCGACGAGGCGCGGGCCTATTTCGACGAAGCCGGCCGGGTCGAACGCGAGGCGCTCGATCCGCTGATCCGGGTCAGCTTCAGTTGCGAATCGCTCAAGGTGACGACGCGGTTGATGCACGTCATTGCGTGGCTGCTGACGCAACGCGCGGTTCAAGCTGGGGAGTTGCGCCCGCGGGATGCGCTCGATCCCTCGCGACGGCTAGGCGATGCGCCGATTACCGATGCGGCGTTGCTTGCGATGCTGCCGACGCGCGCGCGCGACATGATCGGGGCGAGCACCGATCTGCATCGGCGCGTGGCCCTGATGGATGAGGCGCAGGATATGCCGGCGGTGATCGCGAGCCCGGTTCGGTCGATGCAAAAGCGGATCGCCAACGCGTTCTAAGGCGCTGAGTTTTGTCTCGGCGGCAGGGCGGCCCGACGGGCGGTGCGCGCTTACATCATCACGGAGAGTTTGGTTCGGGGAGGGGGCAAACTCACCCCGTAAAATCGGCAATGGTCGGGGCGATAGGATTCGAACCTACGACCCCTGGACCCCGAGACCAGTGCGCTACCAGACTGCGCCACGCCCCGACAACATTGCCGGTGAGCGCCCTAGCCGCGACATCCCGAACGTTCAAGACAATTATGGAGTGTGTCCACGATCTATCGCACACGCGGTGTCGCTGCTAGGAGCGCGCCATGACTCCGCTCGACCGCATCCGCAATTTTTCCATCATCGCCCATATCGACCATGGCAAGTCGACGCTTGCCGACCGGCTGATCCAGGAAACTGGTGGCCTGACCGCGCGCGAGATGTCCGAGCAGGTGCTCGACAACATGGACATCGAGAAGGAGCGCGGGATCACGATCAAGGCGCAGACCGTGCGTCTCGCGTACAAAGCCAAGGACGGTCTCGATTACGTCCTCAACCTGATGGACACGCCGGGCCACGTCGACTTCGCCTACGAGGTCAGCCGCAGCCTGGCCGCGTGCGAAGGCGCGCTGCTGGTGGTCGATGCCGCGCAGGGCGTCGAGGCGCAGACGCTCGCCAACGTCTACCAGTCGATCGAGCACGACCACGAGATCGTGCCGGTCATCAACAAGATCGACCTGCCCGCCGCCGAACCGGAGAAGGTGCGCAAGGAGATCGAGGACGTGATCGGCATCGACGCGTCCGGCGCGGTGCTCGCGTCGGCGAAGTCCGGGATCGGCATCGTCGAGATTCTTGAGGCGATCGTCACCAAGATCCCGCCGCCCAGCGGCGACCCGGAGGCGCCGCTGAAGGCGATGCTCGTCGACAGCTGGTACGACCCGTATCTCGGCGTCGTCATCCTGGTGCGCGTGATCGACGGCGTCCTGAAAAAGGGCCAGCAGATCAAGTTCATGCAGACCGGGACGATGCATCTGGTCGACCGGGTCGGCTGTTTCCGCCCGAAGATCGAGCAACTGACCGAGCTCGGCACCGGCGAGATGGGCTTCATCACCGCGCAGATCAAAGAGGTCGCGCAAACCCGCGTCGGCGACACGATCACCGATGCGAAGCGTCCTGCGCTGGAGGCCCTCGCGGGCTTCAAGGAAGTCCAACCGGTCGTGTTCTGCGGGATGTTCCCGGTCGATGCCGCCGAGTTCGAGAAGCTGCGCGAGAGCATCTCGAAGCTGCGGTTGAACGATGCAAGCTTCTCGTTCGAGATGGAGACGTCGGCGGCATTGGGCTTCGGCTTCCGCTGCGGGTTCCTCGGGCTGCTGCATCTGGAGATCATCCAGGAGCGGCTGACGCGCGAATATGATCTGGACCTGATCACCACCGCGCCTTCCGTCGTATACGAGATCGAGCTGACCCACCCCGATCCGTCCGGCACGACGCATATCGAGCTGCACAACCCCGCCGACATGCCCGAGCCCAACAAGATCGCGACGATCAGCGAACCGTGGATCGAGGCGACGATCTACGTCCCCGACGAGTATCTCGGCAGCGTCCTGAAGCTGTGCCAGGACCGTCGCGGTATCCAGAAGAACCTCACTTATGTGGGCGGTCGCGCGCAGGCGACCTACGAACTGCCGCTGAACGAAGTGGTGTTCGATTTCTACGATCGGTTGAAGTCGATGTCGAAGGGCTATGCCAGCTTCGATTACCACCAGATCGGCTACCGCGAGGGCGACCTCGTCAAGATGGGCATCCTGGTCAACGAGGAGCCGGTCGACGCGCTCAGCATGATCGTCCACCGCGGCACCGCCGAAGTGCGCGGCCGTGGCATGGTCGAGCGCTTGAAGGAGCTGATCCCGCGCCATCTGTTCAAGATCCCGATCCAGGCGGCGATCGGCGGCAAGGTGATCGCGCGCGAGACGATCAGTGCGATGCGCAAGGACGTGACCGCCAAATGCTATGGCGGCGACGCGAGCCGCAAGAAGAAGCTTCTGGAAAAGCAGAAGAAGGGCAAGCTGAAGATGCGCGAATACGGTTCGGTCAGCATCCCGCAGGAGGCGTTCATTGCGGCGCTGCGGATGGGCGACGACGCCTGAGGCCAAGCTCTGCTTGGACGAAGATTAAGCGTCTAGCCGGACGGCGACCGGCCGAGCTTATCCTCGGTCGTGTCGTCCGACGACGTGGCTTTGCCGCGGCGCGACCACGTTGCAATCCGTCGTGGCAAGCCTAAGCTTGTCTAATGGCGCAAGTCTCACTCAAACCCCTTGAGTCCGAGTCGCCGATCTCCGCGGAAGCCTATGATCGCTGGCTGCGCGAAAAGGTCGCGCGATCTTTGGCGGACCCTCGTCCATCTATCGCCCACGAAGATGCCATTGCTGCCATGAGATTGGTTGTGTCGTCCATCGATCGGTCAGGCGGAGATCGCTGAAACTTATTTGGCGCCCCGAGGCGGTCGAGGATGCCACCACTATTCTAGAGTATATCGCCGATCGGAATCTGAGCGCTGCGTCACGCCTATCGACATTGATCGAGGCATGCGCTGATCGTCTTGCCGATCACCCGTTCATGTATCGGCCGGGCAGGGCTGACGGTACGCGCGAAGCTGTCGTGCATCCCAATTATCTTTTGATCTACCGTATTGTCTCGGACACGATCGAGGTGATCAACGTCGTACATGCGCGTCGAGATTACCCGTAATCTCCGTAACCAACTGTCATCATACCAACACATTCCCGGCCTAACCGCCCGGTCGGGGAGTGAGCGTCGCGAGGCGTCGTCGGGCCGTCCGGGGAGGGCGGTCGATGGCGCGTAGAGACATTGCGTATTGGGATGTGCGGCCGGTCGTCAGGGACGCCGCCGCACTATTGGGGAATATCATCTTGAAGATTTCGGTCGTTAAGTCGGCGTTGATGCTCGGCGTCGCGTTTGGTTCGATTGTGGGTGGATCGGCTGCGTTCGCACAGGTCGCGCCGGTCCAGGATCAGGCCCAGACTCAGGCTGGGCAGTCTGCTCCCGAGGAAGGCTTGGACGACATTGTCGTCACCGCGGAGCGCCGTTCGGAAAACCTCCAGAAGGTGCCGCTCTCGGTCGGCGTCGCGTCGGGCGATGCATTGCGCGCCTATACCGCAGGCGGGGACGATACGCTGCTCGCACTGTCGGGTCGCGTCCCCGGGCTGTACGTCGAATCGACGACCGGCCGCATCTTCCCGCGGTTCTACATCCGCGGCCTCGGCAACATCGATTTCTACCTCGGCGCATCGCAGCCGGTCACGATCATCCAGGACGACGTGATCCTCGAGCATGTCGTGCTGAAGTCGAACCCGGTGTTCGACGTCCGCCAGGTTGAAGTCCTGCGCGGTCCGCAAGGGTCGCTGTTCGGGCGCAACACCACCGCCGGCATCATCAAGTTCGACACGAACAAGCCGACCAACGATTTCGAGAGCCGCGCGTCGGCCTCGGTCGGCTCGTACAACAGCGTCAGCCTCGACGCCGGCGTGGGCGGTCCGCTGATCAAGGACGTTCTGTCGATCCGCCTCTCGACGCTGATCCAGCACCGCGAGAACTATGTCGACAACGTCTTTGCGGGCAGGAGCCTCGACAACACCGCGACGCCGCGCAAGGACGCGATGGGCGGCTTCGACGATCGCAACGTCCGGGTTCAGCTCGCCCTGACGCCGGGCGAGCACTTCACGCTCGACCTGTCGGGCCATGCGCGCTGGTATGACGGCACGTCGACGCTGTTCCACCGCGGCGCGCTCAAGAAAGGATCGAACGACGTGTCGGCCGAGCCGCGCAACGTGGTGTCGTACGACGAAGCGAACGACAACCCGCAGAGCTACAACACCTATGGCGGCTCGGCCCGCGCTGCCTATGACTTCGGTCCGGTCACGCTGACGTCGATCACCGCGTACGAAACCACGTCAGGCTTCAGCCGCGGCGATACCGATGGCGGTGCCGCGGTGAACTACACCGGGCGCCTTCAATACGGCCAGAGCCAGGGGCAGATCCGCGATCTCGATCAATGGTCGCAGGAGGTGCGATTGGCAGGAACGCCGGGTGGCAGGTTCAACTGGCAGATCGGCGGGCTCTATTTCGACAGCCGCGACATTACCGACTTCTACCAGCGTGCGTATTTTCTGAAGGCGACCGACCCGAACGGCGTCGCGCCGAACCCGAACAACTGGGTGCGGTTGCATGACGTGAATACGTCTTGGGCGGGCTTCGGCCAGGTCAGCTATGAACTTATGCCGAATCTGACCGTCACGGCAGGCGGGCGCATTACCGAAGACAAGAAGCGGACCGAACTGCTTAAGGCAGCGGTCGCCACGTATTCGGGCCGTCGCGATGTCACGTTGAAGGCAACAAAGCCGAGCTGGGACGCGAGCATCCTGTATCAGGTGAACCCCGACATCAGCCTGTATTCGCGTGTCGCGCAAGGCTTCCGCGGCCCAACCATTCAGGGCCGTTCGGCGGTGTTCAACGCGGATTTCACGACCGCGAACTCGGAGACGATCCTGTCGTGGGAGACGGGTATCAAGACCCGTTTGCTCGACAACACGCTCACCCTCAACGCGACGGTGTTCGGCTACCGCGTGAAAGATATCCAGCTCAACGGCAACGACGTGAATGGCAACGGGGTCCTGTTCAACGCTGACAAGGCCGAAGCGTACGGTATGGAAGCCGAGGCGAACTGGAAGCCGGTGCCGAACCTGACGCTGGGTGCGGGGTTGAGCCTGTTGCACAGTGCAATCCGCGACAAGCGTGTCTACGCGCAAGTCTGCATTCTGAACGGCATCGTTGTCTGCACGGTCAAGGATCCGACGGTAAAGGTCGGCGCGAACACTTTCGCGCAGATCAACGGCAACCCTTTGCCCAACGCGCCGGAGTATAACGTCGACCTCACTGCGCGCTACGACCAGCCGCTCGGCAATGGCGGTCGTGCTTTCATCGCGGGCGACTTCAACATCCAGGGCTACACGCAGTTCGTGTTGTACAAGACCAAGGAGTTCACCGCGAACGGCAACTTCGAAGGCGGCCTGAAGATCGGCTACGCCGCGCCGGACGATGCGTACGAGTTCGCCGTGTTCGCGCGCAACATCACCGGCGAGAAGAACCTCAAGGGTGTGATCGAGAACTACATGGCGGCGGTGTTCAACGAACCGCGGATCATCGGCGTATCGCTCAGCGGCAAGTTCCGCTGATTTGACTTCCCCCCTCCCGCATACGGGAGGGGGCGGGGGTGGGCTCGCGCTGTTACCGGCGGCAGCGCTCGCTCAAGCCGGGCGCCCATCCCTCGGTCCCCTCCCGCTTGCGGGAGGGGATGCAGTAGTAGCCGCACCGCTACCTAAACTATGCGTGACGCATTTTTCAGCAGCGCTCGCGCCAACGGCATTGTAGCGCAACGTTGCGGCGAGTTGCCGTTTTCCTTCGGCCGGTTGATACTCGCTCCATGTCGCTCAATCCCGTATTCTATGATGCAAGCGGCCGTCGTCGCCGGCGATTCACGTTTGGCGTCGCGGCGTTCATTGCGCTGCTGCTGTTGTCGATCGCGATGTTCGCCGTCTCGATCGGCGCGGTGCCGACCGCGCCGTTGCTGCCGATCGAGCCCGAGCATCCCGCGCTCCACAAGCTGCCCGCGCCGCGCGGCGGCATTCTTCGCGAGACCCGGCGCGACCTCAACTACTACGCCAGGCAACTGTTCGGGACGAGCGCGGCTAAGCCCGGTGTTGGCAACGGCGCCAACCCGCCGCTCGCGATCGCCTTCCACGCGCCGTGGGACGAGGCGAGCACGGCAAGCCTCGCGCGCCACGTCGAACAACTCGACTGGCTGATTCCCGGCTGGGTCTCGATCACGGGCAAGGATCACCACATCACGGTGTTCCGCGACCAGGCCGGGCGCGACATCCTCAACAAGGCGGTGCACCGCCCGATGATCCTGCCGATGGTGCAGAACGCCGTCGACGGGAACTGGGACGGTGCGGGCAGCGCGGCTTTGTTCGCCGACCCGAAGGCGCGCGCGGCCTTCCTGGATAAGCTCGTACCGTTCCTCAGCGCGAACCATGCCGGCGGTGTGTTCTACGATTTCGAGGACCTGCCCGCATCGGCGCAGCCCAACTACCGCGCCTTCCTCGCCGAGACGCGCGCGCGGTTCGCATCCCGCGGTTGGGTCGTCGCGATCGCGGCGCCGGTTGCCAACCCCGACTGGAGCCTGCCCGCCTATGCCAAGGTGACCGACAAGGTCTTCCTGATGGCCTATGACGAGCACGAGACGAGCGGCGCACCCGGCCCGATCGCGTCGCAACGCTGGTTCGCGCGCATGGTCGCCGACGCAGCGCGCGGCATTCCCCCGTCGAAACTGGTCGTGGCGATCGGCTCCTACGCGTATGATTGGCATGCTGGTGCGGACAGCGGCAACGGCGATGCGCTCGACGTCGAGGAGGCATGGCAGGCTGCAGCGGACTCGGGCACCGTCCCGACTTTCGACAAGACCAGTGGCAACAGCAGCTTCGCCTATTCGGAGGGCGGCGTGCAGCACCAGGTCTGGCTGCTCGATGCAGCATCGGCGTACAACCAGATTGCGTTCCTGCAAAAGGCGGGTCTCGGCAGCGTGGCGCTCTGGCGTCTCGGGTCGGAGGATCCCGGGCTCTGGTCGATCTGGGGTCGCGATCATCGGAAACTGCCGATCCCCGATTCGATCGATAACATGCCCGCCGGCACCAATGTCGATATCGAGGGCAGCGGAGAGATCCTCAAGATCGCCGCCGAGCCCGTTACCGGCATCCGCGACGCGGTCCCGGCGAAGGACGGCACGATCGCCGACGTCAACTTCACGCGGATGCCGTCGCCCTATGTCGTGGTGCGAACCGGCTATCGTCCGAAGCAACTGGCGCTGACGTTCGACGACGGGCCCGATCCCGAATGGACGCCGCAGATCCTCGACATCCTCAAGCGCGAGCATGCGCCCGCGACGTTCTTCGTCATCGGCGAGAATGCGCTGACGGAGCGGCCTTTGCTCCAGCGGATGGTCGACGAAGGTCATGAGATCGGCAGCCACACCTATACGCATCCGAACCTCGCCAACGTCTCGCAGCGGCAGGTGAAGTACGAGCTGAACACGACGCAGCGCCTGTTCCAGGCGTTCACGGGGCGGTCGTTGCGGCTGTTCCGCGCCCCCTATTTCGGCGATGCCGAGCCGAGCACTGCGGACGAAATCCTTCCCGCGCTCGAAGCGCAGCAGCGCGGCTATATTTCGGTCGGTCTCCACGTCGATCCCGACGACTGGAAGCGCCCCGGTGTGCAGGCGATCATCGACCGGACCATTGCCGGCGTCGAGGCGGGCAACCCGGAGCGCAGCGGTAACGTCATCCTGCTCCACGACGCCGGCGGCAACCGCGCCGAGACCGTCGCGGCGCTGCCGATCATCATCGAGCGGTTGCGCGCGATGGGCTACAGCTTCGTCCCCGTCTCAACGCTCGCCGGGCTGTCACGCAACCAGTCGATGCCGGTGATCTCGTCGAGCGACCGTGTCGCCGCGGTCGCCGATCTCGCGTTGTTCAGCACGCTCGGCGGCATCGTCGTCGCGCTCCGCTGGATCTTCGGCATCGCGATCACGATCGGCATTTTGCGCGCCCTGGCACTTTCCGCGTTGGCGCTGATCCAGGCACGTCGCGAGTTGAAGACCGTATTTCCGGCGATCGACCCGTCGCGGTTCGTGACGGTCATGATCCCGGCGTTCAACGAGGAGCGCGTGATCGTCCGCGCCGTCGAGGGCGTGCTGGCGTCGGACGACGTCGCGATCGAGGTCATCGTCATAGACGACGGATCGAGCGACGGCACCAGCCGCGTGGTCGCCGAGGCATTCGCCGGCGACGACCGCGTCCGCCTGCTGACGCTGGAGAACGGCGGCAAGGCACGCGCGCTTAACCGCGGGCTCGAACTCGCGCGCGGCGAGATCGTGATTGCGCTCGACGCCGATACGCAGTTCGAACCGATGACGATCGCCCGCCTCGCGCGCTGGTTCGACGATCCCAAGCTTGGTGCGGTCGCGGGTAACGCGAAGGTCGGCAATCGCGTGAACCTGATCACCAAATGGCAGGCGCTCGAATACATCACCGCGCAGAACCTCGAGCGGCGTGCACTCGCGCGGTTGAACGCTATGACCGTCGTGCCGGGGGCGGTCGGCGCATGGCGGCTCGAGGCGATCCGCAGCGTCGGCGGCTATCCCGATGACACGCTCGCCGAGGATCAGGACCTGACGATCGCGATCCAGCGCCACGGCTGGAAGGTGCAATACGACCAGTTCGCGATCGCCTGGACGGAGGCGCCCGAGACTATCCGCGCGCTCGCCAAACAGCGGTTCCGCTGGGCGTTCGGGACGTTGCAGTGCCTCTACAAACACCGCTCCGCGATCGGCCGGTCGCACCCGCGCGGGCTCGGCTGGGTCGGATTGCCGCAGGCGATCGTATTCCAGATCGTGCTCGCGTCGATCTCGCCGATCATCGATCTCGCGCTGCTGGTCAGCTTCGCCTCGACCTATGTCGCGGTGCAGGCGCATGGTTGGGAGCAGACGAGCCACGACGTCTATACGATGCTCGCCTATTGGCTGATCTTCACCGCGATTGATCTGCTTGCCGCGACGATCGCGTTTGCACTTGAGCGCAAGGAACGCTGGCGGCTGCTCTGGCTGCTGATCCCGCAGCGTATCGGCTACCGCCAGGTAATGTACTACGTCGTCCTGAAGGCGATCGCGCAGGCACTGCGGGGGCCACTGGTCGGCTGGGGCAAGCTGGCCCGGACCGGGCGGGTCACAGCGAACTAGCCGCGCAACATATCGCGCGGGCTGGCGTTATGGCCCGGCGCTATATATCGGTACGCGCAGAGTTCGAGAGGTAGGTGGCATGCGGTATCTGACGACAGCGCTGGTGATGGCGGCAAGTCTTGGGGCGACGGGTGCGCATGCACAACGGCGCCCTCCTTTGGTGCTCGCTGCCGCATCGTTGCAGGAGTCGCTGACCGCCGCCGCCGATGCGTGGGCGAAAAAGGGCCATGTGAAGCCGACGATCTCGTTCGCGGCGTCTTCAGCGCTCGCGCGGCAGGTCGAGTCCGGTGCGCCGGCGGATTTGTTCGTGTCGGCGGACGAGGACTGGATGAACGCACTCGCCGCGAAAAACCTGATCGTCGCCAGCACCCGCGTCACGTTCCTCGGCAACCGCCTCGTCGTTGCGGCACCGGCGGGTAGCAAGGTTCGCATCCCCGTTCGCCCGCCCGCTGCGCTCGTTCGCGTACTGACCGCCGGACCATTGGCGATGGCGGATACCGCCGTGCCCGCCGGAAAATACGGCCAGGCATCGCTGGAAAAGCTCGGCGTCTGGGCGCAGGTGTCGCCGAAGGTGGTGCGCGCGGAAAATGTCCGCGCGACGCTGGCACTGGTCGAGCGCGGCGCAGCGCCGCTCGCGATCGTCTACGCGACCGATGCCAAGGCGTCGGCCAAGGTTCGTATCGCCGGTGTCTTCCCTGAGGCAACGCACCCGGCGATCACCTATCCGATCGCGCGGCTGAAGACATCGACGAATCCGGAGGCCGAGGGCTTTCGCCGCTTCCTCGTCTCGCCTGCGGGCAAGGCGATCTTCGTCCGCTACGGGTTCTCTGCGCGCTAGTGCTCGACGCGACCGAATGGGGGATCGTCGCGCTGTCGTTGAAGGTCGGCGGCGTCGCGATGGCGGTGACCTTGCCGATCGCGTTCGCGCTTGCGTGGCTACTCGCGCGCGTCCGTTTTCCGGGGAAAGTCGTCGTCGATGCGGCGATCCATCTGCCATTGGTGGTGCCGCCGGTCGTCACCGGTTGGCTGTTGCTGCTCGCGTTCGGACCCAATGGCCCGATCGGCGCTTGGCTGCAGGAGTGGTTCGGCGTGACGGTCCTGTTCCGCTGGACCGGCGCGGCGATCGCGGCGGGCGTCATGGCGCTGCCATTGATGGTGCGTGCGATGCGGATCTCGATCGAAGCGGTCGACAGGCGGCTCGAGAATGCGGCGCGAACGCTAGGTGCGGGGCCGTGGCGCGTGTTCTGGACGCTGACCTTGCCGCTAAGCATACCGGGCGTACTTGCTGGCGCGGTACTCGGCTTTGCGCGATCGATCGGCGAATTCGGCGCGACGATCACCTTCGTCTCCAACGTGCCCGGCGAGACGCAGACCTTGCCCTTGGCGATCTATTCCGCGCTCCAGCAACCCGGCGCCGATGCACTCGTGTGGCGATTATCCTGCGTATCCGTAGGCTTGTCGTTGATCGCTCTGATTGCGTCGGAACTGTTGACGCGCCGGGCGGGGCGGGGTCTCCATGTCCTTTGAGATCGATATCGAGAAACGCCTCGGCGATACGCAGGTGTCGTTGACGCTGGAGGCAGGCGAGGGGGCGACGGTACTGTTCGGCCCGTCTGGCGCCGGCAAATCCAGCGTTCTCAACATGGTTGCCGGGCTACTCCGCCCCGACCGCGGCCGGATCGTGGTCGATGGCGAAACGCTGTTCGGCGACGGCTTGGACGTACCACCCGAGCGCAGGAGAGCGGGGTATGTCTTTCAGGAAGCGCGATTATTCCCGCATAAGCGCGTGCGCGCGAACCTGCTGTACGGCGTCCGCAGCGAAGCGGAGCGGTTCGAGGACATCATAGGTTTTCTCGGCATCGATCATCTGCTCGATCGCTGGCCGCGCACGCTCTCCGGCGGCGAAGCTCAGCGAGTGGCGATTGGCCGGGCGCTGCTCAGCCAACCGCGCTTCCTGTTGCTCGACGAGCCGCTGTCGTCGCTCGATCGTGCGCGCCGCGAAGAGATCATGCTGGCGATCGAGCATATACGCGACGTGCTCAAGCTTCCGATCCTGATGGTGACGCACGACCCTGAAGAGGCCGAGAGGATCGGAAACCGGGTCGTGCGGATGTAGTTTCGCGGACGAACAGGGTTATACGAGTTTGAAGCTCTGTTTCTCGCCATCGATCGAACTCGTCGCTACCCAGAGGTCGAACAGGCCCGGTTCGATCACCCAATCGCCGTCACCCCAAAAGCGTAGGTCTTCGCGCTTCAAGGTCAATGTCACGCGCTTCGATGCGCCGGGTGCCAGTGAGACGCGCGCGAACCCCTTGAGTTCGCGGACCGGTCGGGTGCGGCTGGCGACCCGGTCGTGGATGTACAGCTGCACCACTTCGTCGCCGGCTCGCGCACCGGTGTTCGTAACGGTGGCGGTCACCGTAAGCGCATTGGTCATCCGCGCTGGCGCGACGACGTTCGATACCGAAAAGCTGGTGTAGCTCAGGCCGTGACCGAACGGATAAAGCGCTTCGTTCTTGGTCTCACGGTAGCGCGACTTGTATTCCTGGCTGCCCGTATCCGGCGCCGGGCGACCCGTGTTCTTGTGATTATAGAAATACGGTTCCTGCCCGCTTTCGTTGGGGAAGCTGGCGGAGAGCTTGGCTGAAGGGTTGACGTCGCCGAACAGCACGTCGGCGATCGCGTTGCCGCTTTCGGAACCGAGAAACCATGTCGCGAGGATGGCTGGTGCGGCCTTCACTGCGCCGTGCAGAGCAAGAGCGCGGCCATGGCGGAGGAGGACGATCATTGGCTTGCCGGTGGCTGCGAGGGCTTCGGCGAGCGCCATCTGCGGTGCGGGAATAGTAATTTCGGTGCGCGATTGCGCCTCGCCCGACATGAGTTGCGATTCACCGACCGCGAGCAGGACGATGTCCGCGTTTTGCGCAGCGGCGACGGCTGCGGCAATTCCGCCGGGCAGGGGCGCTTCGATTTCGGACCCCGGCGCCGTCGTGACCGTCAGTCCGCGAGCGCGGAGGCCCTGCGCGATCGAGACGTTGAGCTTTTCGTCGGCCATGAACGCCCAGGTGCCGACGACGTTCTTGCGATCCTTCGCGAACGGACCAATCACGGCGATGCGGCCTGGGTTCTTCTTCAAGGGCAGCAGGTTACCGTCGTTCTTTAGCAATACGATCGAACGCGCCCCGGCTTCGCGGCTAAGCTTCAACATGGCGGGCGTCGAGACGCTGGTGCGTTCCGCTTTCTGGCTGACCGAGCGGTACGGGTTGTCGAACAAGCCGATCGCATCCTTCAGGTGAAGCACGCGGCGGACGCCTTCGTCGAGCCGCGCGAGCGGGACCTCGCCCTTCTCGACGAGGTCGGGGAGCCACAGATTGAACAGGTTGGACTGCATGGCCATGTCCATCCCCGCCATGAACGCCTTCTTCGCGGCGTCGCGGCCATCGGCGGCATAGCCGTGCGCGATCAGTTCCTCGTCCGCGGTATAGTCGCCGACGACCATCCCGCGGAACCGCCATTCGCCGCGCAGCAGGTCGGTCATCAGCCAGTGATTGCCGCTGGAAGGAACGCCGTCGATGTCGTTGAACGCGCTCATCAAAGTCGCCACGCCAGCATCGACCGCAGCTTTGAACGGCGCCAGATGGACTTCGTGCAGCGTTGCGGGCGATATCTCGGTGAAGTTGTAATCCTGGCCACCGGAAACCGCTCCGTATGCGGCGAAATGCTTGGCACAGGCAGCGACGCGCGTAGGGTCGCGAAGATCGTTGCCCTGGAAGCCGCTGACGCGTGCTTTCGCCAGTTGCGTGCCGAGATACGGGTCTTCACCAGAGCCTTCCGCGACACGACCCCAGCGTTGATCGCGCGCGACATCGACCATCGGTGCGAAGGTCCAGTGGATGCCGAGCGCCGTGGTCTCAAGCGCGGCCGCGCGTGCGGTGCGCATCGCTAGGTCGGGGTCGAACGCGCAGGCCTCTGCAATCGGCAGCGGGTAGGCAGTGCGGAGGCCGTGGATGACGTCGCCGGCGAAGATCAGGGGAATCTTCAAGCGGGTCGCGAGCGCGGCGTCCTGCGCCGCCTTGGCACCGGCATAGCCGACACCGTTGAAGAGCATGCCGATCTGCCCGGTCTTGATACGAGCAAGCTGCTCCGCCGCGCCGCCGGTCGCGAGGCCGGGATTGAAGGGGACGCCGATCGGGCGGATCTGATCCGAGAAGCAACTGAGCTGGCCCGCTTTTTCGGCGGGTGTCATCTTGGCGATCAGGCTCTCGATCCGGTCGCTTTGCGCAAACACGGTGGTCGAGCCGAGCGATAGGCCAGCGATGGCCGCGCCGCCGGTCAACATCTGGCGACGGTCTAGAATGGGCGACATATCCTGCTCCTCAGTCTTTGGAGCGGGGTAGTCGCTGGACCGCGGTTCCGCAAACCTGCGGAACCGCGGTCGGGGCGGTTAGCCCAGCGCGCGCGTGAACAGTCGCGTCAGGCGAGCCGAGAAAGCGCGGGCGTCGACCGGACGCTCGCCATCGGCGATCTGCGCTTCGTCGAACAACAGGTGCGCCGCGTCCTCGCGCAGAGCCGTCTCGTCTTCGCCGAGCGCTGCCAACTTGGCGATCAAGTCCGAGCGCGGGTTGATTTCCAGCACCGGCTTGGCGGCAGGCATTGCCTGACCGCTCGCTGCGAGGATGCGTTCGAGCTGACGATCCATGCCGCTGTCCGCCGCGACGAGGCAGACAGCGCTGTCGGTGAGGCGCTCGGACGCTCGAACCTCGGAGACGGCATCGGCGAGCGTCGTTTTCACGAACGCGATGAAGTCCGCGACTTCGGGCGTCGCATCGGCGGTCGGCTGCTCGGCACCGTCGACGAGCGGGATCAGGCCGAGATCGGCAGCACCCTGCGTGACCGACTTGAACGGCTTGCCGTCATGATCGATGCCCGCCGTCACCCAGAACCCGTCGACCGAGTCCGGCAGCAGCAGCACTTCGATCCCACGCGCGCGGAACCCTTCGAGCTGCGGGGAGGCTTCGAGCCGGTCGAGATCGGTACCGACCGCGTAATAGATCGCGGTCTGGTTGTCCTTCATCGCCGCGACATAGTCAGCAACCGAACGCCAAGCACCGCCGGACGTCGTGGTCTTGAACCGGGCAAGCTTCAGCAGCGCCTCGCGCCGCTCGAAATCCTCGTATAGCCCCTCCTTCAGGACCGCGCCGAAATTGTCCCAGATCTTCGCATACGCTTCAGGATCGCGGGTCGTGAGCTTGTCGAGTTCGGACAGTACGCGGCCGGTCACGCCCTTGCGGATTGCCGAAAGCATCGGGCTCTCCTGAATCATCTCGCGCGAGACGTTCAGCGGCAGGTCGGACGAATCCACCAGTCCGCGCATGAAGCGGAGATAGCGCGGCAAAACTTCGGCGTCGTCGGTGATGAAGACGCGTTTGACGTACAACTTCATGCGGCCATTGCGGTCCGGGTCGAACAGGTCGAACGGCTTGGCACCCGGGACATAGGCGAGCACCGAATATTCGTGCAGCCCCTCGGCGCGGTAGTGGAGCGTCAGCGCGGGTTCGTCATACTGGCCGGAGACGCTGCGGTAGAAATCGGCATAGTCCTCCGCGGAGATATCCGCCTTCGGCTTGGTCCAGAGCGCCGCACCGTCGGCGATGTCGACCGGCTCGGCATCGGGCTTTTCGCGGAGCGTGATCGGCACGGGTACGTGGCCCGACTGGTCCTTGATCAGGCGCTCGATCGTGAACCGGTCGGTGTAGGTGGTCGCGTCTTCGAGCAGGTGCAGCACGACGCGGGCGCCGCGGGCAGGGGCGTCGGCGGTCGGCACATCGGCGATCGTGTAGGTGCCGAGGCCGTCCGACGACCAGAGCGAGGCGATGTCCGCGCCGGCGCGCCGCGAGATCACGTCGACCTTCGATGCGACCATGAACGCGGAATAGAAGCCGACGCCGAACTGACCGATCAACTGCGCGCCATCCGAACCGCTCGACGCCGCAATGCGGTCCATGAACGCCTTGGTGCCCGAGCGCGCGATCGTGCCGAGCGCCTCGCCCATGTCCTCGGCGGTCATGCCGATGCCGTTGTCCTCGATCGTCAGCGTCTTGGCGTCGGGATCGAGCGTGATCGCGATCGCCAGCCGGGTCTCGTCGCCAAGCAACTCGGGAGCGCTCAACGCTTCATACCGCAGCTTTTCACACGCATCGGCGGCGTTCGAGATCAGTTCGCGCAGGAATACGGTCTTATCCGAATAGACCGAATGCACCATCATGTGGAGCAACCGCGCAACGTCCGCCTCGAAGGCATGGGTTTCGGGCGCGGAAGTTTCAGGTGCGGGGGCGGTTTCGATGGTCATAGGATGTGACAGGTCTCTTGGTGAAATGATCAGTCCGAGAATTGGCCGGAGCACGTACCGAATTCAAGGCCCGCGTGTTCGCACGGGTTGTCGCCACAAGATCGTCACCGCGGCGGTAAAGATTTCATTTGCGTTACATGTCAAAGCAATGTTCAATCCGAATCGTCCAGTCAAAAGATGCAACGTGTCGAGATATCGCGTGCAAAGGAACGATGTGTTCTTTTGTGATCGCTGTCCGACGTCCATCGGGGCTGACGGGGGATGATGATCCTGCAAGGCTGCTGACGGGTTCGACCCGCCGGCAATTCTGATGTTCGGCAAACCCAGGGGGGTGCCGTTTCGGGCGGCCGAAAGCGCTGCCCCGATCAAGGTGCTCGACGCCGAACTCATGAGTCATGTCGGCCAGCCCAATCTCAACCAGGTGCTGACCCAGCTCGTACCGTCGTTCACCGCGCAAGCGTTCGGCGGCGACACGGCCAACCTGACGCTGTCGGCGCGGTTGCGTGGGTTGAGCCCGAACCACACGCTGGTCCTGATCAACGGCAAGCGACGACACGGCACGTCGAACCTCGCCGTCCTCGGCGGACCGTACCAGGGTGCGGCGACCGCCGATCTCGACCTGATCTCGCCAGCGTCGATCAAGCGCATCGAGGTGCTGGAGGATGGCGCAGCCGCACAATATGGCTCGGACGCCATTGCCGGCGTCATCAACGTCATCCTGAAGGACGACAAGGAAGGCGGCGACGCTTCGCTGACTGCTGGCGAGAATTACGACACCGGCGGCCGCACCTATGGGGGAAGCCTGCATCTCGCGACCAAGGTTGGTGAAAACGGCTTCATCAACGTCACCGGCTTCTACCGCTATCACGACTTCACGCAGGTCGGCGGGCTCGATCGACGCGTCACCGATATCAACGGCAAGCTGCTGACGAGCGCGACGACGCCGTCGATCACGCCGCTTCAGCAAAGTCTCTATCCGGGGATGTCCGACTTCCCCTACGTGAACAAGATCAGCGGCGATGCGCAGTCCCGCCTCATCAACCTCCAGTATAACTCGGCGTATGATTTCGGCGGTATCGAGGCGTACAGCTTCGGCACCTACTCACGCCGGGTCGCCAGCGCTTACGAGAATGTCCGGGTGCCGACCCGCGTATCGCGCACCGTCGCGGGCGTAACGACCTATTTCGATCCCGAGGGCGATAGCCCGGTCAACGGCTTTTCCCCGCGGGAAAAAATACGCGAGGAGGACATGGCGTTCACCGGCGGCGTCCGCGGTGACGTCAGCGGCTTCCACTACGACCTGTCGTCGACGTTCGGACAGGACAAGAACGAGATCTATACCGTCAATTCGGCAAACGCCTCGCTCTACGCAGATACCGGCTTTACGCCGACCACCTTCTACAACGGCTTTTTCAAATCGAGCGAGCTGACCGCAAACGCCGATTTCACGCATGAGATCGAAGCGGGCATGGCGGCACCGATCAACCTCGCTTTCGGTGGGGAATATCGTAAGAACGTCTACGAGATCGGCGCGGGCGATGCCGCCTCGACCTACAAGGAAGGCGGACAATCTTATCCCGGTTTCCGCAGTTCGGATGCGGGCGTCAACGGGCGGAATTCGCAGGCGGGCTATGTTGATGTGGCGCTGATGCCGGTCGAGGGCTGGAAGGTCGATGTCGCCGGTCGGTACGAGCATTATTCCGATTTCGGCAGCAAGTTCATCTACAAGGGCACGACCCGCTACGACTTCTCCGATGCGTTCGCGCTGCGGGGTACGTTCTCGACGGGGTTCCGTGCACCGACGCTGGCGGAATCCTTCTACTCCGCGACCAACGTCTCGCCCACGTCCGCCTTCGTGCAGTTGCCGGCCAATTCGGCAGCGGCCAAGCTGCTCGGTTTCGCCAATCTAAAGCCAGAGAAATCGACCAACTATAGCCTGGGTACGGTCATCCGCCCGGTGCCGCGCCTGACGATCACGATCGACGCGTACCAGGTGAAGATCGAGGACCGCATTCTCGGCACGGGCTCGCTGTTCGGCGGGGGCGGTGCGACCTCGCCGGTCAACGTCAACTTCCCCGTCGTGACGGCGGCGATCCGCGCGAACGGCAACGTGCTCGATCCGACGGTGACGCAGACCGGCATCAACATCTTCACCAACGGCGCGGATACCCGGACCCGCGGTATCGATGTCGTCGCCAGCTATGCGAGCGATTTTGGCGAGTATGGCAATGCGACCTGGACCCTGTCCGGTAACTACAACCAGACCAAGATCATCAAGGTCATGTCGGCACCGCCTTTGGTCAACGTGCTCGGGCAGACGATCACGGTGCCTCTGTTCGATCAAGGCGCCCGCGCCAATATCGAGACCGCATCGCCGCGCGTGAAGGTCATCGGCTCGACCTTCTATTCGATCGAGAAATTCTCGATGACGCTGCGTGGTACGGTCTACGGCAAGAGCTCGGCCCGATACAGTCCGGACGGCGGCACCTTCTACAAGCAGACGATCGGCACCGCGTTCATCGGCGACGTCGAGTTGAACTTCAAGGCGACCGACGACCTCGAACTGTCGATCGGTGCGAACAACGTCTTCAACAAGAAGTCACCGACGCTCGGCTTGGTGCCGGGTACGACCAATGCGACCTTGGTTGGGGGCGGCAATCAGCTCGATGCGCCGCTGACGTTCAGCCCGTACGGCATCAATGGCGGCTATTATTATGCGCGCATGAACGTGAGCTTCTGAGAGATCGGGCGCGGCGTCACACCGCGCCGCGCCCGAACCATTCGTATCGGCAATTGGGAGAAAGACGTATGACGATCAAGACGAAGACCATCGCGCTTGCCGTGGCGACCTGCACAATGCTCGCACTGCCGGCGGTAGCTATGGCCGCGGATGGCAAGTCGGCGATCGTCCGGCACGCCAACACGCCGCCGGGACTGATCCTGCAGGGGGTCACCGTGCCGTCGGGTGCGAAGATGCTGTATCTTAGCGGGCAGCTGGCCGCTCCCATCGATCCGGCCAGCAAGACGCCACCGGCACAACTGACGACCGCCGATTTCGGCGATACCAAGACGCAGACGATCAGCGTCTTCAACAAGATCAAGACGATCTTGGCGACTCAAGGCTATGCGATGAGCGACATCATCAAGCTCACCGTGTTCGTCGCGGGCGATCCGAAGCTCGGCGGCAAGATGGATTTTGCCGGCATGAACGACGCGTTCAAGTTGTATTTCGGGACGGCGGAGAACCCCAACACCGTCGCGCGATCGACCGTCCAGGTTGCGGCCCTCGCAGGGCCGGCGTTCCTGGTCGAGATCGAGGCGACGGCGGCGAAATAAATTCGGGCGAAAATGGCCTTGTGTTCGCTTTCGATATCAGGTGCTTGGTCCGGTCGGGTGGTTGGCGGCAGGTAACCCGCGACTGGATCGAGGCCAGATCGGATGCGTAACGAATTGACGCTCGGGGCGGTGCGTGGGACGATGTCGGACACACCGGATCGGAGACCGCCATGCTCGTCCCCCCGCTCGTTCACGGACTGATCCTCGCCTTTGTCATCGGCATCGTCGCGGGGTTGCGCGCGATGCTGGCGCCTGCCGCGGTAGCCTGGGCCGCGAGCAAGGGGACGTTGCCGTTGCAGGGGACGTGGCTCGCGTTCCTCGGCTACCGGTTCACGCCGTGGATCTTCACGCTGCTCGCGGCCACCGAACTCGTCACCGATCAGCTGCCGTCGACGCCCAGCCGCAAGGTGCCGCCTCAGTTCGTCGTGCGGCTGCTCACGGGCGGGGTATCGGGTGCGGCGGTGGGGTACGGCATCGGCGTGCCGTTGCCGGGGATCGTTCTCGGGATCGTCGGTGCGGTCTTCGGAATTTATGGCGGCTCGGCCTTGCGCGCGCGACTGGCGGCAACGTTCGGGAGCGATCGACCGGCCGCGCTGATCGAGGATGCGGTCGCGATCCTCCTGGCGGCGCTGGTGGTGCTGTCGATCTGATGCGGAATTTCGACGCGATCATCATCGGTGCCGGGCAGGCCGGGCCACCGCTGGCAGGCCGCCTCACCGCCGCGGGGATGACGGTTGCGCTGATCGAGCGCAAGCTGGTTGGCGGGACGTGCGTCAACACCGGCTGCATGCCGACCAAGACGCTGGTGGCGAGCGCCTATGCCGCGCACCTCGTACGACGCGCGGCGGATTTTGGCATCGCGACCGGCGATGTCACGGTCGACATGCCTGCCGTCGCGGCCCGCGCGCGCAAGGTCGTGATGGACGCGCGATTAGGCAACGAGCGCTGGCTCGAGGGGATGGCGGGCCTCACCTTCCTGCGCGGCCACGCCCGCTTCACCGGACCGCGGACGATCGCCGTCGACGGCGAGGAGATGACCGCGCCGCGCATTTTCCTCAACGTCGGTGGGCGCGCGAGCGTGCCGGACATGCCCGGTGTCGGCGACGTGCCGCATCTCGACAATACCGACATGGTCGCGCTGGAACAGATTCCCGCGCATCTTGTCGTCGTCGGCGGGAGCTATGTCGGGCTCGAGTTCGCGCAGATGTATCGCCGGTTCGGCGCCGCGGTGACGGTTGTGGAGCGCGGCGAACGGCTGATTGCGCACGAGGATGCCGACGTGTCGGACGCCGTCCGCGGCATATTGGAAGACGAGGGGATCACCGTGCGAACCGGCGCGAACTGCATCGCATTCGCGCGCCATGCGGGCGGTGTCGCGGTGTCGGTCGATTGCCAGGCGGGCGATCCGAAGGTGATCGGGAGCCATGTGCTGCTGGCGGTCGGCCGGCGCCCCAATACCGACGACCTCGGGCTCGATCTCGCCGGGATCGAGACCAATCCGAAGGGTTATGTCACCGTCGACGACATGCTGCAGACCAACGTGCCGGGGGTCTGGGCGCTCGGTGATTGCAACGGGCGCGGCGCGTTCACCCACACGGCGTACAACGATTTCGAGATCGTTGCGGCGAACCTGCTCGATCATGACGACCGGACGCTGAGCCAGCGGCTGGTCGGCTATGCGCTCTATACCGATCCGCCGCTCGGCCGGGTCGGGATGACGCAGGCGGAGGCGGAGAAGACCGGGCGGACGATCCTGGTCTCGAAGCGGCCGATGACCCGCGTCGGGCGCGCGGTCGAAAAGGGCGAGACGAAGGGGTTCATGAAGATCGTGGCGGATGCGGAAACACAGCGGATATTGGGAGCGGCGATCCTCGGCACCGGTGGCGATGAGGCGATCCACGGGATCCTCGACATGATGAACGCCGACCAGCCGTTGGCCGCGCTGCGCTGGGCGGTTCCGATCCATCCGACCGTGTCCGAACTGATCCCGACGCTGTTGCTCGGGCTCGAACCAGTGGCGCAGACATGAGCGATCTCGGCGCGCGCGATCACCAGATGTTCCCGGTGCTCAACGCGGAACAGCTTCAGACGGCCAAGCGCTTTGCGAGCGGTCCGCCGCGCGTGTTTGCCGCGGGCGAGCAGGTCTATGCGATCGGCGAGCAAGGCGTCGCGGCATGGCTCGTGCTCGAAGGAACGATCGACGTCGTCCGTCGCGACGGGCTCAGTCACGAGGCGCCGATCACCACGCACGGCCCGGGGCAATTGACGGGCGAGGTAAACCAGCTCGCCGGACGCCCGACGATTGCGGGCGGCACCGCTGGCCCCACCGGCTGTACCGCACTGCCGTTCGATCCGGCGCATCTGCGCGCGCTGATGGTCGGCTCCGCGGACGTCGGCGAGATCGTGATGCGCGCGCTGATCCTGCGCCGCGTCGGCCTGATCGAGCAGGGCAGCGGGGGGACGGTGATCGTCGGCCTGCCGGACAGTCCCGACGTCGTCCGGCTACAGGGGTTTCTCACGCGATCGGGCTATCCGAACATCGTCCTCGATGCTGCATCCGACGACGAGGGGCGTGCACTGGTCGAGCGGACTGGTGTCGCGTCGAGCGATCTGCCGCTGGTCGTTTGTCCCAACGGTACGGTGCTGAAAAGACCGTCCGATATCGAGGTCGCGGCGTGCCTAGGCATCACGCCCGAGCTCGATCCCGATACCGTGTACGACGTCGCGATCGTCGGCGCGGGGCCGGCGGGGCTGGCGGCGGCGGTGTATGCAGCGTCGGAGGGGCTGTCGGTGATCGTGCTCGACGAGCGTGCGATCGGCGGGCAGGCGGGGGCATCGGCGCGGATCGAGAACTACCTGGGCTTCCCGACCGGCATTTCGGGGCAGGCGCTGGCCGGGCGCGCATTCAACCAAGCGTTGAAGTTCGGGGCTGAGATCGCGATCCCGCTGACCGTCGAACATCTCGATTGCGACGAGGATCGGCCCGCGGGCGACCCGCTCGCGCTCGAACTGCCGGGCGATCGGCGCGTCCAGTCGCGAACCGTGATCGTGGCGTCGGGCGCGCGGTATCGGCGGCCAGACATCCCCGACCTGGCGGAGTTCGAGGGCGCCGGCGTGTCCTATTGGGCCTCGCCGATCGAGGCGCGGTTGTGCGAGGGCGAGGAGGTCGCGCTGGTCGGCGGCGGCAACTCGGCCGGGCAGGCGGTGGTGTTCCTCGCACCGCGCGTGAAGCATCTGCACCTGATCGTGCGCCGCCCCTTGGCTGCGACGATGTCGAAATACCTGATCGACCGGATCGCCGCGCTGCCCAACGTGACGATCCGCGTCGGCACCGAGATTGTCGGTCTGGAGGGCGAGGGTGCCACCGGACTCACGGGGGCGATCTTCCGCCAACGCAGCGACGGCGCCGAGACGCGGTGCGCGATGCGACACCTGTTTCTGTTCATCGGCGCGGACCCCAATGCGGGCTGGCTGAAGGGCTGTGTCGATACCGACGAGAAGGGGTTCATCGTCACCGGCGCCGCCGCGTTGCCGTTACAGACGAGCCGCGCGGGCGTGTTCGCGATCGGCGATGTCCGCGCCGGCTCGACCAAGCGCGTCGCGGCGGCGGTTGGCGAAGGCGCGGCGGTGGTCGCGCAGATCCATAGTGTTTTGGCCGACATGGCGGAAAGGGGTGCAACATGAGCTACGGGTGCACGCACATGGATACGATCCGCGACGTGACGCCGACCGCTAAGGGGTGCGAGGAGTGCCTCCGGATCGGCAGCGAGTGGGTGCATCTGCGGCTGTGCCGGGCGTGCGGCCATGTCGGCTGCTGCGACGACTCCCCCCACCGCCACGCGACCGCCCACTTCCACGCGACGCGGCATCCGATCATCGAGGGGTACGACCCGCCGGAGGGCTGGGGCTGGTGTTTCGTGGACGAGACGATGGTAGACCTGCCGGACCAGACGCCGCAGGTGGGGCCGATTCCGCGCTATGTTTGATGGGCGGGGGGCGGTCGGCGTCGCGGTGCAATATTAATTATCCGGCGCACACGAGAGCTTAAAGACAAACCATACCAGTACACCTCCCCGGCGAAAGCCGGGGCCCAATTGGTATGGCTGAGTGGATTCGCGCAGCCTCCATTAGCCACGTTGCCCAATTGGGCCCCGGCCTTCGCCGGGGAGTTGTCTAGGAAGTAGGCGTTCGCGACGCTGATCTAAGGTGCAAGCTAGAGCTTCGCACGGTCTCGAACTAGCGCTGTTATCGTACAGTTCTCCCTCACATATTCCCACACGCTTGCTTCACCACATACGGAAGGGTAGCCGACGCCATCGGTAAAGGCGTGAGTGTTCGAAGTGCGGCGTTTGATGATGGGCTTCGTAGCCATTGCGGCCTTGGCAACTGCGGGAACGGCGCAGTCGGCGAGGCGGCAGGTTCAGCGCGCCGAACCGGGACCGAAGCCGGGCCTTGTTCGCGTGCGCCTAGTCACGTCGGAGGGGCCGATCCTGCTGGCGCTCGACGCCCGCCATGCGCCGAAGACCACCGCGAATTTCCTCGCCTATGTCGATGACGGCCGGTTCGACGGCACGGACTTCTACCGAGCGAGCCGCCAGAAGTCCGCGCCGAAGCTCGGCTTCATCCAGGCAGGCATCCGCACCGATGCACGGCGGATCCTGCCGCCGTTTCCGCTCGAGACCACGGCGATGACCGGGATCAAGCATCTCGACGCGACGATCTCGATGGCGCGGGGGATGACGCCGGCATCGGCTGGCGGGAATTTCTTCATCACGGTCGGGCCGGCGCCGGCGATGGACGCGCGCGCGGGCTATCCGGGCTATGCGGCGTTCGGGCACGTCGTCGCGGGCATGGACGTGGTGAAGCGCATTCTCGCCAAGCCGACCGGCGGCGGGATGGACGCGTTCAAGGACCAGATGATCCTGAAGCGGGTCGCTTTGATGAGTGCGCGGCGGTTGGATGGGGTGGCGAAGCCGACGGGGCTGCCGCGGGCATGGTTGATCGAGACGGGGCCGCAGCGGCGGAAGTGATTGGCCGGACGGCGACAGGGCAGTTCCTTGCCAAGGGCATCGTCCGAGCCGGCTGTTTCTCGTTCGAATTTACCGTGGCATCGAGAGTGATCACCATACGTGTACCGCACCTCCCCGGCGGAGGCCGGGGTCCAGTTGCGCATGTCAGAGTAAGAGTACGCTGAGCGCAGTTACTACTGCTTCCCAACTGGGCCCCGGCCTCCGCCGGGGTGGGGCGCTGAGATTTGGTCCTGACGATCATGCCCTAAACTTCGGCGCCGCAACCCTCTGTTCTCCCGCGAAGGCGAGAGCCCAAGGTAACGAATGCAGGTATTTGTGGCTCCTGGACCCCCGCCTTCGCGGGGGAACGAAACGGCTTAAGCAGTGAGGCTCAACGCAACCGCCTCCGCGACCTTGATCCCGTCGACCGCGGCGGAAAGGATGCCCCCGGCATAGCCAGCGCCTTCGCCCGCCGGGAACAGACCGGCTGTGTTGAGGCTGACGAAATCATCGCCCCGCGTGATCCTGACCGGCGACGAGGTTCGCGTCTCGACCCCTGTGAGCACCGCATCAGGATGGTCGTAACCCGGAATCTCGCGTCCGAACGCTGGCAACGCTTCCCGCAAAGCAGTGATCGCGAAGTCGGGCAGGCACTCCGACAGGTCGGTCATGTGCACCCCCGGCTTGTACGACGGGATAACCGAGCCCAGCGCAGTCGACGCGCGGCCCGCAATCAGGTCGCCGATGCGTTGCGCGGGTGCCTTGTAGTTCGAACCGCCGGCCACATACGCCCGCGATTCCCAGTGGCGTTGCAGTTCGATGCCGGCGAGCGGGTGGCCGGGATAGTCGCGCTCGGGGTCGATGCCGATGACGATCCCCGAGTTCGCGTTGCGTTCGTTGCGCGAATATTGGCTCATGCCGTTGGTCGCTACGCGGCCTTCCTCGGAGGTCGCGGCGACGACGGTGCCGCCCGGGCACATGCAGAAGCTGTAGACCGTCCGCCCGTTCTTGCAGTGGTGCGACAGGCTGTACGCCGCGGCGCCGAGATCGGGATGGCCGGCGCACGGCCCGAACCGGGCTTCGTCGATCCACGATTGCGGGTGTTCGATGCGGACGCCGATCGAGAACGGCTTGGCTTCGACGTATACGCCTTTCGCATGCAGCATCTCGAACGTGTCGCGCGCGCTGTGGCCGACCGCGAAAACGACGTGGTTCGCTTCGAGATAGTCGCCGGTGCTGAGGTGGAGGCCGCGGAGCCGGCGGGTGCCGGCTTCCTCGACGATGTCGAGACCGTCGACGCGGGTCGAGAAGCGGTATTCGCCGCCGAGCGCCTCGATCGTCTCGCGCATGCTCTCGACCATCGTGACGAGGCGGAAGGTGCCGATATGCGGGTGCGCCTCGGTGAGGATTTCGGGCGGCGCGCCGGCTTTGACGAACTCGGTCAGGACTTTGCGGCCCAAGTGGCGCGGGTCCTTGATCTGGCTCCAGAGCTTGCCGTCGGAGAAGGTGCCGGCGCCGCCCTCGCCGAACTGGACATTGGATTCGGGGTTGAGGACGCTTTTGCGCCACAGGCCCCAAGTGTCCTTGGTGCGCTCGCGGACGACCTTGCCGCGGTCGAGGATGATCGGGCGGAACCCCATCTGCGCGAGGATCAGGCCGGCGAACAGCCCGCAGGGGCCTGCGCCGACGACTACGGGACGCGGGCCGGTGTAGCTCGCGCCGCCCTTGGTGACGAAGCGATAGCCCGTGTCGGGGGTACGCTGGACGTGGCGATCCTTTCGGAAGCGCGTGAGGACGGTGTCCTCGTTCTTCAGCGTGACGTCGACCGAATAGACGAGCTGAATGTCCATCTTGTCACGCGCATCGTGCGCGCGCCTCGCGATGGTGTAGCGGATCAGGTCGCGCGGGGTGACGCGCAGGCGATCGCGGATCGCGGCGGGCAGCGCTTCGTCGGCGTGGTTGAGCGGGAGCTTGAGGTCGGTGATGCGGAGCATGTCGGTCGCTCTAGCGCCGCGCGGCGCGATCCGCCATCGGGAGGACGAGAGGACTTGATCATGCGGACCGACGACGAGCAGAATGCCAAGAGCGCCAAGCGCAAGGAGGTCCACGACCGGATCGTCGCGAGCAAGACGATCGAGAAGGGCCTGATCATCGTCCACACCGGCAAGGGCAAGGGCAAGTCGACCGCCGCGTTCGGCATGGCGGTGCGGATGATCGGACATGGGCGCAAGGTTGGCGTGGTACAGTTCGTCAAGGGCGCGATGACGACCGGCGAGAAGGCGGTTTTCGATGCGTTCCCGGACCTATGCGAGTTCAAGCCGATGGGGGAGGGCTTTACCTGGGACACGCAGGATCGCGCGCGCGACATCGCGGTGGCGCGCGAGGCGTGGGACGAGGTCAAGCGGATGATTGCCGACCCGTCGTACGCGATGGTGGTCGCGGATGAACTCAATATCGTGTTGCGGTATGAGTATCTGCCGGTCGACGAGGTGCTGGCCGTGTTAGCCGAGAAGCCCGAGATGACGCATGTCGTGGTGACCGGGCGGAACGCGCCGGACGCGCTGATCGAGATGGCGGACCTGGTAACCGAGATGACGCAGGTGAAGCATCCGTTCCGGTCGGGGGTGAAGGCGCAGGCGGGCGTGGAGTTCTAGGCGGCTCCGTACTCTGCGGCCCAAAACAGCCACCGTCCGTCATCCTGACGAAAGTCAGGATCCAGAGCCACGAAGGCCACCGCCCGTTACCCTGGATCCTGACTTTCGTCAGGATGACGGGAGCGCGTGGGGATGGCTGGCGGACGTCTAACCGACGTAGCCGTGTCTTGCGCCGTGTCTTCCTCCCGCCTATCGATCCCCCCGCGACAGGTTCCCCCGACGCTCGCGCGGAGGGGGATGAAAATGGGAACGGGAAACACCCGGCTGCCCCTGCAACTGTACGCGGCGAGCCATCGTGCCTCATGCCATTGGGATGGTCCCGAGAAGGCGGCGCGGACGGCGTTGACCCGCGAGCCAGGAGACCTGCCCGTCGCGGTCGTCTTTCGTCCGGCCAGGGTGCGCCGAACGGACGGGTACTACCCCGAGCGACGACATCGCTTCGCGTTGCGCGGAGGCTGGAGGCATGCACCTTCGCCCTTCGCGTCGTGCGAGACCGACTGTCCGAAGGGGTTTCTATGCCAAGTTCACATCGTTCCAAGATCGTCCGGGAACGGACATGCTGAAGCCGGTCGAAGACGGCGTCGCGGTGGTCGCGTGCAATACGTGCCGCCATTCCACCGATGCGCGCGACGATGAGCACGGCCAACGCGGCGGCGCGCGGCTCGTCAGCGCATTGAAGGCGGTGCAGGCGAGCGATCCCGCTTATGCCGACGTCGCGGTGCAGGAGATGCCGTGCCTGTTCGCGTGCCAGGATTTCTGCACGATCCACCTGCGCGCACCTGCCAAGGTCGGCTATGTGCTCGGCCGGTTCGAGCCGACCGAAGACGCCGCGCGCGCCATCCTCGATTACGCGCGGCTCTACGGCGAGAGCACGTTCGGGCAGGTGCCGTTCAAGCAATGGCCGCAGGGCGTGAAGGGCCACTTCATCACCCGTACGCCGCCCGCCGGGTTCGTCGTCGAATGACCTTTTTTCCCACGGCCGGGGCATTTCTGTCATCCTTGCGCGCGTTGCCACAGGCTGACGAAGCCGCCCGATCGGCGGCGGTGGCGCGTCAGGGGCAATTGACCAAACCGCCGGGTTCGCTCGGGCGGTTGGAAGAGATTGCCGTCTTCATGGCCGGCTGGCAGGGCCATGAACGCCCGCGGCTCGATCGCGGCCGGGTGGTGATCTTCGCGGGTAATCACGGCATCGTCGATCGCGGCGTCAGTGCGTTTCCGGCCTCCGTCACGGCGCAGATGGTGGCCAATTTCGAACATGGCGGCGCGGCAATCAACGCGCTGTCGCGCGCGGCGGGGCTCGACCTCAGAGTCGTCCCGCTCGACCTCGACCGGCCGACGATCGATTTCACCGTCGCCCCGGCGATGTCGGAGGAGGAATGCCTCGACGCGATCAATGCGGGCGCCGCCGTCGTTGCGGACGCGCCCGATCTGATCGTGCTGGGCGAAATGGGGATCGGCAACTCGACCTCCGCCGCCGCGCTGTGCCTCGCCAGCTTCGATGGATCGGCACGCGACTGGGTCGGGCCCGGTACCGGAGTCGACGACGACGGCATGGCCCGCAAGATCGCGACCGTGGAGGCCGGGCTGGCGCTGCACCGGGACGCACTGACCACCCCGTTCGAGACGCTACGCAGGCTCGGCGGTCGTGAACTTGCGGCGATCGCAGGCGCGGTCCTCGCGGCGCGTCTCGCTGGCGTGCCCGTCATGCTCGACGGCTTCATATGCTGTGCCGCGGTCGCGCCGATCGCCGCTGCGTGCCCGGATATCCTCGCGCATTGTCTTGCCGGCCACGTGTCGGCCGAGCCGGGTCATGCGCGCCTGTTGCGGGCGTTGGACCTCGACCCGCTGCTGTCGCTCGGCATGCGGCTCGGCGAGGGAAGCGGCGCGGCGACTGCGACCTTGCTCGTTCGCGCGGCGCTGGCGGCGCATGACGAGATGGCGACCTTTGCCGAGGCGGGGGTCTCGGTCGCGTGACCGGCTCGCACATGCTGTACCTGATGCGGCATGGTGCTCCCGTCCGCGAAGGCCTGTTGCTGGGGCGAACGGACGATCCGGTAGCGGAAGCCGGCGTTGCGGCATGCGTCCAGCGCGCCGCAGGGTTGGAGGTTGTCGCGATCGTCTCGTCTGACCTGAAACGTACACGCGATTGCGCGACGGCGATCGGCAGCGTGCGGGGCATCGTCGGCGAGGTCGATCGACGGTGGCGTGAGCTCGACTTCGGAGCGTGGGACGGTTTGCCTCCCGCGGATATCGATCCGGCCGCCTTGGCGCGGTTTCACGACGATCCGGATGCGGCCCCGCCGCCGGACGGTGAGCGATGGTCGTCGTTGCTGGACCGGGTCGGCAATGCCTTGGCGGTACTTCCGCCGGTGCCGACATTGGTGGTCACGCACGGTGGCGCAATCCGGGCGGCGCTCGCGGACCTGTGCGGGTTCGACCGGCGGCAGACGTGGGCGTTCGACCTGCCCTATGCCACGCTTGTGTCGTTGCGGATCTGGCCGGGGCCCGATCGGACAGTGCAAATCGTTGGACTTTCGACGTGAAGCGGCTGGTCGTCGCGTTCGGTTTCCTGACGCGCCTGCCAATGCCGCGCGTCGAGGCCGGGGCGGACGATTTCGCGACCGCGATCCGGTTCTATCCGATCGTGGGGCTGGCCATCGGTGCGTTGGTCGCCGCGGCGGGATGGGCAGGCGCGCTGGTCGACCCCTGGACCGGGGCCTGCGCCGCGTTGCTGACATGGATCGCTGTCACGGGCGCATTGCATCTCGACGGGCTGGCCGATCTCGCCGACGGACTGGGTGCGGCGCATGGCGATCGGACGCGGTTGCTCGCGGTGATGGCCGATCCGCATATCGGCAGCTTCGGCGTCGTTGCGATCGTCGCCCAGATGATCGCCAAGCTCGTTTTGCTGCACGCGGTCGGGCTGACGGCGTGGTGGTTGGTCATCCTGGTACCGTTTGCGGCGAGGACGGGGCCGCTGACCTGGGCAGTCCTGTTGCCGCCGTTGCGGGCGGGCGGACTTGGCGCCGCGGTCGCCGGCGCAGTCCGATCGCGCGATCTGGTCGGCTGGGGGCTCCTCCTGGCGCTCGCGGCTGTCGCTGCTCCCGCGCTGTTGGCGGTTCCGCTCCTGATCCTGGCCGTCGCGGCGTGGTTGCGGCGTAAATTGGGAGGCGTCACCGGGGACGCGCACGGGGCGGGGATCGAGCTTGTCGAGACCGGCGTCCTGCTCGCTTTTGCCATTGCCGGTACGTCAGCCGGCGCGCCGGGCTAGGTCGAGCATCGCATCGAGATCGACGTGACGTTTGAGCGTCGCCGCGATCGCGTCGAGCGCGGCATCGATCGAGGCCGCATGGTCAGGTCCGACCGCGTCGACGCCGAGCCGCGCCAGCCACGCCGCGCGTTGCTCGGCAAGCCCGAACAGGCCGTGGACGTAACTCCCATGGACCAGTCCGTCGGCGCTCGTCGCACCCTCCGCGCTGCCGTCGGAGCGATGACCGACGGGGCGGTTCAGGTCGCCGCCGGTCGTCGCGCCCATGTGCATCTCATACCCCTCGAAGCGCGCACTATTAGCGATCCCCTCTATCCGCTCGAGCGTCTTCGTCGCCGTGAGAACCGTGTCGACATCAAGCAGCCCCAGCCCAGCGACCGTCGTCGCCGCGCCTTCGATACCGTGCGGATCGGCGATGCTGCGACCCAGCATCTGGAAACCACCGCAGAGGCCCAGCACCGGCTTTCCCCGGCGGTGATGCGCAAGGACATCGATGTCCCAGCCTTGCGCGCGCAGAAAGGCGAGATCGGGAATCGTGGCTTTCGAGCCCGCAAGCACGATCATGTCCGCCTCGGGGATCGGCGTGCCGGGCGGGACCATCACCAGCGCGACGCCGGGTTCGAGGCGTAGCGGGTCTAGGTCGTCGAAATTAGCGATCCGCGGCGTGATCGGGCAGGCGATTGTTACGCGACGGTCGACCGACGCGGAGGGGCGTTCGAGGATCACGGCGTCTTCACTGGGCAGGCGCGCGGCGTCCGCGAGCCAGGGTACGACGCCGTAGCCGCGCCATCCGCTACGTGCCTCGATCGCGCGATAGCCGTCGTCGAACAGCGCGGGATCGCCGCGGAACTTGTTGACGAGGAAGCCGTGGATCATCGCCGCGTCGGCAGGGTCGATCACCGCGCGCGTGCCGACGATCGAGGCGATGACACCGCCGCGATCGATATCGCCGACCAGGATCACGGGGACATTGGCCGCGCGGGCGAACCCCATGTTGGCGATGTCGCTCGCGCGCAGGTTGATCTCCGCCGGGCTCCCCGCGCCTTCGACGATTACGAGGTCGCAGTTCGCCGAAAGCCGCTCGAAGCTGTCGAGCACGTCGACGAGCAACCCTTCGCGCCCTTCCCGCCACCGCGCGGCGGCGAGCGTGCCGCGGACCTGCCCCCGGACGATCAGCTGCGATGTGCGATCGCCCTGCGGCTTGAGCAGCACAGGGTTCATATCGACGCTCGGCTCGACCCGACACGCGATCGCCTGCGTCGCCTGCGCGCGGCCGATCTCGCCGCCATCGGCGGTTACGGCGGCGTTGTTCGACATGTTCTGCGGCTTGAACGGGCGGACCGACAGGCCACGGTTCGCAAACGCGCGGCACAGTCCGGCGACGAGCACGGACTTGCCGACGTCGGAGCCGGTGCCCTGCAGCATCAGAGCCGCCATGCGAGTACTCCGGCAATGACGAGGAGAAGGATGCAGGCCCGGCGATAGATGCCGAGCGCCGCGCGGAGGTCTGTGGCGGTTACGTCGCTGCGACCGTCACCGATATAAGGCTTGGCGGTGACGATACCGTCATAGGCGATAGGTCCGGCGAGGCGAAGGCCCAGCGCGCCGGCCATCGCCGCCTCGGGCCATCCTGCGTTGGGCGAGGCATGGTTGCCGGCATCGCGCCACATCGTTCGCCAACCGCCCCAGCCGGCAAGGCAGAGCAAAACGCCGCTGATCCGCGCGGGGATGAGGTTGGCGACGTCGTCGGTCCGCGCTGCCGCCCAGCCGAATGCGCGCCATCGGGCCTCGCGGTGCCCGATCAGGCTGTCCGCGGTGTTGATCGCCTTGTACGCCCAGAGGCCGGGCAGGCCGGCGACCAGCAGCCAGAACAGCGGCGCGACGACGCCGTCGCAGACGCTCTCCGCCAGGCTCTCGATCGCGGCGCGCGCGACGCCGGCTTCGTCGAGCGTCGCGACGTCCCGGCCGACGATCATCGCGACGCGGGTGCGGGCGGCTTCGAGGTCGTCGCTTTCGAGGGCACGCGCGACCGGCACGACATGGTCGTACAGGCTACGGATCGCGAGGCCGGGCGCTGCCATCGCGCCGATCGCGATCCAGGCCATGGGACCAAGAACGAGCCGCGCGAGGGAGGTTGCGGCGAGGGCGACCCCGACCGCAACTGCGACGAGAACAACGATCGTGATGACACCGGCGGCGCGGCGGATCGTGTCCGATAGCGTAGGGCGGTTCCAGCGCGTCTCCGCCCATCCGATCACTCGCGCGAAGCCGCCGACCGGATGACCGATCCGCGCATAGAGCGGCGCCGGCCAGCCGACCGCGGCGTCGATGATGATCGCCAGCCCGGCTACCGGCTCAAGCACCGCCAAGCGCCTCGTCGAGCCGTGCACAGGCTTCGTCGCTGCCCGGGACGCCCATACGAAGCCAGCGGGGCGAATGATCGAAGGTTCGAGTCAGGATGCCGACCTGTGCAAGCCGTTCGAACAGCGCGGGTGCCGCGTCGGTCTCGATCAGCCGGAACAACGCGCATTCGCCGCCGGCTTGGAGCCCATGGCGTGCCAACATCGCGTCGAGCCTCTCGGCGCGTTCGACGATCGAGACCCGCGCGGCGGCGATCCATTCGGTGTCTCGGTAGGCCGCGCTGCCATAGGCCACGGCGTGCGCCGATATTGGCCAGCTGCCGAGCCGTTGTCGTATCTCGGCGACGTGCTCCGGCGGCCCGATCATGAACCCGAGCCGCACGCCGGGCAGGCCGAAGAATTTGCCGAACGACCGAAATACGATCGCGCGGTCGTCGGGGCCGAGCAGGGGGATGAGGCTAGATCCGGGCGCGACGTCGGCGAACGCTTCGTCCACGATCAGGAAGGTACCGCTGCGGGCGATCGTCAGCAAACGTTGCGGCGTGTCCCGATGACCGTCGGGGTTGTTGGGGTTGGCCAGCAACAGCGTGCCGTCCGCGACCGTTCCGATCGCATCTCGCGCTATCGGAACGGCACCGTAGATCGCTTCGGCATGCGTGGCGTAACTCGGCACGACGAACCGGGCGGGGCTAGGCAGGTCCAGCACGGCCAGCATTCGAAGGCCGAGTTCGCTACCGGGTAGCGCAACGACCCGGTCCGCGGTCGTACCGAGCACCGCAGCCGCGGCGGCTTCCAGATCGGCGATCGCTGCGGGCGAGGGGAGGCTAAGCAGATCGACCGTCGGGACGCGATCGGTCGGCCACGCGCAGGGATTGATGCCGGTCGACAGGTCGAGCCAGGGTCGCGGCGCATCCGGATAGTGGACGGCGGCGAGGTCGATCCGTCCACCGTGGATGCGCAGGGCGTTCATACTGTCTTTCACTCGCGCCCGTGGGCTTTCGCTTGATCTTCCGAGCGTCATCGTCATTCCGGGCCCGTCGAGCAAGCGTGAAGGAAACGGTAGGATGCAATCGGTCGGGACGCCGTTTGGAAAAAGCCTGTTCGTGCTGGGCGGTGCGCGTTCGGGGAAAAGTCGCCATGCGCAAGGCATGGCCGAAGCCGCGGCGACGGACCACGCGACGCGGCTCGTCTATATCGCAACCGCGCAGGCATTCGACGGCGAGATGGAGGATCGGATCGCGCGCCATCGTGCCGATCGCGACGATCGGTGGCAGACGGTGGAGGCTCCGCTGGCGCTTGGCGAGGCGCTGAAGAGCGAAGACCGCCCGGACGTCGTGATGCTGGTCGATTGCCTGACCCTGTGGGTGTCGAACCTGCTGCTAGCCGACGAAGCCGTCGCCGCGCGCGTGGACGATCTGGTCGAGACGATCGCGCGGTTGGAAGGCCGCGTCATCCTGGTGTCGAACGAAGTCGGGTTGGGTATCGTCCCGGACAATGCGTTGGCTCGGCGTTTCCGGGATGCGGCCGGGTTGCTGCATCAGCGGATCGCGGCGGAGGTCGATTCCGTCGACATGGTCATGGCCGGGTTGGTTCAGCGCTGGAAGACGCCGAACATGGATTAGAGATCTGTGAATGACTAGCTATCACATTTTTCACGATGATCAAGTATTCGTAGTAACCGGAAGCGATCATTTGTGCGATATAAAAAACTGATTTGGTTTTTGCCATTTCGGATCTCAGCAATATGATCGACAGACCATAAAGCGAATAATTTTAATTATATTTGTAGGACCCTAAAATTAATTGGAGCAGATCGGTCCTCTCAAACATTAATTAAAACATTTCCGCTCGAGCTATGTTAAAAGGGATTATCGCCAGCCGATTTTTGGGCCCTGACGACCGAGAGATGCATGTGCTCCCGCCCCGATTTCTGCGGGATTACACTCATGGCTACGACGCCCAGCCCCCTGGCGCTGATGGTTCGGAAGTTGGAAACGCACGCGGTGCTGGACGACGGCGACCGCAAGGCGCTGCTCGCGCTGCCATATACGTTGCGCACGTTCGAGCCGTCCTCCTATCTCGTGCGCGAAGGCGATGCGCCGGATCAATGCGCGGTACTGTTGTCGGGGTTTGCATATCGCCAGAAGCTGACCGGTGCGGGCATGCGACAGATCGTCTCGCTGCACATCCCAGGCGAGCCGCTCGACTTCCAGCATCTGTTCCTCGACGTCGCGGACCACAACGTTCAAACGCTCACACGCGCGGAGATCGCGACGATCCCGCGGTCCGCACTGCGCGAACTGGCGCGGAACCGTGCTGCCATCGGCAACGCGATCTTCGTCAACACGCTGGTCGAGGGATCGATCTTCCGCGAATGGATCCTCAACATCGGTCGCCGCGACGCGCGATCGCGGCTGGCGCATTTCCTGTGCGAATTCGCCATCCGTCTCGACATGCAGGGGCTGACCAGCGCCGAGGGCTATGAATTGCCGATGAGCCAGGAGCAACTCGGCGATGCACTCGGGCTTACGGCGGTGCATGTTAACCGGACGATAAAGTCGTTAGAGGCGGACGGCCTGATCGGGCGCAACCGTCGCCGGATCAGCTTTCCGCAATGGGATGCGCTGCGCGAACTGGCCGACTTTTCGAGCCGCTACCTCCACCTCGCGCAACAGACCAGCTGACGCTCCTATCGTTGGTGCGCGTGATCGACCGAGTCGATGATCCGCCCGCCAGCCATGAAGACGGCGATCGGGCAGGCGGCGAACAGCAGCCAGCCGCCGTATCCGGGATATTGCTGAAGATAGTGCATCCCGCGTTCGACCGCGCCAACGCCGAGGCCGTAGATGACGAGGAAGGCCTCGAACTTGGTCTTGATGGTGAAGAGGCGAGCAAAGCGAGTCCACATGCGAGCGTAGCAGCAAGGTGCGTGCCAGTGGCTGATATGCGCGGCTCTGACGCCAAAAATATGGTTACCTGTAAATTAACCCGACGTTCTAAGTTGGATTGCGGCGGTCAGATGCGAGCGACGTGCATGACCCGGTCCGCTTCTCCAACGCTCAACGAGCGCGCGCAATCATCGGCCAGCACGACGCCGCCCTCGGTCTCGCGGACCTTGCCGAACGCTGCGCGGAAGTCTGCGAGGTTGCCCGTCGCGACCAGGGCGTCCTTGCCGTCGTCGCCACCGACCCCGACCCCGACCACGTTGCTATCGCGCGCATCGGCGATCGAGCGGACCAGATCGGTACGTGCGGTCATCGTCGGGCCGCCGTCGAAGATGTCGACATAGTTCTCGAACGCGAAGCCTTCGTTCTCGAGCATCCGCATCGCCGCGCGGCCCGAGGGATGCGGCAGGCCGATCGCGGCGCGCGCGGTTTCGGTCAGCATCGCGGTGTAGATCGGGTGCTTGGGCATCAGGTCGGCGATGAACTGGTGGCCGTTGATGGCATTGAACTGGTCCGCGTCCTGAAAATTCATCCCGAAGAAGCGGCCTGCGAGGCCGTCCCAGAACGGCGAGCCGCCCGCCTCGTCGATGACCCCGCGCAGTTCGGCGAGGATCCGGTCGGCAAAACGCGCGCGGTGCATCTTGATGAAGAGGTAGCGGCTGCGCGCGAGCAACAGGCCAAGGCCGCCCGCGCGTTCGCCGGGATGGAGAAACAGCCCACCGACCTCGCTTGCGCCTTCCAGATCGGTGGCGAGCGTGAGCATGTCGGCGCGGAAGGTTCGGTTCAGCTCGCGGCTATGCTGCGTGAGCTGGCCGATCCGGTAGCTGTAGAACGGGTAGCTCTGCCCCACCTGCGTGAAGATCTGGCAGGTGCCGCGGACTTCCTTCGTCTCGATGTTCTCGAGGATCAGCACGAACAGCTCGTCCTGGACCGGGCCGTCGGTGCGCGCGAAGGCGGTGTGGCTGCGTTCGAGCTTGGCGGTGAGTGCGCGGCGATCGGGCGGTAAATTGGTGAAGCCGCCGCCGGTCAGCTTGGCCATTTCGTAAAGGTGCTGAAGGTCGTCGTCGACCGCGGCCCGGATCCTGAAGCTCACAAGCGGCCCTCCGCGATACGCAATATGGTGACCGCCGACAGCGCCGCACGTTCGGCGAGGCTGTCGGGGATCATGAATTCGTCGGTCGAATGGATCGCGCCGCCGCGGACGCCCATCGTGTCGACGACCGGCACGCCGGCGGCGGCGATATTGTTGCCGTCGCACACCCCGCCGGTCGCTTTCCAGGCAATATCAAGGCCGAGGTCCGCACCTGATGCCTTGACCAGATCGAACAGCCGCGCGGCGCCGTCGTCGATCGGCTTCGGCGGGCGGTTGAAGCTGCCATGGACCTCGATGCGGACGTCGTGCTCGGCCGCGACCATCGCGACCGCGGAGTCGAAGTGCGATTGCGCGCGCGCGATGTCGTCGAGCGTCGCCGGGCGGAAGTTGATGCGGAGGATGGCGAGGTCGGGGACGACGTTGTTCGGGCCACCGCCCTCGATCCGCGCCGGATTGACTGCAAGACGGGGGCCGCGGACCTTCGACAGCCTCACCGCGATATCAGCAGCCGCGACGAGCGCATTGCGGCCGTCTTCGGGGTTGCGACCGGCGTGCGCGCTGCGACCGTGGACGATGATCGAGAAGTTGCCCGTGCCGCCGCGTGCGCCGGCGAGAGTCCCGTCGGCGAGCGCGGGTTCGTAGGTCAGCGCGGCGACCTTGCCGTGCGCGGCGCGGGCGAGCAACGCGGCAGACGAGAAAGAGCCGGTTTCCTCGTCGGAGTTGATGACGACGTCATAGCCGATCCGTGCGGCGAACGGGCTGGCCTCGACCGCCTCAAGCGCGGCAAGCATCACCGCCAGCCCGCCCTTCATGTCTGCGACGCCAGGGCCGTTCAGTCGGCCGTCGTCCAGCCATCGCAGCGCCTGGAACCCGTGATCGACTGGGTAGACCGTGTCCATGTGCCCCGTGAACAGCATGCGGACCGGTGCGTCCGGGCGGACGACAAGGTGCAGGTGCTTGCCGTGCTCGATCGCCGAAACCACGCCGTCCGTGCCGACGCTGTCGACATGCGTCGGCTCGACCAGCGTGAGCTCGCCCGGCAGGATCGCGAACGCATCGCCGAGCAGTCCGGCCATCGTCGCCAGCCCGGCAAGGTTGCGCGTGCCGCTGTTGACCGCCGCCCAAGCCTCGACCTGCGCCAGCATCGGTGCAGCGCCCGCCGTGTCGACGGCATCGCGCTCTATCGGTGAAAGTCCCCTCATCGCCTAACCCTAGCGAGGCTGGGCGCGCGTGGGAACAGCGTCAGAAGCTGTAGACCAGCGACGCGCGGCTGGTGGTGTCGGTCGAGACCGAACCGACCGGTGGCTCGCTTTCATACTGGACGCTGTACGACAAGGCTGCGGACAGCGGCCCGATCAGCTTGGCGTTGAGCGAGGTCGTGCCGCTAAGCGTGCTGTTGTAGCGCTGGACATAGGCGGAGGCGACCTGGCTGACCGACAGGCCGCTCAGGATCCGTACGCTGAAATTCGCGGTGCCACGCGCGGCGATGCTGCTCTGCTCGGTATCGTCGGTGAATTCGGTGTAGCGATACGCTGGCCCGAGTTCGAGATCGAGCTTGGTCCCTGCGGTCTTGATCACGCTGTAGCCGGCACCGACCGACGTCGAATAGCGGTTGAAATAGCCGAGGAACCGATCGCCTTCATATTGCGCGACGCCGTAGATATAGGCGCGGTCGTCGATCTTGTAGTTGGGTTCGTACGAGGCAAGATAATGCTCGCGCGTCGTGATGTTCTGGTTCGACTGATAGTCCGCCTGCGCATGGAATTTCTGGCGCCAGCGAAGACCTTCGCGGTTGAGGTCGAGCACCGCCGTGCCGCCCGCCGTGTCGGAATTGCCGGTCGTCAGATACCCGCCGACCTCGGCCTTGCCGCTCCACAGGTCGAGGAAGCTGGCTTGGCGGATGACCTGCGTGCGCTGCGCGGCGCGGTCGGCTTTCCACTTTTCGGCGATCGCCAGCACCGCGTCGCCGCTGAGCGGATCGGCGGCGCGCGCGTATTTGGCTATCGTGTTGACGTCCGCCTCGTTACCCGCCTCCAGCGCGGCGTCGAGCATTGCGCGGATCGTCTCGGGGATCATCACCGACTGCGGATCGGGCGCGTTCGCCAGCAGCAGCGGGGCGAGCAGGAGAGGGGCTAGGCGGCGCACAGCCGTTCCGTAACGGCAGCGTGACGGATTGGGAACTGCTCAGCGCTTACCTGTTGCGCCGAGATGTGGCTCGAAGGCGGCGAGTACCTGTTCGTAGAGCGCCTTCTTGAACGGGACGATCAACCGCGGCAGGTCGGCGGGATCGCTCCAGCGCCACGCGCGGAATTCCTCGTGGTCGGTGGCGATGTTCACGTCGGCGTCGGTCCCGTGGAAGCGGTACAGGAACCAGCGCTGCGTCTGGCCGCGCCATTTGCCTTTCCACACTTTGCCGAGCAGTTCGGGGGGGAGGTCGTAGACGAATTCGCCGGGCGCTTCGGCGACCAGTTCGACCTTGTCCGGCATGACGCCGGTTTCCTCGCCGAGCTCGCGCAGTGCGGCGGCTTCGGCGTCTTCGCCGGGGTCGATCCCGCCCTGCGGCATCTGCCATGCCTCCAGCGGCGAATCGTTGCGCTGACCGACGAAGATCTTCCCCTCCGCGTTCACGAGCATGATGCCGGCGCAAGGACGGTAGGGCAGGGTCGAAACGTCGGTCAAAATAATCTCCGCAACGCAGATGCTTGGGGTTCGGGCAACTTGGGGGTTGGCAGGCGCGCTCCTACCTACGGAGCATGATCCATGTCGTCCACCATCCCGACTATGTCACGCCAGCGCCGGCGCGCTCGACCTATCGCTGGAACAAGAACGGACTGATCCGCGACCTGCTGCTCGAAAAGGGCGATGCTGTCGCGTGGCACCGCGCCGATACTACGCCGACTGCTTGGCTGGAGGCGGTGCATGACGAGGACTACGTCGCCGAGGTGCTCCGCGCGGAAGTGCCGAAAGAGAAAGAACGCCGGATCGGCTTCCCGGTGACCGCGGCGGTGGCGTCGCGCGCGGCGATCGTTCCGCACGGGACGTGGCTCGCGGCGTGCCTCGCGTTGGAGCACGGGTTTGCGGCGAACACCGCGGGCGGGAGCCATCATGCGCTGGCGAATACGGGTGCGGGCTTCTGCGTGTTCAACGATCTGGCGGTGGCGGCGGCGCGGCTGATCAACGAGGGGCGGGTGGCGCGTGTTCTCGTCGTCGATTGCGATGTTCATCAGGGCGACGGGACCGCGGCGTTGCTTGCGGGGCGGCCGGAGATCGCGACCTATTCGATCCATGCTGAGAAGAATTTCCCGGTCCGGAAGGCGCGTTCGACGCTCGACGTGCCGTTGCCGGACAAGGTCGGCGACGAGGCCTATCTGGCGACTCTGGAGGCGACCTTGGTGCCTTTGCTCGACGAGTTCCGGCCGGAGTTGATCCTGTATCAGGCTGGGGTGGATCCGTTTGAGGGCGATCGGCTCGGGCGGTTGGCACTGACTTTGGAGGGCCTAGCTCGGCGGGAACGGCTCATCGCTAGTCTTGCGATTGCGCGCGGCGTGCCGCTCGCGAGCACCGTAGGCGGCGGATATGGCGAGGATGCGCTCGCGATCGCCGAGCGGCATGTGACGGCGATCATGACGCTGGGGGAAACTTTCGCAGCGGCGTGATGCTGGATCGCGGCTTGCTGCGTTGGGGATGCGATGACGACTCCAACGCTTCTCTGGCTGCGCCAGGACCTCCGCCTTCACGATCACCCCGCGCTGATCGCCGCCGCGCATGCCGGGCCGGTGATCCCCGTATACGTGCTCGACGACGACGCGCCGGGAAAGTGGAAGATGGGCGGCGCTCAGCGGTGGTGGCTGCACCACACGCTCGACTCGTTTGCCAAGTCGCTGGCGGACAAGGGATCGAAGCTGGTCCTGCGACGCGGTGATGCGGTCGAGGTGCTGACGGTATTGATGAAGGAAACCGGTGCCGAGCAGGTGCATGCGATCCGACATTACGAGCCTTGGTGGCGGAAGGCCGAAGCAGCGCTTGGCGATCGGCTGTGCCTGCATGACGGTAACCATCTGGCCCGCGTCGAGGACGTGAAGACGGGGTCGGGCGGGCAGTTCAAGGTGTATTCGTCGTTCTGGAAGACGCTGAACCAGATGATGCCGCCAAGCGACCCCGAGCCTGCGCCGCGAACGATTCCGGCGCCGTCGAAATGGCCGAAGAGCGAGACGCTCGCGGAGTGGGACCTGCTGCCGACCAAGCCGGACTGGTCGACCGGGTTCGGCGACTGGACGCCGGGCGAGGCGCAGGCGCTGAAGAATGCGAAGGCGATGGCGCCGATCGTCGAGCCGTATGACGTCGATCGCAACATGCCGTCGATCGAGGGCACCTCGCGCCTGTCGCCGCACCTGCACTTCGGCGAGATTTCGCCGCGTGCGGTGTGGCATGCCGTCGATGGTCACGGTGACGCGACGACGTTCCGCAAGGAACTCGCGTGGCGCGATTTCACCGATGGCGTCGTGCTGACGATGCCGGACTACGGCGATACGAACGGTCGATCCAAGTTCGACAAGCTCCCTTGGCGCTCGGGCAAGGAGGCCGAGGCGGACCTGAAGGCGTGGCAGGAGGGCAGGACCGGCTATCCGATCGTCGATGCCGGAATGCGACAGCTCTGGGCGACCGGGTGGATGCATAACCGCGTGCGGATGATTACCGCCAGTTTCCTGGTGAAGCATCTACTGGTCGACTGGCGCGAGGGGGAGCGCTGGTTCTGGGACTGCCTGGTCGACGCGGATTACGGGAATAATTCGGTGAACTGGCAATGGGTCGCCGGGACAGGCGTTGATTCGAACATGTTCGGGCGTATCATGGCGCCGCTGACGCAGTCGGAGAAGTTCGATGCGGGCGACTATATCCGTGAGTGGGTGCCGGAACTGGCGAAGGTGACCGGCGAAGCGATCCATGATCCGGAGGAGTCGGGGTGTCGCCCTAAGGCGTACCCGGCGAAGATCGTCGGCCACCGCGAAGCCCGCGAGCGGGCGCTCCAAGCCGGGCGGCATGCGCGGTAGGGCCACATCTGCTCCCCCCCCCTGGAAGGGAGGGGGCGGGGGTGGGTTGGCCGGTTCGAGCCGACGACCGTCGACCAAGCGGAACCCGACCCACCCCCAACCCCTCCCTTCCAGGGAGGGGAGTGCGTTGTGGCCTTGGTTACGTTCCAGCCGTTTCCGCGCCGACGGCTCTTTCCTAGCCGGCGCCCGTGTTGCATGGAGCGCCGCGATGACCGCCGTTCCCGCTTTCGACGATGTGCCCGCCGCGCAGGTTTCCTCGGTCGCGCGCCTCGTCGCGCCGGTGTTCCACCGCCTGCTCGACCGGATCGACGCAGGGCTTGAGAGCGGCGGGATCGATGCGCGACTGCCCGACGGCACCCGTCGGCTGATCGGCGGTCGGGCTCCGGGTCCTTTGCCGGTCGTCATCGTACATCGCTGGCGCGCGCTGGTCCGTCTGGCTACCGCGGGGTCGGTCGGCTGGTACGAGGGCTGGGCGGCAGGCGACTGGTCGAGCCCCGATCCGGTGCCGCTGTTCGACCTGTTCATGCGGAACCGCCGCTCGCTCGGGAGTTCGGCACGGTCGGGCGGCGTGGTGCGGCTGGCGGCGCGGGCGTGGCACCGGATGCGGCGCAACGATCCGACCGGATCGCGGAAGAACATCGCGGCGCATTATGACCTCGGCAACGACTTTTACGAGACGTGGCTTGATCCCAGCCTGACCTATTCGAGCGCGATCTTTGCCGAGCCGATGGACGATGCCGAACCGCATGAGGCGGCGCAGGCGACCAAGCTGCGCGCGATCCTGGACCGGACCGGCGCGCGGGCTGGTGATACGATCCTGGAGATCGGCTGCGGCTGGGGATCGTTCGCCGAAATGGCGGCGCGCGCGGGGATCGGCGTGCATGCGCTGACACTGTCGATTGAGCAGAAGCGGCAGGTCGACGAGCGGATCGCGGCGGCGGGGCTCGACGGGGTGCAGGTGGCGCTGACCGATTACCGCGACGTCACCGGGACCTATGATGCGGTGGCGAGTATCGAGATGGTCGAGGCGGTCGGCGAGGAATATTGGCCGGTCTATCTCGACGCGATCGCGCGCGCGTTGAAGCCGGGCGGGCGCGCGGCGTTGCAGTATATCTCGATCGACGATGCGATCTTCGATTCCTATTCGCGGAGTGTCGACTTCATCCAGCGCTACGTGTTTCCGGGCGGGATGCTGCTGTCGGAGCCGCGGTTTCGCGCGCTTGCGGAGGCGCGGGGGCTCGCGTGGGAGGACCGGCGCGGGTTCGGGCTGCATTATGCCGAGACGTTGCGGCGGTGGCGGGTCGCGTTCGATGCCGCGGTTGCGGAAGGGCGGTTGCCGGCGCGGTTCGATGCGCGGTTCGTCGCGTTGTGGCGCTACTATCTGATGTACTGCGAAGGCGGGTTTCTCGGCGGCGGGATCGACGTCGCGCAGGTTACGCTGGTGAAGCGGTAGCGTTTTCCTGCGTACGCAGGAACCCAGGGTAACGGGCGGTAGCGATTGTGATCCTGGGCTCCTGCGTTCGCAGGAGAACGGTTAGGCTACCCGCTCGAAATGCCCAGCTTCGAAGCCTTCGATCGCCAGCGCGACGATGCGGTCGGCCACGACTGTCGGCTCCTTGACCGAGTTCGGGTCCTCGCCCGGATACGCCCGCGCCCGCATCTTGGTCCGCGTCGCGCCGGGATCGACGATCGCGGTGCGGATGGCGCTGATCTCGGCCATCTCGTCCCCATACGCGCCGAGGAGCGTCTCAAATGCCGCCTTCGAAGCGCCGTAGAGGCCCCAATACGCGCGAGGCTTGCGGCCGACGCTGGAGGTCACGCCGATCACTCTGGCCGACTTGGCCTTCTTCAGCATCGTGTCGAACGCAGCGATCATGGCCGCCTGCGCGCTGACGTTGAGCGTCAGCACCTGCGCCATTTCCTTCTGATCGATCGCCGGCACCGACGACAGCGAACCGAGCATGCCCGCGTTGAGCACAAGGATGTCGAGCGCATCCCAGCGATCGCCGATCGCCGTCGCGAGACGGGCAATGGCTTCGCTCTCCGCCAAGTCGAGAGGCGCGATCGTCGCCGAACCGCCGGCCGCATGGATCGTCGCCTCGACCTCTTCGAGACCGCCGGGGGTCCGCGCAGTCAGGACGACATGCGCGCCCTTTGCCGCCAGCGCGATCGCGGTTGCGGCACCAATTCCGCGGCTGGCACCGGTGACCAAGGCCAGCCGGCCTTCGAGAGGCTTGTCCGTCATATCAGCTCCGAAACTATCAGATGACGCGTTCGGCGAGCATCGCGAACTGATCGACTTCCGAGCCTTCGTCATGGTCGGTCAGCGTCGTCGGATAATCCCCGGTGAAGCACGCATCGCAATATTTCGGGCGAACATCCGCGCGCTTCGCCTCGCCCAGCGCCTTGTAGAGGCCGTCGATCGAGATGAAGTTGAGGCTGTCGGCGTGAATGAAGCCGGTCATGCCGCCGAGATCGAGCTTGGCCGCGAGCAGCTTCTCGCGCTCGGGCGTGTCGACGCCGTAGAAACACGAATGTCGCGTCGGCGGGCTGGCGATCCGCATATGGACTTCGGCCGCACCGGCTTCGCGCATCATCTCGACGATCTTGAGCGAGGTCGTGCCGCGGACGATCGAATCGTCGACGAGGATGACCCGCTTGCCCTTGATCAGCGCGCGGTTGGCGTTGTGCTTGAGCTTCACGCCGAGGTGGCGGACCTTGTCGCCCGGCGAGATGAAGGTGCGGCCGACATAATGCGAGCGGATGATGCCGAGCTCGAACGGGATGCCCGATTGCTGCGCATAGCCGATCGCCGCTGGCGTGCCCGAATCAGGCACCGGAATGACGAGATCGGCATCGACCGGCGATTCGATTGCGAGCTGCGCGCCGATCGCTTTCCGCACCGAATAGATCGAGTGATCGTCGACGATCGAATCGGGGCGCGAGAAATACACCCATTCGAAGATGCACGGTCGCGCCGCCATCGGCGCGAACGGGCGGATCGAGCGAATCTCGGAACCCTGGACGATGACCAGTTCGCCCGGCTCGATCGCGCGGACGAAGGTGGCACCGACGACGTCGAGCGCGACGGTCTCGGAGGCGAAGATCACCGCATCGCCGAGCTTGCCCATCACCAGCGGACGGATGCCGAGCGGATCGCGGCAGGCAATCATACCCTCTGGCGTCATCACGATCAGCGAGTACGCGCCTTCGATCTGCTTCAGCGCATCGATGAAGCGATCGAGCAGCGTGCGGTAGTTCGAGGTCGCGACGAGGTGGATGATCGTCTCGGTATCGCTGGTCGACTGGAAGATCGACCCGCGGCGGACAAGCTCGCGTCGCAGCCGCATCGCGTTGGAGATGTTGCCGTTATGCGCGATCGCGAAGCCACCGGTCGACAGCTCGGCATAGAGCGGCTGGACGTTGCGCAAGGCCGTCTCGCCGGTCGTCGAATAGCGGACATGACCGCAGGCAACCGTGCCCGGCAGCGACCGGATCACGTCGTCGCGGTCGAAGTTTCCGGCGACGTGTCCCATCGCGCGGTGCGTATGGAAATGCGCGCCGTCGAAGGTCGTGATGCCGGCGGCTTCCTGGCCGCGGTGCTGCAACGCGTGCAGCCCCAGAGCTACGAGCGCGGCTGCGCCATCGGTGGCCGAAACGCCAAACACCCCGCATTCTTCGCGGAGTTTGTCGTCATCATAAGGGTTTGTCGTCAGCATGCCGGTTCTCACGTCGTGCGGAAGCTGCCCTATACGAGCGGATCGTCGGCTTGTCGCCTGTTTGTAATAACATTGCGCGGATCGTTTTGAGGGGGCGGTCGCATCGGTGCGGGTTTCGGGTATATCCGGGGCATGACACACAGCCGCGACACGGGCCTGACGCTCGATCCGAAATTCGATTCCGCCGGGCTCCTGACCGCGGTCGTCACCGATCGCGTATCGGGCGACGTGCTGATGGTCGCGCACATGAATGCGGAGGCGCTCGCGGAAACGCAGGCGACCGGCGAGGCGCATTTCTGGTCGCGCAGTCGGGAGAAGCTCTGGAAGAAGGGCGAGACGTCGGGGAACGTGCTGCGTGTCGCCGAGCTGCGGATCGATTGCGACCAAGATGCGGTCTGGGTGATCGCCGATGCGGCGGGCCCGGCGTGCCATACCGGCGAGCGCACCTGCTTCTTCCGGCGGATCGAAGGGGGCAGACTGGTGCCGGCCGAATGAAGCGGGCGTTGCTGCTCGCACTGATGCTCGGCGGGTGTGGGCGCGAGCCAGCGACCGCGGTGGTGGACAGCGCGGGCGCTCGGCTCGAGGCTGCGGCCGAGACGGCGGGAATTGTGCCCGACCCGGACGCGCCGCTGCAAGGATCGTGGGCGCGCGATACGGACCGGGTCTGCGTCGTCGGCACTGAGAAGACCGCACGGATCGGCGTGAGCGTCGACTATGGCGAGGATCAGGCGTGCGCCGCGTCGGGAACCGTTGAGCGGTCGGGCGATGCGCTGAAACTCGCGTTCGGCGGGTGCAAGTTCGACGCACGCTTCGATGGCGATCGCATCGTGTTTCCGGCCGAAGTCCCCGAAGCCTGCGAGTCGCTTTGCACCGGCCGCGCCTCGCTCGCGGCACTGACCGTCGACCGGCTCAGCGAATCGCGATCGGAGGCTGCGACGCTACGGTCGACGAAGGGAAAGTTGCTTTGCGACAATTGACGTTGACGTAAACGAGAGCTATTTCTCCGGGGATGGCGACACAAGCATCCCCTCGTTTGCAGGCGACCCCGCAATCCTACGCGGTGATCGAGCCGCGGCATGATCGCGAAAGCTTCACGATCTCCGATCTCTCCGCCGAGTTCGACGTCACCGCGCGAGCGCTGCGGTTCTACGAGGACGAGGGGCTTATCGCGCCCGAGCGTCGCGGGACTCAGCGCATCTATTCGCACCGTGATCGCGCGCGCCTAGCCTGGATCCTGCGCGGCAAGCGCGTCGGGTTCAGCCTCGGCGAGATCCGCGAGATGATCGACCTCTACGATCTCGGCGACGGTCGCCGTGCGCAGCGCCAGGTCGTGATCGAGCGCAGCCAGGCGCGGATCGCGCTGCTGACCGCGCAGAAGCGCGACATCGATCTCGCCATCGACGAACTCACCAGTTTCGTGGCCCTCCTCGAAGTGAGCCGCGCCCAGGACAACCAAGGATAAACCATGCCCCAGTATACGCCCCCCGTCCGCGACACGCGTTTCGTCCTCGAGCATGTCGTCGGCCTCGATCGCTACAATAATCTCCCCGGCTTCGATGCGGCCTCGCCCGACGTCGTCGACGCAGTGCTCGAAGAAGGCGGCAAGTTTGTCGCCGAAGTGCTGTTCCCGCTCAACCTGTCGGGCGACCAGCAGGGTTGCACGCGGCACGAGGACGGCTCGGTAACGACGCCGGACGGCTTCAAGGAAGCGTATAAGCAGTATGTCGAGAGCGGCTGGGCGACGCTCGGCAACCAGCCCGAATATGGCGGGCAGGGGATGCCGCACGTCGTGTCGACCGCGTTCCAGGAATACATGATCTCGTCGAACATGGCGTTCGCGATGTATCCCGGGCTCACGCACGGCGCGATCGCCGCGCTGATCGCCAAGGGCTCGAACGCGCAGAAGGCGATGTACGTGCCGAAGATGGTGTCGGGCGAATGGGGTGGGACGATGAACCTGACCGAGCCGCAGTGCGGCACCGATCTGGGCCTGATCCGCACCAAGGCCGAGCCTCAGGCGGATGGCTCGTACGCGATCACTGGTACGAAGATCTTCATCTCGTCGGGCGAGCATGACCTGACCGAGAACATCATCCACCTCGTGCTGGCCAAGACGCCGGGCGCACCGGACAGCTCGAAGGGCATCTCGCTGTTCGTGGTGCCGAAGTTCCTGGTGAACGAGGACGGTTCGCTGGGTGCGCGCAACGGTGTCACCTGCGGGTCGATCGAGCACAAGATGGGCATTCACGCAAATTCGACCTGCGTGATGAACTATGACTCGGCGACCGGCTGGCTGGTCGGCGAGGAGATGAAGGGTCTCGCGGCGATGTTCATCATGATGAACGCCGCGCGTCTCGGCGTCGGCCTCCAGGGGCTTGGCGTGGCGGAAGTCGCCTACCAGAACGCCGTCCAGTACGCGCAGGACCGTCGCCAGGGCCGTGCGCTGACCGGGCCGAAGGAGCCGCAGGAGAAGGCGGACACGCTGTTCGTCCATCCCGACATCCGCCGCATGCTGATGGAGGGCAAGTCGCTGACCGAGGGCCTGCGCGCGCTGATCCTGTGGACCGCGCTCCAGGCCGATCTCGAGCATCACGCCGAGACAGAGGAAGAGCGCCAGCTGGCCGGCGACATCATCAGCCTGCTGACCCCGGTCATCAAGGGCTATGGCACCGACATGGGCTATGCGATCGCGACCAACGCGCAGCAGGTGTACGGCGGCCACGGCTACATCGCCGAATGGGGCATGGAGCAGTATGTCCGGGATGCGCGGATCGCGATGATCTACGAGGGCACCAACGGTGTCCAGGCGATGGATCTGGTCGGGCGGAAACTCGCTCAGAATGGCGGGCGCGGGATCCAGGCGTTCTTCAAGCTGGCCGCAGACGACGTCGCTGCGGCGAAGGCCGATCCGGCGACGGCGGTGTTTGCCGACGCGCTGGAGAAGGCGAACGGCCAGCTTCAGGCGGCGACGATGTGGTTCATGGCGAACGGCATGAAGAACCCCGAGAACGTCGGCGCGGGCGCGGTCAGCTACATGCATCTGATGGGCATCGTCGCGGTCGGCGTCATGTGGCTGCGGATGGCGGTCGCTGCGGCGAAGCTGAAGGCAGCGGGTGAGGGCGAGACTGCGTTCCTCGACGCCAAGCTGGTGACGGCGCGCTTCTACGCCGAGCGAATCCTGCCGGATGCGGGCGCGCTGCGTCGCAAGATCGAGGGTGGTGCGGAGTCGCTGATGGCGCTCCCGCCTGAAATGTTCATGGCGGCTTGATAGGCAGGGCCTTCTGCTCCCCTCCCTGAAAGGGAGGGGCAGGGGGTGGGTTGGCTTCCGCGTATTCGAACTGTTGCGACATGAGCGGGCCGACCCACCCCCAACCCCTCCCTTTGAGGGAGGGGGGCAGGTTGCGCTCTTACTTTGGCGTGGCGGCAGGTGTTGACGGGGTTGTTTGGAGAGGCGGGGCAGCAACTACCGTCTTCCGCCGTACGCCGTTCAACTCGACAGCCACGGGTCCAGCAGGCACAACCGCAGCAGGCACCGGTACGGCCGTCAGCGTCGCCTGAACCTTCATGCACTGCGCAGGGTCGGCTCGTTTGAACTGGCGGCAGTTCCACAACGACTTTTCGTAATTGCTCGACCGGTCGCGCAGGTAGCTGAACCCCAGCGCGGCGGTCTGGGCGGGCGCCAAAGGCAGCGACGTCGCCGCCTTGCTACCGTCCGTCCACGCCATGTAGCGGCAGAACGGCTTGTCCCCGCACGCCTGTGCCGCGAGCGCAATGAGTCCGTCGGACGTCTGGCCACGGGGCAGGGCTACGAGGATAGTATCGCCATCGACTGGCGCCGCGGGAGCAGCCGTCGTTTCGGTAACTGGTCCAAACCCCATCGCGATCGAAGCCTCCGCCAGCGCCGCATCCGCCTCAGCCAACGCAGCGCCGGTTTTGTGCGCGTCCGACAGCTCGGCAAGCTGGGCGATGACCGGCTCGACGGTCTCCGGATGACGGCCGAACGCAGGCGGCGTGCCCCACCAGCCCGACCAGCGGAAGAACAGGTGCGTGTTCACCGCGGTGATCTTGTCGAGGCTGGACTGCCAGTACGGCACGACCCAGTCGGTATGGTAATGCGTGGCGTAGCCGACCTGCTTGAATACCGCCCCGGATAGCGACGCCGCAGCCACTTCGCGCGCGCGACGCCAGGCGTCGCCGGTCGGATGCCACCGCTTGAGGGCGCCGTCGCAGCTGAAGCTGAACTGGCAACCGGTCGAGCGGTCCTGCCCCTCGAACACGACGCCGCACACGGTTTTCGGGAAGGCTGGGTGATGCAGGCGGTTGAGGACGACCTGCGCGACCGCGCGTTCGCCGAGCGTGTCGTCGCCGGCCTCGTAGAGAATGCCCGCCGCCATGCAGTCGGTCGCGCGCGCCAGATCCTCCGGACCGCCGGCGAAGCGGAACGGCCGCGCCGCCGGATTCGGATCGGTCGAGAACGGCACGGTCGCGTTGAACGCACGCGCGTCCTCGGGGCTGAGATCGACGAACTTGACCGGCTCGACCTCAGGCACTTCGGCTTGCGGCACGACCCGGCCTGCGGGCAGCTTCACCCGCTTCGAGGCGTGGACGATCGTGGGCGGGTTGGCGACGACCAGCGCAGGCCCGACGATCGCCAGCGCGGAGATGCCGACGAGAGTGGCGCGCAGCACATTGGTGCCGCGCGCGGAAAGCTCTGCTGTCACTGTTCGGGCAGGAAGTCCGGGACCGACAGATAGCGCTCGCCGGTATCGTAGTTGAACCCGAGAACGCGCACGTTGTCAGGCAGATCGGGGAGCTTCTGAAGGATCGCTGCGAGCGTCGCGCCCGAGCTGATGCCGACCAGCATGCCCTCTTCGCTCGCACAGCGACGCGCCATGTCCTTTGCCACCGCGGCGTCGACCTCGATCACGCCGTCGAGCGCCTGGGTGTGCAGGTTCACCGGGATGAAGCCTGCACCGATGCCCTGGATCGGGTGCGGGCCGGGCTGGCCACCGGCGATGACCGGCGAGGCGGCGGGCTCGACCGCGTAGACCTTGAGCGAAGGCCATTCCTTCTTCAGCGCCTCGGCGACGCCGGTGATATGGCCGCCGGTGCCGACGCCGGTGATGATCACGTCGATCGGCGTATCGCGGAAGTCGGCGAGGATTTCCTGTGCGGTCGTAGCGACATGCACGGCGATGTTCGCAGGGTTTTCGAACTGCTGCGGCATCCACGAGCCGGGCGTCTGCTCGACCAGTTCCTTCGCACGCTCGATCGCGCCCTTCATGCCCTTCTCGCGTGGAGTCAGGTCGAAGGTCGCGCCATAGGCTAGCATGAGGCGGCGGCGTTCGATCGACATGCTCTCGGGCATGACGAGGACGATCTTGTATCCCTTCACCGCGGCGACGAGCGCCAGGCCGATGCCGGTGTTGCCGCTGGTCGGCTCGATGATCGTACCGCCGGGCTGGAGGTGGCCGTCCTTCTCCGCCGCCTCAATCATCGCGAGCGCGATGCGGTCCTTGATCGAGCCGCCGGGATTCGAGCGCTCGGACTTTACCCAGACTTCGGATTCGGGGAACAGCTTCGACAGGCGGACGTGCGGCGTGTTGCCGATCGTATCGAGGATCGAGTTGGCCTTCATGGCTTGGCTTCTCCGTGTTCGGGTTCGGTCTCTAGGATCTCTGGGGGATCAAAGGTTTTCGCGCGGCCTAGTTCCGGGAACAGTCGCGCCCAGCCGATCGTGATCGCAATAGCACCGACGCCGCCGAACACCACTGCACCGACCGGACCGAGCAGCGACGCCATCACGCCGCTCTCGAATTCACCGAGTTCGTTCGAGGCCGAAATAGTGAGCTGCGATACCGCGCTGACGCGGCCGCGCATCGCGTCGGGCGTGTGGAGCTGGATCAGCGACTGGCGGACATAGACCGAGATCATGTCCGCGCCGCCCGCGACGATCAGCGCGACGAGGCTGAGGGCGAAGGCGGGCTGGACGGGAATGCCGCCGATCGTACCGGGCGCGATGCCGATCAGGTTTACGATCGGCGTCGCGACGCCGAAGGTGAGGATCGCGAGGCCGAACACGACGACGGCGATCAGCATCTTCACGCCGACATTGGTGCTCATCGGGCGGACCGAGAACCACACGGCGGTAATCGCAGCACCGATCCCCATGCCCGCCGCGAGAACGCCGAGCCCCTGCGAGCCGACGTGGAGGATGTCGCGCGAGTAGACCGGGAGCAGCGACGTCGCGCCGGCGAGCAGCACCGCGAACAAATCGAGCGTGATCGTCGCGAGGACTAGGCGGTTGCGGCGGACATAGGTGAAGCCCTCGATGATGCGGGCGAGGGGACGGTGGTCGGTCTGCGCGGCGGGCTGCGGCACTGGGCCGATCAGGAACATGAAGAGGAGCGCGACGACGAACAGGATCGTCGCGACGCCGTAGGCGACCTCCGGGTGGATCGCGTAGAGGAGGCCACCGACGCTGGGGCCCGCGATCGTGCCGACCTGCCACGCGATCGAGCTGATCGCGATCGCGGTCGGGAGGACGGCGCGGGGGACGAGGTTGGGGGCGAGCGCGGAATAGGCTGGACCGGAGAAGGCTCGGGCGACGCCGAAGGCTACCGCAGCCACGAACAGCACGCCAAGCGTGAGGTGGCCGGTCCAGGTCAGCAACCACAATGTCGCGGCGGTGAGCACCAGCAGCGCGGTCGTGCCGCGGACGATCCAGCGGCGGTCGAAGCTGTCCGCGACCAGGCCGGTGATCGGGGTGAGCAGGAACAGCGGCACGAACTGCGCGAACCCGATCATCCCAAGCATGAAGGCGGCCTGACGGATGTCCATCGTCTCGCGGGCGATGTTGTAGACCTGCCAGCCGATCACGATCGACATCGCGCTGACCGCGATGGTGCCGGTAAAGCGGGACAGCCAATAGGCGCGGAAATTGGCGATCCGGAGGGGATGCTGGTGGGGGTCTGTGGTGGAGTCCATTGCGGCTGGCTCTAGGCTTAGGTGAACGGGCAGGGCAACCGGAGCTTTGCTTGGGGTGGGGATAGTGGCCTGAGCAGAGGTGACCCAACCGAAGAAAGCTTGTTCCCCGCGAAGGCGGGAGCCCAGTCTGGGCTCCCGCCTTCGCGGGAGAACAAGGAGGCAGGAACCACCGTGCGTGGGTAGACCTGCGTCTACCACCCCCCCTTCATCACTCCAGCACCACCCCGGCGAAGGCCGGGGCCCAACTGGGAGGACGTCGCCAACTGAGCGATGCGCGTCGTTACTGCAACCTTACCAATTGGGTCCCGGCCTTCGCCGGGGTGGTTTGCTCGTGCGGTAGGGCTCGCGCGACCTATCGAGCGCCCCATCCCAAGCCCCCAAACTAACATACCCCAGACGGGAATTGATGTTCCGCCCCGTCCGCGCCTATAGGCTCCCTCAACTCCCCTACGGAAAACGAGGTTTCCCACATCGTGGCCAAGACCCCCCCACCAGCACGCGCAATCGCCGAACCGCCGATTACGAACCGCGAACGACCGGCCGAACCAAAGCCGTACGAGGCGTCGAAGGACGAACTGCTCGAAATGTATCGGCAGATGCTGCTGATCCGTCGTTTCGAGGAAAAAGCGGGCCAGCTCTATGGCTTGGGCCTGATCGGCGGCTTCTGCCATCTGTATATCGGCCAGGAAGCCGTCGCTGTCGGCCTGCAGTCCGCGCTCAACGGCGAGACCGATTCGGTGATCACCGGCTACCGCGATCACGGCCATATGCTCGCCTACGGGATCGACCCGAAGGTGATCATGGCCGAGCTGACCGGGCGCAATTCGGGGATCTCGAAGGGCAAGGGCGGGTCGATGCACATGTTCTCGACCGAGCATAAATTCTATGGCGGCCACGGCATCGTCGGTGCGCAGGTGTCGCTCGGCACCGGCCTCGCGTTCAAGCATAAATACTCGAACGACGGCGGCATCTGCATGGCCTATTTCGGCGATGGCGCCGCGAACCAGGGCCAGGTGTACGAGAGCTTCAACATGGCCGAGCTGTGGAAGCTCCCGATCATCTTCGTGATCGAGAACAACCAGTACGCCATGGGCACCAGCGTCAACCGCGCCTCGGCCGAGGACCAGCTGTATCGCCGCGGCGAGAGCTTCCGCATTCCCGGCATCCAGGTCGACGGCATGGACGTGCTGGCCTGCCGCGGTGCCGCTGAGGAAGCGCTGGCGTGGGTCCGCGCGGGCAAGGGCCCTGTCATCCTCGAGATGAAGACCTACCGTTACCGTGGCCATTCGATGTCCGATCCGGCGAAGTACCGTACGCGAGACGAGGTCCAGGCGGTTCGCGACAAGTCGGATCCAATCGATCACATGAAGAAGCTGCTCGACGCGCAGGGCGTGACCGAGGCGGACCTCAAGTCCCTTGAACAGGAAATCAGGAAAATCGTGAACGAAGCCGCCGATTTCGCCGAGCAGACCCCGGAGCCGGATGCTGCCGAGCTCTACACCGACGTTCTGGTGGAGAAGTACTGATGGCAATCGAGATCAAGATGCCCGCGCTCTCCCCGACGATGGAAGAGGGCACGCTTGCCAAGTGGCTCGTCAAGGAAGGCGATAGCGTTAAGTCGGGCGACATCCTCGCGGAGATCGAGACCGACAAGGCGACGATGGAGTTCGAGGCGATCGACGAAGGCACGATCGGTTCGATCGCCGTCGCCGAGGGTACCGACAACGTGAAGGTCGGCACCGTCATCGCGACGATCCTCGAAGAGGGCGAGAGCGCAAGCGACGCCAAGCCTGCCGAAACGCGCTCCGGCGAGGCGGCCAACGCCGCGCCGAAGGAAACGCCATCGGACGACAAGGCTCCCCCGGTTCCCGAAGGCGCCTCACCCGCCAAGGCCGAGAGCGGCACGCAGCAGCTCGTCGCATCGGCCGAGAAGGTCGGCATCTCCGACCCGGCAATCCCCGAGGGCACCGAGATGGTCAAGACGACCGTCCGCGAAGCGCTGCGCGATGCGATGGCCGAGGAAATGCGCGAGGACGACCGCGTCTTCGTGATGGGCGAGGAAGTCGCGCAGTATCAGGGCGCGTACAAGGTCACGCAGGGGCTGCTCGACGAGTTCGGCGACCGTCGCGTGATCGACACGCCGATCACCGAATACGGCTTTGCCGGCATCGGTGCGGGCGCGGCGATGGGCGGCCTTCGCCCGATCGTCGAGTTCATGACCTTCAACTTCGCGTTGCAGGCGATCGACCACATCATCAACTCGGCGGCCAAGACCAACTACATGTCGGGCGGCCAGATGCGCTGCCCGATCGTGTTCCGCGGTCCCAACGGCGCGGCGTCGCGCGTGGGTGCACAGCATTCGCACAACTTCGCGGCCTGGTATGCGAGCGTCCCCGGCCTGATCGTGATCGCGCCGTATGACGCTGCGGACGCGAAGGGCCTGCTCAAGGCCGCGATCCGCACCGAGGATCCGGTCGTGTTCCTCGAGAACGAGCTGATGTACGGTCGCAGCTTCGACGTCCCCAAGCTCGACAACCACGTCCTGCCGATCGGCAAGGCGCGGATCGTCCGAGAGGGCAAGGACGTCACGATCGTCAGCTACTCGATCGGCGTCGGCATTTCGCTCGAAGCCGCCGAGAAGCTCGCCGAAGAGGGCATCGACGCGGAGGTCATCGACCTGCGCACGCTGCGCCCGCTCGACACCGAGACGGTCCTGAAGAGCCTCGCCAAGACCAACCGCATGATCATCGTCGAAGAGAATTGGGCGACCTGCTCGATCGCTTCGGAGATCGTTTCGGTGGTGATGGAGCACGGCTTCGACGACCTCGACGCACCTGTGCTGCGCGTCACCAACGAAGACGTGCCGATGCCCTATGCGGCGAACCTCGAAAAGCTGATGCTGGTCGACGTCGCGAAGGTCGTGACGGCAGTGAAGAAGGTTACTTACAAGAAGTGATCGAAGGTGCAGTCGCGGCCTCACGCGGCGACTGCACCTCAGCTCGTGTATTTGTTGCAGGTCATCAGTGTGGCCGCCGGTGACGGATTGTAGACCTGGCCGAAATCGCGCCGGTCGCGGACGATGAACGATGCGATGTAGCGGAGCTTGGCCGCCCCGTTGGGCAGCCATCCGGTGCCGACTACCGGCTTGTAGTCGTAGTTGATCTCGACGAACATCACGCCCGAATTGTTGGGTGATACGACCTTGGCACCGGTCTCGCCCATACCACCGGGGATGACGCTCCCCGGATGGGATGCCGAATTGTCCGCGCCTGACATACTGGTGTTGACCCCCGCGGTTGGATCATAGGGCGCGGTGGTGCTGTCGGCAGCGGCCGGAGAGCCGCCCGATATCGTCGTACGACCATAGGTCGAATCATAGCCGGCACCGGATTTCATGCCGAGGCACCGTTGCCAGTGTATCGTCTGCTTGCCATCCTTGTCAGCCTCCAGGCTGGACAAGGTGATACGTCCACGGTTGGTGAGATCCCATGCCGCCCCCTGGGTTCTGGCGGCGGCAAAAACGTCGTTGATATCCACTTCGCGCAGTTGCTGGGTTACCAGCGTACTCTGGACGCCGACGCGCGAGGCGTTGTCGGCAAGATTGAGCGCAACTTGGCTGACGCGTAGATTGGCGAGCGCGAGATTGGCAGTCTCGACACCCCATAGACCGAGCGTGACGACCAAAGGCGCGGTGAAGGCGAACTCGAGCAACGCAAGCCCTGATCGATCGTCGCGAAAACGACGGGCGAATGCCGTTGCGCGGTCATACACGGTGATCAGGTACATATGTTCTTCACCGTGACGACGGACTGTGAGGCATAGGGCTGGTTCTTCAGGAACGTCTTGGCGACGATCGTCTGGGTGGGTGCGGCACCAAAGAAACTGGCGACGGGAAAGAGCCGCGGATAGCTGATCTTGACCGTGTAGAGCGTGACGTCGTTGGCACCGCCCTGTCCGGATGTGCCGGGATCGGTATCATACGTTCGGTTGCCGTTGATGTCGTCGAAGCACTCCTTGGCATCGCGCACGCCGTTGCCGTTCGTATCGGTAAACGGCTCGGGCTTTGCCGAAGTGAACGTCGCATAATTCGTGCGCTTGGGCGGGCCGACGAAGCTGGCGCCGGATGAGATCGTTTTTACCATGTCGAGCACGGACTGGTCGATCGCGTCGGCGTTGTCCGCCCCGCCCTGGATCGCAGAATCGCGACCTGCTTTTTGGATCGCACCTTCCAGGATCGATTGCGCATAGACCTGATACATCAGTTCGCCCAACCCCATGATCATGGCGAGCATGACGGGGAGGACCATCGCGAATTCGATCACCGTCACGCCGCGCCGGTCGCTGCTGAAATGGCGAAATATGTCGAACTTCCTCACTTCGAGATCCGCAGCATGGCGACCTGATTGGCGATCGACTTGAACGCCGCCTGCAGCGAGTCATTGTCGCTGGCGTAATAGGCCTGTCCGGGGGAGGCGCACGCGGTCAGTTGCGTCGTCAGCGTCTGGCCGAACCCGACCACGAACACCTTGATGTTGCGCGCCTTGGCTGCAGTACATTCGGCGACGAACCGCGCATTGTGATCGTCGAGTTGATCCGAAGAGTCGCCGCCGGTGACACGCTTGTCGTAGCGTTCAATGCCATACATTCCGTAGAGGTCGTAGTTCGGCGTCATGTCGCCATCGGTCATGAATACGATGTAGCGGTTCGGCGCGGATCGACCCGGCCAAGGTGCAGTATCCGCAGCGAACATACCGGTCGGTGAGATCATCCGGGTACCCCAGATCATGCCGGTATCGTGATACGTGCCGCCTTGTGCCTTGAAGTCGCTGGCGTTGACGTAATCATCGACGTCGTCTCGAGACAATTTCGCCAGGCGTTGCACCTTCTTGCCGCAGGACACGTAACCGAACGATATGTTCTTGTTCCAGGCCGGCGTCGGGTTGGCGATCATATTGGTGTACGCGGTCATCTGCTGATCGTTCGCGTTGACATAGTAATCGCCATAGGGCGTCGCGCTGTTACCCGCATAGGTAACGCCGTTGTTCGTCGCCGACGTGCCTGTGCCGCGGTAATAAATCACATCGGGCCACATCGGCCGCCAGCGCGTGTCGTCATTCGTTGCCGGCAGATCGGGATCGAGATCGGCGGGCAGGCTGCTCTGGTTGAACGACGACGCGCCTGCGGTCGTGGTGCGCTCTTCGATACAGCCCTGCCACTTTGCGGTCGTGCCGGTAATCTTGCTCGGATCGGGAACAGCGACGCCCGTAATGTACTTGCTGACGTCGTAGTTGACCTGAGTGTAAAACCAGTTGGGCTTCACCGGTTGCGACGTCACGGTGCAGGTGCCTACGTTCGACGTCGAGGTATTCCCCGTCCAAGCCACGGTCGAGGCCGTTGCGGTGCCCGACGTCGTATAGCCACTGGATGGAGACCGTACCGCATACCCGTTACAGGCCGATTGCGTGATGTTCTTGTACGTCGTGGTGCTGCTTTGGCCGTTGTTCGCATCGCCGATGATTCTGCGGCTCTCGTAATTCCACGTCTTCACGAGATTGTCCGGGGACAGGCTCGTCAGCGCGTAGCCCGCGTTGACCGTCGATGTGTAGGTAACGAAGCCGTAGCGGATGTTCGTGGTCGGATCGACGTTGCCGGCCAGCGTATCGTAGAAATTGAGCACGGCGCTGCGCAAGCCAGACAATTTCGACTCGCTTTTTTCGGTGACGTAGTAGCCGGTATTGCCGTCGTCCTGCCGATAAGACACGACAGGCTGGCTGCAGCCCCCCGTACCGTCCGCGGTCGTACAAGCCATGGACCCGGTCGTATCGAGCACGAACATGATGTCGGCGTCGGCAACATCGTAACGTGCTTCGCATTTTACGCTCAGCGTCACATCGGGAGCGCCGAACATCTTCATGATGGTCATCGGGACCGATGAACTTGCAACGCCCGCGACCTGCTGATCGGTTGTTTTCGACGGCGTGAAGATTGCGGTCTTCGTGCCCATCCAACCGAGGCGGAAATTGTTCTTGAAGAATGCATTCGCCTGGTCGGTGGCGGTCTTGTCCAGCGACGTGAGGTTGCTGCTGGTCATGAATTTGCGCCCGGCGAGGGCGCCAGCATCGCAAGCCTGCTGAAGGCGGACCTTCACGACATACAGCCGCGCGACGTCGATTGCGGAACCGGCCAGCGCAGCCAGCGGGATCATCGCTGCCGCCATGATTGCGATGGTATTGCCGCGCACGTCGTTACGCAGCCGACCGAGAACGGTCGTCGCCTTTATCGTCTGCATGCCGTGCTTCGTGGTCATGGGTATCCCGACAGGATCATCATCGATCTCGCCGCGTCATGCGGCACGACCCCGTAAGCCGGGCTCAAAAAATATGGTTAAGTGAGTAGTAACTAGGTCATGCCAAATGATGCGGGATGATCGACGCGATCGGGGGCGCTATGGGCAAGGCATGACCTCCGCCGATCCGGGCCATGCCCTTGCTCTGAGTTACGCTCCGCCGGCCGCGCGGGTCGCACTGGAAACGCTGTTTGTGCTCGATGACCGACTTGCGACGATCGTTCGTTCCACGCGCGAGCCTCTGGTCGGGCAGATGCGGCTGACCTGGTGGCACGAAGCGTTGACGCGACTGGACTCGGCACCCGCGCCACAAGAGCCTGTGCTGCAAGCGATTGCGCTAACGGTGTTGCCAGGCGGCGTATCCGGAACGTCGCTCGCGGCGATGACCGATGGTTGGGAGACGCTACTGCAGGCGGAGGTAGATCCGGCGACGATCGAAGCCTTTGCTATCGAACGGGGCGGCCGGTTGTTCGAAGCGGCGTCGAGGATCCTTGGCGTCGAGGACCGGCGGATCGGTATCGCAGGCGAAGGATGGGCGCTCGTCGATCTCTCCCGAAGCGTGACAGATACGTCGCTGGCCAACCTCGCGCGGTCATTGGCCCATGCGCGGTTTGAAACGGCGTTCGGGGCGCGGTGGCCGCGGGCTGCCCGATCGCTGGGTGCCGTCGCGCTGCTGGCGCAGTTCGACAACGCTGCGGCAATGGGCGGTTCGCCGGGGCCGACACGGCGCGTGGCTCGGTTGGCGTGGCACAGACTGACCGGATACTGACCAATCGGATGGGGATCGTCCGCGGCTAGGCCTAGCGTGCGCGCTGGGCAATGGGGGCGGCGGCGATGTGGCGGTATCTGGCGGGTGGGGCGGCGGTGATCGCGTTGATCGCTGCGGGGTTCATGTTTTTTAGCGGGAAGGCGCGGCCGGGTCCGCTGCTACCGCCGCAGCCGATGGCACAGGTGAGCGGCGGCACGGGCGCATCCGATCCGCTACCCGATGCCGCGCCCGAGGCGACCGAAAAGACCCGCGAGCAGAAGCGGTTCGATCGCTACGACAAGGACCGCGATGCCAAGATCACGCGCGAGGAATATCTGGTCCAGCGGCGCAAGGCCTACGCGCGGCTGGACGTCGATGGCGACGGCAAGCTGTCGTTCGACGAATGGGCGGTGAAGGCGACGACCAAGTTCGCCGACGCCGACCGTGACAAATCCGGCGCGATGACCGCCCCGGAATTTGCCACGACGGCGGTCAAGCGGAAGGGGCCAGCTCGGGTGAATTGTCCGCCGGCTCAGCCTGTTGCCGAGGAGAGTTGAGCCACTCTGCGAGCGCCGCGCGACCGCGATCGGTGTACATCCGCTTGCGATCCGCCTTCTTGGTGCGGCCCGTGATCGGCGGGAACAGCCCGAAGTTCACGTTCATCGGCTGATACGTCTCGACCTCTGCGCCGCCGGTAATGTGGCCGAGCAGCGCGCCGAGCGCGGTTGCGTAGGGCGGGGGCGTCAGCGTCTTGCCGGTGAGTTCGGCCGCCGCGAACAACCCCGCGAGCATGCCGATCCCGCAGCTCTCGATATACCCTTCGCAGCCAGTGATCTGGCCAGCGAAGCGGATGTTCGGGCGCGACTTCAACCGCAGCGTCTCGTCGAGCAGTTCCGGCGAGCGGATGAACGTGTTGCGGTGCAGGCCGCCCAGTCGCGCGAACTCGGCATTCTCCAGCCCGGGGATCGTCCGGAACAGGCGGACTTGGTCGGCGTGCTTCATCTTGGTCTGGAAGCCGACGATGTTCCACAGCGTGCCCTGCGCATTGTCCTGGCGAAGCTGGACGACGGCGTGCGGCCAGCGCCCGGTCTTCGGGTTGTCGAGCCCGACCGGCTTCATCGGGCCATAGCGCAGCGTATCGACGCCGCGCTCCGCCATCACCTCGATCGGCATGCAGCCGTCGAAATACGGCGTGTCCTTCTCCCATTCCTTGAACGGGGTCTTCTCGCCGTCGATCAGGCCCTGGTGGAAGGCCAGATACTGGTCCTTGTCCATCGGGCAGTTGATGTAGTCCTTGCCCTCGCCCTTGTCCCAGCGCGACGCGAACCACGCGGTGTCCATGTCGATCGAATCGCGGTGCACGATCGGCGCGAGCGCGTCGAAGAAGGCGAGCGCCTCGCGGCCGGTCTCCGCGCCGATCCCCGCGGCAAGCGAGGCGGCGGTGAGGGGACCGGTGGCGATGATCGTCGGGCCATCCGGCAATGCGTCGATGCGTTCGCGGACAAGCGTGATGTTCGGGTGTTGGTCGATCGCCTCCGTCACGCTGGCCGAGAAATTGTCGCGGTCGACGGCGAGTGCGGAGCCGGCGGGGACGCGGTGGATGTCCGCCTGCCGCATGATCAGCGAGCCGAGCGTACGGAGTTCCTGATGGAGCAGGCCGACCGCGTTGGCTTCGGCATCGTCCGAGCGGAAGCTGTTCGAGCAGACGAGTTCGGCGAGGCCGTCGGTCTGGTGCGCGGGCGTCTCTTCGCCGCTGCCGCGCATTTCGGACAGGCGGACCTTGAGGCCGGCTTCGGCGAGTTGCCAGGCAGCTTCGGAACCGGCGAGCCCGCCGCCGATGACATGGATATCGTGGGTCATTCGGATCAGATAGCGTCGGACGCTTGCCGTGTCAGGTCCGCAATACCACTTCGCCTGCATGACAGACCCGACGAAGATCTTCACGATCGGCTATGAGGCCACGACGATGGCCGATTTCCTCGCGGCCTTGAAGGCGGCGGGGGTGGAGCGGGTGATCGACGTCCGCGCTCTCCCGCTGTCGCGGCGACCAGGGTTTTCGAAGACCTCGCTCGCCGCGTCGCTGCGCGAGGTCGAGATCGATTACGTGCACCTGAAGGCTTTGGGAACGCCAAAGCGCGGGCGCGATGCGGCCAAGAAGGGCGACGTCGCGACGCTGACCGCGGTGTATGACGAACAGCTCGAGCTTCCCGAGGCGCAGGCGGCCGCAGCGATCATGCTCGGGCTGGCGGCCGAAAAGCCGAGCGCGTTGCTGTGTTACGAACGTGACCCGTGCCATTGCCACCGTACCTTGCTGCTGCAGGCGGTAGGCGAGGGGGCCGAAGTGGTGGATCTGTTCACCTAGAAGAGGTCAAACTCGCTTCAAACGCTCCATCATCCTGACGACAGTCAGGATGACGGGCGGGGGTTCTGGGCCGAATGTTGCATTGAGCCTCACGCGCCGCTAACGAGCACCCATTCGCCCTGGACCCGGTGCAATTCCGGGTGGCTATTCCGGCCGCCGATCCGCCGGACAACGCAACGACGCCTCTGAAGTGAACCGCCTGCCAAGACAGCGCCGCGGTTCATGCGTCCAATGCGGATACATCCATGACATCCTTATCTCTTTCTCGTTACCGGGCCGAGTGGTTCAGCGGTCCGACGGCCGCGCGCCGCGACATCCTCGCCGGGATGGTCGGTACCTTCGCGCTGATCCCCGAGGTCATCGCGTTCTCGTTCGTCGCGGGCATCGATCCCGAAGTCGGCCTGTTCGCGTCGTTCGTGATCGGCATCGTGATCGCGTTTGCCGGCGGTCGACCCGCGATGATTTCGGGCGCGGCTGGCTCCGTCGCGCTCGTCGCCGCAGCGTTGGTCCATGCCCACGGTCTGCAATACCTGCTGGTCGCGACGATGCTCGCCGGGCTGCTCCAGATCGCGTTCGGGCTCGCCAAGCTCGACGTGCTGATGCGGTTCGTCTCGAAGTCGGTCCGCACCGGGTTCGTCAACGCACTCGCGATCCTGATCTTCTCCGCGCAGGTGCCGCAGATGGTCGGCGTCAGTTGGCAGGCTTACGCTATGATCGCCGGCGGTCTCGCGATCATCTATCTCATGCCGCGCATCTCGAACGCCATCCCGTCGCCGCTGATCTGCATCGTCGTGCTGACCGTGATCGCGATGTGGGTGCCGATGCCGCTGAAGACGGTCGGCGATCTCGGCAAGCTGCCCTCCGCGCTGCCGTCGTTCGGGATTCCCGACGTGCCGTTCACCTGGGACACGCTGCGGATCGTGGCACCCTATGCGCTCGCCATGGCGGCAGTCGGACTGCTGGAGTCGATGATGACCGCCAGCGTGGTCGACGACCTGACCGAAACGACGAGTTCGAAGGCGCACGAGTGCACCGGGCTCGGGCTCGCCAACATCGCAGCGGGCGCGTTCGGTGGCATCGCAGGCTGCGGGATGATCGGACAGACCGTCGGTAACGTCCGCTATGGCGGGCGAGGGCGACTGTCGACGCTGGTCGCCGGCGTGTTCCTGCTCGTCGTAATGGTGCCGCTGAGGCCGTGGGTCGCGCAGGTGCCGGTCGCGGCGCTGGTCGCGATCATGATCATGGTGTCGATCAGCACCTTCTCCTGGGGCTCGATCCGCGAACTTGCGCGGCATCCCAAGATGTCGAGCGTGGTGATGGTCGCGACCGTCGTCGTCACCGTCGCGACGCACGACCTGTCACTGGGCGTCGGTGTCGGCGTGTTACTCAGCGGCGTGTTCTTCGCGTGGAAGGTCACGCGGCTGATGGACGTCACGGTCGAGCACGAGACGGCAAGCGACACGCGCATCTACCGTGTCGCCGGTCAGATATTCTTCGCCAGCGCCGATATCTTCGCGGACCGCTTCGATCTTCGCGAGACGGCACGCGCAGTGCGGATCGACCTGACGAACGCGCATCTCTGGGATGTCACCGCCGTCGCCGCGCTAGAAGACGTGGTGGCCAAGCTGCGGCGTCACGGCACGACCGTCGAGGTCGTCGGGCTCAACACGGCGAGCGAGACGCTGGTCGATCGCCACGCGCCCCTGCTGCTCGAATAACGTCTGGCAGATACAAAACTGGCAGCGCTACCGAAGTAGTGCTGCCAGATCTTTGTTTTAGAACGGTTTTGCCTACTGCTGGGGAACGGTGTCGTTCTCGATCGGCGCTTCGTCGCGCGTCACACGCGCGGTCATACCTGTTGCATCGGCATCGTCGCGCATCTGTTCGTCGGGCGCGACTGGCGGTTCGCGTTCCGGCTCGACCGCGTTCACCGTAGGGGGAGTCTCGACCGGTGCAGTCTCGACCGGTGCCGGAGCAGGCGTCGGCGCGGCTTCGGACTCGGTCACGCCGGTATCCTCGACCATGTTGGTATCGGTCGGCGGCTGGTCGGGCTCCGAGCGCGAGCAGCCGGCCATGACCATGGCGGCGAGCAGACCGCCGGCAATGGCGGTACGAGTGCGGGTGGAAATCGTCATGTCTGGTCCTCTCAACGAGCGGCGATCGTCTGGCGTGCCGTGCGCGCCTCGATCTTGGAAGCGAGGGTGCCGTCCCAGTTATAAGGGTCGGCGCGGAAGTTCATCTGGCCGTTGCCGCTGGCAAATGCGGTCCAGTAGAGCAGATACACCGACACAGGCTTGGTCAGGCGAGCACGGACCGTGTCACCCTTGGCGACCGCGGCGTCGACCATCTCCGGCGTCCAGGACGGATCGCCCTTGAGCAGCAGGTCGGCAAGTTCGGCAGGCTTTTCAAGGCGAACGCAGCCGTGGCTCGCAAGCCGGCTGAAGCTTGCGAACTTCGCACGGCTGGGCGTATCGTGGAGATAGACCGAATAGTCGTTGGCGAAGTCGAATTTGAACCGGCCCAGCGCACTCTGATCGCCGGCCTGCTGCTGAAGCCGCGTGCCGTCGATCACCTTGATGCCGTTGCGCTTGAAATAGCCGGGGTTGGCGCGCTCCTTGGGCCAAAGCTCCTTGGTCGCGATCGACGTCGGCACGTTCCACGGCGGATTGATGACGATGCTGTGGATCGTCGAGGACAGCATCGGCGTCTCGTCGCCGGGGCGACCCGTCACCGCGCGCATCGATTGAACGGGCGTGTCGCCGTCGAACACCGTAAGCACGGCAGCGGCGATGTTCACTTGGATACGATCGCGGGGCAGGTCCTGCGGCAGCCAGCGCCAGCGCTCCATGTTCGCCATGATCTGACGCACGCGGTCGCCTGCGGAGACATTGAGCGCAGCGAGCGTCTGCGTCGAGACGATCCCGCTGGGGTTGAGCCCGTAGCGACGCTGCGCGCGGCGTACGGCCTCCACCAGTGGCGCGTCGAAACGGTCGCCGCTGGTCGCGACGTCCTTGTCCTCGGCTGCGAGACGTTTGCGTAGAGCGATGACGCGAGGACCGGTCGCGCCGATCGTGAAGTCGGGACCGGACGCAAGCGGTGCCCAGCCGCCAGCGGACGCGATCGAGCGATAGTTCTGGAGGCCCTTACGCAGGCCGTCATACCCTGCGTAGGGCGGGGGCAGCGACGCGAACCATGCCGCGATCCGGTCGAGCCGCACGGCGTCGGCAAAGGCAGGCGTCGGGTCATAGGCCGGTGGACGCAGGCCCCAATCCTTCTGGAAGTCGGCTTCGTTCAGCCGCCCGGCATGCACCGCGCGCGCATGATCGAGTGCCGCGCGGACGAGTTCGTCCTTGCTCGGCGCGGTGGTCGACGCGGTTGCGGCCGACTTCAGGCCCTGCGCGACGATGTCGCCATTGAGCAGTCTGTCGAGCAGCGCGGCCTGCGCGTCGCTCAGCGGCGGCACGGTGATGACTGGCGGCGCGAGCGTCGGCGTTGGCATGGCGGCGGGCGCGGTCGGGACGACCGGCGGCGGCGTAACCTGCGCGAACGCCGCGGTTGCCATCAACAGCGGTGTTGCCGCGAGCACCGACCGGATCACGCCAGTCTTCATTCGTCCATCATCGAAACCGCGAGCCATAATCGTCCTGTCTTGTATCCGGTCGATGCTTTCGCACGACGTAGCTCTCCCTTAGCTGAACCGGACTCGCTAAGCATCGCCAATCGGGCAAAATTAACGGTTCAGGCCAGGGGAGCGGATTTTTCCTGCCGGGCCAGCACTTCGTAGGCCATCACGGCGGTCGCGACGGCAGCGTTGAGGCTGTCTGCCTTGCCGAGCATCGGGATCTTGACGAGCACGTCGCACGCCTCGGCCATCTCGGGCGGCATGCCCTGCGCCTCGTTGCCGGTCAGCAGGAAGGTGGGGCCGGTATAGGTCGCGGACCGATAATCCGTGTCGGTATCGAGGCTCAGGCCGACGAGCTGGCCGGGGCCGGTGCGCAGCCAGGTGTGGAACGGCTCCCATTCGGTCTTGACGACTGGGATGGTGAACAACGCGCCCATGCTCGCGCGGACCGCCTCGACCGAGAAGGGGTCGACCGACTCGCCAATTAGGATCAGTCCGCCGGCACCAACAGCGTCGCCGGTCCGCAGGATCGTGCCGAGATTGCCCGGATCACGCAGGCGCTCTGCGACGAGCCAGATACCGGACGTGGCGCGATCGAGGTCTTCGAGCGTCGCGTCGAACTCGTCGAACACGCCGACTACTGCCTGCGGGTTGTCCTTGCCGGACAGCTTCGAGAGGATATCCGGCGTGGTCTGGATCGAATCACCACCGGCATCCTCGACGTCCATCGATAGCGCGTGGACAAGCGGATGGTTTGCGCTCGCCGCTGCGTAGAACAGCGTACGGGGCAGGCGACCGGTCTCACGCGCTTCGGTGAGGATGCGCAAGCCCTCGGCGAGGAACTGCTTGGCCGCACGCCGATGCCGTTTGTCGCGCAGGTCGCGGACGTACTTGATCAGCGGGTTCGAAAAGGCGGTTATCTCGCGGGGCATTCTTATCCTCCCCTCCCGTATGCGGGAGGGGCCGGGGGTGGGCTCCCGGCCTCAGCAAATGATTCGATTATGGTGAGCGCGCGCCCACCCCCAACCCCTCCCGCCTGCGGGAGGGGAGTCAGAAGGTCAATCCTCGCCGAACTTCGCTTCGACCAGTTCGGCTAGCGCCGCGACCGTTTGCTCCGCGCCGTCGCCGCTCGCGCTGATCGTGATCGCGTCCCCCATCGCCGCGCCGAGCATCATCAACCCCATGATCGAGGTGCCGGTGACATGATCAGACCCGTCCTTGGTAACGCTGACCTCGACAGGATGCGACGAAGCCAGCGTCACGAACTTGGCGCTCGCGCGCGCGTGGAGCCCACGACGATTGTTGATCTGGACCGTGCGCGAGACCTCGCTCACGCTGCCGCCTCGCCGAGAACCTCGGACGCTACCGAGATGTATTTGCGCCCGGCCTCACGCGCCGCAGCAACTGCCGCAACGACGGTCATCGATTTCCGCGCCGAGCCAAGCCGAATCAGCATCGGCAGGTTCATGCCCGCGATCACCTCGATCCGGCCGCGCTCCATCAAAGAGATGGCGAGGTTGGACGGGGTGCCCCCGAACAGGTCGGTCAGCACGATCACGCCGCGCCCGACATCGACCGCCTGGATCGCGGCGGCGATATCCGCGCGGCGCTCCTCCATGTCGTCGTCGGGACCGATCGCGATCGGCGCGACGCGCTCCTGCGGGCCGACGACGTGGATCATCGCGCGAACGAATTCCTCGGCCAATCGACCGTGCGTTACCAGAACAAGGCCGATCATGTCAGCGTTTCATACTCATAAGACGACCGGTGATCCTTCGAGCGCATCTTGTGGAGCGGCCCCCAGGTCGCGGTGTGCGATACTGGGGGAAAATCCCGCGTCGCGCAACCGTCGCGCCACCCGGTCGGCGACGTGGACCGACCGGTGTCTCCCTCCGGTACACCCGAACGCGACGGTGACATACGACTTGCCCTCTGCCCTGTAGCGCGGGAGCAACAGCATCAGCAGCTCCTCGATCCGGCTTACCGCGGCTTCATAGGCGGGGTCGTCCATGATGTAGGCGGAGACGTCGGCGTCGAGTCCGGTGCCGGGACGCAACTCCGGGTCCCAGTGCGGATTGCGCAGGAAGCGCATGTCGAACACGAGGTCGGCGTTGCGCGGCAGGCCGCGGGCGAAACCGAACGAGCGAATCGACAGCGTCGGCGCGCCGAGTTCCCCGCCCGCAAAGCTCGCGCGGATCTGTTGCGCGAGTTCGTTGGCGGCCATGTCGGTCGTATCGATCAGGCGGTTCGCCCAGTCGCGAAGTGGCGCGAGAAGCTCGCGCTCGCGGCTGATCCCGTCGTTTGCGGGACGGTCGAGCGCGAGCGGATGACGCCGACGGGTCTCGGAGTAGCGGCGTTCAAGTTCGGCGCCCGAGCAGTCGAGGAACAGCATTCCGATCTCGAGCCCGTGACGGTCGCGGAGATCACGGATGCGGCCGACGATCCGTTCGGGGTCGAAGTCGCGCGTGCGGGCGCCGATGCCGATCGCGAGCGGCTGCGAGTCGTTGGTCGATCCTTCGGGGAGCGGCGCGTCGAGTAGGCGGTCGAGCAGCAACAGCGGAAGATTGTCGACCACTTCCCAGCCGAGATCCTCCAGCGTCTTGAGGACGGTGGACTTCCCCGCCCCGGACATGCCGGTGACGAGCAGGATGTCCTTGGGACGCGTCATTCTATGGGCTCCGGATTACGCAATGCGAGTTCGACCTTGATCGGGGCGGAGGCTTCGAAGGGATCGAGCGCGATCTGGCGGACGTCGATCCCGGCAATGTTACATACGCAGCGTTCGGGCATCCGTTCGATCGCGCCATCGACACGGACGAGGAGCCCGACGGGAACGTCCTCGACGTACGGCATGGCGAGGATGCCGATCCCTCGGACTTCGATTCGTCCTGCGATCGTCGCTGGGGCGCGGGCGACCAACGATTTGCCGGTGCGGACCACGAGCGTCTGGTCGTCGCTGACGAGGGTTGCGCCGCGATCGATCAGGCGCAACGCGAGGTCGGACTTGCCCGATCCCGATGCGCCCTCGATCATCACAGCCATGCCGTCGATGGCGACCGTGGTGGCGTGGAGCCTGTCGGAGGAGGGGACGACCACGCGGCGTCCTTACTCCGGCAATTCGGCGAGCGGTAGCCTTACGACGAAGCGTGCGCCATCGAGCCGGTCCTCGCGCGATTCGACGAAGATCGCGCCCTGGTGCCCGTCGACGATGGTGCGGGCGATCGCCAGGCCCAGCCCGGAATGCTGGCCGAACGTCTCGCTGTCGGGGCGGACCGAGTGGAAGCGCTTGAATACGTCCTCGCGCGCCTCCTCGGGAACACCCGGACCCTCGTCCTCGACCCGAATGACGAGGTCCTCGCCCTCGCGGATTGCGGAGATCGCGATCAGGCCGGCGTCGGGCGAGAAGGACAGCGCGTTGTCGATCAGGTTCTCGAACACGCGTTCGAGCCGCGCGCCTTCGCCGAGTATGACCGTTCGATCGTCGGGGTTGCGATCGAACCGGAGGCGGATGCCGCGCTCCACACCACGCGCATCGCGTTGCGCGACCAGTCCGTCGATCATCGCGGCGATGTCGACCGGCTCGAACTTCGCACGGCTGAGTTGGGCATCGAGTCGCGAGGCTTCGGAGATATCCGAGAGCAGGCGGTCGAGTCGGTGCACGTCGTCGCGGACGATTGCGAGCAATTGGGCCTGAAGAGCCGGGTCTTTCACGCGCGACAATCCCTCCACCGCGGACCGAAGCGAGGCGAGGGGGTTCTTCATCTCGTGCGTGACGTCGGCGGCGAACGCCTCCGTCGCATCGATGCGCGCCCTGAGCGCGAGGCTCATGTCCGAGAGCGCGCGCGCGAGCATGCCGAGTTCGTCGCGGCGAGACGGCAGACGCGGCACGACTACTTCTCGCGCACGGCCCAGGCGGACACGAACCGCTGCTCTTGCGAGACGTCGGAGGGGCCGGACGATCGTGCGGGCCAAGAACAGCGAGAGCAGGATCGAGACTATCGATACCCCGAGCAGCACCATGCTGAGCCGGAACCGCTCGATCCGGACCGTCTTTGTGATGTCCCGCGCGTTGACCGTGGTCATCACGACCCCGCCGGCGCTGAGCGGCGCGGCGGCGGTCAGTACGGGCGTACGGTCGGGCGCGCGCCACACCGTTGTCGAGACGGCGCTGCGTCCGCGGACTGCGCTCACGTCGGGCCATTGCTGTGCACCGCTACGCTCGCGATATAGCGGCGGGCGCGGGGCCATCACGATCACGTCGATCGATGCGTCGAGAAAACGGGCGATCGTCTGGTCCCAGTCTTCCTTGTCGGGGTCCATCAGCACGAAGTTGCGCAGGCCCAGCGCGCGGCTGTCGGCGATCGTCCGCCCGCCCGCATCGAACAACCGGATCCGCGAGCCCGTATCGCGCGCAAGCCTCAGCACCAGCGGATCGCGCAACGCCGGATCGACCGCGGCGATCGCCTCGCCGATCAGCCGTGCTTCACGCGCGGTCTGCGCAACCCGGTTATCGACGACGCGGCTGCGATACGAGTCGAGGTAAAAAAACCCGCCCGCGAGCAACAGCAACGCGAAGATGTTGACCGCCAGGATACGCCGGGTGAGCGAGATCTGGCCCGACCACCGCAGCGTGAGATCGCGGCCGTCGACGCCGAGCTCATTCCTCAGAAAATCGATACCCGGCACCATATAATGTCTCGATAGCGTCGAAGGCTGGGTCGACCTGCCTGAATTTGCGGCGGAGTCGCTTGATGTGGCTGTCGATGGTCCGGTCATCGACATAGATGTCGTCCTGATACGCGGCATCCATCAGCTGGTTTCGCGTTTTCACGATGCCAGGGCGCTGCGCGAGCGTCTCGAGGATCATGAACTCGGTGACTGTCAGCGTGACCGGCTCGCCTCCCCACAGCGTGCGATGCCGCGCCGGATCCATGCTGAGCCGCCCGCGATCGAGAGGTCCTGCCGCTTCAGCCTCGGTCTCGGTGCCCGGCGACTGAGTCAGTTCGGTACGTCGCAGGATCGCGCGAATACGGGCGATCAGCAGCCGCTGCGAGAACGGCTTGGCGATGTAATCGTCGGCGCCCATCGCGAGGCCGAGCGCTTCGTCGAGTTCGTCGTCCTTGCTGGTCAGGAAGATCACCGGGATTTGGCTCTTCTCGCGCAGCCGACGGAGCAGTTCGAGCCCGTCCATCCTCGGCATCTTGATATCGAATACGGCGAGGTCCGGAGGGTTGTCGGTTAGCGCCTTCAGAGCGGTCTCGCCGTCCGAATAGACACGCGTGACGAAGCCCTCGGTCTGCAGCGCGATCGACACGGAAGTCAGGATGTTGCGGTCGTCGTCGACCAGCGCGATCGTTGCCGTCATCTGGGGATCTTTGCCTCGGTCGTTGGCGTGTCGGCGTAGGGCAAACCGCCGCCGCACTCAACTAGAGCCTTATCGGGACGGCGCTGCAGATCGGTGGATTTGACCGGTGGAAAACTGCCCCGTACAGCCGGGCGCAACGACATACATACGTATGCGATAAAACTTAGGAGAGAGAGCCCGTGTCGAGCGAGCGTATTCCGGCCGTCGGCCTATCCGCGCAGGGGATCGAAACCCGCGCCAAACTACACTGGAACCTGGTCACCGCGCAGCTCGTCGAGGCGGCGTTGGAGCGGAACGAGGGGACGCTGTCCGCGGACGGCCCGCTGGTCGTCGAGACGGGCGCGCATACCGGTCGCTCGGCGCAGGACAAGTTCATCGTCCGCGATGCCGAGACCGACGCGACGGTCTGGTGGGGCAAGAGCAACAAGGCGATGGAGCCCACGCATTTCGCCGCGCTGAAGGAGGATTTCTTCGCCGCGCTGGCCGCCAAGGACGAGCTGTTCGTGCAGGACCTGTACGGCGGTTCGCAGCCCGATCACCGCGTCAACGTCCGCGTCGTCACCGAACTCGCGTGGCATAACCTCTTCATCCGGACGATGTTGGTACGACCCGAGCAGGCGGCGTTGAAGGACTTCGTCGCCGACTATACGATCGTCGACCTGCCGAGCTTCCGCGCCGATCCCGCACGTCACGGCTGCCGCAGCGAGACGGTGATCGCGGTCAACTTCACCGACAAGCTGATCCTGATCGGCGGCACCAAATACGCAGGCGAGATGAAGAAGTCGGTGTTCGGCCTCCTCAATTACCTCCTCCCGCCGACCGGGGTGATGCCGATGCATTGCTCGGCGAACATGGGCGCGAACGGCGACACAGCGGTGTTCTTCGGCCTGTCCGGCACCGGCAAGACGACGCTGTCGGCCGACGCGAGCCGCACGCTGATCGGCGACGACGAGCATGGCTGGTCGGATACCGCCGTCTTCAATTTCGAGGGCGGGTGCTACGCCAAGATGATCCGCCTGTCCGCGGACGCCGAGCCGGAGATCTTCGCGACGACCAAGCGGTTCGGAACGGTGCTGGAGAATGTCGTGATGGACCCGGCGACGCGGCTGCTCGATCTCGACGATCATACGCTAGCCGAGAACAGCCGCGGCGCTTACCCGATCGACTTCATCCCGAATGCGTCGGCCGAGAACATGGGGCCGGTCCCGCGCAACATCGTGATGCTGACCGCGGATGCCTACGGTGTCCTCCCGCCGATCGCGAAGCTCACGCCCGACCAGGCGATGTATCACTTCCTCTCGGGCTACACCGCGCGCGTCGCCGGGACCGAGATCGGCGTGACCGAGCCGGACGCGACCTTCTCGACCTGCTTCGGCGCGCCGTTCATGCCGCGGCATCCGTCGGTGTACGGCAATCTGCTCAAGGAGCGGATCGCCAAGGGCGGCGTCGATTGCTGGCTGGTCAACACCGGCTGGACCGGCGGCAAATACGGCGTCGGCAACCGCATGCCGATCAAGGCAACGCGGGCGTTGCTGAACGCGGCGCTTGACGGGAGTTTGAACGATGCCGAGTTCCGGACTGATCCGAACTTCGGCTTCCAGGTGCCGGTAAGCGTACCGGGAGTCGACAGCGCGATCCTCGATCCGCGCACGACATGGGCGGACAAGGACGCGTACGACGCCACGGCCGCGAAGCTGGTCGACCTGTTCGTGGAGAACTTCGCGCAGTTCGCGGATCATGTCGACGAGGGTGTCCGGCAGGCAGCGCCGAAGGTGAAAGAGGCGGCCTAGCTCTTAGCTCCTCTCCCTACAGGTGAGAGGAAGGGGCCCGCACGACGAAGTCGGGTGGGAAGGTGAGGGCACGTGATACGGCGTGCCCTCACCCGCGCCGCTACGCGGCTTCCCTCTCCCCTGAAGGGAGAGGGTTTAGAGCGCCTCCACCACCACCTCACCATCGACGACCGCCGTTACCCGAACGCGCGCTCCGGCCGCAGCATCCGCACCCCGAGCCGGCCAACTCCCGTCGCCCACCAGAACCCGGCCACGCCCGCCAACCAGCGCGGTCTCCACTACCACAACCTGACCCACCAGCCGCGCCGAGCGATCATTCAACATCGGATCCCCACCCTCGACCGGGTAATCCTGGTACCAGCGCTTCCCGATCAGCACGGTAACCGCGCTCCAAACGCCAAAGGCAGCCAGTTGCGCCGCCACCGGCAAGTCCGGCAACACGAACACCGCCACGCCCGTCACCGCTGCTGCAATCGCGAGAAACACCAGGAACACGCCCGGCACCGCCAACTCGGCAATCCCCAGAACCAGCGCCGCGATCAACCAAGCGCCAGCCGCCCCGATCGCGTCCATCAGTTCTTCGGAACCTCGGTCGACTTGGACAACTCGAACGGACCCCGAGCGGCAGGCTTGGCCGGCGGCGACGCGGTAGCATCGCGCAAAGCATCCTTGGCCAGTTCCCCAATCCCCCCAAGCGTCCCCATCAACTGCGTAGCCTCGACCGGAAACAGGATCGTCTTCGCATTGGGCGAGGTCGCGAACTTGCCGATCGCCTCGACGTATTTCTGCGCGATGAAGTAGTTGATCGCCTGCGCGCCACCCTCCTCGATCGCCTGAGATACAGCACGCGTCGCCGAAGCCTCCGCCACAGCCGCCCGCTCACGCGCCTCGGCATCGCGGAACGCTGATTCCTTGCGCCCCTCGGACTCAAGGATACGCGCCTGCTTCTGCCCCTCGGCCCGAAGTATCTCGGAAGCCCGCGAGCCCTCGGCGTCGAGAATGTTGGCCCGTTTCTCGCGCTCGGCCTTCATCTGCCGCCCCATCGCATTGACGATGTCGGCCGGCGGACGGATGTCCTTGATCTCGACCCGAGTGATCTTCACCCCCCACGGCGTCGTCGCATGATCGACCACGTTGAGCAGCCGCGCATTGATCTCGTCACGCTTCGACAGCGTCTCGTCGAGGTCCATCGACCCCATCACCGTGCGCAGGTTGGTCGTCGTGAGCTGCAACAGCGCCTGGTACAAATCCGACACCTCGTATGCCGCCTTGGCCGAGTCGAGCACCTGGAAGAACACGACCCCGTCGGTCGAGATCATCGCATTGTCCTTGGTGATGATCTCCTGGCCGGGGATGTCGATCACCTGCTCCATCATGTTCACTTTCCGCCCGACGCGGTAGAAAAACGCCGGGTAGAAATTGAAGCCAGGCCGCGCGACCGTCGTGAAGCGGCCGAAATGCTCGATCGTGTATTGATAGCCTTGGTGGACGATCTTGATGCTGGTGAAGAGGTACAGCAGCACCAGCGCCAGCAGGAGCGCGGCAACGATCAGGCCCATCGAACAATCCCCCATCCGTGTATCGCACCGCTATAGCACGTGGGCGAAGGACAGGCCTAGCCGTACGCCGCGCCTTTGGTTACATGGCGCGCCACCTCACACCCAGGAACGGCAGCTCTCATGGATATCCGCCTCGGCCTCACTTTCGACGACGTCCTCCTGTATCCGGGGGAATCGGACGTGCTGCCAAGCCAGGCCGATACCCGGACTCAGCTGACGCGCGGCATCGCGCTCAACATCCCGATCCTCTCGTCCGCGATGGACACCGTTACCGAAGCCGACATGGCGATCGTGATGGCGCAGCTCGGCGGGATCGGCGTGCTCCACCGCAATTTGACCGTCGAGGAGCAGGTCATCGCGGTCCGCCAGGTCAAGCGGTTCGAGTCGGGCATGGTGGTCAACCCAATCACGATCAAGCCGACCGCCACGCTCGGCGAGGCGCAGGCGCTCATGTCGGGCCACCGCATCAGCGGCATCCCGGTCGTCGAGGCGGACGGCAAGCTCGTCGGTATCCTCACCAACCGCGACGTGCGTTTCGCGGGCGATCCGAAGCAGCCCGTCAGCGAACTGATGACGCACGAGAACCTCGCGACGGTCTCGACCGAAGTCGGCAAGGAAGAGGCACGCCGCCTGCTCCACGCCCGCCGGATCGAGAAGCTGCTGGTGGTCGACGCGCAGTATCGCTGCGTCGGGCTGATCACCGTCAAGGACATCGAGAAGGCGGTGATGTTCCCCGATGCGACCAAGGACGAGGCGGGCCGTCTTCGCGTGGCCGCCGCGACGACGGTCGGCGACAAGGGCTTCGACCGGACCGAACAGCTTGTCGATGCCGGCTGCGATCTCATCGTGATCGACACTGCGCACGGCCATAACCGCGACGTCGGCCGGGCGGTCGAGCGCGTGAAGAAGCTGTCCAACTCTGTCCAGGTGGTGGCGGGCAACGTCGCCACAGGCGAAGCGACGCGTGCGCTGATCGGCGCGGGCGCGGACGGGATCAAGGTCGGCATCGGCCCTGGCTCGATCTGCACCACCCGCGTCGTCGCCGGCGTCGGCGTGCCGCAGCTGACCGCGGTGATGGATTGCGCGGAGGCGGGTCACAAGGCCGGCGTGCCCGTGATCGCCGACGGCGGCATCCGCACCTCGGGTGACATGGCGAAGGCGCTTGCGGCGGGAGCTTCGACTGTAATGATCGGCTCGCTGCTTGCAGGCACCGACGAAGCGCCCGGCGAGACGTTCCTGTACCAGGGGCGTGCGTACAAGTCGTACCGCGGCATGGGCTCGGTCGGCGCAATGGGCCGCGGGTCTGCGGATCGCTATTTCCAGGGCGACATCAAGGACCAGCTGAAGCTCGTCCCCGAAGGCATCGAGGGCCAGGTCGCGTACAAGGGCCCGGCGAGGGATGTCGTTCACCAGTTGGTCGGCGGTATCAAGGCGGCGATGGGCTATACCGGCTCGGCGACGATCCCGGATCTCCAGGCGCGGGCGGAGTTCGTGCAGATCACGGGTGCCGGGTTGATGGAGAGCCATGTTCACGACGTGACGATCACGCGGGAAGCGCCAAACTACCCGACGCGCTAAGGGCGGGACCCCCCCCCATCCCTGAAAGGGAGGGGCCGGGGGTGGGTCGGCTTCCTCAAGCTCGTCTGCCAGTGGCTAAAACGAGCCAACCCACCCCCAACCCCTCCCTTTCAGGGAGGGAAGATCGTCGTTCCCGTCGCTACGTGGCGCCATAATCGCCGTCGTGGCCAGAGCCCGCGACTATTCGCGGGGATCTCCGCTATCCGCGCTCGCTCCTCTTATCCAACGCTCTCATTTCATTTTTCGTCATCCCGGCGAACGCCGGGACCCATGGTTGCGGTTTGGGTGGTGGCTGCACGCTATCGCCGGGTACGCCGTGTCCATGGGTCCCGGCGTCCGCCGGGATGACGGAGGGAGAGGGTGCTAACCACCCGACTCGCCCCAAGCCCCGAAATTATTCCCCTCCCGCCCGCGGGAGGGGCTAGGGGAGGGGATGATGACGAACACTCCCTACCAAGCCTCCTCCCGAACCCACGCGAAGTCGGGAGCCCAGAAGTGACTCCCCCAGCACGCACCCAGGCCGCGATCGAGCTCCTCGACCAGATCATCGCCGCCGCCCGCGAGTCCGGCGCCGCCGCCGACACGCTGATCGCGCGCTATTTCCAGACCCGCCGCTACGCCGGCTCCAAGGACCGCCGCGCCGTCCGCGACCTCGTCTACGCCGCAATCCGCAAGGCCGGTGACCGCCCCGAAAACGGCCGCACCGCGATGCTGCTCGTCGCCGATGCCGATCCGGAAGTCGCCGCCACCTTCGACGGCTCTACCCACGCCCCAGCCCCGATCGCCAAGGATGAACCCCGCGCCCGTGCCGGCGTCGCGCCACAGTGGCTGAGCAAGGCCCTCCGCGCCTCCGGCCTCGACGGCGGCGCCCTTACAGACCTAGCCGGCCGCGCCACGCTCGATCTCCGCGTCAACACGCTGATCGCCGACCGCGCGACCGTCCTGGCAGCACTTCCCGAAGCCGAAGCCACCCCGCATGCCCCCGACAGCATCCGCCTCCCCACAGGCACCAACGTCGAAGCACTCCCGCTCTTCAACGAAGGCGCGCTCGAAGTGCAGGACGAAGGTAGCCAGCTGGTCGGCCTCGCGATGCAGGCAAAGCCCGGCGAACGGATCGTCGATCTTTGCGCAGGCGCGGGCGGCAAGACGCTCGCGCTCGCGGCGACGATGAAGAATGAAGGCGTGATCCTCGCCTGCGACACCGACCGCAACCGCCTCTCGCGCCTCACCCCGCGTGCCACGCGCGCCGGTGCAACGATCGTCGAGAGCCGCCTGCTCAACCCGACGCGCGAAATCGAAGCGCTCAGCGAATGGGCCGGTCGCGCCGATGGCGTGCTTGTCGACGCCCCCTGCTCGGGCACCGGCACATGGCGGCGCAATCCCGAGGCGCGCTGGCGGCTCACCCCCGACCGCGTCTCGCGGCTGCAATCGACGCAGCAGCAGGTGCTCTCCGTGGCCGCCACGCTGGTCAAGCCCGGCGGCGCGCTCGTCTACATCGTCTGCTCGCTGCTCGACGCCGAGGGCACCGACCAAGTCACCTGGTTCCTCAACGCGCATCCCGGCTGGACGACAGAGCCCCTGTCGCTCCCCGCCGGCGCGAAGCACGGCCACGGCGTCCGCCTCGAACCCGGCCGTGACGGCACCGACGGCTTTTTTGTCGCGCGCCTCCGGGCTGCGTGCTAGCCAGCCGACCTATGGCTCAACTCATGGCCAAACCTGTATCCCGCCTGGAGACGATGATGCGTTTTTCGTCCGTTGCCCTTGCCGCCGCGCTGACCGTCGTATGCGTGTCGACTTCGCTCAGCGGCCAACGCCCCGACGCCCAGATCGACGCGCGTTCGATGCAGTTGTTGGCGCAAGGGCGTTCGCTGGTCGCAGCTGGGAATCTCGACGGGGCGACGGATATTCTGGAGACCTCGGTCGCAGTCGATCCGCGCAACCGGGGCGCGTTCCTGCTGCTCGCACGCGTTGCCGAAACGCGCGACCTGCCGGGCAAGGCGATCCGCCTGTACCGCGAGGCCTTGCTGCTGGAGCCGAACGACGTCGCCGCATTGAAGGGGCAGGGCGAGGCTCTGGTTGCCAAGGGCGCCGTGGTCCGCGCGAAGGACAACCTCGTGAAGATCCGCACGCTCTGCAAAGGTGTCTGCCCCGAAGCGACGCAACTCGCGGCGGTAATTGCTAAGGGGCCGCCGATTGCGACCGCGCAGGTCGAGAAGACCCCGGTAGCGGCCAACGACTAAAGCGCTCCCCTCCCTGAAAGGGAGGGGTTGGGGGTGGGTAGGCCGGCTCGTGTCGCCGACGTCACCTCATACGGAAACCGACCCACCCCCGACCCCTCCCTTCCAGGGAGGGGGGAGATCAGCCGACCGCCTTCGCCAACGCCACAAAGTCGGCAACGGAAAGCGTCTCGGCCCGACGCGTAGCCTCAACCCCAATCCGCTCCAGCGCGTCGAGCGCCCCCGGCACACCCTTGAGGCTCTGCCGCAACATCTTCCGCCGCTGGCCAAAAGCCGCGCCCGTCAGTCGCTCCAGAACCGCAAAGTTTACCCCCTCCGGCGCCTCCACAGGCGTCAGATGCACCACCGCAGACATAACCTTAGGCGGCGGCGTGAACGCCGACCGGTGCACCGGCATCGCGATCCGCGCGCTCGAGCGCCACTGCGCCAGCACCGCCAGCCGCCCGTAATGATCGTCATTCGTCTTCGCGACGATCCGCTCGGCGACTTCCTTCTGGAACATCAGCGTGCACGACTGCCACCACGGCAGCCAAGACGTAGACAGCCACCCGACCAGCAACGCCGTGCCGATGTTGTACGGCAGGTTCGACACGATATGCGGCTTGCCCTCGAACAGCGCAGGCGCGTCGACCTCCATCGCGTCGCCCTCGATGACCCGCAGCCGACCCGGATACGCCTCACCAAGCTCTGCCAGCGCCGGAATACACCGCCGGTCCCGCTCGATCGCCGTCACCCGCGCACCCGCAGCGAGCAACGCGCGGGTCAGGCCACCAGGACCGGGCCCGACTTCGAGCACTTCGGCATCCTGAAGATCGCCCGGCACCGCTGCGATGCGCTTGAGCAATTGACCATCGAACAGGAAGTTCTGCCCAAGCGCCTTGCTCGCATTGAGCCCATATCGCGCGATCACCTCGCGCAGCGGAGGGAGCTCCGTCAATGCAGCCTCGCTCACGACTGGGCAGCGGTCTGAGCGCGCCGGTCCGCCGCTTCACCCGCCATCGCGATCGCCGCGATCATCGCGCCAGGCTCGGCAAGGTTCTTGCCCGCGATCGCGAACGCGGTGCCGTGATCGGGCGAGGTCCGCACGATCGGCAAGCCCAGCGTCATGTTCACGCCCTCATCGAAATGGATCGTCTTGAGCGGCACGAGCGCCTGATCGTGATAGCAGCACATGACGACATCGTACGTCGCACGCGCCCGCGGATGGAACATCGTGTCCGCGGCAAAGGGCCCGGTCGCATCGATGCCTTCCTCGCGAAGGAGCGCGATCGCCGGGGCGATGATCTCGATCTCTTCCCGCCCCAGCGCGCCCTGCTCGCCGGCATGCGGATTGAGGCCGGCAAAGGCGAGCCGGGGGTTCTCGATCCCAAAGTTGCGCCACAACCCCCGAGCCGTCGCACGCGCTTTCGCGACGATCAGGTCGACCGTCAGCAGCGCGGATACGTCCTTCAAAGGCACGTGCGTGGTGATCGGCACCACCTTCAGCGACGGTCCCGCCAGCATCATCACCGCATTGTCCCCCGCGACGCCGTAGCGCTCGGCGACGAACTCGGTCTGCCCTGGATGGCTGAAGCCGATCGCGTACAACTGCGACTTCGATACGGGACCGGTCACCAGCGCACGCGCCGCGCCGGTGCGAACGAGACCGACCGCCAGCTCAAGCGAATGCAGCGCACAGCGCGCGCCGTCCGCATCGGGCTCACCCGGTACGATCGCTCCCGCATCGCCCACCGTCAGCACCGGCAACGCCTCGCCGAACACCGCCGCCGCCGCGCTCAGATCGGCAATCCGCGCGATCGGACCGGCCCATACCCGCTCGATCGCCCGCGCATCGCCGACCGCGACGAACGGCGGCAAGTGATGAGCTTCACGCGCATCCCAGGCCTTGGCGATGATCTCGGGCCCGATCCCAGCAGGATCGCCCATCGACACCGCCAGCGGCGAGATGCGGGTCACGATCCGATCACCGATATTCGACCACGGCATCGCGCCGCAGATCGCGCAGCTTCTGCTGGGCGCGCAGGTTGACGCGCTGCTGTTCGAGCTGCCCCTGGATCTGCTCGGAGTTCGGCACCGAACCGCCAGCCGCCTCGTCGCGACCGCAGAGCACCAGCGCGCGAACGCCCTGTTCGGCGGACCCGAAAGGCGGGCTCGACTCGCCGACCTGAAGCTTCAGCATCACTTCCTGAAGCTGCGGCGGCAAATCGCGGATCCGCACCGTGTCGTTGTCGACCACATCCGCACCGATCCCGGCCGCAACCTTCTCGACGGTACCACAGCCACGCAACTCCTGCGTCGCCTTGGCAAACGCCTGTGCGCGCGCAGATGCCTGTGCCTGGTTGGTGTTCGGCGGAAAGCGCAACGTCAGCTGCTTCAGGCTGAGCTTCGCGTCACGCGGATCGGCGGTCAGCACCTGCCGCTTGTCGGTCAGGTACAGGATCGAATAGCCACCCGAGACCTCGATAGGTCCAGCCACCTGGCCGACCTGCATCGTCGTAGCCGCCTCAGCCAACTGCCCCGGCAAAGTCGCCGCACGGATCCACCCAAGATCGCCACCGACCGCACGCGTCGACGCTTCCGAGAACTGCCGCGCGTAATATTCGAACGGCTGCGCGCCCTTTTGAATCTCCTGCAGGATCTGCTTGGCGTTCGCATAGACCTGCTGGCTGTTCGCCGGCGTCGCCGCGAGATAGATTTCCTTGAGGTTGAACTCGTCGGTGCCCTTGGCCGCCTGGAGACGATCGATGATCGACTTCACTTCCTCGTCGCCGACGTTGACGAACGGCTCGACGCGGCGACGCAGATAGCGCTGCCAGGCGAGTTCGCCCTCGATCTGGCGCTTGAGCGACCGCTCGGACGATCCGGATTCGCGCAGATAGGCGCGCATCGCGACCGGCGTACGATTGAAGCGCTTCGACACGCCATCATAGCTCTGAGTCAGCTCGGCGGGGGTGATCGTGATGTCGGCGGTCTTGGCTTCCTGGATCTGAAGCGTCTCGTCGATCAACTGGCGCAGGACCTGTAGCTTCAGCCGCTCGCGATCTTCGGGCGACAGCTTCGCCTCGTTCGCCATTGCCACCAGGGCGACGCGCTGGTCGACGTCGGTACCGGTAATGACGGTATCGTTGACGATCGCGGTCGGCTTGCGGACGTTGGGGTCGACCTTGCCGAAGATCTGGAGGTTGGTCGGGATGTCGAGACCGGTATTGTCCGGCACGCTCTGGTCCTGGACCGTCTGTCTCGGAGCCGAGGGCGCCGGCTGGGCCTGGGCAGGCTGACCCTGCTTCGGCTGGGTCGGCGCAGGCCGCGCGCCGCGTTTGCCCTGCGCGGCCTTGGGAGGCACCGCCTGAGCGATCGCGCCCGCCGCCAGCGCAGCCAGAACCACAGAACCGATCACACGGCCGCCACGCGCCGCCAGTCGAACATCATGCTTCAAGTGTCGGTATCCCATCATCGCACGCCGTAATCCGCACCGTCATTGCCATGGCGGCGCATATCCGGCGACGTTTGCCTCAAAGTAGCTGAACGCGGGCTTAGCGGCCGAGGTTGGTGAAGGCCAGCGTCAACAGGAAGCTGTTGCCCTTACGCGCGTCGCCGGTGTCGTTGTACGTCCGCCGCCAGGTTCCGCCGAGACGCAGGCAGTCGTCCTCATACTGGACGCCCAGCCGGTGGCGGATCGGCGTGAAGCCGTCGCTGCGGGAGAGAGGATCCTCTGACGCATTGGTGAGATCAACCACGCCCGAGCCGAACGCGGACCAGAATCGCGCGAACTGTACCCGGCCCGCAACGCGGACCTCCTCGCGGTCGCGCAGATCCTCGATCGAGGCATTGATGTTGCGGTTGAGCTTGAGATACCCGACCAGCACATAGGTCGCGCGCGAGCCGATCGTCGCGTCCAGCTCATTGCGGCGGATCGCGAAGCCGTCCTTGTCGAGCCGGTAGCGGTGGACGATCGAGACGAAGTCGCGGAATCGAAGCTCGCTGCGCCCGACGATGTCGGAGAACCGGTCGCTGAGCCCGGTACCGTCGGGCAGGATGGTCGGCCGCTTGTCGACGCGATAGCTCTGGCCGACGTTGGTCGTGAACGCGATCCCCGGTAGGTCGAGCGCCCATTCGCCACCATAGGTGACGCGCGACGAATCCTCGAACCGATCATAGCCGGCGAAGCGATTGAGCGAGAACAGGTTGGTGTCGTCGAGGTCGACCGCGCGCGAATCCTCGTTCGGTAACGAAATATTGGCGACCTTGGGCGCCGCAACGAACTGAACCTGAGGCGTAAAGCGTTGCGTGCCGCCCAGGAACGTACCGATGAATGGCCATTTCACATCGACCGCAGCCGCACCGATGGCGCGCTGGCGAAAGCCGCCGAACCCCTGATAGGTGGAAATCTCCGAACTGATCTCGTTGCTATTGTAAAGATCACCGCGCGCGAACGCTGTGAACGTGACCTCCTGGCCCCAATTCGTAAAGCGGCGCAAATCCCATTGCAGGCTCGCGAATGCGCGCTGCGTGTCCTGGCCATCGGTGCGAGTCAGCGCCAGCGTGTTCAGCTGGAGTTGGAATCGGCCGCCGACGATGCCATCGTCGAACCGCTTGCGATAGTCGATTTCGGGCAGCGCGATCGGCTGCCGTCCCTGGCTGTCGGCGACGCGCAACGTCTGCGCGTACCAGCCGCTCAGCGAGAAATAGCTGCTGTCGTCGATCCGCTCCAGGGTTGCCGTGGTGCGCAACCGGTCGTCGCGCGAAATGTCGTAGCGGCGCAGGAACGTCCGGTCGGTCGTCAGGCGCAGCGACCCGCTCGCGGTCCAGTTCGGCGTCAACTGATAGCGCGCCATGCCGTCGATATAGCCGCGGAACGCCATGCTCGTGTCGGCCGTGTTGGCGGTCGCCAGATCGTCACTGCGCCGGCTTTCGGTCGCATAGGCGCGCACCTTGAACGCGCCCATGGAATTGAGGGCGGAATAATCGACCTGCGCCATCGGCAGCACGCTGCTGTAGATGTGCGGCGTGATGACCAGCCCCTGGTTTGGGGCGAGCTTCCAGTAATAGGGGACGCTGACTTCGACGCCGTTGACGCGGCTATACCCGCCATTCGGCGAGAGCAGGCCACTGTCGCTGCCGCCACCGACCGGGTTCGAGAACTCGGGAAGCGGCAGGCTCGGCAGGCCGAACAGGTGAAGCCGTGCGCCCTTGTAGAAGATGCGCTTCCGCTCGGGGCGATAGGTGACGCGGACCGCGGTGATCTTCCACGTCGGTTCCTTGGGGCAACCGGCGGTGTTGGTGACGCTGCACGGCGTGTAGGCGGCGGTCTTCAAATTGACCGTGCCGTCGGCGTCGCGCGTACCCTGCTGTGCGGCAAGGCGTCCGCCCTGTTCGAGCACGACGAGCATGTTGTCGACCACGCCGTCCTTCAGCGAATCGGTCAGGTTGATCTCGTCGCCGTACGCTATGTCGCCTTCGGGATTGGTGACCGCGATGTTGCCGGTCGCGACGACCTTGCCGGTCTTGCGGTCCCACACGACCTTGTCGGCGCGCAGGCGGCTGCCCTGGCGGAACATCCGGACTTCACCGGTGGCGGTGACGATATCGGTGTTGGTGTTGTATTCCAGCGCGGTCGAGCTGAACTGTACCTGGTCGTCGGCCGGCGTCGTTGTCGACGCGTTGGCGACCGGCGGGTCCTGCACCGGTGGCGCGACCGGACGGTTCTGGAAGTCCTGAGCCTGGGCAGGCGCGGCCGCGATCCCGGTCGCCAAAGCGAGCGAAAGGGCGCAACCCGTCAAAAGGTCGATACGCAACACGATCCGAACCAACCCCTTTGGCACTGGGCAGCCGTTTGCCGCCATATCGCCCGCCTATCGCATCACCGGCGCTTCGCTGCAATCGCCGTGAGATGACAGGCCGCCACCTTGCTTTGCCAAGCCCGCGGCATCAACTTAGGGCCAAGCCCATCCTACCGTTCAAAGCTTCCCGAGGTTTCTTCATGCAGATCGTCTTCGCCCCGACCGTTCCCGCCAACGCCCCGATCCTTGCCGTGCCGGTCGCGAAGGACGGCTTGGCGAAGATCGATTGGAGCGCGATCGGCGGCGATGGCGAGGCGGTGGCGACCAGCGCAGCGGCTGCGGCACGCTTTGCATGTGAAGCAGGCTCGGTCGTCGAGCTGTTCGTGCCCGTCGACGGCGCGGTTCGCCAGGTTCTTCTCGTCGGCGTCGGTGCTGGCGAAACCGCCGATTGGGAGAAGGCCGGCGGTGCGATCACCGCGCGCTTGCTGACCTCGGGCGCGACGTCGGTCGTCGCCGACCTCTCGGCCGGTGCCACGCCGACTGCCAAGGCCGCTGCGCACTTCTCCGCTGCCGCAGCTCAGCGCGCATGGCGCTACGACACGTACCGCACGAAGCTCGCCGAGAAGTCGAAGCCGACGCTGACCGAGATCACCATCGCCGGTGCGCCGGACGGCACCGATGCGGCTTGGGCCGAAGCGTCCGCCGTCACCGGCGGTCTCGACCTGACGCGCTGGCTGGTCACCTCGCCGCCGAACGTCGTCTATCCCGAGAGCTTCGTCGAGAAGGTGACGAAGGACGTCGAGGGTCTCGGGCTCGAGATCACCGTGCTCGACGAGGCGCAGATGACCGAGCTTGGCATGGGCTCGCTGCTCGGTGTCAGCCAGGGCTCGCGCCGTGAAGCACGCATTCTCGCGCTCAAGTGGAACGGGGCAGGGGCCGACGCTCCGACGCTGGCGTTCGTCGGCAAGGGCGTGACGTTCGATTCGGGCGGCATCTCGATCAAGCCCGGCGCGGGCATGGAAGACATGAAGTGGGACATGGGCGGCGCTGGCGCCGTTGCCGGCGCGATGAAGGCGCTGGCGAGCCGCAAGGCCAAGGCGAACGTCGTTGGCGTGATGGGCTTGGTCGAGAACATGCCCGACGGCGCCGCGCTGCGTCCGAGCGACGTCATCACCTCGATGTCGGGCCAGACCATCGAAGTGCTCAACACCGACGCCGAGGGTCGCCTCGTGCTCTGCGATTGCGTGACCTGGGTGCAGCAGGCGCACAAGCCAACCACGATCGTCGATCTCGCCACGCTCACCGGCGCGATGATCGTCGCGCTCGGTACCGAGAATGGCGGCATCTTCGCCAATGACGATACGCTGGCGGATCAGCTGATCGCGGCGGGCAAGACCACCGGCGACACGCTCTGGCGCTTCCCGCTGTCGCCCGCCTACGACAAGCTGATCGACTCGCCGATCGCCGACATGAAGAACGTCGGCCCCCGCGGCGCCGGCTCGATCACCGCGGCGCAGTTCATCAAGCGCTTCGTAGACGAGGGCGTGAAGTGGGCACATCTCGACATCGCCGGCATGGTCTGGTCCGACAAGCCGGGCACCAACCACGACAAGGGCGCAACCGGATACGGCGTGCGGTTGCTCGACCAGTTCGTGGCGGACAATTTCGAGGGGTAAGCTCCAAGGAGCAAACTGTTCCCCCGCGGACGCGGGGGCCCAGCTAAGTACCGACACCGATCGTGACTCCTGGACCCCCGCTTTCGCGGGGGAACAGCGAGGGGGAGTGGAAAGCATGCAGGTCGATTTCTACCACCTAACCAGCCCCCTCGACCGCGTCCTCCCGCGCATCGCCGAGCGCGTCGTCCAGACCGGTGGCCGCTTCCTGATAGTCGCCGAACCCGAAGAACAACGCGTCGCGCTCGACCGCCTCCTCTGGTCCTACGCCCCCGAGAGCTTCCTCCCCCATGCCCAGGCCGGCAGCAACGATGACACCGTTCAACCCATTCTAATCGCCGAAGATATCCAGGAGACCGCCCCCGCCAATGCCGCCCGCAACGTCGCGGTGGTAGACGGACGTTGGCGTGACCTTATCCTAACCTTTGACCGAGCCTTCCACATCTTCGACGACGAAGCGATCCGCGAAGCCCGTCTCGCCTGGAAAGGACTCGCCGACCGCGACGACGTCGAACGCCGCTACTGGAAACAGAACGACTCCGGTCGCTGGGAACAGGCGGCATAACCGTTGCTTTACCAGCGTCCCCCGCCTAAGCGCCGCGCGTCCGATTACCGCCAACACAGGAGCCCGTGACCATCATGGCCGCGAACCGTACCTTTTCGATCATCAAGCCCGACGCAACCCGCCGCAACCTGACCGGTGCGGTCACCAAGATGCTCGAGGAAGCCGGCCTGCGCGTCGTCGCTTCGAAGCGCATCCAGATGACCCGCGAGCAGGCCGAAGGCTTCTACGCGGTCCACAAGGAGCGTCCGTTCTTCGGCGAGCTCGTCTCGTTCATGATCTCGGGCCCGGTAGTCGTTCAGGTTCTCGAAGGCGAGAACGCGATGCAGCGCAACCGCGACATCATGGGCGCCACCAACCCTGCCAACGCCGATGCCGGCACGATCCGCAAGGAACTCGCCGAGTCGATCGAAGCCAACTCGGTCCACGGGTCGGATTCGGACGAGAACGCCGAGATCGAGATCGCCTATTTCTTCAAGCCCGAAGAAATCGTCGGCTGATGACCTGGCGGCTGCGACGGGCTGAGTCGGGCGATGCGCCTGCGCTATCGCTCGTCGCATCCGCCACGTTCCTCGATACCTATGCGACCGTGCTGACGGGGGCGGATATCGTCGCCCACTGCACGATGAAGAACAGCATCGCCACGTTCGAGACGTGGCTGTCCGATCCCGCGACGATCGTCACGCTCGCCGAGTACGAGCCCGGCCACGCCCCGATCGGCTACACGGTCTTGACCGCACCGGACTTCCCAATCGAACCCGGCCCCGCGGACATAGAACTCCGCCGCATCTATCTCCTGAAGCAGGTCCAAGGCACAGGCCTAGGCGCCGCCCTGATGACTCGCGCCCTAGAAGACGCCGCCGCAGCAGGCCGCACCCGAGTTCTCCTAGGCGTATGGGACCAAAACACCCGCGCCCGAGCCTTCTACGAACGCCAGGGCTACAAGGTAATTGGCACCCGCCAGTTCATGGTCGGCACCACCCTCCACGACGACCCGGTCTACTCGCGAGCGGTGTGAGTTTCCCCGGCGAAAGCGCCGCACTTCACAGCAGCGCTACCGCCCCGGCGAAGGCCGGGGCCCAATTGGAAAGGTCGCAGTAACAGAACGCTGCCCTCCGTTAGCAACGTTCCCCAATTGGACCCCGGCCTCCGCCGGGGTGGTGCCGTTTAGAGGTAGGCAATCACGCCGCCGGCTTCTCTTTCGCCCAGATCGCATCAAGCTTCGCCTGATCGCCACCACGCTGGCGAACCCGCAAACCCTCAAGCTTCAGCGCACGACCGCGCAGCATCCGCCCCTCGGTCTTCCAGATCACATCATAAATCCCGCTCGCAGACCGCGTCGTATCCCCATCGAAATACTGCACACTGACCAGGACCGGCAGCCGCCCCGCACGATCATCCGAGCCACCATCGGTAAGCTTCAACAACGGCGCCGAAAACCACGACCCATCGATGACCGGTTCCGCCGGTGGCCGCTGCGGCGAGACGCCAAGCGCGCGGGGGAAGCCGATCGTCACGTCCTGAAGGTCATGCCGCGCGTCCTTCAACAACAACGTATCGCCGCCATCCTGCACGATCGCCGACAGATCGATCTTGCTCCGTTCGCGCGCCGCACTCGACTGCGCCGCGATCTTGTCGGCCTCGTTCGCACGGTGATCCGACCAGTTGGTCCACAGCGTCAGCGCCGCGATCAGCACGCCCGCAACCGCCACGACCTCGGCCAGCGTCACCCAACGCCGCCGCGTCGCCGCAGCCTCGCGCCGTTCGGTCGGAGTCTCGGTGCTCATCGCCCGCCGGCTTCCAGCAAGCGGGCAGGCGCCGCCATTTCCCAACTCCGCGCGATCCGGTCCTCGACCAGCGCCCAGTCCGGATCGCCGGCGACATTCATCCCGACCCAACCAGTCGCGCCAAGATACGCTGGCCGCGAATACACCGCCGGGTTAGCCTCGATCAGCGTCGCCTGCTCATCGGTACCGCTGGTCTTCATACACACCATCGTCGCACCATCGCTGTGATGATCCGCCCGGAACTGCGCAAACTGCTTGTCGGCCACGAAGAAGGTCGGCTGGCCGTGTGAAACCTTCTCCTCGGTCTCGGGCAACGCCAGCGCCGCCGCGCGAACGCGGTCGAGGGGGGACAGATCGGTCATCGCGTCACGAACTCCGCCAAGGTCTTCGGGTACAAAGCATGTTCCGCCGCCAACACGCGCGTCGCAAGCGCGTCCGCATCGTCGCCGGAAAGGATCGGCACCTCGGCTTGGCCCAGCACCACGCCGCCATCGAGCTCCTCGGTCACGACATGCACCGAGCACCCGCCGGCCGCATCGCCCGCCGCGATCGCCCGCGCGTGCGTGTCCAGGCCCTTGTATTTGGGCAGCAACGACGGATGGATGTTGACGATCCGATCCCGCCACGCCGCGACGAACCCGTCCGACAGCAACCGCATATACCCGGCGAGCGCAACGACCTCGACACCAGCCTCGCGCAACGCCGCATCGATCGCCGCCTCATAGGCCGGCTTCCCCAGACCCTTCGGCGAGAGTGCGAACGTCGCCACACCTTCCGACCGAGCCCAGTCGAGCCCGGCCGCATCCGGCTTGTCAGATGCCACCAAGGCGATCTCGTACGGACATTCCGCCGCACGCGAAGCGCCGACCAGCGCCATCATGTTCGATCCGCGCCCCGAGATCAGCACGCCGACGCGCGTCTTGTCAGCCATGCGTCGCGGTCCAGTCCTCGCGCGCGCTCCACGTACCCGCCGACCCGCGCACCGTGCAGCCATGCGAGCCCGTCTCGATCCGCCCGATCGTGAACACCGTCTCGTCCGCAGCCTGAAGCGCCGCAGTCACCGCCTCGGCCTCGTCGGCGCCGACGATCACGACCATGCCGATCCCGCAGTTGAACGTCCGCGCCATCTCCTCCGGCTCGATAGCCCCCTGAGCCTGTAGGAACGCCATCAACCGCGACTGCTCCCACGCATCCGCATCGACCACCGCATGCACGCCCTCGGGCAGCACGCGCGGGATGTTCTCCAGCAGGCCACCACCGGTGATATGCGCCAGCCCCTTGATCCGCCGCTCGCGCAGCAACGGCAGCAGGCTCGCGACATAGATGCGAGTCGGCGCCATCAGATGATCGATCAGCAACTTGTCTTGGTCGAACAGCGCAGGACGATCGAGCTTCCACCCGCGATCGGTCGCGAGCCGGCGAACCAACGAGAACCCGTTCGAATGCACCCCCGACGATGCCAGCCCGAGCATCACGTCGCCCGCGGCGATCTCGCGCCCGGTCAGCACGTTGGTCCGCTCGACCGCCCCGACGCAGAAGCCCGCCAGGTCGTAATCGCCGTCCGCATACATGCCCGGCATCTCGGCGGTCTCGCCCCCGATCAGTGCGCAACCCGCGGTCTTGCAGCCTTCCGCGATCGACGCCACGACGCGCTCGGCGACCGCCGCATCGAGCTTCCCGCTCGCATAATAATCGAGGAAAAACAGCGGCTCGGCGCCCTGCACGATCAGATCGTTGACGCACATCGCGACGAGATCGACGCCGACACCCTCATGCCGGTCCCACTCGATCGCCAGCTTCAGCTTGGTGCCGACACCGTCGTTAGCCGCGACCAGCAACGGATCGACGAACCCCGCCGCCTTGAGGTCGAACATCCCGCCGAACCCGCCAAGATCGGCATCCGCCCCCGGCCTACGCGTCGAGCGCGCGAGCGGGGCGATCGCCCGCACCAGCGCGTTGCCCGCGGCGATCGAAACGCCCGCCTGAGCGTAGGTGTAGGGGCCCGAAGCGGGAGCGGCGGAGTCTGGCGTATCGGTCATGATCGGTGCTGCTAGCCACATCGCGCTTGGATTTCCACGCCTGCTTCGCCAAAAGGCCCGCGTGACGCGTATCAAAGCCCTCCCTGCCGCCCTCGCTGGCGCTGCCCTGCTATTGAGCGGCGGCACAGTGCTCGCGCAGATCGAAGGCGGCAGCCGAGGCGCAGCCCCGGTCGACAGCGGCAGCGCGTACGAGGTGAGCGGCGTCACGGTCGACGTCGCGGGCAAGACCGCGGATGCTGCGCGCTACAGCGGCTGGCGGCTCGCCCAGCGCAAGGCCTGGGTCCAATTGTCGAACCGGCTCGGTGGCGGAGGCGGTCTCGTCTCCGATGGCACGCTCGATTCGCTCGTCTCCGGGATCGTCGTCGAGAACGAACAGATCGGCCCGCAGCGCTACATCGCCAAGCTCGGCGTCCTGTTCGATCGCGGCCGCGCCGGATCGATTCTCGGCATCTCGACCTACGCCGATCGCTCGCAGCCGATGCTAACGATCCCGATCCAATATTCGGGCGGCGTCGGGCAGGCGTTCGAGCAGAGCACGCCGTGGCAGCAGGCCTGGGCGCGCTATCGCACCGGCAACAGCAGCATCGACTATGTCCGCCCATCAGGCTCCGGCCCCGATGCGCTCCTGCTCAACGTCGGCCAGACGCAGCGCCCCGGCCGCGGCTGGTGGCGGACGATCCTCGACCAATATGGCGCGAGCGACGTTCTCACCCCGGTCGTGAAACTTTATCGCCAATGGCCCGGCGGCCCGGTGATAGGCGTGTTCGAAGCGCGCCATGGCCCCGACAACGACCTGATCGGCAGCTTCACGCTGCGAGTCGGTACGCCCGACGGCATCGCGCAATTGCTCGACACCGGCGTGAAGCGGATCGACGACCTGTACCAGCAGGCCCGCCGCAACGGTTCGCTCCGCGTCGACTACAGCCTCTCGCCCCCACCGCCGCCCGAAGCTGCAACGATAGACGACCTGCCGACCGACGAGACCGCCGACGCCAATACCGCAGCGCTGACCGGCGGCGAGGGCATCTCGGTCATCGTCCAGTTCGACACGCCCGCAGCGACCGCTGTCTCATCTACGGAAGCAGCACTCCGCGCGATCCCCGGCGTCCGCTCGGCGGCCACCACCAGTCTCGCGCTCGGCGGTGTCTCGCTGATGCGCGTCGCCTATGACGGCGATCCGGCTGCGCTGAAGACCGCGCTAGAAGCCCGCGGCTACCAGGTATTCGGCTCCGGCCAGACGATCCGCATCCGCCGGGTCGCCCAACTTCTTCCGCCGGACTTACCCGCGGACAATGCGACGACAGGGTGAGCGCGACCAAGATGACTCAAATTGCGCTGCCACTCGGGTGGCCGGCGGACCCTCGCGACGACGCCTTCCTGGTTACCCCCTCCAATTCGCGCGCGGTCCACACGCTGGAGCACACCGCGACCTGGCCCGTCATGACCGCCATCCTCACCGGCCCGCGCAAATCGGGTCGCAGCCTGCTCGCGCGGATCTTCGCGGCGAAGAGCGGCGGCACCATCATCGACGATGCCGAGCGCGTGCCCGAAGCGCAGCTGTTCCACGCCTGGAACCGCGCACAGGAGGAGCACAAGCCGCTTCTGATTGTCGCCGACGCCGCGCCGCCCGAATGGAAGGTGAAGCTCCCCGACCTGCGCTCGCGCCTCGCCGCCAGCCCGATCGCGGCGATCGGCGCGCCCGACGACGAACTCATGCGGCTGTTGCTGGCGCATCTGTTCGAGCGCCGCAGCCTCGATGCGCGCCCCGATCTGATCGACTGGCTCGCGACCAGAATCGAGCGCAGTCATATTACCGTAACGCGAACCGTCGATGCGCTGGATCAGGAGGCGATGGAACGTCGCAAGCGCTTGTCCATTCCTCTTGCACGAACCACACTCACCGAGGCCGGGCTGATCCTCCGGCCGCAACTCGCTCTCGACCTCCCGCTCTTCACGCCACCATAAGCCCCCAAGAGGCCCGATGAACCGTCCAGCCCATATCGTCCGCCAATCGGAAGACGACGACGATCCCATCGGCGCAGAGCCGAACGACCGGTTTTTCAACCGCGAGCTCTCTTGGCTGGCGTTCAACCGGCGTGTGCTGGAGGAGGCGTGCAACCCCGCCCATCCGCTGTTGGAGCGGCTCCGCTTCCTGTCGATCTCGGGGTCGAACCTTGACGAGTTCTTCATGGTCCGCGTCGCTGGCCTGAAGGGGCAGCAGACGCAGGACGTCGACCGACGATCTGCAGACGGCTTAACTGCGGGCCAGCAGCTGACCGCGATCGTCCGCGAGGCCGACGAACTGATGGCGAGCCAGCAGGCGGTGTGGGGCGACCTGCGCGTGCTGCTCGACGAAGCCGGGCTGTTCGTGCTGCGGCGCGAGGCGGTCGAGGGTGAGGCCGACGAGTGGCTTGAAACGCATTTCCGCGATCAGATCTTCCCGATCCTGACCCCGCAGGCGCTCGACCCCGCGCACCCGTTCCCGTTCATCCCGAACCGCGGCCTATCGGTGATCTTCGACCTCGTCCGCCGTTCGGATAACGAGCCCGTCCGCGAACTGGTCATGCTCCCGCACACCATGACGCGTTTCGTTCGCCTGCCTGGCGAGCCCGCGCGCTACATCTCGATCGAATCGATCCTGAAGCGGTTCGCGCCCGTCCTGTTCCCCGGCTACGAAGTGCTAGCCGCCGCCAGCTTCCGCGTCCTGCGCGACAGCGACATGGAGATCGAGGAAGAGGCGGAGGATCTCGTCCGCTACTTCGCCAACGCGATCAAGCGCCGCCGCCGTGGCCGCGTCATCCGCCTGGAACTCGAAACCGGCATCCCCGACGTGCTTGCGGCGGTCCTCAAGGATGAGCTCGGCGGTGCGGACGCGATCATTACCGAGAGCGGCAATCTGCTCGGCATCGTCGACCTCGACGGGCTGGTCGACGAGGATCGCCCCGACCTGAAGTTCCCGCCCTTCACGCCGCGCTTTCCGGAACGAATCCGCGAGTTCGGCGGCGATTGCTTCGCGGCGATCAAGGCCAAGGACATCGTCGTCCATCACCCGTACGAGACGTTCGAAGTGGTGCTCGCCTTCCTCAAGCAGGCGGCGAACGACCCCGACGTCGTCGCGATCAAGCAGACGCTCTACCGCGCCGGCAAGCAGCCCGCGGTCATCAATGCGCTCATCACCGCCGCCGAGGCGGGCAAGTCCGTCACTGCGGTCGTCGAGCTGAAGGCACGGTTCGACGAAGAGCAGAACATGGTCTGGGCCTCCGCGCTGGAGCGCGCGGGCGTGCAGGTCGTCTACGGCTTCATCGACTGGAAGACGCACGCCAAGGTCTCGCTGGTCGTCCGCCGCGAAGGCCAGGCGTTCCGCACCTACTGCCATTTCGGCACGGGCAATTACCACCCGGTCACCGCCAAGATCTACACCGACCTCAGCTTCTTCACCGCCGACGCTGCGGTCGGGCGCGATGCGGCGCAGATGTTTAACTACATCACCGGCTATGTCGAACCGACCGACATGGCGCGCGTCAGCCTGAGCCCGCGTGACCTTCGCCAGAACCTCATGAACCTGATCGACGTCGAGATCGCCAACGCCCGCGCCGGCAAGCCCGCCGGCGTCTGGGCGAAGATGAACTCGCTGGTCGACCCTGCGGTGATCGAGAAGCTCTACGAAGCGAGCGGGGCAGGGGTCGAGATCGACCTCATCATCCGTGGCATCTGCTGCCTGCGACCCGGCGTTCCCGGCCTGTCGGAGACGATCCGCGTAAAATCGGTGATTGGGCGCTTCCTCGAGCACAGCCGGATCTGGGCGTTCGGCAACGGCAAGGCGCTGCCCAACGACGGTGCCAAGCTGTTCATCTCGTCGGCCGACTGGATGCCGCGCAACTTCGATCGCCGCGTCGAATATATGCTGCCGATCCTAAACCCGACCGTCCACGACCAGATCCTCGATCAGGTCATGGTCGCGAACCTGATCGACAACGAGCAGAGCTGGGAGCTAGGCCCCGACGGCGAATATAGCCGCGTCGATCCCGGCGACCGCCCGTTCAACCTGCATCGGTATTTCATGACGAATCCTTCGCTCTCGGGCCGCGGCGCTTCGCTTGCGACCAGCAATGCCGTGCCGACGCTGTCGCTCCGCCGTAAACGATGAGCGTCACCAATATCCTGTTCGGCAATTCCCCGCCCAAGGCCGAGACCGACGATCACCCGCGTACCGGGATCATCGACATCGGCTCGAACTCGATCCGTCTGGTGGTCTACCAGGGGCCGCCACGGCTCCCCGCGATCCGGTTCAACGAGAAGGTGTTGGCGGGGCTCGGGCGTGGGCTCGCCGCTACCGGCGCGATCGAGAAGTCGGCCTTGAAGACCGCACGCGTCGCGCTGGCGCGGTTCGCGGCGGTGGCGAAGGAAATGGAATGCTCGACGCTCCGCACGGTCGCGACGGCGGCGGTCCGCGATGCGAAGAACGGCGGCGAACTCATTGCTGCGGCTGAACAACTCGGGCTGACCGTCGAGACGTTGTCGGGCGAACAGGAAGCCAGCGCGGCAGGCTATGGTGTCTTATCAGCGATACCTGAAGCGGATGGCATCGTCGGCGATCTCGGCGGCGGCAGTCTCGAACTCGTCCGCGTTCGCTGCGGCAAGATCGAGGAACGCGTCTCGTTCCCGCTCGGCGTCCTGCGGATCGGCCCGATCCGGGCCAAGCGCGGCAAGGTGCTCGCCCGCTACGTGGCGCGGCTGGTACGCGAGGCCGGCTGGACCGCGAAGGGGCAGGGGCTTCCGCTCTATCTCGTTGGCGGTTCGTGGCGCGCACTGGCACGGCTGGACATGGAACTGTCGGACTATCCGCTGCCGATCATCCACCAATATTCAATGACCGCGGCGACGATCACGCGGCTCAGCCGGACTATCCCACAGCTTTCCAAGCCGCGCTTGAAGGCGATCCCGGGGCTGTCCTCGGGTCGTACGGCAACACTGGCCGATGCCGCTGCGTTGCTCGGTGTGCTGATGCGCCAGCTCGGCAGTCGGACGACGGTCGTGTCTGCCTATGGCCTGCGCGAAGGCCTGCTTTACGAAGATCTGAAGCCCGCAGACCGAACGCTCGATCCGTTGATTGTCGCAGCGCGCGAAGAGGGGCGCTTGCTCGGCCGCTTCCCCGAGCATGGTGACCTCCTCGATCGCTGGATCGCACCGCTGTTCACCACCGAGCCGCCCGCAATGGCGCGTATTCGCCACACCGCATGCCTGCTCGCCGACGTCGGCTGGCGCGCGAACCCCGAGTTCCGCGCCGAACGTGGCGTAGAGGTCGCGCTGCACGGCAATTGGGTCGCGATTGACGCGCCCGGCCGGGGGATGCTGGCGCAAGCTCTTTACACGAGCCTTGGTGGTGATCTCTCCGCCGGTGAAACAGTTGGTCGCCTCGCGTCTCCGGCAGCGGTGAAAAGCGCGACTGCTTGGGGCCTCGCTATGCGACTAGGCCAGCGAATGAGTGGTGGCTTGGCAGGACCTTTGAAGCGATCAGCGCTCGCGGATGACGGGGTATCACTTACGCTGACGTTGCGCCCTGATGATCGTGGGCTCTACGGCGAGGCGGTGGAACGTCGCCATAACGCGCTTGCCGCCGCCCTGGGACGCAAGGCCGTACTAACTCTCGCTTGAATCCTCCCCTTTTAGGGGAGGTTCAATGAATTCAGGCGCAGGTGAAGCGTTCGATCCGGCCCTTGGCGTCCACATAGACATTCAGACGATCGGCGCGGAAATCCATCGTCACGGCCGTGTTCGGCGCGATCCACCGAAGCGTGCGTGCGCCCGATCGCGTCTGCATCACGTCGGCCCGAGCATCGCTCGCGCGCTTGCCGACCAGATCGCCGAGCGAGTCGGCATTGCAGGCGGCCGTGACCGGCTGAGCGGCAGGCGTCTCGCCGCGCATCTCGACCGGCGTACACCCCGCCGACGCGAGCAACGCCGCAACCAGAACGATCCTCATGCGGCATCCTCCGTGCGGGTCATCTTCAGCTTTCCGCCGATAACCGCAAACGCCAGCCGCCCCTCGACCAAATCGAGCGCGTCGCGGCCAAACTGATCGAACCGCCAGCCTTCGAGCATCGGCAGCCCGGTCCGCACACCGGCTGCCAGGGCCTCGAGTTCATCGGTACGCGCAAGAAGTTTCGACGCGACATCAATATCTCGCGAGCGGATCTTGAGCAGCAGCTTGAGGAGGTCCGCCACCAGCGAACCCTCCTTGCCGAGCCCCGGCTTGCGATCGTCGCGCGGCGGCAGTTCGTCGTCGCCAAGCGGCTGTGCGCCCTCGATCGCCGACATCAAACGGCCACCGATATCGTTCCCGGCCCAAGTCGCCGACAACCCACGCACCCGTGCCAAGTCCGCCTGCTTCTTCGGCGGGTGGCCGGCCATGTCACCCAGAGTCTCGTCCTTGACGATCCGTCCGCGCGGCAAATCCTTTGCCTGCGCCTCCAACTCACGCCAGCGCGCGAGAGCCTTCAACCGGCCGAGCACATCAGGCTTGCGTCCCGATATCCGCACGCGCTTCCATGCAAGATCCGGATCGTTCGCATAATTGGCGGTATCGCCGAGCCGCTCCATCTCCTGATCGAGCCACACGCCGCGCCCGGTCTTACGCAACCGCTCCAGCATCTTCGGGAAAATCTTCGAGAGGTGCGTGACGTCGCCGATCGCATATTCGATCTGCCGCGCGTCGAGCGGCCGACGCGCCCAATCGGTAAACCGTGCCCCCTTGTCGACCGCGATCCCGAGCCAGCTGTCGACCAGGTTCGAATAGCCGATCTGCTCGCCTTGGCCGAGCGCCATCGCCGCGACCTGCGTGTCGAACAGCGGGAAGGGCGTCTTGCCGGTGAGGTTGTAGACGATCTCGATGTCCTGCCCGCCGGCATGGACGACCTTCAGCACGTCGTGATTCTCGACGAGGAGGTCGAGTAGCGGCTTGAGGTCGATCCCCGGTGCCATCGGGTCGATCGCGGCGGCTTCCTTGTCGTCGGCGATCTGGATCAGGCAGAGTTCCGGGTAATAGGTGCTCTCGCGCATGAATTCGGTGTCGACGCACACATAGTCGGCGTCGGCCATGCGCGCGCACAAATTGGCGAGCGTGGCACTGTCGGAGATAAGCGGGTGGATATGCATGGCTCGTCCATAGCGAGCCTCGTTCGGGTTGACAAAGCCCGGAAGGGAAGGGAAGCGCGGACCACCTGTTTATCGTCCGAGAAGACCCATCATGCACGCCTATCGCACCCACAACTGCGCCGCCCTCCGCCCCGAACAGGTCGGCGAAGAGGTCCGCGTCTCCGGTTGGGTCCACAAGAAGCGCGATCACGGCGACCTCGTTTTCATCGATCTGCGCGATCACTACGGCATCACGCAGATCGTCACCGACGTGTCGGGGCCCGTCTTCAAGGTGATCGAGGGACTGAAGAGCGAAAGCGTCGTCACGATCACCGGCAAGGTGACCGCACGTGCGCCGGAAGCCGTCAACTCGAACCTGCCGACCGGCGGGATCGAGATCCGCGCGACCGCCGCGACCGTCCAGTCGATGGCCGGCGAGCTGCCGATGCCGGTCGCGGGCGAGGCCGAGTATCCCGAGGATATCCGCCTGCGCTATCGGTACCTCGATCTGCGTCGCGAGCGGCTGCACGCGAACATCATGCTCCGCAGCCAGGTGATCACGTCGCTCCGCAACCGGATGAATTCGCAAGGGTTCATCGAATTCCAGACGCCGATCCTGACCGCATCGTCGCCCGAGGGCGCGCGCGATTATCTGGTGCCGAGCCGCGTCCATCCGGGTAAGTTCTACGCGCTCCCGCAGGCGCCGCAGATGTTCAAGCAGCTGTTGATGGTCGCGGGTTTCGACCGCTATTTCCAGATCGCGCCGTGCTTCCGCGACGAGGACGCACGCGCCGATCGTTCGCCCGGCGAGTTCTACCAGCTCGATTTCGAGATGAGCTTCGTCACACAGGACGACGTGTTCGCGGCGATCGAGCCCGTCCTGCACGGTGTATTCGAGGAGTTCGCCGACTGGCAGGGCAAGGGCCGCCAGGTTTCGGCGCTCCCGTTCAAGCGCATTCCTTACCGCGAATCGATGCTGAAGTACGGCAGCGACAAGCCCGACCTGCGTAACCCGATCCTGATCCACGACGTCGGCCATCATTTCGTCGATTCGGGCTTCGGCCTGTTCGCCGGCATCGTCGCCGGCGGTGACGTGGTCCGCGCGATTCCTGCGCCGAACACCGCCGACAAGAGCCGCAAGTTCTTCACCGACATGAACGACTGGGCACGCGCCGAGGGTCATGCCGGGCTCGGCTACATCACGCAGAAGAACGGTGAACTCGGCGGCCCGATCGCCAAGAACCACGGCGAGGAAGCCACCCGGAAACTGATCGCCGAGATGGGCCTCGGCCCGAACGACGGCATCTTCTTCGCCGCCGGCAAGGAACTGCCCGCCTCGAAGCTGGCGGGCGCCGCCCGTGCGCGGATCGGCGCCGACCTTGGCCTGATCGACGAGAACCGGTTCGAGTTCTGCTGGATCGTCGACTTCCCGATGTTCGAATATGACGAGGACGCGAAGAAGGTCGATTTCAGCCACAACCCATTCTCGATGCCGCAGGGCGAGATGGACGCGCTGGAAAACAAGGATCCGCTCGATATCCTCGCATATCAGTACGATATCGTCTGCAACGGCGTCGAACTGTCGTCGGGCGCGATCCGGAACCACCGGCCCGAGATCATGTACAAGGCGTTCGAGATCGCCGGCTACACGCAGGCCGACGTCGACACGAACTTCGCGGGCATGATCAACGCGTTCAAGGTCGGCGCACCGCCGCATGGCGGCTCGGCACCGGGGATCGACCGGATGGTGATGCTGCTCGCGGGCGAGCCGAACATCCGCGAGGTCGTACTGTTCCCGATGAACCAGAAGGCCGAGGACCTGATGATGGGCGCGCCGAGCCCGGTCAGCGCCAAGCAGCTGAAGGAACTCAATATCCGCCTGACGGTCGATGGCCCGAAGGACGCGACGAAAATGGTCGCGCCGAGCGCTGGGTAACTTCCCTCTGTCCCTCGCCCCAAGGGGGGAGGGACAGAGGAGCCGCTTGGCGACGGGAGGGTGAGGGGAGGTTGGTTTGCGCCAACTTCCCCTCACCCTCCCACCCGCAAGGGCGGGCGGGCCCCTCCCTCTCCCCGAAGGGGCGAGGGAAAGACGTCCCACGCTTCCTCAACCCCCTCAACCATGCAAATACCTCTGCACGATAAGGGGTTGGCATGCGCGACGATCAGATGACACCGGCGCCAAGCCTCGTCCGCAGCCTCGGCGTCACGGGCGTCCTGTTCCTCACCCTCTCCGTAGCGACCCCGGCATCGTCGGTGTTCGTCATCGTCCCCGGCATGCTTCAGGTCGCCGGCACCGGCGCGGTGTGGGCAACGCTGATCGCCGGACTCGTCTGCGTCGCTACTGCGTTCGTCTACGCCGAGCTATCCTCCGCCTGGCCGGTCGCAGGTGGCGAGTATGTCGCGGTCGCGCATACGCTCGGGCCGATGGCGGGGTTCGTCATGCTCGGCGTTAACGTCTTCAACAACCTGCTCTTCCCGCCGGTCGCAGGTCTCGGCGTCAGCGCAGTGCTCGGCACTTTGGTCCCCGGCCTGCCGCAAATCCCCGTCGCGATCGCCGTGGTCGCAGGGTCGACGCTCGTCGCGATCCTCCAGATCAAGGTGAACGCCTGGCTCACCGGCCTCTTCCTGCTGGTCGAGATGCTGGCGATCGTCGCGGTCGTCTGGCTCGGGTTCGCCGATACCGTCCGCCCGATCGGCGACCTGTTGTTCCACCCGGTCATGCCGCAAGGAGCCGCGCTCGTCCCCGCGTCCGCCGCCTCGATCGGCCTCGCCACCTCGATCGCGATCTTCGCGCTCAACGGCTACGGCGCCGCGGTCTATTTCGGCGAGGAGATGCTCGACGCCCCCCGGCTGATCGCGCGCGCGATCATGGCCTCGCTCGCGCTGACGCTTTTGTTCGAAGGCATCCCGATCGTCGCGGTCCTGGTCGGCGCGCCCGATCTTCACGCCACGCTCACCGCCAGCGATCCGTTCGGGCTTCTCGTCGCGCTACGCAGCGGCTCGGCAATGGCGGACTGGATCTCGATCGGCGTAGTCGTGGCGATCGTCAACGCGGTGATCGCCTGCATCCTCGCCTGCGCGCGCTTCTTCTACGGCACCGCGCGCGACGGGAGCTGGGGGCGCCCGCTCGATCGGTGGATGACGCAGGTCCACCCGAAGTTCGGCTCCCCCTGGGTGGGCACGTTGCTGGTCGGCGGGTTCGGGATCGTCGCGTGCTTTCTGCCGCTCCAGTTGCTGCTCGTGCTCAGCGGCACCGGCCTCGTCGCGATCTATGCGGGCATCTGCGTCGCGGCGATGGTCGGCCGGCGTACCGGCAAGACCGCGCACGCCCCCTACCAGATGCCACTCTACCCGCTTGCCCCTGTCGTAACACTGCTCGCGCTCGGCTATGTCTCCTGGACGAGCTGGCTCGATCTCGAGGAGGGCCGCCCCGGTCTGATCATGACGGCTGCACAGATCCTGCTGTCGATCGCCTATTATTGGTTCGTCCTGCGTCGTCGCGGCGCCTGGAACGTTCAGATCCCGACCCTTGCGACGGAGCGTGATGCATGACGATACACCTGGCCGACTACGAAGCTGGCGACGAATACGACGGCAAGTACAAGCACGACCTCGCCGCGCTGCAAAAGCGGCTCGAGCATATTCAGGTCGCGCACATCGTCGGCGGTACGCGCGCGATCGTGATGTTCGAGGGCTGGGACGCGGCGGGGAAGGGCGGCATCATCCAGCGTCTCTCCGCCGAATGGGACCCGCGCAACTACAAGGTCTGGCCGATCTCGGCGCCGACTGCGGACGAGAAGGCACATGATTTTCTTTGGCGCTTCTGGAACCGGTTGCCGGCCAACGGCAACATCGCGGTGTTCGATCGCAGCTGGTACGGCCGTGTCCTCGTCGAGCGTGTCGAGGGGTTCGCCAGCGAGACCGAATGGCGCCACGGTTACGACGAGATCAACGCGTTCGAGGCACAGCAGGTCGAGAGCGGCACGACCCTCATCAAGCTGTTCATCCATACCACGCAGAAGGAGCAGGACCGGCGATTGAAGGCGCGTCTCGACGATCCGTGGAAGCACTGGAAGACCGGGCTCGACGATTTCCACAATCGATCGCGACGTGAAGACTATCTGGAGGCGATGGCCGAGATGTTCGCGCGCACTGATACCGCGACCGCGGCGTGGACCGTCATCGACGGCAACGACAAGAAGGCGGCCCGAATCGCCGCGCTGACGCTGATCGCGGACCGCCTCGAAGCGGGGGTTTCGATGGTGCCGCCACCGCTCGACCCGAAGGTCAAGAAGGTGGCGGAGAAGGCGTTAGGCCTTCGCTGACTTGGCCTCTGCTGCATCGGCCTGGATGAACTGGTCATCCTCGTTGAGCAGCAGCATCTGGCCCTTGTCGATGCCGAAATAGGCACCGCGCAGGGCCAGCGTACCGGCGGCTTCTGCCTCGGTCACGAACGGGAAGGTGCGGAGGTTGGCGATCGAGGTCCGTACGGATTCGAGTTCCATCTCGCGGCCGGCCTCGGCGCCTTCACCGTACTTTGCGATGACCTTCTCGCGGGCACCGTCGAGCAGGCTGACCCAGTCGGACACGAACCCGCCTGCGCCATGATCGGCATCGGCAAACGCCTGCGTCAGCGCAGCCTTGCAGCCACCGCACTTCTCGTGGCCCATCACGACGATCTCTTCGACCTTCAGCTGCGTAACCGCGAACTCGATCGCCGCGGAGACGCCGTGATAACCACCACCGGTTTCGAACGGCGGGACGAGGTTGGCGACGTTGCGCACGACGAAAACTTCGCCCGGCAGCGTATCGAAAATCTGCGCGGGTTCGACGCGGCTGTCGGAGCAGGCGATGATCATCACCTTGGGGCTCTGGCCGTCCTGCAGTTCCTTCCAGCGCTCGCGCTGCTCCTCCCAGGGGCCGTCCTTGAAGCGGTGATAGCCTTCGATCATTTCCGGAAAGTGAGTTGGCACGGTTAGCCTTCCATATCAGTTTGCGATGCAACATGACAAACTTGTCATGTTGGAACTGGTTCCATGATTTTATCCGGTTCGTCCGATGGTTCCAACCCGCCAACATAGCCCGCCGCCATTGTCTCAGCGGCAGGGCGGGGCTATCTGGCGTGCATGAACGACATGACCCCGATGGCTTCGCCGGTCCGTGCGCGCAAGCCCGACTGGATCCGCGTCAAGGCGCCGACCTCTGCTGGCTTCGCAAAGACCCGTGAGTTGATGCGCTCGAAAAGCCTCACCACCGTGTGCGAAGAGGCGGCGTGTCCGAACATTGGCGAATGCTGGTCGAAGAAGCATGCGACGGTCATGATCCTCGGCGATACCTGCACGCGCGCCTGCGCGTTTTGTAACGTGAAGACCGGTATGCCGCGCGCGGTCGATCGGATGGAGCCGCAGAACGTCGCCGATGCGGCCGCGCAGATGGGGCTCAACCACATCGTCATCACCTCCGTCGATCGCGACGATCTTCCGGACGGTGGCGCGTCGCAGTTCGTAAAGGTGATCCAGGCGATCCGCGCGTCGAACCCGACGACGACGATCGAGATCCTCACACCCGACTTCCGCAACAAGGCGCAGGCGGCGATCGAGTCGATCGTCGAGGCGCGTCCCGACGTTTACAACCATAATCTCGAAACCGTGCCGCGGCTCTATCCGACGATCCGCCCGGGTGCGCGTTACTATGCGTCCCTGCGGCTGCTGGAGAGCGTCAAGAAGCACGATCCGTCGATCTTCACCAAATCCGGCGTGATGCTCGGGCTCGGCGAGGAGCGTCTGGAGATCCATCAGGTGATGGACGACATGCGCTGCGCCGACATCGATTTCCTGACGATGGGCCAGTATCTCCAGCCCACGCCGCGCCATGCCAAGGTCGCCGAGTTCGTGCCGCCGAAGGCGTTCGATGCCTATGCCTCGATTGCCCGCGCGAAGGGCTTCCTGTTGGTAGCATCGTCGCCGCTGACTCGGTCGAGCTACCACGCGGGTGACGACTTCGAGCGGTTGCGTGCGAACCGCGACGCAAAGCTGGGCGTCGCGCGCATCTGATGCCGAAGCATTCGGAAACGCGCCATTTGCCCTACACGCCTGAGCAGATGTTCGACCTGGTGGCCGATGTCGGTCGCTATGCCGAATTCCTGCCCTGGGTCAGCGCGATGCGCGTGCGCTCGAACAGCGAGACCGAGACACTCGCCGACATGATCGTCGGTTTCAAGGGGCTGCGTGAGACGTTCACGTCGCGCGTGCAGAAGGTCCGGCCGAGCGAACTCAACGTCGATTACGTCGATGGCCCGCTCAAGTATCTGCGCAACGAATGGCATTTCCGACCCGAGCCGCAGGGCTGCGCGGTCGACTTCACCGTCGACTTCGCGTTCAAGAACCGGATGTTCGAGATGATCGCCGGGCAGGTGTTCGGCGTGGCGCTGCGGAAGATGATCGGCGCGTTCGAAACGCGTGCCGCGGAGCTTTACGGCGCCGAAGCGTCCGGCAGCAAGAGTTCGAGCGCGCACAACGCGGCCTGAAGCCGGATCCCGCCGCGGCCGAGATCGCCGAAGTCCTTGCGATCGGCGTGAACGTCGGACGGGTCACGGCCCTTTTCGGCGCGGCCAAACACCACCGTGCCGACCGGCTTCTTGAGCGAACCACCACCGGGGCCCGCAACGCCGGTGATCGCAACCGCGATATCAGCGCCCGACTGCTTGAGCGCGGCCTGCGCCATGCTCCAGGCGACCGCGATCGAGACCGCGCCGAACGTTTCGAGCACGTCCGAACTGATCTTCAGCACGCCGAGCTTGGCGGCGTTCGAGTAGGTGACGAAGCCGACCTCGAACACGTCGGAGGACCCGGGGATCTCGGTCAGTGCAGCCGCGACCAGCCCGCCGGTGCAACTCTCGGCGACCGCGACCCGGCGGCCGATCGCGCGGTTCTGCTCGACCACTTTGCGTGCGGCGTCGACCAGTTCGGCGGGAAGGATCGTATCCATCAGCGTGTCTCCACCGGGCAGAGCAGCATCGCCACCGCGGCGATATCTCCGCTGCGCGACTTCTGGGATTTGAGGTACCGCAACGTCTCGACGACGATGCCCGCGGTGTTGCGCGGTGGCAAGGGCTGGAGCAGCGTCACCATCCGGTCGATCGTCCCGCAATCACGCGTCGCGATCCGCCCGACGATCTGCGGCACCAGCAACGTCGTCAGCAGCGGTCGCGCAAACTCCGAATCGAGCAGCGCGTCCACGGCAGGATCGCTGAGCTTGACGATCGCCGCACGCGCTGCTGGCCAAGCCCGGTCGGACTCGATCTGATAGCGATCGATCAGCGCACTCGACTGCGACCGGATGAGACTTCTGGCGGGAAGCTGTGCCGCGCAGACGCGCCCGGTTTCCCGGAGGATATCGGGCATCGCGACGAGCGTAAGCGATTCGGCCTCGGGCCCGGTGATGCAGCGCTGCTGCGCCACTGCCGGGCTGGCGAGGAGGGCGATCCCCGCAAGCGCTGCTGCGATCTTCAAAGCGGCGATCCGGGCAAGCGAATGGTTGCAACGGCCTGCGCGGCGATACCCTCGCCGCGGCCGGTGAAGCCAAGTCGTTCGGTCGTTGTCGCCTTGACGCTGACCCGGTCGAGCGTGAGCCCAAGCAGGTCGGCGATCCGCGCGGTCATCGCCGTACGATGCGGCCCGATCTTCGGCACCTCGCACATGATCGTCAGGTCGACGAAATCGATCCGGCCGCGCTTGTCGGCGATAAGCTTGGCGGCATGCTGGAGGAACTGCGCGGAGTCGGCACCCTTCCACTGCGGATCGCTCGGCGGGAAATGCGTGCCGATATCGCCCGCCGCGATCGTACCGAGCAGCGCGTCGGTCAGCGCGTGAAGCGCGACGTCGGCGTCGCTATGCCCCGACAGGCCCTTGTCGTGCGGGATCAGGACGCCGCCGAGCCACAGCTCCTCGCCGGTTTCGAGACGGTGGACGTCGAACCCCATCGCGGTGCGGGTTTCGTAAGCGACACGCGCTTCGGCGGCCGCGAAATCTTCTGGGTGCGTGACTTTCTCGAGCATCATCGAGCCCTGCACCAACGCGACGCCGACGCCAAGCCGTCGCACCATCTGCGCGTCGTCGGTCGCCTCTTCGTCCGCCGGCCAGACCGCGTGAGCGGCACGCAGTGCCTCCACGGCGAACGCCTGAGGAGTCTGCACCCGGTTGAGGTCTGCGCGCGGCACGATGTCGCCGAGCAAAACGTTGCCGCGCGCCAGCGTATCGGTCACCGGCAGGACCGGAATGGCCGCGTCCCTGGTCTTCAAGGCAGCAACGAGCGAATCGATGACAGCGTGCGACAGGAAGGGGCGGGCGGCGTCATGGATCAGCACATGCGTCGCATCGCCGACCGCCGCGAGACCGTTAGTAACCGACTCGCGTCGCGTCGTCCCACCAACGGCGATCGGCGCGGTCCCCAACGCGGCGACCGCCAAACCCTGCTGGCCCTCGGCGACGACGACGATCGTCTTGGCGATCGCCGGGTGCGTCGCGAAAGCTTCATAGGAATAGCCGATCATCGGTCGGCCGGCGATCAGCGCGAACTGCTTGGGAATCGATCCCCCCGCGCGCACGCCGGTTCCGGCAGCGACGATGATCGCGACGATACGCTGTGCCTGTGTCATCCTCGCGACCTAGCGGTTCGCCCCGACGCTCGCCAGTCTTGCGAAAAACTGCCGGACGGGGTAGGGGGATGCCTCTTTTTCAGGCACATTCATGCGTAACCTTGCCCCTATCCAGATCGGTCCCGTCCGGATCGAAAGCCCCGTCGTGCTCGCGCCGATGACCGGCGTCACCGACATGCCGTTCCGCACGCTGGTGCGACGCTATGGCTCGGGCCTCAACGTCACCGAGATGGTCGCTAGCCAGGCCGCGATCCGCGAGACGCGCCAGTCGCTGCAGAAGGCGGCATGGGACCGGCTCGAGGAGCCGGTGTCGATGCAGCTGATCGGCTGCACGCCGTACGAGATGGGCGAGGCCGCCAAGCTCAGCCAGGATCGCGGCGCCGCGATCATCGACATCAACATGGGCTGCCCGGTGCGCAAGGTCGTCAACGGCGACGCGGGCTCGGCGCTGATGCGCGATACAAAGCTCGCCAGCGCGATCATCGAGGCTACCGTCAAGGCCGTCGACGTGCCCGTGACGCTGAAGATGCGGATGGGCTGGTGCCACGACAGCCTCAATGCACCCGATCTCGCGCGCATCGCCGAGGACCTCGGCATCAAGCTGATCACCGTCCACGGCCGCACGCGCAACCAGATGTACAAGGGCAATGCCGACTGGGGCTTCGTCCGGAAGGTCAAGGAAGCAGTGAGCGTACCGGTGATCGTCAACGGCGACATCTGCACCATCGAGGACGCCGAGGCGGCGATGGACCAGTCGGGCGCGGATGGCCTGATGATCGGTCGCGGCAGCTACGGACGCCCCTGGGTGCTCGGCCAGGTGATGGAGTGGTTCGCCACCGGCCGTCGCATCGAGGACCCGTCGATCACCGAGCAATATGACGCGATCGCAGGCCATTACGAGGCGATGCTCGAGCATTACGGGATCGAGACCGGCGTCAACATGGCCCGGAAGCATATCGGCTGGTACACCAAGGGGCTGCCCGGTTCGGCCGAGTTCCGCAACAAGGTGAACCAGGTGCCCGATCCCAAGCAGGTCAAGGCGATGCTCGCCGAGTTCTACGCTCCCTGGCGCGACCTTGAAGCGGCCTGATACGCCATCGCGCAACCGGCCGGGGTTCGCGGAACTCTTCGCCGCGCTGCCGGTGGCTGTGGTGGTCGTCGATCCCGACCACAGGGTTGCGCATGCCAATGCGCTCGCCGAGCAACTACTGAACCTCTCGGAACGGTTGATGATCGGACAACCACTCGATGCGATCATCCCGCCGCCCGACGATCCGCGAAATCGGGACGGACACGGGCTAGCCGTTTACGACACCGAAATCTCGACCGCGCGGGGGGTCAAAATCCGTGCAGATTTCGCCGAGACGCAGATCGCCGACTACCCGGGCTGGCGGGCGATCACCTTGCATGCATCCGCAACCTCGCGGCGGCTTGGACACTCTGCGGATCGTGCGGCTGGAGCGAGGGCTGCGGTCGGTGCCGCGGCTATGCTCGCGCACGAAATCAAGAATCCGTTATCCGGTATTCGTGGTGCGGCACAGTTGCTCGGTGCGGGCGAGCTGACTACGCTGATTGTCACTGAGGTGGATCGTATCGCGGCGTTGATCGACCGCATGCAGGATTTCAGCGATACGCGCCCTTTGCCGCTCGCCAGCGAGAACATCTATCCGCTGCTCGGTCACGCCCGCCGGCTTGCGCTCGCCGGGTTCGCGCGCGGCATCGCGATCGAAGAACGCTTCGATCCGTCGCTCCCACCCGCGCAGATCAACCGCGATGCGCTGCTGCAGATCGTCATAAACCTGCTGAAGAATGCCCGCGAAGCTGTTAGCAACGAACGAGAACCGCGGATCGTCATGACCACGGCGTACCGTCACGGCATCACCGTTAGTGCGGCACCCGGCAAGCCGCGCCTGCCGCTGCCGATTGAGATTTGTGTCTTCGACAACGGCCCGGGCGCCCCAGCCGACATCGCCGATCACCTGTTCGACCCGTTCGTGTCCGGCCGTCGCGAAGGGCAGGGGCTTGGTCTCGCGCTGGTCGACAAGCTCACGCGCGACATGGGCGGCATCGTCCAGTACGCCCGCGAAGGAAACCCCGAGATGACCGTCCTTCGCCTGCTGCTGCCGAGAGCCGCATCATGAGCACCGTCCTAGTCGTCGATGACGATGCGGCGATCCGCACCGTCGTCGCGCAGGCCCTCCGTCGCGCAGGCCACGACGTCACCGTCGCCGACAGCTTGGCGCAACTCGAACGCGCGCTTGCCGTGTCTCTGCCCGACGTCCTCATCACCGACGTCATCCTCCCCGACGGCGACGGCATCGACCATGTCCGCAGCGTCGCCGCGCGCTTTCCGCTGCTCCCGATCATCGTCCTCTCGGCGCAGAACACGCTGACCACGGCGGTCCGCGCGGCCGAGGTTGGCGCGTACGAGTATCTACCCAAGCCGTTCGACCTCGACGTGCTGACCCGCGCGGTTACCGGAGCACTGGCGCGAGGCGGGATGGTCAGCGAGGATGCGCTCCACGACGCGGACCGCGCACTCCCGCTGATCGGTCGGTCGGCGGCGATGCAGGACGTCTACCGGATCATCGCGCGCGTGGTATCGAACGATCTTACCGTGCTGATCTCGGGCGAATCGGGCACCGGCAAGGAACTCGTCGCGCGCGCGATCCATGATCTCGGGCCGCGTAGCGCAGCCCCGTTCGTCGCGATTAACATGGCCGCGATTCCGCGCGAACTGATCGAGGCCGAGCTGTTCGGACATGAACGCGGCGCCTTCACCGGCGCTGCGACGCGCAATGCCGGTCGGTTCGAACAGGCGTCGGGCGGCACGCTGTTCCTTGACGAGATCGGCGACATGCCGATGGAGGCGCAGACCCGCCTCCTCCGCGTGCTCCAGTCGGGTGAGTTCACCAGCGTCGGTGGCGCACGGACGATCCGCGTCGACGTTCGCATCGTCGCCGCGACCAACCGCGATCTGGCGTCACAGGTCGCAACGGGGCAGTTCCGCGAAGACCTGTTCTACCGGCTCAATGTCGTCCCGATCACGTTGCCGCCCCTGCGCGAACGACGTCAGGACATCGCGCTGCTCGCGCGGCATTTTCTGGATCACGCCGCTGCACAGGGCCTTCCGCGGCGTCAGCTTGCCAGTGACGCCCTGGTCGCGCTTGGCGGGCATGACTGGCCGGGCAACGTTCGCGAACTCGAAAATCTCATGCGGCGGCTGGCAGTCTTGTCGCGCGACGAAGTCATCGAGGCGGACGCGATCCGTACCATGATCGGCCGCCACGCCTCGCTCACCGACCCGGTCGACCTCGATATCGGACAAGCCGTCCGTGCGATGATCGAGCGCATCGCTCATGACGATCCAGCCGCACTCGATGACGGCACGCTCTACGACCGCGTGATCGGCGAAGTCGAACGCCCGCTGATCGAGGCGATGCTGGCGCGTCATGGTCAGAACCAGCTTCGGGCCGCGCGCGCGATGGGGATCAACCGCAATACGCTTCGCAAACGCCTCGATACGCTCGGCATCGATATCGGCGGTGCGATCAGCGGCGACGCGCCTCGCGTAGACGAACCGGAACGGCGGTAATTCTGTCATTATGTGGTTTCACGGCAACGGTTGACGTTGTATCGGGGCAACGATGATCGCTTCCGCGACGCTACCGATGGACGATGACGGGCCTGCACACCGGTTTGCCGTGACGCCTGCCGTAGAGGCGGTCGTTCTCGGCGTGGCGATCGCGATCGCCGTCACGAGCTACTTTATCATTACCGGCAGCGACGCACCGCAGCGCCTGATCCCGCCACCGCTGGTAGCGCTGCTGCTGGTCGCGAACCTCGTGCCCGGCATCGCGCTCCTCATGTTGCTAGGGCGACGTGTGGCCATGCGCCGTGCAGCGCGTTCGCCAATCGGCGGTGGCGGTCGCCTCCACGTTCGCCTCGTTGCTCTGTTCTCGATCGTCGCCGCTGTGCCGATGCTGCTTGTGACGATCTTCGCGTCGCTGCTGTTCCAATATGGCGTACAATTCTGGTATTCCGATCAGGCGCGCGGTATGCTCGAAAACGCAACCGGACTTGCTCAATCATCCTACGGACGCCAGCTCAACCGATGGCAGGAAGCCACCGTGACGATGGCCAGCGACATGTCTGCATATCTTCGCGAACGCTCGCTTCAAAGTCCGGATTTTTCGGGCTGGTTCCTTCAGCAAGTCTATTATCGCAGCCTCTCCGAGGCCGCTTTGTTCAAGCTGTCCCCTCAACGGGGAATTCAGACGCTGGCGATCGTCAACCCGTACGAGATCGACTTCACGCGCCGCGTCACGCCCGCGGCGATCGCGGAGTTACGGTCGGGTAAAAGTGCGGTCCTTTCGGTCACCGGCGATCGTATCCAGACGATCACGATGCTGCCTGGATCTGACGAGCTGTTCCTCTATGCGGGCCGCGTCGAGGATACGAAATCCCTCTCCGAACAGACCACGCGCGCCAACGACGTGCTGAAGAGTTATCGATCGCTCCTGGCCAGGGCGCGCAGTCTCCAGTTGCAGTTCAATGCGGCACTGTTGTTGATCTCGTTGCTGATCGTAGGGATTGCAGTGTGGATCGCGCTGGCGGTTGCGGATCGCCTCGTCCGGCCGGTGGGTGAGCTCGTCGACGCCGCGCGCAGGGTAGCAGCCGGCGACCTGACCGCGCGCGTTCCCGATCCGCGAAGCCGTGACGAGGTCGGCACGCTTGCCAACGCGTTCAACCAGATGACCGGGCAGCTGGAGGCGCAGAACACCGAACTCGTCACGGCCAACGGCCAGCTCGAAAGCCGTCGCGCACTGATCGAGGCGGTGATGGCGGGGGTCTCCGCTGGCGTCGTCGCAACCGGACGCGAGCGGACGATCACGATTGCGAACGATTCGGCGACGACGTTGCTAGGGCTCAAACCCAATCAGGCTATTGATTTGAAGAGGGCTTCCTGATTCACAGAGCGTGTGACGATGGAGGCGGTAGATGGCGTTGTTCTGGTT
>NZ_QAYE01000009.1 GCF_003053745.1 Sphingomonas faeni | reverse complement strand
CGATAGTCTCGTCCGACATCACGGCCCCGTTCAAAGAGCTGCCATCAACCCGTTGAACGCTCCGCCTACAAGGCGGCCCTCAGACCGCGCTTACGGGAAGGGCTCAGGAGGCCGGGAAGTTCGGGCGCCGATTTGCCGCGCCGAGCGATCTGGGCCCCGTCGAGACGGTGTTCGAATTCCTCCTGTTCTTTGTTTTCAGGCGTGTAGCCGCGCGGTAGACAGTCGCCATGAGCCCGCCCCCTGCGACCGACCTACGTAACCGATATGCCGACCAGGACGCGAAGCTAACCCTTCTTCGAACGGTGCTGGCTAGCGAGGAGGGTGGCCAATTCGGACCTCGCAAGGATGTCCTGCTTTCGGCGATCCAGACATCGCAGATGCCGATGATCCTTACCGATCCGCATCAGCCCGATAACCCGATCATCTTCGCCAATCGTGCCTTTGTGTCACTGTCGGGCTACTCGGCCGACGAACTGATCGGCAAGAACTGCCGCTTTCTTCAGGGCACCAACACGAATCCAAAGAACGTCGCCAAATTACGCGACGCCATAGCCGCGCGCGAACCGATCGCGATCGACATCGTCAACTACCGGCGGGACGGGTCTGAGTTCATCAACGAGCTGTACGTAAGCCCCGTCAACGATTCCGACGGAAACCTGCTGTATTTCTTCGGCAGTCAGGTCGACGTCACGACCTTCAGGTCGGCTAGCCAGCAGCTACTGTTGAGCGGTGAGAAATATCGCTCGATCTTCGAGGCCATCGATGAAGGCTTCTGCGTCATCGAATTCATCGACGGCCCGCATGGCCCGTTGAGCGATTATGTCCATCTCGAAGCCAATGAGGCGTACGCACGCAATGCCGGAATCACCGACGTCGTAGGTCGGAACGTTCGCGATCTATTTCCGGACGAGGCGGATAGCTGGGTCGCCGTCTTTGGCGAGGTGCTGCGGACTGGTGAGCCGGCTCGCTTCGAACGCGAACTCGACGCCACCGGGCGCCATCTGGAACTGTCGGCTTTCCGCATCGAGCCTGCCGGCAACAACCAGGTCGCGGTCCTGTTCAAGGACATCACCGCGCGCCGCCAGACGGAGAACGAACTCCGGGAATTGACCATACGCCTCGACGCGCTGGTCCGATCATCGACCGAGGTCCGCTATCTCATCAACGCGGACTGGACCGAGCTGGCGGAATTGTCCGGCGGCGGCTTCCTGGCGGATACGCCCGCGGCAAACGCCAACTGGCTCAACGACTATGTCCCGCCGGAAGGCCGGGATGCCGTGCGGGCCGAGTTCGAGCGTGCGATCGAGGCTCGCGATACATACAGGGTCGAACATCCGGTCTACCTGACCGACGGATCGCTCGGATGGGCCCAGGTTCAGGCGGTGCCGCTGTTCGACGATCATGGTGAAATCACCCATTGGTACGGCGCGGCATCCGACATCACCGACCGTCGCAAGGCGGAAGCGGAGCTTCATGAACTGGCGGTCGAACTCAGCCACCTCAACGGGACACTCGAAGCGCAGGTTGCCGAGCGTACAGCCGAACGCGACCGCGTCTGGCGTCTGTCGCGCGACATGCTGGGCGTTGCCGATACGCAGGGGCGCTGGACGAGCATCAACCCGGCATGGTCGCGTATCCTCGGCTGGAACGAGGACATGTTCATCGGACGGACGTCCGAGTGGCTTGAGCATCCCGACGACCTTGAGAAAACTCGCGCCGAGGTGGCGCGGCTCGCGTCCGGCCTGGAGACTGCGGCGTTCGAGAACCGCTTCCGGCACCGGGACGGGACCTATCGTTGGCTGTCCTGGACCGCAGCGCCGGAGAACGGTCTCCTCTATTGTGCGGGACGCGATGTCACCGCCGAAAAGGAGCGGCAGATCGAACTCGACGCGGCGCAGGATCAGCTTCGCCAGGCGCAGAAGGTCGAGGCGGTGGGGCACCTCACGGGCGGCGTGGCGCACGACTTCAACAACTTGCTGACCGTCATCCGGGGCTCGGTCGATCTGCTGCGTCGACCCAACCTGACCGAAGAACGCCGCGAACGCTACATTCAGGCGATCGCGGAGACCGCCGATCGCGCGGCCAAATTGACGAACCAGCTGCTCGCCTTCGCGCGACGCCAAGCTCTGCTGCCCGAATCTTTCGACGCCCAGGAAAGCGTTCGGGTGCTGGCGGACATGGTGCGAACGCTTGTCGGTTCGCGCATAGAGGTCGCGTTGGAGTCGGCGTCCTGCCCGTGCCATATTCACGCCGATCGCAACCAGTTCGACACCGCGATCATCAACATGGCGGTAAACGCGCGCGATGCGATGAATGGCGACGGGCGTCTTACCGTCCGTGTCGAGTCGGTTGACGGCATGCCCTCCGTGCGGTCGCACCGGGCCGTTGCCGGCGACTTCATCGCCATCTCGCTCACCGATACGGGCGAAGGCATTTCCGCCGATCGTATCGATCATATCTTCGAGCCGTTCTTCACGACCAAGGATGTCGGGAAAGGAACCGGGCTTGGGCTCAGCCAGGTGTTCGGCTTTGCCAAGCAATCGGGCGGCGAGGTCATGGTCGAAAGCGAGGTCGGCACCGGCACGACCTTCACGCTGTACCTGCCGCGTATGATGGGAGAGCAGACTGCGATCGTTCGCGACGACACTCCCCGGCAGGTCGCGTCGGGTGATGGCGCCTGCATTCTCGTCGTCGAAGACAATTCACAGGTCGGCGAGTTCGCCCGGTCGGCCTTGGCCGAACTGGGCTACACCACGGTGCTGGCAAAGGAGGCCGCCCATGCGCTCGGCGAGCTGGAAGCAGCGGCCGACCGGTTCGACGCTGTCTTCTCCGATGTCGTCATGCCCGGAATGTCAGGCATCGAACTGGGTCAGGCGATACGGATTCGATATCCCGACCTGCCGGTGGTACTGACCAGCGGATACAGCAACGTGCTCGCGCAGGACAGCAGCCACGGGTTCGAGCTGATCCACAAGCCCTACTCGATCGACCAGTTATCGAGTGTGCTGCATCGGGTCATCGCGATGCGGTGATACGATCATCTGACGGGGACTTGCACAGAGCGGGACGGTCCCCTTGCCTGTTTCGTTGCTACCGACAGCGCGCCGTACTGCAGATATTCGTCACCGAATTGAGTCCTGTGGTCGACAAGAGGTTCGGATAGCAGGCAAAAATCTGCGCGTTGCCTGCCGTTAGAGAGGTGGTAGTGGACCACTGGCGCACCTCCCAAAACAGAAATCGGACCATTGGCAAACCTCAACGAGTTCAACGATTCCGAGCAGCACCGGCTGGCGGCGTTGGCGTGCTACGACGTGATGGACTCGCCACGCGAACGGTCGTTCGACGAGCTGGCAGCGCTAACTGCAAAGCTCTGCGACGCCCCCATTGCCGTGGTGAACCTGGTCGGGGACGGACGGCAGTTCTTCAAGGCGGAGGTCGGCCTCGGCGTGCGCGAGACGCCGCTCGAAAGTTCGTTCTGCGTCAAGGCGCTGCTGGAAGACGATCTCCTCGTCGTTCCCGACCTGACCAAGGATCGCCGGTTCGACTGCAATCCCCTGGTCACCGGGGACCCGCACATCCGTGCCTATGCCGGCGCGTTGCTCAAGACCGCGGACGGACTGGCGATCGGGACGCTCTGCGTCCTGGATTATCGTGCTCGGGAATTTACCGATCTCCAGCAGGAGACGCTACTCGTCCTGGCGCGGCAGGTCATGGCTCAGCTCGATCTGCGACGCACCGTCACGGACCGCGATCGCCGCTACGACGAGCTTCAGGTCAGCCGGGAGCAATTGACCCACAGCGACGCGCGCTATCGTACGCTGTTCGATTCAATCGAATCCGGGTTCTGCATCGTCGAGGTCGACCTTGGCGATGCAGCAGCACCGATCGACTACCGCGTCATCGAGGCGAACCCCGCCTTCTATCGCCAGACCGGCTTCGTCGAGGCGATCCGGGGCCGTTGGTTGCGCGACGCGGTCCCCGATCTGGAGGAGCATTTCTACGAGACCTACGGACGGGTCGCGCGGACCGGCGAACCGGTTCGCTTCGAGGAGGGCTCCGCGGCGCTCGGTCGCTGGTTCGACGTATACGCCTTTCGCGTTGGCGATGCGACGGATCGTCGGGTCGCGATCCTGTTCAACGACATCTCCGCACGCCGTGCGGCCGAGGAGGCGTTGCGCGACCTCAACGAAACGCTCGAAGATCAGATCGACAAGCGAACCGCCGAACGCGATCGCATGTGGGATACCTCACCCGACCTGATGCTCGTCATCGATTTCGACGGCGTCTTTCGTCGGGTGAATCCTGCATGGACGACGGTGCTGGGCTATGAGCCCGACGAGCTGGTCGGACGCCATGTCAACGATTTCGTCCTTTCAGACGATCACCAAGACACAGTCGACGCCTATCAAGCCGCGAAGGCTGGCGAGCATGCCCATATCCAGAACCGCTATCGCCACAAGGACGGCTCGTTCCGATGGATCGCGTGGGTTGCCGCGCCCGCCGGCGACCTGACCTATGCGACGGGTAGGGATATCACCGCGGAGAAAGCGCGCGAGGCGGAACTCGCGCATACGCAGGATCAACTCCGCCAGGCGCAGAAGATGGAGGCGGTCGGCCAGCTTACCGGCGGGCTCGCGCATGATTTCAACAATCTGCTGACCGGCATGATGGGCAATCTCGAGTTGCTCCAGATGCGCGTCGCACGCGGGCGGCTCGACGATCTCGACCGCTTCGTGCTGGCGGCGCAGGGCGCGGGACGGCGCGCGGCGTCGCTGACACAGCGCCTGCTGGCGTTCTCGCGACGCCAGACGCTCGATCCGAAGCCCACCGAGGTGAACCGGTTGATCGCCGGCATGGAAGACCTGCTCCGCCGGACGGTCGGGCCTGCGATCGATATCGAGGTCGTCGGTGCGGGCGGCCTCTGGCCTGCCTGCATCGATGCGGGCCAGCTGGAAAACGCTCTCCTCAACCTGAGCATCAACGCCCGCGACGCCATGCCCGACGGCGGGCGACTGACTATCGAGACCGCCAACAAATGGCTCGACGATCGCTCTGGCCGCGAACGCGATCTGCCGCCCGGCCAATATCTGTCGATCTGCGTCACCGACACCGGCACCGGGATGAGTGCGGAAACCATCGAACGCGCGTTCGAACCGTTCTTCACGACCAAGCCCCTCGGCGAGGGTACCGGCCTGGGATTGTCGATGATCTACGGCTTTGCCCGCCAGTCCGAGGGCCAGGTCCGGATTTATTCCGAGCTGGGGATCGGAACGACGATCTGCATCTATCTGCCGCGCCACCACGGCGATGCCGGACTGCCTGAGCAGGAAGCCGCGATCGCTACTGCGACGACTGTGGGCAGAGGAACCGTTCTGGTCGTCGACGACGAGGCGACCATCCGTCATCTGATCGACGAGGTTCTTGGCGAAGCGGGCTACACCGTGATTGGTGCGGCCGATGGTGCAGCCGGACTCAAGATGCTGCAGGCGGGCACCCAGGTCGAACTCCTCATCACCGACGTCGGGCTGCCCAACGGTATGAACGGCCGTCAGGTCGCCGATGCCGCGCGATCGTTGCGGCCGGGTCTGAAGGTGCTCTTCATCACCGGCTATGCCGAGAACGCCGCAGTCGGAAACGGCCATCTCGAACCCGGCATGGAGCTGTTGACGAAGCCGTTCACGCTGGAAGCGCTAACGGCCAAGGTCGCCGGGATGATGAAAGACGCCGCACGCTCTAGCTAGGATCGTGCGGGCATGCCGCTATCGGCTAGCCGCAATCGCGCGCGCCGCCTCACCGACGTCGCGCGCAACCAGCGTCGGCGGCGGAATGCCGTCCAGGACGAGAGGCGCGTTCACGCCGCGCGTGACCAAGGCCGCCTTCCATCCGAACGCCTGCGCACCGATCGTGTCCCATGTGTGTGCCGCGATCAGCCAGGTCGTGTCTGGTGTGGCCGCCATGGTGTCCTGTACCAGTTGGTACGTTGCCGGCGTCGGCTTGAAGCGCTGCACGGTATCGACCGTAAACCGCTGGGCGAACATCGACCCCAGACCGGCCCGGTCGAGCACATCGGGCCCGGCACTGTTCGGCGAGTTGGTAAGCGTGACGATCGAGAACCCGGCGTCTTTCAACACCGCCAGACCGGCAGCGACATCGGCGTGTACCGGCATATCCGTCATCAGCGCACCCAGCTGACGCACATGATCGTCCGTCACCACGACGCCGTGGATCTGGCCAAGCATGCGCAAGACGGCTCCGCCCAGCTTGCCGAACGGGACGTAAGGCCCGGCCAGCGACAGCGCCTCGGAATACAAGATCAGCTGCGCAAACCATTCCCGCATCCGACCGGGGGCTGCGAACATGTCGACGAAGAGAGGCTCGAGAATGTTTATATCGAGCAACGTCTCATTGACGTCGAATACGATCAACGGTCGATCGGTCATTTTGCGTCGGTCCCCGGGAAAACAATTCAGCATGCACCCTCACCCAACGATCGTCGGACGTGTCCCGATCCATGATCCACCGTCGATCGGTATCGCAACCTCCTGATCTTGTGGCACAATCAGCAAAGTTCGGGGTTAGACCCCTGCGGGCCGAATGCATCGACCCGCCCGTTCAACACTGAACACAGGAACTGCAATGTCGGGCAAGGTCGTCATCGTCACGGGGGCATCGCAAGGGTTGGGAGAAGGCATCGCCCGCGGCTACCGCGAGCGCGGTTGGCGCGTCGTCGGCGTGTCGCGCAGCATCGCCCCTGCGGATGAGCCCGACTGGCTCACCGTGGCAGGCGACGTCGGTGATGCCGCGACTGCGGAAGCGGTAGCGGCTCGAACACTCGACCGGTTCGGCAGGATCGACACGCTGGTCAACAATGCCGGCGTGTTCATCGGCGAGGCGTTCACCGACTATTCCGATGAGCAGTATCGACAGATCCTCGCGACCAATCTCGATGGCTTCTTCCACATGACGCGGCACGCGCTGCCCGCGATGGTGCGCAATGGCGGCGGTCACGTCGTCCAGATCGTTACGACGCTTGCCGAGCACGCCAACGCAGAGTTTCCTTCGGTCCTCGCCTCGCTGACCAAAGGTGGCCTTGCCGCCGCAACGCGCAGTCTGGCGATCGAATATGCGGCGCGCGGTATCCGCGCGAATGCCATTTCACCCGGGATCATGGAGACGCCGATGCATCCAGCCGAGACGCGTGCCAAGCTCGGCGGATATCACCCGCTTGGCCGAATGGGCACCGTCGCCGACGTGGTGCAGGCCATTCTCTACTTGGAGGACGCCAAGTTCGTGACTGGTGAAATCCTGCATGTGGACGGTGGGCAGGTTGCGGGCCACTAGAATGCCGGTCGAGAGACGGTCAGGTTGCCGCGAGCATGCACGACGCCCGCGATCCTCGACAAGGTTGCTCGGATCAAGGCCATCGCGGATCGTCACGGTGTGAGTATGAAGGCCGCCGGTCTCCAGTTCACGCTGGCGAACCCGGCGGTGGCAGCCGTCATTCCCGGTGCCAGCCAGCCGAGCCGGCTCGCCGAGGATCGGGCAGCGCTCGCCAAGACCATACCCGGCGCGTTCTCGCATTACCTTAGTCATGCTGGTCCGGTCGCTCCTGGCTAGGAAGCGGCGTTTCGCGGATCAAATCCGATCATATCGCCTCGAACGCCAGCGTGACGGTGAAGCTGGAATACGCATCCGCCGCGCCCGGCGTGGCCGCACGGTGCCGGACGAGCATCAGGTACCGCCCGGCATCGGACGGGGTCAGCGTCACCTTCCCGGCCTTGTCGCTATTCACCGTCGCGACCTGTTTGTGCCCGTCATAGAACCCCGCCTCGCGGAACAGCGTCACGGGTTCGCCGGCGAGGGGCTTGCCGTCGTACAGGATTTCGAACGCGGCCGCTGAACCCGGCGCGTAGCTGCTCGGGTCGCCGAGCGGGTGGATCTCCAGCGCCTTGCCGCGCGCCGCCAGCGCCCCCGCAGCGCCGGGCTTGCCCCGCACCACATAGGCGTCGGCCAGCGTCGTGCTGCGCACGTCGACCGACGTCGCGCCGGGCGGTGGCGTCTTGCCCTCGCCGACGATCGTCCAGGTTTCGCCGGTTCGGTACATCTTGCTCAACCGACCGATCCGCTGCCCGGACGATAGCCGGTACACACCGTCCGCCGGTAGCGCGGCCTCGACGATCGCCTGGTCCGTGGTCAGCGTCGGTGCGGCCAGCTTGACGGTCTTTCCGTCAGGGCCGGTGATCTCGAACGGCGCGTCCTTCATCGCGATCTCGGGCCGGAATGCGTCTTCGGTGAACGACGCTTGGAGCGTGATGCGATCACGTCCCGCCGCGTCGAATACGCTCGGCAGCACATACGGCATGTGCGCCGCCGACGGCCCCGACACGAGGGCCGATTGCCGAAGCCAGTGCCCCGGTCGCTCGCGCCGTCCGCCAATTTGCCCTGGTCTTCGTCATCGCGATGCTCCTTTTCGATCACACTTGATAACGAGAATGATTCGCACTAGCAAGCCGCCAGACCGTGGGGATAACGAACATGACATTGACCAAATTACTGGCGGGCATCTCGCCGATTGCCCTGATGATCGGCGCCGCTGGCCCTGCCCATGCAAAGCCAGTTCTCGCAGAAGCTGCGCCTGCTTCGGCGGCCGATAAGCCGACTGCCACCGCGCCTGCCGCCGATCCGGAGGGTCAGGACAAGGTCATCACTGTCACGGCGACACGCACCGAAAAGGCGGTGGAGGACGTGCCCGCGACCGTGTCGGTGATCGACGCGAAGACGATCGAGGATCGCTTCATCTCCGACATCAAGGATCTGGTGCGCTACGAGCCGGGCGTCACCGTCCGCCGCGCGCCGTCGCGCTTCACCGTCGCCGGCTCCTCGACCGGACGCGACCGTGACAGCGGGTTCAACATCCGCGGGCTCGAGGGCAACCGCGTGCTGATCACCGTCGACGGCGTCCGCGTGCCCGACGCGTTCAGCTTCGGCGCGCAATCGGTGGGTCGCGGCGATTACGTCGATCTCGACCTGCTCAAATCGGTCGAGATCCTGCGAGGCCCCGCCTCCGCGCTCTACGGCAGCGACGGCGTCGCGGGCGCGGTCAGCTTCATCACCAAGGACCCGCGCGATTTCCTTAGCGACGGCAAGCTGGTCGGCGGCGGGCTTCGCTCGAGCTACGACTCCTCGGACGACAGCTGGACCAACGGCTTCGTGGTCGCAGGCAAGACTGGCGATATCGAGGCGATGGTCGCTTATACCCGTCGCGACGGGCACGAGACCGAGACCAAGGGCAGCAACGACAGCGCGACCACCGATCGCACGACGGCAAACCCGCAGGACATCGAGTCCAACGCGCTGCTTGGCCGCCTCGTCTGGGCGCCGAACGATGCCAACCGGTTGCGCCTGACCTATGAGCATTTCTCGTCGGTGGTCGACACCGACGTGCTCAGCGCGATCGCCAAGCCTCCACTCGCGGCAACATCGGTGATCGGGCTCACCGCGCACGACACGACAGAGCGCAACCGCGGCACGCTCGACTATCGCTACATCGGCGACGGGATCGTCAGCGGTATCCGCGCGGCGGGCTATTACCAGAAGAGCCTCACGCTCCAGGCCGCGGCGGAGGACCGCAACACCGCTGCCGATCGGACGCGCATCAACCGCTTCGACAACGAAGTCTACGGCGGCACGCTGCAGCTCGAAAGCCGCGCCGCGACCGGGCCGTTGACGCACCTGTTCGCCTATGGCGCCGACTACTCGCACACCCGCCAGACGGGTGTGCGAGACGGCACCGTCGCGCCTGCGGGCGAAGTCTATCCGACCCGTGCCTTCCCGACGACCGACTACACGCTGGTCGGCGTGTTCGCGCAGGACGAGATTGCCATCGCAGACGGGCTGCTGACGCTGTTCCCGTCGATCCGCTACGATCACTACAAGCTGAACCCACAGAATGATCCGCTGTTCACGACCTTCGTACCGCGCGAGCAGAGCGGATCGAAGGTGACGCCGCGGATCGGTGCGGTCGCCAAGCTGACCGAGGGCGTCCGGCTGTTCGCCAACTATGCGCAGGGGTTCAAGCCGCCCGAGCCGAACCAGATCAACAACGGCTTTGCCAACATCACGCAGAATTACCGCTCGGTCCCCAATCCCGATCTAAAGCCCGAGACGAGCAACAGCGTCGAAGGCGGCATCCGGTTGAGCGGCACCGGCTGGTCGCTGAGCGGGACCGCGTTCAGCAGCCGCTTCCGCAACTTCATCGACCAGATCCAGGTGAGTGGCGCCTTCACCGCGGCCGACCCGGCGGTGTACCAGTATATCAACCGCGGCCGCGTCAAGATCGAGGGACTGGAGGCCCGCGGCGAGGCGCGCCTGCCGATCGGAGTCGGCGTCCGCGCCGCCGCGTCCTACGCCAAGGGTACGATGCGGACGACCGGGCTCGCCGGCACGCAGCCGCTCGACAGCATCGAACCGGTCAAGGTCGTCGCAGGCGTGTTCTACCAGCCCGACAGCGGACCGTTCCGCGCGGAGGTCATCGCCACGCACTCCGCAGGCAAGAAGGTCGGCGACACCAACAACAGTTGCAACACCGCCGCCACCAGTTGCTTCACGCCGTCGGGCTTCTGGATCCTCGACGCCACCGCGTCGCTGCGCGTGATGGATCATGCGACGCTGCGCGCGGGGATCTTCAACATCACCGACAAGAAGTATTTCTGGTGGAGCGACGTCCGCGGACTGACCTCGACCTCGGTCGTCCGCGACGCCTATTCGCAACCCGGCCGCAACGCCGGGCTCTCCTTCTCGCTCAACCTGTGAGGCCCCTGATGTTCCGCTCCCTTCTCCTCGCGACCGGGCTGACGCTGGCTGCGCTCCCCCTCGCGCCGACGATCGCGTCCGCGCAATCGCAGGCCGTCCATGGCGACCAAGCGCGCGATCACGCATCGATCCTGGCGATGGCCGGCACCTTCAAGGTGACGTTCGACATGCGCGAAACGACGCCGCTGGTCGCGGGCTACAAGCCCTACCCCGCCAAGCTCAGCGGCGGTCACGAGGTCATCCGCGCGATCGTCGATACGCCCGACCACGTCGTGCTCCAGCATCTGCTGGTCGTCACCGACGGCAACGCCAAGACGATGGTGATCAAGCACTGGCGGCAGGACTGGACGTGGCAGCCAGCGAGCGTGCTCGTCTACACCGCGGCAGGCCGCTGGACGTTGCGCCCGCTAGCCGACGCGGAACGGCGCGGCGCATGGTCGCAGACGGTGTGGCAGACCGACGATTCCCCGCGCTATGGCGGGATCGGTCGCTGGCGCTACGACGATGGCGCGACGCGGTGGACCAGCGACGAGACCCGCCGCCCGCTCGCGCGCCGCGATGCGACCCGAAACCCACCTTATGATCACTATATCGGCAGCAACCGCCACGTGCTGACCCCCGCCGGCTGGGTCCACGAGCAGGACAACGCCAAGATCGGCATGAAGGACGGCAAGCCCGCCACGTACGTCCACGAATACGTCATCAACACCTACACCCCCGCAACCGACTTCGCGGTGGCGGCGGCGGACACGTATTGGGCGAAGACGAAGGATTATTGGGCCGCGGTCCGCACCCACTGGGCCAGCGCGATCGCGAAACGCTCCGGCGTGCACGTCGCCGAGGACGCGTCGAACGGATCGGCAACGGGGCACCAGTTGATGCTGCTCGCCGATGATATCGCCGCGGGCGACACCGCTCAGGAATCCGGAAAGGCGGAGGCCGAAGCATTGGTAAAGCGCGAGACCGGGACATAATCCAATGCTCCAACCCCAGCCATCGATGGCAACGAAATGGGCTTTCGAGGGATTTGCGTCCCTCTGGCCCTAGGTTGCATCGGTGGCAGACAGGGTCTCGATACGAACCGGAAGGCCGCAACAGACCTCGTCACGATGTCCGGCGCCGCCTCGCTGATCATCGTCCGTGCCCGTCGGCGTGCTTCACCTTGTAAGGCTCACACGCCGATTACGCCCAGCGCTGACGTACCAGGCCCTCCCCGTTGCCACGCCGACACATCAGTCGGCTGTCATCACGGACAGCAGGTCATCCACGTCTCCCACGGCAAACGCCGAATACTCGTCGCCGATCGCGTAAGGCAGCAAGATGCGGCGATCCCGGATCAGCGCACCGCAGCTATAGGTCACGTTCGGCACATAGCCCCCGCGTTGCTCTGCGCTGGGAAACAGCAACGGCGATGCCGTGCGGGCAAGCACCTTCGTCGGATCGTCCTTGTCGAGCAGGCAGGCACCGATGCAATATCCCCGGACCATGCCGACGCCGTGCGTGAACACCAGCCAGCCCTCGTCGATCTCGATCGGCGATCCGCAATTGCCCAGCTGCACGAACTCCCAGGGATATCTCGGCGCCATGATCGGCGTTCCGGTTTCCCACGTGTAGAGATCGTCCGATCGCAGCAGCCAGATATTCTCGCTGTCCTGGCGGCCCAGCATCACGAACTGGTTGTCGATCCGCCGAGGGAACAGCGCCATTCCCTTGTAGCCGGTCATGGCGCCGGCAAGCGCCCTCATCTCGACCCGGCGCAGGTCGACCCCGCGCAGGATTTCCTGGCGCGCGTCCTTGCCGTCGAACGCGGTGTACGTGCCGATGACGCTGCGGACCCCGTCGTGATCGGTGAAGTTGACCAGCCGCAGATCCTCGATGCCCTGTCGCTGGCTCGGCAACACCGGAAAAATGACGGTCTCGGACGCATCCCGGCTGTCTTCGCAGAGCAGGCGGACCCACCCGTCATCCTGCCGCTCGATGCGCGGCGGGACGCCGTGTGCGCTGGCCGGATCGATCACCAGCCGATCGCCCGGTCCCCATTCGCCGGTGCGGAACGTGATCGACGAGATATGACCCTCGCCAATGCCTCGCAGCGACATGACGAAGCGAACCGCGCCCGGCACGGACGGCTCTTCATCCGTCAGTGAAACGATGCTGGGGTTGAAGAGCGCGGCGGATTCGAACGCGTATTCCTGGCTGAAATAGGCGCCGATGATCAGCCGTTCGTCCTCGTTGAAGTCGCCGTCCCCTATGTCCTGCCGTACCTCATCGAAACGACGCAGCAGGACCTGCTCGGCGTTGCGGTGGCGCTCGCGCATGGGGGTCAGCAGCAGGTCGCGCATCCTTTGGCGCATCGTATCGTCCAGCGCCTGGACGCGGTCCACGACGACCTGGCTGCGTGGCGGGCGGTCCGCCTCGAACGCTTTCGGATAGCCGAAGCTGAACGGCCGGATCACGGTGCGCGACGGATCGGGCTTCAACTCGACGTCCAGCGTCGTGAAGACATCGGCAGCGTTCATCGGCATCGGCATCGGCATCGGCCCTTCAGTCATGCTCGCCAGAGGACGCTCGCGGGCATAACTGAGGTAACGATGCCGAGCCGTACCCGATCCCAGGCGGGCCTTCATAAGCTGGTCTTCGCCGCTGCCCGCAGAGTCAAAACGCCTTCGGCACGCCGGTTGTCGGCCCGCGAACCCGTGCGATCAGCGCGCCTTTACGAACCGTAGCGTGAACCGGTCGCTCTCGCCGATCGCAGCATATTTGGCGTGATCGACGTCCTTCAATCGATAGCTCGGCGGCAGCGTCCAGACGCCTTCCGGATGATCGTGCGTATCCTTGGGGTTGGCGTTGATCCGCGATTCTGCGGCAAGCGCGAAGCCCGCCTCCTGCGCCAGCCGAACGACCGTCGATCGCTTGATGTAGCCGCTCGTCTTCTCGCGCGCCGTGTCCATTTCCTCCGGCAGGCGATGATCGACGACGCCGAGCACGCCGCCCGGCTTGAGCGCCGCATAGAACGCCTTGAACACGCGGCCTGCGACGGCGGGGTCGTCCTGCATCAAGAGGTTATGGACGTTACGGAACGTCAGCAGCACATCCGCGCTGCCCGCCGGGATCGAGGACGCTCCGGTCTTGAAGTCGATCGTCGCGACCTGCGTCACGCCGTACTCCGCGGTCTTCGCGGCAAAGGCGCTGCGGGTGCGCTCGGCCTGCGTGGTCGGCACCAGCGCGACATAGTGCCCCCGGCCCTTGACCAGCGGCGCGAGGATCTCCGCATACCAGCCGCCCGCCGGCAGGAACTCGACGATCGTCTGTGTCGGCTTTACGCCGAAAAAGGCCAAAGTCTGGGCCGGGTGACGATAGCGATCGCGCGCGCGGTTCGCCGGCGTTCGCGTCGGCGATGCGAGCACGGCAGCGATGTCCTTCGAGGGGGCAACGGATTGTGCCCCCACCCCGGTAGCGCCAAACGCGACGATACAGGTCAAGGCGGCGAGCAGTCGGTTCATAGCGTTACACTCCCTGAGCGATTCTTCGGCGACAATGCCCCGCACGAGCCGATCACACAATCTCAAGAGCCTTTGCCCGGGACACCCTGCATCGCCCAACGCGTTTTGTTAGCGACATTTTTAATGGCAGATCCAGGCAGTGGTTCATTACTTCAACGGCCCCCGTTCTGGACGGCCCGGATGGGCTAGTGGACGTGCCTGCTGCGGACATTCGGTAAGCAGACGCAAACGTACCGCTCGTCCCACAGTCATGCGAAACCGACAGAGAACCGCCCTTAATCAAGCCCGGAGGCCAGGAAAGAACGGGAAAAACGAGGGTGGTGGCGGAGCGGGTGGGATTCGAACCCACGATACGCTTTTGACGTATACTCACTTTCCAGGCGAGCGCCTTCGACCACTCGGCCACCGCTCCGCATTGCTCTGGAAGCGGGTCTGCTAGTGCGGGTTTCTCCCGCGCGCAAGCGATTGCGTGCGGGGACGGCCTCGGGCAGTCTGCGGGGATGTTGAATATCCTTCTCGCCGCCATGCTTGCGCAGGCCGTTCCGGTCGCCGCGACGCTCCCGTCCGATCCGGTGCCGGCGGACTGGGTTGCTGTGCCGGACGACGAGCTGGTGGTGTTCACGCTGGCCAATGGGCACCGGTTCACGGTGCGGCTCGCGCCTCAATATGCGCCTGTTCACGTGGCGAACATACGCAAGTTGGCGCGGGCGCATTGGTGGGATGCTGGGACGAGCGTGTACCGTTTGCAGGACAATTACGTCGCGCAATGGGGTGATGCGACGGAGAAGAAGCCGTTGATCGCGGGCGTCGTCGCGAATCCACCGGCGGAATATTCGCATGCCGGGCCGACGACGGTGGCGCGGCTGTCGCAACGCGATCCTTATGCCGAATGGGCGGGGTATAGTCGCGACGGGTGGCCGCTCGCGGGCAATGGCGCGACCGAGTGGGTGCCGCATTGCTACGGGATGGTCGGCGTCGCACGCGATCTGGCGCCGAGCACGGGGAGTGGCGCTGAGCTGTATACCGTGATCGGGCATTCGCCGCGTGCGCTCGACCGGAACATCGCGGTGGTCGGACGTGTGATCGACGGGGTCGAGTGGCTGTCGTCGTTGCCGCGCGGGACGGGGGATCTGGGGTTCTACAAGACCGAGGGGGAGCGCAGCCCGATCGTGTCCGCTCGGCTCGCGAGCGAACTGCCCGCCGCCGAGCGACCGCATTTCGATTATCGCGCGGCGGACAATGCGCGGTTCGTGGCGTGGATCGCCTCGCGCGAGAACCGAGCGGGGCCGTTCTTCACGGTGCCTGCCGGGGGCGCCGACATCTGTGCCGCGCTACCCCCGGTGCGCAAGGCGCCCTAGCGGATGACGGGCGGCTTGCCGAACAGGCCGGCATTATAGTCCTCGATCGCGCGGACGATTTCTTCGCGGGTGTTCATGACGAAGGGACCGTGGGAGACGACGGGCTCGCCGATCGGGTCGGCGTGGCCGTAGAGGATCGTGGCGGGGGCTTCGGTCGTGACGGTGATCGTGTCGCCCTCGTTGCCGAACGTGGCGAGATGGTGCGGCTTGATCGGTGTGCCGTTGGCCGAGGGCGAGCCGGCCACGACGTAGAAGAAGACCGCGCGGCCGGTTGGGGCTGGCAGGTCGACCTTGGCGCCGGCTTCGAGTTCGACGGTCATCATCGCGACGTCGGTCAGGGATTCGAACGGGCCCTGTCGTCCGGCAAACGTGCCGGAGATCAGGTTCACGTTGCCGCCGTCGACCGGGATCGCGGGAATGTCCTCGCGTTGGAGACCGGTATAGGCGGGCTTGGTCATCTTGAGCCGACCGGGGAGGTTGACCCAGAGTTGCAAGATCTCCAGCGGACCGCCGTCGCGCTTGAACGATGCCGGCGAGATTTCCGCGTGGATCAGGCCCGAGCCGGCGGTCATCCACTGGATGCCGCCCGCGCGGATCACGCTTTCGTGGCCGCCGCTGTCGAGATGCGCCATCTCGCCCTCGAGGATGAAGCTCACCGTCTCGAAGCCGCGGTGCGGGTGCGGGCCGAACGGGAGGCCGTTGTTGCCGGGGCGATAGGTCTGCGGGCCGTGATGGTTGAGAAACAGGAACGGATCGACCTGCGCCAGGCCGGGCCTCGGGAGCGGGCGTCGTGTCCCCAGGTCGGCGATGTCGTCGCGCTGTGCGGGATATTGGTTGAGGATTTGGCGCATGTCAGGAGGCCTCGCGGTCGGCGGCGGTGGGGCGGGCGATGTCGGCGAGCAGATCGTCTACCCCGTCGACGAGGAAGTCGAGCGTGCGCTGATCGGTCAGGCGACCGTTGGCGATCTTCTCGTGCACGGCGCCAACGACGGCTTGTGGGCGCAGGACGGTGCGGGCGCCGATCGAGGCCAGCGTCTCGTTCAGTTGCGCGTGGGCGCGTGCGCCGCCGACTGCGCCGGGCGACGCGGTGAGCGTGAAGACCGGCTTGCCCGTAAGCGTCGCCTTGCCGTGCGGTCGCGAGGCCCAGTCGAGCGCGTTCTTCAGGACGCCAGAGATGCCGTGGTTGTATTCGGGGGAGGCGATGATGATCCCATCGGCCGCGCCGATTGCCGCGCGCAGGGCTGCGACGGCGGCGGGGGGCGTGTAGGTGTCGGCGTCTTGGTCGTAGAGGGGCACATCGCTCAGCGCGAAGACCGTCAGCGCTGCCTTGTCAGTGATCGCTTCGCCAAGCGTGGTCAGGATCGCGGTATTGTACGAGCCGCGGCGCAGGCTGCCGGAGATCGCGAGCAGGACGGGAAGAGCCATGGAGTTTCCTTTAGTTGAAGCGGTAGCCGGAGATTGCGGTTTGCAGCACGCGCTCGTTGTAGACCTGCGTACCGGGCTGGTCGGAAGCGCCGGCGGCGACCATCAGCGGTAGCAGGTGCTCCTCTCGGGGATGCGAGAGGCGGCCGGCGGGGGCTTCTGCCCAGCCGGCTAGCGCTTCCGCCCGGGCGGTCGGTTCGGACTCGACTGCGGCGGTGAGCCATTGATCGAAGGCTTCGGACGGCGCGGTGAAACGCGGGTCGCCGTAGCCGCGCATGTTGTGGAAGCTCATGCCCGAGCCGACAAGCAGGATGCCGTCGTCGCGCAGCGGGGCGAGTGCGCGGCCGGCGGCGGCGTGGAGTGCCGGGTCTAGATCGCGGTCGACCGACATCTCGACGACCGGGATGTCGGCGTCGGGGAAGGCGACCTTCATGGGGATGAAGACGCCGTGATCGAGGCCGCGCGTCGGATCGACGGTGGCGGTCAGGCCGGCGCTGCGGAGCAGGTCGGCGGCGCGGGTGGCCAAGACGGGATCGCCGGGCGCGTCGTAGCGGATCTCGTAGGTATGCGCCGGGAAGCCGCCGTAATCGTAGATCAGCGGCGGCGTTGCGGCGCCGGTGAACGCGAAGCCGCGCGTTTCCCAGTGGCCGGAGACGACAAGGATCGCCTTGGGCTTTTCGGGCAGCGAGGCGGCGATCGACCGGAGGTACGCGGCCATGCCGGTCCAGTTCCCGGCGGGGTCATCCATAAAGAAACAGGGCCCGCCACCGTGCGGGATGAAGAGCGTTGGCTGGCGGGCGTATGTCATGGTCTCGAGGTAGGCGGCGGTGACGGCGACCGGAAGGCCGCGAATGGCAACGCTGCGTTGCCGGTTGGCGCGGCGGTCACGTCCAATAGAGTATGCGCGCCTGCGGGAGCTTGGCGGCGATCTCATCCTGGAAGAAGCTGCGGAGCGCGCGCATCGTGTCGGCGTCGTAGACGTATTTGACCGAGCCGAACTTGGTCCGCTTTTCGGTGCGGTTGGCCATGCTGAGATCGAGCGACGAGCCGGGGTACCAGGTTTCGAGCACCGCCTTCGATCCGGGGGTGTAGCGGTGGGTGATCAGTTCGATCGTCACGTCGGGGACGTCGGCGAGCACCCTGCCCGCCTCGGCGAGCAAGTCGCCATACGCCTCGCGCCAACCTTCGGCTGCGATGATCGGCGCGACCGTCAGGCCGATCTTGTAGCCTGCATCCGCCATTTTCCGTAGCGCGACCAGCCGGGCGGAGACGGGGCTGGTGCCGCCCTCGAACCGGGCATACGCGGCGGGGTTGATCGAGGCGCGCATGCGGGTGCGGCCGCGGTGGTCTAGCGTCAGCAATGGCTCGACTGCGTCGAACTTGGTGGTGAAGCGCAACTGCACGTCGGCTTCCCAGGCGCCGAAATGCGCGATCAGCGCGGAGAGCGATCCGGTAACGTGCTCGATGCCGAGCGGGTCGGTGTAGCAGGACGCTTCGAACGTCGTGCCCTCATGCGCGCGGGCGGTCGAGCGCGACGTGACGGTGCCTTGGCCGAGGTGCGCGGGGAGTTCGGCAAGAATCTCGGGCAGGTTTGCGTAGACGCGCGTGATGGGCGGCCCCTTGAGCGAGCCGGCGAGGTAACAATAGCCGCAATGCGCGGGGCAGCCCTCGGCGAGGTCGATCCGCCAGTCCGCGCTGGGGGCGATCGGCTGGAGCTTGCGTTTCGAGGGTGGCGCGACGACGAGCGCCAGCGTCGCCTTGGCTTCGGCATAGGCGCGGCGGGAATCGTCGGGGAAGTCGAGCTTGAGGCGGTCGCTCGGTAGCGTCGTGACGGGTACGCCCAGCGCGGTTGCACGCGCGGCAATCTCGGCACCGTGCTCCCACGTCAGCGCGGACGGGGTCGCGAGCAGTCGCTTTGGCTGCCAGAGTCGTGAGGGTTTTGGCGCTGGCATCGAACGACAACGCGCGCCCTCGGCCAAGCGTTGCCGCTATTTTACCGGGCGCTTCTCGAGTTTCCGCGCGAGCGTGCGGCGGTGCATGCCGAGGCGGCGCGCGGTCTCGGAGATGTTGAAGTCGGTTTCGGCGAGCGTGGTGTGGATACGCTCCCATTCGAGCGTCTTGATCGAGGTCGGGCGCTCGGAGAGTTCGGTGTCGACGCTGCCTTCGGTGCGGTCGAACGCGGCCTCGATGTCGTCGGTGTTCGAGGGTTTGACGAGGTAGTGCGACGCCCCGAGCTTGATCGCCTCGACCGCGGTGGCGATGCTGGCGAAGCCGGTGAGGACGACGACCAGGATCTCGGGGTCGTGTGCGTGGAGCGTCTGGACGCAGACCAGGCCGGACGCGCCGCCGAGCTTCAGGTCGACGACCGCGTAACGGGGCGTGCGTTCGGCGAGTTGCTCGACGAGTTCCTCGTGGCTGGCCGCCTGCATCACCTCGTAGCCGCGGCGTTCGAATGAGCGGCGAAGCGTGCGGGCGAACGTCTCGTCGTCTTCGACGATGGCCAGGAGTTTGGGTTCGGTCATGGCGTCCGTCACGGTGCTTGTCACGACAGGGCGATCGCAGACAGGGGCATCCGGATCGTGACTTCCGCGCCGCCGCCTTCGCAGTTCACCACCGACACACCGCCGCCAAGCTTGCGCATGACGTTGACCGCAAGGAACAGGCCGAGGCCATGACCGGGTTCGCGCTTGCTCGACTGGTAGGGTTTGCCGAAACTTGCAAGCCGTTCGTCGCTGAAGCCGGGGCCGCGGTCGCGGACGATCAGCGCGAGGTCGCCGTCGGTGCGTTCGCCGCGGAATGCGACCCAGTGCGGCGAAGCTTCGGCGGCGTTGTCGAGCACGTTGGCGATCACCTGTTTGAGCGCGGGGTCGGACACGACCTGCGGATCGTCGCCGACTCGGGTGGTATAGTCGAAATCGACCGACGGGTGCACCGCGCGCCATTCGTCGACGATCCCGTCGAGGAGCTGGTGGAGCGGCATGATCTCGGGCGCTTCGCCGCGTGCTTCGCCGGCCGAGAGCAAAATGCCGGTGACGATCGCCTTGCAGCGCTGGACCTCGGATTGCATCTCGACGATCTCGGCTTGCAAGTCGACGTCCTGCGCGAGCGTCGGCATGCGGCGCCAGTCGGCGAGGATCACGGCTATCGATGCCAGAGGCGTGCCGAGTTCGTGCGCGGCGCCGGAAGCCAAAAGGCCCATGCGGACGATGTGATCCTCCTCCGCGGCCTGCTGGCGAAGGTCGGCGAGGCGCGTGTCGCGCGCGCGCAAGTTTCCGGTGATGCGGGTCATGAAGAGCATGAGCAGCGTCGCGATCAGCATGAAGCAGAGCAGCGAGCCGATCGTGTAGAGCAGGAAATACTCGCCGCTGTAATCGGGGGGCAGGATCAGCGGGCGGTAATAGAGCGTGAGCACGCCGAAACACGCGGCGGTGACGGCGACGATCGCCCAGCTCGACCAGCGATCGAGCAACACCGCGCCGAGCACGACGTGGAGCAGGTAGAGCGAGATGAACGGGTTGGTCGCGCCGCCGGCGAGATAGAGCTGTGTGGTGAGCAGGCCGACGTCGAACAGGAGCGCGAGCAGCAGCTGGATGTTCGCGCCCTTGCGCCAGCCGTAGAGTGGCATGCTCGCAAGATTAAGGCCGACTGCTGCGGCGAGCGCGGCCATCATCGGGACCAGAGGGAGGTCGAAGCCAAGACCGAAGCGCGCGAACAATATGGTGACGAACTGGCCTGCGACCGCGATCCAGCGCAGCGTCACGAGCTGGCGCATGTTGGCGTTGCCGGTCGCGTCGGTGCGCGCGGTGGCGAGCGCCAGCCAGCGCTGCCAGCCCTGGCGTGCCTCCGAGGTCATTCCGCCCCCCGCCGCTTCCGCGCATCCTGGCGGACGAAGACGACGAACGCACCGATCGTCATGGCGGCGAGCGCGAACCAAGTCAGCATGTAGACGAGGTGGTTGTTCGGGAAGGCGATGATCGTCAGGCCGCCGACGGGGGCAGCGGTGCCGGACTTGTCCGCGTCGACGAAATAGGGCGCGACGTTCGAGAGACCGCGCGCCTTGGCGATCGCGGCGACGTCGCGCGAGTACCATTTGCCGGTGGCGGGGTCGTTGTGACGCAGGAAGCCGCCGCCGGGCTCGCTGATGCGGAGATAGCCGGTGATCGCGACCGGGCCGGTCGGCTTGGTATGCGCTGCACGTTGCTCGGGTGACACGTAGCCGCGGTTAATTAGGACGATGAAACCTTGCGTGGTCCGCAAGGGCGTCACGACCCAATAACCGCTGCCGAGCGCGGTGGCGGCGCGGACCAGCGTCTCGCGATTGTTATCGAAGGTGCCGTCGAGCCGGATACGGCGATAGGCGTCGGTGGTGGCGGTGATCGTGCCCCAGGACGCGGGCCCCGGCGGGGCGACCGGCGCGGCGTGAGAGCGCGCCGCGACCTGTTCGATCAGGTTGAGCTTCCAGGCGCGGCGCTCGACCTGCCAGATGCCGAGCGCCATGAACCCGGCGAACAGCAGCAGCGCGACCAGGCCTGCGACATAGACGGCAGGGCCCGGTCGCGTGTTCATCACATATCCGCCGCGGCCTGCATCGGCATCATGTTCGTGTTCATGTGGTACATCACCCAGATCGATCCGCTGAGCGTGATGACGACGAGGATGATCGTGAAGATCAGCGCCATCATCGTCCAGCCGCCCTCCGACTTGCCGCTCATGTGCAGGAAGTAGATCATGTGGACGACGATCTGCGCGACCGCGAACACCATCACGACGAGCGCTGCGGTCGACGGATCCTTGAACGCGCCGGTCATGACGGCCCAGAACGGGATCGCGGTCAGGATGACCGAGAGGAAGAACCCCTTGAGGTAGCTGCCACGCGTGCCGTGTGCTGCGCCATTGTCATGGTCGTGATCGGCGTGCGGATTGTTCGCCGGTGCTTGGGGGTCGCTCATCGCAGGGTGCCCATCAGATAGACGAAGGTGAAGACGCCGATCCAGATGACGTCGAGGAAATGCCAGAACATGCTGAGGCACATGAGGCGGCGCTTGTTCGCCGCGATAAGCCCGTGCTTCTGGACCTGGACCATCAGCGTGACGAGCCAGATCAGGCCCATCGTGACGTGGAGGCCGTGCGTGCCGACGAGCGTGAAGAACGACGACAGGAACGCGCTGCGGGTCGGGCCTGCACCCTCATGGATGAGGTTGGCGAACTCGTACATTTCGATAGACAGGAACGCGAGGCCGAACAGGCCGGTGAAGACCAGCCACATCTGCATGACGCGCTGGCGACCTTCCTCCATCGACAGCATCGCGAAGCCGTACGTGATCGACGAGAACAGCAGCATCGCGGTGTTCACCGCCACCAGCGGCAGCTCAAAGATCTCCTTCGGGCTGGGACCGCCGGCATAGCTGTTGCCGAGCACGGCGTACGCCGCGAACAGCACCGCGAAGATAAGGCAGTCGCTCATCAGGTACATCCAGAAGCCCAGCATCGTGCTGGCGCCGTCGGGATGCTCGTGCTCCTCGATGTCGTAGAACGAGACCTTCTCGGTCTCGTTCAGGCCATCCTTCATGGGTATTGCGGACATCGCGTCAGGCTCCCTGGGTCGCGAGCTGGCGAGTGCGCGCGTCCTCGCTGGCGATCACGTCCTCGACCGGGATGTGGAAGTCGCGCTTGTAGTTGAAGGTGTGGAAGATCGTCGTCGCGAAGATGCCGGCGAGTGCCAGCCCTGCGAGCCACCAGATGTACCAGATCATCGCAAACCCGAACGCCACGCTGAGGCCGGCGAGCACGACGCCCGTGCCGGTGCCGCTCGGCATGTGGATCGACTTGAAGCCGGTCACGGGCCGCTCGTGCTTGCGATCCTTCATGTCGTACCAGGCGTCCAGGTCGTGGACGATCGGCGTGAACGCGAAGTTGTACTCCGGCGGCGGCGACGAGGTCGCCCACTCCAGCGTGCGACCGTTCCACGGGTCGCCGCTGTGATCGGCCAGCGCCTCGCGGTTGCGGATGCTGACGAAGATCTGGAGCAGGAAGGCACCGATACCGGCCGCGATCAGGGCTGCACCGAAGGCGGCGATGACGAACCAGATCTGCAGGTTCGGATCGTCGAAATAGCGCATCCGGCGAGTCACGCCCATCAGGCCGAGCACGTAGAGCGGCATGAACGCGAAGTAGAAGCCGACCACCCAGCACCAGAACGATACCGTGCCCCACTTCTTGTCCAGCTTGAAGCCGAACGCCTTCGGGAACCAGTAGTTGATGCCGGCGAACATGCCGAACAGCGTGCCGCCGATGATCACGTTATGGAAATGCGCGACAAGGAACAGCGAGTTGTGCAGCACGAAATCGGCAGGCGGCACGGCGAGCAGCACGCCGGTCATGCCGCCGATCGTGAAGGTCACCATGAAGGCGATCGTCCACATCATCGGCAGTTCGAACCGGATCCGCCCCTTGTACATCGTGAACAGCCAGTTGAAGATCTTGGCCCCGGTCGGGATCGAGATGATCATCGTGGTGATGCCGAAGAACGAGTTCACGCTCGCGCCCGAGCCCATCGTGAAGAAGTGGTGCAGCCAGACGAGGTAGGCGAGGATCGTGATGACGAGCGTCGCATAGACCATCGAGCTGTAGCCGAAGAGGCGCTTGCCCGAGAAGGTCGAGGTGACTTCCGAGAAGATGCCGAACGCCGGCAGGACCAGGATGTAGACCTCGGGGTGACCCCAGATCCAGATCAGGTTGACGTACATCATCGGGTTGCCGCCCGAGTCATTCGTGAAGAACGCAGTGCCGATGTAGCGATCGAGCGACAGCATCGCGAGAACCGCGGTCAGCACCGGGAAGGCGGCGACGATCAGGATGTTGGTGCAGAGCGACGTCCAGGTGAAGATCGGCATCTTCATCATGGTCATGCCGGGCGCGCGCATCTTGACGATGGTCGCGACCAGATTGACGCCGGACAACAGCGTTCCGATACCCGCGATCTGCAAGGCCCAGATATAGTAATCGACACCGACGTCGGGCGAATAGGCCAGTCCCGAGAGGGGCGGCATCGCGAGCCAGCCGGTCCGCGCGAACTCGCCGATGAACAGCGACATCATGACGATCACGGCACCGGCCGTGGTCATCCAGAAGCTGAAATTGTTAAGGAACGGGAACGACACGTCGCGCGCGCCGATCTGGAGCGGGACGACATAGTTCATCAGGCCCGTGACCATCGGCATCGCCACGAAGAAGATCATGATCACGCCGTGCGCGGTGAAGACCTGGTCGTAGTGGTGCGCGGTCAGGTATCCTTCGGAACCGTTGAACGCCATCGCCTGCTGTGCGCGCATCATGATCGCGTCGGAGAACCCGCGCAGCAGCATGACGATCGCCAGGATCATGTACATGATCCCGATCTTCTTGTGGTCCACGCTCGTGAACCACTCGTTCCAGAGATAGCCCCAGACCTTGAAATAGGTCAGCGCGGCGACGAGACCGAGCCCGCCGATCGCCACCATCGCGAAGGTGGCGACGACGATCGGTTCGTGCAGCGGCAGCGACTCCAGGGTCAGGCGGCCGAAGATAGTCTTCAACAGGGTGTCGTTCATGATGGTTTCTCTAGCCGTTCGCGACGGGGCGCGTGCCCGGCATGGTGGAGGGGGTCAGCATCGTGTGATTGCGGTTGGACTGCGAGCCGGGGGCGCTGTTGGCGCCGTCCTGTTTTATGTCGGCCGGCGCGGTCCAGTGGTTGCCGCTTCCCTTTTCGTCCGCGTCCTTCATCAGGGCGCCTTCGGGATGACCGGTGTCCTGCGGGCCCTTGCCGCCATTGACCCCGGGCATCGCCATGCCGGCGTGCGAGTCCCCCCCGCCTTTGCCGCCGTGCATCATCTGCGACATGCAGACCTTGCCGGGCTGGACGCACTGCTCGACGACCAGCTTGAACATGTTCGCCTCGACCGCATTGTAATAGCGGACCGGGACCTTCTCGCTCGGCTTCTCCAGCTGGAGATAGCTTGCACGATTGAGACCGCCCCCCCGCTGCTTGACCTGGTTGATCCAGGCATCGAAGCCCGCGTCGCTGACGCCGTGGAAGCGGAAGCGCATCCCCGAGAAGCCTGCGCCGCTATAGTTGGACGAGAAGCCCTCATAGTTGCCGGGCTTGTTGATCACCGCGTTCAGCGTCGTCTGCATGCCGGGCATCGTGTAGATCATGCCGGCGAGCGCAGGGATGTAGAACGCGTTCATCACCGACGACGAAGTCATCTGGAAACGGATCGGGCGATCGACCGGCGCGGCCAGTTCGTTGACCGTGGCGATGCCGTATTCCGGATAGATGAAGAGCCACTTCCAATCGAGCGCGACGACCTGCACCTCGAGCGGCTTGCCGGCGCCGTTCGGACCGTTGCCCGCCTGCTGCTTGTCGACCAGATTGCCGACCGGCACGTTGTTCGCGAGCGTCGGAGAATCAGGCTTGATCCGGCCGAGCGGGCGATACGGATCGAGCAGATGCGTGCTGGTCCAGGTCAGCGCGCCGAGCGCGATGATGATCAGCAGGGGAATACCCCAGATCAGCAGCTCGAGGCCGACCGAGTGATCCCAATTGGGCTCGTACTTCGCGGTCTTGTTCGACTGGCGATACCGGAACGCGAACAGCAGCGTGAGGATGATCACCGGCACGATGATCAACAGCATCAGACCGGTCGCGATCAGCACGAGATCGCGCTGTTGCACTGCGATATCGCCCGAAGGCGACATCACGACCCAGTTGCAGCCGCTGGTGAGCAGCGCAAGCGGCAGCACGGCCAGCCATTTTTTCGCGCGGGAAACGGTTTTCTCAACGATCATGCGGATCCCCTACGCCTCGCTTTCGCCGCGCTACAGTGGACAATTTGTCCAATGGGCGCTGCACTGCAACATCGGCATGGCTTTATCGTCGCCCGGAGTAGCATAGATCACCCCTGCCCGCATTGGGCGCGGGAGATTGGCGCGGAATATATCTGCCCGCATCCGCCGGAACAGCGTATCATCGGGTTCGCGCCCTGAAGAGCGAGTTGAAGAATGAGTGCAAATACAGTCCCCGAGACGAGCTTCGAAGCCGATGCTCGCAGTATCCACAGCGACGGCGAGCACGTCACGCCGGGCGTGATCGCGATCGGCGTGGTGATCGGCCGCACCTCGGAATTCTTCGACTTCTTCGTGTTCGCGATCGCTTCGGTGCTGGTGTTCCCGACGCTGGTGTTCCCGTACGTCGACCGGTTGCAGGGCACGCTCTATTCGTTCGCGGTGTTCGCGCTGGCATTCTTCGCCCGGCCGATCGGCACGGTCATCTTCATCGCGGTCGATCGCGCCTATGGCCGCAGCGTCAAGCTGACGATCTCGATCTTCCTGCTCGGCACCTCAACGGTCGCGATGGGGTTCATCCCCGGCTATGACCAAGTCGGCAACTGGTCGGTCGCGATCCTCGCGCTGCTGCGTATCGGCCAGGGCGTCGCGCTTGGCGGCGCGTGGGATGGTCTCGCCTCGCTGCTGTCGCTGAACTCGCCGGAAAAGCATCGCGGCTGGTACGCGATGCTGCCGCAGTTGGGTGCGCCGATCGGCCTGCTGGTCGCCAGCGGTCTGTTCGCATTCTTCGTCGCTGCGTTGCCGACCGAGGATTTCTTCTCGTGGGGCTGGCGCTATCCGTTCTTCGTGGCGTTCGCGATCAACGTCGTCGCGCTGTTCGCGCGCCTGCGCCTGGTGGTGACGCCCGAGTTCGAAGAGATGTACGCCAAGCGCGAGCTCGAGCCTGCACCGGTCGTCGAGACCGTGCAGTCGCAGTGGAAGGCGATCTGGCTGGGATCGTTCGTGCCGCTGGCGAGCTTCGCGCTATTCCACATGGTCACGGTGTTCCCGCTGTCGTGGGTCGTGCTGTTCACGCGTGAATCGGCTGGTCGCTTCCTCGTGGTCGAGGTGATCGGCGCGATCATCGGGATCGGCGCGATGCTGGTGTCGGGGCTGCTCGCAGACCGGTTCGGACGCCGCACGATGCTGGGCACGATCGCAGTGCTGATCGCCCTGTTCGCGATCGCCGCACCGTCGCTGCTCGACGGAGGCGAGATCGGCGAGCGCCTGTTCATGGGCATCGGCTTCCTGCTGTTCGGCCTGTCGTTCGGCCAGTCCTCGGGCGCGATCGCCTCGAGCCTGTCGCCGCAGCATCGCTATACGGGGTCGGCGCTGACGACCGATCTGGCGTGGCTGTTCGGTGCCGGGTTCGCACCGCTGGCAGCGCTGCTGCTGACGAGCAAGCTGGGTCTGGCAGCGAGCGGCGCGTATCTGTTCTCGGGCGCGGTGTTCACGCTGATCGCACTGGGGCTGAACAAGCAGCTCGCCAAGCGCGACATCGCGCGGTGATCGGTCGGGGCTGACGGACTTGCCGAATGGCCCCTCTCCGCACCCACGAACATCACACGAACTGAAGAGCACCACCCCGGCGAAGGCCGGGGCCCAATTGGCAAGGCTGCAGTAACGGAGCGCTGTCCTTAGTTAGCACCGTCCCCCAATTGGGCCCCGGCCTTCGCCGGGGTGGTAGTGGTTAGGATAACCCGGGCGCCCGCTACAACCGTTCCCCCGCGAAGGCGGGGGTCCAGGAGCCACCAGCGCCACCGCCTGTAACACTGGACTCCCGCCTTCGCGGGAGGACAATAGTTAGCGGGTCATCATTTAAACCCGCTTGCGATCCAGTCCCCAGGACACAGCCCAGATCGCAAACCCGCCAAGCGCCAGCGCGGTCCCGACCCAGCCGGTCGATGGCAACCCATACCCCCCCGCAATCGCCAGCCCACCAAGCCAAGGCCCAAGCGCATTGGCCGTATTGAACGCGGAGTGATTGAGCGCCGCGGCCAAGGTCTGCGCCTCCTCCGCAACGTCCATCAGCCGCGTCTGCAGGATCGTCGAGAGACCGCCCCCGCAGCCGATCAACACCATCACTGGCAACATCGCCCAAAGATGCGGCGTCGCCGGCGCGTAAAGCGCGAGCGCCCCTGCCCCGAACAGCAAGGTAATCCCCGCCGCCGGCATCAGCGCCACGTCCGCAGCCTTGGCGCAGACCAACGTGCCGATCGTCATCCCGATGCCGAACAACGCGAACGCGACCGGTGTGAACGCGGACGACACCCCCGTGACCTCGGTCAAGGTCGAGGCGAGATAGGTGTAGACGCAGAAAATCCCGCCAAACCCGACCGCACCGATGGCAAGCGTCAGCCACACCTGCCCGTTGCGTAGCGCCGCCAGTTCCCCGAGCGGGCTCGCATCCTTGGCAGGGCGAAGGACCGGCGCGAACCGAAACAACATCGCCACCGTCGCGGCCGCGATGATCGCGACGATCCCGAACCCCCAGCGCCAGCCGAACCACTGCCCGATGCCATTCGCCAGCGGCACGCCCGCGATCGTCGCGATCGTCAGTCCGAGCATCATCCGCGACACCGCCCGCGACCGCTTCTCACGCGGCACCATCGACGCCGCGACCAGCGATCCGACCCCGAAATACGCGCCATGCGGCAGGCCACTCAGGAACCGGGCGAGCAGCATCAGGTGATAGGTCGGCGCGAGCGCGGACAGGCCGTTGGCGATCCCGAGAAACGTCATCAACCCAATCAGCAGCACCCGCCGCTCGATCTTTGCCGCCAGCACTGCGATCGTCGGCGCACCCACGACCACGCCGAGCGCATAGGCACTGATGACATGCCCCGCGGTCGGCTCGTCGATGCCCAGTCCCCGCGCGAACTGCGGCAACAGGCTCATCGCCGCGAACTCGGTGGTGCCGATCGCGAATCCGCCGACGGCGAGCGCGAGCAGCGCCATGCGCGTATCGACAGGTTTCATGGGGTATCGCTTTCGTAAGTCGGTGAGGCGCTACATGCTGCGCCGCAACATACGCCTCTATCAGCCCGGCCGCCGCATCTTGAACAAGGAATCCTCCGTGATCGCAAAGTAATCCGCGGGGCCGCCACCGCGCAGGATCGGGTTCGCGCGGGCGGTCTGGTAGACACCGTCCTCCAGCATTGCGGAGTCGATGTGGATCGCGACCGCCTCGCCGAGCACCAGCCACTGGTCGAGCTCGCGGCCTTCCTTGGTCTCAAGACGGATCAGCTGCGTGAGCTTGCACTCGAACTGCGCGCGCGAAGCGGCGACCCGCGCCGGCTTGACCTTCGTCGAGGCGGCCATCTCCAGTCCGGCGAGCGCGAACTCGTCGACATCGGCGGCGACGTTCGCAGCCGTCGTGTTCATCGCCTCGCCGAGATCGCGCGTGACGAGGTTCCAGACAAACTCGCCGGTCGCCTCGATATTGGCGACGCTATCTTTCCAGCCCATCGACGAGAAGCCGATGATCGGCGGGGCGTAGTTGAACAGGTTGAAGAAACTGTACGGCGCGAGGTTCGGCACGCCGTCTGCGGACATCGTGCTGACCCAGCCGATCGGACGCGGCGCGACGATCGCGTTGAGGGGATCGTGCGGCAGGCGATGGCCGTTTATGGGCTCGTAAGAATGCCATTCGGTCATACATGTATTCCTGCTAGGTCACGGTCTGACTGCCTATAGCGAAGGTCGAGCATGAACGATCCCACTGCCCCGATTGTCATCAAGCGCCACCGGATGGCGACGCGCGTCTGGCACTGGGTGACGGTGGTGACGATGTTCATCATGATCGGCAGCGGCATCGGCATCCTAAAGGCGCATCCGCGGCTGTATTGGGGACGATACGGCGCGAACTTCGATACCGCGTGGACAACGCTCGACCAATGGCCGAGCTGGCTGGTGTCGCTGCTCAATCTGCTGACGATCCCGGCGGGCTATAATCTGGCGCTGTCGCGGCGCTGGCACCTGCTGTTCGCGCTGGTGCTCGCTTTTGCGCTGCTCGGGTTCATGATCGTCAGCCTGATCAACAAACATTTCCAGCGTGATCTCCGCGTGCGGGCCGCCGAGCTGTCGCCGCGCGAAGTGGTGCATGACGTGAAGGAGCATCTCGCGTTCCGCTTTCACGACCCCAAGAAGCCGGGCGCGTACAACATCCTTCAGAAGCTCTCGTATGTCGTAACGATCTTCGTCCTGATCCCGGTGATGATCCTGACCGGGCTGACGATGTCGCCGGGGATGGACGCGGCATGGCCGTGGCTGCTCGAGGTGTTCGGCGGGCGGCAGTCGGCGCGATCGATCCACTTCATCGCTGCCACCGGGCTGGTGCTGTTCATCATCGCGCATCTGGCGCTGGTGATCCTGGCGGGGACATGGAACGAGGTGAGGTCGATGAGTACCGGGCGCTGGAAGGTTCCCGCCCACACGTCGGAGGACGTCGCATGAGCTCGCTGATCACCCGCCGCTCGCTCGTCATGGGTGCGAGCATCGGTGCAGGCGCGCTGCTGGCGGGCTGCGACAAGATCGCCGCGAACCCGGAGGCGCGGAAGATCCTGTTCATGGGCGAGGACATGAACCGCGGGTTGCAACGCGCGCTGACCAACCGCAACGCGCTGGCGCCCGAGTTCAGCCCTGCGCAGATGTCGCCGATCTTCCGCTCGAACGGCACGAGCAATCCGGGCACCGCGGAGTATACCGCGATGGTCGCCAACAATTTCGCGGATTACCGGCTCAAGGTCGGCGGGCTGGTCGATCGGCCGCTGTCGGTGTCGCTCCCGCAACTCCGCCAGATGCCGTCGCGTGCGCAGATCACGCGGCATGATTGCGTCGAGGGCTGGAGCGCGATCGGCAAATGGCAGGGGCCGAAGCTCGGCGCGCTGCTGACCGCCGCCGGGTTGCAGAAGTCCGCGCGCTACATCGTGTTCACCTGCGCCGACCTGTTCGGTGGCGCGAATTATTACGAGTCTGTCGATCTGGTCGATGCGTTCCATCCGCAGACGATCCTCGCTTGGGCGTTGAACGATCAGGTGCTCGACGTCGCACACGGTGCCCCCGTCCGGCTGCGAGTCGAGCGGCAGCTCGGCTACAAGCACGCCAAATACGTCATGGCGATCGAAGCGGTGGCCAGTCTCGCTGGGATCGGCAAGGGCAAGGGGGGGTATTGGGAAGATAACGTCGATTACGACTGGTACGCGGGGATCTGAGCCGCCCCGAGGGGTAGCGGAATTCCGTACCAGTCATTAGCTAACGCGACATGGCCCTATTCGATCGTTTCCTGGCTCGGCAGGTTAAAACCGGCGAACTCACGCTCATCCACGCGGACGGCACCACCAAGCATTTCGGCAAGCCCGATGCCGCCTATAACCCGGTCACGATCCGGCTGACCCAGCCCGGCGTCGAGGGCGCGATCGTCCGCCACCCGGCGCTCGGCGCGGCGGAGGCGTTCATGGATGGGCGCCTCGTGATCGAACGCGGCGACATTCGGGACCTGGTCAACCTGCTCAAGGGCAACAGCCCGTGGGAGCGTGGCGGTGGGCTCAATCCCTCACTACCGATCAAGCTGCTCGACAAGGTCGTCCACCGCGTTGATCGCGTGAACATGGCGCGCCGGTCGAAGAAGAACGTCGCGCATCACTATGATCTGTCGGATCGGTTGTACGACCTGTTCCTCGACGCGGACCGGCAATATTCCTGCGCGTACTTCACCGACGCGGGCAACAGCCTGGAGCAGGCGCAGGACGACAAGAAGGCGCACATTGCTGCCAAGCTCGCGATCCAGCCGGGGATGCGCGTGCTCGACATCGGCTGCGGCTGGGGCGGCATGGCGCTGTACCTGCATGCGAAGACCGGCGCCGAGGTGCTGGGCGTAACGCTGTCCGAGGAGCAGTTGAAGGTCGCCCGCCGCCGTGCCGAGGAAGCCGGCGTCGCTGACAAGGTGAAGTTCGAGCTGATCGACTACCGCGCGCTGACGGGCAGTTTCGACCGGATCGTCTCGGTCGGGATGTTCGAGCATGTCGGCCCCGCGCACTACAAGGCGTTCTTCCGCAAGTGCCGCGACCTGCTGACCGACGACGGCGTGATGCTGCTCCACACGATCGGCCGGATGGGCGGTCCGGGCGTCACCGACACCTTCACGACCAAGTATATCTTCCCGGGCGGGTACAACCCTGCCCTGTCGGAGATCGTGAAGGGGTATGAGGGACTGCGGATGTTCCCGACCGATATCGAGGTGCTGCGCGTGCATTACGCGCTGACGATCGACCTCTGGTATGATCGGACCGTGGCCGCGAAGGACGCGATCGTCGCGCTGTACGACGAGCGGTTCTACCGGATGTGGACGTTCTATCTGGCGGGGGCTGCGGCGGCGTTCCGGACCGGGGGGATGGTCAATTACCAGATCCAGCTGTCGAAGAGCCGCATGACGCTGCCGCTGACGCGGGATTACATGCTCGAGGGTGAGCGGGCTTTGCGCGAGGGCTGACGCCCGCCCGTTCGCTCCGTCATTCCCGCGAAGGCGGGAACCCATACTGGCTAGCCTCGGAGATAGAACCGCACACTTCAGCCAATATGGGTCCCCGCCTCCGCGGGGATGACGAAGAAGAGTTGGGGCTCAGCGCGGGCCCTGCACGTCGGCCTTCGCCGCGGCGCGCTCGTCGCCGCCGATCTTGCCGTCCTTGTTCGCGTCGTACTTCGCGAAGGTCGCCGCGAGCAGCGCCTGGGCTTCGGCCTGCGTGACCTTGCCGTCCTTGTTCTTGTCCGCGCTGGTGAACCACAGGTCGGCGAGACGCTTGGCGTGGACCGGATCCGGACGGCCCTGCCCGCCGACCTTCATGTTGCCGATCCGCGCCTGCACTTCGGCGCGCGTGAGCACGCCGTCCTTGTCGGTATCCGACGCCGCGAACTCGGTCTTGAACTTGGCCGAGGCGGACGCGCGGGTTTCCTGCGCGAGCGCCGGAGTCGCGAGGCCGGCGAGGACGAGAAGGGTGAGGCTTTGGCGTAGCACGGTGGGTAAACTCCAGAGGATTTGCGGCGCGAATAGACCGGTTCGGTTGTACGCGCCATTAACGCGCGCGGTTGCATGCCGCGCCCTCAACGCATAGGGGCGCGGGCATTGGAAATTCCCGAAGGATTCTGCCCGTGACCGATCAGATCAACCGCGTCGTGCTCGCCTATTCCGGTGGCCTGGACACGAGCGTGATCCTGAAATGGCTCCAGCAGACGTATAACTGCGAAGTCGTGACCTTCACCGCCGATCTCGGCCAGGGCGAAGAACTCGAGCCGGCGCGCGCCAAGGCCGAGATGATGGGCGTGAAGCCCGAGCACATCTTCGTCGACGACCTGCGCGAGGAGTTCGTGCGGGATTACGTGTTCCCGATGATGCGCTCGAACGCGCTGTACGAGGGGCTGTACCTGCTCGGCACGTCGATCGCGCGGCCGCTGATCGCCAAGCGCCAGATCGAGATCGCCAAGATGGTCGGCGCCGACGCGGTCAGCCACGGCGCGACCGGCAAGGGCAACGACCAGGTCCGCTTCGAGCTCGGCTATTACGCGCTGTCGCCCGACATCAAGGTCATCGCGCCGTGGCGCGAATGGGACCTGACAAGCCGCACGCGCCTGATCGAGTTCGCCGAGCAGCACCAGATCCCGGTGAGCAAGGACAAGCGCGGTCAGGCGCCGTTCTCGACCGATGCGAACATGCTGCACACATCGAGCGAAGGCCTTGTGCTCGAGAACCCGTGGGACGAGGTCCCCGACTATGTCTACTCGCGCACGGTGAACCCCGAGGACGCGCCCGACGTCCCCGAGTACATCACGATCGATTTCGAGCGCGGCGACGGCGTCGCGATCAACGGCGAGGGCATGAGCCCCGCCACTCTGCTGTCGACGCTCAACGACTATGGCCGCCGCCACGGCATCGGCCGTCTCGACCTCGTCGAGAACCGCTTCGTCGGCATGAAGAGCCGCGGCATGTACGAGACCCCCGGTGGCACGATCTATCACTTGGCGCACCGCGGCATCGAGCAGCTGACGCTCGACCGCGGCGCCGCGCATCTGAAGGACGAGCTGGCACCGCGTTATGCCGAGCTGATCTACAACGGCTTCTGGTTCTCGCCGGAGCGCGAGATGCTCCAGGCGGCGATCGACCACAGCCAGGAGAAGGTATCGGGCACCGTTCGCCTGAAGCTCTACAAGGGTGGCGTGTACGTGGTAGGCCGCAAGTCGCCGAATTCACTGTATTCGGAGAAGGTCGTGACGTTCGAGGACGATCAGGGCGCCTATGACCAGCGCGATGCGGCCGGCTTTATCAAGCTGAACGCGCTGCGGCTGCGCTTGCTGGGGCGGCGAGACCAGTAATTCGTCCCCCGTTGAACAGCTGTTCGATGCCGAAGTTTGCGGCCAAGATCGTCAACTCGTCGTGCGCGCACTTGTCTAGTGCGCCCACCCGCCCCTAGGGTTCGACGATATGATTACTCAGGGGGAAAAGCTGCATTGGTGGCAGACGCGCGCATTCGTTGCCGCGGTTGCGATCGCATCGATCATACCGTTGCTGTGGCCGGAAATACCGCCGCTGGTCGACCTGCCCGGGCATATGGGCCGGTACCGCGTCCAGCTGGCGATCGCCGACAATCCCTGGTTGAATCAGTGGTATAACTTCCGCTGGCAGATGATCGGCAACCTCGGCATCGACCTGCTGATCGTGCCGCTCGCGCCGATCTTCGGCTTGCAGCTGGCGGTGAAGCTGATCGTGATGGCGATCCCGGCGCTGACAGTGACCGGGCTGCTGTGGATCGCGCGCGAGGTGCATGGGCGAATCCCCGCGACCGCGCTGTTCGCGCTCCCGCTCGCCTACAGCTATCCGTTCCAGTTCGGATTCGTGAATTTCGCGCTCGGCATGGCGCTCGCGCTCAACCTGTTCGCGCTGTGGCTAAGGATGGGGCGGCTCGACCGGCGGCGGCTGCGGACCCTCATCTTCGTCCCCGTCTCGTGCCTGTTGTGGCTGTGCCATACGTTCGGCTGGGGCGTGCTGGGCGTGCTCGCCTTCTCCGCCGAGCTGATCCGCCAGCACGACATCCGCCGCGACAGCGATCCCAAAAGCTGGGCGCATGGCTGGTTCAAGGCGTGCATCCAGGCCGGGCTGAACTGCCTGCCGCTGGCGCTGCCGATGGTGATGATGATCGTCTGGCGCTCGGGTGATCATGTCGGCGGCAAGACGCAGGACTGGTTCAACTGGCGCTGGAAGATGAACTGGATCACGATGGTCCTGCGCGATCGCTGGATGACGTTCGACATCGCGTCGGTCACGGTGCTGTTCGTGATCCTGTTCCGCGGCGTGCGCGACCAGACCATCGAATATTCGCGCAACCTGAGCCTGTCGGCGCTGTTCCTGGCGATCGTCTACGTGCTGCTGCCGCGGATCGTGTTCGGCTCGGCCTATGCCGACATGCGGCTCGCGCCGTTCATGCTCGGGATCGCGGTGATTGCGCTGCGGCCGCGGCATGGCCTGTCGCTGCGCGGCGCGGCTGTACTTGCGGTGCTGGGCTTTGCGTTCTTCGGCGTACGGCTGGCGGGGACGACGGTCAGTTACCTGATGTACGATCGCAGCTACGATCAGGCGATCGCGGCGATCGATACGGTGCCAGAGCGGTCTCGCGTCGTGTCGTTCGTCGGGCGACGGTGTCGCGACGACTGGGCGTATTCGCGTCTCGAGCATGTGCCCGCGCTGCTACTGGAGCGGCGGCTGGCGTTCACCAACGATCAGTGGTCGATGGCGGGCGCGCAGCTGATGACGACGCAGTATCCGGCGGCGAAGGGCTTTGCGCACGATCCGTCTGAGATCGTCAGCGACATCAAGTGTCGTGGCCAGTTCTGGCGGCCGATCGGCGTCGCGCTGCAGAAATTCCCGCGCGATGCGTTCGATTATGTCTGGCTGATCCACCCGCCGAAGTTCGATTCGAAACTGGTCCGCGACCTGACGCTGATCCGGCGCGATGGCACCAGCCTGTTGTACCGCGTCAACCGGGTTGCTGCTGCTCGCCCCGCCGGAACGGAGTAAGCTCGCCGAGATACTCCTGCTGTTCGGCGACGGCTTCGCGCTCGCGGAGCAGATAGTCGGCGATCGCGCGGCGGAAGTTCGGGTCGGGGATGTAGTGCGCCGAATAGGTCGCGACCGGGGCATAGCCGCGCGCGAGCTTGTGTTCGCCCTGTGCGCCGGCCTCGACCGTCTTCAAGCCCCGCGCGATGGCGGCGTCGATCGCCTGGTAATAGCAGAGTTCGAAATGGAGGAACGGCACCTCCTCCGTCGCGCCCCAATAACGGCCGTAGAGCGTGTCGTCGCCGATCAGGTTGAGCGCACCGGCGATCGGTACGCCATCACGCTCTGCGAGGATGAGGAGCACGCGGTCGCCCATCGTCCTGCCGATCTGGTCGAAAAACGCGCGCGTCAGGTAGGGCTGGCCCCATTTGCGGCTACCGGTGTCCTGGTAGAACACCCAGAACGCGTCCCAATGATCGGGCGTGATTTCGGCGCCGATAAGGTGGCGGATCGTCAGCCCTTCGACGGCGGCAGCACGTTCCTTGCGGATCGCCTTGCGCTTGCGACTGGCGAGCACGGCGAGGAAGTCGTCGAAGCTGGCGTACCCGTCGTTCTTCCAGTGGAACTGCGTGCCTTGGCGGATTAGCCAGCCGGCGGCCTTAAAGAGCGCGACTTCGTCGGGGTCGATGAAGGTGGCGTGCGCGGAGGATAGCCCGCTCTGGTCGGTCACCGCCTCCAGCGCGGCGATCAGCGCGGGGGCTTGGTCGCGGTCGCGGAGCAGCAGGCGCGGGCCCGGCACCGGGCTGAAGGGCGCGGCGATCTGGAGCTTTGGGTAATATTGCCCCCCTGCCCGCTCCCACGCGTCGGCCCAGCCTTGGTCGAAGACGTATTCGCCCTGGCTGTGGCTCTTGGCGTAGGCGGGTGCGATGGCGGCGGGCCTGCCGTCGGGGCCGTCGACCACCACCGGCAGCGCCTGCCAGCCGGATCGGCCGCCGACGCTCTTCGACGCTTCGAGCGCGGAGAGGAAGGCGTGGCCGACGAACGGGTTAGCGGTGCCGGAGCATGCCTCCCAGTCCGCGGCCGTGATCGAGGTGACGCCTTGGGCGATGCGGGCTGTGACGGCGTTCATCCGCGACATTTGGGGTAGCGGGGTGCCGATAGCAAAGGGCGCGTCCGCTTATCTCGAATGAAAACAGCCGTCCGTCCCATACGCTGTTCTCGCGCGAAGGCGGGAGCCCAGGACCACATGGGCTGCGCTATGGGCTGCGCTTGGTAACCCTGGGCTCCCGCTTTCGCGGGAGAACAAGTGTTAGGCGGAAACTTGAACGATCGCGTCGACCTCGACAGCGGCGCCGAGCGGGAGGACGGGAACGCCGACTGCCGCGCGCGCATGCTTGCCGGCATCACCGAACAGCGCGACCATCAGGTCCGATGCGCCGTTGGCAACCTTGGCCTGGTCGGTGAAATCGCCGGTCGAGTTGACGAACACGCCAAGCTTCACGATCCGCTCGACCCGACCGAGCGTGCCGAGCGCTGCTTTCATCTGGGCGACGAGCATCAGTCCGCACAGCTTGGCCGCCTCCTGCGCGTCTTCGAGCGACACGCCGTCGCCGACGCGACCGGTGACCAGCGCGCCGTCCTTGAACGGCAACTGGCCCGAGATGTGGAGCATGCCGTTCGCCAGCACGGTCGGGACGTAGGACGCCACGGGTGCGGCAGCCTGCGGGAGGGTGAGGCCCAGCTCTTCGAGCTTGCGGTCGATACGATCGGTCATGGCGGAGGTATCACCACAGCGGTGGGGGATGGGTCAAGGGGGGGGACGCCGCAACGTTTCCGTCCACAACTTGCCAGTCCCCAACTGTCATTCCCGCGAAGGCGGGAACCCATACTGGCTAGCGGACATAATCGCGACGATTGCCCATATGGGTCCCCGCCTCCGCGAGGATGACGGATGAGGCGTAAAAGTTTGCTTCACTGCCGCAACTGTTCTCCCGTGAAGGCGGCAGCCCAGGGTTACCGACGACGAAGTTCTTGGCTCCTGGGCCCCCGCGTTCGCGAGGGAGCAGAAGTCAGGCGTCCGCCGGCACACCCGCCTTGAACCGTGCGGAAATCCAATCCGCGGCCTCGCGCCAGTCGTCGATCCGCGCGTGCGCCTCGGGCGCCTTCGGCACGCTCACTGCCAGCGTCGGCTCGGAGACCATGTGCAGCCGGTGCACCCCCGGGGCGTGCTTGGCGACCGACTCATGATGCACCGCGAGATCGTCGACGAACACCGTCACCGGCGACCCATATTCCGCGACCAGCCGCGATACCGGCGTACCCTTGCCGCCCTGGTTGCACTCGACGCGATGCTCGATACCGAACTTGGCGAGCTGTTCGATCCGCGGCTGGCGGCATTCGTCTTGGAGGTTGGTGAGGATGACGATGTCCGCCACCTGGGCCAGCCGCTCCAGCGCCTCGACCGCATGCGGTACCAGCGTCTGGCGGTGCATCTCGCCGGGGAAGAACTCGCCGAGCATCGCCCACATGTCCTCGCGCGAGGGCGGCGGGCCGCCATCGCGGCGGGTCATCGCGGTCGAGAAATCACCGTGCTGGATCGCAAAGTCGATGTCGTGGCGCTCGTCGAGCCAGACGCCGAAATGCTTGACCATGTGCAGCAGCACTTCGTCGCAATCGCTGATCAGCAGCGGCCTCATGCGTCGAACTCCCCCTGGTCCAGCTTGGCGTGCGCGCGGACCAGTGCCTCGGGCTTCACGCCAAGCGATTCGGCGCAGGCGATCAGGTCGGGCTCGTGGTTTTCGAGGAAGCCCAGCGCGGCCGACAACACTGCCGGGTCGCTTGCCCGCGCGCGCAGATCGCTCGGGTCGAGGCCCGTCACGGACAGCAGTCGCATCGCGCGATCGGGCTCGACCAAGGTCCATACCAGCGCGCGCAGGGCGAGCGCTTCGGCGTCTTCGTTTGAATCGCGGTCGCGCATTGCCTATCGTGCCTTCTTTCCGGATAAGGTGCGGCGGTGACAAAGAAGGTGCTCGTTGTCGAGGACAACGAACTCAACCTCAAATTATTCTGCGACCTGCTGCGCGCGCATCAGTTTGCCGTCGAACCCGTGCGCGACGGCCGCGAAGCCGTTACGCGCGCTCGGGAATTCGTGCCCGACCTGATCATCATGGACATCCAGATGCCGCACGTCACCGGCTACGAGATCATCCTCGAACTGAAGGCGGACGATGATCTGCGCGCGATTCCCGTGATGGCGGTGACCGCGTATGCCGGACGCGAGGACGAGGAGCGGATCCGGGCGGCCGGGGCGGACTCGTATGTGTCCAAGCCGATCAGCCTGGCGCGGTTCATGGACGCGGTCGGGGCGCTGATCTGAGGTGGGAGCGCGCGGATATCCATCCGTCAGCTCCGCCTGCCCGTCGCTTCCACCTGAAATTCGCTGCCTACCCGAACCCCCACCCCCGTTCGTGCTGAGTAGAGACCGAGTAGCTCCGTAAGGAGCGTATCGAGGGCTCGTATCGAAGCATGGGTTCCGCGTGCCAACCTGTCCTTCGATACGCCATCTCGATACGCCGCCTACGGCGACTACTCGATGGCTACTCAGGACGAACGGGAGAGGGGGCAAACGGAAGGGGGAGGGACGAACGGAAGGTGGTTCACAAACGCCAAAAGCCGCGAGGGGCTACCCCGCGGCTTTCCGGATCTTAGCAATCAGACGGCGGTTCGCACCGCCGGCCGGATTACTTGATCTTGGCTTCCTTGAACTCGACATGCTTGCGCACGACGGGATCGTACTTCGAGAAGGAGAGCTTCTCCGTCTTGGTACGCGGATTCTTCTTGGTGACGTAGAAGAAGCCGGTGTCAGCGGTGCTGAGCAGCTTGATCTTTACGGTGGTCGGCTTGGCCATGAGCCCAATTCCTATGGCTTGAAAATGCGAAAGCGGCGAACTGACGCCGCCGCTCCATCAGGGGCGGCGCATGGCGGACGTGGGGAGCGAAGTCAAGCTTTACCCTGTCGCTGCATGCCGAGACCCGTCATTTAACCCGCTATTCACTACCACAAGCGCATCATATCATCAGATAAAGACAGGAGTGGGATCGTGGGGCAGGCGCTGGTTCGAATTGACGACATGATCGCGGTGAAGGCCGATCTCGCCGCGCGAATCGCGGCGATCGATGTCCGAGCGCCCTATTCCCGCCCCTGCGACATCGCCACTGAGATCGATGCGATCCGCGTGATCGCGCATACCAACGGCCTCAACCCCGCGGTCACCGTCGCGCATTTCGTCGACTCGGCGCTCTCACGCGGCGAGCATGGTGCACTGGTGCATGGCTGGCTGTCGATCCTCCGCGATGCGGTCGGGTGCGAGCGGCAGGACGTTCAGGCGTGCCACGCGTTCGCCGCGGCGTGTTCGGTGCGTCTTGCGGGATAATCCATGGACGCCTTGATGGCGGCGCTCGTCGCGGCCGCGCTGGCGCAGGTCGGCGATCGAACGGCGTGGCTCGCGGCGATCCTGTCGGACCGGTACGCCAAGCCGGGACTGGTGATCGCGATGGCGGCGTTGGCGTTACTCGCGGCGAGTGGCTTGGCGGCGGCGCTCGGTGCGGTGATCGGGCCGAAGCTCGCCCCCAATGCGCAACAACTGATGCTCGCGCTAGCACTGCTGTTGCAGGCCGGCGGATCGTTCTTCCCGGCCAAGGCACCCGACCGGCTCGACCGCTGGAAGATCGGCGCGATCGCCACCACCGCGCTCGGTCTGTTCATCCTCGCCTTTGGCGACGGCGTTCAGTTTATCGTCCTGACGCTCGCCGCGCGGACGCCCGTCCCCGCGCTCGCCGCGATCGGCGCAACGATCGGCTCGCTGGTCGTGATCGTCCCCGCCGCACTGATGGGCGAGGCCGCGTGGCTGAAACTTCCGCTCAAGCCGCTCCGCATCGCCATCGGCACCGTGTTCCTGATCTTCGGTATCGTCCTGGCGCTTGGCGCACTACGCTTGGTCTGACGGCCGGGAGCAAGTGTGCGTTCGGATCGTTCACGCGACGACTTTCCAACGGGAGCTAGACATGGCCGACATCAACCCCGCCCTCGACACGCCGACCGACCTGCCGAGCAACAGCACCAAGTCGGTCGCCGACGCGCTGAACGCCGCGCTCGCCGATTGCTACGCGCTGTACCTCAAGACCAAGAATTTCCACTGGCACATGTCGGGGCCGCATTTCCGCGACTATCACCTGCTGCTCGACGACCAGTCTGCACAGATCATCGGCGTGACCGACGCGATCGCCGAGCGCGTGCGCAAGACCGGTAACACCACGCTGCGCTCGATCGGCGACATCTCGCGCCACCAGACGATCGCCGACAACGACATGGCGTTCGTCGGCCCGACCGAGATGCTCGCCGAACTGCGCGAGGACAATCTGAAGCTCGTCGAGCAGTTCCGCATCGTCAAGGACGCCGCCGACGCCGCCAAGGACAACGCGACGAGTGGGATTGTGGATGAGTGGACGGATCACGCCGAGGAGCGTGCGTGGTTCCTGTTCGAGGCGAGCCGCAAGGCCTGATCGTTACGCCCGAGGAACAAATCGCACGCCAAGCCGGTTGAGCGACCTTACCAAACAGGAGGCCGATATGTTGAAGCTTGCAATTACCTTTCTCGTCATCGGCGCAGTTCTCGCGCTGCTCGGCTTCGGCGGCATCGGCGGGGCGTTCATCGGTATCGCCAAGATCCTGTTCTTTATCGCGATCGCGCTGTTCGTGATCTTCCTCGTGCTCGGCCTGCTTGCCGGCAAGGGCATCAAGAACGCGGTCGACTGACGCTGGCGATCCGATCGCATGACAACGACCGTCGTCGGACCTTCCGGCGGCGGTCGTTTCGCGTCTGGATCCGAAATCGTCCCCCGCAAGGGGGAGGATTGAGAATGGAGCGAGCGGTGTAGGACCTGTTCTGCATCCCTTCGCGCGGCAGGAGCGTTCTTCCACGATGCATGCTTTTGCCGCCCTGCTCGACTCGCTCACCTACACCCGGTCGCGTAACGCCAAGTTGAAGCTGATCGCGGATTACCTGCGCGCGACGCCCGACCCGGACCGTGGCTGGGCGATGGCGGCACTGACCGGCGATCTCGATCTCAAGGGCGTCAAGTCGGCGGTGATCCGTGGGTTGATTGAGGAACGCGTCGATCCGGTGCTGTTCCGGATGAGCCGCGATTATGTCGGCGATACCGCGGAGACGGTTGCGCTGCTCTGGCCCGAGCCGACGGTTCCGGTCGACCCCACCCCCTTGTCGATCACCGACGTCGTCGAGCGGCTGGCGGCATTGTCACGGGCCGATGCGCCGGGTGCGCTGGCGGACATGCTCGACCGATCCGATGCCGAGGAGCGGTTCGCGTTGCTCAAGATGGCGACGGGCGCGTTGCGGATCGGGGTGTCGGCGCGGTTGGCGAAGACTGCGCTGGCGGATGCGTTCGGGCTCGATGTCGATGCGGTCGAGGAGGTGTGGCACGGGCTCGATGCGCCGTATGCGAGCCTGTTCGCCTGGGCGGAGGGCACGGGCGCGCAGCCTACGCCCGCCGACGTGCCCGTGTTCCGTCCGTTCATGCTGGCGCACGGGCTTGAAGACCTCCGCGTCGACCTCGCCGACTATGCTGCGGAGTGGAAATGGGACGGCATCCGGGTGCAGATCGTCCACGTCGCGGGAGAGACACGGCTTTACAGCCGGACCGGCGACGACGTGACGGGCAGCTTTCCCGAGATTGCCGCCGCGTTCCAGACTCCGGGAACGGTCGATGGCGAACTGCTGGTAAAGGGTGAGCATCAGGGCGGGACGCTGGAGGATGGCGGCGGGGCGGCGAGCTTCAACGCGTTGCAGCAGAGGCTGGGCCGCAAGACCGTGTCGGCGAAGATGCTGGCGGACTATCCGGCGTTCGTGCGGCTCTATGATCTGCTGATCGATGGCGACGAGGATTTGCGTTCGCTACCCTGGACCGAGCGGCGGAAGCGGTTGGAGGCGTTCGTGCTGCAACTCGACTCCGAACGGTTCGATCTGAGCGTCGTGATCGAGGCGGACGACTTCACCGCGCTGGAGGCGATCCGTGCGACTTCGCGCGACGCCGCGATCGAAGGGGTGATGCTCAAGCGCCGGGATTCGCCGTATGTCGGCGGGCGCCGAGCCGGGCTCTGGTATAAATGGAAGCGTGATCCGCTGACCGCCGACTGCGTGATGATGTACGCGCAGCGTGGGTCGGGGCGGCGATCGTCCTATTATTCGGACTATACCTTCGGCTGCTGGACCGAAGAGGGCGAACTGCTCCCCGTCGGGAAAGCCTATTCGGGGATTACCGACGAAGAGCTCAAAATGCTCGACAGCTTCGTGCGCAACCATACGCAGAACCGGTTCGGACCCGTGCGCGAAGTCGAGAAGACGCTGGTGCTGGAGATCGCGTTCGATTCGCTACACGACTCGAAGCGGCACAAATCAGGGGTGGCGATGCGTTTCCCGCGGATCGCGCGGATTCGGACGGACAAGCCTGCGGCGGAGGCGGACCGGATCGAGACGCTCAAGCGAATGATTACGTAATCGGCGCGTCATGGAAGTGCGCGGCCGTGCGGGGTATTGCCCCGGTCTTGGTACGAGTCAGGATGATCCGGTGACAGTTACGAAACATTCTCGCACGGCAGCGGCACGACGCTGGCGGCGCGGCGCGTGGGTGACTGGCATAATATCCGCGATCGTCGTGCTGTTCGTCTACCTCGCCGGCTATTTCGACCGTGATCCGGTGCATGTGTATCCGGCGATCGGCGTCCAGACTTCGGGACCACCACCGATCGCGGTGGTGAACTTTTCGGGCGACATGGGGCTGCGCTTCCTGCTCGGCGCGTCGACCTCGCGGGGGCTGACCGAGCACGGCATCCCCGTGGTCGGTATCACCACACCTGCCTTGTTTGCGCATCGTGTCACGCGTCAGGAACTCGATGCGATCATCGCGCACGGCGTGCAGGTCGCGCTGGCGCGGACCGGGGCAAAGCGGATCGTGGTGATGGGGCAGTCCTACGGCGCGGATATTGTCCAGACCGGTTTAGCCAACCTACCAGCGGACTTGCGGCCACGCGTTGCTGCGATCGTGCTGATACTGCCGGGGAACACGGTGTTCTATCGCGCGGATCCGTCGAGCCTGCTCTACGATCATGGCACGCCCGACAGCATGGGCGCGACGACGGCGAACCGGCTGACATGGGCGCCCCTCACCTGCATCTATGGGCTGGAGGAAACGGATAGCTTGTGTCCGCTGCTGGCGACGGCGAACGCGCGCAAGGTCGGGATGCCCGGGGGGCATAACATCCGTCACGATGCGGATGGCCTGCTGCGCCATGTGCTGGCCGCGATCAGATCGGTGGGGCCGAGTGCCGGGCATGGGTTCTAGGGCTGGGCGATAGGTGAAGTTGTGACCTCGGCACGACTTCCGGCCTAGGTCCTGACGCTGCCCTGAGCTTCCCCTTCCCCAACCATTCAAACCGACCAACCGACCAACCGTCATCCCAACAAAGGCTGGGATCTCATCGTGTGAGGCATGGCTCCCGCCAAACCGGGGTACCCCAGCTTTCGCCGGGGTGACGGGTGACGGGTGCGACGCACGATGAGTTGGGGCGGGCATGCGGTGAGTCGCCATATCCCGCAGGGACATTCCCTGTATCCTTGTTCTCCCGCGAAGGCGGGAGTCCAGACTGGGCTCCCGCCTTCGCGGGAGAACAAGTCGGGGTGCGGTGTCGGTGGCCCGGACTCGCTCGCCGACTATTGCGGCTTCGCGGCAATCTTGATCTCGAACAGCGTCGGCCAATATTTGCCCGTCACGAACAGTCGGTCGGCCTTCGCGTCCCAGGCTATGCCGTTGAGGACCGCCTCCGGGTCGGTCGCAGCCACCTCGGCGACCAGCGGGCGGAGGTCGATGACCGCGGTCACCTTGCCGGACGCGGGATCGATGCGGACGAGGAAGCCGGTGTGCCAGACGTTGGCGAGCAGCGCGCCGTGGACATATTCGAGTTCGTTGATGTCGCGTAACGGGCGGCCGTCGATCGTCACCGCAACGCGCTTGCGTTCGGCCAGCGTCAGCGGATCGCGGACGATGATGTCGGGGCTGCCATCGGACTGGAGCAGCGAGACGCCGTCGCTGGTCAGCCCCCAGCCTTCGCCGGTGTAGCGGTTCTGTTCCTTGGGCTTGAGCGTGCGGACATCCCAGCGATGCGCGATGCCGTCGTGCCAGGTGAGGCTGACGAGCTGGTCCTTCCACAGCGCAAGGCCTTCGCCGAACTGTGCCGGATCGATTCGCGCCTTCGCCAGGATCTTGCCGTCCTTGAGCGACACGCGGCGGACGTCGGATTGCCGCTCCTGGCCGGTGCTCTCGTAGAGCGCGCCGTCGTGCCAGAGCAGCCCCTCGGTGAACGCGGTGCGGTCGTGCGGATAGCGCGCGACGATCGTTGCCAAGAACACCGGCACGCGAGTCGGCTCACGGGGAGTCGGGACAGCACCCTGCCCGGCCTGTGCCACCGACGACAGCGAAGCCGATGAAACGAGAACGGCCGGCCCCACCAAAGCGAGACCGGCCGCAATCATTATCCTACCGAACACGGTACGATCAGTCAGCTGAATCAGCCGCCTGCGCTCAGGTTCACTGCTGCGTACTTGCCGCGACGATCAACCTCAAGCTCGAACTCAAGCTTGTCGCCCTCGTTCAGCGTCGACATGCCGGCGCGCTCAACGGCCGAGATGTGGACGAATGCGTCAGGCTGTCCGTCGTCGCGCTGGATGAAGCCGAAGCCCTTCATCGCGTTGAAGAACTTGACCGTACCGGTCGCCTTCTCGCCGGTGAGCTGACGCTGTGCGCCACCTGCACCACCGTCACGGTCACGATCGCCACCACGGGGCGCGCCCGGGCCGGCATCACGGTCACGCGGCGGGCCGCGATCGGTGACGGCCATGGGCTCGCCGTCGATCTTCAGGTCGGTTGCCGAGATACGGCCACCGCGGTCGACGAGCGTAAAGCCAAGCGGCTGACCCTCGGCGAGAGCGACCATGCCGGCCTGCTCGACGGCGCTGATGTGAACGAAAACGTCCTCGCCGCCGTCATCGCGAACGACGAAGCCGAAGCCCTTCTGCGCGTTGAAGAACTTTACGACGCCAGTGCCTTCGCCGACGACCTGGGGAGGCATGCCGCGACCACCGCCGCCGCCGCCGCCACCCGAGAAGCCGCCGCCACCGCCGCCGCCGCGGTAACCACCGCCGCCGCCGCCGCTGCCGCCACCGAAGCTGCTGCCGCCGCCGTAGCTGCTGCCACCGCCGCCACCGTAGCTCGAGCCACCGCCGCCGCCATAGCTGCTACCGCCGCCGCCGCCGAACCGATCGCCGCCACCGCCAAAGCTGCTACCGCCGCCGAACTCGTTGTCGCCGCCGCCGAAGCTGTCGCGCTTGTCGCGGCCACGCCCGCCACGGTTCCCGCGGCCACCTTTATCGAAACCCATAAGCTCTGTTCGTCTTCCCGGTTCGCCCGCAAATTTCTCAAAACCCTTGTGCCGGACGACGAACGCAGGTTTTCCAGCGCGAAACCTTTTGCGCCTTGAAGCGACCCTTAGCGCAAAATACAAGCCGTCGCGAATAGATTCTGATCCGAGGGCGCTCGATTTGGATCGATACTGGCGCAAGTGTCGCGCGCCAGCCACGACTCGTCGCATCAACGATCGCAAAGCCTTCTTGTCGCCTGATTTAGATCGGTGACGCATATAGAGGCATTGAGCGTTAAGCTTCGGGCGGCTACGGCCGGCGCATGACAGTTCATCTCCACGAAGGCGACATTCCCGCCGACCTGTTCGCGGCCGGCGCCGCGATCGCCGTCGATACCGAGACGATGGGGCTGATCACGCCCCGCGACCGGTTGTGCCTCGTCCAGCTTTCCGATGGCGGCCCCGACGAGCACCTCGTCCGATTCGCCGCAGGTGCCGGCTACGACGCACCGAACCTGAAGGCCCTGCTGGCCGATCCGGCGCGCGTGAAGCTCTATCATTTCGGCCGGTTCGATATCGCGGCGGTCCAATATTATCTCGGGGTGGTCGCGGCACCGGTATATTGCACCAAGATCGCATCGCGGCTGGTGCGGACCTACACCGATCGTCACGGTCTCAAGGAAATCGTCCGCGAACTGCTCGGCCAGGACATCTCGAAGCAGCAGCAGTCGTCCGACTGGGGCAGCCCCGAACTGTCCGAGGCGCAGAAGGATTACGCGGCGTCGGACGTCCGCTTTCTCCACCGGCTGAGGACCGAACTCGACAAGCGATTGATTCGCGAAGGCCGGATGGAGCTCGCGCAGGCCTGCTTCGACTTCCTGCCGACTCGTGCCGCGCTCGATATCGCCGGCTGGCCCGAAATCGACATTTTCGCACACGCTTGATGGACGTTCCGCCCCCCTCACCCGTCGCCCGTCGCGTCCGTAGCGCGCGACAGGACTGGGCCGCGCCCGGTGGCAGCCACGATCGGTTCGTGGCTATCGCCCGCGTCGGCCTGCCGACCGCGATCGGCGTGCTGGCGGCGTTCCTGGTGATGGCACCGCTGACCGCGGGGGGGGACGTGTCGTTCCTGCTCGACAAGAACAAGGTCGACGTCGCGCAGGAGCGGATGAAGACGCAGATCGCGCGCTATCGCGGTGAGGACACGAAGGGCCAAGCGTTCACGCTCGACGCGGCCTCGGCGATCCAGAAGAGCTCGGCCGAGCCGATCGTCCAGCTCAACCAGCTCGCCGCACAGATCCAGCTGACCGACGGCCCCGCCAACATCAAGGCGAACACTGGTCGCTACGACATGGACACCGAGAAGGTGCAGCTGTTCGGCCCGCTGAATGCCACCGCGGCGGGTGGGTACGACCTGAAGACCACCAACGCGACGATCGACATGAAGGCGCGCACGCTTGAAAGCGGCGGGGCGGCGACTGGCACCGTCCAGCAGGGCACGTTCAGCGCGAACAAGCTGCGCGCGAACCTGGAAGAGCGCACCGTGACGCTCGATGGCAATGCGCGCTTGCGGATCATCCCCAGAGGGCCGAAATAGCCGGCATGCGCGCTCCCCACATCCTTGCCGGCTTGTCTGGCCTTTTGCTCTCCACGACTGCGGTCGCGCAGCAATCGCATAACTCCAACGCCCCGATCGATTTCGGCGCGGACCATATCGAATTGCAGGACAAGGCGAACCGCGCGATCCTGTCGGGCAACGTCGCGGTCAAGCAGGCCGAGATGACGCTGAACTCGGCGCGAATGACGGTCGCCTACACCGGCCAGGTTATCGGCGGGAACCCGCAGGTGTCGCGGCTCGACGCGTCGGGCGGCGTGATCGTCAAGCGGCCCGACCAGACGGCCAGAAGCCAGTATGCGATCTACGACCTCAACCGCCGCGTCATCACGATGCTCGGCGCGGTGACGCTGACACAGGCGGGCAACACCGTGAACGGCGGGCGCCTGACGATGAACCTCGACACCGGGCGTTCGGTCATCGACGGCTCGTCGGTCGCTGGCGGCAGCGCGGGCGGATCGGCGACGAGCGGTGGCACTGTGACCCAAACCGGCGGTCGCGTGACCGGCACGTTCTCGGTCCCCAAGCGCAACTGAGCATGTGAGCATGTCGCGAGGGCTTCCCTCAAACGGCGCGCTCCTGCATGTTTCCTGCCAACCGTCTGCCGAGCGTTCGGCGGCACCATTCATGCCGAGTGTTCGGCGACTGATTATTGCGAGGGCCTGATCCCATGGACGCCACCACGCTGCCCCCGATCGAGGACGTCGCCCCGATTTCCGAGCCTCCGGTGAACAACGGGCTTCAGGTCGTCTCGATCGCGAAGTCCTACGACAAGCGCGTCGTGCTGACCGACGTGTCGGTGTCGGTCGGGCGCGGCGAAGTCGTCGGGCTGCTCGGGCCAAACGGCGCTGGCAAGACCACGTGCTTCTACTCGGTGATGGGGCTGGTGAAGCCGGATTCGGGCCGCATCATGCTCGACGGCGAGGACATCACGAAGCTGCCAATGTACCGGCGCGCGATCCTCGGCCTGGGCTATCTGCCGCAGGAAACGTCGATCTTCCGCGGGCTGACGATCGAGAAGAACATCCTGACGGTGCTGGAGTTGTCCGAGCCCGACAAGGCGGCGCGGCAGCGGAAACTCGATACGCTGCTCGAGGAGTTCGGGCTGACCCGCCTCCGCGCGGCACCGGCGATGGCGCTGTCGGGTGGCGAGCGGCGGCGTGCGGAAATCGCGCGCGCGCTGGCGGCGGATCCGTCGATCATGCTGCTCGACGAGCCGTTCGCGGGCATCGATCCGATCTCGATCGCCGACATTCGCGATCTGGTGAAGGATCTGAAGCGACGCGATATCGGCGTGCTGATCACCGACCACAACGTCCGCGAGACGCTGGAGATCGTCGATCGCGCGTACATCATCTACGACGGCCGCGTGCTGTTCTCCGGCTCACCCGAGGAACTGGTCGCGGATGCGAACGTCCGGCGCCTGTACCTCGGCGAAGGCTTCTCGCTTTAGAGTTATGAACAGGCTGGCACATCCATTCCTCCCCGGCACGGGGAGGGGGACCAGCAAAGCTGGTGGAGGGGGCTTCCCGCAAACGCAGCGTCTGACGCGAGCCCCCTCCGTCGACGCTTTGCGCCGCCACCTCCCCTTGCAGGGGAGGATTTAGTGAGCCTCGCCCCTCGCCTGGACATCCGCCAGTCGCAGTCGCTGGTGATGACCCCGCAGCTCCAGCAGGCGATCAAGCTGCTGGCGCTGTCGAACCTCGAGATCGAGGGGTTCATCGCCGAGGAAGTCGAGCGCAACCCGTTGCTCGAAGCCAGCGCCGCCGAAGATCACGACGCACCCGACCGCGAACCCGTCCCCGAAGTCCGCGACGAACGCGTCGCCGCCGACGAACTGGTCGCGGGCACCGGCAGCGGCGACGAACCGACGCTCGACGTCGACTACGCCACCGAAAGCCACCAGCAGGACAGCGTCGCCGACGGCGGCAGCGGGATGGACGGTGCGCTGTCGATGACCGGCGCGAGCGCGGGCGGTGCGGGCGGCGAGGACGGCCCCGATCTCGACGCGTTCGCGGATACCAGCCTCAGCCTCGCGGATCATCTGCTCGCACAGGCAGGCCCCGCAATCCCCCACGACGACGCGTTCATCGCCGCGCACCTGATCGACCAGATCGACGAGGCGGGCTATCTCACCGCGTCGCTGCTCGACATCGCCAACCGGCTCGGCGTCCCGCTGGTCCGTGTCGAAGCCGTGCTGGCGACGATCCAGACGTTCGATCCGACGGGCGTCGGCGCGCGCGATCTGTCGGAATGCCTCGCGTTGCAGGCGAAGGAGGCGGACCGTTACGATCCGTGCATGGCGCGGTTGATCGACAACCTCGACCTGCTTGCGCGCGGCGAACTGACGCGGTTGAAGCGGATGTGCGATGTCGACGACGAGGACATGGCCGACATGATCCGCGAACTGCGCGGTTATGATCCGAAGCCGGGGTGCCGATACGGGGGCGAACCGGCGCAGTCGGTGACGCCGGACCTGTTCGTCGCGCGGACCAAGGCCGGCTGGGCGATCGAGATCAACGCCACCACCCTGCCGCGTGTGCTGGTGAATCGCAGCTATTACACCGAATTGTCGGGCGGGCAGCAGGACAAGGCGTCGAAGGCTTGGCTGAGTGATTGCCTCGCGAGCGCGAACTGGCTGGTGAAGGCGCTCGACCAGCGCCAGCGGACGATCATCAAGGTCGCGACCGAGATCGTGAAGCAGCAGGAGGCGTTCTTCCTGAAGGGCGTCGCGCACTTGCGCCCCCTGACGCTGCGCCAGGTGGCGGACGCGATCGAGATGCACGAATCGACCGTCAGCCGCGTGACGAGCAACAAATACGTGTCGTGCGCGCGCGGGCTGTACGAGCTGAAATACTTCTTCACGAGCGCGATCCAGTCCGCGGACGGCGGCGAGGCGGTGTCGGCGCAGGCGGTGAAGTCGGCGATTCGGGCGTTGATCGATACCGAGGGTGCGAAGATCCTGTCGGATGATACACTGGTCGACCTGCTCAATGCGAAGGGCTTCGACATCGCGCGGCGGACGGTCGCGAAGTACCGCGAGGCGCTGGGGATCGGAAGCTCGGTGCAACGCCGCCGGGCGAAGGCGCTGGAGGGGGTTCGGTAGGCTCCCGTCCCTGCGATCCTCCCCCGCCAGGGGGAGGATTTCACAGTCGATGCGATAATTAGTTCGGAACCTGCCCCGAGTCCCCCGCCCCCGACACGCTTGCGCCACCCGGTGGCGTTGCGCTGCGTGCCTCGCCGACCGCCTGATCATACCAGCGCGCCAGGTCCGCCTTCATCTGGTGCAGCGCCTCCGGGTTCAGATACGTCATGTGCCCGGCGGGATAATAGCGATACGCCAAGTTCCGCTGCCGTGACGGGTCGAGCATCATGTGCCCGAGATCGTTCTCCGTCCCGAAGAACGGCGTCGCCATGTCGTAATAGCCGTTCATCGACAGCACGTTGAGATACGGGTTCTCGCGCATCGCCGCTGCTAGATCGACTGCGGTATTGGGGTTGTTCTGCGACTGACCGCCGCGCCCCGGCGCGTCGTGTTTCCAGTTCCACGTCCAGCCGGGTGCATCGCGCGCGCTGAGGCGGTACGGCATTTCGGTCTTGTAGCCGAGCGTGTGCGTCACGTAATCGTTGAACGTGGCGATGAACGCGCCGGCGATCGCGGTGTCCGACGCGTCGGTCTCCGGCCGCTCGCCCGCCGCGTCGCTGTCGACGCCGGTGTAGCGCGAATCGAACCGGCCGAGCGTGAGACGTTGGTCGCGCAACAGCTCCTTCTGGAAGCGGGCGAGATCAATGCGGAGGTTGGCGCGCTTTATGAAATCGGGCGAGATGCCGATCAACTGGCTCATCCGGGTGGCGACCGCGTCGCGCTCCGCATCCGAGATCGTCTGCCCCTTTGACAGCGCCGCCGCGTACGGTCCGGTCGCGAATGCACGCGCCTCCGCGACTATGGTCGCGACGTCGGCGGGACGGTTCTGCAGACGGTTGTGATACCAGGCACTCGCCGCATAGCTCGGCAGATAGTTGAGGTAGATTTCGTCGAGCCCAGGCTGGCGGTATCCATAATTCATGATCGACGACAGCAGCACGACGCCGTTGAGCGCCATCCCGCGATCCTGCAACTGGTAGGCGAGCGCGCCCGAGCGGGTGGTGCCGTAGCTTTCGCCGAACAGGAATTTCGGGCTGTTCCAGCGACCGTATTTGGTGGCGTAGCGCAGGATGCCCTTGGCGAACGCGTCGGCATCCTCATCGACGCCATAGAACGCGGACGGCTTGGTATCGCCCAACGGCCGCGAATAGCCGGTGCCGACCGCGTCGATGAACACCATGTCGGTCTTGTCGAGCAAGGTGTCGGGATTGGGCCCGAAATCATAGGGCGCGGGCTTGATATATTCGGGGTTGGCGGTGCGCAGGCGGACCGGTGCGAACGAGCCCATGTGCAGCCAGAAACTGGGCGACCCCGGCCCGCCATTGTAGAAGAAGGTCACCGGACGCTTGGTGCCGGGCTTCACGCCGTCGAGCGTATAACCGGTATAGAAGAGGCTGGCGGTAGGCTTGCCCTCGGTATCGCGCAGCGTCAGCGTGCCGACGGTGGCGGTATAGCCAAGCGACTTGCCGCCGACGGTGACGCGCCCCTTCGACTTGACCTCCTGCTCGGCGATGGGAGCGTTGGCGTAGTCCGCCTCCGCCGCGGCCTTCATCCGATCGGCGTTGCTCTCCGACTTGTCCTTCTTCGGCGCGTCCTGCGCGATGGCGGTGGTGGAAAGCGCGAGCAGCAACAGAGCGGCGAACTTGGTCGAACGGGCCACGAAATATCCTTGCGACAGAAGCGATGCCCTATCCTGCCGGGACTTCCACAAAGCGCAAGTGCTCAGTCGTCCTCGTCCTCGAACCCCACAAGTGCGAGTGCACGTGCCTTGATTTGGCGGGTCATGCACCAGTGAACCAGCGCGTCCTCGCGGCCGTGCGTGACCCAGACCTCCTTTGGGGCGATCTCGGTCAGCGTGGTGGTGAGTTCGTCCCAGTCGGCGTGATCGCTGAGGATCAGCGGGAGTTCGACGTTCTTCTGGCGCGCCCTCCCCCTCACCCGCATCCAGCCGCTGGCCATCGCGGTGATCGGATCGGGCAGCCGCCGCGACCAGCGATCGTTGAGCGCGCCGGGCGGGCACATCACGACGTGTCCTGCCATGTCCGCCTTCTTCGCGTCTGCCACCGGGAGCAGTTCGCCGAGCCTTACTCCGTGCTCGGCATACAGGTCGCAAAGGCGTTGAAGCGCGCCGTGGATGTAGATCGGTGCCTCATGGTCGCGCTCGCGCAGTTCGGCGATCACGCGCTGCGCCTTGCCGAGCGCATAAGCGCCGACGACTACGCAACGGTCGGGGTTGGCGTGAAGCGCGGCGATCAGCTTGTCGATCTCGTCGCCGGTGTCGGGGTGGCGGAAGACCGGCAGGCCGAACGTCGCCTCGGTGATGAAGACGTCGCATTTGACGGGCTCGAACGGGGTGCAGGTCGGGTCCGCGCGGCGCTTGTAATCGCCCGAGACGACGATCCGCTCGCCGCGATAATCGAGCACGATCTGCGCGGAGCCGAGCACGTGGCCGGCGGGGACGAAGCCGATGTCGACTTCCCCTATCCGGATGGTCTCACCATACGCGACCGGGTTGCCGGCTTGTGGGCCGTAGCGCGCATCCATGATCGCAAGCGTCTCGGGCGTGGCCCAGACGGCTTCGTGGCCACCGCGGGCATGATCGGCATGGCCGTGCGTAACGAGTGCCTTGGCTGTCGGGATCGAGGGGTCGATCCAGGCGTCGATCGGCTTGACGAGGATGCCGTGCGGATGCGGTTCGAGCCAGTCGCCGAGTTTTGCCATGCCAGTACTACGCGTGAACCGGGTCCGCGGTGCCAGCATTGTCTTGCGCCCAGTGTCCGGTACGATGCGCGCGCTCACCGGGGGGATGTCGCATGAACGATACGATAGAAGACCCGGTCGACCAGCGAAGCGTGCCAGCACGGGTAGGCGTCGCCGCGCTCAACCTGATCCTGCCCGGACTTGGGCTGATCCGCGTCGGCGATCGGCACGGGGCCGCGCTGACTTTCATGGCGCAGTTCGCACTCGCCGCACTTGTGACGTTCGGGTTGGGGCACCTTCCCATCTCAGGTTACGGTGTCGCGGTAGCGGCGCTGGTGCTGGTCATCGCGTTGTTCGGTGCCGTTTACGTCGTGCCGATCATGCTCACATGGCGCAAGAGCAGGCTTCGCGGTCCCACGCGTTGGTGGTCGCGCTGGTATGCGCTGGCGCTGATCGCCGTGGTCGTGCTGGGCCTTTGGGAACGCGTGCCGCCGATGATGCACCATTTCTACAAGCCGTTCTTCGCACCGTCCGACAGCATGGCGCCGACGATCGGCAGCGGTGATAAGTTCGTCGTCGACATGCGCTGGCGTGGGCCACCGAAACGCGGCGACGTGATCGTCTTCCAGGCGGCCGACAGCGTCCGGGTCAGTCGGATCGCGGCGATTGCGGGCGACAGGATCGCGATGCGCGCTGGCCTGCCGATCGTGAATGGGGTCCCGGTCGCGCAGCACACCGAAGGCAGGGTGATGGTCGACGATATCGAAGGCCGACATCCTGCAACGATCCTGACGGAACGCCTGCCGGGCGAGCGCTCCAGCCATCGCATACTCGACACGGATACGTCGCTGTTCGACGACACGCGCGAGGTCACCGTCCCGCCGGGCCATGTCTTCGTGCTCGGCGACAATCGCGATCGCTCGGCCGACAGTCGCGTGCCGCTCGAGCAACAGGGCGTCGGGATGGTGCCGACGACGACGATCATCGGCCGCGCTATGTACCTGTATTGGAGCAGCAATCGCGCGAAGATCGGCGATCGGCTCGACCGCTAGACGGTACGAGCCCCCGAGCTTGCTCCCGTGTTCCGAAGCGGAAGTACCTTCGGAATGCCGCCGGTTTCGGATCCCAGCGACGGGCGTCGGGTCAGCGGCGACGGCCTATTTTAATCGTCGCGACGATCGCGTCCATCTGGGCCGCGGCTACCGCCTGGGTCGGCGCGTTGCGTGCCGGCGCTGCCGCCGCCTTGACCGCGTAGGTGACGCGGTCGATCGCGTAGCAGGTGCCGTCGACGACGGTGCGCAGGTTCGTTGCGTTGACCTGTTGGCTCATGCCCGCGTCGCCGTTGGCATATACCGTCCAGCGGTGACCGCCGAGCATCCGGTTGGGCAGGCGCCGACCGCTTCCCGACTTCAGCCCCGCGGTGCCGCAGGTCGCAACGACCGCGGCGCTGCGGCTGAAACCGACCTGCACCATTTCTGTGACCTGGCCTTGGCCGTCGCTCGGCTTGGCGACCTGCCAGAAGCGGACGATGCCGACGCCGCGACCGACCGGGCTGCCGTCCCAGATCTGACGCCAACCGGCGTTCATCAGGGCGCGGCCGGCGAAGTTGCGCGTCGGGGTGAGCGCCGACGGGTAGGACAGCCGGACCATGCCGCCGGCCCCGAGGAAGGACTTGGTCGCCGCACTGGCATTGGCGAAGGGGAGAAAAGCGAGCAGTGGCAGTGGCAGCAAGAAGCGAAGAAGCGTCACCGATCGTCTTTCATATAGAGAGGCTTGGCAGTGTGCCGGCCGTTTGCGCCGCGTCCATAGCGGTGCGGCGCAACGCCCCCATATGACGATGATGCGTGAACAGGCCGTGAGCGACCTCCCCCCTCCCCTCGAAAACTGGTTCGCGTCGCGCGGGTGGCGGCCGCGTCGGCATCAGCTGGAGATGCTGGCGGAAGGCCGTGCTGGGCATCATGCGCTGCTGGTGGCGGCGACCGGGGCGGGGAAGACGCTTGCCGGGTTCCTGCCGACGCTTGCCGAGCTGATCGAGGCGCCGACCAACGGGCTCCACACGCTGTACGTCTCGCCGCTGAAAGCGCTGGCGGTCGACGTGCAGCGCAACCTGCTGACGCCGATCGACGAGATGGGGGTCGATATCCGCGTCGAGACGCGCACCGGCGATACGCCGTCGGACCGGAAAGCGCGGCAACGGATCAAGCCGCCGCAGATTCTCCTGACGACCCCGGAGTCTCTGTCGCTATTGCTGAGCTACCCGGACAGCATCACAATGTTCGAGAACCTCCGCACGATCGTCGTCGACGAGGTCCATGCCTTCGCGACCGGCAAGCGGGGCGACCTGCTCTCGCTCTGCATGGCGCGGCTCCAGAAGATTTCGCCGGGGATGCGCCGCGTTGCGCTGTCGGCGACGGTCGCGGATGCCGATGGCTATCGCGCGTGGCTCGCCCCCGATGGCGATATCGACCAGGTCGCGATGGTCCGCGGCGAGGCGGGTGCGGAGCCCAACATCGCGATCCTGCTCCCCGAGGGCCGCGTGCCGTGGTCGGGCCATTCGGGCCGCTATGCCGCCGCGCAGGTGATGGCCGAGATCGAGGCGCACGAGACCTCGATCGTGTTCTGCAACACGCGCAGCCTGGCGGAACTCATCTTTCAGGATCTGTGGAAGGTGAACTCTGGGAACCTCCCGATCGGCGTCCATCACGGCAGCCTGGCCAAGGAGGCGCGGCGTAAGGTCGAGAACGCGATGGCCGAAGGGAAGCTGCGCGCGCTGGTCGCGACGTCGAGCCTCGATCTGGGGGTAGACTGGGGCAATGTCGATTGCGTGATCCAGATGGGCGCGCCGAAAGGGTCGTCGCGGCTGTTGCAGCGGATCGGCCGCGCCAACCACCGGCTCGACGAATCGTCGCAGGCGATCGTCGTGCCGGGCAATCGGTTCGAATATCTGGAGGCGCGCGCGGCGCTCGACGCGGTCGAGGCGGGCGAGCTCGATGCGGATATCTTCCGCGTCGGTGCGCTCGACGTGCTGGCGCAGCACGTGATGGCGTGCGCGTGCGCAGCGCCGTTCCGCGAAGCTGCGTTGCTCGATGAAATCCGCTCCGCGCTCCCTTATTCCGCGCTGCCGACGGAGACGTTCGAGCGCGTGCTGCACTTCATCAGCGACGGCGGCTATTCGCTGAAGGCGTATGACCGGTTCAAGCGGCTCACGAAGGATGCGGACGGGACGTGGCGCGTCAGCCACCCCAAATTCATCGGCCAGCACCGGCTGAATGCAGGCATCATCGTCGAGGCGACGATGCTCAACGTGCGGTTCGGCAATGGCCGCGTGCTGGGGCGCGTCGAGGAGGCGTTCGCGGCGCAGTTGAGCCACGGTGATACGTTCTTCTTCGCGGGGCTGAGCCTAGAGGTGATGAAGATCGACCTTGAGGACCTGGTCGTGCGCGCGACGTCGAAGCCTGCGCGGATCCCGACCTATGGCGGCAGCCGGATGCCGCTGTCGACCAACCTCGCCGACCGCGTCCGCGGGTTCCTTGCGCATCCAGGCGACTGGGCGCGCTTCCCCGACGACGTACGCGAATGGCTGGAGATGCAGGCGTATCGATCGGTCATGCCCGAGCCCGGCCAGCTGCTGGTCGAGACCTTCCCGCGCGAGGGGCGGCACTACATGGTCGCGTACAGCTTCGAGGGGTGGAACGCGCACCAGTCGCTCGGCATGCTGATCACGCGGCGGATGGAGACGCAGGGGCTGAAACCGCTCGGCTTCGTCGCCAATGATTACGCGCTGGCGGTCTACGGGCTGGAGAAGATCACCGATCCGGCGGCGTTGTTCTCGGCGGATATCCTCGAGCATGAGTTCGTCGAATGGGTGCAGCAATCACATCTGCTCAAGCGCGCGTTTCGCGAGGTTGCGGTCATCGGCGGACTGGTCGAGCGCCAGCATCCCGGCAAGCGGAAGACCGGCAAGCAGGTGACGTTCTCGACCGACCTGATCTACGACGTGCTGCGCAAGTACGAGCCGACGCATTTGTTGCTGGAGGCGGCGTGGGCGGACGCGCGGGCGCGGATGACCGATGTCGGGCGGCTGGCGTCGCTGCTCGATCGCGCGGAGGCGACGATGGTGCACGTCGATCTGGAGCGCGTGACGCCGCTGGCGGTGCCGGTGCTGACGCTGATCGGGCGCGAGAAGATCTCGACGAACAGCTCGGACGACGCGCTGCTGATCGAGGCGGAGGCGATGATCGCCGACGCCATGCGGCCTGATTAGCCGCAGCGTCTGCCCCCGTTAAAAGCACCCCCCCGGCGAAGGCCGGGGCCCAGTTGGGGGACGCTGCTAACGAAGGGCAGCTTGCAGTTATTGCCACCTTTCCAACTGGGCCCCGGCCTCCGCCGGGGTGGTGCCGTTTGTAGCAGCGTTCGTCCCTAACTACGGTAGTTGCACGCGCGCGAAATCAGGCGCAGCATTTGCAGCATGCACAAGTGGCTAGCCCCGCTACTGCTAGTCATCGCCGCCCAAGCTAGCGCTCAGGACGCAGTTTCTTCACGCCCAAATGCTGCACCCCTTCCAGCCGCAGCATCAATCGCAGAACCAGACCCCGCGACGCTCCTGTTCGGCGACGAAGAAAGCCGAATGACCGTCCCCGTGACGATCGCTGGCGCAGGCCCCTTCCCCTTCATCGTCGATACCGGCGCGCAGCGTACCGTCATTGCGCGCGAACTCGCCGCCACGCTCGGCCTCGCGGCTGGCCGGACCGTCCGCGTCACCGGAATGACCGGATCGGACAGCATCGGCACGGTCATGATCCCCTCGCTGAAAGTGAGTGTGATCGGCAGCAAGGCGATCGAGGCGCCGGCGATCAGCGCGATCAACCTCGGCGCACGGGGGCTGCTCGGGATCGACACATTGCAAGATCATGCGGTGACGATCGACTTCGACACTAAGACGATGACCGTCACCCCCTCGCGCAAACGCCAGAATCGCGAACGCGCCGCCCCCGACGAGATCGTCATCAGGGCCCGCAGCCTGTTCGGGCAGCTCGTCGTCACCGACGCCTATTGCAACGGCATCCGCATCCGCGTGATCCTCGACACCGGTACGTCGATCAGCATGGCCAACGGCGCGCTCCGCCGGCGGGTGACGCGCAAGGGGCTGGGCAGCGCGGGGACGTCGCAACCGGTATCGCTGACCGGGGTCACCGGCGAGACGGTGATGGCGGAGTACACGACGATCGATCGCGTGACGATCGGCAGCCTCACGCTCGGCGACCTGCCCGTGGCGTTCACGGCAGTCGACGCGCCGCCGTTCCGGCTGTTCGGCCTCGCCGAGCGGCCCGCGATGCTGCTGGGGATGGACGTGCTGCAATTGTTTCGGCGCGTCGACATCGACTTCGCCAACCGCGAGGTGCGGCTCACGCTACCGCGCGATACGCGTCGTCGCGGAGAGCAGCGCCGCTGAGGTTGCGTCCGCGTGCGTTCGCTGCAACTCTTCGTCCGCAAACGAACAAGGGGACGACGATGCGCGCGACTGGTTGGCTACTCACGGCGGCGATTCTGACCACACCCGTGACGACGGCGGTTGGGGCACAGGCGCAGTCGCGCCCCGACCAGAAGGCTTTTCTCGGGCTCTACAAGGAACTGGTCGAGACCAACACGACGCTGTCCGCTGGCAGCTGCACGCAGGCCGCGGCACAGATTGGCTCACGGCTGAAGACCGCGGGTTATGCGGATACCGACATCACCTATTTCTCGGTGCCCGAGCACCCGAAGGACGGCGGGCTGGTCGCGGTACTGAAGGGTTCGGACGCGTCGATCAAGCCGATGCTGCTGCTCGCGCACCTCGACGTGGTCGAGGCCAAGCGCGAGGATTGGGTGCGCGATCCGTTCAAGCTGATCGAGGAAGGCGGCTATTATTACGCGCGCGGTACCGTCGACGACAAGGCGCAGGCGGCGATCTGGTCGGACGCGATGATCCGCTTCAAGACGAGCGGGTACAAGCCGAAGCGGACGATCAAGCTCGCGCTGACCTGCGGTGAGGAAACGACGTTCGCGTGGAACGGCGCGCAATATCTGGCGAAATCGAGGCCCGACCTGATCGCGGCCGAGTTCGCGCTAAACGAGGGTGGCGGCGGGCGGCTCGACGATAACGGCAAGCGCCAGTTGCTCGCGATCCAGATCGGCGAGAAGGCCGCGCAGAACTACACGTTCCTGGCGACCAACCCGGGCGGGCACAGCTCGCAGCCGATCCCCGAGAACGCGATCTATGAGCTCGCCGACGCCGTGAAGGCGGTGCAGGGCTACGAGTTTCCGGTAAAGTTTACCGATACGACCAAGGCATTCTTCGCGGCGAGCGCGAAGGCGATGCCCGGCGAGATGGGGGATGCGATCACGCGGTTGCTCGCCAATCCGGAGGACAAGGCTGCGGATGCGATCGTCAGTCGTGATAAGGCGATGCACTCGACGCTCAGGACGACGTGCGTGGCGACGTTGCTGAGCGCGGGTCACGCGGAGAATGCATTGCCGCAGCGCGCGACGGCGAACATTAACTGCCGGATCTTTCCGGGGGAGACGGTGGAGGGCACGCTCGCCAAGCTGAAGGAACTGGCGGGGGCGAAGGTGACGGTGACGGCGAACCAGCCGGTGCGGCCGACCGCGATCCCCCCGACGTTGGATCCCAAGATCATGGGGCCGGTGACGAAGGTGGCGGCGAAGCACTTTCCGGGGCTGCCGATCCTGCCGTTGATGTCGACGGGGGCGACGGACGGGATCTTCTTCGAAGCGATCGGGATCCCGGTCTATGGGGCGCCGGGGGTGTTCATCGACAAGGACATGGGGGGGATTCATGGCCTCAACGAGCGCATCCGGGTGGCTTCACTGTATGATGGTCGGGATTACCTCTTTGACCTGGTAAAGGCGTTTGCGGGGTGAACGCTACGTCCCTCGCCCCTCCGGGGAGAGGGAGGGAGGAGCCTTAGGCGACGGAAGGGAGAGGGGCTTGGGGCTCGAGACGGTGCCCGACAATACCCCTCTCCCTTCCCACGGCAAGTGCCGCGGGCCCCTTCCCTCTCCCCGGAGGGGCGAGGGAGTACGCGCTAACCGTCCGCTCCGCGCTCGACTTACACTGTGACCTGTTCGCCTAGTTCTAGCACCTTGCCGGGGGGGATCTTCAGGAAGTCGGTGGGGTCGCTGGCGTTCCTTTGCAGGAACAGGAAAATCCGGTCCTGCCAGGGCGGCATGCCCTTTTCCGCGTCGGGTTTCAGCGTGTTGCGGCCGATGAAGAACGAGGTGCGCATCGGGTCGAGCCCGAGCTGTTCGGTCTTGTTGCCGACGCCGAGATCGCGCGGCACGTCCGGGGACTCCATGAAGCCGTAGGTCAGCACGACGATCGAGAAATTCTCGTCGACGCGTTCCACCTTCGCGCGTGACGCTTCGTCGACGAACGGGCGGTCCGCGGTACGGATGCTGACGATCAGGTTGCGCTCGTGGAGCACCTTGTTGTGCTTCAGATTATGCAGCAGCGCACCCGGCGTCGCGTGCGGGTTGCCGGTCAGGAACACGGCCGTCCCCGACACGCGCTCGGGCGGACGCTTCTCCAGTGCCGAGGCGAGATCGCTGAGCGGAATGCTCTGGCGCTTCTCGAACGCGCTGACGATCTTCTTGCCGCGCACCCAGGTGAAGATGATCAGCCCGATCGCGGCGGCGATGACGAGTGGCACCCAGCCGCCCTCGATCACGCGCAGGATGTTGGCGCCGAAGAAGATCAGGTCGAGCGTCAGGAACGGCAGGATCGCCGTCAGTGCGAGCGGGCGTGACCAGTTCCAACGGTGCCGGACGACGATGTACGCGAGCAAGGTCGTGACGACCATCGTGCCGGTCACCGCGATGCCGTACGCGGCGGCCATCGCCGACGACGTCTTGAACTGAATCACCAGCACCAGCACGCCGATCAGCAGCAGCCAGTTGATCGCGGGCAGGTAGATCTGGCCGGCGAACACGGCCGAGGTCTGGCGGATGCGCAGGCGCGGGAGCAGGCCGAGCTGGATCGCCTGCTGCGTCAGCGAGAACGCGCCGGTGATGACCGCCTGGCTGGCGATCACCGTCGCGAACCCGGCGAGGATGATCAGCGCCGGGCGCAGCGATTCGGGCGCCATCAGGAAGAACCAGTCCTGGTTGACGAACGGCACGCCGCGCGCCGCCGCATCCTCGAGCCGCGACAACGCGAACGCGCCCTGCCCGAGATAGTTGAGCGCGAGTGCCGGGAAGACCAGGAAGAACCAGCCGATGCGGATCGGCAGCTTGCCGAAATGGCCCATGTCGGCGGTCAGCGCCTCGGCGCCGGTGACGGTCAGAAACACCGCGCCGAGCACGAACAGGCCGGTGACGCCGTGCGTGGCGAGGAACGAGATGCCGTAGGTGGGCAGGAACACGCGGACGATCGAGGGCTCGTCGGCGATGTGCCAGATGCCGAGCGCACCGATCGCGACGAACCAGAGGATGCAGACCGGGCCGAACAGCTTCGATACCTGCGCCGTGCCGCGCGACTGGATCAGGAACAGCCCGATCAGGATGGCGATCGTCAGCGCACGCACCACGCCTTCGTTGAAGATATGCGCCGCACTCGGGATTGTTCTCAGGCCCTCCATCGCGGACAGCACCGACAGCGCCGGCGTGATGATCGCATCGCCGTAGAACAGCGATGCTCCTGCCGCGCCGAGCACGATCGCGATCCGTGACCGCATGCCGAGCGCACGACGGGCAAGCGCGGCCAGCGCGAGTACGCCGCCCTCGCCCTGGTTGTCGGCGCGCATCAGGAAGATGACGTATTTGACGGTCACGACGAGGAACAGCGACCAGAGCGCGAGGCTCAGCACGCCGAGGATCTCGGTCGGGTCGATGCCGCCTGCGGACGTCTGGCCGAGTGCCTCGCGGAACGCGTAGAGCGGGCTGGTGCCGATATCGCCGAACACCACGCCGATCGCGCCGACGGTCAGCGCGGCGAGTGCGGGGTGCGGATGCAGATGCGCCGCTGACAGATCGCCAGGCGTTTCCGGTACAGCGGCAGTTTGGGGTGTTCCGGCGACGGACGTCATGGCGCGAAGAGCGCTCCTCCTGAGGGGACGGCGCGCTTTACGCCGATTGGGGGCATGCGCAAGTCCTGCCGGTTCGGGGCGATGGCGGGTTGATTCGGTGCGGCGGGAGCGGCATGGCGGGCGGATGGTTCCCTTTTCGTTCGGCGGGCATGCGCTTCTGGCGTTGGCGCAAGGCGCGCTGTTCTGGCCGGAGCGGCGTGCGCTGCTGGTCGCCGACCTGCATTTCGAGAAGGCGAGTTGGTTCGCCAAGCGCGGCCAGATGCTGCCGCCGTATGATTCGATCGCGACGCTGGCCGATCTCACTGCGCTGGTCGCCGCGACCGGCGCGCGCGAAGTCTGGTGCCTCGGCGACAGCTTCCATGACAGCGACGGGTGTGAGCGGTTGCCGCAGCGCGCGCAGGACATGCTGCGGGCGATGACCGACGGGACGCGCTGGACGTGGATCACGGGCAATCACGATCCGGCGATCCTCGATCGGTGTGGCGGGGAAGTCGTGGACGAGGTGGTCGTCGACGGGCTGGTGCTGCGACATGAAGCGGACCGGGCGGAAACGCGGCCGGAATTGTCGGGGCATTTCCATCCGAAGCTTCGGCTGCGCGTGCGCGGAAAGCAGGTGGCGCGGCGGTGTTTCGTGGCGACGGCGACGAAGCTGATTTTACCCGCGTTCGGGTCGCTGACTGGCGGGCTGGATGTGGACCATCCGGAGATCGTTCGCGCGGTTGGAGTTGGAGCGGAGGCGATGGTGCCGGTGGCGAACCGGATGCTGCGGTTTCCCGTTGCTGCCTGACGCTTGTCGCTAGTTAGGTAAATAAGCACCACCCCGGCGAAGGCCGGGGCCCAATTGCGGGCGGCGTATAACGAAGGTTCGTCCGTCGTTACTGCAACCTTTCCAATTGGGCCCCGGCCTTCGCCGGGGTGGAAGTGTGGTGAAGGTGCAGCCTCAGCTAGAAATGGTCGGGAACGCCGCGCGGAAGGCGGCCACCTTCGGCTTGTCCCACGTCACCACGTACGGATGCGTCGGGTTCCGGTCGTAGAAATTCTGGTGATAGGCCTCGGCCGGGTAGAACGTCCCCGTCTCCAGCTTCGTCACGATCGGCCCCGAGAACGCATGCGTCGCGCCGAGTTGCGCGATGTACGCGCGGGCAACCTGTGCTTGCGCCGGTGACTGGGGGAAGATTCCCGAGCGATAGCTAGTGCCGCTATCCGGGCCTTGGCGGTTCAACGTCGTCGGATCGTGCGCGATCGAGAAATAGACGCGGAGCAGCGTGCCGTAGCTTACCACACGGGGGTCATAGGCGATCTTGATCGCTTCGGCGTGCTTGGTCGTCTCGGCAGAAACCTGGTCGTAGGTCGCGGTCGCCTTGGTGCCGCCGGCATAGCCGGTCGTGACCGCCTTCACGCCCTTCACATGCTCGAACACCGCTTCCATCGTCCAGAAGCAGCCGCCCGCGAGCACTGCGGTCTGGATACCGGGCGCTGCGGGAAGGTCGGTCTTGACGGCGGGGATTACGACGGCGCGGGCGCCTTGCGCAGTGCCGGTAGCAATAAACGCACCGGCGATACCGACGGCGGCGAGCGTGGCGAGAAGCGGCTTTTCCATGTTTTGATACATGGGGTTGCGCTTGCGCTTCGCTAGGCCGTCGCCGCAGTTATCAGGTGGCGGTTATCGCGCGGTGGCGGAGGCGCTGTGCTCGAAATGGCTGGCGAAGGTCTGGCGGGCTTCGGCGGGCTGCAGCGCGAGCAAACCGATGGCGCCGAGGACAAAACCGCCGCTGAACTGCCAGAAGAAACTCGACTTTACGATGCTGCGCATGATGCGATCCCAATGAAACCCAGTGATGGCGCCGACCGGATAGGTCAGCGTCAGTTACGGACCGGCATGTCGTAGCGATGCCGGCCAACCACAATGTCGTTTTTAGAAACTCTCGATTAACGCGCCGTGGCCGATGCGTTCATCGTGCAGCAGGCATCGCCCGGCAGGGTTGCCGGAAGATGTCGCCGCGTGTCTCGCTTGTTGCCGGCGTTAATTCAGCGCGGCGCAGGCCGCCTGAATGCGCGTGCACGCTTCGCGGAGCAGCGCGTCCGAGGTGGCGTAGCTGATCCGGAACGCGGGGCTGAGGCCGAACGCGGCGCCCTGCACGACGGCCACCTTGGCGTCGTCGAGCAGATAGCCGACCATCGCCTCGTCGGTGTCGATCAGGCGGCCGTTCGGCGTGGTCTTGCCGATGAGCTCGGCGAACGACGGGTAGACGTAGAACGCACCCTCCGGCGTCGGGCAGTGCATGCCGTCGATTGCGTTCAGCATCGAGACGACTAGATCGCGCCGGCCCTGGAACGCGGTGTTGCGCTCGGCGAGGAACGACTGGTCGCCGTTCAGGGCGGCGACAGCGGCGGCTTGGGCGATCGAGCACGGGTTCGAGGTCGACTGCGACTGGAGCTTGGCCATCGCCTTGATCAGCCACGATGCGCCGGCGCCATAGCCGATCCGCCAGCCGGTCATCGCATACGCCTTCGAGCAGCCATTGACGGTCAACGTACGCTCGAACAGCTCGGGGCACGCCTCGGCGATCGTCGCGAACTTGAAGCCGTCATAGACGATGTGCTCGTACATATCGTCGGCGAAGATCCACACGTGCGGATGCTTCGCCAGCACCGCGCCGAGCGCCTTCAGCTCGTCGATCGTGTAGCCGGCCCCGGTCGGGTTCGACGGCGAGTTGAGGATCACCCACTTGGTCTTCGGCGTGATCGCCGCATCGAGCGCGGCGGGATCGAGCTTGTAGCCGACCTCGGGGCCCGCCTTGACGATCACCGGCACGCCGCCCGCGAACTGCACGACGTCGGGATAGCTGACCCAGTAGGGCGCGGGGATGACAACCTCGTCGCCCGGATCGATCGTCGCGACCATCGCGTTGAACAAGGTGTGCTTGCCGCCGACGTTCACGCTGATCTGGTCGGTGGTGTAGGTGAGGTTGTTGTCGCGCGCGAACTTCGCGACGATCGCCTGCTTCAGTTCGATCGTGCCGTCGACGTTGGTGTACTTGGTCTTGCCGTCGCGGATCGCCTGGATTGCAGCTTCCTTGACGAAGTCCGGCGTGTCGAAATCGGGTTCGCCCGCACCGAGGCCGATCACGTCGACGCCTGCGCGCTTCAGTTCGAGAACGCGCGACGTGATCGCGAGCGTCGGCGAGGGGCTGATGCGGCCGAGCGCGGCGGATGCGTGCATGGTGTAACCTTTGCGGTTGTCCGCGAACGTCGCCGCGGAATTCGCGCGGGCTATACGCTCCGCTTGGTCGAATTCGCAACCGTAACGATGGCGGGAATAAGCCCGCGGACCGCATTTCCGATGAAGAACCCGGCGGTCAGGTCGGCTCGGGTCAGCGGCGCCTCGGTTGCGCGGCCCGATTCGAGGAGGTCGGCTCGCAATATCCCGGGGAGCAGGCCATGCCGTAGCGGCGGCGTGACGAGTGCTTCTCCAAGCTGTACGAACAGCGACGTGAAGCTGCCTTCGGTCAGGAAGCCTTCCGCGTCCTCGAACAATACCTCGAACGTCCCGGCGGCTTTCCGCGCGTCGTCGTAGAAGGCGCGGGCGCTCGTCTTGTGGCGGAGGCGAAAGTCGGTCGCGGCGACGGGCAGCGGGACGATCGCAACGGTTGCTTGCGCAGGCGAGTGCGGGAGCGGTGCCGCCTCGATCGCGATCGCGCCGGACGGGCTGAGCAACAGACGGATGCGGCGGGGTCCGCGCAACCGGAAGGTGGCGGCCTGGAGTTCGTTGCGCGCGGTGTGCCGGTCGAAGGTGAAGCCCAAGGCCTCCGCACTCGCCTTCATCCGCGCGAGATGCGCTTCGAGGCGGGGCAGTCCGTCGTCTGGATCGAACGCCATCGTCTCGATCAGGTCGAAGCGGCGCTGGCCGGCGGTGACGAATGCGCCCTTGGCATGGCATTCCGCCCATTCCGCGTCGGCTGCGCTGTCGGCGACGATGCCGGAGCCGAGACTCATCGTTGCCGCGCCGTCTTCGATCGCGATCGTGCGGATGGCGACATTGAATATGGCGTCGCCGTTCGGATCGAACCGCCCGATCGCACCGGTGTAGATGCCGCGGACGCGCGCGTGCTCGACCTCGGCGATGACCTCCATCGCGCGTTGCTTCGGCGCGCCGGTGATCGAGCCGCACGGGAATAGCGCGGTCAGGACGTCGACCGCGTCGCAGCCGGGTTTCAGCGTCGCGGTGACGGTCGAGGTCATCTGGTGGACGGTGGGATAGGTCTCGACGGTGAACAGGTCGGGGACCGCGACCTGGCGCGCGACGCGCGACAGGTCGTTGCGCATCAGATCGACGATCATGAGGTTCTCGGCGCGCTGCTTGGGGTCGGCCGCGAGTGTTTCGGCGAGCGCGCGGTCGCCATCGGGCGTGTCGCCTCGCGGCGCGGTGCCCTTCATCGGGCGGCAGGTGAGCGTGTCGCCGTCGAGCGCGAAGAAGAGTTCGGGGGAGAGCGACAGGAAGCGCGTCTCGCTGGTGTCGATGAGCGCGCCATAGCCTGCCTTCGCCTGCCGCCGCAGCCGGGCATAGAGCGCGAGCGGGTCGCCGACGAACGGGACGGTGGCGGCGAAGGTGAGGTTGGCCTGGTAGATGTCGCCCGCCGCGATCAGGTCGAGCACGCGCGACAGGCTGGCGTCGTAGGTGTCGCGGTCGATCAGCGGCTCGGGCGTATTGGTCCAGGCACCGGCGGGGTCTGGGAGGAAGGCGGCGACGTCTTCGGGCGCTATCGTCTGGTAGTCGGCGAACAGGCCGAACCAGAGCAGCGGGCCTTCGGTGCGGACGTCTACGGGCTTCGACGCGAGTGCCGCGCCGGCTTCGTAGGTGAGGTAGCCGGCAGCGTGCAGGCCCGCCGCGCGAGCGTCGCGGAGTGCGTCGAGTGCGGGGCGGACCTCGGCGAGTGTGTCGGCGCGGACGATCCGGACCGGGTCGCGGTACAATCGTGCAGGCGCCCCCCCCTCGCGGGCGTCATCGAGCAAAACGAAGGGCGCGGTCCACATCGTCGCGACTGTTGCACGGAGCGCGGGGCAAACCGCAAGCGGCGATTGCTCCTACCGACGCGCTATCCTATTTCGAGGCCATGACAAATCCTCCCCTCCGCGCTGCGCCCCCGCTCCGTGCTGGCATCGTGCCCGTCACGCCGATCGAGCAGAACTGCACGATCATCTGGTGCACCGCGACGATGAAGGCGGCGGTGATCGATCCGGGCGGCGACCTGCCGCGGATCATGGCGGCGGTCGAACAGGCGGGCGTGACGGTCGAGAAGATCCTGCTGACGCATGGGCATATCGACCATGCGGGGGGCGCCAAGCGGTTGTCGAACGATCTCGGCGTGCCGATCGAGGGACCGCACGAGGCGGATCGCTTCTGGTTGCAGCGGCTCGATCAGGATGGGCCGAAATACGGGATTTCGGGAGTCAATTTCGAGCCTGACCGGTGGCTGGTCGAGGGCGACACGGTGTCGGTCGGGGACCTCGTGCTCGATGTGTACGAGACGCCGGGGCATACCGAAGGTCATGTGATCTTCCACCACGCGCCGTCGAAGTTCGCGCAGGTGGGGGATGTGCTGTTTCAGGGGTCGGTCGGGCGATCGGACATGCCTGGGGGGAATCACGAGACGCTGGTGAAGTCGATCGTCGAGAAGCTTTGGCCGCTGGGGAGCGATACGAGCTTTGTTCCGGGACATGGACCGGCGAGCACGTTTGCGCATGAACGGGCGACGAATATGTTTGTGAGCGATCGGGCTTTGGCGGGGTAGCGTCCGCTTGCAAACCTAGCTGTTCCCCCGCGGAGGCGGGGGCCCAGACTCAACCAAGGGCGGTACGCTTGGCCCCTGGGCCTCCGCCTTCGCGGGGGAACAAGAAACAGAAGCGCTATCCTCTCAATTGCCGCACCCCGGCGAAGGCCGGGGCCCAGTTGAGGGACGAGGTTTGGCTGGCGTCGCGGTCCGTTATTGCGGCCTTTCCAACTGGGCCCGGGCCTTCGCCGGGGTGGTCCCGAGCGTGAGGGTTGGCCTTACTTCCGCTCCCCTGCCGTCTCAGCCCGCACCGACTTGAACTCCGAACCGTCGCGCCACTCGGGCCACAACCGGCTGTTCGCCAGCTTCGTGCCGATCGTCTTGAACAGGTCCACGTCCTGCGCCGCGCCGCGCAGGTCCCAGTCGGCGCCCCAGGCGTCGCAGGTCTGGTGATAGCATTTCATATAGCCGTCGAGCCAAGCCTGCCCCGCGGTCCGCCCGCCCGTCACCAGATCGGGCGCGCCGCTGATCGCCATCAGCAGCAGCGTCGGCACGCCGCGCCGCGCGACCGAAAAATGGTCGGCGCGGTAGAACAGCCCGCGTTCGGGGAGCGCTTCGGGCGTCACGACTCGGCCTTGCGCCTTGGCGGCATCGCCCAGCATGTCCTCGAGGCTGTTCTGCCCGGCGCCGACGAGCATGACGTCCTTGGCGGGGCCAGCCGTCTGGAGGATGTCGAGCGTCAGGTTGGCGACCGTCTTCGCCGCCGGATAGACCGGGTTCACCGCATAGGTTTCCGAGCCGAGCAACCCACGCTCCTCGCCGCTCCACAGCGCGAAGACGAGGCTGCGGTCGGTGCGGGGGGCCTTGGCGAAGTTGCGCGCGAGTTCGAGGACGCCCGCCACGCCGAGACCGTCGTCGTTGGCGCCGGGGCGGATGGTGCGCCCCTGCGCATCTGGCGCGCCGATGCCGTAGGCGTCCCAGTGCGCGCCGAACATCACGACCTCGTCTGCGTGCTTCGTGCCCGGCAACTTGGCGAGCACGTTCTGGCTCACGGCGGTGTCGTGCTTGACCGGCAGGTCCGTGGTGAACGCCTGCTTCAGCGCGACCGGGCGGAAGTCGCTCCGCCGCGCCGCTTTCCGTAACGCCGCCAGGTCGAGGCCCGAGGCCGCGAACAACCGGGTCGCTGCGCCACCTTCGAGCCAGCCCTGGAGCATCACCCGCGATTCGGGATCCTTCCGGACGATGTCGTAATTTTCGCCGGCGGGGGCGGTAACGGTGTTCCAGCCATACCCAGCGCCCGCCGTGTCATGGACGATCAGCGCGCCGACCGCGCCACGTCGCGCCGCCTCCTCGTATTTGTACGTCCAGCGGCCGTAATAGGTCATCCGGCGGTCGCCGAACTTGCCCTTCGCATCGTCGCCCGCGACCGCCTCGAAGTCGGGATCGTTGACGAGGAACACGGCCACCTTGCCCTTGAGGTCGAGGCCCTTGAAGTCGTCCCAGCCGCGCTCGGGCGCGCTGACGCCGTAGCCGACGAACACCATCGGTGCGTTTGCAATGGCGACGCGGTCGACGCCGCGGACGGTGCTCAGGTAGACATCACGCCCCTGCACCAGCGCGGTGTCGCCAGCTCGGACGGTGCCCGCCCCCATTCGCGTGTGGACGAGCGGTACGGGTTGCGTCCAGCTGCCGTTCGGGCCGCCGGGTTGTGCCTTCATTGCCTTGAACTGTGCGATCAGCCACGCGATCGTCTTGGTCTCACCGGGGGTGCCGGGCGCACGGCCTTCGAAAGAGTCGGAGGCGAGCGTCTTCACGTCGGCGGACAACCGCTCTGGCGATACCTGCGCGGCGACCGGTGAGGCAGCCAGCAGCGTGGCGGCACCCCATAAACGAAGCGCGCTCATGCCCGGCCACCCGACGGCACGACCTGGAAGGTCTTGGCAGTGGGCACGCTGTTCGCCTGATACGCGATCGTCAGCGCCCACCCGGCCAGCACCGCCATCAGCGCCCACGTCGCCAGCGCGCCCCCTGCCCGCGGCAGGCTCGACGTCGTGCGGTCCATGCCGAACGCGTGGGCGATTCGCGCAATCACGAACACCGCGCCGGCGATCCACAGCCATAGCGTCGATCCACCGGCGAGCTCGATCAGCCCGATCAGGATCAGGATGAACGGCGCATATTCGGTGAAATTGGCATGCGCGCGCATCCGCGCCTGCAAGCGCTGGTTGCCGTCGTCGCCGATCAGCACGCTTTCCTTCACGCGCATCGGCACGATTCGGAAGGCGAGCCACAGGTTGACGACGGCGGCGGCCGCGGCGATCGTCAGCGTTACGGGTAATATCACGGCGTTGCCCCTCAAATATCAGGTCTTTTGTCAGGCGCATGCCCTGCCACTCCGGGCAGAAGCTTGCAACGCGGGGTGAAATCGCTATAGCGCCACGCTTCGCGAGCGTCAGGCCGCATGGGTTGCTTCAGGCGGCCGGCATTCTTGTCGGTTGCCTGTGTCCCGTGTCCGGACGTACTCGGAGTCCCGACCTTTAGATTGAACAAGGTGCCGAAATGGCCGTCCCCAAAAGAAAAACCTCGCCCTCCAAGCGCGGCATGCGCCGTGGCCACGACTCGCTCACGATCGCGTCGTTCCAGGAATGCCCGAACTGTGGCGAACTGAAGCGTCCGCACAACCTGTGCGGTTCGTGCGGTCACTATAACGGTCGTGAAATCCTCTCGATCGAGGGCTGAGGCTTCCAACCGGAACCTCTAACTTGAACGAAGGATTGATGATGCCCGACAGCGGCTGGATCGCGGTCGATGCGATGGGTGGCGATGACGGGCTGGCAGTGATGCTCGCCGGTGTCGCGCTCGCGCGTCATCAATTCGAGGGCATGCGCTTTCTGCTGGTCGGCGACGAAGCTGCGATTCGCGAGGGGCTGAAGGCTCATCCGAACCTGTCGCAGAATTCGGAGATCGTCCACGCGCCGGAAGTCGTCGGGTCGAGCGAAAAGCCGACCCAGGCGATCCGGCGTGCGAAGAAGACGTCGATGGGCATCGCGATCGACCTGGTGAAACAGGGTCGCGCCGCCGCCGCGGTGTCGTCGGGGAATACCGGCGCGCTGATGGCGATGGCAAAGCTGTCGCTGCGAATGCTGCCCGGGATCGACCGGCCGGCACTCGCCGCGCGTTTGCCGACGCTCGGTGATACCGACATGGTGATGCTCGACCTCGGTGCGAACACCGAGTGCGATGCGCGCAACCTCGTCCAGTTCGCGATCATGGGCGCCGCCTACGCCCGCACCGCGCTCGACATCCCGCACCCACGCGTCGCGCTGCTGAACATCGGCAGCGAGGACATGAAGGGCACCGATGAGATCCGCGATGCGGCCGCGCAACTGCGTGCGACGCCCGCCGTCGACATGCAGTTCAATGGCTTCATCGAGGGCGACCGGCTGTCGCGCGGCGAAGTCGATGTCGTCGTGTGCGACGGCTTCTCGGGCAACATCGCGCTGAAGACCGCCGAGGGCACCGCGCGATTCGTCGCCGACCTGCTCAAGCGCGCGTTTCGTAGTTCGGTGCGGTCGAAGCTCGGCTTCCTGATCTCGCGCCCCGCAACCGAATTGCTGCGCGATCACCTCGATCCCAACAATCACAACGGCGCGGTCTTCCTCGGGCTCAATGGCATCGTCGTGAAGAGCCACGGCGGCGCCACCGAGCGCGGCGTCGCGACCGCGATCGGCAATGCCGCCAAGATGGTCCGCAACGATCTGGTCCGGCGCATCGCCGACGATCTCGGTAGCGTGGAGAAGGCGGCATGATCCGTTCGGTCGTCATCGGCACCGGCTCCGCCCTGCCCGCGCGTCGCGTCTCCAACGCCGAACTGGCGGAGCAGGTCGACACCAGCGACGAGTGGATCGTCGAGCGCACCGGTATCCACTTCCGTCACATCGCCGGCGAAGGCGAGACGACCGCGACGCTCGCCGCCGACGCGTGCCGCGCGGCTTTGACCGCGGCCGGGATCGAGGCGCAGAGCATCGACCTGATCGTGCTCGCCACCGCGACCCCCGACCAGACCTTCCCGTCGAGCGCCACCAAGGTGCAGGCGATGCTCGGCATCGACGACTGCGTCGCGTTCGACGTCGCTGCGGTCTGCTCGGGCTTCCTCTACGCGGTCCAGGTGGTCGACAGCATGATCCGCAGCGGCGTCGCCAAGCGCGCGCTGGTGATCGGCGCGGAGACGTTCAGCCGCATCCTCGACTGGGAAGACCGGACGACCTGCGTGCTGTTCGGCGACGGTGCCGGCGCGATCGTGCTTGAGGCGCAGGACACCGCCGACGAAGGCGGTCGCGGCATCCTGACCACCAAGCTGCACGCGGACGGCCGCCACAACGAGCTTCTCTATGTCGACGGCGGCGTTTCGACCACCGGCACCGTCGGCAAGCTCCGTATGAAGGGCCGCGAGGTTTTCCGTCATGCGGTGACCAATCTGGCTTCGGTGATGACCGAATCGCTGGCGATGGCCGGGCTGTCGTCGGACCAGGTCGACTGGGTCGTGCCGCACCAAGCGAACGCCCGCATCCTCGACGCGACCGCCCGCAAACTCGGCCTCGCGCCGGGGAAGGTGGTGGTCACCGTAGACCAGCATGCCAACACCTCGGCAGCCTCCGTGCCGCTCGCGCTCGATGTCGCGGTGCGCGATGGACGTGTCCGACAGGGCCAGATCGTCGTGCTCGAGGCGATGGGCGGCGGATTTACCTGGGGCGCGGCGGTTATCCGCTTCTAATCTCGTCGAAAGAGATCGATTCACTTGTAGAACAAAAGTTCTTCCGGTCGCGATCCTGCTTGTGTAGAGAAGCGCCGAGACTGGGAGCTTGCGAATGACGATGACCGGTACATTGACGCGCGCCGATCTGGCCGAGTCCCTCCACCGCGAGGTAGGATTGTCGCGTGCGGATTCCTCGAAGATCGTGGAACAGATTCTTTCCGAGATGTGCGGCGCGCTGTCCGAAGGCGAGAACGTCAAGATCTCGGGGTTCGGCACGTTCGTGCTCCGCGACAAGGGCGAGCGGGTCGGCCGCAACCCGAAGACGGGTATCGAGGTGCCGATCGCACCGCGCCGCGTCCTGACGTTCCGCGCGAGCCAGATGATGCGTGAGCGCATCGTCGGTGCCGACTGATCCGGTCATGCCCGATGACGCCGATACTTCCGGTGGCGATTTCACGGACGACATCGACGTAGCGGGCGGTCCCGGTTCCGACGACGACGGCAGCACATCCATAGGTGCCGTGGGTATAGCGACGGCGGGTCCGGGCAAGGCAGGCGCTGCGTTCCGGACGATCGGCGAACTCTCGCGTGAGACCGGCCTGCCACAGCATATCCTGCGCTATTGGGAGACCCGGTTTCCCCAGTTGCGGCCGCTGCAGCGCGCGGGGAACCGGCGCTATTACCGTGCCGAGGATGCGGTATTGGTGCGGCGCATCGATACGCTACTCAACCGCGAAGGCTATACCGTCCGCGGCGTGCAGCAGTTGCTTGCGGCCGAAAAGACATCGCCGGTCACGACCGACACGATCGAGCCGGTGATACCGGCGCTGCGTGCGATCCGCGCGCTTTTAGCGCAGGCGCTGGCCGAGGACGGCCGGCGCGCATAGCGCGTAACTGGCCGTCATAAAGGGGAGAGGGGAAGGACGGCGCCCTCCCCCTCGCCGATCTCAATCCTCGCTGCCGAGCGTCTTCTTGGCGGCATCCAGTGCTGCCTTGCCACCCTTGCGAACGGTCTTCACTGCGTCTTCCGACGCCTTTTCGACCGTTGCACCGGCCTTGCGACCAAGCCCGATCGACTTCGCCATCGCACGGCGCGCTTCCGAATAGGTCGCGGCGACCATCGGATAGTCGGCCTTCAGGTTGAAGCGCTCGCGGTACTGCTCCGGCGTCATGCCGTTGGTCGACAGGTGACGGCGCAGCGTCTTGTACTTCTTGCCGTCGAGCATCGAGATGATGTGGTCGGGCGATGCAAGCGACTTGCGCACCGAAACGGCTGGCTCGGATGTCGGCTGTGCCGTTGCCTCGGGCTCCGCTTCACCATTGCCGACCAGCTTCTCGACGGCCGAATGCATCGCGACGAGGAACGCAGGTACGTCGTCGGCAGCGGTGCGCGTATTGGGATTGGCAAGCCATGCTGCCGTCAGTTCGGCGGCAAGCTCGACGGTATTCAGTGTGTCAGTCACAGTATGTCCTTGAATTGAAAAATGCGCCCCTGCTGGCAGGCGCTTACTATGTTTGTATGAAATTTAACACCAGGTGTTTAACATACGTGCATCATTACATTTTGTTCATCGTCCGACATAAATATAATCGGTTTTACTGATACTGGCTGGGTTTCGTCTCAACTTCGACGCCACATCGTAGATGTCGGAGTAGATCATCAGTTCTATGAAACGCGCCGGAATTGCGCGCGCGGCACGGCGATATCACGCCGCATTAAACGTATTACATACTTACCTATCATGGACAGGCAGCGCGGGAGTCCGGTGAGAAACTACCGTTACTTGCTTATCGACACGGATTTTGCGGCAAGTCGCCAGCTATTCTATCAGTCGACGACTGCCCGCGACATCGTCGCGAACAGTCCTGTACCGTGAGTCCGGCGCCTATTTCGCCGAGGCGACGATGCAATATAAAAGGATTGGCACGCCGATCACGAGGATCATAAGCACAAGATTCACGTCGATGAAGCGGTTCAACCAGTTCGGCTGCTTGCGATCCCAACGATCGCCATCATCGGCAGAATAGTTTTCGACGATCTCCAGCTCGAACTTGTTCGAGAAAAAATGCTTCGGCCTCATTCTAAGGAAGGGCTGCGAGGCGCGATCCTGCAGCTCGACGTCATGATCCGCCAAAGGGCGACTATCTTTATCAGGGTTCTGTTCCGACACTGTGCGGTTTCCGTTTACTCGAGATCATGGGCGCGCAGAGCACGTCCCAAAGGTCAGATCGAATAAAGCCCGAACTCGAACGGCGAACAGCCGCGAGCTCGGGCTAACCGCGTGCGGCGAGTTGACCCGAATGGTCGAGGAAACGCTTATGTGTCGCAAGAGCGTACATGCAAGTTACATCGGAGCCGTGACCATTAATGTCAACATGCATCGGACGTGACTTAGAGGCCGCTCGACGTCAGCGGCTTGGTCTTGCGACCAATTGAAGACGGTCGGGCAGCAAACGCGCCGCCCGACCGTCAGGGCCTCAACTTCAGGCGAGCGTCAGGCCGACATCGACATTGCCACGCGTGGCGTTCGAATAGGGGCAGATCTCGTGTGCGGCATCGACCAGACGCTGCGCTTCGGCGCGGTCGATGCCTGGCAGCGACACGGTCAGGTCGGTGGTGATTCCGAAACCGCCAGCCGAGCGAGGGCCGATCCCGACCTTTGCGGTGACCGCCACGTCGTCGGGCAGCTTCACCTTCAACTGCTGCCCAGCGACCTTTAGTGCGCCGATGAAGCACGCGGAATAGCCGGCTGCGAACAGCTGCTCGGGGTTGCTGCCGTCGCCGCCTGCGCCGCCCAGTTCCTTCGGCGTCGAAAGCGCGACGTCGAAACGCCCGTCCTGCGACCGTGCATGGCCGTCGCGGCCGCCGGTTGCGGTGGCTTCGGTGGTGTATTTTACATCGACGGACATGCTGAAATCTCCATATTGTTTATCGCGATAACTGTCTACGATCTCGCGGTACCGAAGTCCAGTAAGATTTGCCGCGATAAGTAATTTTATGTACGGTCATGCCTGAAGGAGCCTGACGTGTCCGATCCCCTGCCCCTCGACGACCAGCTCTGCTTTTCGCTGTATGCCGCGACGATTGCGATCAATCGTGCGTACAAGCCCGTGCTCGACCGGCTCGGCATCACCTATCCACAGTTTCTCGTTCTCCAGACGCTCAACGAAGCGGAGGATGGCTGTTCGATCGGCGCGATCGCAGATCGGCTCGCGCTCGAACCGAGCACGATCACGCCGTTGGCGAAACGGCTGGAGGCGGCGGGGCTGGTCACGCGCATCCGCAACCCCGCCGATGAGCGACAGGTGCGCGTCCGGCTGACCGAGACCGGCAAAGCGCGGTGGACGGAGACCGGGTGCCTTGGCCCGCTGATAGTCGAGCGGTCCGGCATGACGCAGGATCGACTCGCGGCGCTGAACGTGGAGGTCGCAGCACTGCGGCGAGCACTCGCAGGGGACCGCCCGGTAACGCAGTGACGCCCGTATTGCGCCAATCCTGCAGGCACGACTGACGATCGGTCGGACGATGCCGACTGACTCGGCTGGGAAGTACGTACGCGATGATCGACGCCTACCCGTCCTTATCGTTTGGTATCCAAGAAGCCGCGTACGGCTGAGATTGTCGCGACAGGCTGTTCTTCCATCAGCCAGTGGCCCGAGTCCGGAATCACCGCCTCGGTCACGTCGCTCGCGGCGAACCGCATGACCGTCGCCATCATCGGTCCGAACGACTTGGCGCCACCGATGGCAAGCACCGGCATGGTCAGCTTGCCCGCCGCGACGAAGCCGGCATTGTCCGCTGCGTCGCGGTCGAATGCGGCGAACTGCGCAAAGCCCGCATGCATCGCGCCGGGTCGGGCATAGAGCGCGGCATAATGAACGCGGGAGGCTTCGCTAAACTTCGCCGGTGACGCCGAGAACTCGTTCCAGAACCGGTCGAGATAGATACGCTCGCGACCCGCGACGAGCCGCTCCATATCGGGACCGCCGAACCGGAAATGCCAAAGCAGCGGGTTCTTCAGCAGTTCGTCCCAAGGCCCGACGCCCGGCAAGGGCGCGTCCATCAGGACGAACCGGGTCACGCGGTTGCGGTTCCGGGCGGCGAAGGCATAGCCGACCATGTTGCCGATATCGTGCGTCACCAGATCGGTCCTGTCGATCTGCAGCGCGTCGAGCACACCGACCATGTCGACTGCCTGCGTCGACTTGTCGTAGCCGCCCGCCGGTTTCGATGAGAGGCCCATGCCGCGCAGGTCGGGAACGATCACCAGGTGGTTGCGCGCCAGATCGGCGGCGAGCGGTGCCCACATGTCACCGGTCTCGCCATAGCCGTGCAGCAACAGGACCGCTGGACCGTGGCCCCCCGCGCGCACATGGATCGTCGTACCGTTGGTCGCGATATCGCGTTCGGTGAAGCCAGGTGGGAATGGCTGGACCTGCGCCAACGCGGGCGTAGCGACGAGTATCGCCAGGATGGCGGCAGCGGCGTGTCGTAGCATCACGGTGCTCCTGGGCAGCATGGCCGCTGCAACTGGACAGGAGCGTGCCGCGCGAGCACCGTTCGCACTAGCCGGCAAAAGCCGAAACCGCCTTCCGGGATTGTCGAACGATGATGAAGCTCGACGGTATTGCGGCGTTCGTTGCCACCGCGGAAGCGGGGTCGATCAGTGCGGCGGCGCGGCGTCTCGGCAACGCCAAATCGGTGGTCAGCGAACGACTGGCGGAGCTGGAGCGATTGCTTGACACGCGCCTGATCCAACGCACGACGCGCAAGCTGTCGCTGACCGAAGACGGCCAGACCTTCCTGCCGCGCGCGCAGCGGATCCTGTACGAGGCAGCGGAGGGCGCGACAGAGATGGCGGCACGGCGCGGCACGCTGGTCGGGCCGTTGCGCCTGTCCGCACCAGTCGGCTTCGGCGTGCTGCATCTCGGACCAGCAATCTGTCGCTTCCTAGCCGACCATCCGGGCATCGACCTGACGCTCGAACTCGACGACCGCTTCGTCGATGCGGCGGCCGACGGCTTCGACGCGGTCATTCGCCACGGCACGATCGCCGACACCAGGCTGGTCGCCAAGCGGCTCGCCACCAGCCAGCGCATCCTCGTGGCCTCGCCTGCCTATCTCGCGCAGCACGGCGTGCCGCAAAGCGTAGCCGACCTCGAAGCGCATTGCGGCATTCTCTACGCAAACCGCGATGCCGACTGGCGTTTTGCGAGCGCCGACGGGTGGACCGTCGTGCGACCGCGCGCTGCTTTGCGCGTCAACAACGGGCTCGTGATGCGCGATGCGGCACTGGCCGGGCTGGGCATCACGTTGCTGCCGACGTTCTTCGCGCATGCCGATGTCGCGACCGGTACCCTGATCAGGATTGATATCGGCTACGCGGCCGAGGGTGCCGAGCTGTACATTGCTTATCCGCGAGAGCGAACTGCGTCGGCAAAGATCGCTGCCCTGACGTTGAGCCTCAGGGCCTCGTTCGGCGATCCGCCCTATTGGGACTTGCCGCCGAGCGATCGCGACGTGCCACTTTCAGCTAGGATCGCATTCCGGGATACGCCCGGATAGGCTGCGGCGTTTCGATCTGGCAGGGAGGCCGTAATGACGACGCTCGCCAAGCCCTTCGTAGAGCCCCGCATCCCCTCCCGCGCCACCGCCGTCGTGCCGACGGTCGCCGACCTGCCCTGGCTGGTCGGGTACGCGATCGCGTTTCTGGCGGCGCATCATATCGCCGCCGAATGGGGCGGGCGCGGTTTCTATTCGTTGCTCTATCCCGCTGCCGGCTTCCGCATCGCGCTGCTGTGGCGGCGTGGGCCGCGGCTGACCCTTGCGATCATCGTGGCCGAGATCCTCGTGCAGATTGGCACGGGCGTGATCGATCCGCGGTCGGCGGGATGGCTGACCGCGCTGATCGGCGTGATCCGTCCGCCGCTGGTCTATGGCCTGATCGTACTGCTGGTCCGGACGATGGCGGATCGCGCGCAGACGAGCATGAGCGTTGCGCCGATGCCGCTCGGCCTCGCCTCGGTCGGCGCGCCCGCCGCCGCTGCGTTGACCGCGCTGCCGTGGTCGTTGCTGCGCCCCGATCTCACCGGCGTATCCGGGCTGCGCGAGACGGTGACGTCGCTGACCGGGTTCGTCGTCGGCGACCTGCTCGGCGTCCTGCTGCTGGCGCCGCCCCTGCTCTGGGTGGCGGACCTTGCGACGGGCGGCACATTGCGGCCCGGACGCCCGAGCATGGCGTCGGTCGCGGAGGCCGTGGTGATCCTGGTGGCGTCGTTCGCGATCGAGATCCTGCTCGCGCGGATCGGCCTGGGCACGCCGCATACCCCCGTCCTGCTCGCGGTCGCGTGGATCGGGCTGCGGTTCGGGCGACTGGCGAGCTGGCTGGCGATCGTCGTCGTCGCGGCGATGGTCCTGCCGCAGACCGCGATGCCGATGGACATGGGCGGGCGCCTCGCGCTGCACATGAGCCTCGCCTCGATCATGGTCGTCGGGTATCTGGCGGGCAGTTTCGCGGATGCGCAGGCCAGGGTGCGGGTCGATCTCGAACGCCGCGATCGCCTGTTGTTCCAGGCGGAGCGGCTGAAGACGTTGCGGGCGATGTCGGTGGCGGTCATCCACGAGATCAGCCAGCCGCTCTCGACGCTGGCGATCGAGGCCAAGCATCTGCACGAGCTGACCGTCTCGGCCGATGTCGAGATCGCGACGACTGCAGCGCTGATCGATCGCAAGGCCGCCGCATTGTCGACGCTGGTCCGCCGGCTGCGTCGGTTCGGCGGACGGACGGTCGACGTACCGACGCCCCTGCCGCTCGCGACGTTGATCGACACCGTCGCGGCGCTGGCCCGCCCCGAGGCGAAATCGCACGGTGTCACGCTGTCGATCGACGCCGTCGCGCCCGACCTCGTCATTCTCGCGCAGGAGGTCGAACTGGCGCAGGCGATCGTCAACCTGGTGCGCAACGCGGTCCAGGCCTGCGGCAATGGCACCGTGATACTCGGGGTGACCCGCACGAACCGAGGCGTCGAGCTGGTGGTCGTGAACGGATCGCGACCCGCCCGCCCCGAGCAGCCCGGCATGGGCATCGGCATCCTCGTCGCGCGCGCGATCGTCGAGGCGCATGGCGGCACCCTTTCGCGCGTCACCGATACCGCCGGAAACACGCGGGCGACCATTGCCCTGCCGCTCGTTGGAGAGCCCGAATGACCGATACCGCGTGTGGCATGGTGTATGTCGTCGATGACGACCAGGACCTCGGCGCTGCGGTCGCACGGCTGCTTCGCCGTCACGGTCATGTCGCGGAACCGTTCCTGGATCCGGCCCCATTGCTGGAGGTGTACGAGCGCGCCCCGGCGCACTGCATCGTCACCGACGTGATGATGGGCGAGATCGACGGGTTCGACTTTGCCGATCGCGTCCGCCTGCTCGACCCCGCGGTCGCGATCATCTTCATGACTGCTTGGCCAACGACCGCCAACGCGGTGGATTCGGTGCGTCGCTATGGCGGCCTCGACTATCTCGAAAAGCCGATCGACGAGGACCGGTTGCTCGCCGCCATCACCGAGGGCGTCGCCTGGTCAAAGGCGCAACGCTCGGCACTCGCACGGACCGCGGGGCTGACGCCGCGGCAGCGCCAGGTGTTCGACCTGCTGGTGAAGGGGCACAACAACCAGGCTATCGCCGCCGCGCTCGACATCAGTCCGAAGACGGTCGAGGATCACCGCGCCGCGATCGTCGCGAAGACCGGCACCAACGGCATCGCCCAGCTGATCGCGCTCGCACGGTAATCCGCGAGGTCGATCGGACCACCGGATGGGCAAGCTTGATGCAGCTTCGGGCGATGCGGTCGGCGGCTGCTGGAATGCTGGGGCCACTATTGGGTCGATGCGCGCTGACCGGTCTCGATGCGCCATCCTCGGCGCTGTCGGCAATGCATGACGCGTCTCGGTATATTTCCCGGATTGGGTGCGCTTCGACACCGGGATACGCATTCTGGACGATGATCCAACCAGATCGGATGAGAATTGCGCGCTTTGAAGGAACTCTCGGTTCCCTGTCGCATGAATGTCGGCGGCAAATGGTCGAACGGATGCATTCATGACGTGTCCGACAAGGGCCTGCTCGTATCGAGCAGCGAACCGCCGATCCTCGGCACCTATGTCGACATCCGTCGTGGGACTCTCGTCATCATTGGTCGCGTGGTGTGGAACGGCGGCAGCCGCTTCGGGGTAAGGACCCAGGACCCGGTCAGCCTCGCCGCATTGTTGAGCGAACCCGTCCTGAAACATCGCCCCCCCGCCGCCGACGCCGACCGCCGCGCGATGAAGCGCGAACAGTCCGCCCGGAGGATCGTCGAGCAAACCGACCGTACCAAACGCCGCGCATCGGCATTCCAGTTCGTCTGCCTGGCGATCATCGGCGCGGGTATCGCCTGCTTCGCGGCGATGTCCTGTTACCAGGCGCTGGTGGCTCCACTCGGTACGACCGTCGACGTGCTCGCCGGCGCGGTGAGCTGACGCGCCTGCGGGAAACGACGGTTTCCGGCGCACCGTGCTGCCGAGCGACGCGAGCCGGCAGCTTCACGGGACGACGCCTTCACGCGGCTATGCGACCGAAGCCGATCGGTTGGTCCATTCGATCATCTTGGTCGTGGCGACGGCGGTTTGCGCTTCCGTGCCGACGATCCGCTCCTGCGTGGTCGTCGAGTGCAGCGACTGGACCTTCAGCATCGCCAGGATCACCACGACGTCGCCGCCTTGCACGGACAACGTGGTTTCAGAATTCGACGGCTTGATGCCGTTGCGCGCCATCGCGGTCTCGACGGTGTACGTGCCGGGCGGGACCTCGGCCATGACGAACTGGTTCATCCGGATCTGTCCCGACGCGACGCCGTGGATGTCGATTTTCATACCGGCCATGCCACCCATGAAGCCGCGCCGCACGACATAGATCCGCGCACTACCCGCAGCCGGCCGAAGCGTCCGCGCGTCTGCAACAAGGGCGGGCGACGCAGTCTTGCCGACCCTGTTGCCGGACAGCGACCAGATCACGAACGCGATGGCGGCGACGAACAGCCCCCCGAAGATCACGACCGCCGCGCCGCCGGACAAGGATTGCGCCCCCGTCATGCCGAATATCACGCCGAAGAATGCCGCTATCCCGGTGAGAACAAACCATTTAGTATTGCTAGGCCTCATACCTACTCCTCGGATAGTCTGTAGAGTTGCGCGATTATTGAACGGTCTGCGCCGATTACTGTTCGCGTATTAGCGCGCTACCTTGCCCGATCAAGGCCGCCGCGCTGAACGATCGAACGTCGTGGATCGGCTTTGCCCTGCCGTGCGCGGCCGGTACCAGCCGACTGTCGCAACGGCGCCTATCCCGCTAAGGAAGACGCCGCAATCATCGGGACGTGAGACAGACGCATGGCGCGCAAACATTCGAAACACGGTCCCTATGAAGATCCGCAGGCCGAGGAGGACGCGCCCGTCGCGATCGTCGCGTGCTGGCTATGTGGTCGCCCGACCGGCAAGACCATCGTCTGGCACCATCCCGTCCCCAAGAGCCGGGGCGGCCGCGACGTCGTCCCGATGCATCCGATCTGCCAGCAGACGCTGACCGCGAACTTCACCAATTCCGAGCTACAACGCCACGGCATGGACGTCGAGGGACTGCTGGCCGACCCGGCAGTGCGCAAGTTCGTCGACTGGGTCGCGAACAAGGACCCCGATTTCACTGCGACGCTGACCAAGAAACAGCGCTGATCGCAGGGCGGCGGTGCCTGCCCGCATCTCGACAGCGAGATGACGGCACACCACATTCCGGTCAACGGAGTGCCGCCATGACCAGTTACCGCAAGACCGAAGATGCCGTCGCCGCGCTGACGCCCGAACAATACCGGGTGACGCAGGAGAATGCGACCGAGCGTCCCGGTTCCGGCGCGTTGCTGCACACCAAGGACGCGGGAATCTACGTCGACATCGTCTCGGGCGAGCCGCTGTTCGCCAGCGCCGACAAATACGAGTCCGGTTGCGGTTGGCCGAGTTTCACGCGGCCGATCGAACCGGCGAGCGTCAAGGCCAGGCGCGACTGGTCGATGCTGATCCCGCGTACCGAAGTTCGCTCGGCGCATGGCGGCAGTCATCTGGGTCACGTCTTCAAGGACGGTCCGCGAAGCCGCGGGGGCCTGCGCTACTGCATCAATTCGGCGGCGCTGCGCTTCGTCCCGCGCGGGGAGATGGCCGCGCAAGGCTATGCCGCGTATCTCGATCAGGTCGAGGAAGTTCCGGCCAGGACCGAACGCGCGGTACTCGCGGGCGGATGCTTCTGGGGGATGCAGGACCTGATCCGCGCTCTGCCCGGCGTGGTCTCGACCCGGGTCGGCTATTCGGGCGGGGACATCGCCAATGCGACGTATCGCCGCCACGGCACCCATGCCGAAGCGATCGAGATCGTCTTCGATCCGGCGCGCACCGACTTCCGCACGCTGCTCGAATTCTTCTTCCAGATACACGACCCGACGACGGTCAACCGGCAGGGCAACGATCGTGGCGTGAGCTACCGCTCGGCGATCTTCTACACCGACGACGATCAGAAGGCCGTCGCGCAGGAGACGATCGCCGACGTCGAGGCATCGGGCCTATGGCCGGGCAAGGTCGTGACCGAACTCTCCCCGGTCGGCGATTTCTGGGAGGCCGAGGCCGAGCACCAGGATTACCTGGAGCGCAAGCCGAACGGCTATACCTGCCATTTCGTCCGCCCGAACTGGAAACTGCCGCGCCGCGCCGAAGCGGCCTGAGCGGGCGCGCGAGTATGGGTCAGCCTGCCTTGCGCTGCCAGTTGTCGCGCTCGGCGAACACGCGCGTGACCTCCGCCATGTTCTCGGTTCCCCAGGTGCACAGCGGCGCCAGCGCCTCGGCGAGGCTGCGGCCCATCGGCGTCAACGTATAATCGACCCGCGGCGGGACCTCATGGTAATCCGTCCGCGTCAGCACGGCGTCCGCCTCCAGTTCCTTCAATTGCTGGATCAGCATCTTGTCGCTGACGCCGCGCACCGCACGCTTAAGCTCCCCGTAGCGGTTGGGCCGCTGCAACAGGAAATACAGGATCAGCGGTTTCCATTTTCCCGCGATGATGCGGAGCGTGACGTCCAGGCCGCAGGTGAAGCCGTCAGTCGGAGGTGCAATTGGCATAACCTGGTACTTACCAAAAGGTGCATACTTGTCGATAGGTATGCGCTCCGCCAGTTAAGGATCTTCGCAACCACGGAGACATCAGATGGACAGATTGAACGGCAAGACGGCGATCGTGACCGGCGGGGGCAGCGGGATCGGCCTTGCATCGGCCAAGCGCTTCATCGACGAGGGCGCGTTCGTCTACATCTTCGGGCGGCGGCAGGACGCGCTCGACGCGGCACTGGTCGAGCTAGGCGAGAATGCCTGCGCGATCAGCGGCTCGGTATCCGACATGGCCGACCTCGATCGCCTGTTCGAGACGGTCCGGACGGAGCGCGGTTCGCTCGACATCCTGTTCGCCAATGCCGGTACGGGCGAGCTCGTCCCGCTCGGTGAAATCACGCCGGAGCATTACGACCGGACGTTCGACGTCAACGTGAAAGGGCTGCTGTTCACCGTGCAGAAGGCATTGCCACTGATGCGGTCGGGCGGCTCGATCATCCTCACCGGATCCAGCACGAGCGTGATGGGAACGCCGCGGTTCAGCGTCTACAGCGCGACCAAGGCGGCGATCCGCAATTTCGCGCGCAGCTGGGCGCTCGATCTGCGCGGCACCGGCATTCGCGTCAACGTGCTGTCGCCGGGACCGACCAGGACCGAGCTCGCGCTCGAGGTCGTCGGCGAGGATGCGATGGCGGAAATGGGCGCCGGCACCCCGATCGGCCGGATTGGCGACCCCGCCGAGATCGCCGCCGCCGCCGCCTTCCTGGCGTCCGCGGACAGCAGCTTCATGACCGGCAGCGAGATGTTCGTCGACGGCGGCGTCGCACAGATCTGAATGACGCGAGGCTGCGCCGCTGGCGGTGCAGCCTCGCCCAGTTTCGACGGAACTTCGAAAGGGTCGAGCGCGCCTGCTCGTTGCGGTTCGAGCGGACACGGGCGGCGCTTGCGGGAAATCCTGCCGCATCCTACCCCCGTGTCATCGCATCCAAAGGAACACACGTTGTCCGTCAAACTGCTGCTTGCCGCTTTCCTGTCCACGACCGTCGGCAGCGCCACGGCAAGCGCGCAGGCACTGCCGCCTCCCGTCGCGCAGCCGCGCGAGAGTGCGGACGATGCGCGGCTCAAGCGGGTGTTCTACGACAGCGACGAGGCGAGCTTGAAGCGCAATCCGATCGAGGGGATTTTCCGCGGCGATTTGCGCTATGCGGACCGGCTCGGCGATTATCTGACCGATGCGTATCTGGCCACCGAACGCGCGGCGATCGAGCATGATCTGGCCGCGCTCAAGACGATCGACCGGACGAAGCTGACCGCGACCGATCAGATCGCATACGACGTGTTCAAGACGCGCAACGAGACCGACCTGGCCGGCTACGCCCCCGCGATCGTCAGGGTCGAGCGCGACTTGCCGATCGACCATTTCAACGGGTTCCAGACCTTCTATCCCGACCTGGCATCGGGCAAGGGCGCGGCTCCGTTCAAGACGCTCGTCGACTATGAGAACAACCTGAAGCGCAACGCGCAATATGCCGCGGTGCTGGACCGCGCGATCGGGCTGTTCCGCCAGGGCATGAAGGACAGGATCGTCCAGCCGAAGCTGGTCGTGACCAACATGATCCAGGAGTTCGACAACCTCATCGCGGAGGGCGTCGAGGGATCGACCTTCTACGGCCCGGTGAAGACCTTTCCCGCGTCGATCCCGGCGGCCGACCAGACGCGGCTGAAAGCGGCCTATGCGGCGCAGATCCGCGATGTCATCACGCCTGCGCACCAGCGGATGCGGGACTTTCTCGCCAAGACGTACCTGCCGGTCGCGCGCGACACGGTGGGGCTGTCCGCGCTGCCCGGGGGCGATGCCTATTATGCCTATCTGATCCGCAAGAACACGACGCTGCCGATGATCGCCGAGCAGGTCCACCAGCTCGGCCTGTCCGAGGTGGCGCGGATCCTGAAGGGCATGGAGACGCAGAAGCAGGCGGTCGGGTTCAAGGGCGACCTGCCAGCGTTCTTCACCTTCCTGCGCACCGACAAGCAGTTCCAGCCGAGTTCGGTCGCGCAGCTTCGCGACGGCTATCAGGCGATCGAGAAGCGCATCTATCAGCGGATTCCCGAGCAATTCTCGCTGACGCCGAAGACCGCGCTCGAAATCCGCCCGGTCCCGGCGTTCAAGGAAAAGGGCGCGGCTGGCGGCTCGTACGAGGGCGGTACGCCGGACGGCTCGCGGCCAGGCGTATTCTACTACAACAGCTATGATCTGCCCTCGCGCTACATGTGGGAGATGGAGACGCTGTTCCTGCACGAGGGCGTGCCGGGGCATCATTTCCAGATCAGCCTCGCGCAGGAGAACACCGCGCTGCCAGCCTTCATGCGGTTCGGTGGCAACACCGCGTATGTCGAGGGCTGGGCGCTGTACGCCGAGAGCCTGTGGAAGGAGTTGGGCATGGAGACCGATCCGTATCAGCGGATGGGTGGGCTGAACGACGAAATGCTGCGCGCGATGCGGCTGGTCGTCGACAGCGGCATCCATGCCAAGGGTTGGACGCGCGATCAGGCGATTGAATATATGCTCGTCAATTCGCCGATGGCGCGAACCGATGCGACTGCCGAGGTGGAGCGCTACATCGCGATTCCCGGCCAGGCGCTGGCGTACAAGATCGGCCAGCTGACGATCGCGCGGACCAAGGCGAAGGCGCAGGCGGCGCTCGGCGCGAAGTTCGATCCGCGCGACTTCCATGCGCAGGTGCTCGATACCGGATCGCTGCCGATGCCGGTGCTCGAACGCAAGATCGACGCCTGGATCGCTGCCGGCGGCGGGGCAGCGAAATAATCGTACGGGCGCTACCCTGCTAGAATGGTTCGGTTGGCGCTTGGTGGACAGGGTTTACCCCTGCCTCGCCAAGCGCCAGTCATGAACCGCGGTGGGGACGACGACGCGTGAGCAGCTTGCCCGCCTAGCGCCTAGGCCTTCCGCAGCGATTGGACCGCATGATCGGCGGCGCGCGCGGTCAGGGCCATGAAGGTCAGCGACGGGTTCACGCACGAGATCGATGCCATCTGCGCGCCGTCGGTGACGTAGAGGTTGGACGCCGCGTGCGCCTGGCTCCATTCGTTCAGCACCGAGGTGCGCGGGTCGCGGCCCATGCGCGCGCCGCCCATTTCGTGGATCGCGTCGCCGGGGACGTGCTCGCTTTCCGAACTCTTGACGTTGGTGAGCCCTGCCCCTTTCAGCATCGCCTCGCCCTGCGCCCGTGCGTCGGTCATCATCTTCAGTTCGTTGTCGCGGAAGCGCACGTCGAAGCGGACAAGTGGCACACCGAACCGGTCGACCTTGCTGGCATGCAGCGAAACCTTGTTGTCGGCATAGGGCAGGCACTCGCCGAACGCGCCCATGCTGAACCGCCACGGCGCGTATTTGCGCATGCCCTGCTTCATCGATGCTCCGAAGCCCACTGGGGCGGCGGGATTGCGATACGCGCTGCCCTGATAGCCATAGCCGCGCTTGAAGCCGACGCCCTCGTCGCCACCGATGTTGCGGAAGCGCGGGACGTAGACGCCACCCGGACGGCGACCGAATTCGATGAACTCCTCCATGCCGGGGATGTCGCCTTCGATTCCGACGCGGAAGATGTGGTCCATCACATAGCGGCCGAGCGTGCCGCTCTCGTCGAAATAGCTGCGGTCGCTGCCCGGCGCGCGCGAGTTCAGCAGGATCTGCGTCGAGGCGATTGCCGAAGCGCAGAGGAAGACGAGATCGGCCTGCACCGTTTCCGCCTGGCCGGTCTTCGCATCGATATAGCGGACGCCGGTGACCTTTTTACGCGCTGCGTCGTACACCAGGTTGGTGACGACCGAGTCCGACTTGAGCGTCAGGCGACCGGTCGCGCGGGCGGCTGGCAAGGTGACGGCCTGGGTCGAGAAATAGGCGCCGAACGAACAGCCATTGCCGCACTGGTTGCGGAACTGGCATTTCGTGCGGTTCTGGTCGGGCTTATCCTCGGTCATGTTCGACAGCCGCGTGTTGATGAGCTTCCGGCCCGGGAACTTGGTTTCGAGCCCCTGCTTGAGCCACTTCTCGGCGACGTTCATCGGCATCGGCGGCTGGAATTCGCTGTCGGGGAGATAGACGAGGTTCTCGCGCGAGCCCGATACGCCGATGTATTTCTCGACATAGCTGTACCACGGCGCGACGTCGTCATAGCGGATCGGCCAGTCGCCATCGATGCCGTCGCGCTTGTTCGCCTCGAAATCCTCCGGGCTCCAGCGGAAGCACCAGCGGCCCCAGATCAGCGATTTGCCGCCGACCGCGCCCGGCCGGATCCAGTAGAACTTGCTGCCCTCGTCATAGGCGTATGGGTTCAGCCGGTCGTCGTTGTGGAACTCGCGGTTGCTGGGCTGAACATAGCCGTGCTTGGCGATGAAATAGTCGCTGTCCACCAATGGCTTGGGCATGATGTTGCGCGCGGGCACCTCGTATGCGGGCTTGCCGTCATAGGTGTAGCCTTCGCCATGCTCGACCATCTTGCCGCGGTCGAGCATCAGGACGCGGAGGCCCTTCTCGGTCAATTCCTTCGCAGCGAAACCGCCGCTGACGCCCGAACCGATTACGATCGCGTCGAACCTGTTGGTCTCGGCCATGATCTTCCTCTCCTAATATCCTGTAAGAAACGCGCCTGTTCAGCAGCAGCCGCTCAGAAACGAAGCGCGCGCAACGTCCGGAAACTCGTGGTGATGTCGGGCAGGTACGGCGCGGGGGCCTGGTCGTTCTCGACGTAGAAATGCCGCACGCCGGCGCTGCCCTTCAGCTTGAACAGTGCGGCGAAATCGACCGTGCCCGCGCCGACCGCCGCCATGCTGCGATCGGGGCGCATGTCCTTGACATGGTAGGCGTAGATCCGCTGCGACAGGCGTTCGATCAGCGTCGTCAGGTTCTCGCCCGCATGCAGCGCCCAGTAGAGATCGAGCTCGAGCTTCACGAGCGCGGGGTCGGTCTCCTTCAGCAGCCGCTCGTACAGGCTGACGCCACCCGGCTTGGTGGTGAACTCGAAGTCGTGATTGTGATACGCGAAGCCGAGCCCGGCCTTTTTCAAGTCGGTAGCGAACCGGTTGAAGTTCGGCAGTGCCGCAGTCCAGCCCGCCTCGTTGCGATGCTCGTCGGTCATGTACGGCAGCACCACGGTGGTCGCGCCGAGCGTCTTGGCCATCGTCACCGACTGGTCGAACCGCTGGAGCAGCGCGTCGTAGCCGATATGAACGGACGGCGCGGTCAGGCCGAGCTTGTCCATCGTCCGGCGCAGCATCGCGTGGTCCATGCCTTCATAGCCGCCACCGCCGAACTCGACTTCGCGGTAGCCGATCTTCGCGACCTGACCGAGCGTACCGACCGGGTCCTTCGAGAAGATGTCGCGGATCGTGTAGAGTTGCAGGCCGATCGCCTTCAACTGTGCCGCGGAGGCGGTCGGGACGAACGCGAGCGCTGCGACCGCGCCGGAGCCGGCGAGCAGGGTTCTACGGCTGAGGATCATGCGGAATACACCTTGTTGACCTGAGAATAGGGGAACTGGCCGTTATACTCGCCCGGCACCGGCAAATATTCGCGCTCCTGAGTCATGCCGATTTCCGACGTGTAATAGCCGGTGACGACGAGCTGCCGGAACGCCTCGAAGAAGACGCTGCCCGACGGGATCTGGTCGTTCATCGCCAGCGTGAGCAGCGCGTCGTGCTGTGCCGCGGTCGCATTTGCGCCGGGGACCTTGTAGTCCGCCAAGCTACGCGCCTCGATCGCGTCGAGGCCAGCGAGGATCGGGACGCGATCGGCGGGTGCGGCCCAGTCGGCGAGCAGTTTCTCGATAAACGCGGGGACGCCGGCCGCAATCGCGCCTGGCGTATCGGTGGTCGGCAGGACGCGTTCGCTGAGCGCGGTCATCAGCGCGCGCTGGGGGGCCGTGAAGACCGCGACACTTGGCGGACCTTCGCTGATGACGGGGATGCCCGCCGCCGCGCCCGGCGTTGCCGCGACCCCGGCTGCGCGTGCAATCGGCGCATACAAAGCCGAGCCGAACATGGCGACGACACCGGCGAGTGCTATTCTGCGGTCGATCATTTACCGTCCTTCTTCAGGTCCTGCGCAATCGCCGCTTCGGTCAACGGACGGACCCAGATGTTGCGGAACGACACCGGCGAGTCGTGATCCTGGAGCTGGATCGGTGCGGCATCAGCGTGCGCGGTGTAACTGGCCACCTTGCGCCAGATCGTGGTGCCGAGCATCACCTGATGATTCTGCACCAGCACGCCGTTCAACAACGCGGTGACGTAGGCCGGGCGGAGCAGGCTGCCGTCGGCAGCGAAGCGGGGGCGCTCGAACACGATGTCGTAGGTTTGCCATTCGCCTGGTCGGCGCGCGGCGTTCGCCAGTGGCGGCTTCCAGCCATAGACCGCGCCGACCGTGCCATCGGCATAGGTCGGGTTCTGCGATCCATCGAGGATCTGCAGTTCATAGCGCTGCATGAACCAGATCCCGCTGTTGCCGCGATCCTGCGACGTCTTGGTCGGTGGGTTGGGCGAGCGGAATTCGAGATGCATCTGCACGTCGCCGAAGCTCTGTTTCGAGACGAGGTTATTCTCGCCGCCGCTCTTCGCGCGCGAGGGGATCGTGAGCGCACCGTTGGCGATCGGCCACGCGATGCGATCGGGCTTCCATGCGTCGAGCGAACGCCCGTCGAACAGCACGACCGCGTCGGCGGGCGGACCGCCGGGGGTGGCGGCCGGCGCGACTACGGCCGGCGCGGGGCGGTCGGCATCATGGACGTGCCACTGGCCGCCGGGCAGCATCGGCGTGTCCTTGAAGCCGGGCTTGTCCTGTGCCGCAACTGGCCCCGCCAGCGCCACGATGACGCTCGCCATCAACACCGTCTTCATCCCGATCCCCCTCATGCTGCGTCGATCTCGCGGTAGGCGGCGATCAGGCGATCCTCGCCTGCGCGGCCTGCGATCGAATTGCCGTGTTCCATGCCGATCACGCCGGTGTAGCGTTGCGCCTTCAGCCATTTCACGACCGAGGCGAAGTTGATCTCGCCGGTCGACGGCTCGTTGCGGCCCGGATTGTCGCCGAGCTGGATATAGCCGATCTCGTTCCAGCACGTGTCGAGCGTCGGGATCAGATTCCCCGACTGGATCTGCTCGTGATACAGGTCGGCGAGGATCTTCACCGCCGGGCTGTTGGCGCCGCGCGCGACCGCATAGCCCTGCGAAATCGTCTGCATGTAGACGCCGGGATGATTGGTCCGCGTGTTGAGCGGCTCCATGACCATCGCCGTGCCCGACGGCGCGACGATATCACCCGCTCGGCGCATCACGTCGATCACGCGCGCCGTCTGGATATCGACCGGCACCTTCGGGTCCATGAAACCGGTGACGACGGTCATCCGCTTCGCGTTCAGCCGCTTGGCGACGTCGAGCGAGGCGCGGATATCGGCGAGGAACGCCTCGCGCTCGGCGCCGTCATTGGCACCAAGGAGCGGCCGCGACTGCGACCATTTGGGCATGCTGGCGACGAACACGCCCATCGTCATGCCGCGCTGCGCCAGCGCCTTGGCCATCTGCTCCTGTTCGGCCACCGACCGCGTCGCCGCTTCGTTGTCCTCCCAGGCGGTGAAGCCCTGGTCGGCGGCGTAGGCGATCTGCTCGATCCGTCCGCCGCGACTGGCGAAGCTGCCCTCGTGCGGCGCGTAGCCGAGCGAGAACCGTGCGGCATTGCTGCCGCGGCGCTGGGCGGCGATCCCGGCGGGGACCAGCGATGCCGCTGCACCGGCGGCGAGCAGGGTACGGCGCGAGAGCGTCATGCGCGCGGCGCGATCACTTCGCACCCTCCGCCTTGAGGTACGCGATGATCGCAGCACGTTTGGCGGCATCGGGCGTCGCGATCGGCATCCGCGTGCCCGGCACCTTCTTCTGGGGGGCCGCGAGATACTCGTTCAGCGTCTGCTCGTCCCAGCGCAGTTTCGACGCCTTCATCGCAGCCGAATAGTTGAAGCCGGGCGTCGCGGCGGCGGCACGGCCGACCACGCCGTACAGGTTCGGACCGATGCCGTTACGGCCACCCTTCACGACGGTATGGCACGCGCGGCAGGCGGCGAACGCCGGGGGCGAGGCTGCTGTCGATTGTGCGATGGTCGGCACGGATATCGTGACCGCCGCAACCGCCGCGATGCTTCCCGCGACCAAGGCCATGATCAACTTCATTCATTCTCTCCCGGATTTACTGAAGTCCATTTCTGGTCCGATGCGGCGTTAGCGATCACCGCTTCGATGAAGCGCATGGTGCGCAGGCCATCGACCACGCCCGGAAACCAACGGTCGTTGCCATCGCCGCGGATCGCTGAGGCGAATGCGCGGTAGAGGTTGGCGAACGCCTCGATATACCCCTCTGGATGACCCGCCGGTGTACGCACCAGTGTGGTGGTCGCGTCGAGCATGCCCGGGCCGCCGGTTCGGACGATCTCGGTCAAGCGATCGAGCCAGCGCAGCGTCAGCGTGTTGGGCTCCATCTGCGACCAGTCGAGCCCGCCGCGTTCGCCGTGGATGCGCAGCCGCAACCCGTTCTCCTCTCCCGCCGCGACCTGACTCGCCTTGAGCACGCCGCGCGCGCCGCCCTCGAAACGGAGCAATGCACTGACGTCGTCGTCGAGCCGCCGGCCCTCGACATGCGTGGTGAGGTCCGCCGAGACCGACTCCACCGACAGGCCGGAGACATGCTCGGCAAGCTGGAACGCGTGCGTGCCGATGTCTCCGAGGCAGCCGCCGAGCCCCGCGCGGGCGGGATCGGTTCGCCATTCGGCCTGCTTGTTGCCGTCGGTGTCGATCGATTGGCTGAGCCAGCCTTGCAGATATTCGACCTGGACCAGACGGATCGCGCCGAAATCGCCGCGATCGACCCGCGCGCGCGCCTCTTCGATCAGCGGATAGCCGCTATAGGTGAACGCGAGCGCGAAGTGGCGGCCGCTGGCCTTGGCGGCGGCGGCGATCGCCTCGGCCTCGACGACGCTCATCGCCATCGGCTTTTCGCAGAAGACGTGGAAGCCTGCGTCCAGTGCCGCGATCGCCATTGGCGCGTGAAGGTGGTTCGGCGTGACGATCGCGAGCGCTTCGATCCGCTCATCCGCGGGCAATGTGCGTTCGTGCGCGATCAACGCTTCGAGCGATGGATAGACACGCTGCGCATCCAGTCCGAGCAACTCGCCGGTGCGCGTGTTGCGCCCGCCATCGGTGCTGAATGCGCCCGCGATCAGATCCCAATCGCCGTCGAGCGCAGCCGCCATCCGGTGGACAGCGCCTATAAAGGCCCCCTCCCCGCCGCCGGCCATACCGAGACGGAGACGGCTCATGCCTGCTCCTCCGACAGTCCGAGCAGCTTGCGGATCGCAGCACGATCGATGCCGCTGGCGGCGAAGTCGTCGAATGGGCGCTCGGTCTTGCGGATGATATGGTCGCGGATGAACGGCGCGCCTTCGCGGGCGCCGTCATCGGACCGTTTCAGCGCGCACTCCCATTCGAGCACTGCCCAGCCGTCATAGCCATATTGTGCCATCTTGCTGAAGATGGACGAGAAATCGACCTGCCCGTCGCCGAGCGAGCGGAAACGGCCGGCGCGGTCGACCCAGTTCTCGTAGCCGCCATACACACCGGTCCGCCCGTTCGGATTGAACTCGGCATCCTTGACGTGGAAGCACGAAATCCGGTCGTGATACCGATCGATGAAGTCGAGATAGTCGAGCTGCTGCAACACGAAGTGCGACGGATCGAACAAGAGGCGCGCACGGGGGTGGTTGTCGACGGCCGCCAGGAACCGCTCCCAGGTCGCGCCGTCATGGACGTCTTCGCCCGGATGGACCTCGAACGCGCAATCGACGCCCACCTCTTCGAACACGTCGAGGATCGGAGTCCAGCGCCGCGCGAGTTCGGCAAACGCTTCCTCGATCAGCCCGGCGGGGCGTTGCGGCCACGGATACACGTACGGCCATGCCAGCGCGCCGGAGAAGGTCGCATGCGCGGACAGGCCTAGGTTGGCACTCGCCCTTGCCGCCATTTTCACCTGCTCGACCGCCCAAAGCTGGCGCTCGGCAGGCTTGCCGTGGACTTGGGGCGGCGCGAAGCCGTCGAACAGCGTGTCGTACGCCGGATGGACCGCGACGAGTTGGCCTTGCAGATGCGTCGACAGTTCGGTTACTTCGATGCCGTGCTTGGCGAGGCCGCCGCGAAGATCGTCGCAATAGGTATTGCTCTCCGCCGCGAGCTTGAGGTCAATCAACTGCGCGTTGCACGGGATCTGGACCCCAACATAACCGAGCCCGGCTGCCCATTCCGCCAGACCGTCGAGCGTATCGAACGGGGCCTCATCTCCAAGGAACTGGGCGAGGAATATTCCAGGGCCCTTCATGCCGGTCATGCTGCGATCTTCCTGGTGTCGTCGCGGAACGTGAACTGGAACAGCAGCGCGATCACCGCCGCGGCGATTGCGGGATACCACCACATATGCTGCCAGTCGGCGATGGTCGGCGAGGCGGGCAATTGCGCATACAACAGGGCACCGATCTGCGATCCGAGCAGCATCCCGACGCCGTAGGTAAACAGCGTCAGCATGCCCTGCGCCTGCGCGTTAACCCCCTTCGGCGTGGCGATCGTGCCGGTGTAGATCGCGCCCGCGACGAAGAAGAAATCATAGCACACGCCGTGCAGCGCGACGCCGAGATACACCGCCCACAGTGACGATCCGCCATCGCCGATCGCGAACAGCGCATAGCGCAGCGCCCATGCGGCCATGCCGACCAGCAGCAGCGGCTTCACCCCGAACCGGCGGTACAGCCACGGCATCGAGAACATGAAGACGAGTTCGGACATCTGCCCGATCGCGAGCGTGCCGCCGACGTTGCTGATGCCGGTCGCGCCGACATAGGGCGAGGCATAGGCGTAATACATCGCGAGCGGGATCGAGATCAGCGTCGCGCAGGTCATGAAGATCAGGAACGAGCGCTGGCGGAGCAACCCGAACGCCTCGACGCAGAACACCTGGCGGAGAACGCTCTCGTCGCGCGGCGCATCCGCGGTCACGTTCGGCAGCGTGAAGCTGTAAAGGCCGAAAACGATCGACACCACGCCTGCGACGCGGAAGATCTCCGGGCTCGCCGACAGGCCCGCCCAGCCGATGATCAGCCCCGCGGTGATCCAGCCGAGCGTGCCGAACGCGCGGACGAACGGGAACTTGTCGGTCCGCTCGCCAAAGCTCTTCAGCGCGATCGTGTTCGCGAGGCCGACGGTCGGCATGTAGAGGATCATGTAGCAAAGCAGCAGCCAGACGAAGGTCCGGCCATTCTCGGGTGTGATCAGCGACGGCAGCAGGAACAACAATACGCCGCCGACAAGGTGTAGGATCACCATCAACATCCGCGGGCTGACGTACCGTGCCGCCGCCATGCCGAGCAGGAACGACCCGACGATCGACGCGATCGGCCCAACGGAGAATGCGTTGCCGATGAGATTCCCGATTCCGACGGTCTGCATGACGAGGCCGAGAGTTACGGTCCAGGCGCCCCATACGAAGAACTGCATGAACATCATTGCGCTCAGGCGGCCTGTCAGCAGACCGCCCGACTGGGCCATGCCTGTTGAATATTGTGCAGTGTCCGCAACGGCCATTCGCCACCTCTCCGATCGCAGTTTTACTGCTTGTCGGACATGAAACTACGGAGCCTCCAATCGAATGTAAAGGATTACATCGGATATAGATCGACACTGTCCACGACCGGATACATGACGGCCTTATGCCGACGATCATCGAAGTGGCCGCTCTCGCAGGCGTCTCGACCGCCACGGTTTCGCGCGTTCTCAGCCGCCCCGAACAGGTGTCCGAGGAAACGCGGCGACGCGTCCTGGAGGTCGTTCGCGAGTCCGGCTACACGCCCAACGTCGCCGCACGCAGCTTGCGGACGTTGCGCGCCGCCAAGATCCTGCTGACCGTCCCCGACATCTCCAACGCATTCTTCGCGAGCGTCATCCGCGGCGCAGAAGAAGCCGCACGTGACGCCGGCTATTCGGTCATGGTCGGCGACACGCGGCACGACCCGGAGGTCGAGGATCAATATGCAGACATGCTCTCGCGCCGAGAGGTCGACGGGCTGATCTTCCTCGGCCACCGCCTGCCCGCCAGCCTCGCGCCGCTGCTGGCGCGCAAAGGAACTGCGGCACCGATCGTCAACGGTTGCGAATACAGCCCCGACCTCGGCGTCCCCAGCGTCCATATCGACAACGCCGCGGCGAGCGCCGATGCGATCCAGCACCTGATCGACCTCGGCCACCGCAGGATCGGCGTGATCACCGGCCCGGAGATCAGCCCGATCAGCCGCGACCGCCTCGCCGGCGCGATCGACGCCGCGACCCGCGCCGGCCTGCGCGACAGCCTCCACATCCGGGTCGGCGATTATTCCGCCGGCTCGGCTGTCGACCAGACCCGCGACCTGCTCGCGCAGGACGTCACTGCGATCTTCTGCTTCAGCGACGAGATGGCGATGGGCGCGCTCAGCGCGATCGGCGACGCAGGGCTCAAATGCCCGAGGGACGTCTCGGTCATCGGCTTCGACGATCTCCCCCTCGCCCGCTATTTCCAGCCGCCGCTTACGACGATCGCCCAGCCCAAGGGCATGATAGGTCGCCGGACCGTCGAGCTTCTGGTCGACATCCTCCGCGGCGTCGAAAGCCCTTCGCAGCAAGTCACGCTCCGCCACGAACTCGTGATACGCAGCAGCACCGCGCCCCCTGCTTCGGGCCTTTAACCAGCATCGAACTCAACGGTTGGCATGTTCGGCGAAGGGCCTGGCTCTACACTTGTCTCTTGCAGAGGATCGAGTTGGCGCCGAACATCGGGCGCGATAATCGACGAGATCGTCCACCCGCGGTAAGAGACCTGTCCTAAGCGACCCTAACCCACGAAGCACTCCAAAATTCCGAAAAGCATTAGGCAGCATGCTTTGATACCGCAAAGCTGAACCTAGCCGCTACAGTCCGGCTGCCATTGTCCGCTATCGGTAAATGGCAGTTCGAACCAGTTTCGAAGATACCGACGATTTCTATATGGTGGTGCCGCTTACAGGACTCGAACCTGTGACCCCCGCATTACGAACGAAGCCGTTAGCCCGGACTTCTAACGTTCTTGCTTGGGAAACTCTAGAGCTCCGCACCTTCTAGCCCGCAGAAATCCGTTATCTAAAACGGACTGCACCGGAAACGCACCGGACGCGAGACCATCGACATCGAGCCCCGCAATCCCGGCCCCAGCGCCGGCCGATTGCCTGCCATCGACTTCCTTCGGGAGCCGACACGATGTCGAATTCACTGCCCGCCGCCACGTTCAACCGCACGTCCTCCGGCGCGAGCAATATCGCCCGCTCGTTTAGCGAGATCACAACGGGCGTCCGCGACCGCGCACGTTCAAACTCGCATGTTCGCCGTCACAGTAAGAACGCCGGCGGTGCCGAAGTTTCGCTCTGGCGCACGCACAACATGTTTCCGAAGACCGAACACAACGCGCGCATGCGCGCGGCCGAAGCGTTCGAGCATGAAACTAAGCTGCCGGGTAAGCGCAACGGTGCCCTCGGGGGGATTGGCCTCGACGTGCTGCGCTGCCTGCTTCGCCTGCGCGGCCGCAAAGACGGCCGGCTTGACCCAACCTATAAGTGGATCGCCGATAAGATACACAAGTCCCGTAGCGCGGTGGTGGAAGCCGTCGCCCGGCTGAAGGCGTGTGGCTTCCTCGACTGGATCCGCCGCTGCGTACCGATCGAGGACGCGCTGCCTGACGAACAACAGAGCGAGCAAATCTCCAACGCCTTCATCCTGCTGCAGCCGGCAACGGTGCGCGAGTGCGTCCGGCGCATGCTCCGCAAGCCGAGCGAGTTCGTCCGCGCTGTTGCCGAAAAGCGCGCACGACAGAAGAAGCTCGACACCGCAACGGTCGACGACGTGATCGCCGAGGTCCAGAGCCCGGAGCTGCGCGCTATCCTCGCCCGCGTCCGCGCTTCTGTTGATAGTGCAAATCCGCCGAGCGGTCACACAGAGGCCCTGTAAGATCTAAATATAAAAGGAACGCCTATGGCGTGCGCAGTTTGAAGCTCCACCAAGCCCACGAGGCCCCGAACCCAACGGGTTCAGCATCCAGCGACCGCTGGTGAGCGTGCCGGCTTGCGCCGTCCCGTGCATCCGGGGGGGATGCGCAAATTCGGTGCCAACCAAAATGAGTGGTTTGCCTACCGGACAGGTCGAGCGATCTGCGACTTAGTTTGGCCCGTCCCTTTTCCAATTTTAGCGATCGAAACGAAGTAGAAACAACACCACGAATCCACCCGGTGGTTAGGACATTAAAAGTATTGCGCTTCGCCAAGCCCCCCGTAGATACACGGCATGTTCATTTGTACGGTTTCTCCAGGCGGGCCTGTTCCGATCGTCATTCTACGCGGGAATGAAGAATTCCTAGCACGTGTTCCAGTCGGGTTCGACGATGATACCGGCGCGGTATATTCGGTGTTTGCAGCACTTTCTCCACTGATCGGATATGCAGATGTTCCCGGATACGAGTGCGTGTTTTCGATCATCGAGGCGAGCCACGATGAAGCACATATGCGAGATTGCTGGGACGGGTTGGAGACGGAGCCTTTAATCCCCGACAGTGAACATCGCGGTCACATACTCAACTTAATATGCATGGTGGTCGGCCGATTAGTTGACGCGGCACAACCAGGCATCGTATCAATGACCACGCACTCACCGAATCTGCCTGAAAAAGCGCTTCTCAAATTTAACCAGATATGCACCGTTTTTCACGAAAAAGGGTACACCGTCTGGCTTTCCGACTCGTATCATGGTCGATACGTCTGGATGATGGAACGCAAAGGCGATGGAACGGTAAGCGCTTGACGATTGTTGTTGGTGCAACGACATTCGAATAGGAATGGAGGCTATTATGAACGCTCCCCTTAACCGGGATCAACAGATCGAGCTTATGCGAAATGCGGAGCAGCGTCACCGCGCTCGCATGGCGGCGTGGCTGTCTGATGCAACGGTACGTGAAGCTGTATGTCAGCCTGCCCCCGGGCAAGCTACGCATTCTCATTATATGAGAACAGACTCACTGGTCGCCTGCTGCGGCTAAGAGGAGCCCCGCCTAGAGCGGGGCTTTTTTTTTGCCTGCGCGAGGCCCGGGCGCGCCCCCCCCACCCCTGCTAGGTAAGCGAGCGACCCAGCTACGTTTAGCTCCACCATAGAGCTCCCCGTTCGTCGCCCTTGCTGCACCGAAACGCACCGAGGAAAACGCCAGCAAGTATGGCCGCCCTCCCTCGTAAACCGGCCGATTGCCCTCAGGTGTTCCAGTGCACCTTTTTCGACACAGAAAGACCGCGGGCGAGGCGGGGGGAAAAGCGTGTTTCTCGGGGTCGCAGGTTCAGGGGGTGGCGGGCCGGCCTCGTCGATTTTGTAATTTTCTTTTGCGTAATTTTGTTGCGCCGGCCAACCCGGCCCCACGCTTGGCGTTCCCTATCTGTTCCGCTATAGCATCGGCATGGAACACGCACCCGAGTCGATGCGCCACGGCGCACAGCCCTTCAGCCAGACGCACAACCTGATCGCTGAGATCCTGCCCGACATCCGCCCATGCGAGATGCAGACGATCTACTTCCAAGCGATGGAGGATGGGCCGGAGACGCTACTCGCGCCGATCGAGGCGGAGTTCGCCCGTCGTGGCCTGTCACCGTACGCAACCTACTCAACCGACTACCTCTGATGGCTGGCATGATCACGGCAGAACGGATCGCCTCGTTAATCGAGGACGCCCCGGCCTGGGCGCTGATCGGTCTTGCCGCGCCAGGGGAAAGCCTGCGGGCGGCTGCTCAACTCGAAGTCGCGCAGCATGTTTATAGCGGTCTATTTCAGCCGATGAGCGCCGAAGCGACACAGATTCCCTTGCCTTGGTGATCTGTGGGCAACGCGCGTTTCAGGACGCTGGGCGACTTTGCCAAACATGAAGCGAATGTCGGCGCTGTCTGTGGTCATTGCGGACGCAAAGGCGTCGTACATCGAGACGTTCTCGCCCGCTGGTGTTTCCTCAAGCGGGTGAACAGTGCGGTCGAGAACCTGCCGCGATACCTACGCTGTTCGAGATGCGGCGGCCGGCCGAACAGGATCGTGCCTACGCCGCTGCCGCCATCCTTCCCACTATACGGTCGGGACGAACGGCACTGGAAGCAGTTCGAGCGAAGGTTACGAGGTTAGACCGACGACATGCGCCAGGTCGGAACACGCTACGAGATCGATGGAGGATACCGATGATTGATGACCACGAACAAGATGACGCACCGGCCGTGTCGTTTGGCGCCTGGCTGCTAACCCAGCGCGATGCCGGTGGCTTCGTCGGGCAACTCGCCAACGCCGCGGCGATCGACCGCGCGTTCCCGAGATCCGGTGACGTCGACGCGGCACGGAAGTGGCTGCAGGCGAACCGCGCCAGTGGCGATGACTGGGAAGCGCTGGAGGATGCCGAAACAAAGTGGATGGGGTAAGCAACGCCGTTATCGCGATCTGGCTAGGTTGATCCAATCTCGACTGAATCGCGGAGGGGCTTTGACGATGACGTGCGGCCCGCATAGCCTCCCCAGAGGGGGATCATATGCCATTTTTCGAACAGTTACGGGTTTCACTTGCACGTGATGAGGTCGGGCCGCTGCTGGAAGCTATTAAGCATGAGGAAAGCTACAGATCACGCCGTGCGTTTCTAGAAGCGGCATTCTCTAAAAGTCACTCGTTTCTGCACAGTAAAACTGGGAAGGCGTTCGACTTTTCTCCAATCGAAATCGATGGCGATTACGTCGCCGGGATCTTCAAGCGGGGCAAGCCTGTCTCTCTGCACGATCATGCTCTTCGCCCGTATAATGCAGAAAATTACGAAGGCGCGTTTGTTTTCATCTCTCTTGCCAAGGATCAGTTAGTTTGGGCGCAGTACAACCATAAGGTTGGGTCCACACGATCGTTGCTGGAGTCGTACTTTTCGTATCTGTCTGATAAGACAGATGTATCTGACTGGCAGGTTTATGTGGAGTATCTCCATGATGAGCGCGAATACTGGACGGTCATCGACGAGAAGGTATCTGAAATTGCGAAGATTACCTTTACGTTCATCCCGCCCAACGCTCTTAGCGCCGATGATGAAATCTATAATTTGATTAAGGCAGTAAAACAGGAGGCCAATCCTGATATTCAACAGCACGTGTACAAAGCCGAACCTGGAAAGATGAAACCGAACACCGAGCATATGAACGCAAGCGCTCGCATCGCTATGGCTGGCGGAGGCGATGCGGATGTGAGGGACCGAGGAGGGCGAGTGCTCTACTCATCCGCTCACGCCCGTGTTACACGGGAGGTGCCGGCGGATGAAATGCCGACTCCGGACAACGCGCCGTTAATTCAAAGAGTTAGGGACTGGCTTTTTAAGAAATGAAGGGCAACCGCGCAAATATTTGGCGTATTGGTATCCTCTTCGCATCGATCGCAATCGTCGGTGCGCTGAGCATCAGTAGGCCTGCCGTTTTCGCGAAGAACCGGTTTCTACAGGCTTTCATGGGGCCGGATATGGTGTCTGTCCTCATTGTGATGCTGACGATCACGTTCGCATCTGTCGCGAATATCCATTTGTCGATAACGCGCATGGTAGCTCTTGCCCCGGACCGCGCCGAAGCGGCGGGGGCCGCTGGGCGTGCGAGGGCACAGTTAAACACGAACGCCTGGACAATCTTTTGGGCGTTCGCGGTTTCGCTCCTGTCACTCATAGTGAACGGTGAGTATCCTAAGGACGAATTGGTTCAGTCAACCACCACGGGGGTATGTCTGGTCGTTCTGATCCTGAACGGGCTCGTTATGCACGACATCTACCGTTCCATATTCTTACTTGTGGCTAACGAGCCTCAAGGTGCCAGCGACAAACCAGACGATTATTCCTGATACCGCGCCGGCCGGCTACCCGTCGCCGGCAGGACGCGGCCGTTTCTCAATCGCGACCGGCACGGCGAGGAAATACTCGCGCGCCTCGCCGTCCCAGCTCGCTAGGTGCTGCTGGATCGCGCCCCACTTCGCCTCGGCAAAGCTATCCCTTCACGGCCCTCGCGGTTCACCAAACACCGTCACGCGGTGTTCGCTCTTCGGGTCGGGAGTGATCCCCAGCTGCCCGCAAGCCAGTCGCCTCGCAGGGCGGGTAGCCGGGCGGGCGGATTCACTCCCCTGCCCGTCCGGCACTTTTCCGCTTACCTAGCGGCGCCTCTCTCGCCATAATTGGCTCGGGAGGCGATTTTATGGATAATGACTATTCGGGGCCGGACGCGCAGTCCGTACCGATTGGCTGGTTTCGCGAAGCAATCGAGGTTGCGCAGCGCGCCGCACCGGGCGGCTATGAACTAGCTATCCAGCTATTCGACAACGGGTTTGAGGTCGTAGCGCGCTCCGGCGATCGCACGGCGACCGAACGCTTGACGTTCTTCGATATGGCAATGGAGGCTGAGCGAGGAAATCCTTTCCTTCTTCATATAGAGCGTGCCATCTCGGCTATCCGCTAAGTCTGGAGGCTCCGCAGTGGCACTCAACATCAGCAAGTTCTCTGACGATTTGGAGGGCCTAATCTTGCGGGCTTTCCAACTCGAAGAGTCGATGATCCTCACTTATTTGGGTAAGGAAAAGTTTCGCGAGCGGGTTCGCCCAGCGTTTCAAAAAGAAGAAAACGCAGACGAATCCATTGATAAATATGTCAAGGAACTACCGGAGTTTAACACCGGCTATCAGTCTTGGTATTCCGAGTCACTCGTGGTGGTGAGACAGTTAATTCCAGATCGACTAGACGATTTCGTCAGCCATTATCAGAAGCCTCGAACTCGAAAAGATATTTCATTTGAGAACTATAAAATGCAGGATTATCTGCAGGGGCTTCGCATAACACGCGGCGGCGGATCTGAAGTGGTTGTAGATCAGAGCGCCGGTATTCCGCAATTTCAGCAGCAACGTGCTATCTTAGCGTCCGCGAAGGCGCGGTTTACGAGTTCTCTCTTTGAGATTCGTCAACTGGTCCAAGCTGATCTATTTGATTCTGAAATCGAAGCCGCGCGTGAGTTGCTCAAGAACAAGTTTTTGCGTGGCGCTGGAGCAATTGCTGGAGTTGTCCTCGAAAAGCACCTTCGGCAGGTTTGCGACAATCACACCGTCAAAGTCGCCAAGAAAAATCCCGGCATTGCAGACCTCAATGATGCCTTGAAGAATGCTAGCGTTATAGATGTGCCCCAATGGCGGCAGATTACGCTGCTGGGCGACTACCGGAATCTATGCGACCATAACAAGGCTAAGGAGCCGACTGTTGAGCAGGTGACGGACCTGCTAGATGGCGCAGACAAGGTAATTAAGACGCTCGCCTAGCAATCCACGTCGATCGAATAATCGGCTTCACGGCGGGCGCTACCGCCGCGACGCTTGCCAGTTCTTCCTCCCTCCTGTCGAGGTTAGCCGTTACTAGTGTGCGGGCGGCATAGGCGCAGACAACACAGTCCAGCGCCTCCGCTCGCATACGGGGCGGCGCGACGCCGCCCCGGCCGTCATCGTGGGTCGAAGTTCGAGATAATAAGCTCGGCTGCCTTCGAGGCCGCCCCAGCGCCGACCGTGTACGTCGTATCAGCCTCGATCATATGGAACGCGGCGAACGTCGCGCGCACGCCAAGCGTATCGTTGATTGACAGCAGGAACTTGCCCTTGATGCCAGCGAGCTGCGCCGCGAGCTGGTCGAAGTCCGCGCGGCCGAACACGTCCTGGCCATAGTCCTTTTCGCAACCCCAATAGGGCGGATCGAGATAGAACAGCATGCCGGCGCGATCGTACCGCCGGATGAACTCACCATAGCCCAGCTGCTCGATCGTCACGCCGGCAAGGCGCTCGTGAATGTCAGCCAGCAGCGGCTCCAGCTTTGTGACGTTGAACCGGGCACCCTGGCTCTTGTCGACGCCGAACCCACGTCCCGCAACCTTCCCGCCGAACGCCAGCTTTTGCAGGTACAGGAACCGCGCTGCGCGTTCGAGATCGGTCAACGTCTCGGGGCGCTGCGCCTTCAGCCGTTCGAACTCTGCCCGGCTGGCGATGCGGAACCGCAGCATGTCGATCATGTAAGGGTAGTGCCGTTGCAGCACGCGGAAGAACGTCGCGACGTCGCCCGACACGTCGTTGATGACCTCGACCTTCGGCCGCGATCGGCGGCGAAGGAAGACGCCGCCCATTCCAACGAAAGGCTCGGCATAGCCGTCATGGTCGATGCGCTCGATCATCGCGACCAGACGCGATGCCAGATTGCGCTTGCCGCCAATGTAGCCAGCTGCCGGAGATACGGGTCGGACGGAATTAAGGGTGTACATGTAGGATTTCCTCGCCTTGTAGAGATCCCGCCCACGCAGATCGCGCGGGTGCGGGACGGCCGGTTGGCCGATGGTCGTGGCGAGCGTGATCCTCGTCGGTTTGCCGGGCTCCACCCCGACATCCCCCGCCCGGCTGTGCCGGACGTGAAAGCTTAGCAGGCTGGTGCCGGTGCCTTCCGCGGCGCGAACGCGACCGCTTCGACGCCGACTGCCGCATTGATGTCCAACAGGCGCGCCTGGATCGGTTCGATCTCCAGCTCGAAAAACATATCAACCGCTTCGCTGGGCTTGCCGAGCGTAGAACCCTGCGCCGGCACGATGCCCAGCAGAACGGGCGGCGTACGGTGCGCTGCCAGTACGTCGTCGCGTGTCGCGTTCTTGATCCCCATGAACTCGTCGTTCGCGCCGACCTGGGCGATCGGCAGGATCTTGATCCCGCCATCCTTGCCGCCAGGCTGGTGGACGAAGAGGTTGCGGAAATTCCCCGGCCCCTTCGACCGCTTCAGCGCGTCGCGGATCGCGTTTACGTCGCCATCCGAGAATTCGCCCGTCGCGTGCAGGATGAAGCCGGCATGGCTACCGTTCAGATAGTATTTGCGGCGAAACAGGGTTGCCGCTTCATTGAGCAACGCGGACTGTAGCGCAGAGATATACTCCGGCACGCCGTAAATCTCCTGGTTGATGTCGGGCTGCATGATCTGGATGACGCTGCCAGGTCGAAACTCGAACTCGGTAGCTAGGTTTTCCACGAAGAAATACCGGCCCTCTTCGATCCCGCGGCGGGTGAATTTCGCCAGGGAGTGATCGAGGCGCATCAGTCCGCCAAGGACGCTCCGGCGCTGCTCGACGAAGCCGAAGCCGAACACCAGATAATCGAACACTAGCTTTTCGAACGCGCCGCGCGACAGCCACGGCGTCGGCATGAACGACCGCACCAGCAAATTGCGCTTCAGCAGAATGGCCGAGCTATGGTGCGGACTCGCGCGAAACGATCGGGCCAGGCCATCGACGCTGATCGGCGGTTCGAACCACCGCCCATTATGCGGGCATTCCAGCATGTCGAGGATCTCGCGCCGGCTATTGACCGGCTCGGGATCCCCAAACGAAAACGCCGCTACCGACGTCGACTTCTCCGGCGTCGTGACGTTCGCGCCGGCTCGGCCGGCCTCGTGACGGCCCATGCGGCGTGCCTTGCCCATTATAGGATCTCCATAGTCGACTTGGGCGCTTCGCGGCCGTCGAGCGGTTCGTTGTTGAGGACGTGCATGATCGACCAGGCAAGATCCGCGTGGCCGTCGTCGCCGCCCCGGCCGGCCTTGAACGTGACGTTCCGGCCGCTGGTGGTTAGCGTTTTCTTAATTGAGACGAAGGACGAAACGACATCGAGCCAGCTCGCATCGAACGTCATGCGCCCGCGCGAGATCACATTCTGCGCCTTCATGATCATCATCGCCTTCACCTCGAGCGAATATTCGATCTTGGTGACGCCCTTGATCCCGGCATCGGGTTTGGCGAGCAGCTGGTAGACGCCGGCGCCGACGCCCGACGCGTCGATGCCGAGGAACGTGCAGTTGTAGCGCGACAGCATACCCTTCACGAAGGTGGCCTGCTGTTCGAAGTCGAGACCGCGCAGCGGGTGGCGTTCGAGCAGCCGGAAAGCGCCGCCCTGGACTAGCGGCGGTGCCATGATCGACAGCGACGCATTATCGCCGTTCTCACTGTTCTGCGGATCATAGCCGGCCCACACGGGGCGCTCGCCGTACGGGCGTGCGGCCTCCGGATTGAAGTCGGTCCAGTTCTCCATGGAGTCGCAGCCGCATTTGATCAGGTCGTTAAACCGGAACGCGGACAGGCTGTCGTCGACGAAGTCGCAGTCGAAGAGGTTGGCAAACTCGTCTGGCGCATATTCGTCGCGCAGCTCGTCGATGTCGAACAGGTCGCAACCCGCCGCCTCTGCATCGGTGATCGTGACGATATGCCGCCAGATGCGATCCGGCCCCTGCGCGCCGTCCTTCAGCGCGGCGTGGCTGACATCGATCTCGACGCGCTCGGCTTTGGCACGTCGCCGGTTGCGCCGCTCACCCGTCCAGTACGGATAGGCTGCATGCGCGATCGTCGACGGCGTCGAGAAGTAGGTTTTACGCCACTTCTTGTGCGTCGCCATACCCGACGCGACTTTGTTCAACTCTTCAAAGCTATGGACCCAAAAGAATTCGTCGAAGTAGAAGTTGCCGTGACGGCCCTGCGCGGTACGGAAGTTCGTACCGAGGAAGTGTAGCTCGGCCGCAGCCTCTTCCGCCGGGCGTAGGTCCGACGTGATGTTCATCGGATCGCCGGCAAGGCTGACGCCGACCAGCTTGGCAAAGCTGACGATGTAACTGCGGAACTGGTGCGCCTGCGCCTTCGACGCCGACAGGAATATTTGATTGCGGCCCGTCTCGATCGCGTCGATCAGCGCCTCGAACGCGAAATAGTAGGTCGCGCCGATCTGTCGCGACTTCAGGATCATGCGCGTTCGGAACGACAGCGCCTCGAACCACGCCTCTTGATACCCGTACAACTGGTCGAGAAAGATCGCCTTCAACTCGGCCGCCTGGTCGGCGGTGAAGTGGTTCTTCTTCGCTTTCTTCTTTTCGCCCGCGTTGCGGTTAGCGACCCGGTCGTTCAGATCGCCGGAATGACCGCCAGGTGCTTCATAGCGGCGGACCTTGGCCAGGCTCTCGACCTGGCGGCGTAGCGCGTCCAACTCGGTATAATTGTCGCCGGTCTTCTTATCCTTGCAGATGAGCACCATCAGGCGCGTCTCAAGGCAGTCCTCCAGCTTGCGGATCGACGGCGCATCGTCCCAGTTGTGCCGGCGCGCCCAGCTCTTCACCGTGTCGTATTTTACGTCCAGTTCGGAGCTGATCTGAGCCAAGCTCCACCCGCGCCAGTACAGGCTGCGCGCCGCGCGGATCCGTTCTTCGACGGGCAGAGTGAGTGGGTCGGCAAGGATCGACATGGCACCGCCAGCCTAGCCACGCCGATACGCGTCCCGCCCCCCACGGCTCTTGTAGAAAGTCATTCTACAAGAGCGTGCGCTTGAGGAAGGCACCGTATTCGGTCCCTGTTCGACCTCGCTAACGGGCGCTTGGCGCGCCGCAACCGACCGAACCGAGGACCAGCCGCCATGGGCACCAAGAGCAAGCCGTTCCGCTCCTTCGTAGAAGGTGAAACCATCAGCGATGGCCGCAAGGTCACCGCCGAAATGATCGACGAGTGTGTCGCGACGTTCGCGCCGGCCACCTACAGCCCGCGGATCAACATCGAGCATGTCTCCGGATACAGCCCCGAGCCCCCGTTCAACGGCTATGGCGACGTAGTCGCGCTCGAAGCGAAGACCGACGACATCGTCATCGCCGGCAAGACGGAAAAGCGCCGCGCGCTCTACACGACCGTCGAAGGCAACGACCAGCTCGTCGCTCTCGCGAGGGCCGACCAGAAGCCATACCCTTCGGTCGAACTCACCCCCAATTATGCCGGCACCGGCAAGTTCGGCATCATCGGCCTGGCGTTCACCGACACCCCCGCATCGATCGGTACCCAGCGTTTGCAGTTCTCGCACCGCGCACCCGGCACGGTATTCGCATCGGCCGCGGACGCGGTCACGATCGAATTCGAAGCCAAGAAGGCCGAGGATGAGAAGGTCGATAGCATCGTCGATCGGTTGTTCTCCGCGCTCAGCGCCAAGTTCAAGCCGAACGAGCCCGACAAGCCCAAGGAAGAGCCGAAGCCCAAGTCGGCAAACGACAACTTCGATTTCGATCCGGCAGCGTTCACCGCCGACATCAAGACCGTGATTACCGGCGTCGTGACGGCCGCGCTGAAGCCGGTCATCGAAACGCAGACCGCCAACCAGCGCGAGTTCGCCACGCTCAAGACCCAGCTCGCGAACACCGAACAGCCGGGCTTCTCGCGCTCGCCAGCGTCGGGCGGCGGTGACGACGCCGTTACCGACTGCTGATCGTCAGCCACCCGCCCCGACCGCCAAGCCTTCACAGGAACCGCCCCGATGCTCAACGCAACCCGTAACAAGTACAACGCCTACACTCAGCAGATCGGCAAGCTGAACAACGTCGCTGATCCCAGCCGCCAGTTCGAGGTGCTGCCGTCGGTGGCGCAGACGCTGCGCGCCAAGCTGAAAACGTCCAGCGACTTCCTCTCGAAGATCAACATTATCCCCGTGGTCGCGCAGGAAGGCGACAAGGTCGGCGTCGGCGTGAAGGGCACGATCGCCAGCCGCACGGATACCCGGACCAAGGATCGCGAGCCGCGCTACCCCGGCGATCTCGACGAGACGCGCTACCGCTGCGAGAAGACCGACTTCGACACGCTGGTGCGGTACGAGACCCTCGACGCCTGGGCACATCAGCCAAATTTCCAGACCCTGCTGCGCGACGCGATCATCAGCGCCAAGGCCGTGGACATCATCACGATCGGTTTCAACGGCGTATTCGTCGCCAAGACCACCGATGCCACCAAGTATCCGCTGCTCCAGGACGTCAACAAGGGCTGGCTCCAGCACATCCGCGAAGACGCCCCGGAACGCCACGCCGCAGGCGGCGAGCTGAAGGCGGAGGTGCGTAACGATGACGGCGTGGTGACCGCGGCAGGCGCGATCTATGTCGGCGCTGGCGAGGTTGGCTCCGAGGTCGATTACGTCAATATCGACGCGCTAGTGTTCGCAGGCATCGAATTGCTCGACGAGAACTACCGCGAGGATACCGACCTGGTCGTCATCGTCGGTCGCACGCTCGTCAACGACAAGTATTTCTCGATCGTCAACGCATCCGGCGACAAGGCGACCGAGCAGCTCGCGCGTGACGTTCTGCTTTCCGACAAGAAGATCGGCGGTTTGACCGCGGTCCGCGTGCCGAAGTTCCCCAAGAACGCCATCCTCATCACCACGCTCGCCAACCTGTCGGTCTATGAACAGATCGGCACCGAGCGTCGCAAGATCGAGGACAACGCCAAGCGCGACCAGATCGAGAACTACGAGAGCGTCAACCACGCCTATGTCGTCGAGGACATGGGCAAGGCGGTGCTGATCGAGAACATCGTCATGGGCAAAGCCCCGGCCGCGCCTGCGCCGGCTGGCGGCTAACCCTTTCCCCCCGTTCCCGCCCCCACAGGACACGCCATGAGCTTCGCTCGACGCCAGGAACAAATCCTAGCCATGAAAGCGGCGTCTGCTCCTGCATCCGGGGGCGGGCACACCCGTATCGCCGCGGTCGTACCATCGGCCGCGGCGGACCAACTCCCCATTCCCACCGGCAACACGCCGGCCGCCCGCAATGCCGCGACCGTTGCCCTGCGCTTCCGCCATGATCGCCAGCGCCTCAAGCAGATCAAATCCAAAGAGCTGAAGGTCGCCGCCAAGCGCCAGATGCTTCCGGAATATCAGGCCTGGTGTGACGGGCTGCTGGACGCCGGCCGTCGTGTCGAAGGCCGGCAACTCGACCCCACCGGCGCTGACGATGTCCTGCCGAGCATCATGGTTTGGTGCCTGGACGTTGGCGACTGGACGCGCGGCCTGATGCTGGCGAGTTTCGTCCTCCGCTTTTCCATCCCCATGCCTAAGCACTTCGTACGCGATGCCGCGACACTGGTCCTGGAAGAGATCGCGGACGCAGCGTTGCGAGCGCAAGCCCGGAGCGAAGCCTTTCCGTTGTACGTGCTGGAGGCCGTCGAGTTGCTGACGGACGGCATCGACATGCACGACGAACCAAAGGCCAAGCTGTTCAAGGCGATCGGTGCCGAGCTGGTGCGTGCAGCCGGCGAGGCGACCGGCGACGCGATCGTGCCGACGATCGAGCGCGCCGTGGCCGTGCTGACCCGCGCACAGGAAAAGAACGAACGTGTCGGCGTGAAGACGATGCTGCGTGGCCTCGAAAAAGCGAAGGCCGCAGCCATCAAGAACGCCGACGCCAGCACCGAAACACAGGCCGGCGACACCGCCGGCTGACCAAGCTCGCCCCCGGCGCTCGGGGACGGATCACGCGAGACGGGAGGCCTCCGGGCCGCAGGGCCGTCGATCGACCTGATCCCCACCCCCGTGAATTTCTAGGACCGTTCGATGGCCGACTTCCTTGTCAGCACCCTGATCGCCTTCGTGGGCGTCGTCGCGTTGGTCGCTGCCGTCGCGATCACGCTGCTTGGCGGCTTTGTCATGATCATCGCACGGAAGAGCGACCGACCGATCGAGCTTTCGCCCCGCCGCTACGCCTGGTGCGCGATTACGCTTGGTGTGTTGTTGGGGGGTAAGGCGCTCGACGTCGTCGCCAGCGTGTCGCTGTGACCGGCCTGATCGCAACCGTCCTGCCAGACGAGGATACGCCCGCACCGGCGCTGATCGTCAACGACGGGTTCTTTCCCGAGATCGATCCTGCGGTATTTCGCAAGCAGCATCGGATCCGCGACGCGGTGACGCCAGATCGCGCCCGCGAGGCGCTGATCGCGGCAATGCTGGCGGTCTATCGCGATCTCGCCGCCTGGGCATTGAGCCACCGCGCAGGGGGCACCCGGAAGCTTGACGACGTGCGGCGATCGGATGGGTCTATCTCGACGATCGACGGCATCAACACGCTTGTCCTGCTCTACCAGCGCGCCGTCTTCACGGCCGCGAAGGCGGAAGTCGTCGAGCGCTATCGCGACGTGGACCTGACCAGCGCCGGGCAGCGCAAGGCCGAGGATCTCGAACCGAGCATCACCGAGCTGCGCCGCGATTCAATCCACGCGATCCGAGATATGCTGGGCGTCACACGCACCACGGTCGAGTTGATATGACCTCGTCGCTCGACATCGTTCGTGCGCGCGACCGCGACACGCTCGACGCGCTGATCTGGCGCGAACGCAACCTCGGCCCGGCCGATCTGCCCGCCGTGCTTGCAGCCAACCCCGGCGTCGCCGGCCTCGGCTCGATCCTGCCGAAGGGTCAGCCAATCAACCTCCCCGCCATCGCCGCGCCGGCTACCGCCGTTCGCACCGATGTCCTCAACCTGTGGGACTGACCGTATGAAGGATCTACTTCACGACTTCGGGACCTGGCTGCTGGCGTTCGTCATCAGCCTGGTCCCCGCCGGCCTCGGGTCTGTCGTCAGCCTACTTGTCGAAACCGGCCTCACTTGGGGCCAGCGGATCGCGCAGGTCTGGGTCGGCATCGTCGTCAGCTATTTCGTCACGAACGCCGCCAACGCGATGTTCGGCATGCACCCGTTCGTGTCGCAGGCGATCGGCTTTCTCGTCGCCATGGTCGCCTTCAAGGGCGCCCCCGGTTTCATTGCCGGCTGCAGCGCCGTCCTCGCCGAACTGCCCGGCAAGCTTAGCGAGCGGCTGCTCGCGCTCATCCCGCGAAAGGACCCCAAGTAATGCCCGGTTACGGACCGCCCCCTACTCCCGCGAAGAAGCTCCCCCCCAAGACGCTGATCGGCGTAATCGGCGCGGCCGCAGCGCTGATCGTGACCCCGTTCGTGTCCGGATGGGAGTCGGGCGGCACGCCGCGGCTCGTTGCATACCAGGACATCGTCAAGGTGTGGACGATCTGCGGCGGCGAGACGCTGGGCGTGAAGCCCGGCATGGTCGAGACGGTTGCAGGATGTGAGCTGCGCGAGGAAGCGGCTCTCATTCGCCACGCCGAACCGGTCTTGGCCTGCACGCCAAACCTGCGCTCGCATCCCAACCAGCTCTCGGCCGCAATCAGCCTCGCCTATAACATCGGCACCGGCGGATATTGTGGATCAACCGTCGCGCGGCGCTTCAACGCCAGCAACTGGCGTGGTGCCTGCGATGCTTTCCTGATGTGGAACAAGGCGGGTGGCCAGGTCGTCCGCGGCCTCGACCGCCGTCGCCGCGCCGAGCGCGACCTCTGCCTGAAGGAGCTGCCCCGATGATCCGCACCCTGTTCGCCAAGGTAAAGGCCGAGGCCTTCTTCCTCGTCCTGCTCGCCGTCGCTGCGGTCGGTGCCTGGCTGTACGTCCAGTACCGCCAGGTCAGCGCCGATCGCGACGACCTGCGGCACCGCGCCGAGTTGATCTGCGCCGGATCGGGCGCGGACTTCGCCGCAATGGGTAACACCGCACGCGGTGTCCGGTGCGCACAAACGGTCGCCGGCTTGGTGAAATTCAAAAGCGACAGCGACCAGCTCACCGCCGCCACGCTCGCGCAGGCGATGGCCGATCACGACGCCCGACAGAACGACGACACCCGCGCCGCGCGCGCTGCTGCCGAGGCAGCAAGCTCGGCCGCACAACGAATGGAGATGGCAGATGCACAAGCTGAACGGACGAATCTTGTCGATAGCGATTGGTTTCGCGCTGTTAACGGCGTTGCCGGCCTGCGCCCGGCACGCTGACGCACCGCCAGCGGTCATCCCAGCGCCGATCGTGGTGAAGGTGAAGGACACGCCCCCGGCAGAGCTTCTTACGTGCGCTACGCGCCCCGAGGGCCTGCCGGAGGATCCGTCGCTGATCGCGCAAATTCCGACCAAGATCCGTGCCGGCATTATTCGCCTCGCCCGTGCCTTCGCCGGCAACGCCGATCGCGCCGACCGCCTGGTGAACTGGAACGTGCCCGGCAGCTGCCCGGCCGCGAAGACGGCACCGTGAAAAAGCTCGATAGCCTGCGCGCACATCTACTCGCATCTGTTCCCGAAATTGGGAACAGCCCCGAGAAGATGGAGATTTTCGTCGACAAGGGCGGTGTGGCGGTGCGCGCAGGCTCGCTCTCGTTCGAGTATTCTTACACCGCTTCGGTATGGGTGCAAGACTACTCGGGCAGTGTGGACAACCTCCTGGTGCCGATCCTCGCATGGATCGCTGCCAACCAGCCTGATCTATTCGAGAAGGGTCAGCGCAAGCCGTTCACGTTTGAATCGGAGCTGCTCGACGCGGAGACGTGCGACATCACGATCTCGATCGACCTGACCGAACTGGTCCGCGTCGAGCAACAGCCGAACGGCCTTAAGGTCACGCATCTACCCGAACCGATTATAAACGACGCCTTTGCGGGCGTCCCGACCGGCACCAACCTATGGGCCGGCCTGATCGAGGACGGCGCCGGCATGGTCGAGATTGTGACGCGATGAACGACTTCGCGCCGATCGAGCAGCTAGTCCGCGATCTGCTGGTGCGTACCGCCGCGCCTGAACGCGCACGCTTGATGCGCTCGATCGGCCGCGAGATCCGCAAGAGCCAGTCGGACCGTATCGCTGCCCAGCGCGATCCCGAGGGCGCGGCGTTCGCCCCACGCCGTCCCAAGCCCGATCGCGGCCGGAAGAAAGGCAAGCTTCGCCAGCAGAAGATGTTCCGCAAATTGCGCATGGCTAAGAGCCTGAAGGCGGGCGGCAACGGCGACGAAGTATGGGTCGGCTTCGGCGGTCGCGCATCGCGGATCGCGAGCATCCACCAGGCCGGCCTGTCGGACGCCCCGGCACCTGGTCAACCGAAGGTACGCTATGCCCGGCGCGTGCTGCTCGGCCTGACGGAAACCGAACAGCAACGGATCCTCGATCTGATTCTTGCCCAGGTCGCGCCCAGCTAGGCCAATTCGAGGTCCGCGCCGGTACATGACTAAAGGTCATCTCTCTTGTAGAAAGCGTTTCTACAAGAGCGTGCCATAGCCACGCCCTCGCCGCGCCGACGACATGGCCCGCGCCATGACCGTCACAACCGCCATCGTCGATCTATCGAAGCTCGATCCGCCGACGATCGTCGAGCAGCTCGACTATGAGACGATCCTCGCGCGCAAAGTCGCGCGAATGCAGGCGCTACTTCCGGACTTCGACGCGACCGTCGACAGCGATCCGGCCATGAAGGTCATGCAGGTCGCGGCTTACGACGAACTGTTACTTCGCCAGGACTTTCAGGAACGCCTGGTCGGCCGCCTGCTCGCGTACGCCACCGGTGCCACCCTTGATCATATCGGCGCGGCGATCGGCGTCGGTCGCCTCGTCGTCACGCCGGCCAACGCCACCACCGGCGCGGTAACCGTCTACGAGGACGATGACAGCTTCCGCGCGCGGATCGTCCTCGGTCCCGAAGGCTTTGCCGCTGCCGGTCCCGAGCTTGCCTACGTGAAGCGGGCGAAGGACGCTGGCGTTGACGTCCTCGACGCCAGCGCCATTTCGCCGGCACCTGGTGAAGTGCTGGTCACTGTCTTGTCGCGATCTGGCGACGGCACCGCCCCCGAGGCGCTGGTGCAAGCGGTACGCGACATTGTTACCGACAAGGCGGTTCGACCGGTTGGCGACTTTGTCACCGTGGCAGCGGCAACGCAGCTTCGTTTCGTCATCGACGCCAGGCTTTGGACGTTCGCCGGTCCCGACCCCGCACTGCTGATTGCAACGTCACGCAAACAACTCGATAAGTATTTGATCGACGCACGTCGCCTCGGGCGCAACGTCACGCTGTCCGGCATCAACGCTGCGCTCACCACGCCCGGTGTTCAGCGCGTGGAGATCGTCTCGCCCGCGACCGACATCGTTTGCGACCGCACTCAGGCTGCACTCTGCACTACCCTGACGATCACGCATGGCGGCTATGACGACTAGTCTCCTACCGCCCAACGCGACACCGCTGGAAAGAGCCTTGGAGGCCGGCGTACGTGCCGGCAGCATTGCAACGCCTGTCGACGTCATCGACGATCCGCTGAACTGCCCGGACGATGTGCTTTTCTGGCTGGCTTGGGGGCTGTCGGTCGATAGCTGGGATGCGGACTGGTCAGAAGCCGATAAGCGCGAGGCGACCGCAACCTCCTATGCATTCCACCGCATCAAGGGAACGCGTCTCGCGGTCGAGACGGTGTTGGCGCGCTTCGACAAGCTCATCAAACTGGTCGAATGGCATGAAGCCGAGCCGCGTCGTGCGCCGAACACTTTCGAAGTCGTTCTCCCGCTCGTCCTCGATAACGGGACAGCGCCTGGCGGACGTCGCTCTACCGCCGCTTTTGCCGAGGCCATCATCCGCGAGGTCTCGCGCGTAAAGCCGCTGCGCGAACACATGACGCTCGTCCACGCACTGACCTTGGACGGCTCTGTCGGCGTCCAAGGCGTCGCACGCGGCTTCATCGAGATCCGTCAGGACATGGACCTGGTCGCCGACACCTCGCCCGAATGGGATTTCTATCTGCAGACTGAGACCGGCGAGCCGCTGCTCGACGCCACGGACGGCAGCTATCTGGACACCAGCCTATGACCGCGCTCCGTCTCGTCCTCACGAAAGCGGGGATCACACGCTTCGCTTCCGCCCAGCTTGGCGACCCGATCGACCTGACGATCGCCGCGATCGGGCTGACCGCGGCTGACTTCATCGCGGCCCCGACGCTTACCGCGCTCCCCGGCGAGTTTCGCCGCGTCACCGCCGTTTCCGGCATCGTGGCCGGCGACAACACCGTGCATATCGTCATCCAGGACGCGGAAGAGGTCACCTACACGGTGCGGGGCTTCGGCCTTATCCTTGCCGATGGCACGCTGCTGGCAGCCTACGGCCAACCCACCCCGATCGTCGAGAAGCCGCTCGCCGGCACGCTCTATCTGCCGCTCGATCTCGCCTTCCCGACCACCGCGATCAACAGCCTGACGTTCGGCAGCACGAACTTCCTCAATCCGGCCGCGACCACGACGAAGAAGGGCGTGGTCGAGCTGGCGACGAAGACCGAGGGCCTTGCTGGCGAGGATCCGCTGCGCGTCGCGCCCGTCGCGGTCGTTCGCGCTATGCTGGAACAGCATGTGCCAACCGGCTCGATCCTGCAGTGGTTCGGCGCGGTCGACTCCGTCCCCAAGGGTTGGGCAATCTGCGATGGCAGCGTCGTCGATCGTGGCGATGGTAAAGGCCAGATCACGACGCCCGACATGCGCGGCCGCGTTGCGGTGGGCGCGACGATGGACGCGCCAGCCGGCACTAAGTTCGGTGCGACGTCGAAGGATCTGAACACCGGCAGCGCCGGCGCTCACACGCCGATCGCGACCGTCGCCGTCGAGAACGCTTCGACTAGCAGCACCGTGACCACCACGACGCGCAACGTCGATGCCGGCGGATCCGCGAACAACGTCGTCACCAGCGTCACGCTCAACGATCCGATGCACACGCACGTCGCGCGCGCGACCGTCGATGCGGTGCCGGCGCATGACCACACCGTCACGGTCGACGTCACCCAGCCGTCGCTGTCCCTTCATTACATCATGAAGATCTGATCCATGGCGAAGATTTCCGAACTCCCCGCGCTGAATGATCCGGACGGCAACGAGCTGGTCCCTGTCGTCAAAGGCGGAAAAACAATGCGCGCTAACGTCGCCGGTCTGGTCGCCGGTGCTGTTGCGGGCACCGTCGACAACCTGAAGGTCGATGACGTCGCCTATATCGGCCGCCCTGTTGGCGTCGCGCTGGTCGACGGCACGCCGGTCGGCATCGGTGCCATCTACTGGCATCACTTGGTCGAGGATCCTGGCAGCCTGGTCGCGATCGACGTGTTCGACAGGACCGCAGGTCTCAATAATCTGGCGGTCTACCGCGGGCCGCTCAACGCGCTGGTACGTGTGAGCCTCTCCACGTTTGCGACCACCGGGACGCGGACAGATCGCCGGATCCCGCTGGCAGCTGCAATCGCCCTGCGTGCCGGCGACGTCCTCGCGATCCAGCCGGCGAACGGAACGCTTACCGTTGCCGAGGTGCAATCCGGCGACATCGGCTACACGTACAGCGCGCCGTATCTGCCCGAGACTTTGGCTCTCGGCGCGCCGACAACCAACGGCCAGGTGCAGGTTCGTTTCGTCATCAACTACCGCAAACAGGTGGTGACGGCCGGCACCTTCCTCGAAGCGACTGCCGTCAAGATCGTCAGCCCCCGCGCTGTCGCGATCAACAGCGATGCAAACCCGCGCGGCTATCTCGAATGGAAAACGACCGGCCGACCGACCGGGCACTTGGTCAAGTGGGGCACCTACACGGTCACGCTCGATGGCCAGGCGCAACGCATGGATTTCCCCAACTACTCGCTCGCGCAGCCTTACGCCTTCATCGGTAACAGCCTGACGGACAGCACCGACGTCCTCAATCGGTGGTCGCAGGTGCTGTCCGCTCGATACCGCCAGCTCATGATTAGCGTGGCGCGCTATTCGTCGGATTGGCGGATGGTCTACCGCGTCGGTGCGAAGGCGATCGTGCTGACACTCGCCGGGGCAGTGCCGGCGAACGGGAGCGTAGCCGTATCGCTTATCAACGGCGCGGTGATCGACGGCAATAACCCAGCCGCGTTCCTGACGACCGGCGATCCGGGCGTCGTATCGGGCATGGCCATGAGCGGATACCTCACGCGCAACGGCGTGACGCGCCGCGCGACCGTGTCCGCGCCGAACGGTGCCAGCTTCGCCTATGTTGTGACGCAGGCGCCAGGACAGACGGCGATCACGTTCGATGGTCCGGTGACGTTCGTGCCAGACTTCGAACTGTCCGTGCCCGGTCGTATTTGCGTCATCTGGCTCGGCAACAATTACTTCTTCAGCGGCGTCGCGAACGCATACGGGGATTATACCAATCCGCAGATGTGGATCGATCTGAAGCTGATCGTCGCATTCCTTCAGGCGCGCGGGTGCCGGGTCCTACTGATCCCGATCATCCCGTCGGCCAATACGGCAGAAGGGGACAACTGGCTCGCGCGCGGTGCTGGCACGCCATACACCGCCATGGAGTCCGCCAATGCGCGCACCGAAGCCATGTTCCCCGGACTTGTGGCGCGACATGCCGATGGCCGGCGTTTCCTAAAGTTCCTGCAGGATCGGAACGACGGTTCGCCAGAAGCGCTCGACGACGTCGCTAAGGGTTTCACGCCGCGTAACCTGCGCCGCAGGGCGGACGGGTCTTACGACTTGCTCCACATGTACGGCGACGGGACCGGCGATCTCGCGGTCGCCGACTTCGTGGACAGCGCGCTGCAGGCTCAGGCGTTGCCCAACGCCGTCACGCAAACGACCGACTTCGCTATCACGGCGATCGGCGGGGGCGACCAGACATCGGACGTGGCGATTGCACGCGTGGTTCGTGATTCAATGGCGGACCTCTCGGACGCGATCGCGCGGCTTGACTACTCAGGTTTGAATGTCCGTGGGTTCAGCGCCAACCCCGTGTTTGCCGAGGTCGGTGCGACGGTCGCAAACGTGGCGCTTGCCTGGACGATCGAGGGGGTACCGCCCACCGTTCAGACGCTGATGCGAACGGGCGGCATTGCAACAGCGCTGACCGCAAACGATCGCGGCAAAAACGTCGTGGCAAACTTTGCGACGGATACAACGTTCGACTTCACCGCGACCGATACCGCCGCGCCGGCCGGCGCGATCGGCGCGACCAGGACGGCGAGCGCGACCCTCCGCTTCCTTCCCAAGTGGTACGCCGGCATCTCCGCCGGCAGCGCCCCGAGCAATGCAGTCCTTCGCGAGTTCCCCTCGCAAGGTTTTGCTACGTCTCGCGCCCGCACGATCATCTTCGATGCGACTGGCGGCGGACGTCCAACCTTCGCCTGGCCGGCCGCGCTCGGCGCACTGACCAGCGTCAAGGTCGGTGGTCTGAGCTTCACTGATTTCACCGTGACGACCCGCGACGTGATCAACGCCAGCGGTGCCACCGTGCCGATGAACATCCTCGTCTTCAACACGCCGCAAACGGGCGCTTCCATTGAGGTCACCTTCGCATGAGCACTATCCTCGGCACCAATGTCGCGGCTCCGATCACGCCGTTCGATACGGCTGATCAATATCCCACCCACCGCGAAGAGTTCGGCCAGGGCGGCTATCGTGCGACCGCCACAGCAGCCGATCGCGATGCGATCCCAGCTGCGCGCCGCGAGGCAGGGATGCGCGTGAAAGTTCTGGCGGCCGATACGGCGGGCATCACAGGCCGTACCTATACACTCGCGGCCGATCTGCTGACGTGGGCCGGCGAACTCACTGAAGGCGAGATGAAGCAGCTCACGGCGAACAGCGAGAAGCGCGCGCGCCGCATCTCGGATGGGCGGGTGTATGCGCTGACCAACAACCTCGACGGCACGATCAAGATCTCCGCCTCGCAGGGCCGCATATGGGACGAAAACCAAGCCGGCTCGCCGTCGTTTCGTGTGAACGGGATCGCTGACGTCGTCCTTTCGGCGAATCGGGCGCTGGTCGTCGACCTTGACAGTGCCGTCGACAGCAACGGTCGGTTGACGCCGACTGTCGTCAACCTCGGATCCGTTGGCAGCGTCGGGTGGCAGTCGGGAAACTGGGTCGTGCTTTTCTCGCATACGACCAGTTCGAGCGGCCTCCCGATCGACCAGATCTACGGCGGTGGCGCTTACCGCCTGAACTTGCCGGTCCCCGATACGACGCCGCTCGATCTCAACACGCGCCGCGCCCGCTACAATGTCACCGGCCGGATCTACGCGCTATCCGCAGCACCTAACGCGCTGACGATCTCGGCATCGCAGGGCCGCGTGTACGCCGAGAACAATGCCGGCAATCCTTTGTACAAGATCGACGGCGTCACCAACGTCGTCATCCCCAACGGGCAGGCACTGATGGTCGATCTCGATAGCGCGGTAAACGCATCGGGGCGGGTGGTGCCGTATGTCGGCAACCCCGCCTCGGTTGCGAATGCCGGATGGCAGAGCGGCAACAAGCTGGTGCTGTTCGCGAACGCCAACACCGATGCCGGGCTGCCTATCGATCAGATTTACGGCGGCGGACCTTACGTGCTGCACCTGCCGGTCCCCGACACTTCGGCGTTGGCGACCAGCACGCTGCGCACGCGCCGAACGGTCGACGGCCGCATCTTCAAGCTGGTCAACAACGGCAACGGCACCGTGACGGTTTCGATCAGCCAGGGCCGCGTCTGGAAGGAAAACGCCACGGGCAGCATCGAGTATCGGATCGACGGCCTGGCCGACGTGGTGCTTGGCGCTAATCAGGCGATCGTCGCCAACTTGGACGACCAGCCTGCCGGCAGCCTGACCCGTGTTGTTCCAACGGTGGTGAACAATCTGGCTGCAGGCGCGAATAGTGGCTGGCAGAGCGGCAACAAGATCGTCCTGTTCAGCCACACGACCAGCGGATCCTCGGCTTCGCCACTGGACCAGATCTACGGCGGTGGTGCCTACCGGCTAGAGGTTGCAAGCATCGCGCGCGACAACAGCTTGGTGATTGCAAAGGTCGCCCCAACGAATGGCGGCATCGGCTCGATGAACATCTATGTTCCGGGCGCGAAAGCCCGCTGGACTGCATGGAGATTCTTGCGGAGCTTGAACACGGATCTCACCAAAGGCCCGAAGGTCGACGTCTGGCGCAACTCGGGGCAGTACGACGTATCTTTGGACGCGAGCTATTTGCAGACGATCGTTGCGCAGCTTACCCGACAATCGGAGATCGAGACGGCGGTGATGCAACCGGGCCGCGCGGACTATTCGGGCGGCATCAGCCACGGCAACCAGGTAATGACCGAGTTCAAGGCGTTCGCCGACGGGAGCGAGTTCGATCCGGCTGTTGCCCAGACGATCACCGCCAAGGAACTGACGTTCTACATGACGTCGGCGCTGTTTGATAATGCCGCCCCGGATACCAAGATTGCGGACGTCTACACGCACTGGCGATGGACGGTGAAGGGTCTGCGGCTCGAGGTGACGTTCGTCATCAGCGGGGCGCAGACCTTCAGCTACATCTACGCCGGCATCTTCCCCGTCTTCCGTCAGAACGATGCAGGTCAGCTGATGGTCACGAAGGGGCGTCGCTCGCCGCCTCGGCCGGGGCAGTACGAAGAGGATCTGACGACCGCGACGTACAGCCAGTTCACGAACAAGGCGAGCGAGCTGGTCGGCTACGGTAACGGCTACATCTTCCGCGCCCGCAAGGTAGCGGGATACGACGACGCGACCGCGCCGCTGCGCTCAACGTACTTCGCGCCGACCGTCGATAACAAATTCTACTTCAACCAGATCACGGCAGCGAACCCTCAGACTTTCGCGGATGGCACCGTGATCGGTCCGGTGGTTACGGAGTTTGAGATCCTGAACCCGAACTAATAGGGGTGCTGCTATTCCGCAGCACCCCCAATTCCGGCTGTCGGTTCAGCCGTCAAAACGGCGCGTCCGAACAACTGCGACACCCGCAATAGACCGATCGGACGGGTGTATCGTGCCTACGGCCTTAAACGCGCCGCTTGAATTTGGAATGAAGCTTCCAGAAACCTCAACCACTTCGTTGTCCTCCGGAGGATCAAACCGAGAGGCCCAGATTACGACTACCGCTATAGACCCGGTGTCATACGGCGCGGGCTTTATGGTTCCGACCAACGCCTTCAGCGGCTTCCCCTGATACTCCACGTCCAGCGTGCGGCCGCTCAACTCCAACCTGGCGTTCTTGAATTCTTGTGCATCGACGGGCTGCGCGTGAATGCCGAGAAAACGCGGAGAGTTCGGAGCGTCGACATTCAACAGGCAAGTCGACTCATCTGGAACCCGAATTTCAACGCGGTTGGCACCGGCACTCAGGGCAGTGCGCGCGAGGTGATCGATGCCGTTCAGGACCTGTGCGTTATCAACAACGTTGGCGGAAACTTCGACTGACACCGTTTTCTGGCGTGCTTGCGCGTCGTCCTTTGAGATGAAAAAGCCAAAGGATAGCCCCGCTGTTATTAAAAGAGGCCCCAGAGATTGCATTAGAGTCGAAACATTCGCAGCATTTTCCAAACTTTCGCCGTATTCGCCGTTGAAGCGCTTCATGATGCCTTTAAGCGCAAGCCGCACGCTACCGCGATCTGCGGCAACGATGTAATACTTGATATCAGCTTCGCCTTGACCAAGAGCTTCTACCAAAGTTCGCATTACATTTGAAAGGGCTTCGCACAGTTCGTTAACGATCGCCGGATCAAGCAACACGGTGCGGCCATCATTATTCTCGAATTCAAAAACGATCACGTCGTTCAACATCTGTAGGCCCCACTTGATCTTGTCTCGCGATCATTGCGCGTGAGAATCGCCACTGCAACCCGGAGCCGTGATGAAAATCTACATTCGCGCAACCAAGGTGAGCGGGAACTCGATCGTGCAGTCATGCGTGCCTCGCTCGATCGACCGACCTCCGGGTAATGAGGCAAGGGTTCCGCCGCTCTTGTAGAATGTGTTTCTACAAGAGCGGGGCCTCGCCTCTCCGAACGTCCCGCGCATGGTCGCCGCTATGGTCGAACATGCCGATACCCAACGCCTCATCGGCGATCTTGCGCGCGAAGGCGTGATCGTTTCGGTCGATCATGCTGCCGGCACCGCCTGCGTTCAGTTCGCCGACGAACTGACGACCGGTGATATTCCGTGGCTTGCGAGCCGCGCAGGATCGACGCGCACCTGGTCGCCGCCTGCCATTGGCGAGCAAGTCATGGTTCTCGCACCCGAAGCCGACACTGCGCGCGGCGTCATCATCGGTAGCCTGTCGAGCGACGCGCATCCGCATCCGGCAAACGATGCCTCTACCCTGACAGAATACGAGGACGGCGCACGCATCGGTTACGATCCGAAGTCGCACTCGCTGACTGCAATTCTCCCAGTCGGCGCGACCGTCCGTATCGATGCGGATGGTGGCCTCTCGTTCAAGGGCGACATGACGGTCGATGGCAACATCAAGTCGACCGGCACGATCACCGCAGACACAGACGTTGTCGGTGCCGGCAAGAGCCTCAAGGATCACGTCCACCATGGCGTCCAGCCGGGCGGCGGGCTGTCGGGGAAACCGCAGTGATCGGCATGGATCGCCATACAGGCAAGCGCCTCGCTGGCGGGGATCACCTCGGCCAGTCGATCGACGACATCCTTGAAACGCCGGTCGGCACACGCTGCGGGCGGCGCGACTATGGCTCGGAAGTCCCCAAGCTGATCGACCAGCCAAACAACGAACTCGGCCGCGTCCGGATCATTGCCGCCGCGGCGCACGCGCTACTTCGTCAGGAGGGCCGTGCACGGCTTTTCCGCGTCGTGCTTTCGCCCGGAAAACTCCCCCAGTCGGCCGTCCTCACGATCACTGGTCGTCGCACCGACGTGCCCGGCGCACCCGCCTTTACCCACTCGTCCACCGTCCGCGCCCTGTCGGCGCTCGCCTGAAAGGTCCGCACATGAGCTTCCTCCACGGGATCAACGTCAACGAGGTGAAGTCCTCGCGCCGCTCGATCCTCACCGTCGCCACCGCCGTCATCGGCCTGATCGCCACCGCGCCAGCCACGGTGGCCGGCGCATTCCCGCTCGATACTGCCGTCGCGGTTACGAACATGGACGACGCGATCGAGAAGGCCGGCGCGGACGGCACGCTGCGCGCCGCGCTGAAGGCCATCGCCGGCCAGGTCGACGCGCCGATTGTCGTGGTGCGCGTTGCGCCAGGTTCTACGCCGGCAGCGACGGCGACCGCGGTCGTTGGTACCGATGTGGCTGGCGTGAAAACCGGCATGCAGGCGCTGCTCACCGCGTCGGCGCAGTTGAACCTGCATCCCCGAATCATCGGCGCACCTGGTCTCGAAAGCGAGGTGGTCACGAAGGCGATGGTCACTGTCGCCAGGCGGCTCCGCGCCCGCGTCTACGCGTACGCCATCGGCAACGACCGCGGCGAGGCCATCGCCCACCGCGCCCTGTTCCCCGACGCGCGCGAGCTGACGTTGCTCTGGCCCAGCGTAACCGCTCCCTATGGCGCTGACGGTGCAAGCATCGGCGTGCCGGTCGCGGCCGTCGCGATGGGCGCACGCGCCGCGATCGACCAGACGCAGGGCTGGCACAAGACGCTGTCGAACGTTGCACTGCCGGAGGTCGACGGCCTGGCCGCAGATGTGACCTTCGATATTCAGGACGCTGATTGCGACGCGAACGTACTGAACGCGTCCCAGCTGGTCACCGTCGTGCGTATCGCGGGCGAACTTCGCTTTTGGGGCAATCGCACCTGCGCCGCACCCGCCAGCGACTTCGTGTTCGAAAGCGCCTGCCGCACCGCACAGATCCTTGCCGACACCGTCGCGCTCGGCCTGGTGTGGGCGATGGACAAGCCGCTGCTGCCCAGTCTGGCGAAGGACATCGTCGAGCAGATCAACGAGAAATTCCGGCAGGAAAAGCGTGCCGGCCGCATCCTCGGTGCCGTCGCGGTGTTCGACGGGGCCAAGAACCCGGTCGATCAGCTGAAGGCTGGCAAGCTGCTCATTGGCTACCGCTACACCTTCGTACCGCCGCTGGAGGCGCTCGGGATCGAGCAGGAGATCTCCGACGAGTTCTTTGCCGACTTCACCAGCCTAGTCGCCGGCAACTAAACCCACCTCACCCACGAAAGGTCGACGCGATGGCGTTCCCCAGCAAGCTCAAGCAGACGATGATGTTCAACGACGGCGAAGCCTTCATCGGCGAAACCGTCTCGATCACGCCCCCCAAACTCGCGCGCAAATTCGAGGAATACCGTGCCGGTGGCATGGGTCGCGCAGTCAAGGTCGACATGGGTGGCGAGCCGCTCGAAATGGAGGCGACGTATGGCGGTCCCATGCGCCAGATCCTTCGCCAATACGGCATGCTCAACCTCGCCGGCGTACAGCAGCGCTTCGTCGGATCATTCCAGAACGACGACACTGGCGCAGTCGACGTCTTGGAGATCGTTACGCGCGGTCGGCACGAAGAGGTCGACATGGGCGAATGGAAGCCCGGCGAGGACACCGAATTCAAGGTCAAGAGCCAGCTCAGCTACTTCAAGCTGACGTGGAACGGCGTCGTCGAAGTCGAGATCGATGTTCTCGGCATGATCGAGATCGTCGGTGGCGTCGACCTGATGGCCGCACATCGCGCCGCGCTGGGCTTCTGATCTCCGCCTTAGCGCTTCCGCGCTGACCCAACCAACTACCAAGACCTGTCAGGAAACGTACGATGGACAACCAGAACGACAACTCGACCCCCGCCCCGGCCGGTGCACCAGGTGACATCACTATCGAATACGATGTCGTCGTTGCTGACAAGGTCGTGCTGCCGGCGGGCACGGTGGTTCATGTTCGTAAGCCGATGGCCGGAGCATTGCGCGGCGCGAATCTCGGGGGCTTGGTACGTATGGATTTCAACCAGGTCGCGCTTGTGGCCCCACGCGTGACCCAGCCGATCCTGCATCCTCATCTGATCGACGCGATGGATCCCGCGGACGTCATGCAGGTCGCAGGGGTGCTGGTCGATTTTTTGCTGCCGACTGCGACGAAGGAAGCGCTTTCCCAGAGCATGTAGAGGAGCCGATGGCGGATATCGCCTTCGTCTTTCATTGGCCACCTGACGCGATGGACGCGCTGGCGGTTCCCGACTTGATGCAATGGCGCAACCGCGCCGCTCGCCGTCACAATCCCGAAGGAAAATAGCGTGGACCGTAACCTGCGCATTCGGATGCTCTTGGAGGCCGGTGACCGCGTCACCGGCCCTTTGCGCGCTATCGCCGGTGGATCGACGAAGGCGGCGCAGGCGCTTCGGCTGACCCGCGATAGCCTGAAAGCGATCGAGCGTGCGCAGGGCGACATCGCCGGTTTCCGTGCCTTGAAAACTGGCCTGCGCTCGACCGAGCAGCAGATGCAATCCGCCCGCCAAAATGCTTCGGCGCTCGGCCGTCAAATGGCCGAAACCGCAGAGCCCACGCGTGCGATGACCCGCGAATTCGCTAAGGCGAAGGCCGAGGCCGCAAAGCTCGAACGTCAGCACCAGGCCGAGACGCGCGAGTTGGGAACGCTCCGTGATCGTCTGCGCGAGGCCGGCGTCGCTACGACGGATCTGGCACGCCATGAACGCGACCTTCGGAACAGCGCCCGGGAAACCAATCAAGAGATCGCCGAGCAGGAACGGCGCGTAAGTCGTTTGGCCGATCGCGAGCGCCGCATGGCGACCGGCCGTGCGCGGTTCGCCCGCATGCAGGGCGTGGCCACTGGCCTTGCGGCCGGCGGTGCCGCGGCGATCGGCACGGGCATGGCGATGGCGACCCCGCTTATCGGCAGCATCAAGGCGGCGCAGGAATACCAGTCGGTGATGACGGATATCGGTCAGAAGGCTGATCTTTCGCGTGCCGCGTCGGATAAGCTCGGCCGCAACCTACTGGTCTCCGCTCGCGCCGCAAATCAAATGCCAGCGGATCTGCAGGCTGGCGTCGACGCCCTTGCTGGTCTCGGTGCCAAAGTCCCCGACGCGGTGAAGATGATGACGCCGATCGGCCGAGCGGCGACGGCGTATAAGGCGGAAATCGCGGATCTATCCGCTGCCGCGTTCGCCGCAACCGATAACCTGAAGGTGCCGGTCGCGCAGACCGGAAAGATCATCGACGTCATGGCCAGTGCCGGCAAGGCAGGCGCGTTCGAGATCAAGGATATGGCGCAGTATTTCCCGGCGCTGACGGCCGCATATCAGGGCCTGGGCCAAACGGGCATCGGTGCCGTGGCCGATCTTGCTGCCGGACTGCAGATCGCTCGCAAGGGTGCCGGCGACGCCGCATCTGCAGGCTCTAACCTCGCGAACATCCTTCAGAAGATCGCATCCCCCGCGACAAACAAAGCATTTGAAAAGATGGGCGTGGATCTCCCGAAGGCGCTGAAAAAGGCGTACAGCGAAGGGAAGACCCCCCTAGAGGCCATCGCGGAGCTTACGAACAAGACGCTTAAAGGCGACCTGTCGAAGCTGGGGTATCTTTTCGAAGACGCCCAGGTGCAGCAGGGCCTTCGCCCCCTGATCCAAAACATGGAGGAATTCCGGAAGATCCGGGCCGAGGCATCGAAGGCGGGCGGCACGACGGATCGCGACTTTGCCGATCGCATGAAGGACTCGGCCGAGCAATCCAAGCAGTTAAAGATCAACGCCACCACGCTGGCGATCACGCTCGGGTCGCAGCTGCTGCCAACGGTGAACGCGGTCGTAAAACGGGCCAATGCGTTTGCGACCTGGATCGGTGATGTTGCCAACCGGTATCCGAATGCGACGAAGGCGATCGCCGTAGGTGCCGCGGCATTTGCCGGCCTGTTCTTCATCTTGGGCGGCGGTGCGATCGTCATCGCGGGCTTGGTCGCGCCGTTCTCCGCACTGGCATTCGCCGCCGGCGCGCTTGGTATCGGTATGCTGCCAGTGATCGGCATCGCCCTTGGTGTGGTCGCCGGTATCGTCGCGATCGGCGCCGCAGCCTACCTGATCTACGCGAACTGGGGCGCAATCAGCGGCTGGTTCGCTGGCGTGTGGAACGGGATCAAGGCAGGGTTCGCCGGTGGCATTGCCGGAGTCGCCGGCATGCTGCTCAACTTCAGCCCGGTAGGTTTGGTCTACAGCGGCGTTGCCGCCCTGCTCAGCCTGTTCGGCGTTCAACTGCCGGCACGCCTCACCGAAGCCGGCCGTCACATGATGCAGGGCCTGGTCAACGGGTTGTTGAGCGGGCTGCGCTGGGTGGTCACTGCTGTCACAAGCGTTGCCAGCACCGCTTCCGGTGCCTTTCGAAAAGCGCTGGGCATTAAGTCACCTAGCCGCGTCTTCATGGGCTTTGGCGGTCACATCGTCGACGGCTTGACGAACGGCATCGCCGCGCAGGAAGGCGAGCCCGTCAGGCGCATGGATCGCCTATCAAGTCGCCTTACCGCGGCGATGGTCACCGGCAGCGCGATCCCAGCGATGGCGGTGGCCGGTTCCGCCAGCACGCCGTCCGCGCCCGCGGGCAACGCAGGTGCTTCCTCGCCTAGCTACGTGATTCATATCAACCAGCAGCCGGGACAAGACAGCCAGGCGCTTGCCCGCGCCGTTGCAGACGAACTCGACCGCCGGGATCGAGAGACAGCTGCGCGTGGCCGTTCGTCGTTTGCTGACACCCCTGATTATGAGACCGTCTGATGCTGCTCGCACTTGGCCTGTTCGCTTTCTCGATCGACACGCTGGCGTTCGATGAGATTGCCCGTCGTGCCGACTGGCGGCACGCCACGTCGACGAGGATTGGAGCGCGCGACGCCACGCAGTTCACCGGCCCCGGCGTCGAGACGATCGCGCTGCCCGGATCAGTTTATCTGGAGATCGCGGACGGACGGGTTTCGATCGACGAGCTGCGCCGCATGGCGGACACCGGCGATGCCTGGTCGCTGGTCGACGGGCGCGGCTATGTCTACGGCTCCTACGTTATCACCGGTATCGACGACCGCGGCAAAGTCTTCTTTCAGGATGGTACGCCGCGGCAGATCGATTTCGCGATCGACCTACTTCGCGTCGATAGCGACGTAGCATGATCTCCAATATCGCCGCGGTTCGTGTCGTTGTCGACGGCAAGGACATTACGCCAGTCCTAGAAGGCAAGGTGCCGCAACCGAACGGCCGCCCGCCACGCCGTCGCCTCGTCTCGCTGGGGATCAGCGAGAAACGTGGAGAGGAAGCCGACCAGCTCGATCTGGTCATCGACGATACCGACGGCACCGTCGCGCTCCCGCCGACTGGCGCGAAGATCCACGTATGGCTCGGCTGGAAGCAGGGCAGCGACGTCACGTCGGGCCTGGTCGACAAGGGATGGTTCATCGTCGACGAGGTCGCGCATGGCGGCCCACCCGACCTGATCACGATCCGCGCGCGCTCGGCCGACTTCACTAGCGACCTGAAGACCAGGCGAGAGAAGAGCTGGCACGGTACAACGCTAGGGACGATCGTAAGCGATGTGGCGCAGCATCATGGTCTTACGCCGCGCTGCGCTGCTAGTCTCGCCGGGATCGCGATCAAGTCGAAGGCACAGAACCGGGAAAGCGATTTGGCGTTTCTGCGCCGGCTCGGCCGAGAGCGTGGCGCGGTCGCCAAGATCGCTCGGGGCGTCCTCATGTTCTCGCCAATATCTGCCGGCGTTACCACGACGGGCAAGCCGATCGCCATCGTCACCATCGCCCGGCGCGATGGCGATGCGCATCAGTACAGCCGCCAGAAGCGCGACGACGTACCCGGCGTGAAGGCAACGTGGCACGATCGCAAAACCGGCAAACGTCAGCACTTCGTTGCAGGACAGGCGGAAGGAGCGAAGATACTATCTCGCGTCTACGGTAACGAGATCGACGCACAGGCTGCCGCGAATGCGGCGAGCGGACGCGCTGGTCGCGAACCGGTTTCGCTTTCACTAACGCTTGCCTTAGGGCGCCCGGATATACATCCTGAGACAAAGGCTATTGTTACGGGTTACAAAGATACGATCGATGCGGTGGGCTGGTTGGTTAGCGAAGTTGCACATTCCGTCAGTGACCGCGGATATACGACTTTATTGAAACTGGATCGCGAATGATGCGGCGTACCGATATATCAGAGCTACTCAGCTCGATCTTCATGCGCATCCTCCACTTCATCCTCGAAGTCATAAGTCAGATCATGGGGATTTATTATCTTGGCAACCTCAGACTGCCCAAACTGTCCGACTAGCGCTTCTCTTGTTAAACCCATATGGTTGAAAAATACATTCCTGTCGATGCGTGCTCGACTAGTTCCTAAAACATGGCCACCTTCTACTCGCTGTGACAACTCACGAGCCTCAGCCTTTTCCACGTGCTCTTTGTTACTTATTATAAGATCGCGAAGTTTGATAACCGTGTTCACATCAAACGTTAATAGATCTTCCAGAAGTTCGCTGTAATCTTCGTCATCCGACTTATTTTCTGGTGGCAATAATTCGTCAAGCAAAGACTGCAACAGGTCTACGTTGAGGGGATCGTCATCGTTGATTGTTACCCCCGCGCTATCAATGTAGGCATCCCTTTCCTCTAGAACTCTCGATAGTTCAAGGTCTACAGTTTCTAGTAGCGCAGAAATTCTATTAATGGTCCTTCGCAACGGTAGAGGAACACTCTCCTCCTTCTTGTACTGAAGCTTGTGAGATGAAGCCGCCCAGATATGTTGAGATAAAGTACGAACCTGGATCTCAACATATATTTCGCCAAGATCAGAATAGCTAGGAACACCTAACCAAGTATCTTTCAGCTTAACGATGTAATGTGTTGACTGATACCCGAACTGTGTCGACCCAAGTCTATCAATCGTATTTTCCGAGCTAACAACGTCGAAGTTGTCGTTGATCAAGACATCCAGCGCTGGAAGGTCTCTGAGAAATAACAGTATAAATCTCATTCCTGCAATATCTTGAATGTCAGATATTTTTTTGGGCTCTCGCCCTTCGATCTTCTGCGATAGCGAACTCCAATCCTTCACTCTTTTTTCGATAGGCACACCAAGAGACACTCCATGCTTCGCAAGCAGAGCAGGCATTTGGTTCGCAATGCCGTCAATAATACGCGTAGCTAGGGGCAAGAGTCTTTGGTACTCTGCATGAAAATCTTTTTTTCCTGTGCCGGCGCCCGGCTCCTTTTCGAGTTTACCTTCGGCCTTGGCGAGTCTTTTTCGCGGTCGCACAGGGGTCGAGGTATCACGCGCCATGCTTATAAACCTACCATTAGTGAATTGTTGTTCAAAAGTTATTCTCGACGAGAAAGCGCCAAATTTCTTTTTTTGGCAATATGCTTTACTTCAAAAAATAGCATTGACTGATATTCGCTATTTTTGTCTCAACTTTCAGGTTGATCAGGAAGTACACGTCCCGTCATCAGCATATTGCGTTTTCTGTACGTAACAACTGCAGTCACGTTCCGTCGTGCGACGTTGGGTTTGCCAACTTTCCATTCACATCTTTAGTAACTAGATTTTTGCTCACGCTCAGTTGCCCAATCTCACCGCCGCGCGTCTTTGCCCGCACCCTGATAATCATTGCCGCCCCCTCGCTCCCTCGGACTAGATAAACAAAGCTCTATTTTTGTAGGATATCCTGCCTTACGGTTGAGAACGAAACAGGAACAGAATGAGTAGAGCATATGGCGTCAGTCTTCCAGTCACAGCCCGCGTGCGAACGTGGATGCGACCGGTGTGAAACCACCTGTGCTATGCTTGCTGTCGTACGGGACGATCGCCATGACCGTCTTCAGGTTCGTCTGGACGCGCACCGCCGACGTCCGTCTCCTCAAACACGAGTGGCCCTCGAACGAGCCCGAGCCCTTTGGGAAGCAGCCGTGCGAGCTCATGCGCGAGAGCTTCCTGCGACAACCCTTCCGAAGCCTTTAAAACGCCAAGAAACATGCGCTCCAGCGCCCGTATATCCGGGAGCAGGACTTGCATTGTGGCGATCTGCGCGTTCGGCTTAGCGCTCGGTGGCGGCGCATCTTCGCCCGGATCGTCGATCTCACCGGTAAGGTACTCGGAGGTAGTGCCAAGGGCCCGAGCGATCTTGTGGATATAGGTGGATTGCGCGCTGATACCGGCTTCGAGTTTGCCGATCGTCGGTTGAGTAACGCCTACCTGCTTCGCCAGCGCGGCTTGAGAGAGCCCTCGCGCCTTGCGCCGTTCAGTGATCCGCTCGCTCATTTGCATACCGATTGAATATTCCAACAGGAATTAGAGACCAGCAACTATTGCGCATTGACCAATCTATTCTTTTAAGAATATATGGCGGCATGCAGTCTCAACTGACACCCCAGCAAGCGTTCAATGAAGCGCTTCAGCGCGCCGGCTCACAGGTCGCGCTGGCGATAGTCATTGGCAAGAAGCAGCCAGCGATATCCAAGCGTCTTAATGGCTCTTGCCGCGCTGAGCCCGATGAGGCCGTGGCGATCGAACGTAAGCTCGGCGTGTCGCGTCACCTCCTTCGTCCCGATATCTTCGGAGAGTTAGCGGCGGAGATTGGCAGCGTCGATTGTAATCGCCTCGCGGTTTTCCAGTCGAAGGCCGCTCGATGACTAAGCCACGTATTCCCGACAGCTTTCCCGACGCTATGGGCAAGGTCCTCGCGCAACTCGGTCGCGAACGCGCGGCTGCGGTCGTCGGTAAATCGGTAAGCACGGTCTACGAGTGGGCGAAAGAAGACACGCCAACGCTCCCGTCGCTGATGGAGGCCCTCGCTCTCGATACCGCGCATCGGCTTGCTGGGGGCGAGGACGCACCTTTCCGCGACGCCTTCAGCCATCAGCTCGATATCGAAGTTGATCAGCAGGACGCCTGCCGCCGCGCGCTTATCGACGACTCGGTCGAGTTCATTGGCGAGGCAGGCGATCTGCAAGCCGCTCTTTTCATTGCCGTTCAACCCGGCGCTTCCCCGCTCGATCTCCATCGCGCGCTGGTCGAGGTAACGCAGGTTGAAGGCGTCGTGCGCCGCATACGTCGGCGCCTGCCCCGTTTCCTTCGTCCTGCCATGTCGACCGGGCCGGGGAATACCGGGGGGACCCATCAGTGACTAAGACGAAGAGAAACTACACGCCGCGCGTACCCGCAACGGTGTGCCCACACTGCCTGACGCGCTCGATCGCATACGACTCCGTCCAGCTCGACGTGTTCACGCGCGAGATCCGCTACGTCTGCCAAGATGCCGATTGCCTCCACACCTTCGTGGCGCAGCTCGGCATCTTCCGGACGGTGCGGCCGAGCATGAAGCCAAACCCCGCGATCACGGAAGCGATCCTGCCGCACGGGCAGTGGCGCTCGAAGCCCGCGAACGATGACCAGCGGGTGCCTGCCAACGACGATCAGCCTGACGCGGCGGAGGTCCTGCCTTCCCCGACCTGATCCCGTGACCTGATCCCCGCGGCCTCGGCCGCAAACGTCCTGAACCATCCCCCCGCCATCCGGAAGCACCCGCTTCCGGCGCCGCTACCCCCTTGCCGAAAGGAATGCCCAATGATGCACGCTTTCCCGCGTACATTCACGATGCCGATGCAGCGAGGCGAGCGCGCCGCGACCGCCAGCGCCGCGGCCCTGACGCCTGCCGTGTACCTCCGCCTGCGCCGCGAGGCGGCTGGCATGTCGATCAAGGAAGTCGCCGGCATGCTGGCGCGGAACGCCGACGAGGTCGCACCTGCGCTCGACCTGATCTACGTGCTGGAAACGCCCGGCAATACGGCACGTCACCCCGAGACGCTAGAAGCCCTTCGCAGCGTCTTCCCGTTCGATCCGGACGTGTACCGCCAGCTTGCTACCGATCCGGTCGACAGCCACCCCCGCATCTGCCGTGGCTGCGGTTGCAGCCATTGGGATCCCTGCACGAGTGACGAGCATGGCGCGTGCGCCTGGGCAACCGATACCGCTTGCACGGTCTGCCTGCCCGACACCGTGCCGGTGGAGTGCTGCCAGTGATCGCCGTCGAAACCAGCGCCACGCAGCTCGAGCGCGCCATGCGCCGCCGTCGCATCGCCAAGATCGTCCTGGCGATCCTGTTCGCAGTCATCTGGATCCCCGTCGCGATCGTCATGCTCGTCGCCGGCACATCGGATCGGCGTCGCTGATGCTGCACGATGTCCTCACGGGCGTAGCGCTGACCGTATTCGGCAGCGTAGGCGCGACGGCGATCGGCGTGATCGCCGCGACGGTAGCCCCGCAGTGGAGCCGGATCTGCCGGCTGGCACTCGGCAACGTCGAGCCCGCATTCAAACCCCTGCCCGCGACGCCGTTCGCCAAAGCGGCTCGCTCGTGACGTGGGCGACGTCGCAGTCTGTGGCGGCGACCGTGCCCTCTTCCAAGGGCTCGGCCGCACCGGAAAGCAGTGCGACGTCCTCGCCGTCCGCAAGGCTTTCGCCTCGGTCCGCTTCGACGACGGACAGGCCATCCTCTGCCTCGCCAAGGATCTTCACCCGATCCAGCGACGCCCGCCGCCCATGTTCTGACCCGCTCGCCGCTCTTGGCGAAACGCTTTCTACAAGAACGGCCGCTGGCGCGACCGCTCGATCCCCTCGCACCAACAGGATCTCCATGATGATCAGCGCCGCTCCCCCCGAAGCTCGCCAGTCTCAATCATCGCCACAACCGAGCAACTGTTCCCCAATCCGGGAACAGCGCGGCCTCCCAATCGAAATGCCCCGGATGATGGGGCTTCAAACCGCCTACGAGATCTTGGGCGGAAAAAAGGCTTTGGCAGATGTCTTAGGCGTTTGCGTCCGCAGCCTAAATTATAAGCTGAACGCCGATCGTGGCGTGTCGAACCTCGACCTGTTCGTCACTGCGAAGACCCTCGAAACCCGCGGCAACAAGATGCTGGAGCACGCTGCCAAGCTACGCGCCGTGCTTGCCGAGGCGAAGGGCTGATGAACGCCCCCTCACTGATCAAACTGTCCCGCAAGCTGATGCGAGCGGCCGACGTCGGGAAAGGCGTCCGGATCGAGTCTCCCGACCTCGACCTACTCGGAAGCCTCGGGCTCTTCGACATCATCAATCGCGCTGTAGCGGACTACCTGAAAGAACAGACACAATGCCGCGACGCACTCCGCCGGTTTACCAGAGAGGGAAATACTGGCTCGCCCATGACGAACGGGCAGACGGAACCCTTCGGAGCCCCAACCTATACATCTGGTGGTACGACAGTGGAACGCGACGCGAGCGCAGCACGTCGACGGCTACAAGCGACGTAGCAGCGGCCATTCTGGAACTCGACAAGGTCTACCTTGCCGACAAGGGCGAAGCGCCGGCCTTCTGTCACGCATGCGGCCAGCCGCTCGCGCAGGCGCAGGCGTATCTCCTGACGGACGCCATCGCAGATTATAAGATAGAGTGGGGCAACACGCGCGCTTCGGCTGACACGATCTCGGGTCGCCTGGCGCACGCCGTGGCGTTTCTCGACGCTGAGCATGCTCTTGGCGCGGAAGGTCGGTTCGGTCACTCGACGAGCTGCGCGACAGCGTGCGGCACCGTCTTCGTCAACGCCTTCCGCGCCTGGTCCCGGCTGCAGCCAGTCGAATGGCGCAACGGCAAGGGCGAAGTCACCGTGTCGCGTCCGCGCTCACCAGCCGCGACCGAGGCGTCGATCGCGCAGCTGATCGCCGTCTTGAACCATGCCGCGAACGCGGAGCCGGCGCGCTCTGATAAGCGACCGATCTACAAGCCCCTCCCCGCCCGCCAGGTGCAACGCCAGCGCCGCACCCGAATCGGTGTCGAGGAACTGGCGAAGATGTTCGCCTACGCGGCCGAGCCCGATCGCCAGCGCGGTTCGCTTCACGCGTTCCTCGTCGCATCGGTCTGCACGATCGCGCGGCCTGGTGCTGTCGTCGACATCAACGTCGCGCCCGACCGCGAGCAGTGGTGGCCGGGCGCGCCGACGCTCGACCTCAACCCGCAAGGGCGCACGCAGAACAAGAAGCATCGCGCCGTCCTGCCGGTGCTGCCGCTGCTCGATCGCTGGCTGCGCGAGGAATACGAGACGTACATGGCGCTGCCGATACCGGACCGTGCCGGCCGGGGCTGGCTTGTGAACTATCACGGCCGCGCCATCCAGGACGTCGATCGCGCGTGGGATACGATGCTGACGAACCTCGACATGCCTGCCGGCCGCGAGTGGCGTCCATACCTGCTGCGCCACAGCCTCGCGACCCTCGTCCGTAACAACGGCGCGAAGAAGTGGGATCTGGAGGGGTTCATGGGCCACCGCGACGGAAGCCAGACCGAGGTCTACGCGATCGGCGAATTCCCCACCGTCGTGCGCGCCCTGAATCGCATCATCGCCAAGATCGAGAAGCTGGCTCCGGGCTCGACGCACCGGAACCCTACCGGAACCCGCGTTGCCGAAAAGTCGGCTGGAGACAGAAAAATGTGAGTTAAATCAACCACTTGTCGATGGTGCCGCTTACAGGACTCGAACCTGTGACCCCCGCATTACGAATGCGATGCTCTACCAGCTGAGCTAAAGCGGCCCGACGACGGATGCATCCGGTCGAGGGGGCGGCAACTACCAGCGGTTTTGCGGGCTGACAAGCGGTTTGCGAGTTTACTCCGTGTTTACCAAGCGCGGTGCACAAGCACGGTGACGATACGGGGATCTTTGGGCATGACGACGGCGCGCAGCGTAGAGGATGGACGCGCAGTGGGCGCGGATAGCGTGGCGCTAGCGCGGGATGCGTCACGGGCAACCGCGGACGCCGGCGCGCGCGATTCGACCGATGCTGGCGTCAACGACGTGATGTTCGATCTTGGGGGTGACGAGCGGCGTATGCACGTGCGCGCCTACAACCATTGGGTGTCGCTGCTGAAGGATCGGCCCTACCCGTCGATCGCCGATCTCAAGCCCGAGACGATCACCGATTTCGGGCCACACAGCGTGCTGCTCGATTTCAGTCAGGGCATGGGCGATCCGAAGATCGCGTATCTCGGACGGGCGCTGCGCGAGGAGTGCGGGCTGGAGGGGCCGATCGCGACGATCGCCGACGTGCCGAGCCGATCGCTGCTGTCGCGGCTGACCGATCATTATCTCCAGATCATCGCCAATCGCGCGCCGATCGGCTTTGAAGCGGAATTCGTCAGCAGCCGGGGACGGACGACGCTGTACCGTGGGATCCTGATGCCGTTTGCGTCGGGCCCATCTGCGTCGAGAGGCGTGACGATCGATTTCATCTACGGCGTGATCAATTGGAAAGAGCTCGCGGACGCCGATCTTCAGGCGGCGCTGTCCGCCGAGCTCGATGCCGCCGTTCACGCGACGCCGAATGGCTCGGGCACGACCGCGCAGGTGTGGGCGGATGGGCCGAGCGGTGGCTTCGATGTCATGCCTACCGAGCCGGAGCCCGCGGCCTTGCCGGCGCTGGTGCTGGATGACCCTTTGCCCGCCGACTATGTGCTCGTTGGGCGGCTAGGCGAGCAACTGGCGATCGCGCGCGAGAATGCCGCGCAGGTCCGCGCAGCCGAAGCGCGAAGTCGGGCGGCGCTGCACCGGACGCTGGGTCGCGCGCATGATCTCGCAGTCGGGGCCGAGCAGGACGGCGATGATTTCAGCGCGATACTTTCTGCTGCCTGCATGTCGGGTGAGACGGACGCGATGACGCAAATCGTCGCGCTGGTCTTTGGCGCGAATTTCGAGACGGCCCGGTTGGAGACGTTCGCGGCGGTGTTGCGACACGCCCAGCGGCATCAGGTGCCAGCAGGCGGTTTTGCAAGCTTTCTCGGCGGTTTCGACGGAGATCTCGCCGCAATCGCGGCTGCCGAACGGACGGCGTTCTAGGTGCGCTGCAGCATTCGCCTTCGCACCTGCCACAAGGGTTGAGATAGGCGATTAGCGGGCGCATAGGCCCTGACCTATGGCGAACCAATCGTTGAACATGCTCACCGAAACCCTCGCGGGCCGGTTGACCGAACGGGCCCTTCCGGGCGAACTCAGGGACTTCGGTGCGAGCGAGGTCGCGCAGGCCGCGGCGTTCGTGGCCGCGACCGCCGCGCACCGCGACGACGGCGCGCCGGCAATCGCGATCGAACCGATCAGCGGCGACGATACGCGGCGGCGGATGCGCCTCGCGATCGTCAACGACGACATGCCGTTCCTGGTCGATTCGATCGCGGCGGCGATCGGCGCGCAGGACATCGCGGTCGACCGGATCATCCACCCCGTCGTCCGCACGACGCGCGCACCCGACGGCACGCTGCACGCGATCGACGCCGACGGCCAAGGCGCAGGCCGCCCCGAATCGATGATCTATCTTGAGATGGAGCGCGCAGATGCGCGCGACCGTCGCGGACTGATCGAGGACCTCACCGCCGTATTGGCCGACGTCCGCGCGGCGGTGACCGACTGGCGCGCGATGCAGGCGGCGCTCGACGACGATATCGCGATGCTACCCGAGGGCGAAGGCGCCGCTCTGTTGCAGTGGTTCCTCAATGGACATCTGACTCTGCTCGGGCACCAGATCTGGCATCGTGACCGGAGCGGCCACGCTGCTCTCGGTATTGCGCGCAACGAACACCGCGTGCCGATCCTTGCCGAGGCCTCGCGCGCACTCGCGATCAAGTGGTTCGAGGCGGGCAACGATGCGCCGTTGTTGCTGAAGTCGAACCTGATCTCGACCGTGCACCGTGCGGTGCCGCTCGACCTCGTCGTGGTGCCGGTGATGGAAGGCGCGACGGTCGCCGGGCTGTCGATCTACAGCGGCCTGTGGACCAGTGCCGCGCTCGCCGCGATGCCGCGCGACGTGCCGGTGTTGCGCACGCGGCTTGCCGCGATGAAGGCAAAGTTCGGGTTCGATCCGCGTGGTCATGCCGGCAAGGCGCTAACGCATGCATTCACGGCGTTGCCGCACGACCTCGTGATTGCGTTCGCGCCGGATGCGCTGGAGGATCTGGCGCTGACGGCGATGAGCATCGCGGATCGGCCACGGCCGGCGCTCGTGTTGGTCGAGTCCGCGCTCGGGCGGCATCTGTTCGGGTTCGTGTGGTTGCCGCGCGACGATGTCACCACCGGCCGACGGGTCGCGATCGGCGACATGCTGGCCGAAGCGGCGAATGCGAGCGTGCTCAACTGGTCGATCGCGCTGGAGGACGGCGAGGTCGCGATGATCCGCTACACGCTCGATCTGCGCGGCGATGGCCGGATGCCCGATGTCGCGCCGCTCGCGCTCCGGTTGCAGCGAATGGTGCGCGGCTGGGTGTCGGACGTCGAGGCCGCGCTGGTCGAGACGTTGCCGCCCCCGCGTGCCGCCCGTCTGGCGCTAAAATGGGCCGCAGCGTTCCCGCAGAATTATCGCAACCTCAGCACCCCTGCGGAGGCTGCCGAGGATATCCAGCGGATCGCCGCGCTGGCCGATACGGACGCGCGTGGCGTGCGCCTTGTCCCTGGTGAGGCCGGTGCCGATCCACAGCTGAAGATCTACAAGCTGGGTGGCGCCCTACCCCTGTCGGACGCCGTACCGGTGCTGGAGAATTTCGGCTTCCGCGTAATCGGCGAATTGCCGACGCGGTTGCGCGACGACAGCGTGCCGTTCGTGCATGACTTCGTGCTGGAGGCGAATGACGCGGCGCAACAGAGCGACGCGCTAGTGCTCGAAGGCGCGATCGCGGCGGTGCTGGAGGGCGCGGCCGAGAACGACGCGTTCAACCGGCTGATCGTCGAACTCGGGATGCGTCCCGAGGCGATCGTACTGTTCCGTGCGTGGTTCCGGTATCTGCGCCAGGCGGGGCTGCCGTATGGCCTGACCACCGTGGTCGATGCGCTCCGTCGTGCACCTAAGGTCGCCGCGGCATTGATCGCGCGGTTCACTGCGGTCCATCATCCGGAGCACCCGGGCAATGCGATCGAGGCGGACCAGGCGATCGAAGCCGGGCTCGACGCGGTCACCGCGATCGACGACGACCGTATCTTGCGCGCGTATCGCAACCTGATCGCGGCGACTCTGCGCACCAACGCGTTCACGCCCGCACCGTCCGAGGCGCTCGCATTCAAGCTCGACAGCCATCTGATTCCGGGGCTTCCCGCGCCCGTGCCTTGGCGCGAAGTCTGGGTGTATTCGCCCCGCGTCGAAGGTATCCACCTCCGCGCCGGCCCGGTCGCGCGTGGCGGCCTGCGCTGGTCCGACCGTCGCGACGATTTCCGTACCGAAATCCTTGGGCTGATGAAGGCCCAGCGGGTCAAGAACGCCGTCATCGTGCCGACAGGCGCGAAGGGTGGCTTTTATCCAAAGCAACTCCCCGCCCCGTCGAACCGCGACGCGTGGCTCGCCGAGGGTACCGAGAGCTACCGGATCTTCATCCGCACGTTGCTGTCGATCACCGACAACATCGTCGAGGGCAAGGTCGTTCACCCGGACGGCGTGACGATCCTTGACGGCGAGGACCCGTATTTCGTCGTTGCCGCTGACAAGGGCACCGCGACGTTCAGCGACGTGGCGAACGCGCTCGCGCTCGAACGCGGCTACTGGCTGGGCGACGCGTTCGCCTCCGGTGGCTCGGTCGGGTACGACCACAAGGCGATGGGGATCACCGCCAAGGGCGCGTGGCTGAGCGTCCAGCGTCACTTCGCCGAGCGCGGCCTCGACGTGCAGAGCGAGAGCATCACCGTCGTCGGCTGCGGCGACATGTCAGGCGACGTGTTCGGCAACGGCATGCTGCTGTCGAAGACGCTGAAGGTCATCGCGGCGTTCGATCATCGCCATATCTTCCTCGATCCCGATCCCGATCCCGCGACCAGCTGGGACGAGCGCAACCGGATGTTCGCGCTGCCGCGGTCGAGCTGGGCGGACTACGACGCCAGCCTGATCTCGAAGGGCGGCGGCGTATTCGCACGTACCGCAAAGGTCGTGAAGCTGTCGCCTGAGGTCCAGGCAGCGCTCGGCATAACCGCGAGCGAGATGGAGCCGGGCGCGCTGATCTCGGCCATCCTCAAGGCGCCGGCGGACCTGCTCTGGTTCGGCGGCATCGGCACCTATGTGAAGGCGGCATCGGAGGCGAACGTCGCGGTCGGCGATCCGGCCAACGACCGGTTGCGAGTCAACGCCGAGGATTTGCGCGTGATCGCGATCGGCGAAGGCGCGAACCTCGGCGTCACGCAGGCGGCGCGTATCGCGTTTTCGGCACGCGGCGGGCGGATCAACACCGACTTCATCGACAATTCGGCGGGCGTCGACTGCTCGGATAACGAGGTCAACATCAAGATCGCGCTCAACCGCGAGATGATCGAGGGGCGGCTCGACTATGAGGACCGCAACACGCTTCTCGCCAGCATGACCGACGACGTCGCGCACCTGGTGCTGGAGGACAACCGCCTCCAGACGCTCGCGCTGTCGATCGCCGAGGCGGACGGCGCGGTCGCGGTGCCGAGCTATGTCCGCGTGATCGAGATCTTCGAGGGTGGCGGCAGGCTCGATCGCGCCGTCGAGGGGCTAGCGTCGAACGATATCCTGCTGCGGCGCGGCCAGGATGGTCTCGGCCTCACGCGGCCTGAGCTGGCGGTGCTGCTAGCGACCGCCAAGCTCGGGTTGCAGGACGCGATCGAGCATAGCGACATCGCGAATGACGACGCGCTCAAGCCCGACCTGCATGCTGCTTTCCCGGCGGCGATGCGCGAGCGGTTCGGGACGGCGATCGACGAACATCGGCTGCGGCCCGAGATCGTCGCGACCAAGCTCGCCAACCGGATCGTCAACAGGCTGGGCATCCTCTACCCGTTCGAGCTGGCGGAAGAGGAAGGCGCGGCGATGGGCGATATCGCGGCGATGTTCGTCGTCGCCGAGCGCCTGTTCGACCTGCCGGCACTGTGGGCGGAGATCGAGACGGCCGTCATGCCCGAGGCGGCGCGGATCGCGCTGTTCGACGAGGTGGCGGTCGCAACCCGCTCGCAGATCGCCGACCTGTTGCGCGTATCGGCGCCGGGCGCCGTGCCGGGCGAAGTCCTCGCGCGACTGGCGAAGGGCATCACGCAGCTCGACAGCCAGACCGCGGCGTTGCTGCTCGAAGAGGCCAGCGCGCAGAGCAATCGTATCGCAGGGCAGCTCGAAGCGGTCGGTGCGCCGGGTGATCTGGTGCGGAAAGTCGTTCGCCTGTTCGAGATGGACGGCGCGGTCGGCTTGGCCGATCTCGGCGAGCGGATGTCGCTCGACGAGGCGGTGGTGACGCGGGCGTTCACGCATCTCGGGCAGGCGCTGGGGCTCGACTGGGCGCAGGCGAATGCGGCGCGGATCAGTCCGACCGATCCCTGGGAGCGGTTGCTGGTCGCCGGGCTGGCACGCGATTTCCAGCAGTTGCGGCTGGAGTTCCTCGCGCGGTGCGGTGCGCAGGATCCGCAGGGTGCGGTCGAGAAGTGGCTGCTGACGAATGCGGCGCGGGTGGCGCAGTTCAAGGCGGTGATCGACCGTGCGCGCCATGCGGCGGTGCCGAACGCGGCGATGCTCGCGCAGATCGCCGGCCAAGCGCGGGTGCTGCTGGGGCGGTAACTGCTGCCCCTCTCCCCTGAGGGGAGAGGGAGGGGCCCGCGTGCTCTTGCGCGTGGGAGGGTGAGGGGTGTGAGGCTCGGGACTTGAATCCCAACGGCCCCTCTCCCTCCCGTCGCCAAGAGGCTCCTCCTTCCCTCTCCCCGGAGGGGAGAGGGACTAGGCCGTCCGCCGGGCCGCGAGCTCCGCCTTCCACTTGCGTGCGCGCACCCACATGATCACGCCGGTCACCGCCAGTACCGCGGGCAATATCCCGCCCAGAAAAATCACGATCTGCCACAGCGCACCCATGTCGGTGCCATCGTGGATCCGCCGCATCCACCGCGCCACGCCACCCCGCGGCCGCGCCGGTGCCGCAGTCGCGCCGCCGGTGTCGTCCGCCACCTTCACCCCGACCGGCGCGCCGCCGCCCTGAAACGTCACCGTCCAGTCCGCGCTGAGGTCGGTCGGCCACGTGACACTCCGCAACGGCGCATTGTCGACAATACCGCGCGCCTTGCCGATCGCCACCGCCAGCGGCTGCGCGGGCGACGCCAGCGGTTTTGCGCGCATCATCGCGCCGCGATCGGGACCGCCTCTCGGCCGCGACGTCTCGCCGGTGAGCTTCCCGAAAACCTGCGGGAACGAGATCCACGCACCGGTCAACGACAGCACGAACAGCGGCAGCGCGATCCAGAACCCGAACAGGTGATGCAGGTTCGTCTCGACGTCGCGGTTCCGTCGGAACCGCAATCCGCGCGTCCACTTCCCGACGGTCGGCCACCACAGCCACAGGCCGGTAAAGCACGACACCATCATCGCGATACCGATCCAGCCGACGATCGAGCGTCCGACACCGGGCAGTTGCAGGCTTCCGTGAAGGACGTGGAGGAACCGCACGAGCCCGCCGTTCGACGGCGACACCTCCAGCACGCGTGCGGTCGGCGGATCGAGATACACCATCGTCCGCTGGGGAGGCCCTGGCCGGGTCGGTGCGCGGGCCGAACTGGCCGCGACGACCACCGGACCGCCGTCGTCGGGCATCGTCAACGTCGCGATCCGCTCGCCATGCTTCAACGCGGCGCGCGCCGAGGCGACATAGCTGTTGGGCCCGATCACGGTCCTCCCCGAGACCGTATAGCGCGCCGGATCGACGATCCGGTCGAGCGCGTCGTGCCACACCAACGCCGCTCCGCTGAGCGACAGCGGAATGATCAGGATCGCCAGCACCAGCCCGATCCACTTGTGGACCTGGAACCACGCGCGCCGCATCGCCAGCTTGCTCATTATCTACTCCCTGTGTGGGGAGCGTGGCATGGGGGGCCGGCTCAAGTCCACAACCCTTGCCACACAGGCAACATGCTCCCCTCCCTGGAAGGGAGGGGTTGGGGGTGGGTTGGCCCAATTTGGTCGCGGCACTCGATATGCGGAAACCGCCCCCCCCCCTGCCCCTCCCTTTCAGGGAGGGGAGCAGAAGTCAGGCGTCCGCCCAGCGGCGGAGGAGGTTGTGGTACACGCCGGTCAGCCGCACCGTGGCCGGATCGCCTTGCCCTTGCGCGGCCGCGACCGCCTGCACGCCCTGGTCGAGATCGAACAGGATCCGTCGCGCGCCATCATCACGCACCATCGACTGCAACCAGAAGAACGACGCGGTACGCACCCCGCGGGTGACCGGCGTCACCCGGTGCAGGCTGGAGGCGGGATACAGCACCATATGCCCGGCGGGCAGCTTGACCGACTGCGGCCCGAACTGATCCTCGATCACCAGCTCGCCGCCGTCGTAGGTCGCGGGGTCGTCGAGGAAGAGTGTTGCCGACAGGTCGCTACGAATGCGAAAGTCCGTGCCGCGCTTCATCCGGATCGCGTTGTCGACGTGCAGCCCGAAATCCTGTCCGCCGGCGTAGCGGTTGAACAGCGGCGGGAACACTTTCAGCGGGAGCGCCGCCGCGACGAACAGTGCGGACCGGCCGAGCGCATCGAGGACCATCCCGCCAGCCTCGCGCGCGGCGACCGAGTCCTCGGGGAGTTGCTCGTTGCGCTTTGCTAGCGCGCTCTGGGGCCCCGACGTGGCATTGCCGTCGATCCACTCTGCTCGGTCGATCAGCGCGCGGACACGGGCGACGCCGGCAGCATCGAGGACATCGGGGATCGCAATCAACATGGCATCACTCTAGAATGCGGCGGCGACACCGGCAAACTGCCCGCATCGCCGCCAAGCCTCACAAGCTGTAGAAGAGCGTCAGCCGCACCGAGCGCGCCTCGCCCGGCGTCGCCCAGCCATTGTTGCGGATGCCGGTGTAATATTTCTCGTTGGTGAAGTTTTGCACGTTGAGCTGCGCGGTCAGGCCGTTGCCCACGGTGTACGACAGGAACGCGCGATGCGTCAGGTAATCGGCCGAGTGGAAGACCGGCGTCACCACGGTGGTCGGCGCGAGCGGGGTGGCCAGCGCGCTGTTGTTGAGCGCGAACGCCCCCTGATAGGTCAGGCCGTAGCCGAGCTGGAGACCGAACGGCAGCGTGTAGGTGGTGAACAGGCTGCCCGAATGCTTCGGCGTGTTGGTGAGCTGCTGGTCCTTCTGCGTATCGAGGATCGCGGCCGAGTTGCCGCATGGGTTGGTCGTCGTCGTGGTCGTGCCGACGGTCGTACGGACCGGACCCGGATTGGCGAGACAGAAGTTCGAGACGCTCTGGATGACCTTCGCCTTCAGATACGTGTAGTTGGCGAAGATCGAGAACGCGTGCGAGATGCTGCCGCTGGCGCCCAGCGCGATGCCGTCGACGCGCGAACGGCCGTCGTTGACGCCCAGCGTCGTGACGATCGGGTCGTTCGTGGCGACACGGTAGTTGGTACGCTCGTTGCGGAACACCGCCGCCGTCAGTTGCAGCTTGCGCGAGAACAGGTCCGCCTTGGCGCCGAGTTCGTAGTTCACGGCCTTTTCCGGCTTCACGTCGCATGGGTCGAGCTGGCCCGCGGGTGCATTGATCAACGTACCACAGCCGAGCCGGACGGTCGCCGAGGTTGGCGTCGTGGCGTTGCCATACGATGCGTACAAGCTGACGGTCTCGATCGGCTTGAAGTTGATGCCGCCGCGGTACGAGAACAGCGTCTCGTCGCTCGTCTGGTTCAGTCCGCGCGTATAGGTGCCGAGTGTCGCGTCGGGCACGACCGAGAAGGTATCGGCGCGGAAACGGCCCTTGGCATGCTCGTAGCGCAGGCCGAAATTGACCTCGATCTGCGGGATCACCTTGATCGTGTCGAAGGCGTAGACCGCCGCATTGCTCGTCGTGCCCTGCGACCGGCCGGCCTGGATGAAGTTGAACGGGCCGGTGTAGTCGGTGTTCGGGTTGGCGAGGTTGATCGCTGGCTGGGCGACCGTCGCACCGGTCGCGGTACGCAGCGTGTTGCCCGTGACGATCGTGTAATCTTCCTGCGAGACCGACGCGCCGAGGACCAGCGTATGCTCGAGCCCCGCGGTATCGAAGACCGAGCGGAGATCGGTCTGGTTATAGAGGATCTGGTTTTCCTGGTTTCGGACGAAACCGCGCGGGCCGCTTGGGTAATAGGTGCCGGGTATGTTCTGACCCGGAGCGGTTGCCGTCGGGGCAATACAAACCGCCGGCGTCGTCGCGACGTTGGTCAGCGGCTGCGGCTGGAACCCGGTCGACAGGCAGAACACACCCTGCGGCGCGCTGGTCAGCGAATCCTGCTGGACGCGCTGCCACCGGCTGAGGTTGCGGATCGAGACCTTGTCGGAGAAGCTGTGGCTGACCGTGGCGGTCGCCTGGTCGACGGTGATGTCCTGCTTGTCGAGGTTCCGGATGCCGTAATAGGCGGAGTTGTCGGCACCCGGCAGCGGCCCATTGTTCACCGCATTGCGGAAGTACGGCACACCGTAGACGGGGACGTTCTCGTCCTCCTGATGCAGATATTGCAGCGTCAGGCTGGTCGGGCCCTCGACGCCGACGATCAGCGACGGCGCAACCGCCCAACGCTTGTTGTTCTCCACATCGCGACCGGGAATGTCGTTCTTGTGCGCGACCGCGTTCAGGCGGACCGCAACGAGGTCGCTTACGCGGACGTTCGAATCGAGCGTGGTGCGATAGTAATCGTCGGTGCCGACACCGCCCGACACGACCGTCAGCGTCTCCGCCTGCGGGCGCTTGGTGATGAGGTTGATCGTGCCACCGACCGATCCACCACCGCCAAAGACGCTGTTCGCGCCGTTATAGACCTCGACCTGTTGCAGGTTGAACGTCTCGCTGCGGCTGTATTGCGCGCTGTCGCGGACGCCGTCGATCGTGATGTCGTTGTTGGCGGAATAGCCACGCAGGTTGATGCTGTCGCCGTATCCGCCGCCGCCTTCGCCCGCACCGAAGGTGATGCCGGGGATCGTCTGCAGCACGTCGCGCAGGGTGAGCAGGTTCTGCTTGCGGATCGTCTGGTCGCCGATGATCGTCACGGTTTGCGTCGTGTCGAGCAGGCTGCGCGTCGCCTTCGGGCTCTCCAGCGTGGTCGCGGGGACGGTCTTGCCGTTGACGACGATTTCGTCGCGGTTGAGCTGCTTTTCCTGGTCGTCGGCCGCGTGGACCTTTGCCGATTCAGCCGGGCGATCGGCAGCGTAGGCGGGGGCGCTGGCAATGAACCCTACGCACGAAAGCGCAAGAAATGCAGGCGCGGCGGACGAACGCGACGAAGGACCAGACATGCGAAACCCCTTATTGTTGCGGGTTCGCTATTGAGAGTCGTTCTCACTGTCAACGCTATTGCGACTAATTCTCATGGTGGGTTTGAAAACAGCCATGATCTCAATGCGCTAGCGAGGTTCGGGGGAGCATTTGCTTGTATGCGGATAGCGTCGATTTCGGCGACAAGTGCCGACAAGGGCAAGGCGAGGCGCATAGCGGCGGCTTCCAGCGCCTGCCAGAAAACGGGTTCAAGGCTGATCGAGGTCTGGTGGCCGGCGATCGTGATCGAGCGCTTAACGGGTCCGTGAAACCCGCCCGCGGGCGCCGTAATGAGGCCGCCCGCGGTCATGCGCAGATCACTCGGTATCGAACAGCGAGGCCAGCTGTTCGATGATCGTCCCGCCAAGCTGCTCGACGTCCATGATCGTCACGGCGCGCGCGTAGTAGCGGGTAACGTCGTGGCCGATGCCGATCGCGACCAGCTCGACCGGCGACTTGCTCTCAATCCAGCCGATAACCTGGCGCAGATGACGTTCCAGGTATGAGCCCGAGTTCACGCTGAGCGTCGAATCGTCGACCGGCGCGCCGTCGCTGATCACCATCAGGATGCGACGTTCCTCGGGCCGCGCGACCAGCCGCGCATGCGCCCACATCAGTGCCTCGCCGTCGATATTCTCCTTCAGCAACCCCTCGCGCATCATGAGGCCGAGCGAGTTGCGCGCGCGGCGCCACGGCTCGTCGGCGCGCTTGTAGACGATGTGGCGAATGTCGTTTAGCCGACCCGGCTGCGGCGGACGCCCGGCGGCCAGCCACGTCTCCCGGCTTTGCCCGCCCTTCCACGCGCGAGTCGTAAAACCCAGGATCTCGGTCTTAACGCCGCAGCGCTCCAGCGTGCGCGCGAGAATATCCGCGCTGATCGCCGCGATCGAGATCGGGCGGCCGCGCATCGAGCCGGAGTTGTCGATCAGCAACGTCACGACGGTATCGCGGAAATCGGTCTCGCGCTCGGCCTTGTAGCTCAGCGACAGCGTCGGGTTGACGATCACGCGGGCGAGGCGCGCGGCGTCGAGGATACCCTCCTCCTGGTCAAAATCCCACGACCGCGACTGCTGCGCCATCAAACGCCGCTGGAGCCGGTTCGCGAGCTTCGACACGGTCGATTGCAGGTGCACGAGCTGCTGGTCGAGATAGCCGCGCAGCCGCGCCAGTTCGTCCGCGTCGCACAGCTCGGTAGCAGCGATCACTTCGTCGAATTGCGTCGTCCACGGCTTGTAGTCGAACGCGCCGCCCATGTCCGCGAAGGGACGGTTCGGGCGGACCGGCTGCATGCCTTCCTCGCCGTCGTCGCCGGGCTCGCCGTCGATGTCGTCCATCGACTCGTCGCTCTGCTCCTGGCCGTCGCTTTCCTCGTTCTGCTGCTCGGACTGTTCGCCGCGCGCCTCGACTTCGCCCTGGCCGTCCTCGCCCTGGTCGTCGCCTTCGTCGCCCTCGTCCTGCTGCTGTTCGTCGGTGCCCTCGTCCTCGGATCCGCCTTCGTCGCTCTCCTCGGGGACCTGATTGCCCTCGACCAGTTCGAGCTCCTGCAGCATTTTTCGCGCAAGACCCTGGAACGCTTTTTGGTCATCGAGCGCATAGGCCAGCGCGTCGAGGTCGGTCTTGCTCTCAATCCAGTCGCGGACCAGCGCGAGGCCGGGCGCGGCAATCGCGGGCGACTCCTGCCCGGTCAGCCGCTCGCGCACCATCAGGCCAAGCGCGGTCGACAGCGGCACCTCGTCGCGATTGCGCGCGCGTGTGATGGGGTCTGCACGCAAACGAACGTCAAGTGCGCGTTCAAGATTCTCGGTGATGCCAGCATAGCCGCGCGCCCCGAGCGCCTCGACCCGTGCTGTCTCGACCGAATCGAACACCGCACGCGCAACCGCCTCGACCGGCGCCGCACGGTTATGCAGCGCGATGTCGTGATGCTTCAACCGCAGCGCGAATCCGTCCGCGAACCCACGCGCCTCCGCGACCTGCTCCAGCGGCAAGGCGCGAGCGGGCATCGGCACCTTGATGTGCTTGCCGGACTGCGTCGGTGCGTCCGCGGTGAAGGCGAGTTCGACCTCCGGCTCCTCCGAGATCGCACGCGCGGTGCCGGCGAGAACCGCCTTGAAGCGATCGAGAGGGGTTTCGTTGGCCAAAGGTTTAGGCCTTGCCCACCACGCTCTCGGGAAGATCCTTGCCGAACACGCGCTGGTAATATTCGGCGACCAGCGGCCGCTCCGCCTCGTCGCACTTGTTGAGGAAAGACAGGCGGAACGCGAAGCCGACGTCGCCGAAGATCAGCGCGTTCTGCGCCCAGGTGATCACCGTGCGCGGGCTCATCACGGTCGAGATGTCGCCGTTGACGAAGCCCTTGCGCGTCATGTCGGCGACGCGGACCATGTTCTCGACGGTCTTCTTGCCCTCGGGCTTGTCGTATTCGCCGGACTTGGCGAGAACGATCTGCGCCTCGACCTTGGCGGGCAGATAGTTGAGCGTGACGACGATGTTCCAGCGGTCCATCTGGCCTTGGTTGATCTGCTGCGTGCCGTGATACAGCCCGCTCGTATCGCCGAGGCCGACCGTGTTGGCGGTCGCGAACAGGCGGAACCACGGGTTCGGGCGGATCACGCGGTTTTGGTCGAGTAGAGTCAGCTTGCCCTCGGTCTCCAGCACGCGCTGAATCACGAACATCACGTCCGGGCGACCTGCGTCGTATTCGTCGAACACCAGCGCGGTCGGTGTCTGCAACGCCCAGGGCAGCAGGCCTTCGCGGAACTCGGTGATCTGCTGGCCATCCTTCAGCACGATCGCATCGCGGCCGATCAGGTCGATGCGGCTGATATGCGCATCGAGATTGATGCGGATGCACGGCCATTTCAAGCGCGCCGCGACCTGCTCGATATGCGTCGACTTGCCGGTACCGTGATAGCCCTGGACCATCACGCGGCGGTTATGCGCGAACCCCGCCAGCACGGCGAGCGTAGTGTCGGCGTCGAAGACGTACGCCGGATCGAGATCGGGGACGCGCTCGTCGGCTTCGGAAAACGCCGGCACTTCCATGTCGGAATCGATCCCGAACATCTCGCGCACCTTTACCATACGGTCGGGTGCGTCGAGGATCGTGGTCTCGCGGCTGTCGGGCTGGGTATTCGGGATATCGGTCATGTTGGCCTCGTGTTCCCGGTAGCTCTAGGCCAAGCGCGGGCAGTTACTCAACCGCCAGCGTGTGATTGGTGAGGCGATTGACCGGAAGAGTTAGACGAACCGCCGGGATAGCAGCGGGTTCCGGATCGGGCGTGGTGAAATATCGATCAGAGTAAGCATGGGTTACGCGAATACCCGACTGGTGAACGTCTTTACGCGAACGCGGTCGCGCCCTTGAGGTGCTGATACGCGGCGATGACCTTCTGCAACTCGGCCTCATGCGCGCGGTCGCCGCCGTTTCGATCGGGGTGATAGCGCCGGACGAGTTCGCTGTAGCGTTTGCGCAACGCCGTCCGATCGGTGTCCGTGCCGAGCCCCAACACGCGCAACGAGCGCCGCTCGCCATCGGACAGCACCCGACCGTCCTTGCGCGCCGCCGCCATCCGCTCGCCGAACCGCGCACCGATCGCGTCGATCGGATCGGCGAAGTCCGCCCATTTCGGCGGGGTGTCGCCGCCGCCATGCGCGAATGCGCGCGTTTCGCGTTCCCAGCCTGCCATCGGCCGCTGCGCGTAGTGGATCTCGTCCGCGGTCATGCCGTCGAAGAAATTGTAGCCGGAGTTGAACGCGCGGACATGCTCGAGGCAGAACCAGCGGAACTGCGGCGGGCCGCCGTCGCTCGGTCCTTCGAGCGGGGGCGCACGAAATTCGCCAGGCTCCTCGCAGTCGCGCCACATGCAGACGCGCCCCGTCCCTTCCACGCGGCCGTGAAACCGTGGGCTGGGGCGTTCTTTCCGCTCTTTTCGATCGTCGTCCGCCACCGGCTCCCCGCGCTTCCAAAACGGGCTATATAGGGAGCATGACAGACCTCGCCACCGGCTCCGTACAGGACCAGATCACCGCCCGCCTCACCGCGACACTCGCCCCGACGCAGCTGACCGTCGTCAACGAGAGCGGGCTTCACGCCGGCCACATGGGCGACGACGGCACCGGCGAAACGCATTTCCGCGTCGAAGTGGAAACTCCGCAGTTCGAAGGACTTAATCGCGTCGCGCGCCAGCGGCTCGTGAACCAGGCGCTCGCCGAACTGTTGAGCACGAAGATTCACGCGCTCGCCATCAAGGCCCGCGCGCCTGGGGAAATCTGATGGCGTACAAGCTCTGGTACTGGCCCTCCCTTCAAGGTCGCGGCGAGTTCGTCCGGCTCGCACTCGAAGGGGCGGAGATCGCGTATGAGGATTGCGCGCGTGGCGTAGGCGAAGAGGGCTTGCTCGCCGATCTGAACGACCGCACCGGACGGACACCGTTCGCGCCGCCGTATCTGGAGCTTGATGGCCTGGTGATCGCGCAGGTCGCCAATATCCTGATGTATCTCGGCGAGCGCCACGGCCTCGCGCCGTCGAACATGGCGGACCGGCTGTGGCTCAACCAGCTCCAGCTGACGATCGCCGACCTCGTCGCGGAGGTCCACAACGTCCATCATCCGGTCGCGATGATGGACTATTACGACGACCAGAAGCCCGAGGCGGCGCGTGCGGCTAAGCAGTTTCGTGAAGAGCGGATGCCCAAGTTCCTTGGCCATTTCGAGGATGCCGCGCAGGCCAATACCGGCGACTGGCTGATCGATCACAAATGGACCTACGCCGATACGTCGCTGTTTCAGGTGATCGAGGGGCTGCGGTATATGTTCCCGAAGCGGATGAAGACGCTCGAACCCGACTATCCAAACCTGGTCCGCATCCACGATCAGGTCGCCGAGCTGCCCGGCATCAAGGCCTATCTGAAAAGCGACCGTCGCCTCGCCTTCAACACCGACGGCATCTTCCGCGCCTATCCGGAACTCGACGCGGTATGAGGCTTGGCAGTGTTCTAACACTAAGCACCTCGCCAACCAACACCTCCCCGGCGAAGGCCGGGGTCCAGTTGGGGGTCAGGGGTAACGACGGGCTGCCCGCCGCCATATCAACCTTTCCAGCTGGACCCCGGCCTTCGCCGGGGAGGTGCTGGTTGTGAGGACCCCACGCCCAGCCGCGCGTATCCTGCTCGTCGACGGCCAAGACCGCGTCCTGATGTTCCGCTTCACGCCCACCGACCGCCCCCCGCTCTGGTGCACCCCCGGCGGCGCGGTCGATCCCGGCGAGACCTACGCCGCCGCCGCCCGTCGCGAACTCTGGGAGGAAGTCGGCCTAGACATCGATTGCGGTCCCGAAGTCGCGCGCCGCGTTGTCGATTTCCGCACCTTCGAGGGCATAGAGGTGACCGCGGACGAGCGCTATTTCCGGATCGACATCGACAGCCGCGACGTGAAGGCGGGCAAGCTCACCGAACAGGAGAAGCAACTGCTCGTCGGTCACCGCTGGTTTTCCCGAAACGACATCGTCGCGCATGACGAAACGCTCTATCCAGCAGACCTGGTCGAACTCCTCGACGCCACGGAACCTGCCAAGGGATAACGCCATGCTCGATGATTTCGTCCTCCAGACCATCCTGCCGTCGACGCACGATCTCGGCGGGTTCAAGGTCCACCGTACGCTGCCGAACAAGGAACGGACGATGGTCGGCCCGTTCCTGTTCTTCGACCAGATGGGCCCGGCGCATCTCGACGTGGGGCAAGGCATCGACGTGCGCCCGCACCCGCACATCAACCTGTCGACCGTCACCTACTTGTTCGACGGCGCGATCGATCATCGCGATTCGCTCGGCACGCAGGCGCGGATCGAGCCCGGCGCGGTCAATCTGATGACCGCGGGCCACGGCATCGTCCATTCCGAACGCTCGCCCGGCGACGAGCGTGCCGAGGGGCCGAACTTGTCGGGGATCCAGACCTGGCTGGCGATGCCCGAGGCGGTCGAGGAGATCGACCCGGCGTTCGAGCACGTCACCAAGGCGCAGCTGCCGACGATCAAGGCACACGGCGCGCGCTCGCGGATCATCATGGGAAGCCTGTGGGGTCAGACCGCGCCGACCACGACCTATTCGGGGACGATCTATGCCGACATCGCGCTCGATCCGGGCGCGAGCGTGCCGATCGACGCGGCCGCCGAGGAGCGCGCGATCTATCTCGCGATGGGCGAGGCGACGCTGGAGGGCGTAAGCCTCGAACCTCAGGTGCTGTATGTGCTCCGCCCCGGCATTTCTGCGACGTTGCGGTCGGCGCATGGCGGCCGTGCGATGCTGTGCGGTGGCGATGCGTTCACGACGCCGCGCCACGTCTGGTGGAACTTCGTTAGTTCCAGCCGCGACCGCATCGAACAGGCAAAGCGCGACTGGAATGCGGGCAATTTCCCGAAAGTGCCCGGCGACGAGAAGGAATGGATCGAGATCCCGGCGATCCCGAAAACGGTCAGCTATCCCTGACTCCTCCCCTCCCGCATGCGGGAAGGAAGATCACGCCTTCTGCTCCCCTCCCGCTTGCGGGAGGGGTCGGGGGAGGGCATGATCCAAGGGCAGCGCGAACGGGCAGGCCCTCCCCTGCCCCCTCCCGCCAGCGGGAGGGGAATGATGTCGGACCTGCAACGCATCGCGTTATCCACGGGCGTCGAACTCGACGTCGCGATCAGCGGCGAGCCCGCAAACCCGCTCGTCATCCTCCTCCACGGCTTCCCCGAATCGCACCGCACCTGGCGCGACATCGCCCCCGATTTAGCCCGCGACCATTACGTGATCGCCCCCGACCAGCGCGGCTTCGCGCGCTCCTCCAAACCTGAGGGCGTCGACAGCTACACCCCCGACAAGATCGTCGCCGACCTGATCGCGCTCGCCGACCACCTCAAGATCGACCGCTTCACGCTGGTCGGCCACGACTGGGGCGGCGCGGTCGCCTGGATGGCCGCGTTGCGCCACCCCGAGCGCATCGCGAAGCTCGTCATCATCAACGCCCCCCACCCGCTCGTCTTCCAGCGGACCATGTTCGACGACCTCGAACAGCGCGCCGCCAGCCAGTATATCCGCGCCTTCCGCAACCCCGATCTCGAAAAGCATATCGCCGCGATCGGCCTCGAAACCTTCTTCGACACCAGTTTCTCGAAGCACGCCGACCTCGCCGCGATGGCCGAGGACAAGGCCGCCTATCTCGACGAATGGGGCCAGCCTGGCGCGATCACCGGCATGCTCAATTGGTACCGCGCGAGCGCGATCCTCGTTCCCGAAATGGACGAGACGCCGCCCCGCCCCGCCTTCCTCGATGCACCGTTTCCGCCGACCGCGATGCCAGTGCTGGTGATCTGGGGGATGCAGGACAGCGCGCTGCTGCCGAGCCAGCTCGACCTTGGCGATTACGTGCCCGACCTGACGATCGAGAAGATCGATGCGGGGCACTTCGTGCCATGGCAAAAGCCCGACGCTGTGATCGCCGCAATGCGCCGTTGGGGTATTGGAGCGCTCTCGATCCTCCCCCGCAAGGGAGAGGTGGCTGGCGCTTGCCAGACGGAGGGGGCGGAAAGGGAAACCCCTGCACCGTGTCCTCCCCCTCCGTCGCCTTCGGCGCCACCTCCCCCTTGCGGGGGAGGATCGGAAAACTTGCTGGCTGATCCGTATTCGACCGAACCTTCGCCACCTGTCTGAATCCTGACGACCACATTCGGCGATCGTTCAGCGCCGGGGGAGCAAAACCCTCTCCATGCCGTTGATCCGGCGTCGAACATAGGAGAGCAGTCATGCGTAAGATGATCCTTGCGGCCGTAGCCGCCGCCACCCTCGTCCCCACCTTCGCGACCGCACAGAGCTACGGCGAAGTCCGCCGCGACCAGCGCGAGATCCGCGAGAGCCGTCGCGACCTCGATCGTGCACGCCGCTATGGCGACCGCGGCGACGTCCGCGAAGCCCGCCAGGAGCTGCGCGAAGACCGCCGCGAGGCGCGCGAAGATTGGCGCGACTATCGCCGTACGCACGGCAACCTCTACCGCCGCCCGGCCTATGCCGGCCCGCGCGGCTATCGTTATCGCCCGGTGAGCGTCGGCTACCGGTTCGCGCCCGAATATTACGGCCGCAACTATTGGGTGAACGACTACCAGACCTATCGCCTGTCGCGCCCGGCCTACGGCTATCAACGCTGGGTCCGCTACGGCCGCGACGTCGTCCTGGTCGACACACGCTCCGGCCGTGTCGTGCAGGTCAACAACGGCTTCTTCTACTAAGACCTTCTACCAAGTTTGGGAGGCCCGGGAGCGATTCCGGGCCGCACCCGTATCTGGCGCCTCAGTCTTTCTCGTACGCTCCACGCCGCATGATATAATCGCGGGTCTCGTACGGTGGGGAGAGCCCCTCGACCCAGGCGCCATGCGCATGCGTCAGCGCGACCAGTTCCATCGCCCGCTCGCCCGGCCAGCCGCGTACGCGGACCTCATGTCGGTGCAGATCGCGGTTCGGTTCCATCATCACCCAGCCGAGCGGCCTTTCGACCGTCGCCCGCGCGCCTGCCGCCTCCATCGCGACCCGGATCCGCTCGCGGGAGGTCGCCGGCAAATACTGCCACACCACCGAATGCATCAGCACGCGCGTGACCCCCTCGGGCTGCGGCTCGGCCAATTGCGCCTCGACCCAGTCCGCCGCATCGCCTTCCGCCAGATCGACGCCGCCGTCGCGCACCATCGCGATCGCCGCCGCGAGCCGCGCCTGTCGCTCGACCGCGTCGACCCAGACATACGCCGCAAGTCGCGCCGCCGCGACCGGATCGGCGACGTCCACCGGGTGGATATCGACGCCGCGTGTCGACTCGATCGCGACCGGCGCGCTTGGCGGCGGCGCGCCCCGCCATTCGGGGCGGATCGTCACAGGCGATGCCAATGGCCCGACATTCACACCGCCAAGGTCAAATCGATAGCGATCGATCAGCAGGTTGAGCCCAGCACTCGATCCGATTTCCAGCACCTCAAATCGCGGCCCGTACCGCTCGGCCAAATGGAGGATCCCGGTCATCATGCCCGCCGACCGCGCCGCCTCGTTGGTCTGCGGCGGCCCATCCAGCCAAGGCAGCAACGCTGCATCGTGCGCGACGAGCGTCGCCTGCAATGTCGAGGAGATGCATGCCTGATCGGTTTCCGCACCGGAGAACAAGGATGAAAGCTTCGGATCGACGCCCGCGCGGTGCAGCGCATGCAACCCGCCGACCAGCCGCAACGCCAGCGCATCCGCGACCGGCTCGCCCGCCCAGTCGAGCACCCGCCGCCCCGTCTCGCTGTCACGATCGAGCGCCTCCGCCAGCGCGGTGCAGACGCGCGCCGTGATGGGCGCGTCCATCGCGGTGCAATAGCCCGCCTGGATGTCGAAGGCCGAGCGGTTAGCCGGTTCATTTGCCATGCGCAGGTTGTTGCACCCGCCAAGCCCCCCCCGTAAAGCCCGGCGGGTGCCAGAGTCCCAGATCATCATCGCCGTCCCCAAGGGACGTATCCTAGCCGAGGCCCTGCCGCTGCTCGCGCGTGCCGGGGTGCATCCCGAAGCGTCGTTCTCGGACGAGAATTCGCGTGCGTTGCGGTTCGCGACCAACGATCCGGCGATCTCGCTGATCCGGGTGCGCGCGTTCGACGTCGCCACTTTCGTTGCGCACGGTGCGGCGCAGTTGGGGATCGTCGGGTCGGACGTGATCGCCGAGTTCGGATATTCGGAACTGTACGCGCCGGTCGATCTTGGCATCGGCCATTGCCGGCTGTCGGTCGCCGAACCCGCCGAGATGGCGGCGGAGGATGATCCGCGCGGCTGGAGCCACGTCCGCGTCGCGACCAAATACCCGCATGTGACGGCCGCGCATTTCGCGAGCCGAGGCGTGCAGGCGGAGTGCGTGAAGCTCAACGGCGCGATGGAATTGGCGCCGACGTTAGGGTTGGCACCGCGGATCGTCGATCTCGTGTCGTCGGGGCGGACGTTGCTGGAAAACGGGCTGGTCGAGGTCGAGACGATCATGGAAGTCACCAGCCGCCTTGTCGTCAACCGTGCCGCGATGAAGACGCGCAGCCGGGTCGTGCCACTGGTCGAGGCGTTCCGTCGCGCTGTCGAAGCGCAGGAGATCGCAGCATGAGCACGCTCCTCTGCTCCCCTTCCCGCATGCGGGAAGGGGCCGGGGGTTGGGCCTGCGCCATCCTCGACCGAAACGCTCGCGGTGAGCGCGTGCCCACCCCCAGCCCCTCCCGCTTGCGGGAGGGGGGCAAGTCATGATCCGCCTTTCCACATCCGACGCGGACTTCGCGACCCGCTTTACCGCGCTCGTCGAAGACCGCCGTGAATCCGACGCGGGCGTCACGCAGGACGTCGCCGCGATCATCTCGGCCGTCCGCCGCGACGGTGAAACCGCGCTTCGCGAGCTCACGCAGAAGCACGACCGTCACGACCTCGAAACCACCGGCTGGCAGATCGACGCCGCCGACTGCAAGGCTGCGTTCGACGCACTCGATCCCGACCTGCGCACCGCGCTCGAACTCGCCGCAACCCGCATCCGCGCGTATCACGAGAAACAGCGTCCATTAGACAGCGACTCGGTCGACTCCGCCGGCGTCAGGCTCGGCGCGCGCTGGCTCCCCGTCGACGCCGCCGGTATCTACGTGCCTGGGGGACGCGCCGCCTACCCATCGTCGCTGCTGATGAACGCGATCCCCGCCAAGGTTGCTGGTGTCGGCCGCCTCGCGATGGTCACCCCGACTCCGGATGGCCAGATCAACCCGCTCGTCCTCGCCGCCGCACATCTCGCCGGCGTCGATGAAGTCTGGCGAGTCGGTGGCGCGCAGGCTGTCGCAGCGCTCGCGTATGGCGCAGGCCGGATCGAGCCGGTCGACGTGATCACCGGCCCCGGCAACGCCTGGGTCGCCGAGGCCAAGCGCCAGGTCTACGGTGTCGTCGGCATCGACATGGTCGCGGGGCCTTCCGAGATCGTCGTCGTCGCGGACGCGCTCAACGACCCCGAATGGACCGCCGCCGACCTGCTCAGCCAGGCCGAGCACGACGTGACCACGCAGTCGATCCTGTTCACTGACGACGCAGCTTTCGCCGACAAGGTGGCGGACGCGGTCGACCGCCAGTTGCGCGACCTTGCCACCGAAGCCGTCGCGCGTGTCGCGTGGGACACCAACGGCGCGATCGTTGTCGTCGAGACGCTGGCGGACGCGATCCCGCTGGTAGACCGTCTCGCCGCCGAGCATCTCCAGCTGGCGATCCCCGACCCGCAAGGCTTCTTCGACCGCATCCGCCATGCAGGTTCGGTCTTCCTAGGCCGCTACACCCCCGAGGCGATCGGCGATTACGTAGCCGGCCCGAACCACGTCCTCCCAACCGGCCGTCGGGCGCGGTTTGCCAGCGGGTTGTCGGTGCTCGACTTCATGAAGCGTACCAGCTTCCTCGCGTTGGACGAAGCTGCGCTGCGCGAACTCGGCCCAGCCACGGTCGCGCTGGCCAATGCCGAGGGACTGCCTGCACATGCGAAATCGGTCGCGTTGAGGCTGCGGCTGAACCGCTAGAGTTGTTCACGCGAAGGCGCAAAGGCGCGAAGATTGTGCGCTTTCCGCGTAGCGGCTGTTTCACGACGCTAAATACCATTGTGCAGCGGCTGCGCCGCAGGGCGACATCTTCGCGCCTTTGCGCCTTCGCGTGAACAAACTCTTCTCTGCCAACGCGCCCGAAACGCAAAGGGCTGACACACACGCCCCCCGCGCCTACAGGCAACCGCTTATGACTCGAACCGCCCCCCGCACCAAGGCGCGTGCCGCCGCTCGCCTCGCCGCCGTCCAGGCGACTTACCAGCACGAGATGGAGGGCACCGCGATGCCCGTCCTGCTCAACGAATTCCACCAGCACCGGCTCGGCGCGACGATCGAAGACGTCGAATATGCCGAGGCCGATGTCGACTTCTTCGACGACCTGGTGACCGGCGCCCACGCGCGCGCCGGCGAGATCGACGTGCTGATCGAAGGCAAGCTCGCCAAGGGCTGGACGCTGGCGCGGCTCGACAAGCCGATGAAGGCGATCATCCGCGTCGGCACCTACGAGCTGCTCGCGCGCAAGGACGTGCCGGTCGCGGCGGTGATCAGCGAATATGTCGACGTCGCGCACGCGTTCTACGACAAGCGCGAGTCCGGATTCGTGAACGGGTTGCTCGACGGTATCGCGAAAGAGGTTCGCGCCTGACGAACTCCCTCTCCCCTCAGGGGAGAGGGTCGGGGTGAGGGGTCGCCAAGCAGTGCGGCGCCCGGAACAGCCCCTCACCCCAGCCCTCTCCCCTGAGGGGAGAGGGAGCAGAGAGTGACCGAAGCCGAGTTTATTGCTGCCCTACGCTGGCTCCCACTACATCCTGCGGCGCGTGGTCTCGATGACGATACCGCGTTGCTCGACGCAGGCCCGCTTGTCGTCACGACAGACACGCTGGTCGAAGGCGTCCATTTCCTCCCGACCGACCCCGCACAGGACGTCGCGTGGAAGCTGGTCGCGACCAACCTTTCCGATCTCGCCGCGAAGGGCGCTACGCCCGAAGGCATCCTCCTCAACTACCCACTTGGCGACGATGCTTGGGACCGCGCGTTTCTCGAAGGGCTCGCCAACGTCCTGACCACCTTCGACACGAAGATCATCGGCGGCGACACCGTGACGCTGCCCCAGAACGCCCCCCGCGTCCTAACCGTCACTGCGTTCGGGAGCGACGCCGCCGCCCCTGCTCGCAAAGGCGCACGCGACGGCGACGCGCTCTACGTCACGGGCACGATCGGCGACGCGGGCGCAGGGCTAGCCATCGCACTCGGGAAGCAAGGCCCTGCCGAACTTCTGGCCGCGTACCGGCGCCCGCAGCCACGGCTCGCCGACGGCCGCATACTTGCCCCACAGGTCCACGCTATGATGGACGTTTCGGACGGCCTGCTCATCGACGCGTCCCGCATGGCCTCAGCCAGCAACCTCGCCATCAGCGTCGATCTCGCGCGCATCCCCCTCTCCAACGCTTATCGCGCCTTTTCCGGCGACCGGCTTGCCGCAGCCACCGCGGGAGACGACTACCAACTCCTTTTTGCTGCACCGCAAGATTTCGTCGCCGATGCCACGCGGATCGGCGGGTTCTCAGCCGGTTCGGGACTTACCCTTCACGACTGCGGCAAACCCGTCCCGCTCCCGCCAAGTCTAGGCTATGAACACAGCCCCCGAGGATAACTTGCGCAATGCCCCTGCACTGATAAGTTCCTTACATCGGGACTCGGCAAAGCCGGGACCGGAGAGGACCTGACAAGAGGGATAGCGCCGTATGACGACCGTCTATTTGGCCATGATCTGCGGCGTCATCGCCGTCCTATATGGTTTCGTCACCAGTCGGCAGGTGCTCGCGGCATCCCCCGGCAACGAGAAGATGCAGGACATCGCCGCCGCCATCCAGGAAGGCGCGAAGGCCTATCTCGGGCGGCAATATACCACGATCGCGATCGTCGGCGTCATCGTCGCGGCGATCCTCCTCTTTACGCTCGGCTTCACCTCGACGATCGGCTTCGTCATCGGTGCAGTGCTCTCGGGCGTCGCGGGCTATGTTGGGATGAACATCTCGGTCCGCGCCAACGTGCGCACCGCCGAGGCCGCGCGCGCATCGCTGCAGGCCGGTCTGACGATGGCGTTCCGATCGGGCGCGGTGACCGGCATGCTCGTGGCGGGTCTCGGTCTGCTCGCGATCAGCGCGTTCTTCTGGTACCTCACCGGCCCCGCAGGTCACGCCCCCAACGACCGGATCATCGTCGAGGCGCTCACCGCGCTCGCGTTCGGCGCCTCGCTGATCTCGATCTTCGCGCGGCTTGGCGGCGGTATCTTCACCAAGGCGGCGGACGTCGGCGCGGATCTGGTCGGCAAGGTCGAGGCGGGCATTCCCGAGGACGACCCCCGCAACCCCGCCGTGATCGCGGACAATGTCGGCGACAACGTTGGCGATTGCGCGGGAATGGCCGCCGATCTGTTCGAGACGTACGTCGTCACGCTCGGCGTCACGATGATCTCGATCGCGCTGCTGATCCAGGCGAGCGGCGCCGAGCTGATGCGGCTGATGACTCTCCCGCTGCTCGTCGGCGGGGTGTGCATCGTCACCTCGATCATCGGCACGTACATGGTGCGGCTCGGGGGCGGCAGCATCATGGGTGCGCTCTACAAAGGGTTCTTCACCTCGACGATCCTGTCGATCCCGGCGATCTATCTCGCCACGCAGTACGTGCTCGGCGACCTCCACCGCGTGATCGGCGGCGCGGGCTTCCTCGATCCCGCGACCGATGACCTAACGACGCAGGCCGCGCCGTCGCTGACGCAGAGCTTCACCGGGATGGACCTGTTCTGGTCGATGATGATCGGGCTCGTCGTGACCGGGCTGATCGTGTGGATCACCGAATATTATACCGGCACCAACCACCGCCCGGTCCAGTCGATCGCCAAGGCGTCGGAGACCGGCCACGGCACCAACGTCATTCAAGGCCTCGCGATCAGCCTCGAATCGACCGCGCTGCCGACGCTGGTGATCGTCGTCGCGGTGATCGTCGCGTATCAGCTCGCCGGGATCATCGGCATCGCCTTCGCTGCGACCGCGATGCTCGCGCAGGCCGGCATGGTCGTCGCGCTCGACGCGTACGGCCCCGTCACCGACAACGCAGGCGGCATCGCCGAGATGGCGGGGCTGCCCGATGACGTTCGCCAAAGGACCGATGCGCTCGACGCGGTCGGCAACACCACCAAGGCGGTCACCAAGGGCTATGCGATCGGCTCGGCCGGACTTGCCGCGCTCGTCCTATTTGGTGCGTACGCCACCGATCTCGCGACGTATTTTCCCGACGTCACGGTCGATTTCAGCCTTTCCAACCCGTACGTCATCGTCGGTCTGCTACTGGGTGCGCTGCTCCCCTATCTGTTCGGCGCGTTCGGCATGACCGCCGTCGGTCGCGCAGCTGGCGCCGTCGTCGAGGAAGTTCGCGAGCAATTCCGCAACAACCCCGGCATCATGCTCGGCACCAGCCGCCCCGACTATGCGCGGACGGTCGACCTCGTGACCAAGGCGGCGATCCGCGAGATGATCGTCCCCTCGCTGCTGCCGGTCCTGTCGCCACTCGCCGTGTATTTCATCATCACCGCGGTCGCAGGCCAGGCCGCCGGCTTCGCCTCGCTCGGCGCGATGCTGTTGGGCGTGATCGTATCCGGGCTGTTCGTCGCGATCTCGATGACGAGCGGCGGCGGCGCGTGGGACAACGCCAAGAAGTACATCGAGGACGGCCACCACGGCGGCAAGGGTTCCGAAGCGCACAAGGCCGCGATCACCGGTGACACGGTCGGCGACCCCTACAAGGATACTGCCGGCCCCGCGGTGAACCCGATGATCAAGATCACCAACATCGTGGCCCTGCTGCTGCTCGCGGCTCTGGCCGGCGGCGGCGTGGGGTAAGCTGAACAGGATCGCCGATCGGCCAGTTACGCTGGCCGCTCTGCGATCCATTCACTGCCCGGCGGTTCAATATTTGCCATTCATCCCGCGCGATAACAACGCAGTGCGCCGCGTGCACAATTTCCGCTCAGTCCCATCGACCTTGGTGTTGCACTAATCCGCTGCAGCCTCCTCTTGTGCCGGCTACCGAACGCGATACTCTGCGCAAACGGTCGTTGGGGAATGGCCGGGGGGGACTGATAATGACGTGGCGTATGAGCCTGCTGGCCGGTGCAATGATACCGACGATCGCGGTCGCGCAGACTGCGCCGCCGCCCGCCTCCGCGCCGAAGGCGAACGCCACGCTCTCGGACCGGGTGCTGGTCGAAACCTTTGCCAAACTGCCCGGCATCGCCAATCCGAAGCTCTCACCCGACGGCAGGCGTATCGCCGCGAAGATGGCGATCGACGGCGTCCAGGTTCTGGTCGTCGCGCCGCTGTTCCCCGGTGGCAAGCTCGCCGCGATCAAGGTCGGGGCGACGGTCGACATCAATTGGTGGCGCTGGGTCGGTGACGACTGGCTCGCGGTCGGCATCGGATCACAGGACATGCTGTACGGCGAGGACATCTACGTCACGCGCACGCTGGGCGTCAAAGCCGACATGACCAAGATCAACCGGATCGACTGGAAGAATTCAGGTGTCCGCGCGGACGAAATCCTGTGGGCGGCGCGCGACGGCACACCGCGTGTCCTGCTGTCGCGCCAGACCGGGATCGAAAGCGAAAGCCAATGGTATCCCTCGGTCTCCGAGGTGGATCTGTCGACCGGCAAGACCAAGACCGTCGCCGGCAGCCAGACGAACGTCTTCGACTGGTATGCCGATGGCGCAGGCGTCGTCCGGATGGGCTATCGGTACGAGGACGACACCCGCAAAGGCTCGCTTCTGTATCGCAGCGCCAATCGCGATTCGTTCAAGGTGATCGCATCGGCCCGCGGCAAGCAGGACATCGTCATCCCGGTGACGTTCCGCGCCGACGGCACGGCCATCGCGACGGACGATTCGGGCGGTCGCGACGAAGTGTTCGAGGTGTCGCTGCCCGACCTGAAGCTCGGCAAGAAGCTGTACGGCGCCGATAGCTACGACGTCGATGGCGTGGTCGAGAACGCGACCGGCGACGACATCGACGGCATCACCGTCACCGATCGCTTCGGCCATATTGTCTGGCTGAACCCCAAGCTGAAGGAAATCCAGGACGCGGTCGACAAGGCTGTCGGAGAGCGGCGCGCGCGCATCGTCTCCTGGGATCGCACCCGGTCAAAATTCCTCGTGCAGGTCGGCTCGCCATCGCAGGCGGGGGCTCTGTATTTCTACGATCCCGCGAACGGATCGATGCAGCGCTATTCGTGGCAGAACAGCGATCTGAAGGCGCGGACATTGTCGCCGGTGTCGACGATCCGGTACAAGGCGCGCGATGGCGTCGAGATCGAGGCACTGCTGACCCTGCCGCGCGGACACAGCCCGAAGAACCTGCCGCTGATCGTGTTGCCGCACGGCGGCCCGTTCGCGCGCGATTCGGAGGATTGGGACTGGTGGACGCAGTATCTGGCGGAAACCGGCTATGCCGTCGTCCAGCCCAATTACCGCGGGTCGTCGGGGTATGGCACCAGTTTCGCCAAGCTCGGCGAGGGGCAATGGGGCCTGAAGATGCAGGACGATCTCGACGATGCGATCACGCATCTGGCCACGCAGGGGATCGCCGATCCGAAGCGTGTGTGCATGGCCGGCGCGTCCTATGGCGGCTATGCGGCGATGCGCGCGGCGCAGCGGAACGGCACCGGCGATGCGGCGCCGTATCGGTGCGCGATTTCCTATGCCGGCGTGTCCGATCTGCAGTCGATGCAGCGCTATGACGGCAAGTTCCTGTACGGCAAGACGCGTGGTGACTGGCTGAAGAAGCAGGCGCCCGATTATCGCAGCGTCTCGCCGCGCTTCGGTGCGCAAACCTTCTCGATCCCGATTCTGATGCTGCACGGCAAGGAGGACAAGCGCGTGCCCGTAAAGCAGTCGCGGATGATGGCAGCGGCACTCAAAGAGGCGGGCAAGCCGTTCGAGTATATCGAACAACCGCTCGGCGATCATCATTTCACGCGTGGCGAGGACCGCCTCGAATTCCTGAAGGCAATGGGGGCATTCTTGACTAAGTATAATCCAGCATAACGCACGGATACTGCCCGCGAAAACTCCATAACGGAGCATATACGCCGACTGTGGATGCATCTTGTTTGGACGAACGCAGTTTTGTCTCCGCATCATCACCGAATGCGGAACCGTCCTGAGAATCACCTCTTCTACGGCGACAACCTTGCCGTCCTTCGCAAGGAGATCGCCGACGAAAGTGTCGACCTGATCTACCTCGACCCCCCGTTCAATTCGAACGCGAACTACGGCATCTTGTTCAAGGAACCCGACGGCAAGTCCTCCAACGCGCAGATCGAGGCGTTCGAGGACACCTGGCACTGGAACGAGACCGCCGAGGACGCCTTCGACCAGGTTGCCCGTAGCGGCAATACCAAGGCGTTCGACCTGTTGAACGCGATGCGCGGGTTTCTCGGCGACAACGACATGATGGCGTACCTGGCGATGATGGCGGTCCGCCTGCTCGAACTGGACCGCGTCTTGAAACCGACCGGCAGCCTGTATCTCCACTGCGATCCGACCGCGAGCCATTACCTGAAGCTGCTGCTCGACGCGATCTTCGGCAAGCGGCATTTCCAGAACGAGATCGTCTGGAGCTATCGCCGTTGGCCATCGGTCTCGCACCGGTTCCAGCGGATGCACGATTGCCTGCTATTCTACACCAAGAGCGAAAGCGGCAATCTGTTCAACACGCTCACGGTGCCGCCGTCGGCGAGTTCGCTGAAACGGTGGAAGGGATCGATGCAGAAGGTCACGTTCACGGCCGACGGCATGCGCAATCCGACGCGGGAATCGGGCACCTCGCTGGGTGTCGCTATGAACGACGTCTGGGAAATACCGATCATCGCCCCCGTCTCGAAGGAACGTCTCGGCTACCCGACGCAGAAGCCGGTAGCCCTACTGGAGCGCATCATCGCCGCCTCGTCGAACGAAGGCGACGTCGTGCTCGATCCGTTCTGCGGGTGCGGCACGGCGGTGCATGCCGCGGAGAAGCTCAAGCGACAATGGATCGGGATCGACGTAACGCATCTTGCCATCTCGCTGATCGAAAAGCGGATGAAGGACGCGTTTCCCGGCGTCACGTTCACCGTCGAGGGCACGCCGAAGGATCTCGCCTCCGCCTATGATCTCGCGCTGCGCGACAAATACCAGTTCCAGTGGTGGGCGGTCTCGATGGTCGACGCGTTGCCGTACGGCGGCAGGAAAAAGGGTGCGGATGGCGGGATCGACGGGCTGATCTACTTCAACGATCACGACCCGGCGTCGGGCAAGATGGTGACGCACCGCGCGATCGTGTCGGTGAAGGGCGGGCTCAATCCCGACACGGCGATGGTCGAAACGCTCGCCGCGACGATCGCACGCGAGAAGGCACCGATCGGCATTCTCATCATGAATGCCAAGCCGACACGCGAGATGGAGCGCCGCGCCGCCGCGGTCGGCATCTACCGCGCGGGTGTAGACGAGGCGTTTCCGAAGCTTCAGATCCTGATGCTCGCCGATCTGTTCCAAGGCAAGCGACCGCGCATTCCCAACGTCGACCGCGCTGCGTTCCGGCGTGCTGCGCGCGAGGCCACCGCGCTCCAACCGAGCCTGCTGTTATAGCGCCCGAGTCTGTCGCTCTTGTTCAATGGCTGTCGAAGGCCGATATACGGAACACGCAAGCGGGTGCGGGCATAACGTCCGTGTCCGCCTTCGGCTGTGCTTTCCTTTTTCGCGAACCTGCGGTAAGGGCGCTCGTCCCGAAATTCCCCCAATTCAGAGATTATATTTGGCCAAGGAAGAACTGCTCGAGATGCGCGGCCGCGTGGTGGAACTCCTCCCCAACGCGATGTTCCGGGTTCAGCTCGAAAACGACCACGAGATTCTCGGTCACACCGCTGGCAAGATGCGCAAGAACCGCATCCGCGTGCTGGTCGGCGACGAGGTGCTGTGCGAACTCACGCCGTACGATCTGACCAAGGGTCGCATCACCTACCGCTTCAAATAAGCGCCACGCGCCGTTCGTGCGGCGCGTAGCCCAAGCATCGAGGCACCAATGCTGGTCCTGGCCTCTTCCTCGCCCCGCCGCCGCGATCTGCTCGCACGGCTCGGTGTCGTGCCGTCGCGCGTGGAATCCCCCGACATTGACGAGAATCCGCGCAAGGCTGAACCGCCCCGCGCTTATGCGCTGCGCCTCGCGGTCGAAAAGGCCAGCGCCGTTAAGCGTGCCGAGGGTGAGATCGTGCTAGCCGGCGACACGACGATCGCGCTGGGCAGCCGTATCCTGCCGCCCGCCGACACGATCGAAATGCAGCGCGAGCTGCTCGGCAAGCTGTCGGGTCGGCGTCATCATTGCCTGTCCGCGGTCTGCGTGATCGACGCGACCGGCAAGGTGCGGACACGGATCGCCGACACGATCGTCGCGTTCAAGCCGCTCTCGCCTGCCGAGATCGACAATTATCTCGCGTGCGGCGAAGGTCTCGGCAAGGCCGGCGGCTATGCGATCCAAGGCCGCGCGGAAGCGTTCGTTCGCTTCCTGTCAGGCAGTCATTCGGGCGTGGTCGGCTTGCCCCTGTTCGAAACGCGGGCGCTGTTGAAGACCGCTGGCGTCGCGCTTGCCTGAGTGGCTTTACGAAGCTGGTATCGGCGAATCGCGCGCTGCGCTGGTGGAGAACGACCAGATTGTCGAAGCTGCGATCGAACTCGACACTAAGGCACTGAAGGTCGGCCTCGTTGCCCGCGCGCAGCTCGTCGAACTGCTGCCGGGCTGCCGCGGTCGCGTGATGCTCGACGGCGACGAGGCGCTGGTCAACCATCTCCCCCCGGGCATCACGCAGGGCGCGAGCCTGACAATCGAGATCGTCCGCGAGGCCCTACCCGAAGCGGGGCGTGCAAAGCTCGCCAAGGCCGTTCCCAGCGACCTGCCGCCCTGCCCCGCCCCGACGCTGTACGAGCGCCTCGTGGCAACCGGGCTGCCCGTCCGCAGCCCGCGCGCGCACGAACCCGATGCGCTGGAGGCGGCAGGCTGGTCCGAACTGCTCGACGAGGCCGTGAGTGGCGAAATCGTCTTCCCGCTCGGTGCGCTCCGGCTTTCGCCAACACCCGCGATGACGCTGTTCGACGTCGACGGTGCACCACCACTCGATACGCTTGCAGTCGCGGCCGCGCACGCTGTGGCGCGGGCGATCCGCCGACATGGCATCGGCGGCTCGATCGGGATCGATTTCCCGACGATCGCCGGCAAGGCGCAGCGCAACGCCGTCGCTGCCGCTATCGACGAATCGCTACCGCAACCGTTCGAGCGCACAGCGATGAACGGCTTCGGCTTTCTCCAGATCGTTCGGCCAAGGCGCCGCGCGTCGATCCCCGAGATTCTCTGCGCTGATCCGGTTGGTGCCGCGACCCGCGCGGCGCTCCGTACGCTCGAACGCACGCCGCCGACCGCCTCGCGCCGTCATACCCTGCCCGCAGCCGTCCATGCACTTCTGATGACGCGCCCGGATTGGCTCGCGGAACTCACGCGCCGTACGGGCGTCGTCCACGAACTGGAGAGTGCCCGATGACGCCCACCGCCCCCACCATCAAATGCCCGATCTGCGACCAGCCCGCAGTTGCCGAGTACAAGCCGTTCTGCTCGAGCCGCCACCGCGACCGCGACTTGCTGCAGTGGCTCGGCGAAGGCTATCGCATTCCCGGCCGATCAATTGCGCAAACGGGGCTGGACAGCGCCGAAGACCCCGACTAAACGCGCCCTTCCGATCGCAAGGTCGGACGCTTCTCCGGTCCCAGACCGGACGTGCCCGGATAGCTCAGTTGGTAGAGCATGCGACTGAAAATCGCAGTGTCGGCGGTTCGACCCCGTCTCCGGGCACCATTTTTCCTTGAGTTTTAGACGGATGACGCGGCAGGCAGCGCTGGTTGCATTCGTTTCCTTGCTCGCTGCTTACTAGCGGCCGCGGTCTCACGGTGTGGGCCGACTTCAGTAGAGGCTGTTACTAGGCGAGGCACATGCTCGGCATCTTGCGTGACGTTCGTGTTTGTGAAAAATTCGCCTCTTTTATGGGGGAGATGCTCGTGAACGCTTCCAACGAGACGGCCGGACTGCCGCTACCGTCGCAGCGGGTCCTGCTCACACGCATCGCCCTGTGGAGTGCCGCCGCGGGACTGCTCGCTGCACCGGCAATCGCGATGATCTTCACCGATGCGGTGCGATGGGACGCCGCCGACTTTCTTGCCGCCGCACTGCTTTTGGCGGGCATCGGCCTGACGATCGAATGCGCCATCCGGCATATTCACGGCTCGGGCCTGCGTATTCTGGCGATCTGCGCTACGCTTGCCATCGGGCTGCTGATCTGGGCCGATGCCGCGGTGGGCGTTTTCTGAAGAGATCATCCCACTCGATGACGGCGCGATCGCCTTTGCACCGAAAGCTGATTGCGCCCGGCGTTTTCTGCAGATGTTGAGGAACCCGAGGATACCGTAACACGACCCTATGCGCGAGTTGCCACGCCAGCCGTTACTATGCAGCAGTCGTCCTCAGTCGCCGCGATTTCGTACCGCAGCTTTGCACATCGATCGAACGACCCGATCCCGCGCCTAGCGCGTCACGCGCGTTACATGGCCCATCTTTCGCCCCGGCCGTGCGGTGCCCTTGCCGTACAGGTGCAGGTGCGCGCCGGGCTCGCCAAGCAAGTCCGCCCAGCGATCCGCGTCGTCGCCGATCAGGTTCTCCATCGTCCCTTCGCGCCCGGTCAGCGTCGTCGCGCCGAGCGGCAGGCCGCAGATCGCGCGGATGTGGTTTTCGAATTGCGAGCACTCGGCGCCCTCGATCGTCCAGTGGCCGGAATTGTGCACGCGGGGGGCCATCTCGTTGAACACCGGGCCGCCGGCGCCGACGAAGAACTCGCACGCCAGCACGCCGACATAGGCGAGTTCGGCCGCGATCCGTTCGGCCAGTGCGGCGGCCTCGTCGGCCTGGGCCAGTACGGCGGCGGGTGCGGGGACGGTGGAGTGGCGGAGGATCGCGTCGCGGTGGACGTTGAGTGGCGGATCGTAGCGCGCGATGGTGCCGTCGAGGCCGCGGGCGATCAGGATCGAGAACTCGTTGTCGAACGGGACGAAGGCTTCGAGCACCGCGGGGCCGCCGATCGTGTCCCAGGCGGCTCGCGCGTCGTCGGGAGTGTCGATCTTGACCTGCCCCTTGCCGTCATAGCCGAAGCGCGCTGTCTTGAGGATGGCGGGGGTGCCGATCGTCTTCAGGCCCGCCTGCAGGCTTTCGAGGCTGTCGACCGCGGCCCAGGGTGCCGGGCGGCCGCCGACACTCTCCACGAAGCGTTTTTCGCCGATGCGTTCCTGTGCGACGCGGAGAGCGCGCGGGCTTGGGTGGACTGGGACGCGGTCTGCGAGCCATTCCACGGGCTCGACCGCGATGTTCTCGAACTCGTAGGTGATGACGTCGCAGGCGTCGGCGAAGTCGGCGAGCACGATGCGGTTGTGATAGTCGGCGCGCGTCATGGTCGAGGCGGACTGTGCGGCGACGCTCTCCTGGTCGGGCGCGAGGACGTGCGTGTGATAGCCGAGCTGGGCCGCGGAGGTCGCGAGCATGCGGCCGAGTTGGCCGCCGCCTAGGATACCGATGGTCGATCCGGGGGGAAGCGGCGTCATATCTCGGCGTCCTTTAGGCGGGGTCGGTGGCGACGGAGTCGGTCTGTGCAGTGCGCCAGGCTTTAAGGCGCTCGGCGAGTGCATCGTCGGAGGTCGCGAGGATAGCGGCCGCCAGAAGGCCGGCGTTGATCGCGCCGGGCTTGCCGATCGCGAGCGTGCCGACCGGGATGCCGCCGGGCATCTGGACGATCGAGAGCAGGCTATCCATGCCCTTCAGCGCCTTCGATTCGACGGGGACGCCGAGCACCGGGAGGTGAGTCATCGAAGCGGCCATGCCGGGGAGGTGCGCCGCGCCGCCTGCGCCTGCGATCACCACCTTCAGGCCGCGATCGGCGGCTGTGGTCGCATAGTCGTAGAGGCGTTGCGGGGTGCGGTGCGCGGAGACAACCTTCGTTTCATGCGCGACGTCGAGCGCGTCGAGCGTCTCGGCGGCGTGGCGCATCGTCTCCCAATCGGAGGTGCTGCCCATGATGATGCCGACTAGAGCCACGATCGCCCCCCTGATTCAAGGAGCGCCGTGCCTAGCGACGTGGGGGGGCAAGGGCAACGGTGTTGGTGGAGCCGGCAGCGACCAGCCAGCGAGCGCCATCGACATTGCCCCTGCCGCACCTCCCCGGCGGAGGCCGGGGTCCAGTTGGGGAACGTCGCTAACCGCGGACGGCGTTCCGTTATTGCCACCTTTCCAACTGGGCCCCGGCCTTCGCCGGGGTGGTGTGACTTGCCCGGAGGAAGTCAGCGCTCGCTGAGGTAGTAGCGGTCGGTGGCGTTCAGGTCGGCGTCGAGTTCGTAGACGATCGGCTGGCCGGTCGGGATCTCCAGGCTGGTGATCTCGTCGTCGGGGATGTTGGACAGGTGCTTGACCAGCGCGCGGAGCGAGTTGCCGTGCGCGGAGATCAGGATGCGCTGGCCGTCCTTGAGCGCGGGGGCGATGCGCTCGTCCCAATAGGGGAGGACGCGAGCGATGGTGTCCTTGAGGCTTTCCGTCTTGGGGATGGCGATGCCGGCGTAGCGGCGGTCCTTGGACAGGTCGAACTCGCTGTCGTCCTCCAAGACCGGGGGCGGGACGTCGAAGCTACGGCGCCAGATATGGACCTGCGCGTCGCCGTGCTTGGCGGCGGTCTCGGCCTTGTCGAGGCCCGTGAGGCCACCGTAATGCCGCTCGTTGAGGCGCCAGTCCTTCTCCACCGGGAGCCAGAGCCGGCCCATCGCCTCCAGCGCGATGTTGAGCGTCTTGATGGCCCGCGTTTGGAGGCTGACGAAGGTCTGGTCGAAGTCGAGGCCCTTGGCGGCCATCAGCTCGCCGGCGGCCTTGGCCTCGGCCTCACCCTTGGCGGTCATGTCGACGTCCCACCAGCCGGTGAAGCGGTTCTCGAGGTTCCAGGTGGACTGGCCGTGGCGGATCAGGACTAGGGTCGGCATTCGGGCTCCTGGGGTGGCGGGACTGAACGGAAGGGTTCAAAGGTTAGGATAAGGTTAGGCCAACGCACGGTCCGCAGCGCTTGAACCCAAGCCTCCGAACCGTGCCAAGTCGTTGTTATTAGGTCAAATCTCGTCGATCATACCGGCAAGCGTCTCGAGCATCGCGTGCGCAAGCTGTTTCGAGCGCTCGGGCGACCAGCCGAACTCGGGATCGGCATTGGCGTCGTGATCCTTGAACGGCATCTCCAGCGTCATCGACACCGCGCCGAAACGCTCGGCAAGCTGGTTGGTCGACATCGACAGGTTCGCGGTCCCAGGTGCGGACTTCGGATAGCCCTTCTCGGTCTGGAAATCGGGCGTGTGCGCCGCGAGACGACGGCCGTAGTCGTAGAATTTCTCACCGTGCGCGTCGGTCCAGGAGGGGATGCCTTCGAAACCGGCGATGAAGTTCGCCGGGATCGCCTCGTCGCCGTGGATGTCCATCGCGACATCGACGCCGGTCAGGTCCATCGCATTGCGCACGCACAGGACTTCGGGGCTCTTCTCGGGCGTCGGCGTGTGCCATTCGCGGTTGAGGTTCACCCCCACGGCATTGGTGCGCAGATGACCGCGGCGCGTGCCATCCGGGTTCATGTTCGGAACGACGTTGAAGGTCGCCTTCGCCAACAGCGCGGCAGTGATCGGATTGGCCGAATCGGTCAGCCGCTCCAGCGCGCCTTCCATCCACCATTCGGTCATCGATTCGCCGGGGTGCTGGCGACCGTAGATCCAGACCTGCTTCGGGCCCGAGCCGATCCTGAAGCAATCGATCGCCTGACCATCGAGCGACTGGCCGAGTTCGCGGTGCGTGACGCCCGGCAACAGCGCGGTGCGTGCTACCAGAGCTTCGTGCATCTCCATCGTGTACGGCGCAAAATACGCGAACCAGGCGAGATCGGTATCGGCGGTGAAGTCGAATTCGAGCACGCCATTTTCATAGCGTGTCTCGATCATCCGCCACGCCTGCCGATCGGTGCTGGCACGCGTCTTGTAGCCCGGCCAGCCGAACGGATAGGCCGACTTGCCGGCATTCAGGATACGGTAGGTCAGCGTGCGGCCGGCCGCGCCCGCCACGCGGAAGTAGAACCACTGGAAGAAATCGGACTGGAAATCGGTGACGATCTCCAGATCGATTCGGTCTCCCTCGATGGCAACAACACGGATGTTGCCGCCATCGAAGGCTGCGTTGACGGTCGGGCTCATGGTTTGCGCGTTCATTTCACCTGGATAGTGCGACCGGACTCCCCGGGGAACCCCATGAACAATGCGCGGGCAAGCTTGTCGGCCTGGATATCGGTCCGGGCATCCTCCTTGCGGGCATCGGCGAACGACTGTGCGCGACCTTCCCAGACGGGCGACTGATCGGCGGTGCGCTTGATCGTCACCGACAGTTCGGAGACGAGGATCGCGGTGCTCCCGCCACCGCCGATCGGGAAGCCGACCCCGCCGCCGAGCCCGACGCCACCACCGCCACCACGACGACCGCCGCCACCGCTGAAGCCGCCGCCACCGATGCCGATGCTGATCGGCGACTGCTTGGGTGGCCCTGCCTGCGTGGTGCGGGTGAAGCCGACGGTCGCCACCAGCAGCGGCTTGGCGCCGGGTGCGGGGACGCTGTAGCCGGCCTGGAGCAGCTGCCCCTGCACGGCAGCTGCATAAGTCTTGAACTCGATGCTGGCCGGGCCGCCGGCGGTCAGCGGCTGGACGGCGATGGTGCCGCGGTCGATCGGCTCGCCGAGATGATAGCGCAGCACCTCGGTCGGCGGCAGCGACGGGCCGGTCGCGCACGCGGTGAGGGATGCGCTTGCCAGCGCCAGGACCAGGATCGAACGAACCGCCATCGGGACTTCCTTAGAATGTTGCGCTATAGTAACGCTCCGACCAGCCGAGTGGGTTCCCGGATGGTAGGAGCGTGTCCGTTGCTTGACTTGGACACACCCCGCCATTAGGCGATCCCGTCTTTCCGCACACCTAGATTTGAAAAGAAGCGAATCGATCATGAAGATCCGCAATTCCCTGAAGTCGCTCAAGGATCGTCACCGCGATAACCGCGTGATCCGTCGTCGTGGCCGTACCTACGTCATCAACAAGACCAACCGTCGCTTCAAGGCACGCCAGGGCTAACACCCTGATAACGGCCGTCATCTTCGACGTCGGTCGTGTCCTTTACGACTGGGATCCCCGGATCCTGTACGAGCGCCTGATCGACGACGATCGGGCGCTCGACGTGTTCCTGCGCGACGTCGTGACGATCGATTGGCACTTCCAGCACGACGCTGGCCGCGACTTCGCCGACACCTCGGCGGAGCTTGCCGCGTTGCATCCGCAGCATGCCGACTTGATCGCTGCCTGGGGGCCGCGATTCAACGAGAGCATCGGTGCGCGAATCGCCGGGATGCAGGAGATCGTCGAGGAGCTGGACGCAGCCGGCATACCGCTGTTCGCGATCACGAACTTTAGCCACGAGTTCTGGCCACCCTTCCGCACGCGTGAAGCGCATCTGTTCGACCGGTTCCGCGACGTGGTCGTGTCGGGCGAGGAGAAGATGGTGAAGCCCGATGCGGCGATCTATCGGCTGGCGCTGAAGCGATTCGGGCTGGCGGCGGAGGAGGCTGTGTTCGTCGACGATAACGCGGCGAACGTCGCGGGCGCGCAGGCGTTGGGGATCGAATCGGTGCTGTTTACCGATGCGGCGGATTTTCGTGCGCGGTTGGTCGAGCTTGGACTCGCGATCGCGAGCTGACCCGCCGACATCTGTACAAAGATTGTTTCCCCGCGAAGGCGGGGACCCAGACTGGGCTCCCGCCTTCGCGGGAGAACAAGGAAGGGATTACTGCCCTCGCCTATCGGCAATCACTGCTCCAGCGAGATCGACTGGCGCAGATTCGCTACCGCCGTCTCCTGATCCGCGACAGGTGCCTCCGGAATCATCCCACCCTCGAAATCGTCCGTCACCGTCACGGTCGTCCCCAGCGTGGTCACCCCGAACAACTGCTTCGCAAAGCCGAGCGGCACGCGGATGCAGCCGTGCGACGCGGGGAAACCCGGGTTGCGGCCTGCATGGATCGCGATGCCGTCCCAGGTCAGCCGCTGCATGAACGGCATCGACGCATCGTCGTACAGGCTCGATTTGTGGACCGCATTCTTCTGCAGGATCGGATAGGTGCCGGCCGGCGTGTCCTTGCCATCCTTGCCGCTGGAGATCGTGGTCGCCGCGATCATTACCGACCCGCGATAGACGAACGTGCGCTGCTCCATCAGGCTGACGACGATGCTGACGGGCTCGCTGGAGCCATTGTCCTTCCAGACGAACTGGTTGGGCGAGAGTTCGGTTGCGGCCTGTTCGATCGGCATCGCAGCGATGGCGGCAGCCGATGCGGCCTGCGCGGGATTTGCGCCCGCAAGGATCGCAAAGGTCAGCCCCATTGCCATGAAAGACCGCGCCATCCCGTTCGCCATCTTGCCCATTGTCGCGTCCGTCCTCGAATCCCGATATTTCCGCCCAACGCGCGATTCTCGAAAACGTGCCGTCGGAGGATTGAGTCGACGAACCGACCCCAAGCCGGGGTAGTTCGAGGGAACGGACCCACAACCAGTGGAAATGGTTGCAGAATATTCACGGAAAATCGGCTATAGGATGTTCTAAGAAACGGGGCAATTTCGGGAAAATCGATGCACGACGAGCAAGGTCTTGTGCGCGAACGACGCGCGCTTCTGAAGAATGGTTTGGTATTGGCGGGGGCTTTGGTGGTGCCGGGGGCAGTGTCGGCGACGACGCGTCTCGGACGTCCACTGACCGCACGTGATTTGAAGCCGATGACGCAGCCACCGCTGCCGCGCACGACGGTCGCACTGACGTCGCCCAAGGTAGTCCGTCCCGACCTGCTGCGTCAGGCGATGGCGTCGCTCAGCCGCCACGGCAGCCGCATCCAGCATCACGACCGGATCGCGATCGCAGATTTCGCGGCACCGTCGGGCAAGCCGCGCTTCCACTTCATCGATCTCGCCAGTGGGCGCAGCACGTCGCTGCTGGTCGCGCATGGCAGCGGCTCGGATCCGGCGCACACCGGGTATCTGGAGCGCTTCTCGAACCGCTTCGGCTCGAACGCCTCGTCCGAGGGTGCTTTCGTCACGGACGATTATTACGTCGGCAAGCATGGCCGTTCGCAGCGCCTGATCGGGCTCGATCCGACCAACGACAACGCGCTTGACCGTGCGATCGTCGTGCATTCGGCATGGTACGCGAACAAGGACATGATTGAGAGCCACGGCATGCTCGGTCGCAGCCAGGGGTGCTTCGCGGTCGGCGAGCGCGATCTGGACCAGGTGTTCGCACGGCTTGGTGCCGGCCGAATGATCTACGCCGCCAAGGTCTGAAATACCGGCCCGGACCGCGTTACTCCGCGGTCTGGGCCATGCGGCTTTGCTGCATCCTCCGGCGGGCGCGACGTACGCCGCCGATGAGCCCCGACCACAACAGCGCTTCGACGCCGGCATAGCCGAGCCCGAGATGATCGGGGCGCACCGCCAGCACGTCTTGCAGGCTGACCGTCCCGGCACGCAGCCCTGCCCGGCCGATATCGCCCCAGCGCCGCGCGGTCTCCCAGCGGATCAGGCGGATGTCGTGTGCCGAGCAGTCGTGCGTCGCCAGAAAGTCCGCCTGGATGACACTCAGCGCACTGCCCAGCGTCGCCAGTGCGGCGCGATCGGGCACTGGGCGCTTGGCCATGTTGTGCAGCATGATCAGGCGCGCGATCCGCTCCGCGCGATCGTCGAACAGCCGGGCGTAGCGTTCGGTCAGGACACGGACCGAGGCCGCCTCCATCGTATCGACGAACCGCTTCGAGACGCCTCCGGGGTGGACGCGGTACAGCACCAGCGCCTCGTCCAGCCGCGCGATCGCGCCGAAATGCTGGATCCGCTGGTACAGGTCGAAATCCTCGGCATACAGGAGCTCCGGCCGGGTCACCGGGTCGAGCTGTCGCGCCACCTCCGTCCGCATCATCGTCGACGACCAGACCAGCGGGTTCTCGATACAGGTCAGCCATGCGACCAGCGCGGGCGTGGTGGTCGGCGCGTAGCTGGACGGACCGACCACGCCGGCGGTCAGGAGTTCGGCGGCGGTGCCCAGCAAGACGGTGTCTGGATGCGCGTCGAGATACGCGACCTGACGGGCGAAGCGATCGGGGCGGCAGATATCGTCATGGTCGAGCGCGGCGATGTAGCGGCCGCGTGCCTCGGCAAACCCGCGATTGCGCGCGAGTACCGGGCCGCCGTTTTTCGCCATCTGGACCAGTCGCACGCGCGGATCTGGCCAAGCGCGCACCACCTCGCGCGTGTCGTCGGTCGAGCAGTCGTCGACGACGATCACCTCGAAATCGGTGAAGGTCTGGGCTTGCAGGCTGGCGAGCGTCTCCTCGATCAACCCGGCGCCATTATACGCGGCCATGACCACGCTAACAGCGGGGCTCACGACGGGATCAGCCGTTCGGTCGTCCGACGTCACGCTGCTGCCAGTGCCTTCGATGCCATCACCTGATCGATTATCATCAACCCCACGTCGTTCTGCCAGAGCCATAAGCCATTGGCCTGCCCGGAGAAACTGGATTCGCCACCGAGAGCACCCCAGGGCACGAAGCCGGCGGCGAGGCCAAGACCGTAGAGGCCGGGGATCGGTCCGCCCTGATCGTCGACGATCCGGCAGTGGCGGTCGACCATCGGCTTTCCGTCATGCGCGGCGAGCGGCATCTGCGCGCCGTCGCGGTCGGCGAGCGGCATCGCGATCGGTCGATAGCCCAGCGCCGCGATGACGAGGTCGGCGTCCGCGATCGCCGCCCGTGCGACCGCATCGTCGTCGCCCGTGATCCGGTGCAGCGCCACGCGGGGATCGGGCACGCGACCGTCGATGGCGAGCATCCGCAGCACTAGGTCGCGCGCTTCGAGGCGGAAACCCGCGAGGCGGTAGACGAAGCCGGACACCGGGCAGATGTCGTTGGGGCCGAAATCGGTGAACCCCTCGGCATGCGCAGCCTCGACCGAATGATAGAAGGGGCGGAGCGGCTTGCGGTGCAGGAGCGTGATAGCCCCTGCCCCGAGCGGCAGCGGCGGCTGGCTCTTCAGCAACAGCGCGATCGTGGTAAGCGCGCTGGTCGAACCGCCGATCACCGCGATCTTCGGCGCCCGCTTGCCGGTCAGGATATCGGCGACCTTCTCGAACCCGCCGGTCGTCAGCACGTCGTCGGACTGGAGCAGGCGCCCGCTCGCCAGCTCGATCAGGCCGGCCCCCGCGACCTGCTGCGTGGCGAGCCGGTCGAGCGGCTGGTGACCGCCGGTCGCGACGACGATGTTGCGCGCGAGTTGCTCGAAGACGTGGCCGTCGGCGAGGCGGCGGACCTGTACGCTCCACAGGCCTTCGCCGACGCGCTTTGCACCTAGCGCCTCGTGCCCGGTAAGCACGACGCCGCCATTGCCGCGGACGATATCGGTCAGCCGGTCGCCGGTCGCGCGCAACAGCGGCCCGACCTCGGTCAACGGTACGCCCAGTGCGCCCTCGTGCGCCGCGACCGCGCGTCCGGCGGGATGATCGACCAGCCGGGCGAGTTCGGGATGCACATTGTCTCGGACCGCGGTCAGGAAGGTCTGCGCGGTCGAATCCGACGTAATCGCATAGCGACCGAGCCGCCCGCCGCCGATCGCATTGCCGCGCTCGATCACCATCAGCCCCGACGCGGCGAGATCGGGGAGCAGGCCGCGCTTGGTCGCCGAGGTGAGCATCGCCGTCCCGGCGGGACCGCCGCCGATCACGATCACCGAGGCGATCTTGCCGTTCGCGCCGCGCACCGACGCACGCCGGTCGAGCGGCCGGACGATCGCGGCGCAGGCGTTCGCGAGCGCTTCGGCGGCACGTCGCGCGTCTGCGACCGACATCGCATCGGTGATCGGCAGCGACAGCATCCGCCCGGCGATCCTGTCGGCGACCGGGGTCGGCTCGATCATCGCGGTCGCCTGGAACCAGGGCTGTTCACCGAGATGCGGGCTGAAATAGCGACCGCAGCCGACACCGTCCGCCTCGATCGCCTCGACGATCGCATCGCGGTGGTGCGCGATGTGCTCGGGAAGCAGCACCGGCATGAACTGCATCGAGCGACGCCGGCCCGATACCGCCTGGAACTGGAAATCGGGGAGCGTGGCGCGATAGGTTTCCTCGAGCGCGGCGCGGTGGTCGGCGATTCCGTCGATCTCGGCCAGCTTGGTCTGCGCCATGATCGCGGTGATCTCGGGCAGCTTGGCGTTGATGCCGGGCAGCGTCGCGTTGCGGCTGCCTTCGAACCCGAAATTCCCCATCGAGCGGAGCGTCGCGATCAGGTCGACGTCGCCGCTGTGGATCAAGCCGCCCTCGCCGACTGCGAACGTCTTGGTCGCGTGCATCGAATGGACCACCGCGAACGGCGCGCGCGCACCGAAGCCGAGCCCTGCATCGTCGAGCGTGCCGAGCGACGAGGCCGCGTCGATCACGATTCCAACGCCGTAGCGGCGCTGGAAATGCACGTAGCGGTCGAGGTCGATCGCGTTGCCGAACGTTGCGTACGGCACGACCACGCCGATCCGCTCGCCGTGGCGCTGGAGCAGCCGCTCCTCCTCGAGCGCGCACGCACCCCAATCGTTTGCGTCGATGTCGCATACCAGCGGCGTCAGCCCCGCCCATGCCGCCGCCTGCGCGGTCGCGGCGAAGGTGAGCGCGGGCATCAGCGCAAGCGTGCCCTGCTTTGGGTTCAGACCACCGGTCCGCATCCCCGATGCGTGGCGGATCGCGAGCATCAGCCCGAGCGTGGCATTGCCGACGGCGAGGCTGGCACCGTGGCCGCCGAAGAGCTTATCGGTGACGCCAGCCTCGAACGCGCGAACCTCGGGGCCGTTGTTGCTGAACACGCCCGACGCCTCGACGCGGCGCAATGCATCGAGGTGCTCGCTCAGCCGCGGCGGGTTCGGCGCGATCAGGGGGAGGCGTTTCATCGGCGATCCGGTCTGTTGTGCCGCAGACCTATGATCCACGGCCTCCTAAGAACCAGTAAAGCTGCCACATTTCGACCGATGAAGGGCGATGTTTTCCTTACATCATCCCGGCACATGTCCGGGATGATGCAAGACTAATCAACGTATTAGCGGAAGGCTGATGTAACTTTCGTCGGGTCCGGCGACCGTCACCTTCTGCGTCGCCTTCACGTAATCCTTGGGTTGCGCGAAGAAGATGTTCGGGACGAAGGTCTGCGGATTGCGATCGTAGAGCGGGAACCAGCTCGACTGCACCTGCACCATGATCTTGTGACCGGGCAGGAAGACGTGGTTGGTGGTCGGCAGCGCGAACTTGTATTTCAAGGGCACGTTCGCCGCGATCGGCTTGGCCACGGCGAGGTCCTCGCGGTAGCGGCCGCGGAAGATGTCCATCGCCACCGATAGTTGATAGCCCGCCATCGCCTTGTCGCCGGGATAGACGTCCGGATACACGTCGATGAGCTTCACCACCCAGTCGCTGTCGGTGCCGCTGGTCGAGGCGGTCAGGTTCACCTCCGGCACGCCCGCGATCGTGGTCGGCGTGGTGAGCGCATCGGTGATGAAGGTCAGCACGTCGGGACGGCCCGAGACGGCGCGCTGGTCGTCGACCAGCCACTGTTTCCACGTCGATCCGCTTGCATAGGTCGGCAGCGTCGGGCGCACGCGGTAGCTGACCGGCGTGGCCGGATCGGAGATATAGTCCGCGGTCGTCGCCGCGCCGCCCGTGGCCTGGAAGCCGAGCGTGCCACCGGGCTTGAGGTAGAGTGGCGTGCCCGCGGTCGGCGCGGTCGGCCACTTGTCGAGCCCCTGCCATTCGTTGCGGCCCGACTGGAACATCGTCACCGGGGCGACGTCCATCGCCGGTTGGTCGCTCTTCAGATAATGCGCGAGGAACGGCGCGAGGACGTGCCAGCGCCACCATTTGGCGGTGTCGGCATCCCATTTGATCGCGCCCAGCGCACTGCCGTTGCCGACTTCCTGCCCGTGATACCAGGGGCCCATCGACAGGTAGACCATGTCGTTGGCGGTGTCCTTGGACTCCAGCGCGCGATAGACCGCGGGCGCGCCGTAGATGTCCTCCTGATCCCACAGGCCACCGACGATCAGCGTCGGCACCTTGAGCGGCTGGCCGGCGAGCACGGTGTCCATCGCCTGGGTCGACCAGAACGAGTCGTACGCAGGATGCTGCGTGATCTTGCGCCAAAAGCCGAGCTGTTCGAGCCCCTGCGCCTTGCCGATCGCGCCGGCCGAGCCGCCCTTGAGATAATAGTCGTAATCGTCCGCGGTGTCGGTGATCCACGGCGTGCCGGCATCCTTGGTCGCTTCCTGGCCGAGGACGTACGGCATCATGCCCTCGCGGAACGCACCGTTGTGAAACCAGTCATCGCCGCGCCAGCCATCGACCATCGGGTTCATCGGCACCGAGACCTTGAGCGCGGGATGCGGATTGATCAGCGCCATCAGCGGCAGGAAGCCGTCATAGCTGATCCCGCTGATCCCGACGCGCCCGTTCGATTCGGGGACGTGCTTCACCAGCCAGTCGATCGTGTCGTAGGTGTCGGTCGAATCGTCGGTCTTGGTCGGGTTCTGCGGCGTGCCGGCGCGTGCGGGGTTCATCATGTAGATGCCCTGCGATCCGTGCATCCCGCGGACGTCCTGGATCACGCGGATATAGCCCGCCGCGGCGATCACGTCGCCCGCGCCGTCGCCGTGTTCGAGGATGCCGGCATAGGTGCCGCTGTCGACCTTGGTCTGGCCGTCGGCATCATAGGGCGTGCGCGTCATCAGGATGCCCGCGTCCTTCGCGCCCTTCGGCACGATGATGACGGTGTGGAGCTTCACTCCGTCCCGCATCGGGATCTCGACCACCTTGCGCACATAATCGTAGCCGACGTCGCGTGGCGCCATCTTGGCGGGACGTTCGTCGTAATTCTGCGCGGTCGCGGGGGCGGTTGTCGCGGTAGCCAGCGCGGCGATGGCGCAGGCGGCAAACAGACGGGTCGTGGATTTCATTTTCTTCTTCCTTCCCTCCCGGACCGAAAAAGAAAAAGGCCCGCCTTTCCGTGTGGAAAGACGAGCCCCTCTCGTAGCAATTCAGGCGATCAGGCCGTCCGCGTGCCGGTCAGCGGGAAACTGCCGAAGGCGCCGGCCGCGACGCTGCCCTTGAGGACGTCGTCCTCGACGGTCGCCTTGCAGTCGAGCGTCATCGGCATCGGCACGGTCATGCTCTGCTTCCAGGTGATCGTGTCGCCATCGACGTCACCGGTGACGTCCATGCCGCCCATCGCGCCCGACACCGCACCGGTGAAGGTGCTGCCGGCGCTGTTGACGGTCAGCGTCATTTTCTGGTCGCCCAGCGGCGACTTGACCACGCAATCCCAGCTGCCATCGACGTTTGCCATTGCTCTCTCTCCTGAAACACCGCCCGGCAACGCCCGGGCTCTTGAACCTAATTGGCGCCGGCAACCGACGCCGCTGGGATGACCTCGACCGGGAGGCCGATGCTGTCAAGCTGCGGGCGCACCGTCTTCGCATCGCCGACAACGACCCAGATCGTCTTCCGCGGATCAAGCGCCTGCTGGATCGCGGTGTTGAGTTGCGGCAGGTTAAGGCCCTGGTATCGCTGCGTGATCGTCGCATAGTAATTGTCGGGCCGCTTGAGCAGATCGTTCTGCTGCATCGCGCCCAGCACCGCGTCGGACGTCTCGAAATTACCCGACAGCGAGCGGATCGCGCCGTTGATCGCACGGTCGAACTCCGCCTGGGTCATCGGCTCCTTGCCGAGGAACGCGCCGACATCGTTGCGCAGCGCCGTGATCGACGGGCCGGTCTGGTCCGCCTGCACCGGTGCCGACAGGATGTACGGCGCGGCATTCTCCGACTGCTGGAAGCGACCCGAGACGCCGTAGGACCAGTGCTTGCTCTCGCGCAGGTCCATGTTGACGCGGCCGAGAAAGCTGCCGCCGAGCGCATCGTTCGCGGTCGCGATCGGCAACAGGTCCTGCGTGCCCTTCAATCCAGTCGGCACGCCCGCGATGATCAGCGACTGCGGGCTGTCCGGCCGGTCGATCAGGACGATCTTCGGCGCGAACGGCGTCACGGTCGCCGGGAACGCCTTCACGCCCGCCGCGCCGGTCGGCCGCCATGTTCCGAAGCGCGCATCGAGCGCGGCCTTCACCTCGGTGAGCGGACGATCGCTGACGACGAAGATCTTCGCCTTGTCGGGCCGCAGCCATGCCTGCTGGAACGCGACCAGATCGGCGCGGGTCAGCGCCGCCACCGCCTTCGGATCGCCGCTGCCCTGCGCCTTTGCATAGGGCGAGTTCGGCCCGAGCAGCGGCGGCAGGACACGCGTTGCCAGACCCTGCGGGCTGGTCAGCTCCTGCGCGATCTGTGCGAGCTGCTGGTTCTTGACGCGCGCTACCTCGGCATCGGCGAATGCCGGGTTCTGCGCGATGTCGGCGAACAGGTCGACCGCGGGTGCGAGATTGGCGCTCGGCACCTGCAACGACAGGAAGGTCCGGTCGTTCGACGCGCCCGTGCCGATCTCCGCGCCGAGCCGCTCCTTGGCTTCGGCGAGTGCGACCGAATCGCGGGTCGGCGTGCCCTCGTCCATCATCGACAGCGTCAGTTGCTGCGTACCGAGCTTGCCGGGGACGTCGGCCGCGACGCCCGCATCGAAGCTGAGCACTGCCTGCGTTACGGGAACGGCGGTGCGCTGTGCGTAGACCAGCTCGATACCGTTCGCGAGGCGGGTACGCTGGACCGCCGGGAAGCTGAGGCCGGCAACCGTGCCGACGCCGGGCAGCGGCCCCCGCGTGCCCTTGAACGGCACGTCCGCGGCGGGCGGCACGTCGACCTTGGGCGGCACGACCGCGTTGGCATAGGCATCGCGCTGACCCTGCACGACGGTCAGCGAATAGGCCGGGCGCGACAGCCACTTCGCCGCGGCGGCCTTCACGCTCGCCGGCGTTTCGGCGGCGAGCTGCAACAGCTGTTTCTTGTAGAAGCCCGGATCGTTCGAATACAGCGCGCCCTCGGCCAGCGTCACCGCCTTGCCGCCGAAGCCACCGACGGACTCCAAGCCCTCCATCGTGCTGGCCGCGGTGGTCGTCGCGACACGGCTGACTTCGTCGGCGGTCGGCCCGTTCTTGATGAAGTCCGCCATGATCTCGTCGATCCGCTTCGACACGAGCGCGGGGTCGACGCCCTGCCGGACGATCGCGCGGATGCCGAACATGCCGAGCTGGCTGAAGCTGCGATTATAGGCGGAGATGCTGACGACGAGCTTCTCCTTCTTGACCAGCGCGGTGTCGAACCGGCTGCTGGCGAGGCCGCCGAGCACGCCCGCCGCGACGTCGAGCGCCGTGCCGTCCTTGTCGTTCAAGCCGGGGACCACCCAGTTGCGGCTGATCATCACCGCCGCGACCCGGTCCTTGATCGTCTCGTTCACCGGCGCAGGCAGGGTCGGGATCGGCGCGGGCGGGACGATGCTCTCGGGGCCCTTTGGAATCCCACCAAAATACTTCTCCGCGAGCCGCTTGGCGGTCGCCGCATCGACGTCGCCAGCGAGCACCAGCACGGCGTTGTTCGGGCCGTAATGATCCTTGAACCAGTCCTTCACCGTCTGCAGCGAGGCGGCGTCGAGATCCGCCATCGAGCCGATCGTGGTGTGGCCGTACGGGTGATCCGCGGGGAACAGGCCCTCGGTGATCTTGTACTGCGTCAGGCCGTAGGGCTGGTTGTCGCCCTGTCGCTTCTCGTTCTGAACGACGCCGCGCTGCTCGTCGAGCACGCCTTGGGTGATCGCGCCGGTGAGATAGCCCATGCGATCGGATTCGAGGAACAGCGCGCGGTCGAGCGCCGCGGTCGGCACCGTCTCGAAATAATTGGTGCGATCGAAATAGGTGGTGCCGTTGAAGTCGGTCGCGCCGACCTGCTTCAGCGGCTCGAAGAAGTCGCCCGGTGCATTCTCGGAGCCGTTGAACATCAGATGCTCGAACAGATGCGCAAAGCCGGTCTTGCCCTTGGGCTCGAACTTCGACCCGACATTGTACCAGACGCTGACCGCGACGACGGGCGCCTTGCGGTCGGTATGCACGACGACGCGCAGGCCGTTCTTCAGCGTGAACTGCTGATAGGGGATATCGACCGACTTCACGAGATCGGCAACCGGCGCAGGCTTTGCCGCAGGGGTCGTCGGGCGCTGGCCTTGACCGTATGCGGGCGCGACGAGGGCAATTGCGGCGACGCCGGCAAGCGCGGTCATTTTCAAAGCCATATGCGAACATTACCCCGTGTTTCAGAATGATATCGTCGCAGCATAGCCACGCTTTGTCGCCGGGCAACAGATAGATATATCGAATTTCGAGGAGGTTCTCGACGGTACATCGTACGCCTTACAGGTACCGCCACCACCAGCCGGTATGGGTCCGTTTGAACCGTCCGAACCACCGGCACGCGAACCAGCACGGCACGGCGGCGGCGGCGGCAACGAGCCAGATCGACGCGACGTTCGGGACGCTGACCAGCCCCTTGATCGCACCGCCCGTCACCGCACCGGTCAGGCTGTTCACGCCGTGGAGCAAATAGAGGTGTAGGATGTAGAAGAACAACGGCGCCGATCCGAACACCACCAGCACGCCGTTCAACCGCGCCGATGTGCGCTCGAACGCCGCCAGAAGCAGCATGCCGATGCCGAGCGTGAGCAGGATGAAGTCCGCGGACGGCGGATATTTGGTGAGGTTGAGAACGCTCATGACCGTTGCAAGCGGCGTCGTGCCGACCTGCCACGGCAGTGGTTCGCCGTAGCCGCTGAGCGCGCGCAGCACCGCGAACAGCGCGAGCGCCGCAGCGCCGGTCATCATCAGGCGGCGGCGACGGACATCCCGGTCGACACCGCGCGCGAACCACGGCCCGATCGACCAGCCGAGCGCGATGACGCCGATCCAGGGCAGCAACGGATAGGACGTCCGCGCCCTTGCGCCGAACTGCAGGTCGATGAACCCGCGGTCGTGCAGCACGCTCCACGCGACATACCCAGGCTGGTCGGGTGTGAACGTGATCGGATCGAGCAAATTGTGGCCCAGCACGATCGCCAGCCCTAGGACGAGCACGGCGATGCGCGGAAGATGGATTAGCGCCGCCAGAGCGATCATCGACAGCCCGATCACCCAGATCACCTGGAGATAGACGATCGCGGGGGTGAAATCGAACGACCAGGCGAAATTGACGACCGTCACTTCGAGCGCGACGAGGAACAGCCCGCGCTTCAGCAGGAACGACGACGCCGCTGCCCTGCCGCCGCCAGCATCTCCGCCGCGCGAGTCCGCGTATAACGATGCCGCGAGCCCGGTCAGCAGCACGAAGACGGGCGCGCACAGATGCGCCGTGAGCCGCGTGAAGAACAGGGTCGGCGGCGTCGCGGGCAACGCCATCGGGTCGCTCACCTGCATAGGGTAATAGAAGAGTTCGCGGGTGTGATCGACGAGCATCAGCAGCATGACGAACCCGCGCAGCGCATCGACCGAGACGATCCGCGACCGCTTGGCCTGCGCGCCCGTCGGAGCTTCCACATGGGTATCGGACGCCGCGGCCGGCGTTCCGGCGACGTTGGGCATTGGACTGAAAACGGTTGACAAGATCGAAGCACCTCCGCCAATCGCGATGTTACATCATCACAGAGAAGGCAACATTTTTTGTCGACGCGTCCACGATCGATCGCCTTCGCCAGCATTTTTCTGCTGCTCGCCTGCCCCGTTACTGCCGAGGCGCAGGACAAGACCGACCGCGAGCCGGAGCGCGAGGAACGACGGGTCGATGACGAGGCCGAGACGATCGTCGTTCTCGGTACGCGCAGCACGCGGGCGGATCGGACCCTGTCGTCCGACCTCGCCACCGAACGCATGTCGCAATCCAGTCGCTCGCTCGAACGCGACCTGCTCACCGCGGCGGGGACGTACCGGCTCGGCGACGCGCTGGAGCTCGTCAGCGGCGTCAGCAACCAGAACAACCGCGGCGGCTTCCTCGACAATTTCGCGATCCGCGGGTTCCTCGGCACGCCCGACGGCGGCGCCGAATATTATGTCGACGGGTTCCTCGCCAATCGTGGCCTCGCGCCACCGCGCGATCCGGCGACGACCGAGCGGATCGAGGTGTTGAAGGGTCCGGCCGGCGCGCTGTTCGGCGACATCGATCCGGGCGGTCGCGTCAACATCGTCAGCAAGACTCCGCGCTTCACGCCTGGCGCGACCGCGACGCTTACCTATGGCTCGTTCGATACGCGCCGCGTCGAGATCGATGCAACCGGTCCGCTGTCCGACACGATCGCGGCGCGGATCGTCGTTGCCACCGAGGACAGCGATGGCTGGCGCGATTTCGTGCCGTTGCGTCGCCGCGTCGTCGCGCCTTCGCTGACCTGGGCGCCGCGCGATGGCCTTCGGCTGACCTATGTCGGCGAGATCACGCGGTTCGACGCGCCGTTCGACCGCGGCATCCCGGCGATCGGCGGCGACGCCAACGCGCTGCCAAGATCGCGCTTCTACGGCGAGCCCGGCGACGGGACGACGCGGTTTCGCAACCAGCGACACCAGCTGACCGGCGAGGCGCGGCTCGACGACCGTATCTCGCTCAACGGCGGCGTGGCCTGGCGGACGGGATCGCTCCGTGGGTTCTCGTCCGACCAGTCGCGGCTCGTCGGCGGCCAGACGCTGTGGCGCCAGCGACGCGCGCGCGACTACACCGTCGACGACCTGTCCGCGCGGCTGGAACTGACCGGACGATTCGGCGCGCACCGTGCCAGCGTCGGCGTGAAGGGCTATACGCTCGACTATCACGAGGGGCTGTTGCGGCGGAACCCGACCGCGGCCAACCCGTATGCGATCGACGTGTTCGCGCCGGTCTACGGCGGGCAGGCGCTGCCGCTGGCGCCGTTCACGGACAATGACGAGACGCGGCGGTCCGCCACGCTGTATGCGCAGGACATGTGGGACGTGACCGATCGGTTCACGCTGACCGGCGGCGTCCGCTTCGACGCGTATCGCCAGCAGATCCGCAACAACCGTACCGGCGTGGTCGGGCGCACGGTCGACGAGCCGGTGAACTTCCGGCTGGGTGGCCGCTACGCGCTGAGCGACGTCTTTGCGGTCCATGCGAACTGGGGCGAGAGCTTCCTGCTCAACTCGGGCACGGGGCGTGACAACCAGGGCTTCTCACCCGAACGCGGCAAGGGATACGAGATCGGTGGCACCGCTGCGCTGCCGGGCATCGACGTCGCGGTGACGTATTTCGACATCGCCAAGCGCGACATCCTGACCAACGACCCGGTCGATCCGAACTTCCTCGCGCCGGTCGGGAAGCTGTCGAGCAAGGGCATCGAGTTCGACGCGTCGGTGCGCCTTGCCAAGCAGTGGCAGGTCGTCGCGAACTATGCCTGGACGCGCGCGCGGACCGACGACAGCATCTTCGCGACCGACCGCGTGTTGAACGTGCCCGAACATGCCGCGACATTGTTCGCGATCGGGCGCTTCCTCGACGACGAGGGGCGCGGGCCCTCGGTCAGCGCAGGGGCGAGCTATGTCGGCAAGCGCGCCGGGGCGATCGACACCAGCGGGCTCGTCCTGCCCGACTATTTGAAGGCCAAGGCGGCGGTCGAATACGCGGTCTCGCGGCGCCTGTCGGTGCGCGCCGAGGCCGACAATCTGTTCGACGCCCGGTTCGCGCAGAGTTCGTACAGCCCGGTGTGGATCTTCCCGGGGGCGCCGCGGACGGTCCGGCTGTCGGTCCGCCTGAGCCAGTGATCCGCGGCGACCTTAGTCCCCGTTAGAAGAACAGCTTGCGGATGCTGAGGCGGACGGTGCGGCCGAGCGGGTCGAGATAGTCGGGCTGGTAGGTGTTGGGCACAATGCCGGTCGCGTCGGTGACGCGCTGGCGGGTGTTGAAGACGTTGTCGACCGACAGGCTGACGCGCATGCCGCGCAGCCATGGATGCGCCTTCACCCATTCGAGGCGCTGGCCGAGATCGGCGAACAGCCGCGCGTTGGCGGTGGCGAGGCCGCCGAAGTTGAGCGTCTCGGGTGCGGCGGTCGTGCCGCCGTTGACGCGCGTGCCGGTCGCGTAGTTGGCGGAGATCCGCGCGCCGAGGCCGTTGTTGGTGTACCCGGCTTGCGCCTCCAACTCGTGACGCGCCTGCCCGCCGCTGTTGCCGATCGCGTCGCCGTTCAGCAAGTTCAGGCTCGGGCCGCCGTCTGCGACGAGGACGCGGTCGGTGAAGTGCCAGGTGTGGTAAACCGCGAACTGGATGCGGCCGCCGGCCTGCCCGCCACGTCCGCCGAAGCCACGTCCGCCGCCGCCGCCGGGGCCACCTGCGCCTGGACCACCACCGGCACGCGCACCGTCACCGCGCGGTCCATCGCCGCCTGCGCCACCGGGACGACGGCCGCCGGGGGGTTGCAGACCCTCGAACGGGTTGGGACCGGTGCCGGCACGATAGGCCTCGAGTTCACGCTGGATCTTCGACTTGAGCGGCGCGGAGAAGTTGATCCCCCAGCGCAGTTCGGAGCGATCGCTGCGCGCGAAATTGATCGGCCGGCGATCAACCTGCAACAAATTGCCCTCTAAATCGCGCTGAAAGCGACCGGGGAATGCGTCCGCAATCGCCGCCGTGACGGCGGGGAACGCCGCGATCGGGTTGTCGACCCGGCTCTCGACATAGTTGGCGGTGATCGACAGGTCCTTGGCCGACCAGGGCTTCAGGGTCAGCCCGACTTTCTTGACGTGGTTGTTGTCCGCGACCAGCCCCGGATTGCCGCCGCTGATCGTCGTGACGATCGCGGTCTCGCCGCGCACGTAATCGAACACGCGGACGTTGGGGGTGGTGATCGCTGGGTTGCCGAGTTGCTGTGCGGTCGGTGCCTCGTCGGTGTCGGTTACCGAGGCGATCACGCGCACGCCCTCGATCGGCGACCAGTTCGCGCCGTAGCCGAGCGTTTGCAGCGTGCCGAAGTCCGACAGATGGTCCTCGGCAAGGTTGAAGTTCGCCGACAGCGTGCCGAGAAACGGCAACACGTCCTTCGACCGGCTCGTCAGCGGCACGTCGACATTGACCTGGCCATTGACCGTGTCGCGCGACACCCGCCCCTGCGTATCGACCCCCAGGAGGTTGACGGTACGGTACGAGCGGCTTTTGAAATCGGCGGTTTCGGCACCGAGCTTGATCGTCGTCGAGACCGAGCCTGCGGGCAGCGAGAAGAGATTGCCGTTCGCGACCGCATCGAGTTCACCGGTGCTCTGCGTCGCATAGGCGCGGTTGCCGGGCAGTGCACCGAAGTCGCTCGCGCTCAAGCGGCCGAACGGGTTGGCGGTCGGATCGCCGGCGCGGATGAGGGCATTGAAGGCACTCGCGTCGAGGCCCGTCTCGGTGAAGGTCTGCGTGTCGCTGCGGTCGTAATTGCCCGTCACGTTCCAGCGCCACGTGCCGATATCGCCGTTGAGCGTGGTGCCGAGATGCGCGGCGATCGAGGAGGTGCGCTGGGTCAACGGCAGGACGCCGTCGTCCTCGATCGCGCGGTTGATGGCCGTAATGCTGCCGAACGGTGTCAGCGCGACGACGGGCAAGCCGTTGAGGCTGCGGCTGTCGGTCGATTCGAGGCGGCCGTTGATCGTCGCGCCGATGTTGCCGAAGATGTTGCGGGCATAGACGCTGTTCGCGGTGAAGGTGCTGGTCGCGGACTGGAGCGTGCGGAACGGCCGCTGGTCGACGGCATTGCCGTCCACGCCGAGCGCGCTGTTCGCGGTGCGCTGAGGCTGGAGGATGTCGCGCTGCGACTCGGTCAGCGGTTCGCTCGACGTATATTCGACGTGCAAGTTGAGCCGGCGATCGCGGGCGATGTTGAGCATGTCGAGCGAGCCCTTGGGGGTATTGCCCCCGCCCTCGGTCGCCTGCGTGTCGGCGGCCTCTGCGGTAACCGCGCGGAAGCGGCGGCGCAGGACGAAGTTCACGACCTTCTGGTCCGCGCGATAGCCGTATTTGAGCGCGACCTCCTCGGGCAGGATCTCGACGCGCTGGATCGCCTCGGTCGGGATGTCGCGGATCTCGCTGAAGCTGGAGATGCGACGGCCGTTGAGCAGCACGACCGGCGCGCCGCCGCTGCCGCGACCGCTGGTGGTCTGCGGGCTGAGTTCGTTGAGCAGGTCCGACACCGTGCTGACGCCGTAGGACCGGATCTCTGCCTGGCCCAGCGTCTGGTCGGGTGGGATGTCGCCGATCACCGCGCCCGGCAGCTTGCGCGATCCCGTGACGACGATCTCCTCGGATTCGGCGCCCTCGTCCTGTTCGGGCGCTTGCGCGGCGGGTGCGGCGGCGGGACGCGACGGTGCCTGTTGCGCGGCCGCCATTGCGGGCATGCTCACTGCCAGAACCAGACCCAAACTGCGCATACCCGTTCCACCCCGATGATCGAGCATGCCGATTAGGCGGCAATTGTCGCAGGATTGTGCCGGTTCGGCGGTGCTTTCGTCACAAGCGCGGCTTATCGCGACATATGCGCTTCCATCTCCTCCAACGGCACGCCCTTGGTCTCGGGAAAGTATAGGAACACGGTCACGAACTGCACCGCCATCATCGCGGCGAAGAACAGGAACGGCGCGCCTGCCGACCATGCCGCGGCGACGGGGAAGACCTGCGCGATCACCGCGTTCCAGCCCCAGTGGCTCGATGACCCGATGCTCGATCCGCGCGCGCGGACGTTCTGCGGGAAGACCTCGGAGATATAGACCCAGATCACCGCGCCCGAACCCGGCGCGAAGAACATGATGAAGACGATGAGCGACGGCAGCAGCAGCCAGTTGGGCAGAACTCCCAATAGCGCCAACCCGCCGACGGTCAGCGCGGCGGTCATGCCGGCCGAGCCCCAGAGCAGCAGCGTGCGGCGGCCGATCCGGTCGATCAACAGCATCCCGAGCAGCGTGAAGACCATGTTGGCGACACCGATCATCACGGCTTGCAGGTCGGGCGACAGGCTGCCGCCGGACGCCTTGAAGATGTCGTTGAGGTAATAGAGGAACGCGTTGATGCCGCTGAACTGGTTGAACATCGCGACCAGGAAGGCGAGCGTGATCGGCTTGCGGTGGCGCGTCCACGACAACGACGCATCGCCCTTGGGCGCATCGAGTTCGGCGCGCGCGACGTCGGGACTCATGCCGACCAGCGCGAGCACCTGCTTCGCCTCGACGTCGCGGCCCTTGGCGAGCAGCCAGCGCGGTGAATTGGGGATACGGAACAGGAGGCCAAAGAACACCAGCGACGGTGCCGCGACGATCCCGAGCTTCCACCGCCACTCGACGTCGCCGATATCGAGCGAACCGATGACCGCGTTCGAGACATAGGCGAGCAGGATGCCGAGGATGACCGCGAACTGGAAGCCGCCGACCATCTTGCCGCGCTGCGCAGGCGGTGCGAGTTCGGCGATATAGGCGGGCGCGAGCACCGACGAGCCGCCGATCGCGATGCCGTTGATGAAGCGGAAGCCGATGAAGCTGTGCCAGTTCCACGCCAGCGCGCAGCCAAGCGCGGTGACGACGTAGAGAAAGGCGAGGATACGCAGCACGTTGCGGCTGCCGTAGCGATCGCCGAGCGTGCCGATGAACAGCGCGCCGATCAACGTACCCCAGAGCGCGGACGACACGGTGAAACCGAGCCACGCCTCGCTGAGCGCGAACTTGGCCTTGAGTGCGCCGGTCACCCCGGCGATCACCGCGGTGTCGAAGCCGAACAACAGCCCTGCGAGCGCGGCTGTGGCGACGCTCGCGATCAGGATCGTGCGGGGCTGTGCGCTCATTGGGCGCGGTGTCGCGAAGGAATGATCGTCATCACCGTGTTGTGAACGTTTTACGCGCCTCCGCAAGACCATCGCCTGCCATTTCGACGCGCGAAAACACCCGTTTTCGGTTCTTCAAAACGCATTAACGACTTACCCCTAGCGCTACGCCGGTAGCATGGTGCGAGGTACGCGGTGAATATCGATCACGGTCGGCGATTGAGGCCAATACGTATGATCAGGCGCTTGGCCGGGGTCGTAGCACTCTGTCTCGGTCTGGTGGCAACCCCCGCTTTGGCCGCATGTGCCGTAACGCCAACACCACCTGCAGGGTCGCCACCGGTACCGCCGGTCGACCTCGGCACCTTTTCGCCAGCCGCATTATTCTCGACCGACAAGCTTCCGTCGGCGATGCCGTACGTGGCCATGACCGGATCGTTCGGTTGCAACTCCACGCCGCTGCTGGCTTTGATGAGTAGCGACAGCCTGGTCGTTACCGTCAAGTCCGGTACCGTCTACACATTGAAATCTCCTGCTGGCGCGACCGCCACTTATCTGCTGGCCGCGGATTCAGGGGGGCAAAACCAGCTGGCCGCCGGCACGCCGCGAACCATCATCAACGGCACGACATCGCTGTTGACCAACACGCGCGCCGCCGTACCGCTATACCTGAAGGCGCGAAGCACGACCCGCCTCGCACCCGGCGTCTATACCGGCAACTTCGAGGTAAAATGGGACTGGTCGTTCTGCACGTTGCTTGGGGTAAAAGTACTCGGACTCGACGTCTGCGTGCTCAGCGATACCGGCAGCGCAAGCGGGATCGTCAACATGAAGATGACGGTCGCCGAAAAAGGCGCGATCGTCTCGATCTCGCAGAGAACCACCTGGGAGGCGTCCGCGTCGACCAACAATCCCAAGGCCATTCCCGGTTCGAAATTGCGCATGATCGTGAAGATTGAGAATCCCGACATCGTACCGCTCGACCTCGATACGCTGACGGTAACGCTGCCTACCCCCACCGGACTGCGCGTGGCGCTGGATGGCGACGGTGCTGGGTCGGGGCCGGTCGTGCAGGCTGGCGATACGACCGGCACGACGGGGCTGAAATTCAAGTATCTGTCGCCTTCGGACACTAGCGATGATGTCGACTTTGCCAGCGGCAGCGACGTGTGGGGCTACAAGCCTATCGCGGGCGATTCGGCGACGCAGGGACTGGTCACCGCCGTCCAGTTCAATCCGAAAGGGGTGATGGCAGCCGGCACGGCCTATACGATCTCGATCCCCTATTCGGTGAAATGATCAGGCAGGGCCAGAGCGCTCGTCCGCCGATCGCAAGTCGGGAAGGCCCCCGACCAGCTCCATCTTGGTCGCGGTCGAGCCGACTTCGATGCCTGCCTCGCGGAACTGGCGGAGCAATGTGAACAGCAGTTCGCTGCGCATCGGATAGGCATCGCGCGGGCTCGCCACGTACGCGAAGCAGTTGAACTTGGCGCGGCCGGCGTCGATCGAATCGATGAACACCTTGGGCTCGGGATCGTCGAGCACCTCGTGCTTCTCCGCGAATGCCGCGAACAGCATCGTCCGCACCGCATCCAGATCCTCCTCGAGCGGCACCGAGAATTGCAGCTGGATCCGGCCGATCGGCGCCGCCAGCGTCATGTTCTGGATCGTCTTGGTGATCAGCTCCGAATTCGGCACGATCAGCGTCGAGCGGTCCGCCACCTGGATCTCGGTCGAGCGGACGTTGATGCGCTTCACGTCGCCTTCCATGTTGCCGATCCGGACGAGATCGCCGATCTTCACCGGGCGTTCGGCCAGCAGGATCAGCCCCGACACGAAGTTCTGCGTGATCGCCTGCAGGCCAAAACCGATCCCGACCGACAGCGCGCCGAGCACCACGGCCAGCTTCTCCATCCCGATCCCGAGCGCGCCGAGCGCCCACAGCACCGCGGCGATGATCCCGGCATAACGCGCGACCATCATCACCGAATTCTGCGCGCCGGCATCCATCGCGGTGGTCGGCAGATAGCTGTTCACCAGCCAGTGCTGCAGCCCGCGCATGATCGCCAGCGCGACGAACAGCACCGCGATCGAGCGCAGCACCGCGCCCGGCGAGATCGTGACCTGGCCGATCGTCACGCCGTTCGCGACCGTCCCGAACAGCTCGAAAGCCGAGCCGACGCCCGCCCCGAACGGCGCCATTACCGCGCCGACCGCGAGCAGGATCAGCAGCAGCCGGAGGACCGCCGACAGCAGCACGCCGATCTGGTCGACGGTCTTGTTGTCGACGCCGAAACCGCTGTTCGCCGAACGGCCGAGACGGTTGCCGCTCGACAGCAACGTCCGGCACGCATCGTCGGTGAAGGTCATCATCAGGTACAGCGTCGCCCCGACGATCGCGCCCCACAGCAACCACGTCGCAACCTTGAAGGCGAAATTCACATAGCCGATCAGGCCTGCGATCAGCGTCACCAGCAGGACCAGCCAGACGAGCGTCGCGACGATCGCAAGCAGCGTGTTGCGCGCGGGCTTCGTCGGGTCGGGCAGCGCGGCGGCGCGCAACCGGCCGAGCGTTACCAGGATCGCGCCGAGCAGGACGATATGCAGCAGCGCGACGACCGCGTTGGCCGCGCTCGATGCGGGCGCGCTTATCCCGATCAGCGTGTTGGTCGCGATCAGCAACTGGCCGAAGAAGATCAGCCCGGCGGCCATCCAGGTGTACGGGCGCAGCGCCTGCGCGGCCGGGTCACCGATCGGCAGCAGCCGCCACGTGGACTGGCCGCGCAACAGGAGCGCGCCGCCGAGCGACGACACGAACGCGCAGAACCATGTGATCCCGACGAAGAGCGCGCCGAACCGGCTCCAGGCGGGGGAGACAAGCCCGGCCCAGCGCAGCGACGCGACGATCGCCCAGGCGGCGAGGCCCGGCAGCGCGGTGCCGATCACGACCAGCCACAGCGCATAGGCCGAGCGGCGCAGTCGACCGCCGGGCGCGTGGTTGGTCGCGTAGCGCCGGCCGACGCCGTGCAGCCAGCGTCGTAGCGGCACGATCAGGACCAGCGCGGTGAGGATCCCGATCAGCAGGCCGGTGCCGGCACGCATGTCGAACCGCGCGCCGAACTGGCGGATCTCGACATTGGCGAACCGCATGAGCCGCGAAGTGTCGCGGGGCAGGTGGTCGACGATCGCGGCCCACAAGGTCGGCGACAGCGGCGAGCCTGTGTTTTCGGACAATTGCTGGCCGAGTTCCTCTGCCTCAGCCGCACCGATGTCGTCGATCTGCTGCTTGGCCTCGATGCCGATGAGGCGCGCGCGCTTGATCGCGGAATCGATTCCGGATTGGCTCTGGGCGAGGAGTTTGCGTTGCGCGCGGATCTCGGGCGCCTCGACGACGCCGGGGGTGGCGGCGCCGAGCTCGGTGACGCGCGCCTGGACGAGGGCCATCTCGGGGGTGAGCGTGCGGACGGCGTCGGCCGCGGTGGTCTGCACGGTTTGCGCGCGGGTGCGGAGAGCTTGGCGCGCCTTGTCGTCGCGCGCGGCGGGGGTCGCGTCGTCGATCGCCTGGAGTTCGGCGGAGGCTTGGGTGAGGCTCGCTGCGACGGTCGCGACCTTGGGCTCGTCCTGCGCGATCGCGGGGAGCGCGGTGACTAGGAGGAGCAGCGCGGCGAGGTAACGGAGGAGGGTCATCCGGGGTGCTTTACAGCGACGGGGCCGGAAACGGGAGGGGGTGGCGGGGTCGGACCGGGTTGGGACGCAATCGCTAGTTTAGTAAGCGTTGCTGTTAGTGGTGCCTCTCTTGTTACATGCGCTACCCCGGCGAAGGCCGGGACCCAGTTGGAAAGGTCGCAGTAACGGGGCGTCGGCCTCGGCCACCTGCCGCTCCCAACTGGGCCCCGGCCTCCGCCGGGGTGGCGTTCCCGTCGGGATGCGATGTCGAAAACACGGTCGCCACCCCGCTTCCTTGTTCTCCCGCGAAGGCGGGAGCCCAGGCTGGGTCCCCGCCTTCGCGGGGAAACAGGAAGTGCGGTCCGCCTCTTTCGCGCGAGCTAGAACAAGGCGCGCTTCCACCCTAGTCCGTCACCCCGGCGGAGGCCGGGGCCCACCGTTCCGCACACTCAATTCTATCAGGTGTGCCGGACGGTGGAGCCGGAACGAGTCCGGCATGGCGGGGCGCGATGGGCGTTGGCTAGGGCAGAACTAGACCGCTCGTCGCTCAGTCGAGTTCGAGAATCACCTGATCCACCGCGAGGCTGTCACCAGTTTTCGCCGCGACCGACTTCACCGTGCCAGTCTTCTCGGCGCGCAGGATGTTCTCCATCTTCATCGCCTCGACCACCGCGAGCGGCTGCCCCGCCTCAACCTTGTCGCCCGCTGCGACGTCGAGCCGCACCAGCAGACCTGGCATCGGGCAGATCAGGAACTTCGACAGATCGGGCGCGACCTTCTCGATCAGGTGCGCGGTGTACGGCGCGACGCGAGCGGGTAGCACGCGGGCGACATGGCTCGCGCCGCGGGTCGTCAGCTTGAAGCCGGCGCGGGCCTTGGCGATGCGGATCGTGAGGTGCTCGTCGCCATCGGTCCCGTGGCCGTCGGCGACCACCATGCGATCGCCGGGCGTGTATTCGAGCGCCAGGTCGAGGTCTTCGCCATCGACCATGATGCCGTCGGTCGAGACCGTCACCGCGTGGTCGATCTTGTCGATCGTCACCGACCAGTCGGCGGGCGGGCGGAGACGCTTGCCGAGCTGGCCGTCGATGCGGCGCGCGCGGTCGGCTTCTGCCGTGGCCGCGAAGGCTGCGACGGCGGCGAGCGTCTTGAGCAACGCGGCGTCGGCGGGGGCGCCGTGGAAGCCTTCGGGATATTCCTCTGCGATGAAGCCCGTGGTGAGCGCACCCGACTGGAAGCGCGGATGCTGCATGATCGCCGAGAGGAAATCGATGTTGTTGCCCGGCCCCTCCAGCTCGAACGCATCGAGCGCGGCGATCTGCGCGGCGATCGCGGCGTCGCGGGTGGGGGCCCAGGTGATGAGCTTGGCGATCATCGGGTCGTAGAACATGCTGACCTCACCGCCCTCGCGGACGCCGTCGTCGACACGGATTCGGGGTTCTGCGGACTCCGCCACCCCTTCCCCGTTCGTGCTGAGCGAAGTCGAAGCACTATCGCTCGGGGCATGCCCTTCGACTTCGCTCAGCGCGAACGGGAGGGGCGGGTTGTAGCGGACCAAGCGACCGATCGACGGCAGGAACCCACGATACGGGTCCTCTGCATACACCCGGTTCTCGATCGACCAGCCGTTGAGCTTCACCTCGTCCTGCGTGAATCCAAGCGGTTCGCCGGCCGCCACGCGGATCATCAGTTCGACCAGATCTAGCCCGGTGATCTCCTCGGTCACCGGATGCTCGACCTGCAGCCGGGTGTTCATCTCGAGGAAGTAGAACCCCTCCCCCGTCGTGTCCGCACCCGACACGATCAGTTCGACCGTTCCCGCCGAATAATAGCCCACAGCCTGCGCGAGAACGACCGCCTGCTCCCCCATCGCTTTCCGCATGGCAGGCGTGACGAACGGCGAAGGCGCCTCCTCGACGACCTTCTGGTGACGCCGCTGGATCGAGCATTCGCGTTCGTTGAGATAAACGATGTTGCCGTGCTGGTCGCCGATCAGCTGGATCTCGATATGGCGCGGCGATTCGATGAACTTCTCGATGAACACGCGGTCGTCGCCAAAGCTGGCAAGCCCCTCGCGCTTGGTCGCCTCGAAGCCTTCGCGGACGTCCTGTTCGCTGTACGCGAGCCGCATGCCCTTGCCGCCGCCGCCGGCCGATGCCTTCATCATCACCGGATAACCGATGCCGCCGGCGATCTCGACCGCGTGATCGGTGCTGTCGATCTCGCCGAGATAGCCCGGCACGACGTTGACGCCCGCGGCCTTGGCGAGCTTCTTCGATTCGATCTTGTCGCCCATCGCGGCGATCGCTTTCGGAGGAGGCCCGACGAACGCGATCCCGGCGTCCGCGCAGGCCAGTGCGAAACTCTCACGCTCGGAGAGGAAGCCGTAGCCGGGGTGGATGCAGTCCGCGCCGGTTTCCTTGGCGGCCAGCAATATCAGCTCGGCCTTGAGATAGCTTTCGGCGGCGGGTGCCGGCCCGAGCCGGACGGACTCGTCGGCCATCAGCACATGCGGCGCGCGCGCGTCGGCGTCGGAATAAACCGCGACGGTCTTGATGCCCATCGCCTTGGCGGTCCGCATGACGCGGCACGCGATCTCGCCCCGATTGGCGACCAGGATTTTCTTGAACATCACTCGCCCTACTCTGTGCCGTCTTGCCGGACGCGGTCCGGGTGCGGACTGGTTATTGGTACCACATCATCGTCTTGAGCTGCTTCGTACGGGCCTGCGTCAGGTCGGTCCGACACCCGGCAATCGTCATGCCCTGCGCCGAACCGCCGGCATATTGCCCGCCCTCGATCACGCACTGCGTATCGCGGAACTTGAGCCAAGCACGCTGGCTCTCCAACAGCGCGGCCGCATAGCCGAACCCGCCGCCACGCGACCCGTCCTGCGCGTCGCGCCGTTTCATGTAGGCGTACGTCCGGTTCCACTGCGCGGTCATCGCCGCATCCGCCTGGGCATAACTCGTACCGGCGGACCGGTTCATCGTCGCCTGCGCCTGCATCGGCGCGGCGGCCATCAATAGTGCGATCAGCAGCATGTCTTGGTCTCCCGCATCGGCTCCGCGCCGACCATCGGCTTCATCCCCAGCTTCGCCAGCAGCGTCGCATCGGCGCTGTCGCCAGCGTTGCCAGTGGTCAGCAGCTTGTCGCCGGTGAAGATCGAGTTCGCGCCGGCCATGAAGCAGAGCGCCTGGGTCGCCTCGGACATGCTCTCGCGCCCGGCCGACAGGCGGACCATGCTCAGCGGCATCGTGATCCGCGCGACCGCGACCGTCCGGACGAACTCGATGTCGTCGATCTGCGCCATCGGCGTACCCGCGAGCATGTCACCGAGCGGCGTACCCTTGACCGGGACCAGCGCGTTGACGGGGACGCTCTCGGGGTGGCGCGGCAGCGTGGCGAGCGCGTGGACGAAGCCGACGCGGTCGCTGCGCGTCTCGCCCATCCCGACGATCCCGCCGCAGCAGACCGAAATCCCTGCGTCACGGACGTTCGCGAGCGTCTCGAGGCGATCGCCGAAGGTGCGCGTGGTGATGACGTTGCCGTAATTCTCGGGCGAAGTGTCGATGTTGTGGTTGTAGTAATCGAGGCCCGCGTCGGCGAGCTGCCTGGCCTGGTCCGCGTCGAGCATGCCGAGCGTCATGCACGTCTCGAGCCCCATCGCGCGGACGCCCTCGACCATGGCGACGACCTTCGGCATGTCGCGCGGCTTCGGGTTGCGCCAGGCGGCACCCATGCAGAAACGCTGCGAGCCCGCGGCCTTGGCCTGCGCGGCGTCAGCGAGGACCGCGTCGACGTCCATCAGCTTTTCCGCCTTGAGGCCAGAGTCGGACGACGCGGACTGCGAGCAATAGCCGCAATCCTCGGGGCAGCCGCCGGTCTTGATCGACAACAGCGTGCAGAGCTGGACTTCGCCGATAGCGTGATGCGCGCGGTGGACGGTCTGCGCGCGGAACATGAGTTCGTCGAACGGAAGGTCGAACAGCGCGGCGATCTCAGGGCGGGTCCAGTCGGTGCGGGAAACGGGAGCATCGCGCACCAGGCTCGGAGCCACTGCATGTGCGAGAGTACGGAGGAGGGTATCGGTCATTCGGCGGCTTCCTCTTGCGGGGCCATGTTGTGGCCGAGGAGTTTCAACACGTCCTCGGCGGCCTGGATCAGGTTGGTGCCGGGTCCAAAGATCGCCTGGACCCCGGCATCGCGCAGCGCCTGATAGTCCTGTGCAGGGATAACGCCACCCGCGATCACCTTGATATCCGCGCGGCCTGCCTCGCGGAGATAGCCGATCAGCTCGGGGATCAGCGTCTTGTGGCCGGCGGCGAGGCTCGAGGCGCCGACGATGTCGACATCCTTTTCAAGCGCGAGCGCGGCGGCTTCGGCGGGGGTCTGGAAGAGTGGGCCGGGGACGATCTCGAAGCCCAGGTCGCCGAACATCGACGAGACGAGGTTGGCGCCGCGGTCGTGGCCGTCCTGGCCCATCTTGGCGACGAGCATGCGGGGTTTGCGACCCATGCGGCGCTCGGTCGCCTCGACGCCGTCGGTGAGGCGGGTCCAACGCGCGTCGTCCTCGTACGCGCCGCCGTAGATGCCGGAGACCGGGGTGGGCTGCGTGCCGTAGCGGCCGAACACGTCCTCCATCGCGGAGGAGATTTCGCCGAGGGTGGCGCGGGCGCGGGCGCATTCGACGGCGAGCGCGAGGAGGTTGTCGGAGCCCTTCGCCCCTTCCCGCAACGCGTCGAGCGCAGCCCGACACACGGCTTCATCGCGCGTGGCCTTTACCCGGTTGATTCGTTCGATCTGGCCCGCTCTCACCGCAACGTTGTCCACGTCGAGGATCTCGATCGCGTCCTGTTCGGCGAGCTTGTACTTGTTGACGCCGACGATGACGTCCTCGCCGCGATCGACGCGCGCCTGCCGCCCGGCTGCAGCTTCCTCGATCATCGCCTTGGGCCAGCCTGCCGCGACCGCCTTCGCCATGCCGCCTTCGGACTGGATCCGCTCGATCAGGGTCCATGCGCCGTCGACCAGCGACTGCGTCAGGCTCTCGATATAATAGCTGCCGCCGAGCGGATCGACGACCTTGGTCATCCCGGTCTCTTCCTGGATCACGATCTGCGTGTTGCGCGCGATCCGCGCGGAGAAGTCGGTCGGCAGCGCGATCGCCTCGTCGAGCGCGTTGGTGTGGAGCGACTGCGTGCCGCCCAACATCGCCGCCATCGCCTCGATCGTCGTGCGCATGACGTTGTTGTACGGGTCCTGCTCGGTCAGCGAAACGCCCGACGTCTGACAATGCGTGCGGAGCATCTTCGAGCGCTCGTCCTGCGCGCCCAACTGCGTCATCGCGCGGTGCCAGAGCACGCGGGCGGCGCGGAGCTTGGCGATCTCCATGAAGAAGTTCATGCCGATCGCGAAGAAGAACGACAGGCGGCCGGCGAACTTGTCGATGTCGAGGCCGGACGCGACGCCGTATTTCACATATTCCATGCCGTCGGCGATCGTGAAGGCGAGCTCGTGGAGCTGCGTCGCCCCCGCCTCCTGCATATGATAGCCGCTGATCGAAATGCTGTTGAACTTGGGCATCTCGCGCGATGTGTAGCCGAAGATGTCCGAGATGATCCGCATGCTCGGCTCGGGCGGGTAGATGTAGGTGTTGCGGACCATGAACTCCTTGAGGATGTCGTTCTGGATGGTCCCGTCGAGCAATTTGCGGTCGACGCCCTGCTCCTCGCCGGCGACTATGAAGAAGGCGAGGATCGGGATCACCGCGCCGTTCATCGTCATGCTGACCGACATCTTGTCGAGCGGGATGCCGTCGAAGAGGATCTTCATGTCCTCGACCGAGTCGATCGCGACGCCCGCCTTGCCGACGTCGCCGGTGACGCGGGGGTGGTCGCTGTCGTAGCCGCGATGCGTGGCGAGATCGAACGCTACCGACAGGCCCTTCTGGCCGGCGGCGAGGTTGCGGCGGTAGAACGCGTTCGAGGCTTCGGCGGTGGAGAAGCCTGCGTATTGGCGGATCGTCCACGGTCGGCCGGCGTACATGGACGCGCGGACACCGCGGGTGAAGGGGGCGAAACCGGGGAGGCCGGGGTCGGTGGTGACGTCTTCTGCGGTGTAGAGCGGCTTGACGTCGATGCCTTCTGGGGTCGGCCAGGTGAGGTCGGCGCCCTTTACTTCCTTGGCGGCGAGCGCCTGCCAATCGGCGAGAGTTGAAGCGGATTCGAGCTTGTCGGTCATGCTGAAAACACCACCCCGGCGAAGGCCGGGGCCCAGTTGGAAAGGTCTAGGTAACGGAGCGCAGCATCAGCCAATCGACCGTTGCCTAACTGGGCCCCGGCCTCCGCCGGGGTGGTGACTATAACCGCCGGGGTGGTGTTGGAGGCGGACGTCATTTGCCCGTGAACACCGGTTTGCGCTTCTCCAGGAACGCGCGGCCGCCCTCCATCGAGTCCGCAGACCCGCGCGCATCGCGCTGGTTGGCTGCCTCGGCCTGCATCGCGGTTGCGTAATCCGTTTCGTACGCCGCGGTAATCGCCCGGCGCATCAGTCCGAGCGCGATCGTTGGCATCGCCGCCAGTCGCTCAGCTAAGGCGAACGCCTCGGCGTCCAGAGTGTCTTCCGCAACAATCTTGTGCACCATCCCCCAGTCGAGCGCCTTCGCCGCCGGGACGCGCTCGCCAAGCATCATCATCTCGGTCGCGCGGGCCTTGCCGATCAATCGCGGCAGCATCCACGACGCGCCGCCGTCCGGCACCAGCCCGATATTCACGAACGCCTGGAGAAAATACGCGTTCTCGCTCGCGACGCAGAAATCCGCAGCGAGCGCGAGGCTGCAGCCGATCCCCGCCGCCGGCCCGCGCACTGCGCTCACCACCGGCACCGACAGCTCGGCGATCGCCGTCATCGTCGGATTGTAACTACCGGTCAGCGCCGCGAACGTCGCCTCGCCCGGATTGTCGGAGCCGAGCGCCCCGCCCCCGACATCCGCACCCGAGCAGAACGCGCGGCCGGCACCTGAAATCAGTACCGCGCGCGCACCGTCCAGGTCGCCCAGCGCCGCGCGCAACTCCTCGAACATCGCCGGTGGTGCGGCGTTCAGCCGGTCGGGCCGGTTGAGCGTCAGTACCAGCACGTCGCCGCGCCGTTCGCTCAGGATATGCTCGTACGCGGCCATCAGATCTCTCCTAGTGCGCGCCGGTATCGCCCGGCGTCTCCATCAATTCGATTAGCATGCCGCCGAAATCCTTCGGGTGCACGAACACGATCGGCGTGCCATGCGCGCCGATCCGCGGCTCGCCCAGCACAGTCGCGCCCTTCGCATTCAGGTCGGCGACGGCCGCATGGATATCGGCCACCTCGAAGCAGACATGATGCTGCCCGCCGGCCGGGTTCTTGCGCAGGAAGCCGGCGATCGGCGAACTCTCGTCATACGGCTCGATCAGCTCGATCTGCGTGTTCGGCGCATCGATGAAGCATACCTTCACGCCCTGCGCAGGCAGATCGAACGGCTCGCCGATCGCGGTCGCACCGAGCAACAGGCGATACGTCTCGACCGACTTCGCGATCGACGGCGTCGCGACCCCGACATGGTTGAGGCGGCCCAGCGTCATTGTGCCGCCTTCGGCGGTGGCGGTGGTGTTGGAACCACGCCAAGCGTGTATCCGCACACGCCCAGCACCTGCCGGATCATCACATCGCTGGTCGGCGCGACGAAGTTGGCCTGCACCGCGAAGCTCGCGCCGTTGGTGGTCTCAACCCGCACCGTCTTCGACTTGACGAGGAACGTCGTCAGCTTCGTGATCGCCTCGGGGTCGGTGATGTACGTGCCAGTCCCCGGGAACTGCCAATTGTAATTGAATGCCGGCCCGCCATCGAAGCGCACCGCGACCGCCTTGTCCGGCCCCTGCCCGAGCGGCTGCGGCTGGATGAACTGGATCGACACGATGGGCTCGGACGCGACGTCGCACTTTACGACGAAGCGCGACAGACCGTCATTGCCTGTGACCGACGCCGAGATGCTGCGCACGCCCGCCGGATTGGTGCGATCGGCGAGCTTCCAGGCGGGCGCAGGCGCGGATACCGCGGCGGTCTGGAGCAGGAGAAGCGCGATCATTCCTCGATCCTCCGTTGCTGACGACCAGCGGCCATTGCCGCACCCTCGATCATGCCCTCGAGCCGGGAAACCCGATCACGGAGATCACCATGCGCACCGGCAAGACCAGCAAGTCGCCCGCCAAGCTGGGCGACGTCGCGATCGAGGCCGTCAAGCTGATCCTTCAGCGTCAGGATCGTCTTGAAAACGCCGAATGCTTTCTCACCCGCACTCACGGTCTTTCGCCCGCCAACACCGCATCCACCACAGCGCAGGTGCGCGCGATATTCTCACGCATCGACTGAATGGACATCTTCATGTCGTCGACCGCGGCTTCGATCTCCGGCGCCAGCAGCGCCAACGCTGCCTCCTCGTCCCGCGATGCCGGTGTAGTGATGTACCGCGTCGTGGCTTCGCGCACGACCCGGCCGACCGACATGCCACTATTCGCGGCATAGGCATCGAGCGCGGCCTTGTGATCGGGCGTAGTCAGAAACGTCACGCGTTCGGTCTGCATGTCACGACTCCTTTGCATGACATGCTAATATGCTTATCATCACCGAACAAGCATCGCTCACAACGGGATGTTATCATGCTTCTTCCACGGATTCTCCAGCGCCTTGCCGCGAAGTTTCCGTAGGCCGAGCGCGATGCGGCGTCGGGTCGAGTGGGGCTGGATCACTTCGTCGATGAAGCCCTTCGACGCGGCGACGAACGGGTTCGCGAACCGCGCCTCGTATTCCGCGGTGCGTTCGGCGATCTCCTCGGGCGTCTTGCCGCGGAAGATGATCTCGACCGCGCCCTTCGCGCCCATCACCGCGATCTCGGCGGTCGGCCACGCATAGTTGAGGTCGCCGCGCAGGTGCTTCGACGCCATCACGTCGTACGCGCCGCCGTAAGCTTTGCGCGTGATGACGGTGATCTTCGGCACGGTCGCCTCGGCATAGGCGAACAGGAGTTTCGCGCCGTGCTTGATGATGCCGTTATGCTCTTGGGCGGTGCCGGGCAGGAAGCCGGGGACGTCGACGAAGGTCACGATCGGGATCTCGAACGCATCGCAAAAGCGCACGAACCGCGCCGCCTTCTTCGAGCTGTTGATGTCGAGCACGCCGGCGAGGACCATCGGCTGGTTCGCGACGAAGCCGACCGTACGGCCTTCGATGCGGCCGAAACCGGTGATGATGTTGGCCGCATGCGCCAGCTGCGTCTCGAAGAAATCGCCTTCGTCGACGGTCTTCCGGATCAGCTCGTGCATGTCGTAGGGCTGGTTCGCCGACGCCGGGATCAGCGTGTCGAGGCTCTCCTCGATCCGGTCCCATTCGTCCGCGGTAGGACGCTCGGGCACGCCGTCACGGTTCGACGCGGGCAGGAAGTCGAAGAAATCGCGCGCGGCGAGCAACGCCTCGATGTCGTTCTCGAACGCGTTGTCGGCGACCGACGTCTTGGTCGTGTGAGTCACCGCGCCGCCGAGCGCTTCCTGCGTCACGACCTCGTTGGTCACCGTCTTGACCACGTCGGGGCCGGTGACGAACATATAGCTCGAATCCTTCACCATGAAGATGAAGTCGGTCATCGCGGGGGAATAGACCGCACCGCCTGCGCAGGGGCCCATGATCAGCGAGAGCTGTGGCACGACACCGCTGGCCAGCACGTTGCGCTGGAACACCTCGGCATAGCCGCCGAGCGAGGCGACGCCCTCCTGTATGCGCGCGCCGCCGCTGTCGTTGAGACCGATCACCGGCGCGCCGACCTTCATCGCGCTGTCCATCACCTTGCAGATCTTCTGCGCATGACGTTCGCTGAGCGACCCGCCGAACACCGTGAAGTCCTGGCTGAAGACGAACACGAGGCGTCCGTTGATCGTGCCCGAACCGGTGACCACCCCGTCGCCGGGGATCACCTGGTCCTGCATGCCGAAATCGACGCAGTTATGCTCGACATACATGTCGAGCTCCTCGAACGATCCCTCGTCCAGCAGCACGTCAAGGCGCTCCCTTGCGGTGAGCTTACCCTTGGCGTGCTGCGCTGCGATCCGCTTGAGGCCGCCGCCGACTCTGGCGGCTTCGCGGCGGCGTTCAAGCTCTTCGATCGTGGATGACATCGTCTCTCCGTCCTGCTGACTGCCTTCACAGAGCGGGATGCGATGCGCAAATGCAATGTTGCAAACTTGTGCGACAGATGTTTGCAAACTAGGCGAAGGGATGACCCTGCCCGCTCGTCGCCTCTTCGTCGGACACCGCCTGCGCGACCTGCGCCGCGTTCTTGGAATCAGCCAGGCGGCGATGGCCGCGCGGATCGGCCTGTCGGTGAGCTACCTCTCGCAGATCGAGAATGGCGACCGGCCAGTGACGGAGGGCGTGCTGATCACGCTGGCGCGCGAGTTTCCTGCTGACTGGGGCAGCATCGACGCGGCGGACGATACCGCGCTGCTGGTCGCGACGCTGGAGGCTGTTTCGGACACGAGCGTCGAGGCGCCCGCGCTCGACGAGACCGCAGTGCGGCGAGCGGTGAAGCACCAGCCATTGTTGGCGCAGCGGCTCGTCGCAATGCACGATGCGTATCGCCGCGCGCAGGAGCAGTTGCGGGCGCTGGACGATCGGCTGGTGGCGGGATCGGGGGCGCCGGGGTTGCTGCCGTGGGAAGACGTGCGCGACTGGTTTCACGCGGCGGGCAATTATGTCGATGCGCTCGATCGACGGGCGGAGGAGATTGGCGAGACGCTGGGGCCAGACCGGGTTGCGGCGCTGGAGGCTCGGCTGGCGGCGCGAGGCGTGTCGGTCGCGATCTCGGGTGCGCTTGCCGCACCGCTTCGCGATTACGACGGTGCGACACTGCAGCTCGATGGGTCGCAGCCGGGGGAGACTACCCTGTTCTCGCTCGCGCATCAGGTTGCGCGGCACGAGTTCGGCGACGTTATCGGCGGGATCGTCGCTGCGTCGGAGATGGCTTCGGAGACAGCGCGCGCACTGCTGACGGCGGGGCTGACCAACTACGCGGCCGGGGCGATCGTCATGCCCTATACCCGCTTCCGGACGGAGGCGCGCAGTGTCCGCCATGATATCGATCGGTTGCGGCGGATCTTCGGGACGAGTTTCGAGCAGACCTGCCACCGGCTCTCGACGTTGCAGCGACCGGGCGCGTTGGGCATCCCGTTCTTCTTCTGCCGGGTCGACATGGCCGGGAACATCACCAAGCGGCACTCCGCCACGCGCCTTCAGTTCGCGCGGTTCGGGGGGGCATGCCCTCTGTGGATCGTCCACGAGGCGGTGGCGATTCCCGACCGGATCCTGACGCAGTTGATCGAGACGACCGACGGCATCCGCTACGTCTCAATGGCGAAGGGGCTGGTGAAGCCATCCGAGACGTACACGCGACCGGCCCGGCGCTACGCCGTGGCGCTGGGGTGCGAGGAGGCGAACGCGTCAGAGTTCATCTATGCCGATGCGCTGGGGACCGGAGGCATCGCGACGCCGATCGGGTCTTCGTGCCGCATCTGCCTGCGCACCGACTGCGACCAGCGCGCGTTTCCGCCGGCCGCCAGCGAGATTCGGGTCGATCCCGACCGCCGCGGCGCAGTGCCGTACGAAGTGGTTTAGGCCCCCCCCCCTCTAAACTCGATCGAAGTACCACTTCGGTCGACGGACAAAAAAGGCCCGGTGTGTTTCCACACCGGGCTAAGGTTGTCCGCAGGAGGAACGTCGTGGGTGCGGGCTCGACTGGCCCGCTACCGATTCGTGTTGGCGATTAGTTGTAAGCGCGCTCGCCGTGTTCGCCGATGTCGAGACCCTCGTGCTCGACTTCCGGCGAGACCCGCAGACCGGTGACGGCCTTGGCGACGTAGATCGCGATCGTAGTGCCGACCGTGGCCCAGATGATCGTGACGATCACCGCCTGGAACTGCACGAAGAGCTTGGCGCCCATCGCATAGTCCGCAGCGCCGGGCCCGCCGAGCGACGGGGCGTAGACCACCGCGGTGCCGATCGCGCCGATCATGCCGCCGATGCCATGGATCCCGAAGGCGTCGAGCGAGTCGTCGTAGCCGAGCATCGGTTTGAGCTTCGACACTGCCATGAAGCAGACGAGCGAGGCGATCGCGCCGAGGACGATGGCGCCGAACGGGCCGGAGTTGCCCGCGGCTGGCGTTACGGCGACGAGGCCGGCGACGATGCCCGAGCAGAAGCCCAGTGCCGAACCCTTGTGACCCGAGAGCTTCTCGGCAAGCATCCAGAACAGCGCGGCGGACGCGGTGGCGACGAAGGTGTTGAGCATCGCGAGCGCGGCAGACCCGTTCGCCTCGAGTGCCGAGCCGGCGTTGAAGCCGAACCAGCCGACCCAGAGCAGCCCGGTGCCGATGCCGGTCATCACCAGCGAGTGCGGTGCCATTGGCTCCTTCGGGTAGCCGATACGCTTGCCGAGGATCAGGGCTGCTACCAGCGCCGAGACGCCGGCGTTGATGTGGACCACGGTACCGCCGGCGAAATCGAGTGCGCCTGCCTTGAAGAAATAGCCGCTTGATGCCCACACCATGTGCGCGATGGGGAAGTAGACGATGGTGAGCCAGACCAGGCCGAAGACCATCACTGCCGAGAACTTCATGCGCTCGACGACCGAGCCCAGGACCAGCGCGATGGTGATCGCGGCGAAGGTCATCTGGAAGCAGATGAAGACATATTCGGGGATCTCGACGCCGGCCGTGAAGGTCGCCGCCTGTGACGCGGGCGTGACGCCCTTCAGGAACGCCTTGTCGAAGCTGCCGATGAAGTTGCTGAGCAGCGGGTTGGTCACGTCGGGACCGAACGCCAGCGTGTAGCCCCACATCACCCAGATCAGCATCGCCAGCGCCGCGACGGCACCTATCTGAGTCATCGTCGACAACATGTTCTTCGACCGCGTAAGGCCGCCATAGAACAGCGCAAGGCCCGGCAGGATCATCATCAGGACGAGGATCGTCGAGGTCATCATCCAGGCGGTGTCGCCCTTGTTCACGGTCGCGACGACGGGCGCGACCACCGGTGCGGCTGCGGCCTGTGCCCAGGCGGGTGCGGCGGCGATCATCGTCGCGCCGAACCCTAGAGCCGCGATGGCGGCCTTCTTCAAATCATGCTTCATCTCGTCCCCCCTCAGAGCGCTGAATCGTCGGTTTCGCCGGTGCGGATCCGCACTGCCTGGCCGACGTCGAGCACGAAGATCTTGCCGTCACCGATCGCGCCGGTGTTCGCCGATGCCTGGATCGCCTCGACCACGCGGTCGGACAGGCTGGCGGCGCAGACCACCTCGATCTTGATCTTCGGCACCATGTTGGTGCTGTACTCGGCCCCCCGATAGATCTCGGTCTGGCCCTTCTGACGGCCGAACCCCTTGACCTCGGTGACCGTCATGCCCGCCACGCCGATCGTGGTGAGCGCTTCGCGCACCTCGTCGAGCTTGAACGGCTTGATGATGGCAATGACGAGTTTCATCGCGCCCCTTCCCCTTGTTACGGGGGGTGCCTCGCAATGTGCGTGCCAGTTGCGGTGTGGAGGGGTGGGGTGTGCTCGGGAAGCGGGCAGCGGGGGTTTTGGGGTTAAAACTTGTGCAGCGCGGTGCGGGTGCCTGATTAATAGGCAGGTCGCCCCTACCTGCTGTTCTCCCGCGAAAGCGGGAGGCCAGGGTTACGAACGATGCCGTTTGTGGTCCTGGCCCCCGCTTTCGCGGGGAAACGGTTAAAGCGTTGCGGTCTTCGAACTCAGTGCCGGAAGTGACGCATGCCGGTGAAGACCATCGCCAAGCCGGCTTCATCCGCCGCCGCAATCACGTCGGCATCGCGGATCGAGCCGCCGGGCTGGATCACCGCCGTCGCGCCAGCCTCCACTGCCGCGAGCAGGCCATCGGCGAAGGGGAAGAACGCGTCGGAAGCGACCGCCGAGCCGATCGTACGCGGGGTGGACCAGCCGGCCTTCTCCGCCGCGTCCTTCGCCTTCCACGCGGCGATGCGCGCGGATTCGAGGCGGTTCATCTGGCCGGCGCCGATTCCTGCGGTGCTGCCGTCCTTGGCGTAGACGATCGCGTTGGACTTGGTGTGCTTGGCGATGGTCCAGGCGAAGCGGCAGTCGATCAGCTCCTGCTCGGTCGGCTGGCGCTTGGTGACGACGGTCAGTTCGCCCGGCGTACCGTTGTCGCGGCCCTGGACGAGCCAGCCGCCGGCGATCGACTTCGCCGTCAAGCCGGGGCGGGCGGGATCGGGGAGCTCGCCCGTCAGCAGCAGGCGGAGGTTCTTCTTGGCGGCGAACAACGCGATCGCTTCCTCGTCGGCATCGGGGGCGACGACGACTTCGGTGAAGATGCCGGTTATCTGGCGCGCGGTCTCGGCGTCGAGCGTGCGGTTGACGGCGATGATCCCGCCGAACGCCGACACCGTGTCGCAGGCGAACGCCGCGGCATAGGCTTCGGCGAGGGTGGCGCCGGTGGCGACGCCGCAGGGGTTGGCGTGTTTAACGACAACTACGGAGGGGGCGGCGTCGCGGAATTCGGCGATCAGTTCGAGCGCGGCGTCGGCGTCGTTGAGGTTGTTGTAGCTAAGTGCCTTGCCCTGGAGCTGGCGGGCCTGACCGATGCCACGGACCAAACCGGTCGCGGTGTAGAAGGCGGCGGACTGGTGGGGGTTCTCGCCGTAGCGGAGGGTGTCGCCGCGCTTGAGCGTGATCGGTAGCGTGGCGGGAAATTCCTCGGCCTGGTCGACTGTGCCGAACCAGGTGGCGATGGCGGAGTCATAGGCTGCGGTGGTGGCGAAGGCCTTCGCGGCGAGTTTCTTGCGGTCTTCGAGCGTGGTGGTGCCGCCCGAGACGAGTGCGTAGTCGGCGGGGTCGGTGACGATCGCGACATAGGCGTGGTTCTTGGCGGCCGAGCGCACCATGCTGGGGCCGCCGATGTCGATGTTCTCGATCACGGTGTCGCGGTCGGCGCCCTTCGCGACGGTGGCCTCAAACGGGTAGAGGTTGACGATGACGAGGTCGATCGCGCCGATCTTGTGCTCGGCCATCGAGGCGGCATGGCCGGCGTCGTCGCGCACCGCGAGCAGGCCGCCATGGACCATCGGGTGGAGCGTCTTGACGCGGCCGTCCATCATTTCGGGGAAGCCGGTGAGTTCGCTGACGTCGCGGACGTCCAAGCCGGCGGCGCGGAGCGCGGTGGCGGTGCCGCCGGTCGAGACGAGTTCGACGCCGTGGCTGGCCAGCGCCTTGCCGAGATCGACGATCCCGGTCTTGTCGGAAACGGACAGGAGCGCGCGCTTGATCGGGATGCTGGTCATGAGGGTCTTTCGTCGGGGGTCGCCGTGCGGCGGTGCCTTAGCGTTGGTTGCCGCTGGGGAACAGGGGGCGTGCGGGTGACTCCCCGTCCACCATTTCCCGTCATCCTGACGAAAGTCAGGATCCAGAGCCACGAAGGTGGTCGTTTGGTATCCTGGGTCCTGACTTTCGTCAGGATGACGGAGGTGGGTTGGCTAGCGTGGGCCTTCGAAGTGCACGCCGGCAGACGTTGGGTCAGGCCTTTTTCAGCGCCCAGCTCACACTCGCGCCGCCGGCTGCCGCTTCGCCCGTGATCATCAGTTGCTGCGTCGCGACCGGGCGGCCGTCGGCGTCGATCCAGACGCTGTCCTCGACTACGAGCGCGCCGCCGCGGCAGCGGAATTGCCACAAGGGGCCACCGGGGAGGCGGAGGATCGCGCCGAGGCCATCTGCCGTGGGGGAGACCTGGACGCCTTCGCCGAGGTGGAAGCGGATCGCGAACAGCGACAGCCCCGCACGGCGTTTGCGGCCTTGCGGCAACAGCGCGTCCTCGCCGCGGAGTTCGCGGCCGTCGCCAGTGAGCATCAGCTGGCGGCGGTGGAGGAAGCCCCAGCGGCGGACATAGCCGTCGTGGCTCGCCTCGATCCGGCTGGCGGCGTCCGATTCCTGGCGGCTGAGCTCGACCTCAGCGACGCCGCGACCGAGCGTGCCGTCGGCGAGGATCGCGGTCGAGTTGCTGTCGGCGATCGTCAGCGTGGAATGGGCTGCGGTCGAGCGCAAACCCTCGACCATCGCGGGCGGGAGCTGCGCGATGCCCGCGCGCGCGCCGCCGCAGTTGACGACGATCCGCGCCGAGCCGTCGGAGAACTCGAACGCGAGCGTCGAGGCGCAGCCCCCTTCGACGAGGCGCGCGATCGGCGGCGGGGCGGCATCGACGATCAGCACTGCGGTGCCGGCAGCGAGGCGTTGATAGCCCCAGTCGCGCGCCTGCCGGAGCGGACGCGTGCGGACGCCGCTCGCTTCGATGACTGCGGCGACCTGCGTTTCGCTGGCCGGACCGCCACCCTGCCAGCTCGACAGGCCGCGGTCGGCGTGCGCTACGCCGAGCAAGGCCGCGACCATTCTAGAGAGCGTGACCGCGACCGTCTCGGGGAGTACGGCGCTCCGGGCCGCGTAGCTTTCCTGGAGCAGGGTTAGCAGCTGGATCGAATCGAGCAGCATCGCCGGGCTGCGCGAGACCGAACCGCCATCGTCGAACAGGCCGGTGCCGAGCGCGCGGAGTAGGCCAGCCTCGCCGAACGCCTGCCTTGGCTCGCCGCCGGGGATGAGCAGCCCGGCCGCGACGACTCCGCACCAAGCGGCGATGCGGGGGGCACCGGCGGGGGCCTTGTCAGCATTGCGATCGAGGTGGAGTGCGCCCTTGGCGAGCGCGTTGAGCACCTTCGAACGGTAGATCTGGTCGGAGGACGACAGGATCAGCGGCGCATGCGCGGTCCAGGCGAGGATGCGGCGGCCCCACATGTCGGGGCGCCATGCGATGCCGCCTTGGGTGTCGGCATGCGCGGTCAGCCACAGGCCCATGAGGTACTCGGCGATCGGCGCGCCCCGCGCGCGGGTCGCTACGGTCGACAGGTCGCGTAGCCACGCGAAACTGTGGAGGTATTCGGCGAACGGTTTGGGCAGCGGCTTCGAAAGGTCGAGCGTCTCGATGTCGCGCGCTTCGCCGCGGAACGAGAGGACGCCCTCCAGCAGCATCGTGCCGCGCGGGATGTCGCCGAGGATGGGATCCTCGGGGACCGCGATCAGCTTCAGCGGGTAGCGGCCCTTGAGGCGGAGCGTGTGGAGCGGGGTGCGCCACGTCAGGCGGTGGAAGCGCTCGGCCAGCCGATCGGCGAGCGACAGCCCCTTGTCGTCGCCGAGACGGATCAGGCGGCGGCCTTCGTCGATCCCGTCGGGGGCGGGATCGGTCACGGGAACGCCTGTCAGATTCGGGGCTTCGTTCACCCCCGCAACGCAGCGATGTTGGCGGCGTAGTGGTCGGGGCCGCCGCGGAAGACCGAAGTGCCGGCGACCAGCGCGTCGGCGCCGGCCTCGATGCAGCGTTTCGCCCACTCGGCATCGACGCCGCCATCGACTTCGAGATCGATCGCGCGGCCGCTCTTTTCGATCATGGTGCGGATCGCGGAGATTTTCTTGAGCTGGCTCGGGATGAAGCTCTGGCCACCGAAGCCGGGGTTGACGCTCATCACGAGGACGAGGTCGACCATGTCCATGAGGTAGTCGAGCATCTTCGCCGGCGTGCCGGGGCAGATGACGACGCCCGCGCGCTTGCCGAGGCCCTTGATATGCTGGAGCGAGCGGTGGATGTGCGGACCGGCCTCGTAATGCACGGTGATGCAGTCGGCGCCGGCCTCCGCGAACGCGTCGAGATACGCGTCGACGGGGGAGATCATCAGGTGGACGTCGAACGGCTTGGTGGTGACGCCGCGGACCGACTTCATGACCGCGGGGCCGAACGAGATGTTGGGGACGAAATGGCCGTCCATCACGTCGATGTGGATCCAGTCGGCGCCTGCCGCGTCGATGGCGCGGACTTCCTCGCCGAGCTTGGAGAAATCGGCGGAGAGGATCGAGGGGGCGATGCGGACGGGTTGCATGGATTTGTCCTAGCGCGGGACCGGTGCGCTGTACCAGCCCCTCGTGTTTTCCTGCGGAGGCAGGAATCCAGGGTTACGAGCGGCCCGCTGAGCAATCCTGGGCCCCCGCTTTCGCGGGGGAACAAGTACCTGCGTGCTCTTGCTTAGCTGCGCTTCAATCTTGCGATGAAGAAGCCGTCGCAGCCGCCTTGGTCGGCGAGCATGCCAGGAAGCGTACGGATCGTGCCGGTTTCCGTTGGCGTGATACCGGCGGGGAGTTCGGACTGCTCTACCGGGGCGATCGTGTAGTCGCTCCGCGCGGACAGGAACGCCTCGAGTTGCGCTTCGCCTTCGGAAGGTTCGAGCGAGCAGGTGGCGTAGACGAGCGTGCCGCCGGGCTTCACCCAGTCCGCGGCCCTCGCGAAGATCCGCGCCTGCAACGCTGCGGTCTCGGCGATGATCGAGGGGCGGACGCGGTGGAGGACGTCGGGGTGGCGGCGGAAGATGCCTGTCGCGCTGCACGGCGCATCGATCAGGATCGCGTCGGCGGGTTCGCTCGGCGCCCATTCTAGGATGTCGGCGTTGACGACTTCGGCCTTCAGATGCGTGCGGTACAGATTCTCGCGCAGGCGCTTGATGCGGCTCTGCGAATTGTCGACCGAGGTGACGGTCCAGCCGGCGCTCGCGAGTTGCAGCGTCTTGCCGCCGGGGGCTGCGCAGAGATCGAGGACATGCCCTTCACCCTTGCCGAGCAACCGCGCGGGGAGCGAGGCGGCGATGTCCTGCACCCACCACGCGCCGTCGCCGAACCCTGCCATGTCGGGGACGGAGTCATGGTCACCGAGGCGCAAATGCCCGGGCATGAAACTTTCGCCGCCGAGTTTCTCGCGCCAGCCTTCAGTCTCGGACGGGTCGGCGATCGTCAGGTCGAGCGGCGGCACCTGCGCGATCGCGCGGCCGGCGGCGTCGACCATCTCCTCGCCCCAGGCGGCTTCCCAGCGCAGTTCGACGGGGGCCGGCAGCGTCGGCACTTCGGGCAGCAGCATGTTGGCGCGGAACAGCGTGCCGAACACGCCGTGGACGAGCTTGCGCGGACCGCCGTCGACCAAGGGCAACACGGTCGAGATCGCGGCGTGCGAGGGCGTGCCGAGGACCAGCACCTGGACCAGCGCGATGCGGAGCGCCATGCGCGCCTTGGCATCGTCGGGCAGGTTGGTCTTGGTCACCGAATCGATCATCGCGTCGAGATCGGGCAGGCGACGAAGCGTCTCGGCGGCGATCGCGTGGGCGAGACCGCGGTCGGGGCCATGGATCGCGCGGGTTGCTGCCGGCAAGGCGGATTCGAGCGACTCGCCGCGGCGCAGGACGGCGTCGAGCAGGCGGAGTGCTGCACGACGGGTCGGGACGCCGAGCGGCTCGGGGGCGTGGGTATAGTCGGGCATATCAAGGTCCTTCGCGTTCGGTTTGTCGCGCGGCTGTTATGGCAAAGCGGCGCGACAGGGCCCATGTGGCGGTTACGACGCCAACACGCAAATCCGGAGAGCAGCGATGGGCCAGCGCCCCGATCATCTGAAACCGCCAGAATACCTTGCGAAGAATACGCCGGTGCCGAAACCCGAGGCGATCGTGCCGGACAAGGACCCCGAGCCGCGCGATCCTACGCGCTATGGCGACTGGGAGTTGAAGGGCATGGCGATCGATTTCTGAGGGTCGATCGCCCGAGAGACGTCAGTCTTTAAGGTCGGTTTTCGGGAAGAAATGCTCGACGACGCTGTTCGCCAGCCGCGACGGGCGCAGCGTCTCGGCATCGAGACAGCACCAGCTCGACTTCACCTCGGCGAGCACGTCTTCGCCGCGCTTGATGATCGTCTCGTAGAACGCGCGCGCGCCCTGAACCTTCTCGAGCAACACCGTCGCAATGACGTCGTCGTCGAGGAACGCGGGTTTACGGTACGTGATCTCGTGCTTCAGCGCGACCCAAAGGTGCCCCGCCACCGCCTCGGCGGGCGCCAAGCGCTGCCAATGGTCGATCACTGCGGCCTGTACCCACTTCAGATAGTTCGCGTTGTTGACGTGACCCATGAAGTCGATGTCGGCCGGCTCGATGCCGATGGCGTAGGTATGGGGGAGCGCTGTGGACACGCCATCCATATAGCATGCGAACCTGAACATAGCGATGACGGCGGCGCTTCGATACCGACAATAAACGCTATTCCGGATGCCCCGCGCTCGCCCTAGCATCCAACCTGCGCCCGCCTCTTGTGTTGCCCAAATACAACACCATCTTTTGGCCAACACCGAACCAATCCCACAGGAATTCGTCATGAACATCGACAAATTCACCGACCGCGCGAAGGGCTTCCTGCAATCCGCGCAGACCGTCGCGATCCGCATGAACCACCAGCGGATCGCCCCCGAGCATCTGTTGAAAGCGCTGCTGGAAGACGACCAGGGCATGGCCGCCGGGCTGATCGCGGCGGCGGGTGGCGACGCCAAGCGCGCGACGTCCGAGACCGATCTCGCGCTCGCGAAGATCCCGGTCGTGTCGGGCTCGGGCGCGCAGACCACGCCGGGGATCGACAACGACGCGGTGCGCGTGCTGGACCAGGCCGAGCAGATCGCGAGCAAGGCCGGCGACAGCTTCGTCACCGTCGAGCGGCTGCTGGTCGCGCTCGCGCTGTCGCTAAACACCGCGGCGGGCAAGGCCTTGAAGGCTGGCGGCGTGACGCCCGAGGGGCTGAACACCGCGATCAACGGCCTGCGCCAAGGCCGCACCGCCGACACCGCGGGCGCCGAGGATCGTTATGATGCGCTCAAGAAGTTCGCGCGCGACCTCACCCAGGCGGCGCGCGACGGCAAGCTCGACCCCGTCATCGGCCGCGACGAGGAGATCCGTCGCACCATCCAGATCCTCGCGCGCCGCACGAAGAACAACCCTGCGCTGATCGGCGAACCCGGCGTCGGCAAGACCGCTATCGCGGAAGGGCTAGCCCTTCGCATCGCCAATGGCGACGTGCCGGATACGCTGAAGGACCGCCGGCTGATGTCGCTCGACCTCGGCTCGCTGATCGCGGGTGCCAAATATCGCGGTGAGTTCGAGGAGCGGCTAAAGGGCGTGCTCGACGAGGTGAAGGCCGCCGAGGGCGACATCATCCTGTTCATCGACGAGATGCACCAGCTGATCGGCGCGGGCAAATCCGAAGGCGCGATGGACGCGGGCAACCTGCTCAAGCCGGCGTTGGCGCGCGGCGAGCTGCACTGCGTCGGCGCGACCACGCTCGACGAGTACCGCAAATACGTCGAGAAGGACCCGGCGTTGCAGCGGCGGTTCCAGCCGGTGATGGTCGGCGAACCGACCGTCGAGGACACCATCTCGATCTTGCGTGGGCTGAAGGAGAAGTACGAACTCCACCACGGCGTACGGATCACCGACGGCGCGATCGTCGCCGCGTCGACGCTGTCGAACCGCTACATCACCGATCGCTTCCTGCCCGACAAAGCCATTGATCTGATGGACGAGGCTGCCTCGCGGATTCGCATGGAGGTCGAATCGAAGCCCGAGGCGATCGAAAATCTCGACCGGCGGATCATCCAGCTCAAGATCGAACGCGAGGCGTTGAAGCGCGAGACCGACGATGCGTCGGTCGACCGGCTCGACACGCTGGAGGGCGAACTCGTCAACCTGGAGGAGCAATCCGCCGAGCTGACGACGCGCTGGAAGGGCGAGAAGGACAAAATTAATGCCGAGGCACGGCTGAAGGAACAGCTCGACGCCGCACGGCTCGAGCTGGAGCAGGCGCAGCGCTCGGGCGATCTCGCCAAGGCGGGCGAGCTGTCCTACGGGACGATTCCGGGATTGCAGCGCCAGCTCGACGAGGCGGCGGGGGCGACCAAGGGCGCGATGCTGCGCGAGGAAGTGACCGCGGACGATATCGCCGGCGTGGTCAGCCGCTGGACCGGCATCCCGGTCGAGCGGATGTTGCAGGGCGAGCGCGACAAGCTGCTTGCGATGGAGGCTACGATCGGCAAGCGCGTGATCGGCCAGGCGCATGCGGTAAAGGCGGTCTCGACCGCGGTCCGGCGTGCGCGCGCGGGGTTGCAGGATCCGAACCGGCCGCTGGGCTCGTTCCTGTTCCTCGGGCCGACCGGCGTCGGCAAGACCGAGCTGACCAAGGCGCTGGCGGAATTCCTGTTCGACGATCCGTCAGCGATGGTCCGCATCGACATGAGCGAGTTCATGGAGAAGCACGCCGTCGCGCGGCTGATTGGCGCGCCTCCGGGCTATGTCGGTTACGAGGAGGGCGGCGTGCTGACCGAGGCGGTGCGCAGGCGGCCGTATCAGGTGATCCTGTTCGACGAGGTCGAGAAGGCACACGGCGACGTGTTCAACGTGCTGTTGCAGGTGCTCGACGACGGGCGTCTGACCGACGGTCAGGGCCGCACGGTGGATTTCAGCAACACGCTGATCATCCTTACGTCGAACCTCGGCAGCCAGTATCTCGCGAACATGGCGGAGGGCGACGACGTATCGTCGGTCGAGCCGCAGGTGATGGAGATCGTCCGGTCGCACTTCCGCCCGGAGTTCCTCAACCGGCTCGACGAGGTGATCCTGTTCCACCGCCTCGGCCAGTCGCACATGGCGCCGATCGTCGATATTCAGGTGTCGCGCGTCGACAAGCTGCTCGCCGACCGCAAGATCATCCTCGATCTGACCGACGCGGCGCGCGCGTGGCTCGGGCGGGTTGGGTATGATCCGGTGTACGGCGCGCGGCCGTTGAAGCGTGCGGTCCAGCGCTATCTGCAGGACCCGCTCGCCGACATGATCCTGCGCGGCGAGGTAAAGGATGGCTCGACGGTGAAGGTCGACGAAGGTGACGGGAAGCTGGTGCTCCAGGTCGCCTGAACGTCATCTCCGAACAAAAAAAGGGGCGGCAGATCGATGATCTGCCGCCCCTTTTTCTTGGTCCCGTAGGATCGATTACATGTCGATGGTCAGACCAACGAACAGGTAGCGACCGATAGCTTCGTAGATGCCAGGGTAGGTGTTGCCGTTGCCGAACGAACCGATCGGCGAAGCCGTCGCGCTGAGGATCGGCGGCGTCTTGTCGAGGATGTTGTTGACACCCATGCGGTAGGTGAACTTGTCCGCGACCCGCACCGTTGCGGCGAGATCGAAGTAGTTCTGTGCCTTCACGCGAGCGTCGTTGACGAAGAACGGAGCCGCAAGATCGGCATCGCTGCTGGTACGCTCGAACTTGGTGGCCGACAGATAGCGCCAGTTACCCGACAGACCGATGCCGTTCGGCGTGGTCAACGAGATACGAGCCTGGTGACGCCACTTGGACATCGGGTAGCCGCACTGTGCGCCGTACAGGCCCGCGCAGTCGAACTTCGCGCCGGCCTTGTCCGACGTGAACTTGTCGACGTACGTGCCGTTGAACGAAAGCCCGATCGTGCCGATGCTGTCCGAACGGTAGGTATACCCGGCCGACGTCTCGATGCCCTGAGTCAAGAGTGACCCAGCGTTGACGTTGGTATCAATGATGTAACCGCTCGTACCCTGGAACAGCGTACCGTTGGTACCGCGCTTGATCAGGCTGCAGAGCGCCTGATCACCGGTCGCAAGGCACTGTGCAATGGTCGTATCCGCGCCGATGACGCCAATCCGATCCTTCAGCTTGATCCGGAAACCATCGACCGACAGGTTGAAGCCCGGCAGGAACGAAGGACGCAGGATCACGCCAGCGGTGAACGTGTCGGCCTTTTCGGGCTTCAGGTTCGGGTTGCCGCCCAGCAGGCCGTTATACTGCTCGGACTCGTTTGGCTGAACCAGACCGAACTGGTTTGCCGCGACACCGGTGAGCGCACATTGTGCAGCCGTATTGCCATTGACGAGACCATTGACGCGCGGACCAGCGCAAGGATCGGTTGCACCGTCGATCTGCACCGACTGGGTTGCGAACAGTTCCTGCGTATTCGGAGCACGGACCGCGCGGTTATAGCCGCCGCGGAAGCGGATATCGGAGATCGGCGCCCAGACGATCTCGCCCTTGTACGAGTTCGCCGAACCCGCCGTGCTGTAGCTCGAATAGCGGTAGCCGCCATTGACCGTCAGTTCATTGAAGAACGGGCGATCGCTGACGAGCGGAACCTGAAGTTCGCCGAACACTTCTTTCACGTCGTAGCTGCCACGGATCGGCAACGTCGCGCCGCCCTGGCCGGCGAGATCGCCGCTCAGGAAGGCATTGTCGACTTCGAGAACGAGCGACTCCTTGCGATATTCGCCACCAACGTTCAGCGCGATGCCTTCGCTGGCGAACGGCGACTGGACGCCATATTCACCGCCCTTGAAGGTCATCGACGCGTTGACGACCTTTTCCTTGTTCTCGCCCGACTGGAAGCCTGGGGTCTGGACATAACCCAGTGCCGCCGGGGTGATGCCCGCGGAACCGAAGATGTTGAGCGGGACGCAGTTCGGATCGGTGCCGTCGACGACCGAGCGGCAAACCGCCTGGCCAAGCGTGGCCGAACCCGGACGTGTGTCGGTGATCGCGTCGAGTGCGCGGGTCGTGCGCGAAACCGAGAACTCGTTGCGATACACCTGGTTGAACACGGTGCTGCCGAACTGGCCGTACGCTTCGTACGAGATGCCCTTGTCGATGTCGCCGCGTGCACCCGCAACGAAGCGATACTGGGTGTGACGGAGATCGGCCTGACGACCGCCGCCCTCGACGTTGCGACGACCGATCTGGACGCTCGCCTGCTGATACTGAGTACCATCGGGGTTCGTCAGGTTGATGACGTTGCCGTTCGCATCCCGAACCAGATTGGTGTCGCGGAAGAAGGTCGCCCGCTGAGCCGCCGACAGGAACGGATTGTTGCTGTTCAGAACCGTGGTGTTGCTGAAATTACCCGATGGCGCGATCTGGGCGGTCGAGCGATCGTCCATGAACATGAATTCGGCGTAAGGCTTGAACGCCTTGCTGACTTCATAATTGGCGAGGAAGCCAGCCGTGTAGCGCTTGTCGGGACGCTGGTAGTAGTTCAGCGGGTTGGCATTGTAGAGCGTACGCCCCGCCACGAGCTGACCTGCGGAGTTCAGCGTGTAACCGGTCGGCGGACCGCCCTCTCTCGCATCGCCCAGCGTGAAGTTGGCCGGAAACGCGGTTGGCGATCCACCGCAGACATAGTCATTACCGCCGGCGCCCGGGGTGTTCAGGCCGCACGAGCTGTAATCGCGCGAACCCTGCAGGATCGCGCCGATCTTGCGGTAGCCGCCGTAGCCGACGACATGGCCGCGACCGTCGCTGGTGCCGGCACCGACCTTGAAGTTGATGTCGAACTGCGTGCCGTCGAACGCTTGGCCGCTCGGGGCGGGGTTGCCGCTCGCCGCCGACAGTGCCTGGAAGCGCTCACTGCGGTTGTTGTGGTTGTAGATACCGCCCGAGGTATCGACGCTGAAACCTTCGTAATCGGTGTCGAGCACGAAGTTGACGACGCCGCCGATGGCGTCCGAACCATAGACCGAACCCGCGCCGCCGGTGAGCACGTCGACGCGCTTCAACAGCGAGGCCGGGATCATGTTGACGTCGGCAGCGGCGCTGGCCGTGCTGCTCGACGACGGGTTGCCCGGCATCAGGCGGCGGCCGTTGACCAGCACCAGCGTGCGCGATTCACCGAGGTTGCGAAGGTTGATCGTCGCGGTACCGGTCGAACCGTTCGATACCGACGAGGTCTGCGTCGCGAACGACGACGGCAGGCTGTTGAGTACGTCCTCGATACGCGTCGCGCCGCGCAGCTTGATGTCTGCAGCATTGACGACCGTTATCGGGCTCGCCGACGTCAAGTTCGGGTTCGAGATGCGCGAACCGGTGACGACGATATCGCCGCCGCCCGCGGTGCCGGCGGCTGCGGGATCCTGGCTAGGCGTGTTGGAGATCGCCGGCGTGGTCGATGCTGCACCGTCGTCACTCGTCGTGCCCTGCGGTGCGGGTGCTGGGGTGGTCTGCGCGTAGACCGGCAATGCAGTCACGGCGCCCGCGATCATCGTCGACGCGAGCAGGCAGTCTCGAAACATATGGTTTCGCATGGTGGTCTATCCCTTTAATATCAGCGAACGTTTCCGGCCGATACGATCTATTGTGCGGTCGCCCGACCGCAGCTGGCGGCGATTTCGCAAGTCAGAGCTGCCTTGTCCAAAAGAAAAGTACAGGATCGCTGCCACTCGTCGCATTACGACAGTTATGTTACCCAATGGCCACAATTTCGGGACGATGCCGTAACGGAATGCTGCATGTGATGGACTTGCCGCTCCGGCCGGCGCTGCCTATTCCGACGCTTCTCGCTAACGATGTAGGACGCTCATGCGGATCACGATTTTGGCAATTTCAAGCTTGATGATCATGGCGCTGCATCCGGCGGCCGCGGCATCCAAGCCGCGCAAGGCGGAGCGGTCCCCGCTGCTGGTTGCCGTTACGCAATGCCGCACCGTGACCGAGCCACTGGCGCGGCTGGCCTGCTTCGATCACTCAGTGGCGGCGCTGGATACCGCGGAGGCCGATCAAGCGGTCGTCGTCATCGACCAGCAACAGGTTCGCGAAACGCGCCGAAATCTGTTCGGGATCACGCTGCCCGATACCGGCTTGTTCGGCAACGGCAACGACCTGCCGCAGATCGAGACGACTCTCGCCGGCGCGTCGGTAGACGGCGCTGGCCGATGGAGTTTCCAATTGGCCGATGGCGCGCGATGGATCCAGACGGATGATTACACAATCGCGCGGCGTCCACGGGCAAACGATAAAGTCGTCATCAAGCGCGGAGCCTTGGGGAGTTTTAGGCTGAGCGTGGGCGGCCAGCCAAGTGTGAAGGCGAAGCGCCTGAACTGAGCGCTCGTCACCTACGGACGCATCACACCCGCCACCAGCATTGGGTCGAGCTTGGCGTCGTTCCAGCGCAATGCCCAGTGGAGGTGGGGACCGGTGGCGCGGCCGGTCATGCCGACGGCGCCGATCGGTTGACCTTGGCGGACGTGATCGCCGGGTTTCGCGTCGATGCGGGATAGGTGCAGGAAGGCGCTGTTGAGGCCCATGCCGTGGTCGAGCATCAAGAGGTTGCCCTCCAGCGTGAAGGGGTGATCCGCAGCGAGGATTACGACGCCGTCGGCGGGAGCGGTGACGATCGTGCCGGTTGGCTTGGCGATGTCGGTGCCTGAATGATAGCTACCGGGTTCGCCTTTGTAGACGCGTTGCGATCCGAACAGGCCGGAGATGCGACCGGTAGCGGGCCATGCGAAGGACTGCCGCCAGCCTTGCGCGTCGGTATTGCGCGCGCGGGCGGCGACGATCTGCGCGAGTTCGGGCGGGCGGAGCTTGGCGAAGACCGGGTCGGGCGCGGGGAATTTCGGGAGGGTGTTCAGGCGCTCGACCCGCCATGCGCGCGGCGCGATCGCGAGACTTTGCGTGACTCTTCGACCGTCGGCGAGTGTTGCGACGAGCGATGCTTGCGGCGCTGCATCGCGGTCGAATCCGGCAACGAAGCGGCCGTCGGGGGAGAGCGCGACCGGCTTGTCGTCGAGCATGAGCGTGCGGGTATCGGTGGGCGCGGTGCCGAGGATCAGCCCGCCCTGGCTGAGCGTGCCGGTCCAGCGGAAGGCGGACTGGGACGCGGTATTCGAGAGCGGTGCTTGCTGGGCGGCGGCACCGGATGCAGCCAGCAAGACGAGCACCGCCGCGCGGATCATCGTGGCGCCATCGCTTCGCTGGCGGCGGCGGCGGTGGCGTAGGCTTCCTGGCGCGCGACGCTCCAATAGCGCAGGTCTTCGAGCGCGATGCGGTGGCCGGTGGCGGCGCAGGCGACGTGGTCGCCGGGGCTGAGCACGCGGAAACCGTTGGCCATATAGTGCAGGCGTGCGGCGCGGTCGGAGTTGGACATCAGCATTGCGGGTCTTCTTTTATAGCAAGGTGGGCTGGCGTGGCGGCGCGTCGGGCGCTGGCTTTGCCTTGGGGGCAGCATAGGTTTTGGCGGCGGGGCGCTCAAGGCCGGTGTCCGTTACCGCGTCTACCACGCCATCGCGGAAGTGGAGGGTGAGTGTTCCTGCGTCACGCGCCGACTTGGCGGAGGCGAGCGTTTCGCCACCGGGACGCGCGGTGACGCGGGCATAGCCGCGGTCGAGGATCGCGTCGGGGTTGAGCGACTGGACCAGGCGCCACGTCGCATCGAGCTGCGCGCGCTTGGCTTCGAGTTTGCGCTCCAACGTTGCCGGACGCAGGGCGGCGCCCGAGCGATCGAGACTGCCGCGCGCAAGGGTCAGCCGCCGCTCGAGCCCGCGGTCCAGCCGTTGGCCGAAATCGTCTGCGCGCTGGCGTTGCGGCCCGAGTAACTGGTCGCGCTTCGGCAGCAGGCGCGCCAGCGCATCGAGCCGCTCGCGACCGCGCTCGACATGACGCCGCGCACAGCGCTCGGTACGGTTGCGGTGACTGTCGATCGTCAGTCGCAGGTCGGCGAGCACCGGCACCGCGATTTCGGCCGCGGCGGTCGGCGTCGGCGCGCGCAGGTCGGCGGCGAAATCGCACAAGGTGGTATCGGTCTCGTGCCCCACGGCGGAGATGATCGGGATCGTGCAGGCGGCGACTGCGCGGACTACGACCTCCTCGTTGAATGACCAGAGATCCTCGACCGAGCCACCGCCGCGCGCGACGATCACGAGGTCTGGGCGCGGCACCGGGCCGCCGGGCTGAATCGCGTCGAATCCGCGGACCGCGGCGGCGATCTCCGCGGCGGAACCCTCGCCCTGCACCTTGACCGGCCAGACGATGACGTGGGTCGGGCAGCGATCCTCGAGCCGGTGGAGGATGTCGCGGATTACCGCGCCGGTGCCAGAGGTGACGACGCCGATCACCTTCGGCATGAACGGCAGCCGCTTTTTCCGCGTGCCGTCGAAGAGCCCCTCGCCCGCGAGCTTGGCCTTCAGTTTCTCCAGCAGCGCCATCAGCGCGCCGGCGCCCGCCAGCTCCATCCGTTCGATGACGATCTGGTATTTCGAGCGGCCGGGATAGGTGGTGAGCTTGCCGGTCGCGATCACCTCGATGCCGTCCTGCGGGACGAAGGCGAGGCTCGACGCGTTGCCCTTCCAGATGACGCCGTCGATCACCGCCTGGTCGTCCTTGAGCGACATATAGCAATGCCCGGAAGCGACACGCTTCCATCCCGAGATCTCGCCGCGCAGCCTGACATGGCCGAATTCGCCCTCGACCATCCGCTTCAGCTTGAAGGCGAGTTCGCCGACCGACATGGCGAGTGCGTTGTCGCCGGCGACCGGCTCGGCTACCAGCCGCCCCATGTCGCTGGACACATCATCGGAAAAGGGATCGGGCATGAACGTCCTGCTGCTGGGCTCGGGGGGGCGCGAACATGCGCTCGCGTGGAAGCTGGTGCAATCTCGCGGCCTCGATACGCTGTATGCCGCGCCGGGCAACCCCGGGATCGCGCGCGTTGCGACGCTCGTGCCGCTCGATGCGACGGATCACGCCGCCGTCGTCGCGTTCGTGCGCGAGCATGACGTCGGGCTGGTGGTGATCGGGCCCGAGGCGCCGTTGGTCGATGGGCTGGCGGACACGTGCCGCGCGGCGGACATCCCCGTGTTCGGACCGTCGAAGGCGGCAGCGCAGCTGGAGGGGTCGAAGGGCTTCACCAAGGACCTGTGCCTGCGTGCCGGCATCCCGACTGCGGGCTATGTCCGCGTGAAGAGCCGCGAAGAGGCGGATATCGCCCTCGTCCGCACCTTCTCGCTGCCGGTGGTCATTAAGGCGGACGGGCTCGCGGCAGGAAAAGGCGTCGTCATCGCGTTCAGCGCGGCCGAGGCCGATGCCGCGCTCGACGCGCTGTTCGCGGACGGGGAAGCCGAGGCGGTGATAGAGGAATTCCTGGAGGGCGAGGAGGCGAGCCTCTTCGTGCTGACCGACGGCGTGTCGCTGATGCCGTTCGGCTCCGCGCAGGATCACAAGCGCGTTGGCGAAGGCGATACCGGGCCGAACACCGGCGGTATGGGCGCGTACAGCCCTGCGCTCGTGCTGACGCCGGCGCTGGAGAAGCGCGCGATCGACGAGATCGTCGCGCCGACCGTCGCTACGATGGCGGCGGAAGGCATGCCGTTCTCGGGCGTGTTGTACGCGGGGCTGATGCTGACGCCGCAAGGACCAAAGCTGATCGAGTACAATGCTCGGTTCGGCGATCCCGAGACGCAGGTGCTGATGATGCGGTTCCAGGGCGACCTGCTGGCGACGATGCTGGCGACCGCAGAGGGGCGGCTCGGCGAGATGCCCGCGGCGCAGTTCAGCGACGAGACCGCGTTGGCGGTGGTGATGGCGGCGGAGGGGTATCCGGGGACCCCCAAGGCCGGCGGATCAATCGTCGGACTGGATTCCGCGCGGGCTGCGGGCGGCACGGTGTTCCACGCAGGCACGCGGCTTGAGGACGGAGGGCTGGTCGCATCGGGCGGACGCGTACTGGCAGTGACGGCGACCGGCGACACCGTCGCGACGGCGCAGGCGAACGCGTATCGCGCGGTCGAGGCGATCGACTTTGCGGAGGGCTTCTACCGCCGCGATATCGGCTGGCGCGAGATCGCGCGCGGGTGATGCACGCCTGATCCTCCCCCGCCAGGGGGAGGTGGCTGGCGCTTGCCAGACAGAGAGGGAGGAAAGGGCAACCTCTGTTCCGTGTCCTCCCCCTCCGTCACCTTCGGTGCCACCTCCCCCTGACGGGGGAGGATCAGACAAGTCCGCCTGGCCAATTAGGTCTCGCCGCCCTTCGCGGGTGACGCTACGGTATGGGAATGAACGAAACTTCCGCGACCTCCGCCTCGGGCCTGAGCCTGCTGCCCGACGGCATCGCCACGCTGACGGCGATCCACTTCACGATCATCGCCGTGGTGGCGATCCTGGTCGTGATCGGCCTGATCTGGGGCATTCGGGCCAAGCGTAGCCGCACCAAGGCCGTGCACGACGTGATCGCCAACGCGGAGGAGGCTGGCGTTCCGCCCGAGCCGGTCTCGGCAAAGCCTGTTCAGGAGCGCAAGACGGAGCAATCGCAAGCGCAAACGCAAAGCGCGCCCGTTCCCATCGCTCCGCCGCCCGCTTCGCCACAGCCTGCCCCGCCCCGGCCTGAACCGACCCGGCCGGAGCAGACCCGGCCTTTACCGCCCGTAAGCGGTGCCCCCGAACAAGCGCCGGTTTCGCGCGATAACGACGTGGTGGAAACGCCCGATCGTCTGGCCGACGAACCGATCGCCGCTGCGTCGCCCTTGGTGGCGAGTCCGGCGACCGAAACTGCCGCTCTCGCACCCGCAGCGCCGCCTGCAGACGCTCCAATCGCACCGGCAGCACCGGCGCCGTCCTATGCGGACGGGCCCGTCACGCAGTTGAAAGGGCTGGGGCCGAAGGTTGCCGCACAGCTAGGCGCGCTCGGCGTTTCGACAGTGGGCGAGATGGCAGCGCTGTCGGACAGCGAGGCGCAGCGCATCGACGCGCAGCTTGGCAACTTTACCGGGCGGATGGGTCGCGATCGCTGGATCGAGCAGGCGCGGTTGCTGGCGGCTGGCGACAAGGCCGGCTTCGAGGCAGTGTTCGGCAAGCTCTGAGCTACGCCTTCGCTCCAGACGGATCGGGACGGGGCATCGCGCGATCGGTTAACCTCGATCCGCACCCGCGGATGACGATTGGCTCTATGCTCCACGCGCGCCGACGGGCATGTCAGGCGCGTCGCATCTCGATGTAGGAGAGCGGCCGATAACAGGGCGATGAGTGCACATGCTGGTAACGATGAGCGCAATGCTGTTGACGGCTGCCCCCGTTCACGTGGCGGCCGCGCCGATAGCGTTGCCCGGCGTCGGTGCGAGCGTGGCGCTGCCCGGCGCGGTAGTGTCGCCGTTCGCGGATGACTTCCAGCCAGTCGCGGCGATGGCGGTCTCGCCGCTTGCGCTGGCCGCGTCGCTTCCGGCGATCGAGATTTTCGCCCAGGGGCTGCCGACGCAGGACATTCCGCCAGTCGGTCCCGCTCCGTTGGGGACTCCGCCCGCCCAGCGGACGCCCAACGACATTATCGTCACCGGCCGCAAGGAAACTGCGGGCGATCCGCTGCGCGCGGTCAATGCCGAATCGTTCGCAGTGACGCAGAAGGTCGACGACGCGGTGATCGGCCCGGTCGCGCGGACCTACAAGAAGACCGTGCCGAGCCCCATTCGACGCGGCATCCACAATTTCCTCTACAATCTGCGCGAGCCGATCGTCTTCCTGAACTTCCTGCTCCAGTTCAAGCCAGGCAAGGCCGCGGAGACGGTCGGGCGGTTCGCGATCAACACGACGATCGGCGTGGCCGGCGTGCTCGACATGGCCAAGAAGAAGCCGTTCCACCTGCCACGGCGGTCGAACGGGTTCGCCAACACGCTCGGCTATTACGGCGTCAAGAACGGACCGTTCCTGTTCCTGCCGCTGGTCGGACCGACGACAATCCGCGACCTGCTGGGCGGTGCGGTCGATCGCCTGATCCTGCCGGTCGCCATCGGCAAGCCGTTCACCAGCACGGCGTACGCGATCCCCGCGGGTATCCTGGGTGCGCTCGATCACCGATCTGAGTTCGATCAGACGCTGAAGGACCTGCACGACAATTCGCCCGATCCGTATGCGGCGACGCGGTCATTCTATCTCAACCGGCGGCAGGCGGAGATCGACCACCTCCACGGGCGCGTCGAAGGCGATCCGGCGGGAATGTCGGGGCCGCCGCCGAGCGTGGTGCCGTTCGTGCCGAGCGACCTGGAACCTGGGGCTAGGCCGGTTTCGGAGGTGCCGATGGAGGCTCCGGAGGTCGCGACGCCGGCGGTTGATGCGAAGCCGGCGGCCGACACCGGTCAGTAAAAAGTGGATGTAGCCTAACGGTCTCCCGCCGCCCTCCCCTCCCCGTTCGTGCTGAGTAGAGACCGAGTAGCTCCGTCAGGAGCATATCGAGAGCTCGTATCGAAGCATGAGTTCCGCGCGCCAACCTGTCCTTCGATACGCCGCTTCGACAAGCTCAGCGGCTACTCAGTACGAACGGACGGTGGAGCTCAGCACGTCCCCGGCGTGAGAGAAACGAGTCCTCAAGTAGGAAACAAGTCTCCCAATTGACCACCACCCCGGCGGAGGCCGGGGCCCAATTGGGGGACATCGTAAACTAGGGTAGCGCTTCGTTACTGCAGCCTTGCCAATTGGGCCCCGGCCTTCGCCGGGGTGGTGCTCCCCAAGGTAGATCCGGGAGTACCTTCCTCGACAGTTAATTAAGCCCTCAGACTTCGCTCACCAGCAGCTTGTCGATGCGGCGGCCGTCGAGGTCGACGATCTCGAACTTCCAGCCTTGTTCGACGAAGCTCTCGCCCTCGCCCGGCAGGTGACGGAACACCGACAGCGCGAGCCCGGCGACGGTCGCGTAGTCGCGGTCCTCGGGCAGGTCGATGCCGAGCCGGTCAGCGAGCGAATCCGCCGCCATCGTCCCCGCCACCAGCAACGAACCGTCGTCGCGGACCACCACCGAAGGCGCATCGTCCGGATCCGAGTCCGACTTGAACTCGCCGGCGATCGCCGCGAGCAGATCGGCGGGCGTGACGATGCCTTCGAAATGACCGTATTCGTCGTGGATCAGCGCCATCGGCACTTCGGCTTCGCGGAGCGCCAGCAGCGCGTCCATCGCGTCGATCTGGTCGATCACGACGGGCGCTTTCCGCATTAGTGCGCGCAGGTCGATCGGCTCGCCGCGAAACAGCGCGGCGGCGATGTCGCGCGCCTGGACGACGCCCTTGACCGTATCGATCGAGCCTTCGCCGACCGGCAGGCGGGTGTGCTGCGATGCGAGCAGCGTCTCGCGAATCTCGTCGGGCCCCCAGTCGCAGTCGAGCCAGTCGATCTCGGTCCGCGGCGTCATCACTTCGCGCACCGGGCGATCCGCGAGGCGGACGACGCCCGAGATGATCGACCGCTCATGCTCCTCGATGATCCCCGACTTCGACGCCTCGGCGACGATCATGTGGAGCTCTTCGGCGGTGACGTGCTCTTCCGACTCGCGGTTGAGCCGAAGCGCGCGGAAGATCAAGGCGCTGGTCGAATCGAGCACCCAGACGATCGGTGCGGTGCCGATCGCGAGCCAGCGCATCACCGGCGCCATGAACGACGCGATCGCCTCGGGCGCGCGCAAAGCGAACTGCTTGGGGACGAGCTCGCCGATGATCAGCGACGCGTATGTCGTGAGGCCGATGACGATCGCGAACCCGGCGGTCTCCGCAGTCGACGCGGACAGGCCCCAGGCCTGCAACCGCGCGGCGGTCGGCATGCCGAGGCTGGAGCCCGAATACGCGCCTGCGAGGATGCCAATCAGCGTGATGCCGATCTGGACGGTCGACAGGAACTTGCCGGGGTCGGCGGCGAGCACGAGCGCGGCGCGCGCGCCCTTCTTGCCCGAGCGCGCCATCGCCTCGAGCCGCGCTTTCCGCGCGGAGACGATCGCGAGTTCGCTCATCGCGAACACGCCGTTCAACGCGACGAGCGCGAGGATGATCGCGACGTCGATCCAGGGGAAGGGGGGAAGCGGTGCCATTGGCTCAGGCGCTCTTTGCAGGACAACGGTCCGTCGCACAACCGTCCTTACGTACTGGCTTGCGCATACTCGACATCGGAACGCGAAGATGGTCAGGCTCGGTTCAGTGCGCAGGCGGAACAATCGTCGCGACACCGGGTTATCGGGCATATCGGGCGCGAAGCCGTCATTAGTCATGTCTCAGGGAGATTATCTATGAAAACCAAGATGTTCGCAGGCGCTGCAATCGCGGCACTGATCGCCACCAGCGGCTGCACCACCGATCCGGAGACCGGTCGCCAGACGATTTCGAAGACCGCATTGGGCGGTATCGGCGGTGCGCTTGGCGGCTATCTGCTCGGCGACGTGGTCGGTGGTCGGCATGACCGGACCGAGAAGCTGCTCGGCGCGGGCATCGGTGGTCTCGCGGGTGCGGGCATCGGCGCGTACATGGACAAGCAGGAGCGCGACCTGCGCGCGCGTACCGCGGGCACCGACGTGCAGGTGATCCGCCAGGGCGACGATCTGGTGCTCAACATCCCGTCGGGCATCACCTTCGCGTATGACAGCGCCAACGTGCAGCCGCAGTTCCAGCGGACGCTCGACCAGGTCGCGGATACGCTGGCGCAGTACAACCAGACCTATGTCGACGTGTACGGCCATACCGATTCGACCGGCAGCGATGCATACAACCAGACGCTGTCGGAGCGCCGTGCGCGGTCGGTCGCGGATTATCTGTCGGGCCACGGCGTGCAGGCGGCACGTATCGGTACGCGTGGTTACGGCAAGACGCAGCCAATCGCGTCGAACGACACCGATGCCGGGCGGGCTGCAAACCGTCGCGTCGAGGTGAAGATCGTGCCGATCACGCAGAACGACCTGCGCCAGTAAGGGGTTTGGGGGCTGCGAACGCTGATCGGTTTGTCGGCCCTCCCCTCCCCAAGCATCGTCATCCCCGCGCAGGCGGGGATCCATATCCTCGGGGATCGGCGGTTCTAGTCGACAGGCTAGCCAGTATGGGTCCCCGCCTCCGCGGGGATGACAGCGTGGTCAGAACAGCCGCCCGCCGTTGGGGACGCCAGCAGTCGGCGAAATCAAGACCACCTTGCCATCCGCATCGGGGAAGCCGAGCGTCAGGACTTCGGACATCATCGGGCCAATCTGGCGCGGCGGGAAGTTGACGACCGCGGCGACCTGACGGCCGACCAAAGTTTCCGGCGTATAATGCTCGGTGATCTGCGCGGACGAACGCTTTATGCCGATCTCGTCGCCGAAATCGATCCGCAGCTTGATCGCGGGTTTGCGTGCTTCGGGGAAGGGTTCGGCCTCGACGATCGTGCCGACGCGGATGTCGACCTTCTCGAAATCCGGATACGCGATCAGCTCAGAAATCGACATTATCGTAGTGTGCCGGGGGTGAGATCAGCTCCATCCGCTCGGATAGCAGCGGGCGGAAGCTCGGACGGCTCTTAAAGCCGCGATACCAACGGGCAGTCTGGTCGTGGCCCTTCCAGTCGATCCCGCCGAGATAATCGGTGACCGAGATCTGCGCGGCGGCGGCGAGATCGGCGAGGCTCATCGTTGCGCCGCCAAGCCAGTTCCGGTGATCGAGCAGGTAATCCATGTAGTCGAGATGCCCGACCGCGGCCTTCATCGCCTCGCGCAGGCCCTTCGCGTCGGGCGCCGTGCGGTGCGCGAGGCGCTTGACCATGCGTTCGTGGAGCAGCGGTCCGGTGACGTCGCGGTAGAAATGCGTGTCGAACCACGTGACCAGCCGGCGGATCTCGGCGCGGTTGGTCGCGGTGCCGTTGATCATCGCCGCCTTTTCGACGGTTTCCTCGAAGAATTCGCAGATTGCCATCGAATCGATCAGCGGGGCGACGCCGCGCGACGCGTCGACCATCACCGGGGTCTGGCCGGCGGGGTTCATGTCCATGAACTCGTCGCGGCGATCCCACGGCGATTCGCGGACGAGCTCGTAGCCGACCCCCTTCTCGCCCAGCAGCAGGCGCACCTTTCGCGAAAAGGGACACAGGGGGAATTGATAAAGCTGCCACATGCCCATCGTTTAGGCGGTGGGGGGCGGGTGTGTCACTAGCGCGGGTTGGTCGTCGAGTAAGAAGATTTGGTTTCGCGCAGAGGCGCGGAGAGCGCGGAGGTGTTGCGTACGCCGCGAAGCGTGCATTTCAGCAACGCGCGTTGGAGTGCAAGTAGCCCGTTCCGGGCGAAACCCCCTCCGCGTCCTCTGCGCCTCTGCGCGAACAAATCTACTTCCCTGCTCCATACTAAACTTCCCCGGCGGAGGCCGGGGCCCAATTGGGGGACGTCGCTAACGGAGGACGGCGCTTCGTTACTGCGAACTTTCCAATTGGGCCCCGGCCTTCACCGGGGGGGAGCTCGTGCGTGGGGGTTATTCCGCCGCGACCAGTTCCGCGCTGTCGTCCAGCGGGTGCGACAAGCGAGTCAGCATTTCCTTCGGCACGATCTGCCAGAAATGGCCCGCCACCCGGTCCCAGTCCTCGAGCAGGCCCTTCGACCATTTGCTGTCGGTGTGATCCGCATGATCGCGGACCAGATCGAGCAAGACGTCCGCCCAGTGGAGCGACTTCACGCGGTCCCAGGTGATGTTCTCGGGGTTAGCCCGCTTCGCGAACACGCCATCGGGATCGTAGACGAACGCCATCCCCCCGGTCATGCCCGCACCGAAGTTCGCGCCGACCCCGCCGAGCACTACGGCGATGCCGTTGGTCATGTACTCGCACCCGTTCGCGCCGCAGCCTTCGACGACCACGATCGCGCCCGAGTTGCGGACCGCGAAGCGCTCGCCCGCCTGCCCCGCCGCGAACAGCCGGCCCGATGTCGCGCCATAAAGCACCGTGTTGCCGATGATCGTGTTGTCTTGGCTCGCCAACGGTGAACTCACCGCCGGGCGAACGATGATCGTGCCGCCCGAGAGCCCCTTGCCGACGTAGTCGTTCGAATCGCCGAACACTTCGAGCGTGATGCCCTTGCACAGGAACGCGCCGAGCGACTGCCCCGCCGACCCACGCAGACGGATCGTCACGTGGTTGTCCGCCAGCGTCGACATGCCGAACTTCCGCGTGATCTCACTCGACAGCCGCGTGCCGACCGCGCGGTGCGTGTTGCGCACCGAATAGGTCAGCTGCATCTTCTCGCCGCGCGAGAACACCGCGGACGCGTCCTTGATGATCTGCGCGTCGAGGCTATCGGGGACTTCGTTGCGGAAGGTCGAGAGCGAGAACCGGCGCTGCGAATCATCCGCATCGACCTTCGCCAGGATCGGGTTCAGGTCGAGATCGTCAAGATGCTCAGCCCCGCGGCTGACCTGCCGCAACAATTCGGTGCGCCCGATCACGTCGTCGAGGCTCTTCACGCCGAGCCGCGCGAGGATGTCGCGGACTTCCTCGGCGATGAAGGTCATCAGGTTGATCACCTTCTCGGGCGTGCCGACGAACTTCTGGCGGAGCGCGTCGTTCTGCGTGCAGATGCCGACCGGGCACGTGTTCGAATGGCACTGCCGCACCATGATGCAGCCCATCGCGACCAGCGACAGCGTGCCGATCCCGAACTCCTCCGCCCCCAGGATCGCCGCGATCACGATGTCGCGACCGGTCTTCAACCCGCCATCGGTGCGCAACCGCACGCGACCGCGCAGGCCGTTGAGCGTCAGCACCTGGTTGACCTCCGACAGGCCCATTTCCCACGGCGTGCCCGCGTACTTGATCGACGTCTGCGGCGAGGCACCGGTGCCGCCGACATGGCCGGCGATCAGGATCACGTCGGCATGCGCCTTCGCGACACCCGCCGCGACCGTGCCGATCCCCGCCGACGAGACGAGCTTCACGCAAACGCGGGCGCGCGGGTTGATCTGCTTCAGGTCGTAGATGAGCTGCGCGAGATCCTCGATCGAGTAGATGTCGTGGTGCGGCGGCGGTGAGATCAAAGTCACGCCGGGCGTCGCATGGCGCAGCTTGGCGATGAACTCGGTGACCTTGAAGCCGGGCAGCTGGCCGCCCTCGCCGGGCTTGGCGCCCTGTGCGACCTTGACCTCGATCTCCTCGCACGCATTCAGATATTCGGCGGTGACGCCGAACCGGCCGCTCGCGACCTGCTTGATCGACGAGTTGGCGTTGTCGCCGTTCGCGTAGGGCACGAAGCGCGACTTGTCCTCGCCGCCTTCGCCCGAGACGGCCTTCGCGCCGATCCGGTTCATCGCGATCGCCAGCGTCTCGTGTGCCTCGGGCGAGAGGGCGCCGAGCGACATGCCCGGCGTCACGAAGCGCTTGCGGATTTCGGTGATCGCCTCGACCTGGTCGACCGGCACGCCTTCCGCGGGGAAGTTGAACTGGAGCAGATCGCGCAGGTACACCGGCGGCAGATCGGACACGCCGCGCGAGAATTGCAGATAGCTGGTGTAGCTGTCGGTCGCGACCGCGGTCTGCAGCAGGTGCATCAGCTGCGCGGAATAGGCGTGTGTCTCGCCGGTGTGGCGCTGGCGATAGAAGCCGCCGATCGGCAGCATCGCCACCGCCGGGTCGAACGCCGCTTCGTGGCGGTCGGTCGCGTTGACGTGGAGCGAGGCATAGCCCTCGCCGCTGATCTTGGCGGGCATGCCCGGGAACAGGTCGTTCACGAGACTGCGCGACAGGCCGACCGCCTCGAAGTTGTAGCCGCCGCGGTACGACGAGATGACCGCGATGCCCATCTTCGACATGATCTTGAGCAGCCCCTCCTCGACCGCGACGCGGTGGCGGCGGAGGCATTCGGCGAGGTCGAGATCGCCGAACAGCCCGCGCGACTGGCGATCGACGATCGCGGCTTCGGCAAGATAGGCGTTCACGGTGGTCGCGCCGACGCCGATCAGCACCGCGTAATAATGCGTGTCGAGGCATTCGGCGGTGCGGACGTTGATCGACGCGTAGGAGCGTAGGCCTCGGCGGACGAGGTGCGTGTGCACGGCGGCGACCGCGAGCACGCCGGCGATGCCGACGCGGTCTTCGCTGATCGCCTCGTCGGTGAGGAAGATCTCGCTCTTGCCCTGCCGGACGGCCTGCTCCGCCTCGTTGCGGATCCGCTGGATCGCCGCGCGGAGCTTCTCCGGGCCACCGCCGACGTCGAACGTGCAGTCGATCTCGGCAACCGCATTACCGAAATGCGCCTTCAACCGCGACCAATGCTCGCCCGTCAGCACCGGCGAATCGAGCACCAGCACGCGCTCGCGCTGGTCGCGGACGTCGAGGATGTTGGCGAGATTGCCGAACCGCGTCTTGAGCGACATCACGTGGCGCTCGCGGAGCGGGTCGATCGGTGGGTTGGTGACCTGCGAGAAGTTCTGGCGGAAGAACTGGCTGATCAGCCGCGGCTTGTCCGAGATGACCGCGAGCGGCGTGTCGTCGCCCATCGACCCGATCGCCTCCTTCGCGGATTCGACCATCGGCGACAGGATCAGCTCCATGTCCTCCATCGTCTGCCCCGCCGCGACCTGGCGACGTGCGAGCTCGGCACGGTCGTAGCGCACGATCGCGTCCTCGACCGACGGCAGGTCGGCGAGCGTGTGGAATTCGCCGATCATCGCGGCGTAATCCGCCTCGCCCGAGATGCGATCCTTCACTTCGCGATCCTGGAGCAGGCGACCTTCGTCGAGGTCGACCGCGATCATCTCGCCTGGCCCGAGCCGCCCCTTGGCGACGATCGTCGATTCGGGGACGACGACCATGCCGCTCTCCGACCCGACGATCAGCAGGCCGTCGGAGGTAAGCGTATAACGGAGCGGCCGCAGCGCGTTGCGATCCATGCCGGCGACCGCCCAGCGGCCATCGGTCATCGCCAGCGCGGCGGGGCCGTCCCATGGCTCCATCACCGAGGCGAGATACTGGTACATCGCGGTATGCTCGGGCGGCATGTCCGGGCTGGCGGCTTCGGGGACGAGCATCAGCTTGGCGGTCGGCGCATCGCGGCCCGAGCGACAGATCGCCTCGAACACCGCGTCCAGCGCGGCGGTGTCTGACGCGCCGGCGGGGATCACCGGCTTGATGTCCTCCGAATTGTCGCCGAACGCGAGGCTCGCCATGCGGATCTCGTGGCTAAGCATCCAATTCTTGTTGCCGCGGATCGTGTTGATCTCGCCGTTATGCGCGAGGCAGCGGAACGGTTGCGCCAGCCACCATTGCGGGAAGGTGTTGGTCGAATAGCGCTGATGAAAGATCGCGACGCGGCTTTCGAAGCGCTGGTCGCACAGGTCCGGGTAGAAGACCGACAGCGATTCGGCGAGGAACAGCCCCTTGTAGATGATCGAGCGGCACGACAGCGAACAGATGTAGAAGCCCTGGATCTGCGCCGCGATCACGCGCTTCTCGATGCGGCGGCGGACGAGGTACAGTGTCTTCTCGAACTCCGCGGCGTCCTGCTCCTCGGGCAAGGGCCCGGCGATCATGATCTGCTCGATCTCGGGGCGCGTGGCTTGCGCCTTCTGGCCGATCACCGACACGTCGACCGGCACCTGGCGCCAGCCATAGATGGTGTAGCCCGCCTCGATGATCGCGCTCTCGACGATCGTCCGGCAATCCTCCTGCGCGCCGAGATCGGTGCGTGGCAGGAAGATCATGCCGACGGCCAGGCGGTTCGGCCGGACCTTGTGGCCCGAGGCTGCGACCGCGTCGTCGAAGAAGCGCAGCGGCAGGTCGATGTGCAGGCCTGCGCCGTCACCAGTCTTGCCGTCCGCATCGACCGCGCCGCGGTGCCAAACGGCCTTAAGCGCATCGACCGCAGACTGCACGACGCGCCGCGACGCGCGACCGTCGGTGGCGGCGACGAGGCCGACGCCGCACGCATCGCCCTCAAATTCGGGGCGATACATGCCGTGCTCGGCAAGATGGGCGCGTTGATCGATCATCGGGTAACCCTGTTCGTTGCTCATGCCGCCACCTTCGCGTTGGCCGCCTTGGTCTTCAGCCATTTGTGCATCGTCGCGGCGACGTCGCGGCCGTCGCGGATCGCCCATACGACCAGGCTTGCACCGCGGACGATGTCGCCTGCCGCGAACACGCCGTCGAGCGAGGTCATCAGCGTCTTGCCATCGACCAGCACGGTGCCCCAGCGGCTCACGCCCAGTTCCGGTGTTGCGAACAGCGTCGGCAGGTCCTCGGCGTCGAAGCCCAGTGCTTTGATGACGAGATCGGCATTCACCGAATAGTCGCCCGCGGGATCGGGTTCGGGGGCGCGGCGGCCGCTCGCATCGGGCGCGCCGAGACGCATTTTCCGGACCTTGACGCTCGACACGACGTCACCGCCGTCGAAGCTCTGTGGGCCCGACAGCCAGACGAACTCGACGCCTTCCTCCTCGGCATTGGCGACTTCGCGCTGCGATCCGGGCATGTTGGCACGGTCGCGGCGGTAGAGGCACTTCACCGACTTGGCGCCTTGGCGGATCGCTGTGCGGACGCAGTCCATCGCGGTATCGCCGCCGCCGATCACGACCACGTCCTTGCCCTCCGCATTGAGGCTGCCATCGTCGAAGGCGGGGACGGCGTCGCCGAAGCCCTTGCGGTTTGACGCGACGAGGAAGTCGAGCGCGGCGACCACGCCGTTCGATCCGCCGCCGGGGAGGTCCATTGCGCGCGCCTTGTAGACACCGGTCGCGATCAGGATCGCGTCGTGGCGCTGGCGGAGATCGTCGAGGCTGGCGTCGCTGCCGACCGCGAAGCCTTCGTGGAAGACGATGCCGGCGGCCTTGAGACGCTCGACGCGCCGCATGACGATCGGCTTTTCAAGCTTGAAGCCGGGGATGCCATAGGTGAGCAACCCGCCTGCGCGGTCGTAGCGGTCGTAGACGTGGACGTCATAGCCGTGCCCGCGCAGATATTCCGCTGCGGTCAGGCCCGCCGGGCCGGCACCGATCACGCCGACCGACTGCCCACGAGACTTGCCGGGGACCAGCGGTTCGACCCAGCCATTCTCCCAGGCGGTATCCGTGATGAACTTCTCGACCGAGCCGATCGTGACCGCGCCGTGCCCGGTGAATTCGATGACGCAATTGCCTTCGCACAGCCGGTCCTGCGGGCAGATGCGGCCGCAGATCTCGGGCATGGTCGACGTCGCGTTGCTCAACTCGTAGGCCTCGCGCAGCCGCCCTTCCGCGGTCAGCCTGAGCCAGTCGGGAATATGGTTGTGCAGCGGGCAATGGACCGAGCAATAGGGCACGCCGCACTGCGAACAGCGCCCGGCCTGCTCCTCGGCAGGCTGGACCGCGTATCGCTGCGCGATCTCACGGAAATCCTCCTGCCGCTCATCCGCGGTGCGCTTTGCCGGATAGGATTGCTCCCGCCCGACAAACTTTAGCATCGAATCGTTCGCCATACATGCCTCCGACAGCCGCGTTATTGCGCCATCGGAAGCTTGTCACCTTGAAATCGACCATTATGCCAGCATTGCTGTCGTATTAATCGATCAATTCAATCAAATTATCTAAGAACAATTCTCATCAAGCCTTATTGATACCGAAATGGACCTACTTGCTGAGCAACCAGACCAGCGCGGCCGAGCCGGCAGCTACCCGGTACCAGGCAAAAGGCACGAACCCGTGCTTGGTGACGATCCCGACGAACCACTTCACCACCAGCAGCGCGACGATGAACGACACCGCAGCGCCGATCGCGATCGCGCCAAGCCCGACACCGCCGCCGCTAGCGATCGCATCGCGGTTTTTCAGCAGTTCGAGCGCGCTCGCCCCCAGCATCGTCGGGATCGCGAGGAAGAAGCTGAACTCGGCCGCCGTGCGCCGCTCGACGCCCAGCGCCAGCGCGCCGAGAATCGTCGCACCAGAGCGGCTGACGCCAGGGACCATCGCGAGGCACTGGAGAAAGCCGATACCGATTACCGTCTTCAGGGGGATGTCCGCCACGCCGCTGATGTCGCTGCGCGGCGCGAACCGCTCGACCGCGAGGATCGCGAAGCCGCCGACGATCAGCGCGATCGCGACGACCTCCGCATTCCCGAGCAGCGCCTCGATATGCTTGTGCAGCGCAAGGCCGATCACCGCCGCCGGGATGAACGCGACCACCAGGTTGCGCAGGAACAGCCAGGATTTCGTCTCACGCTTCAACAGCCCCATGCCGACCGCCCAGAACGTCCGCCAGTACAGCACGACGATCGCGAGGATCGCGCCGAGCTGGATGACGACGTTGAACACTTCCCAGCGCCCCGCGTCATAGCCGAGCAGCCGCGTCGCGAGGATCAGATGCCCGGTCGAGGAGACGGGCAGGAATTCGGTGATCCCCTCGACGATGCCGAGGAGGATGACGGTGAGAAGTTCGGTCAAGCGGGAGCTCCGGCGCGGTAGGTCAGGGCAGTGTCAGCGGTAGGTAGCACGCGCAGGATCAGGCGACATGGACTTCCGCATGCGTCTCGGCGCGACGACCGAACCGCCCGGCCTTGCGAAAGCGCACCAGCCAGCCCGGCGCGACCGTCGACAGCGGCGTCGCCTCGATCCCGAACGCGGCAAGGCCATCGGCGCCGGTGACGATATTGTCGGTCTGCAGCATCGTCCACTGGTCCTTGGTGATCGGCGCGCCCGGCAGGAAGCCGCCCTTGGCGATCAGCGCCCCGGCAAAGTCCGGCAGCTCGACGATCGAAGGGTTGCGACCGATTGTCTTGGCGATCCAGCGGATGAGATTGCCCATCGTGATGATGTCGGGGCCGCCGAGCTCGAAGGTCTGGCCGCCGAACGTCTCGGGATCGGACGCCGCTGCGACCACAGCGTCCGCCACGTTGCCGACGAACACGGGTTGGAACTTCGCGCCTGCGCGCAACACCGGAACCACCGGCGCCTTGGCAATCATCCCGGCAAAGCGGTTCACGAACTGGTCTTCCTGACCGAACACGATCGACGGTCGCAGGATCGTCGCAGTTGGGAACGCCTCGAGCACGGCCGCCTCGCCCTGCCCCTTCGACTTGCCGTACGCCGACGCAGACTCGGGATCCGCGCCAATCGCCGAGACGTGCACCAGCGCGCCGACGCCGGCCTTCGCCGCCGCCTGTGCGACGGTCTGCGCACCGAGTGCCTGAACGCGCTGGAAATCGCCCGCGAGCACGCCGACCAGGTTCACGACCACGTCCGAGCCGTGCACCGCATGCGCGATCGTCTCGGGCTTGGTGACGTCGGCACCGACGAACTGCGTCTGGCCGAGCCCGCCGAGCGGCTTCAGGAAGAACGCCTGCCGCGGATCGCGCTGCGCGATGCGGACGCGCGCGCCCGTTGCCAGCAGCGCCTGTGCGACATAGCGGCCGACGAAACCGCCACCCCCGATCAGCGTCACCAGTTTGTCGTTCATCGCGCGTCCGTCCACTTTGTTTAGCCTGCCAATCACGAATAACCCCTTGCCCCAGCAAGAGGCGTGTTGACAAGCATCGCGACCCTCCCCTAGAGGCGCCCTCCTACCCCGTGCCCGGATGGCGGAATTGGTAGACGCACCAGCTTCAGGTGCTGGCGATCGCAAGGTCGTGGAGGTTCGAGTCCTCTTCCGGGCACCAGCACTTCTCAAGTGCTTGAAATCTCTCGGGGATCGTCCACGAAACGGTCCCCAGAGAGCATCTGCTACCCCAAACTGCTACGGGAAAATGGCCCATCGTCGGGCCGAAAATCCCGGAAAACCGTCCGTATTGTCGGCGGTGTTTGCTACGGTAAGCTGCTACGGGATTTACCCCATGGCGTGCTTCGACGCGGGCAGAAACTCTACTACCGGCACACGATCCCTGTTGACGCTCAGCGTCTGCTGAACCGCCTCGAAATTTGGCGTTCGCTGCGCACCGATAGTCTCGCTGTCGCCTTGCGCCGATTGCCGGGGGTCAAGGCCCGGATCGAAATAGAGATCGAAAATGCCCGCGCGATGGCGGGCTTGCCGATTGATGCAATGCTCATCCGACCGTTGGACGACGATCCCGCCAACCACGCGATATCGGTCCCTATCGCGTCGTTGCCCGCTGAGCAGGCCCAGCCCGACAGCCCGCTTACGTTGGCCGAGGCGTATAGCAACTACATCAACGACCCGACGCACGCATGGACTGCCAGCACTCGGGAAGCGTATGAGACGGGCCGAAAGCTGGCGGTCGCCATGATAGGGGAAGCAGTCCCGATAGCGTCGATCTCGCGTGCGCAGTGCCGCGACATGCTCGATGTCCTGCGTTTTCTTCCCGCCAACGCAAGAAAGCTTTTTCCCAAGCTTTCGCCGCGCGAGGCGGCTGAGCGCGCGCGCCTACGCAGCAACATCAAGATCATCAGCGCGGCAAACGCCAACTCGCTGATGTCGAACTTGAGCAGCTTCCTCAACTGGGCGGTCAATGAGGAACTGCTGGCCCGCAACCCGGCCCGAGGCCTGCGCCTGCCCGATCCGGTCAATAAGCGGGACAAGCGTTTGCCTTTCGAACGCGACCAGCTTCACGCGATCTTCAATGCGCCACTCTATCGTGGCTGCGTCGATGGCGAGCGCGGCTATAATAAGGTCGGAAATCAGCGACCGCGCAACGCGCGGTTCTGGGTGCCCTTAATCGCTCTGTTCACTGGCGCACGACTGGGCGAAATTTGCCAACTTGATACCACCGACATCCGAGCCGTCGATGGCGTCGATTGTATCGTGGTAAGCCAGCGGTCCCTCGTCGGAAGCACCGATAAGCAGTTGAAGACCACCGCCAGCGACCGGCTCATTCCCGTCCATCCGATGCTCATCGACTGCGGGCTGCTCCGCTTCGCCGAGGCAAAACGAAGGGCTGGAGAGAAAAAGCTATTCGATGACATCGAGACAGGATCGACAGGATCGCGACCAGTCGCTTTCAGTAAGTGGTTTACGCAGTTCCTCCGCGCCTGCGGCGCGCAGCGGACTCGCACCTCATTTCATTCGTTCCGCCACAACTTCAGGGACGAGCTACGCGCCGCACGGACCGACCACGACATCACGTTGCTTCTTGGCGGGTGGACTACTGGAGCATCCCGGACAGCCGTCCATGAGAACTATGGTAGCGGCCATCGGGTCGATGCACTCGATGAAGCCGTGCGTAGGTTGTCGTTCGATCAGGTGGATGTCCGGCACTGCATGTAATCTTCAAGGGGCAAACCCAGCCTTGGGCATGCTACTCAATCGTCGTGCATCGCCTTGTCCGCCTGCCACGAGTGGTAGGAGCAAAGTCCACCATCAATACCATCAAGGTAATCGGACAGCGGGATGTGTTCGCCACACAACTGACAGGTTGATTCGTAATCGATCGGCTCGTTGCAGTTCGCACAAGCCTCGTCCGTTTCGAGCAAGGTCTGTCGTTCACAAGCAGGGCACTGATATATTGGACCTTCTTCACCGGTTTCTTTGGCGCGAAGGTAGGCGTCGCCGCCGAACATTTGTTCTATCGCGTCTTCAATCAGGTCCGCGCCATCGGGCTCCGCGCTACAGGACCGGCACTTGAACGCGACTGCGGCTTGGTCATCGTTATCGGCATCCATTTGCGCGATCAGACGCGAGTCGCATTCGAGACAACGAAACTTGGAACCTTCAATGCTGTTAGAGAACCATCGCACCTTGGAGAGTGTGTCCCGCGCTGCCTTCAACTCCCCATCGTAAACCGTTTTCTCCGATAACATGACCTGCCACTCTTCACCGAGTGCGGTGGCCGGGTCTTCCTCTAATTGACGAAATAGCGAAGTGACTACGGCGAAGGTGCTGCTAATTGCCGATCGGATGACAGCGGGTGAGTGAGCCGAAGCCTTATGCTCGAGATCATTTCTGATAGATTGCAGCCCATCCAGCGCCTGTCGATCTATCAAAAGTCCAAACTCTTTCAGTGGTGCATGTATCGCGCCATAATCAATCGAGTTTTTCCCGTCCGCGACGGCGATCACATCCCCGCTAGCATTGAGGGACAACTTTATTTTGGCAGCAATGACCAAATCGGGCGAGGCTTTGGGCGCGCTGCGGATGAGTAGCTCTTTGGCTAAAAGCAGGACGCCCGCATAGAAGTTTCTCACTGCCGAGACATCGCGCTGGGTGTCCTGCTGCCGATAGTCCTCCACTCCCATTCGAATAGAGGCGACGGCATTATCGTAAAGTGATGGCATCAGTATTCCCCTTCTTAAAGCATCTACCCCATGGGTGCGTCTTTTGAAGCGACAATGACGCAAGCATCCGTTGAGCTCATTTGTGAACCGGCTTTGAAACGACAAGAGGGCAAGCTGGCGCTCAGCCTCCCTCACCGCCGACAATACGGACGGTTTTCCGGGATTTTCGGCCCGACGATGGGCCATTTTCCCGTAGCAGTTTGGGGTAGCAGATGCTCTCTGGGGACCGTTTCGTGGACGATCCCCGAGAGATTTCAAGCACTTGAGAAGTGCTGGTGCCCGGAAGAGGATCGGAGCAGGCGGGGTGGTCGAGGTCGGCATGATCGCGTGGGTCTTGCCTTGCCTCGCCCAAGGTCTGTTGAGATTCGAGTCCTGACGAGTTCACCGCGCCGGTTCGGTCGCTTGGCGAGTCATGCGACAAGCGCGTGTAGAGGGCGATGCGTTTGGTCATTTAAGAACGAATCGCTCCAGTTCTGTAATGCGTCAAGAAAATGGTAGGGACTGCCCATGGTCACCCGGTCCAGTTCGCAGACGCAGTTCATCGCCGAATATCGGTTCAAGTTCCCTCGTCCATGGAATCGTGTGATCACGACCGTTGCTGCCGAGCCTGTGGCACTCGATGTTCGCGTCGGTCGTGGCATCTTCGATGCCGAATATGTCGGCGCTTTCGACGGCGAGGAACTCGTCGCAGTGATGAACACATGGGGGCCGGAAGAGCCCCTTCTTTACCGGCATATTGGCAAGACCATTGTTGATCCGGCCTATCAGGGGCACCGCATTACCCGGCAGATCATCGAGTGGTGGGTGACCTCACGCAACGAGTGCCTCGCTTCGGACGAGAACCAAACCCACGATGGCGCGAGGGTGTGGGAGTCTATGATCATCCGCGATCCTCTACTTCGCTTCTTTCTATGGCACCCAGATGGCACCGAAATTGAGTTGAGTGTCGAAGCAGGTCGGATCGTCCCAGACCCATGGTCCGACCAACACACTCGCCTGCTCGCCCGCCCCCGATAACGGAGTGTCCCTTTCCGCATTCATTCTCTTACGGAATGGAAAAAGTGGTAGAGGAAAATTGGCGGATTTCCGTAAGCGCGGTCTGAGGGCCGCCTTGTAGGCGGAGCGTTCAACGGGTTGATGGCAGCTCTTTGAACGGGGCCGTGATGTCGGACGAGACTATCG
>NZ_QAYE01000008.1 GCF_003053745.1 Sphingomonas faeni | reverse complement strand
CGCCCAGAGCGGACATGGGCACCAACATTGGCCGGCTGAAAACATAGCTTTTCCGCCATTTTTGCTCGTGTGAGAGTGCGCGAACTGCTATGAAAGTGAGGTGTCGCAAGCATCTCTTGCCCCATCTGATGCCGAGGCGCGGATCGCCGTGCTGGAGGCCTCGCTCGCCCGAGCCAATGCAGCACTTGCCGCCCGCGACCTGCTCATCGAGACACTGCGTGGACAGATCGCTCGGCTGCGGCGGATGCAGTTTGGCGCATCCTCCGAGAAGTTGACGCGCGAGATCGCCCAGCTCGAACTCGCACTTGAGGAACTGGAAACCGAGAGCGCAGTCCCGGAGACCGGCGCGGTCTTGTCAGACACGCCCGTGCGGCCGGCACCAGTCCGTGCGTTGCCCGACCACCTGCCACGCGCGGAGGTCGTCCACGAACCCGCCTCCGGCGCCTGCACATGCCCGGACTGTGGCGGTGCGCTACGCCGTCTCGGGCAGGACGCCCATGAGATGCTCGATGTCCTGCCGGTGCACTGGCGCGTGGTGCGGAACGTCCGACCGAAATACAGCTGCCGGACGTGTGAGAAGATCGTCCAGGCGGCTGCCCCGGTGAAGGCAGTCGCACGCGGAAAGGCGACATTCGCAACGCTGGCCCATGTCGTCGTCTCGAAGTTCGAACATCACCTGCCGCTTTATCGGCAGTCCGAGATGATGGCGGCCCAAGGCTTGGACATCGACCGCTCGACGCTGGCGGGCTGGGTCGGTCATGCAGCCGCGCTGCTTGACCCCATCGTCAGTCGCATCCGCGAGGAAGTGCTGAAAGGCGACAAGATCCACGCGGACGACACGCCAGTCCCGGTGCTCGACCCAGGCCGCGGACGCACCGCGACCGGGCGACTATGGGTCTATGCAGTCGATGACCGCGCCTCGCCACCTCGCCGTTAGTTGAATAGTCAAACCGCTGAGGCTGGTAGGGGCACTGAAGATTGAGAGGTGAGGGGCGGGATCGTTTTCATGATGATGTTACCGATCGGGATCTTTACGCTCCCATCACTGAACACCGGCGCTGATATACCCGATCGGGAAGAATGGTGGTTGCGCTGGCGCATATATCCATTATCTTCCCGATCAGGATGATATTCAAAAGCTTCGCCACCACGTATGAACTCGGCGCCGCAGTCCGGGCTGCCCGCAAGGCGCAAGGCTTGCGCCAGGAGGAACTCGCTGGTGTAGCGGGCGTGGGCACGCGGTTCGTAATCGAGCTCGAAGCGGGCAAGCCGACAATCCAGCTTGGCAAGGCGATGGCGGTACTTGCCGCACTGGGGTTGATGTTCAGCCTTGATGGCCTGGAGCGTTGACCGACCGCGCGCTTGTGGTGTGGTGGGACCAGAATGTCGTTGGCCTGCTGACCCAGGATCGTGGTGGCGATCTGAGCTTTGGATATGACCCCGCGTGGGTAAGCGGCGACAACAGGCCGTTGTCCCGCTCCCTGCCGCTACGCGATGAGCCCTTCAACCGCGCGGCCTGCCGTCCGTTCTTCGGGGGATTGTTGCCCGAAGCCGACCAGCGACAAGGCGCCGCGGCGGCATTGGGTGTTTCGGTTGCCAATGACTTCGCCTTGCTGGATCGCCTCGGTGGCGATGTCGCAGGCGCGATCATGCTATTGCCGCCAAGGCAGGATCCACCGGAACGTTCGACGACTGGCGCACCGCGCGTTCTAAGCGATGACGCGCTGGCCGACATTCTCACGAGGTTAACCTCGCCGCCGAGCTGCATGAGATCAGCCGGGTCGAGTTTGGCGATGTCCGCCTTGTGCAGGATCGGCATGGTGATACGCGGGAGCAATGTTTCGAGTGCGCCGTAATCGAGCTGCGACAACGCCATCAGCGTCAAGCCGCGCAGTTCGCCCGAGTTGGGCTTGCGGACTCGGACGGTGGTGATCGGCTCGGCGCCGGGCCGGTCGAGAGGAACGTCGAGGGTGATGGTGCTGAGGCTGGTCGAGCTATTAAGGGTCGCTTGGTCGGTCATGGCAGCGGCTTTCGTCTGGAACTGGAAAGGGCGCCGGCGACACGATGCCGCCGGCGGTCAGATGCGTCGGGTCAGTAGATGCCGATCGCGGCGCGCAGCTCGGCGCGCCGATCGATGCCATCGACAATCAGCGTACCGGCGAGCACATCGATCTCGATCAGGGTGACGCCGTTCCAGACGAGGCGGTAGAACGCGATGGCGGTCTTGACCTTGAACTCACCGCCCTCGCCGAGCTTCTGCTCGCCCATGTCCATCTCTTCATGCCGGCCGCGCACCTCGACCTTGCCCGTCGTGCTAATCGAGGCCGACCGCGGACAGGACGCGCCCCACGGACGCAAGTTCGAATGGGACGAGCTGAAGACCGCCTATAACGGTCGCGCCGTCCGCACCCGCGCAATCGCCAATGGCGGCATGGAGACCTTCGAACCGCCGTTCCGCGGCGCGATCGTCGTGGCGCAGAACGACACCGTCGAAGCCTCGCCGGCTCTCCGCGAGCGCATCATGGCGATCCACTTCGACAAGACCCTGTTCAGCGTCGCCGGCAAGACTGCAGGCGAGCAGCTGGCGCGGATCGACGTCGAGGACGTCTCCGGTTTCATCATTCACGTCGTCCGCCGGGAAGATCAGATCCTCACCGCCTATCGCGAAGCGTTCAAGCATCACGAGGCGAGGATGCTGCGGCACCCTGGCATTCGCAACGGACGCTTGGCGAAGAACCACGCCCAGCTCGCCGCGATGCTTGATGCGATGCGCTTGGTCGTCACGAACCTGACGAACACACAGATCGAGCAGGCGCAGGCCTTCGTGCTGACGATGCTCGAGGAACGGCAGCGCGCCGTCGAAACCGATCACGCGCATGTCGAATGGTTCTGGGAGCGGTTCGACTACCTGAACAATCCCATCAACACGGACCGCACGGCATGCATCGATCACAGCCGGACGGCCGATGTCCACGCGATCAGCCTCGTCGATTTCGAGAAGCGCTGTGCCGACGCCGGCCTGCGCCTTCCGTGCGCGACGAACGAGCTGAAACGTCTGCTCAAGACCAGCAAGCGCCGCAAATTCGTCGACGTGAAGCCGGTCAACAGCCGCCTCACCGAGAAGACCACCAGCTGCTGGATCTTCCGCAACCCCGATCACCAACCCGCACCTGCCGCTCGCTGAAAGGAGCCACCTAAATGCTCGCCTATCCCACGCCCGTCGCAGATCGTGCCGTCTCGATCGCGGCCCTGCCGATAACCCCGGCACAATATCTCACCCTCCGCCGCGAAGCGTCCGGCTTATCCCGCATGCAGGTCGCGCGACGGCTCTACGAGATCAAGATTAAGCGCTTCTTCGGCGACCGCCGGCCGCGCCGGCTGTTCGACAGCGTCGCACAGGCGCTCGCCACCGTGGAGCAGCTGGAGATACCCGGCGCCCGCTCAAAATACCGCCCGGTGATTGACGTGCTCGGGGGCATCTTCCCGCTCGACGCCGACGTCTATCACCAGTTGATCGACGAACCCGCCGATCGTCGCCCGGCAATCTGCCGCAGCTGCGGTTGCTCGCGTCACGACGCTTGCGGCGGAACCTGCACGCTGACCCATGTCATCTGCAACTACTGCACCGCCGGCGCCGAAAGGCTCGCAGCGTGAACGCGATCACGACGATGCGGCTCGTGCGCGGCGCCGGCGGGGAAACCCGCCACGTCCCAACGCCGTACATCCCGCCCGCCCGCGGCGCGAAGACGAAGAAGCGCCACGCACCCGACCCGATCAAGACCAACGGGGAGACGGCCGCTGAAGAGCTGCGTCTGCTGCTCGAAAGGTTGGAGCGACTCCACGAGGAGCGTGATGGGATCTCGGGCGATATTGCCGACGTGATCGCCGAGGCCAAGGGCCGGGGGTTCAGCGGCAAAACCTTAGAGGCCATCCGTAAGATCCGCAAAAAGGCAAAGGAAGAGTTCCAGGAAGAGGAAGCGATCCTCGAACTCTACATGCAAAATCTGGGGATGCTCTGATGCGGCCCCGTTGGCACAACGATCACGAGCTGCTCGCAGCCGTCGCCGTCAAGATCCACGCCGACAACGCTACGCAGTACCGCGCCCTGTTCGCTGAAAAGTCGATCACGCGCGCCGCAGCGATCGAGGCGGTCCGCGTCACCTTCGCCGTCGCCTGCAGCTGGCGCGCCATCGCGGCGCTGGCGCCGGCGGGGGAATGGATCGACGATCCCGATTTGGGCGGTGCATGGCCATACGAACGGCGCCAGATGTTGAGCGACGTGGCCGAGGTCTCACGTCGCGCAGCAGACGCCATGTCGCATTGCTTCGAGACAGTCGGCTTCGCCGATGCCGTCGACACGCTGGTCTGGTGGGAAACCGCCATTCCCCCGGCTCGCCTGATCGCTGACACGAACATGCAGCTGCAGCGCGAAGCCGCGATGCGCCCGCCCGCGCGCCCCCGTGAGAGGCGGACGCCACCGACCCGGCCGGCGCCGATCGCCGCGCCCCCCATCACCAATCCGCACGCGCCACGCGCGGTGCAAACCACCCTGTTTGGAGTTGCCGCATGACCGTCTGCTGCCAGAGCCACTGACGGTGTTGTCCATCACCAATGGACTGATCGATGCCTTCATCGCGTGGCGGTCAGCGCAGGGCGCGTCGGCGCCGACGATCTCGCGAGACATCGCAGCGCTCCGCGGTCCCATCAACTGGGGAATGAAGAACAACCACCTGACGGCCGCGCCGCGGATTAAGGACGTGAAGGGAAGAAAGAAGCGGAAAGAGCTCGAATGGAGTCCGGAGCAGGTCGCGGCTATCCTCGACGCGGCCGCGGCAGACGGACAGCGCCGCCACATTCATCTGTTCGCCGTGATCAACCTGTCGACGCACGGACGGACGGAGGCGATCCTCGAACTGGATGCCGATACGCAAATCCGCCAGGGCCTGATCTACTTTCTTCGGCCCGACGAGGAGCAGACCCGCAAGCGCCGCGCCATCGTGCCGATCTGTCCGACGCTGGCGCCGTGGCTTGACGGTGTGACCGGCAAGGTTATCCGGTATCGCACCCCGACGTCAGCGAAAACGCGTGCGGCGGGCGGAGCTGAATGGTTTGAGCGGCCGACGGCGAACATAGCAAACGGCTTTGAAGGCGTGTTGCTCGCGGCACATGCCGCGCGGCCGGATCTCGGACTGGCACGGCAGGCGCTCGACGCGGACGGCAAGCCGGTATGGCTAGAGCCGCGCAAGAAGTTGGGCGAGACCAAGCGCCGACCGAAGATGGTCGGCATCGGTACGCCCAACACGCTGCGCCATACGATTCACACATGGCATAAGCGCCAGGGTGTGCCCGAAGCGCAGATCGATGCAGCTGCTGGCCACAGCGAGCAGGGGACCGGCGCGAGCTATACCCACCTTCGTCCGGAGTATTTGCGCGAGTTTACCGCCTCGACCGAGGCGTTCTGGGCAGCCGTGGGCGAGTTCACCGATGCCCATTTGCGTTACTGCTCAGGCGCAAACATCATTGCCTTTGTCGGTCAACGAATGCGGCGCTAACCAGCGCCGAACCTGACATTCTCGCGAAGTTAGTAGGGCAGCTACAATTAAGCAGCCATAGACGTGACGTTACGCTGAAACCGCTCCCAATCACGTCCAACTTCGTAACTAGGCCGTTTTTTAGTTTGTGCAGTATAAACCCAATCGCGTTGAATGCGATAGTCGGCGTGTTCCTCTGCTATGCGTCGGTCTTGGTACTCACCCGCATTCAGCGTAACGCCGTCAACTAACAAGCAATTTACCGCGTCTTTTGGCCAGTCTGCTACTAATACCTGGGCTAGGTTCTGCTGATAGCTGAAGACGTTAACTATGAATGGATCAATAGAACGCGGCAGAACTGCCTTTCGATACGCGGAGAAGAGCAATTCACTAAGTGCAAGGGGGCCATATTTATCGACTCCTGACCAAACCATTATTAGGCAATACTGTTTTTGCTTCAGGTCGCGTGCCCACATAAGCGCTTCAGGGTGCAAGCCCAGCTTTTTCAGTCTGCGGTGATATTCGGCGCCGGCTACGAGCATGCCCGGCGAGATTGTGTCCTCACTCATAGCTTTTCCTCGAGCCATTGCAGGACGCCCTCGGCGCCTAGGCTTGCAGTATAAAGGTCATCCAGAACTCTGTCGGTCACAGCCGAGCCATTAGCATACATGTGATGACGCGACCACTGGATGACGACCTTCCATTTAGGAGCAATTGCATCCATCGGCTGGATGGAAATGCCAGCGAGTTCCGCGATCCGTATCAAGTCGTGCGTGTAAAGGGCATCCCAGCCTTTCTGTCGACACATCGTGCGCGACGGCCAAGCATTCAACCTAAGGTGTTTCATTGCGCGAGCTTTGATGACGCACTCGCATGCGAATCCAGCTAGCGACCAGCCTTGAATACCAAAACCTTGATCCCGCAAGGCGACTGCAGCCGCTGCCCATTTTGTTCCAAGTGCCGCCCATTCTTCGGGGGAGTTAGCATGATCGCTGAATGGGTCCACATCGGGAAGCTAGCCTAGAAAAGAGGGGCGGCAAACCCATAACGTTGCCGACCAGAGGTTTCGATCAACCGGCGCCGAAATGGCCTCAATACCACACCGCAAAAAGCGGTGTCTGCGATACCGGCGCGATACCAACGCGATTACGCTGACCGCAGCGAGGGTGCTGCATACCGACCAATACCAAATCTTTTCAAATAGTTCCGCTTGGTGGAGCCGAGGGGAATCGAACCCCTGACCTCTGCAGTGCGATTGCAGCGCTCTCCCATCTGAGCTACGGCCCCGCGCGGTTGGCCATAGGCCAGGATCAGTGGCTTAGCGGCTCGATTTGGGCGTTGCAACCGGGTTGGTGAGACGGCTCGAACTTCCCTCCGGCGCGTCGTCGCAACGCAGCGTCGTGTCGCCGTCAAGCTGCCGCGATCGCAGGAACATTCCGCCAGTTTGGCGCTTGTAGTCCTCGGAATGTACGACCCCGCGATCGACGGGGCCGGCAGCCGCAGGACAGCAATTAGGAGGTTCCTATGGTCTACGAACGCAACACCCGAGATCGCCAGTCGGGCGACTATTACGGTCGGCCGAACTCGAACGACTATGGTCGCGATTTCCGCGCAGACGGTGGCGGCTATGGTCGTTCCAGCGCGCGTGAATATGAAGCCGCCGGCGAATATGATCGCGACGACAGCCGCAGCGGCCGCAGCCAGGGATATCAGGGGCGTGACGACCAGGGACGCGGCGATCAATATGGTCGCGAGCAGGGCGGTCGTGACTATTATGGCGGCCACAATGATCGCTCGCAGCCATCGGGCGGTGATCGCTATGGCCAGTCGCGTTACGGCCAGGGATCGGGTCAGGGTTATGGCCAGCAGGGCTACGGGCAGCAGGGCTATGGTCAGCAGCGCTCCGGCCAGGGCTATGGCCAGCAGTCCACCGGCCAGCGCAGCCAGGGTTCGGGCGATACCGAATATCATGGCAGCTATGCATCGGACGGTCGCCGTTTCGAGGACGTAGGTCGCAACCGCGATGCCGATGACGACAACCGCAACTCCTCGCGCGGCGGCAGCCGAAACGAGGGGCGTGATTATGGTCGCCAGCCACAGGGCTATGACTATGACGATCGCGGGTTCATCGCACGCGCAGGCGACGAAGTTCGGTCGTGGTTCGGTGACGACGAGGCCGAGCGTCGCCGCGAAGCCGATGCGCGCTATGACGAGCGGTCCTATGGCAACTCGGACAATCGTGCGTTTGGCAATCGCTCGTCGAACACGCATGATGACCATTATCATGGCTGGCGCAGCACGCAGATCGCGGCGCTCGACCGCGACTATGACGAATATCGCAACGAGAACCGCTCGAAGTTCGAGAACGAGTTCTCGTCGTGGCGCAATGAGCGCCAAGGCCAGCGCAGTTCGCTGTCGCAGGTTACCGAGCATATGGAAGTCGTCGGGTCTGACGGCAGCCATGTCGGCACGGTCGACAAGGTGAAGGGCGACCGGATCCTGCTGACCAAGAACGATCGCGACGCGGGCGGCGTGCACCACTCGATCCCGTCGCGCTGGATCAAGACCGTCGATGGCAAGGTCACGTTGTCGAAGTCGGCCGACGAAGCCAAGGCGGCGTGGAAGGAAGAAGAGCGCAACTCGGCGATGTTCGAGTACGGTGATCGCACGGGCGGCGACAAGAAGGATGCCGGCACCAGCGGTTATGCTTCGAGCTCGCAGACGGGCAGCACGGCGACCGGCACCGCATCGGGTACTGGCACGGCATCGACCACGGGCACGACGACCGGCGGCACCACCACTGGCACGACGTCGAACACGCTCGGCAAGTCGGGTTCGACCACGTACTAACTGGTTGAAAGCGTTGGCTGGCGTCGCATGATGTCAGCCGGGGAGGGGCCCGGGCGGAAACGTCCGGGCCTTTTTGCAGGTTGCGTTGAGTGTGTGTTTCGCCATACCCGCAACACGAATAATCAAGACAGGAGCAAGTTTATGGCCCGTGCATGGAGCCTGAAGGCACGTCCGCAAGGCATGCCGAAGCATACCGACTTCGCCATGATCGATCTCGACCAATCGACGCTCGGCGCCGGCGAGGTGCGGATCGCCAATCGCTGGCTGTCGGTCGACCCGTACATGCGCGGGCGGATGAACGACGTGAAGAGCTATGTCCCGCCGTTCGCGCTGGGCGAGGCGATGCAGGGCGGCGCGGTCGGCGAAGTGGTCGAGAGCAACGACGACGGCATCAAGGTCGGCGACATGGTGCTGCACATGGCGGGCTGGCGCGACGAAGCGGTGGTGTCGGCCGCGCAGGTGCAGAAGCTGCCGCCGCTCGACGTGCCGCCGCAGGCATTCCTGGGTCAGCTCGGCATGCCGGGGATGACCGGGTACTTCGGCCTGCTCCAGGTTGCCGAGGCGAAGGCGGGCGATACGGTGTTCGTGTCGGCAGCCGCGGGTGCGGTTGGGTCGACGGTCGTACAGGTCGCCAAGGCCAAGGGCATGACGGTGATCGGTTCGGCCGGCGGCGCGGAGAAATGCGCGTGGGTAAAGTCGCTCGGTGCGGATGCGGTGATCGACTATAAGAGCGACGTGCCGGTGGTGAAGGCGCTCGGCGAGGCTGCTCCGAAGGGTATCGACGTGTATTTCGACAACGTCGGCGGCGAGCATCTCGACGCGGCGCTGGCGCATGCAAATATGCATGCGCGGTTCGCGGTGTGCGGGATGATCGACGTCTACAACAGCGGCGCGGCGACGCAGCTGAAGTACCTCGCGCGGTTGATCGGTAACCGCGTGCAGATCCGCGGGTTCATCGTGAGCGACTACATGAATCGCGCCGAGGAGTTCTACAAGGACATGGGCGGGATGCTGGCGGCGGGGACGCTGAAGCGGCAGGAAACCGTGCACGAGGGGCTCGAGACGATGCCGGATGCGTTCCTGGGGCTGTTCTCGGGTGGCAATACGGGGAAGATGCTCGTTAAGGTTTGAGCGAGAGCCGGCCGGGGGATGAACTTTGTGTCCCGGCCGCTCTCTTGTTCTCCCGCGAAGGCGGGAGCCCAGTCTGGGTCCCCACCTTCGCGGGGAAACAAGCTAAGCTAGGTCCCCGCTACAGCCACTTCGCTTGCTTGAACTTCACGTACAGCGCGGCGCAGACGACACCGATCACGCCCAGTACGACGAAATACCCGTATTCCGTCTTCAGCTCGGGCATGTTCTCGAAGTTCATGCCGTAGATCCCCGCGATCGCGGTCGGGACCGCGAGTATCGCGGCCCAGGCGGCGAGTTGGCGGGTGATCGCGCCGGTGCGTTGCTGTTCGAGCAGGTTGCTGAATTCGAACACCGACGTCAGCACTTCGCGCAGGCCCTCGACCATCGTCTGCACCCGGCGGACGTGGTCGAGCACGTCGCTGAAATACGGTTTCGCCTCGGTATCGATGCAGGGGAGGTCGAGGCGGACGATCTTCCCCGCGACCTCGCCCATCGGTCCGAGGATACGCTGGAAGCGGATCATTTCGCGTCTCAGACCAAAGATACGGACAATTTCGTCGCGGCCTAGGAATGCGTCGATCGTGCGTTGCTCCATCGCCAGCACCTCGTCCTCGATGCTCTCGACGATCGGGAGATAGCCGTCGACGACGTAGTCCAGGATCGCGTGGAGGACATAGTCGACGCCGTTGATCAGCAGTGTCGGCGCGGCTTCGAGTTGTTCGCGGAGTGCCTTGTGCGAGCGTGCCGAGCCGTGTCGGACGCTGATGATGTGGCTGTGGCCGACGAAGATCGCGGTTTCGCCGTATGCGATCTTGTCGTCTTCGAGCTGCGCGGTGCGTGCGACCACGAAGAGCTGGTCGCCATAGACGTCGATCTTGGGGAGCTGATCCGCCTTGATCGCGTCCTCCACCGCCAGCGGGTGGAGGTTATACTGGTCCTTCAGCGTCCGCATTTCGGCGTCGGTCGGGTCGCAGATGCCGATCCAGACGAACTCCGAACGATCCGCGGGGCAGTCGACCTTTTCGTCGATCGAGACCGCGCGGACGCGCTTGCCATGGCGATAGAGATACGCGGCGACGACCGTCATGGAGCCTCGGGGATTACGCTAACGAGGCCGCGCCGGTATCAGAACGCCGGCAGCACCGCACCCCGATAATGCTGCTCGATGAAGGTCTTGGTGGCGGGACTGCGGAGCGCGGCGATCAGCTTCACGACGCGCGGATCCTTCTCGCCACCGGGCAGGCCGACGACGAAATTGACGTAGGGGCTGTTTTTGTCCTCGATCGCGAGCGCATCGCGGACCGGGTTGAGCTTCGCGTCGAGCGCGTAGTTGGTGTTGATCAGCGCGAGATCGACTTCGCCGAGCGTGCGGGGCAGGGTGGCGCCCTCCAGTTCCTTGAACTGCAGGTTTTTGGGGTTGGTGGCGATGTCGTTGAGGCTCGACAGCGGGTTGGTCGGGTTCTTGAGCGTGATCAGCCCGGCCTTCTGCAGCAGCAGCAGCGCGCGGCCGCCGTTGCTCGGCTCATTCGGGATCGCGACGGTTGCGCCGTTGGGGATCTGCGCGATCGACTTCCACTTGCGCGAATAGGCGCCGAGCGGTTCGACGTGGACGCCTGTATAGGTCACCAGATGCGTGCCGCGCGAGGCGTTGAACTCGTCGAGATACGGCTTGGTCTCGAAATAGCTGACGTCGATCTGCTTCTGCTCGACCTGGAGATTGGGCTGGACGTAGTCGTTGAAGACGCGGATCTGGAGGTCGACGCCTTCCTTCGCGAGGCGAGGCTTGATCGATTCCAGGATCTCCGCGTGCGGCACTGCGGTCGCGGCGATCGTCAGCGTCTTGCCGTCATTCGTCTTAGCGCCTCCGCAGGCGGCGAGCGCGAGCAGCGAGAACGAGGCGAGCAGGGTGCGGCGGTTCATGGCGATTCCTAGCGGCGTTAAATCAGCGGCGGGTGAAGTGGCGGGCGAGTGCGTCGCCGGCATATTGGATGATCTGGACGAGCACGACCAGCAGCACGACGGTGACGACCATGACGTCGGTCTGGAAGCGCTGATAGCCGAACCGGATCGCGAGATCGCCGAGACCGCCCGCGCCGACCACGCCCGCCATCGCGGTGAACGACACGAGCGCGACCGCGGTGACGGTGGCGCCGGCGATCAGGCCGGGGAGCGCCTCCGGGATCAGCGCGCCGGTGACGATCTGGCGCGTGGTGGCGCCCATCGCCTGCACCGCCTCGATCGTGGTGCGGTCGACTTCCTTGAGCGATCCCTCGACGAGACGTGCGTAAAAGGGTGCCGCGCCGACGACCAGCGGCGGGATCGCGCCGGCGACGCCCAGCGAGGTGCCGACGAGCATCACGGTGAGCGGGATCATCACGATCAGCAGGATGATGAACGGCACGGAGCGGAGGATGTTGACGATGATCCCCAGCACAGCGTTGGCGACGCGGTTCTGCGACAGGCGGCCCCGGTCGGTGAGGTAGAGCAGGACGCCGAGCGGCAGGCCGAACGCGATCGTCAGGATCAGCGATCCGCCGAGCATGATCAGCGTGTCGAGGCAGGCCTGGCCGATATCGGACCAGTCGATATTCGCGAAGAAGCTCATGCCGCCAGCGCCGCCAGCATGCGCTGCGTTGCCGGGTGGGCGGCGTTGGCGAAAATGTCGGCGACGTCTCCGGTCTCGACGATGCGGCCGCGTTCGAGCACGGCGACACGGTCGCAGACGTAGCGGACGACGTCCATTTCGTGGGTGATCAGGACGATCGTCAGGCCGAGGTCTCGGTTGAGGTCGCGGAGGAGGGTCAGGACCGAGCGGGTGGTTTCGGGGTCTAGCGCGCTGGTCGCTTCGTCGCAGAGCAGGATGTCGGGGTCGGTGGCGAGTGCGCGCGCTATGCCGACGCGCTGTTTCTGGCCGCCGGAGAGTTGGGCAGGGTATTTGGCGGCGTGATCGGCGAGGCCTACGCGGTCGAGCAGTGCGGCGACTTTCGTCTCGCGCTCGGCCTTCGATACGCCCGCGAGCACGAGCGGGAACGCGACGTTGGCCGCGACCGTGCGCGACGAGAGCAGCCCGAAGTTCTGGAAGATCATGCCGATCCGGCGGCGTAGCGCGCGCAGGTCCGCCGCCGACAACGCCGCGACGTCGACGCCATCGACTTCGACCCGGCCCGAAGTCGGGCGTTCGAGTGCGTTGATCAGGCGGATCAGCGTCGATTTACCCGCGCCGGACTGGCCGATGACGCCGAACACGCCACGTGCGGGAATTTCGAGCGATACGCCGTCCAGAGCGGCCGCCTCGCTTGCCGGGTAGGTTTTGATGACGTCGATCAAGCGGATCATGCGGTGCCCATGACCTGCGCGGCGAACCGTTCCATTTCCTCGGCCTGCGGGCTCATCTGGAGCAGCAGCAGGTCAAGACCGGCCGCTTCGTATTCCGCGACGCGCTCCTTCAACTGCTCGGGCGTGCCGACCAGATTGGGACGAAGGCCGCGATTGGAGACGGAGTATTCCTGGATCTTCAACTCGCGTTCGAGCTGCGTGCCCGACAACCACTGGTCGAAATTCGCGTAGCCGGCGGGGAGTTCGGTGACGCTGGTGATGCGGTCGAGCTCGCGCTTGGCCTCCGCCTCGCTGTCGCGGACGATCGCGTAGGCGGCCATGCCATACTGCATCGGCGCGCCGCCGGCTGCCTCGCGTCGCGCGGCCATGTCGGCGATCTTCGGGGCGATCGCGTCGGCCGGGTCGCCGTGCATGACGTACGCGTCGCACTGCGCGGCGATCATAGCCTTGGCCTTCTCGCTCTCGCCGCCGGCATAGACGGTCGGGCGCTTGGCGGGCTTGGGGGAGCAGATCGCCTGCTGCGTGGTGTAGAACTGGCCCGCGAAGTCGAACCGCTCCTGCGTCCACAACCCATCGACGACGGTCAGCCACTCGGCGGTGCGCGCGTAGCGATCGTCGTGTTGGTCGAACTGGAGGCCGTATTGGTTCGCCTCGTCCGCCCACCAGGAGGACACGACGTTGAGCGCGAGGCGGCCGCCCGAGATCCGGTCGATATTCGCCGCAGCCTTGGCGAACAGCGCGGGGTGGTGGAAGTTGGGTCGGACGGCGACCATCAACTCGATGCTGTCGGTAACCGCCGCCAGCGCCGCCGCGGTCGACCATGCGTCGAGCGCGGGCTGTTCGATGCCCTTGATATCGTTGAGGTTCAGCTCGGCGATCAGCGTCAGGTCATAGCCCCAGCGCTCGGCATTCTGCGTCAGCGCCTTGGTGTAGGCCCAACTCGCCTCCATGCCCTCGTCGGGGACGTTGCGAAGCCAGCCGCCGAAGACGGGAGTCCAGTAACCATAGCGCATCAGCGGGCCTTCTCGATCTGTTCGACGAGGTAATCGACGAGCCGGTCGTGCGGATCCCAGCCGAGCACATCCAAGGGCTTGGCGACGAAGTTCGACAGTGCGTTGATGTCGTAGAAGCGCGCGACGCCGTCGCGGTCGTCGATCATCACCTCGACGCCGCCGACGTCGAGATCGACCGCGCGGGCGATCGCTTCGGCTGCGTCCTTCAACGTCTGCGAAGGCTCGACCGCGGCCATCTTGATGCTCGAGCCGGGGACGACGCACGCATCCGCCGGGCAGAGATCGAATGCGCCGCCGCCGGCGACCTCGATCGCGTAGAGGAATTTGCGGTCGAGCGTCTCGATCCGGGTGATCGCGCCGTCGCGGACGGGGACGTATTCCTGGACCAGCAGCACGCCGTCTACGCTGCTTGGCAGGCCGCTGTCAGCGACGGCGGTGCGGAGTTCGTCGAGGCTGTCGAAACGGATGATGCCAGCGCCCGAACCGCCGATGTTCGCCTTCACGACCAGCGGGAAGCGGAGCGTCTGTGCGGCGGGGACGACGTCGGCGGCGCGGTGGACGACACGCGTCTCGGGAATCGCGAGGCCGAGCGAGGCGATCAGCGACAATTGCCGCGCCTTCGAGGCGTCGATCGCGAGGACGTCGGTGCCGTTTACCACGCGCGCACCAGTGCGGTGCCAGTGATCGAGCATCGCCATCGTGTCGAAGATTGGATGCTCGTCGTTGCGCAGGAAGCTCGACATCGCGATACGGTTGAAGACGACGGGGGCGGGGGCGCTCTGGTCGGCGGGGTTCCAGAAGCCGTCCGGCGTAGCGCGCGAGAAGTCGACGCCGCGGCGGTCGAGGGCGGCGAACAGCGGTTCGAACCAGAGCGGGTGCTCGTAGAGAATGGCGAGATCGGTCATCGCTTCCCGGATACGCATTGCGCGCGGGCGTGCAAACCCAAGCAAAACTTTGCGGCGCGCAATATCGTGTCGCGGGGCCGCTGACAGCGAGTGGAGGACGCGGTAGCGTGGCGGATGATTTCCAGATTCGTAACGCTCGCTCTTGCCGTTCTCGGCGCCGTTTCCGTCTCGGCGCAGGAGGCTCCGGTTGCGCCGCCGTCCGCTGCTCCGGCGACGGTCTCAATCGTGATGACGACGAGCGAGGGGCCGATCACGCTGGCGCTGGAGAAGGAGCGCGCGCCGCTGACGACCGCGAACTTCCTGCGCTATGTCGACCAGAAGCGGCTCGATGGGGTGACGTTCTACCGCGCGATGAAGCTCGGGGCGGATGCCGGGTTGATCCAGGGCGGGCCGCAGGGCGAGGTGAAACGGCTGTTGCCGCCAGTGAAACATGAGCCGACCAGCCAGACCGGGCTGTCGCATGTCGATGCGACGATCTCGATGGCTAGGTTTGCGCCGGGGAGCGCGACGGCGGACTTCTTCATTACCGTCGGGCCGGTGTTGTCGCTCGATGCTAATCCGGCGGGGAGTGGGGATACGGCTGGGTTCGCAGCATTCGGGCATGTGGTGGAGGGGATGGATGTGGTGAAGCGGATTCTTGCTGCGCCGACGTCGCCGACTGCTGGGGTTGGGGTGATGAAGGGGCAGATGATCGCTGCGCCGGTTAAGATTTTGACGGTGCGGCGGGTGAAGTAACGCCACCACTCAATTCCACCCCGGCGGAGGCCGGGGCCCAATTGGGGAACGTTGCTAACGTAGGACTGCGATCAGTTACTCCGACCTTTCCAATTGGGCCCCGGCCTGCGCCGGGGTGGTGGCTCGTGAGGCGGGCTCTCGTGACCCACTGTTGTTTCCCCGCGAAGGCGGGGACCCAGACTGGGCTCCCGCCTTCGCGGGAGAACAAGGGGGCTGGCCTTCGCCTCAGGCCGGCGCCATAACACGGATGATCCCCGCGGCGACCTTCGCCGTCACCGGTGTCTTCGCCAGCACCTCCCCATCGATCGAGATCGGCAGCGGCGGGATCGTGTTGATCTTCAGGCTCTTGCCCCGGAAATCGCGCACCTTCTCATGCCGCGACTCAAGCCGGAACACGCTGGCATACCAGTTCTGCACCAGCCGCCGCTTCACGTGGCCCATTACCGCCTGCACCACGATCTCGCCAGAATCGACCGCCGCCGCGTCGACCAGTTCGGTACCGCCGTGATACGGCCCGTTGGATATCCGTACCTCGACCACGCGGATCTTCACCGCGGTCGGACCCTCGCCGACGATCAGCGTGAACGGGCGGAAGCGCATGTATTGATACGTCGCCCAGGCCAGATAGCCGACCTTGCCGAAGATCTTCTTCAAGGCATGCGGGACCGTCTCGGCGATCTTCGGGCTGATGCCCATCGCCGCGCAGTTCGCGAAATAATCGCCGTCGATCATGCCGAGATCGATCCGGCGCGGCTTGCCGGTACGGATCACCTCGACCGCGCCTTCGATATTCAGCGGAATGCCGAGCGTGCGTGCGAAACTGTTGGCGGTGCCGAGCGGTAGGACGCCGAGGATCACGTCATGGCCCACCATCAGATCGACCAGCCCGCTGACCGTGCCGTCGCCGCCGCCAAGGATCAGCAAGTCCGGCTTCTTCGCCAGCGCCCTCAATACGGTCGCTTCGAGGTCCTTCGGATCCTCGACCGCATGCGCGTCGACCTCATAGGGCAGCCCCGACATCGCCGCACACGCGCGCTTGAACAGCTTCTGGCCTTTGCGCGACTTGGCGTTGACGACGAGCGCGGCGGACGTGATCGTATCGTTCGACATAAGGCCCCCAACGCACGGCATGCGGTTTCGCAGCCGTAACACTTTTGCGTAAAACTTGATCCGTCGCCGCGCATCCCGCAAAGCCCGCCGCATGACCGCAAGCTATCCCGCGCTTCGCCTCCGTCGCACCCGCGCCTCCGCCTGGAGCCGCCGCCTCCATGCCGAGACCGTGCTGACGCCCGCCGACCTGATCTGGCCGCTGTTCGTTGCCGAAGGTGAGGGTGTCGAGCAACCGATCGTCAGCCTGCCGGGCGTCTCGCGCTGGTCGGTCGACGGAATCGTCGCGCGCGGTCGCGAGGCGCGTGACCTTGGCATCCCTTGCATCGCGCTGTTCCCGTACACGCAGGTCGAGCGCCGAACCGAGGATGGCCGCGAGGCGCTGAACCCCGACAACCTCATGTGCCAGGCGATCCGTGCGCTGAAGGATGCCGTGCCCGAGGTCGGCGTGCTGACCGACGTCGCGCTCGATCCGTATACGAGCCACGGCCATGACGGTCTGGTCGACGCGGCTGGCTATGTCGTCAACGACACGACCGCCGAGATGCTCGTCGCGCAAGCGCTCAACCAGGCGAATGCGGGTGCGGACATCATCGCGCCGTCGGACATGATGGACGGTCGGATCGGCATGATCCGCAGCGCGCTCGAGGCGGACGCGCATCACAACGTCCAGATCATGTCCTACGCCGCCAAGTACGCGAGCGCGTTCTACGGTCCGTTCCGCGATGCGGTCGGCTCGCGCGGTCTGCTGAAGGGCGACAAGAAGACGTACCAGATGGACAACGCCAACGCCGAGGAAGCGCTGCGCGAGGTTGCGATGGACCTGGCGGAGGGCGCAGACACGGTGATGGTCAAGCCCGGCTTGCCGTATCTCGACATCATCGTCCGCGTCCGCCAGGCGTTCGAGGTGCCGGTATTCGCGTACCAGGTGTCGGGCGAATACGCGATGATCGAGCACGCCGTCGCAGCGGGTGCGGCGGAGCGCGACGTGATGGTGCTGGAGACGCTGATGTCGTTCAAGCGCGCCGGTTGCTCGGGTGTGCTGACCTACCACGCGGCGCACGCGGCGAAATTGCTCGGCGGATGATCCAGACCGAACGGCTGATCTTGCGCGGCTGGCGGGACGACGATGCCGCCTTGCATCATGCGATGTGCGCCGACCCGGCGGTGATGGCGTATCTCGGGCCAGCGCCGACGCTGGCCGAGTCCGCCGCGGTGGTGGCACGCCAGCAGGCGATGTTCGCCGACTATGGCGCGTGCTTCTGGGCGCTGGAACGACGGGATACCGGCGCATTCATCGGGTGGTGCGGGATCAAGCCGGGTCCGGTCGGTACGCCGATCGACGGGAAACCCGAGATCGGCTGGAGTCTTGTCCGGACCGAGTGGGGGCAGGGATATGCCCGGGAAGCAGCGGAGGCTTCCCTCGCCTGGGGCTGGCACGAGCTGAAACTTCCGACGGTCTGGGCGATCACCGTCCCGGCAAACACGGCCAGCCGCGCTCTCATGGAACGGCTCGGGATGACCCGCGTGGTCGATGGCGATTTCGATCACCCGAAGCTTGCCGAAGACGACCCGCTTCGTCGCCATGTTCTCTACCGGATCGACCGCCCCGCTTATGTCTGAGACCGTATCGATCGAAGACCAGCCGCTGATGGCGCGCTGGTGCCGGACGATGTTCGTCGCGACGATCCTGACGGGCTCGTTCCTGTTGTTCCTCGTCCAGCCGATGGTCGCCCGAATGGCGTTGCCGCGGCTGGGTGGCGCGCCGGCGGTGTGGAACTCGGCGATGCTGGTGTACCAGGCGTTGTTGCTGGCTGGCTATGCGTACGCGCATTGGCTCGGCCGGGTGCGGCCGCGGGCGCAGGCGGCGATCCACCTTGGCGTGCTGATCGTTGCGGCGTTGTGGTTGCCGATCGGGTTGATCGCGATGGACCTTCCGGCGGACGCGCTGCCCGCGCTTTGGGTGCCGTGGTTGCTCGGGCTGTCGATCGGGCCGTTGTTCTTCGCGGTCTCCGCGCAGGCGCCGCTGATCCAGCGTTGGTTCAGTGCGGCGAGTGGCGGCGGTGATCCCTATGCGCTGTATGCCGCGTCGAACCTCGGCAGTTTCGCGGGGCTGATCGCGTATCCGCTGCTGGTCGAGCCACTGATGGCGGTGCACGGCCAGAGCCTGTTGTGGAGCGGTGGGTATCTGCTGCTGATCGTGCTGGTGCTCGCCTGCGCCACGCGCTTGCCCAAGACCGCGGCAGTCGATCATGTCGCCGCAACCAGCGCGCCGCCGGGCGCGCGGCGGATCGCGCATTGGATCGCGCTGGCGCTCGTGCCGTCGGGAATGATGCTGGCGACCTCGACCTATATCACTACCGATATCGTCGCGATGCCGTTGCTGTGGGTGATCCCGCTCGGGCTGTACCTGCTGAGCTTCAGCGTGGCGTTTGCGAACGATCGCTGGCTCGCCGACCTGCTGACGCGGATTGCGCCGATAACGATTCTGCTGTTCGGCGGGATCATCATGGGCGGGGTCAACGAGCGGCCGTTCTTCAGCGCGGGGATCGCGCTGGTGCTGCTGTTCATGATCTCGGTCGCGCTGCACACTGCTCTGTATCGCAAGCGGCCGGCGCCGGATCGACTAACCGGCTTCTATCTTGCGATGTCGGCGGGTGGTGCGCTTGGTGGCGTATTCGCTGCGCTGGTGGCGCCTGTGGTGTTCGACTGGACGTATGAGTATCCGCTGCTGATCCTCGCGGCGGGTGCGTTGGTGCCGCAAATCTATCTGTTCGGACGGTTCCGCGCGCTGTGGATGGGCAAGGGGCCAGCGAAACACGTCGCGCTGCTCGCGATCGTCGTGGCGTTGGTCATCCTTACCGGGTTGCGGATCGGCAATCCCGATGGCGTGTTCGGCGAGGGGCGGCAGGGCCTCGTGTTCCTGGTGATAGCGGCGATCGGATTCGTCGCGATCGGCGCGCGGCGGGCGTACATGGTCGTGCTGGCGGGGGCGCTGGTGCTGTTCGGCGGGTATCGGTCGCTCGAGTTCTCGCTCGATCCGGGCGCGCGGGTTCGGAGTTATTTTGGCGTCTATACCGTGCGAGACGAGCCGGGGCCGAACGGCGGCACACGTGAACTCGATCATGGGACGACGGTGCACGGCATCCAGTTGCGCGGATCGCCTGAGCGCGAGCGGACGCCGACGACCTATTACGCGGCAGGATCGGGCGTCGGGCAGGCGATGCAAGCCGCGCCTGCCTTGTACGGCCCGCAGGCGCGGATCGGTGTGGTCGGGCTGGGGACGGGGACGCTCTCCTGCTACGCCAGACCGGGGCAGCGCTGGCGGTTCTACGAGATCGACCCGGCGGTGGTGCGGATCGCGCGCGATACCGGGCAGTTCACTTATTTGTCGCGGTGCCTGCCTAAGTCCGAGATCCGGATGGGCGATGCGCGGATCGCGTTGTCGCATGATGCGGCGGACAGTCTCGACCTGCTCGCGCTCGACGCGTTCTCTTCGGACTCGGTGCCGATGCACCTGATGACGCGCGAGGCGTTCGCGACCTATGGTCGGGTGCTGTCAACGCGCGGCCTGTTGCTGGCTCATATCTCGAACCGGTTCATCGATCTGGAACCCGTGATCGCGGCGGCGGCGCGCGAGGGCGGATGGACTGCGGTCGAGCTGAAATACCGTCCGTCGAGCCTGCTGGTCGATCGCGCGTCGGCGTCGGACTGGGTGGCGTTGTCGCGCGATCCGCGTGCGATTGCCGCGTTGCAGTCGGGTGATCCCGCGTGGGCACCGCTCATGCCGCGCAAGGGCTTCACCGCGTGGACCGACGATTATTCGACGATCCTGCCGTTGCTGAAGGGGTTCTAACCTTCTGATCCTCCCCCTAACGGGCGAGGATCAGCAGCGGATCAAGCGGCTGGGAGGCTTGCCTGGATGCGGGTGATCGTGGCGCCTTGGCGATCGTTTTCCGCCTGTGCCTTGTCGCGGATCGCGGCCAGCGCCGGATAGTCCGCTTGCAGCTTGGCGGCGCGGTCGGTGGCGCGTTGCTCGATGTCGGTTACCAGCGCGGAGGATTGCGCGCGCCAGTCGTCGAGTCCGGCAAGTGCGGTCTGCGCGGCGAGCCACGCGTCGCTGCCGACTGCGCCGCCGCGTGCGGTCCGTGCGAGGGCCTCCGCCTTGGCCGCGTCGCGCGTGAAGCCGGTGGCGATCGTATCGAGCTTGCCCGATATCGTCCGGATCTCCGCGTCGAGCGCCGGATCGGGCGCGGCCACGGCGGTCTTCACCTCGGGCTCGGCGAATCCGAGCTTCTCGACCGGGCGCAGGCCGAGCGACGGATAAGCGGTGGTATCCTTGCTGCACGCGGACGCCGCGAGCAGGGCGAGTAGCGACAGCGAGCGGAGCGGAGCGGCGAGTTTCATGCCCGCCGCTCTATGCGTCCGCGTCGCGCGACACAACTTTATCGCGCTACGCCCTTGCGCCCCCGAAAATGCCTGCTATCAGCGCCCCTCCAGTGCACCCATAGCTCAGCTGGATAGAGCATCAGACTACGAATCTGAGGGTCGGGCGTTCGAATCGCTCTGGGTGCACCAGGATTTTCCGCTTTACGGCGGGCTTGTCGAACCGGTCACGGGACGGCGATGCACCCATAGCTCAGCTGGATAGAGCATCAGACTACGAATCTGAGGGTCGGGCGTTCGAATCGCTCTGGGTGCACCATTTTTCCTATCATCGGGCGTCGAGCCAGCGGGCGATGCGATCGAGCAGCCGGTCGGTCGCGTCCAGTCTGCCGCCCATTTGCAGGAAGGCGTGGATCATTCCGTCGAACCGGTCGTGGTCGACGGTAACGCCCGCATCGCGCAGGCGCTGGCCATAGGCTTCGCCCTCGTCGCGTAGCGGGTCGTTCTCGCAGGTTACGAGCAGGGCCGGGGGCAGGGCGGCGAGGTCGTCTGCCAGGATGGGCGACGCGCGCGGATTGGTGCGTTCTGCGTCCGAGGCTAGGTACAGGTCGATCTGCCGTTCCAGCGACTGCGCGTCGATGATGTTGCCGTCTTGGCTTTGTCGCGATGGGTAGGCGGCATCGCGGCGCAGGTCGGTGTTGGGGTAGAGCAGGATTTGGCCACATAGGGCTGGTCCGCCTTCGGACGCTGCGCGGGAGGCGAGCGCCGTTGCGAGCGTACCGCCTATGCTGTCCCCGGATATCACGATGCGCGATCGGTCGATATCCAGCGCGTCTGCTTGTGCGACGAGGCCGAGAAGCGCCGTCCAGCTATCGTCGAGTTGCGCGGGGAAGCGATGTTCGGGCGCCAAGCGATAGGCGGGCGCTGCGACCAGCCAGCCGGTTCGGTTCGCCAGCGCGCGCAATACCGGATCGTGGCCGTCTATCGACCCGGCGATCGCGCCGCCGCCGTGGATGTGCAGCAGGAGCGGCAATGGGCCGGGTTTCGGGCGATAGAGCCGGACGGTCAGCGAGCCGGACTCGGACGGAAGCATGAGGTGCGTAATCGCGTGAACCGGTTCCGGATCGCCGGAGAAGGTCTTCAACAGCGCCGTCTGATAGCGGAAGTCGGCCAGCCACCGCGCGTCCTCGGCGTGCGGATCGGCGTCCGGGGCGAGTGTCTTTATCGTGTCGAGTATCGTTCGAGCCTGTGGATCCACCGGCGCATCTCCTTCGTGGGTCGGACGTTTGGTGACCACGACGGGTTCCCTGCGCGGGCGGCTGCGACTTTGGACAAGGCCGGGCGTTCAGCGCACTAAGGATTTGAAGGAGATGGCTATGAAGCGGACGGGCAAGGGATTGATCGGCGGGGCGCTGCTGGCGGCGGTATCGGGGATCGGGCTGTCGCTCTACTCGAGCCGCGTCGCGCGGCATGCCGAGGACCTAGTGCCGGCGGAAGGGCGTTTTCTCGACGTCGCGGGCGCTCGACTGCATTATATCGACGTCGGCAGCGGGCCAGCGATCGTCATGGTTCATGGGCTCGCCGGGCAGTTGCGCAACTTCAGCTATGCGCTCGTCGACCTGCTGAAGGACGACTACCGCGTGATCGTCGTCGATCGGCCGGGGTCGGGCTATTCGACTGCGACGGGGGCGATGCCGGGGATCATCGGGCAGGGTGCGATCATCGCCGACTTCATCCAGAAGCTCGGGCTCGATCGGCCGTTGCTGGTGGGGCATTCGCTGGGCGGTGCGCTCAGCCTCGCGGTCGGGCTCGACCATCCGCATCTGGTTCGCGCGCTGGCGTTGATCGCGCCGCTGACGCAGCCGTTGGAGCAGGTGCCCGAGAGCTTCCGCGGGTTGGCACGTATTCCGTCGGGTGCGCGTCTGGCGTTCGCGCAGGTGTTGGGGACGCCGCTCAGCCGGTTGACCGCGAAGAAGACGCTGGAAGGCGTGTTTGCACCCGAGGCTGTGCCGGAGGATTTCATAACGCGGGGCGGTGGTGCGCTGTCGGCACGGCCGATCGCGATCGCGGCGGCGGCGGCGGATTTGGCCGGGGCGAACGACGATGTGACGGCTATGGTTGGGCGGTATGCGGAGATCGGTTTGCCGGTGCGGATATTGTTCGGGCGGCAGGACGCTATTCTTGATCCGGCTTGGAATGGGCACCGGACTGCGGCGGTGATTCCGGGCGCGAAGATCGACACGATCGAGGGCGGGCACATGATCCCGATTACTGCGCCTGAGGCTTGTGCGCGGTTTGTTCGGGCTGCGTTTGCGGCTGGGTGAGGGTTGAACCCAGTAGTTTGTCCACCCCGGCGAAGGCCGGGGCCCAATTGGAAAGGTCGGCGTAACGGAGGGATGCGCTTCGTTAGCTAGCTTCCCCAATTGGGCCCCGGCCTTCGCCGGGGTGGTGCTTTTGTGGAGGACGGCGTGCGTAACTGAGGCTTCGGCGGTGGAACGAGATGCTCCCGCGCCATCTGATACGGCACCGATAATCAGCGCCGATATGCCGTACTCGAGCGGTACCCCCCGCTCCTTGTTCTCCCGCGAAGGCGGGAGCCCGGTCTGGGCTCCCGCCTTCGCGGGAGAACAAGCTTGCGTTTGAGTGCCGGTTAGCCCGCGACGGGGAGCTGCACCTTGCCGGCTTCGTCGCGTTCCAGGGCGCCGTAGGACAGTACGACCTCGAGCAGAAGCGGGCCGCCATAAATGTGCGGGAACAACTGCCCCCCGCGCGACTCTTCCCACTTCACGTCGTCGCCGAGCGCTTCGAGATCGATCGCCGCGACGTGCAGGTCCGACTGGCCAGCGAAGTGCTTGTCCACCGTCTCCGTCAGCTGCTCGGCGGTCGAGAGGTGGATATAGCCATCGGCTACATCCACCGGCGCGCCCGCAAAGCTCCCGCTTTCCAGGGTCGCCAGCTGCTCCCCCGTCAGCACCTTGTACGCGATCGGATCGCGGCTCATTCGCCGTCCTCCGGACCAGCGGCGTCGTCCTCGCCGATCGTCGCGCCGGTATCCGGAGCGACCTCTGGCACGGCATCCGCCAGGTTGATCTCGGCGTCTTCCTCGGTTTCCTCGATCCGTGCGGCGGAGACGACATGCTCGCCCTTCGCCACGTCGAACAGCTTCACGCCGGCCGAGTTGCGGCTGATGACGCGGAGCGACGCGAGCGTCGTGCGGATCAGTTTCGCCTGGTTGGTCACCAGCATCAACTGATGGCCCTTCGCCGCGGCAAAGCTCGCCACGACGGGGCCGTTGCGCGCGATGTTGTCGATGTTCGTGATGCCCTGGCCACCGCGACCGGTGCGGCGATAGTCATAGGCGCTCGACAGCTTGCCATAGCCGTTCTCGCAGACCGTCAGGATGAACTGCTCGCGGTCCTTGAGATCGTTGTAGCGGTCGGCGCCCATGCCGTGATCGCCCTCGCGCTCACCCTTCCACGGTGCGAACTTGAGGTACGTCTCGCGCTCTTCAGGGGTAGCGCCGACACGGTGGAGGACCGACAGCGAGATGACCTCGTCGTCGCCCTTGAGCGTGACGCCGCGGACGCCGGTCGACGTCCGGCTCTGGAACTCGCGGACGTCGTCGCCGGCAAAGCGGATCGCCTTGCCGAGCTTGGTCGCGAGCAGCACGTCGTCATGCTCGCTGAGCAAGGCGACGCCAATCAGCTTGTCCTCCGACCCTTCCTCGAAGCGCATCGCGATCTTGCCGTTCGACGGTACGTTGGTGAACGCGTCCATCGCGTTGCGGCGGACAAGCCCGCGCTGCGTCGCGAACATCACGTGCAGGCGGCTCCACTCGCTGAGATCCTCCGGCAGCGGGAGCACGGTCGAGATCGTCTCGCCCGGCGCCAGTGGCAGCAGGTTGATCATCGGCCGGCCGCGCGTGGCGGGGCCACCCTCGGGCAGGCGCCAGACCTTGTAGCGATAGACCTTGCCGAGGTTCGAGAAGAACAGCACCGGGGTATGCGTCGAGGTGACGAACAGCTCGGTGACGACGTCCTCGTCCTTCGTCGACATGCCCGCGCGACCCTTGCCGCCGCGGGCCTGGGCGCGGAACGTGTCGAGGCTGGTGCGCTTGATATAGCCCTGCATGGTCACGGTGACGACCATGTCCTCGCGCTCGATCAAATCCTCGTCGTCGATGCCGTTGGCGGCGGCGGCGATCTCGGAACGGCGCGGGGTGGCGAACTCGTCGCGGATCGCGATCAGCTCGCCGCGCATCACTTCGTACAGCTTCGCACGGTCGCCGAGGATGTGGAGCAGCTCGCCGATCGTCGCGGCGAGCGCCTTCAGCTCGTCGCCGATCTCGTCGCGGCCGAGCAAGGTGAGGCGGTGCAGGCGGAGATCAAGGATCGCGCGGACCTGTGGTTCGGACAGCTTGTAGATGCCGTCGGGCTGCTTGTCCTCGACTGCCTCGACCAGTGCGATGTACGGCGCGATCTCCTCGACCGGCCATTCGCGGGCGAGCAGCTTGCCGCGCGCTTCGGCGGGGCTCGACGAGCCGCGGATGATCTTGACGACCTCGTCGAGGTTGGTGACCGCGATGACTAGGCCGAGCAACAGATGCGCGCGCTCGCGTGCCTTGGCGAGTTCGAACTTCGAGCGGCGGGTGATGACCTGCTCGCGGAAGGTGATGAACGCGCCGATGATGTCGCGCAGGTTGAGCAGTTCGGGACGGCCGCCGCGGATCGCGAGCATGTTGGCGGGGAAGCTCGACTGCGCCGGCGTGTGCCGCCAGAGCTGGTTGAGCACCACGTCGACGGTGGCGTCGCGCTTCAGGTCGATGACGATGCGGACGCCCATGCGGCTCGATTCGTCGCGGATGTCGCTGACGCCTTCGATCCGCTTGTCCTTGGCGGCTTCGGCGATCTTCTCGACCAGGCCGTTCTTGCCGGTCTGGAACGGGATCTCGGTGAGGACGATCGAGCGGCGGTCGCCCTTGCCCTCCTCGACGATATGGCGCGAGCGGACGATGATCGAACCGCGGCCGGTCTCGTAGGCGGACTTTGCACCCGCGCGGCCGAGGATGATCGCGCCGGTCGGGAAGTCGGGACCGGGGACGATCTCGAACAGCTCTTCCGTCGTGATCGCGCCATTGTCCATGTAGGCAAGGCACGCGGCGATGACTTCGCCGAGATTGTGCGGCGGGATGTTGGTCGCCATGCCGACCGCGATGCCGCCCGCGCCGTTGACCAGCAGGTTGGGGAAGCGCGCCGGGAGCACCGAAGGCTCGCGCTCGGAGCCGTCATAGTTCGGCGTGAAGTCGACGGTATCCTTGTCGAGATCGCCGAGCAGCGCGTTCGCCACCTTGCCGAGGCGGGCCTCGGTGTAGCGCATCGCCGCGGGTGGATCGGGATCCATCGAGCCGAAATTGCCCTGGCCGTCGATCAGCGGCACGCGCATCGACCAGTCCTGCGTCATGCGGGCCAACGCGTCGTAGATCGAGCTGTCGCCGTGCGGATGGTATTTACCCATCACGTCACCGACAATGCGCGCGGACTTGCGGTACGGCTTGCCGGCGACGAAGCCGCTTTCGTGCGCGCCGTACAGGATGCGGCGGTGGACGGGCTTCAGGCCGTCGCGAACGTCGGGCAGCGCGCGCGCGACGATGACGCTCATCGCATAGTCGAGGTAGCTCGACTTCATCTCGTCGACGATCGAGATCGTGGCGATGCCGGCGGGCTCGCCGCCCTGGGGTTCGGCGAGTATGGTCTCGTCGGTCAAATCTGAACGCTTTCGGCTTGTTGCGGTGTTGTGACACACCTTAGCCGAGGGGGGGGCACCTTACTACCCCCGCGCACGCGTACGCACGCGAGGGAGCAAGGTTTCATCGTTAATTACGGGTTATTTGCAGGCGGTCTTGGTCTTGTTGCCGGCGAGCGAGCAATTGTAGGTGACGGACTTGCCGTTCGCGAGTTTGGTGGTGACCATTCGGCCCTTCTTGACCGTGGTGGTGCGCTTGGCGACCTTGGTGTTGCCCATCGGCGTGGTGGTCTTGGTCGTGGTGGTGTGCGTCGCGACGGTCTTCGGCTTGACGGTCGTTTGCGCCTGGGTCGCGGCGACTGCTGCGGTGCCGGACAGCAGCGTAGCGGCAGCGAGGATCGCGAGGGGGAGGGACTTCTTCATGCGGGTATCCTCTCGTTTCGGCCTTGGTGGACGATGTAGAGAGACTGCGCCGGAGGACCTGAACGGAGTGTGGCAGGCAGGTGAAATCCGCGTCATGGATCGGGTTACGGACGTCGACGATCCTCCCCCGCCAGGGGGAGGTGGCGCCGAAGGCGACGGAGGGGGAGGACACGGAACAGACGTTTCGCGTTCCGCCCCCTCCGTCTGGCAAGCGCCAGCCACCTCCCCCTGGCGGGGGAGGATTGTAGTCCGTTACGGCGTGACCTCGACGCCGTCCCACGCAAAGAGCTTGCCGCTGTCCGGCGCACGCAGGCCGTCGATGACGTCGAGCAACTGTATCGCCGCGCGGTCCGGCTTGAACAGGTTGCCGGGGGTGACGTTGCCCTGGAACGGCTTCGACAAACCGGTGTCGACCGTGCCGGGATGCAGGCCCACGACGATCCCGCTCGAATTCCGCCGCTTGTCCTCGATCGAGATCGTCTTAACCAGTTGGTTCAGCGCCGCCTTCGAGGCGCGATAGCCATACCAGCCGCCGAGCTTGTTATCGCCGATGCTCCCCACGCGCGCCGAGAGCACAGCGAACACGATCCGCCCCGCTTTGGGCATCGTCGGCAAAAAGTACTTCGCCACCAGCGCCGGGCCGATCGCGTTGATCGCGAAGTTGCGCGCCATCCACACCGGATCAAGCTCACGCATCGCCTTCTCGGGCCCCTTGTCGCCATGGTGGAGCAGGCCCGTCGCGACGATCACCAGTGTCGGCGACGCCACGCGCCCGGCCGCCGCCGCAATGCTCGCCTCGTCCTCCAGGTCGAGATGCCGATCGCCGCTCTCCGACCGCGCGAACCCATAGACCTTGTCGAACGCCCCTTCCTCGATCAGCGCCTCCTCCAGCGCCTTGCCGATCCCACCCGACACACCGATGACGACCGCGCTGCTCACTTGCGCACGAACCGGAACTGCGCGTCGCTGCTGCCCGCCGCGTCATAGGCATAGCCATCGCTGTCGAACCCCTTGATCCCCTCGATCGTGTCGACGCGGTGCTCGACCAGCCACCGCGCGACCATGCCGCGGGCCTTCTTCGCGTGGAAGCTGACGAACTTCTGCGCCTCGCCCTCGCGGAAATCGATCGCGACGACGCGGATCGACTTGGGCAGCTTGCCGTCTGCTGCCGCCCAATATTCCTGGCTCGCGAGGTTGAGGATCGTCCCCGACCCCTCCGCCTCAACATCGTCGGCGAGCAGTTTGGCGATCCGGCCCCCCCACCAGTCGGTCAGCTTGGTCTTCCGCGGTGCCCATCGCGTGCCCATCTCGAGCCGGTAGGGCCGCATCAGGTCAAGCGGTCGCAACAGGCCGTACAGCCCCGACAGCATCCGCACGTGATCCTGCGCGTAATCGACCGCCGCCTCGTCGAGCGTCTTTGCCTCCAGCCCGGTATAGACGTCGCCGGCAAACGCGAACATCGCCGGCCGCTCGGGCAGCGTGTCGAAATCGCGGAACCGGTCCGCGTTCAGCTTCGCCAGTGCCGGCGAGATATGCATCAGTTCCGACAGCTTCTTCTGCGTCAGGTGTGCGGCGGCATGCGCCAGCGTCTTTGCCTCGTCGCCGAAGCGCGGCGTGGTCGGGTCGAGCTTGGGGAGCGCGCTCTCGTAATCGAGCGTCTTGGCGGGCGATAGGACAGCGATCATCGTCGCGATCTAGCGGCGGCGGGGAGCGCGTTCAATCGACGTTCACCCGCTAATTTGCAGGCAGGGGATCCGGACCGCTTGCTTGAACGTATGCACCACGGACCATATAGCGTCGCGGCGCGCCACTTACGTAAGCGGGCCGACGCAGAGGGAGAGTTTCCGCATGAAGACCATTTCCAAGCTTGCACTGATTGCGGCGTTTGCCACCGGCACGAGCGGCCTCGCGCTGTCGGCGCCTGCGTTCGCCAAGGACAAGAAGGCCGAAGAGGCACCGGCCATGAAGCTGAGCCCCGAAGTACAGAAGCCCGGCATCGCAGCGCAGACCGCGCTGACCGCCAAGGATTACGCCGGCGCGCAGACCGCGATCGACCAGGTCGATGCCGCCGCCAAGACCGATTACGAGAAGTATATCGGCGCCGCGCTCCGCTATCAGCTCGAGAATGAGAAGCTGGTTGCCGCGCAGACCGCCAACCCGAACGCCCCGATGAACGAGACGACGCTGGCAAAGCCGCTCGACGCGCTGATCGCCAACCCGGCGACGCCGGCTGCCGATCGTGGTCGCTATGCCTATCGCCGCGGTGCACTCGCGTTCAATGGCAAGCAATACCCGATCGCGCTCCAGTATTTCGCCAAGGCGAAGGAGCTCGGCTACACCGATCCGAACCTGCCGCTGCAGGTCATCAAGGCGAAGATGGACAGCGGCGACGTCGCCGGTGCGACCGCCGATCTGGAGGCCAGCATCGCGCAGATGACGGCATCGGGCCAGAAGGCGCCGGAGGAATATTACCGGTACGCGATCGCCAAGTCCTACGCCGCCAAGCGCAACGCCGACACGATGGCGTGGCTGAAAAAGTGGATCACGGCATACCCGTCGGCAAAGAACTGGCGTGACGTGCTGATCCTGTCGGGTATCCAGGCAAACGCGCTGATCCCGCTCGACGAGGCACAGAAGGTCGACGTGTTCCGCCTGATGCGTGCGACCAATTCGCTCGCCGATCAGACCGACTATCTCCAGTATGCCGACAGCGTGAACCGTCGCGGCTTGCCGAGCGAAGCACAGGCGGTGATCAAGGAAGGTCTCGCCGCGGGCAAGATCCCGGCGTCGAACACGATGGCCAAGGGCCTGCTGGCGGACGCGAGCAAGAACATCGCCAACGATGGTCCGTTGTCGGGTCTCGAGAAGCGCGCTGCGGCCGCGCCCAACGGCAAGCTCGCCGCGGGTACGGCCGATGCCTATCTCGGCCAGAACAACTATGCCAAGTCGATCGAGCTGTATCGCCTGGCGCTGACCAAGGGCGGCGTCGATGCCGACGACGTCAATCTGCATATGGGCATCGCGCTCGCGCGGTCGGGTGACAAGGCGGGTGCCGCGACGGCGTTCTCGGCGGTCAAGGCTTCGCCCAAGGCCGACGTTGCCGGTCTGTGGACGACCTGGCTGGGCGCACCGGCTGCGTAAACTAAGGCGTCTTTGGAATGGAGAAACGGGGCCGCAGCAATGCGGCCCCGTTTTCATTGCGGGTATGGCTAGCCAATCACGGCGTCTGAACTCCCCTCCCTGGAAGGGAGGGGCAGGGGGTGGGTTGGCCTGCTCGTGTTACGAAGGTCCGAACCAAGCGGAACCCGACCCACCCCCAACCCCTCCCTTCCAGGGAGGGGCGAAGGCGAGAAAGTCAGAAGACTAGTCGACCACCACCGGGATTCCCGACAACGCCTTCGCCGTCCGGATCGTCAGCGACGTCTTCACGCTTGCCACATTCGGCGCCGGCGTCAGATGCGTCGTCAGGATTTCCTGGAAACTCTTCAAGTCGGCAGCAACGATCTTCAGGATGAAGTCGATCTCGCCGTTGAGCATGTGGCATTCGCGAATTTCAGGAATGTCGGCGATGTGATGCTCGAACGCGGCGAGGTCGTGCTCGGCTTGGCTGCGCAGCGACACCATCGCGAACACGGTGATCGGGAAGCCCAGGCGGCTGGCATCGAGATCGGCGTGATAGCCGCGAATGGCACCCGCTTCCTCGAGTGCGCGGACGCGGCGGAGGCACGGCGGCGCAGTGAGCCCCACCTGGTCGGCCAGGTCGACATTGGTCATCCGACCGTCGGCCTGCAACAGCGACAGGATCTGCCGATCGATCCGGTCAAAACTCATTTCACGCAACTCCTGATGGGCATCGCAAACCAAGCGATTCATTCCTCATAGCGATAAGATTGTTGCGGCGAAACGCAATTGTCCCACAATGCGACGAAGGCCTTTGCCTACCAAAATGGGTTGTTCCTTCGCATCGCCGCGCGCGTTAAGGAATCGGTACGGAGAGCGTGCTACGCCCGCTGAAGCCGGGGAACGATGTGCGGTTCGACGATAGCCTGAAGACGATCCTTGCCGCCGATATGGCCACCGATTTCGGTGCGCAATCGGCGTGGCGGCAGTTGGTCGACCTGATGGGACGTGGTCGTGCGGTGGTCGACGAGCCGGCGATCGCACGGTTGCGGCTGTTGCGGCAGGCGGTGCCCATCGAGGTCCGTGCCGCGAGTGCGCGGGCGCTGGCGTTTGCCAAGCCCGATGCGCGGCTCGTCGGGTTCTTCGCGGAAGATGTGCTGGCGATCGCCGCACCGGTGTTGCGGACGGCGACGCTGGAGCCGGACGACTGGCTCGCGCTTCTCCCGCGACTGACACCGCCGAGCCGATCCGTCCTGCGTCATCGTCGTGATCTGCCCGCTGAGGTCCAGCGCGGGTTGCAGAGCTTCGGTCCGACCGACTTCGTGTTGCCGCAACCCGAAGCGCCAATCGAGATCGAGATGGCCGAGGCGGAACCGGTTGTGCCCGAGCCCATCGCGCCCAAGTTGGTCCCGATCGAACAGGCGCCTGTTCGCGATGAACCGGTCGCGAAGCTTCCCGAACCGGCTCCTGCCGACATTCCCGAGCTGTCCCTCTACGCCGCGCCGCTGAGCGAAACCCCGTTCATGGCGCTCGGCGCGGTCGCACGCGGGCTGCCGTTCGTCGCCGAGGCGTTTCGCCACGCCAAGCTAGCCGAGACCGAGCCGACCGTGGTCGAGCCGGCTGGACCAGCGCCGGCCGACCGGTTCGAGATTTCCGACCTCGTCGCGCGTATCGAGGCGTTCAATCGCGACCGCACGGTCGACGCCGCGCCGCCAGCGCCCGCGGCGGCCGATGTCGAGGGCTTCCGCTTCGAGACCGATGCGCAAGGGATCATCCGCATGGTCGACGGCGTCGCGCGCTCTGCACTGGTCGGCGTGTCGCTCGCCTATGCCGCACAACAGGGCGAGGCGCATCTCGACGGAGTCGCAGCAGGTGCGTTCCGTCGACGCTCCCGGTTCAGCGATGCGCGGCTCGAAGTAGGCGGCCTGTCCGATGCGTTCGGATCGTGGCGGCTGTCGGGCGTGCCCGCGTTCGAACATGCGTCGGGTCGCTTCATCGGCTTCCGCGGAACGGGGCGTCGCCCTCGTCGCGACGAGACGGCCGAGCCGGTTCGCGTCTCGTCGCCGGTGTCCGACTCGCTCCGCCAGCTCGTTCACGAACTGCGCACGCCTACAAATGCGATCGCCGGGTTCGCGGAGCTGATCGAGACGCAGTTGCTCGGTCCGGTCTCGCCGACCTACCGCGACCGTGCGACCACGATTCGCACGCAGGCGGGCGACCTGCTCGCGGCGATCGACGATCTCGACACTGCCGCGCGGATCGAAGGGCGTGCGCTCGACCTGCGCCCGACGACGGTGCCGGTTCGTGCGTTGCTCGACCGGGTCGTGCGGGATCTCCAGCCGCTCGCGACGCTGCGTGGTACGAGCCTGGGCGTGGCGATGCCGGCGGGCGACTGCGACATTCTCGGCGACGACCGTGCGGTCGAGCGGTTGATCGGCCGGTTGCTCGCCGCGCTGGTTTCGGCCGGGCGGAAGGGCGAGCAGCTTGGCGTGGTCGTCCGGCCGGTTTCTGACACCGTGACGATCGAATTCGGTCGACCCGCCGCGCTCGCCGCACACGCCACCGATGTCCTGCTGAGCATCGATGCCGAACACGAGAGCGACGGCGATGGTGCGCCCTTGCTCGGGACCGGGTTCGCGTTGCGGCTGGCACAGAACCTCGCGGTCGAACTGGGCGGCGTGCTGACGATCGGCGCCGACCGCCTGACGCTTCAGCTTCCGGCTGCCGATACTGTCGATGCGGAGCGGACCGCCGACGAACAGCGGTGACGTATCGCCCCCCGCGCCCGACCGACGCACAACGCGTGGTATGGCCCGAGAAATTCGGCACGCGCTTCACCGTCTTCGCGGACGTCGAAGAGGAATTCGACTGGAACGCCCCGCTGGACCGCCGCAATCGCGCGACGACGGCGATGGCGGCCTTTCCAGAGGCGCATCGCCGGTTTGCCGAACGAGGCGTCGCGCTGTCCTGCATGGTCGACTATCCGGTCGCCACGGATCCAACGGCCGTGGCGATACTCGGACGTGTCCTCGAAGATGGACGGTCGGAGATCGGCACGCAGCTTCACGCCTGGGTCAATCCGCCGTTCCCGGACAGCGCGCCGCCGGGATCGAGTTACGCCGGCAACCTGCCGCGCGCATCGGAAGCCGCCAAGCTCGAAACGCTGACCCGGGCCATAACGACCGCGTTCGGCCGAGCCCCGCGCGCCTATCGCGCCGGCCGCTACGGTATTGGTCCTAACAGTTTCGCGCTGCTCGCTAGGCTCGGTTACCGGATCGATAGCTCGGTTCGTCCCGGCTATGATTACAGTGCCGACGGAGGCCCTGACTTCTCGCAAGCCGACGCCGGCGCGTATCGCGCAGAGGGGATCGTCGAGTTGCCGCTGACAACGGTCTTCACGGGCGGTGCGCGACGGGGCGGCGCGCAGCTGTACCGGGCGCTCGGGCGAGTTCCGAAGGGCAGGGGCCTCTTCGCGCGCGCGCACCTGCTGTCCCGGATCGCGCTGACGCCCGAGGACATGCCGATCGCCGACGCTTTGGAGGCCGTCGCGGTGGCGGCTGGCGAAGGGCTGCGGTTGCTCAACCTGTCCTTCCACTCGCCGTCCCTGGTCCCGGGTCACACGCCTTACGTTCGCGACGCGGCGGATCTGAAGCGATTTCATGCATGGTGGACCGCGATGCTCGACGAGTTCGAGCGGCGTGAGATCCGCAACGCCTCGCTTGAAGAAATCATCGCGGCGTTGGGGTAAGGCGTCGATTGTTTCCCCGCGAAGGCGGGGACCCAGACTGGGCTCCCGCCTTCGCGGGAGAACAAGAAACGGCCGCGCCGCTGCGGCATTGCCTCGCTTTAGTATCTGGCGGGAACATCAACGTTCGATAAGTTCGACCGCCGTGGCATCTGCAATAGCCACGCTGCGCGCCAACCCCAACGATCCCCCCTCCCTTTCAGGGAGGGGGGATCGTTGGGGTTTGGGCTTCGTTGCAGCTCTCACCCTGACGTCATAGCTGCACCCAAAACCAGAAAAGGCGGCCCGTTGCCGGACCGCCCTTCTGATACGCAGATACTGAAAGCGAGATTAGCGCTTCGAGAACTGGAAGCTACGACGGGCCTTCGCCTTGCCGTACTTCTTGCGCTCGACGACGCGGCTGTCGCGGGTCAGGAAGCCTGCTGCCTTCACCGAGGCGCGCAGCACCGGCTCGAAGCGGGTCAGCGCCTGGCTGATGCCATGCTTGACCGCGCCGGCCTGGCCCGAAAGGCCACCACCCTTGACGGTGCAGACGACGTCGTACTGACCTTCGCGCTCGGTGATCCCGAACACCTGGTTGATGACGAGACGCAGAGTCGGACGTGCGAAATACACTTCCTGGTCACGACCGTTGATCGTGATCTTGCCGGTGCCGGGCTTGACCCAGACGCGCGCGACGGCATCCTTGCGACGGCCGGTCGCATAGGCGCGGCCCTGCTTGTCGAGGATCTGCTCGCGCAGCGGCATCGGCTCGCGGACGGGCTCGTTCGAGACCGGCGCTGCGATATCGCCTTCGCTGGTCGGCAGAGCCTGCTCGGCGGGGGCAGCCGGCGCGGGCTGGTTGGTCAGGCTCGCGAGATCGGCGAGCGACTGGCGGTTGTCGGACATTATGCGCCCACCTTGTTCTTGCGGTTCATGCTGCCGATGTCGAGCACGGCAGGGTTCTGTGCCTCGTGCGGATGCTCGGTGCCCTTGAAAATACGCAGGTTGCGCATCTGCTCACGACCCAGCGGGCCGCGCGGGATCATGCGCTCGACAGCCTTTTCGAGAACGCGCTCCGGGAAGCGGCCGTCGAGGACCTTGGCGGCAGTGATGCCCTTGATGCCGCCAGCGTAACCGGTGTGCTTGTAATAGATCTTCTTCGCGGCCTTGTTGCCGGTGAAGCGGATCTTGTCGGCGTTGATCACGACGACGTTGTCACCGCAATCGACATGCGGGGTGAACGACACCTTGTGCTTGCCGCGCAGGACGTTGGCGATGATCGATGCGGCACGGCCGACGACGAGACCTTCCGCGTCGACGATATGCCACTGCTTGTCCACCTCTGCCGGCTTTGCCGACTTGGTGGTCTTCATGAGCGCCTTCATGGGCGTTAGACCTTCCAGATTGAATGCAAGCGCACCAAGGGGAGGCCCCGCAGCGCGAATGCCGACCTAATGCTGAAAGGGGGGCTTCAAGTCAAGCTTTCCGCCGGTTTCCTGACGGGTATTATTATACCCGCTGCTTGATACGGGGCGCCGTGCCGACAGCATGGGCGGCGAACACCGCGGCGATCAGGAGGAGTGCGGCGTTGCCTTGGTGCGCGACCGCGACGTCGATCTGGACGCCGGTCATCAGCGTCGCGATGCCAAGCATGATCTGGAGTGTGACCAGCCCGACGACGAAGAACCCCGCGCTGCTGCCGGTCTTGGTCGCCTTGATCGCGAGCCAGATGAGGCCGGCGGCGGCGGCGAACGCGAACCAGCGGTGGATGAACTGCACGACGATAGGGTTGTCGACCGCGTTGCTCCAGGCGGGGTTCACCATCGGCACGTCGGCCGGGAACAGCCCGTCACCCATCAGCGGCCAGCTCGCAAAGGCATAGCCGGCATCGAGCCCGGCAGTGAACGCACCATAGACGAGCTGCACGAACAGCAGCGCCAACGCGAGGATCGCGACCGGCGCGAGGCGGGCAGGGGCGGCGAGCGGATTGCGGTGCAGCGCCATCAAGTCGAGTGCGGTCCACACGATCCCGGCGAGGATCGTCAGCGCGGTCAACAGGTGGACGGCGAGTCGGATGTGGCTAACATCGGTGCGCACCGATAGGCCCGAGGCGACCATCCACCAGCCGATCGCGCCCTGGAACGCGCCGAGTGCGAGCAGCGCCGACAGCCGCCAGCCATAGCCGACCGGGATTCGCTTGCGCACCGCGAACCAGATCAGCGGCAATGCGAACACGAGCCCGATCACGCGGCCCCATAGCCGGTGCAGATATTCCCAGAAGAAAATCGCCTTGAACCCGCCGACCGTCATGTCGGCGTTGAACGCGGCGTATTCGGGGATGCGCTTGTAGGCGTCGAACTCGGCCTGCCACTGCGCGTCGTTGAGCGGCGGAATGATCCCGCTGATCGGCTTCCACTGCGTGATCGACAGCCCCGACTCGGTCAGCCGCGTGATCCCGCCGATGACGACCATCGCGACGATCAGGCCGGCGACCGTGAACAGCCACAAGGCGACGGAACGAGGACGGGCTTTGGTGAGAAAGGCGGCGCTGGGTTGAAGCATGGGGATGAGATAGTGGTTTGCGGGGCGGGGCGCCATCGGTTCGTGGTGCGCCGTTGCTTCATGTTGCTGGGGGCGGTTGGGTAGAAGCCGGACTCGCTACCGTCGCATGCTACTTCCTTGTTCTCCTGCGAAGGCGGGAGCCCAGTCTGGGCTCCCGCCTTCGCAGGAGAACAAGGAGGAGGGAGTGAACCCTTCAGAATCTGGCGTAACTTGCCGCCAAAATTGACAATGTAATGTTGTATCCTGTCAACGAGGCGTCTATATCCGACGAACGATGACGCCCTCGGCCACGCATACCCACCGCTTTGCCGGACTCGATCGCTATGCGATCGGGCTGTCGGGCCTGTGCATGGTGCATTGCCTGGCGACCTCCGTGCTGGTCGCGCTGATGTCGACCGCAGGCGGGTTCCTGCTCGACCCGATTTTTCACGAAGTCGGCCTGACGATCGCGATCGGCCTCGGCGCGCTCGCGCTCGGCCGCGGCGTGCTGAACCACGGCTATATGATGCCCGCTGCGATGGGCGCGCTTGGGCTCGGCATCATGGCGGGCGCGATGACGCTGCCGCATGACAGCGGTGGCGGCGAGACGTTGTGGACGATCGTCGGCGTCGGCCTGCTCGCTTTCGGTCACGATCTCAACCGTCGCGCTGAAAGCTGAGCGGGTTGCTGGAACCCTCCCGGCATCCTACTTCACCCAGCATGGCGCACGCTCACAACCACACCGAACCGCAGGGCGCCGATCTCACCGTCGCAGCACAGACGACGCTCGAAAAGGCCGGCGAGCAATGGACGACGATGCGCGCCAGCGTGTTCGCAGCCCTCGCCAGCTTCGAGAAGCCGGCATCGGCGTACGATATCGCCGAGGCCGTCTCGAAGGCCGAAGGTCGCCGGGTCGCGGCGAACAGTGTGTACCGTATCCTCGATCTGTTCGTTGGCGCCAACCTCGCCCGGCGAGTCGAGAGCGCGAACGCCTATGTCGCCAACGCGCATCCCGATTGCCTGCACGACTGCATCTTCCTGGTCTGCGACTCGTGCGGCCAGACCACGCATCTCGATAACGACACGATCACCAAGGGCGTCCGCAGCGCAGCGGAGGCTGCGGGCTTCTCCCCGGTCCGCCCGGTGATCGAAGTCCGCGGTCGCTGTGCGGAGTGCGAGGCGAAGTAGAAGCTTACCCCGCACGCTTACCTTCGTGATCAGCCGTCCCTCCCTGGAAGGGAGGGGTAGGGGTGGGTTGGTTCGTTTTGGCTAGTGCCGTTTGATACGGAAGCCGACCCACCCCCGGCCCCTCCCTTCCAGGGAGGGGAGACCGTTGTGTTATTGGCACGGTTCTACCCCAAATCCTTCCCCATCCGGATCATCGGCACCGGCACGTCCCCCGGCGTCTCGATCCGCTCGATCGGCAGATACCCGCACGCCCGGTACAGCGGCTCTCCGGCCAGCGTCGCCATCATCTCCGCCCGCGCAAACCCGGCCTCTCGCGCGGCAGTTTCGCAGACCGATAACACCAGCCGCCCGACACCCCGCCGCGTAAAATCCGGATCGGTGTACATCGCGCGGATCCGTGCCGCGTCGCGCGCCGGATCGAGCAATGCCGCATCGCGCAACGCCGTGCTGTGATCGCCCCCATACAGCGTCGCGCGCCGGCTCCACCCGCCACATCCGGCCAGTCGCCCGTCCTCCGCCTCGACCAACAGATACGTCCTGTCCGCGATCAGTTGCGTATCGAGCCCCATCACCGCGCGGCTCGCCTCGACCTGCGCTGGCGTCAGGAAGTCCCCCTGCAACGCGCCGATCGCGTGGGCCATCAGCGCCGAGATCGCCGGAATATCTGCAGCCACGGCAACACGGTGCGTAAAGTTCATAATTGTGCACTTTCCGAGCGATTCCAGTGCGAATGCTAGCCCAGGACACGGTAACAATCGACACGATACGCGCGCTGCATTAAGCCCGTCCGATGGCCGACCTTCCCTTGACACCGCTGCTCGACACCGTTTCGACGCCCGACGACCTCCGCAAGCTGCGCCCGGACCAGCTCCGCCAACTCGCCGACGAACTGCGTACCGAGACGATTTCCGCGGTCGGCACCACCGGCGGGCATCTCGGCTCGGGGCTCGGCGTGGTCGAGCTGACCACCGCGATTCACTATGTCTTCGATACCCCGCGCGACCGCCTCGTCTGGGACGTTGGCCACCAATGCTATCCGCACAAGATCCTCACCGGACGCCGTGATCGCATCCGCACGCTGCGCCAGGGCGGGGGGCTCAGCGGTTTCACCAAGCGCAGCGAGAGCGAATACGATCCGTTCGGCGCGGCGCATTCCTCGACGTCGATCTCGGCGGCGCTCGGCTTTGCGATCGCCAACAAGATTGCAGGCACCCCCGGCAAGGGCATCGCGGTGATCGGCGACGGCGCGATGTCTGCGGGCATGGCGTACGAGGCGATGAACAACGCCGCGCAGGCGGGCAACCGCCTGGTCGTGATCCTCAACGACAACGACATGTCGATCGCGCCCCCGGTCGGCGGTCTGTCCGCCTATCTGAGCCGTATCGTGTCGAGCCGCGAGTTCCTCGGCTTCCGCGATCTCGCTCGGAAACTCGCTAAGCGGCTGCCACGGCCGATTGCCAGCGGGATGCGCAAGACCGACGAGTTCGCGCGCGGCATGACGATGGGCGGCACGCTGTTCGAGGAGCTCGGCTTTTATTATGTCGGCCCGATCGACGGCCATAACCTCGACCATCTGATCCCGGTGCTCGAGAATGTCCGCGATGCCGAGGAGGGCCCGATCCTCGTCCACGTCGTCACCAAGAAGGGCAAGGGCTACGCCCCCGCCGAGGCCGCCGCGGACAAATATCACGGCGTCCAGAAGTTCGACGTGATCTCCGGCGTCCAGACCAAGGCGCCGCCGGGGCCGCCGCAATACCAGAACGTGTTCGGCGCGCAGCTCGTCGCCGAGGCCGCCAAGGACCCGCGGATCTGCGCGATCACCGCAGCGATGCCATCGGGCACCGGGCTCGATGCGTTCGCCAAGGCGTATCCCGACCGGTTCTTCGACGTAGGCATCGCCGAACAGCACGGCGTCACCTTTGCCGCCGGCCTTGCCGCGCAGGGGATGCGGCCGTTCTGCGCGATCTATTCGACGTTCCTCCAGCGCGCGTACGATCAGGTCGTCCACGACGTCGCGATCCAGAACCTGCCGGTCCGGTTCGCGATCGACCGCGCTGGGCTGGTCGGTGCGGATGGGGCGACGCATGCCGGGTCGTTCGACGTCACGTACCTCGCGACGCTGCCGAACTTCGTCGTGATGGCGGCGGCGGACGAGGCCGAGCTCGTCCACATGACGCACACCGCGGCGCAGTATGACACCGGCCCGATCGCGGTGCGGTATCCGCGCGGCAACGGCACCGGCGTGGCGCTGCCCGAGACCCCGGAATTGCTGGAGATCGGCAAGGGGCGCGTCGTGCGTGAAGGCAAGAAGATCGCGATCCTGTCGCTCGGCACGCGTCTCGAGGAAGCGCTCAAGGCCGCCGAGGTTCTCGAAGCCAAGGGGCTGAGCACGACGGTCGCGGATCTGCGCTTCGCCAAGCCGCTCGACGTCGACCTGATTCGGAAACTGCTCACGACGCACGAAGTCGCGGTGACGATCGAGGAGAACTCGGTCGGCGGCTTCGGCGCGCACGTGCTGACGATGGCGTCGGACGAGGGTTTGATCGACGGTGGGCTCAAGCTCCGTACGCTGCGTTTGCCCGACGTGTACCAGGACCAGGACAAGCCCGAGATCCAGTATGCCGAGGCCGGGCTCGACGCGACTGCGCTGGTGGATACCGTGCTCAAGGCGCTCCGCCACAATTCGGGCGGGGTCGCCGAAGCGCGCGCATGACCGGGCCGACCAAAGGTCTCGTGATCATTGCGCTCGCGGTGATCGTGGTGGTGTCGTTGAATATTGCGATGTGGCGGCGGATGCGGGGTGGTTTGGCTGCGGCGAAAGCCGAGCAGGCGGCGAACCCTGAGTTGTTCGATGAGGACGGTACTCGAATTTCGTGAGCGGCCAACCCCAACACACCACCTCGGCGAAGGCCGGGGCCCAGTTGGAGAGGTCGCGGCAACGGGGGATCGCGCTTAGTTAGCAACGTTCCCCAACTGGGCCCCGGCCTTCGCCGGGGTGGTGTATTGTTGGGTGCGTACGGTTAGCCGCCCAAGTAGTGCGTCTGCGCGGCATCCGTTGCGCTCACCGCAAGAATCGACCGAGCCTTGCTCGGCGGCAAAGCTTGCCCCCGACCATCGCCGCTCGCCGCGATCACCCGCTCCAGCAGATCCTGCCCCTCGCGCCACCAGCCGATCCCACTAGCGGCATTCAAATGTCCTTGCGGCCCGGCGTCGACGAAGTGGCTGCCCCAGTCCGCCGCCATGCTGTGCGCACGCTCGGGCGTGACCCAGGGGTCGTCGCTGCTCGCCACCACGATCGAGGGGAATGGCAGCGGCGTGCGCGGCGTCGGCGAGAAGCCTTTCAGTTCGGCCTGCGCGCCGCCACGATCGACATCCGCCGGCGCCACCAGCAACGCGCCCGCCACCGGCCAGCCATAAGGCTGCGGGCTCAGTTCGGCCCACCACGCCACTGCGAGGCACCCGAGACTGTGCGCGGCGAGGATCACCGGTGCCTGTGCCTGCCGGATCGCTTCGTCGAGACGCGTCACCCAAGCGTTGCGGTGCGGCGTGTTCCACATGCCGAGCTCGACGCGCACCGTGTCGGGCCGCGCCTCTTCCCATAACGTCTGCCAGTGCGAAGGACCCGATCCACCAAGGCCGGGCACGGTCAGGATCGTCGGCTGGACGGAATCATACGGTGCGAAACTACCCACAGCGCTTCTCCTTCTCCGAAACCTCGTTCTTCGAGGTCGGGAGCGTGGTCGAAGGACGCTCTAGGGCACGCCATCCGCTCACGATCCCATCCACCCAAGATAATCCTACTTATCCGGTAGGCAATGGCATTGCGGCGAAAGGAAGGCAGCTTGCGGCAATCGGATCGGGCGGCGATAGCGGGCGGATGGTGAAGGTACGTGCAGACCAGATGCTGGTCGACAGGGGGCTGGTCGAGTCGCGGACGCGCGCGCAGGCGCTGATCATGGCGGGCCTCGTGTTCGCAGGGACGAAGAAGGTCGACAAGCCCGGCCAGACGCTCGCGGACGACGTGCAACTCGATGTGCGCGGTCGCGATCATCCCTGGGTTTCGCGCGGTGGGATCAAGCTGGCGCACGGCCTCGCGCATTTCGGTTGGGACGTGACCGGCGCGGTCGCGATCGACGTGGGCTCGTCGACCGGCGGCTTTACCGACGTGATGCTGAAGAACGGCGCGGCTAAGGTCTACGCGGTCGATAGCGGCACGAACCAGCTTGCCTGGTCGCTGCGGCAGCATGAGCGCGTCATCGTCCACGAACAGACCAGCGCGCGTATCCTGACGCCTGCGCATATCCCGGAGCCGGTCGACCTGATCGTCTGCGATGCGAGCTTCATCGGTTTGGCGAAGGTGCTCGAGCGACCGATGTCCTTCGCCAAGCCCGACGCGCGGCTGATGGCGCTGGTGAAGCCACAGTTCGAGGCGGGACGTGGCGAAGTGGGGAAGGGCGGTGTCGTCCGCGATACCGCGATCCACCAGCGCGTCTGCGACGAGGTCGCGGCGTGGTTGACGGGGCAGGGGTGGGGCGTGGTCGGCGTGGTCGAGAGCCCGATCACGGGGCCTGAAGGTAATGTCGAGTTCCTGATCGCGGCTTTGCACGGCGATAGTCTGGCTTCCGAACTGTCGGAGTCGGACACGACACCCGATCCCCACACACCGACGTCATCCTGACGAAAGTCAGGACCCAGAGCCACAAAGGGCGCGCTCGGTACCCTGGGTCCTGACGTTCGTCAGGATGACGGGAGAAACAGCGGTCGACGGCAGCCCTCCGTGCCGGAATGAACCACTAGCGGAACGATTCTCTCGCGAGCACGGTTTACCGATCGCAAAATGCGCGCCAGGACGAGCCCGCGTAGAGACGGAAGGATGTGTGTGGGCGGTATCGCTTCGAAGGGCCAGTTGAGGATGTCGTTCCTCCGCTGGGCGGTCGTGACCGTGCCCCTGATCCTGCTGCTCGGTTTCGTCTCCGGCCGGTCGGTCAGCGTCGGCAGCGACAATGCCTGGTACATGGCGCTCGCCAAGCCCGCGCTGAACCCGCCGGGCTGGGTATTCCCTGTCGTGTGGACCACGCTCTACATCCTGATCGGGCTCGCGCTCGCGATGATCCTCAATGCGCGTGGGGCTCGGTTGCGCGGGCTCGCCGTCGCGCTGTTCGTCGGCCAGTTCGCGCTCAACCTTGCCTGGACGCCGATGTTCTTCGGCGCGCACAAAATCGGGCTGTCGGTACTGGTGATCGTCGCGATGCTGGCGCTGTCGATCGCCGCGACCTTCGTCTTCGCCCGGATCCGCCCCGCCGCGGCGTGGCTGATGGTGCCGTACATGGTGTGGATCAGCTTTGCCGGCGTGCTCGCGTTCAGCATCGGGCAGTTGAACCCCGGTGCCGAAACCCTTGCACCCGCGCCGCATACGTCCCAAATGCTGTGACGCAGCAGTCACTGTAACAGTCTCTGCGACAGTCTTTGGGATTATGAAGCAATGCAGTCCGAAAACCGCGTGTTCGATGATATCGTCAAGGTCTTGAACGGCGCGGCCGGTACGCTTGCGGGCGTCGGTCGCGAAGCCGGTTCGGGCGCGCGGGAACGGGCGCGCGAATGGCTCGGTGGGCTCGACTTCGTCAGCCGCGAAGAGTTCGATGCTGTGAAGGCGATGGCCGCTGCGGCGCGCGACGAGAACGACACTTTGAAGGCGCGTCTCGATGCACTCGAAGCCAAGTTCGCGGCGCAATCGACGATAAATGCGCCGCTCGGGGCGTCGGTCGACTGACTTTTCCACAGTTTTCCGCAGAATTGGGGCCGATGGGGTTGCCGGGGCGTTTTTGCCTCGGCACCCTTTGTTGTGCGATAAGGACCGCCAGGACCTAATGATGCTCGACCAAGTAGACCAAGATCACGAAGACGCCGCCCCGATCGACATGCTCGAGAGCTATTACGCTGCGCATGGCTGGGAACATGAGCGTCACGAGGACGAGATCGTCGCGACCGTAAAGGGCAGCTGGACGACCTACGAACTCCGCGCGCTGTGGCGTGAAGACGATAGCGTGCTGCAATTCCTCGCCTTCCCCGACATCAAGGTGCCCGACGAGCGGCGTCAGGCGGTCTACGAGACGATCGGGCTGGTCAACGAACAGCTCTGGATCGGTCACTTCGAACTCTGGTCGTCGAGCGGCATCTTGCTGTTTCGGCACGCGGCGATGGTCGATGGCGGCGACGACGGGACGATGTCGCTCGAAGCCGCCGAACTGCTGGTCGAATCGGCGATCGAGGAGTGCGAGCGCTTCTATCCCGTGTTCCAGTTCGTGCTGTGGGGCGGCAAGAGCCCCAAGGACGCGCTGGCCGCGGCGCTGATCGAAACGCACGGCGAGGCGTGAGCGTGGGGTTTCCTGCCATGGGCTTTCCGGAGGGCCCGCTGTGGCTGATCGGCTGCGGCAACATGGGTGGCGCGATGCTGCGGCGCTGGATCGCCGCGGGTCTCGATCCGGCGACCGTGACGGTGATCACGCGGAGCGGGAAGGGCGCGCCGGAGGGCGTCCGCTCGCTGACCGCGCTGTCCGACGAGGCTGCGCCTGCAACGCTGATGCTCGCGCTCAAACCGCAGCAGATCGACTCGGCGCAGGCGTTGCTCGCGCCGATGCGGGGTGCTCCGAAGCTCCTGTTGTCCATCCTCGCAGGTGTCGATCACGCAGCACTTGCCGCGCGATTCGAGGCTGACACGATCGTCCGCGCGATGCCCAACCTTCCGGTGGCGATCGGCAAGGGCGTGACTTCGCTCTACACCGCTGGTGCGTCGGAAGAGGCGATCGCGGCGGCGGAAGCGTTCGCAGCGCCACTCGGTCATTACGAATGGATCGCCGACGAAGCGCATTTCGATGCGGTGACCGCGCTTGCCGGATCCGGCCCCGGGTTCGTCTTCCGATTCGCCGATGCGCTCGCCACGGCGGGTGCAGCGCTCGGGTTGCCGGTGGACCAGGCAGCGCGTCTCGCTATCGCCACGCTTGAGGGTTCTGCGATCATGGCCGCCGAGGCGGACGTATCGCCCGCCATACTCGCCGACCGCGTCGCCAGCCCCGGTGGATCGACCCGCGAGGGCCTGAACGTCCTCGACCGCGACGATGCCCTGCTCGCGCTGCTTACCGCGACGCTCGCCGCCTCCGAACGCCGCAACGCCGAAATGGCGGCTGCGGCGCGTTAGAGGCAGTCTTGATTGGCGTGGGAATTGCTAGCCGCGCGGCGCTGCTGAGGTGAAGGCCGCGGCGATTGCGGCGTGCATCGGCTTGGGCGCGAATGCGGCGTCGTACGGGCAGGGGCGGCGGCGAGCCTTGTCCTTGCGCGGCTCGAAACCCTCGATCCAGCTGTAGCGGTCGGTCATGCCCCACAACAGCACGTCCTTCAGCGCCGGGTAGGCGAACATCAGGTCTAGATAGCCGCGCGTGAAGTCGGCCACTCCCTGATCGCGTGCGGCGACGTCGGCGGGAAGATTGTTGTCGCGGACGTCGAGTTCGGTGATGACGATGGCATAGCCCATCGCGGTGACGGCATCGATGAAACGACGCCAATCGCCTTCCAGCGCGGCGATCGTAGCGCGGGTGTCGGTGCCTTGCGTGACGAGGTGCGACTGGACGCCGAGCGCGTCGACCGGAACGCCGCGCGCCTTGAACCCCTCCAGCAGCTTAAGGACGCCGGCGCGGTGCTGTGCGTTGCCCGGCTCCCAGCTCATATAGTCGTTATAGACGAGTTGGGCGTGCGGGGCTGCGGTGCGCGCCGTGTGGAAGGCGAGGTCGAGCGTCGCCTCGGGGCTGCCGAGTGCGCGGGACAGGGCGGTCGTGTACAGCGTGCCGTCGGCGGGGGTGACCGCCTCGTTGACGACGTCGTAGCTGCGGATACGCGTACCGTAGCGCTGGCATACCGTGGTAATGTGCCGGACGAGCAACTGTTCCGCCGCACGTGCGGGCGTCGCGCCGAAATCGTGGCTTTCCTCCCATTTCGGCATCCATTTCGGCTGGTGCCAGAGGAGGTTGTGGCCGCGGACGGGTAGCGCGTTGGCATCGGCCCACGCGATCATCGCGTCGAACCGCGCGAAGTCGAAGGTCGTGGCGCTGGGGCGGAGCGCCTGCCACTTCATCTCGTTTTCGGGCACCAGCAGCCCGCAGTCGCGCTTCAGCAGTCTCGCATAGGCCGGGTTGGCGAACGAGCCGCGGTCCGCGCCTGCTTCGCTCCACGCGAAACAGGAGCCGAGGCGCATGCCCTTGGCTGCTGCCAGCGATTGCAGGCTCCCGTCGGCGCCCGTCGGGCGCAGGATCGATCGCGCCTGCGCATTCGCCGTAGCACCGGCAGCCGCGAGCCCCGCCAGCATGCCCAGTCCGTCCCGTCGTGTAATGTCCACGAAGCATCCTCATTATATTTTTGTGATAGCGCTATCGTTGTTAGATATCGGGACGATGTCAATCGCTTACCGGGCCGCCAAGGCCTGCGCGCCGCCAAGTCGCAGGCGGGCGACGCAGGCGGGTGATGGGGCGGGTGATGGGGCGGGTGACGTGGCGGGCGGCATGAACTAGATCGACATCATGCCTGGGCTCTTCGATCATCTTATGCCGGCGAAACGCTGGACGCCGTCGCGGTACCGTGCGTTGCTGCGTGCACGTGGGCCACGGTCCGTGCAGTTCCGCACTCGTGCGGCGATCCTGACGGGCGCGATCCTGATCGGCGTTGTTGCGACGCTGTTCGCCGAAGCGGCGGACTGGGCGGCGGGGGTCTTCGCGGGCTACGCGCAGAGCTGGCACTGGCTGCCGCTGTTGACGACGCCGCTGACGTTCATGGGACTGGTCTGGCTGACCCGGCGGTACGCGCCGTTCGCGCGGGGATCGGGTATTCCGCAGGTGATCGCGGCACAGGCCGATCCGAACGAGGCGACGCGGACGCTGATCTCGCCGCGCACCGTCGCCGCCAAGGCCGTGCTGACGATCGGCGCAGTGCTGGGCGGTGCGTCGGTCGGGCGCGAGGGGCCGACCGTCCAGCTTGCCGCGGCAGTGATGGGCGCGACGCACCGGCTAGTCCGCGTACCGTTGCGGGGCGGCGTGCTGATCGCCGGTGGCGCGGCGGGTGTCGCAGCCGCGTTCAACACCCCGCTTGCCGGGCTGTTGTTCGCGATCGAGGAACTGGCGTCGGCGTACGAGCAGCGCGTGACGCTGCTGGTCCTCGCCGCGATCGTCATCGCCGGGATGGTCGCGCAGTCGGTGCAGGGCGACTATATCTATTTCGGCGCGATCGGCGCGCATATGCCGTTGCTGTCGGCGCTGCTGGTAGCACCGGTCGCCGGGATCGCTGGCGGGATGGCGGGCGGTCTGTTCTCCCGCACGCTGTTGGCGATGGCGCAGAGCCGCAACCGCATGACGACCTGGACCCGCGCCAATCCGGTCAAGTTCGCGGGGGCGTGCGGCGCGGTCGTCGCGGTGCTGGGCGTGTTCACCGGCCTGACCTGGGGGACGGGCTATTCCGCGGCGCGCGCGATGATCGTCGGTGTCGATGCACCCTTGTGGTTCGGACCCGCGAAGTTCGTCGCGACCGCCGCGACCGCGATCGCGGGGTTGCCCGGCGGGATCTTTGCGCCGTCGCTAGCGGTCGGGGCGGGCGTCGGCAATCTGCTCCGCGAAGTGTTTCCCGGCGAACCCGCGAGCGCGATTGTGATCCTGGGGATGGTCGCGTATTTCGCGGGCGTCGTCCGCGCACCGCTGACCGCGGTCATCATCCTGTCGGAGACGACCGCCAGCCGAGGGCTGATGCTGCCGATGTTTGCGACCGCGTTCATCGCCGATGCCGCCAGCCAATGGGTCTGCCGCGAGAAGCTGTACCACGGGCTGTCGAAGACGTTCGCGATGCCCGCAACGCCGAAAGTCCCTTAGGGCCCGATATCGATCGCCTGCGCCTCGGCGCGTTTGGCGGATGCCTTGGCGAAACCGAGTTGCTCAGCGATCGGATCGTTCCAGCCGTAGGGATCGGTCCGAAACGCGACCTTGCCGGCGTCGTCGACATAGACGTTGTGGTAGAGCAGCCGGACCGGGATGCGGCGGGGCAGGGGCACGAAGCTCGTCTCGCCCGAATCCTGCGCCGTCTGCCACGCCTCGCCGACGCCTTCGTCCTCCGCAAGGATTCGCGCGAACCCCAACGCATCCTCGACGCGGACGCAACCATGGCTCAGATGACGCTGGCTGCGATCGAACAAGCCCGGCGCGGAGGTGTCGTGCAGGTAGATCGCCTGATCGTTCGCCATGTCGAACTTGACCATGCCTAGCGCGTTGCTCGGCCCCGGCTGCTGGACGATCCACCCATCGCGGACGACCATGTTGTGCGCGGTCAGATACTCCTCGCCGACATTGGCCATCTCGCCGTTCTGGATCGATTTGGGCACGGTCCAGGTGGGATTGGCAACCAGCCGATAGATCGGCGACGAGAGCGCCGGCGTCTCGCGGCCAGGTTCGCCGACGATCACCTTGCGCTGATCGATCATCGTGCCGTCGCGGTAGTAGCGAAGCTGTGCGGCGGCGGTGTTGACGTCGATCCGCGTGGGCGGTGGCGTTCGTGCCAGCCATCGCCGCCGTTCGAGCCCGACCGCGAGCGCGCGCGCACGGTCGCCCGCACCAAGGTTCAGCACCTTCAACGTCTCGGGGCCGACCACGCCATCTGCGGCGATGCCGTAGTCGGTCTGGAGCCCTTTCAGTGCCTCGGCCATTGCCTGCGTGTAGATCATTGGCGCCGCGGGCGTGGTCGCTGTCGGCGAAAATGGCGTCGGTACGGGCGCTACGGCGAGCGGGTCGGTCGACGAGGGAAGATATCCGCTCTCCGCGAGCTGCTCGACGATCGTGGCGACGCGCGCGTCGCGGTTGCCGACGCGGATGACGCCGGAGGGTATCGCCTGCACCGGCGTTGCGGTCGACGCCTTGGCGCTGAACGCGAGATACGCGTCGGAGAGTTGCTTATACTCGGCATCCTGCGGTGGGAGACCGTCGAACCAAGCGACGAGATCGCCCTTGGCCAGCGCGCGCGACAGCCCGGTGGTAAGGTCGACCTTGGGGCGGGGCAGCGTATAGACCTGATGCAGCGAGGCGGGGTCGACGCGGCCCTGTGCGAGTGCGCCGGCATAATAGAGTGCGGCCTTGGTTCGCGCGGCATCGTCGACGGGCGGGGCGCCGTCGGCGGGTGCGGGGAGGAACTCGACTCGATCGAGGCCGTGGCGCGCACGGTCGGCAAGGATTTGATCGAAGGCTGCAATGTTTGCCGTCGTCCAAGTTGCCTTGGTCGGAGTGGCCTTGCCAACTGCCCTTGGTGCCGGCTTCGATGCGGAGCGGGACGGGCTCTCCGCTGCGGTTTTTGTCGGGGCGATGGTCTTGGGCGCCGGGGCAAATCCACCCAGCGCCAGAGCCAGGACCGGCATGCAACCCGTAGCGAGCCGCACCCGTAAAGTTCGTACTGTCATCGGTGGATAACGTTTGGACCGTTCGATGGGCTCACATCAGCGGCAGATTTCTCGGTTCCTGGGTTCGGCCAACCGTCGATCAGCCGAAATCGAAGACGCCGCCGGGTGGTGCCGCGACAAACTTCTCGCGGGGTATCGTCGCTGCGTCGAGCGCCTCGCCCAGCGCGACTTGCGGCGCGTCGCGCGCTTCGTCGGTCAGCTGGAACGTGCCCCAGTGAATGCCCAGCGCCTGTTTCGCGTCGACCTCGCCGAAGATGCGCACCGCCTCGGCGGGATCGACATGCTGCCCGGCCATGAACCAGCGCGGGGCGTAGGCGCCGATCGGGATCAGCGCGACGTCGGGCGCGCCGAGACGCTCGCGGATCTGGCCGAAGATCGCGCCATTGCCGTACGCGGTATCGCCCGCAAACCAGATCGCACCGGCGGGTGTGTCGAGCCAGTGCCCTGCCCATAGCGCCATCCGGACGTCGCTCGGCCAGCGGTTCGCCCAGTGATAGGCGGGCGTGATCGTGGTGGTGATGCCCTCGCCGATCGGGAGGCGGTCCCACCAGTCGCCGACGACGCACCGGGCGTCGGGCACCGTGGCGCGCAGGATCGTATCGTTGCCGAGTGGGAGTACGAACAGAGGCGTATGCGCCACCTGGAGCCTGCGCAAAGTGGCGACGTCGAAATGATCGTAATGGCAGTGGCTGATGAGCACGACGTCGATCGGCGGCAGGTCGTCGAAAGCGATACCGGGCGCCGCGACTCGCTTTGGCCCGGCGAACGAGACGGGGCTCGCGCGCTCCGACCAGATCGGGTCGGTCAGGATGTTGAGCCCGGCCGCCTGGATCAGCAGCGATGCGTGCCCGATCATCGTGATGCGGATCCCGTCGACGCGCGCGTCGGGCTTGGCCGGCGTGACCGGCACCGAGCGCGGCCATTTCGCGACACCGGGCGCCAGCTTCCACCGCAGCACGTCTTTCAGGCCGCGGTCGGTCGGCGCCTGCCCCGGATTGAAGAACCGGAGACCATCGAAATGGTCGGACGGGGGACCCTGATAGTAACGGTTCTGCGGCATGTGCCTGCCTAGCCCGAAGCCCCCCGGCCGCCCAGACGCTACTTTGCGTTCTTCACGTATTTGTCGAACCACGCGATGGACCGCTGGCGGACATCGGCGGACTGTTCGGGACCCGTCACGCAGTGGCCGGCGTCGGGATAGATCACGAGGCTGACGGGGACGTTGCGATCCTTCAGCGCGTGCCACCATTCGATCGACTGGGTCGGCGGCACCTCGATATCGCGCTCGCCGACATAGATGAACGTCGGCGTCCGGGCGGTCTTCGCGTGATAGATCGCGGAGACGTCCTCATACGCCTTCATGTCGTCGTACATCGACTTGCCGAAGAACGGGAGCAGCCACTGGTCGATTCCGTTGGTGCCGTAATAGCTGACCCAGTTCGACAGGCCGGCGCCGGCGACGATGCCCTTGAAGCGGTTGGTCTGCGTATTGGCCCACATCGCCATGAACCCCCCATAGCTGCACCCGCCAAGGCCGAGGCGCTTGTCGTCGACCGGCGCGACGCGCTCGACCGCATCGACGCCGGCCAGCACGTCGCGCAAGTCGCCACCGCCGAAGTCGCGCTTGTTCGCGGCCGTGAATGCCTCCCCCTGGCCGTAGCTGCCGCGCGGATTGGGCAGGAACACGTAATAGCCTGCCTTGACCAAAGCGGCGTTGAGCGAGGTCGGATAGAGATAGCTAGGCGTCGAGGCCGCCGACGGGCCGCCGTGGACGATCGTGATCATCGGCGCCTTGCCGGCCGGCGCGGTGCCCGAGGCGGGGCGGGGGGCGAGGAGCCAGCCCTGGACGTCGAAGCCCTCGTTCTTCCAACTGATGCTCCGCGCAGCGGCGAGCGCCGGCATTGTGTCGTTGTCGTGCGTGATCTGCTTCACGCCCTGTTCCTGAGAGCCGAGCGATCCTGCGTAGATCGCCGGTGCGTGCTCGTAATCCTGGACTACGGCGGCGGCGATCCGCCCGTCCGCGGAGAACACGGCGCGGCCGTCGCCTGCGCTCGAGCTTGCCGGCTTGGCAAAGCCCGGCACGACCGGCTGGCCGGGGGTGAGTGTGCCGAACTGCATCTGGTCGCCGGCGAGCGTCACCGTGCGCAGGCCGCTGCGGGTCCAGGCGATCGTCGTCACCGTCGACTTGGCGCCGGCGGTGACGTTGCGCGGGGTGCCGCCCTCCAGTCCGACCGTGAAGACGTCGCCGCCGATCGAGCCGAAATCGCTCATCAGGCCACCCACATAGGCGACGGTGCGGCCATCGGGGGACACCCGCGGCTGGTTGATCTGCGTCGTCGGCTTGGCGATCGATCGGACCGCGCCGGTCTGCGCGTCGATCGCGTCGAGCGTCGCCACCCACCAATTGTTGTCGCCATTGCCGAGCGCGGTGGTCGCGACGAACCCGCGGCCGTCGGGTGTCCAGTCATATTCGTAGACGTAGCGACCCGCAGGCGACAGCGGCGTCACCGTCGTCGTGGCCTTGGTAATGTCGAACACAGCGAGGCGTTGCTCGTCGCTCTTCTCGCCGATCTCGCCGATCATCCGGACACCGGCCTGCGTCGCGCCCGATTCCTTCGCCGCGCCGAGCGTCACCAGTAGCGCGATCCGCTTGCCGTCGGGCGACACGCGCGGAGTCTGCGCGATACCGGCGATGGTCGCGACGGTGCGCGTCGTCTTGGCGTCGGCATAGCTCAGCCGGACGTTACCCGCGGCGGTGTCGCGGACCAGGAACACGAGGTCGCCATTGGGCGCGAAGGTCAGCCCCGCATAGCTGCACGTCGCGCACGGATCGATGGTCCGCAGCACCCGCCCGTCGGCGACGTTGCGGAGGGTTATGACACCATGCGCGCCGCTGCTCTCGACGGTCGCGGTGCGACCGCCCGCAGGCGACAGCGCGAGCCCGCCATATTGGTGAAGCGTCTGCGCGGACGCAGGCGCGGCGGTCGCGAGGAGAAGGGCGGCGGTGACGGTAAGACGCATCGGGGGCTCCGGCAGGACAGCGGTTGCCCCTGCTTAACGCGTGGCGGACCTGCGGCAAGCCGGTGTCATGGCTACGCCGTTCAAAGACCTCGCGCCGCGACCGCCAGGCATCCGTAACGGGCCGAATCGCCCGTGATCGCGGGGTCGTACCTGCTAAGTCTGGCAGTAAAATCCAAGAGACGCACTTTGGCCTATGTTGCCGCAGTCACTAGCGCTGACGCTTCACCAAAACCGGTCGTTCGCCGTCGATCAACGCTTTGAACCCGCCGAAAACAGACTGCTTGATGATGACCGCGGTGCCAGGGCGCGGTGCGAGCGTCAGAGGCTCGATTGTCTCCCACGCCGTATTGTTGGCCAGCTGGATTAGGAAACGCGCGTAACTTGACGACCTTACACCGGTGATCGTCGTCTTCACCTCGGTAACCCTCGTGAGCCGGTCGGCCTCGCCGCCGCCAAGCGGGTTTCTTGCCGCATCTGCGAGCCCGAATCGCTGTTGTTTACGCTCGACGACAGCTGCGCGGTCCAGCGCCAGCAAACTGCCGGACTTGCGCGCGCTCGCTATCTCGCGAGCGGCCGCGTCAAAGCATAATAGCCGGGCAGCATCGGTCGCAACCTGCTGGCATTCCGCAAGAGCGTCCAATGTTCGCGACGAGGTCCGATCGGGGGCGGCCGTTGCCGGTGCACCACAGGAGAGGCCCGCAAGAGCGAAGAATGCAAACGGAACGCAATAGGCACGCAAATCACGCATTGGACTACCTCGAGACGAATAAAGGAAAGAATCTATCGGCCGACACCGGCGGGGGACACTATGTTGCGCTTATGTCACTCTACTGTCGCAAACGGAACCCAAAAGGGCCGAATCGACGATAATCGTTGCGGTGCAGTAATATCGATCGATACACCCCTCCCAGAGCCGGTTCTTTTCCGGGGGCAAATGCACGGCGATACGCCGGCAAATAAGGGGCTAATATGACATCTGCTGCTCGTGCACATCTGCTTGCGACCACGCTGCTCATGGGAGCGGCGACGCTTGCCACGCCAGTGTTCGCGCAAGTCCAGGGTGACAATTCGGGGATCCGCGCTGGCGGCGCGACCGCAACTCAGGCGACCACGCCGGGTGCGAACGCCCAGGGCGAAGTCGGCATGACGACGTCGGAAGCGGCCCCTGTCAATGATAACAGCCAGGGCGACATCGTCGTCACGGGCTCGCTGATCAAGAACCCCGCGCTGATTGCGTCGGCACCTGTTCAGGTCGTCGGCCAGGAAGAAATCAGGCTCCGCCAGTCGAACACGGCCGAAGACGTTCTTCGCACGCTGCCGGGCGCAACGCCGAGCATCGGTTCGGCCGTCAACAACGGCAATGGCGGCGCATCGTACGTCGATCTTCGCGGTCTGGGGTCGTTCCGTAACGTCGTCCTGATCGACGGCAATCGTATCGCTCCGTCGGGCCTGTTGGGTCGCGTCGATTTGAACAACATTCCGCTCGCATTGGTCGAGCGCGTCGACATGCTGACCGGCGGCGCGGCGACGACTTACGGCGCTGATGCCGTGTCCGGCGTCGTTAACTTCATTACCCGCTCGGATTTCTCCGGGATCGACGCATCGGTGTCCAACCAGATCACCGAGCGTGGCGATGGAGCGTATTTCCGCGGCGATATCACGATCGGCGCAAATTTCGATGACGGTCGTGGCAACGCGGTCTTCTCGGTCGGTTATCAGCAATCGGATCCGGTCTATCAGGGTGACCGGCCTTACTCGATCCAGAACTACGATTCGTTCTCGGGCGCATCGAGCGGCTCGGGCACGACCACTCCATCCGTGTTCACGCTCGGCGGTCGCCGTCAGATCAATCCGACCACGGGCGCGCTGTCGACGGCGGTAACGCCGTTCAACTTCAACCCGTACAACATCTTCCAGACGCCGTTCGAGCGTTTCAACATGTATGGCGCAGGCCATTACGCCGTGTCGGACACGGTCGAAGTCTATACCCGTGGCCTGTTCTCGAAGAACACCGTCGACACGATCATCGCGCCGTCGGGCGTCTTCAACTCGTCGGTGGTTGTCCCGCTGTCGAACCCCTATCTCCCGGCAGCAGCGCGTTCGCAGTTCTGCACGGCCGCGGGAATCACGGCAGCGCAGTGCACGGCTGCCGCCGCAGCGACCAGCCCGACCGATCCGAATTTCCGCACGATCACGACCAACCTGTCGCGGCGTACGACCGAGGTCGGTCCGCGCATCTCGAACTACCAGACGACGATTTTCGATTATCGCGCTGGTGTGAAGGTCGGCCTGACGGAAGGCATCAAGCTTGATGTCTCGGGCGGTTATGGCGAATCCGAGAATACTCAAACGCTTCAGGGCTATGTCCTGACGTCGCGAGTCCGCTCGGCAGTATATGCAACCAACACCACGTCCTGCCTGGGCAATGCGCCACAGGGCGCGGCGATCACCGCCGGTAGCGGCTGCGTTCCGCTCAACATTTTCGGGGCAGACGGTTCGATTACCCCGGCGATGACCAACTACATCACGGGCGAAAGCACGACGACCGTCCGGACGTCGCTGGCGCAGGCCCGTGCGGTTCTGAACGGCGATTTCGGCTTTGCCTCGCCATTCGCGAGCGATGCAATTGGCTTTGCGGCTGGCGGCGAATACCGCAAATATCGTGCGTCGCAGCGCTCGGACACGCTGGCGCAGACCGCCGGCGAACTCGGTGGTGCCGGCGGCGCCGCGCCGAACATCGACGGTGGCTATGAGGTAAGCGAAGGCTTCGGCGAGTTGATTGCTCCCCTGATCCAGGACAAGCCTTTCTTCCAGAGCCTCACTCTCGAAGCAGGCGTCCGCTATTCGCACTACAAGATCCTTGCCGACTCGTCGCCGACGTTCAACACCACCACCTACAAGGGCGGCGGTAGCTGGGAGCCGGCAACCGGTCTGAAACTGCGCGGGACGTATCAGCGTGCCGTGCGGGCTCCGAACATCAGCGAACTGTTCTCGCCGGTGAATACGGGCCTCACCAATCTGTCGACCGATCGTTGCGCGGGTGCGGCGCCGGTCAACAATGCGAATCTCCGTGCGGTCTGCCTTGCGCAGGGCGCGCCCGCGTCGACGATCGGGCTGATCACCAACCCGACGGCAGGGCAGGCGAACATCACCTCCGGTGGCAACATCGCGCTTCGTCCTGAGAAGTCGGACAGCTACACACTTGGTGTCGTGATCCAGCCAACCAGCTTCATTCGCGGGCTGTCGATCACGGTCGATTACTTCAACATCAAGATCAAGGGGGCGATCTCCCAGTACGCTCCTGGCGATCTTATCTCGGCGTGCTTCGACAATCTGGGTGCTGCAAGCGCAACTAGCCCGGCTTGCCTTGCGATCTCGCGTAACCCGGTGACGGGCGGTCTGGATGGCGATCCGGCGACCACCCGTGGTCTGGTCGCGGCAATCTCGAATCTCGGGACGGTCAAGACCGACGGTATCGATCTCAACGTGACCTATCGTACGCCGCTGATCGAGGGCGTTAAGATGGCGTTGGCGTTCCAGGGTAGCTGGGCGAACTCCTCCACCTTCCAGGCAGCGCCCGGGCTCATCAATCGTGAGTGCATCGGCTATTACTCGATCAACTGCGGTGGCGCTGCCAGCGCGGTTGCAGGGGGCTCTGGTTCGATCCAGCCGGAATTCACCTGGAACACCCGTGCGACCTTCACGGTCGACAACAACATCGACCTGTCGGTTCTGTGGCGCCATATCGATGGTGTTCGTCAGGAGCCGGACGATATCGCCAACGGCAACGGCCAAGCCTTCGCTGGCAATCTGTCGGGCGGCGCGCTTGCTGGTCAGGCTGTCGATTTCACGCGTATTCCGGCGTACGATTACATCGATCTGGCAACGCGGATCGGTGTTGCCGAGAATTTCGACCTGACCGTGACGGTGGCCAACCTGTTCGACAAGCAGCCGCCCCTCGTCGGTTCGACGGTTGGCTCGACCAGCTTCAACAGCGGTAACACCTATCCGTCGACGTACGACGCGCTGGGCCGCCGCTTCTCGGTCGCTGCCCGCCTGCACTTCTAGGATCGGTCGCGATCTGACTTCTGGGGTGGCTCTTCGGAGCCACCCTTTTTTTGTCTGCTCTCAAGCGACCCGGTAATGGCACAGTGCTCGCCAGCCCGTCTGATATGGGTTTGACCAGGGGCTCGAGTTGGCTTCGAGGCTTTTAGCCTAGCAGTGGCGCCGGCGGATCGAGCGCCACCCCGGCACCGCGCGCGACGGCTTCAGCCCATATCAGGACCTTATCGATCTCGTCGGCGTACAAGGTTGCGCCGTCCATCTGCTCGCGAGTGCGGTCGGCCGCGCGATAGGTCGTGCCGTCCTTGGCATTGCGCGCAAAGGCTTCGCTATGTTCCAGCGCATCCAATGTGGCGGTGTTTATCGGCAAGCCATATAAATCGCAGATTGCCTGCAACGCCGCGCGCGGCGCCGCGACCAACGTCTCGCTTTGCAGCGACCGGACCCGGCCTGGGAAGCGGTGGGCGAGCGCCGCAAACAGATCCGCCTGTGCGATCCAGCCGACCGCAGCCGCTTGCAGATCGGTAAGCCGGAAGTAATCCTCAGGCGCAAACCCTAGATCGACCATGCCGTCGGCGAGTTGCTTGGCCAGCAGTTCGCGGACCCATAACCGCCCCCACATCCCCTTGCGCGCGATCGACGTCAGGAACACGCGAAGTGGTGCATACAGGAGCACCGCGCGGGCGTCGGGACGAAGGTTCAACATTGTCGGCGCCAACGCGTTGACGACGTTAGACGGCTTGATGATCATTGCCTCGCCCGGAACGAACGCACGCGCCGATAATGTAAGCGCGTCGTTAAGCACCTCTGCGATCTTGGCGGGATCGCCGCCGCGATGTCGCCAGCCGACCAGATCGTTGAGGATCACAGGCTCTTTCAACGTCGACGCGAACCCGACGCGATCAAGTGCTCGCGCGAGCAAGGTCGAGCAGCAATAGGCCGAATGAAAGATGAAATGGACCGGATCGATACGCTGTACGGCGGCGACGGCCTCACGTCGGGCGACGACGACGGGGTTCGCCGCGGTGGGGAGATGTTCGTCGGTCAGGAAGGTCGCCGCGTCACGCATCGCCCGATCCGCTTCGACAAGATGCACGGTGTCGTGTTCCGGATCGTAGCGGTGCGCTAGCCAGCACGGATCGGCGATCCGTGTGGCGTTGCCGGTCGTGTCTCGGTTCTTGGGAGGCGTGCTTCGTACGTGGTTGGTCATCGCTATTGGATGGCATATCGCATTCGGGTTCGCCATCGGCGAAGTACATCGCGAAACCGTCGGATTTGGATTGTGCGCCGACACGAATAAGGCATGATGCAAGTCTTATCGAAATGTCGAAAAGGGTGGGCAATGCTAAAGCAGGTTACGTTCAGTTTGGCGTTCGTCCTCGCGACGGCCCCAGCTATCGCGCAGCAGCCGGCGACCGCGGACAAGGTGGCTGACAAGACGGCCACCAAGTCGCACCCGAAGATCTGCAAGCGATCGGCCCCGGTGGGGTCGATGATCGAAACGCGTCGTGACTGCCACACGCGAGAGGAATGGAACGAGATGGCGCAATCCGCTCGCGCGACGGGCCAGGATATGGTCGATCGGTCCGCGGCTGGCGGCCACTAAGTAGAGCTTCACGGTCATTATGAACGCCGATGTTACTTCGCGGTTAGACGGCCTGCTGCGCGACGCCGATCGCGCGCAGCGGACGGGCGACAAGGCTAGGGCTACTGCGGCGTTCCGCGATATCCTGGCGATCGCACCCGACCATCCGGTCGCGCTTAACGCCCTCGGGATGGCGGCGTTGGGGCGTGACGACCGCGCGGCGGCGGAATATTTCGCGCGGGCAGCGGCTGCCGATCCCGCCGCCGCACCGCTCTGGATGAATCTGGCGAGCGCGCATCGCGGGTTGGGCGATGCCGTGGCGGAACGGACCGCGCTGGAGCGGGCGCTGGCGCTCGACCAGCGCAACCTGATGGCGAACGTGCGCCTCGCCGAACTGCTCGACAGGATCGGCGATGCCGCGCAGGCGGCGTTCCGCTGGGGCGGGGTGGCGACGATCGTCCAGTCGATGGCGGACCGATCGCCACCGCTCGATCAATTGCTGGCGCGCGCGTCGGACCGGATCGCATTCCATGCGCGTGCGCTGTCGGACGATGTCGATGCCGCGATGCAGCCGTTGCGAGCGGGCGCGGACCCTGCGCAGCGTCGCCGGTTCGATGCGTGCGTCGATGCAATGCTGGGGCGTCGGACGATCTACGCACCCGCGCCGCACGGGATGCATTTCCCGTTCCTCCCGGCCGATGAGTTCTTCGCGCGCGACCATTTCGCCTGGCTGGCGGAGTTCGAGGCGGCGACGCCCGTCATCCTCGCCGAACTGAAGGCGTTGCTAGCCGAACCGTCGGCGGGCTTCACACCTTATGTTGCGATGCCGCTCGGCACGCCGGCCAATCTGTGGAGTCCGCTCGATCACTCGGACCAATGGAGTGCGCGCTATCTCTGGCGTTACGGGGTCCGCGACGACGCGGTCTGCGCGCGGTGTCCGCAGACCGCGGCGATCCTCGATGCGTTGCCGCTGGCGGATATTCCGGGCCGCGCACCGACCGCATTCTTCTCGGTCCTCAAACCGGGCACGCATTTGCCGCCGCACACCGGGGTCAGCAACATTCGTTCGGTCGTGCATCTGCCGCTGATCGTGCCCGACAAATGCGGCTTCCGCGTCGGTGGCGAGACCCGCGAATGGCGCGTCGGCGAGGCGTTCGTGTTCGACGATACTATCGAGCACGAGGCCTGGAACGACAGTGACACTATCCGGGCCGTCCTGATCGTCGATGTCTGGAACCCGCATCTGACGGCTGACGAGACGACGATGCTGCGCCACCTGTTCGGGGCGCTCGGCAGCAAGCTCGGCAATAGCGGAGACGTTGCCGACTGAAGCCGGTGTCGATGGGCCGGCTGCGGCGAGGGCTCAGCCAGTGTCGATCGCCACGCCCTGATAGGTGTCGATAGCCTCGAAGATGTCGGTCAGCGCGGCGCGTTCGTCGGCGGTCAGTTCGGGCCGCCAAACCTCGAACAGCAGGACGATCCGGGTTTCCGTGCCGCGGTTCCACGCCTCGTGCTCGAACGAATCGTCGAAGATCAGCATCTCGCCGGCTCGCCACGCGCGCGTTTCCGCGCCGACCCGCAGCGCGCATCCTTCGGGTGCGATCAGCGGCAGATGACAGATCAGTCGCGTGTTGAGCATCCCATGATGCGGCCGAATGTGCGTGCCAGGCTTCAGCAACGAGAAGATCGCCATCGGCGAGCGACCCGCGATGATCGGGATCGGTGCTTGCTCGAGCGCGGCCATGGTATGCGGACAGGACGATGCGTTGGGTTCCACGCGCTCGCCACCGCGCCATAAATGGAATGCGCTCCAGCTTGGATCGTCGAGCAACGGGTTGGCCGGCGCGGGGCGGTCTGGCGTCGATTGGACATAGGGCGCAAAGCCCTTCTCGGCCGCGACGACGCTTTCCAGCTCGGCACGCATGTCTGCGGTCGCGGCCTCGATGGCGGCAACCCACGCGAACTCGTCGCGCTCGAAGAACGCACGCTGCGCAAGCCCGGGAAAATAGAACATCGACGGGTGTTGCAGATACAGTTCGCGCTGCCCGAGGAGCAGGTCGAGCGCGTACCGCGTACGCCCCCCCGATACGCCAGCGGCAAGACCCGTCCCCGCCAGCGCATCGCCGAGATGTGCGGCAAACCGTTTCGCGCAATCCGCCAGGAACGCTTCACCGGCCTTCAGCATCGGCACCAGCACGGGCGCGATCGTGGCATCCGGCAGCGTAGCGACGTTCAGCGCGGTGCGATAAAAGGATTGCGCCGCGCGCTCGTCGCCGCGTCGGACCTTCAGCGCGGCCATCGTCAACAGCGCAGCCAGATGGCGTGGTTCTGCTGCCAGGAAATGCACCAGCGCGGTTTCCGCCTCGTCGTCGCGGCCGAGCGACTGTGCGGCTTGTGCGATCAGGAACCACGGCGCGGGCATGCCCGGTGCACCGTCGCGTAGAAGGGACAGCGTTTCATAGGCGCGTCCCGCATTACCGTTGCGGAGCGCAGCCATCCCCTCGCGCGCGAGATTTTCTGCTTGAGGCCGGGTGAGTTGCATTCCTCCAGCGTAACGATGTGGAGGCGGATGCCAAGTGCGCGGGTCTCAACCTGACTTGAGGCGTGGCATGCTCCAGCCTGGGAATGCCACGCGACCACGATAGGCACATTTCGAAGTGTCGATAATCGATCATGCGACGTGGTGATAAAGGACCCGTAGCGAAGCCAAGGCTGTGACCAGTCCGCGGCCACGCTGTTGGCACAGTCGGGCGTGCTACTGGCGGCGGCTTGCCGATAAATACGGCAGATCCGGAATATGATAAGACTTGGCTGGGGCGGCAGGGTTCGAACCTGCGCATGGCGGCATCAAAAGCCGCTGCCTTACCACTTGGCGACGCCCCAACAGAGGCGGCCTTATAGCGGGGCAGCGGCGTGTGAAAAGCCCTTGCGGACGTCAATCCGCGAGATGGTGCAGCCAGTTGTTCTCGTCCGGCGCGGTGCCACGCTGGATCGAGACGAGCGCGTCGCGCATCCGCATCGTCAGTGCGCCCGGAGCACCGTCGCCGATCGTGAAGCGGCCCTCGGGGCTGGCCACCGTGCCGATAGGCGTAACCACGGCCGCGGTGCCGCAGGCGAACGCTTCGACCAGACGGCCGCTGGCAGCGTCTGCGCGCCACTGGTCGATCGTGTAGCCTTCCTCGCGGACCGTAATGCCGTTCGCGCGTGCGAGTGTCAGGATCGAGTCGCGGGTGATGCCGGGCAGGATCGTGCCGGTGAGGGCAGGGGTCGCCATGCTGCCGTCGTCGAACACGAAGAAGATGTTCATGCCGCCGAGTTCCTCGACCCAACGCCGCTCGGCGGCATCGAGGAAGACGACCTGATCGCAGCCGTTGCGGATCGCCTCGGACTGCGCGAGCAGGCTGGCGGCGTAGTTGCCGCCGCACTTGGCCGCGCCGGTGCCGCCCTGAGCAGCGCGCGTGTATTGCTGGCTTACCCAGATCGACACGGTGGGGGCGCCGCCCTTGAAGTAGGCGCCGACCGACGAGGCGAGCACCATGTAGAGATATTCGGCTGACGGCTTCACGCCAAGGAACACTTCGCTCGCGAACATGAACGGCCGCAGGTACAGCGCGCCGCCGTCGCTCTCAGGTATCCAGTTCGCGTCGGTCTTCACGAGGCGCTCGACCGATTCGAGGAACAGTTCGGTCGGCAGCTCGGGCATTGCGAGGCGTCGGGCCGAATCCTGGAAGCGACGCGCATTCGCCTCGGGCCGGAACAGCGCGGTGCCGCCGTCGGCAAGCCGATACGCCTTCATCCCCTCGAAGATCTCCTGCGCGTAATGCAGCACCGACGACGCCGGATCGATCGTCAGTGGCGCGCGTGCGGTGATCCGCGCGTCATGCCAGCCCTCGGTCTCGCTGTAGCGGATCATCGCCATGTGATCGGTGAAGACTCGCCCGAATCCGGGATCGATCAGCCGCTTCGCCCGCTCGTTCGCCTCGACCGGAGTCGCGTTCGGCTCATGGCGGAAGGCGGAAGGCGGCGTAAAAGCTGGAACGGACATCGAAAATCTCTCTCGTTGCGGGTTGCCGACGACTACGGGCGATGTCTAAACCGGTCAACATGTCTGCCACAGCTTCGTCCGCCTCACCCCTGTTCCTTCGCGAACCCGAACTCCGCCGCGGCATGGAGCTGCTGTACTTCGGCTATAGCCACCTGACCCGATCGATCGACCAGGGTCTCGCCGAAGAGGGGCTGGGGCGCGCACACCACCGCGCACTGTATTTCATCGCGCGAAAGCCCGACATGACGGTGAGCGAACTGCTGTCGCTGCTGGCGATCACCAAGCAGTCGCTGGGACGCGTGCTGAACGAACTCGCCGACCGCAAGCTGGTCGAGACGCGGCCGGGCGAGCGTGACCGACGGCAGCGGTTGCTGCGGTTGACGGCCGAGGGCTCGAAGATGGAGCGCGAATTGTTCGAGGCTGCGCGGATCCGGATGGCCGAGGCGTATGCGAGCGCCGGGCAAAGCGCGGTCTCGGGGTTCTGGGCGGTGCTCGAGGGACTGGTGCCCGAGGCGGACCGTTCGCAGGTGTTCGGCCTGCGCGGTTAGGTGATGCGCCGGAGGGCAGGCGGGCTCACGCGGGACGATTTGGCGTTGACGTCGCCGCAAGGACTGTGGCACTCGGCCGGTCATCGAGAGCCGGTGCAAGACCCGGACCGACAGGCGTAGACCGCCGTTCGCGGGTGTAGCTCAATGGTAGAGCTTTTGCTTCCCAAGCAAGTGACGAGGGTTCGATTCCCTTCACCCGCTCCACGTTTTCGCTGAAATCATGAACGTCGCCGTTCCGCGTCCGCGTACGGCCGGCGTTCTACATCGGCTCCGCGAGTTGCGTACGGTTCCTGCCGCCGGACTTCGCTGCGTAGAGCATCGTGTCCGCACGTTCGAGCCAGGCGGTAAGCGTGTTGAAGGATGCGGACAGTTCAGCGACGCCGAAGCTCGCGGTTACGTGGATCGGACCGCCGCCATGGAGCGTCATCGGATGATCGGCGATGGTATTCCGAAGTCGCTCCGCGACGACGAGCGCTGCCGCGCCGCTGGTTTCCGGCATCAGGAGGGCGAATTCCTCGCCGCCGAGACGACCGAACAGATCGCAAGGGCGTAGTGTCGTTTCGGCAATGCTGGCGATTTGCTTCAGGACCTGATCACCGATCGAGTGGCCGTAAGTATCGTTCACCCGCTTGAAATGATCGACGTCGATCATGATCAGCGAACTTGCCCGCCCGTAGCGAAGCGTACGCTCCATTTCCCGTTGCGCCTGGTCGACGAAGCCACGTCGAGTCAGCGCGCCGGTAAGGTGATCGACTTGTGCGATCAGCCGCAATTCGAGTTCGTCGCAAACGATGTTGGCGAAATTGCTGAGGATGGCGATGTCCGCAGGGCTGAACCGTCTCGGCCGGGTATCCATCGCGCACAGCGCCCCGACATTGTATCCTTCGGGCGTGCGCAGGGGGATGCCCGCATAGCTCCGCACATAGGGCGGGCCCACGACGAGCGGACTTTCGGCGAACCTCGGGTCGGCCAGAGCATTTTCGATGATCAACGGGTCGCGTTGCTGGATCGTATGCGTGCAGAAGGATACCGCGCGGGGCGTTTCGCTCTGCTCCATGCCGCGTCGCGCCTTGAACCATTGCCGATCGCGATCGACAAGCGTCACGGTCGCCACGGGTACCGCGAGCACGGTGCGGACGAGCGTGACGATCTTTTCGAACGGCTCTTCGACCGCGGTGTCGAGCACGTCGAGGCGACGCAAGGCTGCGACCCGGCCATCATCGTCGTCCAGCAACAGAGCTTTATCCATGATGCGCTGCCTTCATCATCGCGCGGATTGCTACGGTGAGATCGTCGGCATAGCTGTCGACCAGCGTGCGGATGCTCGCATCGACGACGTCCTCGCCGAGTCCCGCCGCCCGCAGGCTGACGATCAGTTCGGCGAGATGTGCCTGGTGACGCTGTACGCTGGCCAACAACTCCGCGGGGATCTCGAGCGGTTCCGCCACGCTGGGAGTAGGCTGAAGTTGATCGATGCGCACTTTCGGCCCCTCATGGTGGTCCCGAGTCTTTACAACCGAACGGTTAACAGAGCTCAAACGAGGTAGTGCGACACTACGACAGAGCGAAGAGGTTGAGCGGTGCCGCATCGATGCGAACGACAACGCGTGCCTCGCGCCACTCGCCAGTACTGGCTTGCGTAAACGACGTTGCTGACCGTCAGGCGGACGTCTCGGTCGGCGCATACCAGCCGAGCGCTTGTGAAATCTGCGTCGCGGTGTGCTTTAGCGCGACCAGTGCTTCGTCGGCGGAGATATGCGGCGTTTCGTCGATGACCTCGAGGAACGGGATGGTCAGCGCGGCAACGACGTGGCCGTCAAAGCCGAAGATCGGGCAACTGATGTCGGAAACGCCGCCCATCCGTGCGCTGCGGATCGACTCATAGCCGCGTTTGCGAATGGCGGCAAAGGCGGCATCGAGCGCGTCGCGGTCCGCCGGGGTCATCGTTTGGTTGAGTATCGCGGATCGAACATCGTCGGCCATGAAGGCAAGCAGGACGTGACCCGAGCAGTTTGTCGCCAAGGCTATGCTGGTACCCAGCCGGACGGCGAAACCGGTCGGGCCCGGGCTTTCCTGTCGAAGGATGATCAGTCCCGACGTGCCGTTGACGACGACGAGGTGGCAGGATTGCATCGCGGTCGCCGCCAAGGTCTGCATCAGCGGCGCGGCGACGTGCGTCAGTTCCTGCGCGGGGGTCGCGCGGTGCGCCGTTTCGAGGAGCTTGTAGGTCACGCGGTAGCGATCGCTGCCGGGATCCTTGTGTAGCCAGCCGCGCCGGTCGAGCACGACGATCACGCGGAAGAGTTCGCTGATCGACCGCGACAGGCGAGTGGCGATCTCGCTTACCGTCAGGCCGTTCGGTTCGCGCGCGAGCAGTTCGATGATGTCGATCGCCTTTTCCAGTGCGGGCGCGGAATAGACACGCGGACTGGCGCTGTTGATATCTGGCGGCGGCGGCGGCGAGGGAAGCGGCATGGTCGAAGCTATCGTGATTGCGGGCGCGATCCTTATGCCGCAAGCGCGCGGACGCGGAACAACAATCTTTCATATCTGAAAGTTGCTGGCGGGGGCGTTGGCTTGCTAGGGGACGTCGCACGCCGCGATTTCGGGATCGACGTGCACAATATGGGAGATGCCGCATGACGATCGCCTCGACGCTCGATTTCCGCGAGGCTGCGCGTAAGCGACTGCCGCGGTTCCTGTTCGAGTATGCCGATGGTGGCTCCTATGCGGAGGCGACGCTCGCGCGCAACGTCAGCGACCTGTCGGGGATCGCGCTGCGGCAGCGGGTGTTGCGCGATGTGTCCGATCTCGATCTGTCGACGACGCTGTTCGGTCAGCACCAGACGTTGCCGGTCGGGCTTGGGCCGGTCGGGATAGCAGGCATGTACCATCGCCGCGGCGAGACTCAGGCGGCTCGGGCCGCGCATGCCGCGGGCGTGCCGTTCTGCCTGTCGACGGTGTCGCTCTGTTCGCTCGGCGAGGTGGTGAAGGCGGCACCGACGGGGCCGACCTGGTTCCAGCTCTACGTCATCCGCGACCGGGCGTTCATGCGCGATCTACTCGCCACGGCGAAAGCGGAGGGTGCGAAGGCTCTGGTGTTCACGGTCGATATGCCGGTGCCGGGCGCGCGCTACCGCGATCAGCATTCGGGAATGTCGGGGCCGCGCGCGCCGCTGCGCCGGATGTTGCAGGCGATGGGGCGGCCTGGCTGGGCGTGGGACGTGGGCTTGCGGGGCCGACCGCACCAACTGGGTAATCTGGAGCCGGTGTTGGGCAAGGCGAGTGGGCTGAACGATTATATGGGCTGGCTCGGCAGCAATTTCGATCCGTCGATCGCGTGGAAGGACCTCGAATGGATCCGCGACGGGTGGGATGGGCCGCTGATCATCAAGGGCATCCTCGACCCCGACGACGCGCGCGAGGCGGCGGCGATCGGTGCGGACGGGATCGTCGTGTCGAACCATGGCGGCCGGCAACTCGACGGCGTGTTGTCGAGCGCGGCGGCGCTGCCGGCGATCGCGGAGGCGGTGAAGGGACAGCTTACGGTGCTGGCGGATTCGGGCGTGCGGTCGGGGCTCGACGTGGTGCGGATGCTGGCGTTGGGAGCGGATGGCGTGCTGCTCGGCCGGGCGTGGCTGTATGCGCTGGCAGCACGGGGAGAAGCTGGGGTGACGCAATTGCTGACGCTGATCGAGCGGGAGATGCGGGTGGCGATGGCGCTGACGGGGGTGCGATCGATTGCGGAGATCGACCGGGGTATTCTGGTCTAGTCTTCCAACCTCGAGACAAGCATGTTTCCCCGCGAAGGCGGGGACCCAGACTGGGCTCCCGCCTTCGCGGGAGAACAAGGAGGTGCGCGGCGCGCTAAGTTGCTCAATGGATCGTCGGCGGCACCATCTCACCCGACAGCGTCCGCCCGGCCTTCACTGCGAACGCCAGCACCACCAGAAAGCACACGGCCGGCACGAGCATCGCAGTATCGATCCCGGCGAGGTCGGAGATATGCCCCATCAGCCCGGTCAGGACCGCGCCGCCGATGATCGCCATGATGATCAGCGAGGCGCCCGCACGACGGAGCGGGCCGAGTCCGTCCATGCCGAGCGCGAAGATCGTCGGGAACTGGATCGACATGAACAGGCTGGCGAGCACCAGCGCGTACAACCCGACCTGCCCACCGACGAGACCTGCGACGGCGGCGAGCACGGCACTGACCATCGCGAAGATCGCCAGCAGGCGAGGGGGCGCGATCCGGCCCATCAAAGCGGTGCCGGCGAAGCGGCCGATCCCGAACAGCACGAGGCTGGCGAACAGGTAATCCGCGGCATCGTGCTCGGCCATGCCGGGGACGTTCGCCTGTGCATAGCGGATCGTATAGCTCCAGATGCCGACCTGCGCGCCGACGTAGAAGAACTGCGTCACCGTCGCGAAGATCAGCCGCGGGTGGCGGAAAACGTCGACGAACCGCGACGGTGCGCCGACGGTCTCTTCGGCGCGGTGCTCTGGAAAGCGGATCACCGCGGCGGCGACCGCGAACAGCAGCACGACGAGGCCGATCACCAGATAGGGCGTCTGCACCGCGACGACTTCGCTGCGATAGAAGGCCTCGCGCGCCGCCGGGCTCATCGCCGCGACCGCGTTCTCGTCGTGGACGATCGCCGACAGGATGAAATACTTGCCGATCAGCACGCCCGCGACGGTACCGACCGGGTTCGCCGCCTGCGCCCAGTTCAACCGCTTGGCCGCGGTCGTCGGGTCGCCGAGTTCGGTCATCAGCGGGTTCGCCGACGTCTCGAGGAACGCCAGCCCGCACGCGATCACGAACAGCGCGGCGAGGAAATACAGATACTCGCCGTAATGCGCGGCGGGATAGAAGAGCAGCGCCCCCGCCGCATACAGCACCAGCCCGGTGACGATCGCGGTCTTGTAGCCCTTCGCGCGCGTCACCAGCGCGGCCGGCACCGCGAGCAGGAAATAGCCCATGTAGAAGGCCTGCTGGACGAAGCTGGTCTGGAAGTCGGTGAGCGTGAACGCCTTCTTGAACTGCGCGATCAGGATGTCGTTGAGGTTGTTCGCCATCCCCCAGAGGAAGAACAGCGCGACCGTCAGTACGATCGCCGGCACATATTTCCTGTCGGCGGTCGTTCCGCTCATGATCCACTCCTGCTTATGTTTTCGTTCGTCAGTCTATCGCACGGTCGAGATGGGTATAGCCGCCATCGACATAGAGCCACTGGCCGGTCGTGTGGCTTGCCCGGTCGGAGAGCAGGAACACCACCGTATCGGCAATCTCGCGATCCTCGGTCATGCGGTGGCCGAGCGGAATGCGCGCGACGATGCCGTCGAGCTTCTCCGCCGGATTGTCGAAACTGTCGATCCAGCGCCGGTAGAGCGGCGTCATCACCTCTGCGGGGATCACCGCGTTGACGCGGATCCCATCGCCGCGCAGCGCCACCGCCCATTCGCGGGTCAGCGCCAGTTGCGCGCCTTTGGCGGCGGCATAAGCGCTGGTGTCGCCCTGACCCGTGACCGCGGTCTTCGACGAGATGTTGACGATCGCGCCGCCGGTCTTGCGCATATGCGGCACCGCGTGATGCGCCATCGCGAAATAATGGACGAGGTTCTGGTCGAGCGACGCGCGAAACTCCGCCGGCGTCCGGCCGAGCCCGATATTGTCGTTGGCACCGGCGTTGTTCACCAGCCCGTCGATCCGACCATAATGTGCGACGGTCGCCTCGACCGCCGCCGCGCACGCATCGTCGTCGGACAATTCGGTCGCGACGAACAGATGCTCGGCCGCGAAGTCCTCGGGCGCGCTGCGCGACACGATCACCGGGATCGCGCCTTCCTCGGCCAACCCCCGGGCGATGGCGAGGCCGATACCGGCCCCGCCACCCGTGACGATCACGACCTTGCCGTCCAGCCCCAGCTTCATCCGGCGAACCGATAGTCGATCAGCGACTGCGGCCTCATCTCGATCGAATAGCCCGGCAGCGTCGGCGGCATGTACGCCGCATCGCGGATCACGCAGGGGTCGACGAAATGCTCGTGGAGATGGTCGACATACTCGATCACGCGCCCCTCCTTGGTCCCGGAGAAGCAGAGATAGTCGATCATCGAGAGATGCTGGACATATTCGCACAGGCCGACGCCGCCGGCATGCGGACAGACCGGCAGGTCGTACCGGGCCGCGAGCAACAGCACCGCCAGCACCTCGTTGACGCCGCCCAGACGGCAGCTGTCGATCTGCACGACGTCGATCGCGCCTGCCGCCATGAACTGTTTGAACATGATCCGGTTCTGGCACATCTCGCCGGTCGCGACCTTCACCTCGCCGATCGCTTCGCGGATCGCCTGGTGGCCGAGGATATCGTCGGGGCTGGTCGGCTCCTCGATGAACCAGGGTTTGGCGAAGGCGAGCGCGTTGACCCATTCGATCGCCTGCGGCACGTCCCACACCTGGTTCGCGTCGATCATCAGCTTGCGGTCGGGCCCGAGCACTTCGCGCGCGATCGTCAGGCGACGGATATCGTCCTCAAGATCGCGACCGACCTTCAGCTTGATGTAATCGAAGCCGGCGTCGACGGCTTCCTGCGCGAGCCGCCGCAGCTTGTCGTCGGGATAGCCGAGCCAGCCCGCCGACGTGGTGTAGCAGGGAAAACCGGTCGCGTCGAGATCGGCGATCCGCTCGGCCTTGCCTTCCGCGCGCTTGGTCAGCAACGTGAGAGCGTCCTCCGGCGTGATCGCGTCGGTCAGGTATCGGAAATCGATCGTGCGGACCAATTCCTCCGGGGTCATGTCGGCGACGAGGCGCCAGACGGGCTTGCCGACCGCCTTCGCCCACAGGTCCCAGATCGCGTTGACCACCGCGCCGGTCGCGAGGTGGATCGCGCCCTTGTCGGGGCCGATCCAGCGCAACTGGCTGTCGCCGGTCAGATGCCGCCACATCCGCCCCGGATTCTCGATGATCCAGTCGAGGTCGAGCCCGATGACGAGATGCCGCATCGCCTCGATCGCGGCGACGCAGATGTCGTTACCGCGCCCGATCGTGAAGGTCAGGCCGTGGCCTTCGAGCCCATCCGTATCCGTCTCCAGCACGACATACGCGGCCGAATAATCCGGATCGGGGTTCATCGCGTCGGACCCGTCGAGCCCCGCGCTGGTCGGGAAACGAAGGTCGATCGTCCGCAGGCCGGTGATGGTCGTCACGCGGCGGCGACCATCGTCTGAGTCTGCTCGCCGAGGCCGTCGATGCCCAGGCGGACGGTCTGGCCTGCACGCAAATACACCGGCGGCTTCTGGCCTAGGCCGACGCCCTTGGGCGTACCCGTCGAGATGATGTCGCCGGCTTCGAGCGTGCAGAAGTCGCTGAGGTAGGACACGATCGTCGCGACGTCGAAGATCATGTTGGCGGTGGTGCCGTCCTGATACCGATGGCCGTCGACTTCGAGCCACAGACCCAGCTTTTGGGGATCGCCGACCTCGTCCGCGGTGACGAGCCAGGGACCGATCGGCCCGAACGTATCGCAGCCCTTGCCCTTGTCCCACGTACCGCCGCGCTCGAGCTGGAGCGCGCGCTCGGACACGTCGTGGACGACGCAATAGCCGGCGACATGCGACAGCGCGTCTTTCTTGGCGATGTGGCGGCCGGGCGTACCGATGACGACGCCGAGTTCGACCTCCCAGTCGGTCTTTTCCGAGCCGCGCGGGATCTCGACATCGTCGTTCGGGCCCTGGATCGCGCTGGTCCACTTACCGAACACGACCGGCTCGGCGGGGAGGGCCATGTTGCTCTCGGCGGCGTGGTCCGAATAGTTCAGGCCGATGCAGATGAACTTGCCGGTGCGCGTGACGCACGGCCCGATCCGCGGCGCGCCATCGACCTTGGGTAGGGTCGACACGTCGAGCGCTGCGATCTTAGCGAGGCCCTCGGGCGACAGCAGGTCACCGGCGATATCGCCGAGGTCCGCGGGCAGCGCGCGGATCGCGCCGTCCTGATCGAGGATGCCGGGCTTTTCTTGGCCGCGCGGGCCGTAACGCAATAACTTCATCCGGAATTCCTTTAGTTGACCCAGCCGCCGTCGATCACGTGGACCGCGCCGGTGGTGAAGCTCGATTCGTCGCTGGCGAGATACAGGAACAGCGCGGCGATCTCTTCGGTACGGCCCAGCCGGCCCATTGGCTGGCGCGCGACGAACGCCGCGTCGGCCTCACTGACCGAAATGCCCTGAGTCCCTGCCTGCGAGACGATGCGTTCGCGTAGGGACGGGGTCTCGATCGTGCCTGGGCACACGCAGTTGCAGCGAATCCCGCGGCCGACGAAATCGGCCGCCACGGCCTTGGTCAGCCCGACAACGGCTGCCTTCGATGCGCCGTAGGCGTAGCGGTTGGGGATGCCCTTCACGCTCGACGCGATGCTGCTCATGTTGACGATCGCACCGCCGCCGCGTGCGAGCATGCCGGGCAGGAACGCGCGGGTCATGCGGTGCATCGCGTGGACGTTGAGGTCGAACGACAGCATCCAGTCGTCGTCGCTGCCTTGCAGGATGTCGCCCGCCGCGACGAAGCCGGCGACGTTGGCGAGAATGTCGATGTCGCCGATCGTGGCGGGCAGCGCGGCGATCGCGCGCGCGTCGAGCAGGTCGACGACGAGACGTTCGACGCCGTCGATGGCCTGCAGCGCATCGCCATCACGATCGAGCGCGAAGACGCGTGCGCCCTCGTCGCGGAAGCGTTCTGCGGTGGCGCGGCCGATGCCTTGTGCCGCCGCGGTCACTACCGCAGTCTTGCCGGACAGTTTCATTCCATCTCCTGCGCGTCATTGTGCGTTTCGGTGGTTTTATTAGTCAAAGTGACTTTTGAAAAGGGGCGGCGGCGCTATTGTCGCGGGAGTACGCCGTATCGAAGGAATTTCCGTGACGTATCGCATTGTGACCGCGCTGGACCTCGTCGACGACGCAGACCTGATCGCCGCCTATCGCGAACGCCACGCGCCGGGCGCCGTGTGGCCCGAGGTCGTGCGCGACATCGTCCAGCGGGGGTATCGAGAGATGGAGATCTGGCAGGTCGCCGACCGGCTCGTGATGATCGCCGAGGTCGAGGACGATTTCCCACGCGCGGCCGACCCGGCGTTGCAGCCGGTCGTCGCGTCCTGGGAGACGGCGATGGACGTGTATCAGAAGCCGATCGCTGCGGCAGGGCCGAAATGGGCGGTGATGGAGCGGATCTTCTCGCTCGCTGATCAGACCGCCAGCTGATCTCTCTTCGGTTTGGTGCCGTTAGGGCGTGAGCGTCACGAAGCTGTCCATTACGCGCTTGCGGCCGGACTGTTCGAAGTCGATCTCCAGCTTGTTGCCTTCGATCTCGGCGATCAGCCCGTAGCCGAACTTCTGGTGGAACACGCGCATGCCGAGCGACAGGTCGTCGCGGCCCTTGTTGCCGAGGCTGATCGCGCTGGAGCGGCTTTCGACGACGCGGGCGGGTTTGGTGGAGAAGGTGCTGCCGGTGCCTGATGCGCGTTGCCAACCGGGGCCGCGGCCAGTGCCGCGTGCAACGTCGGCGAACGGATCGGCGCGGTCGGACCAGTTGGCTTGCCAGAGGCTCGCACCGCCGGACATCGTGGTTTCGGTGTCGATATGCTCAGGCGGAAGTTCGGCGACGAAGCGTGAGGGGATCGACGAGTTCCACTGGCCGTAGATGCGGCGGTTGGCGGCATGGATAATGACCGCCAGTCGCCGGGCGCGCGTAATCGCGACATAAGCGAGGCGGCGTTCCTCCTCGAGGCTCTTTACGCCGCCTTCGTCCAGGGAACGCTGTGACGGGAACAGGCCTTCCTCCCAGCCGACCAGGAAGACCGTGTCGTATTCAAGGCCCTTGGCGGCGTGGATGGTCATGATCGTGACCTGCGGATCCTGCGCGCCGCCCTCGTTGTCCATTACGAGCGACACGTGTTCGAGGAATGCGCCGAGCGAGTCGTATTCCTCCATCGCGCGGACGAGTTCGCTGAGGTTCTCGAGGCGACCGGTAGCCTCGACCGATTTCTCGGCCTGGTACATCGCGGTGTAGCCGCTCTCGTCGAGCAACTGCCGCGCGAGTTCGGCGTGCGGCAGGCTGGTCGCCATGTCGCGCCAGCGGGCGATGTCACCGACCAGCCGGCCGAGCGACTTCTTCGCCGCGCCGGTCAGTTCGTCGGTGTCGAGGATGCGCGCGGCTGCCGTCGTCAGCGGTGTTCCAGTAGCGCGGGCAAGCTGGTGGATTCGCGCGACCGCCTTGTCGCCGAGGCCCCGCTTGGGGACGTTGACGATGCGTTCGAAGGCGAGGTCATCCGCCGGCTGGTTGACGACGCGGAGATAGGCCAGCGCGTCGCGGATTTCGGCGCGTTCGTAGAAGCGGAAGCCGCCGACAATCTTGTACGGCATGCCGATCGCGATGAAGCGGTCCTCGAACTCGCGCGTCTGGTGCTGCGCACGGACCAGGATCGCGACCTCGTCCAAGGATTTGCCCGAGCGGCGGACGATGTCGATTTCCTCGCCGACGCGGCGCGCTTCCTCGGGGCCGTCCCAGACGCCGATGACTTTCACCTTCTCGCCGACGTCGCGCTCGGTCCAGAGCTGCTTGCCGAGCCGCCCGCCATTGTTGGCGATCACGCCCGACGCGGCGCCGAGGATATGCGGCGTGCTGCGGTAATTCTGTTCGAGGCGGATGACCTTCGCGCCCGGAAAGTCGCGTTCGAACTTCAGGATGTTCTCGACCTGCGCGCCGCGCCACGAATAGATCGACTGATCGTCGTCACCGACGCAGGCGATGTTCTTGCGCTCCTGCGCGAGCAGCCGCAGCCAGAGATATTGCGACGAGTTGGTGTCCTGATACTCGTCGACCATGATGTATTTGAAGCGCTGCTGATATTGCGCGAGCACGTCGCGGTGCGTCTTCAGGATGACGAGCATGTGGAGCAGCAGGTCGCCGAAATCGCAGGCGTTGAGCGCGATCAGGCGCGCCTGATATTGCTGGTACAGCTCGCCACCGCGGCCGTTGGCATAACGCTCGCTTTCTCCCGCATCGATATCGGCGGGGACGAGACCCTTGTTCTTCCACTGGTCGATCAGCCCCGCGAGGCTGCGCGTCGGAAAGCGCTTCTCGTCGATGTCGGCGGCGAGGATCAGTTGCTTCAACAACCGCAACTGGTCGTCGGTATCGAGGATCGTGAAGTTCGATTGCAGCCCGACGAGCTCGGCATGACGTCGCAGCATCTTCGCGGCGATCGCGTGAAAGGTGCCGAGCCACGGCATGCCCTCGACCGCGTCGCCGACCAGCCGCCCGACGCGTTCGCGCATCTCGCGCGCGGCCTTGTTGGTGAAGGTGACGCTGAGGATCTCGGACGGCCACGCCTTCTTGGTGAAGATCAGGTGCGCAAGCCGTGCCGTCAGCGCCGCGGTCTTGCCGGTGCCGGCGCCGGCGATGATCAGCACGGGCCCGTCGGTGGTCAGCACCGCCTCGCGCTGCGGCGGGTTGAGACCGCGCAGATAGGGAGGCTCTGCTTGCGGCGCGGACGTTTGGGCGATCTGGTTCACCGGTGAACAGGTAGGGAACGGGGGCCGATGGGGCAAGCGGGTATGGCTTGCGCGGTTCGACGATACGTGGAACAAGTTGAGAACATAGAGGGAGGCGGGCATGCTGGCGGGACGATGTCATTGCGGAGCGATCAGCTATGTCGCGGAGGGCGAGCCCGAGCATCACGCGCTGTGCCATTGCGGCGATTGCCGGCGAAGCGCGGGTGCGCCGATGGTAGGCTGGATCGCATTCAGATCCGAGCAGGTGACCATCTCGGGCGATCCGGTGACGTATGAATCGTCGGCGAGCGGTCGGCGTCAATTCTGCGGACGGTGCGGGACGGGACTGTTCTATACCAATGCCGAGTATCTGCCGGGGATCATCGACGTGCAATCCTGTACGCTGGACGATCCCGAGGCGGTCGCGCCGGGTGCGCATATCCAGGTGGCCGATCGCTTGGCGTGGATGGCTGACGTGACCGCACTGCCGACGTTCGAGCGATATCCCGGGATGTGATCGAACGGTCGAGGTAGAGTTTCTGCGCGTCGTCGGACCGACGCCAAACCGTCGCGCGAGCGTAACGAACCACGGGTAGGGGATGCGCAGCGACGTGGTTCGTCGTCGGAGATGCCGCACCCAGAAAGGTGTCCCGACGCGCTGGCGCCGTCGCCCGCAGGCATAGCCTTGCGGACCGCAGGACCATTTGAGGAACATCATCATGAAGCTTTTCATCAGCGTCGCTTCGGCGGCGATCGTCGGCGCTTGCCTGTTTTCCACGGTCGCTTCGGCGAGTTCCGGGCGCGACCCGGTATCGGTGCGCGTGTCGCGCGCCGGGCTCGACCTGACCAGCGACGCCGGGCGCACCGCGTTCCAGCGCCGGCTGCGTTCGGCGATCGTCGGCGCCTGCCAATCGCACGGTGTCGGCCTCGCGGCGCTCGCCGACGCGCAACAGTGCCGCAAGGAAATGACTGCGGATGCGGACGTGAAGATGGCCACTTTGTTCGGCCGCAATGGCATGCAGCTCGCGAGCATCGGTGAAGCTCGGTGAATTAACTCGCTGATTAAGGTCGAGGAGGTTGGTTCCGAACGATCCTCCCCCGCAAGGGGGAGGTGGCGCCGAAGGCGACGGAGGGGGAAGACACGGAACAGGTGTTATCCCTGCCTCCCCTCCGTCTGGCAAGGGCCAGCCACCTCCCCCTGGCGGGGGAGGATTGTAGAGGGCGACGTCCCAAATAGGGTCGAACGATCGCTTGATTTACATCTGTCATAAGATTGTCATCGTAAGGGCCGACTGCACATTCCTATGGCAACCTCCACATTTGCACCCGATGCGGTGACGGCTGATTCGAGCGCTACCGCTGCGCCGCATACCGGTCCCAAGCTCGATCATTCGCTGCATCCGTCCGGGCGCTGGATATTCCTCGCAGTGCTGATCGGCGGACTCGCCTATGCCGGGTTCAGCATCGCGTTCGATACCGCGCAGGTCGGCGAGAGCCTGGCGGGCGGGGCGTTCGCGTTCCTCGCGCTGGCGCTGCTGATCGCGCTCGGGTTCGAGTTCGTGAACGGGTTCCACGACACCGCCAACGCGGTCGCAACCGTCATCTACACGCACTCGATGCCCGCGCCGCTCGCGGTCGTCTGGTCGGGATTCTTCAACTTTCTCGGCGTGATGCTCTCGTCGGGCGCGGTGGCGTATTCGATCGTCACGTTGCTGCCGGTCGACCTGATCCTCAACGTCGGCAGCGTCGGCGGGTTCGCCATGATCTTCGCGCTGCTGCTCGCGGCGATCCTGTGGAACCTCGCGACCTGGGCGGTCGGGCTGCCCAATTCGTCGAGCCACGCCCTGATCGGCTCGATCCTCGGCGTCGGCCTTGCCAACCAGATCATCAACGGCGGTGGCGCGGACGGCACGTCGGGCGTCGACATGGTGCAGGTCTGGAAGGTTCTGTCTGCGCTGGCGTTCAGCCCGATCGTCGGGTTCGTCGGCGCGCTGTTGCTGTTGCTCGTGATGAAGCGCTTCCTGCGCGACAAGAAGCTGTACGAGGCGCCCGAGGGCCAGACGCCGCCACCGCGCGGCATCCGCGCGCTGCTGATCGGCACCTGCACAGCGGTCAGCTTCGCGCACGGCAGCAACGACGGGCAGAAGGGGATGGGGCTGATCATGCTCATCCTGATCGGCTGCGCGCCGACCGCCTATGCGCTGAATCGGACGATGCCCGAGAGCGCGATGCCCGCATTCGTGCAGTCGGCGCAGGCTGCATCGGCCGCGTACCGCGCGCATGCCGACGGCGCGCCGGCCGACGTGGCGACCTCGCGCGCGCAGGTCACCAAGGCGCTGAAGACCAAGCACGTTGCCGATCCGGTCATCTATGGCGCGCTGGCGACGCTGTCGGACGACGTGTCGAGCAGGATCGCAAGCTATGGGTCGCTGGGCAAGGTGCCTGCCGCGGCGACGCCGAACCTGCGCAACGACATGTACCTCGTGCTCGATACGACCAAGCTGATCGCCGAGGACAAGTCCGCGCAGAGCCGCTTCACCGCGCAGGAGATCACGACGCTCAAGAGCTACAATAGCGGGCTCGAACAGGGCACGCGCTATATCCCGACCTGGGTGAAGGTCACCGTCGCGCTGGCGCTGGGTCTCGGCACGATGGTCGGGTGGAAGCGGATCGTCGTCACCGTCGGCGAGCGGATCGGCAAGACGCACCTGACCTACGGCATGGGCGCGTCCGCCGAACTGGTCGCGGCGGCGACGATCCTGCTGGCGGTGAAATACGGCATGCCGGTGTCGACCACGCACATCCTGTCGTCAGGTGTCGCGGGCGCGAGCGTTGCGAATGGCGCCGGGTTGCAGCGGCGGACCGTGATGAACATGGCGCTGGCGTGGGTGATGACGCTGCCGGTGGCGATGCTGCTGTCGGGCGGGCTGTACTGGCTGTTGCTGACGCTGGCGCATTCGTTCGGGTATTGAGCGGCTCGGCCGTCATCCTGGCGAAAGTCGAGATGACGGCGGTAGGTTAGATCGGAAGGGTGCCGGTCGCAGCGGGGGAACCGGTCCTTGGCGCTGCGGGTTGCCGGAAACATGCGATTACGATGCTCGATCTGTGGGAACTGGGACTGGCTCGTGCGCGAGGATTGGTTCGAGTGTAGCCACTGCCGCCTGCTTGTTCGCGACGCGAACGAGGTCGGTGCGGTTGCCGACGAGATCGTCGCGCGGTTGCGAAGCGAGCTTGTCGACCTACAGCGCGATCCTGCGGAGCGCTGGATGCTCGACCCAGCCGGTTTGCGGAACGCGGCGTGGCGGTTCGGGTTCGAGGTGGAGCCGGTCGCCGTTGCGCGGGGCGATGTCCGCTTTCCTCCCGATTACCGTCCAGCCCAAGCGCAATCGGCTTCCGCGACGACTGTGCCGCACGCGATAGGGCTCGGCATCATGGCGCGGCCCGCCGACGCCAACGACATCGTCGAGATCGCGACCGATTATCGCACAGCGTTTGCCCGGATCGTCGTCCTGCTCGACGGCACGGCAGACGAGGCAGGCGAAATCGCAGCGCGGGTTCCGTGGATCGAAGTCGCCCATCACCCTCTCGCCGGCGATTTCGCCGCGCAGCGCAATCGCCTCCAGGACGCGATGCAGACCCGCTGGGTGTTGCAGATCGATACCGACGAGCGCCCCGACACCGCGTTGCTCGACGCGCTCGGCTGGCTGGTCGCGGCGGCGGATCGCGACGGGTTGCGCTCGCTCGGCCTGCCGCGCCGCAACCTCGTCGACGGGGTGCAGTCCGCGTCCTATCCCGACATCCAGTACCGCCTCAATCGCAGCGACATCCGCTTTGCCGGCCGCGTCCACGAGCGCCCGGTCGTGGCGTTCGTCGAGAGTTCGCTGGCGCTGGCCGGCGCGCTCGAACATCGGCTCGATGGCGAGCGGGTGCGCGAGCGGACGCGGATCTACGAGGCGATGTCGACCGGCGCGGGCAGGCCGGAGGACGAGGCGTTGTTGCTCGCCCCCTTCGATCCTATCGCGGTGCGATAGACCGCGGTCGTCTGCGCGGACAGGGTATCGCGCGTGAACATCCCCGACGCCCGCCGGCTCGCCGCGGCGTACTGTGCACGCAAGGCCGGGTCCTCGATCAGCCGCTGGACCTGCGTGGCGAGGTCGTCGCCGGTGCAGGCCTTGGCGAGTAATCCGGCACCGCTTTCGCCGATGAACAACCGTGCGCTCGGATCCTCGGCGCAGGCGACGACCGGTCGGCCGAACATCATCGCTTCCTGGTACACCAGCCCGAAGCTCTCGTAGCGCGAGGGCGCGACGATGACGTGCGCGGCGCTCATCAGGTCGTGCAACGTCGGTTCGTCGACCCGGTGATGGCATCGCAGCCGCGCTCGCGCGGTGGACGGAAGCGCTTTCAAATCGTCCGCATGAACGCCGACGATCGTCAGGCGGAAATCGCGCATCCCGGCATCTGCGCGCCGGGCGAGGATCCTCAGCGCCATGATCAGGGCATCGAATCCCTTACGATGCTCGTCACGTCCGACGAACAGCAGTTCGATCGGCTGGTCCTGGGGAACATCGTCGGGATAGGCTGCGGCCGTTCCTCGGGCCACGATCTCCGGCGGCAGGCTGAGGCCGATGACCGCGTGATGCCCGGCTGGTCCTGGAGCTTCGACGCCGTACAATGCTGCGATCTTCTCGCCGTGAAGCTGCGTGTTCGAGATCAATGCCTTGCTGAAGCGCGCTGCGATCCGCTCCGCGAGCATCGCCGCGCGCCGATCGAACCGGTCGCGGAGACTCGTTACCGTCTCGGCCGAGGTCGCTGCCGGGGTCGAGTTGCGCGTCACCAACGGCGCAGGACCGGTGAGCGCGATCGTTAGTCCCGGCGCGTACCAGTTGGTCGCCTCGACCACGTCGAACGGCTCGCGACGGTGCTCGCGTGCGACTGCCCGCCGGAACGCGAACGGCGCGACGAGGTGCCCGATCCCGGCGATCTTGCGCAGGCGCGCGGCGAGCGAGCCCTCGCGCAGACCGCAACCGACGACCGACACCCGGCCGTCGTGGCTGTCGTAGCGCCGGTCCATAGTGAAGACACAGACGTCATTGCCAGACTGTGCCAACGACTGCGCAATCTCGCGCGCGGCGCGAGTAAGTCCGCTCTTTTCAGGAGGATAGGCCCAGGTGAGTAGAGCGATCCTCACAGCGATCGATCACCGAGAGAACGAGGCGCCGCAGGGAACGTAATAACCTGCGTCAATACCGGCATGTAAAGTATCATCGGCCCGGAACTCGGCAACCCCGTGAGCGGTTCCTTACGTGAATTGCAGATGAACGGGGGAAGGGTGTTCGTACTACATATCGCGTTGCAGGGGTGTTTACGCGCAACCGACGTCGAATACGGAATCACCGCGGATACCGGGGGCCATATCCGGTACCTTCTCGATCTCGTCGCTGCCAGCGGCCGCAATCCGGCGATCGACCGGATGGAAATCGTCACGCGTGCATTCCATCATGCGGCGTATGCGGAATGCTATGCCGAGCCGATCGAGACGATCGACGGCACCACGCGCATCGTCCGCCTGCTGACCGCGTCCGATGCGTATCTCGTCAAGGAAGACCTGTGGACCGAGCATGACAGCCTGGTCGAGGCGCTTGTGGCGCATATCGCCACGCTCGATCGCGCGCCGGACGTCATGCACGCGCATTATGCGGATGCCGGACTGATTGCGGCGCGCGTTTCGGCGCGTACCGGCATCCCCTATGTGTTCACGGCACATTCGCTCGGTCGGGTGAAGCTGGCCGCGTTCGATCGTGAGTGTACGGAAACCGCGGGCCTCGATCGCCGGATCGCAATCGAAGAGGAAGCCATCGCCGGGGCGGCCGCGATCATCGCGTCGTCGCGTGACGAGGCCGAAGTCCAGTATGCCGATTACGATGCGTATGATCCGGGCAGCATCCGCGTGTTCGCGCCGGGTAGCGATCTCAAGCAGTTCGCGAACTGCGGCACCGATGCCCGCGTCGATGCGCTGATCAACCGGTTCCTGGACGATCCCGCCAAGCCGGTAATCCTCGCGATCGCACGGCCGGTCACGAAGAAGAACCTCGCCGCGCTTGTCCATGCCTATGGCCGCTCGCCCGCGTTGCAGACCGCGGCGAACCTCGTGATCCTAGCAGGCACGCGCGACGACAGCGCCACGCTCGAGCCGGAGATTCGCGACAACATCGCCGAGCTGTTGCAGTTGATCGACCGCTACGACCTGTACGGTAAGGTCGCCTATCCGAAGCAGCACCGACCGGACGATATCGCCGCGGTCTATGCTCATGCCCGAACCCGGCGCGGCGTCTTCGTCAATCCGGCGCTCAACGAACCGTTCGGACTGACTTTGCTCGAAGCGGCGGCGAGCGGGTTGCCCGTGGTCGCGACCGACAGCGGTGGGCCGAACGATATCGTCGAGACCTGCGGCAACGGCATTCTCGTCGATCCGCGTTCGCCTGGCGCCATCACCGATGCGATCCGGAAGATACTAGACGATCCGGCGCTGTGGTCGCGCTACTCAGCGGCAGGATCGGTAGCGATCCGCGCCTATGACTGGGACCGGCACGTACAGCTTTATACCGGGTTGCTCGCAGAGGTCGTGAACGCCGCGCCTGCGGTCACGGACCGGAAGCCGGAATTGTTACTGGTGTCGGATATCGACGGAACGCTGCTCGGTTGTGCCAAGGGCGTCGACGATTTCACCGCGTGGCACGACGCGCAGACCGATGTCGCGTTTGCGATCGCGACCGGGCGAAGCTTCCACAGCGCGATGGCGGTACTCGGGCAGCATGATGCGCCGCGGCCCGAAATCCTGATCACCTCGGTCGGTTCTGAGATTTATTACCGGACGGTGCGTGGCGCGGTGTACGACCGCGATACCGAATGGGACGGGATCATTGCCGCCGGTTGGGATCGCGAGGCGGTCGCCGCACTGATCGGCCAACATGCCGGACTGACGCCGCAGAGCCCTCTGGAGCAACGCCGCTTCAAGCTCAGCTATTTCGCCGATGGCGACATGGCGGCGGCCGAGCGGGTACGGGCTTTGCTGGCGGAACACGGCCACAGCTGTTCGATCATCCAGAGTCATGGCCGCTATCTCGACATCCTGCCGCATGCCGCATCGAAGGGTACCGCGGTCGAGCACGTCCGCCGCCGCCTCGGTCTGGAACCGCGACAGGTGATCGTCGCGGGCGATAGCGGCAACGATATCGAGATGCTGCGATCGTCGCGTCACGCGATCATCGTCGGCAATTATTCGGATGGCCTGGGATCGCGCGCGGACCTGGCGCACGGCTATGTCGCGATCGGTCATCATGCGCGCGGCGTGATCGAAGGCGTCGCGTTCTTCCGCGATGCGGCGGCCGGGATCCACGTCGAGGGTATCAGGAAAGCATCGTGACATCCTCGACGGTCAGCGTGCTGACGCTGGTACGCGGACGTCGCGCGCATTTGGTGAACTTGATCGCCGGCCTCAACGCATCGACGCGCAAGCCTGACGAACTCGTGATCGCGTACATGCAGGACGCGCCGCATGCCGATCTTCCGCCGACCGACTTTCCAGTGCGCGCGGTGTTCGTCGAGGGTGACGCGATGCCGCTGGCGGCGGCGCGCAACCGTGCGGCGGCGGCAGCGGTTGGAGAGCAACTGATCTTCCTCGATGTCGATTGCAATCCATCGCCGACGTTGGTCGAACGCTATGCGGTCACGGCGAGCGAGCCGGGCGGTATCCGGTTGGGCGAGGTGCTGTATCTCCCTGCCGGCGCGCTGGATGCCGGGCTGGACTGGGACAGGCTCGACCGGGTCGGCGTGCGTCACCCGGCCAAGCCGCCGATAGCATCTGATGAAATACTGCCGACGCCGAGCCATGGCGAGCTCTGGGGTTTGTCGTTCGCGATCTCCGCGGCGGACTGGGCGCGGGCAGGGGGGATGGACGAGCGCTATGTCGGCTATGGCGGCGAGGAAACCGACTTTGCCGCGCGGCTCGAGCGCGCCGGCGTGCCGATGTGGTGGGTTGGCGGTGCACGCGCGTATCACCAGCACCATGTCGTCCACACGCCTGCGTACCAGCATTTTGACGCGATAATCCGCAATGCGCGGTTGTTTCGCGGGACTTGGGGGCGGTGGTGCATGGACTATTGGCTGGGGCATTTCGCCGAGCGCGGGCTGATCGCCTGGGATGCGGATACGATTACGGTGTTGCGGGGGCCGACCGCGGAAGAGGTGGCCGCGTCAAAGATGCCGCCGGAGGTTTTGTTTAGCTGAGATGCTGCGCAACGTGTCGATCTCTCCCTGGCGGGGGGATCGACTAGCGCTCGATCTCTAAGCGGGCGCCCAAAGCGAGACCGCCAGTCCTTCCAGATAGTCAGCGGCAACCTTGGCCGCATCCGCGTCGTACAGGTCGGCGAGCGCGACCGGATCGAGCGCCTTCGCCGCGTCGAGTATACCCCGCCACGGTGCCAGTGCCCCCGGCCATGACGGCAGCGCGACTGCCGCCCCCAGTTCGGCAAGCCGTTCCGCCTTCCGAGTCTGCTCACCGAAATACCGCCATTCGGGCGCGCAGACATAAGGCCGACCGACGCGTGCGATCTCATGCACGGTGTTGTCGCCGGCCGAGCCTATGACGACGTCGGCGGCGGCGATGTGGTCGGTGACGCCGGGGACCCAGCCGAGTTCGACGAGATTGCCGAAGTCGGTCTCATGCCCCTCGCGGTGGACCGGCCCGAGCACCAGCCACAGCGCATCCGGCACCGCGCGCGCCGCCATCGTCAGCGGCGCGTAGGGCGTGCCCGCGCCACCACCGCCCGTGAGGACGACGATGATTTCCTTGGTCGGATCGAGGCCGAGCTTCGCACGCGCCTCGGCCTTGGTCGGGACGGGGTCGACCGTCGTGCACAGGCCGCCTGCGTAACACGTGTTGGCGCGGACCCAGTCCGGCGTGTCCGCCTGTTCGAGTGCCTCGCCGAAGGGTGCGAGCAGGCCGACGCTTGCCTGGTAGGCGCCCAGATGACCCGGATCGAGCCGGTCGCCGTGCATCCGGATGCTGATCGCGGGCACGCTCGCGATCCGGGCCAGCAGCGCGATCTCGGCGGAGACGTCGACCACGAACAGTGCCGGATCGGCGTCGTCGAGATGGTCGATGATCGTCCGCATCGTCGCGCGGGTCTTTGCGACGCCGAGCGGGACGCAGTGCATCACCTCGGGCGTCGCCTGCGCGAACAGGCCTGGCGTCGGCACCGGCGCGCCGATCATGTCGGGCAGCGCGGCGATCGCGATCGGCCGCTCGAACCCGTCGAACAGCGACGGCTTGGCGGTCAGGATCGTCACCGCGCGCTCGGCAGGCAGTTCGCGGATGATCGCCATCGCGCGGTTGGCGTGGCCGCGACCCTGGTGATGGATGAAGAACGTGATCGGCTTGGTCATGCCGAACGTTGTACCGATCCGGCCTCCGATGGCGACTGATATCGATTAGTATATTCGGCGCTCAACCCGAACGCAGCCTCGACCTCGGGATCGAGCCACGCGGTGATGTGTTCGGCATCAGCAGGCGCGAGTTCGGGATAAGCCGTCGGAACGTAGGGCGCATAGCCTTGTCCCTTGTAGCTGGTGATCGGCACATATTCTTCGCGCCGCGGGATCCCGGTCGCCTCGGACAACGCCTCGACGAACGCCGACGGAGCGCGCGCGAACGCATCATAGCCGAGCAACGCGACGTTGTGCGTCCGGTTGGTCAACGACGCCCAGTGGCGGAGCTTCGCGGTGCGCTTGGCGATGCAATTGGCGAAGCGTTCGCCGGTTTCCGGATCGCGCTCGTGCAGCATCTCGTCGCCCTGCATCGGATGCCCCGGCTCGATGGGACCGAAATGATCGTCCCAATAACTGTGCCACTGGCTGCGGATGAACACGTCGAACGGCTCCGCCTTGAGGTCCGGGTGCGCGTGCCATGGCTGGCGGTGAAGGCTACGGGTCCAGTCGAACGCATCGCGGGCGACGACCAGCACCAGCGTATCCTTCACGAACAACGTCTGCGGCGGCACGAACCAGTGCTTGAAGCCGAAATCCTCGGTGATCGTCACGCTCGGCATGTTCGCCTCGATCGCGCGCGTGACGAGGTTGGTCCCGCTGCATCGCTGGCCGTACACCTGAACTCGCGTGATCGGCACGTCGCCCCGCTTCAGTATCCGCAGGCCCTCCAAAGGCTGGAGCCAGTTCAAGGGTTTAACGTGCGGTTTGGCGGGCGTCGACATGGGGAATGCCGCTAGCGCCGACTGGTGTCTGGTGCAACCATCGTGCCGGGAAACGCGTCGATGGTCGTGATGGTATTTAAAGAACGGAGATCATCCGGACGGTCCGCGGCAACGGCTATATTTTCATGCCGGCGGTCGTCGCGAAGTAGCGCTCGGTCAAAGCAACACGTCGGTCCGATTGCTGCGCCGGCGTGTACGCGGTACGTTCTTCGAATGCAGACACAGCCTACCAACCGGGAGAGAATCGCGGCGTGACTCGTATTGATGCGCACCAGCATTTCTGGACCTATTCGCCGTCTGCATTCGACTGGATCGATCGCGACAGCGTGCTCGCTCGCGACTTTTCGGCTGCCGATCTGATGCCATTGTTGGACGGCGCCGCGATCGACGGCTGTATCGCGGTACAGGCGCGGCAGACCGAGGCCGAGACCAACTGGCTGCTGGAGCTCGCGGCTGCGCATCCGCGCATCATGGGCGTGGTCGGCTGGATCGATCTGCGGGCCGGCGATATTGCCGAGCGGCTGGAGACTTGGTCGGGATCTTCCAAACTCGTTGGGTTTCGGCATATCGTCCAAGACGAGCCGGACGACGATTTCCTGCTGACACCCGACTTCGTGCGCGGGGTGCGGGCTACGGTCGAGCGCGGTTTGAGCTACGACATTCTCGTCAAACCCCGCCAGGCGATCCATGTCCGTCGCTTCTGCGATCTGGTCGCGGCGGGGCGTTCGACGGCGCCGCGGCTAATCCTCGATCACGCTGCGAAGCCCGACATCGCGCATGGCGGTTGGCAGCCCTGGGCGGACGCGATCGCCGACATGGCGCAGGTGCCGCCGCTTTATTGCAAGATATCCGGGCTCGTCACGGAGGCGGATCACGCGACGTGGACGGCGGACCAGATCGCGCGGTATCTCGACCACCTGCTTGCGTGCTTCGGGCCCGATCGGCTGATATTCGGCTCCGACTGGCCGGTCTGCCGCCTTGCCGCCGAGTATCGCCAGGTCGTCGACCTGATCGACGGGTTCGTCACGCGCGCTTGCCCGGAGGCGCGGGACGCGATCTTCGGCGGCAATGCTCGGGCGGCGTATGGGGTCTAGAGGTTCACGCCCGACCAGTCGCCGCGGCTGATCCGTTCCGCCGCATCGGCGATCGCGGACCGGGCGGCTGCGTCGTCGCGGAGTTCGGGTGGGAAGCCCAGTCCCGAGTTGATCAGGCGCGCGACGATTTCGGTCGGCGTTCCATCGCGTGCCGCGTCCGCTAGGCGATCGCCGGCTGGATCGACGACCGGGATATTGTCGCGGGCACGTTGCATCAGGAACGCTACCCACGCGCCGAGCGCGGTGACGACGCCCTTGGGCATGCGACCCGCGCGGCGGTTTGCGACAAGTGTATCGCCCAGCCGGTAGGGCAGCTTCTGCGATCCGTCCTGCGCGATCTGGTCGAGCCGGTGGACGATGACCGGGTTGCGGAACCGCTGGAGCACGGCGGCGCGGTAGGCATCCAGGTCGAGGCCGGGGGTGTGGGCTAGCATCGGGATGATGTCGTCGCGGATCATCGCATCGACGAACCCCGCGAGCGCCGCATCGTTCATGGCGTCCGCCACGCTCGCCGCGCCGCGGAGCAGGCCGACATAGGCAAGCGTCGAATGCGCGCCGTTAAGAATCCGCAGCTTCGCCTTCTCGTAGCTGGCGACATCCGTCGTAATGGTCGCGCCGACCGATGCAAGGTCGGGGCCGAGCGGCGTGCCGATGTCCTCGATCACCCACTGGGCAAAGGATTCGCGTTGGACCGCGGCGAGGTCTTCGAGCCCGATCGCCTCGGCCACATCGTCGTAGAGCGCAGCGTCGGACGCGGGCGTGATCGAATCGACCATCGTCGACGGCACCCGCACTTCGCCGGCAATCCAGTCCGCCAGATCCGTGCCGCCCACGCGGGCGAAGGCGACCAGGGCGGCGTGGAGCTTGGCGCCGTTGTTGGCGAGATTGTCGCACGGCATCGGTACGAACGACCCGATCCGCGCATTTCGGCGCGCGGCGAGGCCTGCGACCAGCCATCCGACCAGGCTGCGCGGCGTGTCAGTCCCCGCAAGATCATGGACGATATCGGCGTGCGACAGGTCGAGTGTGCCGTCGGCGGCGAGGCAATAGCCCTTTTCAGTGACGGTCGACGTCACCAGACGGACCGCGGGATCGGCGAGCAGTGCGTGCGTTTCGGCCGCGTCGTCGGGCCCGAGGAACCGGCGATGCGCGCCGATCACGCGGTTCGACGATTCGGCGTCGCGGATCGCGAGCGTATAGAGCCCGTCCTGCTCGGCGAGCGCGGCGACCGTCCGCTTGCTGCGCATCGAGACTGCGGCGATGCCCCAGCGTGGGTCATCACCCAACAGCGCGTCGATATACGCCGCCTGATGCGCGCGGTGGAATGCGCCCGGCCCGAAATGAACGATGCCGATCGAGGGCATCGCGCGGCCTCGGGGGCTCTCGATCGTCGTCGGCAGTTTGTCGAGCGTCGCATGGGTCAGTCGTGTCAAAGCGTTACTCCACGTTTCCAGATCGCGATCTCGCGTTCGCCATTGCGCTCGGCGGCGGTCTCGCGGCCCGATGCGATCGCGGCGATGCAGTCGAGCAGCGCCGTTTCGGCCGAGGCGAACCCCTGGTCGAGCACCTGCCCGGCGTCGAAATCGATCCAGCCCGGCTTGCGCTGTGCAAGGTCGGTGTTCGACGCGATCTTGATCGTCGGTACGGGAAAGCCGAGCGGGGTGCCACGTCCGGTCGTGAACAGGATCACGGTCGCGCCGGCGGCGGCGAGGGCTGTCGAGGATACCGCGTCGTTGCCGGGCGCCTCCAGCATCGTCAGCCCGTCGGTCCGTGCCTGCGCGCCATAGCCGATGACGTCGACGATCGGCGATCGGCCGGCTTTCTGCACGGCGCCTAGCGACTTTTCCTCCAGCGTCGTGATCCCGCCAACGACGTTGCCGGGGGAGGGGTTCTCCGACACCGGCTCGCCGTGGTCGATGAAATATTGCTTGAAGCCGTTCACGACGCCGACGATCGCATCGAACACCGATACGTCGGCAGCGCGGTTCATCAGCGCCTGTTCCGCGCCGAACATCTCGGGGATCTCGGTGAACACCACGCGGCCGCCGGCGCCGACGACCTCGTCGCTCATCCGGCCCACCAGCGGGTTGGCGGTCAGCCCCGACAAGCCGTCGGACCCGCCGCACTTCACACCGAGCACGAGCCGATCGAGCCCGACCTCCTGCCGTTCGCAGGCCGCCAGCTCCGCCAGTTCCTCGACCAGCGCGATGCCTTCCTCGACCTCGTCGACGCTCAGCTGTGCCGTCAGCGTGCGGATCGCCGGGCGCCGCCATGCGGGGATCGCCTCGACCAGCGCGTTGATCTGGTTCTCCTCGCACCCGAGCCCGACGATCAGAACCCCGCCGGCATTGGGGTGGCAGGCGAGGCTCGCGAGGATCTGGCGCGTGCCGTCGAGATCGTGGCCGAGCTGCGAACAGCCGTGCGGGTGGCTGAACGCGTGGACGCCGTCGACCTTGCCGGCCAAGGTCGCCCCGGCCCTGGCGGCGATCCGCTCGGCGGTCCGCGCGACGCACCCGACGGTGGGGAGTATCCAGATCTCGTTGCGCGTGCCGACCCGGCCGTCGGGCCGAACGAAACCGTTGAAGGTCGTACTGCGGGAGGATGCCGCGACCGGCTCGTCCGTTGGGGCGAAACCGTAATCGAGCGTGCCGGCCAATCCGGTCGACAGGTTCTGGCTGTGGACATGATCGCCCGGCGCGATGGCGTCCGTCGCCCGCCCGATCGAATAGCCGTACTTCGTTACGTCCGCCCCAGGCGCGATAGCGTCGAGTGCGATCTTGTGGCCGCGCGGAACGGCTTGCGTCAGGGTAAGCACGGCGTCGCCGGTATCGATCCGGTCGCCGATGTCGCCGTCGCGCAACAGGGTCGCGACGCTGTCGCCTGCGCGGACTATCACTGCATCGACCATTCCGAACCCTCGCCCCGTTTTCCGCGTGCAGGACCGCATAGTATCAAATCGGCGCGCGACGCACGAATAAAGCCATCGGGGAGCATCGTCGGATCGAGCAGGGCGCGCGTGTCGCCGCGACGATTATAGGTAGTTCAGCGCTTTTTGAGAGCCAACGGCAATGACGTCCGTGTTTCGACGTGGCTTCAGCCGAGCCCAGGTCGATTGGACCGGTGCATGACACCGGTCCAACAGATTAGTTGCTGTCGGAATCGTCGCCATCGTCGATCGCGAGATACAGACCGCCACCGACCGCAACGGCGGCAAGAGCGATGATGATGAAACCACCGTCGGCGACCTTGGACTTCTTGACGGTCGGCGTGCCGGCGCGTGCCGACTGGATCGTCGAGAGGCTGGATGCTGGGTTGGCCGAGGCTGCGTTCGCGGCAACCGGAGCGGCGAGCAGCATGAGGCCAGCCGATGCCGTGGTAAGTGACTTAATAAACATGAAATCTCCACTGTTTGAGTAAGACTTCATCCTAAACCACAAAGTATCTTAACATGAAATAAGTTTCATGAACTAAAAAATGTTCGCCATACCTAAGTGTCGGTAACATTTAAGTATTTGCGGGAATGCCGCCCAATCCTGTCGATCGTAACCGTGTTTCGCCTGAGTTAGATCTTGGGCTCAGTCCTCGACCTCTGCTCGAAGAGCAAGTCAGACGCTGTCGCGAGAATGCCAGCAACGGGCTAAACACAATTGCAAAGGGGGTTCCGGCCTGCCGGCATCTCGCGAAGAAGCGAGGACTTGTCCGGCTGGAAAATGGCTCCCTGAGTACGTCGCAAACTGCATCGGTAAACCCTTTGAAATCACGCTAGATTTTGAGGTGAGGGGGCGCCGGTGCCCCCCGACGATGCCCCCACATTGAAAATGCCGCTATTCCGGCTGGGCTTGCCGATCAGCCTTCCAGGCTTCGATCGCGCCCTCGCGCCAAGCCACCGCGCGACTCGATATCTTCACGGGCTTCGGGAACGCGCCCTCGCCGATCAGATGGTAGATAGTCGTCTTGCCGAGGCCGGTTTCGCTAAGCACGTCGGGCAAGCGTAAGTAGCGGCCGGTCGCTGTATTGCTGGCGGACATCAGCGTTCACCTTTCGCAGGGCTTGGAAGCATGGGGAGCAATGCCGGCAGCGGCCTCGATCCGGAGCTTGCTTGCGTGCTCGATCATCCTCGCGGCGCGCGCCTCCAAGGCACCGGCCGCGAGCATCAAATCAACATTGGACACGCCGCGATCGGCCGAGAGCTTGGCACGCAGCGGACGGGGCTGTATGGCCAGTTCCTCAGCGAGCTGGACCTTTCCGCCCATCAAGGTCGCCGCGGTCTCCAAACCCATCATCCGGCCCATTCCGATAGGGAACCCGCGCTGTGCCGCTTTTGCGGCACAGTTCGTTGCCTGCGCTTCGAAGCGTCGCGGCGGGGTGTCGGTCGCATCAGAACATAGGGGGCGGTCGGCGCGGTATCGGATGGAGAGCCGCTGTGAGGCAAAGGATACGCTCACCGTCATCGAACCGAACGCCAGCGAACTCGCGACGGGGTGACAGCGCATCCCCGTGCTGGCCGCGGCGTTGGCCCTGACCGAGAAAGACGACGCGATCGCCGTGGCTGAATACGCATTGTGCGGCTGAAGCCGCTCGGGCGGGCGCGCGAGCCACGTCACAGGCCGATGCCGACTGTAGCAAGCAGCGCGGCGCTGGCGCCGGCCGGATCGATCACGAACATGATCGCAGATCCGACGAGTACGCCGAGGCAGGCGAGCTTGCCCATATGAACGGCGGTTAGCCGATCGGGATCGCTGGGGACGTACGGTGCGCAGGTGGCGCAGTCGCAATCATGGTCATGGATCTCGGCGTAGCGCAGGCGCTGATCACTTGAGCGGAACGTCGGTTCGAACTTGAGCTTCTGCATCATGGCCTGTTCTCCGGACGGGATTGAATGGCCACGCGAAGCACTTCGAGGCTCCACGCCAGCAGGATGGTGACGATCGCCAGCACAGCGATCCCGCGGCGAACCGATCCGAACAGGACCAGGCCGAGCGCCGCGCCGCTCAGAATGACGGCGATCGCGTGGACGGTGCGCAGGCCGCTCATGCCGCGGCCTCGCGTGCAGCTGCTGCAGACCGGATGATGGCGATGCGATCAGCCGGTTCGTGCGCGAAGCACGCGCTGCAGAGTTCGACGTCGACCCATCCGCACGGCTCGGAATGACCGACGCAAGGGTCGTCCTCACTGCAGGCGCAAACGACGCACAGGCGAGGTGCCTCGCAACCGTCGGCCGTGAGCGCCACCAATACGCCGAGGTCGAACTGCATGACCTGGTGAAGGACGACGATCGTCCGGAACGTCGCCGGCATCTGGTCGCTCTCGATCTGCTCGAGCCAACCGCGGCGGAGGTGCTGGGCCCATCGTGGCGTCGTCGCGATGCGTTCTGCGACGTCGTCGATCGAAAGACCTGCCGCCTCACGGCGCTTCTTCAGGTACTGGCCTGGGGTCAGCGTCATGACCGAGCCCTCCGATCGAGGTCGCCGGTCGCTTCGACATCAACCCGATCGATCGCGTCGAGCAGATGCCGCATGGCGAACGGCAAATGTTCGTCGCCAGGCTGAGTGAGCGCCTGCAGGGCGGGCACGGCCTGCTGCAGGGAGCTGGAAAGGTTCGTGAGGGCTTCGCGTCGTTCGGGCATGGCAAAGTGTCCAGGCAGCAGTTTCCCGCCCCGATGATCACGATGATCAGCGGGCGGGGCGGGGTGGCGGCAGTGTCGAGGTGGCTGAGGCGTCAGCCGGCGCTTGCGATTGGCTTAGGGCGGCGCTTCCGGCGGAGCTGCGATGCGCTCGAGCTGGTACCGAAGCTTCGCCGTCGCTCTTTCGAGGTGTTGAACGTGCTCGAGAGCGGCATCAGCTTCGCGCGGCGTGACCTTGCTACCCTCCTCGCCGGTTCCAGCGAGAGCGTCGGAGACAGCGCGCGAGACGTCGCCAACCTCGACGCTGAGCGCCATGACGCCAGTCCGAAGGCAGGGCTCCGCGCCGTCATGATCGGGGAGCATGATCACGACGGCACCGAGAATGCTCGCCATCGTGTTCAGGATGTGCGGATGTCCCGCTTCACTGGCGCCGATGCTATCGATCCGGATAGCGTTGCTGATCGATATGCTCGCACGATCGAACTTCGAGCAGTAGCAAGAGAACCGGGTGTCAGAGAGGCCGGTTTCCGCCTCGCAGACCTTGCCGCCGCCAGCGGCCTTGACGGCTCGCTTCGTGGCTTCAGCGAGACGGCGATCGTCGACCGAGAGCTGGGCATCAGCCATGACGGGAAACATCAACTGCTATTCCCGGTGCGCTTGTAAGTTTCGCTCGGCAAAAGATGGAGGATGAGGTGGACGTCGACGACAGCCAGGGAGACAATAGCTGCCGTCGACGCTCGCCGTCAGGGTGACGGCCGAGAGAAACTGTTGATTGACGCTTGCTCAACTGCCGGAGCCCATGCTCGGGGCGGCAGCGACTGGCACATACAGATCGGGACGAAGCTCTTCCTTCGGGATCTTGGTCGCCAGTTCGATGGCAAGAACATACTCGCCGGGCAGGCGATCTGCCAAGAGCCACTCGCGCACTGTCGACTGGCGCTTCTTGACCAATCTGCCGAACGCCGACTGTGAGCCAGCTACGCGAACCGCCCTTGCAAGGGCCGAGTCTGATTCGTGTTCTAGCGCCATTGGCCGAACTAACAGTATGCCGTTAATGATGTCAACAGCATGCGCCTGTGTTTTTCTAACAGCGCGCCGTTAGGCTCATCGAGATGACAATCGGTGACCGCATTGAACTTCGCAGGAAGGCGATAGGTATAAAGACGCAAACAGCGTTGGCAGTTCGCGCCGGCGTGGGCCAATCAACTCTGAGTGGCTTGATCCGGAAGCCGTACAGGTGGTCGCCGTATCTCGTTCAAATCGCTCGAGCGCTTGAAACTACGGTGGAATATCTCGTCGGTGAGACCGACGATCCGGACGTGAACGCGCATCCCCCCACGCCCGAGCCAGTCATTCAGCATGTCATGATGGCAGTCGCGATGCCTAGCGAGGCCGCGCTGGCGCGAATGTTCTTGGGGCTGCTGAAGACGTCGAAGAATGCCAAGACGATGGACGAGCAAGCTTTGCTTCTCGCGAAGCGTCTACCCAGCGCGCTGTCGCAGCTGCGAGATTTGCTCCCCGGCACGGTCCCGTCGGCTCCAGCGCCAACAGAACGCGCTCCAGTTCTTGCCACGCCTGATCACGAACGCCAGCGATGACAGCGCACATGATCTCGCATGGGATACAGCCTTCGCTGCACCCCGGCGTACTTCGGAAAATCGGTTCAATCATAGGTATTCAGGCTCCCGTGCCGGCTACGGCTTGGGAGGTATCGGTCTGATCGACGTTAATCCGGTTGAGAAGATGGCGCTTTGCGAGCGATTGGTCGAAAATGACAACGGATAGGGGGCGGTATTGAAGGGGTTGGGTATTTTACTCGTTGTGGTGGGCGTGATCATCACGTTCGGCGCGGTGTTCATCACGACATCTGTATCGACTGAAACTCCCGCCGGTCTCTATGGCGGCACCACCGTCAGTCAGATCTACAACTTGGGGATGCTTCAGCGTCAGATGATGGTCTTCGTGACTGGGCTTGCGATCGCAGTCTCGGGCGTTGTCCTAACCGCGGCGGGCGTTGGCATCGATACCATTGGCACCAGGGTACACCCAGCTCTAGCCGGACAAGGCGATACCGCGTCTGCAGTCGATGAAGTGTCCGAAACGGTAGCGGTTCAACGCGAGCTGACACCGGCCGAGTTGTCAGAGCGCGATCGCGATCTCAATCGCGCGACATTCATGGTCGCTGGCGTGTTGGTGGCGGTGATCGGTGCCGTGTTCTTGTTCGTCCTGGTCGTCTCGTAGCGTCGGGGTATCGCCGGGGTACATTGCGAAGTGGAAGCCTCAGAAATGGCCGATTTCCGCATGTTTCAGAAGGCTGCGGCGGAGGGGTTATCCGCCGCAACCGCACCGAAAAGGAAAGCAATGCATCCTTCGGCAGCTTGGTTCGGCTCGGCAACGGTCGCGATCTGTTTATCCACTCAACCGCTGCATGCGCAGACGCAGCAGCAACAGGATCGGATCGATCGCGTCTCTCGCTTGATCGTCACGGCGCCTCTATGCCGCGGCCTTGGGATGGCTGTCGATTCGGATCTACCGGCGAAAGTTGCGGCAGGGTTTAAGGCTGAGACGGCCAAATGGGGCGTGCCGTCAGGCCGGCTTGAGCAGCTCGCGGCTGCCTCTGCCGATCGGCAGGGCAAGCTGTTCGCTCAGGACCTAGACACCGAGGAGGCGAATGCAAAGAGCGCCGCGCAGTTGCGGAAGCTTAGTACCATTTTGCTTGGCTATGGGCGTACTTGTGTCGAGGCGACTAGCGATCCGCTCTTCTCCGCTTCGATCCAGAAGCCAGCTGGTTTCGATCTCCAGGTCGCTGCAACAAAGTTTGCGGATAGCATGTTGGAAGACGGCGGTCTTGCAAGCTGGCAGACACCAGTAATTCAAGCGCGGGGCGATTTGATGATGGTCGCTGGGACGTGTCGCGCGGTCATCGGCAAAGCACGCTCCGATGCGCTTTTCGCCGAGTTCGGTAGATCGGACGATGCACGCACCCGAGACTATTACCTGAAGTCATTCGATATAGGTCTCGATGACACGGATCGACAGTTTAACCTGGCGCAGTGCAACCGGATGATCAACGGCTTCCGAGGGAGGATCGCAAGAGGCGGCATCCGCTGACTAATTTCGTGACCGCAGCGTAGAGACTATCCGCGTCTAGTAGATATTGAAAGGAGCGATGACATGCAGATTGACCTGAAAACGCCATTTACGACAAACGACGTTGCTCAACTTCTCGGTTCCAAGGACAACACCCGGAATCGACAAATACGTGTCTCAACAACGGGTATAGCCGAATTGTCCGATGATGTCGGCAACCAAAATATCAGCGGGTTAGCGTTCCGAATGGAAACATTTAGCGCTGGCAATGGATGGACCGGTGTAGAGGCGGCAGCCGACAGTCGCATTGTCGCAAGGGTCGAGAAGGTCCTAAAAGACAATTGGCCTAACCCTACGAACACGTACATCGATATTTTCTGATCGACCGCTCTGGCGGCCAATTCCGAATACCGCTCGAGAGATCGAGCCGGGCGCGGCTGAAGGTGTCTCGATACTTAGGAGAATTTATGAAAACGCGAGTCCATGTCAGTGGCAGTATCATTTGGGACGGTAATTTAGATTTCGCGCCGCCGATCGGGTCGGAGGTTTCTCTCGTGATGCAAGGTTATGAGTCTGGCTATTTTCCAGGTTCGATTATCACTTTCACGATAACCACGGAGGATCCGCCGGTTTTCGATCTCACTGCCGATCCGCCGGTCCTAATCTTGGATGCGAACGGCTATCGGGTCGACCGCGAAGCGCCGGTTCCACCCGGGCAGGACTACTAAGTATTCAGGGTTTGACCTAAGTCGTGAACATCTCTTTTTAGCATAACTGACTGATATCTACGGAGTCGTATGGGCTGTATACTTTGCGGCGATGGTGAGACGGTAAGAAGCCATATAATTCCACGAGCTTTCGCGCATGACGTAAGAGATGGAGCGAAGCACGTGGTCACGGGCTCACGTTTTGAGAAGGTGCCGCGCACGAGTCAGAGTGGGTTTTTTTCCAGCACTATGCTGTGTTCTACACACGAGAATCTTACTGCTCCAATTGACAAGTACGCGATCGAATTCGTGCGTCGCGTTACGGATGGGTGGGTGGATCGAACCAGCACGTCGGCTCTTGCGATAGCGAATCCAAGGCCTGACTTACTACGATCATTTGCCTTGCTGACGATTTGGAGGGAGGTGCACAGTGGGACCGAGGGAACTCTATCGCTTGGGCCATATGAACAGGTAATTCGTAATCACCTCTTCGACGGCGGTGCATCACCCGACTGGGCAATTGTCGTTCAAAGGACCAACTTCGTCACCCCGGGACGCGGAGCTATCGACTTCAATCTACACCCCTATAGGGTCCGCTTTGCCGACAGGGCTGGATGGATGCTCACCGTGGCAGGTGTAGGTTTTTTCGTTGTATCCGATCGGCGAGGGCTGCCAAGTCGGTTCCAAGATTGGAGGGTTGATTGTTTGGACCCAGCACCGGTGACTATCTCTGAACCGCTTCCTTTCACGGAAGTGGGAGCGTTGAAAGGGATACTCGCCGCAATGGCAGCCCGAGCTCGCGCCTAATTTGTACGGCGTCCAATCCATGCGGCGGAGGGCGTATCCGCCGCAAGCATCTTGAACTGTCATTCTAGGAAGGGATAATTCGCGCCATGTCTGGTAACCGTGCGAGAAGAGCAGCAGCGTTCGAAGCGCTAGCGGCTTCGTTTGGCGGCAGTGTTCGCCCTTCCGACATTACCGACGGTCCGATCGGAATGACGCTTAGAGACCTTAAGCACCGAGGTTCTAAAATCTGCCAAGAGGCAAAGGCCGCGGGCAGTCCCATGCAGCTAGAAGTTGGGATACTCGTAGACCTCTCCTTCAACGCGGTTGCCGGCAAAGTCGACGGGGTCGATCTCATCGGAATAAACGCCGGTGTCCCACTCCGCTTGCTGCCAATTTTCGAAGCGCTACTGGCAACGCAACACGCTTTCCCTGATGTCGGAACACCTGAAGCAAGATCGAGTGTGAAATGGAGCAAGGAAGCAGCGGTTAGGGGCCCGCTTGGCTTCTCGGGTTCTCAACTCCCGAACGACGGCCCTGAGATCGACGTCATGCAATTCTTGGCAACTTTCGCAGAGCGGTTCATTTTTGAACACGAAGCAACTCACGTGCGCCATGGCCATGTCGATTGGATTCAGGCGAGGTTCGGTGCCCAACCTATCGACGAGCTAAGGATCGCATCAACTCCAAACCTAAGTGGGCTCGACCTTCAAACCTTGGAGTTCGATGCGGATTGCGGCGGTATGCAGGGCGTGATGGAGCTTATCTACACGATGCCGCATGCGATGGCGCAAGCGCCACGTCCAGGTTGGCAATACTTTGGAAAGATACAAAATCTTATCAAGGCTGTATCGTTTGCAATCTATACCTGCTGTCAGATATTCGCAGACTCATCAGATGATGATCCATTCGAGGTTATCCTCGAAAGGTCGCACCCTCCTGCTACTTTCCGCATGCACTGCGTAACTGGTCAGCTTATGACTATTATTGGTACTCATTTCACAGAGTCAGCGCACAAAGAACTTTTCTTCGCTATCTTCGATGGCGTGAGCCAAGCGCATGCTGCGTGGCAGGAAGTCTTTGGCGGCACGGACGATTGGCACTCGTTGCGGATGCAGCACGAGACCCGTAACCGAGAATTGCTTCTGCTTCTTCAAAACAATTGGGCTAAGCTATATTCAGCTCTGCTCCCGCTGAAACGGTACAACAATCTCGCTCCACCGGATGGTCTCAACGCATGGCCGCATGTAATCCACCGCGATTGAAAGCCGGCGGGTGGTACAGAGGGCGGCTCGGTCCGGATCGGAAGATCATGTCCGTCTCAGCAACGAGCGTTTCTTATGTCGTTAGGGGCGTATTCACCGTCCAGCCTTTAACGTCACCGCCTGCCGACTTCCTTGCCTGGGTTGACGCCGAATTGCCGAAGTAGTCCGCAAACCAGCACCTCTCCGCTAGTACTTTTCTTTGATTCTCTCTATGTTCTCCGAGGGGAACGCGGGGGATAGATGGGCGCATATTCAGAGGTGCTACCGGCCAAGACTAGCCGCAAACAGCAAGCGCTGGACTACATTTCCGAATACATCCTGGAGCACGGCCGTAGTCCAGCAATGGGCGAGATTGCGCTTGCCCTCGGCGTGAGCGACACCAGGGCGAAGGCGTTGGTGAAGAAGTTGGCGTTCGAGAAGATGATCGAGCGCGCGGCCGGCGCGCAGCGCGCGATCACCGTGCCCGGGTTGCTCGAGCGCCAGCTGCTCGACCGGATGCGCAGCATGGGCGTCGTCGTGAACGACGATTTCAGGCGGGGCGATCGCGTGCTGCCGTTACCACAAGGTCATCTCCCGCTTGTGGCAATCCTCGAGCATGTCCCTGACGTCGACGCCGGGGATCTCCATGCCACACCAACCTACTGACGCATCGTTCGCGCTTGCTCATTCACTCGAGCGGGAAGGGCAGCGCGTCGCGCACCTGGTCCTTGGTGAGCCGCGCCCCAAACCTAAGGGCGCCAACCGGCTGAAGAAGGGCAAGGCGCCAGCGATCGTCGTGCTCGAGGACGGCATCGAGGAGCGCATGCAGCTGCGCGAGCGCTGGTCTCACAAGAAGAACGGCACGGCGGAGACGCACGAACACGCTGCTGCGCAAGCGCGGCGCGAGGGATCGCTCGCCCGCCTCGTCGCAACCGGCGCGATCGACGCGCACCAGTTCGCCGCAGCAGATCAGATCGCGGAAGCGTACCATTCGATCACGGCCGAGGTTGCGGTTCGCACTGCGAACTTGGAGCCGCGCAGCTCTGGCGGCGGTCCGCACAGCGCTTCACACGCACCGATCGCTGCCGTGATTCGGGAGCGCGCATACGCTCGCTGGCGTGAGGCAGTCGCTCCGCACGGTGCGATGCTGCTCGCGATCATCGTCGACGACATGGCGCTGACGACAACCGCGCGAGACTGGCGGATGTCCAACCGACGGGCGCGCTCGATCCTGGTGTCTGCCCTGAACAGCTGGAAGCGCTGCTAGGGGTTACCTTTGGGGAACTTCCCACAAGGGCACCTGCCAAAACGGTCACGTAACTCTCAAATTGACCCCGCCACAGTTGTATCCGCATGGCGCCGCTCGCCCCCCCCTTGAGCATGCGTCAGACGTGAAGGGAGATCTGGCATGCGTCACGATGGTCCCCGATCCGGTGCACGGCCTGCCCAGCCGAACTCGAAACTGGCCGATCAGCTCGAACGCATTACACCGCGGTTCGATGAGCTGACCCAACGAGCGCGGCTGGGCATTGATTCCGCCGACCAATACAACGAGCTCGAGGAGCTGGCGCAGGGGATCTCCCGCGACATTCTCGAGCCGTTCCGGGGCAACGCCGGTCGCGCTGCCCGTCCGCCCCTCTATCTCAGTGCCGACGGCACGAAGGCAGGCTGGTAATGGCTATCCCGCGTGAGGCTATTCGGCGTGCCGTCGATGCCGGTCATCCGGACACCGCACTGATCGGCGTGCCGGTCAGCCTGATGCGCGAGATCCTGAAGTTCCTGCCGGTCGAGACGATCGTCGCCATCGCCGCGCCCCAGGGGACGCCGGCATGACCACCAAGCCGCACCCCGCCGCGATCGACGTCGACGGCAACCCGTACCTCCGGGACGCCAAAGGCAGCCTGGTCCCGCTCGCCGCGGTCAAGCCGGTCGACCTGCTCATGGACGAGACGGTGCGGGAGATCCTCACCGATGCGCGCGAACTGTCCGCCCTCATCGCCGCGTTCAAGGTCCGGACGTTCGAACGGGTCGGCTCTTTCCAGGCGCTGCTAGCGCAGGAATACGGCACGACCGTCGGCGGGAAGAAGGGCAACATCACGCTGCTCACCTTCGACGGGCGCGAGCGGGCTCAGGTGCAGGTCGCCGACCTTCTCGAGTTCGGGCCCGAGCTTCAGGCCGCCAAGGTCCTGATCGATGAGTGCCTCATGGGCTGGGCAGGCGGCTCGCCGGTCGAGCTGCAGGCGATCGTCAACGGCGTCTTCCAGGTCGACAAGGAAGGCCAGATCAACCGGGCCGAACTGTTCCGCCTGCTCCGCCTCGACTTCGACGACGCGCGCTGGCTGCGCGCGATGGAGGCGATCAAGGACTCGATCCGGGTCATCGGCTCGCGCACCTATGTCCGGTTCTATGACCGGCCAGCGCACGACGCGCCCTGGCACCCGGTCACGATCGACCTGGCGTCCGCGTAAGCCTCATGGGGAAGCTCAAGGCCATCGGCAGCACGCTGACCAGGCTCAAGCCAACGATGGGCTCCCTGGCCCCCGTCGAGCGCAGCGCGGACGCCGATCGCCGCCTCTTCAAGCCCTGGCACCAGTGGTACAAGTCGGCCCGCTGGCGTGCCCTGCGCATCACCGTGTTCATCCGGGACCTCTACACCTGCCAGTGGCCTGGCTGCGGCTTTACGTCGGCCGACACGTCGCTCCTGGTCGCTGACCACTGCGAGCCGCATCGCGGTGACGAGCGCCTGTTCTGGTTGCTGGCCAACCTGCAGACGCTCTGCAAGCGGTGTCACGATAGTCGCAAGCAGCGCGCCGAGCGCGCCGCGTTGCGCTAGACGCCTACTAGTTCAACCCGGCCCCCAAGAGCTTTGTAGACCTTGATCAAGGCATCGCTGGTAAGGCTCTGGCAGTTTACGAACCGTGGTGTTCCTCCGGTTGCTATGATCGCTCTACCGATCTTGATTACCCCGTCGCTCGTCTTGCCCGTTGCATCGACTGATTCGAACACGACGCCGGCGTGCAGGGCTTTGATCACTCCATCGCTTGTTGTGGGCATATGTGGCTCCTGCTCCTGATCGGCCAAGACGGACGATCTCCTCGATCTTTGCATGGGCAGGGGGGTGGGTCGATCCCTGACGGGGTCCGGCCCCCTGGACCCCTATGGCTCCCATGCGGAGATTATTTCCCCCTGGGCGTTTCCGGGTGCGTACTTTGGGTTGGGGGTGCTGTTCGATGGCAACCCGGAAAACCCATGAAGAGTGGTCGCGTATTCAGAGCGAATACTTGCAAGGCGAAGACTCGATCAGGGAAATAGCTGATCGGCATGAGATTTCCGAAGCGGCTATTCGTAAGCACGCGCAGGCAAAAGGCTGGGAACGGCCGGTGCGCATGCGCAAACCGGTGCGCACTTTGCTTCCGGCGCCGCGGCTGGCGATCGCCGAGCCGCTCGAGGTCCGCGAGCCGGTCGACGCCGGCACGATCGCCGAGAACGCCCGCCAGTTGGCTGCGCGAATGCTTGACGAGCTGGACGCGGTAACGAGCTTCCAGGGCGAACTCGAGGAGTCGATCGAGATCCTCACCGCCAACGACGAGAACGACCAACGGCGTGACGCGATGATGAAGGCGGTCTCGCTGCCGGCGCGATCGCAGATCCTGAAGAACCTCGCCGCGTCGCTGAAGGTCATCAACGAGACGGCTGCACCTACGAAGGGCAAGAAGGCGCAGGCGCAGGATCGCGCAACGGCCGTCGGTCGCAAATTTGGTGCGATCGGTGCGCCGACCAGGACGATCAATTGATTGATCCGACCTGGTCGACCGCGTGCCTCGACTGGAAGCGACGGATCCGCGATCGGCGCACGCTGATCCCGTTCACGCCCCTGTTTCCCGCCTCGGCCGAGGCGAAGATGGCGGTCTTTACAGCGCTCAAGATTGCCGACCTCGGTATCAACCCCGATACCGACGAGACTTGGACGATCGGCGAGAGCGCGGACGAATGGCTGCTCGATTTCGCAGCCGCGATCTTCGGGGCCTATAACGCCGAGACGGGCGAGCAGTTGATCCGCGAGGGCCTGCTGCTGGTGTCGAAGAAGAACACCAAGTCGACGATCGCGGCCGGCATCATGCTGACCGAATTGATTTGCGGCTGGCGCCCGTCGGACGAGAACCTGATCCTGGCGCCGACGATCGAGGTGGCGGGCAACAGTTTCAAGCCGGCGTGCGACATGATCCGGGCGGACGAGGAGCTGGCGGATCTGCTCCACATCCAGGAGCATGTCCGGCTTATCACCAACCGCGACACCAAGGCGACGCTGAAGGTCGTCGCGGCCGATGCGGCGACGGTGTCGGGCAAGAAGGCCAGCCGGGTGCTCGTCGACGAGCTATGGCTCTTCGGCAAGAAGGCCAACGCGGACTCGATGCTGCGCGAGGCGGCCGGCGGTCAGGTGTCGCGTCCGGAGGGCTATACGCTCTACCTCACGACGCAATCCGACGAGCCACCCGCGGGCGTCTTCAAGGAGAAGCTGGCCTACGCTCGCGACGTCCGCGACGGGAAGGTCGTCGACAAAGAGTTTCTGCCGGTCCTGTACGAATTTCCGGAAGAGATGCTCGCCAATGACGAGCATCTCAACCCGGCAAACTTCTACATCACCAACCCGAACCTCGGCCGATCGGTCAGCCAGTCGTGGCTCGAGGCGCAGTTCCGCAAGATCGAGAACGCCGAGGACGGCACGAAGCAGGTTTTCTACGCCAAGCACCTGAACGTCGAGATCGGCGTCGGGCTGCGGCACGATGCCTGGATCGGCGCGGTCTATTGGGCCCAGGCGAAAGCCGCAGTCGAATTGTGGGACGGTTCGCTCGAGCAGTTTCTCGCGCTGGTCGAGGTCGCTGTCGCCGGCATCGATGGCGGCGGGCTTGACGATCTGTTCGGGCTGGCGCTGCTCGGCCGGCTGAAGTCGGATCCGCGCACCTGGCTAATGTGGAACCGGGCCTGGGCGCATCTCGATGTGTTCAACCGGCGCAAGGACATCGTCAGCAAGCTCACCGACTTCATGGCGGAGGGCACGCTGATCCGCTGCGAGGATCCGACGCAGGACCTGGTCGAAGTCGCGGATCTCCTCGAGCTGGTGAAAGACGCCGGGCTGTTTCCCGACGAGGCGGCGATCGGGCTAGATCCGCAAGGTGTCGCCGCCCTGGTCGACGAGCTATCCGGCCGTGGTTTTACGGCGGACCAGCTGGTCGCGGTACCGCAGGGCTTTCGCCTCACCGGCGCGATCAAGGGCACCGAGCGCAAGCTCAAGGACGGCACGATGAAGCATGCCGGCCAGCTGCTCATGAACTGGTGCGTCGGTAACGCGAAGGTCGAACCGCGCGGCAGCGCGATCCTGATCACGAAGCAGATGTCGGGCGTGGCGAAGATCGATCCGCTGCTGGCGGGCTTCAATGCCGTGCAGCTGATGACGCGGAACCCGCGCACCAACACCTTCGAATATACGGGGATCTGAGCATGTCGATCAGCGGATATCAGCTGTCGCCACGTGCGGCAGAAGCCGAGGCTCGTCGCCGCGGTACCACGTCAGACGATTCAGCCGCGGTAACCGTACAGGCCAGCGCTGACGGTCTGAACGACACGAGCGGCTTCACGTTCTTCAATCTGCTCGGCGGTACGCGTGGCGGCTCGATCGGCGAGCAGGCGGCGTTGTCGTCGCCGGCGGTGCTGCGCGCGCTCGAGGTGCTGACCGGGCTCTTCGCCATGGCGCCGCTAATTTACTACCGCGAGGAGGACGGCGGCAAGGTTCGGGTCGAAGACGCCCCGCCAGCGATGATGCTCCGGACGCGCACGAACGACGTCCAGAACGCCTTCCTGTTCAAAGAGCTGATGCTCGGCGATCTGATCATGACCGGCAAGTTTGCCGGCTATATCCATCGTGACGGTCTCTATCGCGCCAGCAAGTTGACACGCGTCAATCCGCACGGCGTCTCGCCGGTATCGAGCTGGGACAAGGCCGATGGGCTCGAGGTGTTCTACGACACGCACTTGCCCGACGGCACGTTCGAGCGGCTGACCCGAAACGACCTTTGGTTCATTCCCGGGTTCTCGCGCGACGGCCTGGTCGGCATCGATCGGCTGAAGCTGCTGCAGGACACGCTGCAGGCGGCCGCGGCGACGTCGGCCTTTGCCGCGCGCTTCTGGGAAAACAACGCGCAGCCGTCGACGATCCTGACCTCCAAGGCGAAGATGGAGCCGGGTGACAAGACCAAGCTGAAAACGGACTGGCAGAGCCGCTTCTCTGGACCGAAGAACGCCGGCGCGGTCGCGGTGCTTGATCAGGAGATGGACGCCAAGTTCCTCGCGCACGACAACGCGAAGAGCCAGTATGTCGAAGTCCGCGGCTTCTACGTCGTCGAGATCGCGCGCGCGTTCGGTGTGCCCCCGCATATCGTCTTCGAGCTGAGCCGTGCGACCTTCTCCAACATCGAACAGCAAAGCCTCGAGCTGATCCTGTATTCGATGATGGGTCACTTCGAGCGCGTGGCGGCCGCGGCGACGCACCAGTTCGCCGAGCCCGGGCACTTCTTCGAATTCCTGCCTGACGCTCTCCTGAAGGGCGACATCAAGAGCCGGTACGAGGCCTATTCGATCGCGATCGATAAGGGCGTGCTCAATCCGGACGAGGTTCGAAGTCTCGAGAACCGGAACAAGCGACCCGGCGGCGAGAAATACCGCGTCGGATCGGGCTCGCAGATCGAAGGCGAACAGCAGCCGGCGCCGGCGCCGTCGCCCGCACCCGAAAAAGACGAGGATCCAGCATGAGCGATCGTATTCTGGCGGCCATCCGGTCCGTGCCCTGGGCGATCATGCCTGGCTATCTCGAGGCCATCGAAGCGATGGCGATGCGCGCTCTCGATCATCCGGCCGTCGCGGCGGTGAAGGACGATGGCCATATCGAGCGCCACCTCGAGGCGGTCGCTCAGATGGGCGAGCGCGTTGCCGGCACACGCTCGGCCGCGATTCGCGACGGCGTCGGTGCACTGCCAATCTTCGGTCCGATCCTGCCGCGCGCCGCGATGATCAGCCCGTCGGGCGGCGGTGCCGTCGCGCTCGATCTGCTCGCGGCCGACTTCCGGGTGCTGCAGGCCGACCCCGCGGTGCGCAAGATCCTGCTCGCCGTCGACAGCCCGGGCGGCGTGACGACCGATATCTCGCAATTCGCGCGCCTGGTCGCGCAGTCGACGAAGCCTGTCGTCGCGCACGTCAGCGGCATGGGCTGCTCTGCTGCCTACTGGATCATTAGCCAGGTGAGCGAGATCTCGATCGACGCGACCGCGATGGTCGGCTCGATCGGCGTGATGATGGGCGGCAGCGTCCAGGAGAATCCTGACCAGGCCGGACGTCGCGACATCGCGATCGTCAGCAAGAGCGCGCCGAACAAGCGTCCGGATCTGACGACCGAGGACGGCCGCGCGGTCATCCAGGCCATGATCGATTCGATCGAGGACGTGTTCATCGGCGCAGTTGCGCGCGGCCGCGGTGTCACCGAGGCGGTCGTGCGCAGCGATTTCGGTCAGGGCGGCACGCTCGCCGGTGCCTCGGCCGTCAAAGCCCGCATGGCCGACCGCGTCGAAGCGGACGGCCTGGACGGCGCGATCCGACGCCTTGCGACCCGCAACCCCTCCACCCGGCGCACGTCCGCGGAGAACACCCTGAAGCTCGCGCACGCCCGCGCCGGCCTCTAAAACCCCAGGAGACCTACCTATGCGCATCACCGCGCTCAAGACGAGCCTTGCCGGCGTCCTCGCGGCAGCCGAGCTGATCATGACCACCGCGGCCACCGATGGCGATCGCGACCTTTCGGCTGAGGAACAGCTGGAATTCGACGCCAAGATGACCGAGGCGACCGGCCTGCAGACGAAGATCGGCCGCGAAGAGCAGGTCCTGAAGCTGAAGGCATCCACGGCAGCTCCGATCGTCGTCGGCGCTCCCGGTGGCACGCCTGCCGGTAGCGTACCGGCAGCGCCTGCAGCGCAGCTCCCGGCCGGCACGATGTTCACCCGCATCGCCATGTCGCTTGCAGCCTGCAACATGGACCAGCGCGCCGCGGCCGACCACGCCGAGCAGCTCTGGGGAACCGAGACCGGCCAGATCGTCGCCAACCAGGAGCAGTCGACCAACGTCAAGGGCGGCTTCCTGGTCAACCCGGTCTACAGCGCCGACTTCATCGACCTGCTTCGGCCGCGCGTCGTCGTGCGCGCACTCGGCGCGCGCTCGATCCCGATGCCCGACGGCAACCTGACCATGCGCAACAAGACGAAGGGCACGACGGCCGGCTATGTCGGCGAACGCACGCCGGCGCCGACGACCGACGTGGAGGTCGGCCAGATGTCGATGTCCGCCAAGACGCTGCGCGCGTTGGTGCCGATCACGAACCAGCTGATCCGCCGCGCCTCGATCGGCGTGGTCCAGATGGTGCGCGACGATCTCCTCGAGGGCGTTGCTGTCAAGGAGGACGCCGTGTTCATCCGCAGCGCCGGCGACGCCGTCACGCCGAAGGGCCTTGCGGCGCTGATGCCCGTCGGCAACAAGATCGCGGTCAGCGCCGAGACCACGCTGAAGACGGTCACGGCGGATCTCGCGAAGCTTCGCCTGAAGGTCATCAATTCGAACGTGCCGATGATCAGCTGTGGCTGGATCATGACGCCGCGCTCGAAGATGTTCCTTGAGACGTTGCGCGACGGCAACGGCAACATCGCCTTCCCGGAAGTGGCATCGGGCAAGCTCTATGGCTACCCGATCGGCATGACGACGTCGGTGCCGGATAACCTCGGCGTAGGCGGCAACGAGTCGGAGATCTACTTCGGCGACTTCTCGCAGCTGCTGATCGGCGACACCGAGGCGGTGACGATCGCCAGCTCCGACACCGCGGCATACGACGACAACGGCACGATCCGTTCGGCGTTCTCGAACGACGAGACGGTGGTCCGCCTCATCGCCGAGCACGACACCGGTACGCGCTACGCCGTTGCGTTCGCCATGCTCACCGGCGTCACCTGGGCACCTGGCGACGACTGAGCCGGTCCGCGGCCAGCCGGCCGCTGATCAATCGACACCTGCAAACGGGCGGCTTCGGTCGCCCGTTTGCGCATCCGGAGACTATCATGGCCGTTAAGTTGCTCATGACCCACACGCACGGGTCGCTGTTCGTGAAGGGCGATATCGCCAAGTTCGACGCCGAGACCGAAAAGGATCTGGTCGAGCGCAAGATCGCCGAGACCTACAAGGCGCCCGCCAAGTCGGCACCGGCCGCCTGATATGGTCGACGTAGCGGCGATCGATGGCGGCGTGCTGACGATCGCCGCTGCGCGCGCCTTCCTGAAGGTCAGCGCCAGCGCCGACGCTCAGGTGTCGCCGCTCATTCCGGCGGCGATCGGCCGGATTGAGAGCTATCTCGGCCGCGAGCTGGTCGGCGACGCTGGCTGGCCATCGGCCGAGAAGGTGCCGGCGATCGTCGTGCACGCCGTCAAGCTCGCGCTTTCCGACTTCTACATCAACCGCGAAGCGCCCGAGCTGACCGACGCGCAGCTGATGCCGATGATCGGCCGCTACATGGCAACCTCGATCGCATGATCGTCGTACGGCCTGGCGAACTCGAGCACCTGGTGCGGCTCGAGCGCAAAGTCGAGAGCACCGAGTTTGCCAGCGCTGGCGAAGACGAGTGGGCGCTGGTCGACGAAATATGGGTCGGGATCCAGGATAAGCTCCCGAGCCGCGGCGAGCGTGACCAGGGCGGTTTCACGACGACGACCAGGCCGGCGCGGATCCGCATGTATCACCGTGAGGACGTCGACGCGGGGATGCGCTTGGTTCTCGGCGACAGGATCATGGAGATCGTCTCCGCGCCTGCCGAACTCGGCCGCAAGGGCGGGCTCGAGCTGATGGTCGAAGACTACGACCCGCGGGCCGCTACCTGATGCCAACGAGCCGGGGTGGTTCGGAGGTGCGCCGCTTCATTTCGCAATTGCCCTCGAAGCTGGAAAAGCAGGTCCTGCGCGGCGCCGCGCGCGCCGGCGGCAAGATCATCGAGGCGGAAGCGAAAGAGCGCTCGATCTCGAGCGACGTCGACGAAGCGATCGTGCTGCGGACAAAGCTCGAAGCCGGTCGCATCACGGTCAAGATCACGGTGCGTAAGGGCTGGGGCCGCGCGATCGCCAACTGGCTCGAGTACGGCACCGACGCCCATTTCATCACACTTGCGAAGGACGAGAGCGGCGGAAAGAGCGTCGCCCGATTCAACGCAACCACCAAACGCTCGATGGTCATCGGCGGCAAGTTCGTCGGCGAGACAATCTTCCACCCGGGCGCGAAGCCGCATCCGTTCCTCCGGCCATCGCTGGACATCAAGGGCGCCGAAGCGATCGCGGCCGCGCAGAGCTACATCAACGCGCACGTCACCCGGTCAGGGATCGTCGCCAGCGCCGAACCGGAAGGCGATGACGAATGACCGGTGTCGATATCATTGGCGCGCTGCTCGTCGACGACCAGGCGGTCGTCGACATGCACACGGCCGAACGGATCAAGGCCGGAGCCTTGCCCGACGGCGTCGTGTTGCCAGCGTTGTTGGTTCGCCTGGTCAGCAGCGTCGAACGCCAGCCGCTGAAACGTGGCGGATCCGTCCGGACCGTCGACCGTGTCGCCGTCACCGTTCGCGGCAAAACCTATGCCGAGCAGACGAAGGCCATCGGCCTCGTGCGCAAAGCATGCGCCGGCCGAACTGGCGACGTCGGCGAAGCGAAGAGCGTGTCCGTCCTTACCGCCGGCGCCGGCCCCGATGCGCGCGGCCCCGGCAACAGCTTCGAACAGACCCAAGACTTCCGCGTCAGTTTCGACGCTCCCGCCTGAAGGAGACCACCATGTCCGACACCAAGACCAAGCGCGCCAAGATCGTCCGCAACTTCAAGGACGCCGGCACCGAGACCCAGTTCACCGGCGGCGAAACCGTCGAGGTCAGCGAGGGTGCGTTCGCGAATTATCACGCGGCCGGCCTGGTCGAAGAGGCTGACGCCGAGGCCGCGCCGGCACCGGCGGAAGGCGACCCCGCCAAGACCGGCCGCACCCGCAGCTGACCCGCACTTCCGCCGATCGGCGGAGGATCCACGCCGGCCGAGCCGGCTCGCCTTCTGAGAGGTAAATTATGAAGACCATGACCGCGGCGGGCTCGACGCTCGCCATCGCTGCCGCTTCCCCCGCCACCAATGACGCGGCCGGCTTTGCTGCCCTGACGCTGATCGAGGTCGGCAACGTCGAGAAGCTCGGCACCCTCGGCGCAACCTTCGCCAAGGTTGAGTTCCAGCCGCTGAAGGGTGGCAAGCAGAAGTATAAGGGCTCGCCCGATTACGGCGCTCTGCAGCCGAGCATGGCGCTCGATACGGACGATGCCGGCCAGACCCTCATGCAGGTGTCGGCCGACGACGAGACGCAGAAGCTCTACTCGTTCAAGGTCACCTATCAGGATGGCTCGAAGCGCTACTTCCAGGGTCGCGTGTTCGGCATGCCCGAGACGGCCGACGGCGCGGACTCGATGCTGATGGCAGCGCCGACGATCGAGATCTGCACCAAGCCGGTGAAGGTCGCAGCGGCCTAACTTTTCCCCTTCCGGCGCCCGCGACGCCGGCTCCCCATGCATCAACTCGCCTCGCTATCGCGGGTGCGGGACGAGTTGGTGCACCATCCTCCCGCGAAGGATCAAACCATGAAGTTCAATATCGCACTGCTCGCTTGCACCGCCACGGCCGCCTGCCACGTCAAGAACCCGGCCGGCGAACTGCTGTTCGCCGACGAAGAGCGTACCTTGCCTGTTCGCATCCATCTGCACGGCCCGGGCAGCAAGGCGTACGGCGTCGTCGAATCGCGTCAGTCGGCGCGCGCGCTGAAGCGCATGCAGGACAATGACGGCAAGATCACCGCCGCGACCCCCGAGGAGCGTATCGCCGAGACCGCCGAGGATCTCGCTGCGATCACGTCGCACTTCGAGAACTTCGAATATCAGCCGGCTGGCGCTGCCGAGCCGATCGAGGGTGAGGATCTGTTCCGCACCGTCTATGCCAACCAGGGCCTCGGTTTCATCACCCGCCAGGTGACGAAGTTCGTCGGCGACTGGGGAAACTTCAGCGCCGTCTCGAAGGCGGCCTAACCCTCTACGTCCGGCAAATGGCGTGGCTCCATGCTACGCCAAAGCCGGACGCCCGCAGCCGGCGCGGGAGAGATGAGCCGGCCGAGACCAGGCTAAGTCGGATCGATGATCTGAAGCGGAAGAAGATCCTTCCGTCGATGCCTCCGAATCCCGCGCCGCACATCACCGACTGGCTCATTGAGATGGGCCTGACGGAAGCGGCCGGGATGGGCACGGCAGCGATCAGCTCGCGCGAGCTTGCCGCCTGGCAGGACAACACCGGCATAAGGCTCGAGCCTTGGGTCGGTCGGCTGATCCGTCAGCTATCGAAAACGTACATCGCCGAGGGCCGGCTCGCCGAAAGCGAGAACTGTCCGGCGCCATGGCGTGCGCCTGTGTCTCAGCGCGAAGTCGACATCGAGGAAGCTCAGCTGCGCAAGCTGCTGGGCTGACCGGGGAGGAACATACCCATGGACGATTCCTCCCCAGCACTCGAGGTCGGCTTTGTCATCGACACCGGTGGTTCGTTTGGCGAGCTGCTGCAGCTGCAGACCGCGATGGACTCGACCGAAGCCAAGGTGCTCGCCGATGCCACCCGCATCGAGCGTGCCACCAAGGGCCTGGTCGACGTCTCGGCCGCCACGTCGAACATTGTCGCGTTCGGTAATGCTACCACGCGCGAGATGGCGGCGAGCCGTCAGGCGATGGCGCAGGTCGAAAAGGCCGGCGAAGCCCTGGTGCGTTCGCTCGAGCGTGAGGCCGCAGCCTATGGCAAGACCCGCGAGCAGCTGCGCGAAGCCCGGGTTGCCGAACTCGCGCTGGCAAATAGCAAGCAGGGCAACGCAGACTTGTCCGCCCGTTTGGTCGCCGCAGAGGCCGCGCTGTACGATAAGCGGTTCGCGGCAACGCGTAAGGCTCGTGAGGAAACCGAGGCGCTTGCCCAGGCGCAGGACCTGGCCGCCAGTCAGGCGGTAGCGGCAGCCGAGCGACAGGCGCAGGCATTGCGCTCGGCCGCGTTCGCCCATGACCTTTTCGAATCGGCAGCGCGGCGTGGCATCGCTGCCATGCGCGAAATGGAAGCAGCGGAGAAGGTCGCGGCCGCGACGGCAGAAGCGACGCGGATCCGCGAAGCTGCTCACGCCTATGACCTGTTCGAGTCGGCCGCGCGCAAGGGCGCCGCGGCTCAGCGCGAGTTCGACGCCGCTCAGGCTGCTAGTGCACGCGATGATGAGGCGCAGCGCCTCCGCTCGGCCGCGTTTGCCCATGATCAATTCGAAGCCGCAGCGCGCCGCGGTGCAGAGGCTCTACGCGCGGAAGAGACCGCGGCCGCAAGCGATGCTGCGGCCCTGGCTCGCCTGCGTGCCCTGATCGATCCGGCCGCAGCCTCACAGAACCGATTGAACGCCGAACTGGCGGAAGCCCGACGGGTGATGACCGCGGCGGGCGCATCGGCAGCCGAGTTGGGCCGCGCCGAGGCCGCACTGACCGAACGTAGCAATAGCGCCGCGCAGCAGCACGACCAGCTGGCCGGATCCGCACGCCGGAGCGGCGGTGCGTTGAAGAACATCGCGGTTCAGCTGCCGGATATCACGCAGGGCCTGCTCACCGGCCAGAAGCCGTTCCAGGTATTCATTCAGCAGGGCGCCCAGATCTTCCAGGTCGCGCAGATGAGCGAAGGCGGCCTGCGTGGTTTCGGCAAGGAGGTCGGCGTTCTCGCTCTCCGGTTCGCTCCCCTTCTGGTCGGCTTTGCCGCCGTCGGCGCGGGGTTCGCGCTGTTCAATCGGTGGGTCAATCAGGGTGTCACGAACGACCAGCTGACGCGCGACCTCGGCAAGATCACCGGCGGCGCCAACGCAACGAAGCAGGAACTCTTCAAGCTGAAGGACGAGACGGTCACCTGGGCCGACACGACCAAAGCGCTGTTCAGCGTCGTCGGCAAGGACATCTCGGACTATTTCGTCGGCGACATGAAGGGTATGTCCAAGGGCGTGAAGGGCGTCCTCGACGACCTCACCGGCTACATGCGCCAATCCCTGGCGGCGATTTACGCCGGCGTGGCCGGGACTAAGGCATATCTCGGCGAGGTCGAGAAGGGTGGCGTCGTCGGCCTCGGCAAGATGCTGATCGGCCAGGGCGATCCGAAGCTCCTCGAGAAGACCTACGGCGCCGCGTACACCGCGGCTGATCAGTATCTGACGAAGCTCGGTAAGCGCGTGCGGGTCGCCGCGATCGACAACGCGCGCGAGCGTATCGCCAAGTCGATCGGCTATAACAATTTCCCGAAGCCGAAGACCGATAAGCACGCCGAGCAGCTCGCGCGCGACGCCGAGGCGACCGAGGCGCAGATCCGCAACCTCTACAAGCTGGCGGAAGCCTATGGCGTGTCCGGCGCCGCGGCACTGATCGCCGAGGCGCGCGTGAAGGCCGAAAGCAAGGCGATCAAGCAGCAGGCCGATATCGAGGCGGCGGTGAACCGCCAGATCCGTCTCGAGATCGCGCAGCGGGTTTCGGACTCGGCGAAGTCGGCCGCCTCGATGCGCGACCAGGCGCGCATCCAGACCGAGGTCAATACGCTGATCGCTGCCGGCAACGTGCCGGCTGAGCGCGCCGCTGAATTGGTTCAGGATCGTATCGCCGATCTCCCGCTTCTGGCAGCGATCGAGGTGGCGCAGCAACGCGGCTTGAAGGAAGAGGCCGACAAGGCGACCGCAGCGCTGAAGGCTCAGCAAGACGCCCGCGGTGCCGTAAAGGCGGCGGAGATCGGCACATTCTACGCCGGCGCCGATCAGCAGGCCGATCGCCAGCTGGCTATGCAGCGCGAGGAGCTTCGGCTTGTTGGTGCAACGGATATGGCCCGCGCGCAGGCCATGGCGAAGCTGCAGGCGGAGCAAACGCTACAGGCGAAGGGCTACGAGCTCGGTACGGCCTATGCGAACACGTACATCGGCAAGCAGGTCGAGATCGCGGTCGGCGCCGAGACCAACCGGCAGGCGCAGGACGCGTGGAACGCCTCGCTGAGTGCGACGGCCGACTTGTTCGATACCATCGATCAGACGGCGCAGCGGGCTGCGCAGGGCATGGCTGATGCGTTCGGTGATGTCGGTTCGGCGATCGGCGACGCACTGACTGTAATGACCGGCTATTACGCCGATCAGGCAAAGCTTCAGCAGGACCATGCCGCGGCCATTCGCGCGGCGAACGGCGACCAGGCGCGGATCGATCGCGAGAACCGCCTCTTCGCTCTCCGATCGTCGTCGCAGCAGATCGGCGCGTTCGGCGATATGGCATCAGCCGCGAAGGGTTTCTTCAAGGAAGGGTCGCAGGGCTATAAGACCCTCGAGACCGCCGAGAAGGCATTCCGCCTGGTGCAGTTCGCCCTGTCGGTCCGCGCGATCGCGCAGGATGCGATCGAGACGGGTACCAAGATCGCCAACAGCGTGGCGCGTATCGCGGTCGGCGCGACCGAGGCGGTCGTGAATGCGATCAAGAGCCTGCCGTTCCCGCTCAACCTGGCGGCCGGCGCCGCAACCGTCGCCGCCCTGGCGTCGATCGGCGTCTCGATCGCCGGTTCGTTCGGTGGTGGCGGCAAGAACACGCTGGCGCCGACCAACTCGGGTACCGGCACCGTTCTCGGCGACACGTCGGCCAAGAGCGACAGCATCAAGAACGCGATCGATGCGCTGAAGGAGGTCGACACCATGACCAATACCTTCGCGCGCGAGATGGCCGCTTCCTTGAAGTCGATCGACAGCCAGATCGGTGGCGTCGCGTCACTGGTCGTGCGGTCGGGCAACATCGATGCCTCGAGCGGCGTGACCGAGGGCTTCAAGGCGAACGCAATCGGATCCGTGCTGAGCAGGATCCCTGTCATCGGCGGGATCCTCGGCGGGCTGTTCGGCTCGAAGACCAGCGTCATCGGCAGCGGCCTGTATGGCGGTGCGCAGTCGGTCGGCAGCATCCTCGGCGGTGGTTTCGATGCTTCGTACTATTCGGATATCGAAAAGAAGAAGAAGCTGTTCGGACTTACGACCAGCACGAAATACTCGACGCAATACAGTGGCGCCGATGCCGGACTTGAGAATCAGTTCACGCTCATCTTGAAGTCGTTCAACGACGCGATCGCCGCGGCGGCCGGACCGCTCGGCGTTGCCACCGGCGACGTCCAGGCGCGGCTCAACGGCTTCATCGTCGACATCGGCAAGATCGACCTGAAGGGCCTCACCGGCGCGGAGATCGAGGAGAAGCTGTCGGCCGTGTTCGGCGCCGCGGCCGACGGCATGGCCGCGGCAGCATTCCCGGGGCTCGAGCAGTTCCAGAAGGTCGGCGAGGGTGTGTTCGAGACGCTGGTGCGCGTGGCGTCGACGGTGGAAGCTGTCGGCACGTCGCTCACCATGCTCGGCACGAACACGCAGACCATGGGGATCGGCGTGAAGCTCGCGCTGGCGGATCAGTTCGACAGCGTCTCGGCGCTGACGGACGCGGCCGGTGCGTACTTCGAGACTTTCTACTCGAAGGAAGAGCAGGCGGCCGCCAAGACCGCGCAGATGAACGGCGTGTTCGCCAGCCTCGGCTTGGCGATGCCGGGGACGCTGGCGGCATTCCGCCAGCTGGTCGAGGCGCAGGATCTGACCACCGCGGCGGGTCAATCGACCTATGCCACGCTGTTGAAACTCGCGCCGGCGTTTGCCGATCTGCAGGCATCGATGGAGGGCGCGAAGAGCGCGGCCGATATCGCCAGCGAGCGGCAGGATCTCCAACGCCAGCTGCTCGAGCTGCAGGGCGATACCGCAGCGATCCGCGCGCTCGATCTCGCCAAGCTCGATAGCAGCAACCGCGCGCTCCAGGAGCAGATCTATGCGATCCAGGACGCGCAGGCTGCCGCCACGGCCGCTAAGGCGCTCGCCGATGCCTGGACGTCGGTGGGCGATAGCATCATGGACGAGGTGAAGCGGATCCGCGGCCTGACCGACGGGGCAGGCGGCAACAGCTTTGCCAACCTGCAGGGGCAATTCAACGCAGCGACCTCGGCCGCCCGCGGCGGTGACCAGGATGCGGCGAAGAGCCTGCCGGCGCTTAGCCAGGCGCTGCTCACCGCAGCGGCCGAGCAGGCAACCAGCCGGCAGGAGCTGGCGCGCGTCCAGGCACAGACGGCCGCAAGCCTCGAGGCCACCTACGGCGTCGTGACCGCGCTGACGAAGGGCAGCAGCACGCCGTCGACCGCATCCGATCGCGGCATCGATGTCGTGACGGCATCGCAGCCGGCAACGGTGCCGGCGCCAGCGAATGACGACCTGGCGAGCGAGATTAAATCGCTCCGCGAGGAAGTGACCCTGCTCCGGACCGAGAATAATTCGGGCCATGCGGCAACCGCCGGCAATACCAAGCGCATCGATGGCCGCCTCGAGGCGGTGACGGCGCCGAACGGTGGCGAAGCGATCAGCGTGGCCAGCGCGGCGTGAAGGTCGTCACAGACGCCGGGGTCGTGATCGACCTCGGCACCGTCGAAACCGCGCCGACGATCGGCATCGTCGACTATAGCCGGCGCGTGACCGACGACTACGGCGTGACGACCGTTGTCGAGCGCGGGTTCGCCCGTCGCATGTCGGTGCGCCTGGCGGTGCCGTTCGACGACGTCGACGAGCTGCAGCGCCGTCTAACCGATCTCCGCGCGACGCCGGCGCAATGGATCGCCGACGATCAGTTCGCCGCGCTGTCATTTCGCGGTTTCTATAAAGAGTTCGAGATCGATCACGCGGTTCCGCCGCTGAGCTATTGCACGCTGACGGTCGAGGGCCTGGCGGCGACCGAGCAGCTGGTCGACGGCGGTACGGATCCGGCGCCGACCGGTCAGGCGTCAACGCTGCAGCTGATTCAACCGGCCGCGATCACGGACGTCACGATCGCTGCCAGCACGATCGCTGAAACCGATCGCGCCGAATGGTCGGCCGGTGTCAGCTATGCGCTTGGCGCCCAGGTCATCAAGGCGGCAACGCACCGGATCTACGAAAGCGCGGTAGCAGCGAACACCGGCGACGATCCCGCGGCCGCGTCCGGCAAGTGGATCGATATCGGTCCGACGAACCGATGGGCGTTGTTCGACCAGGCGCTCGGCACGACGTCCAGCGCGGCCGGCTCGATCGCGGTCACCCTGAACGCGGCCGCGCGCGCGATCGCGCTGCTCGACGTCGTCGCAGCAACGGTGCGCGTGCAGGCGACCGGTTACGATCGCACGATCGCCGCCAGCGCTGGCGCCATCACGTTCCTCGACCTGCCCACTGGTACCAACCAGGTGACGGTGACGATCGCCGGCGCCGGCATGGTATCGGTCGGCACGCTGCTGCTCGGCCGCCTGGTCGCGCTCGGCATCACCGAGGCGTCGCCGACGTCGAGCATCACCGACTATAGCCGCAAAGAGGTCGACGACTTTGGCGAGGTGACGATCGTCGAGCGTGCGTCTGCAAAGCGGATGACCGCGAAAGCGTTGATCCGGACGGACGCGCTCGACCTGGTCGCGAACCGCATCGCTGCTGTGCGTGCGCGGCCGTCCCTGTGGATCGGGCAGGCGGGCATCGACAGCCTGACGATCTACGGCTTCTTCAAAGATTTCTCGATCGAGGCGGGCGAGGGCGTCAGCAAGTTGTCGCTCTCGATCGAGGGCTTCAGCACCGCGGCGAAGGTCGAGCCGCTCGGCGTCGAGTGGCAGAACGTCAAGGACACGAACCCGGCGAAGCCGAAGCCGGCCGACGGCGCGACGAACAGCGCGGATCCGGCGTCGCCGCTCGGGCCCGACGATACTGTCGCCGACGTGCTCGAGTTTCTCGCTGAAGCGCGGCGCAACGCGACCGAGGGCCTCGAGCAGATCGCAGCAACCAAAAAGGAACTCGATGCCGCCCGGGTGGATCTCGATCGCGCACTGAAGCAGGCACGGCAAACCGTTCAGGCTGCCTATTCCGGTCAGCTGCTCGAGCAGCGTCGCAAGGCGCGCGTGGACTTCCTGACGCACCTCGATGGCGTCCAGGTCGGCGTAGTCGTGCAGCAGGAGACCGAGCAGCGCATCGAGGGCGAGCTGGCAACCGCGAAAACCTTCGCCCTCCTCGGTGCGAAGAACTCGACCGGTACCGCCTTCATTCTCGACAGCTCGACCGTCTTGGTGACGCCGGAACAGTCGCTGTCCGAGAAATTCGAAACGATCGAGGCGCAGTTCGATGGCGTGAACGGTGACGCCGAGGCCGCCATAACTCGCCTGGATAAGGCGATCGCGAACGAGAAAGAGGCGCGGGTCGAGGCCATTGAAGGCATCGAGACGACGTACGACGGCTTGCTTGCGGATACGAACGCGACGATCCGCGACCTCGATATCGCCGTTTCCGACGGTGACCAGGCCCTGGCGCAAAGCATCGAGGATCTCGGCACCAAGTTCGAAGGCGATCTCGCTGATGCGACTGCGGATATCACGGACGTCAAGAAGGCGGTCAGCGACGAAACCGAGGCCCGCGCGACCGCAATTCGCGATCTTTCGACGGCCTTCACAACGGCGATCGGCGACAAGGTCGGCGCCGCGATAACAACGCTCGAGGAGGCGATCTCCGACGAGACCGAAGCCCGCGCGAAAGCGATCACGGATCTCAGCGCAGACTTTACCGACGCGCTGGGCGACACCGTCGGGGCGGCTGTGACCGACTTCAAAGAGGCGATCGCCGACGAGACCGAAGCGCGTGCTGAACAATTAGGCCTCGTCACCGCGCGCCTCGACAAGGTCGGCGGAGGTACGGCGTCGGTCGAGCAGCTGTTCTCCGCGCAGGCCGACGCGCTCGGCAACCTGTCGGCGCGCGCGAGCCTGGCGGTGACTGCCGGCGGCGTGTGGAGCGGAATTACCGTCACCGCGGCGGATGGCTCGCAGGGGGCAATCAGCGACATCACCATGTCGGCGATGACGATCAACGTCAGCACCGCGAAGCTGATCTTCAACAACGGCTCGGTCATGAAGGTGCTCGGCACCGGCTTCGGCGTCGGCAATGAGTTCATCGACTGGTTCGGGCCATCGATGCCGATCGCGTTGTGCTCGCGGGCGAACGGCAAGGTTTGGCAGACCGTGTCGGGCGATGCCTATTTCGGCGGTTCGCTTTCGGCGGGCACGCTTACGAACGGCGGGCAGAGCAGCAGTGTCGCTCCCGACGTCATTGCCGACACCGGTGGCTTCGGATCGGACGGCGGCAAGATTACGGTCGTCATCAGCTGGGCATACGTCTGGGAATGGCGTGTCAATTACGGCGGCTCGACGGCCGGCGCGAAGCAATTCGACGATGCGGTCGCAGCGTATGGCGCGACGTCCAGTGACGGTGGCTACACCTGGTCAGGGACCCGGGTTGAGACCGGGTCGCCGACTCTGACACTGGCGCGCGAGATCGGCGGCGCTGCCCGCATCGATGTAGCAATAGCAGCGATCAGTCCCGGCGCCGGCAGCGTCTATGGCGAGCGCCCGATCCCCGCCGGTCAAGAGGGCGGGTACCTCGTCTTCAGCGCGACCTGGTCGACCAGCCTTACCTACACCGATCCCGATCGGATCGTCGCCGATCGCCGCTTCATCGCAACGCTTGCGCGCGGTTTCACGACCGGCAGCGGCACCGGCAACGTCTCGCAGCGCGTCACCATCATCACCACCGAGGAGTGAGAGCTATGCTTACCGACGACCAGCTCTTCGAACTTCTCGGCAAGAATGCTGAGCTGTTCGCCGCCTATGAGGAATGGGCGAACGCGCAGATCATGCTGCTCGCCGGCACCGTTGACGATCCGAACAGTTTCAACGAGGCGGGCGGCAAGACTGGCGTCCTCGGATATTATCCGGTCGTCAACGTCAGCGGGCAGACGATCTACGTTCCGTGCCAGGCACGCCTCATGGCGATCGCGCTCGGGGGCTCGAATGCCGGAGTGCTCGAGCAGCTTCTCGCTCAGGTCAGCGGGAAACTGGTGACACTCGATGCGGCAATCGCCCAGTCGGGGAGCGCGACGGCTCTCGCCACCGAGAAGGCCGGCCTCGCAGGCGAGAAAGCCGCCTTGGCTGGTCAGACTGCGGCGGCCGCGCAGGCTGTAGTCGATGCCGGCACCGCCATCCTCGCCGCGCGAGATGAAGCGGTCGCTGCTGCCGCTGGCTATCGTCTGGTGGCCTATGGCGGGACAGGTAACGCGATCCTCGCCAACGCTTTCCCGCCGAGGGCGATGACCAGCGGGCAGCTCGTCACCTTGCAGCCGAACCAAACAAATACTGGCCCTGTGACGATCGCAATCGACGGTAAAGCCGCGATCCCGGTTTACGGGCGCGACGGATCCAACCTCCTCGAAGGGCAGCTGCAAGCCGGCCACTACATTGCGCGCATAGCAGGCGCGGGCGCGACGCTGCAGATCATCATCTTAATGGCGCTCGAAGCGCCTGTTCAGTCGGCCGGTCCAGCAACCGACGGTAGTCGCTTCATGACGCCGCGGCGTACCGTGCCTCTGATCTCCCGTGCTCGGCGAATCGTCGACGGTCGGGTATATGCGCTCACCAACAATCTCGATGGTTCGATCAAGATCTCGGTTTCGCAGGGCCGGATCTGGGATGAGAATTCTGGTGGCGCTCCGGCCTACCGCGTGAACGGTGTCGCGGACGTCGTGCTGACGGCAAACCGTGCCTTGGTCGTGGATCTGGACGGCCTACTCGATAGCAACGCACGGTTGACTCCGGTGGTCGTCAACCTTGGCTCAGTGGGCAGCATCGGGTGGCAAACGGGCAACTGGGTCGTGCTATTCTCCCATACGACCAGTTCGGCCGGGCAGCCTGTCGATCAAATCTACGGGGGCGGCGCCTACCGGTTGAACCTTCCGGTCGCGGCCGTCGACACCAGCGCTCTCGAGGCGAATATCCGCCGCGCTCGATACAGCATCGTTGGTCGCGTCTACGCATTAGCAGCAGCCCCGAACAAGTTGACGATTTCGACGTCTCAGGGCCGCGTCTATGTCGAGGGCGGGGGCTCAGCGCCGACCTACAAGATCGAAGCGGCGACCAATGTCGAGCTGGCGAATAATACGGCATTGATGGTCGATCTCGACAGCGCATTGAACGCTGCCGGCCGGGTTGTCCCGTATGTCGGTGTTCCCGGCGCAGCTGCGAACAGTGGCTGGCAGAGCGGCAACAAACTCGTGCTGTTCTCGAATGCCAATACGGACACCGGCCTACCCGTCGACCAAATTTACGGCGGCGGACCATACACGCTCAACCTGCCAGTTCCGGTCTCGGACACGACCGCGCTCGCGACGAGCCTCTTGCGCGCTCGCCGGATCGTTGACGGCCGGATCTACAAGCTGGTCAACAATGGCAACGGCACCGTGACCGTCTCGATCAGCCAGGGCCGGGTCTGGCGTGAGAACGCCGCGGGCTCGATCGAATATCGGATCGACGGGATGACCGACGTCGTGCTCGGCGCCCAGCAGGCGATCGTCGCCAACCTCGATGACCAGGCTGTCGGCAGCACGGTCCGCGTCGTACCGACCGTCGTTTCCAATCTAGCATCCGGTGCGAACTCCGGCTGGCAGAGTGGCAATAAACTGGTGATCTTCAGTCACACGACGAGCGGTGCGTCACCATCGCCCCTGGATCAGATCTATGGCGGTGGTGCCTACCGCCTCGAGCCAGCTGTCACGACGAGCATTACCCGCGACAATACCCTGGTCGTCGCAAAGGTCGCTCCAACGAACGGCGGCATTGGCTCAATGAACATCTACGTTCCAGGTGCGAAGTCACGTTGGACCGGCTGGCGTTTCTTGCGGAGTGTGAACACCGATCTCTCCAAGGGGCCGAAGGTCGACGTGTGGCGCAACGCGGGGCAGTATGACGTCTCGCTCGACGCGAGCTACTTTCAAACGGTCGTCGCGCAGCTGACCCGCCCCTCAGAGATCGAGACGGCGGTGATGCAGCCAGGGCGAGCAGATTATTCGGGCGGCGTCAGCCACGGTAACCAGGTGATGAGCGAATTTAGGGCATTCGCCGACGGGATCGAGTTCGATCCGGCGGTTGCGGCAACGATCACCGCAAAAGAACTGACGTTCTACCAGACGTCTGCGCTGTTCGATAACGCAGCGCCCGACACCAAGATCGCGGACGTCTACACGCACTGGCGCTGGACGGTGAAAGGGCTGCGGCTCGAGGTGACGATGGTCATCGCCGGCACGCAAACCTTCAGCTATATTTACGCCGGTATCTTCCCGGTTTTCCGCGCGAATGAAGCCGGACAATGGATGGTTCTCAAGGGGCGCCGATCGCCGCCTCGGCTTGGGCAGTACGAAGAGGACCTGAGCACCGCGACGTACAATCAGTTCAACAGCAAGGCGAACGAGCTGGTCGGCTACGGCAACGGATATGTGTTTCGCGCTCGCAAGCTGGCAGGTTACGACGATGCGACAGCGCCTAATCGAACGACGTATTTCGCGCCGACCGTCGATAACAAGTTCTACTTCAACCAGATCTCGGCCGCGAACCCACAGACGTTCGCTGATGGAACGGTGATTGGCCCTGTCGTCACCGAGTTCGAGATCCTGAACCCTAACTAACGCAGCATCCTCGCCAAGCCGGCGACTACCGATGCCACCGCGGAGAACACCCATCATGAACATTTGCAACTTAGCGGCCCTAGCGGTCGCGGGATCGATGGTGCGCGCGTGAGCCGCAGCCGCGATCGAGAAGGCCTCGACTTGAACGATATCGCTTCGCTGATTGCGGCCACGCGGCCGCCAGCCGTTGCTCACGAGGAGCGGGGGCTGGCAAAGCATGCGGCGACGATCATTGTCGCGATCATCCTCGCGTTGTGCCTGTGGGTAGGCGCGAGCGTCAGCTCGCTCGGCACGACAGTCACCCGCATGTCGGCGAACGTCGACGCCTTGCAGAAGGGCATCGCCGATCTGCAGGCCAGTCAGGGATCCGCGTCGATCCAGCTGTCGGACACCAAGGCGACGAACGCGAAGCAGGACGCTCGAGCGGACGCGATGGAAGCGGACGTTGTGCGCATCAAGGAACGTGTTCGCATGCTCGAGGGCCAGCGTCCCATCCATATTCCGGCGCCGAACGCCGAATAGTCCGCCGGCGGCCGGTTGCCGCCAATCTCGGAGAACATCATGAAACTGATCCCGAACTGGCGCCATGCTTGGCGCCTGGCGTCGGTGCGCGTCGCCGCGATCGGCGCCGTCGCCACGACCGCGGCCGCGGCCGCGCCCGATACTGCTCTGCAGGTCTGGCAGTCGTTGCCGGACGCCGTCCGCGACGTCGTGCCGAGCCCGGTCAGCCGGTGGGTGACGCCGGTACTGTTCGTCGCGACGCTCGTCGCGCGGATCCTCAAGAAGCGGGAGGCTACCGATGGCGAATAAGAAAACCCTCGCCGGTGTGATCGGCTCGGTCGTCGCGGCCGCGGCCCTGTTCGTCTCGATACCGGCCGACGAGAGCGGCCGTAAGGTCGAGGCGACCGTGCAGCAGGACGGCTCGATCGCGGTCCGCCATGTTGCGGGCCGCCAGTACCTGAAAGCGTATCTCGACATCGTAAAGGTGCCGACGGCGTGCGACGGCGTCACCAAGGGCGTCCGGATGGGCATGACCTTCACCGAGGCGCAGTGCAACGCGAAGCTCGAGGAGGAGTTGATCGCGCACGCCGAGCCGATCATCAAGTGCGTCCCCAAGCTCTACGGCCGCCCGAACCAGACGATTGCGGCCGTCGGCCTCGCGTACAACATCGGTTCCGCCGGCGTCTGCAAGTCCAGCATCGCGAAGCTCTGGAATGCTGGTCAATGGCGGGCGGGCTGCGATCGCTTCCCGCTCTTCGTCAAAGCCGGCGGGCGCGTCGTCGCCGGCCTGGTTAAACGGCGCGAACGCGAGCGGGCAATCTGCCTGAAGGGATTGCCCGCCTGATCGTCGTCGTGGCATAGCTCGAGCGCTGCTCTGAGCTTAGCCGCGATGACAGCCCACGCGCGTGGATACCTAGGGTCGCCGGTTCGCCGGGTGGCCCGCCAAATACAAAACCCTTCGGGGAAATACGCGGGGCGTAGCTCCCTGGGTCTGCGCGGCTAACCACCCGGTCCGTCCGGACGGTTCGCCGCGCAGCAACCTCTCCCACAGTTTCGCGGCGATCGCCGCTCCACCTACCCGCGGCCGTCCGGCCGGGGCTCCGCCGATCGTCGATCGGCGGCCATCATGGCGCGCGTAGCCCGTGCCTCGTCATGAAGGTCTACCTCCACATGAGTCCTGTTATCGTTGCTCGCCCGCCTGCGCCCTACATGGGCGGCAAGCGCAACCTGGCGGCGCGTCTGTGCGCCATGATCGATACCACGCCCCACAAGGCGTATATCGAGCCGTTCGTCGGCATGGGCGGCGTCTTCCTTCGCCGATCGCGCCGGCCGACCGTCGAGATCATCAACGACTTTTCCGGCGACGTCGCAAACCTGTTCCGTGTTGTCCGTCGGCACTACGAGCCCTTCGTCGACGAGCTGCGCTGGTTGATCGCCAGTCGCGCCGAGTTCGACCGGCAGAATGCAATGGATCCTCGGCTGCTCACTGACATCGAGCGCGCCGTGCGGTTTCTTTATTTGCAGCGTCTCGCATTCGGCGGCCGGGTCGATAGCCGGCATTTCGGCGTGCGCCGTGACCAGGATTCGCGGATCAACCTTGGCAAGCTGCGCGCCGAGCTGAAGCTGCTGCGAGATCGCCTGGCCCCGGTGACGATCGAGCAACTCGATTATGCTGACGTCATCCGGCGCTACGACGGTGCGCATGCGCTATTCTTCCTCGATCCTCCCTATGATGAGACGAAGGGCTACGGCATCGAGTTCGGCCGCGATCAGTATCTGGCGATGGCAGAGCAGCTCGCGGGCATCCGCGGGCAGTTCATTATGTCGATCAACGACACGCCGTTCATTCGAGAAACGTTTGCGCGTTTCGCGATCGCCGAAGTTGAGACCACCTGGACGCTGTCGACGTGTGCAGCCGGCCGAGCGAAGAAGGTCACCGAGCTCATCATCCGCAACCGAGTGGCATGATCAGCTTCGTGCTATGACTCGGAAAACCCCAACGGCGCGTGCTTTCGGGTATGCGCTGCTGGGGTATCGCCTACCCTAAAACGGGGTACATGCTCCGTTGTAGGCCGCGGAAAACCGTCAATGCGGCGGAGGGCTTATCCGCCGCACATGTTCATCAGCCCGCGGTTGATCCACCAGTTTTGAGCTTGGTTGCGAGAACCTGTGCAGAGTGAAGTACACCCTCTTCGGTCTCTCCGCGGATCATGAACTGGACGTCCTGAATATTCCCCCACGTGTCCATGTCCCCACAGCCTACGCGGAAATCGTAATCTCGGAGTTCACATCGTGCTTCGGGAACTACTGTCTTCATGAGTGCACGGACGCGCGCCAAGGCGGCTTGCGGATCTCTCGGGAGCGGTGTTTTCATCGGGGCATAATGCACCGTGCCGAGAAGCTTGCCAACTGGGTCCGAAAGAACCGACACGGGCGAAAACGCAGACCTACGGCCATAGGGTATTGCACATCGTAATTCGGGGCAGTGGCTTCGTTACGCCCCGCAGAAGGGCTCCATCGCGGCGGAGGGTTCCTCCGGCGTCCTAGCCACTCCGCTGCTACACTTCCTGAGTTTTCGGGAACATTGGACTAGAACGTATTGGCGCGGTGTCCGGAATGATCACTGACTGTCCCGGGGCGATCTTTTTTAAAAAGGGTCCGATCTCATCGGCTAGGTCGGCTGCATCTCTCACGTCGCTCGCTACCTGCTTGGTAATGGCGGAGGAAACGCTTTCTAAATTAGCTAATCGCCGACGAATGCTAATAATTGCAGATGCGTCTATCGGGGTTGTGTCGTTCAGGACGCCTGCATCAATCGTTAGGTTTGTCGGTGCCGGTAGAGCGGCTTCGTGGACGTCGAGACTTTTACTATACTCGGCAAAGGTGATTTGATGAACAGCCAAGCGCTTTGCGAGCAGATTGAATTTCATAGCCAGGGCCGATGCGCCAACAGAAATCAGGGCGCTTGCTTCGGATGGGCTAAGCCTTGGTACGACCTCGTTTGAATGCCCTAAAACCGCGTCCATGTATGATATTCGAGTCGCCTCATCATTGTTTTGGATATCGACAGTCCGAATGCGTTCAACGGTATGCCGCCGCAAAACCATTAGATCGTCGCCGATTGAGGAAAGTTTGAGTGTAATTTGCTCGGCGTTGATCCTACGCGAGGTTGCCGCTTGTGCGCGCTGTTGAGCGTTGATCATGCGATTGGCCGACAATGCGACGACCACAGCGGCGAAGGTCGCAGTTCCGCCGAGCCAATCTGGGACAGAGCCCCAATCGACCTTCGTGTTTGATAAACTTTTCCCCACCTGGGAAAGCAGCAGGAGCAACGATAGGATCGTAGTCATCATCGTACCGCACCTATCGCTACATAAAATTCGTCCGGCAATACGGTAGGTTGGTGGAGGGATATCGAGAGCTAAAATTTGTGGTGCCGAGGTACTATCAGACCGCACGAAACGGTGATTGCGGCGGAGGACTTATCCGCCGCAGCCAGAGTCAGAAAGGCTTTTGATCGGGGACCGATTGTTCCGTCGCCCACATCAGGAACGCCTTTCCGGTCGGCGTCAGACGAAACATCTCCTGACCATCAGGCGCGACATACTTCTCGATGTCGAACGTGTTTATCAGAAACGACAGCCAGTTTTCATAGGTGTAGGTTGGGATTGGCGGTGGCTTAGTCCCGAACGTGTCGAAAAAGTATCGAGCATTCTGGACAGGGGCGACGATTGCGACATTCAAATGTCTAAGGAACGCGAGCTGCGAACCGTAGATGATCCTGTAATGTTGCTCATGGCGGGCAAGCATCGCCTGAACGGCCGCCATTCTGACTGCCCATTTCAACTTCTGATCGATCTTTAGCGGCTCATATTCGATCGCTGATAGAAGGTGTTGTTCGATTGGGGCCAGTACGGGATCGAAGGGTGGCTCCGGACTTACCGTTGCAGTCCTACCGTGATCGAGCAGATCCGAATTAGCAGTTGTTGACGTCGGCTGTTGAAGGGCCGGCATGTCAGCCTCGATCCCGAATGCCGAAACGCGTCTCGCGCGACCGATCGCGTTACTGATCGGATCTCGAAACCGCATCGCGATGAATGCGCCGGAAAGCGGCCATGCCGCAGCCCCTAAAAACGTCAGTGCTGGCTTCGTGAACGCCAACAAGACCGGCCATTGAACGTCCATTCTTATATCCCCCGAGGAGAACGATAGTGCTGACCAATCAAGCGGTCAAAGCGGCGAGACCTCGCGCTACCAGTTACAAGATCTTTGATACAGGCGGCCTGCACCTTTACGTCGCGCCGACCGGCCGGAAGTCGTTCCGGATTAAGTATCGCCTCGGCGGCAAAGAGCAGTTGCTGACGATCGGCGCCGTTCCCGAAGTGTCGCTAGACGTGGCCCGGGCTCGGTGTGACCAGGTGCGTGAGCTGCTCGGCCGCGGCGAGGATCCGCGGATCTCCACTGCCGCACCGGTTGGCAAAGCACGTGCTTTCGAGAACGTCGCGCGCCAATGGCATACGCACATGCGACCGCGCTGGACGGAAGTGCATGCCGGCGACGTCCTGGCGAGCCTCGAGCGCGACGTGTTCCCGGCGATCGGCGCGATGCCGATCGGGGCGGTGACCGTGCCCGTAATCCTGCACGCGCTGCGCGTCATCGAGGAGCGCGGCAGCCTGGTGACAGCGAGCCGCGTCCGTCAGCGGATCTCGGCCGTATTTGCCTATGCGATGGCGGAGGACCTGGTCGACCAGGATCCCGCGGCGATCGTCAGCCGCGCGCTCACGCCGCCCGCGCCGGCACAGCATCACGCCGCATTGCTCGAGGTCGAGGAAGCGCGCGAGCTGCTCGCCGCGGCCGAGCTGGTCGACGTCGCGCCGGTGGTGAAACGCGCGTCGCGATTCCTGGCGCTAACCGCAGTCCGTTCCGCCGCGGTACGCGGCGCGCGCTGGAATGAGATCGAGGATCTTGATGGCGCGGCGCCGTTGTGGCGGGTGCCAGCCGCGCGGATGAAGCTGAAGGCAGCGAAGAAGCTCGATACGAAGAACGACCACCTGGTGCCGTTGTCGCGCCAGGCAGTCGCGCTGCTGCGCGAAATCCGCGCGGATATTCATCATGGCGGCGAGAATATGCATCAGGACGATGCAAATATGCATGGTTTGATCTTCGATCGGTCTGCCGGCGCTGGCAAACCGATCGGGGAGAAGTCGATCGGCGGGCTGTACGATCGCGCCGGTTTCGAGGGGCGGCATGTCCCGCACGGCTGGCGCGCGTCGTTCTCAACGGTGATGAATGAGCGGGGCGCGGACGGTGCCGACGTCGAGCGGGCCTTGGCGCATACGCCGAAGGACAAGGTCAAGGCTGCGTACGATCGAAGCGAGCGCCTTCAGCGTCAGCGCGACTTGTTCCAGGAGTGGGCGGATCTGTTGGTCGACCTCTGATCCAGCGCCGCGTACGCGACGCAAGAAAAGAACAACGACTTTCGCACACTTCCCCCATCGATAGCCCAGGGCGGCGCAAGCCGCCACGTCCCGACAGCCGGGTCTTGGCGGTCGGGTCCTTGAGGCATGCCGTTTCGGCTTTGGGGGAATATCAAACTAGCGCCGGCTCCGCGTTCAGCGGAGACGTTCCTTATTCCTCATACCTGAATGCAGGATAGAGCACATTTCATGTACTCGCGTTATCAAATGACGTAGCGGCGCTTGCGAGAGCGGCGCGCAATGCAGGGTCCTGGACTTCGCGGGGCACTGGCAAGGCGCCAGGCGATACGGCGGCAGGGACGGCCCCCAGGCGCCGAAGCTTGGCGACGAGGATCTGCATGTATCGCTGCCATGTTCGGGGCGCCATGCTGCGCCTGTGGTCGAAATAATAGGCGTTCGAAGTCTGCTCGCGCTGAGGGGCAAACTCACCGTCGTTGTTCGTCCGGATGCTCCGGCGCACCCAATCTACGAAGCCGCGGCTCTTCAGCCGCTTAATCGCTTCGATCGCCGCGTTGCGACTACAGACTGCCCACTCGGCGATGGTATCGTACGACGGGAAGAGCGCGCCGGTCGCGAAGTCGATTTTCGCGAGCAGCGCCTCGAGGACGCTAACGTCGATGCGCGTCAGCCGGCCGTCGGCGCGCGCGAGGGTCGCGTCCAACCGCTCGATCTCGTGCCGGAGCGTCGCAGGCCGGCCGATCGGGGACTGCCCTTGGGCGACAAGCGCTGCCAGTTCGGCCGCGAGCGTGTCGCGCAACTCGCGGACCTCGCGCAGCCGGCGATTGGGCAGCTCCTTCCAATCCTGCCGGCGCTGCTCCTTCGCACTCTGAATCAGTGCCTCGCGATGAATCACGCCCTGCGCGTGCGATCCGTCGCCGACTTTCTTCCACGGCTGGGCGCGTAGATCGTCGACGTCATAGCTGTGGCGCCGCGGTACGCGACGGCCTTCGCCATGATCGGCCCCGCGTGCCTTCTCAGCGAATCGCGCGCTGGTGCCGCGGATAAGGTTACGGACAGCCTGACCGCTTGTGGCTCCTCCGCCGCCGCGCATCATGCCGCACCTGCTACGGCGCGGCGCGCTCCGCCAGCAGCTGAGCTGGTTGAAGGTCGACAACGAGTAAGTCGGCCCACGCCTGTGCGATGACGCGTCGACGTGGCATGTACATCGCTCGATTGTACGCAGCTTCCGAGGCGGACATTCCGGCCGGAAGATGCGCCAGCATCAGATCGATCACGGCGCGATCGCCGGTTCGGTCCTCGGCCGCTGCCAGCTCGTTCATCACGGTCGAGAACGTCGCACGCCAGCCGTGTGGAACGTGCCGGCCGCGTTGACCAGCATCCCGGTATAGCTTCGACAGCGTATTGTCGCTGAGAGGGTTCTTCGGACTGCTGACGCTCGGGAAGAGCAGGGGCCCGTTCCCGAAGCGCTGCAGCGCCACGCGGACGATCTGAACCGCCTGCGACGACAGAGGTATTACGAACTCGAAGTCCGCGTCGTTCTTCCGCTCGACCGTCAACTTCATCTTCTCCGCGGGTACCCGCCAGATCGGTGACGTCGAATCGAGCCCCTCGAATTCTTGCGGCGCCGCCATTCGTATGACGCCAGGACGAGCCGCCGTCAGCGCCAGCAGCCGCGAAGCCAGCTTCGTCGCTGGGAAGGCGTCCATTGCCTCGACCTTGGCCAGCACCGCCGTTGCCTCGCTCGCCAATCGCACTGCTGGTCGACGTCCCTTGACCATAGGCAGCAGCGCAGGCTTCACGACGTGCGCGGGGTCGGTCTCCGTCAAACCGGCGCCAATCGCGTAAAGGAAGATCTCCGACATGTGCTGGCGCAGCCGGTGGGCAGTCTCGATCGCCGCGCGCTCCTCGACCGCCCGCAGGGCCTTCAGCACCATCGGCACGGTTATCGAGCCGATCGGCACCTTGCCGAGCGCCGGGAAGATGTCCTTCTCCATACTCGCTAGCGCCTTCGCCGCGTAGCGCGGGGACCAGGTCGGCGTCTGTGCTGTGTGCCAAGCGCGCGCTATCGGTTCGAACAACCGAAGCGATTCGGCGGTCACCGTCGCCTCCCGCTGTTTCCGCTCGATCGCCGGATCGATCCCGGCCCGAAGCAGCAACCGCGCCGCGTTGCGCATTTCCCGCGCATCCTCGAGCGACACGTCCGGATAGCCGCCAAACGTCAGCCGCTTCTCCTTGTTGCCGAATCGATACTTCATCCGCCACGATCGGAAGCCGGTGGTCGTAACGAAGAGATATAAGCCGTGCGCGTCGGCGAGCTTCTGCGGCTTCTCGGCTTTCCGTGCATTCCGACACTTCGCGTCGGTCAGCATACGGTGCCCCTAGCGCGGAAAACTGGTGTCCCCAAAGTGCCCCCACTTGAGGCCGGATGCCCCCGAACGGCTTCGAACCGTACCGAACTTCGAATGTAAGGATTTCCGCGGGCTTGCAAGCCTCCGCGGGCTTCTCGGCACCCCCGCGAACGAGGAAATGGCTCCCTGAGTAGGATTCGAACCTACGGCCACTCGATTAACAGTCGAGAGCTCTACCGCTGAGCTATCAGGGAACGTTGCCGGAGGCGGCTCTATAAACGGCCGGTCGGACGATGCAAGCGGGTTTCGCCGCAAAAATGCAAAGTCCGCGATAAACCGCGTTCAGGCGACGAACTGTTCCATCGTGATGCGGTCGTCGAGCGCGTGCTCGGGATCGAACAGCAGCGTGAGTTCGCGGGCGCGGTCCATGCAGATGTCGACCTGCGCGACGTCGCGGATCTCGCGCTGGTCGGCGACCGCGGAGACGGGGCGCTTGCCGGGGTCGAGCACTCGGATGCGGATGCGGGCCTTGTCGGGCAGGATCGCGCCACGCCAGCGTCGTGGGCGGAACGGGCTGATCGGGGTCAGCGCGACCATGCCGGAGCCGAGCGGCAGGATCGGGCCGTGGGCGGAAAGGTTGTATGCGGTCGAGCCGGCCGGTGTCGCGACGAGGATGCCGTCGCAGGCGAGTTCGGCGAGGACGACGCGGTCGTTCACCGTCACTTCGAGATTGGCGGTCTGGCGGGTCTCGCGCAGGAACGAGACCTCGTTGATCGCGGGAAGCGTGTGCGTGCGGCCGTCGACGCCTATCGCGGTCATACTGAGCGGGATGACCTTGAACGGTTTCGCGCGCTCCAGCCGGTCGGTAAGGCCGTGGTGGCGCCATTCGTTCATCAGGAAGCCGACGGTGCCCAGGTTCATGCCGAACACAGGGACGGGCGGCTTGCGGCGCTCCAGCATCGTGTGCAGCGTCTGCAGCATGAACCCGTCGCCGCCGAGCGCGATGATGACGTCCGCGTCCTCGACCGGCACCCAATCACCCATGTCGGCGAGTTCCGCTTCGGCGGCACGAGCAGGCGGGGTATTGGACGCGACCAGCGCCCGCCGCTCGTATCGGCTCATCCGCCGGTGACGCTCATGTGGCGGGCGACCGCGGGGCCTTCGCCCTGGCCGATGCGGAAGTCATGCGCCTTGGGCTTTGCGAACAGGCCAGCGTCGATCGCTTCGTCCAGGCCAGCGGTGCCACCTTCGCGCAGGGCCGCCTTCAGGTCGACCTGATCATCATGGCCCAGGCACATGTACAGCTTGCCTTCGGTGGTCAGTCGCACTCGGTTGCAGCCATCGCAGAAATTAGCGGTAAGCGGCGAGATCAGGCCCAGACGCGTGCGCGTGCCGTCGACGTTCCAGTAGCGTGCGGGGCCGCCGGTCTTGTGCGCGTCGCGGGCGAGCGTGAACTGCTGGCCGAGATCCTCGAACACCTTGGTCAGCGGCAGGAAGCGATCGGTACGATCCTCGTCGATCGCGCCGAGCGGCATCGTCTCGATGAGCGACAGGTCGAAGCCCTCGTCGCGACACCAGGCGAGCATCGGTGCGATCTCGTTCTCGTTGAAGCCCTTCAGCGCGACCATGTTGATCTTGATCGCGAGCCCCGCGTCGCGTGCGGCGTAGATCCCGCCGATCACCTGCGACACGTCGCCGTGGCGGGTGATGTAGCGGAAGCGCTCGGGATCGCGGCTGTCCATGCTGACGTTGACGCGGCGGATGCCGGCATCGACCATCGCCTCGGCATGCTGCGCTAGGTGCGTGCCGTTGGTGGTCATCGTCAGCTCTTCCAGGCCGCCCCCTTGCCCATTGGCACCGATGTTGTGACCCAGGCGCTGTACCAGTTCGGCGACGTCGCGACGCACGAGCGGCTCGCCACCCGACAAGCGAATCTTCGTCACGCCCCGTGCGATGAAACGCTCGGCGATGATTGCGATCTCTTCGAGGCTCAGCAGCTTGCTGCGCGGCAGGAACGTCATCTTTTCGGACATGCAGTAGCGGCAGCGCAGGTCGCAGCGATCAGTCACCGAAATCCGCAGATACTTGATCGTGCGACCATGCGTATCGCGCAGCGGCTTTTGCTCGAGGGTGGGCGCGATCGTCATCTCCTCCGAGCTAAGACCTGACTGTCCCACTAACAAGGCCGGATCGGCTGGTATTGGATTGGCGCGCGACGATACGGCGGCTAGGCTCGCACCGATCGAGCGAGGTGCGACGGATATGGAAGACATGCAGATCGCAACGACGCTGTTCGCGGTATCGTTCCGTCAACGTGATGAGATCACGGAGATTTTGGCGAGCGCAGGGGCCGGTGCGGGGTGGCAGGCGGCGGTCGCGGGCGATGCCGAAGGGTTGGAGAGCCGGTTCCTGGCAAGCGGCGCAGCGGTCGCGTTGATCGATGCGCGCGGTGCGCTCGACGACGGACTGTCGGCGACGCGCAGGCTGGGCGGGTTGGTCGCCACCAACGGTGCGGCGTTGCTGGTGCTGGTATCGCGCGGCGATGTCGAGGCGATCGGCGAGTTTTTCGATGCGGGCGCGACGCAATTCCTCGCGAGTCCGGCGAGCGAAGGCGAACTCGTCCAGGCGCTGCGGTTCGCAGGGCGCCATGCCGCACGCGCATCCGGCGGCGCGATCGATCGACGCGGGATACCGGGCGCGTCGCACTATGACAGGGAGACCGGCGAAGCGCGGCGCTGGATCGTCAGCCGTATCGCGGAGGAGCGGCCGGTGGCGGTGGTGCTGGTCGCGCTGTCGCGCCTCGACATCGTCAATGCGGCGCATGGCCGTCCCGCGGTGGATGGCCTGATCGAAGCGGCCGTGTTGCGCGCGGAGACTGTCGCGCGCCAAGCGATCGGCGTGGATGCGATGGTCGCTCGGCTCGGCGGGTCGGAGTTCGTGCTGGTGATCGAAGCGGCCGGGGCGGCAGTGACGGCGGCGATCACGGCGCTGGATGCGGCGCTCGCGCGGCCGTTCGCGGTGGCCGATACGCGCGCCGTGCTCGGCTGTCGCTTCGGCGTGGCGCAACGCCAGCCGGGCGACGATGCGGCGGCGTTGCTGCGCCGCGCGAGCGAGGCGCTGGCGGAGGCGAAGGCGAGCGACGGATCGGTGCTGCACGTCGCGCTGCCCGACGGGGTCGCACCGATCGACGCGCTGGCGATCGACCTGCACCATGCGATCGAGCGCGACGAGATCGACTTGCGCTGGCAGCCGCAGGTCGAGATCGCGAGCGGCAAGATCACGGGGGTCGAGGCTCTGGCACGCTGGAACCATCGGGCACTGGGGCCGCTCGGCGCGGATACGCTGTTCGATGCCGCAGACCGCGCCGATCTGGGCATTGCGTTGTCGGACCATATCCAGCGGCTGGTGCTGGCGCGTGCGGTCGCCTGGCCGGAGGTTCTGGGGACATTGCGCGTGTCGCTGAACCTGACGGCGGCGGATATCACGCGGCCGGGGTTTGCCGCGCTGTTCCTGGCGCGGATCGACGAGAGCGGGTTCCCGCGCGGGCGCCTGACGGTCGAGATTACCGAGACGGGGTTGATCGAAGACCTCGCGGCGGCGTCCGCGTTGCTGGCGGAACTGCGCGGGGCAGGGTGCCGGGTGGCGATCGACGATTTCGGCACGGGCTATTCCAGTCTCGCCTATCTGAAGTCGCTGCCGCTCGATTACGTGAAGATCGACAAGTCGCTGGTCCGGGACATCGATGGCAGCGCGCGCGACCGCGTGGTGGTCGCCGGCGCGATCACGATGGCCCGTTCGCTGGGGCTGGCGGTGATCGCCGAGGGGGTCGAGCGACCGTCTCAGCTCGAACTGCTCGCCGCGGGTGGATGCAGCCTGTACCAGGGCTTCCTGCTGTCCGAGCCGGTCGGCGAGGCGGCGTTGCTCGAACTGATGGCGAGAGAATGATGCGACCCATGATGCTACCCTTCGCGATCGTGGCGATCGCAGCGCCCGCGATCGCGCAGACGCCCGCTGAAATCGCGATCCGCAAGGGCATGGAAGCGAGCGCGGCGGGCTGGAACGCGGGCGATCTCGCGCGGTTCATGGACATCTATGCCGACGACGCGGTGTTCGTGACGCCGAAGGGACTGCTTCGCGGCAAGCCGGCGATTGCGGACAAATACCGGTCCAGCTTCAGCGGCACGGGCAATGCGCGCGGCAAGCTGTCGTTCGCGTTCCTGGAGATGCGCGGTCTGGATCCGGCGCATGCGATGCTGTTCGCACGGTGGACGCTGACCGGGGCGTCGACCAGCGAATCGGGCATGACGACTTTGGTATTCGAGCGGCGTGGCGGCGCGTGGAAGATCATTTCGGATCACAGCAGCTGAATGTCCGGCGAACGATGTGGGATGACACGATGACACAGCGGCTCGACCACGCGACCGCAGCGCGATTTGCCGTGCTGACGCTGGGGCATCTGACCCGCGAATGGCCGTACAAGCTCGACCAAGTGCTCGACGGGCCCGGCGACTTGGCGCTGCCGAAGACGCTGCATCCGGTGTTTCACGGCAGTTTCGACTGGCATAGCTGCGTGCATGGCTGGTGGCAGGTGATGCGCCTCGCGCGGCTGTATCCGGACATGGCGGAGGCCGCCGCGGTCGAGGCGCTGGCCGACCGGATGCTGGTGCCCGCGCTGATCGCGGGAGAGGTGGCGTATCTCGATCGGCCGGGCACCGGCGGGTTCGAGCGGCCCTATGGCTGGGGATGGCTGCTGGCGCTGCATGACGAGTTGGCGCGGCGGCCAGATCGGCCCTGGGCGGCGGCGGTCGAGCCGTTGGCACGCGCGTTTGCGGCGCGGTTTGCGGCGTATCTGCCGAAACTGATCTACCCGGTGCGAAGCGGCAAGCACGACTGCACCGCGTTCGCGCTGGTCCATGCGCTGCGCTGGGCGCGGGTGCACGACGCGTCACTCGGCGTGTTGATCGAGGCGCGCGCGCGCGACTGGTATGGCGACGATCGCGACTGCCGCCCGTTCGAGCCAAGCGGGGAGGATTTCCTGTCGGCGACGCTGTGCGAGGCGGCGTTGATGAATGACGTGCTCGGGGCGGAGTTCGCTCCGTGGCTGGCGGCGTTCCTGCCCGATCCGTTCGGCCCCGCGACGGCGTGCCTGCGCTCCCCCGCGATCGTCAGCGACCGGTCGGACGGGCGCCTCGCGCATCTCGACGGCGTGAACCTGTCGCGCGCGTGGTGCTGGCGGACGATCGCTTATGCACTCCCCGATCCTGCCGCCGCGCGCGCGATCGCCGATGCGCACCTCACCGAAGCGCTGCCGCATCTCGCGGACGATTACATGGGCGAGCATTGGCTGGCGACGTTCGCGCTGCTCGCGCTGGAAGCTGAATGATCTGAAGAGAAGGGGCTGGCGTAGCGGACCGCGCTGCCTACAGTCGCATCACTGAACGATAAGAGAGTGATGATGCAAAGACGCCTGCCGTTCCTGGCCTTGCTGGCCCTTTCCACGACCGCCCTGGCCCAGAATTCGGCTCCGCCACCCGCTACCGATCCGAATGCGTATCTCGAGGACATCCACGGCACGCGTGCGCTCGATACGGTGAAGCGGTGGAACACGCAGTCGCTCGCCGCGCTCGAAGCCAAGCCCGGCTATGCGCGCTACCGTCAGCGCGCACTCGACCTGTTGCAGGCGGATCGCCAGATCGCGACGCCCGACCAGATCCTCGGCGATCAGGTGCTGAACCTGTGGCAGGACAAGACGAACGTGCGCGGCCTCTGGCGGGTGGCCTCGCTCGCGTCGTTCACCAGCGGCAAGCCGGTATGGCGGACGCTGATCGACGTCGATGCGCTGGGTAAGGCCGAGGGCAAGAGCTGGGTGTGGAAGGGCGCGACGTGCCGCTCGCCGTCGTACGATCGGTGCATGGTGGCGCTGTCGAACGGCGGCGGCGATGCGGTCGAGGAGCGTGAGTTCGACATCCCGACCGGCAAGTTCGTCGCGGACGGTTTCGTCGTGCCGAGCTTCAAGACCGGGCTGAACTGGGCCGGGCCGGACGCGCTGTACGTCGCGACCGATTTCGGCGCCGGCAGCCTCACCAAGTCGGGCTATCCGCGGACCGTCAAGCGGTGGCAGCGCGGCACGCCGCTCTCGGCCGCGGCCGCCGTGACGAGCGCGACGCCGGACGATGTCGGGATCGAGACCAGCGTCTTCACCGATGGCGACCGGCGCTATCCGCTGGTGTCGCTCAACGTCGATTTCTTCCATTCGAAGCGCAGTCATATCGCTGAGAATGGCCGGCTGGTGCCGTCGCCGTTGCCCGATGACGCGGAGATCAACGCCGTCCTCGATGGCCGGTTGATCGCGACGCTGGCGTCTGACTGGAAGGGGATCCCGAGCGGATCGGTCGTGGCGTACCGCGTCGCCGACGTGCTGGCGGGACGCACGCCGACGATCGAGCGCGTGCTGGTGCCGACCGCGACCCAGGCGGTGGAGCAGGTCGATTCGAGCAAGTCGGTGCTGTGGGTGAAGATGCTCGACGACGTCTCGGGCCGGCTCGTATCGCTGACGCGCGGCGCGGACGGCATCTGGACGCGAGGCGTCGCGGCGCTGCCGACCGCATCGACGATCCACCTCGAGGCGACCGCAGGCAAGGACGATGTCGCCTTTGCGGTAGTCGAGAGCTTCCTCAGCCCGCCCGCGCGCTATGCCGTCCGCCCCAACGCGAAGCCGGTGGCGGTCGACACGCTGCCCGCGCGGTTCGACGCCTCGATGATGCAGGTCGAACAGCGGTTCGCGACGTCTAAGGACGGTACGAAGATCCCGTATTTCCTCGTGCGCAAGAAGGGCACGACGGGCCCGGTGCCCGCGCTGGTCCACGCCTATGGCGGGTTCCGCAACGCGCAGACGCCGACCTACCTCGTCGACCAGCCGTACCGCTCGGGCCCGGCCGGGTTGTTCTGGGTCGAGGAGGGCAACGCGTTCGTGCTCGCCAACATCCGTGGCGGCGGCGAATACGGGCCGCGCTGGCACCAGATGCCCCTGCGCGAGAACCGGCAAAAGGCGTATGACGATCTTCACGCGGTCGGCGACGATCTGGTCCGCACCGGTGTCAGTGCGAAGCGGAAGATCGCGGTATCGGGGCGGTCGAACGGCGGCCTGCTGGTCGGCGTCGCGATGGAGCAGCGTGCCGATCTCTACGGCGCGATCGTGATGGGATCGCCGCTGCTCGACATGCAGCGCTATTCGCATCTGTCGGCAGGCGCGTCGTGGATCGGCGAATATGGCGACCCGGACAAGCCCGCGGACTGGGCGTTCATCTCACAATATTCGCCCTATCAGAACCTGAAGCGCGGCGTGAAATACCCGACGCCGTTCATCTACACCTCGACCGAGGACGACCGCGTCCACCCCGGCCACGCGCGCAAATTCGCCGCGCGGCTGGAGGCCTATGGCGACCCGTTCTTCTATTACGAGAACCCGGAAGGCGGCCACGCGGCGGGCGCCGACAAGATCGAGGACGCCAAGCGCGCGGCGCTCGTCACCGTCTATCTGAACGCACAACTCGCGCCACAGCGCTGATCGTCAGGAATGCATGATGCGTAATTTCCGTCTGTTGCTCGGCGCCGCGATGCTCGCGCTGCCCGTTTCGTCGATCCCCGCGCCCGTGCTGGCCGTGCAAGCCGAGACGAGCGCGTTCGCGTCGCTGTCGAAGCGCTACGTCGATGGCCTCGCCCGCCTCAGTCCGTCGTCGGCGACATCGCTCGGCGATCACCGGTTCGACACGCAGATCACCGACATGTCCGCCGCAGGACGTGCCAAGCGAGAAGCGTTCTCGAAGGCGATGCTCGCCGATCTCCAGCGGATCGACCGCAAAGCCCTGTCGCGCGAGGAGCAGGTCGATGCGGCGCTGCTCGACAACGCGCTGCGCTACGACATCTGGGATACCGAGACGCTCGGTGGATGGGCGTGGGATCCGCAGGTCTATAACGACATCGCCGGCAGCTCGCTCTATTCGCTCGCTGCGCGGGACTTCGCGCCGTGGCCGCAGCGGCTGAACGCGGCGACCGCGCGGATGGCGGCGCTCCCCGCGTTGCTGGCGCAGGCGCGCGCCAACATCGTGGTGGCGCGCGTGCCGTCGATCTACGCGACGACCGTGGCGAAGCAGAACAGCGGCATCGTCGACATCGCCGAGAGCATGCTCGCGCCGCACAAGAGCGAATTGTCGGCAGCGGACGCCAAGCGGTTCGACGCCGCGCTCGTGACACTGAAGGCGGCGGTTGCCGAGCACCAGGTCTGGCTCGACAAGACGCTCGTTCCCGGCGCCAAGGGCGACTTCCGCCTCGGCGCGGCGCTCTACGACAAGAAGCTCGGTTTCGCGCTGCAATCCGACCTCACCCGCGCCGAGATCAAGCGGCGCGCGCAGGCCGCGATCGTCGACACGCGCGCGCAGATGTACGCGATCGCGCGGCAGATCTTCGGCGCCAAGAAGGGCGCGCTGCTGCTCCCCGACAAGCCGACCGAAGCGCAGCAACAGGCCGCGATCCAGCTCGCGCTAGAACTCACCTACGCCAAGCGTCCGGCACGCGACGGCATGATCGACGCCTCGACCAAGGCTCTGGCGCAGGCGACCACCTTCGTCCGCGACAAGGGGCTGGTCGGCATGCCCGACAGCCCGGTGAAGATCATCACGATGCCCAAGTTCCAGCAGGGCGTCGCGGTAGCCTACTGCGATTCGCCCGGCCCGCTGGAGAAGAACCTCGGCACGTTCTTCGCCGTGTCGCCGATCCCCGACGACTGGACCGAGGCGCAGGCGACCTCGTTCCTCAGCGAATATAACGACTACATGATCCACGATCTCGCGGTGCACGAGGCGATGCCGGGGCATTATCTCCAGCTCGCGCACGCCAACGCGACGCAGTCGACGTTGCGCGCGGTGCTCGGCTCGGGGCCGTTCATCGAGGGATGGGCGGTGTATGCCGAGGGCATGATGGCGGACGAGGGCTATCTGAACGGCGATCCGCTGTTCAAGCTCACCGTGCTCAAGATGCGGCTGCGCTCGATCTCGAACTCGCTGCTCGACATCGGTATCCACACCGAGGGCATGACTCGCGAGCAGGCGATGCAGTTGATGACGCACACCGCGTTCCAGCAGGAGCGCGAGGCGGCAGGGAAGTGGGTCCGCGCCTCGCTTGGTTCGACTCAGCTGCTGAGCTATTTCACCGGCTATTCGGAGCACATGGCGTTGCGCGACGAGGCCAGGAAGCGGCAGGGCGCGGCGTTCGATCTCAAGCGCTACAACGACGCGTTGCTCGCCCATGGATCGCCGCCAGTGCGCTACGTCCGCGAACTGCTGTTCGACCTGCCGATCGGATGACGGCAGGAGGGTGCGCGTAAGGCATATCCCTGGTCGATCCGTTTATCGGCACGGGCGGCGAGGGGCATGTCTTGCCCGGCGCTGTACGCCGTTCGGAGCCACCGCGACCCTATTCGATGATGCCGTATCGAGAATGCCGTCGTGATCGTCGTTGGGTTGGCCCGTCCGGGCGCAGAGCGATTGACGCGGATCGCACTACGCCGACAGCATATGATTTCATACAGTGGCCACGATAACGGGCGCACGCTTTCAGATTGTCACAGCCCATGCGTCTTCCTCGCCTGTTCAGCCGCCCGTCGAACGACATGGCGATCGATCTCGGAACGGTGAACACCGTCGTCTATCTGCGCGGTCAGGGCATCGTCCTGAACGAACCGTCCGTGGTGGCGATCGAAACGCGCAATGGCGTCCAGCAGGTGCGCGCGGTGGGTGCCGAAGCGAAATTGATGATGGGCAAGACGCCCGACGGGATCGAGACCATCCGGCCGATGCGTGACGGCGTGATCGCCGACCTCGACGTCGCCGAGCAGATGATCAAGTTCTTCATCGAAAAGGCGCATGGCGGGCCCAGCCGACTGCCACGCCATCCCGAGATCGCGATCTGCATCCCGTCCGGCGCGACCTTGGTCGAGCGTCGCGCGATACGCCAGGCGGCGTCCAACGCCGGCGCGCGCAAGGTGTATCTGATCGAAGAGCCGATGGCGGCGGCGATCGGTGCCGGACTGCCGGTGACCGAGCCGGTCGGGGCGATGATCGTCGATATCGGCGGTGGCACGACCGAAGTGGCGGTGCTGTCGCTGCGAGGGCTTGCCTACAGCACGTCGGCGCGGGTCGGCGGCGACAAGATGGACGAGGCGATCAGTTCGATGATTCGTCGCAAGCACAACCTGATGATCGGCGAAGCCACCGCCGAGCGCGTGAAGCTGGCGGTCGGCATGGCGCGGATGCCGGAGGATGGAATCGGCGAGGTCATGCGCGTCAAGGGACGCGACCTGCGCGCAGGGGTACCACGCGAGATCGAGGTGACGCAGGCGGATATCGCGGCATCGTTGGCGGATCTGATCGGCCAGATCGTCGAGACCGTGCTGACCGCGCTGGAGAAGACCGAACCCGAACTGGCCGCCGATATCTGCGATCAGGGCATCGTCATGACGGGCGGCGGATCGCTGCTCGCGCGGATCGACGAAGTGTTGTCGGACGCGACGGGGCTGCCCGTCACGGTCGCCGAGAACGCGCTGACCTGCGTCGCGATCGGTGCGGGCCGCGCGATGGAAGAACCAGTCTATCAGGGCGTGATGACGGAAATCTGAGTCGGCTGAACGCCGGCGCGCCGTAGTTTCAGCAACGGCCGGATGCACTGCGCTCCGCGACGGTCATAAACCCGGCATCGCTTTTCGAGCGGCTCGGGGACAGGGAGAGGGGTTGGTGGGCCCGGCAGGAATCGAACCCGCAACCTAGCCGTTATGAGCGGCCAGCTCTAACCGTTGAGCTACAGGCCCCACCGGCGCCTGCGTTAGCGCAAGCGATCCGCCCGCAAAAGGGCGCACAAGCAAAAGGCAAAGAAAAAGGGCGCTCCCGAAGGAACGCCCTTTCCGACACTAATACTCTATCGAGCGCGAACGCCCGACAGGGTTTTAGTTCATGTTGTCGGTCTTCTCGTCGGCAGCGTCACGGACGTTGTCGGCAGCTGCGTTCATGTTGTCAGCAGCGTTCTCGAGCACGTCGGTAGCGACTGCGTTCGAGGTGTTGTCCGCCATGGCGTCCATGTTGTCAGCCTGCATTTCCATGTTGTCAGCCAGCATGTCCGCGTTGTTCTCAACTGCGGCGGCTTCTGGCGACTTGCTGCAGGCTGCGACGGACATCAGGCCGGCGGCAGCAGCGATCAGAACGATCTTCTTCATTCGAATGCTCCCAAGCATAGTTTCACTCGCGGCCGACCCGATTGCCGTCGCGAAGTCACGTCAAATAGCGGCCCCCGGCGGGCGGTCAATCCGCTAAATTCATCTGTCCGCAAGGTTTGCGGCAGAACGATGACAGATTGGTTCATGCAATTCGTCACTTCTGGGGCACAATTGACCCGATTTCCTCGGGTGCATTGGCCACTGTCGCGATCACCGTGGTCCATGCCGCGACGTTCTGACGGAGCTGTTCGGGGTCGATCAGATCCAGCGTGTCCTCGGGCGTATGGTGATAGTCGAAGTAGCGCAGGCCCGACTGGTTGAGGTCGATTCCGGCGACCCCCGTGGCGATCACCGGGCCGACATCGGTGCCGCCATGAGGGGCGTCGGCCCCGCGAACGATCCCGAGCGGGGCGAGCGCGACGGCCAAGCGATCCTCGATGGGCTTGGCGGCGTCGGGCAGGCTGCTCTCGAACCGCCAGACGCGATCGGCACCGAAATCCGATTCGGCGGCGGTCGCATGGCGTTCGCCCGCATGTGCCTTGGCGTAGGCGGCTCCGCCAAAGCCGCCGCTCTCCTCGTCGCCGAACCAGACGACGCGGATGGTGCGGCGTGGGCGCTGGCCGCCGTCCATCACGATCTTGGCAGCCGCCGCGGTGATCGCGATGCCCGCCCCGTCATCGATCGCGCCGGTGCCGAGATCCCAGCTGTCGAGATGGCCACCGACCAGCACGATCCCCGCCTTGGGATCGGTGCCAGGGACTTCGGCGACGACGTTGCCCGATTCGCGCATACCGACCTGCTTGTCTTCAAGCACCAGTTTCAGCGTCACGGGCTTGCCGAGCTTCACCAGCCGCTCGACATGCTCGGCGTCCGCGACCGACAGCGCGGCGGCGGGGATCGGCGTCACGCCCGCGTCGAAATTGGTGTTGCCTGCGTGCGGCCCGCGGCCGTGATCGGTACCGATCGACCGGATCACGATCGCCGCCGCACCCTTCTTGGCGGCGACGTTCGGTCCGACGAAGCGCGCGGTACCCTGCGATCCATAGCTCGACCCGTCCTGCGTCGGCTGCATCGCGTTCGACACGAAGGCGATCTTGCCCCTCAAGCTGCCGTCGGCGGCGAGCGCCAGGTCGTTGTACGTCGGAAAATACACGATCGGCAGGGTCAGCCCGCCCGGCGGCGTCGCACCCGAATTGCCGAGGCCGACCAGATGCAGCTTCTGCGCATAGGGTGCGACCAGCTCACCACTCTCCGTGCCGCGCGACCAGACCGGCAGCTGGTATGGCTCGATCCGCACGTTCTTGAACCCGAGCGCCTTCAGCTTGGCGACCGACCAAGCGCGCGCCCGCGGCGCCGCCTCGGTGCCCGTCATCCGCGGGCCGACCTCGGTCGTGATGCCCTCGACGATCTTGTAGGCGGTGTCGTCGGTCAGCGCCTTGTCGCGCAGCGCCGCGACCTTCGCATCGACCGCGGTCGCGGGCGCAGCGGTGCGCTGCGCGGCAAGAGGAACGGCGGTGATTGCGGCACAGGCCGCCAGAAATGGTGCGATACGCGTCATCAGCAATTCCCCTTGGTGTCGGCCTCCTTCGTTAGGTCCCAGCTCGCGCGTTGCCAACCTTCGCGGCTGCCCTTACATGCGCAGATCAATCCCTCCCTCACGAACACCCGAACGGAGACCCCCGTGGCCGGCCAATACGCCTATGTCATGAAGGACATGACGAAGACCTTCCCCGGCGCGCCCAAGCCGGTGCTGTCGAACATCAATCTGCAATTCTATCATGGCGCCAAGATCGGCATCGTAGGCCCCAACGGCGCGGGCAAGTCGACGCTGATCAAGATCATGGCCGGCATCGACAAGGACTATACCGGCGAGGCCTGGCCGGGCGAGAACGTTACCGTCGGCTATCTGGAGCAGGAGCCGCAGCTCGACGCCACCAAGACCGTGCTGGAGAACGTCAAGGACGGCGCGCGCGGTGTCGCGGACATGGTCGATCGCTTCAACGCGATCTCCGCCGAGATGGGCGATCCCCAGGACAACACCGACTTCGACGCGCTGCTGGAGGAGATGGGGACGCTTCAGGAGCAGATCGACGCGATCGACGGCTGGACGCTCGACAACCAGCTCGAGGTTGCGATGGAAGCGCTGCGTTGCCCGCCGGGCGACTGGCCGGTCGACAAGCTGTCGGGTGGTGAGAAGCGCCGCGTCGCGCTGACCCGCCTGCTGATCCAGAAGCCGGGTATCCTGCTGCTTGACGAGCCTACCAACCATCTCGATGCGGAGAGCGTCCAGTGGTTGGAGAATCATCTGAAGGATTATGCGGGCGCGGTGCTGATGATCACCCATGACCGCTATTTCCTCGACAACGTCGTTGGCTGGGTGCTCGAACTCGATCGCGGCAAGTATTTCCCGTATGAGGGCAATTACTCGACGTATCTCGAGAAGAAGGCCAAGCGCCTTGAGCAGGAGGATCGTGAGGAGTCCGGTCGTCAGACCGCGATCAAGAACGAGCTCGAATGGATTCGTCAGGGTGCCAAGGCGCGCCAGACCAAGTCCAAGGCGCGTATCGCCAACTTCGAACGCCTCGTCTCCGCACAGGAGAACCGCTCGCCGGGCAAGGCGCAGATCGTCATCCAGGTGCCCGAGCGTCTCGGCGGCAAGGTCATCGAGCTTGAGAACGTCTCCAAGGCTTACGGCGACAAGCTGCTGTTCGAGAACCTCTCGTTCACGCTGCCCGCGGGCGGTATCGTTGGCGTCATCGGTCCCAACGGCGCCGGCAAGTCGACGTTGTTCAAGCTGATCACTGGGCAGGAGACGCCGGACAGCGGCACGATCGACAAGGGTTCGACCGTGCGGCTCGGCTATGTCGACCAGAGCCGCGACCATCTCGACGACAAGAAGAACGTCTGGGAAGAGATTTCCGACGGCCTCGACTCGATGAAGGTCAACGGGTTCGACCAGTCGACGCGCGCCTATGTCGGAGCGTTCAACTTCAAGGGCCAGGACCAGCAGAAGAACGTCGGCAAGCTGTCGGGCGGCGAGCGCAACCGCGTCAACATCGCCAAGATGTTGAAGCGCGGCGGCAACGTGCTGCTGCTCGACGAGCCCACCAACGATCTCGATGTCGAGACCTTGGGCGCGCTCGAGGAAGCGATCGAGAATTTCGCAGGGTGCGCGGTGGTGATCAGCCACGATCGCTTCTTCCTGGATCGTCTCGCCACGCACATCCTGGCGTTCGAGGGCAACAGCCATGTCGAATGGTTCGAGGGCAATTTCGAATCCTACGAAGAGGACAAGCGCCGCCGTCTGGGCGATGCGGCGGATCGTCCTACCGCGCTGTCCTATAAGAAGCTGACGCGCTGACCCGATGTTGCGGGGGCTCGACGAGGAACTGGTCGCTCACAAATACGCGCATGTCGAGCGCGAGCGCCGGTTTCTCGTCGATCCTGCACGTCGGCCCGATCTGGCCGACGCGCCGTACATCCTGATCGAGGACCGATACATCGAGGGCACGCGGCTGAGGCTGCGCGCCATGACCGATAGCGGCTCGGGGCGCGTGGTCCTGAAGATCGGCAAGAAATACGACGTTGCCGATGTGCTGAGCAGGCCGACGGTCACGACGTATCTCGATCGGGACGAGTATGACCGGCTGGCGCAAGTGCCGGCCCGATCGTTGAGGAAACGCCGGTATCCGGTGGGCGCGGACTTCGGCATCGATTTGATCGAAGGAGCGCTCGCCGGGCTGGAACTCGCCGAGATCGAGCAGGACGACGCGGCCGCTTTGACGTCGATCGTCAGCCCCGAATGGGCAATCGCGGACGTCACGCATGATCCTCGGTTTCAGGGTGGGCGATTGAGCCGGCTGGATGCGGCGGGCGTGACGAGACTTATTGCCAGTAACATCGAGTGAGTATGACGGTTATCGAACAATCTCCCGGCGGCGATCGGCCACCCGGCGCAGGCGAACTGGAATATCGTCTTCGCCAGCAGTCGATCCTTGCCGATTTCGGGATCGAGGCGCTGCGGGCGCGGGATCTGCAGCCGATGTTGCAGCGCGCGACCGAGTTGTGCGGCGAGGGGATGCGGTCGCAATACTGCAAGTTCCTCGAATACCGTCCCGAACAGAACACCTTGTTGGTCCGCGCCGGGATCGGCTGGGCGCCGGGGGTGGTCGGGTCGACCGAGATGCGTACCGACCTCGGCTCGCCGGCGGGGTTCGCGCTGGAGACCGGGCTGCCGGTGATCTCGAACCATCTGGAGAACGAGCAGCGTTTCCGGACGCCGGAGTTCATGGCGCAGCACAATATCCGCCGCGCGATCAACGTGCTGGTCGAGACGTCGGGCAAGCGCTTCGGCGTGCTCGAGGTCGACAGCCCCGACGAGGGCAAGTTCGAGCCCGCCGATTTCGCGTTCATGCAGGGGTTTGCCAACCTCATCGGCGTGGCGATCGAGCGACAGCAGGCGGAGCAGCGGCTGAGCGAGGCGATGGAGCATCAGGAACTGCTTACGCGGGAGGCGAGCCACCGGGTCAAGAACAGCCTCGCGCTCGTCTCTGCGATGCTCAATCTCCAGATGCAGGAGGACGACGATCCGCGGATCCGCCGGCTGCTCGGCGATGCGCAGGCGCGGATCACCGCGATCGCGCAGACGCACGACCAGCTATGGCGTGGCGATCAGGTTGGCATCGTTGCGCTGAACGATCTGGTCTGCGGGATCGCTACGGGGCTGGGTGAGCAATCGCTCACCCACCGGATCGACTGCGATATCGAGGCGATCCTGATCAGCGCTGACGTGGCGATCCCTATGGGGTTGCTGGTCACCGAGCTGGTCACCAACGCGATCAAATATGCGTATGGCGACGATGGTGGCGTGATCCTGGTCACGGTGCGGAGCGGGGATGGGCGCATCGTCTTGACGGTGTCGGACGAGGGCGGCGGGTTGCCGGCGGACTTCGACTTGAAGACGGCGTCGCGCAAAAGCCTCGGGATGCGGATGATCGGCAGCCTCGCGCGGCAGTTACGCGGGACTGTGACGATCGAGAACGCTGCGATAGGGACATGCGCGACGCTGGACGTGCCCGATCCTCGGGTCGAGGAAGCCTCGTCATCCTGACGAGATCCTGTCATTCTGACGAAAGTCAGGACCCAGAGCCCAAAGGGCACCACTTGTAACTCTGAATCCTGACTTTCGTCAAAATGACGGGGTTTTATCGTTCTTCTGCGAACGCAGGAGTCCAGGGTCAGAGGCGTTTCGGCTGGTATCCTGGGCTCCTGCGTTTGCAGGAGAACGGTGGCTTACGCCGCTACGGCATCTGCCTTGGTCGCCATCCACGCCTCGGCCTTGGCCAGGGCGGGGGCGTCGTCGACGTCGATCCAGTCGATGTCGCTGCACTCCACGATCCGAGCCAGGCCCTGTGCGGCCAGCAGGCGGACGCCTTCCGTCAAAGACGGGCTCGCCAAGGTGGAGAGCGCATCCGACAGCGCAGGGCCGATCGCGAAGACGCCGGTGTCGTAGCAGTCGTGCGGCTCGAGACCCTTGCCGATCGCGACGATGCGATCGCCTTCGGTCGCGACGCAGGTGACGTCCTCGGGGTCGACCCAGTCATGCCCAAGGCGCCGGTCGATGCCGAGCCGGAGTCCGCCACCAGCGCCGGCCTTCGCCATGCGCGCGTAGAGTTCGGGGCTGACGAGGTGGTCGCACATCGCAAGGATCGCTTCACTGCCGCCGAGCGCATCGCGCGCTGCCAGTACCGAAACGCCGTTGGGTTCGCGGTGATCCGCGAGAACCGTCTCGACCTTCAACGGCCAACGCCGGCTCGCGAGATACGCCTCGATCGCCTCGCGCCCGTAGCTCACCGTCACGATCGCACGCGCAAAGCCAGCCTCGGCCAGCCCCTCGAGCGCGTGGGCGATCAACGGCCGCCCCGCGACCGCGCAAAGCGGCTTGTACGGGGCGGAGGTGCGAAGGCGGCTGCCTTCCCCGGCGGCGAGGATGATCGCCGTTTGAATCCGGGGCGTATCGATCATGTCAGGCGGCCTTGATGAACCGCTCGACTTCGATCTGCGCGAGATCGTCGGTCATCTGCGTGCGCGGGTGCTTGCAGAAATACGCCGAGGCAGGGTCGATCACGCCGGCGATGCCGCGATCCTTGGCGATCTTGGCGCAACGGATCATGTCGATCGCGACGCCCGCCGAGTTGGGGCTGTCCTCGACCGAGAGACGCAGCTCGATGTTCATAGGAACGCCGCCGAACAGCTGGCCTTCCATCCGCAGGAAGCAGACCTTGTTGTCGTTCTGCCAGGGCACGTAGTCCGACGGACCGATGTGCACGTTGTCGTCGTCCATGCGCTCGGCCGCAACCGACTGCACCGCTTCGGTCTTCGAGATCTTCTTCGACTCGAGACGGCGATGGTTCGACATGTTGAGGAAGTCGGTATTGCCGCCGGTGTTGAGCTGGTAGGTGCGATCCAGCTTCACGCCGCGCTTGGCGAACAGGTCGGTCAGCACGCGGTGGACGATCGTCGCGCCGAGCTGTGCCTTGATGTCGTCGCCGATGATCGCGACGCCGGCGTCTTCGAACTTCTTCGCCCAGACCGGGTTCGACGCGATGAAGACGGGGATGTTGTTGACGAACGCCACGCCCGCTTCGATCGCGCATTCGGCGTAGAATTCGGTCGCTTCCTGCGAACCGACCGGCAGGTAGTTCATCAGAACGTCGGCGCCCGATGCCTTCAGCTCGGCGATGACCTCTTCACGGGTCGGCTCGGCGGCGTCGGAGACCAGGAACGTGCGGTCGTCCTTGAAGTCGGCCATGTGGTCGGCAACGCCGTCCAACTTCTTGCCCATCTTCACGATCGTGCCGGTGTTGCCGACATTGGGTGCGAACACCGCGGTGCAGTTGGGCTTGGCGAAGATCGCCTCGGCGACGTCCTTGCCGACCTTGCGGCGATCGACGTCCCAGGCCGCGACGACCTTGATGTCGCTCGGCTTGTAGCCACCCATGTCGAAATGCATCAGGCCAACCTGGTCGTTTGCCCCCTCGCGATAATGCTCGAGGCCCTGGACGAGCGAGCTCGCGCAGTTGCCGATGCCGACCACGGCGATCCGAATGCTATTCATTACTGACCCTGTTCCTTACGAAAGATGCATGCGCGACGCGGTCTTTGGTCGCGTTGCGGAAGTATTACGAACGAAAGCCCGCTCGACACGACGGTGCCAGACGAGCCCGACGATGGCGACGAGCGTCAAAGGGACGATCTCGAACCACCAGAAGATGCGTGGGTTGCCCGCGAAGCAGGCGACGAAGATCGCCCATACCCGGACATTCGCGGTAAGCAAGGCCATGAAGCGCAACGGCGCGACGGCGCGGGCACCGTACAGGGCGCCGAGCGCGACCGGATCCGCCGACTGACCGAGCGTGCGCTCGAACGGCATGGCGATCCGGTCGATGCTGCTGGCGACGCCATCATAGAAGCGGACCAGCGCGTTGCCGGTCGGAACGGGAAGCGCTTCGAGCGCCACGCCCTTGACGCGACGATGGAAGCGCGAACGCTCGCCTTCGTACATGTTCGACTGCACCGCATGCGCGCCACCAGCCGCGAATGCGAGGACCCAGCCCTCGGGCGTGTCGATCGTCAGCGCAAGCGAGATGTAGATCAGCGCGAAGACGCCGTGATCGCATAATCCGTCGAGCATCCTGCCGAGCGGGCTCGCGGTCTTGGTCGCGCGGGCAACCATGCCGTCGAGTCCGTCGGCGATCAGCCAGCCCATCGACAGCACCAGGCCGACCAGCGCCAGCGCCCAGTTTCCCCATTGCGTGTAGGCGAGCGCCGCTGCTCCGCCGAGGCAAAGCCCCGCTACCGACACCGAATTGGCCGAAATTCCACGCGCCAACGCAAGCGGCAAAAGCGCACGGCCTGCCGGGTGAATCAGCCAAAGATTAGATGGGATCTCGATCCGGCGATCGCGCGATCCATCCGGTGGAGCCACTGTCATAGGATTTTCATAATGCGCCGGATGGGCGATTTATGCAAGGCGGCGCGGCTGACCTTACGGAACGCTTGACCGCAATTCCTTGATCCAGATCTCGGCAGTTCCATCCGACGGCGCACGCCAGTCGCCACGCGGCGATAGCGCACCGCCTGCCGAGACCTTCGGCCCGTTGGGCATCGCCGACCGCTTGAACTGGCTGGTCGTGAAGAAGCGGAAGAGGAATTTCTCCAGCCAATGGCGGATCGTCGGCAGGTCGTAGGCGACGTGCGCGTCCGCCGGCAGGTCCTCCGGCCACGCGCCGACGCTCGCATCGCGCCATGCGTGCCAGGCGAGAAACGCGATCTTCGAGGGGGCAAGGCCGTAGCGGATCACGTAATGCGCGAAGAAATCGTTCAGCGCGTACGGCCCGATCATCGACTCGGTGCTCTGCAATGCGCCATCCGCGCCCGCCGGAACGAGCTCGGGCGAAATCTCCTGCGCGAGGATCGTCGCCAGGATCGCGTCGGTCGCCGCGTCATACTGGTCGGTGCGGATACACCAGCGGATCAGGAACTGGATCAGCGTCTTCGGTACGCCGCTGTTCACCGCGTAATGGCTCATCTGGTCGCCGACGCCGTAGGTGCACCAGCCGAGCGCCATCTCACTTAGGTCTCCGGTGCCGAGCACGATCCCGCGCCGCTGATTGGCAAGGCGGAAGAGGTAGTCGGTGCGAAGCCCTGCCTGCACGTTCTCGAAGGTGATGTCGTAGACCGGTTCGCCTTCGCTGAAGGGATGGCCGATGTCCTCCAGCATCCGCGTGGCGGCGGGGCGGATGTCGATCTCTTCGGCGGCAATGCCGAGCGCGCGCATCAGGGCCCAGGCGTTTGCCTTGGTCCCTTCGCCGGTCGCGAAGCCGGGCATGGTGAAGCCGAGGATCGCGCTGCGGGGGCGTCCAAGCCGGTCCATCGCCTTCGCCGCGACGATCAGCGCGTGCGTCGAGTCGAGCCCGCCCGAAACGCCTATCACGATCGTCTCTGCGTGCGCGGCGACGAGGCGCTTCGACAGTGCCTCCACCTGGATGTTGAACGCCTCGTAGCAATCGTCGTCGCGCCGCGCCGGGTCGTTCGGGACGAACGGGAACCGGCGGATGGCGCGTTCGAGGCCACTGTCGGCGAGCACCGGCTCGTGATCGAACGCGATCCGTCGGAAGCGTGTCTCGGGATTGCCGGCGAACATGGCCGCATCGTTGAAGGTGCCGGTCCGTAGGCGCTCCGCCGTAATCCGTTCGCAGTCGACGTCGGCGACGACCAGTTCGGGCTCGGTCGAGAACCGCGCGGACTCCGCGATCTGTTCGCCGAGTTCGTGGACCAATCCTTGGCCGTCCCACGCGACCTCGGTGGTGCTCTCGCCGGGCCCTGCGGCGGAATAGACATAGGCGCAGACCGCGCGCGCCGATTGCGCCGCCGCCAGCATCGCTCGATCGCGCGCCTTGCCGATGACGATGTTCGATGCGGACAGGTTGCAGCAGATCAGCGCCCCCGCGAGCGCGCCCGCAGTCGAGGGCGGGGTAGGGGCCCAATAGTCCTCGCAGATCTCGGCATGGAACACGAAGCCGGGCAGATCGCGCGCGGCGAAGATCAGATCGGTCCCGAACGGCACGTCGCCGCCGTTTAGGTCGATCGTCAGTCCGGTCATCCCTACGCCACTCGCGAACCACCGCTTCTCGTAGAACTCGCGGTAATTCGGCAGGAATGTCTTCGGGACCACGCCGAGCACGCGCCCGCGCGCGATCGCCAGCGCGCAGTTATACAGCCGCCCGTTCCGCACCAGCGCCGCGCCGACCAGCAGCACCGGCCGCAAGGTCGCGCTCGCCTCGACCACCGTCGCGATCGCGGCCAGCGTCGCGCGCTGCTGCGCGGTCTGAAGATGCAGATCGTCGATCGCGTAGGAGGTGAGGTTTAGCTCCGGGAAAACGACGAGGTCGACGCCTTTCGCATCTGCCTCGCGCGCCAAGGCGATCGTAGCCTCGGCATTGGCCCCGGTATCCCCCACCGAAGCCCGCGGCGTCGCGGCGGCAACTCGGATCAGCCCGTGATTATGGATCGCGTAGAATGGATGCGTCATGACACACCGATAAACGCCCCGAGCCGGTCACGCCACCGGCTTGCGCACGTCAGGCACGAACGATGCGCGCGGCGTAACATCCGCGTCTGGCGTAATGGGCCTGCAGATACGCCACGTCCGGCACCGCGAAGAAGCGCTCGATCAGCGGGATCAGGTCCGTGCCTGCGACCAGGTCGGCGTTGATCATTTCGTCGTCGAATCCAAAGGCGCGCAGGGATATCGGCCGGATGCGGATCGCCTCGGGGATGGCGTCGAGCAGGTCCAGCGGTTCCGTCTCCGCCTCGGATACGAAGATCGCGTGGCGCGAGCGGTAGGGCGTGTCGGCCGGCTGATGTTCGTAATTGATCAGGATCGCGGTTTCGCCGATCTCCAGATCCCGTACCGCGATGCGATCGGGAAAGCCAGGCTTGGCGTCGACCACGTATCGCAGGGCGCCTGCTCGCGCGTGGCTTGCATCGGAGGCGCCGAACAGGTGTCGAAACTGGTCGGGGTCGAGCCCCTGAACGCGGAAGGACATGATCGCTCCTCTTCGGTATGAGCGAGTTTCATGTCCCGGATCGGGTGCATGTGCGTCCCGCAGCTTGCTATCAAACGGCTGCGCTTGGACTGATTCCAGTTTTGCTTCGGAGGCCATTTTGACGATCACGATGTTCGGTATCAAGAATTGCGACACGATCAAGAAGGCGCGGACATGGCTGGATGCGCACGACGTGGACTATGCGTTCCACGACTATAAGACTGCCGAAATCGACGCCGCGCATCTGGAGGATTGGATCGGCCGGGTTGGCTGGGAGGTGTTGCTCAATCGTGCGGGGACGACGTTCCGCAAACTTCCGGAAGCGGACCGAGCGGATCTCGACGCCGGGAAGGCCACCGCGCTGATGCTGGCGCAACCGTCGATGATCAAGCGCCCGGTGCTCGATACCGGCGAGACGCTGCTAGTCGGGTTCAAGCCCGAGGCGTATGAGGCGGCGGGGCTGGGAAGCGCCTGAAGGAGATCAGCATGCCGGTTGCAAGTTGGAATGGCCACGAGATCGCACGATCGGACGATACTGTCGTGGTAGAGGGCAATCATTATTTTCCCGCCGACAGCGTCGATCCGGCGTTGTTGGAGGATAGCGCGACGCACTCGAACTGCCCGTGGAAGGGTGTGGCGAGTTACAAGACTCTTGTAGTCGACGGGAAGCGCAACGTCGATGCGGTCTGGTATTATCCCGATCCGAAGTCGGCAGCAGCCGAGATCAAGGATCGCTATGCGTTCTGGAAGGGCGTCGTCGTCGCGTAAGGACGCGCGCTATTTTTGAAATCCTCCCCCGTCAGGGGGAAGTGTCGCCGAAGGTGACGGAGGGGGAGGATACGGAACAGGCGTTTCGAATACCTCCCCCTCCGTCAGGCAAACGCCTGCCACCTCCCCCTGGCGGGGAGGATCAGTAGGCTCAGCTCAGATCTCCCCCGAAAACGTGTCACACTGCTGCGGATCTCCGCTCTCCAGCCCGCGCTTCAGCCACGACTGACGCTGAGCCGACGTCCCATGCGTGAAGCTGTCCGGTACCACGCGGCCCTGCGACTGCTTCTGCAACGTGTCGTCGCCGATCGCCTGCGCCGCGGTCATGCCCTCCTGAATATCCCCAGCCTCGAGCCGCGTCTTGTTCGCAGCCGCCCACACGCCCGCATAACAATCCGCCTGCAATTCGAGCCGTACCGACAGAGCATTGCCCTCGGTCTCGCTCGCCTGGCGCTGCGCCTGCTGGACCTGCGCGTTGGTACCGAGCAGCTTCTGGATGTGATGGCCGAACTCGTGCGCGATCACGTAATCCTGTGCGAAGTCGCCGTTCGCCTTGAAGCGCGTCGACAGCTCGTTGAAAAAGCTGGTGTCGAGATAGATGCCCTGGTCGGTCGGGCAATAGAATGGCCCCATCGCCGACTGCGCGGCGCCGCAACCCGAGCGGCCATTGCCGTCGAAGAACACGAGCTTGGGTGCCTCGAACCGCTGGCCGTTCTTCTGGAAGATCGCTTCCCAGGTGTTGTCGGCCGAGCTGAAGGCGTTGCAGGCGGCCTTGCTTTCGGCGTTCAGCGAACAGCTCGACTTGGTATCGGAGCCCGAGCGCGGTTCGCTCTGCGTCGTCGGTGCCGACGTCTGTCCGCCACCGAGCAGTCCGCCAAGGCCGCCCATCCCACCGAACACCGCCATCAGGATCAGCACCACGACGATCCCGCCGCACCCGAAGCGGCTGCCGATCATCGGCAACAACCCCATCAGCAGGCCGCCACCGCCGCCGCCAAAACCGCCGCCTCCGCCGCCCGACCCGCGCTGGTCCTCGACGTTGATGTTCGGATCGTAATCGTCGAGCCGCATGGATATGCCCCTTTTCGTTTCTTCTCGGGAACGAAATGCGCAAGGTGGCGCTAGGGTTGCACGGCGGCAGAATACGCTGCGCCAAGATGGGGGAGTATGCATGTTCCTGAAGGGCAAGACCGCGGTCATTACCGGATCTACGTCGGGAATCGGGCTCGCCTACGCAAAGGCGTTCGCCGCCGAAGGCGCGGCAGTGGTGCTCAACGGGTTCGGCGATGCCGATGTGATCGAACGTGAGCGGGCGGCGTTGGCGCAGGCCAGCAGCGCGATCGCGCTCCACGACGCCGCCGACATGACCAAACCCGACCAGATCGCCGCAATGGTCGAGCGGGCAGCGGCCGAAACCGGCAGCGTCGACATCGTCGTCAACAATGCAGGCATCCAGCATGTCGCCGGGATCGCCGACTTCCCGATCGACAAGTTCGACGCGATCATCGCGATAAACCTGTCGTCCGCTTGGCACATGATGCGCGCCGCGGTGCCGCACATGCGCACCAAGGGCTGGGGCCGGATCATTTCGACCGCGTCCGCGCACTCGCTGGTCGCAAGCCCGAACAAGTCCGCCTACGTCATGGCCAAGCACGCGATCGCCGGGCTCACCAAAACGATCGCGCTCGAAACCGCGACCGACGGCATCACCGTCAACTGCATCTCGCCGGGCTATGTCTGGACGCCGCTGGTCGAGAACCAGATCCCGGACACGATGGCGGCCCGCGGGATGACTCGTGATCAGGTCATGAACGACGTCCTGCTCGCCGCGCAACCGACCAAGGAATTCGTCACCCCCGAACAGGTCGCGGCGTTCGCGCTGTTCCTGTGTCGCGACGAGGCCAAGGCGATCACCGGGGCCAATTTGTCGATGGATGGCGGCTGGACGGCGGCATAATGGTGCCCCGTGGTGCGAGAATATGATTGTAATACGGCATGTTAGCGGGTTAGCTTCGGATATGCATACGCGGTCGACGACGAAGCGGACATGGTTGGCCACCGGGGCCTGTCTCATACTAGCGGGATACGGTTCGAGCGCATCGAGCGCGGCGTTGATCGGCTCGGGCGCCATGTCGCCGCTCGATACCGATCGCGACTCCGACTGGCGGCGTGTCGCCACGGTCGCTGATCGCGCGCGTTTGCGGGGCTGGCGCGGTGCATGGATGGCCGCGCTGGCACAGGTCGACGCGAAGGACCTTGCCGCCGAGCCGATATTGTTCGATCCGGACCACGCGCTCGCCGACGCCCTGCCGCCCGCCGGAAGTTATCAGTGCCGCACGTTCAAGCTCGGCGCGCGTGGTGGGATCGGCCCGACATACAGCGCATCCGCCTGGTTCGCTTGCCGAATAGACTCGAACGGCGACACCGATGTCGTCAGCCTGGTCAAGGTCGATGGATCGCAGCGCCCCGTCGGCACGGTCTTCGTCGACACCGCGTCGCGCGCGATATTTCTGGGTACGATGGAGCTCGGCGATGAAAAGCGCCCGATGCGCTATGGTCGCGACGCCAATCGCGACATGGCCGGCTTGATCGAACGGATCGGCACGCGGCGGTGGCGCGTCGTCCTCCCCTATCCGCGATTTGAGTCGGTCCTCGACGTGGTCGAACTGATCCCCGCGCCTTAGTGGGAGGGTACTGGTGCCGCCGTGGCAACGACCGCCGTTGTGTTGGAGGCGGTTGCCTGTGACGGTGAGATCGGCGGCAGGCTAGCGAGATAGTCCTTGCCGTGTAGCCCGACCGGTATGACGCGACCGGCATTCGCGGCGCCGACGGCCTTCAGGTACGAACGTGGCTTCTTCATCAGCTTGGGTTGGTCCAGCCCCGACAGCCCGACGATCCGCGCCGCTTCCTTCACGAACGTCACGCAATTGTGATCCGATAGGCGGTAGACGCTGTCGGGCTTGCCTTCACTCCAGGCGTCGACCAGCCGCAACACCGCGTTGTATTGCGTGTCGCTCATCACGACCGAGAATTGCGCATCGCTGCTCGCGACATATCCCGGCCTGGCGATGTCGAGCTTGCCTGCTACCGGACCCATCAACAGCGCCGGCGAAACCGATTTCGCGGTGAAGCCGGCGTTGGCGTCGACCGGTGGGCCGCCTGCATCGGGTATCCCGCGCAACGTGAAGAACGCGTGCGGGAAGCTGTTGCCGAGCTCGTGGCTCCAGAAGGTGATGGTGACGGCCGCCTGTGCGGGGAGCGCGTATCCCAGGCACAGGCAGAGCAGGGCGATCAGCCGAAGTAGCGGTCTCATCCCCCAATATTATTTTGGAATGTCGAGCCTTACCAGTGTGATGAGTCTGATTTAGATCAGATTTGCGTAGTATTTTGTGCGGTCGCCGGGGCAGGCGAAGCGGATGCGGCAAGCGTCGCGTTCTCGCGCTTCTCTGGTCGAATATAGATCGAGGAGAGCATCGGGATAGCCACCCGCAATTCGCTCTCCATCGCCTCGATCAGCGTCTCGCCGTCGCCCATCGTCACCGAATCGTCGAAGTCCGCGCTGATCGCCGCGAAGATGCTTTCGGGCGCGGTGTGGATCGTGCGGACGTGGTTGACCGAGACGATCGCCGGATGCGCGGACACGATCTTGCGGATCGTCGCGATCACGGCCGGGTCGGCGCGCTCGCCGATCAGCAGGCCCTTAGATTCGCGCGCGAGCAGCACCGCGACCAGCGCGAGGATCAGGCCGATCGCGATCGAGGCGGCACCGTCGATCCGCGGATCGTTGAACGCATGGCTCGCCCAGATGCCGATCCCGGCGATGACGAGTCCCGCCAGCGCCGCGGAATCCTCGAACAGCACGATGAAACCGGCGGGGTCCTTCGACCGGTGGATCGCCTGCCACCAGCCCATGTCGCCCTTCGACTTCGAGAACTCCCGCACCGCAATCGTCCAGCTGCTGCCCTCGAGCGCGAACGAGATCACGAGGACGACATAGTTAACGGTCGGACTGGTAAGCGGCTCGGGCTCCTGGATGTGTCGCCAGCCCTCGAAGATCGACACGCCCGCGCCTATCGCGAAGATCAGGATTGCGACGACGAACGCCCAGAAATACAATTCGCGACCATAGCCGAACGGGTGCGCTTCGTCAGCGGGGCGCTTGGCCTTTTTCTGGCCGTAGAGCAGCAACACCTGGTTGCCGCTGTCGACCACCGAGTGGAAGCCTTCGGTCAGCATCGACGACGATCCGGTCATCCCGGCGGCGACGAATTTCGCCACGCCGATCCCGAGATTGGCGGCGAGGGCGCCATAGAGGACGATGTCGTCCTTGATGCGAGCGGTCAGTGTCTTGGCCATGTGGCCGTCCTACACGAGGGGATGCGGTTGGAAAGGGGCGGAATTTGAACGCAAATCTCCCTTCCCCCCTCCCTGAAAGGGAGGGGCTGGGGGTGGGTAGGTTTCCGCATTTCTCGACCCGGCGCGACACGAGCTGGCCGACCCACCCCCAACCCCTCCCTTTCAGGGAGGGGTGAAGTCGGAAGAAACAGGAATACCCGCCGGTGGACGAGCCACCGGCGGGATCCTTTCCTCCCCAGGAAACTGTGTGAAGCGGTTTAGCCGAGCCGGCCGAGGCGGTGGTACAGCGCACTCATCCGCGTCAGCCGTTCGTCGTCGATCGAGGTCTTGCTGATCATCTCGCCGAGCACTTCCTTCATCAGCGCGAAATCGTTGGTCGAGAAGACGGCGCGGGCGCGGGGTTGTTCGGTGGTCGTCTGCATGGCTTGCCTCCTTCAATGATCGTCTTGTCTCTCTCTTTACACCGATCGTGCGCCGAGAGAGGCGATGCACAGGCAATAGCGTTCGAGGTCGGTACGTTGGAAGTCCGTCCCGAGCCGCAACAACGTCGTGCTGTCCGCCGAGCTTGTGCAACCAGTGTCGTTCTGTAAACATCGTGACAGGAGGGTTTGCTGGTGGCGGAACGGAAATTGCTGGCGGGGCATGCAATCCGTCGCTTGCGGCGCGGGGCGGGGCTGACGCAGGCGGCGATGGCCGACATGCTGGCGATCAGCCCGAGCTATCTCAACCTCGTCGAGCGCAACCAGCGGCCGATCTCCGCGACGCTGCTGATCAAGCTCGCCGAGAGCTTCGACTTCGATCCGCGCTCGCTCGCGGCGGGCGAACCGGGTGGCGGCGCGGATGCGATCCGGCGACGGCTGGCCGACCCGATGTTCGCCGACCTGGAGATCGACCGCAACGAAGTCGAGGAATGGCTCGCCAGTGCCCCCGGCGGTGCGGCGGCGTTCGCCCGCGTGTTCGACCGAATCGGCGGCGGCGCGGTGGTCGAGGCGGGCGACGATCCGGTCACGCTCGTCCGTCGCGAGATCGAGCGTTGGCGCAATCATTTTGCCGATCTCGACGCGGCGGCCGAAGCGCTGGCCGACGAATTGCGGCTCGGCGCAGGCGATCTCTACGGCGCTATCGCCGAGCGGTTACGCGCCAAGCACGGCCTGACGATCCGGGTGCTGCCCGCCGACGTGCTCCCCGACACGTTGCGCCGCCTCGATCTGCACGCGCGCCAGTTGCAGCTGAGCGAGATGCTCGACCCGGCCTCGCGCACGTTCGCGGTCGCGTTCCAGCTCGGCCAGATCGAGGCGAAGGCGGAGATCGATGCGCTCGCCAAAGGCGCAGGGTTCACCGATCGCGCGGCGGAAAGGCTCTATCGCCGTCACCTCCTCGGGTATTTCGCCGCCGCGCTGATGATGCCCTACGCCCGGTTCCTCCGTGGATGCGAGACTACGGGGTACGACATCGAGCTGTTGCAACGCCGGTTCGGTGCTGGCTTCGAACAGGTCGCGCACCGGCTGACGACGTTGCAGCGCGTCGGCGCACGCGGCTTGCCCTTCTTCATGATCCGGATCGACCGCGCGGGGCAGGCGTCGAAGCGCTATCCCGGCGCCAGCGGCGCGGCGCTGGTCGAGGCGGACGGGCGCTGTCCGCTGTGGCGGCTGCATCATGCGTTCGACCGCCCGGGCAGCCTGATGGTGCAGCTGGTCGAACTGGAGGACGGTGCGCGCTGGCTGACGATGGCGCGCACCGTGACGCCGCAGGGCAGCCGCTTTGGCGCAGTGCATGCAGAGTTCGCGATCGGCCTCGGCGTCGCGGCGGCGCAGGCGGGTGTGCTGGCGGCGGCGAGTGGCTTCGATCTGGCGGGGAGGGCGATGCCGATCGGGCTCGGCTGTCGCGCCTGTTTCCGCAACGATTGCCCGCAGCGTTCGGTCGCGCCGGCCGGCCGGGCGCTGCTGATCAACGAGCGGGAGCGAAAGACGTCCGCGCTGACGTTTGCGGGGGATTAAACGATCCTCCCCCGCAAGGGGGAGGTGGTAGGCGCTTGCCTGACGGAGGGGGAGGAAAGGGAAACTACCGTTCCGTGTCCTCCCCCTCCGTCACCTTCAACGACACCTCCCCCTGCCGGGGGAGGATCAAGTGGTCAGGCGCCAGAGACCATCAGCGCGTCCAGCTGGTCCTTCGACAGTTCCAACGTCATCGCAGGCAACAGGTCTTCGACCTGCTTCACGCTCGTGGCGCTTGCGATCGGCGCCGTCACGCCGGGCTGTGCGATCAGCCACGCCAGCGCTACCTGCGCGTGGGTCGCGCCGGTGGCTTCGACGACCGAGTCCATCGCGTCGAGAACTGCCTTGCCGGTACCTTCGAGCAACTCGCCCATCCGACCGCCGCGAACGCTCTGGCCCAGATCGTCCTTCGTCCGGTACTTGCCGGTGAGAAAGCCCGAGGCGAGTCCGTAATAGGGCAGCACACCGATGTTCTCGGTGACGCAGTAATCCTGCAATTCGCCCTCGAACTTGGTGCGGCTGACGAGGTTATATTCGGGCTGGAGCACATGATAGCGCGGCAGGTCCGACGTCTTGGCAGCCTCGACCGCCGACTTCAGGCGAGCGGCATGGAAGTTCGATGCGCCGATCACGCGCACTTTCCCCGCATCGACCAGCTTGCCGAACGCTTCGAGGACAGCCTCCTGCTTCTGCGACTCGTCGTCCTGGTGCGCGTAATAGAGGTCGATGCGATCGGTACCGAGGCGCTTCAGCGAGGCTTCGGCGGCGGCGGCGATGCGCGCGGGGGCGAGCTTCTCGCCGCCTTCGCCGGGGAGCATGCCGACCTTGGTCGCGATCAGGACATCGTCGCGCTTGCCGCTGGCCTTCAGCCATTCGCCGATCATGCTTTCGGATTCGCCGCCCTGATGGCCGTCGACCCAGGCCGAATAGACGTCCGCGGTGTCGATCATCGTGCCGCCGCCCGCGACAAATGCATCGAGCACGGCGAAGCTGGCGGCGCGGTCGGCGGTCCAGCCGAACACGTTGCCGCCGAGGACGAGCGGGGCGATCTTCAGATCGGTCGAGCCGAGGCGGCGGAGGGTCATCGGGTCTGATCGCTTTGATTCGAGGGGAGTTCGGTATCTTCAGGAGCGGCGGCGACCGCGTTCAGGTCGACACTGTTCGCATCGAGCATCGCGGCGGCTTCGTTCAACTGGTGCGCTTCGTCGGCGGTGACTGCGCCGGGTTCGCTCGCGGGCGAACACGCCGCGAGCGCTGAGATAGCAAGCAGCGCCCCCACCATCACGCCGTCGTGCCAGCGAACGCTAGCGTTCCCCCGGAACGGTCGTCGTGATCCGAACCGGGAGTCCCCAGCGTTAGCTGGGGTGACGGATAAGTGGGGGCGCCTTGGCAAGGCTTAGTCCTTGATCGCGTTGCCGGCGCGGGTCAGCGCGTTGCCGGTGGCGTCGGCGGCACGGTCCGCACCGTTGCTGATGGCAGCACCCGCACGGTCTGCACCGGCTTCGATCCGGTCACCGGCGCGGTCGGCCTTGGCGTCGAGGTGATCGGTCGAGTTGTCGATCTTGGCACCGGCATTGTCGAGCGAACGCTCGGCCGAGCCAAGCGCGCGATCGCTGGCGGCGCTGACGTCGTCGACGGCATTGGCCGTGGTCGCGCTCGCATCGGCGGCGATCGCGTTGGCGGCTTGCGCAGTCTGGTCCTGCGCGTTGTTGCTGCAGGCTGCGAGGCCGGCGGTCAGGGCGAGGGCGGGGATCAGGAACTTCTTCATAGGTATCTACTCCCGTGGATGTCGTCTTGTGGACCGGGTAATGCCCAGCCCATAGCGCAATCGAACGCGGACAAAGCGTTTCCGATCCGTCACGATCTCGCGCGATGCGATAAGTCGCGGGCACATATGCCGATATCGAGGACGCGCACGCCTGCGTTGACCTCATATAAAGAATTCTTTATATGTCCTCGCATGACGATGGCGCTCGAAATCTTCCGTGCTCTGGCGGACGCGACCCGGTTGCGGATCCTCGCGCTGTTGCGGCGGATGGAGCTGTCTGTCGGCGAGCTCGCGCAGGTACTCGGGCAGAGCCAGCCGCGTGTCTCGCGCCATGTGAAGATCCTGTGCGACGCCGGGCTTGCCGAGCGTCGCAAGGAAGGCAGCTGGGTGTTCGTCGCGCTGGGGTCTGCGGACGTGGTCGAGCCGGTCGCGGGCGCACTCGACGTCTGGGCGAAGGCCGAGCCGGATCACTGGGCGGTAGCGGATGCAGCGCGGCTTGCGGCGGTGCGCGCGGACCGGGCAGCGAGTGCCGCGGCGTGGTTCGAGGGGCATGCCGACGAGTGGGACGCGATCCGGTCGCTGCACGTCGCCGACAGCGAGGTCGAGGCGGCGATGGCCATCGTGCTTGGCGACGCGCCGGTCGGCACGCTGATCGACATCGGTACGGGCACCGGGCGGATGCTCGAACTGTTCGGCGGACGCGCGACGGTCGCGCTCGGGATCGATCGCAGTTCGGAGATGCTGCGGCTCGCGCGGGCCAAGCTGCATGACATGACGCATGCCGAACTGCGCCAGGCCGATCTGTACGCGTTGCCGATGGCTGATGCCGCAGCGGACGTCGCCATCCTGCATCATGTGTTGCACTTCGCGCAGCAGCCGGGTGCGGCGGTGAGTGAAGCGGCGCGAGTGCTGGCTCCTGGCGGACGGTTGCTGATCGCCGACTTCGCGAGCCACGACCGCGAGGAATTGCGGGTGCGCGATGCGCATACGCGTCTCGGGTTCGCGGACGAGCAGATGGCGGCGTGGTTCGAGGCGGCGGGCTTGCAGACGGCGCGCGTGGAAACGCTCGAGGGCGGCGAGTTGACGGTGAAATTATGGCTCGGTCGAAAGATCGGCGCGAGCTTGCGTGAGGTGAAGGCGGCATGACGAACATTTCGATCCCCCAACTGGCCGAAGCGCGCCGCGCGCTCGAAGAACCGCTGTTCGCGGATCTTGCGGGCGATGTGGGCATCAGCTTCGAATTCTTCCCGCCGAAGAGCGAGAAGATGGACGCGCAGCTCTGGGAGGCGATCCGTACGCTTGAGCCGCTTGGCCCGGACTTCGTGTCGGTGACCTATGGCGCTGGTGGCTCGACCCGCGAGCGGACGCACGCGACAGTGGCGCGGATCCAGCGCGAGACGTCGATGAACGCCGCTGCGCATCTGACCTGCGTCGAGGCGACCAAGGCCGAGATCGACCAGGTCGCCGAGGAATATTGGGCGGCGGGCGTGCGTCACATCGTCGCGCTCCGCGGCGACATGCCGACGCTCGGCCAGCCGTATCAGGCGCATCCGGGCGGGTATGAGAATGCGGCGGCTCTGGTCGCAGGTCTGCGGAAGCTGCACCCGTTCGAGATCTCGGTCGCGGCCTATCCCGAATGCCATCCGGAATCGGGCGGACATGACGCCGACATCGACAATCTGAAGCGCAAGATCGATGCCGGTGCGACCCGTGCGATCACGCAGTTCTTCTTCTCGCCAGAAGCGTATTTTCGGTTCCGCGACCGGGTCGCAGCCGCCGGGATCACTGCGCAGATCTTGCCGGGAATCCTTCCGGTGTCGAACGTCGCGCAGACGCGGAAGTTCGCGGGGCTCTGCGGCGCGGAGATCCCGGCGTGGATGGACCGGCTGTTCGAGGGGCTTGACGATCATCCCTCGGCTCGGCAGCTCGTCGCGGCGACGATCGCGGCGGAGATGTGCCGGCGCTTATATGCGGGCGGGGTGAAGGATTTCCACTTCTACACGCTCAACCGCGCGGAACTGGCCTACGCGATCTGCCACATGCTCGGTGTGCGCGCGAAGCCGACTGAAAAGGTCGCCGCGGCGTAACTCCCCTCCCGCTGGCGGGAGGGGTCGGGGGAGGGCGTGGCCCAACCCGACCGTCTCGTTTGCGGCACTTCCCTCCCCCGACCCCTCCCGCCAGCGGGAGGGGAGGAGATTGACGATGACACCACGTGAACGTTTCAACGCGGAAGCCGCCAAGCGCATCCTGATCACCGACGGCGCGTTCGGCACCGAGATCCAGAACTGGAAGCTCGACGAGGCGGCTTACGCAGGGTCGCTCGGCCTGAGCCACGACCAGAAGGGCAACAACGACATCCTGGCGATCACCAAGCCGGACGTCCCCGAGACGATCACCCGCGAATATCTCGAGGCGGGGTCGGACATCGTCTCGACCAACACGTTCAGCGCGAACGTCATTTCGCAGGCCGATTACGGCGCCGAGCATCTTGTGCGCGAGATCAACGTCGAGTCCGCGCGGATCGCGCGGGCGCTCGCAACCGAGTACGAGGCCAAGGACGGCCGTCCGCGCTTCGTGGCGGGCGCGATCGGGCCGACCAACAAGACGCTGTCGCTGTCGCCCGACGTCAACGATCCCGGCTTCCGCGAGATCGACTTCGATTATCTCAAGGGGGTGTACCGCGAGCAGATCGACGCGCTGCTTGAGGGCGGCGAGGGGGTCGGCGTAGACTTCATCCTGATCGAGACGGTGTTCGATACGCTCAACGCCAAGGCCGGGATCATGGCGGCGATCGAGGCGGGCGACGCGCTCGGGCGCGACGTGCCGATCATGATGTCGATGACGCTGACCGATCTTAGCGGGCGCAACCTCTCGGGGCATACGGTCGAGGCGTTCTGGCACGCGGTGCGGCACGCCAAGCCGATCACGATCGGGTTGAACTGCTCGTTCGGCGCGGAGCAGCTGCGGCCGCACGTAAAGACGTTGTCGGCGATCGCGGATACGCTGATCATGGTGTATCCGAACGCGGGGCTTCCGAACGAACTCGGCGAGTATGACGAGCAGCCCGAGACGACGGCCGGGCTGGTCGGCGAGTGGGCGGTGGCCAAGCAGGTCAACGTGCTCGGCGGGTGCTGCGGCTCGACGCCGGCGCATATCAAGGCGATGGCCGACGGTGTCCGCGGGCTCGAGCCGCGGGCTGTGGCTCGGCCTGAAGTGCGGACCAAGCTCGCCGGCCTCGAACCATTCACGATGGCCGCTTAGGCCACCGCTCCCTCTCCCCGTCGGGGAGAAGGGCCGGGGTGAGGGGCGCCACGAGCGCTACCGCCTGGAACTACCCCTCACCCCAACCCTCTCCCCGGAGGGGAGAGGGGGCTAGAAGAAGCGAACCGATGACCACCTCCTCCTCCACCTCCTTCGTCAACATCGGCGAGCGCACCAACGTCACCGGCTCGGCGCGCTTCAAGAAGCTGATCATGGCGGGCGACTACCCCGCCGCGGTCGAGGTCGCGCGCCAGCAGGTCGAGAGCGGCGCGCAGGTGCTCGACGTCAACATGGACGAGGGGCTGCTCGACGCGCACCACGCGATGACGACGTTCCTGAAGCTGATCGCCGCCGAACCCGACATCGCGCGCATCCCGTTCATGGTCGACAGCTCCAAATGGAGCGTGATCGAGGCCGGGCTGAAGTGCGTCAGCGGCAAGCCGATCGTCAACTCGATCAGCATGAAGGAAGGCGAGGAGCAGTTCCTGGCGCAGGCCAAGAAATGCATGGCGTACGGCGCGGCGGTGGTCGTCATGGCGTTCGACGAGGTCGGCCAGGCCGACACCAAGGATCGGAAAGTCGAGATCTGCGAGCGCGCCTACAAGCTGCTCGTCGGGATCGGCTTCCCGCTCGAGGACATCATCTTCGATCCCAACGTGTTCGCGGTCGCGACGGGGATCGAGGAGCATAACAACTACGGCGTCGACTTCATCGAGGCGTGCAAGGAGATCAAGGCACGCTGCCCGCACGTCCATATCTCGGGCGGGCTGTCGAACTTCAGCTTTTCGTTCCGCGGCAATGAGCCGGTGCGCCGGGCGATGCACAGCGTGTTCCTGTACTACGCGATCCCCGCGGGTATGGACATGGCGATCGTCAACGCCGGCCAGCTCGACATCTATGACGACATCGATCCCGAGCTGCGCCAGGCGGTCGAGGACGTCGTGCTCAACAAGGATCCCGAGGCCGGCGACCGCCTCGTCGCGCTCGCCGAACGCTATCGCGGCACCGACGTGGTCGCGGAGAAGGCGGCGGCGGAATGGCGCTCGCTCGGCGTCAACAAGCGGCTCGAATATGCGCTGGTCAAGGGTATCGACCTGCACGTCGTCGAGGATACCGAGGAAGCGCGGCTGATCATCGCGGGCAATGGCGGGCGTCCGATCGAGGTCATCGAAGGGCCGCTGATGGACGGCATGAACGTGGTCGGCGACCTGTTTGGTTCGGGCAAGATGTTCCTGCCGCAGGTCGTCAAGTCGGCGCGCGTGATGAAGAAGGCGGTCGCGCATCTGCTGCCGTATATCGAGGCGGCCAAGGAGCCCGGCGCGCGCGGCAAGGGCAAGATCATCATGGCGACCGTCAAGGGCGACGTGCATGATATCGGCAAGAATATCGTCGGCGTGGTGCTCCAGTGCAACGGCTTCGACGTGGTCGATCTCGGCGTGATGGTGCCGTGGTCGAAGATCTTGGAATCGGCGAACGAGAACGATGCGGACATGATCGGGCTCTCGGGTCTGATCACGCCGTCGCTCGACGAGATGGTGACGGTCGCCGAGGAGATGAAGCGGGCAGGGATGACGATGCCGCTGCTGATCGGCGGCGCGACGACCTCGAAGGTGCACACCGCGCTCAGGATCGCGCCGGCCTATGATGGCCCGGTCGTGCATGTGCTTGATGCGAGCCGCGCGGTGGGCGTCGCGTCGACGTTGGTGTCGGACACGATCCGCGACGAGTTCGTGACGAAGACCGCGGACGAATACGAGGCTGTGCGGATCTCGCGTGCGAACAAGGGACAGAGCGAGCTTTTGCCGCTGGAGACGGCGCGCGCGCGCGGGTTCGTGGCGGACTTCGCGATGAAGCCGCCCGCGCCGGTGAAGCCTGGCGTGCACGTGTTTGCGGACTGGGACTTGTCGGATCTGCGCGACTATATCGACTGGACGCCGTTCTTTCGCGCGTGGGAACTGGCGGGGAATTTCCCGGCGATCCTGACCGACGAGGTTGTCGGCGAAAGCGCGAGTTCGCTGTATGCGGATGCGCAGGCGATGCTCGATACGATTGTCGCGGAGAAGTGGCTGACCCCGCGCGGCGTCGCGGGGCTGTGGCCGGCACGGCGTGAAGGCGATGACGTGGTGGTCACTGCTCCCTCTCCCCTGCGGGGAGAGGGCTGGGGTGAGGGGCAGCCAAGCAGTGCTGCGCCCGGAACAGCCCCTCACCCCGACCCTCTCCCCGCAGGGGAGAGGGAGCAGAAGGAGGTAAGGCTCCCCATGCTGCGCCAGCAGATTGCCAAGCGCGAAGGCCGCGCCAACATGTGTCTCGCCGATTTCGTCGACACCCAAGACGACTGGTTCGGCGGCTTCGCGGTCGGCATCCACGGGATCAACGACCACACCGCCCGCTTCAAGGCGGACAACGACGATTACAACGACATCCTCTTGAAGGCGCTTGCCGACCGCTTCGCCGAAGCCTTCGCCGAACGCCTCCACAAGCATGTCCGCACCGATCTCTGGGGCTACGCACCCGACGAACAGCTCACCAACGAGGCGATGATCAAGGAACAGTATCGCGGCATCCGCCCTGCGCCGGGGTATCCCGCGTGCCCGGATCACAGCCTCAAGCCGATCCTGTTCGACCTGCTCGACGCGCCGACCGCGACCGGCCTCGAACTGACCGAGAGCTTCGCGATGTTCCCGACCGCAGCGGTATCAGGCTTCTATTTCGGCCACCCGCAAGCAGAGTATTTCGGCGTCGCCCGCGTGGGGCGCGACCAGCTCGAGGACTACGCTGCACGCCGTGGCGCGGACCTCAAGACCGCCGAACGCTGGCTCCGTCCAAACCTCGACTAACTCCCTCTCCCATCGGGAGAGGGAGGGAGACGGGGTTAAGCCCCAGCTTCGGCCGGCTTCCCCTGGCGCACGTCACCCGGAAGGCCAGTGATCGTCTTCACCTCCATGAAGTCGGTCAGCCCATAGCGCCCGTTCTCGCGACCATTGCCCGACTGCTTGTACCCGCCGAACGGCGCGCCGATGTCCGGGCTCCACGAATTGATCGTCACCAGCCCCGCGCGCAACCGCGGCGCGACTTTCGCCGCCGCCGCTGGATCGCCCGAGATCGTCGCAGACAGCCCGTATTCGGTCGCGTTGGCAATGCGAATGCCCTCGTCCTGATCCGCGTACGACGTGATCGTCGCGACCGGGCCGAACGTCTCCTCCTGCGCGATCCGCATGTCCGGGCGGACGTCGGTGAACAGCGTCGGCTGGATGTAATACCCCGCATTGCGCCCGTCCGGTCGCCCGACACCGCCCGTAACCAAGGTCGCGCCTTCGTCGATCGCCGACTGGATCAGCCCCTGGATCTTGTCGAACTGCGCCTTGTTGACGACCGGGCCGATGTGCTGGCCCATCTCGGCGGGATCGCCGACCTTGGTCTGCTCCATCATCGACTTCACGATGGCGGTCGCCTCGGCGACCTGGCTCGCATGCACCAGCAGCCGGGTCGGCGCGATGCAGCTCTGGCCCGAATTGGCGAGCACGCCCGCCACGGTGGGCGGCAACACTGCCGCTAGGTCCGAGCCCTCAAGCACGAGGTTCGCCGCCTTGCCGCCAAGCTCCTGATGCACGCGCTTTACGGTCGGCGCCGCTGCGAGAGCGACCGCAATGCCGGCGCGCGTGGACCCGGTGAAGCTCACCATGTCGACATCGCGGTGCGCGCACAATGCTGCGCCGACGCCTGGACCGTCACCGTTGACGAGGTTGAACACACCCGCCGGCACGCCCGCAGCGTCCATGATCTCCGCCAGGATCACCGCACAGGACGGCGCTTCCTCGGACGGCTTCAGGATCATCGTGTCGCCCGCGGCCAGCGCAGGCGCGACTTTCGCGCAGATCTGGTTCAGCGGCCAGTTCCACGGCGTGATCATCGCGACGACGCCAAGCGGCTCGTGCACGACGGTCGCCTTGCCGATCGTTTCGGAGAACTCGAACGCCCCCAGCGCCTTCGCGGTCGCCGAGAAGTGCGCGAGCCCGGTGGGCGCTTGCGCCATCGAGGCGAGTGCCATCGGTGCGCCCATCTCCTGCGACATCGCCTTGGCCAGATCGGGCATCCGCGCCTTGTACTCGGTCATGATCCGGCCGAGCACGTCGAGGCGCTCCTGCACGCTGGTCTGGCTCCAGCTTTCGAACGCGGCGCGCGCCGCAGCCACGGCCTTGTCGACGTCGGCGGCGGTGCCCAGCGTGATCTCGGTGCAGGGCTGCTCCGTCGACGGGTCGATCACCTGATAGACGGTGCCGCCCTCGCTCTCGACCCATGCGCCGTCAATGTACTGGTTCAGATAGCTTTTCATCGTGCCTCTCCGCATCTTGTCTTGCGCAGGAATGGGCTCGCCGGAGATCGGTTGCAACCCGAAACGCATGCCGTAGGTTGACCGGGAAATTCATCAGGAGGCCGGCATGGCGAGAGTGGCATTCATTGAGAAGACCGGCGGCCCCGAAGTCATTCAATGGCGCGACGTCGAGTTGCCACCCCCGGGCAAGGGCGAGGCGTGGATGCGCAACACTGCGGTCGGGCTAAACTATATCGACACGTACCACCGCAGCGGCGTGTACCCGATCGACCTGCCCTCGGGGCTCGGCAGCGAGGCGGCGGGCGTGGTGATGGCGGTCGGCGAGGGCGTGACCGATTTCGCGCCCGGTGACCGCGTAGGCACCTTCGGCCCCTCGCGCGGCGCCTACGCGACCGAGCGCAACGTGCCCGCGAACCAGCTGTTCAAGCTTCCCGATACGCTCGACGACCGAACCGCCGCGGCGATCCTGCTCAAAGGCTGCACCGCCGAGTTCCTGGTCGAGCGCTGCGCCAAGGTGCAGGCGGGCCAGACCGTGCTCGTCCACGCCGCGGCGGGCGGAGTCGGCCACATCCTCGTCGGCTGGCTGAAGGCGATCGGCGCGACCGTCATCGCCAGCGTCGGCAGCGAGGTCAAGGCCGCACGGACGCGTAAAGCCGGCGCCGATCACGTCATCCTCCACAAATCCGAGGACATTGCCGCGCGAGTCCGCGAGATCACGGACGGCAAGGGCGTGCCTGTGGTGCTCGACGGTGTCGGTCGTGCGACGTGGGACGCGTCGCTGGATAGCGCGGCGAAGCGCGGGCTGATCGTCAGCTACGGCAATGCGGGCGGGGTGGTCGACGGCGTCAATATCGGCGTCCTTGCGCGGAAAGGCTCGCTGTTCGTCACGCGGCCGACGCTGTTCGATTACTACGTCACGTCGGACGAGAGGCAGGCCGGCATCGCCCGCCTGTTCGCCATGCTCGACAGCGGCGCGGTCACACCGGAGATCGGCCGGACCTTTTCGCTCGAAGAGGCGGCCGCCGCCCATCGCGCGATCGAGGCGGGTGAGACTTCGGGGAGCACGATCCTGCTGCCGTAACGGGTGGGCGGATTTAAGAAGGTGTGTTCACGCGAAGGCGCTAAGGCGCAAAGAAGATTTGTTCGCGCGGAGACGCGGAGACGCGGAGGTGTTGCGAGCGGTACGGGCGTCTCGTTCATCATCTTGCGGCGATGATGAAGGGACCGTTGGTCCCGGAGAACTCTCCGCGTCTCCGCGTCTCCGCGTGAACCCATTCTTCTCATCTCTTCGCGCCTTCGCGCCTTCGCGTGAACCAATGCGACGCTCTCGCTTGGCGACGGACGGCATTGTGGCCTCCGCCTGAGCCCGCAAGACGCTTGTACGGGCGACGATCCACGATAGGACAGACGCTTGCCCAAGTGAGACCGTGATGAGCCTGAACATTCTGCTGGTCGAGGACGATGCCGTGTTCGCGCAGGCGATGGCCGAGGAACTACGCGGGTTCGATCACGGCGTGACGGTCGCACCCGATGGCCGCGATGCGCTCGCCGCAGTGGACAGCCAGGCGTTCGACGCGGTGATTCTCGATCGGATGCTCCCGAAGATCGACGGCATCTCCGTGCTGCAGCGGCTGCGGAGCGCGAACATCACGATGCCGGTCATCATGCTCAGCGCGCTCGGTCGCTCGGTCGAGAAGGTCGAGGGGCTGGAGGCTGGTGCGGACGACTATGTGGTCAAGCCGATCGCCGCGGTCGAACTGAACGCACGCCTGCTCGCCTTGATGCGCGGGCGCGGCTGGACCGGTAGCGCAGGCGACACGATCCACGCCGGCGATATCGTCGTCAGCCCTACCAAGTTCCGCGCGTGGCGCGACGGCATCGCGCTCGATCTTGGCAAGCTCGAGTTCAAGCTGCTGGCCGAGTTCGTCGCCAATGCCGATGCGGTACTGACGCGCGCGATGCTGGTCGAGCGGGTCTGGGGATATGACTTCGCACCGACCACCAACATCGTCGACGTCTATGTCCGCCACCTGCGCGTCAAATTGACCGCGGCGGGCGGAGACGATCCCATCCGCACGGTGCGCGGCGTTGGATACATGCTGCGCGGATGACCCGGCTGCGGTCGCTGCGCGCGTTGACGCTCGCGTTCCTGATCGCGTTCCTCGTCGCGACGCTCGGCACCGGGTTCGCGATCTACACCGCGACGCAACGCACGATCGAGCGGCTGGTCGATCGTCGCATTCTGGTCGTGAGCGATGCCGCCGCCGGCATCTCCGGCGACCGCAGCCCCGAAGAGCTCGTCCGGCGGATCAACGCCGCGACCCGCGAACGTGATACCGGCGATATCGGCTTCCTGCTGCTCGACGCGACCGGTCGCAGGCTCGGCGGCAACATCGCCTTGCCGCGCCGCCTGCCGATGGGGTTCTCGACGGTCGCGTTGAAGGACCAGATCGCTGGGCTGTCCGCCGGGCGTGCGCTGGTCCGCGACGTCGGGCACGGCATGACGCTGGTGACGATCGCCGAGACCGAACCGTTCGACGACTATAATGCGGCACGTGTCCGGATCTACCTCGTCGGCTTCGGATCGATCCTGCTGGTCGTCATCGGTGGCCTGTTGTTCTTCGTCATCACGATCGGACGGCGGATCGGCGAGACCCGGCGGACGGTCGACGCGATCATCGACGGTGACATGTCGCGGCGCGTACCGGTCGATCGATCGGGCGGCGAATTCGCGCACCAGGCGATGGCCTTCAACCGCATGCTCGACCGTATTTCGGAGCTGATGGCCAGCATCAGCAACGTCTCCAACGATATCGCCCACGATCTTCGCACGCCCTTGGCACGCTTGCGCAGCCAGTTGGCGCTGGCGTTGCGTCGGGCCCAGACGGACAGCCAACGCGACGATCTCGAAACCGCGATCGCGATGAGCGACGAACTGCTCGAGATGTTTGCGGCGATGCTGCGGATCGCCGAGATCGAAGGCGGCGATCGGCGCGCGGCGTTCGCGACGCTCGATCTTGCGGCGTTGGCCGACGATATCGCGACGATGATGCAGCCGGTAGTCGTCGATGTCGACCGGACGCTGACGCTGGAACCATCGCCCGTGGCGGAGATCGTTGGCGATCGCCAACTGCTCGGCCAGATGCTCGTGAACCTCATCGAGAATGCGCTTCGCCACACCCCACCCGGCAGCCGCATCGAGATTGGCGTCACGACCACCGGCAAGACTGCCACGCTCACGGTGACGGATACCGGCCCCGGCATTCCGGCGGATCAGCGCAAGCTGGCGTTGCGGCGGTTCGGGCGGCTCGACGCTAGCCGCCACAACGACGGGCACGGCCTCGGACTGCCCCTGATCCAGGCGATAGTCCGGCTTCACCGCGGCACCATCCTGCTCGAAGACGCGGCCCCCGGACTCCGTGTCGTCATTGCGCTGCCCAAGGGCTGAAACGACGAAACCCGGACAGGCTCGACGCCGGTCCGGGTTCGTCTTTCTACACGGTCACCGCGATCAGAACTTGACCGAAGCCTCCATGCCGTAGGTGCGCGGCGCGTTGAAATTGCCGTAGTCGCCGAGGACGTTGTTGACGCTGCCCGATGTGAGGTTGGTCGTCGGTGCGCCCGGCAGGCTGTTCGACGGATCGCGGCGGAACACGTATTGCTTGTCGAACAAGTTGCGGACCCAGGCCGAGATCGTCACCGCGTTGCTGCCGCCGACGTGGATGTTCGCCAAGGCGAGGCGGGCGTTGGCGATGAACGCAGGGTCGTTCTTGGTCGCAAACTGATCGAAGGTCTGCGTCGCCTGCGAGTAGTTGCCGTCGAGGTGGAACTTCAGGTCCATGTCGCCGACCGGCATCGTGTAGTCGACCGATCCGTTGGCGGCATTGCGCGGCGTGAAGACGATGTAGAAGTTCTGATACACGCCGGTCGACGCGATCAGCACGGGCGGGATCTTCGTGTAGGTATAGGCATAGCCCGCAGTCAGCGTCAGGCCGTCAACCGGCTGCACGGTCAAGTCGGCCTCGATACCGCGGATCTTGGTGATACCGGGCGCATTGATCGTCACGAGGTTGTTGAAGCTGCCCGACGCGGTCGTCTGGATCGAGCTGATGTCGACCTGGCTGTTCTTGCGATCCATGATGTAGCCGGCAAGGTTCAGGCGCGCACGGTGGTTCCAGAAATCGGTCTTCGCGCCGATCTCGTACGACTTCACGTCCTCGGGGTTGAACGTCTGGTAGTTGGACGTCCGCGAGCTGGCACCGCCGGCACGGTAGCCGGTCGCGTATTTTGCATAGACGTGGACCGTGTCACTGGCGTCATAGGCGAGCGTCGCCATCGGATTGAACCGGTTCCAGGTGGCGTCGAGCGGCGCATAGCCGGCTGCGGTCAACTGGGCCTGGGTCGCCGTGTCGTAGTTCAAGTTACGCGAGAAATGCAGCACGCCCTGCTTCTCGTCGCGCGTGTAGCGGCCACCGGCGGTCAGGTGAACGCGGTCGGTCGCGTTCCAAGTGACCTGGCCATAGCCGGCATAGCTCTTCGAATGCACTTCCGAGGCACGATCGATCGAGCGACAGCCCACGAGCGAGCCGAACCCGCCCGACCCGGTGCAGGGATCGAGCACCGAGATCGTCGTCAGCGCCGAATTGAACGCCAGCGAGTTCGGCGTCGCCGCGTCGTCGCTGATGTGCTCGTTGAAGTAATACAGCCCGGCAACGTAGTCGAACTGGCCGACCGTACCGACCGCCTGGAATTCCTGGCTGAACTGGTTCTGGTGCAGGTCGGCGAGGCTGTAGCGGCTGAAGTTGCACGCACTGCCAACGCAGCCAGCGGCAACGACGGGCACGCGGTGATAGCCGCCGCTGTTGTCATACTGGGTCGCATTCACGCCGCGCCACGCGGTGATCGAACGGAGTTCGATCTCCGGTGCGACGTCCCAGCGGATATTCGAGGTGAAGCCGTGCGTCTTGTCGATGCTCGGCTGCTGAGGGACACCGATGTCGGCGACCTTCATGCGGCTGTCGCCGTTGACGACGACCTGGCTCGGCAGCGGCTTCACGCTGCCGGTCAGCGTCGTGTAGTTGGTGCCGGGCAGCGCGCAAGCAGGGGACGCGGATTGCGCACCGGCCTTGCACCCGTTCGGGTTCACGTTGAGCAACTGGCTGTAGAACGGGCTGTTCGAGTCGTAGCCGTTATCATAGCTGAAATCGGCGGTCATGCCCGAGATCGGGCGGACGCGTGCGGTCGCCTTGAAACCGCGGCGATGATAATAGTTGAAGCCGGTCTGGTCCTCGAGCGGGTTCTTGGTGGTCGCGTCCTGATGCTGGATGACGCCGTCGAGCTTCAGCGACACGCCGTACGTTTCGGGCAGGTCGACATGCAGCGTACCGTTATAGCTGCCGTAGTTCGCGATCCCGCCGGTTGCGCTGCCGCCCCATTTGCCGCTCGGGCCCTTGGTGACGATGCTGAGCGCGCCGCCTTCGGTGTTGCGACCGAACAGCGTGCCCTGCGGGCCCTTGAGCACTTCGATCCGGTCGACGTCGAACAGTGCCGCGTTCAGGCCGTGCTGGCGACCGAGATAGACACCGTCGATATAGACGCCGACGCCCTGCTCGCGTGCGGGCTGGTTGGCGTCGAGCGGAACGATGCCGCGGATACCGATCGTCAGCGCGGACTGGCGCGCCTCGAACGTCGCGACGCGCAACGACGGCACTGCGCCGTCGGCGAGATCGTACAGGCTCTGGACGTGGCGGTCGGTCAGCGCCTGGCTGCTCAGGACGTTGATCGCGATCGGCGTCTTCTGAAGGTTCGTCTCGCGCTTGGTCGCGGTGACGACGATCTCGCCAAGACCGGTCTGGTCGGCGGGCTCCGCAGTGGCGGGGGCCGGATCGATCGCGGGGTCTGCGGCAGGGGCGGCAGCGGCGGCAGCGGACGCCGTATCCTTGGCGGCGGTCGGCGCGGGGGCTGCGAACACTGGCGACGCGATCGCGACCGTCAGGGCGGCGCCGGCCAGCAGCCGCAAGCGCAGGCTTGCTGAATTCAACATCGAGAGTTTCCCTTTTTCGGCAGTCTTTGCCTTGAGGGGCGCGATAGGCGGCGGTCGTGGCACGTCCGTTACGAATATAAGAATCGCGTGTCCGGCGATTTTAACGTTGGTTTAATGTGGGATTTCCCTCGCGCGTACGTGAGGCAATCCCGGATGACTTCGCTGTCACGCGTCTGTCATGCAAAAGTAACGTCGGTGCCATGCACGGCCGCTACCGCGCCTCCCAAGCCGGCTGAAGAAGTCGGGACCACCCGGGGGAATACCATGAAATCGAACCTGTCGACCCGCGTCCGCGGTCGCGTCCTCGCGCATGCGCTGCTCACCGGCTGCGCGCTGACTTCGCTGACCGCCACCAGCGCCTATGCGCGTCCCGATGCCGCGACCCCGGTCGGCGCGCCGCGTGCGCTCGGGAGCATCACCGGTACCGTGTCGCAGGCAGGCAGCGGCGACTATCTCGACGGTGCATCGGTCTTGATCCCTGCGCTGGACCTGTCGACCGTGGTCGATCGCACCGGGCGGTTCTCGCTGGTCGGTGTTCCCGCCGGGACGCACGAACTCGTGATCCGCTATGTCGGCTTCCCCGACGCCCACCGGACCGTCACGGTCGCCGATGCCGCCGTAACGCTCGACGTCGCGATGACCACCGAAGTCGGCGCGAACGCGGGCGAGGGCGACGAGATCGTCGTTTCCGGCTCGCGGCCAATCGCAGAGTCCGAAGCCGCAGCGCTCCAGATCCAGCGCACCAGCCCCTCGCTCGTCTCGGTCATCGCCTCCGATTCGATCGGTCGCCTCCCCGACCAGAACATCGCGCAGGCGGTCAGCCGCCTTCCCGGCGTCGGCGTCCAGCGCGACCAAGGCCAGGCGCGCTACATCACCTTGCGCGGCGCGCCGATCAACTGGACCACCTTGTCGATCGACGGCATCAACGTCGTCAGCCCCGAAGGCCGCGACGCCCGCTTCGATTCGATCCCCTCGGCGATCGCCTCGCAGATCATCGTGCGCAAGGCCGTCACCCCCGACATGACCGGCGAGACGATCGCGGGCAACGTCGACATCATCACGCGTTCGGCGTTCGATTATCCGGGCATGAAGGTGCAGGCGAAAGGCGGCGTCGGTCATGTCGAACTCGGCAAGAAGACCGAATATGAGGGATCGCTCGTCATCTCCGACCGGATCGACACGGGCATCGGCGAGTTCGGCATTGTCTCGTCCGCCAGCCTGTATCGCCGCGGCATGGTCACCGACAATTTCGAGACCGATTTCGAGGCGGTCGACCGCGATCTGCGCCCGGGTTTCGAAACCCGCAAATGGGCGCGCGAGACGGAGAACAAGCTGTATCGCCTGACGCGCAAGAACTACTCGCTGTCGACCCGCCTGGACTGGCGCCCGGCGCCCGGCCACAAGCTCTTCGCGGAGTCGATCTACTCGGCGTTCCAGGACGACGAACAGCGCAACAACTACATCTTCGACCTCGACGACCAGCAGTCGCGCACGCCCAACGGCACCGCTGCCTGCACCGTCAACGCACGACCCGCGACAAGCACGACCGGCTATGCCGACGTCTGCACCGGCAACACGCCGCTGCTGGGCACGGTATACGGCATCGATCTCAACTCGAACTTCACCGTGCGCAAATACAAGCAGTCGGTGTTCACGAACACGGTCGGCGGCGATCACGAACTTGGCGCCTGGAACGTCAAATGGCGCGGCAACTTCACGCGCTCCATCGACGATCGCACGCAGCCCGCACAGCTGAACTACGACAGCCCGTCGTTCGGCACCAACGGCGCGAACGCCGCCAACCGCCTGACCGTCGGCTATGACCTGACCGACCCACAGCTCGCCAAGGTCCAGCTGTTCCGCACGATCCGCAACGCCGACGGCACCTTCTCGCGCGGCGCGCAGGTCACGGCGATCGAAGACTTCCCGCGCACCCTGGCCCGCTTGCGGTCGCTGAAGGCGCAGGATGTGACCGAAGCCTATACCGCCAAGCTCGACATCAGCCGCGAAGCCTCAGTGTTCGGCGCGCAGACGGTGTTCGCGGCGGGCGTACGCTACGACGATCGCACAAAGACCGCGAACGAGAACCTGCTGGAACTTACCAGCGCCGCGCAGTTTGCGGCAGCGGGGATCCCTACCGGCTACGCAGCGATCGCAAAGACCGGCGGGTTCCAGGGTGAGATTCCGCTCGGTTACACCTTCCAGTATTTCGACCGCGACAAAGTCCTCGGACTGATCGATCAGGCAAAGAGCGTCGGCAGCTACCGCCCCGTCGACGCCAATTTCTACGAAGTCGGAGAGCAGGTCTACTCGGCTTACGGGATGGCTACCGCGACAACGAACTGGGGCAGCGTCATCGGCGGAGCGCGCGTCGAGCATATTCGCAACGACGGGCGGGGGTTCTTGATAAACGGTGCCACCAACGTGGCGACGTCGGTCGATGCAAAGTCGAGCCAGACGCTCGTTTATCCCAGCCTTCACCTGAACTGGGACGTCAACGATCGGATGAAGGCACGGCTGTCGTTCAACACTGGCGCGGCACGGCCTGATTACGACCAGCTCCGTCCCACCATCACCTACAATGATGCCGATGCAACGGTCTCCAGTGGCAATCCCGATGCTACACCGGAAAAGGCCAAGGGCGTCGATCTGTACGTCGAATACTACACGATGCCGCGCGGTTTCCTGTCGATCGGTGCCTATTACAAGGATGTCACCAACGTCCTGTTCGACTCGCGCCAGACATTCGGTCGATCGAGTCTCAACAGCGGTGGCTTGGATCGTTCGCAGTATCAGTTCTCGACCGTCGTGAACGGCGGAAAAGGGTACATCATGGGGATCGAGGGAGCGATCCAGCAACAGCTCGATCCATTCACCGCCGCCTTGGGCCTGCCCGAATGGATGGGGGGCTTCGGTGTCCAGCTGAACGCTACGATCAACAAGAGCCGCGCCGATACGCCCGCCGGCCTTGATTCGCCGACGCGCAAGGTGCCGCTGCCCGGCGCATCGGATGCGATCTACAATCTGATCGCCTATTACGAGAAATACGGCTTCTCGGCCCGCGTTTCGTACCAGAACCGGTCGGCATGGCTCGATGCAATCGGTGCGGTGGCGGACGTAGGCGGCACGGTCCGTGGCGTCGACGGCGGCGATTTCTACTGGGCGAAGGACAACGAACTCGACGCGTCCGTCCGCTATGCGATCAACGGCAATGTCGAGATCTACGGCGATTTTGCCAACCTCCTGAACGGTCCGGGCCGTCGCTATGTCGGATCGTCGGCCTACACGATCGAGCATGAGACGTTCGGCCGGCGCTACACCGGCGGCGTGCGGGTGACGTTCTGATGCGCGCGCTTCCCTTTGCTGCGTTACTGCTCGCGGGATGCGCGACCACCTCGACCCCGGTGGCAGTCGAGGCGCCGACAGTCGCGGCGACCGCCGAGACCGCCCCGGTCGACACCGCCGCCGATGCCGCGGACGATCCCGCGATCTGGCGCAACGCTTCCGATCCGGCGAAGAGCCTCGTCATCGGCACCGACAAGAAGGCGGGCATCCACGTCTACAGCCTGACGGGGAAACGCCTCAGCTTCACCCCGGCCGCGCGGCTCAACAACGTCGATCTGCGCGATGTCGGGACGCGCGTGATCGCCGCTGCCAGCGACCGGGCCGACATCGCCACCGCACACGTCTCTCTGTTCACGCTCGACACGGCGGCGGCGAAGCTCATCCCGCTCGGCCGCTTCCCGGTCGGTCCGGGCGAGGCCTACGGCATGTGCCTCTGGACCCGCGCGCGCGACCACGCGCTGTTCGGCTTCATCGTGCTAAAGGACGGCCGCATCGACCAGGTCGCGATCGACCTCTCCGGCGCAACGCCCAAGGTCGCGACGGTCCGCTCGATGAAGCTCGGCACCCAGTCCGAGGGCTGCGTCGTCGACGACCGCACCGGGCAGCTCTATGTGGCGGAAGAAGATGTCGGCCTCTGGCGCTTCGACGCAGACCCAACCGCTCCGGTCACCGCAACCGCGATCTCCAAGGTCGACGGCAAGACGCTGGTCGCCGACGCGGAGGGCCTAGCGCTCGCCCCGTCGGGCAGGAACGGCGGCTATCTCGTCGTGTCGAGCCAGGGCGACAACGCCTACACGCTCTACCGCCTGCCGGGCGTCACCTATGCCGGGCGCTTCCGCATCGGCGGGGGCGCGATCGACGGGACCAGCGATACCGACGGAATCGAACTGATGCTCGGCAACTTTGGCCCCGCCTACCCCCAGGGCCTGTTCGTCGCACAGGACGGCGACAACGCCCCAGCCACGCAGAACTTCAAGTACGTCAGCTGGGCCGGCGTGAAGCGGGCACTGAAACTGCACTAATCCTCACGATGACGTGTCGCCACAATAAGCGGCGACCATCGTGCGAATGTCGACCCGCGCCTTGAGGCGAGCGGCGAGCAGGGCGGTGCCGCTGATCTTGCGCTGGACGAACAGCGTGTCGATCGGGGGCAGGTGCCAAGTATCGCGGTCGCGTGCGATCTCGGTGCCCTGTTCGCGGAGCACGCCGACGAAGGCGCGATCGCCGAAGTCGAACGGGCCAGGCTTGGAGAGTTCGACGAGGATGACGTCGATCATCCGGTCGACCAGTGCGCGATGCTGGAGAACGGCCGCTTCGCCGAGGAAGCCGGCGGCGATCGCGGCTTCGCGGACCGCGTCGCGGTCGCCGGCGAGGGCCGCGGTGAGCAGGCGGCGATACCCTTCACCGGTCTCGGCAGGAAGGGGGCGGGCGGCGCCGAAATCGAGCAGAACGAGCTTTTCCGCCTCGGGCTGCCAGCGGTAGTTGGCGAAGTTCGGATCCGTCTGCATCAGCCGCCAGTCGAACAGTTCGCGCAACACGAGCGAGATCAGGTCGTGCATCACGCGGTCGCGGACGTCCTGCGGCGCGGTCTCCAGCGTCTCGACGGGCACACCGGTGACGAAGCTCATCGCAAGGACGCGTGGCGTGGTGAGCTCGGAGTAGAGCGCGGGCACGACGAACTGCGACTGGTCGGCGAGCAGGTCGCCGTAGCGCGCGAGCATCTGCGCTTCGCGGAGGTAATCGGCCTCCTCGTGGAGCTGCTTCTTCGCCTCGTCGAGCAACGGCGCGATATCGAGCGACTTGGGGAGCATGCCCGATACGCGCAGCAGCGTCGCGACGTTGTCGACGTCGGCGTCGATGCTCTCCTTCACGCCGGGATACTGGACCTTGATCGCCAGCTCGGTGCCGTCGGGCAGGCGCGCGCGGTGGACCTGGCCGATCGAGGCGGCGGCGACAGGGTGCGCCTGGAAATGCGCGAACCGGCGGCGCCAGTCCTTGCCCCATTCGGCGGCGAGCACGCGGTCGAGTTGCTGCGGCGGCATGTGGTTCGCGTTGTTGCGCAGGCGCGCGAGGATGGTCGCGAGTTCGGGCGGCAGCATGTCGCCCGCGTCCATCGAGATCATCTGCCCCAGCTTCATCGCTGCGCCGCGGAGGTGAGAGAGCCGGTCGGCGACGCGCGTGGCGTTGGCGGGGGTAAGGAGGAGGTCGCCGATCTTGGGGCGTTCTCCGTTGGCGAGACGGCGGGCGCCTTCTGCGACGACTCCGCCGGCGACGCCGCCAGCGAGTTTGCCGAAGACGCCGAGACGGGCGAGGCGGCCGCTGGGGATCGCGCGTCCGGCGCTGTTGCCGCTGTCTTCGGTCACGGGTGTTCCTTGGGTTTTGGGGGCGGTGCGTTGCGATTGGGATATGGGTGGCTCTAGCGGTCGATCAATCGGACCCAAGGCGCGAAGTTAACCGAGGCTACCCCCTCTTGTTCTCCCGCGAAGGCGGGAGCCCAGACTGGGTCCCCGCCTTCGCGGGAAACATTGTTGGCGCGGACGCACGAAACTTGTTCCTCCCCTGCAAGGGGAGGTGGCAGCTTCTTGGCTGACGGAGGGGTATCCGCCCTATCAAGAGCGGCGATACCCCTCCGTCTGGCTGCGCCAGCCACCTCCCCTTGCAGGGGAGGATCCACGGAAAAAGGCGCCCGGATTGCTCCGCGCGCCCTCTTCTCAATTCAGCGACGTGGCAAAGCCACGCCGTCGGTCGTCGCTACACGCGACGCCGGCCGACAGCGGCTGTGCGCTCTCGCGCACCGCTGCCGGCTCGGCAGCTCAGCCGCTGTAGTACATGTCATACTCAACCGGGCTAGGCGTCATCTCCCAACGCGCGACCTCGGCGTACTTGATCTCTACATAGCTCTCGATCTGATCCTTCGAGAACACGTCGCCCTTCAGCAGGAAGTCGTGATCCGCCAGCAGGCATTCGAGCGCCTCGCGGAGCGAACCCGCGACAGTCGGGACCTGCGCGAGCTCTGCCGGCGGCAGGTCGTACAGGTTCTTGTCCATCGCCTCGCCCGGATGGATCTTGTTGAGGATGCCGTCCATGCCCGCCATCATCAGCGCCGCATAAGCGAGATACGGGTTGGCCAGCGCGTCCGGGAAGCGCACTTCGACGCGCTTCGCCTTGGGGCCGGTGCCGTACGGAATGCGGCACGATGCCGAGCGGTTGCGCGCCGAATAGGCGAGCAGCACCGGCGCTTCGTAGCCGGGGACGAGGCGCTTGTAGCTGTTGGTCGACGGGTTGGTGAACGCGTTGACCGCCTTGGCATGCTTGATGATGCCGCCGATGAAATACAGGCACATGTCGCTCAGGCCCGCATAGCCGTTGCCGGCGAACAGCGGCGTCTTGCCTTCCCAGATCGAGAAATGCGTGTGCATCCCCGAACCATTGTCCTCCTTGATCGGCTTCGGCATGAACGTCGCGGTCTTGCCGTACGCATGCGCGACCTGGTGGACGACGTACTTGTAAATCTGCATGCGATCCGCGGTCTGCGTCAGCGTGCCGAAGGTCAGACCCAGCTCATGCTGTGCGGCCGCGACCTCGTGGTGGTGCTTGTCGCAGGGCAGGCCCATCTCGATCATCGTCGAGACCATCTCGCCGCGGATGTCGACGGCCGAGTCGACCGGTGCGACCGGGAAGTAACCGCCCTTGGCGCGCGGACGGTGGCCGAGGTTGCCGCCCTCATATTCGCGACCCGAATTGCCCGGCAGCTCGATGTCGTCGATCTTGTAATAGCTGGTCGAATAGCTGTTCTCGAAGCGGACGTCGTCGAACATGAAGAATTCGGCTTCGGGGCCGACATAGACGGTGTCGCCGACGCCGGTGGTCAGCAGATACGCCTCGGCGCGCTTGGCGGTCGAGCGCGGATCGCGCGCGTAGAGCTCGCCGGTCGACGGATCGGCGATGTCGCAGATCAGGATCATCATCGGCGTCGCCGAGAACGGATCGACATAGACCGCGTCGAGATCGGGCTTGAGCGTCATGTCGCTCTCGTTGATCGCCTTCCAGCCCTCGATCGACGAGCCATCGAACATCAGGCCGTCGGTCAGCTCGTCTTCGCCGATCAGGCTGGCGACCATCGTCAGATGCTGCCACTTGCCCTTGGGATCGGTGAACCGCAGATCGACCCACTCGATCTCCTGGTCCTTGATCATATTGAGAACGTCGGAGGCCGAATTCGCCATGATGCTTGCCCTTCGTTTTGAGATTTCCGCCGCATCATGCGGGGAATCTAATTGCGGTATGGAACGAAATTTCCACACAATGTTGCGTCGCGTCAAATGACGATGTCGTCACTCGTCGTCAACGCAATATGCGTGGCTAGGAACTAGATTGCGTCGTCGTCGCGCTCGCCGGTGCGGATGCGAAGCGCGCTCTCGACCGGGATGACGAAGATCTTGCCGTCGCCGATCCGGCCGGTCTGTGCGGCCGCGGCGATCGCCTCGACGACGCGTTGCGCGAGCCCGTCCTCGACGACGACCTCGAGCTTCACCTTGGGCAGGAAGTCGACGACATATTCTGCGCCGCGGTACAGTTCGGTGTGGCCCTTCTGCCGGCCAAAACCCTTGGCCTCGGTCACGGTGATGCCGCTCACGCCGATCTCGTGCAGCGCTTCCTTCACCTCATCCAGCTTGAACGGCTTGATGATGGCTTCGATCTTTTTCACAGGTACGCCCCCGATTGTCGTTGAAACCCTCGCCCTTGCGAGCGAGCCGTCCGCCCTGAAGGGCGCCTTGCACCAAGCGTGCCAGCCGCAGCGCCCTCGGGCAACCGCGGAATATCGTTGATTTCACTGCCCGAAATTCCGGCACCTAGGCGGTGCGTGCGCAATCCAAGGGCAGGGGAGCCGATCACAGGATCTCGTGCAGCCGCGCAATCGGGCGGCCGAGCCTGACGCCCTTGTCGGTCTCGACCAGCGGGCGCTCGATCAGCAGCGGATCGATCATCATCGCATCGAGGATCGCCTCGGCATCGCCATGCTTGACGGCCTTGGCGCCGTCCTCGGCCATGCGAAGCCCCTGGCGCGGCGTCATGCCCGCGCGGTCGTAGAGGCGGACGAGCTCCGCGCGGGAGGGCGGGTTCTTTAGGTATTCGACGATCGTGACGTCCGCCCCCGCCCCTTGCAGCAGCGCGAGTGCCTCGCGGGACTTCGAGCAGCGCGGGTTGTGGTAGATCGTCGCCTTCACGAATGCTCCGTTAAAACTCCCCTCCCTGGAAGGGAGGGGTAGGGGGTGGGTCGGTTTCGAGGGAACGTCCGGCCCGCCCCGAGCCGACCCACCCCCGGCCCCTCCCTTCTAGGGAGGGGTGAAGTCAGGCGCTCACGCCCCCTGCTTGGCCAACCACTCTTCCAGCCACTTGATCGTATACGCACCCTCCTGGAACTCGGGATCGTCGAGCAACGCACGATGCAAGGGAATCGTCGTCGTGACGCCCTCGATCACCATCTCCTCCAACGCACGCCGTAACCGCCGCAACGCGCCCTGCCGGGTCGTCCCGTAGACGATCAACTTGGCGATCATCGAATCATAGTAAGGCGGCACGCGGTACCCCGCATACAGCCCGCTATCGACGCGGACGTGCATCCCGCCCGGCGCGTGATACACCTTCACCAGCCCCGGCGACGGCGCGAACGTGCGCGGGTCCTCGGCGTTGATGCGGCACTCGATCGCATGACCGCGGAACTGGACGTCTTCCTGGCGGAGCGTCAACGGATGACCCTCGGCCACGCGGATCTGCTCGCGCACCAAGTCCAGCCCGGTGATCATCTCGGTGACCGGATGCTCGACCTGAAGCCGGGTGTTCATCTCGATGAAGTAGAATTCGCCCGCTTCCCACAGGAACTCGATCGTCCCCGCGCCGCGATACCCCATGTCGGCCATCGCCTTGGCGACGATCCCGCCCATCCGCTCGCGCTCTTCGGCGGTGATAATCGGCGAGGGGGCTTCCTCAAGCACCTTCTGGTGGCGGCGCTGGAGCGAGCAGTCGCGCTCGCCCAGGTGGATCGCGTTACCCTCACCGTCGCCGAAGATCTGGAATTCGATATGCCGCGGATTGCCGAGGTATTTTTCCATGTAGACGGTGGCGTCGCCGAACGCGGCCTTCGCCTCGCTGCCGGCCTGCTGCATCTGCGTTTCGAGATCGTCGGGATCGTTGACGACCTTCATCCCGCGACCACCGCCGCCGCTAGCGGCCTTGATGATCACCGGATAGCCGATGTCCTCGGCGATGCGCTTGGCCTCGGCGATGTCGCTGATCGCGCCGTCAGACCCGGGGACGAGCGGCAGCCCGAGAGCGCCCGCGGTGCGCTTCGCTTGGACCTTGTCGCCCATCGTCCGAATGTGCTCGGGCTTGGGTCCGACGAACAGGATGTTGTGCAGTTCGACGATCTCGGCGAACTGCGCGTTCTCGCTGAGGAAGCCGTAGCCCGGATGGATCGCGTCCGCGCCGCTAATTTCGGCGGCCGAGATGATGTTCGGGATGTTCAGATAGCTGTCTGCGGCGGACGGCGGTCCGATGCAGATCGCCTCGTCGGCGAGCCGGACGTGCATCGCGTCGGCATCGGCGGTCGAGTGCACCGCGACCGTCTTGATGCCCATCTCATGGCAGGCACGGTGGATCCGCAGCGCGATCTCGCCGCGATTCGCAATGAGCAGCTTCTTGATTTGCGGCATTATTCCACCACGACCAGCGGCTGGTCGAACTCGACCGGCTGGCCGTTCTCGACCAGGATCGCGGTCACCGTGCCGGCCGACGGCGCGACGATCGTGTTCATCACCTTCATCGCCTCGATGATCAGCAGCGTGTCGCCGGCGTTGACCTTCTGGCCGACGGTCGAGAACGGCTTCGCCTCGGGATTGGCGGCGAGATAGACCGTGCCGACCATCGGCGACTTGACTGCGCTCGCGCTGATCGCCGGAGCGGACGCGCCGACCTCGGCCTGCGGAATCGACAGTGGCGCCGAGACGGGGGCAGGAGCGGGCGCCGGCGCGTAATGCGCGACGGGCGCTGCCTGGGCGGCCTTGCGCGCGACGCGAATCCGGCGCGAGCCGTCCTCGACCTCGATCTCGGTCAGCTGCGTGGTGTCGAGCAGTTCGGCGAGCTGGCGCACCAGGGTCACGTCGACCTGCATTGCGCCCGTGTTTTCAGTTGTATCGTTCATGGCGGGGCCTCCTGTCAGAACCGTGCGACGGCTTCAAGCGCAAGCAGATACGAAAGCGCGCCGAAACCCGCGATCGTGCCCTTCGCCGCCTGACCGACCAGACTCACATGCCTGAACGATTCACGGGTGTGGGGATTGGAAAGATGCACTTCGATCACCGGCGTCTTCACACCCTTGATCGCATCGTGCACCGCGACCGAGGTATGCGTGAACGCACCCGCGTTGAGGATCACCGCCTTCGCACCGCGCGCCTGCGCCTCCTGGATCCAATCGACGAGGTGCCCCTCGTGATTCGACTGGCGCATGTCGATCTCCAGGTCGAGCTCGCGGGCGCGGTCCTCCAGCATCCCGGCAATGTCGTCGAGCGTCTCGTCGCCATAGATTTCCGGCTCGCGCGTTCCCAGCAGGTTGAGGTTGGGGCCGTTCAGGACGAACACTGTCGCAGTGACGGTCTCGGGCAAGGGCAGCTCCTGGTTGCGGGGTCGGCAAACGACCCCCTATATGCGTCGTCCCACTCTTACCCGTTCGTGTCGAGCGAAGTCGAGACATGAGACCGGCAGCGGACGGGTGGTTTTTGACTTCGCTCGAAACGAACGGAAAGTTTTGCATGCCCCATTCCGATGGCACCGTCTCGATCACCGTCAACGGCGAGCACAAGCGCGTCTCCGCCGGGCTCAGCCTCGCAGGGCTCGCTACCGAGCTGGGGCTCGTGCCGGAGAAGATCGCGGTCGAGCGCAACATGGAGGTCGTGCCGCGCTCGACCTTGGCGGACGTGATGGTCGAGGATGGCGACGACCTGGAGATCGTGCATTTCGTCGGAGGCGGCGACCACGAGGACAGCTGGACGGTCGCGGGCCAGACGTTCAAGTCGCGGCTGATCGTCGGCACCGGCAAGTACAAGGATTTCGCGCAGAACGCCGCCGCGGTCGAGGCATCGGGCGCGGAAATCGTCACGGTCGCCGTCCGCCGCGTCAACGTGTCGGATCGCAACGCGCCGATGCTGACCGACTTCATCGACCCGAAGAAGATCACCTACCTCCCCAACACCGCCGGCTGCTTCGATGCCGAGTCGGCGATTCGCACGCTGCGGCTGGCGCGTGAGGCGGGCGGCTGGGAGCTGGTGAAGCTCGAAGTGCTCGGCGAGGCGAAGACGCTCTATCCCGACATGGTCGAGACGCTCCGCGCCACCGAGATCCTGGCCAACGAAGGCTTCAAGCCGATGGTCTATTGCGTCGACGATCCGATCGCGACGAAGCGCCTCGAGAACGCCGGCGCGGTCGCGATCATGCCGCTGGGCGCACCGATCGGTTCGGGGCTCGGCATCCAGAACCGCGTGACGATCCGGCTGATCGTCGAGGGGGCAGGGGTGCCCGTCTTGGTCGATGCCGGCGTCGGCACCGCGTCGGATGCGGCGGTGGCGATGGAGCTTGGCTGCGACGGCGTGCTGATGAACACCGCGATCGCCGAGGCAAAGGACCCGCTGATGATGGCCGCCGCGATGAAGGCCGCGGTCGAATCGGGGCGGCTCGCGTACCGCGCGGGGCGGATGGGACAGCGTCGCTATGCCGATCCCTCGAGCCCATTGGCGGGGTTGATCTGACCCGCCTGATCGCAAAGCAGGTCATGACGCAAACGTCACGGAACCCACGGTAAAGACGGCCGTTATACCAGAGCAAGTTCAAGCGGCCCGGTTGGCGGGCCCGCATAAGCAAGTGGAGGCTCTGATGGGCGAGTTCACCGACAAGGTCGCAGCAGCAGGCAACAAGGTTGCAGGCAACGTCAAGGAAGCCGTCGGCAAGGCGACCGACAACGAGAAGCTGGTAGCCGAAGGCGAAGCGCAGCAGGCCAAGGGCACTGCGCAGAACGTCAAGGGCAGCGTCAAGGGCGCACTCGGTGACGACATCTAAGCTTTAGCTTGGTGTAGGAATACAGGCCGCTTCGGGAAACCGGAGCGGCCTTTTCTTTGTGTGGTTGATTGAGGCTGCGCCGCTTCCCACAAACCACCACCACCCCGGCGAAGGCCGGGGCCCAAGTGGGGGACGATATTGAATAAGGGCGGCGCGCCGTTACCTAGGACATGCCAATTGGGCCCCGGCCTTCGCCGGGGTGGTGCGGATCGCTGAACCAAACTTCCTTGATCAACCGCCCAACCTCCCCCACGAGCACCCGAATGATCCTCCCGACCCACACCTACGCCGCATTCCTGTTCGACATGGACGGCACGATCCTCACATCGATCGCGTCCGCCGAGCGAACCTGGACCAAATGGGCGATCGCACACGGCCTCGACGCAGCAACGTTCGTGCCGACGATCCACGGCGTGCAATCGGTCGAGACGGTCCGACGCCTCAACCTCCCCGGCGTCGACCCGGTCGCCGAGGCAGCCGCGATCACCGCCGCCGAGATGCTCGACGTCGGCGATATCGAACCGATCGCCGGTGCCCCCGCATTCCTGGCCAGCTTGCCCCCGGAGCGCTGGACGATCGTCACGTCTGCCCCTCGGGCGCTAGCCGAAGTCCGCCTCAAGGCCGCCGGCCTGCCGATCCCCGCGACGATGATTGCCGCGGACGACATCCCCAACGGCAAGCCCGCACCCGATTGTTTCCTGGTCGCAGCCGAACGACTCGGCGTCTCGGCGAGCGATTGCCTGGTGTTCGAGGATGCCCCTGCTGGCATCACGGCTGGCGAGGCAGCGGGTGCGGATGTCCTGGTGATCACGGCGACTCATGGAACGAGCCACCGGCTCGATACGCTTCATCCGCGGATAGACGATTATCTGCACGTGACCGCCACGATCACTTCAGACGGTCGACTGGCGGTTACGTCTCGCTGACCGGCGCGACCGATCGGCTCAATCCGCATCACCAGATCGCTGCGCCCGCGCTATCAATTCGTCTAGCGCTGCCTCATCCAGCCGACCGGCGGTACGCAACGCCGCTTCGGGCGTCATAGCGATGACTGCCCCGTCCGGCCCGTCGATCACGACCTCGCCATTTTCATGGAAGACATCGCGGGGTTCGGCATGCGGACTAGTCATCGCGCTCTCCTGATCTTTCAGGACAAACGTTGGTCACGACGGATAGGTCCGTTATGCTGACCCACCGTCGTCAGCCAGCGACCAGTTCGCCCATCCAGCGATCGAACAATTGCGGCCACAACGACCCAGGCGAACGAGGCGACAGGCGCGTGCCGAAGCCGTGTCCGCCATGCTGGAGGAAATGCGCCTCGGCGGGGATGCCTGCACGGCGAGCGGCGGCAAGCGTATCGACGCTGTTGGCGACCGGGACCGTGTTGTCGTCCTCGGCATGCACGAGGAACAGTGGCGGGTCGCCAGCCTTCAACTGTCGGTCGATCGCATAACGCGCCTGGACCGCGGGCAGCGGATCGGGACCGAGCAGGTTCGCACGCGATCCGCCGTGACTACGGCCGGGATCCATGTTCGAGACCGCGTACATGAGCCCCGCCCAGGCGGGACGCGCAGAGTGCCGGTCGGCGGCATCGACAGGGCGATACGCCTTGAACTCGTGAAGAACCGCCACAGACCCCGCAAGGTGCCCGCCTGCCGAGAAACCGAGAACACCGAGCTTCTCCGCCCTGATCCCGTAGACGCGCGCATTGGCACGGATCAACCGCATCGCGCGCTGTGCGTCGGCGAGCGGGACGTCGGCGCGGTCCGCCCAGCCTTCGCCGGGCAGGCGGTAGCTCAGCACGAACGCGGCGATGCCGAAACCGTTCAGGACGCGCGCTACGTCGATGCCCTCGTTGCGCAGCGACGTGATCGAATAGCCGCCGCCGGGCACGATCAGGACCGCGCGCCCGTCTGGCCGAGCCGGGCGGAACACGCCGACCTCGGGCCGCACCACGCCGCGCATCTGGAAATCGCGATACCCGTCGGGGTAGCGCGGCATGCGCGGCTGCGGCACCGGCAGCGGGTTCGGCGCGCCTGGCGGGATACCTGGCCATAGCGCGAACCGTTCCGCGGGCGGCCACATCGGCACGTCCGTCGCGCGAGGCTGAGCAGCCGTGAACTGCGCACCGCTTCGCGCGAATGCAGGAAGCGCCAGCCCGGCGGCGAGGGGGAGGGTGAGCAGCGAACGGCGATCGAAGGTCATGGCCAAATCCTAGACGATCGGATTGCGTTCGGGGAGGGGCGGGCGCCGCGATCGGCGATTATTCGCGGGCTTTCTCAAAACACGGCGAGCGCGGCATGCAGCGTGAGCGCAACGAGCATCAGGCTCGACAGCGTGAAGAAGAGAAAGCGGGCCCTGACGCGGTTGCTGGTTGCCTGGACAAGGCTGTGCGCGATCCGCAGCCCGACATAGGCCCAGGCGATCCTTGCGTTGACGCCGTTGCCCGTGCCGCTGAGCGCGAGAACGACGCACGCCGCGTAGAACAGTGTCGGCTGTTCCATCAGGTGATTGTAGTTGTGCGCTTTCCACTGGACTTGGGGCGGCAGCGATCGATCCGCGTCGGACGCCTTGGTGCCGACGAGCTTGGCCATGTCGACGCCGGCCGCCTTCATCGCCGGCAACCGCGTCGCAAGCGTCCAGCCCAGCATCACGAGCGTCCACGCGATCAGCACGACCATTGGTCGCAGGATGTCGCTGTGCATGAAAAAGCCTCCCCCGGTTATCCGGAGGAGGCTGCATCAATTGCCCGGAGGGGGCAACGGTATCTCTAATCCTCCCCCGCCAGGGGGAGGTGGCGCGAAGCGGCGGAGGGGGCGGCGGCAATTACGTCGGCTCCTTGTCCTCCCCCTCCGTCAGGCGAGCGCCTGCCACCTCCCCCTTGCGGGGGAGGATCGTAGATTCAGGCCTAGTCGAAGCTTGCGCCCCACTTGCGGACCGGACGGTCCTTCCAGAGCCCACGATGATACGCATCCGACGCCAGCAGCGGCATCACCGAACCCGCCTCGGCGAACACCATCTGCTCGATCCCCGTGTTCACCTTGCCCCACGAAGCCGCTTCCTGCAGCGTCGAGGACGAGCATGCACCGTCGCGCACGTCGGCGACGGTGATCTGCACCGCATACTTGTGCACCTGGACGTCGTCGTGACCGAGGATCTCGGCGCAGACGACGGTGTCCTGGATGAAGTTCTTCGGCACGCCGCCGCCGATCATAAGCAGCCCGGTGGTGCCTGCCTTGATCTTGATCTCGGTCAGCTCGCGGAAGTCGGCGATCGCGTCGAGGACCATGTACGGCTTGCCCGCCTTCACCGCGTCGACCTGATGCTTGACCAGGCCGAAGCCCGCCGACGAATCGACGAACGCCGGGCAGAAGATCGGCACGTCATGCTCGTAAGCGAGCTTGACGAGGCTGTTCTCCTTCTTGCCGTGCTCGACGAGGTACTTGCCCATCTCCCGGATGAACTCGCGGCTGGAATAGGCGCGTGGCTCGAGCGTCTCGGCGATCTCGAAGATCGTGTGATCGACGTGCTGGAGCTCTTCCTCGTCAATGTACGTGTCGTAGATCCGGTCGATCATCAGCGAGCGCAGCACGTCGTCGTGCGGCACTTCGAGCGCCTGATAATGCTTGTGGCCGAGGCCCTCGAAGAAATCCATGTCGACGATGGTCGCGCCGGTCGCGACGATGCCGTCGATCATGTTGTTGCGCAGCAGTTCGGCATAAAGGTCCATGCAACCGCCGGCGCTCGTCGAGCCCGCGATCACGAGGAAGATCGTGCAGTCCTTGTCGGCCAGCATCTGGTTGTAGATGTCGGTCGCACGGCCGAGATCGCGGCTGGTGAACGACATCTTCTTCATCGCGTCGACGATCGGCCGCGCGTCGAAGCTGGTGATGTCGATATGCTCGACGGTGGTGGAAAGGAGTTCCGCCTTGCGCTGCGCGTCGATGCGGGTGTCTTCGGTCATGTCTAATTTCTCCTGATCCCCCCTCCCGCCTGCGGGAGGGGGCTAGGGGGTGGGCGCCCGCTCACCGCGAACGCGCCGGATGTGGAAAACGCGCGCCCACCCCTCGGTCCCCTCCCGCGAGCGGGAGGGGAAGACGAAGAGCGAACGATTACTTAGTGTTGGTTACAGCTTGACGACGTTCGACGCGAGGTCCTGGAAGCGTTCATCATACAGCGAGACCATCGGCTCGTCCGTCACGATCACCGTCTCGTCCGATCCGAACCCGTTGAACGCAGTCCGCATCGCCGAACCGTAGGCGCCGAGCATGCCGATCTCGATATAATCGCCGGCCTGCGTGTCCGCGGGCAGCATGAACGGGCCGACCATATAGTCCATGTCGTCGCACGTCGGACCATAGAAGCTGAACTCCATGTCCTTCGCGCGGCTGTCCGGCTCACGAAGCAGCTCGGTCGGGAAACGCCAGCCGATATGCGCCGCATCGAACAGCGCGCCATACGCACCGTCGTTGATGTACAGCTCGGTCCCGCGACGCTTCTCGACGCGCACGATGATCGACGAATATTCCGCGCACAGCGCCCGGCCCGGCTCGCACCACAGTTCGGACGAATAGCTGACGGGCAGCGATTCGAACGCACGATGGATCGTCTCGAAGAAATGCTCGAGCGGCGGGGGCTCCATGCCGGGATACGAGGACGGGAAGCCGCCGCCGACGTCGATGACGTCGACCGTGACCGCCGCCTCGACGATCGCCGCACGGACGCGCTCCATCGCGTTCGAATAGGCCTCCGGGGTCATCGCCTGCGAACCGACATGGAAGCAGATGCCGAGTGCGTCCGCTGCCTGGCGCGCCGCGAACAGCAGCTCCTTGGCTTCATGCGGTGCCGCACCGAACTTCGACGCCAGCGACAGCTTCGAATGCTCCGAAGACACGCGCAACCGTACGCAGAGCGTCAGATCGGAAGCTTCGCGAGTGGCGCGAACGACCTTGTCGAGCTCTTCCAGGCTGTCGAGGCTGAAGGTGCGGACGCCGTGCGTGAAATACGCCTCAGCGATCGCTTCCTCGGCCTTGACCGGGTGCATGAAGCACAGCGTGGCCTCGGGAAGCGTCCGTGCGACCAGGCGCACTTCGGCGATCGACGCCACGTCGTAATGCGTGATGCCATTGTCCCACAGGATCTGCAGGAGTTCGGGAGACGGGTTCGCCTTCACCGCATACATCGAGCGACCCGGGAACTTCTCGACGAAGAACCGAGCGGCGCGCGCAGCAGCGTGCGGACGAACGAGCGTGACCGGATTGACCGGACGCCCTTTAGCGATGTCGATGCCGCTCCCGATGTGGGAGGTGTCGGCGGTCGAATGGGCTTTCGCTAACCCCAGCGCGATATGATGCTTGACCAATTCAAGGGACCTCCAATGTCCTGAGACAAATTACAAAAACACTGCCTTGCGGTTGGAAGTCCCATGGGGCAGCGGAAGCGCGATCTAGGGTTACGCGCCCCCCATGTAAATAGCGTTTGGCGGATAGGAGACGGTGTGTGACGATTTTGCGACAACCGACGCGAGCGGGTGTGCGGGACGCCGCGGAAAAGATCGCCCGCATCCTCCCGCCGACGCCGCTGTTCATCAGTGAAATCAAGGGCGTAACGGTCGCTTTCAAGGCCGAGTCGTTGCAACCAATCGGCGCCTTCAAGATTCGCGGCGCGTGGCATCGGCTCACCGCATTGGACGAGGCGACGCGACAAAAAGGCGTCGTCGCGTTCTCGTCGGGCAATCACGCGCAGGGGGTGGCGTGGGCGGCAAAACGGCTGGGCATCGCAGCGACGATCGTGATGCCGTCGGACGCGCCACGCCTGAAGCGCGAGTCGACCCTGGCGCTGGGCGCGGAGGTGGTCACCTACGACCGCGCCACCGAAAGCCGCGAGACGATCGCCGCAGTGCTGGCCGAAGCGCGGGGCGCAACGCTGGTGCCGAGCTTCGACGATCCGTGGATCATTGAGGGGCAAGGGAGCGCGGGGATCGAAGCGGCCGCGCAAATGGCGGCGCTCGGGTTGGGCGTGCCGAGCCGCATCGTCATCCCCTGCGGTGGCGGCGGCCTGTCGGCAGGGATCGCGCTGGCCTTGAAGGACAGCGCGATCACCGTCGTCGAGCCCGAAGGCTGGGACGACATGCGGCGGTCGCTGGAGGCATCGTGGATCGAACCCGTCGGCCCCAACCCGCCGCCGACCGCCTGCGATTCGCTCCAGACCTTGCGCGTATCGCCACTGACCTTCGACGTCCTCTCCCGCCGCGACGCTACAGGCGTAGCGGTCAGTGAATCGGAGATCGCCGTGGCGCAGCGCTGGGCAGCGGAGAAATTGCGTCTGGTGATCGAACCCGGCGGCGCGGTCGGGCTGGCGGCGGTCCTTTCCGGCAAGGTGAAGCTCGAACCCGGTCTGCTCGTCATCCTGTCCGGCGGCAACGTCGACCTCGCCGCCTACGCGAAGGCAATAGCTGCATGAACCCCGCACTGACATCCATCGCCGCCGCCGCGCCTGCAATAGCAATGCTGGGCATGTTCGCCTGCCTGATCGGCGGCATCGCGCTGATCGTGAAGAAGCGCGATACGAAAAAAGGCGTTCTGATGCTGATAATGGCCGCAGTCCTGCTAGCCAACGTAGCCATCTGGACACTCTGACTCCCTCGCCCCTCCGGGGAGAGGGAAGGGGCCCGCCGCGCTTGCGGTGGGAAGGGAGAGGGGAGTTGGGGAGAGCGTATCGATCCCCAACTCCCCCTCATCCGACGCTGGCGCGCCACCTTCTCCCCAAGGGAAGAAGGGAAATCACCGGATCGGAGAGTTCGGGTCCAACCGCATATCCAGATACTTGTCCACCGACCCCATCAATTCCGGCATCTCATGCTCGAAGAAGTGGTTAGCCTTCGGAATCGTATCATGATGGATCGTGATGTGCTTCTGCGTCCGCAGCTTATCCACCAGCTTCTGCGTCGCCCCAGGCGTCGCGACCTCGTCGGCCTCGCCCTGTATGATGATGCCCGAGGACGGGCACGGCGCGAGGAACGTGAAGTCGTACAGGTTCGCCGGCGGTGCCACCGAGATGAACCCGCGGATCTCAGGCCGGCGCATCAGCAGCTGCATGCCGATCCACGCGCCGAAACTGACACCCGCGATCCAGGTCGTCTGCGCTTCAGGATGGAAGCTCTGCACCCAGTCGAGCGCGCTCGCCGCATCGCTCAGTTCGCCAACGCCGTTATCGAACACGCCCTGGCTCTTGCCGACGCCGCGAAAGTTGAACCGGAGCGTCGCAAAGCCACGCCGCTGGAAAGTCTTGTACAACTGCTGCACGATCGCGTTGTTCATCGTGCCGCCGGCCGACGGATGCGGGTGCAGGATCATCGCGACGGGCGCACGCGGACGTGGTCCCGGCGCAAAACGACCTTCGAGACGGCCTTCGGGACCGGGGAAAATGACTTCTGGCATAGGCACTCGCGAGCTGGGATACGCACTCGGGTGGAGTGCCGGATTATCGACGCTATATAGGGTTCGAGCCCCTTTTCGCAATTGGAACCGACCCTGGCCCGTAACGACTCGCGTATCTACCTCGATCACGCCGCCACCACGCCGATGCGCCCCGAGGCGATCGCGGCGGTGATGGAAGGCATGGCGCGCTGGGCGAACCCCTCATCGCCGCATGCCGAGGGGCGGGCGGCACGGGCTGCGCTGGAGGGCGCGCGGAAGCGGATCGCGCAGGCGCTGGACTGGCCGCATCAGGTGATCCTCACCAGCGGCGCGAGCGAGTCCGCAGCGCTGGCGCTGCGTGGCCGCCCGGGTGTCGCGGTGGCGGCGGTAGAGCATGATGCGGTCCTCCGCGCGGCCGAGCAGCCGGTGATGCTGGAGGTCGATGCCGGCGGTACCGTCACGAACGGGGAGGGAACCCAGACGATCGCACTTCAATCCGCGAACAGCGAAACCGGCGTCCTCCAGGATCGCCCCACCGGCCTCTGGATAGCCGATTGCTCCCAAACCGCCGGCAAGCTCCCGCTCCCCGAAGCCGACCTTATCATCGTCTCCGCACACAAGCTCGGCGGCCCTCCCGGCATCGGCGCGCTGCTGGTCCGCGATCTCGGGATGCTCGACCCGACCGGCGGGCAGGAGCGCGGTTACCGCGGCGGCACCGAGAACCTGCCCGGCGCGCTCGGCTTTGCCGCCGCACTCGAAGCGCCTTGCGACTGGTTCGCCGACATGGCCAACCTTCGCGCCAAACTCGACCAAGCCATCCTCGCAGGCGGCGGCGAGATCGTCGCGCAAAACTCCCCCCGCATCCCCACGATCGCCTCCTACCGCATGCCCGGCGTTAGTTCCGCCGCCCAGCTGATCCGCCTCGACATGGCCGGGTTCGCCGTCTCCGCGGGCAGCGCGTGCTCGTCGGGCAGCATGCGCCCAAGCCACGTCCTCGCCGCAATGGGCTATCCCCCCGAAGCCGCCGCCGAATTAGTCCGCGTCAGCTTTGGCTGGACCACGACACCGGACGATGTCGCGAAGTTCGCCGAAGCCTGGACGCGAATTGCGGCGGACATAAAGCGCCCTGCGAGACTGGGGGCATGACCTACCTCGACTATCAGGCGACCACCCCGCTGGCGCCAGAAGCGCTCGCCGCAATGCTCCCCTGGCTCGAATCACAGCACGCCAACCCGCATTCCCCACACCGCGAAGGCCGCCGTGCCAAATCGGCGGTTGAAGTGGCGCGCGATCAGATTGCGGCGTTGCTCCCCCCGGGCGGCCGCGTTGCGTTCACCAGCGGCGCGACCGAGGCGCTGAACTGGGCCATCAAGGGAACCGCACCCGGCGATATCGTGACGATCGGCACCGAACACGCTGCTGTGCTCGACAGTGTTGCGGCGCTCGAGAGTGATAAGCGTGTCGTGACCCGGCTGCCGGTTAGTGCAAATGGCATCGTCAAACGCGATGCGGCGTTTGACGCAGCGATGCCCGGCGTTTCGTTGATTGCCGCCATGTTGGTCAACAACGAGATCGGGGTGGTCCAGCCGATTGAGGACCTAAGCATGTTGGCCGATTTTGCCGGTGCGCCCTTGCTCTGCGACGCTGTCCAAGGGTTCGGACGCGTTCCGATCCCATCTGGCTGCGATATGATTGCCATCTCAGCTCACAAGATCCACGGCCCTAAGGGCATCGGCGCACTCTGGATCCGCGACGGCATCGACCTCGCGCCGCTGATGCACGGCGGCGGGCAGGAAGCCCCCGGCCGCTCGGGCACGCTGTCACCCGCACTCTGCGCAGGCTTCGGCGCCGCCGCACAACTCATGGCGGATCGCAAAGACCAGGACGCTGCACACATCGACCGCCTCTGGTCGCTCGCGCTCGACCGCCTCGGCCCCGGCTGGACGATCAACGGCTCGACCGAACATCGCTACCACGGCAACCTCAACCTCCGCCGCGCAAACCTCGACGTGAACCGCCTTATGTCCGACCTTCGCGACATCGCCTTCTCCGCCGGGTCCGCCTGCGCGAGCGGATCTGGCCGCTCCAGCCACGTCCTCCGCGCGATCGGCCTTACCGAAGTGCAGGCGCGCTCGAGCATCCGCCTCGGCTTCGGCCGCTACACAACCGAAACCGAACTCCGCGACGCGATCGATGCGATCGTTGCCGCAGCCGAGGCGCAATGGCCATGATCGTCCGCTTCATAGCCCGCGACGGCACCGCAACGACGACCGTCGCAACCCCCGGCGACCGCCTGCTCGACGCCGCACAGGCGCATAACCAGCCGCTCGAAGGTACCTGCGAAGGCCAGCTCGCTTGCGCGACTTGCCACGTGATCGTCGACCCCGCGGACTTCGCCCGCCTGCCGCCAGCAAGCGACGACGAGGAGGACATGCTCGATCTCGCGCACAACGCAACGCGCACCAGTCGTCTCGCCTGCCAGATCCGCCTGACCGAAGCGCTCGACGGCTTGACCGTCCGCATCCCGGAATAAACGACAGCAAAGCTTACAGGAAGACAACGGCCGGTTCAGGGAACGTGCACGGCCGGGAGCGGATTATCCCCTCATCGCCTCAATGTACGAGGTCTTGAGAGGAGTACCGGACATGAAGATCATCGCAATGTTCGCCGCCGGCGCGCTGGCCGCCGGGACGCTGTTCGCCTCGGCCCCCGCCGATGCGCAACGCCACGGCTGGGACGGCCCCCGCCGCGGCGGCGACTGGCACGGCGACCGCGGATGGCATGGCAATCGCGGCTGGCACGGTGACCGCGGCTGGCGCGGCAGGGATCGCGGCTATCGTGGCTATGGCGGCGGGTATCGTGGCGACTACGGCTATCGTGGCGGCGGCTACGGCTATCGGGGACCCCGCGGATACGGCCGCTCGCGCGTCGTCTGCCGGATACAGCGTGGCTATTACGGCCCGGTTCGTCGCTGCTTCCGCCGCTAGTACGGAACCGTAACGAACGCCTTTAGTTTGATAACATAGGTTGCCGGGGTCGGGAGGCCCCGCACCCAAAAGGAGAGTATCATGAAGTTGTTCACCATCGCCGCCGCCGGTCTCGTCGCACTCACCGGCCTCGCGCCCGTCGGCATCGCGGCCGAAGCCTCGGCGCAGCGCACCGTCGTCCATGAGCGCACCGTCGTTCGCCATGACGACCGCCGCCCCGGCTACCGTCGCCATGTCGTCCGCACGCGCCAGGTCTGCCGCAACGTCTATCGCAACCATCATCGCCAGCGCGTCTGCCGCACGGTCCGCTACAACCGTTGAGCCGGGGCGCTGAACCCGCTTCAAGCTAAAGCGGCTTGATCATCCCGCCCGACCCCGCCATATGCGCCGCGGGAGTCGGGCGGACGTGGTCGTCGCCAACTTGGTCAGATCCGGAAGGAAGCAGCCACAACGACTCAGCTACGGGTCGTCCCGGCTCCCACCGCGAACATGTCGTTCCGACATGTGAGCGCGGCCAGCGGCGCAAAGCGCCGTCTGACGATGCGGCTAAGCCGCAGCGCATTTCTAAACTTCTCAGCTAACCAGTAATCCAGGCGCAACCGGGTCAAAACCACGCCCGATGTTCCCGCAACGTTCCAAATCATTGTCCTACGCCGCGGCGCTGTGGCATAAGCCGCGCATGACCGGCACTGCCCACATCACAGGTTCCGACAATCCAATCGCCAGCCTCCGGGCACGTCGAAGTGCAGACCCTTCCCAGCGTGTGAACTTTGTGAACTTCCGACCCCTTCGACAGCACGGGCAGCACCCGCTATGACGACCGCAATGTCAGATTCCTTCGACCTGGGCGAACCCCCGCAGCCGGCTAAAACACCGGATGCCCCCGCCTACCGCGTCCTCGCGCGCAAATACCGTCCGCAGACCTTTTCCGAGCTGATCGGGCAGGACGCGATGGTCCAGACGCTCGGCAACGCGATCAAGCGCGACCGGCTCGCGCACGCCTTCCTGATGACCGGCGTCCGCGGTGTCGGCAAGACGTCGACCGCACGCCTGATCGCCAAGGCGCTCAACTGCATCGGCCCCGAAGGCGACGGTGGCCCGACGATCGACCCATGCGGCGTCTGCGAACCCTGCCGCGCGATCGCCGAGGGCCGTCATATCGACGTGATCGAGATGGACGCCGCCAGCCACACCGGCGTCGACGACGTCCGCGAGATCATCGACGCGTCGCGCTATTCGGCGGTCACCGCGCGCTTCAAGATCTACATCATCGACGAAGTCCACATGCTGTCGAAGAACGCGTTCAACGCGCTGCTGAAGACGCTGGAAGAGCCGCCCCCCCATGTGAAATTCCTGTTCGCGACCACCGAAGTGAACAAGGTCCCGGTGACGGTCCTCTCGCGCTGCCAGCGCTTCGACCTGCGCCGTATTTCCGCCGAACAGCTCGCCAAGCACTTCGCCTGGGTCTCGACCGAAGAGGGCGTCACCGCCGATCCCGAGGCGCTGATGCTGATCGCCCGCGCCGCGGAAGGCTCCGCACGCGACGGGCTGTCGATCCTCGACCAGGCCATCGCGCATGCCGGGCTTGAAGGCGGCGGCGTAACGGCAGATGCGGTGCGCCAAATGCTCGGGCTGTCGGATCGCGGCGCGGTGCGCGATCTGCTTACGCTGATCCTCGCCGGCGACGGGGCAGGGGCGCTCGCCTCGATGCGCCGCCAATATGATTACGGCGTCGACCCGCTGTCGGTGCTGCGCTCGCTGCTCGAAACCGTCCACGGCATCACGCTGACCAAGGTCGGCACGCCGGCGGACGCCGCGCAGCCGATGGAGGAGCGTGCGGCACGCGAGGAATGGGCGGCATCGCTCGGCTATCCCGCGCTTCACCGTTTGTGGCAGCTGTTCCTCAAGGGCCATGACGAGGTCGCGAAGGCCGCGCTGCCGATCGAGGCCGCCGAGATGGCGCTGTTGCGCGCGATCTACGCCTCGACGCTGCCCGACCCCGGCGAGTTGGCGCGGCAGATCGCCAGCGGCGCGGCTCCTTCGGCGGCACCATCATCACCGCCGCCACCACCTGCACCTCCGTCCGGCGAAGCACCGCCTTGGAACGCGAGATCCGCTGCGAAGGCGCCCGAACCCCTCGCGACCGGCCCGATCCTGCCGCCGACGTTCGAGGCGCTGGTCGACCTGCTCGACGAATCGGGCGGTCTCGCGATCGCCGCGCGGTTGCGCCACGGCGCCCGCGTCGTGAGCTATGCACCGCCCGAATTCGTCCTCAGCGGCAGCCGCCCGGTCTCGGCCGACACGCTCGCCGAGCTCAACACGCTGTTGAAGAGCGTGACGCGGACCGCGTGGAAGGTCTCGATCGTCGACGCTCCCGGCGAGCCGACGTTGCGCGAGGCGCAGGACGCCGCCGATGCCGCGGTGCGCCAGGCTATTCTCGAATCCCCCATCATGAAGGCCGCGGTGGCAGCGTTTCCCGACGCCCAGCTCGAATCGTGGCCAGGTCAAAGGAGCAACGCATGAAGAATATCGATGAAATCCTCGCCATGGCGCAGAACGTCCAGAACGAGATGGAAAAGGCGCAGGCCAATCTCGACACGATCGAGGTCGAGGGCGCATCCGGCGGTGGCCTCGTCAAGATCAAGGCCTCCGCCAAGGGCCGCATCATCAACATCGCGATCGACGATTCGCTGATGCAGGTGAGCGAGAAGCAGATGCTCGAGGACCTCCTCACCGCAGCGTTCAACGATGCGCGGGCGAAGGCGGATGCTGTGTCCGGCAGCGAAATGTCGAAGATGACCAGCGGATTGCAGTTGCCACCGGGCTTCAAGCTACCGTTCTGAACCAAATCGGGTTCGTTTCGGCACGGGAACAATTGCTCTTCGGTCGGCGTTGCGCTCTCCAGTAATCAGGGAGAGTCACAATGGCCGAAGAGCGTATCGTCGAAACCCCGACCACCCACACCACCGTTATCGAGCGCCGGAGCGGCGGTGGCGGCACACTGATCGCCGTCGTGTTGTTAATCGCGGCGCTGATCGGTGGCTATTACCTGTTCAGCCGACAAGGCGCGCAGAACAGCAAGGACGCCGCGATCACCTCGGCGGCAAAGAGCGTCGGCAGTGCGGCCGACAAGGCCGGCGACGCGGTCGAGAAGTCGACGCAGTAAACTAGACTGTTTCCCCGCGAAGGCGGGGACCCAGCCTGGGCTCCCGCCTTCGCGGGAGAACAAAATGGCGGGAGGAGTGGTCGCCCCAAACACTCCGTCATGCCGGGCTTGTTCCGGCATCCACCCGTCCGCGCGACCACGGCCGATGAGTTTGCGGAACAGTGGACCCCGGAACGAGTCCGGGGTGACGACGTGGTTCAGGATCGCAAACACCCGTCCAACCCATCGTTCCGGACAACCGAAACCCGCCGCGACAGCGTATTCCCATGCTTCCGCACGAAACCATGAGGATCGATCGCCGCCCGCTTCTTGGGCAACGGCAAAACAGCGGCAATCCGCCCCGCCTCGGTCGGAGACAACCGCGAAGCGTCGTGATTGAAATACCGGATCGCCCCGGCGTTCGCGCCATACGTGCCGATCCCGGTCTCGGCGATGTTGAGGTACACCTCCATGATCCGCCGCTTCCCCCACAGCGTCTCGATCAGCACGGTGAAATACGCCTCGAACGCCTTTCGCACATAGCCGCCCCCCTGGAACAAGAACGCGTTCTTCGCGGTCTGCTGGCTGATCGTCGAGCCGCCGCGGATTCGCCCGTCCTGCGCATTGCGCGCTGCCGCGCCCGCCATCGCCTTGAAATCGAAGCCATGATGCGAACAGAACCGCGAATCCTCGCCCGCGATCGCCGCACGCGCCATGTCCGGGTCCATCTCCGACAGCGGCATCCAGTCCTTGGTGATCGTGTGCCCTGACATCAGATCGCCCATCATAGTCCAAGTGAACGGCACCGGCACGAACCGGTACAGCCCGACCCAGGCGACCGTGACCAGGACGAACCCGCAGATGATCTTGGCGAAAATGCGAAAGAAGCCCATCGGCACTTCTTATGCGATCGGCGCGGCCTCGCCAATCACCGCGTGCGCGGCCGCAACGCCGGTTTCATATGCGCCGTGCGCGGTGGAAAAGTCGAACGCGTGGCAAGCTTCGCCAGCGAAGTGGATGCGGCCGTCAACCGATGCGGCGAGGACGGCGCGTTGCCCGGCTCGGCCGATGCGTGCGTGGCTGTAGCTGCCGCCGATATAAGGTTCGTGCCGCCAGCGGGTTGCAGCCAGCGGGGTGAAGCGCTTTCGCCAGTCGCTGCCGAGCAACCCCACCAGTTCGTCGATCGCGAACTGTGCCGCATCGCCGTCCTCCAGCATCTCTGCGCAGTCGCCGCCGAAGAAGCTCTCGACGATCGGCCAGCCGAACGGAGAAAGGCGGTGGCTGGCGGTGCAAGCGCTGTACGGGTTGCCGACCAGGTGCGCGTTGGTCGGCCATTCGGGCCGGTCGACGTAGAAGAACACCTTGTCCGCTAGGCCGAGCGGGAGGTCCGCGGCGGCGGCGTGCTTGTCGGGGAGCGGCGGATCGAAGACGATCTGCGACTTGGCGAGGACGGTAGTGGGGACGCAGACAATCACGTGGTCCGCCTCGATCGTTCCAGCCGGTGTGTCGAGTTGAAGACGACGACCGCTGCGGTCAATGCGCGTTACCGGGGTCGAGAGGCGGATGTTCAGGCCAGCGGCACGGCTGGCGACGAGTGTGCCGTAGCCTTCCTTCACCGTCCAGTTGTCGTCGGTAGCAGCCTCTTCGTATGCGGCCCAGTCGTGGAGCGACACTTGGGTAAGGTTCGCACCGTTTGCGTAGCCGGAGATCGCGTCGATCTTCGGGCACCATTTGTCGTTGGGGGCGATGAAGTCGGACAGCGGGCGGTCGGGGCCTTCAAGGGCGGCTAGGGCGCGCTCGTTCCAATCTTGGTAAGCTGTGGCAGAGGCTGACTGATCTTCGGGTGGGAAGCCGAGGTCCCGCCACTGAGTGCGCCAGTTCGCGTCGGAGCGGTCTACCGTAAAGCCCGCCGCCTCGGCAATTTCGGTCCACGGGTTGCGCTGGGCAGAGTGCAGCCAGCCGCAACCGGCGTCTACATGTTCCCCCGCGAAGGCGGGGGTCCAGTCTGAGCCCCCGCCTTCGCGGGGGAACAAGCTTTTCAGGGAAAGGCTATGGGCTCTGCCGCCGAGACGGTCGCTAGCTTCTAGCAGTAGGACCTCTTGCCCCGCATCATGTAACGTCCGTGCCGCTGCAATCCCGGCCGCACCGCCGCCGATGACGACGGTGCGCACCATTTTACGCCGCCAGCAGGCGCTTCTCGCCGGCGATTCGCATCATCGCCTTTTGCAGCTTTTCGAACGCGCGCACCTCGATCTGTCGCACGCGCTCGCGCGACACACCGTAAACCTGCGACAGTTCCTCGAGCGTCTTGGGATCATCCGTCAGGCGACGCTCGGTCAGGATATGCTGCTCGCGCTCGTTGAGATCGTCCATCGCCGACACCAGCATCGAGTGGCGAACGTCAGCCTCCTGCGCGTCGGCGACGATCTTGTCCTGCAACGGCGCGTCGTCCTGCAGCCAATCCTGCCATTGGCCTTCGCCGTCTTCGCGCATCGGCACGTTGAGCGACGTATCGCCACCCATCGCCATGCGGCGGTTCATGCTGACGACGTCGGTCTCGGCGACACCCAAGTCGGTCGCGATCTTGGTGACATGCTCGGGACGCAGATCGCCGTCCTCGAACGCATCGAGACGGCTCTTCATCCGACGCAGGTTGAAGAACAGCTTCTTCTGCGCGGCGGTGGTGCCCATCTTCACGAGGCTCCACGAGCGCAGGATATATTCCTGGATCGAAGCGCGGATCCACCACATCGCATAGGTGGCGAGACGGAAGCCACGCTCGGGCTCGAACTTCTTCACGCCCTGCATGAGACCGATATTGCCCTCGGAGATCAGCTCCGAGGTCGGCAGGCCATAGCCGCGATAGCCCATCGCGATCTTCGCCACGAGACGGAGATGCGACGTCACCAGCTGCGCCGCGGCCTCGGTGTCGCCATGCTCCTGGAAGCGCTTGGCGAGCATATATTCCTGCTCGGGTTTCAGGAGGGGGAATTTCTTGATCTCGGCGAGATAGCGATTGAGCCCTGCTTCGCTGCCGAGCGCAGGAATCGTCGCTGGAACGTTGGAGCGGGCTGCCATGGTCGTAATCCCTTTTTGCTGACCCCAATTGCCGCAATGCGGCATGGGACCGATTATCTATACGTGAAGCTGGGTGAACAGTTCCTGCATGTCTGCGGGCATTTCGCTTTCGAACGCCAAAGCGATGCTTTTCACCGGATGGATGAACCCCAGATGCGCCGCGTGCAAGGCCTGCCGGCGGAAACCGAGCGTTTCGAGCAGCGACTTCTGAGCTTGCTTTGTTCTACCATAGACCGGGTCGCCCAACAAGGCGTGGCCGATCGACGCCATGTGCACGCGCACCTGATGCGTCCGGCCCGTCTCGAGGCGGCATTCGATCAACGCTGCACCGCGGAGCGCCGTGATCGTCGAGAAATGCGTCACCGCGCGCTTGCCGCCCTCGACGATCGCAATCTTCTTGCGGTTCTGCGGACTCCGAGCGAGCGGTGCGTTAACCGTCCCGCTCGCCGGGCGCGGGACACCGCCGACGATCGCCTTGTAGCGGCGGTCGATGCTGTGGTCGTGGAACTGCTTCGCCAAGCCTTCGTGTGCGCGGTCCGTCTTGGCGGCGATCATCAGCCCCGACGTGTCCTTGTCGATGCGGTGGACGATGCCGGGCCGCGCGACGCCGCCGATGCCCGACAGGTTGCCGGCGCAGTGATGGAGCAGCGCATTGACCAGCGTCCCGTCGAAATTGCCCGCAGCGGGGTGGACAACGAGCCCGGCGGGCTTGTCGATCACGATGAGGTCGTCGTCTTCGTAGGCGACGACGAGCGGGATATCCTGCGCTTCGTTGTGCAGCGGCGTCGGCGGAGGGATCGCTACCGCGAAAACCTGTCCTGCGGCGGCCTTCTTCGCCGAATCGCGCCACTCGCGACCGTTGAGCGACACCTGGCCCGCGGCGATCAACGCCTTCAACCGCTCGCGCGACATGTCGGGAAGCACTTCGGCAAGCGCACGATCCAGCCTCCAGCCATCCGTGGCCGGTGTGATCGATGCTTCGACGATGGAAACCCCCCGGTCCATGTCCTACCGATGTGGCGATGAGCGTGACGATTTCAAGCGAATTGCTGCGGCGACTGGTCGCAGAGGCGGCTGCGTCGCCGGATGCGGAGGTCTGTGGACTGTTGTTCGGGGCGGCGGGCCGGATTAAGATGGCGGAGGCGTGCGCTAACGTGGCACCAAACCCTGCGCGAGCGTTCGAGATCGATCCGACTGCGTTGTTTACGGCGCATCGACGGGCTCGGGGGGGGGGGGGGGGGGGGGGGGGCTGGCGGTAATCGGGCATTATCATTCGCATCCGTCCGGTTTGCCTGTTCCGTCACCTCGGGATGCGGCGCAGGCGATGGGGGATGGAGCGGTCTGGGTCATCCTTGGCGCTGGCGCCGCTCGGGCTTGGCGATCGAACGAGGTGGGGGCGTTTGTCGAGGAGACAATCGAGCAGATCAACGATATCGCCACCCCGGCCTAGGCCGGGGGGGGACCATCTACACCCCGCGCCGCGCTGTATGGCGCCGCCTCGAACCACACTTGCGCGCCGTTCGCGCCACCGCCAGAAGACGCACTGTAATTAGGGGATTTTCATGACGGTCAGCCCGGTCGATTTCGCTAGCCTGCTCTGTTCGCGCCTGTGTCACGACCTCCTGTCGCCGGTGGGTGCGCTCAACAACGGGCTCGAACTGCTCGCCGATGAGACCGATCCGGCGATGCGCGAGCGCGTCATGGAACTGCTCGCGGACAGCGCGCGCGCATCCGCCAGCAAGCTAAAGTTCTTCCGTCTGGCGTTCGGCGCGGCGGGCGGGTTCGGCGAACTGGTCGACACGCATGAGGCGCGCACTGCGATCGAAGGGCTGGTTGCCGAGAACAAGCGGATCACCTTCGTGTGGGCGGTTGAGACGCCGGCAATGCCGAAGTCCGCGGTCAAGGTGCTGCTCAACCTGGCTCTCGTCGCGACCGAATCGCTGGTGCGCGGCGGCACGATGGAGGTCGGCGGCGAGGAGAATGACGGCCAGCTCGAGATCGTCGTCAAGATCGAGGGCGGCCGGATCGTTCTCGATCCCGAGATCCGCCGTACTCTGGTCGAGGGCGAAGGTGTGCACGACGTCACCCCCCGCGCGGCGGCGGCGTACATGATCAACACGCTCGTCAAGGAGGCAGGCGGTACGGTGATCGTCTCCGAACCGGCCGAAGGGATCATGATCTTCGGCGCGGTCTTCAACGGGCGGTAGGGCGCGGTCTTTTACGATCCTTCCCCGCAAGGGGGAGTATCCAGAAGGGGGGGCGTACCCTCAGAGCTAACCCGCCCTTAACCTCCACCATGCATGACAGGCCTCGAACGCGGGGCCGGCATGGACGATCTGTTACAGGAATTCATTGCCGAGACGCGCGAAACGCTGGAGGCGATCTCCGGTGAAATCGTCGCTTGGGAACTCGCCCCTGCCGATGGCGCCCGTCTCGATGCGATCTTCCGCTTCGTCCACACCGTCAAGGGAAGCTGCGGGTTTCTCGATCTGCCTCGGCTCGCGCGACTGAGCCACGCGGCCGAGGACGTCTTGGCCGCTGTTCGCGACGGCAAGCGGACGCCCGACACCGCGCTCGTGAACGCGGTACTCGGCATCGTCGACCGGATCGCGCAGATCGTCGATGGGCTCGACTCCGGCACGATATTGGACGATTCAGGCGAGGACCTGTTGATCGCCGCGCTCGCCCCCGACGCGCAGAAAACCGCGCCGGCTGCCGCCGCGCCGGTCGGTCGTAGCGCAAGTCGCAGCGTCCGTTTGAACGTCGATCTGCTCGATCACATGATGAGCGGCATGTCCGACATGGTGCTCGCGCGCAACGAGCTTGCCCGACAGCTGCGCGACAGCGACGTTGATCCGAAGGTAGAGGCCGCGCTGGAACGCCTGTCGCTGACGGTTGCCGATATGCGCGACACCGTCACCCGGACTCGCATGCAGAAGGTCGACGCGCTGTTCTCCGCGCTGCCGCGGATGGTGCGCGATACCAGCGCGGAGCTGTGCAAGGCGGTCAACCTCGTCATCGAGGGCGCCGACGTCGAACTCGACCGCGAGATGATCGAGCTGATGCGCGATCCACTCGTCCATATCATCCGAAATTGTATCGACCACGGGATCGAAACGCCGACGGCACGCCGCGCGGCCGGTAAGCCGGAGACGGGTCGACTGGTCGTCTCGGCGCGCCAGTCGGGCAACCAGATCCTGATCGAGGTAAGCGACGACGGGCAGGGCATCGACGTCGCGCGGATCGTCGCGAAGGCTGCCGAGAAGAAATTGTATACGCCGGCTGAACTGGCGGCGATGAGCGAAACGTCGCGGCTTCAATTGATCTTCGCGCCGGGTCTGTCGAGCCGCGACACGGTGACTGCAACCTCGGGCCGCGGCGTCGGCATGGACGTGGTACGCGCCAATATCGAGCAGATCGGCGGCCGGGTCGTGTTGGTCAATACGCCCGGGCGTGGCCTCCGGATCATTATCAACGTGCCGCTGACACTGTCGATCCTGTCGACCATCATCGTCGGCGTCGGCACGCAACGGTTCGCGCTTCCGCGACAGGCGATCGAGGAGATCGTCATGGTGCGCGGCGATCAGGTGCGGCTCGACATGATCGGCGACGCGGCGACCGCGACGGTGCGTCGCAAGCGAATGCCGCTTGTCTCGCTCGGGGACCTATTCAAACTTACTAAGGACACACCGCCAACGCTGGTCATCGTGTCGACGCGGGAGGGCGATTACGCGCTCGGCGTCGATACCGTGCTAGATACCGAGGAACTGGTTGTGAAACCCGCGTCGCCTGCGGTGATGGCGACCGGCGTCTATGCTGGCATGACGCTGCCCGACAACGGATTGCCGATGCTGCTGCTCGACGCGTCGGGCATCGCGGCGGTTGCAGGACTTCGATTCGCGCCAGTCGCAGCTGCGGACGCAGTGATCCTCGAAGAGGTCGTGCCAGGTATCCCGGCACTGCTGTTCGACGATCTCGATGGCCAGCGTCGCGCAATCGCGCTGGCCGTCATCGATCGTGTCGAGCCGGTGTCGACCGAGGCGATCCGTTGGTCTGCGGGCGCGATGCGGTTATCGGTCGGCGACGCGATAATTCCTCTGTACGCGGTCGGCAATTTCGCCTCGAGGCGCGAAGTCGCGGTACTGCGCCTAACCGACGGCGAAAGCGAAATGGCGTATGCGATCGCGGAGGCAATCGAGATCGTCGAATTGCCCTTTGAGATCGCACCTCCGCGTGGGTCAGGACCGATCGCGGGCGTCGTACTGATCGCCGGCGAACAGGTCGAACTGATCGATCCGCATGCGCTCTTCTCCGGCCAGCCGGTCATGATCGCCTCGCCGCCGGTATGTCTGTTGCAGGTCGACGGTTCCGGCTGGATGGAGACGTTCCTCAAACCCGCGCTGGAGGCGTCCGGCTATCGCTGCGTCACGTCGCTCGCCAGGGGGGAGACCGCGGCGGTTGCGCTGGCGATGGAGGATGCGCCACCGTGTGAAGCGCTAGCGCCGGTGGTGACCTTGCGGCGATCCAAAAGCGCGGACGGAGACGATGACGCGAGTATCTATCGATACGACCGGCCCGCGTTGATCGCAGCGCTGGCGGCACGGAGGGCAGTATGACCGATCTGTTTCTCGTGGCGCATATCGCCGGTCGCGGTGTCGCGATCGCGGCGGCGCAGGTCGATTCGGTGGTCGACATCGGCGAGATCGTCGCCGTCCCTCGTGCGGATGCGGTCGTCCGCGGGCTGGCAGCGTTGCGCAGCCGGGTGGTGACAGTGATCGATACCGGCATCGCCCTTGGCCTGTCCCGCACGCCCGATACCATGCGGCGCGCGGTGATCACCGTGGTCGAAGGGCATCATTACGCGATCCTGGTCGATTCGGTGGAGGATGTCGCACCGTTCACGCGACTGCCGCTGTCGTCGGGGCTGGCGCTGCACGGTGGCTGGGCCGCTGTCGGCTGCGGTCTCGTCGAGCGCCACGATGAGCCTTTGCTGATCCTGGATCTCGCCGCGGTCGTACCGGCGCCCGGTTTGGCAGCCTGATATTTCTTTAGCTTAACCCGATGCTTACGCTTTGTCGGCTAGACCGGCCCCACGATTTCCCCTGGAAGGCTTTCCATGAAGACCTGTCTCGTCGTCGATGACTCAAAGGTGATCCGCAAGGTCGCGCGTCACATCCTGGAGACGCTCGACTTCACCGTCACCGAAGCGTGCGATGGTCGCGAGGCGTTGGCCTCCTGCATGGCGTCGATCCCGGACGTGATCCTGCTCGACTGGAACATGCCCGTGATGAGTGGCATGGATTTCCTCCGCGCGCTGCGCGAGGCTGACGTGCCGCGCCGCCCCAAGGTCGTGTTCTGTACCACGGAGAACGGCATGGCGTATATTCGTGCGGCGATCGAGGCGGGCGCTGACGAATATGTGATGAAGCCGTTCGACCGCGACACGCTGGAATCGAAGCTCCAGATCGTCGGCATGGCCTGATCCAGGCCTAGCCGTGACGACCCGGACCCACCCTGCAGAGCGGCATGCGGACCGCGACGGGCTCGACTCCGCAAGGGTCCTGATCGTCGATGATTCCGTGGTCGTTCGCGCGGTGATCGCGCGGCTGATCGATGCGAGCGACCGGTTTTCGGTCGTCGGCGCGGTCGGCAACGTCGCGGCGGCCTTGGCATTCCTGGATCGCGCGACGGTCGACTTCCTCCTGCTCGATATCGAGATGCCGGGGATCGACGGGCTCAGCGCATTGCCCGACCTGATCGCGGCGGGGCAGGGCGCGAAGGTCCTGATCGTGTCGTCCAGCGCGGACGAAGGCGGGGCTACCGCCTTGCGGGCGATGGCACTCGGCGCCGCCGAGACGCTGATCAAGCCGTCCACGAGTGCCCTGTCGACGCGGTTCGGGTCGGTACTGGTCAACAAGCTCGAGGCGCTGTGCGAGTATCCGGCGCAGATGCCGCCTGCGCTGGTCGTGCGCGCTCCCGTCTTGCCGCCGCCGCCCGCGGACACTCCGTTGCCGATCCGCCCGGTCTCGACCAGCGACGACTATGACATCGTCGCGATCGGCGCCTCGACCGGCGGCATTCACGCGTTGAGCCAGATGTTCGGTCAGATGCCCGCCGGGTTCCGCCTGCCGATCGTTATCACTCAGCATCTGCCGGCGTCGTTCATGCCGTACTTCGCCGCGCAGATCGCAGTGCTTGCCGGACGCCCGTGCGATGTCGCAGTCGACCGGATGCGGATTCGACCGGGCCGGATCACCATCGCACCCGGCGACGCGCATCTCAAAGCTGTGAAGCTGTCCGAAGGTGGCGCGGCCTTTCGTCTGACGCACGAGGCCGCGCTTAGCGGGTGCATGCCGTCGGTCGACCCGATGTTGGCCTCGCTCGCCGACGTCTATGGCCCGCGCCTGCTCGCAGTCGTGCTCAGCGGTATGGGGCGCGACGGTGCGGAGGGGGCGCGGCGCGTCCACGACAGCGGCGGGTACGTCGTCGTCCAGGATCGGCAAAGCTCGGTGGTGTGGGGCATGCCGGGCGCGATCGCCGCCTCGGGCATCGCCGACGCAGTGCTGGCCCCCGACGCGATCGGTCGCCTCGCGGCGACGCGACGCCGACCATGACGTCGCGCGCCGCTCCCGCACCCGCCGCGTCGCAGGCCACGATCAACGTCCTCACCGCGTTGCTCGAGGCGCGCACCGGTCAACAGATCGCCGCCTATCGCTCATGGCGGCTCGACACCGCGCTGAAACCGCTGTTGCGCGCGCGCAAGCTCGATACGCTCGACCAGTTGGTGACCCAATTGCTGCAGGGAAGCGACCGTTCGATCGGCGACTCGATCGTCGACGCCCTCGTCAACCAGGAGACGTCGTTCTTCCGCGACGCGCAGGTATTCGAGATGCTCGCCGAGGCGGTCGCGGACGCCGAGCGTGACGGGCGTCGTGCGCGGATCTGGTGCGCGGGCTGTTCGACCGGTCAGGAGCCGCTCTCGCTCGCGATGCAGTTCGCCGAACGTCGCGATACGGGTGGCGTCCCCATGCCCGAGATCGTCGCCACCGACGTATCCGATGCCGCCGTCGCCCGCGCGCGATCCGGTCGCTTCTCGCAGTTCGAGATCCAGCGCGGGCTGCCGGTGCGTCGCATGATCCGCTGGTTCGACACGACCGGCAGCGATTGGGCGGCGAAGCCCGAACTGCTCGGGATGGTCGCGTTTCGCCGGATGAACCTGGTATCCGACCCAGCGCCGCCCGGACAGTTCGACGTCGTCCTGTGCCGTAACGTGCTGTTGTACCTGTCCACCGACACCAAGGCAGAGGTGTTTCCGAAGATCGCTAAGGCGATGAAGCCGGGCGGCGTGCTGGTCATGGGGGCGGGCGAAACCGTGATCGGCCAGACAAGCGCCTTCGCGCCGAGCAAGCGGTTCCGCGGCTTGTACGAAATGCCCGTACAGGAGTAATCGGTCCACCTCGCGACCGACCGCCGCCGTGACTTGCCGGCGGTCTCGCCATATGAACCAGGCATTGTCCACCGGGTGTCTCGCATGCGCAAACTCTTCGATCCTATTCTCGCAGGGGGAAACCTCAGGGATCGACTCCGGGCCTGCCTGGGCGCGCTGCTGGGCATCGGCCTGACCAGCGCGATCAGTGCGGCGGTCGTTCACCCGCACGGCGCGTTCCTGCTGATCGCCGCGCCGATGGGCGCCGCGGCCGTCCTCGTGTTCGCGGTACCGGCGAGCCCGCTGGCACAGCCCTGGTCGGTCATTGGCGGCAATATCATCGCCGCGCTGCTCGGGGTCGCCGTCAGGATGCTCGTACCGGCGCCCGAACTCGCCGCCCCGATCGCGGTCGGCGCAGCGATCCTTATGATGTCACTGACCCGGTCGCTGCATCCGCCCGCCGGTGCGGTCGCGTTGACCGCGGTCGTTGGCGGCCCAGCGGTCGTCGATGCAGGCTTCGCGTTCGTGCTCGTCCCGATCGCGCTGAACGCCATCATACTGACGGCGTGCGGAATCCTGTTCCACCGGTTTTCAGGACATAGCTATCCGCACCGCGTGCCCGTTGCGGTACCGGCGCCGATCGAAGCCGCGCTCCGGGCCGAAGATCTCGACAAGGCGCTCGCCGATCTCGGCGAAACGCTTGACGTCAGCCGCGAGGATCTCGACCTATTGTTTGGTCGTGTCGAATACCACGCAATCCAACGGCGTACGCGAATGGCTGGCGGCGGCCCCGTGGGACGCGCGGCTTAGCTGACCCCCAGGTCCGCCGGGCCGAACGCGTCAGGCAGCAAATCCGATACGACATACGTGCGGATCGCATCGCCTTCTGCCGCGCCGCAATGCACCGGCAGGTCGCGGCCGCCCATCTGCGCGGCTTCGTTGATGACCTGGCGACAGCGCCCACAGGGACTGACGGGGGACGTGCCAGTGGCGCGGCCGTCTGCGTCCATCGCGCCGCCGATTACGCCGATCGCGACGATATCGCGGAGCCGCCCTGCGGCGCTGGCGGTGGCGATCGCGACTGTCTCGGCACACAGCGACAGGCCGTAGCTGGCGTTCTCGAAGTTCGCGCCCGTGATGACCGTACCGTCGTCGAGCAACACCGCAGCACCGACCGCAAACCGCGAATAGGGCGCGTGCGCGTTGCGAGAGGCGTCGCGTGCTGCGGCCACGAGTTGCGTTGCTTGTTCGTTCATGATGCCACCACGTCCCAATTTACCGGTCCCTCGATCCCGTCGATGCGGCGGAAGTCGCTTGCCCGCCACATCCGCCACGGCCGCGCGGTGTAGTCTGGCTTGAGGATATTCTCCACCGCCCATAGCGGCCGCGGCACGGCATCCGACAGCGTGTATTTCGAATCCACCGCCTTGCTGATCCGCAGCATCACCGGCTGCCGGGTGTGCGTCTCCACCATCGTCACGAACTGCGCGATGTCGGCGATCAGCGTCGCGCGATCCGGCCGCGCGGTGCAATCATCGTGGAACGCGACGTCGACCGCGGTCGGCAACGCGTCCGACGTCCGCGGGACGAAGGTGTTGAACGCGTTCGCCTGCGCGTCCGCGCGCTGGCACAAGGAATAGACGTGCACCGCGCCACGGCGCAGGCCGGCGTCGGGCAGCGCCGCCCAATTCGCCTCGAACGCCGGATCGCGCCGGTCGGTCCCCGACGTCGCGACGATATAGGCGAAGTCGGCACCGCTCGCGCGCACCGTGCCCCATTCGACGGGACCGGGGTTCTCGGCGAGGTCGATGCCCTGCAGAGGGTATTGCTTGACGTCCGGGTGCCAGCCAGTTGCCGCGGTCCAGCCGCAGATACCGACGAAGCCGGTCGCGGCCAGCGCGGCCGCGAATTTCAAAAGTGCGTGAGCCATGGGTCTTCTAGTTGCGGATGTGGAGGACGCAGATCAGCGTGAACAGCCGTCGCGCGGTGTCGAAATCGACCTCGATCTTGCCGTCGAGACGCTCCTTGAGCAGCTCGGCAGCTTCGTTGTGGACGCCCCGGCGGGCCATGTCGACCGTCTCGATCTGGGCGGGGGAGGATTGCCGGATCGCCTGGTAGTAGCTGTCGCAGATCGCGAAGTAATCGCGGATCGGCCGGCGGAAGCGCCCGAGCGCGAGCACCAAAGTCTCGAGATGCGTGTCGTCTTCGCGGTGGATATGGATGCCGAGGCGGCCTTCCTCCGACTGGAGCTTGATCTTGTACGGCCCGGCATAACCGTCGGCATAGGCCCGCTGCGGGGCGAAGTGATTGCCCTCGATCAGGTCGAAGATCGCGATCCGCCGCTCCTGCTCTACGTCGGGCGAGCGCCAGCCGAGACTGGTCTCGTCGAGTTGCACGTCGATGATCCGCGGGTCGGCCATTCGCGTTCGATAGCGGGGGTCGTATCGCCTGTCACTTGGTCTGAACGCCCGGGAGCCAAGAGCACAACGGACTCCCCTCCCTGGAAGAAAGGGGCAGGGGGTGGGTAGGCCAGCTCTGGCCGCAACCGTTCGACGATCCGGAGACCGACCCACCCCCGACCCCTCCCTTCCAGGGAGGGGGGAAGCAGAGGAGAGAAGAACGAACGACTTATCCCCATCATTCCACCGCACGTTGCTTGGACGCGCGCGCGCGCATCGCGTAGGTGCGGTGCATGGCAACTCTCGCATTCCCCGTTCCCGCGGTCCCCGAACCGCAGCAGCTTCCCCGCAACGTCGAAGCCGAGGCCGCGATGCTCGGCGCGATGATGATCGACAACCGGCTCGCGGACGATCTCGTCGACAAGCTCGAACCCGGGCATTTCTTCGAACCCGTTCACGGGCGCATCTTCGCGGCGATCAAGACGCTGCGTGGCAATGACATGCTGGTAACGCCGGTGACGCTGCGGCCGATGTTCGATGCGGACGAGGGTATGCGCGAGCTTGGCGGGCCGGCGTATCTGGCGGGGCTGACGGGTAGCGGCGCGGGGCTGATCGGTGCGCGCCAGTTCGCGCAGCAGATCTACGACCTGGCGATGCTCCGCGCGCTCGTGTCGGTCGGCCGCACGCTGGTCGATCGCGCGATGGACACCTCCGAGGAGGTCAACCCGCGCGCACAGATCGAGCTCGCCGAAGAGGAGCTGTTCAAGGTCGCGGCGGATGGCGGCTCCGAGAATACGGTGAAGTCGTTCGCGCAGGCGACGACCGCGGCGGTCAAGATGGCCGAGCGCGCGCTGAACTCGGGCGGCAATCTGTCGGGCGTCACTACGGGCATCGATTCGATCAACGCCAAGATCGGCGGCATGCATCACAGCGATCTCATGATCCTCGCCGGCCGTCCTGGCATGGGCAAGACCTCGCTCGCCACCAACATCGCGTTCAATGCCGCGCGGCGCTGGATGCGCGACATGGCCGACGGGATCGCGCCGAAGGACTCGGTCGGCGCGAAGGTCGCGTTCTTCTCGCTGGAGATGTCCGCGGATCAGCTCGCGACGCGTATTCTCGCCGAGCAGTCGCAGATCAGTTCCGAATCGCTCCGTATGGGCAAGATCAGCCGCACCGAGTTCGCGCAGTTGGCCGCCGCCGCAGCCGAGCTTGAGAATTTGCCGCTGTTCATCGACGATACCGGCGGTCTGTCGATCGGCGCACTGCATACGCGCGTGCGCCGGTTGCAGCGTCGGCACAACAACGAGATCGGGCTGGTGGTGGTCGATTACCTCCAGCTGCTGTCGGGGTCGGGCAAGAGCAAGGACGGCAACCGCGTCCAGGAAATCTCGGAGATCTCGCGCGGGCTGAAGACGTTGGCAAAGGACTTGAACGTCCCGGTGCTGGCGCTGTCGCAGCTGTCGCGTGCGGTGGAATCGCGTGAGGACAAGACGCCGATGCTCTCGGATCTTCGCGAGTCGGGGTCGATCGAGCAGGACGCCGACATGGTGTGGTTCGTGTACCGCGAGGATTATTACGTCGCGTCGAAGGAGCCCAAGCGGCCGGCGGAGGGGGACAGCTCTAAGATCTTCGAGGATCACGCGTCGTGGGCGGCGGAGATGGAGCGGGTGTATGGTTTGGCGGAACTGATCATTGCGAAGCAGCGACACGGCGCGACCGGCAAGGTCCGGATGAAGTTCGATCCGACGATCACCAAGTTCTCGGATCTCGCCGAGTATTGAAGCCATCGAGTCCCTCTCCCCTCCGGGGAGCGGGAAGGGGCCCGCCGCGCTTGCGGTGGGAAGGGAGAGGGGTGTGAGGCTCGGGACCTGGATCCCAACGCCCCTCTCCCTTCCGTCGCCAAGTGGCTCCTCCCTCCCTCTCCCCGTAGGGGCGAGGGAATTGGATCAAATCATCGGATCGTAATCGGTGGGGGCGTGGATGCCGCATTCGACCTTGTCGAAACTGCGCCAGCGGCCGGCACGCGGGTCTTCGCCCGGCGCGACCTTGGTCGTGCACGGCGCGCAGCCGATCGAGAGGTAGCCCTGTGCCTCCAGCGGATGCCGCGGCAATTCATGCTCGGCGAAATAGGCGTCGAGCTTGGCCTTGTCCCAATCCGCAAGCGGGTTGATCTTCAACCGCCCCTCGTCCTCTTCGAAGCGGGGGAGAGCAGTACGGGTCCCGGACTGAAACCCCTTTCGCCCCGAAATCCAAGCATCGAACGGCGCCAGCGCCCGCCGCAACGGCTCAACCTTGCGCAGGTCGCAGCATCCATCCGGATCGTACGACCACCGCAACCCCGTCTTGTCCTTGATCGCGAGCAGCCGCGGATCGGGACGGAACACGCGCAGGTCCGTGAACCCCAGCCTCTCCGCAAGTTCGTCACGGTACGCCAAGGTCTCGCCGAACATCTTTTGCGTATTCGTGAACACCACCGGCACATCGACATCGACCTGCGAAACCATGTGCAGCAGCACCGCCGACTCCGCGCCGAACGACGACACCGCTGCGATCCGCCCGCGCAACTCGCCGACGAGCAGCTCGAACAGCATCTCCTGCGCGGATACGCCCTCGAACCGCTCCTGCATCGCCATCGCATCGGCGCGCGTGAACGCCGGCGTGACGTCGATCATGTCGAGCTGGCGCGCGGGCTCACCCATGGCGCAGCTTCCACACCGGCACCGCGCCGTCCGCCGCCTTCTGGTACGGCGTATCGTATCGCTCCAGGCTCGCGCGCAGCACGTCGATGTCGATCGGCGCCTGCGGTGCGAAGCTGTCGAACCCGCACCGCCGCATCAGCGGAATCTGATCGACCAGCACATCGCCCTGCGCGCGAAGTTCGCCGGTATAGCCCGCCTCGCGCAGGATCCGCGCGGACGAATAACCACGGCCGTCGCGATAGCCCGGAAAGCTCACCTCGATCAGCGCAAGCTGGTCGATCTGTGGCAACAGCGCGCGCGCGTCGTCGCCCGCCTCCAGGCGCACGGCTGCCGCGTTGCTCTGGCCGATGAACGAATCGAGCGTCACCGCGGGCTCGTCATGCGGCTCGTCGTCGCGGAAGCGGAGCAGCGTCTGGTCCGGATACTCAACCATAGATCGCCTCCTTGAACGTCTCGAAGCCGACGCGGCGGTAGGTGTCGAGGAAGCGCTCGCCGGGATCGCGGACCTGCAGGTACCGGTCGGTGACGCGCTCGATCGCGTCGACCACGCCGTCTTCGGAGAAACCGGGGCCGGTGATCTTGGCGAGGCTCACGTCCTCCGCGCCAGAGCCGCCGAGCGATAGCTGGTAATTCTCGGTGCCCTTCTTGTCGACGCCGAGGATGCCGATGTGACCCGCATGGTGATGCCCACAAGCGTTGATGCAGCCGCTGATCTTGAGCTTCAGTTCGCCCAGATCGCGCTGGCGATCGAGACTGCCGAAGCGCGTCGCGATCTTCTGCGCGAGCGGGATCGAGCGTGCATTGGCGAGGCTGCAATAATCCAGACCGGGGCAGGCGATGATGTCGCTGATCAGGTCTAGATTGGCCTCGGCGAGCCCAGCCTCGTTCAGCGCGGTCCAAAGGTTATGAAGGTTACGCCTATGAACGTGTGGCAGCACGATGTTCTGGGCGTGCGTGACGCGCAGTTCGTCGAAGCTGTAGCGCTCGGCGAGGTCGGCCATCAGGTCGATCTGGTCCGCCGAGGCGTCGCCGGGGATGCCGCCGACCGGCTTCAGGCTGATCGTTACGATAGCGTAACCATCTTGCTTGTGGGGGCGGACGTTCTGGTCGAGCCAGACGGCGAAATCGGGGTCGCTGCGATCTATGTCCGTGCCAGCGTCCGTGTCGAACGCTGGCGCGCCGAAGTGGCTGGTGATGCGCTCCAGCTCGGCCCGCGGAGGATCGAGGCCAAGCCCCTTCACCGCGGCGAATTCCTCCTCGACCTGGCGGCGATATTCGTCGGGACCGATCTCGTGGAGCAGGATCTTGATCCGCGCCTTGTAGATGTTGTCGCGCCGGCCGTAGCGATTGTAGACGCGCAGGCACGCCTCGAGATAGCTCATCAGGTCGTCGGCGGGGACGAAGTCGCGGATCTCGTGGCTGATCATCGGCGTGCGACCCATGCCGCCGCCGACGAAGATCTTCGCGCCGAGTTCGCCGTCACGGACGTGCAGCCCGATGCCGATATCGTGCAGCCGCATCGCCGCGCGATCCTCATCCGCCGCGATCACGCAGATCTTGAATTTGCGCGGCAGATACGTGAATTCCGGGTGGAACGTCGACCACTGCCGGATCAGCTCGGCCCAGGGACGCGGGTCGGCGACCTCGTCCGCGGCGGCGCCGGCGAACTGGTCGGAACTGATGTTGCGGATGCAGTTGCCGCTGGTCTGGATGGCGTGCATCTCGACCGTCGCGAGCTCCTGGAGGATGTCCGGGGTCTGGTCGAGCTGTATCCAGTTGAACTGGATGTTCTGGCGCGTGGTGAAGTGCCCGTAGCCGCGGTCGTATTTCCGCGCGATATGCCCGAGCATCCGCATCTGGCGGCCGTCGAGCGTCCCGTACGGCACCGCCACGCGCAGCATGTACGCGTGCAGCTGGAGGTACAGCCCGTTCATCAGCCGCAACGGCTTGAACTGGTCCTCGGTCAGCTCGCCCGAGAGGCGGCGGCGGACTTGGTCGCGGAACTCGTCGACGCGCTGGTCGACGATCGCCTGGTCGTATTCGTCGTATTTATACATATCAGATTACCCAGCTGCCGGCGTTGGGGTCGGCGGGTTTGAGGGTCAGGTCGGGCCGCATCGTGGGCCCGAGAGCGCGGATGCGGTCCTTGATGTGGGCGGGGCGAGGGCCTTCGTCGGTCTGCGTCGCCTCGATCAGATAGGGGACGTTGACGCGACGTGCGCCTTCCTCCGCCTGGAGGATCGCTTCGCCCGCGACGCCGACGTCGGCCGCATCCTCGATATGGCGCGACCAGCCATTGCCGGTCCACCAGACGACATCGCCGGTGGGAAGGTCGTTTCCGGTCAACAGCTTCATGCGGCGGCGTCCTCTGCTACGCGGGCCCAGCGGGCGAGTTTGTCTTCGGCGTCGGAGAGTTCGACGACTTCGCCGACGACGATGATTGCCGGGCTTTTCACCGCCTCGCGCGTCACCATCGCACCGAGATCGGCGAGCAACGTGCGGATTGCTCGGCTTCCTTTGAGCGTGCCGCGTTCGAGCACGGCGACGGGCATGTCGGGGGCGACGCCGTCGGCCATCAGCTTGTCTGCGATCTCGGTTGCCGTGGCGATGCCCATGTAGATCACGAGCGTGCGGCCTTGGCCGGCAAGCCCCGACCAATCCTGTTCGGTCAGGCCTTTGCACTGGCCGGCAACGAAGCTGACCGCGCTCGAATGATCGCGGTGGGTGAGGGGGAGCATCGCTTCGGCGGCACAGCCTAGTGCGGACGAGACGCCGGGGATGACTTCAACGGGCAGACCGGCAGCGCGGACCGCCTCGACCTCTTCGCCGCCGCGGCCGAACACGAACGGATCGCCGCCCTTCAGGCGGATGACGATCGCGCCGGTCTTAACGTGCGCGATGATGAGGGCGTTGATCGCCTCCTGCGGCAGCGTGTGACGCGCACGCTGCTTGGCGACCGAGATCCGCTGTGCGCCCGGCGGTGCGATGTCTAGTACGCGCGGATCGATCAGCCCGTCATGCACGACGACGTCGGCGGTCTTCAACGCCTCGACCGCACGAACGGTTAGAAGTCCGGGATCGCCCGGGCCCGCCCCGACGAGGATGACGCGCCCGCGGGCGGTGGGGTCTAGGAGGCTTGCCATGCGACCGGAGATGGGCGGATGGGCGCTGCGCTGCAACCGAATGATGCTTTGGCGGGAGGTAGGATTGCTTTTGCGCTGGTAGATCAAGGTGGCTGTCGGCGAACCGGACGATCCTCACCCGCCAGGGGGAGGTGGCGCGTAGCGACGGAGGGGGAGGACACGGAAGAGGCGTAATCGCTTACCTCCCCCTCCGTCTGGCAAGTGCCAGCCACCTCCCCCTGGCGGGGGAGGATCAGATTATGAGGTGATCAGCCGTCGGCAAGTCCGATCCCGATTGACGCACGCGCGCTTTCGGACTCGCTGCTGACGACCGGATAGGCGCAGTAATCGGCTGCGTAGTACGCGCTGGGGCGGTGATTGCCCGACCAGCCGATGCCGCCGAACGGCGCTCCGCTCGAGGCACCATTGGTCGGCTTGTTCCAGTTGACGATGCCGGCGCGGATGTTCGCCCAGAAGCGGTCGTAGAGCGCGGGCGTCTGGCTGATCAGCGAGGCGGACAGGCCGTAGCGCGTGTTGTTCGCCTCGGCGATCGCGGCGTCGAAATCGTCGACGCGAACGACCTGTAGGATCGGGCCGAACAGCTCGATATCGGGGCGGTCGGCGATGTCCGTGACGTCGATCAGTGCGGGCTTCAGGAACGGCAGGTCCTCGACCGGGCGTTCGAGATGGCGGATCGGGCGGCCGCCGCGCGTGAGCAGTTCGAGGAAGCTTTCGGTCAGCTGCTCGGCGGCTTCGTTGTCGATCACCGGGCCCATGAACGGCGCCGGGTTCGCATGCGGTTCGCCGACAATGATCCGGCCGACCATCTTGTCGAGCGTGGCGACCAGCGGGTCGTACAGCTTCGTGTCAACGATCAGCCGGCGCGCGGCGGTGCAACGCTGGCCGGCGGTGGTGAAGGCCGATTGGATGATGAGCACCGCGGCGGTGTGCAGGTCGGGCGCGTCCCAGACGACGATCGGATTGTTGCCGCCCATCTCGAGCGCGAGGATCTTCTCGGGCTTGTCGGCGAACGCGCGGTTGAGCGCGAGGCCAGTGCGCGCCGAGCCGGTGAACAGCAGCCCGTCGATATCGGGGTGCGCGGCGAGCGCCTTACCCTCGTTGGGGCCACCGATGACGAGGCGGATACACTCGGGCGGGACGCCGGCGGCGCGGAAACATTCGACAAGGAACGCGCCGACGGCGGGAGTCTTTTCGGATGGCTTGAAGACGACCGCGTTGCCGGCGATCAGCGCGGGGACAATGTGGCCGTTGGGCAGATGCGCGGGGAAGTTGTACGGCCCGAGCACGGCCAGCACGCCGTGCGGCTTGTGGCGGACGGCGATCCGCGATCCCATCGTTGCTTCCAGGCGACGTTGCGCTGTGCGGTCGGCATAGGCGCTGACCGAGATGTCGACCTTGGCGATGACCGTCTCGACCTCGCCGCGCGCTTCCCAGATCGGCTTGCCGGTTTCGCGTGCGATCAGGTCGGTAAAGGCGTCGTTGCGCTGGCGGACGATGTTGGCGAAGCGCCGCATCGTCTCGATCCGGAAGGCGAGTGGTTTCGATGCCCAGTTCGACCAGCCGGCGCGTGCACAGGCGACTTCGGCATCGACGTCGCCAATCGGGTGGCGCCAGAGGACCGCACCGGTGGCTGGCTCGTAGGAGATGATCTCGTCGGACATGGTGCCGCTCTTGCCCCAAATCGGGTTTGATTCCAATTAATCGGCTAATGCCTGGCTCATGCCGCGGATCACGGCCACTTTTGTATTTAGTGCTGTCCAGTCGTCGTGCCCGGCGATCGGGGCCCAAATCGCTTCGACCTCGTCGATGAGCATGCTGCATGGCTCGCCCGACCAATAGGGGTGCGAGCGGTCTTTCCGGGGTTCGTATGACGCGACTGCGGCGCGGACTTCGGCCCAGGGTTCGTCGTAGGTGCCGGGCAACTCCCCACCGAACGCATCGAAGAAGAAGCGGTCAATACCGACGCTTGAAGTACGGAGCGCGCGTTCGGTGGCCTGGACGAGGTCGCGGTCGGTGTCCGGATCGCGCGGGCGGACGCCGAGGCGCCAGAGGATCGCCTGCGTGACCTCGGATTGGTAGCGCGGGCCGAATTGGTCGAGTGCCGCCACCAGCGGGTCGCTCTCGGCGATATGGCGCAGCGCGACGGCGAGTTGCATCACGTCCCAGTGAATTGCCTCGGGCTGGCGGCCGAACGCGTAGAGCCCCTGATGGTCGAAATAAGCGGCGGTGAAGGCCGGGTCCCAGGTCGGGGCGAACCGCCACGGGCCGTAGTCGAAGCTCTCCCCGGTGACGTTGATGTTGTCCGAATTGAGCACGCCGTGGACGAAGCCCGCCGCCATGTAGCGCGCCGCGAGACGCGCGGTGCGACCGACGACGAGGTCGAGCAGGCGGACCGGATCGTCGTTGTCCTCGTCGTAGAGGTTGCGCAGCGTGTAGCCGACGAGCTTGCGTAAAGCTGCTTCGTCGCGGTGGTAGGCGAGGCGCTGGAAGCTGCCGATGCGGACGTGACTGTGGTTTAGGCGGACGAGGACGGCGGAGCGCGTCGGGCTTGGCTCGTCGCCGCGCTGGAGTTCTTCGCCGGTCTCGATCAGCGACAGCGTGCGCGAAGTCGGCACGTTGAGCGCTTCCAGCATCTCGGTCGCGAGGATTTCGCGGACACCGCCCTTGAGCGTGAGGCGGCCGTCGCCGGCGCGGCTCCACGGGGTCTGGCCCGATCCCTTCGTGCCGAGGTCCATCAACCGGCCTCGGTCGTCGCGCATCTGCGCGAAAGTGAAACCGCGGCCGTCGCCGAGATCGGGGTTGTAATTGCGGAACTGGTGGCCGTGATAGCGGAGCGCGAACGGCTGGGGGAGCGTGTCGGGGAGCGGCTCGAACCTGCCGAAATGGCGCGTCCATTCGTCATCCGTCAGCGCGTCGAGACCGATTTGCGCGGCGGCGCGATCGTTGCGGAAACGGGTTCGCGTATCGGGGAAGTCCGCAGGCGCGACGGGATCGAAGAAGCCCTCGCCGAGCTCAAGGAGCTTTGCTTCGGGGCGATAGGCTTGCGGGGAGATAGGCATGCGGCGATATGGTGGCCGCTACCCGAAGGACGCAACCATGGCCGCTTACGAAAACCTCTATTGGTGGTCCAACGACGGGCTTCGGCTCCACGCGAGGGACTATCCGGGGGGCGCGGAAGGGCAGCCTCCGATCATTTGCATGGCGGGGCTGACGCGTAATGCGCGCGATTTCGATGCGTTGGCGGCCAGGCTGGCGGGGCGCTGGCGGCTGATCGCGGTGGACTTTCGTGGGCGCGGCGAGAGCGCGTATGCGAAAGATCCGATGTCGTACGTCCCGCTGACGTACGTGCAGGACGTCGAGGCGTTGCTGACCGACCAGGGTATCGATCGGTACATCGCATTCGGCACGTCGCTGGGCGGCATCGTGACGATGCTGATGGCCGGGCCATCGCGCGGTCGAATGATGGCGGCGTTGCTCAACGACGTTGGGCCGGAGATCGACGCGCAGGGCCTGTCGCGGATCCGCGGCTATGTCGGCAAGGCGAGCGTGTTCCCAACCTGGATGCATGCAGCCCGCTGCGTTTCCGAGAACAACGCCGACGTCTATCCCGACTGGCAGATCGAGGACTGGCTGGCGATGGCAAAGCGGCTGTACCGGCTCAACAGTTCGGGTCGGGTCGTGCTCGACTATGATCTGAAGATCGCCGAACCGTTTCGCGTGCCGGGGAACGAGGCGGGGCCGGACATGTGGCAGGCGCTCGGCTCGCTGCGTGAGGTGCCGACGTTGATCGTGCGCGGGGGGCGATCTGACCTGTTGTCAGCGGCGACGGCCGAGCGGATGGCGGCATCGCTCGATCAGGCGGAACTGGTGACGGTGCCGGGTGTCGGCCACGCGCCGACATTGAGCGAGACGATGCTGCAGGAGCCGATCGACCGGTTGCTGGCGCGCGCGCTTGAGGGGGCGGCGATCCGCGCTTAGGGACATCCGGCTGGGACTGCGCGTTTGGCGTCGACCTTACTGACAAGCCGGGAAACTTGATGACCGAACGCGCCGACCTCCACACGACTGCCCGCCCGCTGAAGGGTCGTCGCGCGATCATTACCGGGGGTACGACGGGGATCGGCCGGGCGATCGCGGTGATGCTCGCGGCGAACGGTGCCAAGGTCTATATCTGTGGGCGCGACGAGCGGTATCTGCAGGATGCGCTCGCGCACATCCGACAGGTCGGCGAGGGCGACGGGATGATCACCGAACTCGCCGATCCCGACAAGGTCCGCGCGTTCTTTGATGCAGGCGAGGCGTATCTCGGCGGGTTCGACATCACCGTCATCAACGCGGCAGTCGCGGCGGGTGGCCTTACGCAGATGAGCGAGGACGAGCTTCGCTACGCGATCGCGGTCGATTTTACCGCGTACCTGCTCAGTGCGCATCATGCCGCAAACCGGATGACGCCGATCGGCGACATGGTCATCATTGGCTCGCTGAGCGCGCATATCCTCGGGCCAAGCTCGACGGTGTACGCCGGCATCAAGTCTGGCATCGCGGGTTTTTCCGAAGCATTGCGGCGGGAACTGGGTCCGAAGGGGATCCGGGTTTCGCTAATCGAGCCGGGCAAGGTCGGGTCGGACATGCAATATCCCGACGTGCCCGACGACAAGCAGCGCCAGATGATCGAGGCGGAGCAGATGCTGCGTGGCGAGGACATCGCGGCAGGGGTCGAGTTCCTGCTTACCCAGCCGACGCGATCGGTAATCCAGCAGATCGTTATCGTTCCGCGCGCGCTTGAGGGGGAATGATCTTCCCTCCTAGTTCTCCCGCGAAGGCGGGAGCCCAGGATACCATAGGGCGGCATTCATGACCCCGGGGCCCCGCTTTCGCGAGGGAATACGGCATACTCACCAAGGAGAATAGCATGTTCGATCAGCTCGTCTTCACCCCCGCCGACATCGACCTGTCGCGCTCGCCGCTGGCGGGGAAGGTCGGCGCGGAAACCTATGTGCTCGGCGCGTTCAATCCCGGGATGACGCGGCTGGCGAACGGTAATCTGCTGCTAATGGTCCGCGTTGCCGAAGCGCTTAAGCAGCCGGTCAAGAACGGCAATGTCCACGCGATCCGCTGGCAGGACGGCGCCTATCTGCTCGATGCTTGGCCGTTGCAGATGGTGGATACCAAGGATCCGCGGAAGTTTCTGATCCCTGGGGGCGGGTGGAAGGTGATGGCATTGACGTCTTTGTCGTGGCTGCTGCCGGTCGAGCTGGATGCCGAGGGACGATCGGTCGTCGCTGTGCATTACGACAGGGCGATCGCGCCGCGAACGTCGTACCAATGCTACGGCGTCGAGGATGCGCGGATATCAAAGGTCGGCGACCGCTATCTGATGACGACGTGTTCGGTCAGCCCGGAGCGGCATTCAACGACGTTGTATTCGTCCGCCGACGCGCTCGAGTGGCAGCTCGAAGGGATCGTCCTCGACCATCAGAACAAGGACATGCTGATCTTCGAAGGCCTGATCGACGGGCAGTATTGGGCGCAGACCCGGCCGCTCGGCGACCTGTATTTCGCCTATCCACCAGGCAGCGAATGGCGCAGCGGGCCGTCGATCAACCTGTCGCGCTCACCCGATGCGCTTCACTGGAAGCCGCACGACAAGCCCGGCATCCGGCCACACGCTGCCACCGTCGCGACCGCGCGGATGGGCGGCGGCGCGCCTCCGATCCTGACCGATCGCGGGTGGCTAACCTTGTGGCACGGCGTCGAGCCATCCGGCGTGGTCGGCATCTACAGGACCTATTGGTCGATCCTCGACAAGGACGATCCGTCGATCACGGTGGCGACCGAGCATACCGCATTGCTGGAGCCGAACCCGGCGCTGACCGAGCCGCTGAAGGACAGCATGTACCTCGACAACGTCGTCTTCACGACGGGCATCGCCGACGCGGGTGACTTCTACGTGGTGGCCAGCGGCGAGGCCGACCTCGCATGCAGGATCACGCATATCGCGAAGGCCGTGTTCGCCGGTTGAGCGCTAGCCAGGAGGGAGGCCGCAGTGTGCGGCCTCCCTCCTGGAAAGTCGGGTCAGCATCGGCCGAACGACTTCGAAACGACGACATGGCCGGCGACCGAGATCGTGACCTTCACGCCGGTAGGGATGCCCCATGTCGTGCAGATGTCGAGGCAAGCCTGCGCTGCGGTTCCGCTGGGGAAGATCGACGGAATGGGCAGGCAGATCGAGCCGAACCCTAGCGGCAGATTGACGCAGACCTGGCCGTTGTTGACCGTGACGCTGATGCACCCGCCGGCCAGTACCAATGCACCGCCATTGGAAACGTCGGTCTCCGCACTAACCGAAGCAATATTGGCCGACTTTGCGTGTTGCGAAGCGGCATCGAGAGCACTCTGGATCTGTTTTGGATCGAAATCATAGGCAGCCATAACGGTCATCCTTTTGTTGCCGGTATTCCGGTCCAACTGTTTTACGGGTGGCGTCACATCCAACTCAATTCGAACATTGTCCGTTCCGCTTGGCTATCGATATAAAGACTTAGGCGAATGGTCCGATTCGACGGCAATACTGTATCGAAGGTAGTCGTGTTGGCAGCGCTCGCGCACGGTAAGTCCGCACGCGCCCTTGAAAGCGCTCGTGAAAATCGGCATCGCGTCGGGCATGGCCGCTCCCGTCAACATCCTCCACCTCCACTCCTCGTTCGACCTAGGCGGGAAGGAGGCGCGGGCGGTTCGGTTGATGAATGCGTTCGGGGACCGCGCGAAGCATACCATCGTGTCGGGCGTGCCGGACGCCCTGAGCGCGCGGGACTCGATCGCGAAGGGGGTGCGCTACGAGATCGCGCAGAACCCGCCGCCGCTGACGGGCAAGCCTTCGGTCGCGCGCTACGAGGCGATAGCGCAGTATATGCGGCGGTTCGACCTGGTGCTGACGTACAACTGGGGTGCGATCGACGGGGCGATGGCGCGGCGCGCGTTCGCGAAAGGTTCGCCGCCGCTGGTGCATCACGAGGATGGCTTCAACGCGGACGAGGCTAGCGGGCTCAAGATCGAGCGCAACATCTATCGGCGGCTGGCGCTGGGCGCTGCGCATGCGTTGGCGGTGCCGTCCGAGGTGCTCGAAGGCATCGCGCTGAAGACTTGGAAGCAGCCGCGCGACCGCGTGCACCGGATCGTCAACGGGATCGGCACCGCCTATTATGCGCAGAAGCCCGAGCCGAAGGCGATCCCGGGGTTTACGCCCAACGCCAAGGAAGTCGTGATCGGCGCGCTTGCGGGTCTGCGCGAGGTGAAGGACCTTACCGCGCTCGTTCGCGCGGTCGGCGGCGTGTCGGGTCGCATACGTCTCGTGATCGTCGGGGAAGGGCCGGAGCGCGCGAACATTATCCAGGCCGCCGCGGCGATGGGGATGGCGGACAAGTTGGTCCTGCCAGGATTCTTGGATCGCCCTTACCGCTATATCGGCCATTTCGACATGCTCGCGGTGTCGTCGCGGAGCGAGCAGTTTCCGATCTCGGTGGTCGAGGCGATGGCTGCGGGCTTGCCGATCGCAAGCTATCCGGTCGGTGACATTACGCGGATGGTCTCGCCCGAGAATTTGCCGTTCGTTACCGAGATCGCCAATGAGGTTCGGTTGCGCGATGCGTTGCAGGCGCTGGTCGCCGATCCCGCCTTGCGCGCCTCGGTCGGTGCCGCGAACCAGGCCAAGGCGCGCGCAGAATTCGACGAAGAGGTTATGATCGCTCGCTATCGCGCGCTGTACGAAGATGCCCTGAACCGTCCGGGTGCGCTAACCTAGGTCGTAATATTGCTCGCGCGCTGCGTCCTTGCGATATAGGGGGCCGTATTTTCCGGGAGAGGTGACGTCGTGTTCAAGGGCCTGAAGCCTATCGTCTATAACGGTCGGGAAGTCTGGCCTCTGGTTGAGGGCGGCAAGGGCGTTGCCGCGACCAATCACGCGTCGGCCGGCGCCTGGGCTGCCGCCGGGGGCATCGGCACCGTCTCGGCGGTCAACGCCGACAGCTACGATCCCGAGGGCAAGATCATCCCGCAGGTCTATGCGGCGCTGACGCGACGCGACCGGCACGAGGAACTCGTCCAGTACGCGATCGAGGGCGCGGTCCAGCAAGTCGAGCGGGCGTACGAGATCGCCGACGGCAAGGGCGCGATCAACATCAACGTGCTGTGGGAAATGGGCGGCGCGCAGAGGATCCTGCACGGCGTGCTCGAGCGCACGCGCGGCAAGGTTGCCGGCGTCACGTGCGGTGCGGGCATGCCGTACAAGCTGTCCGAGATCACCGCGTCCTACGGCGTCAGCTACCTGCCGATCGTCAGTTCCGGCCGTGCGTTCCGTGCGCTGTGGAAGCGGGCGTATTCGAAGGCGGCCGAGTGGCTCGCCGCGGTGGTGTACGAGGACCCGTGGCTCGCAGGCGGGCATAACGGCCTGTCGAATGCCGAGGATCCATTGAAGCCGCAGGACCCGTATCCGCGCGTGAAGGAATTGCGCGACGTGATGCGCGAAGGCGGCATCAGCGACGACGTGCCGATCGTGATGGCCGGCGGCGTCTGGTATCTGCGCGACTGGAACGACTGGATCGACAATCCGGAGCTCGGCACGATCGCGTTTCAGTTCGGCACGCGGCCTTTGCTGACGCGCGAAAGCCCGATCCCGCAAGGGTGGAAGGACGCGCTGACTCAGATCGAGGAAGGCGATGTGCTGCTGCACAAGTTCTCGCCGACCGGTTTCTATTCCTCGGCAGTGCGCAATCCGTTCCTGCGCTCGTTGGAGGCTAGGTCCGAGCGTCAGATCGCGTTCTCGACGCAGGAGGCTGGCGACCATGTGTTTCAACTCGACGTCGGCGTGAAGGGCAAGAACTTCTGGGTCACGCGCAACGACCTGCTGCGTGCACGGCAGTGGTTCGGCGAGGGCTATACCGATGCGCTCAAGACGCCGGACAACACGCTGGTGTTCGTCAGCCCGACCGAGAAGGGCATGATCCGCAAGGACCAGGCCGATTGCATGGGCTGCCTGTCGCAATGCTCGTTCTCGAGCTGGGCGGATACCGAGACCAACTCGACCGGACGCCTCGCCGACCCGCGCAGCTTCTGCATTCAGAAGACGTTGCAGGACATCGCGCATGGCGGCGACATCGACCAGAATCTGATGTTCGCAGGCCATGCGGCGTATAACTTCAAGAAGGACCCGTTCTATTCGAACGGGTTCGTGCCGAGTGTCGGGCAGCTGGTCGACCGGATCCTGACGGGGGATTGAGGCCAGGGTGGCCGCGCGTCGATGATGTCGAACCTTCGATAGCATCGGTTGTGCGACACCTCGTGCCCTGGGACAGATCTGCGCTTATCGGTTGGAACCAACCGAAGCGTGTTTCCCCGCGAAGGCGGGGACCCAGTCTGGACTCCCGCCTTCGCGGGAGAACAAGGAAGGGTGGACCTTCGTTCGAACGCGGCCGCGCCCTTGTTTCGAAAAGAGGTGCCCCGAACGGGTCCGGAATCAGATTGGCTGCGGCATCTCCTGTCGCGACTTAACAGGAATAGGATGCCCCATGACGCTACATGCCTGGTGGCTGTTCGTGGTCGCCGTGTTCCTGTTGTGCGGAACGCCCGGACCCAACATGCTGCACGTCATGACGCGCAGCATAGCTTTTGGTGCACGGCGGAGCGTTGCGGCGATGGCGGGGTGCCTAACCGCACTGGTGCTCGTGCTGGCGGCGTCGGCAGCAGGCGTGTCCGCGTTGCTGGCGGCGTGGCCGCGGGTGTTCGACGCGCTGCGTTATGCCGGCGTCGCGTATCTGATATTCCTCGGGATCAAGGCATGGCGCGGGGCGGGGTCTCCGATCGACGTCGGCGACGATACGACTCCGGTGGTGCTCCCCCCGACCGTGTCGGCGCGGCGGCTGTTTCGCGGCGGGTTCGTGATCGGAATCAGCAATCCCAAGCTGTTGCTGTTCGCCGCCGCCTTCCTGCCGCAGTTCGTCGACCGCGCGTCACCGCAGGCGCCGCAGTTCGCGATACTCGTCGTGACCTTCGCGGTGGTCGAGAGCTTCTGGTACGGCGTGTATGCAGCCGGTGGGCGGACGCTCGCGCGCTATCTGACGCGCCCGGCGTTGCGGCGCGCGTTCGACCGCGTGACGGGGGCGATCTTCGTCGGGTTCGGTCTCGCTTTGCTGCGGGTGCGAGCATAGCGAAAGCGTGCCGCGCCATTGCCGTTCGGGGCGATAGCGTGGATAGATTGGTTATCGCGGCGCTTCGTACGGGCAGGCTGTGACTGAGAGATGCTTTGCGCTCCCGCTCCGAGCCGGGAATGCCGCATGACGATCTATTCTGCCTTCGTGATCTCAGAGTCCGCATCGTGACGACGGGTACGGACACGGTCGTGCCGATCTCGCGCGCGGTCAATGTCAGCGTCGAACAGCCTCAGGTCGTGGCCATGTGCAAGAAGCATGGCGCGATCATCAGTGCGATCGAGACGCTGCCATCGGGCGGAACACGCGTCGTGCTGATGAACAGTGCCGATGCGGCGAAGATCATCAAGGCGTTCGGGTCGAAGGTCCTGACCGGAACGGTAGCGCGGACCCACTGGATGCGCGCGGTTTAAAATCGCTGCGATCCTCCCCCGGCAGGGGGAGGTGGCTGGCCTTTGGCAGACTGAGGGGGAGGACACGGAACGGATGTTTCGCCTTCCTCCCCCTCCGTCACCTTCAGTGCCACCTCCCCCCTGGCGGGGGAGGATCGTTCATGTTGCGGGGTAACGTATCAGTCGGCAACCGTACCGACGACGGCGCCACCAGCGCCACCAACGGCCGCACCCTTCTCGACGCTACCGCCGGTCGCGGCGGCAACGCCTGCGCCACCGGCTGCACCGATGCCCGCGCCCTTGAGCGTCGAGCATGCGCTCATCGATACGGCAGATGCGACCAGCAGGGCGGAAACGGCAAACTTCTTCATCTCGGATACTCCTGTCTCTCCGGGGGTATCCAACAAATGCTGCATCGCGGCATCGGTTCCGAAATATTGATGCAGATCGTATCGGCGGGGTCAGACCCAGCCGTCGAGCACCTGATCCGGCGGACGATGGCCATCCGCCCACATCCGGATATTCTGGATGACGCGCTCACCCGACGCCATCCGCCCTTCGAGCGTCGCGGAGCCCATGTGCGGCAGCATCACGACGTTGGGCAGCGCGAGCAGCCGCGGATCGATCACCGGCTCGTGCGCCCAGACGTCGAGCCCTGCGCCGGCAAGCTTGCCCGCTTCCAGCGCATCGACCAGCGCACCCTCGTCGACGATCCCGCCACGCGCGGCGTTGATGAGGTACACGTGCGGCCGCATCAGCGCGATCCGGCGGGCGTCGATCAGGTCGCGGCTGTCGGCATTCAGGGGCGTGTGGATCGTGACGATGTCAGCTGCCCCGAGCATGTCATCGAGCGATTCGTGGAAGGTGGCGGCCAGCTGCGCCTCGCGGACCGCGGGCAGGCGGGTGCGGTTATGATAATGGATCGTCAGCCCGAACGCGCGCGCCCTGAGTGCGACCGCTTGTCCGATCCGCCCCATCCCGACGATCCCGAGCGCCTTGCCGCCGATCCGGTGGCCGAGCATCCCGCCCGGGCTCCATCCGTTCCACTGGCGCGACCGCACCAGCTTCTCGCCCTCCGCCAGCCGCCGCGGCACCGACAGGATCAGTGCCATCGTCATGTCGGCCGTGTCCTCGGTGAGCACCCCCGGCGTATTGGTGACGATGATCCCGCGTGCGCGTGCCGCCTTCAGGTCGATGTGGTTCACGCCCGCACCGTAGTTCGCGATCAGCTTCAGGCGGTCGCCTGCGCCCGCGATCAGCGCGGCATCGATATCGTCGGTTACGGTCGGTACGAAGACGTCGCAATCGGCCATTGCCGCGGCGAGTTGCTCGCGGTCGAGCTTGGTGTCGGCACGGTTGTTCTGCGTGTCGAACAGCGCCTCCATCCGATCCATGAGTGTGTCGGCCAGCTCGCGGGTGACGACGACCTTGGGGTTCGGACAGCGGCGTGTATCGGTCATGCGCCGGGCTTGGCGAAGGTGCTCGTGCCCGTCAACGTCGCGCCGTCAACTTCGGTTGAGGAATGCGGTGCGTCGCGATAGGACGGTGGCTCGCCAGTTAGGACATGACCATGCGCATTCTCGCCGTCGCGCTCTCCGTTTTCGTTGCCACCGCGCTGGTGCCCGACCCGGTGGCTGCGGCCGACGCAACAAAGCGCACGCTGCCCTATTATGCGTCGATCTCGGCGTCGCGCGCACGGATGCGGACCGGTCCTGCGCGGACCTATCCGGCGAGCTGGCTGTATCAGCGCCAGGATCTGCCGATCAAGGTCGTCGCGATCTTCAAGGAGTGGCGGAAGGTCGCGGATCCCGACGGGACCGAAGGCTGGATGCAGGCGAATTTGCTGAGCGGTACGCGGACTGCGATCGTTCATGGCGGTGGGCCGGTGGAGTTGCGGGAGAAGCCCAATGCGGGGAGCCGGCTGCTGTGGCGCGCGGCGCCGGGCGTGGTCGGTCGGCTGAGCCAGTGCGGGAATGGCTGGTGCCGGATGGATGTTAAGGGGCAGGCGGGGTTTGTTGCCGTTGGGGGGCTTTGGGGTGTTGAGGCTGGGGAGACTCTGCCTTGAGGTTTGAGGGGGCGCTTTGCTGGTGGCGTTGCGTGATACGGACGACGACCCACCCCCGGCCCCTCCCTTCCAGGGAGGGGGGAAAGAATACTAGCGCATCAATTCCACTGCCATCGCAGTCGCTTCGCCGCCGCCGATGCAGAGCGAGGCAAGGCCGCGCTTCTGGCCGGTTGTTTCGAGTGCCGAGAGCAGCGTTGCCATGATCCGCGCGCCGCTAGCGCCGATCGGATGGCCGAGAGCGCACGCGCCCCCGTGGATGTTAACCTTGTCGTGCGGCAGGCCTAGGTCGCGCATCGCGATCATCGCGACGACGGCGAAGGCTTCGTTGACCTCGAACAGGTCGATATCCGACGCCGACCAGCCGGCCTTCTCCATCGCCTTCCGCATCGCGAACACCGGTGCGGTCGTGAACAACGCCGGTGCATGCGCGTGTGCGGCATGGGCAACAACGCGCGCGATCGGCGTGATCCCGAGCCTTTCGGCGACACTTGCACGCGTCATCACCAGTGCCGCAGCACCGTCGGAAATCGACGACGCGTTGGCGGCGGTGATCGTGCCGTCCTTCGAGAAGGCAGGCTTCAGCGTCGGGATCTTGGCGACATCGCCCTTGGCCGGTTGTTCGTCGAGCGAGACCGTCGTCGTGCCTTTCCGACCTGCGATATCAAGGGAGACGATCTCGCGGTCGAACGCGCCGGACTTTTGCGCGGCCTGCGCGCGGTGCAGCGACTCGATCGCGTAATCGTCCATCTGCTGCCGCGTGAACTGATATTCGTGCGCGGTATCCTCGGCGAAATTGCCCATCAGTTTGCCGGGTTCGTACGCATCCTCGAGCCCGTCGAGATACATATGGTCGTACATCCGGTCATGGCCGATCCGGGCACCGCCACGGTGGCTCTTCGAGAGGTAGGGCGCGTTGGTCATGCTCTCCATACCGCCCGCAACGAGCAGGTCGACCGAGCCGGCCGCCAGTGCGTCCGCGGCAAGGATCGCCGCCTGCATTCCCGAACCGCACATCTTGTTGACCGTCGTCGCCTCGACATGATCACCAAGCCCTGCATTGATCGCAGCCTGTCGCGCCGGCGCCTGGCCGAGCCCGGCAGGCAGCACGCAACCCATGTAGATCCGCTCGATCTCGGCCGCTGATACGCCCGATCGCGCGACCGCACCACGCACCGCGTCGGCGCCAAGCTGCGTCGCGGTAGCGCCGGCAAGCGCGCCCTGGAACGATCCCATCGGCGTGCGCGCGTAGGACAGGATGACGATGGGATCTGGATCGGCGGCCACTTCACTCTCCATATATTCTTCTGCCCCCGTATCTGGGGTTGATATGCGGCAATACAAAGCAGGGCGGGATGCGCCTAGACCCGTCGGCATGGAAACACTCATCACGACGCTCAAATGGTGTGCCGCCGCGTCAGGCGTGATCGCCGCCTTCATGGTGTCGCTCGACTTCGGGCGACGCGTGACGGGGTGGGGGTTCGTGCTGTTCGTCGGCTCGTCGATTGCGTGGCTGAGCGGTGCGGCCTTGACCGGAGACTGGGCGCTGGGCACGCAGAACATCGTGTTGTTCGGGATCAACCTCCTCGGCGTGTATCGCTACCTCGTGCGGAAAACGGGTGTCTGAGGCTGCGTTCTGGGCGGTGTTGCTGGGGGTGCTCGGCGCAATCATCGGCAGCTTCGTCGCGGCGTTGGTGACGCGCTGGCCCTACGGGCGATCGGTGATGCAGGGGCGATCGGCGTGCGATGGCTGCGGGCGGACTCTCCGCGCGGTCGAGCTGGTACCGCTGCTGAGCGCGCTCGTCCTGCGCGGCCGGTGCAAAGGGTGCGCCGTCGCGATCAGTCCGGTGCATTGGCGGATCGAGTTGGCGGGGTTGGCGATCGGCTTGGCAGCGGGGATCGTCGTACCGGGGACGGTCGGCATAGCAGGCGCGGTTTTCGGATGGCTGTTGCTGGCGTTGGCAAGCCTAGACCTCGTCGCGTTCTGGCTGCCCGATCGGCTGACGATGCTTCTCGCCGCGACCGGGCTCGTCGGCGCCGTGCTCGGTATCGACCCGCCGCTTCAGGAGCGACTGATCGGCGGGCTCGCCGGGTTCGGCACGCTGTGGCTGGTCGCGTTCGGCTATCGACGCATACGCGGCCGCGACGGCATGGGCGGTGGCGATCCCAAGCTGTTCGGTGCGATCGGGCTGTGGCTCGGGTGGCAGATGTTGCCCGCCGTCCTGCTGATCGCGAGCATGATCGGACTCGGCGTCGTGCTGGCCGCGCACCTCAAGGGGAGGAGCATGGCGGCGGACACGGCGCTTCCATTCGGCGCGTTGCTGGCGATCGCGGCTTATCCCGCGTGGCTGTTCATGATAGGCGTGACGCCATGATATCGCTCGCTCTTATGCTCGCGCTGCAAGCCGCGACGCTTGCGCCAGCTGCCAATTCAGGTCCGGGTCCCCTCGGTGCGATCGGCCAGCAGAAGCTCCCCGCCAAGGGGTGCGCCGCGTATCTCTGGAGCATGGATGCCGGCCGCCAACTCGTCGCGATGGCGACCGCCGACCCCGCGCAGATCCGTCTCGCGATCGACGGCAAGACCAATGACTATGCGATGACGACCCAGTCGCCCGCGATCGGCTTCGGCTTTGGCGGCGTCACGCAATATCGCGGCGGCGACGTGACCGCGACGCTCGACATGGCCGTCGCGGTGCGCGCCGACATCTCGGCGGGCGCGACCGTGACGTCCGCGACGCTACGGATCGACCGCCCCGGACGGGATACTGTCGTCATGCCGGTCGGTGGCCTAATCGGCTGTGTCTGAGGTTAATTTTTGTGAAACCAAGCCGTCCTATGTGCGTTACGTGGACGAAGATGGGGGTGAATCGAGCACGATCGCTGCCTGTAAAGGGGATCGTGTGACAGCTTCTAACAGCCGGCATCATTGGCTCGCTCTGGCGTTGGTAGCGTCGACAACGGGATTCGCGGGCGTCGGTTCCGCGCAGTTGGTGAAGCCGGGCACCGCCCCGGCCAAGGGCCCCGATGCGCCCAAGCCAAGCGATCAGCCGCAGTCGAACGACCCGCGTTCCGACGCGCCTATCGTGCCGGATGCCGAGTTCGACAGCGCCCTGCCGCCGTTGAGCGGTGACCTGAATGCGCCATTGGAAGCGATGGCGCCGCTGCCTGCTCCATCTACTCAGACACCTGCGACGCCAGCCACGGCAACGGCCCCCGCGACCACGCTGGCGGGCGACGTCCTGCCGCCGACCGGCCCGAGCGATCCGCAACTCGCGCAGCCGCTGACGCCGCTGTCGAGCTTCGACACGACCCCGCTCCAGACCGCGGCGGACATCAAGGACAAGGACGCGCCGGAGATCCGCTACGAGACCGCGACCAAGGGTCTCGACAAGGCGGGCGACGGGCTCGAAGGCGAATACAAGGCGCTGTCCGCGCTCGCCGAGGGCAAGGGCAAGGCGGCGAACGCTACGCAGGTCGCAGCGCGTGCGCGCGAGGACGAGGCGCTCGCGGTGCGGCTGTTGAAGTCGCTCGGCTATTACGATGCGACCGCGATCTCCACGATCGAGACGATCCCCGACGCCGACAAGTCCAAGCCCGCGCGGCTGAAGGCGACCGTCAGCGCGCAACCCGGCCGGCTCTATTCGCTGTCGTCGATCACCGTGAAGGCGGACGCGACGACGCCCCCCGACCTCGTCCGCACGCAATTGCCGCTCAAGGTCGGCGATCCGATCGAGGCCGCGCGCATCCAGGGTTCGGAGGCGAATGTCAGCCTGACGCTGCCGCAGCAGGGCTATCCGTTCGTCAAGGTCGGCGAGCGCGACATCCTGCTCGACGACCAGACCCCGACCGGCGCGTACACGCTGCCCGTCGATACCGGTCCGCGGTCGTCGTTCGGGCAGCTTCGCACCGAGGGCGATCCGGTCTTCAACCTGGAGCATCTGAACCTGTTCCCGCGCTTCAAGTCGGGCGAACTCTACGACAACCGGATGACCGACGATCTGCGCGATGCGCTGGTCGCGACGTCGCTGTTCTCGACGGTGTCGGTCGAGCCGGTCCGTACCGGGACGATCAATCCCGACGGCACCGAGCAGGTCGACCTGCTGGTCCGCCAGAGCGAGGGCAAGCCGCGCTCGCTCGGCGGCAATGTCGGGTTCTCGACCGGGCAGGGCTTCCGCGCGGAAGGCACGTGGCAGCACCGCAACCTGTTCCCGTACGAGGGCGCGCTGATCGGATCGGTGATCGCCGGTACGCAGGAGCAGGGTGTATCCGGCACGTTCCGCCGCGCCAACGCAGGCCGCCGCGATCGCACGTTCAGCCTGACCGCGGGCGCGAACCATTCGAATTACGACGCTTATGACGCGTTCACGACCAGCGTTGGCGTTCGCTGGAGCTACGATTCGACGCCGATCTGGCAGAAGCCGCTGACCTATTATTATGGTGGCGAGCTCGTCGGGACGAACGAGAGCGTTTACGATTTCGGGCGCGGCGAGAACGTCCGACGCACCTACGGCATCGTCGCGCTGCCGGGCCAGGTGCGGTTCGATCGTTCCGACAGCCTGCTCAACCCGACCAAGGGCTACCGTCTGACGCTGAACCTCAGCCCCGAGACCTCGGTGCAGGGGTCGGTCAAGCCGTACGTCCGCACGATGATCGAGGGGACGTTCTACTACCCCGTCTCCAGCAGCATCGTCATCGCCGGGCGCGCCAAGGCCGGTTCGATCCAGGGCGTCTCGCGCGACGACCTTGCGCCATCGCGGCGCTATTATGGCGGCGGCGGCGGATCGGTGCGCGGCTACGGGTATCAGCGGCTCGGGCCGTTCGATCCCAACGGCGATCCGGTCGGCGGGCGCTCGCTCAACGAATTCGCGCTCGAGGCCCGCTACCGGTTCGGCGATTTCGGCATCGTGCCGTTCATCGACGCCGGCAACAGCTATGAGAGCAGCACGCCGAACCTGTCGTCCCTGCGCTACGGCGCGGGTATCGGCGGGCGATTCTATACCAGCTTCGGCCCGATGCGTTTCGATGTCGCGACGCCGCTGAACCCACGCGAGGGCGACGGCAAGATCGCCCTCTACATCTCGATCGGGCAGGCATTCTGATGGCCGAAAACGGCGTTCCTGAGGTCGAGCAGACCGTTATCGTAGAGCGGCGCCCATTGTGGCAGCGCACCCTGAAATGGCTCGCGATCCTGGTCGTCGGTCTGGTCGCGCTCGTCCTGATCGTGCTGTTCGGGATCAACACCGATCCGGGTCGGCGTCTCGTGGCCGACCAGATCGGCGGCTACACCACTGCGTCCGGCCTCAACATCAAGGTCGGCCGGATCGACGGCTCGATCTACGGCGCGATGACGCTCAGCGACGTGCGCGTGTCCGATCCCAAGGGTGTGTTCCTGACCAGCCCGAAGCTCGCCGTCGACTGGCGCCCGTTCGCGTTCGCCAAGAACCATGTCGATGTACGCTCGCTGACCACGCCGCTGGTCACGCTGCAGCGCCGCCCGGTGCTCAAAGCGACGCCGACCGATCCCAACGCGCCGCTACTTCCCGATCTCGACATCGACGTGAACCGCTTGGTGATCGATCGCTTCCTGATCGCCAAGCCGGTCACCGGCCAGACGCACATCGTCAAGATCGACGGTGCGGTCCACATCGCCGACAAGCGCGCGCAGCTGACCACCAACGCGACCGCGCTGACCGGCCCGGGCATCGCCGGTGGCGACCGCCTCGTGCTCAAGCTCGACGCGGTGCCCGAACAGAACAAGCTCGACGTCAATTTGAAGCTGACTGCACCGGTCGGCGGCGTCGTCTCGACGATGGGGTCGTTCAAGGCGCCGTTGACCGCGACCGTCGATGGTCGCGGCAGCTGGGCCTCGTGGCAGGGTCGCGCGGTCGCGACGCTTGGCGGCGGGCAACTCGCCAACCTCGGGCTTACCGCGAAGAACGGCCACATCGAAGTACGTGGTTCGACGCGTCCCGGCCTGTATCTCGAAGGTCCGGTCGAGCGCCTGACGTCGCCACAGCTCGACGTGGCGATCGATACCACGCTCAACGACCGCAAGGCCGACACGCGGATGACGCTGAAGTCGGACGCGCTCGCGGTCGACGCCGGTGGCCTGATCGATCTCGCGAACAGCCGCTTCGGCAATTTCGCGGTGAACGCGAAGCTGCTGACGCCGGGCGCAATCCTGCCGAACCTGCGCGGTCGTGATGTCACGGCACGCGTCGTCCTCGACGGTGCATTCGCGACGCCGACGGTCGACTACAAGGTCCGCGCCGCCACGATCGCGTTCGGCGACATGGGCGTCGAGAACCTCTACGCCGAGGGTCTCGCGCGCGTGAACTCCGACCGCATCCTGGTGCCAGTCAAGGCGCGCGCACGTCGCGTGACGGGCCTGAACGCGGCGGTCGGCGGTCTCGCGACTAACGTCGCGATCGACGGCGACTTCGCGATCTCGGGCGTCAACGTCCTGTCCGACAACCTCAAGATCCGCTCGGACAAGATCGATGCGACCGCGGTGGTCGTCGCGAACATGGCGACCGGGCGCTACACCGGCGCGCTCAAGGGGCGGATTAACAACTACCGCGTCGACGGGATCGGCATCGTCAACCTGACGACCGACGCCAAGCTGGTACCGGGGCCGAAGGGCGGCTTCGGGATCACCGGCCGCGTCGTCGCGCAGACCTCGCAGATCTTCAACGAAGGCGCGCGCAGCTTCCTCGGCGGCAACGCGATCGTCCGTTCGGACATCGGCTACAGCCCCGAGGGCATCGTCACCTTCCGCAATCTCCGGATGAACGCGCCACAGTTCCGAGTCACGCGCGGCGAGGGCCGGTTCGATCCGGCCACTGGCGCGGTGCTGGTGAATGCCGATGCGTATTCGACCGCCTACGGCCCATTGTCCGCCCGCGTCACGGGCAGCGCGACGGCTCCCGTCGTCGTCCTGCGTGCACCGCGGCCGGGCGTTGGCGTTGGCCTCGTCAATCTCAACGCGCGTATCGTCGGCCGTGGCGGCGCCTATGCCGTCACCGCGAGCGGCGGCACCAATTACGGGCCGTTCACCGCCGACGTGCTGGTAAAGCCGGGCGCGCAACTCGCGGTCGACGTGCGCCGCGTGGTGTTCGCCGGGATCGTCGGCAGCGGCCGCATCGTCCAGACCGCGGCCGGCCCGTTCGCGGGCGCACTCCAGTTCGCCGGGCAGGGCCTGTCGGGCAACGTCCGCCTCGCCAACCAGGGCGGCTACCAGCGCGCCGACGTCGCAGCGCGCGCCAACGGCGCCAAGATCCCCGGCATGGTCGACTTCACCATCGGCCGCGCGATCGTCAACGCCACCGCGGTGCTGACGCCGACGCCACAGATCGTCGCCGACGCACAGGTCGCGGACATGCGCTACGGCGCGATCGTCCTCTCGGCGGCACGCGCAAAGGTGAACTATGTCGGCGGCAACGGCACAGCGCAGGCGCTGCTGACTGGTTCGAACGGCGTCCCGTTCCGCCTCGCGGTCAACGCCAAGCTCAGCCCCAACAATTACCTCGTCGCTGCACAGGGCCAGGCCAACGGCATTGACTTCCGCACCGTCAACCCGGCGCGCATCCAAGCGGTGAAGGGCGAGTATCGCCTGTCGCCGACCCGGATCGACTTCGGTGGCGCAGGCGGAGGCTCGGCGCGCTTGGCAGGCAGCTACGGCCGCGGCACGAACGCACAGGTCCGACTCGACCGCCTCGACTTGTCGACGCTCTCCGCCCTGGTCCCGAACCTCGGTATCGGCGGCAAGGCGACCGGCAGCCTCGACTTCTCGCAGGCGAATTCTGCCGCACTGCCGACCGCCGACGCACGCGTGACGGTCACCAACTTCACCCGCTCGGGGCTCGCTGCCGTCTCCGATCCCGTTGACATCGTGTTCGCCGGAACGCTCGGCGGCGAGGGTGCGACCGGTCGTGCGCTGGTGCGTCGCGGGACGTCGGTGATCGGCCGCATGGTCGCGAACCTGCGACCGCTGCCAGCCGGCAACGGTTCGTGGAGCACGCGCCTGATGGCCGCGCCGCTATCGGGCGGGATCCGCTATAACGGCCCATCCGCGGTGCTGTTCAGCTTTGCCGCGATCCCGAACCAGCAACTGTCGGGGCCGATCGCGGTCGCTGCCGACTTCTCCGGGCGCCTGTCCGCACCCCAGCTCAACGGTGTCGTCCGTGCCGACAACCTGACCTACGACAACGAGACCTATGGTACGCGTCTGTCGCAGATGCGGATCGCCGGGCGGTTCTCGAACACCGACCTGCAACTGACGCAGTTGAGCGCGAAGGCCGGCGACGGTACCGTGCAGGCACAGGGCACGATCGGGTTCGCGGCGGACAGCGGCTTCCCGATCGATCTCCGCGCGACGCTGAACAATGCGCAGCTCGCCAAAAGCGACGCGATCAGCGCGACCACAACGGGCACGGTTCACCTCACCAACGGGCGCAATGGTGGCCTGATCCAGGGCGATCTCCAGATCCCCGAGGCACGCTACCAGATCATCCGTCAGGGCCAGGCCGAGGTTCCCGAACTGACCGGCGTACGTCGCAAGAGCGACATTCGCACGCCGGTCTCGACCGATCGTTCGGACGTGCCTGCGATCGGCAAGTTCAAGCTCGACCTCCGGGTGCGCGCGCCGAACCAGCTGTTCGTCTCGGGCATGGGCCTCGAATCCGAGTGGGAGATGGACATGCACATCGGCGGCACGTCCGCCGCGCCGATCGTTACCGGCGGCATGGACGTGGTCCGCGGCACCTATTCCTTCTCGGGCAAGCGGTTCGAGGTGAACAAGGGGCAGATCCGCTTCCGTGGCGGCGCGCTGACCGACCCGGATATCAATATCCAGGCGACCACGACCACCAGCGACATCACCGTCGTCATCAACGTCACCGGGACCGGCCAGAAGCCGCAGATCGCGTTCACGTCGACGCCGGTCCTGCCGCAGGACGAAGTGCTCAGCCGCCTGTTGTTCGGGTCGAGCCCGGCCAATCTGTCGGCGACCGAGGCGATCCAGCTGGCGTCCGCGCTGAACTCGCTGCGTGGGTCGGGCGGCGGCGGTCTGAACCCGCTCGGCAAGCTGCGCTCGGCGACCGGTTTCGACCGGTTGCGCGTGCTCGGCGCCGACCAGGCGACCGGGCGTGGCACGAGCCTTGCTGCGGGCAAGTACATCACGAAGAACATTTATGTCGAGATCGTGACCGACGCGAAGGGCTTCACCTCGACGCAGCTCGAGATCGCACTGACCAAGGCGCTGAGCCTGTTGTCGGCCGCGGGATCGAGCGGCGGACAGAGCGCGAGCGTGAAATATACGAAGGACTATTGAGTAAAGATCACAACAGGATAGGTTCGGTTATGAAACCTACGGCGCAACGCCGGGGCGCGAGGATGCAGCATGACCGAACATGTCGACGTGATCGTGGTGGGCGCCGGCATTTCCGGGATCGGCACCGGCTACCACCTCCAGACGCGCTGCCCTGATCGCAGCTACATGATCCTCGAGGGTCGGCAGTCGATGGGCGGGACGTGGGACCTGTTCCGCTATCCCGGCATCCGCTCCGATTCGGACATGCACACGCTGGGATTCGTCTTCCACCCCTGGACGGCGGCCAAGTCGATCGCCGACGGCCCCTCGATCCGTGCTTATGTCGAGGAGACGGCGCAAGCGTACGGAATCGATCGGAAGATTCGCTACGGCCATCACGTCAAGGCCGCGGCGTGGTCGACCGAGGACGCGCGCTGGACCGTCGAAGCCACCGGCCCCGATGGCCCGGTAACGCTTACCTGCAACTTCCTCTCGATGTGCGCGGGCTATTACAATTACGCCAAGGCCTATTCGCCCGAGTTCGAGGGGGCGGACAGTTTTGCCGGGCAGATCGTCCACCCGCAATTCTGGCCCGAGGACCTCGACTATAGCGGCAAGAACGTCGTCGTGATCGGCAGCGGCGCGACCGCCGTGACGCTCGTCCCGTCGATGGCGAAGACCGCGGCCCACGTGACGATGCTCCAGCGCTCGCCAACCTATATCGTCGCAAGGCCGGGCGAGGACGGCGTGGCGAACTGGCTGCGCGGCAAACTGCCGGCTAAGGCGGCCTACGGCATCACGCGGTGGAAGAACGTGTTGATGGGGATGTTCTTCTACCGGATGGCCCGCAAGAAGCCCGCGGTCGTGAAGGAGCGGATGATCGGCATGGTCCGCGATCAGCTCGGCCCCGACTATGACGTCGCGACGCATTTCACGCCGCGCTACAACCCGTGGGACCAGCGCGTCTGCCTGGTGCCGGACGGCGACCTGTTCACAGCGATCAACGCCGGTACCGCCTCGATCGTCACCGACACGATCGCGCGGATCACGCCCGACGGCATCCACCTCGATTCGGGCAAGGACCTGCCCGCCGACGTGATCGTCACGGCGACGGGGCTCGAACTGCAACTGATGAGCGGCGTCGCGTTTAGTCTCGACGGCAAGCCGGTCGAGCTTGCCGGCCGCCTTCAGTACAAGGGCATGATGTTCGACGGCGTACCGAACCTGTCGTCGACCTTCGGCTACACCAACGCGTCGTGGACGCTGAAAGCGGACCTGACGGCGATCTACATGTGTCGTCTGTTGAACACGATGAAGAAGCGCGGCCTGCGGCAGGCAACGCCGTTCAACGACGATCCGACCATGAAGAGCGAGTCGTTCCTCGATTTCACATCGGGGTACGTGCAGCGCGCCGCTGCGGCTTTACCGACGCAGGGAGAGCGCAAGCCGTGGAAGCTGAACCAGAATTACGCCCTGGACGTGCTCGCGCTCAAGTTCGGTTCAATCGATGATGCGATGCGGTTCTCGAACCCGGTGCGGGCTCCGGTGCGGCGCGAGAACGTTACCGCCTGAGGGTACCGTTTTTAGTCCCGACTAGCAGTCGGGGCATCCAGGATCGGCGCGGGGTTTGCCTAAGCAGGTTCACGCTTCGCCGATGGGAAGACTATAAACCAAAATCAGCGCGTAGCTGGCGGGCAGTTGCGTCGAAGTGCCTCGGTCCAGACAGCAGCCACTTTAAAGTGTCGGCCCGAACACCGAGGCGCGTCCTTATTCGACGCCTCCGCAATGTTCGAGCCGACCGGCATTCACCAGGGGCGAATGCCTTCGCCGTAAACGAGCGCGATAATGAGCTTCAGCATGTTTTGCTCCCTAATTGGCACCGAGAAGGTGCCGGTCCCGAATATCGGTTAATGAAGCGTTAAACAATAACATTTGTAATTTGTTAACCATCTTCTTGGCGTCCGGGCGTGCTAGGTGCTTAAGGGTATATTTATGCGTCCGAGCTATTCGGATTGGGATGAGCCACATTCCGCACGGTCAGGTCGAAGGCAGCCCGCATTTGGGGGGCATTCGGCTGTTGGACGCCGACCTGTCGATAAAGCGCACGCGGGATGCGATTTTCCAGGCCTCACAAGGGTCTTGGCGGTTTCTCGTAATCGCCGAGGTTGCGAATTTTGCGGTGTTGCGACGTCATCTCGGACGATCGAGGGCGGACACCGTGATAGTCGATGTCGCGGCGAGGATCGCCGATACGCTGCCCGACGCCAGGGTCATGGTCGCGGGACGCGACACGGCGGAAATCGTCTTCGAGAGCGAGGCACGGCTAGCCTTGGACGTTGCAATCGCCGCGCTGGAAATTGCGTTCGAGGACCCGTTCGACATCGACGGTGAGTCGTATGTGATCCATATCCAGTTGGGCGCTGCCGCCGCCTCGGCGCACCGCGACGAGGTCCTGCTCATAGAAGAGGCCGAGCACGCGTTGCGCGAAGCCCGGGCCGAACGAATCACGATCGCGCGGGACGTGACCGGCAACCCGGCGGCAATGGATCGTGCCGAGCTATCGCTGGACCTGACGCGTGCGATCGAAAAGGAGGAACTGTTCCTCCAATACCAACCAAAGGTTCATCTCCGTCGCCAGGAGGTCACGAGCGTCGAGGCGCTGGTCCGCTGGAACCACCCGACACGCGGGCTCGTGCTGCCCAACGACTTCATTCCTCTGGCCGAGGAGTCGCGGGATATCGTCGCACTTACGTTGTGGACGATCCGCCGTTCGATTGCCGATCAGAAGGCGCTGGCTGCCAGTGGTCACGACCTCCGGATTTTCATCAACATCGCGGGGGCATTGCTCGCCGACAAGCGCTTCGTTCGTCGCGCCTGCGAGTTGGTGCAGGCGAGCGGAGCGCAACTCGGGTTTGAGATCACGGAGACGTCAGTCATCCGTGACCCGGAAAGCGCGATCGCGAACCTCAAGATATTCGCGGATATCGGGATCGTCATCGCGATCGACGATTACGGCGCCGGCTTGTCGTCGCTAGCGTATCTTAAGCAGTTGCCGGCACGCGAACTGAAGATCGACAAGCTTTTCGTGACGCAACTCACGAGTTCGAATCGCGACCCGCTGATCGTCCGCTCGACGATCGACCTCGCGCACGCGCTCGAGATGGAGGTGGTCGCAGAGGGTGTCGAGACCCAGGCGGCGATGGCCCTGTTGTCGGTGATGGGCTGCGACATGATCCAGGGCTTCCTCATTAGCCGACCGATCAACCTCGATGCGCTGATCCACTTTCTCGATGATGGAAAGTATCAGGCTTTGGCAGCCGATATGCGCGCGCCGTTCAATCGGCTCGCGACCGTCTGGAAGCGCGCTTGATCGCAATGGCGCAGCGCTGGATCGTAGCGGCCGCCGCCGTAGCCCTGACGTTCATCGGTCCAGCCGTGTCAGCGCAACCGGCGATCGTCCAGGCAGAGGACGTTGCTGCCGACCGATACGAGACGACGGTCGCGGATGCCAATGCGACGATGCTGGTCGATCCGGCCAAGGCGTTGCCCAAAGCGATCGTCGCCGAACGCCTTGGTGCACAAATCGCCGACGAGAAAGCTCGCGGCATCGCGATCGCCACCGCGCAATGGCTGCAAGGCGAGGCTTATCTCCGGATCAATACCCCCGACAAGGCGGATGTGCTTATCCGGGGGGCACTTGCGGCGGTGAAACGGTATCAGCCAAAGTCGAAGCTTCATGCCGACCTGCTCATATCGATGGGTTGGCTCGACAGCTATCAGGGCCATGTCGGCAATGCACTGATCGACTATCAACTGGCATTCGGTATCTACCGAAAGCTTGGCGATGCCCGGGGGCAGTCGCGGGCGCTGGTCTTTATCGCGTTGCTCTACACGCAGGCCAAGGACCCCGAGACGTCCGATCGCTATTATCAGCAGGCGCTCGATATCTATCGGGGGGACGTCAATATCGCCGTCTCGGTTTACAACAACCGTGCCTTGGTGTTCGCGGAGGACAAACAATACAAGAAGGCCGCGGAGCAGTTCAAGAACGCGCTCGATCTCGCGAAGCAGCTTAACAGCAGGAACCTGCTCGAGCTGATTTATATGAACATCGCGCGCGTACAGCTCGAACTTGGCAACCTGACGCTGGCGGACCGGGCTATCGCGAACGGGCGGGCGATGGCCGATCCCAGTGACCCAAGTCTCGCAGGGCGCCTGACGGCAACGGCAGCGCAGGCGGCGTTGCAACATGGTGACCTGCCACGCGCTAATCGATTGATCGAAAGCGCGCTGGTCGGGATCGATCCGAAAACCACGGGCATTTCGTACCGCGATTTTCATCAGACCGCGTACAATGTCTTCACGGCAACGGGCGACACCACTTCGGCGCTGGTCCATCTGCAAGCCCTCAAGCGCCTTGACGACGCTGGCACCAAGCTCGCCACCGACACGAAGACCGCGCTGATGGCGGCGCGGTTCGACTTCGCCAATCAGGAGTTGAGGATCAGCCAACTCAAGGCCAGCGAATTGCAGCGCAGTATCGCGTTCGAGCGCACGCAGGCGCGGACCCAGCGGAATATCTTCATCGCGACGGGGGCTGCGGTCGCGGTCGTCATCGTTCTGCTGGCGATCGGACTGGTTACGATCCGTCGCAGCCGGGATCAGGTACGCGCGGCCAACGACGACCTTGCGACGACGAACAGCGCATTGGGCAAGGCTCTGGCTGCCAAGACCGAGTTCCTGGCCACGACCAGTCACGAGATCCGGACGCCGCTGAACGGTATTCTGGGCATGACTCAGGTGATGCTGGCGGACCCGACGCTTCCGGCGGACATGCGCGACCGGCTTGGCGTGGTGCATGGCGCCGGGATCACGATGCGGGCGCTCGTCAACGACATCCTGGACGTCGCCAAGATGGAAACCGGCAACCTGACGATCGAGGCGGCTCCGTTCGACGTCTGCGCAACGGTGACGGACGCGGCGCGGATGTGGGAAGAGCAGGCGCGCGCGAAAGGCCTTTCCTTTACCGTCGATGTCGGCGGTTGCCCTGCGATGATCATGGGCGACGCCGCACGGGTTCGACAGATCGTCTTCAATCTCCTGTCGAACGCGCTGAAGTTCACCAAAGCGGGCCATGTCGCGCTGAGCATCCAGGTCGGCGACGACGACCGACTGCGCGTCACCGTCACCGATTCCGGCATCGGTATTCCCGCCGACAAAATCGAGGAAATCTTCGAATCGTTCCGTCAAGCCGATGCCGGGACGACACGACAGTTCGGTGGTACTGGCTTGGGACTGTCGATCTGTCGCAATCTGGCGCGTGCCATGGGCGGTGACGTGTCCGTCAGCAGCATCGTAGGGCAGGGGGCGACCTTCACGCTCGTCCTGCCGCTGATCCGTGCCGACACGGAGGCGGTCGAGATCGTCGAAACGGAGACGCGACCGGGCACGCTGATCGTCGATCGCAACCCGATCACGCGCAGCATGTTCAAGACCTTGCTCGCGCCTTACGGCGGCCCGATCGCCTTCGCAGCTTCGGTCGACGAAGCGGTCATGCGTCTTGCCGATCGGGACGTCGCGCGCGTGCTGATCGACGATGCGACGGTGCGCGCAAGCGACGACGCGCTGGGCGGACTGTCGCGGATTGCCGAAGCGGCGTATATTTCGGGAACCGAGACGACGTTGCTATGGCCTGTCGCTGCAGAGAAGGAGCGTGAAGAATTGCTGCGTACGGGGATCACGCGGGTCGTTGCGAAGCCGGTGAGCGGGAGTGCGCTGATTGCGATGATGTTCGATGAATCGGTATCGACGAACGGAGCGAATCCCGACCTTGTATCGCATGCTGCATGAGGCGTAGAGGCCTGCATATGGCCAAGATATATCCTCCTTTGATCTATGTTAAGTGGGGGTTACGGTGAACGTTTTGTTCATCGAGGACGACCGGATGAACCGTCGTGTCGTCAAGGATATGCTCGACGTTGCTGGCGTATCGATGGTCGAGGCGGAAAGTGCGGAACGCGGTCTCGAAATCCTTGATGAACAGGAGTTCGCGATGATCCTCGTCGATCTGCGGATGCCGGGCATGGATGGTATCACCGCGATCGAACATATTCGTGCCCGGCAGGACGCCAAGGCCAAGGTGCCGATCATCGTCGTTACCGCGGATATCGCGCCCGATCTGCGGGAGCGCTGTCTGACGGCGGGTGCAGACGATGTTATTTTCAAGCCGGTCGCGATGGATTCGCTGTTCGACGCGATGGGTGTGATCCTGGCACGCGGGGCCGAAGGCGACGGTGTGATCGGCTAGGCGCCGCTTTGATCGTGGCGTCCTAGCGCTGCACCGAGCGATGCAGTCGCGCTGCCGCGTTTCGCTGGCTTGGGCTGCGAAGGGTCCGGCGACCAGCCGGTCAGGAACACGATCTGGAATGTCTCGTGGGTTCGGCCACGATCGTCCGACGCGCCAGCGAAGGCTGCGGCGGCCCGTCCAACGGTGGCGGACGCGAGCGGCTGCCGCTGCGCGAGTATGTTGCTTGCCGCCATCCCGCGCAGATCACCGAACAGCCTCCCGAGATCGCGGTATCCGACGTCGAGCGTTTCGACATCGGCGACGGGCAAGGCGAACCCTGCACGCATCAGCAGGTCGCCGGCGGATCGTACGTCGATCTGCGGATGGAGACGCGCGGCGGGCCGCTCGCTTTCCGCGGACCTCAGTGCGCTGCGCAGTGCCGGCAAACTCCCCGCACCGACGAACGCGCCGAGAAACAGGCCGTCGGGGCGGAGCACGCGGCGGATCAAGGACAGCGCGCCCGGCAGGTCGTTGACCTGATCGAGTACGCCAGCGCTCACCACAAGATCGAACGAGGCATCGGCGAAGGGGAGACGATCCTCGTCTGCCTGCACGCCGCCTGGCTTGGCGGCAAACGCGAACCCCGCATCGCAGCGCGCCACTCGCGCACCCGGCGGTGGGGTGAAGGCGCCGTCGAAACAACCGAGATCGAGGATGTCGGTAAAGTCGCGCGTCACCGCATCCAGCCGCTCGGCGATCCCGTCGAGCATCGTCGCGCGCAGGAAATCATGCTCGGCATAGCCCGGCGCGGCGCGGTCCCGGCGGACACGGCGCGCGGCGCGGTCGAAGATCTCGGGGGCGGAGTTTGCTGAAACGATATCGGACACGTCTCCGCTTGTGCCGTGGTCGCCCGCGTCCGACAAGGGCTGGCACTCATGGGGGGCTGGATGACAATACTCGCCCCGTTCCGCTTCATCGCCGGGATCGCCTTGCCGCCGCGATGCGCCGGTTGCGGTACGCCGGTTGCCGAGGATCACCGGTTCTGTGCGATCTGCTGGACCGGATTGCGGTTCCTGGGGCCGCCTTGGTGCGTTGGCTGCAACATACCCTTCGCGTTCGACCGCGGTGACGACGCACGGTGTGCGGCATGCCTCGCCGGTCCGCCGCGTCATGCCGGAGTCCGTGCTGCCGTCGCTTACGGTCCGATCGCACGGACGCTGGCGCTGCGCCTGAAATATGGCGGTCGTATCGCCTTTGCGGAGACCATGGCCCGACAGATGCGGCGCCTGCTGCCGGACGAGGTCGACTTGCTGGTGCCGGTGCCGCTGCACCGCTGGCGATTATGGTCGCGCGGCTTCAACCAGGCGGCGCTGATCGCCGACGCCATCGCGAAGCTGTCCGGGGTAGGGCACGATCGCACCGTTCTGACGCGGCCCAGGCGAACGATCCTGTTGCGCGGGCTCGGCGGACGACAGCGGGCAAAGGCGGTGTCGGGCGCGTTCGCGGTTACGGCGCCGGGCCGCGTGCGGGGCAGGGCGATCGCGCTGGTGGACGACATCTACACCAGTGGCGCGACCGCCGACGCGTGTACCCGCGCGCTGCTTAAGGCGGGCGCGCGATCGGTCGTGATCCTGTGCTGGGCGCGGGTCTTGCCGGCGTCTGACGATTGACAACGGCAAACCGAGACCACATTTCCCGCCTCATGGCTAAAGTCGAAATCTACACCAAGGCGTTCTGTCCGTATTGCACGCGCGCGCTGAAGCTCCTCGCATCGAAGGGGGTCGAGCCCGAACAGTTCGACGTTACGATGGGGGGCCCGAAAAAGGCCGAGATGGTCGAGCGGTCGGGCGGTCGCATGACCATGCCGCAGGTCTTCATCGATGGAAAGCATATCGGCGGATCGGACGATCTGGCCGCACTCGACGCGAAGGGCGGCCTCGACGCACTGCTCGCCTGATGGCGAAGATCGGCGTCCTCCAGATGACGAGCGGGATCGATCCCGCCGTCAACGCCGCGACGCTGGTCGAAGCGATCAGGGAGGCCGCAGAGGCCGGCGCGGCGATGCTGTTCACCCCCGAAATGTCGGGTCTGATCGACCGCGATCGGTCCCGCGCGGCCGGCTCGATCGTCGCCGAGGATGAAGACCCAGTGCTGGCGGCGGTTCCCAACGCAGCGATGGCGGCGGGCATCTGGGTCCATCTTGGATCGCTGGCAGTACGACGCCCGGACGGCAAGTTCGCCAATCGTGGGTTCGTGATCGACCCGAGCGGCGCAATTCGCGCACGCTATGACAAGCTCCACCTCTTCGACGTCGATCTTCCGTCCGGCGAAAGCTGGCGAGAATCTTCCGCCTATGTCGCCGGCGAGACCGCTACCGTCATCGACACGCCCGCTGGCAAGCTTGGAACGTCGATCTGCTACGACCTCCGGTTCGCCGACCTTTACCGCGCGTTGAGCGATGCTGGCGCGACGATCCTGTCGGTTCCCGCTGCGTTCACGCGACCGACCGGCGCAGCGCATTGGGAAATCCTGCTACGCGCGCGGGCGATCGAAGCGGGCGCCTTCGTCGTTGCGGCAGCGCAGACCGGTATCCACGAGGACGGGCGCGAAACCTACGGCCATTCTCTGGTGATCAATCCCTGGGGCGATGTGCTGCTCGACATGGGCGACACCGCAGGGCTGGCGTTCGCGGAGATCGACCTCGCTCGGATTGAGGAGGTGCGATCGCGTATTCCGGTCCTCGCGCACCGCCGGACGATACCTCCTGTATCGACCATCGGTTGATCGTCTTCGACCTGAAGTGCGGTGGTGGCCATGTGTTCGAGGCGTGGTTCGGATCGAGCGGCGCCTATGAAGAGCAACGCTCGACGGGCCATGTCCGCTGTCCGGTTTGCGACGATGGCACGATCACCAAGGCGGTGATGGCGCCTGCGATCCCGGCCAAGGGCAATAGCAAGCCGGCGGCGCCGACCCCGGAAGCGGTCAAGGCGGCGATGAAGATGCTAGCCACGCGGCAGGCCAAGGCGCTGGAATCATCGGAATGGGTCGGCACCGCGTTCGCCGACCGCGCACGCGCGATGCATCTCGGGGACGAGAAACACGCGACCATCCACGGTCAGGCGAGCCTCGCGGAGGCGAAGGCACTTGTCGAGGAAGGTGTTCCGGTCGCGCCGCTCCCCATGCCGATCATTCCGCCGGGGAAGGCGAACTGATCTCCGAGTGCGTTCGGGTTGTATGGACTGGCGGACGGGGTGGGATTCGAACCCACGGTAGAGTTACCCCTACGGCGGTTTTCAAGACCGCTGCCTTAAACCACTCGGCCACCCGTCCGGATGCTGGCTCGACGCGCACTTAAGCGGTGGTTCGTCGGATCGCAACCATATGGTTCGGAGCGGCGCCGCGGCGGTGGGCAGTTTGCGTTTGCGTGCCGACATCGGCATGGCGCGCGGATGGACCTAGACGCGATCTCGCACCACTTCTTCGGCACGACCGACATCGATACGCTCAGCCCGGAGGCTCTGGAGGCAGGTCGCGAGCGCGTGTCGATCGCGTTCGGCACCGAGCGGAATGCTGGCCGGAAGTTCGCGCTTTGGGCCGTATTGCGCGCGACCGGCGATGCGCCCGACCCGATGCGGGCGTTCAAGGATCCGCGGGAGCAGCGTGCGGCACAGATGTATGCCTCCGCGATCGGAACAGCCGGCGCGGACGACTAGGCGTTCAGGCCGCGCGGCGTTCCAAGAGCGCGCGGTCGATCCGACGGATCAGGTCCGCGATCGGCGGCATATCGCTATCGCAACGACGCCCGCGAAGCGACGGCTGGTCGATCTGCATATGCTTGCCGACAAGCGTGAAGACGTCCTGTTCGCGTGCCATCGAATCCGATCCTTTCCGTTCGATCGGAGTATGCCGGCCAAGCGTTAACCAAAGGTTCGGCGGCGGTGTCGTACGCGGAAAATTAGTTCCGCTTCCCACGGCGGCGATACGCAACGCTGGGCTACGTCCCGCGTTCTGTGTGATGAAGCTGGCGTACCGCCATCGGTTTCACGGGGACTCGGCCACTGACCACATATCCAACCGGCTGGACCGTCCTGGAGACCGTCCGGCACCTCGCCGCGGCATGGGACCAGGACAATTCGCACGAGACATTCCCGGCGGAGCGGATAGCCGACCTCCACGGCGCGGGCGCGCTGGCCGCATTCAAGACGCTTGGCACGGGCGTGCAGACCGACGCGCTGCTCGACGTCCTCCGCGCGATCGGCGGCGCCGACCTCAGCCTCGGGCGCGTGTTCGAAGGCCATGTGAACGCCGTCCAGCTCGTCGCGACCTACGGCAACGACGCGCAGCGCAAGGCGCTCGATGCGGATCTCGCGGCCGGCAAGGTCTTCGGCGTCTGGAATACCGAACCGGCGCCGGGGCTCGCGATCCACGCGGCGGGCAACGATCGCTGGACGCTCGACGGCGCGAAGAGCTTTGCGACCGGGGCCGGGCATCTCGATCGCATCCTGGTGACCGCGCGCGACGCGAATGGCGACAAGCAACTCGTGCTGGTCCCGATCGCGGGCGAGACTGCGCGGACCGACAATTCCGGCTGGCAGGTCCGCGGGATGCGCGGCACGTGCAGCGGGCGGTTCGACTTCACGGGTATGGAGATCGGTCGCGAAGGCGTGATCGGTGCGCCGAACGACTATGAACGCGAGCCACGCTTCAGCGCGGGCGCGTGGCGGTTCACGGCGGTCCAGCTCGGCGCGGTCGAGGCACTCGTCCGGCATCTGCGCGATCACCTCGTCGCAACCGGCAAGGGGGCGGATCCGATCCAGCGCGCGCGGTTTGCCGCCTGCCTGACCGAAACGCGGAGCGCAGGCTTGTGGGTGCGCCAGGCGGCGCATCTGGCCGAGGCGCAGGCGAGCGACGCCATCCCGATGGTGTTGATGACACGCGGCGTGGTCGAGGAAGCGGGCTTGAAGACGATGGAAGCGGCGGCGCGCTCGGTGGGCACCGCATCGTTCTTCGCGGCCAGCCGGATCGACCGGATCACGCGCGATCTCGGGCTGTACCTGCGCCAGCCGGTCCCCGATCAGGCGCGCGACCGGGCGGCGGCGGCGTGGCTGGAGGATGACTGCTGGGGCGACGATCGGTGGTGGTAGCACCGGGCGGCAAGGCCTGGAGCAATCTCACGCGGCGCGCACGGCGGCTATCGGCCGAGACGGCGGCGGGGCAGGGGCCTTGGCTCGTGCTAGCGCCGCATCCCGATGACGAGACGCTCGGATGCGGCGCGTTCATCGCCTCGGTGACGGCGGCCGGCGGACGTGTTCATACCGCGTTCCTGACCAATGGCTCTGGATCGCATCCCAATGCGCCGGGCTGGAGTGAAAAACGGATCGCGGGGCTGCGGCGCGGCGAAGCGCAGGCGGCGTTGAAGGCCCTGGGTGGCGAGCAGGACGCGCTCTATCTAGATTGGCCCGACGCGTCGCCGGCATCAAAGGGCGATCCGCTGTTCGTGCGCAGCGTCGATCGATTGGCCGCGTGGTGCAATGCTCGCGGCGTCCGCCAGATCGCCGTGACTTGGTCCGGCGAACCGCATTGCGATCACGAGGCCGCAGCCGCACTCGCCGAGGCAGTGGCACGGCGCGCGCATTGCCGTCTCTGGCAGTATCTTGTCTGGGGCTGGACCGTCCCCGACCTGACCGAGCGCTTGCGCGGTGCGCGCATCGTCTCGATCGCCACCGCATCCGGTCGTCCCAGACAGCGTCGCGCGATGACGTGCCACCGGAGCCAGCGCGGCGGGCGGATCGTCGGTGCGCGCGAGAACTTCCGGCTGCCCGACGCGATGATGCGGCTGATGGATCGGCCGAGCACCCTGTTGCTGGAGACCCGCGATGCGCCGTGAACACTCGATCGAGCCCGAATATTTCGAGGCGCTCTACAAGGACAAGGGCGACCCGTGGGAGTTCGAGACCAGCCCGTACGAGGCCGCGAAGTATGACGAGACATTGACCGCGTTGCCGAAGGACCGGTTCGAGAGCGCGTTGGAGGTCGGTTGCGCGAACGGTGTCCTGACCGCACGGCTCGGGGCTCGATGCGATGCATTGCTCGCGCTCGACGTCTCCAAAACCGCGGTCGCGGCTGCGCGCCAACGGTGCGCGGACCAACCCCATGTTCGCATCGAGCAGCGCCGACTTCCCGAAGACGCTCCGGCAGGGACGTTCGACCTGATCCTGCTGTCGGAAGTGGTGTATTACTGGGACAGCGCCGACATCGTCCGGCTGGCCGCGTATGTCCGCTCGGCGGCGGCGTCAGGCGGGTATGTGATGCTGGTCCACTGGATCGGCGAGACCGACTATCCCAAAAGCGGGGACGATGCCGTCGCCGAACTGCACGCCGCGCTCGGTGATCGTGTCACGGTCGTTCGCAGCGATCGGCACGAAGCGTATCGTCTCGACCTCTGGCGACTGGAAGACGCGCGTTAGGCGGATCAGCGTCTGCGCCTCGCGGATCGCATCGGGCAATGTCGCGAAGCTGAGCTGATCGCCCGGGCTCGCGGCGGCCGGATTTAGCGCCGCCGTCACCGCATACGTCTCGTGCAGCGGCGCGTCGACCGGCTGGTCGATCCACCGCGCGACCGCGTCCGCCATGCCGCCCGGCGCGCGGCCTGAAATTCTGCAAGACGTGAAGACGCGGACGTCGAGCGGGTGCCGGACCTGCCCGCCATGCGCCCGGATCCGATCGAACAGCGCGCGGTCCTCCGCAACGGGTGGGGTAGGGGCGCCACCGATCCGGCGGTACATGGCGTGCGTCACCGCGATACTCGCGCCGCCCTCGTAGAAATGGCGTGGCCAGGGATCATGCGCTTCGGTCTCGGCGCGCGTGCGGAGATAATCCAGCGCGGTATAATAGCGCCCGAGCTGATCGAGCCGCCGCCGTGCCGCCGCGCCAAGGCTCGCACGGTCGGACCGAAGCGTCAGCGCGCGACCGGCCACGGCGTCGTTACCCGCATCGATATGCGCGACGATCCGCACGATCCAGTCCGCGGAGACGTTCGTGTCCGCATCGGTGGACATCAGGAGATCGGTATGTTGCGTGAGCAGCGCAGCACCAGCGTCAAGCGCAAGGCGGCGTGCCCAACCGGCGTGGCGCGCACCCGGTAAAAGCGAAACGGCGGACCATGCAAGCGTCGCATGCGTCGGCCGCCAGTTCGTCAGGATATCGATTGTGCCATCGGTACAGTCGTTCGCCATCGCGACGATGACGACCTTGCCGCCATACCGCCCCGCGGCACGATCCAGCGCGTCGAGGCAGCCAAGCAGATACTGGTCTTCGTTCTTGACCGGAATGGCGATCGCCACCGCACGCTGAGCGTACGGTGGCGACGATCCAAGTTTGAACGAAGCGATCAAGCCGCCTCGGGATCTTCGAACGCGGGAGCGTCGAGGTCGACGTTCAGTTCGCGATCCCAGATGCGGAGCTTGCCAAGCGTCTTGAGGAACGCGTCGACGTCGCCCTTGCCGCTCAGCGCGATCACGCCGTCGTCCATGTCCTCGTCCTCGATGCCGGCCTTCTCTAGGAACGGCTTCGCGTTGGCATTGAAGCCGATGAACTTGGCATGCCCGAACGCGTCGCTGACGAAGTCCTTGGCGGTCTTGTCCTTGCCGAGCTTCTTCGCCCCGTCCGCCGACACGACGATCGCCACGGCGTCGTAGAGCACCGATGGCGCGCCATCAATCTTCTGCTTGCCTTCCGCGAGCGTCCCGTCGTCGAGCGTCGCACCCGCAACCTTCGGTGCGATGATCTCGTACATGGCCTTCGCCGCGACGATCCCGTCGACCAGGTCCTGCACGATCGCTGCCGGAGCACCGTCGGTGACGAGGATGCCGAGCTTGCGACCTTCGAAGCTGCCGCTGGTGTTCTTCAGGATGCTGAGGGCATCCGAAGCCGGCAGGTCGGTACGCGTCTCGACCGCAGCCTTGGCCTTTGGCGGCATCGCCTTAAGCCCGAGACCGGTCGCAACCGTCTTCGCGAGCTTCTCGTCGATGTTGAGCAGATGCCCGACCATCAGTTCGCGGATATCGACCCGCTCGACCTTCGACAGCTCGAACGTCAGCGCATCGCCGATGTGCTTCTGCTCGATTGCGGTCTGGCTGATGAAGAACTGGCGCGCCTGGCTGTAGTGGTCGGCGAACGTCGCCGATCGCACCTGCGCCTTGCGTCCCGTCTCCTGCGACGGGAAGTGCTTGTAGCCCTTCGACGGGCTCTCGCGCGGCGTACCCGCCCAGCTGTTCGGCTCATAGTTCGCACGACCCTTGCGGGCATGCATCGCCATGTGGCCGTCCTGCTGGTAATTGTTCACCGGGATCTTCGGCGCATTGATCGGGATATGCGTGAAGTTCGGGCTGCCGAGGCGCTTCAGCTGCGTATCGAGATACGAGAAGTTGCGCCCCTGCAGCAGCGGATCGTTGGTGAAGCCGATCCCCGGCACGACGTTTTGCGTGCAGAACGCGACCTGCTCGGTCTCGGCGAAGAAATTGTCGACCAGGCGATCGAGCTTAAAGCTGCCGATGATGCGGACCGGGATCTGCTCCTCGGGAATGACCTTGGTCGCGTCGAGCACGTCGAACTCAAAACTGTCAGCGAACTCGTCGTCGAACAACTGGACGCCCATGTCCCACTCGGGGAAATTGCCCTGGTCGATCGAGTCCCATAGGTCGCGACGATGGAAGTCGGGATCGGCACCATTGATCTTGACCGCCTCGTTCCACGCGACCGACTGGAGGCCCAGCTTCGGCTTGAAGTGGAACTTGACGTAGGTGCCCTTGCCCTCGGCATTGACGAGGCGGAACGTGTGTACGCCGAAACCCTCGACGAAGCGGAAGCCGCGCGGGATGGTGCGGTCGGACATGATCCACATGACCATGTGCATCGATTCCGGGGTCAGGCTGATGAAGTCCCAGAAATTGTCATGCGCGGTCTGCGCCTGCGGAAAGCCACGGTCGGGCTCCTGCTTGGCAGCATGGATCAGGTCGGGGAACTTGATCGCGTCCTGGATGAAGAACACCGGGATGTTGTTCCCGACGACGTCCCAATTGCCTTCCTTGGTGTAGAACTTCACCGCGAAGCCGCGCACGTCGCGCGCCAGATCGGCCGAGCCCTTGTTGCCCGCGACCGTCGAGAAACGCAGGAACATCGGCGTCTGCTCGCCGACTTCGGTCAGGATGCCGGCGCTGGTGAACTCTTCCAGGCTCTCGGTCAGCGTGAACGTCCCGTGCGCGCCATAGCCGCGCGCGTGGACGACGCGCTCGGGGATACGCTCATGATCGAAGTGGAAAATCTTCTCGCGGAAGTGGAAATCCTCGAGCAGAGTCGGCCCGCGGTCGCCGACCTTGAGCGAATTCTGGTCGTCGAACACCGGGATGCCCTGCTGCGTCGTCAGCACGTCGCCGTCGCCGCTGGCGACCTGGTGAAGTTCGCCGCCTTCGCCGATCTGCGTTTCGAATTTGGCGCCCTGCGGTGGCGTGCCGGTATCCTTGGCGATGGTCTTGGTCATGTGCCGTCCTCGTAGCTTCTCAGGACCCACAGCGCGCGGGGCGGGCTAAGAGTTGCACCGGAAACGGCGACTTAACGCAGATCAGCAAGATTGCGGGGGGAGGGCGTGAGCAGGGAGAAATGCCGGAGGGCGCGCGTTAAGCCGCGACAATCCCCAGCGAAAGACCAGCCATGCACATCGACCTGACAGGCCAGGCCGCGATCGTTACCGGCGCGAGCTCCGGACTCGGCCGCGCCTCCGCGATCGCCTTCGCCAAGGCCGGCGCCAAGGTTGCGGTCAACTACAACAGCAGCGCGGACAAGGCGCGCGAAGTGGTCGAGGCGATCGAGCAGGCGGGCGGCGAGGCGTTCGCGTGCGAAGCGGATACCTCGGACGAGGCAGCGGTGCTGAAGCTGTTCGACGAGACGGTCGAGCGTTTCGGCGGCGTCGACATCGTCTTCGCCAACGCGGGCATGCAGAAGGCCGCAGCCTATGCCGATCTGACGCTGGAGGACTGGAAGCGCGTCATCGACGTCAACCTGACCGGCCAGTTCCTCGTCTCGCGCGAGGCCGTCCGCCGGTTCCGCAAGCAGGGCGACCGCGGTGTTAGCCGGTCGATCGGCAAGATCCTGTTCATGAGTTCGGTGCACGAGGTCATCCCTTGGGCGGGCCATGCCAATTACGCCGCATCGAAGGGCGGCAGCGGGATGCTGATGCGGACGCTCGCGCAGGAGATCGCCGGCGACCGCATCCGCGTGAACGGCATCGCCCCCGGCGCGATCGCGACCGAGATCAACGAAGACGCGACCGCCGACCAGGACAAGCTGCTCGAACTGATCCCCTACGGCCGGATCGGCGACCCCGAGGACGTCGCGCGCGCGGCGCTGTTCCTGGTGTCGGACGCGGCGGACTATATCGTCGGATCGACGCTGACGATCGACGGCGGCATGAGCCTGTATCCCGGCTTCCGCGATAATGGCTGACCTTGGGGATAAGCACGCCATATCGATCGCGGACCACGGCGCGATCGGTAATCTGGAGACGATCGCGCTGGTCGATACGGCCGGCACGATCGATTATCTCTGCTGGCCTTGCCTCGACAGCGCGTCGGTCTTCGCGCGGCTGCTCGACGGCGACAAAGGCGGTCATTTTTCGGTCGAGCCCGATCTGCCCGACGCAAACATCGTCCAGATGTACCTGCCCGAGACCAACATCCTGCTGACCCGCTGGATGGCGAACGCGGCGAGCGTCGATCTGGTCGACCTCATGCCGGTCGGCAACGACAAGGATGACGCGCCGTCGCGGCTGGTCCGCCGGCTGACCTGCACGCGCGGATCGGCGACGGTCCGTGTCCGTTGCGCCCCGCGGTTCGACTATGGCGTAATGGGCCGCACGGCCTCCGTCACGACGTCGGATGCGGACGTGTCGCGCGGGATGTTCGATCACGAGAGTGGCCTTGCGCTGGCGGTGCACGGCGCGGCGACGCTGGTCGCGGACGGCTGCGACCTGACCGCCGAGATCCACCTAGGCGAAGGCGACACCGTCTCGCTGATCCTCAGCAACCCCGACGACGTCTCGCTCGATACCGACGCGCTCGACGCTATCGTCGAGAAGGACATCGCCCATTGGCGCGCGTGGAGCCGCAAGTCGCGCTACCGCGGCCGTTGGCGCGAGACGGTCGAGCGCTCGGCGATGGCATTGAAGCTGCTCACCTCGCGCAAGCACGGCTCGATCGCCGCCGCCGCCACCTTTGGCCTGCCCGAAGCGCATGGCGGCGTCCGCAATTGGGATTATCGCGCGACGTGGATCCGCGACTCCTCGTTCACCGTCTACGCGCTGCTCCGGCTCGGCTACCAAGGCGAAGCGGTCGGCTTCCTCCACTGGGCGATGGACCGCGCGCAGGCCTGTTCGAAGGGCCATCTTGGCGTCATGTACGCGCTCGACGGCGGCGAGATCGCCGACGAACGCAAGCTCGACCTTGCCGGGTTCGAAGGCGCAACCCCGATCGTCGTCGGCAACGAGGCGAAGGACCAGACGCAGCACGACATCTACGGCGCACTGCTCGACGCGACCTATCTCGGCAGCAAATACGGCGAGCCGATCGCGCATGACTCCTGGGTCGCGATCGGGCGGATCGTCGATCAGGTCTGCGAGACGTGGGACACGCCGGACTCTGGTATCTGGGAGGTTCGTGGGCCGAACAAGCATTATCTCCACTCGCGCCTGATGAGCTGGGTCGCGGTCGACCGCGCGGTGCGGCTGGCGCAGAAGCGTTCGCTCCCCGCGCCGCTGGTCCGCTGGTCGGAAACGCGGACGGCGATCCACGACGATATCTGGGCGAACTTCTGGAACGACGATCTCGGCCGCTTCGTCCGCGCGATCGGCGATGCGCCCGAGGATCTGGCGGTCGACGGCGCGCTGCTGATGATGCCGCTGGTCCGCTTCGTCGGCGCGACCGATCCCAAATGGCTCGCGACGCTGGAGGCGATCGGCGAGGACCTGTCCGACGACGGGCAGGTCTATCGTTACCGGATCGACGACGGCTTGCCGGGGCAGGAGGGGACGTTCGTCGCCTGCTCGTTCTGGTACGTCGAATGCCTCGCGCGGGCAGGGCGCCTCGATGAGGCGCGGCTGAACTTCGAGAAGCTGCTCGCGCATGGCAACCATCTCGGCCTGTTCGCCGAGGAGATCGCGCAGGACGGCAGCTTCCTCGGCAATTTCCCGCAAGGCTTCAGCCACTTGGCGCTGATCAGCGCGGCCTTCTACCTCGACCGTGCGCTCGACAGCGATGGTCCGCGCGAATGGGCATGACCTTTTTCACTGACGTAAGGACGACAGCATGAACCTCGATATCACCGGCAAGATCGCACTCATCACCGGCGCGGACAGCGGCATGGGCAAGGAAACCGCCCGGATGCTGCTCCAGGAAGGCGTCCGCGTCGCAATCACCGACCAACCCGGCGGCGATCTCGACGCGAGTGTCGAAGACCTTAAGGCGCACGGCGAAGTGATCGCGGTCGAGGCGGACCTGACCAAGCTCGACGACGTGAAGGCCCTGTTCGCCAAGGTCCGCGAACAGCTCGGCGAGCCCGACATCCTGGTCAACTGCGCGGGCGTGACGGGCGCGACCGGCGATTTCGTCGACGTCGACGATGCCGGCTGGCAGTCGACGCTCGACATCAACCTGATGGGCGCCGTGCGCGTCTGCCGCGAGGCGATCCCGGCGATGCGCGCCGCGAAATGGGGTCGCATCGTGCTGATGAGCTCGGAGGATGCGGTGCAGCCCTATGTCGACGAGCTCGCCTATTGCGCGTCGAAGGCGGGGATCTCCAGCCTGTCGAAGGGGCTGTCCAAGGCTTACGGCTGCGACAACGTGCTGGTGAACACCGTCTCGCCCGCGTTCATCGCGACGCCGATGACCGACAAGATGATGCAGAAGCGCGCCGATGAGAAGGGCACGAGCTTCGACGAGGCGATCGAGACGTTTCTCGAGGAAGAGCGGCCGGGGATGACCTTGAAGCGTCGCGGGACGTCGGAAGAGGTCGCGTCGGCGATCGTGTTCCTGTGCTCGGAACGTGCGAGCTTCATCAACGGCGCGGATATCCGCGTGGATTCTGGCTCGGTGATGACCGTCGCCGGTTAAATACGAAGACCAAACCTGTTCCCCCGCGGAGGCGGGGGGCCAGGATCTCAAACGATATCGCCCGTAACCCTGGACCCCGCCTCCGCGGGGGAACCAGAAGTGGCGCGGTAGGCCTTTTGTGACCTACCCCTCGAACAAATCCTTAAACTGCCGAGGCTGCGACCGCAGATACTGGTTCGGCGCCTTGACCTTACCCCCAAGATGCGCCGCCGCATGCCAGGGCCAGCGCGGATCGTACAAGATCGTCCGAGCCAGCGCGATCATGTCCGCATCGCCTGTCCCGACGATCGCCTCGGCCTGCTCGAAATCGGTGATCAGCCCGACCGCGACGACCGGGATCGACACCGCCTGCTTCACTGCCCGCGCGAGCGGCACCTGATAGCTCGGCCCGACCGGGATCTGTTGCGCGGGTGTGATCCCACCGCTCGACACGTGGATCGCACTGCAACCGCGCGCCTCCAGAGCCTTCGCAAACGCCACGGTCTGATCCGAATCCCAACCGCCCTCGGCCCAGTCGGTCCCGGACACGCGCATCGTCACCGCGCGCTCCGCCGGGAACGCAGCCCGAACCGCATCATACACTTCGAGCGGGAACCGCATCCGGTTCTCGAGACTGCCGCCATATTCGTCCTCGCGCCGGTTCGACAGCGGCGACAGGAACTCGTGCAGCAGATACCCATGCGCCGCATGCAACTGCACCGCGTCGATCCCGAGCCGCGCCGCGCGCACGGTCGCTGCAACAAATGCATCGCGGACGCGCGCCAGTCCCTCGGCGTCCAGCGCAACCGGAGCATTTTCCTCCGGCAGGAACGGCACCGTCGAAGGCCCCTCGGTCTGCCATCCGTTCGGCTCGCCCGGTGCGATCTGAAGTCCGCCCTTCCAAGGCACCTCGCACGACGCTTTCCGCCCGGCGTGCGACAACTGGATCGCGATCGGCATGTCCGACCAGCGCCGCACGCTCTCGATCACCCCCGCCATCGCCGCCTCGGTCGCGTCGTCGTACAGCCCGACGTCGCCATGCGTGATCCGCCCATCGGGCAGCACCGCGCTTGCCTCGATTGTCAGCAGCGCCGCGCCCGACAGCGCGAGCTGCCCCAGATGGATTTGGTGCCAGTCGTTCATGCAGCCGTTGGTCGCCGAATACTGGCACATCGGCGCGATCACGATCCGGTTGGCGAGCGTCAGGTTGCCGACCTGAAGCGGTTCGAACAGTTTCGGCCCGCTCATGCGGCGATCGATCGGATGGAAGGCATGCGCATGTCCCTTGATCTGTGAGAAGGTGCGGCGAAAACTCGCTGCTGCCTGCGGAACATAGGAACGGGCGGGCGGGTTTCACGGCAAGGAATGCTGCACCGCGATAAAGTTGGTCCGGCGACACGAAAAGGGTCCTCGCATTGCATCTACTGCCCGACACGCTCGACGCCGGCTCGGCCTATCCCCTCGGCGCGACCTTCGACGGGCTCGGCGTCAACTTTGCGGTCTATTCCGCCAATGCCGAGAAGATCGAGCTCTGCGTCTATGACGAGACCGGCCGCCGCGAGCTGAAGCGCTATCCGCTGCCTGAGTGGACCGACGAAGTTTGGCACGGCTACCTCCCCGACGCGCAGCCGGGCCTCGTCTACGGCTATCGCGCGCATGGCCGGTACGCGCCCGAGGAAGGCCACCGCTTCAACCCGAACAAGCTGCTGCTCGATCCGTACGCCAAGCAGATGATCGGCGAACTCCGCTGGACCGACGCGATGTACGGTTATCAGGTTAAGTCGCCGCGCGCGGACCTGAGCTTCGACAAGCGCGACAGCGCGCTGACGATGCCCAAGGGCGTCGTGACCGACAGCCATTTCGACTGGTCGCGCGACGTGCGCCCGAACACGCCGTGGTCCGAGACGGTGATCTACGAGGCGCACACGAAGGGCCTGACCAAGCTGTTCGAGGAGGTCCAGCCCTCCGAACGCGGCACCTTCGCGGCGCTCGGCAACCCCAAGGTCATCGATCACCTCAAGCGCCTCGGCGTCACCGCGATTGAGCTACTGCCGATCCACACCTACATCCAGGACCGCTTTCTCCAGGAAAAGGGCCTGCGCAATTACTGGGGCTACAACACCCTCAATTTCTTCACGCCCGAGCGCTCGTTCTTCGCGACCGACAGCCACGACGAACTCCGCCGCTCGATCCGCCGCCTCCACGCGGCGGGGATCGAGGTGATCCTCGACGTCGTCTACAACCACACCTGCGAAGGCTCGGAGCAGGGCCCGACGCTGTCCTGGCGCGGGCTCGATAACGCCAGCTATTACCGCTTGGTGAAGGACGACCCCCGCTATTCGATCAACGACACCGGCACCGGCAACACGCTGAACCTTACCAAGGCCCGCGTGATCCAGATGGTCGCGGATTCGCTCCGCTACTGGGCGACCAGCTTCGGCATCGACGGCTTCCGCTTCGATCTTGGCCTGACGCTGGGCCGGACGGACACCGGCTTCGATCCGGGCGCAGGTTTCTTCGACGTGCTCCGCCAGGACCCTGTACTCGGCAGGCTGAAGCTGATCACCGAACCGTGGGACATCGGCCCCGGCGGGTATCAGCTCGGCAACTTCCCCCCTGGTTTCGCCGAGTGGAACGACAAATACCGCGACACGGTGCGGAAATTCTGGCGCGGCGACCACGCACAGCGCGCCGATCTCGCCGCGCGCCTGACCGGCTCCGCCGACCTGTTCGATCGCCGCGCGCGCCGCCTCTGGGCGAGCGTCAACCTGCTCGGCGCGCATGACGGCTACACGCTCGCCGACACCGTTGCCTACGAGGAACGCCACAACGAAGCGAACGGTGAAGACAACAATGACGGCCACTCGAACAATTGCTCCCGCAACTGGGGCGTGGAAGGCCCGACGGAAGACCCCGCAATCCTCGAAACCCGGTCGCGCGTGATGCGGTCGATGCTGACCACCCTGTTCGCGTCGCTCGGGACGCCGATGCTGGTCGCGGGCGACGAGTTCGGCCGCACGCAGAACGGCAATAACAACGCGTACTGCCAGGACAACGAGATCAGCTGGCTCGACTGGAACAAGGCGAAGTCCTCCGAGGGCGACGCGCTGATCGACTTCACCGCGCGCCTGATCGCCCTCCGCCGCGACTACCCGATGCTCCGCGCCGGCAACTTCCTCTACGGCGAGGACACGCCCGCAGAAGGTCTCAAGGACATCGAATGGTGGGACGAGCGTGGCCTGCAACTGACCTCTGAAGATTGGGAGAACACCAACGGCCGCGCGCTGGTTATGCGCCGCGCGTGCGAGCAGGAGTCGGGCGAAGTGCAGGTCATCTCGTTGCTGCTCAACGCGTCGGAGGGCCCGCTGACCTTCCATATGCCGCCCCCGGCAGAGGTCGAGCGCACCGTGCTGATCGACAGCAGCAAGCCGGAGCAGGGCACCACACCGATTAAGGATAGCTACGAGCTTCCTCCACAGGGTGCGGCACTGCTCTCCTGGACGATCGCAGCGTGAGTAGCTGGAGACCGACGCTCACCGCGGACGAAACGACGTTCCGCCTCTGGGCACCCGACCGCGACGCAGTGACGGTCGAGATCGCCGATGGCCCGTCGGTCCCCATGATCCCTGAACCGGAAGGCTGGTTCAGCGCCAAGGCGCCGGTAGGGGCGGGGACCCTCTACCGGTTCCGTCTGACGGACGATCTCGCGGTTCCCGATCCGGCGTCGCAGGCGCAGTTCGGCGGCGTCCATGGTTGGAGCGTCGTCGTCGATCCCGACGCCTACGTGTGGCGTACCCCGGACTGGCGCGGCCGACCATGGGAAGAGATGGTCATCCAGGAAGTCCATGTCGGCACGCTGGGCGGCTTCGCGGGCGTCGCCGACCACCTCCCGGCGATCGCCGAACTCGGCATCACCGCGATCGAACTGATGCCCGTCAACGCGTTCGGCGGCACCCGCAACTGGGGCTATGACGGCGTGCTCCCCTACGCCCCCGCCGAGAGCTACGGCTCGCCCGACGATCTGAAAGCGCTGGTCGACCGCGCCCACGAACTCGGCTTGGCCGTGTTCCTCGACGTGGTCTACAATCACTTCGGCCCCGACGGAAACTACCTCGGCGCCTATGCGAAGGGCTTCTTCCACCCCGAAGTCGATACCCCATGGGGCGGCGCAGTCGCGGTCGATCAGGCGCCGGTCCACCGCTATTTCGTCGATAACGCGCTGATGTGGCTGAACGAGTACAAGTTCGACGGCCTCCGCTTCGATGCGGTCCACGCGATCGAGAACGACGACTTCCTCGACGCGATGGCCGCCGAACTGCGCGCAAAGACCGCCGGCCGCCATGTCCACCTCGTCCTCGAGAACGAGGGCAATGACGCCGACCGTCTCCGCCCCGCGGCGTTCGACGCGCAGTGGAACGACGACTTCCACAACGTCCTCCACGTCCTGCTCACCGGCGAGACCAGCGCCTATTACGCCGACTTCGCCGACCGCCCCGCCGAGCGTCTCGCGCGCTGCCTCGGCGAAGGCTTCATCTATCAGGGGGAAGGCTCCCCCAACCATGACGGCAAACCCCGCGGCAAACCCAGCGCGCATTTGTCACCGACCGCGTTCGTCGCGTTCCTTCAGAACCACGACCAGATCGGCAACCGCGCGATGGGCGAACGCCTGACGCTGCTCGCCGACCGCCGGAAGCTTCGCGCGGCGACTGCATTGCTCTTGCTCGGCCCGCAGATCCCGCTGCTCTTCATCGGCGACGATCACGGCAGCGAAAGCCCTTTCCTGTTCTTCACCGATTTCCACGACGAGCTAGCGGACGCGGTGCGCGAAGGCCGGCGCAAGGAATTCGCCAAGTTCGCCGCCTTCGCCGACCCCGAAGCACGCGAGGCAATCCCCGACCCCAACGCGCACGAAACCTTTCTCCAATCGCGAGCACGGCCCGGCAGCGATGCGGCCGAGTGGCAGGACCTGTACCGCACCCTGCTCAAGATCCGCCACGAGCAGATCATCCCCCGCCTGCGCGATACGACTGCGATCGGTGCCGAGGCGATCGGCGAGGGGGCGGTCGTTGCGCGCTGGCGGATGGGTGACGGCGTAATCCTGACAATCGCGCTCAACCTCGGCGACGATGTCGTTGATTTTCCTCCACTAGAGGCTTCGCCGATCTTCTCCGATGGCGGACCCGGGGAGGCTGCCAGCGTGGCAGTCTGGCTAGATCGATGAGCGGCCTCCGAACACTCGCTGTCGCGGCCGGCCTGCAACCCGAATGGCAGGACGCAGCGGGGCGTCGCCAGACCGTCGCCGACGATGCGCTACGGGCGATCTTGGATCGTCTCGGCCATCCGTCCGGGAGCGAACAGCAGATCGCCGAGAGCCTTGCCACGATCGAAGCGCGAAACGCGCAGGGTGTCCGTTTCTTGTCCGTCGATGTGGGAGACCCCATTCGGCTGACATCGGAGGTATCAGGCAACGCCGAACTTACGTTCGAGGATGGTACGACGCGCTCCATCACAGTCGATAACGGCGAGTTGAGTCCGATAAGCAAGAGCGGCTACCATAAGCTTCAAATCAATGGCAAAGCCGTTAACATTCTCGTTGCGCCACGCCGCTGCTACACGATCGCCGATGCGCTACCGGGCCGCAAACTCTGGGCGCCCGCCGTTCAGATCCCGAGCCTCCGCACCGACGCACCGAAGGCGTTCGGCGACTTCGTTTCGCTGGCCGATGCCGCCCGAGCCTTCGGCCAACGCGGCGCCGATGCCCTCGCGATCAGCCCGACGCACGCGCTGTTTCCCGCCGACCCCGCCCGATACAGCCCCTACGCACCCTCGAGCCGCCAATTCCTCAATGGCCTGTACGGCGATCCCGCCGCATTCGGTGCACAGTCCGACGGCCGCGACCTCCCCGAACTGATCGACTGGCACGCCGCGATCCCCGAAAAGCTCGCACGACTGCGCAAGAGCTTCGATCAAGTGCTTCCACGGATTGGAGAAGTGCTGACAGCATTCAGGCGACAAGGTGGTGACGACCTCGAACGCCATGCCGAGTTCGACGCGCTCCACGCGCACTTCTTCGCGACCACCCGCGCACGCGGCTGGCAGCAATGGCCCGCCGAGTATCACGATCCCGCCAGCCCCGCCGTCCGTCGCCTCGTCGCGCAGCATGCGAACGACGTTACGTTCTACATCTTCCTCCAATGGTTAGCACGGCGCGATCTCGACGCCGCGCAGACGGCCGCCAAGGACTCCGGCATGGCGATCGGCCTCATCGCCGATCTCGCTGTCGGCATGGACCCCGGCGGCAGCCACGGCTGGAGCCGGCGCAGCGACCTGCTGACCGGCCTGTCGATCGGCGCGCCACCCGATCCGCTCGGTCCCGACGGGCAAAGCTGGGGCATCACCGGCTTCGATCCGCAAGCGCTGCGCGATACCGCCTTCGCCCCCTTCATCGCGACGATCCGCTCAGCGCTCGCGCATGCCGGTGGCATCCGCATCGACCACGCGTTCGGTCTCCGCCGCCTCTGGGTGGTTCCCGAAGGCACGTCTGCCGCGGTGGGCGCCTACCTCGACATGCCGTTCGATGACCTCATGCGGATCGTCGCGATGGAATCGCAGCGTGCCAAGGCAATCGTCATCGGCGAAGATCTCGGTACCGTCCCCGACGGCTTCCGTGAGGCGATGGACGCGCGCGCCATGCTCGGGATGCGCGTGCTCTGGTTCGAGCGCGATGGTGACGGCTTCGTCCCTCCCGCCAAATGGTCGCCCGATGCAGTAGCGATGACCGGTACGCACGATCTTGCGACGATCGCAGGATGGTGGAGCGGCCGCGATATCGACTGGACATGGGACCTCGGACGCAAGTCCGACGCCGCCGACAAACCCACGGACCTCGCCGCTCGCGCCGAGGACCGCGTCGCGCTCTGGTCTGCATTCGACACCGGCACCGAACAGCCAACCCCCGAAGACACCGACCCGGTCGTCAACGCAGCGATCGCGCACGTCGCCGGCACGCCTTGCGCGCTCGCCATCATCCCGATCGAAGACCTCGCCGGGCTGGTCGAGCAGCCCAACCTCCCGGGCACGATCGACGAACACCCCAATTGGCGCCGCCGCATGCCCGACACGACCGAGGCGCTGCTCGCCCGCCCCGAAGTCGCCGCGCGCATCGATACGCTTAACGTCACGAGACCCGCATGAATCCCGCCACCACGCCTCGCGCGACCTACCGCTTCCAGTTCCACAAGGACTTCACCTTCGCCGATGCCGAAGCGCTGGTGCCCTATCTTGACGACCTCGGGATCAGCCACGTCTACGCCTCCCCAATCACCACCGCGCGCAGCGGGTCCACGCACGGCTACGATGTCGTCGACCCGACCCGCATCAACCCCGAACTCGGCGGTGAGGACGCCTTCCGGAGCCTCGTCGCAGCCCTCCGCGCCCGCAACATGGGCGTCATCATCGACATCGTTCCCAACCACATAGGCGTCGCCGGCGGTGAGAACGCGTGGTGGAATGACGTTCTAACACATGGTAAAGACAGCGAATTTGCCCGCTACTTCGACATCGACTGGCGCGAGAAGCTCGTTCTCCCGATCCTCGGCGATCCGCTCGCCGAGACACTGGCCAACGGCGCATTGAAGGTCGAGCAGAACGACGGCCGCTACATCCTCGAAGCATACGGCGAACATCGCCTGCCCCTTCGTGACGAGGACCAGGCCACCGCTGCGACCGACGACATCGCTGCGCTAATCGGCCGCCAGCATTACCGCCTCGCCTCGTGGCGCGTAGCGAACGACGAACTCAACTGGCGACGGTTCTTTACGATCAACGACCTTGCCGGCCTTCGTGCCGAAGATCCGGTCGTGTTCGAGGCTACGCACGCGCTCTATTTTCGCCTCTACGCCGAGGGCCTTATCGACGGCGTCCGCGTCGATCATGTCGATGGCCTGACCGACCCCGCCCGCTATTGCCGCACCTTGCGCGCAAGGCTCGACGCGATCGAGCGCCCCGCCGACGCACCGCCCGGCCCGGCGTATCTCGTCATCGAGAAGATCCTCGCCGACGGTGAACCGCTCAGCACCGACTGGGGCGTCGACGGCACCAGCGGGTACGACTTTATGGAGCAGGTCACCGCCTTGCTTCACGCACCCGCCGGGGCAGAACCGCTCGCCAAATTCTGGGCCGACATAAGCGGACGCTCCGCCGACTTCGCCCCCGAGGAACTGCGCGCGCGACAGGAACTGCTCGCGTGGCAGTTCGATGCGCAGCACCGCCGCTGCGTCGAGGCGTTCGTGGCGCTGGCCCGCTCGACACCCGAGTGCGACGGGCTGACGAGGGGCATGCTCCACCGCGCGATCGAGCGGCTGCTTTGGGTGTTTCCGGTGTATCGAACATATGGAACGGGCGAAGCGGCGCCCCTCGCAGACGCTGAAATACGCGAGGCGGTCCGTCAGCGGGTTGCCGAGTTCGTCCCCCCCGGCGAAGGCGCGGTAGTAGACCTGATCCTATCCTGGCTGGCAGGCGAAGGCCCCGGCGACGCCGCACTTACCGCTGATGCCGTGCGGCAATTCCAGCAACTCTCCGCACCGATCGCGGCCAAGGCGGTCGAGGATACCGCCTTCTATCGCTATGGCCGCCTGCTTTCGCGCAACGATGTCGGGTTCGACGCCGCGCGGATATCGCTCGATATCGGCACCTTCCATGCCGCGATGATCGAACGTGCCCGCGAATGGCCGTCCGCCATGATCGCGACCGCCACGCACGACCACAAGCGCGGCGAGGACGTTCGCGCGCGTCTCGCGGTGCTGAGCGCAATGCCCGATTTCTGGCGGGCGCGGGTCGAGCATTGGCTCGAACTCGCTGCCTTTTATGCGGAAGGCGTCGATCCCGCCGACACCTATATGCTGCTCCAGACCTTAGTCGGCGCATGGCCGGCGGACCTCACTGCGGCGAATGCCGAGGGCCTTTCGGACTATGCCGAGCGGATTGTCGCTTGGCAGGAAAAGGCGTTGCGCGAAGCAAAACTCCGCTCGTCTTGGGAAGCGCCGGACGAGGCGTACGAAAACCGCTGTCACGATCTGGCGCGCGCGTTTCTCGATTCGGAGCGGTCCGCGGACTTCCTCCAGGACATGACGGCATTCGTCGATCGGATCGCGCCCGCCGCAAAGCAGAACAGCCTCGCGCAGGTTGCATTGCGCTATACCGTGCCGGGCGTGCCGGATCTGTATCAGGGTACCGAGATCGCCGATCTGAGCTTGGTCGATCCGGATAACCGGCGGCCGGTCGATTATGCCGTCCTGCGCGATACGCTGAGGGCCGGCGATGCGCCCAAGATGCGGTCGATCAAGCATCTGCTGGACTTGCGGCGGACACACCCGGCGTTGTTTTCGAACGGTGACTATGCGCCGATCGCCGTCACCGGGGAGAGGGAAGACCATGTCATGGCGTTCCAGCGGGAGCATGAGGGGGTGACGCTTCGCTGCACCATCGCATTGCGGTGTGCCGAGCGGTATCTCGACGGGATGACGGCGGCCGACTGGTGGGGCGATACCGCGTTATCGTCTGGCGAGCGGATCCTCGACCTGCTCGGCGAGGATGGTGTGTGGGTCGATCTCGTGGCATCGGATCCAGCGCTGGCGGCGTGACCAATACGCTGCGGGGAAACGGTTTCACAAGGAACAGAACGATGAAGATCAGCGCACGCAATCAGATTTCCGGCACCATCGTCTCGATCACGCCGGGCGCGGTCAACGGTTCGATCAAGGTCGACATCGGCGGCGGCAACGTCGTCACCGCCAACATCACTGAAGAAGCGATCGCCGACCTCGCACTCGCGACCGGCGATACCGTGACCGTCCTGATCAAGGCCAGCGACGTCCTGATCGGGAAGTGATCCGTTCCCGGTCGTTCCCGCTTCGATGCGGGAACGACCGGTAGGGGTTACAGCCCGAAGCGCAGCGTCGCGCGGAAGTCTCGGCCCGCGAGCGGCGCGAAGTCCTTCAGGAAACTCGTCGCGCGGCGCGCGTTCACGTCGAACAGGTTGTTCGCGCTCAGCAGCAACGTAGTCTTCGAATCCTTGCCGAACGGGCTGAGGCCGATCGAGGCGTTGACCATCGTGTATTCATTGGTCTTCGTCTCGAACGCGGCGATGCGGTTCTGGTCGAACACGTGCTCGACCTCGACCCGGCCGTTGATCCGGTCGCCCTGCGCCTCGATCCCGCCGAGCACGCGCATCGGCGGAATGCGCGGGACGGGGCCTTGGTCGACGATGTTGGCGTGGACGTAATCGCCCAGCACGTCGGCGTTGACCGCATAGCCGCCGATCTGCGCGACCTTCACCGACGCATCCGCCTCGAACCCGTAATAGCGCGCATCGGCCTGCTGATACTGGAAGCAGGGCAGGTCGACGGTGCGGCCCGAGGGATCGGCCGCCGCCTGGCATACCGTTGACGCGACCTGATTCTCCGAGATGTAGTTCGAGAACCAGTTGTAATAGGCCGAGGCGTCGAAGCTGAAGCCGTCGCCATGTGCGTGCAGCGTGCCCTCCAAACCCCACGACTTCTCCAACCGGAAGTTCGGATTGCCGAGTTCGTAGGCCTGCGTGCCGGCATGCGCGCCGTTGGCGAACAGTTCCTCCGCAGACGGCGCGCGCTCAGTGCGCGAGCCGTTCAGGCCGATGCGGATGCTGTCGGTCAGCGCGTAGGAGGCGCCGAGCGAACCCGAGACCGAATGATAGCTCTGGCTGCCACGGAAGAAGCGAAAGTCGTCCTCGGGCGTGCGCGCGGCGAGATCGGTGATCTCGTAGCGGACGCCGCCCTCGGCGTGGAACTTGCCGGACTCGTACTGCTGGAGCGTGAAGAGGCCGGTCTGGTTGGTCTCGTTCTTCGGCAGGAAGGCTTCGTCGCCGACCACGTTGAAGATGCGGTTGTAGAACTGCACGCCCGATGCGCCCTGCCAGCCGCCGCGGTTCGCCTGGACGACTTCGAGGCGACCTTCGAGCCCCTTGTTGTAGAAGGCTGTGCCGACCGAGTTGTCCTCTTCGAGCTCGAAATGCCGATAGCTGGCTTGGCCGGCGCGGACGCGGATCTTGCTGATGAAGTCGCCGCCGGTATCGATCTCGCCGCGTAGGTCGACGCGGTTCTGGACGACGTCGAGGCGCGGTGCTTCCTGCTCCTGGCCGGGCTGCGTGGCGTAGCGGATCGGCACGCCGTAGAGGCTGTCGTAATGGCTGTACGAGATGCCGAGATTGCCGTTGTCGGTGATGATCGACGCGCCGGCGCCAGCGGTCCAGGTTTCCGCCTGCGTGTTGGGCAGCTTGCCCTTCAGGCGAGCGGAAGCGGCATAATCGATCGGGTCGGCTTCGTTGGGATCGACGGGGAGGGCGGCGGTGGCCTGCGCCTGCGCGCGCGCGTCGCGCGACAGGATGTAGCCGCCGGTGCGCAGGTCGCCGGACTTCAGATACGAGCCGTCCGCGTGGAGCACGAGGTGCTGGCCGACTGCGACGTCGCCGGCCATGCCGCCGGAGCGCTCGTTGGCGGCCGAGCCATAATTGGCGATCCCGTTCACGCGGTAGCCGTTCTCGGGCACCGACCGCGGGATGCGCGTGTCGATGACGTTGACCACCCCGCCGACTGCCGACGTGCCGTACAACAGGGCGCTTGGACCGCGAAGGATCTCGATGCGCTCGGCGAGCAGCGGGTCGATGATGACGGCGTGGTCGACCGAGGTGTTCGAGACGTCGATCGAGCCGATTCCGTCAGTCAGCACGCGGATACGGTCGCCCTGAAAGCCGCGGAGGATAGGACGCGATGCGCTCGGGCCGAACGACGATGCCGACACACCAGGCTGGCGCGCGAGAGTCTCGCCGATCGACGGCCGCAACTGGCGCGTGAGTTCCTGGCCGGTCAGGACGGTCGTGCCTTGAAGAACGTCGCGCTCGCTGGTCTGGATCGGCGCGGTGACGATGATGTCGCGCTGGTTGGTCGATCCGACCGACGCGGGAGCCGGGGTAGCAGCTGGGGTCGCGGCGTCCGTGGCGACGGTTTGCGCATGCGCCTGCGAGGAGAGGAGCGCAGCCAGGGCGGTGGCGCCGAACAGCATCGTCTTCATGAAATTCCCTTGTGTCGTCCCTGTACGACATTGCGGGTAGATTTGATGATACATCATATCAAGTGACAATATTGCCATGAATGTGAATAGCGCCGCGACTGTTACCGCGATGCAACATGGTTTGATGTTTTCCAGGGGATCAAAACATCCGCAGTCATCATGACGAAAGTCAGGATCCAGCGCCACGATTGGCGGCGTCCGTCGCTCTGGATCCTGACTTTCGTCAGGATGACGGGGTGGGGGAGGATCCGACTCTACACCCCGCCCCATTATCCCGCGGCAATCAAATCCTTGATGCGCGTGGCCAAGGCTTCCATCGCGAACGGCTTGGTCATGACGTGCATGCCGGGATCGAGATGGCCGTTGCCGACGACCGCGTTCTCCGCATAGCCGGTGATGAAGAGGATTTTCAGATCGGGGCGACCGACGCGCGCCGCGTCCGCCATCTGCCGGCCATTCATCCCGCCGGGAAGGCCGACGTCGGTGACCAGCAGGTCGATGCGAATGTCGGATTGCAGCAGTTTCAGCCCGGATGCGCCGTCCGCCGCTTCGACCGCCGCGTAGCCGAGCTCCTCGAGTACCTCCATCACCAGCATCCGGACGGTTGGTTCGTCATCGACTACCAGCACAGTCTCGCCGGCGTTCGCCCGCGGCGCTTCGGTGTGTTCGGCGACGGTCTCGGTATCCTCGGCTTCACCAAAATGCCGGGGGAGGTAGATGCAGACGTTGGTGCCTTCACCCACCTCGGAATAGATCCGGACATGCCCGCCGGACTGGCGCGCAAAGCCGTAGATCATCGACAGGCCGAGCCCGGTGCCGAGCCCGAGCGGCTTGGTGGTGAAGAATGGATCGAACGCCTTGGCGATCACCTCCGGGGTCATGCCCGTGCCGGTATCGGACACACATAGCGACACATATTGTCCGGCATCGAGTTCGCGTTCGCGCGCCGTCCTCGCGTCGATCCAGCGATTGGCGGTCTCGATCGTCAGTCGCCCGCCACCCGGCATCGCATCGCGCGCGTTGATGCACAGGTTGAGCAGCGCGTTTTCCAACTGGTGGGGATCGACCAAGGTCGCCCACAACCCGACCGAGGCGACGACCTCGACCTCGACTTCGGGACCGACCGTGCGCCGGACCATGTCCTCGATCCCCCCGACCAGTCGATTGACGTCCGTCGGCTTGGGATCGAGCGTCTGTCTCCGCGAGAAGGCGAGTAACCGGTGTGTCAGCGCCGCCGCACGTTTCGCGGCACCCTGCGCAGCCAGCGAATAGCGCTCGACGTCGTTCAGTCGGCCTTGCGCGATCCGGATTCCAAGTAGTTCCAAGCTGCCGGTAATACCGGTCAGCAAATTGTTGAAATCATGCGCGATCCCGCCGGTAAGCTGGCCGACGGCTTCCATCTTCTGGCTCTGCCGTAGCGCTTCCTCGGCGACCATGAGTTCACGCGTCCGGGTCGCGACTTGGTCCTCCAGCGTCTCGTTCCAGCGCGCGAGTTCGGCCGTCTGACGGCGGCTGTCGTCGATGTCGGTGTTGGTCCCGACCCAGCGAAGGATCGTGCCGTCGGGTGCGCGGACCGCATCTGCACGGACCAGGAACCAGCGATAGTCGCCATCCTTGCTCCGCGCCCTATACTCGACGCTGTACCGCTCACCGGTTGCGAGGGAATGCCGCCAAGCTTCTGAAGCAGCTGGGTAATCGTCGGGGTGGACGCGGTCTCTCCAGGTGCCGATACCATCGAGGGCACCGGGTTCAAGTCCGTTATAGTCATAGACCTGGCGGTTGAACCAATAGAGGTGCCCGTCGGGCCTAGCCGCCCAGATTTGGTTCGGCACGGCTTCGGCGAAGACCCGGAACTGTTCCTCGCTTTCACGCCGCGCGGTTTCCGCGCGCAACCGTTCGGTAGCGGCACGGACTCGCTCGGCGACTTCGCGCATGAGCATCAGGTCGCCGTCGCTCCACACCCGCGCGACGCCGTGGTTGGCGTAGAGCAACGCGACGAAGTCATCTTGCTCGACCAGCGGCATGTTGACGAACGACCACGCGTCGATCGCCTTCAAGACATCGGCGGTGTCGCGCGTACGGTCGTCCTTGTCGACATCGGCGATCGCCACCGTTCGCCCGGCCTTGAGGTCCTCGATATACGTCCCGTACGCTCGAAAGTGCAGCGTGCCGGCGAGCGTCGTGACGCCGTCGGCGTTCCAGTCGCGCTCGACCGTGATCGTCTCGTTCACCTTGTCGATGATGCCATAGCCTACTCGGCTGACCTGCAAGGCGCGGCCCAGGATCCCGGAGGCGGCATAGGCGATCTCGTCGGGATCGGTCAGGTCGCGTACCGCGTCGCTCAACTCCAGTAGCGCACGCTGTCGCAGTTCGGCCTGCTTGCGCTCGGTGATGTCGAAGCTGATGCCGGGGAAGCGGAGCGGCGTGCCATCTGGGGCGAGCCGGCAACGACCTTGCGCAGTGACCCACCGGATCGCACCGTCAGGCTGGACTAGGCGGTATTCCGCTTCGAAGTCGCCGCCGGTTCGCAATGCCGCGTCGATCGCGGCCTGCGTCGCCGGCACGTCGTCCGTGTGGATACTGCCGAAGAAACGCTCGATCGGCGCACCGGCGCGTCCAAGCTCGGGGGAAACGCCGTACAACGTCGAGAACCGCGCATCGGCCGTTATGCGGTCGTTCGGCACATCCCAGTCCCAGGTGCCGATGCCGTTGCCGGCGGCAAGTGCCTGACCGAGCCGTTCCTCGCTGGCTTGCGCCGCGGTGAGGATGTTGCGGCGTTCGGAGACGTCGGTGAAGAGCACCGCGACCTGTCGGGCTTCGGGATCGCTAACGCGGAAGGCGTGGACGTCGAACCATCGCCCCATCGATTCCGATCCGTGATCGAAGCGGGCGGGCTCGCCGGTGGTCGCCACGCGGCCATAGGTCTCGAACCAATAGGCTTCGAGGTCGGGGACGAGTTCGCTCGCGGTGCGGCCGACCGGATCGACCAGCCCGGTCTGGCTTTCAAACCGCGAATTGACCTCGACGAAGCGGTAGTCGACGGGACGTTCGCCATCGTACAGCATGTCTATGATGCAGAAACCGGCGTCGATCGCGTCGACCAAGGCGCGGTATCGGTCCTCGCTCGCATGCGACGAAATAGGGGTATCGGTAGTCGGGGCCGTCGGTCGCTGCATCGTATCTCAGGGGTCGGAGGACGCGACCTCATAATCCAAGGCCTGCGGCCTAACGCGCCAATCTGAAAACCGATCCCGGTTCGGGCGCTGTTCAAGCTCCCCGGGTGCGTGCCGCGGCCACCGGCAGCAGCCATGCCAGCCGATCCGCCCACGCCGCGCACCCTTGCGTCGAGCCAAGCAAATCCTGCCGGATCTCGATTTCAGCATAGCGGCGGGCAGGGTAGGCATGGCGCGGAATGGTGTAGTCGATCTGGTCCATGCGGTAAGGTTCGTTGTCCCCGACGGTCAGGTCGGCCTCCTCGCGCAGGACGTCGAGCAGAGCGTGCGCAAATCCGGTATCGCCGCCGTCATGCAGGATGCCGATCTGCCAGAGCCGGTCGACGCCGCGCATCGACGGCGTGAAGCTGTGCAGCGCGACGAATGTCGTCGTGATCCCCAGCGCATCGCGGCGCGCAAGTTCGGCCGCGATCGCCGCCTGATAAGGCTCGTGGATCTCGGCGAACCGCGCCGCGACGTCGGCGTCCGACAGCGCCTGGTTGCCGGGCACCATGGTCCCGTCGCTGACGGCGGCGATCGCATCGGGCTGCTGTGCGCTCCGGTTGCAGTCGATCACCAGCCTCGAATAGGTCTGGCGGAGGAAGACCGCGTCGAGCCGCTCGGCCAACATCTGGCCAAGCTCGGCGATGCCAATGTCCCAACCGATGTGCCGCGACAGTTCGGCATCGCTCAACCCCAGCGAGCCCAATGCGGCCGGCACGGCTTTCCCCGCATGATCGCCGATCAGCAGGAACGATGACGCACCTTCGGGGTTGACCAATGTGACCGGTGCGGCATCTTCGGTCCCAAGCAGCGATTGGCTGATAGCGGTCTTCATGCGACACGGATCCTCGATGCCATCTCTAACTCTCTCTCATGTAACCCGATACTCCTACCGCCATCCGGTAGCGTTTGGCGAGCATCGGATCATGGTCCGCCCGCGCGAGAGCTTCGACCAGCATCTAATCGATGCGCAACTGACGATCAGTCCCGAGCCGTGCGACGTTCGCTGGCTGCAGGATGTATTCGGCAATTCGGTCGCGATCGCGACGTTCGACAAGCGTGCCAAGGAGCTTGTCTTCGATAGTCGCGTGCAACTGCTCCATACGCCGGCCCAGCTCCAGAACGTCGATATCGAACGCTATGCGCGGCTCTATCCGTTCACCTATTCGTCGGAAGAAATGCCCGACCTGCTTCGTTCGATCGAGCGCCAGCATCACGATCCGCTGCGCCAGATCGACAGCTGGGCACGGCGCTTCGTGCGGACCGACGGGCCGACCGATACGCTGGCGATGCTGTCGGACATGACCGCGACGATCCGGCGCGAGTTCACCTATGTCCCGCGACCGGAAAAGGGCACGCAGTCGCCGATCGAGACGCTCGCGACGCGCAAGGGGACGTGTCGCGATTACGCGGTGCTGATGATCGAGGCGGTCCGCGCGCTCGGCTTCGCGGCGCGGTTCATCTCTGGCTATGTCTACAACCCCAGCGCGCGCGAGCAGCGGACCGGCGGCGGCAACACGCATGCCTGGGTCCGCGTGTACCTGCCGGGATCGGGCTGGGTCGAGTTCGATCCGACCAATGGCATCGTCGGCAACCGCGGGCTCGTCCGTGTCGCGGTTGCGCGCGATATCTACCAGGCCGTGCCGATCTCCGGCACCTGGAGCGGCTTTCCCGGCAGCTTTCTCGACATGACTGTGTCGGTCGACATCACGCTCGATGATGTCGACACGGCGGGGCAACACTTGGCACAAACTTTAAAACAGGCGTGAAAAGGGGCTCTTCCATGCTGATCCGGACTGGCTACGACATAGTTTTCGAGACCGAGGTCGCGACGCCGATGATGGCGATGCTGAGCCTGCACCCGTCCCGCAACAAGGATCTCGTGACGCCGCACCGGATCGTCGCGACCCCCGACGTGCCGACCTACGACTATCTCGACGCGTTCGGGAACGTCTGCACGCGCGTCACCGTGCCCAAGGGCGGCCTGACGCTGTCGTGCGACTTTACGATCGAAGACAGCGGCGAGCCCGATCCGATCACGCGGGACGCCGTCCAGCACGCAGTTGAGGATCTGCCCGATGATGTCCTGATCTACCTGCTCGGCAGCCGCTATTGCGAGACCGACCGGCTGACCGAGACCGCTTGGTCGCTGTTCGGGCATGTCCCGGCCGGCTGGCAACGGGTTCAGGCGATCGTCGACTTCGTCCATGATCATGTCGAGTTCGGCTATCACTATGCCCGCCCGACGAAGACCGCGTGGGACGTGCATCAGGAGCGCCAGGGCGTATGCCGCGACTTTGCGCACCTGGCGATCACGCTGTGCCGATGCATGAACATCCCGGCGCGCTATTGCACCGGGTATCTCGGCGATATCGGCATCCCGCCGGTCGACGCGCCGATGGATTTCTCGGCATGGTTCGACGTGTATCTGGGCGGGACGTGGCACACCTTCGACGCACGCCACAACCGGCCGCGGATCGGCCGCATCCTGATGGCGCGAGGGCGCGATGCGACCGACACCGCGCTGACGACGACGTTCGGTCGGGCGCAGTTGGTGAGGTTCGACGTGCATACCGACGAAGTCTTTGCCGACGACCAGCCGGGCGGGTAAACGATCAGACAAAGCGGCGGCTGCGAAAACTTAACCCTTGTGGGTAAGGTCGCGTTCGGCCTAACGGCACCGATCCTCAAACTTATGCTGCGATGCACAACATGACTTCGACCCCAGACACCTCCGCGCCGAACAACGCGAACGCGCTGCTCCTCCAGGCGATCGCGCTGCGCAAGTGCATCACCGCGACCTACAACCGGATGGTTTGCACGCTTGCGCCGCACATCCTGTACACCAAGCATGACGATGTGTTCGTCGATGCGGTGACGCTCGAGCGCGATGGCCAGCCGCCCAAGGAGATCAAGCTCGGGACGTTCAAGCTCGCCGGGCTGAAGGATATCGCGGTGACCGATCGTCCGTTCGTACCCGACGCGATCTTCAACCCTGGCGACATCAAGTATGACCGCGTCACGCTGTTCGTCGTAGATCGTAGCTGACCCTAAAATCCTCCCCCGCCAGGGGGAGGTGTCGCCGAAGGTGACGGAGGGGGAGGTAAGCGCAACAGGCGTTTCGCTTACCTCCCCCTCCGTCTGGCAACAGCCAGCCACCTGCCCCTGGCGGGGGAGGATCAGATAGCCCTCAAACCGCGGGCGGCAACCACGCGGTTTCGATCTCGCCGTAGCGGTCGGTAAACCCGGTCGCCTCGACCAGCGCCGCTTCGTCGACGATCCGGACCCGCCGCCCGTTCCGCTCGATCACGCCCGCCTTTTCCAGCGCCCGGATGGTCCGATTCACATGCACCTTGGTCAGCCCGAGTGCGTCTCCGATATCGGTCTGCGTCAGCGGCAGGTCGAAGGAATCGACGATCCCGCCCGCCGTCACGCGCAGCCGCGCCATGATGTCGAGCAACAGCGTGGAAAGCCGTTCGCTCGCCCCCATCCGTCCGATCGTCGTCAGCCGGTCGCTCATCGCGACGTTCTCCGCCGCGGCGATCGCATAGAGCAGCCCGGCGATCCGGGGTTGCGCGCGGAAGAGCAGCCCGAGTTCGGTCTTCGGCAAATCGATCACGATGCAGTCCGAGATCGCGGTCAGCGTCGCCGCCGCCTGCGACCACGCCATGCTCGACGTGCCGATCAGGTCGCCCGCATAGTGGAAGCGCAGGATCTGGCGCCCGCCGGTGACCAGCTTGGTCGACGAGTGCAGCCAACCCTGTCGCACGACATACAGCGCATGGCTTTCGCCACCTTCCGCGACCAGCACGTCACCCGCACGCAAGCGCCGCTCGCCGCGTTCGGCGTGCAGGATCGCCTCGCGTTCGGCGTCCGTGAGATCGAGATGCCGCCCCAGTCGTGCGATCAAACCGCTCAATTGCATGCTTTACCCTTTTCCTTGCGCGCGGCTATTGCCGTCCCGCCGCCAATTAATCGTACCGCGCGTCGTGGATCGCGCGATCCTCCGTAAGTCTATCGACGACGATGTAGTGCCGTCATTGCGACCGTCCTAACGCGCTTTCCACCAGTGGCGCAACGCGGGCGGTGATCCGGTCGACTCCGGTCCGGTTGGGATGAACGTGATCCGCCTGCATCAGTGCGGCGTTACCGATGACGCCATCCAGGATGAACGGGTACAGCGTCGCTTGATAGGTCTTGGCCAAGTCGGTCCATATGCCATTGAATTGCGATGAATACTCCGGACCCAGATTGGGCGGCGCCATCATCCCGGTCAGCATCACCGGGATGCCGCGACGCTTCGCCTCGTCCATCATCGCCGTCATGTTGGCGCGCGTCTCGGCCGGTGAAATCTGGCGAAGAACATCGTTGCCGCCGAGCCCCAGAAGGATCAGGTCGGGTTTGCGCTTCATGTTGTCGAGCGCGAACGCGAACCGCTGCCGTCCCGCTGCACTGGTATCGCCGGAGACGCCGGCATTGACGATCGTTGCGTTGATCCCGTCCTTGCGCAACCGGTTCTGCAAGACATCGGGCAGGCTTTGACCGCGGTCGAGGCCGTAGCCGGCATACAGGCTGTCCCCGAAGGCGAGGATGAGGCGCTCGGGACCCTGCGGGGCTGGGGTCGCAACAACCGGTGCGACCACGTTCGTCGCAGGCGGCGGGGCAGGAACTTCGGGTGTCCGATCGCAGCCGGCCAGCAACCCCGCTTGGAGAAGCGCCAGTCCGCCCCCATAAAGAGGCCAGCGTCGCATCTGTTTCTCCAAGATATTGGTCTCCATGTTCGAACCTGCTTCCGCCGATATGGTGATCTCGGCGCGCGATGTCACGCTGACACTCGGCGCCTCGACGGCCGCGACGACGATCCTCAAGGGCATCGATCTCGACATCGCGCAGGGCACCAGCGTCGCGCTGCTCGGGCCATCGGGGTCGGGAAAGTCGTCGCTGATGGCGGTGCTCTCCGGACTTGAGCGTGCGAGCAGCGGCCGGGTGCAGGTGGCGGGCCTCGATTTCGGCAAGCTCGACGAAGACGCCCTTGCGCGTGCGCGGCGTGGACGCATCGGGATCGTCCTTCAGGCCTTCCACCTGCTCCCGACGATGACCGCGCTCGAGAATGTTGCGGTACCGATGGAGCTGGCCGGAATGCCCGACGCGTTTGAGCGCGCGGAAGTGGAGCTCGCGGCAGTCGGCCTGTCGCACCGGATTGGCCATTACCCCACGCAGCTTTCCGGCGGCGAGCAACAGCGCGTGGCGATCGCCCGCGCACTTGGCCCGCGGCCCGCGCTCGTCTTCGGCGACGAACCGACCGGCAACCTCGACGCGGCGACCGGGGCCTCGGTCATGGACCTCCTCTTCGACCGCCGCGCCGCGACCGGCGCCACACTGATCATCATCACCCACGATCCGGTACTCGCCGCCCGCTGCGATCGCATCGTCGAACTCGCCGATGGCCGCATCGCCGCGGACCGCTTGCGGTGAGCGAATGGCGGCTGGCGTGGCGCCTTGCCCGTCGCGAACTCGATCTTCGTTTTCGCGGGCTGCGGCTGTTGCTCGCGTGCCTGTTCCTGGGCGTCGGCGCCTTGGCCGCGATCGGCAGCCTGACGCAGTCGATCGACGGTGAGCTTGCGGCACGCGGCGGCGCGATCCTCGGCGGCGACGTCGAGTTCGGCACGTCGCAGCGCGCAGCAGCCCCAGACGAGCGCGCCGCGATGGCGCGGCTCGGCACGGTGTCCGAGACCGTCCGGATGCAGGCGACCGCGATCCGCGGGACCAACAGCGTACCGGTCCAGCTGAAAGGCGTCGATGCGGTCTATCCGCTCTACGGCACGCTGGCCGTACAGGGCGGATCGGCCGCGAAGGTCGACGATCCCAAGGCGATCTGGATCGTCCCGGCCTTGGCGCAGAGGCTCGGGGTCGGCCGCGGCGCGCGCGTTCGGCTCGGGATCGCCGACTTTACCATCGCCGGCGTGATCGCGAACGAACCCGATCGGCTCGGCGAAGGCTTCACGCTCGGCCCCGTCGCGATCGTGTCGATGGCGGGTATAGCGCGGACCGGCCTGGTCCAGCCCGGCAGCCTGTACGAAAGCAAGTACCGCGTTCGCCTGTCGCCGAACGCGTCGCCCACTACCGCGGTCGATCGGTTCAAGGCGGCGTTCCCGGCCGGCGGTTGGGAAACCAAGACGCGCGACCGTGCCGCCCCCGGTGCCGAACGCTTCGTCGATCGCATGGGCCAGTTCCTGTTGCTGGTCGGGCTGTCCGCGCTCGTCATCGCCGGGATCGGCGTCGGCAACGGTGTCTCCTCCTATCTTGCCGCCCGGCGCAGCAGCATCGCGGCATTGAAGGTTCTCGGCGCGACATCCGGCCTGATCGCGAAGATCTACCTCCTCGAAGTTGCGGTCGTCGCGGCGATGGGGATTGGCCTCGGGCTGGTCGCGGGTGCGGCGACGGTGCCGCTGATCGTCTGGCTCGCGGGCGATGTGCTTCCCGTCGCGCCGCAGTTCTCCCTCCAATACGCGCCGCTCGCGCTCGCCGCCGCCTACGGCATGCTGATCGCGCTGGCTTTCACCGCGCCACCCCTGATCGAGGCGGGAAGCATTCCCGCGGCGGGCTTGCTGCGCGGTGTCTTCGGCAATCGGTCCGTGCCGTTGCGCCGGACGTTGCCATGGGTCCTTGGCGCCGGCGCCGCGATCGTCGCACTCGCGCTGTCGACTGCGGACCAACCCGGTCTCAGCGCCGGCTTCCTTGCGGCAGTAGCCGGGGTGTTGCTGGTATTGGCAGCGTTCGGCTGGGCCGTCCGCCGGATCGCCGCAGCGCTTCCCCGCTCGCGCAAACCGTTGCTCCGCCTCGCCATCGCCGGACTCCACCGGCCGGGCGCGCGAACCGGCACGCTCGTCGTTGCGCTCGGTCTCGGCCTGACTCTGTTCGTGCTACTCGCCGGTATTCGCACGAGCATCGACGCGAACATCGCATTGACCGTACCCAAGCGTGCGCCGGCGCTGTTCGCGCTGGACGTTCCGCCCGACCGCGAGGCGGAGTTCCGGCGGACGATCGAAGGCGTGACGAGTCGGCCGGTGATCCGCACGGTCCCCGCGATGCGTGGCACGATCACTGGCTACGGCACGACACGCGTCGCCGATCTCAAGACGCTGCCCGACGGCGCATGGGCGTTGCGCGGCGAGCGCGGGCTCACCTATGCCGCGGCCTTGCCCGAGGGGAGCGAACTGACCGCCGGTCGGTGGTGGCCACGTGACTATAGCGGTCCGCCGCTCGTCTCGATCGACGAGCGACTGGCCAAGGTGCTCGCGCTCAAGATCGGCGATCCGCTGACCTACACGTTGCTAGGCGTTGAGCGGACCGCGCATATCGCATCGTTCCGCCGGATCAGCTGGGATACGCTCGGCTTCAACTTCGTGATGGTGTTCTCGCCCAATGCGATCGAGGACGCACCGCATAATCTCGCGGCGACGATCGAGCTCGCACCGGGGCAGGAAGCGCCCGTCATGCGAGCGTTGCTGCCACGCTTCCCATCCGTATCGGTGATCGAGGTTCGCGGCGTGCTCGGCCAGGTCCGCGATATCGTCTCGCAGATGGCGACCGCAATCACTGCGGCCGCTTCGGTGGCGATCCTTGCCGGGATCGCCGTGCTGATCGGCGCGATCGCCGCGGCCCGAGAGGCACGCACCTATGACGGCGTGATCCTCCGTACGCTCGGCGCAACACGGGGTCAGGTGCTCGCGGTGCAGGCGCTCGAATACGCGTTCCTCAGCATCGTGCTGTCGGCGCTCGCGTTGCTGCTCGGGCTGGGTGGCGCGTGGTATGTCGTGACGCAGCTCTTCAGTTTCGAATGGGGGCCGGATTACGGGACGGTATTGGCGACGTTGCTGGGCGGTGCCGGATTGACGATGGCGATCGGGTTGATCGGCGCATGGCCCATTCTCGGCGCGCGGCCGTCGCAGGCGTTGCGCCAACTTTGAGGGCACGTTTGCGTCTGCGCGGCGTTGGGCCGGAATATACCGGGACTAAGGGGCAAGACGCTGAGCACGAACGAAATACGATCCGAGCATCAGGCCGCCAGCCCGTGGTCGATGTCGGCGCGCGAATGGTGGACGGTCCTGAAGCGCATCTGGACCGAGGGGAATGACGACAATATCGGCCTGATCGCGGCCGGTACCGCCTTTTACGGGTTCGCCGCGATCGTCCCTTTGCTGGCGTCGGTCGTGCTGATCTACGGTCTGGTCGCCGACACCGCGACGGTGGTCGCGAATATCCGCGGTTTGTTCAACGTCCTTCCCGACGACGCCGCCCGCGTGATCGGCGACCAGCTCGCGACGGTCGTCAACACGTCCGAAGGCAAGAAGGGATTCGGCCTCGTCATCGCGCTCGGCATCGCGCTGTACGGCGGGACGAAGGGCGCATCGTCGATCGTCACCGCGCTCAACATCGCCTATGAGGAGAAGGAAACGCGGGGGTTCATCGCCCTCAACCTGATTGCCTTCGCGATCACCGGTGGCGCCGTACTGCTGGCCTTGGTTGCCGCACTGTCAACGGCGGCATTCGCGCTTCTCGACAGCCTGATCCCCGGTGCGCCGGACATCCTGCTGCTGGCGATCCGCCTCGTCAGCTACGGCGTGCTTGCCTCTTTGGGTGTCACGGCGGCGGCATGCCTGTACCGCTTCGGCCCCAATCGTCACAAGGCGAAATGGGCTTGGCTGACGCCCGGATCGCTGGCTGCGACGCTGGTCTGGCTAGGGGCGACGATAGGGTTCGGCGTCTATGTCTCGCGCTTCGGCAATTACGGCGCAACCTACGGGTCGCTTAGCGCGGTCATCGTGCTGCTCACGTGGCTATGGCTGTCGGCGTACGTGTTCCTGCTTGGCGCGGAGTTGAATTCGGAACTGGAGCACCAGACGACGAGCGACACCACGACCGGTGAGGCTACGCCGATGGGGACGCGGGGCGCGACCGTCGCGGACACGGTCGCGTCCGAAGTCGAGCCACGGCCCGTCGCCCGGCGTGCAGAGCTGGACGGAGTAGGGGTGTTGACCGTCGCGCGCCTCAGCGGCGTGCATGCAGGTCTACCCGCGTCGTTGCTGGCGCTCGGCGGACTGCGGTCGATCCGTCGCGGTTCGCCGGTTGCGGGTCTGGGGATGATTGCGATCGGCGCAGCGCTGGCCCACCGGAAACATATCGGATCCGCCAAGGTGACGACGGATCCGCAGGCGAAGGGCTGATGGCCTATGCGCAGTCGATCAAGCTGTTCTTCGACGGCGGATGTCGGCCAAACCCCGGACCGATCGAATGCGCGGTCGTCCGGAAGGGCGTTGCTCACTACCGACACGATCAGGGCAACGGGACCAACAGCGACGCCGAATGGCTCGCGGCCATCGATGCGCTGGAGATCGCGGCACGCAATGGTGACCGCGATATCACGCTCCTCGGCGATTCCACGCTGGTCGTCTCGCAAGCGAGCGGGACGGCGCGGTGCCGGTCGGCAACCCTGGACGCGCACCGCATCAGGTTCCTGGAGCTTGCGGGAGCTTTCGACCGACTGCGCATACGTCATATCGGTCGGGCTCAGAACCTCGCCGGCATAGCGCTTGCCCGGCTGCACGTTCGCTAACGCAAACGACGCCGCCAAGCGTCGCTGAGCGCTTCGAGGTCGATTTTCCAGAAAGTGACCTGAAACTGTAAAAAGCGTTTGACGGTGTGGTGAGGTGGCCCTAGAGGGGTGTCACCGCAGCGAACGGCCTTACGGTCTGGTTGCTACGGT
>NZ_QAYE01000007.1 GCF_003053745.1 Sphingomonas faeni | reverse complement strand
TCGATAGTCTCGTCCGACATCACGGCCCCGTTCAAAGAGCTGCCATCAACCCGTTGAACGCTCCGCCTACAAGGCGGCCCTCAGACCGCGCTTACCCGATTTGCCACGTAGTTCGTCCTTCTCCCAATCGCGAAGTCCTGACTCGGTCAAGAATGACTCGAACTGTGCATCGCCGATGTAATGGAGGTTCGTAGGCTCCTGCCAGCGAGATATGAGGCGAAGCAAAGAGTAATGGGCTTCCGTCACCGCATTCCAGATCGCTGGAATGATTTCAAACTCGCGCTGATTCAGCTTCACTGAACGGTCAAGCAGATTAGATCGCTCAAATTTTACTCGCTCGATATAGCTGACATATTCGTGCTTCGTAGCTTCGAGTTGCCTTTGGCCTTCCTGCTTTGCCGCCTCAAGCTGTTTGTCACCTTCCAGTTTGAGCGCCGCAAGTCGGGTAGTGAAGCGCGCGTCCAGCCACTTGCTCGCAACCACCTTGGCACCGGCCCACATCAGAGCACCCGTTGTCACTGCGCTGACGCCAACCGTTCCCAGCCACTGCGCTAATTCCACGAAAATCCCCCTGCAATGGCGGCGACTGTCTGCGTTCGGAGTCGGGGAGGCAAGAGGCGCTAATCGTTGTCACCGGCTTAAATACTCGATGGACGAACCAGACTTCCCAAGCTTCACTGACCGACAGTGGTCGATCTACGCCAGCAGCCAAGCCACCACAGCGATTATCCAAGCTGGTGATCTCGCAGAGCGTCATAACGGCATCGTCGCCGATCAGCGCACGTTGCTGACGCTGATCGATCATCTGACAGCCGAACTGACAGAGATGAAGGAGACGGTCGCGCTACTGGTTGCGATGATTGTCGAGCAGCACGGTGGGGAGCGAATCTGCAAAATGTAAAGCCAACTGTCCAAAAACTTTCAACTCCCTGTTTTCCGAGTCTTTTCCACCTCTTTCTGACCTTCGCGACACAATGGAATTAACTCTGATTCGAATGTTGCGCAGTCGCTGACAGCCTCGAACACGGTCCCGCCACTTATGGGTAGACCGCAACGTTACGTCAGTTTTAGACCGGTTACTCCCACCATGGCGTCACATTAGGGTTGCTTTCGTCAATATTACACCTGTAAGCCTGATCTTAAAGAACCATAAGTGACAGGTGGCGCATGATTGTCGGCTACGCACGAGTATCGACTACCGATCAGGATAACACGATACAGACGGACGCGCTGACCGCAGCGGGTGCGGAAAAGGTGTTCGCAGAGCGCAAGAGCGGGACGACCGCGATCAACCGGGACCAGCTTCACGCGGCTATCGACTTCGTTCGGGAGGGCGACACGCTGATCTGCACGCGCTTGGATCGTCTCGCACGGTCAGCGCAGGACTTGCTGACGATCATACAGACGCTTGCTGACAAGGGTGTCGGGTTCCGATGCGCCGAACAGGCGGGCGTCGATACGACGACGATCAGCGGCAAGCTTACACTGACCATCTTGGCGGCGGTCGCAGAGTTCGAGACCGCGATCAGGAAGGAGCGTCAGCTTGAAGGGATCGCCGCCGCGAAGGCAAAGGGGACGGTCTACAAGGGGCGTCAGCCTTCAATCGATGTGGCGAAGGTCCGGGATATGAGGGCTTCGGGGCACGGGCCAGCCGCAATAGCGAAGGCGATGGGGATCACGCGACAGTCGGTCTATCGGGTGACTAAGGAAGGGTAGCGCAGAGGGCCAACAGCACGGTCCACGAGCCCGCACAGCAGCGATCCCATGGCGGTCGGCGCGAAGGTCAGGGCAGGGCTGACGACGCTCACAGGGGCTGTGAGGGGACCGTTTCTGGACCCCCGCCCCCCGGTGGGGCCTCTTGCATGACCGGGCTCGGAGAAAACTACTACCACCCACCCCCATAGTCTTTTCAAAATTTAACCTTTCCAATTTTGGGAACAGGTCAGAAGTCGCCATCCACGCGGCGTCCTCGCGGAACATCGCTGTGAATAAATACATTCATGGCTCTTACGATCAACAACCCCAAATACGGCAATATCCTCGTTGTCGCTGATACCATTGCTGAACTTCGCACTGTATCGACCAAGCAGATTCAAGACGGTTATTCCGCGATTGTCGCGGGTGATCTTTCTCCCGGCGACGGCTTCGGTGGACTGCTTGTCTGGAACGCTACCTCGACCGCAGCCGACGATAGTCGGACAGTCATTGCGTCTTCCGATGGTCAGCCGGGGCGTTGGGTCAAGATTGCGGTGGGGCAGACCGGCGCGACCGGCGCGACCGGTGCGCAGGGATCGCCTTCGACGGTTCCGGGTCCGCAGGGTCCGGTTGGACCCGTTGGCACGGTCACCCCGGAAGTCGTCAACGCACGCGATGCCGCACAGCTTGCCGCCACCAGTTCGGCCACGTCAGCGAACACCGCAAACATCGCCGCAACCAACTCGCAGACGCAGGCCAACCGTTCGGCTGACTTCGCCGGAGCGGCGCAGGCCGCAGCCGCAGGGGCGATCTACCCCGACACCACCACGGCGCTTGCCGCAGTCACCACAGAGGGTGCGCCATTCCTCGTGCAGGGTGGTCCGAACAATGCCTACGCAACCCTCTACCGCAACGTAGCGGGCGCAGCGGCCAGTCAGAACCTGTCGATCCCGTCAGCCGCCGCACTGGCTGATCTGAAAGCCAACTATTCGGCACAGTCGATCAAGGCTGTGACCGCAGGCGGCGATCTCCCGAACGGCACACCGATCGGAAGCGGCGCGTGGCTTATTCCCCCTGCTACCGGCGCGACGATCGCCGCGACCAATCCCGACGTGACCCGCAAGGGCGTCAAGTATGTGGTGAAGGTTGCTCCGGGCTCGGGTGTCGCGTTTCAGGTCAACCACCAGCATGCAGTCGATATCGGTCAGTATGTCTACGGCTCGGTCATCGTCACCAAGGCGAACGGCGCTGCATACCCTGTCAAAAGTGGCGCTACCGAATACCTCACTATCGGAAATGTCCCCCAGAATGGCGGCGTACAGCAGGGCTTCGCACAGTCGGACGCCGCCGCAGTAGTTAAGGTCGAAGATATCTCGGCAAACTCGCGCCGTTATGTTCTCGGTGGTCAGTTGACCACCGTCGCTGGTCCACTGAATTTTAGCTTCATCTATGTTCAGAACACCACTGCGACAGAGATTCAGGTCTCCGGCTTTGCCATCGCGACTGCGCCGTCCAAGGCCAGCGACATCGACTACACTGACTACGATCCCACGCAGACCGGCGCACTCGATGTCCGCTTGGATGCAGTCGAAACAGCTACCGGCAACATCGCGGAACCGATCCCGGCTGGCGGCGATCTCCCGAACGGCGCGCCGAAGTATAACGGTTCGTGGCTTGTCCCTCCGGCAAGCGGAAGCATCACGCCCGCTACCAACGCCACACTGCTGTCCCTTGGCGTCGAGTATGAACACCACCTCGTCACCAACGATGGAAGCTACTTCCGCATCGATCTCCCGTCTGATGTTTACGCAGCCAATGGCGATTTTGTGATGGGTAGCGTGATCTTGCGCAAGAACACCGCCACGGCATGGTCTTCGATTGAAGCAGCAGGTGAATTCCTGACAATCTCCTGTATCCCGACCGATAACGCGACGCAGAACAATGTGTCCGTGACCGCAGGCGCGACCCGCACCTTCGAAGTGATCAGCGACAACATCCGTCGATACAAGATCACCGCACAGCTTACGACGCTATCGTCCCCGCTCGATTGGGTCATTGTTTACCCACATGCCTTCCCGGCCGAAATGTGGGTGTCGGGCTTTGCGTTCGCGACTTCGAACAGGCCTATCGTTGATCTCGACTACACCGAATTCGATTATGCACGCGGCGCAGAGTTCAACACTCGCCTGACCAATATCGAAGCGGTCGTCGGCACAGCGGACCCGCAGCCGGAACCGCTGATGCTGTTCCCGTCGAGCCTTCCTGTCATTCAGGGTCAGCCTATGCCGCTGTATCGCAGCCGTCTGACCGAACGCGGCACCAGCACAGCATACAAGTTTGCAGTCATCGGACGTGGTTCACGCCTCGAAGCGGTTCGGTGGGATGACGGCAAGCAGCTTGCAGTCGATGGTGCGCGCTTGTCGGGCTCCGGCTACATCATTGCACAGAACGCCACCGGCACGTTCCGTCGTCCGGTCAACTTCCGTTCTTCCCCGGCGACGAAGACCGGCAATCCCACCTACAAGCTGCTGACCATCGGCGACAGCCTGTCGCAGCAGGGTCAGACCTCGATCCTCGAAGCCAAGCTGATCGCAGCCGGTGTTCCGGTCACGATGCTTGGCACCTTCAAGGATACTGGCGGAAGTTGGGGAGAGACCCGCGCATCGTGGGCGGCTCTGACCTACACGAACGCACAGACTGCGGTGAACTCGGACGGTAGCGGCGGTATCAGCCCCGTCAGCAGCCCTTCAAGCTATCTGGCACTCGCTACTCCATACGGTGGTCCGAACGACGACTACGGGCCGCGTTGGGGCTCTAACCCGTTCATTCGTCCCGCTACGGGAAGCGATCCCACCGCGAGCGTGAAGAACGGCTATATCTTCGACTTCCAAAGCTACCTGACCCGGTTCAACGTGGCCGTCCCGACCAGCGTTGATATCAACCTGTTCATGAATGACTATCTGCGTGGGTTCAGCGTAGCGGACTCCATGGCGTCGCTGGATATCATGGTGCGATCCATCCGAGCCGTGTCACCGTCGATCAATATCAGCTTCGGTTGCTTCGGCCATCAAGCCGAAGGATCGCAGACCGGCTTACTGACATTCACCAAGGCAATCCTGACGACATACGGTAACCGCGAAGCGGAACGCTTCTATGTTCTCCCGCTGTGGGAAGTTGTGGACCCGGAAATCGGCTACGCCTTCGCCGCACTATCAGGCGCAAACGCTTATGGCGTCGAGCCTGTCAGCGTCAGCGACGGTATTCATCCGCCGCGTTTGGGCACAGCGCATGGACAGTGGGCGCAACTTCGCTTCGCACATCACATGAACCTGATTGCGTAAGCAGCAACCGTTCCGGGACATTATCCCGTTCGGATAAATATCTTCATGGAAGAAGATAAGAACAATGTCGTCACCTTGCGCGACGATAAGACGAAGAAGTTTGTCAAAGGCGGTGTAGGTAATCCGGGCGGGGCCATTGGTCCCGTCCGTGAACTCGCGCTTATTGAAAAGATGTCCGTCGAGCAGATGTATCGCTCGCGAGCCGTTGAGGTTTTCGAAGAACTCATTCGACTGATCAAGGACAAGAAGGTCGCGCCGACTGCCAAAATTGCTGCGATCAAGGAATTCAACTCCCGAGCGCTCGGCAACCCGTCATCGACCACCATCATCAAATCGGGCGAGGATGGCAATGACCGTATCGATTTGAGTGAACTCGACGATTCCGTTCTGCGCACGGTCGCCGAACTTGCAAGCCGAGACCCACGCGGACGCCGCTGATCGTGGCGCAGATTTCGCGCCGGGAAGCGCAGGAATACGAACGCGAGCTTTGTCAGCGCAACTTCGTAGATTTTATCCAGTTCGCATGGCCGCAGATCGACACCGCGCCATTCCGCGCGAACTGGCACATCAAGGTTCTCGCCGACCACCTCCAAGCCATGTTGGACGGGGCGGCAGAACCGCGTCTGCTGATCAACATTTGTCCCGGCTCTGCCAAGTCAATGATCGTCAACGTGATGTTCCCGGCGTGGGTTTGGACCCGCGATCCGTCGAAGCGCATCATCTCGGCATCGCATAAAGAAAAGCTGGCGATCCGCGATAGCGTGAAAAGCCGCCGCCTGATTCAGTCCGAATGGTATCAGCGCCATTGGCCCACGCAATTGCAGGGCGATCAGAACGCCAAGGCGGCATTCGAAAACCTCTCGGGTGGCGCTCGCGAGGCGATGCCGTTCACCAGCATGACCGGTAGCCGTGGCAACATCGTCATCATCGACGATCCCCTGTCGGTCGATGACGCAAAGTCACCGGCATATCGCGATTCTGTCAAAGAGACCTTCCTTGAAGCCGTCCCCTCTCGACTGAACAACCCCGACACCGATTTGATCATCGTCGTGATGCAGCGCCTTCACGAAGAAGACATCTCGGGCGTAATCCTCGACAAACCCGATCTCGGCTATGACCATTTGTGCATCCCACTTTTCGCCGATGGCGAAGTTCGGAAGCCGACAAGTTTCGGTTGGACCGATCATCGCGAGGAAGGGGAGAACATGTTTCCCGCGCGATACACTGATCGCGTGGTCAAGGGCTACAAGTCGAGCCTTGGACCGTTCGCGTTTGCCGGTCAGTATCAGCAGCGTCCCGTTCCAGCCAATGATGGGTTCTTCCTCGCTGAATGGTTTGAAGACCGGTATAAACTGAAAACCGCCGATTATCCCGGCACGCTCCCGAAACATCTGCACTATTACATGACCTCGGATCATGCCCCGTCAGGGAATGGTGACTATAATGTCTTCCGCATCTGGGGAGTCGATACGACCAAACAGCTTTGGCTCGTCGATAGCTTTCGCAAGAAATGTATAATGGACGAGGCGATGGGCATCGTTCGCGATAGTTCAGGGAAGACTACTATCGCTGAAACCGGCGCGCTGGCCTTGATCCAAAAATATAGTCCGATGTGCTGGTATCCAGAAAACGACAATACTTGGATCGCTATCAAGGGGTTTGTCCATTCTGCGATGGTCGAAACGCAGACTTTCTGCCGCATTCAGGAACTGCCCACCAAGGGGAGTGGCGACAAAATGGGCAAGGCGGTCGCGTATCAGGCTATGGCATCGATGAAGCGCATCCACCTACCGGAAGGTCCGATTGGTGACGAGGCGCTGAAAGAATACGCCACATTCCCAAACGGTAAGCACGACGATCAGGTGGACGCTGACGGCGCAATCGCCCGCGCACTGGCTGACGCCATGCCCGCGTTCGCACCCGAACCAGTAGTTCACAAAGTGCGGGACGAGTATGAACAGCGCTACGTGGGGAACGACTCCGACTCCTGCTGGTAAAACTAAATACCAGCATGGAAATCGAGAACGACGGCTACAAGCCGCCCAAAAGCAGTGATGAACTTCGTAGGTTGGTCGATCAGTATCTGAACATCACGCGTGAAAACTCGGTGAAGGTCCGTCGTGACCGCGATTACTTCGACGGTCACCAGATCAGCGGCAACATGCGTAAGGAGTTGGAAGAACGCGGTCAGCCGATCATGCCGGTGAACAAAATCGCTCCCGGTCTCTCCGGTCTTATGGGCATCATGGATGCCGGGGTGGCTGACCCCGAATGTTGGCCGCGTTCGCCGAAGTCGCAGGCCGCCGCTGACATCGCCACCAAAACGCTTCGCTATGTCACTGACCGTGCCAAGTATAAGAAGTCCCGCCGTCAGACCTCTGAAATCTTCCTCATTCAGGGTTCGTGCGCGGCGATCACGCAGTGGGATGGGCGTCACATCACCATCGAGCGTATCCGGTGGGAGGACTTCATTCATGACCCGCTATCGCGCGAACATGATTTCAGCGACGCCAAATTCTTCGGGATCGCCAAACTACTCGACACCAGCGATGTGAGGGCGCGGTTCCCCGATACCTATGACGATTTGCAGTCGCCGAAGGGGGATTTCGGCGATTTCTTCGACGACCAGTCGAAGGCACGCTGGTGGTCGTCGCCAAAGCGTGACCAGCTTCGTGTCGTCGATCTCTATTACCTCGTGATCGATCAGTGGCACCGCTGCGTCTTCACGGATGGTGGGTCACTGTATGCAGGTCCATCCGAATACCGTGACGACTTGGGTCAGTCGATCTCCCCAATCAACGCGATGTCGTTCGAGGTGGATTTGCGCGGCGACCGCTATGGCGCTGTGCGCAACATGGTCCCCCTTCAAGACGCGATTAACAGCCGAAACTCGAAGCTCCTGCATCTGCTGAACCATCGCCAGACGCAGCAGACTGACATGTATGCTCCTGCCGCGAACAAGGACATTGCGCGCCGTGAAGCCGCAAAGGCTGACGGGACGATCCCCTTCGGGTGGGCACCTATTCAGGCTCCTGATCTCGCACAGGGTCAGATGTTGCTCTTGCAGCAAGCGCATTCCGATCTCGACCGTATGGCCCCTACACCGGCTGTTCTGGGTCGTCTGTCAGGTGCGGCGGAGAGTGGGCGCAAGGCGCAGATTCTACAGCAGGCCGGTTACACCGAACTTGCTCGCGCCTTTGGTCGCTTCGAAGAATTCGAGAAAACCATCTTCGAGAAGGCTTGGTTCGTCGCGCGCGACTACCTCGACCAGCCAACCATGATCCGTATCACAGACAATCCCCGCGCTATGGAATGGACCCAGATAAACGAACCAATCCTTGGCCCGGTCATGCAGCCGGTAATGGACTCGGCGACGGGCGAACCGGTGATTGATCCTGTGACGGGTCAGCCGATGACCCGCGTTGCGATGGGCGTGACGGGCTATAAGAACCGCATCGCTGAACTCGATTTGGACATCATCATCTCGACCGTCCCGAGCAATGCCACGCTCGAACAGGAGGTGTTCGAGACCATCATGGAAACCGCATCCAGCCTTGGCATCTCGCCGCTTGATCCGAACTTTGATGGTTTGCTGGCCTTCATGCCGATCCCGAACAAGCGCGAGACGCAGGACCGTCTCAAACAAATCCGGGCGGAGACTGAACAGGCAAACGCGCCACAGGCACAGCAGCAGGCACAAGTTGCAGAGGCAGCGCAGCAGCTACAAGCGCAGGCGTTGCAGGCCAAAACCGCCAAGGATGCCGCGCACGCACAGAAGACCACTGTCGAAGCGCAGCAAATCGAGCTTGAAAATCATCACATCATCGACCGCAGCGTGATGAATGCCGCATATGGAACGCCGTTCAATAGCGGCATTCCGTTGAACTGAACGGCATAATGTCGCGCGAGTATAAATAAGTATGTCACGGCAGGCATGTCGTAACGGTGCCGCCAACCTTTGGGCGATTTCGAACGATGATCTTCCGCACGATCATCCGGCTTGAACGGGCCGCAACCGGACAGTGTGCCGCCGACAGATTCGAACGGGCGTTTCGCGACTGATGTCACGCGTAGATGACACAAAGAGGAAAATGGAAAACAGCAATTTAGACGGATTTTTTTCGCACGATACTTCGAACGAACCTGAAACGGTAATCGAAGAAACCGCCCCCGAAGTTATTGAGACCGAAGTGGCGACACCCGAAGACGAGGCACCCGCCGAAGTCTCGGACCCCGTAGAACCATCCGCCAAGACCGAAGACCGCAGTAAGTGGGTTCCGGTAGATGCGCTGATTTCAGAACGGACCAAAGCGAAACAGTCATCGGATGAAGCTGCAAGTCTTCGTCAGCAGATCGCAGACTACAGGCTGCACAGCAGGCGCAGAACGTCCCTGACCCTTACGATAACCCCGCTGGGTATCACCAGATGATGCAGCAGCAGATGCAGGCGCAGGTTGCGCAGCAAGTCGCATATCAAAACCTTACTCATTCTCGAAACCGCGCCGTCGAAAAATACGGCAAGGAGCAGATGGATGAAGTTGCAGATTGGGCAGGCCAGCAGGCTAACGCCAATCCGCAGTTTGAAGCGCAGTTGTTCGCACAAGCTGATCCCGCTGAATGGGTAATCGCAGAAAAGAAACGCGCCGATGAACTCTCGGCATTCACAGCAAATCGCGAAGCATTCATTCGCGCCGAAGCTGCGAAGCTCGGGTTCGCTGAAATCTCCGCACAGCCGGTGATGGAAGCACAATTCACCGTGGCTCGAAAGCCTTCCGGTCCCGCAAGCATCGTCAACGCAAAGTCGCGTGAGACCGTTGCTCCGCACAAACCCGAAGACGCCTTCGATGCCATTTTCAAGAAATCGTAAAAAAGGAATAAATGGCAAACTTCAAACTCGTTTCCGCCAATGAAAAGCAGGTCTGGTCGGAAAAATACGCACTGGAATACGTTCGCACTTCGGCACTTCTGCCCTACATGTCCACCGCGTCTAACGCGATTATCCGTATGGATAAGCAGCTTGGTGGTCAGGCTGGCGCAGTAATTCATTTCCCATACTTCGCGAAGTTGCAGGGCGCTGGCGTCACTGGCGGCGCAACGCTTATGGGCAATGAAGAAAATCTCCGCAACTACTCCACTGCCGTTCGCGCCTCGCTGCGTCGTAATGGTGTGAAGATTCAGGAGTCGGAGACGTTCAAGACTGAACTCGATATCTACAATATCGCTCGTTCTTCGCTGATCGCGCAGTCGGCTGAAAACCTTCGCAACGATGTCATCGTCGCTGGTCAGTCGGTGATCGTCCCCGGTGGCAATGACACTGACGGCAATCCGCTCGAAGATACCTACGTCCCGTTCGCAACTTCGAGCGTCGCACAGAAGAACGCGTGGCTGGTCGCAAACACGGATCGTGTTCTGTTCGGCAACAAGCGCGCAAACTCGTCCAGTGGCGTGTTCGCAACCGCACTCGCAACCGTCGATGCCACGCAGAAGCTCTCCGCTGGCGTCATCAACATGGCGAAGGCGATGGCGAAGAAGTCGGCACCGTTCAAGATCACCCCGTATCGCTCGGATGCAACCGCAGGCCGTGAATGGTTCGTGCTGTTCGTTGACTCGGAAGGCTTCCGCGATCTGTCGGTTGATCCCATCATCTACGCTGCAAACAAGGACTCGCGCGAGCGTGGTCTGGAAGACAACGTGCTCCTACAGGGTGGCGATCTCATCTATAACGGCGTGATCATCCGCGAACTGACTGAACTGACGACCGCCGCTGCTGGCGTCGGTCATGCTCTGCTTTGTGGTGTTGGCGCTCTTGCTGTCGGTGTTTCGAAGATGCCTGAACCCCGTGTTCAGGCTTGGGATTACGGCATGGAAAACAACGTCGCCGTTGTCGAAATCCGTGGTCAGGCCAAGTGCTCGGCTGCTGGTGTTCAGACCGGTATCGTGTCGATCTTCCACGCTTCTACCCCGGACGCGTAATCGACTTACTCCAACATGGAAGGGAGGGGAGAAATCCCCTCCCTTTTTCGTGTCCGGGAGCGTGAAGACTACCGTCAGATAAATACTTCCATGAACTGCATCGACATTATTTCACGCGCGCTCCGCCGTATCGGCGTCGTAGCCGGTGGTGAACTCCCCACCGATATTGAAGCGCAAGACGCGCTCGAAACGCTCAAATCCATCTACGCTCGGCTACTGACCGAAGGCGCATTCGGCGAAATCACGTCCACGATCCCTGCGTCAGCCTACACCGCAGGCGAGAATGAACGCGTCATCATCTCAACGCTCGCCGTGACCGATGTCGAGCTTCCCGAGACCATCACTGAATGCGGTCGCGAACGTCCAGTCCGCGATGGCGCGATCATCGTCATTGCCAACCATCTGACGAACCAGACCACCACCTATGTCCGTGACGGTCAGGCCAATGTCTGGTGCGATATGGACAATCTCGACCTGACCAGCGCCGCGCCGTTGTCGCGCCGTGACGCTATCGGCTTGTCGTCCTATCTCGCGCTCGAACTCTGCGACGAATACCGTCAGCAGCCGTCAGAAATCACCATCCGCAACGCCGCGCGCTTCACAATGGGGATCACGCATAACTGGTCTGAACCCCAGACCATCGGGCGTGGGGTCTACTTCTGATGCCCGCCGTCCCGCTCGGTATCGCGGCATATTCACGCCAGTCAGCGGCACAGCCTGAAACCCGGCTGGTGAACATGTATATGGAGGAAGACAAATCCGGTGCGTCCCCGGATGAATTCATGCGCTTGCAGCGTCCGGGTCTGACTCGTTTCGCCTCGCTGACGCAGGGTCCGGTTCGCGGCCTTTATCAGTCTGATAACTCCATCTCGAACATCCCCATCGTCGTCGCTGGTCCGAAGTGGTTTCGCCTCGACGGTGCCGATATCGTCGCCATCGCTGACTTGCCCGACGATGGCGCGACCGTTCGTATCGAAGCCACCTTCGAGCGCGTGGGCGTCATATCGGCCGGGGAATTCCATGTCTGGAATGGTGAGACCACCACGAAGGTTCAGTTGCGCGACACGCTAACCGCCGATGACGCGACGCTGACTCTACGCGACCTTCCCCCGATCATCGATCTCGATGTGCTGAACGGCTATTTCATTCTTGGGACCAGCGGCGGCACTTTCTACTGGTTGGTCCCCGGCGAAAACTCGGTTCAGGAACTCAACTACGCGACCGCCGAAGCTCTGCCTGATGGCCTGATCGCGATTAGGCGTTTGCGCGATGACGTGTTCATGTTCGGCGCAAACTCGATTGAGGTCTGGCAGGCTACCGGCGACGCCAACGCGACGTTCAGTCGTGCAACGGGTCGCCTTGTGGATCGGGGCATCATCGGACGCGATAGCCTCGCCATCTATGACAACTCGCTGTTGTGGGTTGGTGACGATTCTATCGTTTACCGGATGGGGGACGGTATCCCGGACCGCATTTCGGATTTCGGTATCGAGGAGCGATTGAAGAACCGCACAGACGAGCCATCGGCGTGGGTCTTCACCTCTTACGGACACAAATTCTACGTGTTGCGCATCCCCGGTCAGGGGACGTTTGCCTACTATGCTGACACCAAACTCTGGTGTGAGTTTTCGACGCTCGGGGCAACGGAATGGCGTCCTCGGCTTGGGATCGATACCGCCACCGGGGCGCTATGTGGCGACGCAACCGGCGCGCTGTTCAAGCTCGATCCAGATAGCTCGCTCGATGACGGTCAACCGTTTGAACGGCTCGTCAGCGGGACTATCGCGCTACCGTCAACGCCAGTGCCGAATTCCTCGATTGCTATCGGCGTCGGGACCAACATCCCCGCTGTCTTCCGTCTTCGTTGGAATGATCCACGTCGCGGTTGGTCAGAGCCGCGCGAGCTAATGGCGCGTGGGGAGGGCGATATTCTTAACGCGTGGCGGATGGGCATGGCTCGCGCACCATCGCGGACGTTCGAAATCTCCACCGTCTCCCCGGCGCACATCCGCATCTCGGGAGCCGTGGCGAACGAAGGTTGGAGGGTCTGACAATGCCGCTCAAACTTTCCAACTTCGATCTCGCCAACGCCATCGTGAACATTAAAGATGGTCGTCCGACCGTGGCCTTCCATCGCTGGATCAACGACACGGTGAAGTCGATTCAGGCTAACGTGAACGATCTGTCGAAACTGGTCGATGACATCGCGTTCAGTCTGCGACAGGCCGGGATCGCGATTACCACTGCAAACGAGGCGAAGGCGGCGGCGCTGGCAGCGGCAGGGGCGGCAGCAGCAGCGGGCGTCGTCGTAAACAGCTACGTGGTGGAAACGGGAGTGCTGACTTCCGCGATCGACCCCGGCGATCCCACCCATGCAACCATCACGGTTGCGAACCATACCCGGATGTATGGCGACGCCACACAGGTCGCAGTGACCGGCGCGACGATCAGCGGTCTTGCGCAATCGACCCAATACTATGTGTCGTATCTCGACCCCGAACATCTTGGCGGCGCTGTCGCCTACGATGTCACCACGGACCAAAGCGAAGCCGGTCAGAGCGGGGATCGTCACTTGGTGGGCGGCTACGCAACGCCATCATCCACCGGCACAGGCGGGGGTGGGGGGACCACGCGCGCTCCCGGCATTCCGTCGTGGAAGTTTCCCGATAATGTGAACATCGAATGAGGACGTTCGACCCCACCGTCCACAACATGATTGGCAATCATCCTGATGTGGTCAGGTCATTGGAATGGAATCCCGAGGATCATCCTGAAACTAACGGATGGCTGCTGTTTGGAAACCTGACCGAAGACCCGGCTTCGTATTGGCTACTTCACAATGAACCGCAAACGCTTGCGATGATATTCGAATGGAGCGCACCGTTCACGGTTCAGATGCACACGATGTCTTTGCCGGGATCGCGTGGCAAGGCGATGATGCAGGACGCCAAGACACTGATCCGGGAGATGTTCGTGGATCATGAGGCGGAAGTGATCTGGGGAATGACCCCACTCCACAATCGTCGGGCGCGAATGTTTAACCGGCTGGTTGGCGCGAAGTCATGTGGTTTCGGTCAGCATCACGTCGCGGGTGAAGTCGAGTATTTCAGGAACAACCGCGACGATTGGTTGCGCGATCACGGCTAACCCGCTCGGTAGATAAATACTTCCATGAACAATCATGGTGAAATCTAATGCCAGCGTCGGCAGTAATTGGCGCAGCAGGCAGCGTCGCTGGCGGTATCGCATCCGGGAAGGGCGCCAAAAAGGCTGCAAAGGCGCAAGCACAGGCACAGGCGGCACAGATCGCAGCCGTCGAAGCACGGTATCAGGACAACAAGGGGCTGATCACTCCTACCGTTGACAATGGAAAAGCGGCACAGACGCAGCTACAGTCTTTGCTCGGTCTTGGTGGCGATCCCACTTCTGCTTTGGCAACGCTCGAAGCCACCCCCGGCTATCAGTTTTCGCAGTCGCAGGGTTTGAACGCCATCAACTCGAATGCGTATGCATCGGGTCAGGGCAACTCTGGTGCGGCGCTCAAGTCCGCGATGCAGTTTTCCAGCGGTCTCGCACAGCAGAACTACAACAATTACGCGGGTCAGCTTGGTAGCGTTGCGGATCGGGGCGCGAACGCCACGAACACGCTAATCGGTCAGGGCAACGCAGCCACGACGGCGATCAACAACGCCACGCAGGCCGGTGCAAATGCTACATCCAGCAATGCCGTCTATCAGGGGCAGAACATCGCCAACGTCTTGAAGGGCGTTGCAGGGGCGGCGGGGCAGGTTTTCGGATCGTCGTATTCCGGCACGACCCCGCCGACCGCATCGACGCTTCCGGGGCCTTTCACCAGCACAACCCCATCTGCATTCACATCGTCGGGCCTGAACCGAAACTACTTCGGGGGTCAGTAAGATGGCGGATTGGACCGATCTCCTTCGCGGTGGCCCCGACCCTTCGGACGTGGGCGCAGCTTTTGGACAGGGGCAGGCACAGGCCGTCGCCCTTCGTCAGGCGCGGCTCGCTGACCAGCAGAAGCAAGTCGCGTTTCAGCAGCAGCAACAGTATCGCAGCCGCGTCGCTGACCTGTTGAAGGGCAACGACATCAACGGCGCTGCTGCACAGGCGGCAGCGTATGGCGATGACAAAGCCTCGGCAAACTTCATCGCGATTCAGAAGAACAAATACGATCAGGGCGCGGCTGGTGCGGGTTCGTTCGGCGAAGTCGTGCGCGGTATCGCGGCGCTACCGTATGAACAGCGCTCGGGCGCTCTCGCGGCTGCAACACCGACGTTGCAGGCAATGGGATACGGTCGCGAGCAAATCGCCGGATTCGATCCCACTGACCAGAACCTCGCAGCAGTGGGTGGTCTGGGCTATTCCGCCAAGGATCGGGCGGGCGATCAGCAGGCCGTGTATGACGGTCAGACAGGTCGTCAGAACGCTGACACCGCTCGCATCACGGCTGAAAATCCTGTCGTGGTCGGTGGTTCGTTGGTCACCCGTGGCGGCGAACAGCTTTTCAAAGATCAGCAATTCTTCAACGCGCCCACTACCGATAACGTCTATCAGGTCGGCGGCGTTGGATCGAACGGCTATACGCAAACCACACAGAACCTCGCGCCGGGTTCGATTACGGCTGAACAGCTATATCGAACCGCTATCGAACCGCAGGAAAGCGGCGGACGTGCTGGCGTGTCTGGTCCAGCTACCCGCTACGGCACGGCGCAGGGGGCGTCACAGATGCTCCCCGGCACCGCGCGGAGTATGGCGGCGAAGCTTGGCGTTAAATGGCGTCCCGAGTTGATGACCGACAAGACACCGGCTGGTCTGGCGTATCAGCGTCAGCTTGGTGTCGCGTATGCACAGGAAGCCTTGGACAAGACGGGCGGCGATCCTCGCGCGGCTGCGATGTTCTACCATGGCGGGCCGGATCGCTCGATCTGGGGACCGAAGACGCAGGCGTATGGTGATCGTGCGGTGCGCAGTCTGACCACGCAAGCTGTTGGTCAGCAGCCGATCAATCGCGCTCCACAGATCGTTCAGCAGGGCGTGGCAAAGCCACCAGCGGGATCGCAGCCCAAACCACTGTCAGAGAAAGACATGGGGATCGCGCGCACGAAGCTTGCACAGTCGCAGCGCCTCAAAGCGCAGATCGTCCAGCTACAACAGCTTGATCCAGAGGGTGGTGCTCTGTCTGGCGCTCGTCCGTCATCGTCGGCTGGCATCTACGGCGGCGTCATTGGCGGGCGTGTTTCTGGTGCGCTCGTGGGCGGCGACACGGATCGTTTCGACACGCTGGTTTCGAACATTCGCAACACCATCACAGCAGTGACCCGCGTTCCCGGCATCGGCAGTCAGTCCGACTATGAAGCCCGATTGGCGGCGGCGACGATGCCCGAGCGAACCCGTTCAGCTTCCGGTCGCGCACAGGCATATTCTGAAATCTATCAGATCGCCTCGGACATGGAAAAAGAGATGCTTGCGCAGTCGCAGGGGGGCTTCGGCGGACGGCAGACACAGCAGGCCAAGCCTACTTCGGCGGTTCCAGCAGGGGCGGCGCAGATGTTGCGCTCGAACCCTAACCTTCGGGCGCAGTTCGATGCCAAATATGGGGCAGGGGCGTCGGCGTCCGTGTTAGGTTCGTAATGGCGAACTATTTCGACAGCCTGAAACCGAAGTTTGACGGTCTTCCGTTCGGTGCCGCGCCGCTGGTGCAGCCGATCAACACTGGCATTCAACCGGGGATCGATCCCGGACAGATGCAGCCGATGGTTCAGCCGACGATCCCGACGATAGAGGCCAACGCCTTTGATCAGTTCGGTGACGGTCAGCCACCGGTTCAGCAGATGCCGCCACAGGCGCAGACCGTCCAGCAGGCCGTTCACGCTCCACAGGCGGCCTCACAGGCCGGTCAGGGCGCTAATCCGTTCGACCAGTTCGACGAACCCACGGCAGGCGTTGAGCAGGCTGTGCAGCCTGCTGTTGGTCCCCACTCGGTTGAAACGACGGGAGCGCAGCGCATCGCATCCGAGACCTTCAACCGCGACATCTCCGAAATGGTGAACAGCGGGGCAACTCGTCAGCAGATCGATGCGCGGATCGCACAGGAACACGCGGCTGGAAATCAGGCTTCGGTGAACGGTCTCGACGAAGCGCTGGCCTATCGCGACAAGTATCATTCGCAGATCGCTGTTGGGGTCGCGAATGACGCGGGTCTGGTGAAGCCTGCCGATTACCACGGTCCAGACCGTGGCGCTGTCGATGCCGCAGGGGTCGGTGCGTTCGACTCGGTGACGCTCGGTGCGGGCGATGAAATCGGCGGGGCGATTGGCTCGACCACCAATTCTATCGCTGGTGCATTCGGTGGCGGAACGGGTGAGGACTGGTCGGACGCCTATGGTCGCGTCCGCGATGAAAACCGTCAGACCCTGACCGATGCACAGCACTACCATCCCGGCGCATACCTTGGTGGTCAGATCGCTGGCGGCATCGCCACGCTTCCCATCGGCGGCGGTGAAGCCGCGTTGGCGGCGGGCGGTATGCGCGCGGCGGGTCGGCTCGCTGGCGAGGGTGCGGTCTTGGGTGGAGCCTATGGTTTCAACAGCGGGACCGAAGGCTTCGTTGACCGTCTCGAAGAAGGCGCGAAGGGCGCGGCGCTTGGCGCGATCGGTGGCGCGGTGTTGGGAACGCCGTTGAATGCCGTCGCGCGTCGCGTCGCTATGAACCGCGCAACACCATCCGTTGGGCGTGAAATTCTGAACGCTGGTGAGCGCCTGTCTGCGGGCAATGGTATCGGGAATGAAATCCGACCTTTGGCTGGCAATGTCAGTGATGGCGGGTTGTCGGCACAGGCCACGGCGCTTCTACAGCCAACGATCACGGGCGGGCGCTTGGGTGGCCTGCACAGCGCCGTTCAGGGCTTCGAGGAACAGGCGGGACGAACCGCTACCCGTATCGGCGATGATGCGGCTGGTGGCGCTTCCACTGATCTCGTCACCGCAGCGGCGCGGGCGAACGATGCCACCAACCCCGGATCGCTGGCAGCATATGCCGGTGATACCGAACGGGCGGCGGGCTCGGTCTACGCAGCGGCTGAAACCGCTGCGAATGGCGCGCAAGTCCCCACACCTTCGACCATTTCGCGTATCGACGATATCCTACGGGATTGGGATGCGGTCCCCGGTGGCGTCCCCGGCGCTGACGCTCTCCGCGCCTTGCGCAATGATCTGGCGGCTGGTCCGAACGGTGGATCGACATCCGCAGCTTGGTCAATCGACGGTCTTCGTCGCCTCCGAACCAGTTTCGGTGATCGTGTTGAGTCGGGGCAGCGGCAGTTGCAGGAAGCGGCAAAACGGCTTTGGCCTGCGCTCTCTGACGATATCTTTCGCGGGTTGCGCGTATCTGGAAACCCTGACGCGGCGCGTCTCTACCGTCAGGCCGATCGTCAGTGGGCGCAGCGTATTGATGGAATCAATGTCATCAACCGCGTCTTGGGTAAGAATGCAGACTTGTCCGCAGATGCCGTCGCGAAGAATCTCTCGACGATGGCAAAGGGCGATTACGACCACCTTGGTCGCGCACTGAACCTTATCGATCCCGCGCAGGCTGGCGCGATCCGTGGCGGTCTGATCAATGCGTTTGGTGAACAGGTGGCATCGCGTGCCACGCGTCCGGGTGAATTCTCTTTGGAGTCCTTCGCCACTCGCTGGTCCAAGATGTCAGACGAAGCGCGCAACGCGATGTTCGCACCATCGACGGTTCGAGACCTCAACGATCTTGCCACGCTCGCGGGTTCGCAGCGTCGGGTGGGTCAGCTTGGCAATCCGTCGCGATCCGGCATCACCAACCAGAATTGGAACGAGACCCGCGCCATCACGGCAGAGACTGCCGCCCTCGCAGGCGGTGTCTGGAACCCCACCGTATGGCTCGGGCTCGTGGGAACAGGGGTGGCCGGTCGATTGCTCGCGATGCCGGGTTTCGCAAGGGCGCTCGTGCGTGGTGGTGAAAGTCGTTCACTCGAAGTGCTGTCACGTCGCCTCGGTGAAGTCGCGCGACGCTATCCAGCAGCCGAACAGGATATCGCCGATTTCCGTGGTGCGGTGACCGGGGAGGCTCCCGCACATGCGGTGACGATCAACCCCGCGTCACCGTCACCGCAGGCCAACGGCGAACCCAACCCGTTCGATCAGTTCGACTGACGCAAAGAGGATTGCGACGCGACTGAATACGTGAATAGACTCCGTTCGATTATAAATCTGGGGGTATAAATGCGGAAGCTGTTGGTCTTGCCGTTTGTGTTTTGCTTGGCGTCTTGTGGGTTCGGTGGACCGAGTAAATCGGATGCGCGTGACATTTTCAAATCTCGCTGGAATGCGGATATCGATGTCACCGATCTGCGGTGCGAGGAGGGCGGGAAAGAAGAATATAGCTGCTTCATCGCCTACAAGATAACTTGGAATAAGGGCGAAATCCCCATGTTGATCAAGGTTGACGACGCGATTTTCAGAAAAGTTGACGGAAATTGGGAAACCGATGCCTTTTCGCAGTTGGGTGGCGCGTAGCTATACGTGCATTTAAGATTGGTCGGCGTGTCCGTCGCGCCGACCATTCATATAAATACTTCTATGAAATATCTGAATTTACTTAAAGAAAAGGCCAAAGCAGCTTTGCAATGGTCTGGCGATGAAGCGCATCGTCGCGCCGTTAGCGGCGTCATCGCTTCCGGTTTCGCCTTCTACGCAGGGCATGAACTCGACTCCGCGTTCGTTGACGGCGTGCTGCTGATCGTCATCCCCGCGCTTCTCTCTATGTGGTCGTCGCGAACGCCGAACATCGACGCGTAATGGACATCGGTGTTTTAGAGATGTGCGGGGCAATCGCCGCCATCGGAACCGCTGTCGGTATGCCGCTCGCTGTCGTGCGCTGGTGCGGGGCTTACGTGTCAGGACGGGTGAACGAGGAAGCGCAGGACCGTGCCGCCGCTATCACCCATCTCGATAATTCGATCACGGCGGCTGCGGTGACGACCACCGGCAAGATCAGCGATCTCGACTCCCGGATTGCGCAGACCATCGGCCACAAGGTCAACAACCACGCGTCGCGTCTCGATGCTCTGGAACGCGCGCGTCAGTCAGACATCGAGCGTATTGTGAAGGTGGAGTCGAGCATCGCCGCCATCGACAAGTCATTGGAGCGCGTCGAGCACGGTCAGGAAAAGCTGGCGGAGACGATGAAGGATAGCTTCGCCACGCTGGCGGAATCGATTCGTGTAGTCAGGATGGTTGGTCCGAAGGGGTAAGCGAGCTAACCTGTTCTCCGACAAGGGGGACGCGATGAAGATTTTGACTGCCGTTGCGGTGATCGCGGCAACCATGCTGACAGCGGCACCAGCGAACTCAGAACGGTTCGTTATAGTGGCCGCAGAAGCGCAGGACAGTATGGTCGCCATCGATCTCGACACGATCCGAGATGTAGCAGGATATCGTCGTGCGTGGTTGACTACGGTCGTTATGGATTCTGCATATCTCAAACCGATATTCGCGCAGACGCTCTACCAATTTGACTGCAAAGCGGAGCGCTCGCAGATGCTGTCAGGTAAGATGTTTGGCGACGATCAGAAATTCATAGATGACGTGACAGGAAATAGCTCGTGGGAGTTTCCTGCACCTTCAACGTCAGCTTATCTGGCTTTGAGCTACGCTTGTGGGAAGGCGGCAAAGGAGGACGAAGTTTTGAACATCAGCGCATATCAGATGTTCAAGGCGTTCGTTGGAACGCGAACGACCGCACGACGCAAGAAGTAGACGCATGACCCGAACCACGATCACGCCGCAGCTTCTGCAAGATTTCCTCGAAGTCCACGCGATCGGCGCTGACGCTCCCGGTGGCGCTGGTCTGATCGAAGACCGATCGATTGACCGCGACAACAGCGAAGTCAGGATCGACGGCACTTACGATTTGTCAGCGGTGGCGCGGGAGTTGAACACGACCGACCCGACCGGCACGGCTCCGGGTCTAACGCTCGGATTACGACGGATTCTGATCGTCGTGGCGGTCTTGTGGTTCGCCTATTGGTTCATGGTCGTGTTCTTCGAGTTGAAAGATTATCGCTACGCCTTGCGCAATTCCGGTGGTCCTGACGGTTTCGCACCTCCTACGCTCGATGACACTTATGGTCACCTGATCGCAGCATTTATCTTTCCGCTAATCGCTTATGTAATCTTCCTGACGCTGCAATGGATATGGCGAGGGTTTCGTGGCAACAGTCGCGCATAGTTCGCGCTGACATGGCCTGAAAAGCAGCCTATCCGCGATATCTTGCTGCGCCGTATTCTTTCGACCGAGAAAGAGATCGTCTACCCCAATCTCTTCGATCAAATGAACAAGGTTTTATACGCGATCTGGAAAGGGTCTATCCCTCCGTCTTCGAAGTAGGATCGTCGCCACGTATCCGTGCGGCAATCACCTTCGCCCGTTCAACCAGCGCGTCCAACCCGCCCAAATACTCCTGACGAAGATTGATCCAGTCTTGGTCAGTCAGGACGCGGACAGCCTTGTAGCTCCGCCCCTTGAACCAGCGTTCGTTGTAATTGAAACTCTCAATTTCAGCGGCGCGCTTCTCAGTTAGTTGCTGATCGATCGCCATGAGGTTGGTGACCGTAGTTATGTGCCACCGGGTCTTGCCATTTGGTGTCGGTAGTTCTTTGCCGTCGAACGACGCGACATATGCGCTCTTGTTCAGTCCGCCACCGGGCGCAGCGCGTTCTTCCTCGAAATGTTGAATCATCGATTCCGCGTAGTCCAATGCGGCAGACTTTTTTGAGATGATGCCGCGCACTCTCCCTGCATACCGTTCATCGTTCACGCTGTTGTCCCCACTACGCTTGATACGTTGCCCACTACTCTTGATCCCACCAGTCTGACAACCGCCGCGAACTGCGGTAAAGACCTAATCGTCAGCAAGCAACGCAGCAAACTGACACAAGCAAACCAAGGAATCCTATGGGAACCTGAACGAAAGACTACGATTATGAAGACGGTCAACGCAGAACAGCAGATCAACGAATTCGTCAACCTCCTGAATAAGATCGGCGAAAGCTTTTCCCATAACGTTCGCAATGCGAACGCCCGCGCCGAAGAACTCCAAAGACAAATTGATCGTCACTCCAACGTCTACGCTAAGAGTGTCGTGACCGCAGCCAACGATGCTGAACCGATCGCTAAGCCGGTCAAGGTGAGCAAGGCGGGGAAGGGTGGCCGCTATCCCGACGCCATGTTCCTCGACGTTCTGACCACCCACTTTCAGACGGCGCGTCAGCTTCACGTCAAACTGCTTCACTCCGGCGTCTCGAAGGGTAGCATCTACGCCCGCTACCAGCGCCTTGCAGACGATCCGACCACCAATGTTGAGGCTGACGACTTCTCCTACCGTCTCAAGGCTCCTGTGACGGCTCCTGACCGTAAATCGAAGGTGGCGGCGCAGGCCAAGCGCAGCGAGAAACCGCGCGTCGTGCGGAAGGCTGCGAACGATACCAAGGCGATCCCGAAGCCGAAGGCGGCGAATGACCCGGCGCGTCCGGTGTTGGTCAACGGGGACGGTCTGGCGATGTTGCGCAAGCTTCCCAACGGGAGCGTCGATGCGCTGCTGACGGACCTCCCCTACGGTCTGACGGGACATGGTTTTGATCCAGTCATCGACGTTCAGGAGTGGATGGACGAAATGCTGCGGGTCGTCAGCGATCGTGGCGCAATCGTCGCCTTCGCCAGTGGGTCGTTCACGTCTGCGCTGACGCAGGCTGGTGGGGATTTCTTGAAGGACCGTCTTGTCTGGCACAAGCCGAAGGCGACGGGACAGCAGTTGCTGCGACACATGCAGGCGCATGAAGACATCCTGATTTTCAGCAAGGGGACGATCGTTCGCCACTCGAAGCGTCAGATGACGTTCAATCCGCAGAACACCGTCCCGAAGCTGGCGACCGGGCGAAAGCATCCGATGTCGCACCTGAACTCGAAACCGCGCGAGGGTTGGGCGGGTTCCACTTACATGAGCGCCAGCAACTATCCCCGGACGGTGCTGGAATTCGGGAAGGACGCGGGCAATATCCATCGTTTTCAGAAGCCGGTCGCGCTGCTCGAATATTTGATCCGCACCTACTCCAATCCCGGTGAATTGGTCGTCGATCCCACGATGGGTTCCGGTTCGGCGGCAATCGCTGCGATCAACTGCCAGCGTGCCTTCATGGGTGCCGAAAACGGCATCGACGACAAGGGGCGGGTCATTTTCGATCTGGCGAAAGTCCGGATCGACGCAGCACTGGTCGATTAACCCGAACGCACTAACCGTTGCCCATTGTTCCCTAAATGTTCTACATGGGAGCGATGGGCAGCGCGCATTTCGAAACCACGACGGATTTCATGCGGCATCGCGCCGACATGCGAATCGTCTGCGAATGCGGGCGCGCCATCAATGTCCCATTCGCAAATATCTTAAAGTTGTTCGGAGGGTCACCGATCCCCATCGCCACTGCCCGATCCCGGCTCCGGTGTAAGCGCTGCTTCAAGCGGGGGAAGGTCATCGTGTCGCCAGTCCCTACCGTGCGCAGATGATCTGGACCGAACGCAGCCGGGTCATTATGGAAGCGGGGTGCGTGGCCCCATAGCTCAGCCGGATAGAGCACCAGATTCCTAATCTGGGGGCCAGTGGTTCAAATCCACTTGGGGTCACCACAGCCATCTACATCGTCGAAAATATGTTCCCCCAGACGCTGCGGGGAACATCTCTGGGAACGCGCCCAAAACGCCTGTTCCCCCAGCGTATACCCCAGACGATAAACGATTATAGCGGACGCAAAAAACCGGTAGAAACCGGCGTTTTGTGTCGATCCGTCGAATGATTAGGAAACCGTCGCTCTATCCGGCTGAGCTACGGGGGCATTGGCGGGCGCAATACGCCGGTCGGGTGGGACGATCAAGCGCGGGGCTAGCGTCCGGTCGTGCGCGGTAACGTTCGAGCCACGACGATAATCTCGATATTACGAACCCTCAACAAGGTTCGATCAAGGGGCGACGGGTATCGCTTACGATGCCCCGTCGCCGCTTGCCGTGCAGTGCTGGCGGTTAGGCCTTGACGTGCTGCGAGATGTACTTGTTCATCTCGAACATCGTGCACTTGTCACGCCCGAAGACCTTCTTCAGCTTCTCGTCAGCCAGAATCTCGCGCTTGTTCTCGGGGTTCTGCAGGTTGTGGGCCTTGATGTAGACCCAAACCTTGCTGATCACTTCGCTGCGCGGGAGCTTGTCGTTGCCGACGATCTCGCCGAGTTCGGGAGAGGGCTGGACGGGGGCGTGGATGCCGCCGGTCTTGGGAGCTGTAGCCATAAGCATTCCTTCCTGTTGCGCGCGTGCGTTGGGCACTGCGCGCGTGGTCACGCCTTGGTGAGCGCGTCCGCCTTGTGCGCTGCCTTGCCGCCCTTGTCACTCCTTACGATGAACTGCGGCTCCTCCTCGGACGCCTTGACGGTGTGGCCCTTGATCTTCGTATCGGTGGTCTGCTTCTTCTCGACCGTGCCGTGCGCTTCGCCGCCGTGCGATTTCCAGGTGACCTCGTCGCCCTTCTTCGGATCCTTCATCGCGCCATCTCCTTGATTTGAAAGGATCAAGCGCGGCAACGTGGCATTGGTTGCATCGCGTATGGGTTGCAGACGCAGGGCACGGGGGCCATCAGGGCGGCAATCAAGGAGACCCACCCATGAAGACCCGCGCCGCTGTTGCCTTCGAGGCAAAAAAACCGCTCGAGATCGTCGAACTCGACCTCGAAGGACCAAAATTCGGCGAAGTGCTCGTCGAAATCATGGCGACGGGCATCTGCCATACCGACGCGTACACGCTCGACGGGCTTGATTCGGAAGGGTTGTTTCCCAGCGTGCTTGGCCATGAGGGTGCCGGCATCGTCCGCGAGATCGGCGCAGGCGTGACCAGCGTCGCGGTCGGCGATCACGTCATCCCGCTCTACACGCCCGAATGCCGCCAGTGTAAGTCTTGCCTCAGCCAGAAGACCAACCTGTGTACCGCGATCCGCGCGACGCAAGGGAAAGGGCTGATGCCCGACGGCACGACGCGGTTCAGCTACAAGGGGCAGCCGATCTTCCACTACATGGGCTGCTCGACCTTCTCGAACTTCACCGTCCTGCCGGAGATCGCGGTCGCGAAGATCCGCGAGGACGCGCCGTTCGACACCTCCTGCTATGTCGGTTGCGGCGTGACGACGGGTGTCGGCGCGGTCGTGCATACGGCTAAGGTCCAGCCGGGCGACACGGTCGTCGTGTTCGGGCTCGGCGGGATCGGGTTGAACGTGATCCAAGGTGCGCGGCTTGCCGGCGCGGGGATGATCGTCGGCGTCGACATCAACCCGGATCGCGAGGAATGGGGGCGTCGCTTCGGCATGACGCACTTCGCCAACCCGAAGGATGTGGGCGATATCGTCCAGCACATCGTCGCGCTGACCGATGGCGGCGCGGACTACACCTTCGACGCGACCGGCAACACGACAGTGATGCGCCAAGCGCTCGAGGCATGCCATCGCGGCTGGGGCACTTCGATCGTGATCGGCGTGGCCGAGGCGGGCAAGGAGATTTCGACGCGGCCGTTCCAGCTCGTCACCGGGCGCAACTGGCGCGGCACCGCGTTCGGCGGCGCGCGCGGGCGGACCGATACGCCGAAGATCGTCGACTGGTACATGAACGGGATGATCGAGATCGACCCGATGATCACGCACCGCCTGACGCTCGACGAGATCAACAAGGGCTTCGACCTGATGCACGCCGGCGAGAGCATCCGCTCCGTCGTGATCTACTGAGGACGCGCGGATGTTCAGCCATATCATGCTCGGCGCCGACGATATCGCGGCATCGAAGGCGTTCTACGACGCGGCTTTGGTGGCGCTCGGCGTGCCCGAGGGCGTCGTCGATGAATGGGGGCGGGTGGTCTACGCGCACGCCGGCGGGCGTTTCCTGCTGACGAGGCCGATCGACGGGCAGCCGGCGAGCCACGGCAACGGCAGCACGATGGGCTTCGTAGCCGCATCGCCCGAGGCCGCCGATGCGTGGCACGCCGCGGGTCTCGCGCATGGCGGCACCGCCTGCGAGAACCCTCCGGGTATCCGCCAGGGTACGGCGGGTCGCACGCTGTATCTGGCCTATCTGCGCGATCCGTCGGGCAACAAGCTTTGCGCATTGCACCGGGTCGCGTGATGGAGACCGTCTCCACCAGCAAGGCGTATGGCGGCACGCAGGGCGTGTATCGCCACGCCTCGACTGCGACCGGCACGGACATGACCTTCGCGGTGTACGTGCCGCCGCACGACGCCGGCGCACGGTTGCCGGTGCTGTGGTTCCTGTCGGGCCTGACCTGCACGCACGCCAACGTCATGGACAAGGGCGAGTATCGGCGCGCGTGTGCCGAACTGGGCGTGATCCTGGTCGCGCCGGATACGTCGCCCCGCGGCGACGATGTGCCGGACGATGACGCGTACGACTTCGGCAAGGGTGCAGGCTTCTACGTCGATGCGATCGAGGAGCCTTGGGCGAAGAATTTTCGGATGCGGTCCTATGTCGAGGACGAACTCTCCGCCCTGATCGCGGCGGAGTTTTCGATGGCGGACATGGCGCGGCAGGGGATCTTTGGCCACTCGATGGGCGGTCATGGTGCGCTGACGATCGCGCTGCGCAATCCCGATCGCTTCCGGAGCGTGTCGGCCTTCGCCCCGATCGTCGCGCCGTTGCAGTGCCCATGGGGCGAGAAGGCGCTCGGCGGGTATCTCGGGCCGGAACGGACGGCGTGGCGAGCGTACGACGCGTGCGCGCTGATCGAAGATGGCGCGCGGGTGGAGGACATCCTGGTCGATCAGGGCGAAGCCGATGGCTTCCTGGTCGAACAGTTGAAGCCCGAGTTGCTGGCAGACGCGTGCAAGGCGGCGGGGATCGACCTGACGCTACGCATGCAGCCTGGGTATGACCACAGCTACAACTTCATTTCGACCTTTATGGCGGACCATGTGGCGTGGCACGCCAAGCGCCTGAAGTGATCGTCTCTCCTCTCCGATGAGGAGGGGGATCTGCCTCCTTCCCCCTCTCCCTGAAAGGGAGGGGCCGGGGGTGGGTAGGCTGCCTGGTAAACGCCGCGGCCAATCCAGACCGACCCACCCCCAACCCCTCCCTTTCAGGGAGGGGAGCAAGTCGGGGGCTAGCTCCTTCAAAGCAGTACGACTCCGTAGTCGTGCGGCACCTTGCCCCAGGTTCTCCCGTGAAGGCGGAATCTTGGCTTGGGTCCCCGCCCTTGCGAGAAGGGAGGGCGCCTTGAAATCCTCCCCCGCAAGGGGGAGGTGGCTGGCTCTTGCCAGACGGAGGGGGAGGCACGCGCCCACCGCTGCTCCGTGTCCTTCCCCTCCGTCACCTTCGGCGCCACCACCCCCTGGCGGGGGAGGGTCGTTTGCGTCGTCGCTTAGAACTTGAACCCGGCCGCGATGCCATACCGCCGCGGGTCGATCGTGAAGATATTCGTGAACAGCCCCGACGACTGGTCGCCGACCGCCTGACCCGTAATCGAGTCATTGTTCGTCAAATTCTGCACGAAGCCGCGCAGGAACCAGCGGTCTTCGGCGCCGTTTAGTTGCACCTGCGCATTGATCACCTCATAGCCCTGCACGCGGTCGACCAGCTGGTTGAAGATCGAGGCTGTGAAGCCGCCGGTGTAGTTGAGGTCCACGCGCGGCACGAACGACATGCCGCTGCCGAACGCGATGGTGTACTGCGCGCCTGCCGAGAATTTGTAGGTCGGTGCCTGGGGCAGCTTGCCGCCGCGGATGTTGACGCCGACGCCGTCGATGACGCTGTACGGCAGAGCACCGGTCGGCACGCCGAACAGCGCGCGCAGCGCCGCCGGAGGATTGGCCGCGGTCGAGGCGAGAACCGAGCAGAGGCTGTAAGCGCCGGTGGTGTTGGTCGTCGGGATCGCCACGGGTGCGCGCAGGCCGAGACCTGAGTTCACCGCGCCGACATAGGTGTTCACCCCGACGATATTGCCCGCGGTGGTCGGCACGACCGCACAGTTGGCGGCGCTCTGCAGGTCCTTGATGATCACCGCGTCCGAGCGGCCGCCCGACGGATCGCGCGGATTGACCAGGAACTTGTCCGCCGACACCTCGCTGTGGAGGTAGCTCGCGTTCATGTTGACGACGAACGCCGGGATCGGGCTGAGGATCGCTTCCGCCTCGACGCCGTAGACATGGGCGTCGACATTGTCGTTGACCGCGGTCCGTGCGACGATCCGGCTCAGCTGCAACTGCTTGTACTTGTAGTAGAAGCCCGTGACGTTGAGCCGCAGCGCGCCGTTGCCGAAGGTGTTCTTCGAGCCGATCTCGAACGAGTCGATCTTCTCGGGCGTAAAGGTCGTCGGCACCGAGAAGGTCGCGGGCAAGGGCGGATTGATGCCGCCCGACTTGTAGCCGCGCGAATAGGACGCGTAGATCAGATTGTCCGGCGAGATCTTGTAGTCGATCACTGCACGCCCCGTCAGCCGCGAAAAGCTCACCTTGTCGAGCGCATATTCCTGCACCCCGGTGCGCGTGGAGTCGAAGTCGGTGGTGGTGTAGTTCAGCCCCTGCGTCATGTTCGACGCGCCGATCGGGGTGAGCACGTTCAGCGTGATGTTGCGCGCCTTCACGTCCTTCTCGTCGTGGTTGTAGCGCAGGCCGAGCGTCAGCTTCAGCTTGTCGTTGAACTCGAAATAGGTCTCGCCGAAGATGCCGTAGGATTTCAGGCGGAAGTCGTCGCCGTCGTTGCGGTAGAACGGCGTGGCGAGGAACGCGTTGCCGTTGACGCCCGGGATTGCCGCCGAGCTGGCCGCGCCGAGCACGCCCGATGCGTAATCCAGCCCGAACGCGTTGACGAAATAGTCGGTGTTCTGGCTGCGCGAGTCGACATAGATGCCGCCGAGCAGGAAGTTGAACATGCCGTCGAACGAGCTGTCGATATGCGCCTCGGCCGAATATTGCCGGTTCACCTGGCGCGAGCGATCGACGTCGAGGCTCTGCGCGTAACAGCCGATGCCGTTGCCGCCGAACACGCCGACATTGTTCGTATCGGCACCCGACTGGCACGCGCCGCCGGCCGGGCCGTTGGGGATCAGCACGGAACGGACGCCATTGAGATAGCCGGTATTGACCAGCGCACCGCCGGGCAGCGGGATCACCACGCCGGGGCGGCCGATCGCGTTCAGCGTGTTCAGGCCGACATTGGTCGCGAGGGGGTTCTCGACCGCGAGGTTGAAGTCGGTCGTGCTGTCGACCGTGTTGCGCGAGAACCCGCCGGTGAAGTTGAACGAGACCGGACCGAAATCATGGAAGATCTTGGCGGTGTACTGCTCTTCCTCGGCGAAGTAGGTCGGGTTGGAGTCGATCCGGACGGTGCGGACGTCGCCGGGATTGACGACCCCGGCATAGGTGTCGGTCGCATACAGGTTCTGCAGGCCGATCGCGGCAATCTCGGGATGCCCGAGCTGCGTACCGGCAATCCCGAAATACTGTGTCGAGGCCAGCGTCGCGGCCAGCGTCGAGTTGCCGTTCGGCGTTTCGTTCGCGAGCCGATCGGGAAGGCAGCCCAGGATGCCGGTCGGATCACGGTGGCAGAGCTGCTTCTGGATACGGCTGCGGTTGTCCTTCTCGCGGAAATAATAGCCGATCAGATCGACGCGGGTATCGCTGGTCGGCTCCCACGACAACGTGCCGCGGATCGAATACAGGTCGCGCCCGTCGATCTTCGAATTGTCATACGTGTTCTTGGTATAGCCGTCGCGGTTGAGATACGTGCCCGCGACGCGGATGCCGAGCGTGTCGGTGAAGGGCAGGTTGATCATCGCGCGCGCGCGCTTCGAATCATAGTTGCCGTACTCGGCCTCGGCGGCGGCGTGGATCCCCGACAGGTCCGGCTTGGCGGTGATGAAGTTCACCACGCCCGACGTCGCGTTGCGGCCGAACAGCGTACCCTGCGGACCGCGCAGGACCTCGATCCGCTCGAGATCGAAGAACTCGCTTTCGAACAGTCGCGTGGTGACCAGCGGCATGTCGTTGACGTGGATCGCGGTCGCCTGGTCGCAGGTCGCGCCGACGCACAGATCGCCGATCCCGCGGATCGTGAAGCTCGACGTGGTGAAATTGGTCTTGGTGAAGGTGACGTTGGGCAGCGTCTGCTGGAGCGCACTCGGGTTGACGATCTGCTGCTTCGAGATCGTGTCCGCGGTAAAAGCGCTCACTGCAATCGGAACATCCTGCAAACGTTGCGATTGGCGTTGCGCGGTAACCACGATATCCTGCGACGCATAGGCACTTGCCGAGGTATCGGCGGGGGTGGTCTGCGTCGATGTGCCGGGCGTCGACGGCGCTTCCTGCCCGGGGCCGTTGGTGGGGCCGGCATTTCCAGCCGATGTGGTGGCCGTCTGGGCCATTGCCGGCGCAATCGACAGGAGTATCATCGCCGAGGCGGCGAGCAATTCGAACTTGGCCATGTCAGTCCTCTCCCCGATCGTGCCGGTCTGTGCCGATTCACGATTTAGTTTTTCAGGTATGGCGAAGTAACGACGAAAACGATCTAGCGTCAACGCATTTTGAGCCCCGGAATACGGGGATTTACGGCGCGTTGCTGAAATGAAACAGTTGCAAAAGAGGACCCATGTTCCGATGTTTGGGTATGCTGACAAAGGGTGTTGCGATGCGGGATGAACTGAACGGGTCCGAGGAGCGGCTGGTTGAAGACGATGTGCTGGGTCCCGACGGCAAGGTGATTGTGCCAGAAGACGTAGCGTCGGCGATCCGTACGTTGATCCGCTGGGCGGGCGACGATCCGACCCGTGAGGGCCTGCTCGACACGCCGCGTCGTGTTGCACGTGCGTGGAAGGAATATTGCGCCGGCTATGGCGACGATCCGGCGAAACACCTCGAACGCGTGTTCGAGGAAGTCGGCGGCTATGACGAGATCGTCCTGCTGAAGGACATCCCGTTCCAGTCGCATTGCGAGCATCACATGGCGCCGATCATCGGCAAGGCGCACATCGCGTACCTGCCGCGCGACCACGTCGTCGGCATTTCGAAGCTTGCGCGCGTGCTGCACGGGTTCGCGCGGCGGTTGCAGGTGCAGGAGCGGCTGACCGCGGAAGTGGCCGACTGCATCTGGGACAACCTCAAGCCGCAGGGCGTCGCGGTGGTGATCGAGGCGAGCCATGCCTGCATGACCGCGCGCGGTGTCCGCACGCCTGGGGTGACGATGGTCACGAGCCGGATGATGGGCGTGTTCCGCGACGACGAACGCAGCCGCAAGGAAGTGCTGGCCTTGATGGGTCGCGGCGCCTGATGCGGACCGTGCTGGTCACGGGCGGTGCGAAGCGGCTGGGTGCGGCGATCGTCCGGCGGCTGGCTGCCGACGGGCATGCCGTGGTCGTGCATCAGGGACATTCCCCCGACGAGGCGGCGGCACTTGTGGAGGAGATCGTCGACGGGGGAGGGCGTGCTGCTTCGGTAGCGGGCGACCTGAGCGATCTGGGCACGATCGGTGACCTGTTCGCAGCGGCACGGACTGCGATCGGTAGGCCGATCGACGGGCTGGTGAACTGCGCGTCGAAGTTCGAATTCGATCGACCGCCGACCGTCGATCCAATACTGTTCGCCGAGCTTGGCGCGGTCAATTGCGGCGCGCCGGTGCTGCTGGCGTCCGCGCTGGCGTCGCAGGACGACGTCGCGGACGGCGCGGTGGTCAATGTGCTCGACCAGAAGGTGGCCAACCTCAACCCGGACTTCTTCTCGTACAGCTGCGGCAAGATCGCGCTGGAGGGGGCGACGACGATGCTCGCACAGGCGCTCGGCCCGCACATCTCGGTCAACGCAGTGTCGCCGGGATTGACCCTTCCGAGCGGAGACCAGACCGAAGAAGAGTTCGCGGCGGTGGCGAGCGACAATTTGCTGAAGCGACCGGTCGGCGCCGAGGCGGTCGCGGATGCGGTCGCGTGGCTGCTGTCCGCAAAAGGCGTGACGGGGCAGAATGTGTTCGTCGATTGCGGACAACGGTTTCTGACGCGAGACGGCGACGTGATGTTTGAGGGACGACATGGCTGAGTTCACGACGATCCTCGACGGACTCGAGGTGATGATGCGGCTGGGCATCCACCCGCACGAAGTCGCGCCACAACGCGTGGTCGTCTCGGTCGAGATGACCGTCGTGTATCCGGGGCCGCTCGACGAGGATGCGATCGGGGAAGTGCTCGATTACGACTTCGTCCGCGCAGGCATCCTGGCGATGGTAGCGAACCGCCCGTTCGCGCTGCAGGAAACGCTATGCGAAGCGATCGCCGCATTGTGCCTAGCGGACGAACGGGTGCGGCGGGTCGAGATCGAGACGATGAAGACCGACGTCTACCCGGACGCCGCGATCGGCTGCCGCATCGTGCGGGAGCGACGGATCTAGCGGGAGATCGATCCAGCGTTTGGGAAAGACTTGTTTCCCCGCGAAGGCGGGGATCCAGACTGGGCTCCCGCCTTCGCGGGAGAACAAGTAGGGCATGCCTCCGTATGATTGCCGACCGGTCCTGCTCAGGGCGATAGTCCCACGTTCGGGCGCAATCCGTTTCACATGCGTGAGGCGCCGATCCTAGTGCCGGGTCGTTCTCTCCCCGTAATCCCCGATCCGGAGACCAAAGTTGAAAATTCTCGTCGTCCTCACCTCGCATGCCGACCTCGGCGATACCGGCCGCAAGACCGGCTTCTGGCTCGAGGAACTCGCCGCGCCCTATTACGTGTTCAAGGATGCGGGTGCCGACATCACGCTCGCATCGCCGGCGGGTGGCCAGCCACCGCTCGATCCCAGCAGCGCCAAGCCCGACGCACAGACCGACGCGACACGCCGGTTCGAGGCGGATGCCGAGGCGACCGCCGCACTCGCCGATACGCGCAAACTCTCCGAGATGCGCATCAATGACTATGACGCGGTGTTCTATCCCGGTGGGCACGGGCCGCTCTGGGATCTCGCCAACGATCCGGCATCGATCGCTTTGATCGAGACCGCGATCGGCGCAGGCAAGCCAGTCGCTCTCGTCTGCCACGCACCCGGCGTGCTGCGCGACGTGAAGGCCGCCGATGGCGCGCCGCTGGTGAAGGGCAAGACCGTCACCGGCTTCACTAATACCGAAGAGGCCGCGGTCGGGCTCAGCGATGTCGTGCCGTTCCTGGTCGAGGACATGCTGCAACAGCAGGGCGGCAACTATTCGAAGACCGCCGACTGGGGCGTGTACGTGGTCGAGGACGGCCTGCTGATCACCGGCCAGAACCCCGCCTCGTCGGCAAAGGCGGCACAGGCGTTGCTGGCGAAGCTGGCGTAAGGAGAAACGGCCACCGGTTCAGCCGGTGGCCGTCTTTCATAAGGTCAGGCGCGGTTGGCGGCGCTCAGGACCGCACGCACCGAGGCAGTCGCGATGTCGGTATCCATGCCGACGCCGAACACCGTCCGACCCTCGGCAGTCCGGCATTCGACATACGCCGCCGCCTGCGCATCCGCCCCGTGGCCGATCGCGTGCTCGTTGTAGTCGACCACGTCCAAAGTCGGCCCAGTCGACTTCGCGATCGCCGCGATCACGCCCGAGATCAGCCCGTTGCCACGCCCGGAGATCGACCGCTCCTCGCCATCGATCGCCACGCGGCCGATGAACACGCGCTGCCCCGAGGCACCGCTTTCCTCGTAATCGCGCAACTCCACCCGGTCGTCGGCCTGCGGCATGTAGGTCCGCTCGAACAGGCTCCAGATATCTGCCGCGTTCAGCTCGCGACTGGTTTCGTCTGCATAGGCCTGCACATGCCGGCTGAAGTCAGCCTGCAAGCGCTTGGGCAGCTTCAGCCCCTTGTCCTGCTCGATCACCCAGGCGACGCCGCCCTTGCCGGATTGCGAGTTTACGCGGATCACCGCCTCGTAGCTGCGACCGAGATCCGCGGGGTCGATCGGGAGATAGGGCACCTCCCACAGCGTGTCGTTCTTCGCCTCCTGCGCCGCGAAGCCCTTCTTGATCGCGTCCTGATGCGACCCCGAGAATGCAGTGAAGACCAGGTCGCCGGCATAGGGTGTGCGTGGGTGGACGGGGATGTTGGTACAGTAATTGACCGTGTTCACGACGCCGTCGATGTCCGACAGGTCGAGCTTCGGATCGACGCCTTGCGTGTACATGTTGAGCGCGACGGTCACGAGATCGCAATTGCCGGTGCGCTCGCCATTGCCGAGCAGGCATCCCTCGACACGGTCCGCGCCGGCCATCATGCCGAGCTCCGCCGCCGCGACGCCGGTGCCGCGGTCGTTGTGCGTGTGGAGCGAGATCGCCACCGCATCGCGGTTGCGGATGTGCCGCCCGAACCATTCGATCTGGTCGGCATATATGTTCGGCGTCGCGCACTCGACGGTCGCGGGCAGGTTGAAGATGATCGGGTTCTCAGGGCTGGGCATGAGGACGTCCATCACCGACTCGCAGACCTCGAGGCTGAAATCGAGTTCCGCGGTCGAGAAGGTCTCCGGCGAATATTCGAACTGCCAACGGACGTTCGGCTGCTTGGCGGCTTCGTCGCGCAGCACCTTGGCGCCGTCGATCGCGATCTGCTTCACCTGCGCGCGGTCCATCCCGAACACGATCTTGCGCCATGCCGGCGATACGGCGTTGTACAGGTGCACGATCGCCGTCTTCGCGCCGACCAAGCTGGCAAAGCTCGTCTCGATCAGATCGCGACGTGACTGGGTCAGCACCTGGATCGATACGTCGTCGGGTATGCGGCCGGTCTTCACGAGGCCGGAGATAAAGTCGAATTCGGTCGCACCCGCACTCGGGAAACCAACCTCGATCTCCTTCAAGCCGACCTTGCAGAGCAGGTCGAAGAAGCGCGTCTTCTTCTCCGCATCCATCGGGTCGATCAGCGCCTGGTTGCCGTCGCGCAGGTCGGTGGAGAGCCAGCGGGGCGGCTTGACGATGGTCTTCGACGGCCATTGGCGGTCGGGCAGGTCGACTTGCGGGAAGGGTCGGTATTTGGTCGATGGGTCGCGCAGCATGGCTCGTATCTCTCGTGTCGTCGGGAGCGTTCGGGTCAGCCCTTAGGCGCGAGGCACGGGGCATGGCCACCGCGCAAACGATCGGCGCGCCTAAGGGCGCGTAAGTCGAAGCAGCGGGAGGCGGCCATGCGTCATTGCGACTTCCTATCGCGCGGACACAGTCCGTGTCCAGCGCGATAGAAATTTTGATAGATTATTGCGCCGAGAACGCGGCGTTGATGGTCAGGTCGACCTTGTCCGACACGACCGGCGCGTAGGCGCCGATATTGAAGTCGCTACGCTTGATCGAGGTCGTCGCGCGGAAGCCAAAGTTGAGCTTCTTGTTCATCGGGTTCGCGCCGGCGCCGATGAAGGTCGCCTGGAGTACGACCGGCTTGGTGACGCCCTTGAGCGTGAGGTCGCCGGTGATCGTCGCCTTGTCGCCGGTCGCAACGACCTTGGTCGAGACGAACTTGGCGGTCGGGTAGGTTGCGGCGTCGAAGAAGTCCTTCGACTTCAGATGGCCCGCGAACGGCGCGGCGGTGACCGAAAGCTGGTCGATCGCGAAATTCACTTCGACCTTGGTCGCGTTCGGCTTGGCGGGATCGATGGTGATGCTGCCGCCCGATGCGCCGAGCTGCCCTTCGAGCATGGAGAAGCCCATGTGGTTGACCGCCCACGTGACCTGTGTGTGGTTCGGATCGACCGCGTAGGTGCCGGCGGTCACGCGTGCCTTGACGGGGGCGCCGGGGACGCCTGCGGTCTGGGCCAGTACTGGCGCGGCGGTGAGGGCGAGGATCGTGGCTAGGACTAGGCGCATGCGGGGTCTCCTGTTTGACGCGCGATGCTGGCCGAGCGGAGGGGGCGCGTCAAACGACGTTATGCCAACGCTGTGTTTCGGAATTGGGTCGGTGGGGCGCGCGCTCGCGGTGGAGTGCACCGCCAGCTCTCGTTCCCCCGCGGACGCGGGGGCCCAGCTAAACCACGATCACCGCCCGAGACCCTGGACCCCGCGTTCGCGAGGGAACAGGGGAGGAGTGATCGACGCTTCCCCCAAAACGCCACCACCCCGGCGAAGGCCGGGGCCCAGTTGGAAAGGTCGAGGTAACGGAGCGTTGTCGTCCGTTAGCAACGTCCCCCAACTGGGCCCCGGCCTTCGCCGGGGTGGTAGGGTAGCGGCAGGCTTCACGCTGACCTCAGCACGTTCCCCACGCCAGCCCGTCGGACCCGGCGAAGCCGTGCCTTATGGGCAGGCTCCGTCGTGCCGGCCGCGCTCACGCGCTGTCGCGCGCTCGCGTTCGCGTCAGTTCTTGGCCTTATCAACGAGAGCATTCTTCCCGATCCAAGGCATCATCCCACGCAACTCCGACCCGATCTTCTCGATCGGATGCGCCAGCGCCTGCTTCCGCGCCGCCTTCAGTTCAGGCTGCCCCGCACGGTTGTCGAGGATGAAGTTCTTCACGAACCGGCCCGACTGGATATCCGCCAGCACGCGCTTCATCTCGGCCTTGGTCTCCGCCGTGATGATCCGCGGACCCGTAGTAATGTCGCCATACTCGGCCGTATTCGAGATCGAGTAGCGCATGTTGGCGATGCCGCCCTCGTACAGCAGGTCGACGATCAGCTTGGTCTCGTGGAGGCACTCGAAATACGCCATCTCGGGCGCGTAACCGGCTTCGACCAGCGTCTCGAACCCGGCCTGGATCAGGTGGGTGATGCCGCCGCACAGCACGGCCTGCTCGCCGAACAGGTCGGTCTCGCATTCCTCGCGGAAGTTGGTCTCGATGATCCCCGAGCGACCGCCGCCGACGCCCGATGCATAGGCGAGCGCGATGTCATGCGCGTTGCCCGACTTGTCCTGGTCGATCGCGATCAGGCAGGGAACGCCGCCGCCGCGGACATACTCGCTGCGCACGGTGTGGCCGGGACCCTTGGGCGCGATCATGATGACGTCGAGGTCGGCGCGCGGCTCGATCAGGCCGAAATGCACGTTGAGGCCGTGGGCGAACGCAATCGTCGCGCCCTGCTTGAGGTTGTCGTGCAGGTCGGCAGCGTAGATCGCCGCCTGATGCTCGTCGGGCGCGAGGATCATGACGATGTCGGCCCAGGCTGCGGCTTCCTTGTTCGACTTGACCGCGAAGCCCGCCTCGATCGCCTTCTTGGCGGTGGCCGAGCCTTCGCGCAGCGCGATCGCGACGTCCTTGACGCCCGAATCACGGAGGTTCTGCGCGTGCGCATGGCCCTGCGAACCATAGCCGACGATCGCGATCTTCTTGTCGGTGATAAGGTTCAGGTCGGCGTCGCGATCGTAATAGACACGCATTGGATGGTCCTTTCGATAAGGTGTGTACCTCCGCGAAGGCGGAGGTCCAGGCTGGGCTCCCGCCTTCGCGGGAGAACAAAACTAAAAAAGCGGAGAAGTGTTAAGCCGGCTCTTTGCCGCGGGCGATCGCGACGATGCCGGTTCGGGCTACTTCGATCAGGCCGACTTCACCCATGAGTTCGACGAACTTGTCGATCTTGTCGATCCCGCCGGTGACCTCGAACACAAAGCTCGAGGTCGTCGCATCGACCACGCGCGCGCGGTAGACGTCGGCAAGGCGCAGCGCCTCGATCCGGTGGTCGCCGGTGCCACGCACCTTCACTAGGGCGAGTTCGCGTTCGACGTGCGCGCCCTGTGCGGTGAGGTCGGTGACCTTGTGCACCGGCACCAGCCGGTCGAGCTGCGCGATGATCTGCTCCATCGTCGCCGGCGACGCGCTGGTGACGATTGTGATCCGGCTGACCGACTTGTCGGCAGTGATCTCCGACACCGTCAGGCTCTCGATATTATAGCCGCGCGCGGTGAACAGGCCCGCAATCCGGGCGAGGATCCCCGGTTCGTTGTCGACGATGACGGCGAGCGTGTGCCGCTCGGCCTTTTCCTGGGAAATGTGCATGATTAGCCTTCTCCCCTCCCTGACAGGGAGGGGCCGGGGGTGGGTTGGTTTCGATCGGAGGCGGCGGTGGCCAAAGCAGGCCGACCCACCCCCAACCCCTCCCTTCCAGGGAGGGGCGCAGAAGACGAATACGTCATCAAACCAGCGCCTTCGCTTCGTCGTCCATCGTGCCGGACACTTCGTTCGCCTGCAGGATCATGTCGGTATGCGCCGCGCCCGACGGGATCATCGGGAAGCAATTCGTCAGCTGCGACACGCGGCAGTCGACGATCACCGGGCCGTCATACGCCAGCATCTCGGCGATCCCGCTGTCGAGCTGGTCGCGCGTCTCGATCAGGATGCCCTTCCAGCCATATGCCTCGCCCAGCTTGACGAAGTCGGGCAGCGAATCCGAATAGCTCTCGGCATAGCGGCTCTCATAGGTGAGCTCCTGCCACTGGCGGACCATGCCCATATACTGGTTGTTGAGGATGAAGATCTTCACCGGCAACCGGTATTGCGACGCGGTCGCCAGCTCCTGGATGTTCATCTGGATCGACGCCTCGCCGGCAATGTCGATCACCAGCGCGTTCGGGTTGCCGAGCTGCGCGCCGATCGCGGCGGGCAGGCCGTAGCCCATCGTGCCGAGACCACCGCTGGTCAGCCACTTGTTCGGCTTCTCGAACCCGAAATGCTGCGCCGCCCACATCTGGTGCTGGCCGACCTCGGTCGTGATGATCGGCGAGCGTGCGTGCGTGGCGTCGAACAGCGCCCGGATCGCTCGCTGCGGCATGATCTCGGTCGGATCGTTCTCGGGGAAATCGAGACACTTCACCGCGCGCCAGCCGGCGATCCGCCGCTGCCAGTCGGTCGTGTCGGGCTTGGGATGCTGGCGGCTCTTCCAGATCCGCACCATGTCTTCGAGCGCATGACCGACATCCGCGATGATGCCGAGATCGACGCGCACGGTCTTGTTCACCGACGAGCGATCGATGTCGATATGCACCTTCCGCGAGTTCGGACTGAACGCGTCCAAGCGCCCCGTCACGCGGTCGTCGAAGCGCGAGCCGAGCGCGACGACGAGGTCGGCCTGGTTCATCGCCATGTTGGCCTCGTACGTCCCGTGCATCCCGAGCATGCCGAGCCATTGCGGCCCCGACGCGGGGTAGGCACCAAGGCCCATCAGCGTCGACGTCACCGGCGCGCCGGTGATGCGGACGAGTTCGCACAGCAACTGGCTCGCGGCGGGGCCCGAGTTGATGATGCCGCCGCCGGTATACAGGATCGGACGTTCGGCCGCGGCGAGCATGTCGACCAGCTGCTCGATCTGCGACTGGTCGGCCTTCACCTGCGGGCGATAGGTCTTGTGCTGGATCGGGCCCGGCTTCTTGTACCTAGCCGTCGCGACCTGCACGTCCTTGGGAATGTCGACGACCACTGGCCCCGGACGACCCGAGGTGGCGATGTGGAACGCCTCGTGGATCACGTCGCCAAGCTTGGCAGGGTCCTTCACGAGGTAGTTATGCTTCGAGCAATGGCGCGTGATGCCGACGGTATCGGCCTCCTGGAACGCGTCGGTGCCGATCAGTGCGGTCGGCACCTGGCCGGTGATCACGACCATCGGGATCGAATCCATCAGCGCGTCGGTGATGCCGGTCACGGCATTGGTCGCGCCGGGACCCGAGGTGACGAGCACCACGCCGGGCTTGCCGGTCGAGCGGGCATAACCCTCGGCCGCATGCGTCGCGGCCTGTTCGTGGCGCACCAGAATGTGCTTGATCCGACCCGAGCGAAACAGCGCGTCGTAGATCGGCAGCACGGCACCACCCGGATAGCCGAAGACGACCTCCACGCCGAGATCGCACAGCGCCTCGATCAGGATATCGGCTCCACTCTTCTCGGTCATTTCATATCATCCTTTGCGAGAACGCTGCCTTTAGCGTCTCGTGGTTGGGCCGGCTACCGATATAAAAGATGCGTGTCAAACATCATTTGAGCAATATAGTTTCAAATTGATGCAAGCGCGTTGGGAGGTCGAGCGCTTCGGTGCGGGGCCAGGCGGCGGGCGGCTGGTGTCTTAGCCACGTATATTGGCGCTTGGCATAGCGTCGCGTGGCGAGCGATCCGGCGGCGACGGCGTCGGGTTTCGAGGTCTCGCCGCGGACGAGCGCGGCGATCTCGGGCACACCGATCGCGCGGCGGATCGGGGCGTCCTGTGGGATGTCGGTGCGCGCGAGCAGCGCGGCGATCTCCTCGCGGCTGGTATCGGCCATCTCGGCGAAGCGCTGGTCGATACGCGCATTGAGCCAGTCGCGATCGGGGATCAGGATGAGCGCGCGGACGCCGATCGTCTCGCCGATCCCGCCGACCTTATCGGTCTGCCAGTCGGTAAGCGTACGGCCGGTACCGCGGACGACTTCGAGCGCGCGGGCGACGCGGGTGGTGTCGGCTGCGTTGAGCTTGGTCGCGGCCTGCGGATCAAGTTGCGTGAGTGCTGCGTGCGCCTCCGCGACGGGGAGGGCGCGGACCTCCTCGCGAAGGGCCGGGTCGATGTCTGGGACAGGCGCGATACCGTCGAGCAGCGTGCGGATATAGAGCCCCGTGCCACCAACCAGGATCGGCAGCTTCCCCTCCGCGAGCGTGTCGCGGATCGCCAGCGTCGCCTCGGTAGCCCAGCGGGCCGCAGAGTAGCTCGCATCGGCGGCATCCACGTGACCGAAGAGCCGGTGCGGGGCGCTGGCCTCTTCTTCCGCGGACGGGCGCGCGGTGAGGATGCGGAGGTCGGCATAGACCTGCGCGGAATCGGCGTTGATGACGACGCCGTCGTGGCGCGCGGCGATGGCCAGCGCGAGCGCGGACTTGCCGCTCGCGGTCGGCCCTGCGATGAGCGCGACCTTCGGGAGAGTTTCTATGTTCACGGCAACGCTTATAGCCTCGGGCACGCTGACCGCAGGCGATATTTCGACCGCGATGGATCGCTTGCGCGACGCCGGCTGCGCACCGGGCGCGAGCGGCTGGATCGACGAGGGGGACGCCGCCGACCTGATCTTCGGTATGGCGCCGGACGCTGCTCGGGTCGCGCTCGAGGGCGCATTCCCCGCGACCGACGTCGTCGTGCAATCGAGCCTGACGCGCACGAAGAAGCTGCTCATCGCCGACATGGACTCGACGATGATCACCGTCGAATGCATCGACGAACTCGCCGACTACGCTGGGATCAAGCCGCAGATCGCCGAGATCACCGAGCGCGCGATGCGCGGTGAACTCGATTTCGAGGCGGCGCTCGATGCCCGCGTGGCCCTGCTCAAGGGGCTGGCGGAAAGCGACATCGAGCGCTGCCTGGCCGAACGCGTGAAGATCATGCCTGGCGCGAAGGCGCTGGTGCGGACGATGCGCGCAAGGGGCGCGCTGGCGGTGCTGGTATCGGGCGGCTTCACGCGGTTCGCAGAGCCGGTTGCGAAGCAGATCGGCTTCGACCGCGCGATCGCCAACGTGCTGGAGATCGAGGGCGGAACGCTGACGGGGACGGTGACCAAGCCGATCGTCGGGTCGAATACCAAGCTTACGACGCTGCGCGCCGCGATCGCCGAGCGGGGGATTGTGGTGGAGGAGTCGCTCGCGGTCGGTGATGGCGCGAATGATCTGGCGATGATCGAGGCGGCTGGGCTGGGGGTAGCGTATCACGCCAAGCCGATCGTCGCGGCGGCAGCGGCTGCGCGGATCGATTATGGGGATCTGACGGCGCTGCTATACGCGCAGGGTATCGCGAAGCGCGACTGGGTGTTGGACTAGCCGTCCTTGAGATCCTCCCCCGCTAGGGGGAGGTGGCACCGAAGGTGACGGAGGGGGAGGACGCGGAACGCTGGTTTCCCTTACCTCCCCCTCCGTCTGGCAAGTGCCAGCCACCTCCCCCTAGCGGGGGAGGATCAGAGGGGTCGAGTCAGCCCTTCGCCAGCGGCGTGCCGCTCGCTTCGCAGACGTACTTCGCAAGCTCCTCGCGCAACGGCAAACCCTTGATCGGCCGCAGCGGACCATCATGCGCCACGTTGGTCTCGACGAGCGCTCGGTTCGGACCCACGCCCAGCACATGGAACAGCCGCTTGCCGCAATCCGTCTCGGTGCGCGCATAGGCGACCTTGCCCTCATGCTCCTGACGTAGGATCGCGATGATCGTGCCGCTTGCCGCCTTCCGCTCACGCAACAGGAAGTGGCGTGACGTCGGATCGGAGGGGGTCGGGATCAATCGCCCCTTCACCGTCAGTTGCTCAGGCTTGGGTACCGCTACTTCGGTCTCGGCGAGGTTACGCAACGACACCCCGTTATCCACCATCGCGTCGTTGCTCGTAGTCGTCGCAGGCTGCTCACCAGAACACGCGGCCAACAGCGTCGCGCCGGCAACTGCCAGCGCCAAGGTCTTCAAAATCATGCATCTAGCTCCCGGTCGATGTCGAAACGAAACGACCGGTCCGGCTATTTGATCCCTGCCGCACCCGATCGCTCATTCGCCGGGCATAGGCACGATCGCTCAGCGCGCCTTTTTGTCAGCCACCGGGTCCGCCCGCGCGACGGACTTCGGAGGAACGGCAGGTTCGCAGATGCGACGCGTCGGCTGGCACGCAATCCCGACCGTAGAACACCCTTTGACGCTACCCGCGGTAGGACACGCGCGGCACTGCTGCTTGATCTCGGTGCAGGTCGATGGCGCGGACAGCAACGCCAGGGTCAGGAAGAACATTCGCACATCCTCGTCATGAGTATCGTAGCGGCCGGGCTCATCCGCTCAGGGCGCGACGATCACACACGCCACGCCAGACGCCGAGCAAGCCCGCGTAGCATCCGCCTTCGACGCAAAGCCACCCGCCTGGAGCCGCGTGACGCCGCCCGCCTTCGCGTAGAAGGGCTGTGCACCGCGCAGCTTGCCGCGAACCTTGTTCCACTGCGTCTCGGCATTGCCCTGATCGCGGAACGCGCCAAGCTGGACGCGCCAATTGCCCGTCGCACGCACCGGCGCGGGCTTGGCCGCTATAGCTTTTGCCGGAGCAGGTTTCGTCGGCGCAGGCTTGGGCGGCTTCACCTGCGCCTGCCTGACCGATGCCGGCTCACGCGTCGGCGTCGGTTCCCGCGTCGGGGCCGGTTCGCGGGTCGGCCCGGGAATGCGCGCAGGAAGCGAACTCGGCGGCAGCTTCGACGGACGAGGCACGCTGGCGGTACGCGGCGGCGCCACCGGCGTTTGCCCGACCGTCGCACGCGAAGGACCCGGCGGCGGGGACTGCAACGCATATTGCTGCGCCAGCGCGGTGCCCTTCTCGCGGTCGGTGGGCGAGATATACTGGTCCATCTGCGCGAGCGTCTGCGAGGCCGACTGCAAGCCCGACGCCGAGGCCCGCGTCATCAGCGCATAGGCCCGCGGGAAATCGCGCGGTATGCCGTCGCCGTTGAACAGCATCGTTCCGAGCACGAGTTGCGCCCGCGGCTCACCATGCGCGACCGACTTCTGCAGCCAAGGCAGCGCATCCGTCTTCTTGCCGGCCTGGAACAGCGCGAGCCCGTAATTGTCCGCGGCCTGCACATGCCCTTGCATCGCCGCCTTCCGGAACCAGCTCTCGGCCAGCACCGGATCCAGCGTCACGCCGCGCCCCAGCTTGTACGCCTGCGCCAGGTTGAACTGCGCATCGGCATCGCCCGCGACCGCCAGCGGGCGCCACTCGGTGATCGCACGCGGATAATCGCCCTTCGCCCAGGCATCGACGCCGGCCTTCACATCGGCAAACGCGGGGGCGGCGGCCAGCATTCCGCTCAACGCGATCGCACCCACCAAAAGCTTACGCCGAACCGTCATCGCCATCCCTCATACCGTCTCGCCGCCACCATGCCGCCGTTCGTCGCGCAAGGCAAAGGGCGACCGTTCCCGATGCCCAACATCGCGCGTCGGTAAGTCATTATGAAGTCGCGTTAACCGCTTCTTTAAACCGACATGGCACTGCGTATGCGAATACCGGGAGTGGGAACTATGTGCGGTCTAGCGTTTGCCATGAAACAGGGATTGCCCCGATGACCACGCGCGCTCTCCTCCTCGGCGGCATCTCCGCCCTCCTGCTCGGGGGTACGATGGTCGGCTGTGCCGCGAACGGGGGCGGCATCGCGTCTGCCAGCGATCGCAACGCGGCCCTCGCGACAAAGGGCGCGGTCGGCACTGCGGGGCAGGCGCAGGCGGCACTTGCGCGCAACGACGGTCCCATCGCGATCGGCTATGCAGAGCGTGCGGTGGCACTGATGCCGCAGCAGGCGGACTACCGCATGCTGCTCGGCCAGAGCTATCTCAAGGGCGGCCGGTTCGCCTCGGCCTCGCACGCGTTCGCCGACGCGCTGCAACTGTCGCCGACCAACGGCAGAGCAGCGCTCAACCTCGCGCTCTCGCAGATCGCAACCGGCGACTGGCAGTCGGCGCGCCACAGCCTCGAGGCGAACGCCGCGATCATCCCGGCGGTCGATCGTGGCCTTGCCCTGTCGCTCGCGGGCGACACCGCGGGCGGGATCGCGGTCCTGACCGAAGCCGCCCGTTCGCCAGCTTCGAATGCAAAAGTACGCCAGAACCTCGCGCTCAGCTTCGCACTGGCGGGACGCTGGCAGGAGGCACGCGTGGTCGCGGCGGCGGACATGGCACCGGCGGATGTCGATGCCCGGCTGGAGCAATGGGCGCTGTTCGCTCAACCGGCCAAGGCATCCGACCAGGTGGCGAGCCTGCTCGGCGTTCGCGCGGTGGCGGATGCGGGACAGCCGGTCGCGCTGGCATTGAACGCGCCAGCGCCGGGTGTTCCGGAACAGGCCTTGGCTGCAGCGGATCCGGTCGTCGCGCCGACCGAAGCCGCCCCTGTGCAGATCGCTTCGGTGTCAGCGGCTGGCGTCTCGAAAATTGCGTTCGGACCGCGGCAGGAGGTCGTCCAGGCGTTGCCGACGATGATGCTCCGTCCGGCCGGTGGCCCGATCAAGGTCGCGTCAGCACCCACGTCATCGGGTCGCGGCATGGCGACCGCGGCGTATCAGGTAAAGGCACCCGCGACCGGCAACTGGTACGTCCAGCTCGGCGCCTTCGAGAGCGCGGGAGTCGCAAGGGACGGCTGGGCACGCGCCGCACGCCGGTTCGCGGTACTCGCCAGCTATTCGCCGAACGGCATGACGTTCAAGGCGCGGGGCGAGGATGTCTACCGCCTCTCGGTCGGCGGGTTCAGCAAGTCGGCGGCGAATGCGATGTGCCGCCAGTACCGGACCAAGGGCGGCGCCTGCTTCGTCCGTCAAGGCGCGGGCGACGTCATGGCGCAATGGTTGCGCAAGCCCGGCATGCAGATGGCGTCGCGATAACGGGCGTTGCCGCCCTGTTCGTCCCCCCGCTTCGATAGACGCCACCCCGGCGAAGGCCGGGGCCCAACTGGGGAACGTTTGTAACTGAGCGCGGGCATCCGTTACGCCGACCTTGCCAATTGGGCCCCGGCCTCCGCCGGGGTGGTGCGCCCTTACAGAACCTCGCGCCCACCCTTCCACAACCGCAACACCCGCCCCTGAACCGGCAAGCCATCGAACGGCGTATTCCCTGCCTCGGCAAGGAACGCCTCCCCGACGATCTGCCAAGGCGCGAGCCGGTCGAACAGCATCAGGTCGGCCGGCTTGCCGACCTCCAGCGTCCCCGTATCCAGCCCCAGCACCCGCGCCGGATTGCTGGCGAGCAGCGCGAACAGCCGCTCCAGCGTTAGGAGTTCGTCACGCACCAGCATCAGCGCGAGCGGCAACAGCGTCTCCGCCCCCGCCATCCCGCTGCTCGAATCGGTAAACGGTAATCGCTTCTCCTCGGGCCCCCGCGGCTCATGTCCCGAACACAGCACGTCGATCGTGCCGTCGGCGATGGCCTCGAGCGCCGCACGACGATCGCTCTCCGCACGCAAAGGCGGCGATAGCAGCGCGAACGACCGGAAATCACTGACCGCGATCTCGGACAGATGCAGATGCGCCGGCGTGATCCCGCAGGTCACCGAGACGCCACGACGCTTCGCCACACGGATCAGGTCGAACCCGGCCGCCGTCGTAACCTGGCGAATATGGATCCGAGCCCCAGTATCCTCGGCAAGCATCAGGTCGCGCGCGATCGCCAGCGCCTCCGCCACCGCCGGTGCGGCAGGCAGGCCAAGCCGCGTCGCCGTCTCGCCCTCGGTCGCGACCGCGCCGGCGGTCAGTCCGCCGTCCTCGGCATGTGCGATCACCGTCACGTCGAGATCGCGCGCATAGGCCAGCACGCGCCGCATCACGCCGCTGTCGGCGATCCAGTGCTTGCCCGTGCCCACCGCCTTCGCGCCAGCCGAAAGACAGATCGCCATCTCGGCAAGGTCATGGCCTTCGAGTCCCCGCGTGGCGGCGGCGATCGGGTGGATCCAGAGGTCTGGCTTGCCGATCAACGCGGCGCGCTGGACGATGCCAGGATCGTCCAGCACGGGCGACTGGTCGGGCATGAGACCGATCCGCACGATCCCGCCTGCGCGAAACGCCGCACGATCGACTTTCGCCACGCCGAGATCGACGATCCCCGGCGCGACCGTCTTGCCGCCGCAGTCGACGATGTCTGCATCGGCCGGAATATCGACGATCCCGGTCGCGACGATCACGCCATCGCGGACCAGCACATTACCCTTCGACACGCCGCCGACGGGGCAGGCGAGCGTCGCGTTGGTGAGTGCGAGGATCATGCCCAACCCTCCACGCCGCGTGCCCGCCTGGTCAGCACATCGAGGCACGCCATCCGAACGGCGACCCCCATCTCGACCTGCTCGGTAATCGCCGATCGCGCATGATCCGCCACCGCGGAGTCGATCTCGACGCCGCGGTTCATCGGGCCGGGATGCATCACCAGCGCATCAGGGGCCGCCTTCGCCAACCGGTCGAGCGTCAGCCCGTAACGCAACCGATACTCACGCGTGGACGGCACATAAGCCCCATCCATCCGCTCGTTCTGCAGCCGGAGCATCATCACCACGTCCGCACCCTCCAGCGCCTTGTCGAAATCGGTGAACGCAGTCACCCCCATCCGCTCGATCATCGGCGGCATCAGCGTCGAGGGCGCGCAAACGCGCACCTCGGCTGCAAGCGCGGTCAGCGCCAGGATGTTAGACCGCGCGACCCGGCTGTGCAGCAGATCGCCACAGATCACGACGCGCTGCCCCGCGATAGAGCCCTTCCGCCGCCGGATCGTCAGCGCATCGAGCAACGCCTGCGTCGGATGCTCGTGTCGCCCATCGCCCGCGTTCAGCACCGGACAATCGACCTTGTCCGCGATCAACCGCACCGCGCCGCTCGACATATGCCGGATCACGATCACGTCCGCGCGCATCGCGTTCAACGTCATCGCCGTGTCGATCAGCGTCTCGCCCTTCTTCACGCTCGACTGCGCGGCGTGCATGTTGACGACGTCCGCGCCGAGCCGCTTGCCGGCGATCTCGAACGACAGAAGCGTGCGCGTGCTGTTCTCGAAAAACGCGTTGATCTGAGTAAGCCCGGCCAACCGCTTGTCCGGCGTGGCGTGCGTCCGGTTCGCCTCGACCCACGTCTCCGCCTCGTCGAGCAGGAACGCGATCTCGTGTGGCTGGAGCCCGTCGATGCCGGTGAGATGCCGGTGAGGGAATACGGCGCCGCCTTCGATGAGGGCGGCGGGGCGGTGATCTGAGGTTCGCATTAAAAGCGCGGGATAGTGTCCGCGGGGGCAGGGGGCAAGCGCTGCGCGATACGTCGCCGCAAACCGCATGGTTAACCGGAATTTAGCGCCGGCATGGGATGGCGTTTGCAGACGGGGGCGAGGGTGCAGGACGATATGACGAACGCGAACGCGAACGGTGCCGGATGGTGGGAAACGCGTGCGTTCGCCGTTGCGCTCGTCCTGCTGTCCGCTGTGCCGCTGTTGTGGCCGGCGCTGCCCCCGCTCGGCGACCTGCCCGGCCATATGGGGCGCTGGCATATCGCCATGGCGCTGCCGACCTCGCCCGATCTCCAGCGCTACTACGCATATCACTGGGCGCTGATCCCAAATCTGGGCATGGACCTGCTCGTACCGGCGTTGTCGCACCTGTTCCCATTCGAGGTCGCGACCAAGCTGGCGGTGATCGCGATCCCGATGCTGACCGCCACCGGACTGTTGTGGGCCGCGCGCGAGGCGCATGGGCGCATACCGCCGACCGCGACGTTCGCGTTGCCGCTCGCCTATGCCTGGCCGTTCCAGTTCGGCTTCGTCAATTTCGCGCTGTCTCAGGCGCTGGCGTTCTGCGCACTGGCGCTGTGGATCCGGCTAGGGCGACAGGATCGCCTGATCATACGCGCGCTGCTCTTCGTACCCATCGCATGTGTAATATGGATTTCGCACAGCTTCGGCTGGGGGCTGCTGGGGCTGATGGCAGCAGGCGCCGACATCGCGCGGCTTCGCACGGCAGGCCGTGGCTGGCCGGCGGCGCTCGTCGGTGCGGCGATCCAGTGTCTGTCGATGACGGTCCCGCTCCTCGTCATGCTGGCGTCTATTGTGGCCGGGACGGGCGCGGCGGCGGGCGGCCTTGGCGGCGAGGGCTGGTTCGACGCACCGGTGAAGCTGGTATGGCTCGTTTCGCTGTTCCGCGACCACTGGCCATGGTTCGATCTTCTCTCGCTGCTGCCGTTGATCGCCGTGCTGTATGCCGGAATGCGGAGTGCTCGCCTCGGGTTCTCGCCGCTGCTGGGCATCCCCGCGCTGTTGTGCCTCGCAGCGTTCGTCGTCCTTCCACGCTTGCTGATGGGGGGCGCCTATGTCGACATGCGGATGGCACCTGCCGCGGTGATGCTGGGATTGATCGCGATCGCGCCGCGCGATCTGCGAATGGCACGCACGCTGGCCGTGATGGCCACTGCCTTCCTGATCCTGCGCCTGGCAGGCACGACGCTGAGCTTTGTCGAACGCTCCAGCGAACAACAACGCGAACTTGCGGCTGTCGCAGCCATCCCGCACGGCGCTGCGGTACTCTCGTTAGTCGAGTTGCCCTGTGGAGGCGCATGGGACGACCTGCGGCGCAATCACCTTCCAGCCCTCGCGATCGTCCGACGCGACATATTCACCAACGAGCAATGGGCGATCGAAGGACAGCAATCGCTGCACATCCGCTACGCGATCGCCGCACCCTATACCGGGGACCCGACCCAGAGCGTCTTTCCGTCGATCTGTTCGACCGTCGGCTCCAATTTCGCCAAGGCGATCGCGCGTTTTCCCCGCGCCGCGTTCACGCACGTCTGGACGATTGGCTTCCCGCCAGGGGCTGCAAAGGCCACCGACCTGCGCGTCATCTGGACCGACGGCCAGTCCACCCTCTATCGGGTGGCGCGCTAGATCTGCGCCGTCACCAGTGCGTCGATCGCACCCTGGAGGATATAGGCGGCGGCCATTTTGTCGACGAGTTCGGCGCGTTTGGCGCGGCTGGCGTCCTGTTCGATCAGCGTTCGGGTGACGGCGACGGTCGACCAGCGCTCGTCCTGGAGCAGGATCGGCAGCCCCATGTCCTTGAGGTTCTGCGCGAACGCCCGAGTCGACTGCGACCGCGGGCTTTCGCTGCCGTCGAGGTTGATCGGCAGGCCGATGACGAGCCCGACGACCGCCTGCGCCTTGATGATCTCGGCAAGTGCGGCCTTGTCCTTCTGGAACTTTGTCCGACGGATCAGGAGCGCGGGGCTCGCGAACGACCAGCCGGCGTCGCAGAGCGCGGTGCCGATCGTCTTGGTGCCGACGTCGAGGCCGATCAGCCGGCCGCCGTTCGGGAGCGCGTCGCGGAACTGCGCGGCGGAGAGCGTGATCATTTGAAGGCCTTCAGGCGGCGGTTGGCGTCGGCGCGGATATTCGCCCAGAACAGGCTGTAGTCGTAGACGTGGTAATTGTTGCCGGGCAGCACGTACGGGCCGAGGCTCGGTGGCTCGCCGATCAGCAGGAAGCCGCGGTCGGCACACCGCGCGGGGACACTGCCGGCGGCGATCGTCGCGGTCTTAAGATCGGCCGAGGGGACGAGCGTGCCGAGGTTGGCCGTGGCGAGCGCGGCGGCGTCGGCGGTGCCGGTCAGCGGGTTGGTGCAGACCATTGGGGTGCCCTTGCGCGGCTGGCCGTTGAAGCCGGTGGTCTGGTCATAGGCATCGACGATCAGCGAAGGGTCGGCGGGCTCGGCAAAGCTTTCCCACGACAGGATGCAGCCGGTCTGGTCGGCGGCGCGGCATTCGGGGAGGCCCATGCGCGGCAGGTCGGTCGCGCGCGAGACGGGCCAGCCGACGACATACGCCGCGACGATCCGCGCCTTCAGCTTCGGGTCGTTCGCAACGCGGTCGCGTAGCAGGCGGGTGAGGTGGAGCGCGCCCTGGCTATGCCCGGCGAGGATGATCGGCCGGGTCGGGCCGGCTTCCTTGAGGAACCGATCGAACGCCGCAGACACATCGCCGTAAGCGAGCGCCAGTGCGCGTTCACTGTCGGCGACGCTGGTCAGGAATGCACCGAACGTCGCCTGGCGATAGCGTGGCGCCCAGATGTCGCCGGACTCGTTGAACGCGCTCGCCTGGCCGCGCAGGAACAGTTCCGCTCGCGCGTTGGTCTCGGGATCGTCGATCGGCGCGTTCCAATGGTCGCGGTTGATGTACGAGGTCGGGTGGATGAAGAAGATCGCCGCGCCCGTGCCGGGCTCGCCGGGCGTGTAGCCGGGCGGCGTCCAGAGCGCCGGATTACCCGGCGCATCGGGGCGCGCGAGCCACATGATTTTCCGCGCATATATATTGCGCGGGGCTTCGCGTTGCGCCTGGAAATTCTCGCTCGGCACCATCACCGCGCGCATCAACTGCGTGCCGAACAAGCGGTAGGCGAGCAGGGCGGCGATCGCGAGAACGATCATCGCGGCGACGAAATAGAGAAACTTGCGGGCCAAGCGGGACCTTCCGTGCAGGCGGTCCGGCTCCCGTGCCGGAAGCTGGGGAAGGTTGCAACGGGCGCCTGATTGTAGAGGAAAACGCCGGCGGCCGGAAAGTGGCCTGTTCCCCCGCGGAGGCGGGGGCCCAGGATCTCGGGCGGTATCGTTTGTAATCCTGGGCCCCCGCCTCCGCGGGGGAACCAGAAGGGGGCAGGGAGCTAGAAGGGTGTTGCGCGCTCGCGCCACGCGGTGCTAGCCGCAGCCCATGTCCGTAGATACTGCAACTGTGAAGCGGATCGCGAGCCTTGCGCGCATCGCGATCACCGACGAGGACGCCGCCCGCATGGCGCCGGAACTCGGAAACATCCTTGGCTGGATCGAGATGCTCGAAGAGGTCGACACGACCGGTATCGAGCCGATGACCGCCGTCATCCCCAACACGCTGCGGCTGCGCGACGACGTCGTCAACGCCGACCCGCTGACCGGCGGCGGCATTCGCGAGCAGGTCCTCGCCAATGCGCCCGTGGCCGAACACGGGTTCTTCGCCGTGCCCAAGGTAATCGAATAATGACCGACCTCACAGATCTCGGGATCGCGGGCATCCGCGACGGCGTCCGCGACGGCTCCTTCAAGGCGCGCGAAGTCGCCGATGCGTTCATCGTAAAGGTTAGCCAGGCCAAGGCGTTGAACGCGTTTCTTGTCGAGACGCCCGAACACGCGATCGCCGCCGCCACCGCCGCCGATACCGCGCGCGAAGCCGGCGAGACGCTCAAGCCGCTGGCCGGCGTGCCGATCGGCATGAAGGACCTGTTCTGCACGAAGGGCGTCACGACCACCGCGGCGAGCCATATCCTCGAAGGCTTCACGCCGACCTACGAGTCGACCGTCTCGCAGAATTTGTGGGATGCGGGCGCGGGGATGCTCGGCAAGCTGAACATGGACCAGTTCGCGATGGGCTCGTCGAACGAGACCTCGGCGTTCGGCAACGTGATCTCGCCGTGGAAGCGCAACGATGGCGGCAACGCCTCGCTGGCACCAGGCGGCTCGTCGGGCGGTTCGTCGTCGGCGGTCGCCGCGCGGCTCTGCCCCGGCGCGACCGGCACCGACACGGGCGGCTCAATCCGCCAGCCCGCCGCCTTCACCGGGATCAGCGGTATAAAGCCCACCTATGGCCGCTGCTCGCGCTGGGGAACGATCGCGTTCGCCTCTTCGCTCGACCAGGCCGGGCCGATGGCGCGCGACGTCAAGGATTGCGCGATCCTGCTCGAGGCGATGGTCGGGTTCGACGCGAAGGACGGTACCTCTTTGCAGCTCGACGTACCCAAGTGGGAAGCGGGATTGTCGGGCAATCTCAACGGCCTGCGCGTCGGTATTCCCAAGGAGTACCGCGTCGACGGGATGCCCGAGGAGATCGAGGCGCTCTGGCAGCAGGGCATCGATTGGATGAAGGATGCCGGCGCGACGATCGTCGAGGTTTCGCTCCCGCACACCAAATACGCGCTGCCCGCCTATTACATCATCGCGCCCGCCGAGGCGTCGTCGAACCTCGCGCGCTATGACGGCGTTCGCTACGGCATCCGCGACCTGCCGACCGGCGCTGGCTTGCAGGACATGTACGCAGCGACCCGCGCCGACGGCTTCGGCCCCGAGGTGAAGCGCCGCATCATGATCGGCACGTACGTGCTGTCGGCCGGTTTCTACGACGCGTATTACACGCAGGCGCAGAAGGTCCGGACGCTGATCGCGCGCGATTTCGAACGGGCCTGGGAGACGTGCGACGTCCTGCTGACGCCGACCGCACCGTCGGCGGCGTTTGCGCTCGGCGAGAAGTCGGCCGATCCGATCGCGATGTACTTGAACGACGTCTTCACCGTGCCGTCGTCGCTGGCAGGGCTGCCGGCGATGTCGGTGCCGGGTGGTCTCGACAAGCAGGGGCTGCCGCTCGGACTGCAGATCATCGGCAAGCCGCTCGACGAACAAGGCGTGCTGAACGCAGGGCTCGCGATCGAACAGCGAGCAGGATTTACCGCGCGACCAGAGGCTTGGTGGTAACATGAGCGACTATCGTATCCAGGGCGAAACCGGCGAGTGGGAGGTCGTGGTCGGCCTCGAAGTGCACGCGCAGGTGACGTCGAACGCCAAGCTTTTCTCGGGCGCGGCGACCGCGTTCGGCGCGGAGCCCAACACGCAGGTGTCGCTGGTCGACGCGGCGATGCCGGGGATGCTGCCGGTGCCGAACCGCGAGTGTATCCGCCAGGCGGTCCGCACGGGTATGGCGATCGAGGCGCAGATCAACAAATGGTCGCGGTTCGACCGGAAGAACTATTTCTACGCCGACCTGCCGCAGGGCTATCAGATCAGCCAACTCTATCATCCGATCGTCGGTGAGGGCGCGATCGATATCAGCCTCGACGAGAAGAATCCGGATGCCGCGGGCAAGCGGATCGGCGTCGAGCGCATCCATGTCGAGCAGGATGCGGGCAAGCTCATGCACGACCAGCATCCAACGCAGTCGTATGTCGATCTCAACCGGTCGGGCGTCGCGCTGATGGAGATCGTGTCGAAGCCCGATCTCGCTTCGCCAGCCGAAACAGGCGCTTACCTCCGGAAGTTGCGATCGATCCTGCGCTATGTCGGGTCGTGCGACGGCAATATGGAAGAGGGCTCGATGCGCGCCGACGTCAACGTCAGCGTGCGCAAGCCCGGCGACGAACTGGGCACGCGGACCGAGACGAAAAACGTCAATTCGGTGCGCTTCGTGATGGCGGTGGTCGAGCAGGAGGCCAAGCGTCAGGTCGAGGTGCTCGAGGCCGGTGGCAAGATCCAGCAGGAAACGCGGCTCTACGATCCCGACCGCAACGAGACGCGTTCGATGCGGTCGAAGGAAGACGCGCATGATTACCGCTACTTTCCCGATCCGGACCTGTTGCCGCTGGTGCTCGACGACGCGTTCCTGGCCGAGTGTCGGGCTTCGTTGCCTGAGCTTCCGGATGCGAAGCGCGCGCGGTACGAGGCGCTCGGGATTGCACCGTATCAGGCGACGGTGCTGACCGCCGAGGTCGAGGCGGCGCGGTGGTTCGATGCGTTGCTCGATGCGGGCGTGAAGCCGGCGGCGGCGGCGAACTGGACGACGTCGGAGCTATTCGGCGCGCTGAACCGGACGGGGAAGGACATCGAGAACTCGCCGGTGTCGCCTGCGCAGGCGGCGGAATTGCTGGGGCTGATCGCGGACGGCACGCTGTCGGGCAGCCTTGCCAAGCAGGTGTTCGAGGTGATGCTTGAGACTGGCGACGGCGCGGCGAAGGTCGTCGAGGATCGCGGGTTGAAGCAGACCAGCGATACCGGGGCGATCGAGGCCGTGATCGCCGAGGTTATGGCGGCGAACGCGGACAAGGTTGCGGATTACCGAGGCGGCAAGGACAAGTTGTTCGGGTTCTTTGTTGGGCAGACGATGAAGGCGATGGGGGGGAAGGCTAACCCTGCTGTCGTGAACGAGGTTCTGAAGGGGATGCTTGGGGAGTCGGTGGCTTCGTAAGCTATCACTGAGCAACCTGACCGATCTCCCGCCCTGCCTGTTCTCCCGCGAAGGCGGGAGCCCAGGGTAACTGAGTGCAGCGCTGCTTGATTCCTGGGCCCCCGCGTTCGCGAGGGAACAGAAGGGGAGCCATCTTCCCAATCACTACCCCGGCGAAGGCCGGGGCCCAATTGGGGGACGTTGCTGACTGAGGGCAGCGCTCCGTTACTGCAACCTTCCCAATTGGGCCCCGGCCTTCGCCGGGGTGGTTGTGTACGGAGGCGGCCTTACGCGTCCACCTTCTGCGGATGATGCGGCACGAGGATCAGGGTGTTCTCTTCCACCCGCCAGGACGCCAGCCGGGACAGGAAGTTCATCCCCAGCACGTTCGTCTCGCCAAACGCCGGCGACACCACCACCTGCAAATCCCGCGCGATGATCGCGCCGAGCCGCAGCGAGGCAATCGTCCCTGTCTTCGCCGCGATAGACCCATTGGCAGTCTGCAACACGATCGGCACCACGCCAACGCGCGCCTCAACCCCAGCAGCCTCCGCAGTCTTCTCCGAAATAGCGGTGATCGTCGCGCCGCTGTCGATCAGCAGCCGCTGGCTCACCCCGTCGATCGTCGCGCGCGCCCAGACGTGCCCATCCGGCGACATACGGATACGAACCTCGCCGCCGACCACTTGCTGGTCCTCGATCTTCAGAAACCGCGCGATCTTGCCGACATAGGGGTCGAACTGACGCCGCTGGTCGATCGCGACGAACAGCAGTCCGACGAGGACAAGCGTCATCGCCAGATTGACGAGCGTGCGGATGATGGGGATGCGCTGCGCCAGGATCAGCAGCAATACGGCGAGCCCGAGCGCAATATAGAGGCTCTGGTGCTCGGCAAAGGTGGGGATCGTGGAGATTATCGGGTCCTGATTGGCGAGGATGGCGTCCTATAGATAGCCACCCCCGCCTGTATGGTTGCTGACGCAAGCTTACTGCGCGTCGCCGTCCTGGTTCTTCACGACGCCGCCGGTGCCACCGACGCCATCGGGCATGCCGGTATCCGTGAACGTCTCGGGCTCGTCGCCGCCTTCGCCGCGCTCGACCGCGTCGGAGCGCGACTCCACCGCCTGTTCGATGTCGCTGCGAATGTCCTCGTCACGGTCCTCGGGGAGCGTTTCGGGGTTCGTGCCGGAATGGGGATCACTCATGCTCAAAACTCCGGCTGGACGGGTGCGGGATCGTTCGACGGCGTTCCCGGCGCAGGCACGTCGATATCCGGCGCGGGCGGATTGAACTCGGGCGGCGGCGCGGTCGGCTCGACGGGCGATGACGGCGTCGGAAATTCTGCCGGGGGTTGGGTAGCCATGATGTCTCTCCTTCGGGGTGTTCAACGCCCGTAATCACCGGGAGTTGCCTATCTGCTTGCCCCCGCATGCAACGTTGGTATAGACGCGCCCGCTACGGCGATGTCCTGTGCGGGCGTGGCGGAACTGGTAGACGCGCTTGGTTTAGGTCCAAGTATCGCAAGATGTGGGGGTTCGAGTCCCTTCGCCCGCACCAGCCCGCCGCGCAGGCGAGGCGACCGCCCGAAGAATTATCCTGAATGCTCTTTTAGACAAAGGCCGGACATGCAGACTGTCGAGACGTTGAACGAGGGCCTCAAGCGCGCCTTTACGCTCACCATCACCGCGAAGGATATCGATGCCAAGGTCGATGTCGAGCTGAAGCGCCTCGCGCCGCAGATGAAGATGCCGGGCTTCCGTCCGGGCAAGGTACCGGCGAACCTCATCCGCAAGATGCACGGCCCGGCGCTGACGCAGGACGCGCTGAACGCGGCGATCCAGGAGAGCGTCCAGACGCTCGTTGCCGAGAAGCAGCTTCGCCCCGCGATGCAGCCTTCGGTCGAGCTCGAAGAGGGCTATGACCTCGGCAAGGACGCCGTGGTCAAGGTCGAGATGGAGGTCCTCCCGCAGGTCCCCGCACCCGCGATCGACGGCCTGAAGCTCGAGCGCCTGACCGTGCCCGTCGCCGATGAGGCGGTCACCGAGCAGCTCCAGAAGTTCGCCGACCAGCAGAAGAAGTGGGACGACGCGGCTGACGATTACGTCGCGGCGATGGGCGATCTCGTCACCGTCGATTTCGTCGGCAAGACCGCCGACGGCGTCGCGTTCGAGGGCGGTACCGGCACCGACATGGGCGTCGAGCTCGGTTCGGGTCGTCTCATCCCCGGCTTCGAGGATCAGCTCGTCGGCGTGAAGACCGGCGACGACAAGGTCCTGAACGTGACCTTCCCCGAGGAGTATCAGGAGAAGTCGCTCGCAGGCCAGCCCGCGACGTTCGACATCACCGTCAAGTCGGTGAAGACCGCGGGCGAGAGCAAGATCGACGAGGATCTGGCGAAGTCGCTGGGTCTCGAGAACCTCGAGCAGCTCACGGGGCTGTTGAAGGGTCAGATCGAGCAGGAGCATAACGGGCTCACGCGCACGCACATGAAGCGCAAGCTGCTCGACCAGCTCGCCGAGGGTCATGACTTCGAGGTTCCGCCGTCGATGGTCGAAGCCGAGTTCAACCAGATCTGGTCGCAGCTCCAGCACGAAGCCACGCACGAGGCCGATCCCGAGGCTGCGATGGCCGAGATGGAAGGCGAGCGCGACGATTACCGCAAGATCGCCGAGCGTCGCGTGCGCCTGGGCCTGCTCCTGTCCGAGATCGGCCAGGCGAACGGCGTCGAGGTTTCGAACCAGGAAATGCAGCGTCTGCTCGCACAGGCCGCGCAGCAGTATCCTGCCGAGCAGCGCCAGCAGTTCATGCAGTACGTCCAGCAGGAGCCGATGGCGGCCGCCCAGCTGCGCGCACCGCTGTACGAGGACAAGGTCGTCGACTTCCTGTTCGAGAAGGCCGAGATCACCGACCGCGAAGCGACGCGTGAAGAGCTTGAGGCTGCGATCGAGAGCGAGGACGGGTTCGCCAGCGGTACGCACACGCATGATCACGACAACCACAAGCCGAAGAAGAAGGCTGCGGCCAAGAAGAAGGCGGCACCTGCCGACGACGCCGCTGCTTCGGACGAAGCCGTGACGGACGAGGCTCATGCTTCGGACGCGACGGAAGAGGCCAAGCTCGTGAAGAAGGCGCCTGCCAAGAAGAAGGCGGCTCCGGTCGAAGCAGAGACCGCCGTGACGGAATCGTCGCCGGTTGCTGCCGAGAATGCAGAGGGCACCGAAGCCGCCGACGCACCGGCGAAGAAGCCGCGCGCGAAGAAGGCTCCGACCAAGACCGAGGCGTAAAACTATCTGAGTGCCTCAAAGTTGAGGCACTCAACCCATAATAGGGTCACCTCCCCGGCGGAGGCCGGGGCCCAGTTGGAAAGGTAGCTGTAACGGCGCGCAAAGCTCCGTTATGGACCTTCCCCAACTGGGTCCCGGCCTCCGCCGGGGAAGTGCGTTTTGGGATGGTTCGGTGACTGACGTTTTGCCTGCTGCTCGACCTCCGATACCGTCTATCAACTTCGCAGGACAGCGCATGACCGAACCGAGAATCGCCGTCCTGCTCCCGTGCTACAACGAGGACGCCGCAATCGCGCAGACGATCGCCGGGTTCCGCAATGCGCTGCCCGGCGCCACCATCTACGTCTACGACAACAACAGCGCCGACCGCACGATCGAGGTTGCGCGCGCCGCCGGAGCCGTCGTCCGGACCGAGCGCATCCAGGGCAAGGGCGCGGTCGTCCGTCGCATGTTCGCCGACATCGACGCCGACATCTACGTCATGGCCGACGGCGACGCGACCTACGACGCTGCCTCCGCCCCGAATCTGGTCGCGCGCGTTCTCGACGAGCAGCTCGACATGGTGGTCGGCTCACGCATCAGCCAGGTCCAGGAAAGCTACCGCCGCGGGCATCGGTTCGGCAACGCGCTGCTTACCGGTATGCTCGCCCGCCTGTTCGGCCGCAGCTTCACCGACATCCTCTCTGGGTACCGCGTCTTCTCGCGCCGGTTCGTGAAGAGCTTTCCGTCGCTCTCGGCCGGGTTCGAGATCGAGACCGAGATCAGCGTCCACGCGCTCGAACTCAAGATGCCGATCGGCGAGGTCGAGACGCCCTATTACGCACGCCCCGAAGGCTCCGAATCGAAGCTCAGCACCTACGGCGACGGCTGGCGCATCCTCCGCACGATCATGACGCTTTACCGGATCGAGCGCCCGCTTTGGTTCTTCGGCGCGATCGGCAGCGTGTTCGGCCTGCTCGCGCTGATTCTCGGCATCCCGCTGGTGCTGACGTACATCGAGATCCACCAGGTCCCGCGCTTCCCGACCGCGATCCTGATCACCGGCCTCGGCATCTTCGCCGCGCTCAACGTCTTCACCGGCCTGATCCTCGACACGGTCGTTCGCGGCCGTCGCGAAGTCCGCCGCCTGGCATACCTAGCCTACCCCGCCCCAGGCATCTGACTCCCTCGCCCCTCCGGGGAGAGGGAAGGAGGAGCCACTCGGCGACGGGAGGGAGAGGGGTGGTTGGGATTCGTCAACGTCCCCTCACCCTCCCACCCGCAAGCGCGGGCGGGCCTCTCCCTCTCCCGGAGGGGCGAGGGCAAGCAGTCCCCGAGGCGAGGGCAGGGAGGGCTTGAACTCCCCTCCCGGACCGCCGATGTTAGCGGTTCACTGGGGCATAAGAGAGATTTCCATGCACAATCCGTTCGAGACCGGCGATTTCGCGAGCCCGTTGGCCAGCGCCGGGCTCGGCCTGCAGCAGACGCAAGCAGGCCTGGTTCCCATCGTCATCGAGCAGTCGAACCGCGGCGAGCGTTCGTTCGACATCTTCTCGCGCCTGCTCCGCGAGCGCATCATCTTCGTGACAGGTGGCGTCGAGGACGGCATGGCCTCGCTGATCACCGCACAGCTGCTCTTCCTCGAGTCCGAGAACCCGAAGAAGGACATTTTCATGTATATCAACTCGCCGGGCGGCGTCGTTACGGCGGGCATGGCGATCCACGACACGATGCGGTACATTCGCCCGCGCGTCGGCACCGTATGCATCGGCCAGGCAGCGTCAATGGGCAGCTTCCTGCTCGCGAGCGGCGAGCCCGGCATGCGCGTCGCGATGACCAACGCACGCATCATGATCCATCAGCCATCGGGTGGTGCACAGGGCATGGCCAGCGACATCGAGATTCAGGCGCGTGAGATCCTGCGTATCCGCAAGCGCATGAACGAACTGTATTCGCAGTATACCGGCCAGCCGATCGAAGAGATCGAGCGCCGGATGGACCGCGATACGTTCCTCGAAGCGAACGAAGCGAAGGATTTCGGGCTGATCGACGAGGTGTTCGACAAGCGCCCGGCGGTATCCGAGGATGGTGCGAAACCCGCCTAACCGACACTGGCATGGGGCGAATCGTAAATCCCGCCGGTTTATTTGATTGTAGGAACTCCGGGGTGCGTTACGGTAGCGGCCCCGGAAACGGCACGTGCACCGACATGCGCGAGAGGTGATTGAATGACGAAGCTGAGCGGTGGCGACTCGAAGAGCACCCTCTATTGCTCGTTCTGCGGGAAGTCGCAGCACGAGGTCCGCAAATTGATCGCCGGGCCGACGGTCTTCATTTGCGACGAGTGCGTCGAGCTATGCAACGACATCATCCGTGAGGAGACGAAGTCTGCGCTGGTGTCCAAGAAGGACGGCGGCGTGCCGACTCCGCAGGAGATCTGCGACGTCCTTGACGATTACGTGATCGGCCAGAAGCGCGCCAAGCGCGTGCTGTCGGTGGCGGTGCACAATCACTACAAGCGGCTCAACCACGGCGCCAAGGGTGCCGATGTCGAGCTGTCCAAGTCGAACATCCTGCTGGTCGGGCCGACCGGTTGCGGCAAGACGCTGCTCGCGCAGACGCTCGCCCGCATCCTCGACGTGCCGTTCACGATGGCCGATGCGACGACGCTCACCGAAGCGGGTTACGTCGGTGAGGATGTCGAGAACATCATCCTCAAGCTGCTCCAGGCGTCCGACTACAACGTCGAGCGGGCGCAGCGCGGGATCGTCTATATCGACGAGATCGACAAGATCTCGCGCAAGGCCGAGAACCCCTCGATCACGCGCGACGTGTCGGGCGAGGGCGTGCAGCAGGCGTTGCTCAAGCTGATGGAAGGCACGACTGCCAGCGTTCCTCCGCAGGGTGGGCGTAAGCATCCGCAGCAGGAATTCCTGCAGGTGGATACGACCAACATCCTGTTCATCTGCGGCGGTGCGTTCTCGGGTCTTGAGAAGATCATCGGCGATCGTCTGCAGGGCAAGTCGATCGGTTTCGGCGCGTATGTCGCCGGGCCGGACGAGCGCAAGACGGGCGAGACGCTGAAGTCGGTCGAGCCCGAGGATCTGCTGAAGTTCGGTCTGATCCCCGAGTTTGTCGGCCGTCTGCCGGTGATTGCGACGCTTGAGGATCTCGATGTCGACGCGCTGGTGAAGATCCTGAAGGAGCCGAAGAACGCGCTGGTCAAGCAGTACCAGAAGCTGTTCGAGATGGAGGACGTCGCGCTCGGCTTTACCGACGACGCGCTTGTGTCGGTCGCCAAGAAGGGCATCGAACGCAAGACCGGCGCCCGCGGGCTGCGCTCGATCCTGGAGAGCATCCTGCTCGACACGATGTTCGACCTGCCCGGCATGGACGGCGTCGACGAGGTGATGATCGACAAGGACGTGATCGAAGGCCGTAAGGAACCGATCCGCGTCTATGCCGAGAAAAAGAAGACCGGCGACGCTGCTTAAAGCGGAACGGGTTTGAGATACGGGAAAGGGCGTCGAGTGATCGGCGCCCTTTTTCGTTTTGGGGCAGAGCGCGGGCTGCTCTTCTGACTGTTCCCCCGCGAAGGCGGGGGTCCAGGGTACCAGGCTGTAGCGATCGTGACTCCTGGACCCCCGCTTTCGCGGGGGAACGGCAGGATGTGACCTGACCCAGAGAGAACGGGCGATATGCCCCGTCTTCACTCACTACATTGGCGTTCCTTCTATCTTGGGGGACATTGTAGGGTTCGCGGCGACGACGTCGGTACCCGCGTGTGGCCGGCGCCGCCACTACGGTCCTCAGGTCAAAAGCCGAGCCCGCTCCAAGTCCTTTGGACGTCCGAACAGCCTAAGTATCTCGGCCAGTTCAGCACGGTCAGGCACATAAACCACGCGCTCATCCACAAAAACCGGCACGCGCGTTCGTGGCAGCACCTCCGTCCAGCCTGAGCCCGTCGCAACATGAAACCCCGCCATGATCTCGACGACCAACGGCGGTGCCTCCCACCGCCCGAACAGCGTCGACCGGAACATCGCACTCGCTCCATCCTCGATCGGTACGACGCCAAGCCTGTCCATCAGTCGCCCAGCATCCACCACGCTCATCAACACATCGACATCGTCGACCTCGATCGGCGTCACCCCGTGAAGCGCCACCGCCGCGCTGGAAATGACCCACCACGGGTCTTGAGCATCCCACATCGCATCGGCGGTCATGACGAGCGTTTCGCGGAGATCGCAAGCCAACATCGCCGCAACCTAGCCGATCCTTACCGCTCCGCAATCGCCCCGACTCGGACCCTTATCGGCCCTCGCGCATTCGTTATCCAAGTGGAACGAGGGAGCATGCATGACGATCGAAGTGGCCGACCGACCGAACGAACACGTGGTGGAGACGATGCCGGACCGCCTGGCACTGCCGATCTGGACGCTGATCGCGCCGGGCCTGGGACTGCTCGCCGTCCTTGTCGGGCTCGCGAAGATGGGCTCGCTCGGCACCGCCGCCGCCGTGATCGTGTTGATCGGCAGCGTGCTCGCCGCCGTCCATCACGCCGAGGTCATCGCGCATAAGGTCGGCGAACCGTTCGGCACGCTCGTCCTCGCGATCGCGGTCACCGTGATCGAGGTGTCGCTGATCGTATCGTTGATGCTATCGAACGCTGGCGACGCCACCACGCTCGCGCGCGACACGGTGTTCGCGGCGATCATGATCATCCTCAATTTCATCATCGGAATCTGCCTGCTCGCGGGCGCGGTGCGGCATCATGAGCAGCGGTTCACGCTGAAGGGCATGACTGCCGCGCTCGGCGTGCTCGCGGCGATGGCAGTGCTGTCGCTGATCCTGCCGAACTATACCTCGTCGACACAGGGCCCGACCTACGCGTCGTCGCAGCTGATCTTCGTCGCGGTCGTATCGTTGATCCTCTACGGGACGTTCGTGCTGGTGCAGACGGTGCGCCACCGCGATTATTTCCTGCCATCGACCGACGACAAGGACGATCACGCTGCGCCGCCATCGGGCCGCGCCACGGGTATCGCCTTCGCTGCGCTGCTGGTGGCGCTGGTATCGGTGGTGCTGCTTGCGAAGACCCTGTCGCCGACGATCGAGGCCGCGGTGCTCGGTGCCGGCCTGCCGCTGACGGTGGTCGGCGTGGTGATCGCAGCGCTGGTGCTCGCACCCGAGAGCCTGGCCGCGTACAAGTCGGCGCGGCGCAACCGGTTGCAGACCAGCCTCAACCTCGCGCTCGGCTCCGCGCTGGCGACGATCGGGCTGACGATCCCGAGCGTGGCGATCGTGTCGCTGGTGCTCGACCTGCCGATCGCGCTCGGCATCGATGCGAAGAGCATGACGCTTCTCGCGCTCTCGCTGTTCGTCGCCACGCTCTCGCTCGGCACTGGCCGGACGACGGTGTTGCAGGGTGTCGTCCACCTCGTGATCTTCGCCGCCTATCTGTTCACGACGGTGGTGCCGTAAACTCAGGGGCCCTGCGTCGATAGGTAGGCGATGACGTCGGCGCGGTCCTTCGGGTCGGGAAGGCCGGCGAATGCCATGGTCGTGCCGGGCACCATCTTGCGAGGGTTGGTGAGCCAGGCGTCCATGCGCTTGGCATCCCAGTTGCCGCCAAGCGACTTTAACCCGGCAGTGTAGGAGAAGCGCGGGCGCCGCTCGCCGATCGGGCCGCCCGTAACGCCGTAGAGGTTCGGCCCATCGGTATCGCCCGCATATTGCCCGATCGTGTGGCAGGCGGTGCAGCGGCGGAAGACGCGTTCGCCGCTGGCGATCTGACTAGTCGTGCTGGCGTCGGGGCTCTGACCACAGCCGGCGAGGGCCAGCGCCAGCAGGGGCCACCGCGACGGGGTCATCGCTTCTGGCGCGCAGCCAAGGCGAGACCGGCGACGATCTGCACGAGGGCGTAGAGGCGACGGCGGCCGGGACGGTCGACGAACGGCTTCACCAGTTTCTCGGTGCCAAGCGCATCGTCCTTCCAGAGATCGACGTGGCGGCGGGGTTGGAGAAGGCCGATCAACCCGTCGCCGACCATGAAGATCGCCGCCATCTCCGCCGCGCGAGACGCCCAGATGTTCTCCTGCGCACGCAGGAGTACAGGAGCTACGAGCGTCGTATCCTGGGACCCTGGGCCCCCGCCTTCGCGGGGGAACGGTGGAGAGGTCATTGGGGCTTGGCCTTCGCAGCTTGCGCGGCTTTCCAGGCGGCGACGTCTTCCAGTGCCACACTACGCCGCAGGACCAGAGCGTCCGGGTCGATCACGACATGCGCGCCCGCCGGGACCGACAAGCTCGCCTTCCCCCCAGTCATCGGCAAGGTCCGCGTCTTGCCGTCGATCTGCACCTGCACCGGCAGCGGGAACGGGCCATTACCTGGCACCTTCCAGGCCAAAGCCAGCGTATTTCCCGTCCGCGTCTCGACCAGTTCGGGCAAAGCCGCCTGCCGGAGATATACGTCGAAGAACCAGGCATAGTCCTTCCCCGTCACCTTCCAGACGAGCCCCTCATATTCCTTCGTCGACCCGAACCGCGGCGCGAAATTGCCCGGCTTCGGATCAGCGCGCCCATACACCGCCAGCCGCGTAACATCGAAAAACGCCTTGTCGCCGATCAACGTGCGCAGCGTGTGGAGCATCCACGAGCCCTTGTAGTAGATGTCCTGCCCTGCGCCGCCCTTGTCGAGTTCGTACACCTCCTCTTCGGTGGTGACGCGCTGCTGCGTGATCGGCTTGAGGTTCATGATCGACGCGCGCTCGGTCTGCATGATCGTCGCGTACCGCGCACGCCCCTCGCGCCACTGGCCGTAGAGCGGCTGCATGTAGGTTCCATACCCCTCGTGCAGCCAGTAATCGTCCCAGTTGGCGGCGGTCAGCTGGTTGCCGAACCACTCATGCGCGAACTCGTGCTGGAACAGCCAGTCGAACCCCTCCGGCGCCTTCGCGTATTCGTTGCCGTACGCGTTGATCGTCTGGTGCTCCATGCCTTTGTGCGGCGTCTCGACCACGCCGAGCTTCTCGTCGCCGAACGGATAGGGGCCGATCAGGCTCTCGAAGAAATCGAGCGTCGGCGCGAACTCGGCGAACAGCTTTTCCGCCTGCACCTTCTCGCCCGGCAGATACCAGTAATACATCGGGATGCTGTTGCCGAAGCGGCTCTTGTAGGTGCCGCTGATCTCCTCATACGGCCCGACGTTCAGCGCGATACCGTAGGTGTTGGGATGCTTGGCGCGCCAGTTCCAGGTCGTCCGGCCGTCCGCCAGCGTATCGACGCCGAGCAGCACGCCGTTCGATGGCGCCTTCAGGCCCTTCGGCACGGTGATGTGTAGCGTCACGAGCGCGGGCTCGCCGGTCGGGAAATCGAGGCACGGCCAGAACAGGTCGCAGCCATAGCCCTCCGCGGTCGTCGCGAACCAGGTGCGGCCGTCGGGCGTCTTCGACCAGACCATGCCGTCGTCCCACGGCGCCTTCACCGCGACGTGCGGCGTACCGCCATAGCTGATCTTCGCGGTGACCTTCCCGCCCGCCGCGACCGGCTTGAGCAGCGTGATCGTCAGCCGACCCTCGGGATTGCTCCAAGCCGAGGGCGCGAGCGGGACGCCGTCGATCGCGATCGCGCTGACCGGCAAATTGCGGTCGAGGTCGATCGGCAGGCGGGTGAGGGGGGCCTTCGCCGTAAAAGTGAGCGTTGCCACGCCGTTCAGGCTCTCGGTCTCGGGCAGCACTTCGAACGCCAGGTCCGCGCTGTCGAACCGAAGCGCGGTCTGCTCGGGCGTCAGTACGCCACCAGACCGCTGCGTCTGCGCGGTGATGGCGGGCTCGCCCTTCTTCGGGAGCGGGGTGGCGGCGAGAAGCGCTGTGGCGCTGGCGGCGAGTAATAAGCGCGAAAACATGCCGCGTTCTCGCGCCTGGGCGGCTCGCGCACAAGTGCGATCCGCCACCGCCCGTTCTCCTGCGAACGCAGGAGCCCAGGATCACTAAAACCGCTGCCCGTTACCCTGGACTCCCGCGTTCGCAGGAGAACGGGTGGGCTTCGGGCAACGCGCCAAAACCCCTAACCACCGCCAACCAATTGATGGACGGTTCATCCTCACCATATAAGCTGTAGATTATGCCCCCATGCAGGCACCCACCGGAGCGTTCATGACCCAGTACCCCGTCCTTCCCCTTCGCGACATCGTCGTGTTCCCGCACATGATCGTGCCGCTGTTCGTCGGCCGCGATAAGTCCGTTGCCGCGCTCGAAGCGGCGATGGCGGCGGACAAGGAGATCTATCTCGTCGCGCAGGTCGACCCGGCGGAGGACGATCCCTCGCGCGACGACCTGTATTCGATGGGCGTCACCGCGACCGTATTGCAGCTGCTGAAGCTCCCCGACGGCACCGTCCGCGTGCTCGTCGAGGGCAAGGGCCGTGCAACTCTCGAAACGCTCGACGAAAGTGGCGACTTCCTCACCGCAACGGTCGAGCCGGTCGCCGATGCCGAGGTCGAAGGACCGGAACTCATCGCGCTGATGCGTTCGGTGGTCGACCAGTTCGAGAACTACGCCAAGCTCAACCGCAAGCTCTCGTCGGAAACGTCGGTGCAACTGTCGGAGATCGAGGACGCGTCGAAGCTGTCCGACGCGGTGATCGCGAACGTCCAGATCAAGGTTGCGGAGAAGCAGGCGATCCTGCTCGAAACCAACCCGTCGAAGCGCCTCGAAATGGCGTTCGCGGCGATGGAGGGCGAGCTGGGCGTCCTTCAGGTCGAGAAGAAGATCAAGAGCCGCGTCAAGCGCCAGATGGAGAAGACGCAGCGCGAATATTACCTCAACGAGCAGTTGAAGGCGATCCAGCGCGAACTCGGCAACGAGGACGGCGAGGGCGAAGGCGACGAGATCGCCGAACTGACGCAGAAGATCGCGACGCTCAAGATGAGCAAGGAGGCGCGCGGCAAGGCGACGTCGGAGCTGAAGAAGCTCAAGACGATGGCGCCGATGAGCGCCGAGGCGACCGTCGTGCGCAACTATCTCGACGTCCTGCTCGGGCTCCCCTGGGGCAAGAAGTCGAAGATCAAGAAGGACATCGCCGCCGCACAGGTGACGCTGGACGAGGATCACTACGCGCTCGAGAAGGTCAAGGACCGGATCGTCGAGTATCTCGCGGTGCAGGCGCGTACCAACAAGCTGAAGGGGCCGATCCTGTGCCTCGTCGGGCCTCCGGGCGTCGGCAAGACCTCGCTCGGCAAGTCGATCGCCAAGGCGACCGGGCGCGAGTTCATCCGCCAGTCGCTTGGCGGCGTGCGTGACGAAGCCGAGATCCGTGGGCATCGCCGCACCTATATCGGTTCGCTGCCGGGCAAGATCGTGACGAACCTCAAAAAGGCCGGCACGTCGAACCCGCTGTTCCTGCTCGACGAGATCGACAAGCTCGGCCAGGATTTCCGTGGCGATCCGGCGTCGGCGCTGCTGGAGGTCCTCGATCCGGAGCAGAACGGCAAGTTCCAGGACCATTATCTGGAGGTCGATATCGACCTATCGGACGTGATGTTCGTCTGCACGGCCAACTCGCTGAACCTGCCGCAGGCGTTGCTCGATCGCATGGAGATCATCCGTCTGGAGGGGTATACCGAGGACGAGAAGGTCGAGATCGCCGAGCGTCATCTGGTCGAGAAGCAGATCGAGGCGCACGGACTGAAGCCGGGCGAATTCACGCTGACGCAGGAGGGACTTCGCACGCTCATCCAGCAATACACGCGCGAGGCCGGCGTACGTACGCTGGAGCGCGAGATCGCCAAGCTGTGCCGCAAGGCGCTGCGCCAGATCCTCGAGAACAAGACGACCAGCGTCACGATCACGCCTGAGAACATCGGTGAGTATGCCGGCGTGCAGAAGTATCGCCATGGGCTCGGCGAGACCGAGAACCAGATCGGTGCGGTCACCGGGCTGGCCTGGACCGAGGTCGGCGGCGAGCTGCTGACGATCGAGAGCGTGACGGTCGCGGGCAAGGGGCAGGCCAAGCTCACCGGTACGCTCGGCGACGTGATGAAGGAGTCGATCGAGACCGCGTTCAGCTATGTGAAGGCCCGCGCGCCGAGCTACGGGATCAAGCCGAGCCTGTTCGCGCGGAAGGATATCCACATCCATCTGCCCGAGGGTGCGGTGCCGAAGGATGGTCCGTCGGCGGGTATCGGCATGGTCACGTCGATCGTCTCGACGCTGACCGGCGTGCCGATCCGGCGCGAGGTGGCGATGACCGGCGAGGTGACGCTGCGAGGTCGCGTGCTTCCGATCGGCGGCCTCAAGGAGAAGCTGCTCGCCGCGCTTCGTGGCGGGATCGAGACGGTGCTGATCCCGGCCGAGAACGAGAAGGACCTCGCGGAGATCCCGGCGAACATCAAGGCGGGGTTGAAGATCATCCCCGTTTCGCATGTCGACGAGGTGCTGCGTCTGGCGCTGACCGAGTCGCTCGAAGCGATCGAGTGGACCGATGCGGACGAGCTGGCGGCATTGCCACCGGCACCGATCGCACCGGTCGGGGGGGGGCTTCACCACTGATCCATGTTTGGATCGTAAGCGATGACGCGGCGGTTTCGTTTGACAGCAGACGGGGCCGCCGCATTATTGCGCGCTGACTGCGGCCGTGATTCTATCGCGGCCGACTTGAGACTTTCCGGGGGACTATATGAACAAGCAGGAACTGATCGCGACGGTTGCCGACACGTCCGGGCTGGTGAAGGCCGACGCGGTCAAGGCCGTCGAGGCGGTGTTCGACGCGATCGAGGCATCGTTGAAGAAGGGCGACGAGGTTCGCCTGGTCGGTTTCGGCACGTTCTCGATCTCGAAGCGCAAGGCGTCGACCGGCCGCAATCCCCGGACCGGCGAGCCGATGACGATCAAGGCCTCGACACAGCCGAAGTTCAAGGCCGGCAAGGGCCTGAAGGACGCGGTCAACTAGGACCGGTGTCGATAGGGCTGGACAGGTGGACGGGGTCTGCCTAAAGGCCCGCTTCCGAACGAGTTTCGGGCGCGTAGCTCAGTGGTAGAGCACACCCTTCACACGGGTGGGGTCGCTGGTTCAATCCCAGCCGCGCCCACCAGATTTACGCCGGTTCCTTCATACGAAGGGGCCGGCGTTGCTGTTTCTGGCGTGCACTCCGATCTTCTCCCCCCTCCCTGGAAGGGAGGGGCCGGGGGTGGGTCGGTTTCCGTATCGCCGAACAGTCGCGGCGCGAGCGGGCCTACCCACCCCCCAACCCCTCCCTTCCAGGGAGGGGGGAATTCAGGTTGTATCGGGTGGCAAACCCAAACATGACGGCTTCTTCATTAGGTTGGTTCGTTCGATCGAACTAAGCGTCGCCCGTGGTCCAGTCACGACTCCTAGACATCGCGATCAGCGAATTCGGCAGCAAGGGGCTGGAGGGGGCAAGCACGCGCGCGATCGCTGCGGCGGCGGGCACGGCGATGTCGTCGATCACCTATCATTACGGCGGTAAGGACGGGCTGTATCTCGCCGCGGCGGATCGGATCGCCGAGCGCATGTCCGCGATGATGACCGAGCCGTTCGACGTACCCGCCGGGGTCGTCGAGGATGCCGCCGCAGCCCGCACCCGGATCCACCGGATATTCGCGCGGCTCGCGGACAAGATGGCGAGCGACGAGAACGCCGACTGGACGCTGTTCGTCCTGCGCGAGCAGATGAAACCCGGTGCGGCGTTCGAGCGGATTTATGGCGGCGTGATGGGGCAGATGATCGAGACGCTTGCCGATCTCGTCGCCACCGCGACCGGCTGTACCAGCGCGCGCGTCGCGCGGATCACGACGATCACGTTGATGGGGCAGGTCCTCGCGCTGCGATCGAGCCGCGCCACTTTCCTCAAACTGCTCGGGCGCGATGCGCTCGGGGCCGACGACATCCACGATATCAAGGCGCGTATCGACGCCAATATCGACGCCATTCTCGATTCGATGCGTGCTGAAGAATAGGGCCAGGCATGACCGACCAGAACACTCATTCCGACACCGACCACGACGAGGATCGCAAGGACGATCCGAACGGCGAGGATCAGCAGTCCGATACCGACCAGCAGGACGAGTCTGACGACGACAAGGCCGGGGGCGACGACAAGAAGCCGTCGGTCTTCAAGAAGCCGCTCTTCTGGATCATCCTCGTCATCGTCGTCGGCGGGTCGATCATCGGCGGCGTGCTCTACTGGCTTCATGCGCGGCAGTTCGAGTCGACCGACGACGCGTTCGTCGACACGCACATCGTCCGTCTCGCGCCACAGGTTGCGGGCACGCTGGTTCAGGTCGCGGACATCGACAACCGCCATGTCGAAGCGGGCCGCCTGCTTGCGGTCATCAAGGCATCCGGCCGCGACGCGCAGGTCGCCGAGGCGCAGGCGAACGAATCGCAGGCGCGCGCACAGTTCGCACAGGCACAAGCGCAGGTCACCGCCGCCGAGGCGCAACGCCAGCAGGCTGCCGCCCAAGCACGCGTCCCGATGGCCGCCGCGGTGAAGGCGCAGCAGGATCTCGCGCGCTACGAGGCGTTGCTGCGGCTCGATCCGAGCGCGGTTGCCGGCCAACAGCTCGATCAGGCGCGCGCCACCGCTCGCCAGACCGCAGCCGATGCCGCCGCCGCCCGCGAGCAGATCGACACCGCCACCGCGCAGATCAGCGTCGCCCGGAAGCAGGTCGGCGCAGCGAAGTCGGTGATCGACGCCCGTCGCGCGCAGGTCGACCAAGCCAACGTCACGATCGGTGATCTCCGCCTGACCGCGCCGGTCGCGGGGCAGGTCGTCAACCGCTCGGTCAACGTCGGCTCCTATGTCGGGCCCGGCACGCAGCTGATGGCGATCGTCCCCGACACAATGTGGGTGACGGCCAACTTCAAGGAAACGCAGCTCACGCTGATGAAGATCGGCCAGCCCGTCGACATCCATGTCGACGCGTATCCCGGCGTCGATTTCAAGGGTCATGTCGACTCGATCCAGCGCGGCGCCGGCCAAGCGTTCGCCTTGCTGCCCCCGCAGAACGCGACCGGCAACTACGTGAAGGTGGTCCAGCGCGTCCCCGTCCGTATCGTGTTCGACGCGAAGAACGGCCCCGATCCGAAGCGCTATCCGATCGGCCCCGGCATGTCGGTGGTGCCGACCGTCAAGGTCCGCTGAGGTGGCGAAAGCTCCTGCAAAAGCCGATGCGGGGGGCGGTCATACCTGGTCGCCAAGCCGGTCGGCGGCGGGCAAGTATAGCCCGTGGCTGATCGTCGCGATCATTTCGATCCCGACCTTCATGGAGGTGCTGGACACCTCGATCGCCAACGTCGCGCTCGATCATATCTCGGGCGGGCTGTCGATCACCACCGATCAGGCGACCTGGGTGCTGACCAGCTACCTCGTCGCCAACGCGATCGTCATCCCGATCTCAGGCTGGCTCAGCGACGCGATCGGCCGAAAGCGCTATTTCCTCCTCTCGATCGCCCTGTTCACGCTTGCTTCGCTGATGTGCGGCCTTGCGCCCAATATCGCTACGCTCGTCGTCGCCCGCGTATTGCAAGGCATCGGCGGCGGTGGACTGGCGCCGGTCGAGCAGTCGATCCTCGCCGACACCTTCCCGCCGAAACAACGCGGGATGGCGTTCGCCGCCTTCGCGATCGTCGTCGTCGTCGGCCCCGTGCTCGGGCCCACGCTCGGCGGCTACATCGTCGAATATTCGAGCTGGCACTGGGTGTTCCTGATCAACGTCCCCGTCGGCATCGCCGCGTGGTTCTTGGTCGAGACGTTCGTCGACGAGCCGCCCCAAGTGAAGAAGGACCGTAACGAGCGGTTCAAGAACGGCCTGACGATCGACTATGTCGGCGTCGCGCTGGTCGCGCTCGGGCTCGGCTTCCTCGAACTCACCTTCGATCGCGGCGAGCGCGAGGATTGGTTTTCGAGCGGCTTCATCGTCATGTCGGCGATTATCGCCGCGGTGTCGCTGGTGACGCTCGTCGTCTGGGAGCTGAACCACAAGGACCCGGTGATCGACCTCAAGCTGCTGAAGAATCGCAACTTCGCGCTGACGATCGGCGTGATGGGCGTCACCGGCATGATCCTGTTCGGCACCACGCAGCTCATTCCGCAGATGCTGCAACAGGTGCTCGGCTACAGTTCGCTCGACGCCGGGCTCGCGCTGACCGCCGGCGGTCTCGCGACGCTCGTCATGGTGCCGTTCGCGGGGCGACTGAGCGGGCTGGTCGATGTCCGCTTCCTCCTGTTCCCGGCGTTGCTGGTGCAGGCGTTCGCGCTGTGGAACATGAGCCACCTGACCGCCGACATCGCGTTCTCCGACGCGGCGTTCGCGCGGCTGTTCCAGGCGATGGCGCTGCCGTTCCTGTTCGTGCCGATCAACGCGATCGCCTATGTCGGGCTCAAGCAGACGCAGACCGCGCAGGCGTCGAGCCTGCTCAACGTCTCGCGCAATCTCGGCGGCACGATTGGCATCTGTTTCGCGCAGACGCAGCTCGCGGGCGGGTTGCAGCGGCATCAGTCGGAGCTGACGCAGACGCTCAACCCGCTCGATCCGAACTATAACGACTGGATGCAGAAGGCGACGAGCGTGTTCGGCGGGCAGGGCGATGCGACGACGCCGTTGGCCGTTCTCTACAGCCAGATGCAGCGGCAGGCGACGATGCTCGCGTTCCTTGACGTGTTCCGCGCGATGATGGTGGTCGTGCTGGTCGTCGCGCCACTGGTTCTATTCATGCGCTCCGGCAAGACCGGCGGCGCCCCCTCGGGAGGGATGCATTGATGCGTGCGCGGTTCATGGTGGTTGCGGTTGCGGCCCTGCTCGCGGGGTGCACCGTCGGCCCGAATTACGTCGCTCCCGAGATGGCGGTGCCGCCGGCGTTCGTCGGTCCGCAAGCCACAGTGGGTGCGACCGTCGATCCGGCACGCTGGTGGTCGGCGTTCGGCGATCCGCAACTCGACAGCCTCGTCGAGCGCGCGCTCAAGGGCAATCCCGATATTGCGATCGCCGCCTCGCGCGTGCGTCAGGCGCGGTTGCAGGAGATCGTCGCACGCTCGCAGGGGTTGCCGAGCGTCAATGCGAGCGCCAGCCCGAGCCATATCGAGTTCAGTAAGAATGCCGGCCTCTCGTCGATCGCGCGCGCGTTCAGCGGCGGCACGGGGGCAGGGGGCACCGGCTCGACCGGCGGCATCGCGCTGCCCGGCAGCGGGATCACGACCTATTCCGTCGGGTTCGACGCGAGCTGGGAGCTCGACCTGTTCGGCGGCGTCCGGCGCAGCACCGAGGGCGCGCGGGCGCGGACGGAAGCGGCGGTCTGGTCGAAGCGCGACGCTGCGGTGACGCTCGCCGCCGAAGTCGCGCAGGCGTACTTTGCGCTCCGGCTCGACCAGGCGCAGCTTGCGACGATCGAGGGCGAGATCGTCCGCCAGCGTCGTGCGCTCGAAATCGCGGGTAATACCGCCAGGGTGGGCCTCGTTCCGCCGATCGACGTCACCCGCCAGCGCGCCTCGATCACATCCACGGAAGCGCGCGCCGAACCGGTCCGTGCCGATGTCGATGTCCGGATGCACGCGCTCGCGATTCTGCTTGGCGAGCCGCCCGCGACGCTGATATCCGAACTCGCCACGCCTTCGACCGCACCGCTCGGCGTGCCGACGATCCCGGCCGGGTTGCCGTCGGAGCTGTTGCGTCGGCGCCCCGACGTGCGCGCGGCCGAACGCGATCTTGCGGCCTCCACCGCGGACATCGGCGTGGCGGTCGCGGACATGTATCCGAAGTTCAGCCTGACCGGCATGAGCCAGCTGATCTCGACCGCACTCGGCAATCTGTTCTCGGGTGACAGTCTCCAGCTGACCGCATCGGGCGCGGCGCAGTTCCCCTTGCTCGACTGGGGCCGGCGCAAGTCGACCGTGAAGTCGCGCGAGGAGGACCGCGAGCAGGCGTATCTCCGCTATCGCTCGACGGTGTTGCAGGCGTTGCGCGGCGTCGAGGACCCGCTCGCGCAGATCGCCGCCGAGCGGAGGCGGAATGCGGCTTTGCAGAGGGCCGTGGTCGATGCGCAGAGCAGCGCGAAGGCGGCGGAGTCACAGTACCGGACCGGCTTCGTGGCGCAGACGACGCTGCTGAATGCGGAGACGGACGTCCTGACCGCGCGCGAACAGCTCGTGTCGAGCGACGCGCAGTTGCGGCAGCTGACGGTCGCGTTGTTCAAGGCGCTGGGGGGCGGTTGGGAGCAGGCGGAGTAGGCGCGCGCGCTTCAACACGCCCGTCACCCGAACCTACTTGTTCTCCCGCGAAGGCGGGAGCCCAGTCTGGGCTCCCGCCTTCGCGGGAGAACAAGCTAGTTAGTGGGTTGCGCCCGTTTCAGAAGCACCACCCCGGCGAAGGCCGGGGCCCAGTTGGGGGAAGTTGCCAACGGTGGACTGCGCTTAGTTACCTCAACCTTGCCAACTGGGCCCCGGCCTTCGCCGGGGTGGCGGGTCTTTTTTGAGACGGTTGCTCCAAGCGAGCAGTCGTTCAATCAAAATGGGCGGCCAAACGACCGCCCAAAATCACTTCTTCTTGTTCTTCCGCGCCGCATACTTCGCATCACGAATCGCCTTCTTCTCGGCGTCGGTCAGTTCGACCTTAGCCTCGGCCTCGCGCTTCTTGGCAGCAGCAGCCTCGGCCTCAGCCTTCTTCGCAGCCTTGGCCTCGTCCTCTGCAGCACGCTTGGCAGCACGCTTCTCGCGCTCTGCCAATTCCTTGGCCTCGCGCGCCGCAAGGCGCTCGGCGACGACCGCTTCGTCGATCGGCGGCTTGGCACGCAGCGCTTCGAGCGCCTTCTGCTTGGCGGCGGCTGCGCTGCTCGTACGGTCCTGGAAGCTGGGGTCCTTGAAAGAGGCCATTGTCGTAGAATAATCCTGTAATATCGGTCTGACCGTCCGCACGCAGGAATGCGTGGGCAGTGACTCTGGCAGCGCCTGTAAATCATCGCGCGCCGGATCGGAAGAGATGTGTTCGATAGCGCGGTTTTCAACCCCATGGGCCTGCAGCGCCCCAATCGACAGTCATTGAACCGTCATATCATAGTCACGCAAGCGTAACCGAAATCGCATCGCGGCGTCATCTGGCCAGCCTAACCGCCATGTCACGGTCGGCAGGGGGGAGCCTGGGTCGATCCGAACAATCAACGGTACGACTCGGGAGTCCTTCGCATGACCAGCTTTACTCGCCTCGGCACGATCCTGCTGACCGGCACGGCCTGCCTCGCACTCACCGCTTGCGGCGGTGCCGACGACGTCGCTTCGCCGGGCGCAGGCACGGTGATCATCACCCCGCCAGCCACGCCGACCCCGACGCCGTCCACGCCGACGCCGACCCCATCGGCGATCACGGCCGCTCAGTTCGCCTCGACCTCGGGCGGCCGCTCGGACGGCACGATCACGATCAGCGCCGACGAGCAGCTTGCGATCGTCAACGCCGGCACCAACAACAACGTCAGCGGCACCAACGTCCTGACCGGCGTGTACCCGACCGCCGCTACGTCCGCCACGACCGCGACCGACCCGTCGTCGATCAACCCGTTCTTCGCCAGCACCAACTTCGTCGGCGCGCTCAACGGCCCGACCGACACCGCGTTCCAGGGCTGGACCTGCGCCTCCACGTCGGCCGAGTTCGGCGGCAGCACGACCGCGCGCTGCACCGCGGTTCCTGCCGTCGGCGCCGGCGGTTCGGCCGCAGCGTGCCCGACCGGCACGATCGATGACGGCCTGGTCCAGACGTTCCGCGCCTGCCGCCTGCCGACGAATATAACGACCAGTTTGACGCTGCCGAAGATCGCCGGCGTGTTCTACCGCCTGCGTGGTCAGACCGAAGTCGGCGCCGATGCTGGCACGACCGGTGCCGATACCGGCGTGACGCTGACGATCGCACCGGGCGTTGTGATCGCGGCGGACTCGACCGAAGTCACCGCCGATCTCCTGCTCGTCAACCGCGGGTCGAAGATCAGCGCCGTCGGTACGCGCGACGCGCCGATCATCTTCACGTCGCAGCAGAACCTGACCGCCAACGGCGTCAGCGATGCGACGCAGGGCCAGTGGGGCGGGATCATCCTGCTCGGCCGCGCGCCCGTCGCGGTCTGCGCCACGGGTACCGGCCCGAACAACGCCGGCGGCACGAGCACGACCTGCCAGCAGGCGATCGAAGGCGTCACCGGGCGCTTCTACGGTGGCCCGACGGCAGCCGACAACAGCGGCACGATGCAGTATGTCCAGATCCGCTACAGCGGCATCGCGATCAGCGACGGCAACGAGCTCCAGGGCCTGACGCTCGGCGGCACCGGTTCGGGGACGACGATCGATCACGTCCAGAGCCACAACTCGGCCGATGACGGCATCGAGATCTTCGGCGGCACCACGAACATCAAGTATTTCGCGGTCACCGGCGCAGACGACGACGGCTACGATATCGACAACGGCTATCGCGGCTTCATGCAGTTCATCATCGCCGCACAGCGCCTGCTGGGTGCGACCGCCGACTCGTTCTCGACCGAGATCGACTCGAACGGTGCCGAGGACCTGCTGCCCCGTACCTTCGGCCAGTATTCGAACTTCACGTTCGTGCAGACCGCGCTCGCACCGGCCGCGATCCGCCAGCGCGGTGGTTCGGACATGCGCTTCATCAACGGGATCGTGAAGACGCCGGCGACCGTCGCCTGCCTCAACCTGATCGCGCAGGAAACCAGCCAGGCCGATCGCTCGACGATCCGCGCGGCGGATGCCTCGAAGCAGGACCAGGGTCCGCCGATCTTCACCTCGGTCTACTTCAACTGCAACGGCCGGTAACGCCTCCGGTCGGCTCTCCGCAGTCGATGATGTGAGCAGCGATGCCGGGGTGGTTCCAAAGACCACCCCGGCATTCGCCCATAGACCCCCTGATCTGGATATTCGGCCATGCAAACGCGCTTCGGCTATGCCACCTTACTTCTCCTGACCTCGCAGCTGGTCGCGCCGGCCGTGCTCGCCCAGACCGGCGGCGCCGCACCCGCTCCAGCCGCCTTGCCACCCGCCTCGACGACGCAGACCGGTCCGACCTCGACGCCGGTGGACGTGTCTGCGCCACAAGCAGCCGGAGCAGAGGCCGAAGTGTCGACGCCGGGCTATGATCCCAATGGCGGCGAGGACATCGTCGTCGTCGGCCGCAACATCCCGAATTTCGTCCGCGCGACCCCGCAGGTCGTCTCGATCCTGTCGACCGAGGACATCGCGCGCACCGGCGAAGGCGACATCGCCGGCGCGCTGTCGCGCGTCACCGGTCTTAGCATCGTCGGCAACGGCTTCGTCTACGTCCGCGGTCTTGGCGATCGTTACTCGTCGTCGCTGCTCAACGGCTCGCCATTGCCGAGCCCCGAGCCGCTGCGCCGTTCGGTCCCGCTCGACATCTTCCCGACCACGATCGTCGGCTCCGCGCTGGTCCAGAAGACCTATTCGGTGAACTATCCCGGTGAATTCGGCGGCGGCGTGATCAACCTCACGACCAAGGCGATCCCGGACAAGAACTTCCTGTCGTTCGGCGGCTCGGTCTCGGCCGACACCGCGACCACCAGCGAACTCGGCTACACCTATTATGGCGGCGATGCCGACTGGATCGGCTTCGACGACGGCACGCGCAAGGTGCCGAGCTTCATCAAGAACGCCCCTAGCGGCACCGGCAACATCTCAGCGGCGCAGGCCGCGACGCTCAGCAACGCCTCGACCTCGCTGCTCCAGCGCAACAACCAGCTTCCCGCCAATTTCTCGGGCGAGATCAGCGGCGGCTCGGTGTTCGACATTGGTTCGGGCCGGCTCGGCGTAATTGCGTCGGTCAGCGCGAGCAACACCTTCCGCACCCGCAGCATCACGCAGCAGGATTCGGTCACCAACGAAGGCCTGCTCCGCAACGATTTCCAAACCCTGCTGACCGATAACCGGATCGTCGCCAACGCGCTGATCGGCGTCGGCTACGAGTTCGGCGAGAACAGCATCAAGCTGACCAACGTCTATATCCACGACACGCTGAAGCAGGCGCGTGGGTCGGCGGCGACCACCTACAACAACTCGAGCGGCCTGCGTTTCCAGCAGAACACCAACTGGTTCGAACGCCAGCTGTTCGAGAGCCAGCTGGTCGGCGCGTTCAAGCCCGTCGACGCGCTGACGCTCGATGTCCGCGGCGCCTATGCCAATTCGAAGCGCAATGCGCCGTATGAGCGGCAGTTCGACTATCTCTGCTCGAACACCACCACGACCGGCCAGCCGATCACGGTGCAGGATCCGAACGGGACCGGCGGCGCGCAGTGCAATGGCGCGTATCAGGTGACTCAGCGCTTCTCGCCGTTCGCGTCGATCATCTTCAGCGAACTGAAGGAAGACCTCTACAGCGGGCAGGCGGATGCCGCGTACAAGCTCTCGACCGATCGGCCGATGACGCTGTCGACCGGCTATTTCTACTCGGATACGAAGCGCACGTCGTCGCGTCTCCAATTCAACTACCAGACGCCGCGCGGCGGTGGCACCGCGCCGGGCTATCCGTATAATCTGCTCCGTCCGGATTACCTGCTGGCGATCGATACCAACGATCCGCTCAACTCGCTCGAATTGCAGTTCAATACCCCGCTCGGCGCGTATCAATATGACGCGTCGCTGCGGATTCATGCGGGCTACGTCCAGGCCGAGGCCGAAGCGACCGACGGCGTCCGTGCGACGATCGGTGTGCGCTACGAGACGGCGGACGAGCGGGTTACCCCGATCGGTGCGACCACGACTCGTCTGAAGAACGATTACTTCCTGCCGGCCTCGACGCTGACCTGGAACTTCGCGCCCGACATGCAGCTTCGCGCCAGCGCGTCGAAGACGATCTCGCGCCCACAGTTCCGCGAGCTTGCACCACAGCAGTTCCGCGATCCCGAATCGGATCGCCTGTTCTTCGGTAACCCGCTGTTGCAGGATACCAAGCTCTACAATCTCGATGCGCGCTACGAATGGTTCTTCGCGCGTGACCAGCGCTTTACGCTCGGCGCGTTCTACAAGCGGATCGACAAGCCGATCGAACAGGTCGGTTTCTACACCGGTGCCGACGATCGTCTCCAGACGGGCTTTACAAACCTGCCCAAGGCCAAGCTGTACGGCGGCGAGGTCGAGTTCCAGAAATACGTGCCGCTCGACACGCTCGGCAGCGATTTCTTCGCGACGCGCCGCCTGCTGTTCATCGCCAACTACACCTATACGCAGTCGTCGATCACGGTGGACGGCAGCTGCGTCCCGAACGTGGTGGACCAGACGACCAAGGTTGCGGGCTGCCAGACCGGGTTCGCGCCGGCCACGGGTAACTTCCGCGACGGCGCGCCGCTCACCGGCCAGTCGGACCACCTCGTCAACGTCCAGCTCGGGCTGGAGGACACCAAGCGGCTGTCGCAGATCACGTTGTTGTTCAACTACGCCAGCGACCGCGTAACCAATCGCGGCCCATCGAACCTCGGCGGCACGGGCTTCCTGCCCGACATCATCGAGAAGCCCGGCATCCGCCTCGACCTCGTCGCCCGCCAGGGTGTCGAACTGCGCGGCGCCAAGTTCGAGGTGAAGGCCGAGGCACGCAACCTCACCAAGACGCGCTTCACCGAGGGTCAGACGTTCGAGAACGGCAACAAGGTTTACATCAACCGGTATAATCTGGGTCAGGTGTTCACGCTGGGCATCAGCACGACGTTCTGAGGAAGGGGGCGGTCGTTCGGGTTGCGCTCCAGTGGCGAGCGCAGTCGGAGCGACCGACCTCCCACGAAGAGCACCTCCCCGGCGAAGGCCGGGGCCCAGTTGGAAAGGTCGGTGTAACGTAGCGCCGTCCTCCGTCAGCAACGTTGCCCAACTGGACCTCGGCCTTCACCGGGGAGGTGCTTTGAGAGTGCTAGGTGCTGAGGCGCAGAAGTCGCCGCTGCGCCAATCCGTCCGTTCTCGCCTCACTAATCATGACCCCAGGCCAAGCCTAACCCCACGGCTTCTCGCGAAACCATTTGGTGATCACATACTTCACCCCCGCGCGCACCTTCATCCCGTGATGCAGCGTCGCCGGGTTCATGCTTCCATCGGCCCGCCGGTTGTTCCACGCGAGCAGCTTGCCCGTTTCCGGCTGCACGATCTTGTCGATCGCCTTGAACCGCGTCGCGCCGCCGGCTTCCGGCTGATTGAGGTAGATCATGACGGTCCACGTCCGATTGCCCGCGACCCCGCAATACCGCTGATAATCGACGCCGTTCGGCTCGAAATAATCGGTATGTCCCTTGAACTCCTGCCCTACCGCATAGCGCTGCCCCTGGAGCGGTTCGCCGTACACCGGGTCGAGTCCGGTCAGCGCGGCGATCCTGCGCTCGACCTCGATCGCGACCGGATCGAGCGGAGAAAGATCGCCCGTCTCGCTCGTCCGATAGTTCGCGTCGCCGTTCGAATCGGAGATCGTCGACGGCCGCCGCACCGCGTCGATCCGCTCGATCAGCGTCGAGCACAGGTCCGGCGGCAGGAAGTCGCGCCGCACGAACAGGTCGAGCTTCGGACTCGGAACGCGTTGGACACCGGGCACGGACAGCCGGGCGATGATCGCTTCGGGGGGCAGGCCGGAGCTGCTGGACGGGACAGGATCGGACATAAGCGTCTTCTGCCCATCGCCGACGCGAAGCGCTACCCCATCAGAATCGAAGCAACCAACGCGCAAGCCATTGACGCGGAATTGTAACATGGCATGCCTACGCGACGAAGAGAGCGGGAAATTGGGGTGGGTCGCGGATGCGATTGAAGCTGGACGCGCGGGCGCGCCGTATCTTGCGGCGTATGCCGGTCGTGAATGTCTATAGTGTCGTCGAACTCGCGCTCCTGGCCGGGCTGGCGGTGCAGTGCGCGCGGCTGGCGTGGACGATCGTGACACCGATCACGCCGCTCGGCGACTGGCGCCCGGCCGCGCCGATGGTGGTGGGTTCGCCCGCCGATATCCTGCGCGGTTTCGATCCGTTTTTCCGCCTCGGTGGCGCGGCCGGCGCACCCGCTACGGTAACGTCACTCCAGCTGACCCTGTTCGGCACGCGGATGGATGAAGCGATGGGCCGCAGCTCCGCGATCATCGCCGGTCCCGACGGTGTCCAGCAGAGCGTCGCGGTCGGCGACGAGATCCAGCCCGGCGTGCGTCTCAAGGCGGTCGCGTTCGATCACGTCACGATCGACCGCGGCGGTGCCGACGAGGACCTGTTCCTCGACCAGTCGGGCGCTGTCACGTCGGTCGTCCCCGGCGCGGCGCCAGCGGGTGCGCCCGGTGCCGTTGCCCCCGTCGTTGGCATCCCCGTCGCGCAGTTGCGGAGCGAGATCGGCTTCATCCCCCGCATCGACGGCGGCCGCATCAGCGGGCTCACGGTCCGGTCGCAAGGCTCGGGCAACGCGTTCCGTTCCGCTGGGCTCAAGGACGGCGACATCGTCACCTCGATCGGCGGGCGTCCCGTTTCCGGCCCGGGCGATCTCGACCGCATCGTCAAGGATTTCGCGGGCGGCGGCAACGTCCCCATCACCGTAGAACGCGGCCAGGATACCCTGCCGCTCGCCATCACGATCGCGCCCACCCAATGAAAAAACTGTTTCTCGGCCCCGTCGTAGCCCTGGCGCTGGCGGCAGGCGTCCACGCGCAGACCACGCTGAACGTCCGCGACGCCGATATCCGCGCGTTCATCGCCGATGCCGCCAAGGTCACCGGGCGCACGTTCATCATCGACAACCGCGTCGCCGGCAAGGTGACCGTGGTCACCGATCGCCCGCTGTCGCGCTCCGAATATTTCGAGATCTTCCTCTCGACCCTGCGCGCCAACGGCCTCGTCGCGGTGCCGACCTCAGGTGGTGCGTTCCGCGTCCAGCCGCTGGACAATGCCGCATCGCAGCCGAGCCGGATCGGAGTGGCGGGTGCCGCACGCAACAGCTACGTCACCGAGATCATCCGCCTCCGCGCGATCGACGCACAGTCCGCGGTCGAGACCGTTCGCCCGCTGGTCAGCGCGCAGGGCTCGGTCAGCGCGAACCGTGGCGGCAACAGCCTCGTCGTGGTCGATTTCGCCGACAACATCCGTCGCATCCGCGAAGTCCTCCGCCGGATCGACACCGACACGTCCTCCACGCGCGTCGTCGCGCTGAAGAATGCAAGCGCGAAGGAAATCGCCACCGCGCTCCAGGGTCTGATCGGTGCCGGTACCGGCGGCGGTCAAGGCGGGCAGGGCGGTGGCGCCGCCGCCGGCCCGAGCGCATCCGTGGTCGCAGTGGAAGGCTCGAACGCGGTCGCGTTGCGCGGCGATCCGACGACCGTCGCCCGTCTCGCACAGGTCGCCGCCGACCTCGACCAGAAGGCGCGCAACGGTACCGAGATCAAGGTGGTCTTCCTCGAGAATGCCGATGCCGAACAGTTGCTGCCGGTGTTGCAGGAACTCGTCGGCCAGACTCCGACGCAGCCCGTGCAGACGGCACTGTCGCGCTCGAACTTCGGATCGAGCAGCACCAACGGTGCGTCCGGCGGCCAGTCGAACTTCTCGCAGCCGCAGATCCCGCAGTCGGGCCCCACCTCCGGCGGCACGTCCGGCTCCGGCCAGGCTGCGATCACGTCGGCTGGCAAGTCGGCCGTGGTCGTCACGCGCTTTGCCGGCGCCAACGCGATCGTCATCGCCGCGCCCGCCGAGATCCAGCGTCAGCTGAACGAGGTCGTCCGCCAGCTCGATACGCGCCGCGAACAGGTACTGGTCGAGGCGATCGTCGCCGAAGTCTCCGATTCGACCGCACGCACGCTTGGCGCACAGTTCATCGTCGGCGATCCGAGCGGTGGCGCGTTCGGCGCGTCGACCTTCTCGAACTCCGCGCCCAACATCCTCCAGATCGCCGGCGCGATCGGCGCGCGCTCGATCGGCGGCAACGGCACGACGGTCGTCGCGCCCGATGGCACGCGCACCGAAACGAACACCCCCAATGCCGCGGCGGACGCGCTGCAGCAGTCGGCGATCGCGTCGATCCTCGCGGCTACCGGCGGCTTTGGCGGGTTCGGCGGCAAGATCGGCAGCACCTTCTTCGGCGCGATCATCAACGCGGTGAAGAGCGACACGACCTCGAACCTGCTCCAGGTCCCGCATCTCGTCACGCTCGACAACCAGGAGGCGCACAGCCTCGTCGGACAGGAGATTCCGATCACCACGGGGCAGGCGCTCAGCACCAATTTCGACAACGCCTTCCGCACCACGCAGCGCCAGAATGTGGGCATCGAGCTGACAGTGCGTCCTCAGGTGAACTCGAGCGGCACCGTGAAGCTCAACCTGCGCTTGGAGGTCAGCTCGATCGCCGGGCCGGTGTCGAGCGACAACAGCGACCTGATCCTCAACAAGCGCGAGGTGGAAACCGTCCGCACCGTCGACGACGGGCAGATCGCGGTGATCAGCGGTCTGCTCGACGATAACGAGCGCCGCACGATCGAGAAGATCCCGCTGCTCGGCGACATCCCGGTGCTCGGCCATCTGTTCACGTCGAAGGCGAAGCAGCGCTCGAAGACCAACCTGATGATCTTCATCCGCCCGACGATCCTGCGCACCGCCGAGGATAGCCGCAAGCTGACCGAGCAGCGCTACGGCTATGTCCGCCTGCAACAGGGCTTGCAGGAGCCGGGCGCCGAGCCGTCGATCGACCAGCTCGTCCGCGACTACATGGGCGCCGCCCCGCCGATCCCGAGCGCACCGATCCCCGGCAGTATCGAAGACCCGCGTATCGCTGTCCCGGTACGCACCTCGACGATGGTCGTGCGGCCCAAAAAATGATCATCCGCGAAGGCCACGAGATCGACGCCGCTACTCCCCTCCCGCTTGCGGGAGGGGTCGGGGGAGGGGCTGCCTTACTCACGGACGGCGCGATCGAGGGATATGTCATTCCCTCCCCCAACCCCTCCCGTTTACGGGAGGGGAGCAGTGACCTCCCCCAGATCACCATCCCTTACGCCTTCGCCCGAAAATTCGGCGTCGTGGTCGACCATACCGACACGGACTCCCACCTCACCATCGCCATGCGCGCCGGCGCAGACCCCAAAGTCCTGCTCGAACTCCGCCGCTACCTCGCGCGCCCGTTCGACGTGACCTTCGTGGAACAGGTCGCGTTCGACCGCCTCCTGTCGAACGTCTACGCGATGGACGGCCAGGCTAATGCGCTCGCCGCAGTCGGCATGGGCGACGAACTCGACCTGCTCGCCGGCGATATGCCGACCGCGGAGGACCTGCTCGACACCGCCGACGACGCGCCGGCGATCCGCCTGATCAACGGCATCATCGCCGACGCCGCGCGCAACGGCGTGTCCGACATCCACATCGAGCCATACGAGTCCGGTCTGGTCGTCCGCATGCGCATCGACGGCGTGCTGCGCGAAACGCTGCGCATGCCGCCCAACGTCGCGCCGGTCGTCGTCAGCCGCATCAAGGTCATGGCGCGCCTCGACATCGCCGAGCGCCGCGTCCCGCAGGACGGCCGCATGGGGCTGACGTTAGGGGGCAAGCTGCTCGACGTCCGCGTTTCGACGCTGCCGAGCCGCGCCGGCGAGCGCGTGGTGCTGCGTATCCTCGACAAGGAAAACGCTGGCATCGATCTCGAAGCGCTCGGCCTGCCGCCCGCACTGTTCGCGCTGCTCAACGAAGCGCTGAGCGAGCCCAACGGCATCATCCTCGTCACCGGCCCGACCGGATCGGGCAAGACGACGTCGCTCTACGCCGCGCTCCGCCTGCTCAACGACGGCAGCCGTAACATCCTCACCGTCGAGGACCCGGTCGAGTATGCGGTCGACGGTGTCGGTCAGACTCAGGTCAACCCGAAGGTCGGTCTCACCTTCGCGGCGGGCCTGCGCGCGATCCTCCGCCAGGATCCAGACGTCGTGATGGTCGGCGAAATCCGCGACCGCGAAACCGCCGAGATTGCGGTGCAGGCGTCGCTCACCGGCCATCTCGTGCTGTCGACGGTCCACACCAACGACGCGATCGGCGCGATCACGCGCATGCGCGACATGAAGGTCGAGAGCTTCCTGCTCGCCTCGACGTTGCGTGCGGTGATCGCCCAGCGCCTCGTGCGGCGGCTATGCCCGACGTGCCGCAAGGCCGTGCCCGCGTCCGATACGGTCGCCCCGCTGCTCGGCATCGCCTCCGACGCGGTCGTCTACGTCGCGCAAGGCTGCGAAGACTGCAACCAGACCGGCTACAAGGGCCGCATCGGCGTCTTCGAAGCGGTCCGCATCGACGACACGATCCGCCGACTGATCAACACCGACGGGCATGAGTCGGAAATAACCGCACACGCGTTCGCCAAGTCCCCGAACCTGGCGCAGTCCGCCCGCGACCTGGTCCTCTCCGGCCAGACCACCGCCGAAGAAGCCGTCCGAGTATCCCGCCGCGACACCACGGAAGTCGTCGAGGATACAGCAGTTGTTTAGCGTCCTAAAAATCCTCCCCGGAACGGGGAGGGGGACCAGCGAAGCTGGTGGAGGGGGCTCACCACGCTCGCACCACCGGCCGTACGCCGCCAGCAGCGCAACGCAACGTGCGCGGCACGCCCCCTCCACCACCGCTGCGCGGCGGTCCCCCTCCCCTTGCAGGGGAGGATGATGGCGGACTTCGACTATATCGCGATCGATACCAAAGGCGCCGAACGCCGCGGTCACATCGCTGCCGCCGACATAGATGTCGCCCGCGCCACCCTCGACGCACGCAAATTCTACGTCGTGAAGATCACCCCCGGCGCACCCCCGCAGGCGACCAAAGGCCGCCCGCTCTTCGGCCTTCAGCTTGGCACGCCGAAGATGTCGGGTAAGAACCTCACGCTCTTCACCCGCCAGCTCGCCACCCTCAACCGCGTCTCGCCGCTGGAGGAATCGCTCCGTACGATTACGCGCCAGACCGAACAGGACAGCGTCCGCACGATAGTCCAGCACGTCCACGCCGGCGTGGTCGAAGGCCGTCGCCTCGCCGACGCGATGGCGCGTGAGCCGAAAAGCTTTCCGCCGCTCTACCGTGCGATGGTCTCGGCGGGTGAAAGCTCGGGCTCGCTCCCGACCATTCTCGACCGGCTCGCGGCGCTGCTCGAACGCCAGGCCGAGATCCGCGGCAAGCTCATCACCGCGCTCGCCTATCCCTCGATTCTCGCGCTCGTCGCGTTCGGCGTTGTCACCGCGCTGATGATGTTCGTGGTGCCGCAGGTCGTCGAGCAATTCGACACGGTCGGCCAGCAACTCCCGCTGCTCACGCGGATGGTGATGGCGTTCTCGGCGTTCCTCGTCGGATACTGGTGGGTGATGCTGCTGATCGTCGTCGGTGGCGGTCTCGCCGGGTGGCGGGCGCTGAAGGACCCGACTTTGCGACTCGCGTTCGATGGCTGGCTGCTCCGCATCCCGCTGCTCGGTCGCCTGATCCGCGATCTTCACGCGGCACGGATGGCGCGCACGCTCGGCACGATGGTCGCGAGCCGCTTGCCTCTGCTCGACGGGCTCAACCTGACCGCGAGCACGATCCACAACCGTCGTCTCCGCCAGGCGTCGGACCAGATCGTCGACGCGATCCGCGGCGGTGGTTCGCTCTCCGCCGCGATGCGCCGCGCCGGCGTCTTCCCGCCGCTGCTGACCTATCTCGCGGCGAGCGGAGAGGCGGCAGGTCGTCTCGACGAGATGCTGGAGCGCGCCGCCGACTATCTCGAACGCGAGTTCGACCGTTTCACCGCCACCGCATTGTCGCTGCTCGAACCGCTGATCATCGTCGTGATGGGCGGCATCGTCGCGACGATCGTGCTATCCATCCTGCTCCCGATCCTCCAGCTCAACACGCTGGCCGGACAATGAGGTTGTTCATGCGTCCCGAAGATAAAAAGAAGCGCCGCGAGGCCGGCTTTACCCTCGTCGAGCTGATGGTCGTGATCGTCATCATCGGCCTGTTGGCGACGATCGTCGCGCTCAACGTGCTGCCCTCGGGCGACACCGCGCGGATCCAGAAGGCGAAGGCCGACATCGCCCAGATCGAGGGCGGGCTGGAGCTCTACAAGCTCCAGAACATGACCTTCCCCAACACCACGCAAGGGCTGAACGCGCTCGTCTCGGCACCCGCGGGTCTCGCCGATCCATCGCGCTACCAGCGTGGCGGGTATCTCAAGAAGCTGCCGAACGATCCCTGGGGTCGCCCGTATCTCTATGCTTCGCCCGGCGCGCACGGCGAGGCCGACGTCTGGACCTTCGGCGCCGACGGCAAGGAAGGCGGCGAGGGGATCGATGCCGATATCGGCAGCTGGCAATAGGTCCTTGGACTGGGTCCCCGCCTGCGCGGGGACACTTTCGCGGAGACGCGAAAGTGGCTTCACGCTGGTCGAGCTGATGGTCGTCGTCACGATCATCGGCCTGGCCTCCGCTGTGGCCGTGCTCGTCATGCCGGACCCGCGCGGCCGCGTGCTCGACGAGGCGACGCGCTTCGCCCTGCGCACCCGCGCGGCGCACGATTCGGCGATCGTCGAGGCACGCCCGGTGAGCGTCTGGATCAGCGGTGGCGGGTACGGCTTCGACCGTCGGCTCGCCGGCGGCTGGACGCCGATCGCCGAGAAACCCATGCGCGTCGAGCGCTGGGACGAAGGTACCAGGGCCAGCATCGGCGACACCAGCGGCCGCCTGCGCGTGACGTTCGACCCGACCGGCCTCGTCGATCGTCCAGCGGAGATTCGCCTCGATCGCGGAGGCGTTGCGGCGACGGTCCACATCGACGCAGACGGCAGCGTGAGAGCCGATGCGGGCTGAGCGCGGCTTCACCCTTCGTCGACGTTACGCCGAACACGGCTTCACGTTGATCGAAATCATGGTCGCGCTGGCAGTGTTCAGCCTTGCGGCGATGGCGCTCGTGCGTCTGGAAAGCGCGACGATCCGCGGCGCATCGATCCTCGACGAAACGCTCGTCGCGCAGATGGTCGCGCGCAACGTCGCGATCGACGCGGTCACCAGTGCGCAGCCACCGACCGCAGGCCGCGTCACTGGCGTCGAGACAAACGGCGGCCAGCCCTGGACGTGGACGCGGCAGGTCAGCGCGCTCGGCGGATCGAGCGTGCTGCGGATCGACGTAGCGGTCGCCGACCGGACCGGCACGCAACTCGGCCGCCTGACGATGGTGCGACCAGCGCCGCGGATGGTGATGTGACGCATCCGAAAACCGAGGCCGGCTTCACGCTCATCGAAGTCATGGTGTCGCTCATGATCTTCGGCATGATCGCCGCGGCCGGCGTTGCGATCCTGTCGTTCAGCGTGAAGGCGCAGAGTTCGACGGGCGCCAAGCTCGACGACATCAGCGCGCTCACGCGGACGATGTCGATCCTGTCCGCCGATCTCGCCCAGGCGTCGAACCGCGCCAGCCGCGACGAGGCCGGCACCAGCGTCCCCGCATTCATCGGCGAGAGCGGATCGGGCGTCACGCCGATGCTCCGTCTCGTCCGCGCCGGCTGGAGCAATATCGACGGTGCGGCGCGTTCCAGCATGCAGAAGGTCGCCTACCGCGTCGACGGCGGCGCGCTTCAGCGGATCGCGTATCCGATGGTCGACGGCGCGCAGCCGTTGCCGCCTGCCGCGTTGCTCACGAAAGTACGGCAGGTAGCACTCCGCTATCGCATCGCGGGCGCCTGGAGCGATCGCTGGGATGGCGCGAGCGGCAGGCCGTTGCCCGACGCGATGGAACTCACCGTTCAGCGCGACGACGGTACGCAGTTCCGCCAGATGTTCCTCGTCGGCACCAGCTACGTGCCCGCGCCATCCGATGGAACGGGTCCCGCCGCCACGCCACCCGCGGGCACCCCTCCGGGACAGGAGACGCCCGGTGCGCGCACCTGATTTCGGCGCCCGACGCGGACAGGAACGGGGGGCAGCGTTGCTCACCGTGCTGATGCTCGTCGCGATCATCGCGGTGATGGCCGGCGCGGCGCTGGAGAAACTCCGGCTGTCGACCCGCCTCGCGAGCAACGCCGCGACCGGCGAGCAGGCGCGCGCCTATGCACTCGCGGCGGAGACGATGGCGCTGACTCGGGTCTCCAACCTGCTCGCGCCAAAGCCAAGCCGAGTCACGCTGGCCGGCGGCTGGAGCAACACCCCGTTCGGCCTGCCGGTACCCGGAGGCTTCGCGACCGCGCGCGTCCGCGACGGGGCGAACTGCTTCAACCTGAACGCGCTGGTCGCCATGACGACCCCCGGCGTGTACGTCGCGCGCGGCGAAGTCCGGCCGCAGTTCGTCCGCCTGATGCGACTGCTCGACGTACCCGTGCAGGTCGCCGAACAGGTCGCGGCGGGCACGACCGACTGGATCGACAGCGATCAGGACCAGCAACCGATGGGCGCCGAGGACGGTGCGTATCTCGGTCGGGTACCTTCGTACCGCACCGCCGGCACGCTGATGAGCGACCCGAGCGAACTGCGCGCGATCGCGGGGATGACGCCGGAGATCTACACGAAGATCCGCCCGTGGATCTGCACATTGCCATTCGCCAAGCCGTCGCCGATCAACGTCAACACGCTGCTGCCCGAGCAGAGCGTGCTGCTGGCAATGATGTATCCGGATACGCTGTCGGTCGGCGGTGCGCAGCAATTGCTGCTGCGGCGACCGGTGCAGGGCTATGCCAGCTTCGACGAAATGCAGAAGGGCGCGTCGTTGCTTGGCGCTGCCAATATCGCGCCTGGCGTTGACGCGCAGGTGCTGTCGAAATGGTTCACGCTCGATATCGACGTGACGCTCGGCACGACACAAATGCAGGAACGTGCGCTGATAGACGCGAACCGGCTTCCCGCGCAGCTCGTATCGCGGCAATGGGGCGAGCCATCATGACGACTTTGCTGTTCCTTCCCGCCGGCGAGACCGGATATCGCTGGATGCGCGTTGCGGACGCGCGCGTGGTCGGGGAGGGGGAGGGTATCCCCGATACGATCGACGACGAGACGATCGCAGTGGCGCCCGCCGATGCGGTGACGCTGCACTGGGCCGAACTGCCGTCGCGGTCCGCGGCGCAGGCAACGGCGGCCGCGCGAATCCTCGCGAGCGAGGCGAGCGCGTCGCCGCTCGCCGAACTCCATGTCGCAGTCGGGGACGAAGGCGCGAGCGACCGACCGATCGGCGTCGTCGGTGCCGCGACGATGCGCGACTGGCTGCTGATGCTGGCGGAGGCAGGCGTCGATCCGGTCGCGCTCATCCCGGCACCGATGCTCCTTCCGCGACCCGAAGAGGGGTACGCGCGGGCGGAACTGGGCGGAAGCGGCGTGGTGCGCAGTACGTCGAGCGGGTTCGCTGATGAGGCGCGGCTGACGGAGCTGGTGACCGGCGGCACCGCGCCCGCGACGATCGACCGCGATACGCTGGAGGCAGCGATCGTCGCCGCCGTCGCGTCGCCCCCGCTGGATCTTCGACAGGGGCCGTTCGCGCGGCGGCGAAGGTTCGCGATCGACTGGGGGCTGATCCGACGGCTTGCGCTGCTGTCGCTGACGATCCTGGCCGTGACGCTGGCGATCTCGCTCGTTCGCATCGCCAAATACAGCTTCGGCGCGGATGCGTTGGAGGCGGAGGCCAATACGGTGGCGGTCACCGGTTTGCCGCGCGGCGAGACGGTCGTCGACGCCAGCCGCCAGCTCGACGAGCGCCTGTCGCGCGTGCGGGGACCGGGGCTGGGGTTCACCAGCACGACCGCGGCGGTCTTCGCGGCGGTGCGTGCGACGCCCGGCACCGAAGTCACCGCGCTCGATTTCCAGGCGAACGGCGACCTGCGCCTGTCGGTGGCCGTCGAACGCGAAGCCTTGGCGACCGACCTGAAGCGCGCGCTCGAATCCGCAGGCTTCTCGGTCCGCGCGGGCGTGTTCCAGGCGGCAGCCGGTCGCGTGACGGGTGAACTCACGATCAGCCCGGAGAGCGGCCGATGACCGGACTGAAGACGTGGTTCGAAGGACGCTCGCTCAGGGAGCGGCGGCTGTTGCTCGTTATGGCGGGGCTCGCGGTGCTGACGTTGCTCTGGGCGCTGGTTATCCGCCCGGTCGGCGACGGCCTGTCGAGCGCGCGCGAACGTCACGCCGACGCGGTTACCCGGCTCGGCGAAACGCGCGCGCAAGTCGCGACGTTGCGCGATATCCAGCGGACTCGCGCCACGCCGCTGACCGGCACGCTGGCCGACGCGGTGCGCGCCGAGGCGGACCATGCCGGCTTCGCGCTCGCCTCGCTCGATCAGGATGGCGCGAGCCGGGTGCGGGTTAGTATCCAGTCGGCGCGTCCCGCGGCGCTGGTCGCGTGGCTGGCGCGCCTCGAACGGCTCGGCATCCTAGTCGATTCGGTGGCGATGACCGACAAGGGCGACAAGACCGTCGGCGTTGCGCTCACGTTGAAGGCACGCGCGGCATGAGGCGGATCCGTTTGCGTACCGGCCCCGCCGCGCTGTTTGGCGCGATGCTGCTGATCGCGCTGATCGTCTTCCTGCCGATGCGCGCGGTGCTCGGCTGGGTCGGCGTCGGCGACGAAGGGCTGGTTGCGCGGCGCGTGTCGGGGACGATCTGGGGCGCGACGCTGACCGAAGCGCGGTTCGGCGATCTCGCGCTCGGCGATCTGCACGCGCGGCTGTCGCCGTTGCCGCTGCTGGTCGGCCGCGCGACGATCGTCTTCGCTGGTCCCGAATCGGTGTCGTCCAAGCCCTTGCGCGGGTCGGCGAGCGTCAGTCGCCACGGCTTCGGCGTTTACCACATGACCGCCACGGTCGCGACCGGTCGGCTGTTCGCGCCGGTGCCCGTCTCCGCGCTCGACCTCGACGACGTCTCGGTCCGCTTCCGCGATGGCCAGTGCGAAGCCGTCGAGGGCCGCGTCCGCGCGACGCTGGCGGGTGACGTCGGCGGGATCACCTTGCCGCAGTCGGTGAGCGGCACTGCGCGCTGTGATGGCACGGCGTTGCTGTTGCCGCTGGCGAGCCAGTCCGGGACCGAGAGCATCGCGCTCCGGATCGAGGGGGCAGGGACCTACCGCGCCGAGCTGTCGCTGCGTCCGTCCGATCCGCTGGCGGTCCAGAAGCTCGAGCAGGCGGGCTTCGTGAGCGGCCCGAACGGATACAAGCTCGCCATCGAAGGACGTTTTTGACGTCTTTTTGGCAAGTCGACGGTTGACGCCGCCCGGCGACCCCCGCTAGGGGGCGATGCCTACGCGGCGGTCGTAGTTCAATTGGTTAGAGCGTCGGCTTGTGATGCCGGATGTTGCGGGTTCAAGTCCCGTCGGTCGCCCCATTTTCCCATTATTTTTCCGAGCCTCCCCAACGTGAGCGCTTTGGGCTGGTAAAACCGGCTGGAAAATAATATTTCGCCTCCCGGTAATTTTATTCTCCTCAGGAGCCGGCGATGACAGCGGTTTGGGACCTTCCCGATTTCGACGACCACGAGGGCGTTCATGCCTTCACCGATCCCGAATCGGGCCTGCACGCGGTGATCGCGGTGCACTCGACCAAGCTCGGGCCGGCAGCCGGCGGCGCACGCTTCTGGCACTATGCCGACAACGGCCGCGCGGTGACCGACGCGCTGCGCCTGTCGCGCGGCATGAGCTTCAAGAACGCGATGGCGGGCCTGGAGCTCGGCGGCGGCAAGGGCGTGGTCCTCGCGGCCAAGCCCGGCGACGTCATCACGACCGCCCAGCTCGAGGCGTTCGGTCGCGCGGTCGATTCGCTCGGCGGGCGTTATGTGACGGCCGAGGACGTCGGCATGTCCGAAGAGCGCATGAAGGTAATCGCCAGCCAGACGCGCTACGTCTCCGGCCTGCCGGTCGCGAGCGGCGCTGCGGGTGGTGATCCGGGGCCGTACACCGCGCTTGGCATCTATCTCGGCGTGAAGGCGGCGGCGCAGCGTGGCCTCGGTGCGACCGACATGAAGGGCGTGCGTGTCGCGATCCAGGGCGTCGGTTCGGTCGGCGGCGGGCTTGCCCGGTTGCTGGCCAAGGACGGCGCGGTGCTGACGCTGGCGGACGTCGACGAGGGCCGTGCGCAGAAGCTGGCGGGCGAACTCGGCGCGACCGCGGTGGCGGCCGAGGCGATCCTGACGACCGAGGCGGACATCTTCAGCCCGAACGCGCTGGGTGCGATCCTGACCGAGATGTCGATCGCCGCACTGAAGGCGAAGGTCGTCGCCGGCGGTGCGAACAACCAGCTGAGCGTCCGCGAGGACGGCGCACGGCTACACGCTCGCGGCATCCTGTATGCGCCGGACTACGTCATCAACGCAGGCGGGATCATCAACGTTGGCCTGGAGTATCTGGGTCACGGCGACGAGGCCGAGGTGAAGGCACGGATCGCGCGTATTCCGGAGCGCCTGATCGAGGTGTGGAACGAGAGCGACCGCACTGGCCAGCCCGCGTCGGACGTGTCGGACTCGATCGCAAAGCGCCTGATCGGCCGGTAAGCGTCCTTCTCCCCTCCGGGGAGAAGGTGGCACGCAGTGCCGGATGAGGGGAGTTGGGGTAAACGACCCGAGCCTCACGCCCCTCACCCTCCCACCGCAAGCGCGGCGGGCCCCTCCCTCTCCCCTATGGGGAGATGGGCTCAAGTCCAAGGTGACAGCCTCGTACTGTTGCCATAGTGGTACCACCAGTGGCCACTCTACACGCCTTCGCAAACCCCGCGCGCTTCCTGAAGATCGCCAAGCCGTTGACGCCAGCGCTGTTCTGGGCCGGCGTCGCGCTGATCGTGCTCGGTTGCTGGGCAGGCCTTACGCAGACCCCGCCCGATTACCTCCAGGGCGAGACGGTCCGCATCCTCTACATCCACGTCCCCGCCGCGTGGCTCGGCATGGGCGGGTGGAGCGGGATCGCGGTCTCCAGCATCGTGTTTCTCGTCTGGCGCCACCCGCTCGCCAGCGTCGCCGCGCGCGCGATCGCGCTGCCGGGTGCGGTGTTTGCGGCGCTATGTCTCATGACCGGCTCGATCTGGGGACGGCCAACCTGGGGGACGTGGTGGCAATGGGACGGCCGGCTGACCTCGATGCTGCTGCTGTTCTTCGTCTATCTCGGCTACATGGCGCTCGCGAAGGCCGATGCGGATCGTGGCGGCGACGGGCGCGTGCCGGCACTCTACGGGATCGCCGGATCGGTGCTGCTGCCGATCATCCGCTATTCGGTGATATGGTGGAACACGCTGCACCAGGGACCGAGCATCGGTCTGACGCAATCGACGATCGACGGTTCGATCCTCTGGCCGCTGCCGATCATGCTGGCCGGGTTCACGTTCGTGTTCGCCGGGATCGTGTTGATGCGAATGCGGACGATGCTGGCTGTTGCGAAATCCGAAGCGCGGATGCGCAGAATGGCGAGAGCATGAACCCCTGGCCGTTCGTGACTGCCGCGTATGTCGTGACGCTAGGAGGCGGCGCGATCATTGCGTTGCTAAGCTATCTGGCGATGCGTAGGTCCGAGAAATGAAGGCCAAGCATCAACGCCTGACGCTGGCATTGCTTGCGCTTGGCGCCGTCGTTGTCGCAGGGCTGCTCGCGCTGTCCGCATTGAAGGATCAGGCCGCATTCTTCTATGCGCCCTCCGACGTGCGTCGCGATGGCCTCCCGCTAGGCCGTGCGGTTCGGCTCGGCGGGATGGTGGAGGGCGGGTCCTTAAAGCGCGCCGCGGACGGCGTGACCGTGCAGTTCGTCGTCACCGACGGACAGGCTACCACGCCGGTAGTCTTCGCGGGCATCGTCCCTAACCTGTTCCGCGAAAAATCGGGCGTCGTCGCCGAAGGCCAGTTCCAGCCCAACGGCAGCTTCGTCGCGTCGAACTTGCTCGCCAAGCACGACGAGAAATACATGCCGCCGCAGATGGCCGGCAAGATGCATGAGACCAAGACGCTCGAACCGGACGCCAAGCAGTGATCGCCGAAGCAGGCCTCGCCGCGCTCTGGTTCGCGGGCGCGCTCGCGGCGTTGCAGCTCGTGATGGCAGCGATCGGCATCGCGCGCGATCGTGACGACGTCGCGGCGGCGGTGCGGCCGGTGGCGATCGTCCAGGGGTTGCTCGCAGTGCTCGCAATGGCGCTGCTGATCGAGCTGTTTCTAGATTCGGACATGTCCGTAAAGCTGGTCGTCGAGAACAGTCATTCCGCCAAGCCGTGGCTCTACAAGTTCGCCGGTGCCTGGGGAAACCATGAAGGCTCGATGCTGCTCTGGGTAACGATCCTCGGGCTGGCCGGTGGCGCGGTGGCGATCTTCGAACGCTCGCTGCCCGAACGCACGCTCACCGCCACGCTCGGCGCACAGGCGACGATCGCGCTCGGCTTCTACGCGTTCCTGCTCTTCTCCTCGAACCCGTTCGCGCGACTGAACCCCGCCGCGGCCGACGGTCTTGGGCTCAACCCCCTGTTGCAGGACCCCGGCTTGGCGTTCCATCCGCCGACGCTTTATACCGGCTATGTCGGCCTCTCAGTCGCGTTTTCGTTCGCGGTCGGTGCGCTCGTCACGCGCGATGTCGGCCCGGCGTTCGCCAAGGCGATGCGCCCCTGGGTACTGATCGCGTGGATATTCCTCACGCTCGGGATCACCGCGGGCTCGTATTGGGCGTATTACGAACTTGGCTGGGGCGGGTGGTGGTTCTGGGACCCGGTCGAGAACGCCTCGCTGATGCCGTGGCTCGCCGCCACCGCGCTGCTCCATTCGGTGACTGTGCTTGCAACCCGCGACGGCCTGCGAGCCTGGACGATCATGCTGGCGGTCGTCGCGTTCTCGATGTCGATGATCGGCACCTTTTTAGTGCGGTCCGGCATCCTGACGAGCGTGCATGCCTTCGCGGTCGACCCGGAGCGTGGCGCGTTCATCCTGGCGTTGCTCGCGATCTACATCGGCGGCGCGCTGGCGCTGTTCGCAGCGCGCATCGGCACCGTCCGCGCGGGCACGACCTTCGATCCGGTCAGCCGCGAGGGCGGGCTGGTCACGAACAATCTGCTGCTGTCGGTGATCCTCGGCATCGTCCTGATCGGCACGCTCTACCCGATCGTTGCCGCGAGCTTCGGCGTGCAGTTGTCGGTCGGGCCGCCGTTCTTCAACAAGGCGGCGGGGCCGATCGCGTTGCTGCTGGTCGCGGTTATGGCGGTCGGGCCGTTGCTGCGCTGGCGGCGTGACGATGCGAAGGCGGTGCTGCGCCGCGTGATGCTGCCGATCGGCGCGACGCTGGTCGCGGCAATCGCGTTGCTGTTCGTCTGGCCGGGCGTGCTTCCCTGGGCCGGGCTGTCGCTCGCCGCAGGGCTCGCCGTCGCCAGTGTCGCGCCGTTGTGGAAGCGCAACCTGAAGCGCACGCCGCTTTTCACCTACGGCATGGTCATCGCGCATCTCGGCATCGCAGTCAGCCTCGCCGGAATGGCGTCGGACAGCGCCTTCACCAAGGAAACGCTGGTCGCGGTACGCGCGGGTGAGCCGGCGCGGGTAGGGCCGTACATGGTGAAGCTCGACGGCATTTCGCCGGTGATCGGCGAGAACTGGTCGGCACTGGAAGCGCGGCTGACCGCGACGCGCGGCGGCAGCGAGAACATCCTGCGCCCGCAACTCCGCTTCTTCGCCAACCCGCCAACGAGCACGAATGAATCCGCCATCCTCACAGTGCTCGACGGCCAGCTCTATACCGTGCTCGGCCAGCCGGACGGGCAGGGGCGGTGGCAGCTCCGCCTCTGGTGGAAGCCGTTCGTGACGCTGATCTGGTTCGGCGGCGTGCTGATCGCGCTGGGCGGCATGCTGTCGCTGCTCGGTCGGGTGCTCCGCGAGCGACGGGCGGCAACACGGGCTGAATGGACATGAAGCGGTTCGCACTCTGGGCGCCGCTGGCGATCTTCGCGCTGCTGTTTGCGGTGGTGGCGAGCGGGCTGTTCCGGCCGGCGGAGAAGGTGGTGCGATCGGCGATGGTCGGCAAGCCGCTCCCCGATTTCGCGCTGCCGGCGATGGTCCCAGGCAAGCCGGGTCTGACCAGCGCGTCGTTCCGGCAGGGCAGGCCGCGGTTGCTCAACGTGTTCGCGAGCTGGTGCATCCCGTGCATCGCCGAGGCGCCGCAACTGATGCGGCTGAAAGCGATGGGCGTGCCGATCGACGCGATCGCAATCCGCGACACCGCGCCTGCGATTGGCGGGTTCCTCCGACGCAACGGCGATCCGTACGAGCGGATCGGCAGCGATCGGGCCAGCCAGGTGCAATTGGCGCTGGGCTCGTCGGGCGTGCCGGAGACGTTCGTGATCGATGGCCGCGGGATCGTCGTGAAGCAGATCATCGGCGATATCCGGCCTGAGAATGTGGCCGATATCGTGCAAGCCGTGAAGGACGCGCGGTGAGGGGGGCCAACCAAGTTCCCCTCCCGCTTGCGGGAGGGGTTAGGGGAGGGGCTTCTCGTGTCTCACCAACCGCGCGCGCGTCTCATGCCCTCCCCCGACCCCTCCCGCGAGCGGGAGGGGAGGTTCTGGCCGCGCTGTTGCTCTGTATCTCGCCGGCCTTCGCCCAGCCGGTCACTCCACCAGCGCGTTACGCCAACGTGCAACTCGCCGACCCGGCCAAGGAAGCTTCCGCCCGCGCACTCATGGAAACGCTGCGCTGCCTCGTCTGCCAAGGCCAGTCGATCGCCGACAGCGATGCCGACATGGCGGCCGACATGCGCGCGCTCGTCCGCGAGCGGATCGAGCGTGGCGAAAAGCCTGCCTCGATCCGCGACTGGCTGATCGCGCGGTACGGCGACTACGTGACATACGATCCGCCGCTATCGGGGCTCACGTGGCCGTTGTGGTTAGCGCCGATCCTGCTGCTTGGCAGCGGCGGCTGGATCGCACGGTCGAGCTTTCGGCGGAGGACACGCTGATGGGGTATTTCTGGCTGGCCGCGATCGGAGCCGGTGCGTTTGCGCTGCTCGCGGTATTGAAGGTGAACCGCGTCCTGTGGACGATGGTCGCCGCGGCGCTGATGCTCGGTGCGGCGGGATATGCGTGGCAGGGGCAGCCAGGGCTCGCCGGCCATGAAGCGTCGCCTGGGCTTGCTGCAACGCCGGACGACAGCGCGATGCTCGAACTGCGCGACCAGATGCTCGAGCGGTACACGGGCGCGGCGGCGTATTTGGTTGCAGCAGACGCGATGACGCGAATCGGCGACCGTCGCGCGGCGGTGCAGGTGTTGCTCGGAGGGCTCAGGATGGCTCCGAAGAGCGTGGTAATGTGGACAGGGCTCGCCAACGCGCTCGCGGCGCACGATGCCAACCAAGTCTCGCCTCCCGCGCTTTTCGCGTTCCAGCAGGCAATGCGGTTGGCGCCCAAGCACCCTGCTCCGCCGTTTTTTCTGGGACTGGCGTACGTGCGTGCGGGAGAGTTCGCGACAGCCCGGCCATATTGGGCGAAGGCGCTCGCGTTGACGCCAGCCAACATTTCGTATCGGGGCGAGATCGCCACTCGGCTCGCGTTGCTGGATCGATTTCTGGCTATGCAGGATACGCCGGACGCCGGCCAAAAATAATCCCGTCACCCTGGGTCAAACCCAGGATGACGGGATGAAGGGGCTTACTGCCCGCGGCCGGTCTTCGACTGCAATTCATCGATCTTCTTCGACGCATCCGCCTTGGTCAGCGTCTCGTCGAATTCCTCATGCGCTTCCTCGGACAGCGTCTTGAGGTAGCTTGCCTGCGCACCGGTCATCTTCTCGTCGCCGGTGGTCCAGTCGTCCGGGTCCTTCTCGGCGTTCGAGAATGGCTCGGACTTGGGGTTCGGGGTGTCGGACATTGGAAATTCCTTTCCTCTGTCCAACACCCGTGTTCCGTATCCGTTCCCGAGTCAGCCAGCCCATGCTTCGTAAGGTAAACCTAAATCATCGGCGACCGCCTTGTAGGCGATCTTGCCCTTGTAGACGTTCAGCCCGTTGGCGAGGTGCGGGTCGGCCTTCATCGCGGCCTCGGCGCCGAGATTGGCGAGCTTCAGCGCAAACGGCAGCGTCGCATTGTTCAGCGCGAACGCCGAGGTGCGCGCGACCGCGCCGGGCATGTTGGCGACACAGTAATGGATCACGCCGTCGACCTCGAACACGGGGTCCTCATGCGTGGTGGCGTGCGACGTCTCGAAGCATCCGCCCTGATCGATGGCGATGTCGACCAGCACCGAGCCGCGCTTCATCGTCTTCAGCATCTCGCGCGTGACGAGCTTCGGCGCTGCGGCCCCCGGCACCAGCACCGCACCGATCACCAGATGCGCGTTCTTCACCGCCGCCGCGATCGCGGCCTTCGAGGCGTAGGCGGTCTTGATCTGGCTGGAGAAGAACATGTCCAGTTCGGCGAGGCGATCGTTCGAGATGTCGTAGATCGTCACGTCGGCGCGCATGCCGACCGCCATCTGCGCGGCGTTGACGCCCGAGACGCCGCCACCGAGGATCGCGACCTTGGCCGGCGCAACACCGGGGACGCCGCCGAGCAGGACGCCACGTCCGCCCTGCTCCTTCTCGAGATAATGCGCCCCGACCTGCACCGACATGCGGCCTGCGACCTCGGACATCGGCTTGAGCAACGGCAGGCCGCGACGGTTGTCGGTAACGGTCTCGTACGCGATGCAGGTCGCGCCGGACTTCATCAGCCCCTCGGCCTGCGGCTTGTCGGCGGCGAGGTGGAGGTAGGTGAACAGCAAGTGGCGCGGCTCGAGCATCGCGATCTCGCTCGGCTGCGGCTCCTTGACCTTCACGATCATGTCCGCGCCGGCGAACACCGCGGCGGCGGTCGGCAGGATCGTCGCGCCCGCGTCGATGTAATCCTGGTCCTCGAAATCGATGCCCGAGCCGGCCTGCGTCTCGACGACGACCTCGTGACCGGCGGCGACCAGTTCGGCGACCGACGGCGGGGTCAGGCCGACGCGATATTCGTGGTTCTTGATTTCCTTGGGGACACCGACGCGCATTGTTTCCGCTCCATTATCGTTTGCGCGATAGTAGCGCGCCTTGGACGGGAAGGGTTCGCAAACTGGTCGCGGTGCGATACCGCATCTGCAAGATGATTGCATCTGTTGCCGCCGAAACGGGATAATCTTGAGCATCACGATCGAACGCAGGATCCTAGACCTGCTCGCCGCCAATTCCGACCTGACCAGCGCCGAGCTCGGCGACGCTGTCGGCCTTTCGGCGAGCGCGGCGCATCGCCGGGTCGCGCAGCTACGGGAGAGTGGCGCGATCACGGGGTATCGTGCGGTGTTGTCGCAGGCAGCGCGCGGCGATCCTAGCATCGTGCTCGTCAACGTCACGCTGCGGGATCAGCGTAAGGAGACGATGGCGGCGTTCGAGGCAGAGATCGTCGAGTGCCCGCAGGTCGTGCAATGCTTCCTGATGAGCGGGGAGGCGGACTACATGCTCCACGTCGAGATCCGCCACGGCGAGACGTTCGAACGCATCCACCGCGAGACCTTGTCGCAACTGCCGGGGGTAACGCGGTTGGCGTCGCACTTCGTCATCCGCGAGGTGATCAGGCGCTAGCGTTTTCCTGCGAACGCAGGAATCCAGGGCCAGGAAAGACGGCGCCCGTGATCCTGGACTCCTGCGTTCGCAGGAGAACGGAAGCGGTAGCGTTATGTCCTTACTCGTCGGTCGGATCAGCCTCAGTTAATCCACATTGCCCGCCTCGCCGTTGCCGCCCTCTACCCCGCATGCTAAATGCGCGCGCTTGGGGCACAGGGTGAAATCGGAAATTCGATGAAGATTGCTGCACTTCCGGGCCGATTCACCGTCCAGTGAGCGTCGACCAGACCGCCGCGGCTTCGACCGTGCCACCCGCCAATCTCGATCTCGAGACGGGGCATCACAACTCCGACGGCATGCTGAAGCTCGCCTTCGGTGCGATCGGCATCGTCTTCGGCGATATCGGCACCAGCCCGCTCTACGCCTTCCGCGAGACCTTCGCCGGCCACCACAAGCTCGCGCTCGACGCGGCGCACATCATGGGCGTCATCAGCCTGATGTTCTGGTCGATGATGATCGTCGTGACGGTAAAGTACGTCATCATCATCATGCGCGCCGACAACAAGGGCGAGGGTGGCAGCCTCGCGCTGCTCGCGCTCGTCTCCGGCAAGACCAAGACGAAGCGCTGGAGCAAGGGCATCATCCTGCTCGGCGTCTTCGCGACGGCGCTGTTCTACGGCGACAGCATGATCACGCCCGCCGTCTCGGTGCTGTCCGCAGTCGAAGGCCTCGCCGTCGCCGCGCCCGCTTTTGGCGGCCTGGTGCTGCCGATCGTGATCGTCATCCTGATCGCGCTGTTCTGGGTGCAGAAGAGTGGCACCGCGCGGATCGGGCTCGTGTTCGGGCCGATCATGCTGGTGTATTTCAGCGTCATCGCGGTGCTCGGTATCCTCAGCATCATTCAAACTCCCGAGGTGCTCTGGGCGCTGTCGCCGCATTATGCGGTCGAGTTCTTCATCATCGACCCCGAGCGAGCCTTCCTGGCACTCGGATCGGTCGTCCTTGCGGTCACTGGCGCGGAAGCGCTGTACGCGGACATGGGCCATTTCGGTCGCAAGCCGATCGGCCTTTCATGGCTGTTCTTCGTGCTCCCCGCGCTGATCCTCAATTACATGGGGCAGGGCGCTCTGCTGTTCCGCGACGGTCGCGAGGCGCTAGTCAGCCCGTTCTACAACCTCGCTCCCGAAAGCCTCCAGCTCCCGCTCGTCATCCTAGCGACCATGGCCGCCGTGATCGCCTCGCAAGCGGTGATCTCCGGCGCGTTCTCGGTAACGCAGCAGGCGATCCAGCTCGGCTTCATTCCGCGCCTTCGCATCGAGCACACCAGCGCCTCGACCGCGGGCCAGATCTACATCCCGCTCGTCAACGGCGCGCTGATGGTGATGGTGATCCTGCTCGTGCTGTTCTTCCGCACCTCGTCGAACCTGACGAGCGCGTACGGGATCGCGGTGACCGGGGCGATGTTCATCGACACGTGCCTGCTCGGCGTCGTGCTGTTCCGGCTCTGGAACTGGCCGAAGATCGCGGCGATCCCGTTGCTGGCGATCTTCTTCACCGTCGACGGCGCCTATTTCGCGGCGAACCTTACGAAGGTCCCCGCGGGCGGCTGGTTCCCGCTGCTGGTCGGCTTCATCATCTTCACCTTCCTGACGACCTGGTCGAAGGGGCGGCAGCTGATGATCGACCGGATGCACGAGGCGGCGATGCCGATAAAGGTGTTCATCGGCTCGGCAGCGAGTTCGGCGTCGCGCGTGCCGGGGACCGCGGTATTCATGACCTCGACTGCGGACGGCGTGCCGCACGCGCTGCTCCACAACCTCAAGCACAACAAGGTACTGCACGAGCGCGTCATCCTGCTTACCGTGAAGATCGTCGGGCAGCCTTACTGGCCCGCCAACGACCGTGCGGTGCGCGAGGAGCTTGGCGACGGCTTCCACCGCCTCGTGCTGCGCTACGGCTTCATGGAGGACGCCGACGTGCCCGCGGCGCTGCGCCAGGTCCATAATTGCGGTGCGGACTTCAAGATGATGGACACCAGCTTCTTCCTGTCGCGCCAGACGCTGCTCGCGTCGGACAAGCCCGGCATGATGATCTGGAGGGAAAAGCTGTTCGCGTGGATGCTGCGCAACGCGGAAAGCGCGATGGAGTTCTTCCGCCTGCCGACGAATCGCGTCGTCGAACTGGGTAGCCAGGTCGAGATTTGATGATCAGCGATACGGGACCAGCCCCGATCATCGTCACGGCCCTGTTCGGCCGCCAGGACACCGCGTTCTTCGACTCTATGCGCCGCGAGCATTTCCCGCCCGAGCGCAACCAGCTCGATGCGCACCTGACGCTGTTCCACCACCTGCCGCCCTCGGGCCTCGACGAGCTCAAGCACCGGCTCAATCAGGAAACACGGGGTATCCGTGCCCCACAGGCGCGTGTGGGTGGGCTGATGTCGCTAGGGCGGGGTGTCGCCTACCGGATCGAGTCTCCCGAGCTGGTCGGCATCCGTGCGCGCCTCGCCGACGCGTTCACCGGCATGCTCACCCCTCAGGACGCCGGCGGCTGGCGTCCGCACGTCACGATCCAGAACAAGGTCAGCCCGCAAGTCGCCAAGCTTCTGCTCGGCAATCTGCAGCGCGATTTCACCCCGAAGGACGTCGAAATCGCCGGTCTGGGCGCGTGGTGGTATCGCGGCGGACCGTGGGAAGCGATTTCCCGGCACATGTTCGCTTGACCGCCTCGAAACCGCTTCCTATAGGCCGCGCCTCGCAGGGAAGAACGCTTCCCTGACGGACGGTACGGCGAAGTAGCTCAGTTGGTTAGAGCACGGGAATCATAATCCTGGGGTCGGGGGTTCAAGTCCCTCCTTCGCTACCATTTCAGACCTGGCGCACGGCGCTCGTGGTCCAGCTCCCGCGACATACGCAAGCGATCACCAAGTGCGGGAAACTCGTCTTCGCAATCGTAAAATGCCGTTCTATTGCCTTGGGTTAATGGTCGGGCGTCGCGCTGCGTATTCGGTGTTCGCGTCGGTTCGGCCTTACGGGAGAGACGAGCATGCGCGACAAACGCCCTGATGGGATCGCCGATTATACGGGTCCGGCTGGTGGCTGGGGTGCGCTGAAAGCGGTCGCCGTCTCGCTCAAGGCGCAGCAGATCGTCGTCCGCGGCGGCCAGACGCTGCTCAAGTCGAACCAGCCCGACGGCTTCGATTGCCCGAGCTGCGCATGGCCCGACCCGAAACATACCTCCTCGTTCGAATTCTGCGAGAACGGTGCGAAGGCCGTCGCGTGGGAATCGACCGCCAAGACGATCGGCGCCGACTTCTTCGCCGCGCACAGCGTGTCCGACATCTGGAAGCAGAGCGATCACTGGATCGAGGACCAGGGCCGCGTCACCGAGCCGCTCCGCTACAACGCCGCCACCGATCATTATGACGTCGTGAGCTGGGCGGACGCGATGCGCGAGATCGGTGCAGGCCTCGCCGCCGTTCCCGATCCCAACCAGGCCGAGTTCTACACCTCGGGCCGCTGCTCGAACGAGGCGGCGTTCCTGTTCCAGCTGTTCGTGCGGCTGTACGGCACCAACAACTTCCCCGACTGTTCGAACATGTGCCACGAGGCGACCTCGGTCGGCCTGCCGAAGTCGATCGGCATCGGCAAGGGCACCGTCAGCCTCGAGGATTTCGACCACGCCGACCTGATCCTGTCGATCGGCCACAACCCCGGCACCAACCATCCGCGGATGATGGCGACGTTGCGCGAAGTGTCGAAGCGCGGCGGCAAGATCATCGTCTTCAACCCGCTCAAGGAACGCTCGCTCGAACGCTTCGAATCGCCGCAGTCGGTGGTCGAGATGGCGACGATGTCGGCCACCCCGATCGCCAGCAGCTATTATCAGGTGAAGGTCGGCGGCGACGCAGCCGCGCTGAAGGGCATCGCCAAGGCTCTGGTCGCGCTCGACGAGGCGGCCAAGGTGTCGGGTGGCGAACCCGCGCTCGATCACGCGTTCATCGCCGAGCATACCGCGGGCCTCGACGACTATATCGCCGATCTCGCGACGACCGAATGGGCGGATATCGAGCGCTCCAGCGGCCTCTCCCGCAGTGATCTTGAGGAAGTCGCGCTCGCCTATGCGAAGTCGAAGTCGACGATCTGCTGCTACGGCATGGGCGTCACCCAGCACCGCACCGGTACCACCAACGTTCAGCAGATCGCGAACCTCCTTCTGCTCCGCGGCAACATGGGCCGCCCCGGCGCTGGCATCTGCCCCCTGCGGGGCCACAGCAATGTCCAGGGCGACCGCACCGTCGGCATCACCGAGCGCCCGATGCCCCTGCTGCTCGACAACATGCGCGACGTGTTCGGGTTCGAGCCGCCCCGCGAGCACGGCCATTCGGTCGTCGAGAGCATCGCGGCGATGCGCGACGGCCATGCCAAGGCGATCGTCTGCCTCGGCGGCAACCTTGCGATCGCCTCGTCCGATCCGCAGGCTTGCGCGGAAGGGTTCCGCAACCTGGATCTCGCGGTCCACATCACCACCAAGCTCAACCGCACGCAGTTGCTGATGGCGAAGGCGACCTACGTCCTGCCGTGCCTCGGTCGGACCGAACTCGACATGCAGGCCACCGGCCAGCAATCGGTCACGGTCGAGGATTCGATGTCGATGGTCCATGCCTCGCGCGGCTTCCTGATGCCGCCGGGCGACAACGTGAAGTCGGAGATCTGGATCGTCGGCGAGATCGCCAAGGCGACGCTGGCAGTCAGGGGATCGCCGGTCGAGATCGACTGGGATGCCTATGTCGGCGACTACAGCCTGATCCGCGACAAGATCGAGGCGGTCTTCCCCGCGTTCGCCGACTACAACGCACGTATCCGCAAGCCGGGCGGCTTCCACCTGCCGAACTCGGCAGCGATGCGCGAGTGGAAGACGGACAGCGGCAAGGCGAACTTCATCGTCGCCAAGGGTGTCGAGGAGGACGAGAGCGCGGGCGATCCGACCGTGCTGCGGCTCACAACGCTGCGCGCGCACGATCAGTACAACACCACCGTCTACAGCCTCGACGATCGCTATCGCGGTGTGTTCGGGCGCCGCGACATCCTGTTCATGAACGAGCGCGACATGGCACGGCTCGGGCACAAGGAAGGCGACGTCGTCGACATCGCGACCGCGCTTCAGTTCGCGCGGCCCGATCGTGTCGTGCAGAAGCTGATGCTGGTCCGCTACGCGCTGCCCGATGGCTGCGTCGCCTCCTACTATCCCGAGACGCAGCCGCTGATCGCGCTCGAGGATCACGATCCGCAGAGCTTCACCCCGTCCTACAAATCCATCCCCGTGACCGTTCGTCCCGCCGCCGCCGACATGGGTTCGGATCGCGGCGTGGTGCGCGCGGGGATCGTCGGGCACGAGAGTAAAGTACACGCATGAGCACCGGCTATTCGTCGACGATCGACACCTACGCGACCCTAGCGGCGACCAAGGCGGAGGCGTTGCGGCGCTCTCCCGCGGGGTTCTTCGCGGGCGCGATCCTCGCGGGCACGTATATCGGCATCGCGATGATCCTCGCGCTCAGCACGGGCTCGGGGCTCGAACCCGGTGTGCGACCACTGGTAATGGGCGCGACCTTCGGGCTCGGGCTGATCCTGACCGTGTTCGCCGGGGCTGAACTGTTCACCGGCTATGTGATGTATCTCGGCTTCGGCCTCGCACGCCGGACCATCACGATCGGAGACGCACTCAAGCTCGCCGTCGTCGTGTGGATCGGCAACCTCGTCGGCGGCGTGGTGCTGTCGGTGGTGTTCGCGGCAGGCGGCGGCGGTGCGATCTTTGCCAACGCCGATACGATGTTTCACGCGTACGTCGTGCACAAGGTGTCGGTCGACGCGACCGCGCTGATGGCCCGCGCGATCCTGTGCAACTGGCTCGTCTGCCTCGCGATCTGGACCGCGGCGCGGATGACCGGCGACACCGCCAAGTGCATCGCGATGGCTTGGATTCTGCTCGCGTTCGTCGCCGCCGGGTTCGAGCATTCGGTCGCCAACATGACCGCGCTGACGCTCGGCCTGCTGGTGCCCAACTCGTCGATCGACCTCGCCGGCATGATCCGCAATCTTGCGATCGTCACCGTCGGCAACACGATCGGTGCGTTGGTCTTCGTCGTTGGCGGCTATCTGGTCGCGTCGAAGACGGACGCGGTACAGGCCGCCAAGTAACGGCGTGTTCGCGTAGCAGCAGCGGGCCTGCTGCTACGCGAACACGTCCCACGGATCGTTGACGACCAGGATCGCGTCGCTGCGGGCGAGCGCGAGCAGCGTCAGGCCGTGCTCGCGCGCGTGATCGATCGCCAGGCTGGTCGGGGCGGATATCCCCACCAGCATCGGCGCACCGGCGATCAGCGCCTTGTCAACCATCTCGAAACTGATCCGCGAGGTAACGAGGATGAAGCCGTCGATCGGCTGCCTCGCGATCGCGGTTCCGCCGACGAGCTTGTCGAGGGCATTGTGACGGCCGACGTCCTCATACGCAGCAACGATCCGACCCTCGCGATCACACGCGGCCGCGGCATGGATCGCGCCCGTAGCTGCGTTCAGAGGCTGGTGAGCGCGTAGCCCGCCCAGCGCGGTGAACAGAGCGTCGACAGGCGTATCGGGCTTTGGCGGCGTCCTCGGGACCGGTTTGCGGAGCTGTTCGAGCCCAGAGATCCCGCATAGCCCGCAACTCGTGTCGCTGGTGCGGTGGCGGACGCGGTCGTGGATGCGGCCCTTGCAGCGTTCGGACAGTCCGACGCGCACGATCCAGCCCGCCTCCGCCTCGAAGATATCGATGTCGCGCACGTCGTCGGCGCTATCGGCGAGCCGCTCGGTCAGCAGGAAGCCGGTCGTGAATTCGGCTAGGTCGGCGGGCGTCATCATCATCACCGCATAACCAAGCCCGTCGATCTCGATCGAGACGGGCACTTCGACCGCGATGGCGCGCTCTCCCGCGGTAATCGAATCAGGTCGCAGGAACTTGATCGCCTGGTTGCGCGACGTGGTCATAAGGTATCGAGGTCCTGCGGCGTGTTGACGTTCGGGATAGGCGCACCCGCCGGAACTGGGATAGCCCCGATCGCTTCCGCCCAACCGCGCACCGATCGCCGCGGTACGGTTTCGATATGGGTCAGCAAATTGCCGAGCAAACGCGTCTCCCAATGCCCAAGCACCGGAGCGTCGGGGCAATAGGCGGAAGCACGTCGGGACAGCGCCGTCAGCAACCCGTCCGGCAACCACGGCATGTCGCACGCGATCGTCAGCACCGACGTGAACCCGCGCGAGGCTGCATACCCAAGCGCGCCGGCGATGCCCCCCAATGGCCCGATATCCGGACTTGGCAGGTCAGGGATCGCCCCATCGCGCCCGACAACCATCGCGGTCTCGACATGAGGCCACAGCAACGCCCGCGCATGCTCAGCCAACGCACGCCCGTCCAACACCGCCATCGCCTTGTCGGACCCGAAGCGAGACGACCGTCCTCCGGCCAGTACGACGCCGAGAATGCGCTGCTCGGTCAGCGCGTCTTCTCGATCCGCACCGGCACGGATTTCGCTGCCGGAACATGGCTTTCGCGGGCATGGTGGGCAACCGGCATGAGCAAATTGCACTCGGGGTAGTACGCGCCGAGGCAGCCCTCGGGGATCGCATATTCGACCACGCGCAGCTTGTTCAGACGACGATCCGAATTGCCGCCGGCATCGCCGACGAGATCGACGTCGTCGCCGTCGGTGATCCCCATCCGGATCATGTCGCTGCGGTTCATGAACACGATGTCGCGCGTGCCCTTCACGCCGCGGAAACGGTCGTGATAGCCGTACACGGTCGTGTTGAACTGGTCGTTCGACCGCAGCGTCATCAACCGGAAGCGGCCCTCCGCCTCCTCGAACCCGGTCACGTTCAGCGCCTGCGGAACGTTGATCTCCGCCTTGCCGCTCTTCGTCTTCCATTCGCGGTGCGCCGCAGGCACGCCCTTCCAGAAGCCACCGGGCGTGAACATCTGGTCGTTGAAGTTCTTGAACAGGTCCGGATACGTCACCTCGATCGCATCGCGAACGCGCGCGTAATCACGCACCCACGCATCCCAATCGAGCTTCGGATTGGGCGCGAGCGTCGCTTTGGCGATTCCCGCGACTATCGCTGGCTCGGACAGCAACGTCTCGGACGCTGGCGTAGCCTTGCCCTTCGAGCCGTAAATCTGGCTGAACGAATCCTCAATCGACACGCTCTGCGGCCCGGTGCCCTGCATGTCGGTCTCGATCCGGCCGAGGCAGGGGAGCAAATACGACGTCTCGCCAGGCAGCAGGTGCGAGCGGTTGAGCTTGGTCGCGATATGCACCGTCAGGTCCAGCGCGCGCCACTTCGGCTCCATCCGCGCATGATCGGGGATCGCCCGCACGAAATTGCCACCAAGCCCGACGAACGCCTGCGCGCTGCCATCGAGCACCGCCTCGCACGCCTCGACCGTATCCCAACCCTTCTCGCGCGGCGGCTCGAAGCCATATTGCTCGGCGAGCTTGTCGAGCGGGGCGAGTTCGGGCTTCTCGGTGATCCCGACGGTGCGCTGGCCCTGCACGTTCGAGTGACCACGAACCGGACCCATGCCCGCACCGGGCTTGCCGATGTTGCCACGGAGCAGCATCAAATTGACGACCATGTGGACATTGTCGATCCCGCCGACATGCTGCGTCAGCCCCATGCCGTAGACCGCGATGACGGCCTTCGACTTGGCATAGACCTTCGCCGCCGCCTCGATCTCGGTCCGGGGCAGGCCGCTCTCATGCTCGATCGTCGCCCATTCGGTCGCGCGTGCGACATCGGCGAACGCCTCGAACCCGGTCGTGTGTTCAGCGAGGAAAGCGTGATCGAGTACGGGCAGGCCGTTGATCCGCTTGGCGTTGTCGTCGGCCTCGATCAGGTATTTGCACATCCCCATGATCGCGCCGACGTCGCCGCCGGTCTTCAGCTGATGATATTGCGAGGCGATCGGCGTCGACTTGCCCGTCACCATCTCGATCGGGTTCTGTGGGTCCTGGAATTTCTCCAGCCCGCGCTCCTTGAGCGGGTTGAACACGACGATCTCGACGCCGCGCTTTGCACAATCCCGCAGCGGATGCAGGAACCGCGGGCTGTTCACACCTGGGTTCTGCCCGAAGTAGAAGATCGCGTCGCATTTTTCATAGTCCGACAGGTGGATCGTGCCAACCGCCGAACCGATCGCCGACTTCAGCCCGACCGAGGTCGTCTCGTGGCACATATTCGAGCTGTCGGGCAGGTTCTGGCTGCCATACATCCGCGCGAGCAAGCTATACATGTACGAAGTCTCGAGGCTGGCGCGGCCCGAGGCGTAGAAGATGACTTTGGTCGGGTCATAGGTCTTCAGCTTGGCGCCTATGCCCGCGAACGCCTCGTCCCAGCTGCACGCGGCATACTTGTCGGTCGCGGCATCATACTTCAGTGGGTGCGTAAGCCGCCCGGCCTGTTCGAGATCGTAGTCCTTCCAGCCGATCAACTCGCTGACCGTATGCTGCTCAAAGAATGCCGGCGTCACGCGGAACGAAGTCAGCTCCCACGCGGTCGCCTTCGCCCCGTTCTCGCAGAATTCCGCGACGTGCGGATGCGCCGGCTTGCCCCAGGCGCAGCTGACGCATGCAAAGCCATCCGGCTTGTTCTGGCGCGCCAGTTCGCGGACGATCTCAGGCCCGACCTTTTCCCGTGCGGAAATCTCGACGAGGGACTTCATCGAGCCCCAGCCGCCTGCTGGTGCCGTGTAGTCCTCGATCTCTACGGTCCGGTCGTCGCTCATGCTCATCTCCGCTTTTGCCCTTCAACGAAGCGGCAAAGCTTTCGATGCAGGCGCGACAGATTTACCGGCGGTTCAAATCCTGGCGCGCATCCCCTAGATGAGATCTCGAATCTCCAAGGAACTCCGATGACGACGCACACGACCCGCATGCTTATCCTCGGCTCGGGCCCCGCCGGGCTCTCCGCCGCGATCTATGGCGCGCGTGCCGGGATGGCGCCGATCGTCGTGCAGGGCATCCAGCCCGGCGGCCAGCTGACCACGACCACCGACGTCGAGAACTATCCCGGCTTCAAGGACGTGATCCAGGGCCCGTGGCTGATGGAGCAGATGCAAGGACAGGCCGAGCATGTCGGTACGCGGATGATGTGGGACACGATCGTCCAGGTCGACCTGACCAGCCGCCCGTTCCGCCTGATCGGCGATAGCGGCGACGTGTACGAGGGCGATACGCTGGTGATCGCGACCGGCGCGCAGGCGAAATGGCTCGGCATCGACAGCGAGGAGCCGATGAAGGGCAAGGGCGTCAGCGCCTGCGCGACCTGCGACGGGTTCTTCTACCGCGGCAAGAAGGTCGCCGTCATCGGCGGCGGCAACACCGCGGTCGAGGAGGCGCTGTACCTCACCAACCATTCGCCCGACGTGACGCTGATCCACCGCCGCGATTCGCTGCGCTCGGAGAAGATACTCCAGGAACGCCTGTTCGCGCACAAGGGCGTGACGGTGCTCTGGAACAAGGAGGTGCGCGAGTTCGTCGATGGCGGCGGCAATGCAGGGCTGGTCGCGCTGGAGCTCGAGGACACGGTCACCGGCGAGCGCTCGCGGCTTGCGGTCGATGGCGGGTTCGTGGCGATCGGGCATCATCCGGCGACGGAGCTGTTCCGCGGCCATATCGATCTCGATTCGGACGGGTACATCTCGGTCGAGACCGGGTCGACCCGGACTAGCGTCGAGGGCGTGTTCGCGTGCGGCGATGTCGCGGACAAGGTGTACCGGCAGGCGGTGACGGCGGCGGGGACGGGCTGCATGGCGGCGCTGGACGCCGAGCGGTTCCTCGCGGCGGCCGAGTTTGCGGAACTGGCCGAAGCCGCGGAATAACGCTCGCGGCCTTCGTCCATCGTCATCCTGACGAAAGTCGGGACCCAGGGTTCCAAACGATAGCGTTCATGGCCTTGGCGCTCCCGTTTGTCAGGATGACGGGCAGCTACTCCTGCGCCATCCCGTCGACGATCGCGGCGTGGAGCGCGGCGGCGTTCTCCGCCCCGGCAAAGCTATGGGACGCCGTATCGAACCGCTTCACCTTCGCGCCACCGCGATACCGTGCCGCAAAGGCCATCGCGGTCGCGTCGCCCGTCGCAAGGACGATGGCGGCGTCGTTGTGCCAGCCGTCAAGTGCGGTCAAGACGTTGGTCGCTAGTGAAGCACGCTCTTCAGTCTTGGCGGTCACAACTCTTTTCAAGCCTCTGAGAAGCTTGGCAATACTGACCCGTCCCGTCAGCGCGCGTCGCCAGGTTGCGGGGTCGCGTAGCGCGCTGTGATAGCGAGCCCGGATCGCGGCGGCAGGGGGGAGGTCGTCGACCGGTTGAACGACCCAGGGATTCGCGACGATGATCCGGTCGATCCCCGCCGATCGTCCGAACAGCGCGAGCGTGCTGGCGGCGTCGCAATTGCCGAAACCGACCAACCGGCTGACCCCCGGTGCCGCGCGGCGGAACGCGGCGACGGCTGCGATCAGGTCAGGTTCGGCGCTGAGGAAGCCCTTATTGTCGCCCGTCGAGTCGCCCACGCCGCGGCGGTCGTAACGGAACACGGGTATGCCAGCGGCGGCCAGTCGATGCGCCAGCATCGCCATGCCGCGATGTGCGCCGCTGCGGATTTCATTGCCGCCGGACACGATGAGCAGTCCTATAGACCCGTCTGCCTCATCCAGCGTCGCGGCAAGGCTTTCGCCTTCGCAAGCGAACGCGATCAGCTTTCGCACGATGCAATCCAGTGTGAGACGTCATTGGCAAGTATCTGAGCTAGAACAGTATCATTGTCCGGCTCTGACCGACGCCACAGCGGTGAGGCAGCATATTTCACGTCTGCGTCGCGCGGATCGGATTCGAGCCTAGCACCTCGCAAAGGGCCCGTTCCCGCATAGGGTGTGGCGTGGCGGAGGTCGGCCAGCATTTCGCGGGACAGCGTGTTGCCCGCATAGTCGGTGTCGCTAGCTCGAGCGGAGCGGGACGCCACTCGCGCGCGGTCCAACTCACGCAACACGTCTTCGCCGGTTTGCGCGGATAGCTGCCACCGGCCGGCGAGGGCGGCGTCGGTATCGAAAAGCGCGCCGCTTCTTATCGAAAGGCCGTAAATGTTCCGGCCAAGTTGCTGAGCCAGCTCGGTATAGGCTGTCCGCTGGTCGCGGAGTCGCGTTTCGCCGGTGACGACGATGCTCTCGCCGGTGCCAGGGAGATCGGGGAGCACGCTGCCAATCCCATGATCCGCAAGTTCGCGTAAAATCGTGACGAGGAACTGGCGCGTCCGGTTCGCTTCTGCGAACAGCGGGAGGGCGGCGATGACGATCGGGCCGGCATCGCGGCCGAACCGCAGCATCGCTTCGCGGCCGCCGCTCCAGTCATAGGTATCGAAGCGCAGGGCGGTCATCCCGGGTGAGGCTAGACCGCCCGTTAAGGCTAGACCAGTGCCTTGCTCGCGGCAAACTGTACGAGTGCGCCGAACGTCTCGAGCATCTCGCCGTCGATCTCGTCGTCCTCGATCAGGATGCCGAGCCGGTCTTCGAGTTCGGTCAGCACGCTTGCCACCGCCATCGAATCGAGTTCGGGCAGCGCGCCGAACAGCGGTGTGTCGGCGGTGAACGCAGCGACGCGGTCCGCGCTAAGACCCAGGATATCGGCGAGGACGGCGCGTACCGTCGTTTCGACTTGGGAAGTGCCTTCGAAGATCACGAGCATCGCCTGAACGGTTACGAACCCGGCCCCGCTAGCGTGTGGGGGTGAATTCGGCAACGGCTTGGCGCTATTAGGGTCGCATGATCGCGCTCGACCCTGTTCCGTACCCCATCGACCACATCGCGCTGCGTAGTGCGCTAGATGCCGTTGCGCTGGTCGACAAAGCGGGCGCGATGACGTTTACCGAGCTCGAGGCAGGGGTCGGTGCGTTGGCGTGGTGGCTCGCTGACCGGGGGCTTTCGGCCGGCGACCGCGTCGCGACGTGGCTGCCGAAGACGCGCGTCGCCTGCCTGATGCCGCTCGCGGTGGCGCGAGCGGGGCTGGCGCATGTCCCGGTCAACCCACTGCTCCGCCGAGCGCAGGTGGCGCATATTCTCTCAGATAGCGGCGCTCGGTTGCTGGTGACTCAGAGTGCGCGAGCCGGCACGCTAGACGATGGCGACGTACCGGATGGCTGCGCGACCGTGGACGAGGCCGATCTTCTTTCTCTGTTCCCTCGCGAACGCGGGGGGCCAGGATTGCAAAGCGCAACGCCCGTTATTCCCACCCCCTCGCCTCCGCAGGGGAGCGGAATGATGGGTCCCTCCGACGCCGACCCCGATACCCTGGCCGCAATCCTCTACACGTCCGGCTCCACCGGCCGGCCGAAAGGCGTGATGCTGAGCCACGCAAACCTGTGGCTCGGAGCGATCTCCGTCGCGCACTATCTGAAGCTGAAGCCTGAAGACCGCGTGCTCGGCGTCCTGCCCTTGTCGTTCGACTACGGCCAGAATCAGCTGTTCTCCACCTGGGCAGCCGGCGCGTCGGTAGCGCCGCTCGACTACCTCGTCGCCCGCGACGTGGTGAAGGCTGTCGAGCGGGTCGAAGCCACGACGCTGGCAGGTGTGCCGCCCTTGTGGGTTCAGCTACTGGAAGCGGAGTGGCCGGTGGAAACCGCCGCGCGGCTGAAACGCCTGACCAACTCGGGCGGCGCACTGACGCCACGACTCGTGCGGGGCCTGCGCCATCGGTTCCCGGCGGCGGAAGTGTACGCCATGTACGGGCTGACCGAGGCGTTCCGGTCGACCTATCTCGACCCGGCACTGATCGATACGCACCCCGATGCGATGGGGCGGGCTATTCCGTTTGCCGAGGTCTCAGTGGTGAAGCCCGATGGCACGCGCGCTGCGCCGGGGGCGGCGGGGGAGCTCGTGCATGCCGGCCCGCTCGTCGCCCAAGGCTATTGGCAGGACGAAGCGCGGACGGCGCAGCGGTTCCGCCCGGCCCCCGGTGGCAACGGCACGGCGGTCTGGTCGGGGGATACCGTCGTCGAGGGCAAGGACGGCTTGCTCCGATTCGTCGGGCGCGATGACGAGATGATCAAGAGCGCAGGCAACCGGATCAGTCCGCTCGAGGTCGAGGAGGCCGTGCTGGCGGGTGGGGAGGCGCGCGAGGCGGTCGCGGTGGGGGTGCCGGACGAACGGTTGGGGCAGGCGATTATTGTGATGCTGGCCGGGGATGCGGACGGGGAGGTGGCGTTGCGGGCGCGATTGCGGACTGCTCTGCCGAGCTTCATGCAGCCGGGTGCGTATCTCTGGCGGGACGAATTGCCGCGTAATGCCAACGGGAAGCTGGATAGGTCTGCGATTGCGATAGAGGTAAGAGCTTGTTCCCCCGCGGAGGCGGGGGTCCAGACTGGGCCCCCGCCTTCGCGGGGGAACACGGACGGGAGCGCGTCATGAAACCGATGGGTGCCCTTCCTCCCGAGTTCGCACAGCAGGATGGTCCGCTGGAGATCGGCGGACGGACTGCCGATGGTTGGGCGGTAGAGGCCGGCGACACACCGCTGTTCGTCTACGATATGGAGATCGTCGCCGCCCGCATCGGGCGGTTTCGTGCGGCAATGCCGGCGATCGACCTTCATTACGCCATCAAGGCCAATCCACACGCCGGCCTGCTGGCCGCGATCGCGCCGCTGGTAGACGGGCTCGACGTCGCCTCGTCGGGTGAACTCGCGAAGGCACTCGTCGTGAAACCGGCCGCGTCGATCAGTTTCGCCGGGCCAGGCAAGCGCGACGACGAACTCGCCGCCGCGATCACCGCCGGCGCCACGCTCAACGTCGAATCGGAAGGCGAGGCGGCGCGGGCGTTCGCGATCGGCGAGCGGCTCGGCCACACACCGCGCATGGCGGTCCGCGTAAACCCCGACATCGAGCTCCGCGGCTCGGGCATGCGAATGGGCGGTCGCGCGTCGCCCTTCGGGGTCGATGCAATGCGGGCGGCCGCGCTCGTGAAAGCGATCGTCGCAGCGGGCGCGGACTGGCGCGGGTTCCATATCTACGCCGGCAGCCAAGCGCTCGATGCCGGAGCGATCATCGAGACGCAGGCCGCGACGATCGCACTCGCGGCGCGATTGGCAGAGGAGGCGAGCGTCGCCCCCCCGCTCGTCAACCTCGGCGGCGGCTTCGGCGTCCCGTATTTCGCGGGCGACATGCCGCTCGACGTCGAACGCGTCGGCGAGGCGCTGGCCGAAGCGCTCGCATCCCGCCCCGCGATCCTCGCCGAAACCCGATTCGCGATCGAACTCGGCCGCTGGCTCGTGGCCGAAGCAGGCGTCTACCTCACCCGCGTCATCGACATAAAGCAAAGCCAGGGCGAGACCTTCGTCGTCGTCGACGGCGGCCTCAACCACCAGCTCGCCGCCAGCGGCAATTTCGGCACCGTCGTTCGCCGCAACTACCCGATCGCGGTCGCCGCGCGGATGGGCCACGCGCCGATCGAAACCGTCTCCGTCGTCGGTCCGCTCTGCACCCCGCTCGACCGGCTCGGCGACAAGGTCGCGCTTCCCCCCGTCCACGTCGGCGACCTGATCGCGATCTTCATCGCGGGCGCCTACGGGGCGAGCGCCAGCCCGACCGCGTTTCTCGGGCATCCACCGGCGTCCGAGATCGTTACTGGTATATAAGGCGCAGTTGCAGTGCCTTGGCGGGGCATGGTTACGGGGCGCTCCTAACGCTATCTTCACCTGTTACTTGCATAGCGAAGGCTGAGTTAGCCGCCCGTCGGGCAACCGATGGACGGTGCGGCGCCAGGAGAAAGTTACCCATGCGTTCCGGATCTGTATCGAAATCCCTGCTGACCCTAGGCCTCGCCGCGACCACGCTCGGCGCGTGCACGACCGGCAGCACGCCGCCCGCACTGCCGCCCGCCTCGTTCGTCGCGAAGCAGGAATTGCCGGGCGAGGAATATGTCATCGGCCCGCTCGATCAGCTCAACATCTTCGTCTGGCGCAATCCAGAGCTGTCGTCGAAGGTCCAGGTGCGTCCCGACGGCCGGATCACCACGCCGCTGATCAACGACCTGCCTGCGGTCGGCAAGACGCCCGCGATGCTCAGCGACGACATCAAGAAGGCGCTGGGGGCCTATATCAAGGACCCGATCGTCTCGGTGATCGTCGAGAATTTCAGCGGCACCTACAGCCAGCAGGTCCGCATCGTCGGCGCGACCGAGAAGCCCGCGTCGATCCCGTACCGCGCCAACATGACCTTGCTCGATGCGATGATCGCGGTCGGTGGGCTCAGCCAGTATGCGGCGGGCAACAAGGCGCGGCTGGTGCGCTACGATCGCGCGACCGGCAAGCAGACCGAGTTCGGGTTGCAGATCAACAACCTGCTGAAGAAGGGCGATTCGTCGGCCAACGTCCGGCTCGCGCCGGGCGACGTGATCATCATCCCCGAATCGATGTTCTGAGGCGATCGGGATGAACGGGATCTACGACGAGGTACGGATCGCGCTCCATGCGATCTGGACGCGGCGCTGGCTCGCGCTGGCGGTGGCATGGGGCGTGTGCGTGCTCGGCTGGCTGGTCGTGTCGCAGATCCCGAGCCGCTACGATTCGACCGCGCGCGTGTTCGTGCAGATGCAGACGATCCTGCCCTCGGGCATGGACGGCGTGCCACAGGTCGCGCCGATGACGGTCGACACGATCCGCACGACGCTCATCTCGGCGGTGAACCTCGAAAAGGTCGTGCGCGGCACCGATCTCGCGAACACCGTGTCGAGCGACCGCGACGTCGCCGACCGCGTCGCGGCGCTGGCCCCGAACATCAAGATCGTGTCGCAACAGGATAATCTGTTCCAGATCACGACGAGCGCCGCGACCCCGAAGCTCGCACGCCAGATCACGCAAAAGTTGATCGACCTGTTCGTCGAGCAGAACCTCGCCGGCGATCGCTCGAAGACGACGCAGAGCCTGACCTTCCTCGACCAGCAGCTCGCCTCGCGCCAGAAGCAGCTCGCCGACGCCGAGGCCAAGCGCGCCGACTTCCAGAATCGCTATCTTGGCGCTCTCCCCGGCACGGGTTCGGTCAGCGACCGGATCAGCGCCGCGCGGTCGCAGATGTCGCAGGTCGACGGCGATCTCGCCGCCGCGCAGTCGAGCCTTGCCGCGGTCCAGGGCCAGATGGCCGGGACGCCGGCGACGGTCGCGGGGACGGGCGGCGTCGCAGGCGCGGCCGGGCCGGCGCGCGCACGGCTCCAGGCGATCCAGGGTCAGCTCGCCGATGCCCGCGCGCGCGGCTATACCGAGAACCATCCCGACGTGATCGCGCTGAAAAGCCAGCTCGCATCGGCCACTGCGGCCGCGCGCAGCGAGCCGCTGGCGGGCGGCAGTGCAGGGGGCAGCGCGCAGAACCCGCTCTACGCGTCGCTCCAGTCGATGGTCGCGGATCGCACCGCCACGGTCGCCTCGCTGCGGATGCGGCGCAGCCAGTTGCAGGGCGACCTCGACCTGCTCAATTCGAAGCTGTCGGGCGATCCGGAAGTCGCCGCCGAACAGGGCTCGATCGATCGCGATTATCAGGTGCTGAAAGACCAGTACGACGCGCTGCTCAAACAGCGCGAACAGACCGCGATCGTCGGCCAGGCGCAATCGCAGAGCGATCACGTGAAGTTCAGCGTGATCGATCCCCCGACGATGCCGAGCAAGCCGAGCGCGCCGAACAGATTGCTGCTACTCACGGGGGTTCTGATCGCGGGACTCGCGGCGGGAATCGGCGCGGCCTTCGCGATGGGGCAGCTGCGATCCACGTTCGCGACGACCGCGCGGCTCGAAAAGGCGGCAGGCATGCCGGTGATCGGGTCGATTGGCGAAGTGGTGACGCGCGTGCAATCCGGCCAGCGTCGGCACAAGTTGAAGATGTTCCTGGGCGGTACGGCCGCACTGGGCGTCGCCTATGTCCTGTTGCTGGGGGTAGAGATCCTCCAGCGCGGGCTGGCGGCATAGGGGGATGACCGTGACGAAGCCTGATCGCGAACCCTCGCTGCTCGAACGAGCGGCCAAGGTGTATGATTTCAACGCGCACGCCCGGCTGCGCGGTACCGTCGTGCCGACTCCGCCGCAGGTTGAGACGCCCTTGGTTGCGCCCGCGGTCGCGCGCGTGGTCCCGCCCGTCGTCGAGGTGCGGGAGACAGAGTCGCCGAAGCTCGAAACGCCGGTCGAAGAGACGCCTGCTGCGACGTCTGCGCCGGTATCCGAGGCCGAGCCGTCGCACGAATTCGTCGACCCCACCTTCCTAGCGATCCCGGAAGAACTGCGCGCACCGGTCGGCGACGAGCTTCCCGACGAATTCTACCTGCCCGACGAAGCATCCGACACCGTGCGGATCGATCGCGGGATGCTGGCCGCGAACGGCATGATCGTCCCCGGTGCGCCGGTCGGCCCGCTTGCCGAGGAGTTCCGCCTGATCAAGCGGCAGTTGCTGATCACCGGCGCGCGGATCGCGGAGAGCGGCAGCGCCGACAAGGCGCGCATGATCCTGGTCTGCTCGGCGCGCCCCGGCGACGGCAAGACGTTCTGCGCGATCAACCTCGCGCTCTCGATCGCCGCCGAGCGTGACACCGAAGTGCTGCTGGTCGATGCCGACGTCGCCAAGCCCGACGTCGTCGCGCAGCTCGGCCTCACCGATGGCCCCGGACTGCTCGATGCGCTGGGCGATACCCGGATCGACGTCGAGGATCTCGTCATCCAGACCGACGTGCCGCATCTCTCGATCCTGCCTGCCGGGTCCAAGACCAGCATGGATACCGAACTCCTCGCCAGCGCGCGGACCAAGTCGGTGATCGCGCGCCTGCTTGAGGCCAATCCGCGCCGCGTCGTGATCTTCGATTCACCCCCTGCGCTCGCGGCGTCGCCGGCATCGGTGCTGGCGATGCGGGTAGGGCAGGTGATGCTCGTCGTCCGCGCCGACCACACCCCCGAGAACGAACTGCGGGCCGCGGTGAACCTGCTCGACGGATGCGAGCATATCCAGCTCGTGCTGAATGCGGTGTCGTTCGTCCAGGGCGGTGCGCGGTTCGGCAGCTATTACGGGCACGCGTCGTGATGCGGACGCTGCACACTAGGCGTATGGCCCGGAAGCTGGCGTCGATTGCCGGCGGTTGCGTGCTCGCGGCACTGCCTGCCACGCCGGTCGTCGCGCAGACCGATCTGCCGACGCAACCCGCGCAATCGTCGCGCCGCATCACGATCAATCCGTATGTCGAGGCAAACCAGACGTTGTCCGCCGATCTCAACGGCGGCGACGTGCTGACCTATACCAGCCTCGCCGCCGGCGTCGACGCGGCGGTCCAGACCCAGCGTATCTCGGGCCAAGTCAGCTATCGGTACGAGCATCGTTTCGGCTGGGGCGATCGTCTCGGCGACGACGATATCCATTCGGGCCTCGCGCGCGTCGATGCGCGCGTCACGCCGAACCTCACGCTGGAGGCCGCCGGTATCGCCACCCGGTCGCGTTCCGATATCCGCGGCGCGGCGCCGGGCGTTCTCGTCGGCAATGTCAGCAACGTCAGCCAGATCTATTCGGTCTATGCCGGCCCCAGCTTCACCAGCAACGCCGGCCCGGTGGCGCTGATCGCGAACTACCGGCTCGGGTATACCAAGGTCGATACGCCGACGTTCGGCGATGCGGGCCTGGGTGGACAACGGCTCGACTACTACGACGATTCGATCGGCAACACCGTGACCGCTAGCGCCTCGGTGCGCCCCGGTGCGATCGCTCCGTTCGGGCTCACGGTCAGCGGCGCTTACGACCGCGAGACCGCCAGCCAGTTGAAGCAGCGTTACGAGGGCTATTACGGTCGCGGCGACATACTCCAGCCGATCTCGCCCTATGTCGCGCTCACCGCCGGCGTCGGTTACGAGAAGATCGAGACGAGCCAGAAGGATCCGGTCGTCGACGCGACCGGCACGCCCGTGCTCGATCGCGACGGTCGCTTCGTCACCAACGAGGCATCGCCGCGCCGCGTCGCCTATCGCACCGACGGCATCTATTACGACGCCGGCGTCGTCTGGCGGCCCAATCGCCGGACCTCGGTGGAGGGGCATGTCGGGCGCCGCTACGGATCGCTCAGCTACACCGGCACCGCGACCTATCAGGCATCGGACTCCGTCGGCCTCGCGGTCAACGTGTATGACGGCGTGCAGACCTTCGGCCGTCAGCTCAGGACCGGTATCGGCAATTTGCCGACCAGCTTCCTGAGCGGCAACCAGCAGGGTTTCGGCCAGCAGTTCAACGGCTGCGTGTTCGGCTCCACCGGTGCGCAACCCGGCGGTTGCCTCAACGACGTGTTCCAGTCGATCTCGACCGCCAGCTACCGTGCACGCGGGATCGACGGCGTGATCTCGGCGACGCGCGGGCGCTCCACCTGGGGCGCGGGCATCGGCTATGCCAATCGCAAGCTTTACGCGCCGCGGCTCGCGCCCGGCTTGGTCGTCGCGGGTCTCGATGACGAAAGCTATTACGGCCAGCTCTTCTACACGCGCAGGCTGACCCCGGTTTCCGGCGTCAACGCCGACCTGTTCGTCAATTATTACGACAGCGGCGTCGACGACATCACCGGCGATACCGGCGTGTGGTCTTACGGCGGGACGGGGACATATTTTCACAATTTCGGGCGTCTCGGCACCACCGCGTCGCTCGGGCTTTACAGCTTCAAGGTCGGCGACCTCGACAGCGACTGGTCGGCGCAGGCGCTGATCGGTGCGCGGTACCAGTTCTGAAGGCGAGCAGCTTATGTACGATCAACATTATGGACTGACGGGTCGGCCTTTCCAGCTCACCCCCGATCCCAAATTCTGGTTCGAGACCGCCACCCACCGCAAGGCGATGGCGTATCTCGGCTATGGTCTGGCGCAGGGCGAGGGCTTCATCGTCATCACCGGCGATATCGGCGCGGGCAAGACGACGCTGGTCGGTCACCTGATGGACACGATCGACCTGCAGCGCCTGAACGCGATCAAGCTCGTCTCGACTGCGATTGAGGCTGACGACCTGCTCCGGATCGTCGCTACCGATCTGCAGGTCGATCCCGCCGGGCTGAGCAAGGCCGAGCTTCTCACCGCGATCGAGCGCGGGCTGCACGCGGTCGCGCGCACCGGCAAGCGGACGCTGCTGATCGTCGATGAGGCGCAGGCCTTGCCCGTCGATGCACTCGAAGAACTGCGGATGCTGTCGAACTTCCAGGCTGGCGGCCATGCTCTGCTGCAGATCGTCCTGCTCGGACAGCCCGAGTTCCGCGACCGGCTCCACGGCTCGGAGCGTCTCGAACAGCTCCGCCAGCGCGTGATCGCGATCCACCATCTCGATCCGATGGAGGAGCATGAGGTCTCGGATTATCTCGCGCACCGCCTGACGGTGGTCGGCTGGACGGGTAACCCCGATTTTACCGAGGATGCGTTCGCGGCGTTCTTCACCGGGTCGGCTGGCGTGCCGCGTCGTCTGAACCAGCTTGCCGGGCGGGTGATGCTGCACGCGGCGATCGACGACCTCACGGTGATCGACGGCGATACGGTACGGGCGGTGCAACGTGACCTTGAGGGCGACCTGCCAATGATTGCGCAGGATCGCGGAAAAGGTGCGCATAACGCGTACGAACCGCGCGAACCCGTGTCCACGCCGCGTGTCGACACGCCGATCACCGATCCTGCGGTCGAGGAGCGGCTCGCTGAACTAGAGGCGCGGGTGGACATGCAGGACAAGGCGTTACGTCGCGTGCTGACGCTGCTGGTCGACTGGGTCGAGGGCGACGATACCAAGCCGGAATACGCACCCATCCGCGGTGTGGCCGCCTGGCACGATGCTGCCTGAAATGCCTGTTCTCAATGGCATGTCGGTCGATGTTGAGGACTGGTTCCAGGTCGGCGCGTTCGAGAAGGTGATCGACAAGGCCGACTGGGACTCGCTCCAGCCGCGCGTCGAGGCCAACACCGACGCGGTCATGGCCCTGTTCGCCGAGCGCGACACGAAGGCAACCTTCTTCACTTTAGGCTGGGTAGCCCACCGCTACCCCGCCCTGATCCGCCGCATCGTCAACGCCGGACATGAGGTTGCCAGTCACGGCTGGGACCACCAACGCGTCTTCACGATGACGCCCGAGTTTTTCCGCGCCGATCTTTTGCGCGCTCGGACGGCGATCGAGGATGCGGCGGGGACGAAGGTTACCGGGTATCGCGCGCCGAGCTTCTCGATCGACCAGCGTACGCCTTGGGCGCATGTCGAACTGGCCGAGTCGGGCTATGCCTATTCCTCCAGCGTTGCGCCGGTGAAGCACGATCATTACGGCTGGCTTGATGCGCCACGCTACGGGTTCAAGCCGCTGCCCGACAGCGCGCTGATCGAAGTCCCGGTGACGGTGGCCAAGTTCGGCGAGCGCAAGCTGGCGACCGGCGGGGGGTTCTTCCGGCTGCTCCCGGCGGCGATCACCGATCTCGCGGTGCGGCAGGTCAATCTCGAAGACCGCCCGGCGATGTTCTATTTCCACCCTTGGGAGATCGACCCCGCGCAGCCGCGTGTCGATGCGGCACCTATGCGGTCTAAGATCCGTCACTATTCGCGGCTCGGCGCGATGGCCGGCAAGTTGCGCGGACTGCTTGGCCGGCACGATTGGGGCCGTGTGGACACTGTCGTAGCGCGCGAAGCGGCGCGGCTGGCGTGACCGCGCCGATGCCCGTCGGCGTGCGCAGAGCGGACCTTCGCGACCCGGCTGAATATGCGCGGATCACGGCGTTCGTAGAGGCCAGCGACGGCGCCACGCCGTTCCACCTGCCCGCCTGGAGCCTCGCGGCGCAGGACGGCTGCGGCCAGTGCGCGCATTATCTGGTGTCGGAGAACGGAGGCGCGATCGACGGCGTGCTGCCGTTGACCGAGATGCGCTCGCCACTGTTCGGGCGCGCGTTCGTGTCGACCGGGTTTGGCGTCGATGGCGGCATTTTGGGTGATGCGGTCGAACCGCTGTCGGCGGGCGCTTGGAACCTTGCGCTGCGAACCGGTTGTCCCTCGGTCGAGTTGCGTGGAGGCCCTGCGCCTAGGGGCTGGGATAGCGATGACACCAGCTATCTAGGCTTCGTTCGCGACCTGGCCGCGGATGACGATGCGGAACTGCTCGCGATCCCCCGAAAGCAGCGTGCCGAAGTCCGTCGGGCACTCGGCTTCGACCTAGAGATCGTCATTGGCAACGACCGGGCAATGCTGGCCGAGCACTACCGAGTCTATGCGGAGTCGGTTCGCAATCTTGGCACGCCGGTCTTCCCGGCTAAGCTTTTCCGTAGCGTTGCGAGCGTGATGGATGCAGATGTTCTCACCGTTCGACACAAAGGCCGCGCTGTTGCGAGCGTCTTGAGCCTGTATTTCAACGCCACTGTCTATCCCTATTGGGGCGGCGGGACCGATGCTGCGCGCGGCTTGCGCGCCAACGACCGGATGTATTTCGCGCTGATGGCGCATGCCCGCGCGCGTGGTTGCACCCGGTTCGATTTTGGCCGTTCGAAGACCGGTACGGGGGCGGCGGCGTTCAAGAAGAACTGGGGTTTCACGCCCCAGCCGCGACTCTATGCCAAGCGCAGCGGCGGCCCCGCGCGAGAGGTGAATCCGCTGAACCCGAAATACGCGCTGATGGTGCGGACGTGGAAAAAGCTCCCGCTCTGGGCGGCCAATGCAGCAGGACCGTGGATTTCCCGAGGCCTGGGGTGAGCCTGCTCTTCCTGGCGCACCGCATCCCCTTTCCGCCCGACCGCGGCGACAAGATCCGCAGTTTCCATATACTCCAGTATCTGGCGACGCGAACGCCGGTGCATCTGGTGGCGTTCGCCGACGACGAAGCCGACTTAGATCCGCCTGCCGTATTCACCGATATGGTGGCGAGTTGCGCGATCTTGCCACGCCAGAAGTCTCAGAAACGTGCTGCGATTGAAGCGCTAGCGACAGGTAAGCCCGTTTCGTTGACCGCATTTGCGAGCGCGGCGATGCAGGATGCCGTCGATCGTGTCTTGCCCGAGGTTAGCAGGGTCTACTGCTTCTCCGGCCAGATGGCGCAGTATCTGCCGGTTGGCGGTCCGCCGGTCGTCATGGATCTCGTCGACGTCGATTCGGCCAAGTTCGCTGGTTTTGCCGACGACGCATCGGGGCCGATGCGGTGGATGATGCGCCGCGAGGCTCGGCTGCTCGGCGCGTTCGAGCGTGAGGTGGCGGGCAGGGTGTCGGCCAGCCTGTTCGTCAGCGAGGCTGAAGCGGGGTTGTTCCGGGAGGGTGGGGCAACCGGGCGGATCATTGCGGTCGAGAACGGCATCGATTCGGCGAAGTTCGATCCGGTAGCTAACTTCGCCCGCCAATCTTCCCCCCTCCCTGAAAGGGAGGGGCCGGGGGTGGGTCGGCTTCCGTATTCTCCACCAGCTGCGACCCAAGCGGGCCGACCCACCCCCAACCCCTCCCTTTCAGGGAGGGGGGCAGAAGCGTTGATCGTCTTCACCGGCCAAATGGACTACCGGCCCAACATTGACGCCGTCATCTGGTTCGCGCGCGACATCCTCCCGCTCGTGCGCCAACGCTTTCCCACCCACTTCGCGATCGTCGGCCGGGCGCCGAGCGCCGCCGTTCAGGCGCTCGCGAGCGATCACGTCACCGTCACTGGCGCGGTCGACGACGTCCGGGGCTGGCTCGCCGCCGCGGACGTCTGCGTCGCCCCGCTGAAACTCGCCCGCGGCATCCAGAACAAGGTGCTCGAGGCGATGGCGATGGCGCGCCCCGTCGTCGCCTCGACGGCCGCGGCCGAGGGCATCGACCATGCCGGCACGATCCATGTCGCCACGACCGCGCAGGAGTTCGCCGACCGCATCTGCGACCTGATCGAAGCCCCCGACACGGCAGCTGCGCTTGGCCAGTCCGCCCGCGCGCAGGTCATCCGCCGCTACGGCTGGGACACACGCCTCGCGCCGCTGGACGCGCTGCTCGGCCTCTCGGAATGACCGCATGGCGTCGTCACGGCATCGCGCTCGCGGTCGTCGCGGTGCTGATACTCCTGACGTTCCGAAGCGACGTTGCCGATCTCGCGCATATCTGGTGGACCAGCACCACCTTCGGCCACTGCCTATTCATCGGCCCCGTGATCGTGTGGTTGCTCTGGCAACGCCGTGCCGAGCTGGCGCAACTGACCCCGACCGGCTGGTGGCCTGGCCTCGCACTAGTCGCGATCGGCGGGTTCGGCTGGCTGATGGGCGATGCAGCCTCGGTCGGGTTCGCGCGCCACCTCGGGCTCATCATGATGTTGCAAGGCGCGGTCGTGACGATCCTCGGCCCCAACGTCGCGCGCGGGCTGCTCTTCCCGCTCGCCTACGCGTTCTTCCTCGTGCCGTTCGGCGAGGGCCTCGAACCGCTGCTGCAGACCGTCACGGTCGCGATCGTCATGCCGCTGCTCCACCTCGTCGGCGTACCCGCGGTCGTCGACGGCGTGCTGATCCACGCCGGGCGCTATTATTTCGAGATGGCCGAGGCCTGTTCGGGCGCCAAGTTCGTCATCGCGATGGTCGCGTTCGGGGTGCTCGTTGCCAACCTCTGCTTCGTGTCGTGGAAGCGCCGCGCGGTTTTCCTAGTCGTGTCCGTCGTCGTGCCCGTTATCGCCAATGGCTTCCGCGCGTTCGGGACGATCTGGGCGGCGGACCTCACTTCGGTCGAGGCGGCGACGGGGATCGATCATATCGTCTATGGCTGGGTGTTCTTCGCGCTGGTCATGGCGGGCGTGATGGCCATCGGCTGGCGCTGGTTTGACCGCGCACCCGATGATCCCGCGTTCGATCCGGCGAAGCTTAAGGCGACACCACATCACGGGACCGATCTCGCCATCGCGACGGCGTTGGTCTTAGCCACTGTCGCAGCGTTCCCGGCGTGGAGCGCGGCAGTCGCCAGCCGCGCACAGCCCCTTCCCGCGCATATCGACCTGCCCGAGATCGCCGGCTGGCAGCGCGTTCCGGTTAGCACGCGCGCGCCGTGGACCCCCTATTACCCCGGCGCGGACCATTATCTGTTCGGCCGCTACGCCGACGCGACCGGCGCGCAGGTCGACATGAGCATCGCGGTGTTCGGCAGCCAGCATGAGGGCAAGGAACTGATCGCCTACGGTACCGGCGTGCTGCGCGAGGAAGATCGCTGGGTCCGCGTCGCCGATTTGCCGAATATTGCAGGCGGTAGCGTCATGCGGATCACTGCGCCGGGACCCGTAGAGCGGATCGTCGCGACGTGGTACCGGGTCGGCGACACGACCGCGCAGGACGAAACGCTGGTGAAGATCGAAACGATGAAGGCGCGGTTGCTCGGGGGGCCGCAACGCGCGGTGGCGATCCACCTGTCGGTCGAGGGCGCCGATCCACGCCCGATCGCGCGCTTCCTTGCCGCGCTCGGACCGATCGCGCCGGTCGCCGATCACTCCGCGGGGATGCGCTAGATGTGCGGCATCGCCGGGATCTTCCACCCCGGCACGCCCAAGCCGGTCGACCCGAACCGCGTCCACGCGATGATCGCGGCGCTGTCGCATCGCGGCCCCGACGGAGACGGCATCTGGACCGCGCCCGGCGTTGGTCTGGGGCATCGCCGCCTGTCGATCATCGACCTCGAAGGCTCGCCGCAGCCGATGTCCGATGGCTCGCTGACGATCACCTATAATGGCGAGGTGTATAACTTCGCCGAACTACGCAACGAACTGGCCGCGAAGGGTGCGATCTTCCGAACGTCCGGCGACACCGAAATCCTGCTGCATGCTTGGCGCGCCTGGGGGCCGTCGATGCTCGACCGGCTGAACGGCATGTTCGCCTTCGCGATCCATGACACTGCCGCGCACACGCTGTTTCTCGCGCGCGACCGGATGGGCGTGAAGCCGCTCCATTATGTCGAACTGGCGGACGGGTCGCTGGCGTTCGCGTCGGAATTGAAGGGCCTGCTTGCGCATCCACAACTTCGCCGCGTGCCGGACTTGCACGCGGTCGAGGATTACCTGGCGTTCGGGTACGTCCCCGATGACTCCTGCATGGTCGCGGGCGTCAAGAAGCTCGCGGCTGGGCATTTCCTGCTGGTCGAGCGTGGCAAGTCGGTGCCGCAGCCGCGCAAATGGTGGGACGTCGACTTCTCGAACCGCGCGACTGGTTCCGCCAAAGCGCTGGGCGAGGAACTGGTCGACCGCATACGGGCCGGCGTGCGGTCGCGCATGGTCGCCGACGTGCCGCTGGGTGCGTTCCTGTCGGGCGGGGTGGACAGTTCCGCGGTCGTCGCGCTGATGGCGGAGGCCAGCCCGAAGGCGGTCCGGACTTGCACGATCGGGTTCGACGAGGCCGGGCATGACGAGCGCAGCTATGCCGACACCGTCGCGCGGCGTTTTGCGACCGATCACCGCGAGCGCGTCGTCCAGTCTGGTGATTTCGGGCTGATCGATACGCTGGTCGCGAGCTTCGACGAGCCCTTTGCGGACGCCTCCGCGCTCGCCACTTATCAGGTCTGCGCGCTGGCCAGGGAGAGCGTCACCGTCGCGCTGTCTGGAGATGGCGCGGATGAAGCGCTCGCCGGATACCGCCGCTACAAGTTCCAGTCGGTCGAGGAGCGCGTCCGCGGCTTGCTGCCGTCGCATCTCCGCGCCGACGTCTTCGGCACGCTGGGCCGCTGGTATCCGAAGGCCGACTGGGCGCCGCGGCCGCTTCGCGCGAAGTCGACGCTGCTCGCGCTCGCGCAAGGTGGCGGTGAGGCCTATGCGCGCTCGGTCGGCGTCACCACGCCCGAACTCCGCGCGCAGCTGTTCAACGCCGGCGCTCGCGCGAAGCTCGGTGGATACCGGGCCGAGGACCGCTATGTCGCGACGATGGCGAACGCGCCCGCCCGCGACGCGATCGACCGCGCGCAATATGCCGACATCAAGCATTGGCTGCCCGGCGACATCCTGACCAAGGTCGATCGGACCAGCATGGCGGTCGGCCTCGAAGCGCGCGAACCGCTGCTCGACCACCGCCTGATCGAGTTCTGCGCGACGCTGCCGGCGACCATGCGGTTGCGGCACGGCGAGGGCAAATGGCTGATGAAGAAGGCGATGGAGCCGTATCTGCCGCGCGACATCCTCTATCGCCAGAAGATGGGCTTCGTGACGCCGATCAGCGCCTGGTTCCGTGGCGCGCTGGCAGGCGAGGCGACCGCGCTCGCCAAGTCGCGGACGTTGGGCGAGACGGGGTGGTTCGACATGGCGACGATCGCGCGGATCGCCGACGAGCACCGGATGGGGCGTGCGGAACACGGTCGGACCTTGTGGCAGTTCGTGATGCTCGAACGCTCGATGAAGCGGATGTTCGGGTAGCAATCATTTGATCCTCCCCCTGGCGGGGGAGGACTTTAGAGTTTTAGAACAGCCCTTCGATCAGCCCATCAGCGTTCAACCGGATCGCCTCGGCGGCCGGCACGCGCGGCAGGCCCGGCATCGTCATGATCTCCCCGCAGATCGCGACCACGAACCCGGCACCGGCCGCGAGCCGGACTTCACGCACCGGCACGATGTGCCCGGTCGGCGCACCGAGTAGGGCAGGGTCGGTCGAGAAACTGTACTGCGTCTTCGCAAGGCAGACGGGCAGATGGCCGTAGCCCGCATCCTCCCAGCGCTTCAACTGCGCGAGGACGCTCGGCTCGGCGACGGCGTGCTCGGCGCGGTAGATGCGGCGTGCGACGGTATCGATCTTGTCGAACAGCGACAGCTCGTCGCCATAGATCGGCGCGAACCCGCCCCCGTGCCCGTCGCAAAGCTCGGCGACAGCGTCGGCCAGTTCGACCGCACCGGCGCCACCATCGGCCCAATGCCGGCAGAGGATCGCGCGCGAGCCGTGGTGCGCAGCGGCCTCGACGATCGCAGCGATCTCCGCGTCGCTGTCCGTGTAGAAATGGTTGATCGCGACGACCGCGGGCACGCCGAACTGGCGGATGTTCTCGATGTGCCGGACAAGGTTGACCGCACCGCGGCGTACCGCGTCGACGTCTTCACGCCCCAGGTCCGCCTTGGCGACACCGCCGTTCATCTTCAGCGCGCGCGCCGTCGCGACGATGACCACCGCATCGGGGGCGAGTCCCGCCTGGCGGCACTTGATATCGAAGAACTTTTCCGCGCCGAGATCCGCGCCGAAGCCCGCCTCGGTCACGACGTAATCGCCGAGCGAGAGCGCCGCCCGCGTTGCGATCACCGAGTTGCAGCCATGCGCGATGTTGGCGAACGGTCCGCCGTGGAGGAACGCCGGCGTCCCCTCCAGCGACTGGACGAGGTTGGGCTTGATCGCCTCGGCCAGCAGCACCGCCATCGCACCGTCCGCCTTCAGGTCGCGCGCGGTGATCGGCGTGCGGTCGCGCGTATAGGCGACGACGATATCGCCCAGCCGCCGTTCCATGTCCGCGAGCCCGTCGGCGAGGCACAGGATCGCCATCACCTCCGACGCGACCGTGATGTCGAAGCCCGACTCGCGGGGATAGCCGTTGGCGACGCCACCGATCGACTGGACGATATCGCGCAGCGCGCGGTCGTTCATGTCGAGGACGCGCCGCCAGACCACGCGCCGCACGTCGATCTGGAGCGCGTTGCCCCAGTGGATATGGTTGTCGATCATCGCCGCGAGCAAATTGTGCGCCGCTGTGATCGCGTGGAAATCGCCGGTGAAGTGGAGGTTGATATCCTCCATCGGCGCGACCTGCGCACGACCACCACCGGTTGCGCCGCCCTTGGTCCCGAAACAGGGCCCGAGCGAGGGTTCGCGAAGAGCAAGGACGGCTTTGCGCCCGGTATGGCGGAGCGCGTCGGCGAGGCCGATCGAGGTGGTGGTCTTGCCTTCGCCTGCCGGGGTCGGGTTAATCGCGGTGACGAGAATGAGCTTGCCGTTCGCCGGAGACTTGCGTGCGTTCAGCCATTCGAGCGAGATCTTCGCCTTGTACCGGCCATAAGGTTCGATCGCGTCGTCGGGAATCAGCAGGCTCTCGGCGATGGCGGCGATAGGGCGCAGGGCGACGCTGCGAGCGATGGCGATATCGGTTTCCATGGCGCTGACCTAGCGGGGCCGGGGATGGCTTTCCAGACGATTAGGAGTCCCGAATGCAGAACGGCGCCCGCTTTGTGAAGCGAGCGCCGTCTGTAATCCGCCGTCGATAGGACGCCGTATGATTACATCGTCTGCAGTTCGGTGATGTGCGACTGGACGACCGGCACGATCCCGGCCGCGACCGTCTTCAGGCCCGCCACGGTGCCCTTGTCGGCATAGCCCTGCTGCAACGTCAGTGCCTTGGCATGCGCCGCCTTCTGCTGCGTCACGTACAGCCGGTCGCGCGCCGTGCCCTTCGCCGCGCGAAGTGCCGCGACGTTCTTGGCACCCATCGGATCGAGCTTAGGCGGTGCGACCTTCACATGCGCCGCCATCGCCGCGGCTTTTACGTCCTCGGAGCTCTTGGTGTGATCGGTGATCATCATCTGCGCAAAGCTCTTGAGCTTCGGATTGGTGGTCGTCTCGAGCAGGATCTGGCTCGACGTCTTCTCATACAGGTCGCCGGCGCCGGCCTTCATCACATAGGTGGATGCGGGCATCGGTGCCTGTGCAGAGACGGCGGCAATCGGTAGCGCGATCAGCGCGGCGGCAGTCAGAAATCGTGTCATGGTCTTCTCTCTCCTGTTGAAACTGTCGTTCAATCGTTCGCGGTGCCGGGCTCGGCCATCTTGCGGTGCATCTCGGCGAGCACGGCGTTCGGCGTGACGTTGGCGACCGCCGACTGGATCTTGTTCTTCCAACCCGACACAACCGCGGCCTTGCCGGACATCAGCGCGTCCCAGCCGTCCCTGGCGACGTCGGCGGGATCGCTTTTCTTGGGATCGGTGCCGACGTCGGTGTCGAGCATGTGCGCACGGTCAAAGAACTCGGTATCGACCGGGCCGGGCATGAGGTTGGTCAGCGTGACGCCGTCCGCATCCTTGATCTCGTTCTGGATCGCCGCGACGAAGCTGTCGACGAAGCTCTTGGTGCCGTTATACACCGCCTGGAACGCACCGGGGATGTACCCTGCGATCGATCCGGTCACGAGCACCTTGCCCGCATTGCGCGCGACCATCGGCGGCAGCACCTTCTGCAACAGATACGCCGTGCCGATGACGTTGGTGTCGACGACCTTGCGCCACTCGGCCAGATCCTGGTCGAGGAACGCCTTGCCGAGCCCGCGCCCGGCATTCGCGCAGACCAGATCGATCGTCCGGCCGTTCGTCGCCGCCAGAAGCTGGTCGACACCCTCGATCGTCGAGAGGTCGGCCTGGAGCGACTGAACATCGGTGCCGAACTGCTTGAAGTCCTGCGCGGCGGCGTCGATCAACGCCTCGTCGGCTACGACCAGTATGTCGTAGCCGTCCTTCGCCGCCAATGTCGCCAGTTCGAAGCCGATGCCCGTCGAGGCACCGGTGATGATCGCAAATTTATCGGCCATTGTCAGTCATCCTCAGTTGAAGCCGGGCTTGAGCACGACCTTCGTCACTTCGTTCTGGTTGTTCTTGAACATGTCGTAGCCCTTGGGGGCGTCCTCCAGGTCCATGCGGTGCGAGATCAGGAAGGTGGTGTCGATCTTGCCCTCCATGATCGCGTTGAGCAGCGCGGGCATGTAATGCTGGACGTGCGTCTGGCCGGTCTTGAGCGTCAGCCCCTTCTCCATCAGCGCACCGAGCGGGAACTTGTCGATGAACCCGCCATACACCGCTGGCATCGACACGCGCCCGCCCTTGCGGCAGGCGATGATCGCCTGGCGGATCGAATGCGCGCGATCGGTGCCGAGGAAGGTCGAGGCCTTGATCTGGTCGACGACGTTGTCGACGAAGAAACCGTGTGCTTCCAGGCCGACGCTGTCGATCACCGCGTCGGGGCCGATCCCGCCGGTCATGACCATCAACGCCTCGTAGACTGCGCTTTCCTTGTAGTTGATCGTCTCGGCGCCGAACTTCTTCGCAAGGTCCAGGCGGTGGGGAAAGTGGTCGATCGCGATCACGCGTTCGGCGCCCATCAGGAACGCCGACTGCACCGCGAACAAACCAACCGGACCGCAACCCCAGACGGCGACCGTATCGCCGGGCTCGATCTGCGCATTCTCCGCCGCCATCCAGCCGGTGGGCAAAATGTCGGAGAGGAACAACACCTTCTCGTCGTCGACACCGTCGGGAATGACGATCGGGCCGACGTCGCTGAACGGCACGCGGACATATTCCGCCTGGCCGCCGGCATAGCCGCCCGTCATGTGGCTGTAGCCGAACAACCCGGACATGGGCTGGCCGTAGATTTCCTGCGCGATGTCCTGATTGTCGGCGGGGAGGCCGTTGTCGCACGCCGAATACTGGTGCTTGCCGCAATGGTAGCAGCTGCCGCAGGCGATCGTGAACGGGACGACGACCTTCTGGCCCTTCTTCAGCGTCGACTTCGCGCCGACCTCGACGACTTCGCCCATGAACTCATGGCCGAGGATGTCGCCAGCCTGCATCGTCGGGATATAACCGTCGTACAAATGCAGGTCGGAGCCGCAGATCGCGGTCGCGGTGACCTTGATGATGCAGTCGCGCTGGTTGACGATTTCGGGATCGTCGACCGTATCGACGCGGACGTCGTGCTTACCGTGCCATGCCAGAGCGCGCATTAGCGTCGCTCCTCAATAAGAATCGCGCGCATTAGGCGAGTTCCTCTTCATGCTGCTTGCGGTTCATCGCGGCAGTCGCGATCTCGCCGGTTTCCATCAACTGCTTGAAACGGCGTAGGTCCCGGCGGGCCTGGATCGCGGGTTCGCGCTGGAACATCTTGGCGATCAGCTTGCCGATCACGCCGCCCGGCGGATCGTACAGGATGGTCGCAACGACCACCGTGCCGCGCGCGCCCGCATCCCGAAACTCGACGCGGCCGCTGTTAGGCACATCGGCGCCATCCTCCGACGACCATGCGATGAAGCCGTCCTGCGCTTCGTCGGTAATCGCCGACGTCCATTCATAGGATTTGCCCGCCGGACCCTTGACCACCCAATGCGAGCGGCGCTGGTCGAGGACGTCGATACGCTCGACATTCTCCATGAAACTCGGAAGGTTCGCGAAATCGCGGAAATAGGCAAACAGTTCGCCGACCGGGCGATTGATTGTAACCGCACGGGCAACGATGCTGCTGCCCTTGCCGTCCGCAAGGTCCTGCGTCGCGTCCGCTACGGCGTCGCTTCGCTTGGACGTGCTTAGTGGAGCGTCATCTCTTGGATCGCTTTCAGTCATCACCGTCTCCTGGCTGCGAAGTCCTTCCAACAGTGTCCGAAGACCTATGTTCCGCCGCCTTGGTCTTGAATTTGCAAGACTTGATATCGATCAGGACATTCGGCCCCGCGCAGAATCCGCTCAGTGTCACGAAGTTTACATCGTCACATCCGGGAGCCGGCGTTCGTTACACTCGCACGCCAATCTCGGGGCTTTTCGGCCGCTGAGCGATGTAAACATACCTACAAGTCGATCATCGCAGCAGACGAGGACCGCCCGTGACCTACCAGAAGCACATCGCCCAGTTGACCAACCTCATCGCCGACCAAAACGGCACGTGGGACGCGATCTCGCCCGAGTCCGTCGCGCGGATGCGGTTGCAGAACCGGTTCACCACGGGTCTCGACATCGCGCGCTATACCGCGGCGATCATGCGCAAGGACATGGCAGCCTATGACGCAGATCCGGCGAACTACACGCAGTCGCTCGGTTGCTGGCACGGGTTCATCGCGCAGCAGAAGATGATCAGCATCAAGAAGCATTTCGGCACCACCGACCGCCGGTATCTCTACCTCTCCGGCTGGATGGTCGCCGCGATGCGGAGCGAGTTCGGCCCGCTGCCCGACCAGTCGATGCACGAGAAAACCAGTGTCCCCGCGTTGATCGAGGAGCTCTACACCTTCCTGCGCCAGGCCGACGCACGCGAACTCGGCATGATGTTCCGCGACGTCGACGCGGCACGTGCGTCCGGTAACGCGATCGAGGAACAGCGCCTGCTCAACGCGATCGAGAACCACCAGACGCACGTCGTGCCGATCATCGCCGACATCGATGCGGGCTTCGGCAATGCAGAAGCAACCTACCTGCTCGCGCGGAAAATGATCGAGGCGGGGGCTTGCGCGCTCCAGATCGAGAACCAGGTCAGCGACGAGAAGCAGTGCGGCCACCAGGACGGCAAGGTCACCGTGCCGCACGAGGACTTCCTCGCGAAGGTCCGCGCGTGCCGCTACGCGTTCCTCGAACTCGGCGTCGAGGACGGCATCATCGTCACGCGCACCGACTCGCTCGGTGCCGGCCTCACCAAGCAGATCGCGGTCAGCAAGGAGGCGGGCGACCTCGGCGATCAGTATAACTCGTACCTCGACTGCGAGGAGATCGACCCGGCGACCGCGCAGAACGGCGACGTCATCCTCAACCGGGACGGCAAGCTGCTGCGTCCCAAGCGCCTGCCGTCGAACCTGTTCCAGTTCCGCGCGGGGACCGGCGAGGATCGTTGCGTGATGGACTGCATCGCGTCGCTACAAAACGGCGCCGACCTGCTATGGATCGAGACCGAGAAGCCGCACATCGAACAGATCGCCGGCATGGTTGACCGCATCCGCGAGGTCGTTCCGAGCGCGAAACTCGTCTATAACAACTCACCGAGCTTTAACTGGACGCTGAACTTCCGCCAGCAGGTGTTCGATGCCTGGTCTGCTGCGGGCGAGGACGTGTCGACCTATGATCGCGCGCGGTTGATGAGCGTCGATTACGACGGCACCAAGCTCGCCGACGAAGCCGACGAACGCATCCGCACTTTCCAGGCGGATTCGGCAAAGCGCGCGGGGATCTTCCACCATCTGATCACGCTGCCGACGTATCACACGGCTGCGCTTTCGACCGACAATCTTGCCAAGGAGTATTTCGGGGATGCGGGGATGCTCGGCTATGTGAAGGGCGTCCAGCGCAAGGAAATCCGTGAGGGGATTGCCTGCGTGAAGCACCAGAACATGTCGGGCTCGGATCTTGGCGACGACCATAAGGAGTATTTTGCGGGTGAGGCTGCGCTGAAGGCTGGCGGCGCGCATAATACAATGAATCAATTTGCGGCGTGATGCCCAAGCCGGAGCGAAAGCTCCGGCGCGGATCCGGCATCACGCCCGGCCGGCGGGGCCAAAAGCCCCGTCCGACGACGCGGCTTTGCCGCGGCGCGTAGCCTAGTTTCGAAGAGGCTCGCGAAAGCCGACATCCGTATCGAGTGATCCTCCCCCGCCAGGGGGAGGTGTCGCCGAAGGTGACGGAGGGGGAAGACACGGAACAGAGGTTTCCCTTGCCTCCCCCTCCGTCAGGCAAGCGCCTGCCACCTCCCCCTGGCGGGGGAGGATCGTAGCACCGTCGCGTAAGTCACGCCGACCAGCTTTACTCCGCCGGGTCCACCCGGTCCGCCGCAAGCGGTTCCGCCAGCGCCGTCCCGCCCAGCGATGCCAGCACCGCCGCCGTCAGCGCATCGAGCCCATACGGCTTCTCCAGCATGATCGCATCCGTATCGCCCTGAACCGACGCGGTGTCACCGCTCGCGAAGACGATCCCCACGCCCGGCCGCAGCGCGCGCGCGGTGCGGGCGAAGTCCGGCCCCGACAAGCCGGGCAGGTTGATGTCGGTCACCAGCGCGTCGATCGGCACGGTCTGGAGCGCGGTCATCGCATCCTCCGCGCTCGCCGCGTCAACCACCACGAAGCCGCTGCCTTGCAGCATCTCGGCAGTGTTCGCGCGGATCATCTCGTCGTCCTCGACCAGCAGGACGGTGCGCCGTGCCGATGCGTCCAGCCGCCGGTCCGCCTCGATCCGCGCGTCGCGCGCGACCTTGGCGGCCGGAGCATCGCCACGTTGCCGATTGGCCAGCACTTCGCGGAACTTTCGTGCCAGCGCCTCGCGCGAATATGGCTTCGACAACAGGTCGACGCCGGCATCGAGCTTGCCGCCGTGCACGATCGAGTTCTCGGTATAGCCCGATGTGAACAGCACCACGAGATTGGGTAGCCGTTCCTTTGCCTTGCGTGCGAGTTCCGGGCTCTTCAACGTTCCGGGCATCACCACGTCGGTGAACAGGATGTCGATCGGCACGCCGCTCTCGACCACGTTGAGCGCGCTGGCCGCGTCGACCGACTTCAGGACGCTGTAGCCGAGATCGGTGAGCAGCTCGACCACGGTGGTGCGGACCTCGTCGTCATCTTCGACCACCAGCACCGTCTCCGTGCCGCCGCAGATCGGCCCTGCATCGGCGACGACCTCGACGTCCTCGCTCTCCATCGCGCGCGGCAGATAGAGCTTGATCGTCGTGCCTTCGCCGACCTCCGAATAGATCTTCACATGGCCGCCGGACTGTTTGACGAAGCCGTAGACCATCGACAGACCCAGGCCCGACCCCTTGCCTTCGCTCTTGGTCGAGAAGAACGGTTCGAACACCTTCTCGATGATTTCGGGCGACATGCCGCTGCCGGTGTCGGACACCGCGAGCAGGACGTATTGCCCGGCTTCAACCTCCTCGTGGCTGCGCGCATAGGCGTCGTCGAGGTGGGCGTTGCCGAGCTCGATGGTGAGTTTGCCCTGGCCCTCCATCGCGTCGCGCGCGTTGATCGCGAGGTTGAGCAGCGCGTTCTCGATCTGCGCGGGGTCGATGAAGGTGTTCCAGAGGCCACCGCCGACCACGGTCTCGATCTCAACGCCTTCGCCGATCGCGCGGCGCAGCATGTCGTCCATCCCGCGCACGAACCGCGTGACGTTGACGACCTTGGGCTCGAGCGCCTGGCGACGCCCGAACGCGAGCAGCTGCGAGGCGAGCTTCGAGCCGCGTGTGACGCCGGCCATCGCGTTGGCGACCCAGCGCTCCGCACGCTCGTTGCCGGCGAGGTTCTTGCCGAGCAGCTGGAGATTGCCCGAAACGACCTGGAGCAGATTGTTGAAGTCGTGCGCGACGCCGCCGGTTAGCTTGCCGACGGTCTCCATCTTCTGCGATTGCGCGAGCTTGGCTTCGGCCTCGCGGCGCTCGCCGATCTCTGCGATGACGCGCGCCTCCAGCGTCTCGTTGAGCTGGCGGAGCTGATCCTCGGCGCGCTCGCGGTGGCGGACCTGGCGGGCGAGCGCTTCGGCCTGTTCGCGCAGGGCGGCCTCGGCGGCGCGCTGATGCGTGATGTCGGTGTGGACGCCGACCCATTCGATGACTTCGCCGCCTGCGTCGAGGATCGGCAGGCTGCGGACCGCGAAGGTGCGCCATGCCCCGCAATGGCGGCGGACGCGGTGTTCGAACACGAACATCGACTTGTTCAGGACCGCGGCGGTCCACGCCTTGATCGTCGATGCGACGTCGTCGGGGTGGATCGCGTCGGCCCAGCCGAAATTCTGGTATTCGTCGATCGACTGGCCGGTGAGCGTCGCCCAGCCGGGTTGCTCGCCGATCATTCGGCCGTCCGGGCTGTTGGTCCAGAGCACGCCGTGGACCGCATCCATCGCGGTGCGGAAGCGGCCGTTGCTGATGCCGAGTGCGGCCTCGCGTTCGGCGCGATCCTCCACGTCGATGCCGAGCACGTAGATGCCGGCGATCGCGCCGTCCGCCTGGACATGCGGGACATAGCGAAATTCGGAGCGGCGCGGACGGCCGTCGCGGTGCGGAAAGACGGTCTGCGCGATGAAGCTCTCGCCGGCCAACGCGCGCTCGAACGAGGGGCGGCGATCCTGGTAGACCGCGTCGCCGAGCACGTCGCGGACGGGCTTGCCGATCATCGTCTCGGGCGAGATGCCGAGCCATTCGTCATATTGCGCGTTGGCGAGACGATAGACGTGGTCGCGATCGACGTACGAGATCAGCATCGGCACGGCGTCGGTGACACGGCGGAGTTCGGCTTCGCTGGCGGCGAGGCGGTGCTCGGCTTCGACGCGGCCGCTATTGTCGACCATCGTGCACAGGACGCCGCCGACTGTGCCACCGGCGCAATAGACAGGCGTGTAGAACAGGTCGAGCGTCAGCGTTTCGGGGCCTTCGGGGCGCCGGAACAGGATCGGCTGGTCGCGATAGGCGACGGTCTCGCCGCGCAGGCTTGCTTCGAGGACCGCGCGGTTCCAGTCCCACACCTCGGGGAACGCGGTCGCGACCGGGCTGCCGAGCGCGGCCGGGTGGCGGTCGCCGGCGACGGCGCGGTAGCTGTCGTTGTAGAGCATGATGTGCTCGGGGCCCCACATCACGACCTTGGCGACGGGCGAGTTGAGGATGTTGGCGAGCGTGACGCGGAGCTCGGCGGGCCACGAGTCGATCGGGCCGAGCGACGTCGCGCCCCAGTCGCGCTGGCGGACGAGCATCCCGCATTCGCCGCCGCCGATCAGGATTTCCGCTGGTGCGGCCAAGGCGGCGCTGCGGTCGCGCATCTGCTCGAGCGCGGTGCGGACGATGGCGGCGGCGTCGCCATGCCCTCCATCGGTCAATTCGTCGATGTAGCTGCCGAGGTCTGCGGGCAGGGAAATGGTGCGCGACGAGTCAGGCGTTGTCATGCCGGACTAGTGGGTATCGCGCGCACGCCTGTCAATGATTAGGGGTGTTTGGGGGGGACTGTACCTGAGCGCACCTTATCGATCGCGCGAACACCAACCCCGGCGAAGGCCGGGGCCCAATTGGGTGACGTAGCTAACGGCGCGCTCCGCTCCATTATTGCGACCTCTCCAATTGGGTCCCGGCTTTCGCCGGGGTGGTACGGGGTAGCCGAACTCAACCCTGTTTCCCCGCGAAGGCGGGGACCCAGACTGGGCTCCCGCCTTCGCGGGAGAACAAAGAAGGGCGGGCTGTCGTTCGGCAGCGCGCCCTTCATTCTCTCGGTCGATCAGCCCTCGGTGCGCGGCAGGCCCAGCGGGTTGTCGTGCTTGACCGCCTTCGGCAGCAGCGCATCCGGCAGGTCCTGGTAGCAGACCGGGCGCAGGAAGCGCTCGATCGCCGCTGTACCGACCGAGGTCGTGCGCGGGTCCGACGTTGCGGGGAAAGGCCCGCCATGGACCATTGCAGGGGCGACCTCGACGCCCGTCGGCCAGCCATTCGCGAGGATGCGACCAGCCTTGCGCTCGAGCACCGGCACCATCGCTGCAGCGTCGGCATAATCGCCGTCGTCGATCTGCAGCGTGATCGTCAGCTGACCCTCGACCTGTTCGAGAACCTGGCGGACCTCGGCGAGATCGGCGCAGCGGACGATTATCGAGGCCGCACCAAAGACTTCATGCGACAGCGCAGGGTCGGCGACGAACGCCTTCCCAGTGGTCGAGAACAACGCTGCACGACCGCGGTTTGCGCCCTCGGCCTCGGTGCCGCGGGCGAGGGTCTCGACTGCATCGTGACCGGCAAGCGCGGCGACGCCCTTGTCGTAGCTGGCGTGAATGCCGGGGGTCAGCATGACCTGCGGCGCAGCCTCGCCAAGCGCAGCCGCGGCGGCTTCGACGAAGGTGTCGAGATCCGGGCCATCGACCGCGACGACGATGCCGGGGTTCGTGCAGAACTGGCCCGAGCCCATCGTCAGCGAGCCGACATAGGCCTTGCCGAGCGCTTCACCGCGCGCCGCGAGGGCTGCGGGGAACAGGATCACCGGGTTGACGCTGCTCATCTCGGCATAGACCGGGATCGGCTCGGGGCGGGCTGCGGCGAGTGCGACCAGCGCAAGGCCACCGCCGCGCGAGCCGGTGAAGCCGACCGCCTTGATCCGAGCGTCCTTGACGAGTGCCGCGCCCAGTTCGTTGGCGGGACCCTGGACCAGCGAGAACACACCCTCCGGCAGGCCGCACTTGGCGACCGCGGCCTGGATCGCCTTGCCGACCATCACCGACGTGCCGGGATGCGCGGGGTGGCCCTTGACGACCACCGGGCAACCGGCGGCGAGTGCGGACGCGGTGTCGCCGCCAGCGACCGAGAAGGCGAGCGGGAAGTTCGACGCGCCGAACACCGCGACGGGGCCGACCGCGATGCGGCGCTGGCGCAGGTCGGAGCGGGGGGCGGGCTTGCGCTCGGGCTGTGCTTCGTCGATGATGACCGAGGCCCAGGTGCCAGCGCGGAGATGCTTGGCGAACAAGCGGAGCTGACCGGTGGTACGACCGCGCTCGCCTTCGAGGCGTGGGCGGGGCAGGCCGCTCTCCTGGATCGCACGAGCAACGAGCGGATCGTGGATCGCCTCGATCTCGTCGGCGATCGTCTCGAGGAATTTCGCACGCGTTTCGGGGTCGGTCTCGCGGAAGGTATCGAACGCTGCTTCGGCGAGCTTGCAGGCTTCCGCGACGTCTTCTTCACTCGAAACGGCAAAGGCGGGTTCGATCTTTGCGTCGGTCGACGGGTCGATCGCGAGGAAGGTGACGTCGCTGTCTACGGCGCGCGCGCCGATCGGGAAGGTACCGTCCATGTCAGTTCTCCAAATCAAATCGAGGGACGCGCCGACCGGAACGGCGGTGCGTCGGGAAATCGTCGGCCAAGATGCGCCGAGGCCACAAAGGTCGCGCTATCACTCTCGGCTACCTGCTCCAATGTGGTGCGAAGGCGAACCATGTTCCAGTGTGTAGCAGCAGTCGCGGACGGCAATGTGACACCGCGGCCATGGCTTGGGTAGAGTGTACGGATCAGATCGTATCGCACGCGCACTCCCCGTCCGTCCCATATGTGCTTGCTGCCCGGTAAGGCAAAACCCGATTGTCCGACTAATCTTGGGAGCGATAACACGCAAGTGCGAACGGCCGCGGCGCGATGTTCTCTGAGTATACGACCACAGTAACTCAGATTACATGCTGATAATATTGCGATCACCTGCTAAAAAGCGCGGCATGAGCCTCGCCACGCGCAAGCCGCGCAACACTTCGGGCCGCAGAAGCGGCGCACCCACCATTTCCGACGTCGCGGTTCTCGCAGGCGTCTCACCCATGACCGTCTCGCGCGTCATCAACGGGGAAGCGAAGGTTCGGGAAGCGACGCGCGAGGCGGTCAACGTCGCGATCGATACGCTGCGATACGCACCCAACCGCGCCGCGCGCAGCCTGGCCGGCGGCGGGCAGATGCGGATCGGCCTACTCTACAGCAACCCGAGCGCTGCGTATCTGAGCGAGTTCCTGGTCGGCAGCCTCGAACAGGCAAGCCGCAGCGACGTGCAGTTGATCGTCGAGAAATGCGACATCGGCGACCATGAGATCGAGGTCGCGCGGCACATGATCGAGAGCGGCATCGACGGCGTCATCCTGCCGCCGCCGCTGTGCGATTCGCGTGCGGTGCTCGACGTGCTGACGGAGGCCGGCGTGCCGACCGTGGTCGTCGCGACCGGGTCCCCACCGGAAGGGTCGGCCGCCGTGACGATCGACGATTTCGAAGCGGCCCGCGCGATGACCGAACACCTTGTTAAACTTGGTCATTCGCGAATCGGATTCATTATCGGCAACCCGAACCAGACCGCAAGCCGGCTTCGTCACGAAGGGTATCTCGCGGCGATCGCCGATGCCGGTCTGGCGCCCGACGAGTCGCTGGTGGTGAGCGGCCTGTTTACCTATCGCTCCGGGCTCGACGGTGCCGAGCAATTGCTCGACGCGAAGGATGCGCCCACCGCGATCTTCGCCAGCAACGACGACATGGCGGCGGCGACCGTCGCGGTCGCGCATCGCCGCGGTCTGGACGTGCCGGGCGACCTGACGGTGTGCGGGTTCGACGACAGCGCGCTCGCGACGACGATCTGGCCCGAACTGACGACGATCCACCAGCCGATCGCCGACATGTCGCGTGCGGCGGTCGAACTTCTCGTCTCGGCGATCTTCAATCGTCGCAGCGGCGGCAAGGATGCGAACGGCCACGTCGTTCTCGATTACACGCTGGTGCGTCGTCAGTCGGACGCTGCGCCGCGTCGCCGACCACCGTCGCGTGTTCACGCATAGTATCGACTGGCGCTTGACCGACCGACGACCGTCGCGGTAGCGCTCCCATAAGATAATCGACCGCGTTCAGGAGAGTTTGCAGTGGACCGTGTACCGGTGAAGCCGTTCCGATCGCGCGACTGGTTCGCCGATCCCGCCCGCTCGGACATGACCGCGCTGTATCTCGAACGCTTCATGAATTACGGGCTTACCCCGGCGGAACTGCGCTCGGGGCGGCCGATCATCGGTATCGCGCAGTCGGGCAGCGACCTGAGCCCGTGCAACCGCATCCATCTCGAACTCGCCAAGCGCACGCGCGACGGAATCCGCGACGCAGGCGGCATCGCGATGGAGTTCCCGGTCCATCCGATCTTCGAGAATTGCCGGCGGCCAACCGCGGCGCTCGATCGCAACCTCGCATATCTCGGTCTGGTCGAGACACTGTACGGCTATCCGATCGATGCGGTGGTTTTGACCACTGGGTGCGACAAGACGACGCCATCAGGCATCATGGCGGCGTCGACCGTCGATATCCCCGCGATCGTGCTGTCGGGCGGGCCGATGCTAGACGGCTGGCATGACGGCGAACTGGTCGGGTCGGGCACCGTGATCTGGCGTAGCCGGCGCAAGCTGGCCGCGGGTGAGATCGACGAGGAGGAGTTCCTCAACCGCGCCACCGACAGCGCGCCGTCAGCCGGGCATTGCAACACGATGGGCACGGCCTCGACGATGAACGCGGTCGCCGAGGCGCTAGGGTTGTCGCTTACCGGCTGCGCGGCGATTCCCGCACCGTACCGCGAGCGCGGTCAGATGGCGTACGAGACCGGGCGGCGGATCGTCGAGATGGCGTATGAGGACCTGCGCCCGTCGAAGATTCTCACGCGCGACAGCTTCCTAAATGCGATCCGCGTGGTCAGCGCGATCGGCGGGTCGAGCAACGCGCAGCCGCACATCATGGCGATGGCGCAGCATGCCGGCGTGACGCTGTACCCGGAGGACTGGTCGGATCACGGCTACGACCTGCCGCTGCTGGTCAACATGCAGCCGGCGGGCAAGTATCTCGGTGAGCGGTTCCACCGGGCGGGCGGTGTGCCTGCGGTGCTGCACGAACTCATTGCGGGCGGGAAGCTCGACACTAGCTGCCTGACCGTCACGGGCCGGTCGATCGGTGAGAACATCGCTGGCCGCGAGACGCGCGATCGCGAGATGATCAAGCCGTTCGACGCACCGATGATGGAGCGCGCGGGCTTCCTGGTACTGAAGGGCAATCTGTTCGACTTCGGTATTATGAAGACATCGGTAATCTCGCCGGCGTTCCGCGCGCGGTATCTGTCGACGCCGGGCGCGGAAGATCGGTTCGAGGCGCGGGCGATCGTGTTCGAGGGCTCGGACGATTATCACCACCGGATCAACGATCCCGCGCTCGACATCGACGAGGGCTGTATTCTGGTGATCCGGGGGGCGGGGCCGATCGGCTGGCCGGGCTCGGCGGAAGTCGTCAACATGCAGCCGCCCGATGCGCTGATCCAGCGCGGTGTGCTGGCGCTGCCGACGCTTGGCGACGGGCGGCAGTCGGGGACGTCGGACAGCCCGTCGATCCTGAACGTGTCGCCTGAGAGTGCTGTCGGCGGCGGACTGTCGTGGATCCGGACGGGCGACGTCGTGCGGATCGATCTGGTTACGGGTCGGTGCGATGCGCTGGTCGAGTCCGACGAGATCGCGCGGCGCAAAGGCGAGGGGCTGCCACCGGTGCCTGAGAGCAATACGCCGTGGGAGGAACTGTACCGCGAGAAGACTGGGCAGCTCGCCGAGGGGGGCGTGCTGGACTTCGCGGTGAAGTATCGCGGGATTTCGGCGAAGACGCCTCGGCACAATCACTGAGGGCTGAGGGCGGGGCTCGGTGTCTCACCCCATCCTTGAGTCACTGATCATCTTCCGCGCCGAGAATGCATATTGGCTGAGCCTTGCGATGAATGCGCAGGGTTCAGCCAATATGGTTTCGCGCCTCCGCTGGAGTGACCGAGCGAGGCGGCCAGGCGCCTCGAGACGCGGTATCATGAACCGGAGTCGTCCCCCAAAAAACGCCTCCCCGGCGAAGGCCGGGGCCCAGTTGGGGGACGTTGCTAGCGGAGGAGGGGCCGCCGTTATTTCCGCCTCGCCAACTGGGCCCGCTTCCGCCGGGGTAGTGCTATCGTGGGGAGGACAATGGCGGTCTGACACGACCACGCCAAGTCGGACCCCGCGATGAATCGTACCTACCGGACCGCGGCCCAAGCCGCGGTCCGGTGGTCCGCTTCACCCCACCATGTCTTCCAGCTCGCGGCCACGCGTTTCCGAAACCATCTTCCAAACGAAGAAGAACGAGACGAACGCGGACAGGGCGTAGAAGCCGTAGGTGAGCGACAGGCCGAGCGAGATCGCCATCGTCGGGAAGCTCACCGAGATCGCGAAGTTCGCAAACCACTGCGCGAAACCGGCGACTGCCAGACCCGAACCACGGATCTGCGTCGGGAACATCTCGCCGAGCATCACCCACATGATCGGGCCCCAGCTCAGGTTGAAAAACACGACATACGCATTGGCCGCGATCAGCGCGATCAGGCCGTTGCGATCCGACAGGTGCAGCGAACCTTCGACGATCGCGCCGCTGGCGAAGCAGATCGCGACGATCGCCAGCGCGACGGTCATGCCGGCCGAACCGATCAACAGGAGCGGCTTGCGGCCGACCTTGTCGACCAGCGCGACGGTGAGCAGGCAGGCGATGATCGACAGCGAGCCCGACAGGATGTTGATGAGCAGCGCATCGCTCTCGCTGAAGCCGACCGACTGCCACAGCACCGAGCCGTAGTAGAACACGATGTTGATGCCGACGAACTGCTGGAAGATTGCGAGGCCGATACCGGTCCAGACGATCGGGCGGATCTTGCCGCTCGCCTTATCGATCAGGTCGGACAGCTTGGGGCGATGCGCGTCGACCGACAGCGAGCCGCGGATCTCGGCGACCTTGCGCGTGGCCTCGGCGGCACCGAACAGGCGGGTGAGGACGACCTGCGCCTCGTCGTAGCGGCCCTTGAGAACCAGGAAGCGCGGGCTTTCGGGGATTAGGAACAACGTCGCGAGATAGATTGCGGCGGGGATGACCTGCATCCAGAACATCCAGCGCCATGCCGGGTAATCGAGCCAGAACAACGCGGTCGAGGACCCGGCGATGCGGGCGAGATACCAGTTGGCGACGAACGCGCCGGTAAGCCCCGTGATGATCATGATCTGCTGCACGCTCGAAAGCCGGCCGCGGACGTTCGCGGGGACGACTTCGGAGATGTAGACCGGCGCGAGCACGCTGGCGGCACCGATGCCGAGGCCGCCGACGATGCGGGCGAGCACGAACATCGTCGCCGACGTTGCCGCACCTGCCGCGAGTGCGCTGACGATGAACAGCACTGCGGCGATCATCATGACGTTGCGACGGCCGAGATTGTCGGCAAGCCGCCCGGCCATGAACGCGCCGACCGACGAGCCGATCAGGATCGCGCCGACAGTGAAGCCCGTGCCGAGCGACGACAGCGCGAACGTGCTCTCGAGCCCCGCCTGCGTGCCGTTGATGACGCCCGAGTCATAGCCGAACATGAACCCGCCGATGGTCGCGACGATGACGATCATCGCAATCAGTGCTCGGTTCACTTGGGGCGCGGATTCTGCCGCTATAGTCATTGGTTTTCCTCTCCGTGACGGCGCTCTAACGGCGACGCTTATCGTGAATGGGGTGTCGTAAAATGGGTTGCACTAAAGTGAGACGGGTTCGACCGGGACGCCGGGAATGGCGACGCGGAAGGTGAACAGGTTTCCGGCGAGCGGCTGGGCTGCGAGCGCCTCATCGTCGAGGCCCTTCGCGGCGGTCGTCGCATAGGCGGTGCGACCGTCGGGGCCGCCGAGCGCGATCTTGGTGATGTTCGCGACCGGGAAGCGGACGATGTCGGTGCAGGTGCCGTCCGGCGCGAACCGGCGTGCCGCCCAACCGCCGAAGAATCCGACCCAGACACCGCCTTCGGAGTCGCAGATCGCCCCGTCGGGGTGGCCGTCATCGGGGCCGATCGTCAGGAAAAGGCGTGGCTCGCCGACATTGCCGGCCGCGTCGATCGGGTAGGCGTCGATGCGCTTTCCTAGTGTGTCGACCGCATAGAGCGTGCCGCCATCGGGCGAGATTGCAGGGCCGTTGGTGATCGCGACAGGCGGTATGTCCGTCTTGGTCAGTTCACCGTCATGCCAGTGATAGACGTGGCCGGTGTCATCGGACTCGGCATTATCCATCGTCCCGAACCAGACGCGGCCAGCGGGATCGCGCGCGGCGTCATTGAGGCGGTTGCCAGGCGTTTCGGCGTGGACCGTCGCGATCTTATCGAACGCGCTGGTTGCCGGATCGAAACGGTGAAGGCCACCGCGAACCCCGGCCAGGAAGGCGCCATCGTCGGCGGGGATCACCCAGCCGGTCTGGTCGGGCGCGTCCCAGGTGTCCAGCTTGCCCGTCGCCGGATCGAAGCGGTGGATATGCGGTGCCTTGATATCAACGAACCAGAGCGCCGCGTCGCGCGCGACCCAGATCGGGCCTTCGCCGAGCGTCGCGCCGACGTCGCAAATGCTCTTCGCGGTGATTTCGACGGGGACTTCGCGGCTCATCTCAACGCCACCCGGCATCGACGAAATAATCGTGGCCGGTGCACATCCGCGCATCGTCCGAGGCCAGGAACAGCACCAGCGCCGCGACGTCCGCAGGCTGGACCCGGGTCTTGAGGCACTGCGCCGCAATGATCTCGGCCTCGCCCTCGGGCGTGTACCATTTCAGCTGGCGTGACGTCTCGACGTTGCCGGGGACGATCGTGTTGACGCGGATGCCGTCGCCGCCCAGATCACGCGCCATCGCGCGGGTCATACCCTCGATACCGGCCTTGGCGGTCTGGTAGATCAGCAGTTCCGGCAGCGCGAGATGCCACGAGATCGACCCGAAATTCAGGATCACGCCACCGCCCGCGCGCTTCATCGACGGCACCACGGCCTGCCCGGCGAAGAACAGGTGGCGCAAATTGGTCGCCATCCGCTCGTCCCAATACGCGGGCGTGATCTCTTCGATCGTGTGGCGATCGTCGTTGGCGGCGTTGTTGATCAGCACGTCGATCCCGCCGAGCCGATCCTCGATCGTCGCGACGGTCGTTTTCAGCGCGTCGACGTCACGCAGATCGAGCGGCAGGAATATCGGCGCGGTGGCGACGTCGGGCGTCAGCGTCTCGATCAGCGCTTCCGCGGCATCCTTGGCCATGTCGACGAACGCGACATGTGCACCCTGGCGCGCGAACGCCTCGACCAGACCGGCGCCGATCCCCGACGCGCCGCCGGTGATCAGGACGCGCTTGCCCTTCAGGCTTGGATATATCGCCGTCTGGTCGGCCATTTCGGTCTTCTGCAACACGCGCTTACGCCCCTTGATTCTTGGTATGGCCGAGCAGGCCCCGGCTCGCGAGATTCCGCATCAGGTCGCCGATCCCGTAATTCCACGGCGCCGCATCCTTCGACGTCGTCACCGGATTGACCAGCGCGCCGAGCTTCGGGTTCGAGATCGTGACTACATCGCCGACCGCGTGCGTGAAGCCGCGGCCGGGCTCGTTACGGTCCTGCGTCGGTGCGAACAGCGTGCCGAGGAACAGTACGAAGCCGTCGGGATAGTGATGCTCGCTCATCGCCTGGCGAACGAGTTCCTCGGGATCGCGGCTGATCTGGTCCATGCTGCTGCTGCCGTCGAGGCGGTAGCCGTCGGCGCCCTCGATCGTCAGCGCGATCTGTGCGGCGCGGACGTCGTCCATGCCGAAATTCTCGTCGAACAGGCGGATGAATGGGCCGATCGAACAAGACGCGTTATTGTCCTTTGCCTTGCCGAGTAGGAGCGCCGAGCGCCCCTCGAAATCGCGCAGGTTGACGTCGTTGCCGAGCGCCGCGCCGACCGTCTTGCCGGAGCGATCGACGACCAGTACGACTTCGGGTTCGGGGTTGTTCCAGGTGGAGTCGGAGCGGATGCCGATCTCGCCACCCCAGCCGATCGTCGACAACGTCGGTCCCTTGGTGAAGATCTCCGCATCGGGGCCGATCGCGACTTCGAGATATTGCGACCACATGCCGTCTTCGATCAACGCGGCCTTCAGCGCAGCGGCTTCGGGCGAGCCCGGCACGACCGAGCGGATGCTGCCACCGACGCGTTCTTCGAGGCGGGCGCGGACCGCAGTTGCTGCCGATGCGTCACCACGCGCGCGCTCCTCGATCACGCGTTCGAGCGCGGAGACGGCGAAGGTTACGCCCGATGCCTTGACCACTTGCAGGTCGATAGGGCTGAGCAGACGGGTCTTGCCATCGGCCGCTGGTGTTAGCTTCAAGTCGCCGAGGGCACCAAGATTGACGCCGGCATCGGTATTGAAATCCCCACCCGCGATCAAATCGGCGACTGTCGGCGCGACGGCGGACATGTCATACACGCGGCCACCGCGAACGATCACGGGCGTCGGACCGTCGCCAAGGTCGATACGACCGAGCAACGCCGCCTGTTCCCAGTCGACGGGCAAAGCCCCCGCCGACGTGAATGCGATCTCCACGATGTTATCCCCTCCGTTTTTGTTAGCGGTACCGTATGCTGCGTAGCGTCAGCGTCAAGTCCCCAATCCTGACGTCGCGTCGGTGACCCATCACAGACGTCACGACGCTTCAAGTAAACGTGGCCGATTAATCACACAATTAAAATATGGGAAGCAGGTGTCCGGCTGCCGATAGATGCGTACGGAACACCTCACATACGCTACCGATGCCGTGGTATCGATATCATAACGCCAAGCTTGCCATTATGCGCCAGGTCCCGTCGTGGCCCCAAAGCACGACAAGGGCGGCTTGCGAGTTGGCGCGCCCGGAGGGGTTCGAACCCCCGACCGAGGAGGTAGAAGCTCCTTGCTCTATCCAGCTGAGCTACGGGCGCGCGCTGCGGCGACGACTAGCGCGGATTGTGCGGGCTTGGAACCTCGATCATAACGCCGAGCATGGAAATTGGAACCGATCAGGCGCCCAGGCTCGAACCGGTCGACGCGAATGCAGTCGGCGGGATGCAGTTTCGGTATTTCGACTTCATGATGGCGGCGTTCGTCACGATCCTGCTGCTGTCGAACGTGATCGGCGCGGGCAAGCGCGCGGTGATCGACCTGCCGTTCATCGGCGCGTGGCCGTTCGGAGCGGGCATCTTCTTCTTTCCGGTCAGCTATGTGATCGGCGACGTCCTGACCGAAGTGTACGGCTATGCCTACGCGCGGCGCTGCATCTGGGCGGGGTTCGGTGCGATGCTGTTCATGGTGTTCATGTCCGCTGTCGTCGTAGCCTTGCCGCCCGACGCTGGGTGGACCGGACAGGCGGCGTACGAGTCCGTGTTCGGCCAAGTGCCGCGGATCGTGTTCGCGTCGATCTGCGCGTTCTGGGTCGGCGAGTTCGCCAACAGCTTCGTGCTCGCGCGGATGAAGATCTGGACGCAAGGACGGATGCTGTGGACGCGGACGATCGGCAGCACGGTGGTGGGGCAGGCGTTCGACAGCCTGATCTTCTACCCGCTTGCCTTCTACGGCGCACCGGACTGGCCCGTGGACGCGATGCTGATGGTGATGGTCAGCCAGTTTTTGCTGAAGGTATCGTGGGAGGTGCTGCTTACGCCGCTGACCTATTTGGCAGTAGGCTGGTTGAAGCGGCGCGAAGGGGTCGATGTGTACGACCGGGGGACGGACTTCTCGCCCTTCCGGACTCGGGTTTGACGGTCCGAAGTTTCTACGTCCCCCCTCCGTTTGTGCTGAGCGAAGTCGAAGCACCTGAGTCTCAGGCCCTTCGACCTCGCTCAGGGCGAACGGAAGGGGTATGGTGACGGCGTGGATTAGGCGCTGACGGCTTCGAGCAGGCCCTCGAACAGGCGACGGCCATCAGTGCCGCCGTGAGCCGCTTCGATACGACGTTCCGGATGCGGCATCATACCGAGCACGTTGCCCTTGTCGTTCAGCAAACCGGCGATGTTGCGCGCAGAGCCGTTGACGCTCTCCGCATATCGGAACGCCACGCGGCCTTCGCCTTCGAGTCGGTCGAGCGTCTCTGTGTCGGCGAAATAATTGCCGTCATGATGCGCGACCGGGAAGGAGACGCGTTCGCCCGCGGAATAGCCCGAGGTGAATGTAGAGCTCGCCGTCTCGACGGTCAGCGCGACATCGCGGCAGACAAAGTTCAGCCCCTCGTTGCGCATCAGCGCGCCAGGCAGCAGGCCCGCCTCGGTCAACACCTGGAAGCCGTTGCAGACACCAAGCACGGGCAAGCCCTTGCTCGCCTGCTCGACGACCGCACGCATGATCGGCGACCGTGCTGCGATCGCACCCGAGCGCAGGTAGTCGCCGTACGAGAACCCACCCGGTACCGCGACCAGGCCGACATCCGCCGGCAAGTCCGCATCACCGTGCCAGACCATGAGCGGTTTGACGCCGGTCACCGCCTCCAGCGCGACGGCGATGTCGCGGTCGCAGTTGGAGCCGGGGAAGACGATGACCGCAGTTTTCATGCGCGCTCGACCCGGTAGTTCTCGATCACCGTGTTGGCGAGCAGCTTGCGGCACATGCCGTCGATCGTCGCGTCGTCGGTATCGTCGGCGACCTCCAGTTCGATCAGCTTGCCCTGGCGGACGTCCTGCACGCCGTCGAAGCCGAGGCTGCCGAGCGCGTGGTGGATCGCCCGGCCCTGTGGATCGAGCACGCCCGGCTTCAATGTCACGAAAACCTTGAGTTTCATTTACTTGCCCCGGTTCTTGCGATGCTTTTCGAGGTCGAGGACGGCGTTGTCCGCACCCTCGGGCAGCAGGCCGAGACGGCGTGCAACCTCTTGATACGCCTCGACTTCACCGCCGAGATCGCGACGGAAGCGATCCTTGTCCATCTTCTCGTTGGTTTCCATGTCCCACAGGCGGCAGCCATCGGGGCTGATCTCGTCGGCGAGGATGATCCGACCGAAGTCGTTGTCGAAGATGCGGCCGAATTCGAGCTTGAAGTCGACCAGGCGGATGCCGACGCCGGCGAACAGCCCGCACAGGAAATCGTTCACGCGGATCGCGAGGTCGGCGATGTCGTGCATCTCCTCCTGGCTCGCCCAGCCGAACGCGGCGATGTGTTCGTCGGAGATCATCGGATCGCCGAGCGCATCGTCCTTGTAGTAATATTCGATGATCGTGCGGGGCAGCTTGGTGCCCTCCTCGATCCCGAGGCGCGTCGAGATCGAGCCCGCGGCGACGTTGCGCACGACGACTTCGATCGGGACGATCTCGACCTGGCGGATCAGCTGCTCGCGCATGTTGAGGCGGCGGATGAAGTGCGTCGGCACGCCGATATGATCGAGCAGCGTGAAGATGTGCTCGGAAATCCGGTTGTTGAGCACGCCCTTGCCGTTGATCGTGCCCTTCTTCTGGGCATTGAACGCGGTCGCGTCGTCCTTGAAATACTGGATCAGCGTGCCTGGCTCGGGACCCTCGTAGAGGATCTTGGCCTTGCCTTCGTAGATCTGGCGGCGGCGAGCCATGCGCGGTCCCCTGGAAATCGAGCGATGAAAATCGAGCGGCCCCAGCCTACGCGCTATGTACCGCGAAGCCGAGGCCGGAATAGGCCGCGCCTATAGGCGAAGGGTGCGGGGGGTGCAATCAGGCGTGATCGTTCTCTGCGCGACGGTGGACGCGACCGCGGATCGTACGCCATCCGAAGTAGCCGAGCCCCGCGAGCAAGGCCCAAGGCGCAAGGAAGATCAGTGTGCTGAGTATGGCTGCAATGCCGATCGAGAAAGTGCTCCATGAGCCGGCAATGGAATCTCCTAATCCGGACCTCCGACTACCGGGATCGGCCGCGACCGCATCGTAGCTGATCTCGATCGTCGACATGGCGACGCGTCCGCGAAGTTCGCCGAGCCAGCCCTTGGCCTGATCGATCTCTTCCTGTGCGGCGGCGACGCTGCGTTCGGCCTCGACAAGTTCCGAGACCTTGCCGCTTCGCGTCCTGAGTATCTCCGTCAGGCGTTCGACCAAGAGCGTTCGCTGGCGCAGTCGCGCTTCGGTATCGACGATATCCTTCGACACGTCCTCGGCCACGATCGAACTCGATACCGCGCGACCGCCGGCCTTCGCGACGGTGTCCTGCAATTGTTGGCCGAAGCGGCGGGCAATACTGCTCTGGACGCGCAGTTTCAGCGTGCCGGTCGAAGCCGTACCGTCGCTTTTGCCGCTGTCCAGCGCAAGTACTTGGCATCGGGCGGGACCGAGCCTGTCGCACAACGCGACGTGCGTCTGTTCGGCTCGGCCAATCGCGTCGCCGGCAAGCCGGAACGCGTATTTATAGGAATACGCCATTTGCGGGATCGCGACCGCGATCGGTTGCGGCGCGTTCGCCGCGCTCGGTGATTTTGCGAGTTCCTGCGCCGACGGCTCAACGTCGTAGGTGTTCAGCTTCTGTGCCGGCGCTCCGTTTGGCGCCTTGCTACAGGCCGTGAGCGACAGGATTACCGCACCAATAACCACGTATCGCATGCCCGCTCTCCCGTTCGTCGGACATACTATCAATGCGATCAGTAGTGCGGTCAATCGAGATCAGGTGACGGCAAATCGTGTCGAGAAGCGTGGGTCCTTCCAACTTCCACTGGTAATGATTTTACATAGTATTTCGCCCGCCCGCCACACATCTTCATGGCTGAGATACAATGGCGTCAGGCCCAAGCGGAGGATATCGGGGTCGCGGAAGTCGCCGATTACGCCCTGCGCGATGAGGGCCTGGGTAAGCTCGTAGGCGTGCGGGTGGCGGAAGCTGATGTGGCTGCCGCGTTTGGCGGGGTCTCGGGGGCTGACGCAGTCGAGGCCGAGCGCGTCGCCGGCTGCGGCAAGAATATCGAACAATTGGGCGCTCTTGGTGGCAACCAGTTGCTGATCGATGTCGGCCCAGAGGTCGAGCGCGGTTTCGAGGGCGGCGGTCGAGAGCATCGCGGGGGTGCCGGCGAGCCAGCGCTTCATGCCGGGGGCGGGGCGGTAGGCGTCCTCGAACGCGAACGGCGCGGCGTGGCCCATCCAGCCGGAGAGTGGGCTGGCGAGCGCCTCCTGCCAGCGCTTGGCGACGTAGAGGAACGCGGGCGCGCCGGGGCCGCCGTTGAGGTATTTGTACGTGCAACCGACCGCGAGGTCGACGTTCGCACCGTTCAGGTCGATCGGGACCGCCCCGGCGCTGTGGCTCAGGTCCCAGAGCATGAGCGCACCGGCGTCGTGCGCGCAGGCGGTCCAGGCGGCCATGTCGAAGCGGTCGCTGGTCTTGTAGTGGACATGGGTGAGGAGAAGGACTGCGGCGTCCTCGTCGAGCGCGGCGGCAAGGTCCTCGCGGGCGACCACTTTCAGGCGTGCGCCGGGGACGCAGGCGACCGCGCCTTCCGCAATGTGCAGGTCGGTGGGGAAGTTGCCGGCCTCGCTCAAGACCGTGTGACGCTCCGGGTTGCTGCGCAGTCCGGCAACCAAGGCCTTGAAAAGGTGCGTCGAGGTCGTGTCACCGATGATCACCTCGTCCGCGGCCGCGCCGATCAGCGGGGCGATCTTCGCGCCGATCCGCTGGGGGGCCTCGATCCAGCCTTCGTTCCAGCTGCGGATGAGGCGGTCGCCCCATTGGCGGGTGGCGACGTCGGCGAGTGCGGCGGGCGTTGCCTTGGGAAGCGCGCCGAGCGAGTTGCCGTCGAGGTAGATCACGCCCTCGGGGAGCGCGAACTTGTCGCGGTAGGCGGCGAGCGGATCGTTCGCGTCGAGTGCGCGGGCGTCTTCGAGAGTCACTGCGTCTTTCCGAAATAGGACAGGATCAGGCGTTTGGCCTCGGCCCAGGCAGGCGTTTCCGGCGCGATCAGTTCGACATGGCCGGTCGCCGGGATGGTGTGGAGCGTCGCGGTGTCGCCGGCCGCAGTTGCCTTGGCGACATAGTCGGTGGCCATGACAAAGGGGATGATCCGGTCCTCGTGGCCGTTGACGAGGTCCTGCTTTACCCCGAGCGGCAGAAGGCGCGGGAGCGAGGTGTCGGCGTAGACGTCCGGATGCTGAGGTGTGGGCGCGCCTACCAGTTTCGCGACGACTTCGGTGCCGCAGCCATTGTCGGCGTTGGTCGCGGTGGCTTCGAGATCGGGCAGGCCGCCGAGGCTGACGACGTGGCGGATGCGGAGCGGATGCGCGGCGTGGAGCACGCTCGTTGTCGGAAGCTTCGCGCGGGCGGCGAGCCAGAGCGCGAGGTGACCACCGGCGGAGTGGCCGATCGCTAGCACGCGGCGCGTATCCAGGTTGAACGTCTTGGCGCTGACCTTGAGTTGGTCCGCAGCCTTCGCAGCATCCGCGAACGTACCGGGATAGCCGCCGCCGCTCCGGTCGACGCCTCGATAGTCTATGTTCCAAACTGCGATACCGGTGTTCCGGAGGTCGTCGGCGATCCAGTTCATCAGGCTGCGATCGGCGATGCTCGTCGTCCAGCAGCCGCCATGGACCATCAAGACCACAGGGAACAGCCCCTTGGTCTTGCCCTTAGGAAGCCAGACATCGACCTTCTGCATCTGGTCGGTGCCATAGTCGACGGTCGCATCGGGCATCGGTTTCGGCCGCTTGGTCAGGTCAGGCCAGGTCAGAAGCTTGGCCGGTGGGAGAGCAGGCGTTTGGGCCAAAACGGGCGTGGACATCGCGGCAAGCGCGAGAAAGGCAAGGCGGATCATGGGGTTGGTGTAGCGAGCTCGATCGACCGCGTCATGCAGGCATATCGTCGTGATCGAGCGCGCAGGCCGCGACGTACGTTCATGCTTTGATCGTTTCGTTCGCGGCTGCTATCGCTGCGCGCAATGGCCACCGATTTCAAAGATCCGTTCGACTCCATCGTCGACGCCCCCTTCGACAGCGCACTGTCCGAGCGGTATCTCGTCTATGCGCTATCGACGATCACCGCGCGGTCGCTACCCGACGTCCGCGACGGGATGAAGCCGGTGCATCGGCGGCTGCTCTGGGCGATGCGGCTGCTCAAGCTCGATCCCGCGCAAGGCTACAAGAAGTGCGCTCGTGTCGTCGGCGACGTCATCGGTAAATATCATCCGCACGGCGACCAGTCGGTCTACGACGCGATGGTGCGCTTGGCGCAGTCGTTCGCGATGCGCTATCCGCTGGTCGACGGGCAGGGCAATTTCGGCAACATCGACGGCGATAACGCTGCCGCCTACCGCTACACCGAGGCGCGGCTGACGCAGGTCGCGATCGACCTTATGGACGGGCTCGACGAGGACGCGGTCGCGTATCGCCCGACCTATAACGGCGAGGATCACGAACCCGAGCTGTTCCCCGGACTGTTCCCGAACCTGCTGGCGAACGGCGCGAGCGGGATCGCGGTCGGCATGGCGACGAGCATCCCGCCCCACAACGCGGCCGAGTTGCTGGAGGCGGCGATCGTGCTGATCGACACGCCGGACGCGGACGATGCGGCGATCCTGGAGCATGTGAAGGGGCCCGACTTCCCGACCGGTGGGCTGGTCGTCGACCCGCCTGCTGTCATCCGCGAGTCCTATGCGACCGGGCGTGGTGGCTTCCGTGTCCGCGCACGTTGGGAGACCGAGCGGGAGAAGGGCGGCGGCTGGCAGCTGATCGTCACCGAGATCCCGTACGGCGTGCAGAAGGGCAAGCTGATCGAGCAGATCGCCGACCTCATCAACGCCAAGCGCCTGCCGATCCTCGCCGACGTGCGCGACGAATCGGACACCGAGATCCGCATCGTGCTCGAACCGCGCAGCCGCACGGTCGATCCGCAGATCCTGATGGACGGGCTGTTCCGGCTTACCGATCTCGAGACGCGGATCAGCCTGAACCTGAACGTGCTCGACAAGGATCGCACGCCGCGGGTGATGAGCTTGCGCGAGGCGCTGGCGGCGTGGGTCGATCACCAGTTCGTCGTGTTGCGCCGGCGTACCGAGCACCGGCTGGCGAAGATCGCCGACCGCGTCGAGCTGCTCGACGGCTATCTGATCGCGTACCTCAATCTCGACCGCGTGATCGAGATCATCCGGACCGAGGACGAGCCGAAAAAGGTGATGATCGCCGAGTTCGCGCTGACCGATCGCCAGGCCGAGGCGATCCTCAACATGCGGCTGCGGTCTCTGCGGCGGCTCGAAGAGTTCGAGATCAAGACCGAGCGCGACAAGCTCGACAAGGAGCAGGCGACGCTGGCAGCGTTGCTCGCCGACCCGAAGAAACAGCGCGCGCGGATGAAGCGCGACATGGCGAAGATCCGCGATCGATACGGGCTTGAGACCCCACTCGGCAAACGACGCACGACGATCGAGGAGCATGCTCCGACCCGCGACATCCCGCTCGAAGCGATGATCGAACGCGAGCCGATTACCGTGATCCTGTCGCAGCGCGGCTGGATCCGGGCTATGCGCGGCCACAACGATCTGGCGAGCCCGGAGGCGCTGAAGTTCAAGGAGGGCGACGGCCCGGCCTATGCGTTCCATGCGCAGACCACCGACAAATTACTGCTCGCGGCGGAGAACGGGCGGTTCTACACGCTGGCGGCGGACAAGCTGCCGGGCGGACGCGGATTCGGTGAGCCGGTGCGCGCGATGATCGACCTCGACGGCAGCGTCGGGATCGTCGCGCTGCTGCCGGCGAGCAAGCATCCGAAACTGCTGGTGGTGGCGACCGACGGGCGTGGCTTTTCGGTCAGTTCGGCGGAGGTCGTCGCCGAGACGCGCAAGGGCAAGACCGTGATGACGCCGCGCCCGGGCGCGCAGTTGAAGATCGTCCGGCCGATCGGCCCCAATGACGATTACGTCGCGGCGATCGGCGATAACCGGAAAATGCTGGTGTTCCCGCTCGCCGAACTGGTCGAGATGACGCGCGGTCAGGGACTCCAGTTGCAGCGTTACCGCGACGGTGGGCTGGCGGATGCGATCACGTTCACGTTCGCCGAGGGCCTCAGCTGGGCGATGGGCGGCGGCACCGGCCGGACCCGGACCGAATCGGACCTTGGCCCGTGGCGTGCGGCCCGCGGCGCCGCCGGCCGGATGCCGCCAACGGGGTTTCCGCGCGATAATCGATTCGGATAATGGATGAGAAAGGCCCCATTCAGGGTCCTTCAGAGCCTCTTAACGAACCCGTGGTACCGGGGAGCATGCCATCGACCGCCCTCGAAGAGACTGCAAAGCCGATCGTGACGAGCGATATGATCGCACGCGGGCTTGAACTCGTGGCGATCCCGGCGGTTCATGTCGTGCTGGACGCGGGTCGGATCGAGCTGTTCGCGATGAATCGCGCGTATCGGCTAGCCGGGTTCGGTGTCGTTGCGGAGCGGTCGCGGATGATTGCCGAGCTTGGCGACCAGATCCGCGCATTCCTTGGCTCGCAGCAGATCAGGTCCGACTTCGATTGGGTCCTGGGCGACGAGATTGACTGCCGCCATTACCGCGTCACGATCGCACGTTCCGATCCCATATTCCGTGAACGGTGTACGATAAGTTTTATCGACCTGACGTCGCAGGTCCAGACCGAGCGCAGTCTGCGTCGCGAGATGACGACCGACAGCCTGACGGGACTGTTGAACCGGGAAGGGTTCGCGGACCTGATCGAGGAACTCGAAGACCATACGGTCAGGGCCGTGCTCGCGATCGACCTCGATCGGTTCGGGCGGCTGAACTCGTGCCTTGGCTCGCTGGCGGGTGACGAATTGCTCATCACGGTGGCGCGTCGGATCAAGGGTGCGTTGCGCGCGCGCGACACGCTGGCGCGGATTGGCGGGAATCAATTCGGTATCCTGATATCGATCGACCAGGATCGGGAGGAGGCGCAGGCGCTGGCCGAGCGGATCCACCGGACGTTGCAAACGCCGTTCCGGTTGACCGATTACGAGATCAACGTCGAGTGCTCGGTCGGTATCGCCTTTGGTGCCGATGAGTCCGGCGACAATGTCGACCTGGTCCGCCACGCGCAGTTCGCGGTCAAACGGGCGAAGGTGAGTGGTCGCGCGGAGTTCTACCAAGTCCAGGATTTCGCGATCGCCCGCGCGCAATTCGGCATGGAGACCGCGCTCCGCCGTGCGATCGAGCACCGCGACCTGCGGCTGGCGTATCAGCCGATCTGCGACTTGGCGACCGGCCGGATCGTGTCGTTCGAAGCGCTGGCGCGCTGGACCGATAAGGATGGCCGCGAACATTCGCCCACCGAATTCATCGCGGTCGCCGAGGAATCGGGATTGATCGTGCCACTGGGGCGATGGGCGATCGAGGAAGCGGCGCAGACGCTAGCGCGCTGGGACGCTGCGAACGGCGGACCGTGCGGCGTGAGGCTGGCCGTCAACCTGTCGGCGATCCAGTTGCAGCGCGATGCGATCGCCCCGGTGCTGCAGGCCGCGCTGGACTCGACGGGGCTGTCGGGAGATCGGTTCACGCTCGAACTGACCGAGAGCGCGATCGTCTCGGATCCCGACCGGATCGCGGGGACGATGCACGCGCTGAAGGCGCTCGGGACGAACCTGGCGATGGACGATTTCGGGACGGGGTATTCGAACCTCGCCTATCTCCAGAAGCTGCCGATCGACATTCTCAAGATCGACCGAAGCTTCGTGACGGGCATGCTGGCGGACCGCGACAAGGTGTCGATTGTCCGCGCTATCCTCAGTCTCGCGCAGGCACTGGGGATGCGGACGACGGCCGAGGGGGTCGAGACGCATGAACTCTCCCAGACGCTCGCAGCGCTGGGCTGCACGTACGGGCAGGGTTATTTCTATGCACGACCGCTGGAGCCGGATGCGGCGTATGCGATGATCAACTCTATCACTGCTACGAACTGACTGGCGCCCACGCCGGCTTAAAACGGGTTAGGCGGAAACCTCCGCCACCAGTCCGTCGGCGATGACCGCCACGCGCTCGGCGCCCGGAAACCCTTCCGAGATCCACTGCGTCTCGACCCGGCGCAGCATCGCAGCCACGTCCGGCCCCTTGCGGAGTCCACGTTCGACCAGAGCCCCGCCGGAGAACGGGAACGCAGGCGGCGTCCAGTCCTTGATTTGGGACACGTCTTCGCCAGCGATCAGCAGACGGTCGACTGCACCGGCCACACCGACACGATAGGCCAAGGCTAGCGGGCCTTCCTCACCGGGTCCCGCAGTGGCAGCCATGAGGCGCTTGCGGTCGACGTTCGACAGCTTCAGCCTCGCTCCGACGGCTTCGGCGGCGGCAGGCGCGATCGCCACGGCGAGGCGGCGAATCGGGTCCGGTGCGATGCCCGCGTCCGTCTCTCGCTCGGCCAGCACGCCGAGACGCGCTGCTCCCCAGGCGTCGATCTCGGGCAATACCGCCAGGAAGATGCCCCGTTCGACCATCAGCGCCACGACAGGCACGGCGTTGGCGGCGACCAACAGCTTCAGCACTTCGCTCGCGATACGCTCACGGGAGAGTGCCATCAGGTCGTTGGCGCGCACGGTGCAGGCATCGAGACCGGCTTGGTCAATCATGGTGCCGAACCGCGCGTGGAAGCGGAAGAAGCGGAGGATGCGGAGGTGATCCTCGGCTATCCGCTGCAACGGGTCGCCGATGAAGCGCACGCGCCGGGCCGCGAGGTCGTCGAGACCACCGAAATAATCGAAGATCTCGCCGGTCGCCGGATCGGCGTAAAGCGCGTTCATCGTGAAATCGCGCCGCGCCGCGTCTTCGCGCCAGTCGTCGGTATAGGCGATGATCGCATGGCGGCCGTCGGTCGAGACGTCGCGGCGCAATGTCGTGACCTCGACCGGACCCGCGGGGGTGACCGCGGTGATCGTGCCGTGCGCGAGGCCGGTCGGAACCGCCTTGATCCGCGCATCCTGGAGTCGCTCGATCACCTCCTGCGGGGGCAGGCGCGTGGCGATATCGACATCGGCGACGTCGATCCCGAGCAGCGTATCGCGCACAGCACCACCGACGAAGCGCGACTCGCCCTCGGTCGCACCCAGAACCTCCGTCAGTGCTGCGAGACCGTCACGTTCGCGCCATGGCGCCGCCGGGAGTATCAAGACCACCTCAGGCGGCGGGCAAGGTTGACGATCATCGCCGCGGTCGCACCCCAGATACGGCGCTCGTTCCACATGATCTCGTAATAATGCCGGTCGTGGCCCTGCCATTCGAGCGTCGCCTCGACATGGTTCGCCTCGTCGAGCAGAAATGCGAGCGGGACTTCGAAGACGCTGGCGACTTCCGCTTCGCTGGGTGTGAAGACCAGGTCGGGCGGGATGATCCCGATCACCGGTGTCACCTGGAACCCGGTCACCGTGCGGTAGCTGTCGGCTTCGCCGATCACCCGGACCTTGTCGCGAGGAAGTGCGATCTCCTCCTCGGCCTCGCGCAGCGCGGCGGTGACGACGTCCTCGCCGGGATCGATCCGACCGCCGGGGAACGCGATCTGGCCGGGGTGGCGGCTCATCGTGTCGGTACGCTGAGTCAGGATCACGCCGGGATCGGCGCGGTCGGTCACCGCGATCAGCACCGCGGCGGGGAGCAGCGTGTCGGCAGCCGTGAGATCGCCGTCATGCTGGTCGCCGGTGAGCAGGATCATGTGCGACCCGGCGCCCTTTGCCAGCGCCGCGGTCATCCGTTCCGTCAGGCTCATGCAGCGGGCTCCAGCGGGAAGAACGCACCGTCGCTCCAGAGGCCGGCGGGCGTCGCGTCGTCTGCGATCGCGCGCTCGGCGAGTTCGTAATAGACCGAGCGGACGACCAGCGCTTCCATCCCGCCGCGGACGGCGAGGTAGGGACGAGGGCCGTCCGTATCCTCGACGAAGCGCAGCGGATGCTCGGGGCCTGCGGTGACGAGGTCGCCGGTATTGAGCCGGAAAGCGAGCTTCGACTCACTACCGCTACCCTCGGCCTTCATCTCGACCGCAATGAACGCCGCGTCTTCGACCTCGATATCGAGCTTTTCGACGGGCGTGACCAGGACATGGCTGCCGTCGGGCTCGCGACGCAGGATGGTCGAGAACAGCCGAACCATCGCCGGGCGGCCGATCGGCGAGCCCTGGTGATACCAGGTGCCGTCGCGCGCGATCCGCATCTCGCTGTCGCCGCAGTGTGTCGGGTTCCATTTCTCGACCGGCGGGAGTTTGGCCTCTTCGACGAGCTTCGCGATTTCGGCGAGACTGAGCGAGGCGATATCGGGGATGGCATCCATGGGCATGGCGGCGGACTAGGCGGGCGGGGGGCGGAGGTAAAGCGGTGGCTTATGCGGATGCGGTGACCGGCATGGCCTCGGCAACGCGGGGACCGAGCATGCCGGTGCTGTCCGGTACGGCATCGCCGCGGGCGAGCAGGCGGTGCCGTTCGACCGGGCCGGGGGCGTTCCAGCGGGTGGTGCGCTGGGCGGAGAAGCCGAAGAACCGGCCGTAATAGTCGGGGTCGCCGATCAACATGAGCGCATCGTCGAGCCCCGTGACGGCGGCCGCATCGAGCGCCTGCGTCATCAGGCTACGACCGATGCCATCTCCTTGATGGTCGGGTACTACGGCGACTGGGCCGACCATGATCAGTGGAAACAGTCTGTCGTCGTCGATCAGAGCAATCGGCCAGCACTGGATCGAGCCAACCAGCACGCCATCCTCGACCGCGGCGAAGCTGAGCGCGGCGACCGGCTTCGTCCCACCGCGGATCGTGTACGCGGTTCGCGTGAACCGATCCGGGCCGAAAGCGGCATCGAGCAGCATCTCGACCGCTGTCGGGTTGATGCTGGCCAGGGGAACGAGAGTGATCAACGGCATCTCCGGCCCGGACTGCGCCGCGTACACGCGGGAAGGGCAGCGCGCTTTAGCCGTGGCGACGCTGAACGCAAGGATAACCGGATCGACGCTCGGACGACCCGGCGCGCGAACGGTGTGACTTTCATCTCGCGGTGCGTCTGCTAGAGGCGCGCAGATGGAAGACAGTCTCCAACTCGAAGTCCACGATCTCGAAGTGCAGGTCCTGACCGGCATCTATTCGGAGGAGACGCACCTGCCGCAGCCGTTGCGGATTTCTCTGACCGTGGACATGGTCTGCCCGAGACACTTCGCGCCGGATACGCCGTTGTCGGCATCCAAGAATTATCTCGATCTAAAGAACGCCGCGACCACGGCGCTGCCGGCCGGCGTGCATTTCACGCTGATCGAGGGCGTTGCAGATCATATCTGCGAGACGCTGTTCCTGCAGGATGCGCGCGTGCTGCGGGTGCAGGTCAAGATCGTAAAGCTCGCGATCGCCGAAGCCGACGAGGCGATCGGCGTGACCCTCGTCCGCCATCGCCGCTGATTGCATGCTGCTGACGCTGGAGCCGGGCGGGGACATTGCGGCGCTCGTCCGTGGCGCGATCGGCGAATCGCGGGTCGTGTTGATCCCCGCGAACCTCGATCCGCTGACGATGGCGCAGGCGAGGGCGGCGATCGGCCCCCTCGCGATCGAGTTGGCGCCAGCGGTTCGCGTGAATGCGGTGGCACCGGTCGAGGCGGCCCAACAACCCGATGTAGACGCCGCGGTCGCGTTTCTCGAGCAGGCGCGCTCCACCACCGGACAATTACTGGTTGTTGGTTAGCCTGCGCGCTTCCGAGGGTAGTTCAGCTTTTTCGAGTCCGTCCGCACGGCCCCAACGCGGCCAGGACGAATGCGTAATCCTCCCGCGCGATCGCCGCATCGGCGGCCTCCAGCGATCCCGTGCTGCGGTCCGGCAAGGCCTGCGGCAAGGCGCAGCTCAGCCGGTACCACAGCAGCGTCTCCGGGGCGGGGGGCGCCGCCGATTCGTCGACGATCTCGCTCAGCGCAACCGCCCAGCGTGGCTGTTCGCCGGGACGACGCAGCACCGATAGCGACACCGGGCGTTGGTCCGCGGTTGTCAGGAAGATCTGGGTCTCGCCTTCACCGGGCAGCGCGCCAGGCACGTGAAACGCGTTGCCGATGCCGGTGATGACCGGCGGCGCATCGCTCGCCAGTGCATCGCGGGCGATCTTCCGTGCGCGTGCATCTGCGGTCGGCGTCCAATCCAGCTGCGCGTCGGGCGCGACCAGCTGGACCTGATTCACCGCGCCGGACACGGGTCGGGCGAAGATCAGCACGCGCGCCTTCTTGAATTTCGGCACCCGGCCGGCTGCGTCGGGCATCACGTCGAGCAGATATCCGATTCGCGGAGGCAGCCCGTCGGCGCCGCGGACCAGCGCGGTGACGTCGACCTCGACATATAGTCTGACATGACCCGCCGCGAGATTCGGTGCCTCGGCCGGCTTGATCTTCGTCGTCGATCGGACGGTCGCGTCGGCGATCACGGGGGCGGAAAGCACCAGGTCGGCGATGTCGGAATATCCAATGCCGCCAGCCGCTTCGCGCTGCACTGCACCCTGTGGTGCACCCGCGCTATCGGCGAAAACCCGGGGTGCGGCCTGGGTTTGCTCAGCGCTGAGGGGAGCCGCCGCGATGATGACGGAGAGGGCCGAAGCCGTAACGTGAAAGAGAAGATTCATGTCTTCAGGCTACGCTACGCAAGCTGAACGATACAGAAATAATTCTGCCATCCTATGGTTGTACGTTTGTTGCGTCCGACAAAGCGTTTGCGTGTCGCAGAACGTGGCGATAGGACTTGCTCACTGCCCCGTGGTTATTCCGGCCAACGGCAGACGCATGTGCCGCGTACCCATTGCGGGCACGTGCGTACGGAGCAGGCAGATTAAGGGAGTGTCGTTTCTGAATGGCCTATACTGACCAAAAGATGTCCGGAGGCAAAATCGTCGCGATCGTGATCGTCGCGCTGATTCATGCGGCCTTGGGCTATGCTTTCGTCACTGGCCTCGCGTACCAGTACGTGAAAAAGGCCCAGGAAAAGATGACGACGTTCGACGTGGAGCCGCCACCGCCGCCGCCTCCGCCCGACGAGCCCCCGCCGCCGCCACCCGACCAGCCAAACCTGCCGCCGCCACCGACCACGGTCGTGACGCCGCCGCCAGTCGTGGTAACGCCGCAGCCAGCGCCCGCGCTGACGACGTCGAGCATCATTCCTCGGTTCCAGCCGACGGCACCGCCGTCGCCGCCCGCACCACCAGCACCGCCGGCACCGCCGCCTGTGCCACGTGTCTCGCAGGCTGCTGGTCTCAAGGGTAACCCAGGGCAGTATTTCGGCGCGGACAATTATCCGCCGTCGGCTCAGCGCGAGGGTGCTCAGGGTCGCGTTTCCGCGAAACTGACGATCGGTACGGATGGTCGCGTGACCGACTGTTCGGTGACGTCGTCCAGCGGCAACACGACGCTGGATGATGCGACCTGCCGGATCTCCAAGGCGAGGGTGCGTTTCACGCCTGCCAAGGACGAGAACGGCAATGCCGTAGGGTCGTCGTACCAGCTGAACATCAGGTGGGTCCTGCCTCAGGAATGATCCATCCTACGTCAACCGCACCAGATAAAATTCAGTCAGAGGACTAAGCGAACATGATCACCACCATTCTTGCAGCGGCAGCGCCCGCCGCAGCCGACGCCAACCCGTACGGCCTGCAAGCCGCACTTCGCGAAGGCGGCCTGATTTCGCAGACCGTGTTCGGCATTCTCGTGCTGATGTCGGTCGTGTCGTTCTACATCCTGTTCTCGAAGCTGTTCGAGCAGCAGAAGATCATCGGTCAGGGCAAGCGCGTCCGCCAGGCCTTCTGGTCGTCGAACAGCCTTCGCGAAGGTTCGGCCAAGCTCGAGAAGAACTCGGCTTACAAGCAGATCGTCGACGACGGTCTGGCTGCTCAGGATCAGCATTCGAAGCTGACCGATCCGGTCGAGGCGCATGACTGGCTGCACGGTTCGCTGGCGCGTTCGGAAGCCGCGATCAACTCGAAGCTCGGTGGCGGTCTCGCCTTCCTCGCGACGGTCGGTTCGGTTTCGCCGTTCATCGGTCTGTTCGGTACGGTTATCGGCATCTACCGTGCACTCGTGAAGATCGGTGCATCGGGTCAGGCATCGATCGACAAGGTCGCAGGGCCGGTCGGTGAAGCACTGATCATGACCGCCCTCGGTCTGGTCGTCGCGGTTCCTGCCGTTCTGTCGTACAACTGGCTGCAGCGCCGCAACAAGTCGATCGCAGAGGACCTGTCGGCCTTCTCGAACGACGTGCTCGGCTTCCTTGCCTCGAACGGCGCAGTGCGTCCGTCGATCGCAACGGCTGCCAAGCCGGTTTCGGCCAAGCCTGCTACGACGACCACGACTGCCGGCCAGACCGGTGGCGTACCGCGCGCCAACTAAGACGCGAAAGGCGGGGCTGCTGTTCGCAGCGGCCCCGCTTCATTGCCGCCGGCGGTTCCGGTGGCGATCAAATGGATAGGATAGTTCGCACATGGCGATGAGTGTTGGTGGCGATTCCACCGAGAGTTCGATATCGGACATCAATACGACGCCGCTGGTCGACGTCATGCTCGTGCTTCTGATCATCTTCCTGGTGACGACGACTGTCGCGGTCCAGGCTGTGCAGCTGAAGCTGCCGGATGTTCGGTTCGATCCGACGATGACCAAGCCCGAGAACGTCTCGCTGTCGGTAACGTCGGCTGGCGGCCAGTGCCAGGTGTACTGGGGTCTTTCGCCGGTAACTCACGAAGAGCTGCTGCAGCGTGCCGTCGACAAGCTGAAGGCTGAGATCGCGCGTCAGGGCGGCGTCAATGCTGTCGGTCTGGAACTGCCCGAGGCTCACATCCGCGGCGACGTGAACGCCCCGTATCGCTGCATCGGCGCAACGATCTACACGATGCAGCAGGCCGGGTTCGCTCGGGTCGGCTTCATCTCCGAACCGCCTCCCGGCGGGACCACCGAACGTTGATGGCGAACGCTGATGCCGAACGCTGATGATCGCTCGGACGTATTTAGGAGTAGTATAAGATGGCAATGAGCGGCGGCAAAGAAGACGGCGGGCCGATGATGGAAATGAACATGACGCCGTTGATCGACGTCCTGCTCGTTCTCCTCATCATGTTCATCATCACGATCCCCATTCAGACGCACGCGGTCAAGGTCGACCTTCCGGTCAACAGCAAGAACCAGCCGCAGAACCCGGTCGATCCGCAGAAGAACAAGATCTCGATCGATCCTGCCGGCACGGTCGCATGGAACGGTTCGCCGGTCGACGAGGTGACGCTGCGCCAGTATCTGGACCAGTCCGCCGGCATGACGCCCGAGCCGGAACTTCACTTCCAGCCCGATCCGGAATCGAAGTATGAAGTGGTCGATCGCACGCTGGCCGTCATCAAGCGGTCCGCGATCACCAAGCTCGGCTTCATCGGCAACGAGCAGTATCGCAACGCTTTCTAAGTCGTTTGCATACAGCATCGAACGTCCAAAGGGCGGTCCTCCGGGGCCGCCCTTTTTTTGTTGCGTTAGTGCAGGGCAACGACGGGACCGGAGCGGCGAAACGCGCCGAGGTATGTCGAAAGGAGATCACGCGGACACCGAAACGAACTTGATCAATGTACTTGTATGACAGTCATCGAAGTGACACACCGTTGTCACAAAAATGAAACCTTCCGATACGCGAAGGTCAGTGGAGATGGATGATGCGCAAGACCGTCCTGTTCGTTCTAGCAACCCTGGGTGCAGCCACGCCGGCGTTGGCGGACCAGTCCGCTACGACGGATCGCACCGGCTACGTCGCGATCGCGGCAGGCGACCTGTCGACTGCGGAACAGCGCATCGTCGCCGAGCGGAAGATTTTCCCGAAGCGTCCCGAACTGATGCTCAACCTGGCCTCGGTCTACCACCGCACCGGTCGCGAGTCGGAGGCACGCGCACTGTATGCTGCGGTGCTGGACCGGCCTGCGGTCGCAATGGACCTGCCATCGGGTGCGGTGGTGTCGTCTCATGATCTGGCCAGCCGTGCGTTGGCGCGCCATTCGCAGCAGATTGCGACTCGCTGACGACCGACGCGCGTCGTCCGAGAAGGTCGCGTACTACCTCGTTCTCCTGCGAAGGCGGGAGTCCAGACTGGGTCCCCGCCCTCGCGGGGAAACAAGATGAGGAGGCGGTTGATCGTACGTGCATAGCGGCGAACAGCTATCAACTGTAAGGTACCTTACCGTTCGATCGGAGCGCCATGACGGCGGTTGGAAGGTACTGCGATTAGGCGGCGATCCGACGACGTGTCGTGCTCTGTCCGCTTGCGGCCTTACGGTCGTTAGCAGCCGGAAACCCGTCAACCACGACAAGCATCTCACTACCCCGGCGAAGGCCGGAGCCCAGTTCGGAGCCGCTGCCAACTGGGCGGTGAGCGTCATCACCGAGACCTCACCACCTGGACCCCGGCCTTCGCCGGGGGGGGTGGCCAGAAGGGCATGCCGGTTACCCACTGCTTACAAGTGTCTGCCAAGTTGCGGGGAGCATCGCGGCGAAGTCGCGCAGTTCGGCGACATGGAGCAATTAGATCAGGTTTAACGCTGAGCAACCGTCTGCGGTGGTCTCGCCCGAGCCCAAGCCCTAAAGCCGCGGCAGTGTCACCCCCCGCTGCCCCATATATTTCCCCGCCCGGTCCGCATAACTCACTTCGCACGGCTCGTTCCCCTTGAGGAACAAGAACTGGCACGCGCCTTCGTTCGCATAGATCTTGGCCGGCAACGGCGTGGTGTTGGAGAACTCCAGCGTCACATGCCCCTCCCATTCCGGCTCCAGCGGCGTCACGTTGACGATGATCCCGCACCGCGCATAGGTCGACTTGCCGAGGCAGATCACCAGCACGTCGCGGGGTACGCGGAAATACTCGACGGTGCGTGCGAGCGCGAAGCTGTTCGGCGGGATGATGCAGACGTCGGTCTTGCGATCGACGAAGCTGTTCGCCGCGAAGTCCTTCGGATCGACGATCGCGCTGTCGACGTTGGTGAAGATCTTGAACTCGTCGGCAACACGTGCGTCATACCCGTAGGACGACAGCCCGTACGAGATGCAGCCGTCGCGGCGCTGCGCTTCGTGGAACGGTTCGATCATCGCATCGCCCAGCGCGCGCTCGCGGATCCAGCGGTCGGACATCACGGACATGGCAACTCCCTTTTCGGGAGCGGCTTTCGCCCGGATGCGGGGCGACGGCAAGAGGGACGCGCCGAATCACGTGTATCCCCGTTTGTACGCCGCTGACGAAGCGTCTGCTCACGCGCGTAGGCTATTGATGCGGTCGAGCGGTGGCGTCACAATGCAGCGTCACGATCGCCACGGTCGAGACTGCGCCATCGGTGCTGGCCCGACGGCTAAAAGGGAAGCTGGCTTGAAGTTCATCGAGACCCCGTCACCCAATTTCGACGATCGTTCGCTGCCCATCACGATGATCGTGTTGCACTATACCGGGATGCAGGATGGCGCGTCGGCGATCGCCCGGTTGCGCGATCCGGAGGCGAAGGTGTCGTCGCATTACCTGGTCGAGGAGGACGGCACCGTCCTGCGGATGGTCGCGGAGGACAAGCGCGCCTGGCACGCGGGCAAGTCGCACTGGCGCGACGTCGACGACGTCAACTCGGCGAGCATCGGTATCGAGATCGTAAATCCCGGCCACGAGTTCGGCTATCGCCCGTTCCCGCCCGAGCAGATCGCCTCGGTCGTGCAGCTGGTCGCCGAGATCAAGGATCGCCACGAGATCACCCGCGGCAACATCGTCGGCCATTCGGACATCGCCCCGGTGCGCAAGCGCGATCCGGGCGAGCTGTTCCCGTGGCACGAACTGGCGCGGCGCCGGCTGGCGCTGCCGCGGCCGACTAAGAATCTGATGGACCCAGGCTGGACCGAAGGCGGCTTCTGCCTCGCGCTCGAGCGCTTCGGCTACGACGTCGAGAACCGGATGGCGGCGACGATGGCGTTCCAGCGGCGCTTCCGACCGGAACTGGTGGACGGCGAAGTCGATGCCGAATGCAGATGCATCCTGCTGGCGTTGTTGCTGCCCAAGCCAATGGGCGACGACTAATCACGATCCTCCCCCGCCAGGGGGAGGTGGCTGGCACTTGCCAGACGGAGGGGGAGGCATGCGAAACATCTGCTCCGTGTCCGCCCCCTCCGTCGCCTTCGTCGCCACCTCCCCCTCCCCCTTGCGGGCGAGGATACCAAAATACGCCAACGAAAACGGTGGTACATCGCCCGCCCGCGCGCTAGGGCTCGCGTCGCCAGAGGGTCGGGCGGCCGCGGGTGTTTTCGGACACGCGAGGAAAGTCCGGGCTCCGCGAAACGACGGTGCCGGGTAACGCCCGGCGAGGGTGACCTCAGGGAAAGTGCCACAGAGAGCAGACGGCCAACCCTCGGCGCAAGCTGGGGCGGTCAGAGTGAAAGGGTGCGGTAAGAGCGCACCGCGCGCCTGGTAACAGGGGCGGCACGGCAAACCCCACCGGGAGCAAGATCGAATAGGGGTGGCACATGGGCTTCGTTTCAGCTCGTCACCCGGGTTGATTGCTTGAGGCGGCGGGCAACCGTCGTCCTAGAGGAATGGTCGCCTAACTTCCGTATCGAAGGATCGGAAATGGACAGAACCCGGCTTACAGACCCTCTGGCATCCTTCCCCGAACCATTGCAGACTGCGCAGATATAACGCTGGGCTGCGACGTGGGGAATGTAATGCGTATCAAGACGATCGCGCTGTTGGGTGCAGGCGTGTTGGCGATGGCGGGTGGGCTAGTCCCCGTTGGGGCGCAGACACCGTCGTCGACGACGACAATTCAACAGGACTTCGACGCAGCGACGGCGCTGGATGCGAAACCCGATCGCGCGGCGTCGCTGGCGGCCTGGGAGAAACTGGAGGCGCGAACCAAGCCCGGATCACGCAGTCGCGGGATCGTGCTGGTCCGCAAGGCGCCGACTCTGTTCGCCCTGAACCGCGCCGACGAGTCGGTTAAGGCTGCACGGGCAGGGCTCGTCTTGCTGCCGGCGGACGATGCCAGTCTTGCAGAAGACCGGACGCGCGCCTTCCTCATCCTCGGCCAGGTCGCGACCGATACGCTCGATTATGCGGGTGCCGTGACCGCGCTCCAGCAAGCGGAGGCGAGCGCGATCAGCACCGCCGACAAGCTCGGGGCCATGCTCTCGCTCGTGACCGCGCAGATATTCATCGATCCCACTGCCGCCGCGGCGACTTTGGCGCGGAGCGATGCGTTGACCGGCACGGTGAAGCTCGAAAAGAGCGTCGCCGCGCGGTTCGCGCGCGAGCGGACCCTGTTGAAGCTCAACACCGGTGACATCGCCGGCGCCCGCGCCAGCGCGTTGCAGGCGATCCGGCTTCTCGGCGGCCTCGAAACGGACAAGGTCGATATCATGGACGCATCGGCGCGGTCCGATGCCGCGATCGCGTTCCTGCTGAGCGGTAATGCCGACGAAGCGCGGCGCTACATGGCCTATACCGGTGCCGGACGCATGGTGAAGGGATCGTTCGACCCCGCCGCGGAGATGCGCTCGCCCGATTGCGGCGGCGATGCCGGTCTCAAGCCGCAGGACGTCGCGGTGGTCGAATTCAACATCGCCTCCGACGGTACGATCGACCAGGCGGCGCCGATCTATGCCGCGGGTGGCGGCCAGGTCGCGCTGGAGTTCGCGCGCGCGGTCAAGGGTTGGTCGTGGCCTGCCGAAAAGGTCCAGGCGATCCCCGCCTTTTATCGCTATCATGTGCGGGTCGAGATGCGCTGTTCGACCGCGTTCGAGCGGCCATCGATCGACGACGGACTGGACGACGTCCTGGAACAGTGGCTGTCCAGCAAGGGCGTCACGGTCGCCCCTGCACCGACCGGCTCGCAGGCAGCAGCACTTGCTGGGCAGCGCGCCGAACTCGCATCGGCGAACGCCCAGTCGCCTAATGGTTTGCGTACGCTCGCCGCGATCTACCGTCTGACGAACAATCCCACGGTAGCGCGGGAAGAGCGTGCGGCCTTGGCTGCGCGGGCGTTGGCGATTGCGGTCGCCAACGATGCACCGCCTAGTGCGCGGCTGACGTTCGACCTGCCGGGCCGCGTCGATGCGGTGACCGACATCTGGCGGCCGGGGGTATTCGAGCGGACGTTGACGCCGATGGTATCGGAACCCGTCTATGCGAACGACCCCCAGGCGCGAGCGGCGATCCGGTTGATGATGGTCGATGGCGCCGTCGCTCGGACGCGAAAATCCGAGAAGAACGACACGGCGATCGTCACGCTTCGGCAAGTGGCGGACGACAAAGCCTTGAAGCCGAACGATCCGCTGCGCGTCGGCGCGTTGATCCGCATCGCGTCGATCGAAGAGCGCAACGGAGAGATCGATGCGGCGCGGGCGACATTCGCGTCGAGTGGTCTGACCGCGAACCAGTGCGCGATCATGGATGCACCACCGAAGATGGTATCCCAGCCGGGATCGGAAGCGTTCCCGATGGAAGCGATGCGTTGGGGTTTCGAAGGCTGGACCCAGGTTCAGTTCGACATCGGCGCGGACGGCAACGTCATCAACCAGCGCGCACTGTTGAGCTATCCCCCGTTCATCTTCTCGGAGGCGGGCACCAAGTTCTTCACCAAGGCCAAATACGCCAAGACGTATCGTCCCGACGGGGGGCTCGGTTGCGGCGCCACGACGACCCGTATCAAGTTCCTGCTGCCAGACTCGGCACGGCGCGGCTCGTAAGGAAAAAACAGCCCCTTCCCACGGCTATGGTGGGAAGGGGGTTTTCTACACCAGCACCCTGTCCGGCCGACCGACCTCTTCGAGCACGGTCGTCGAATCGATCTCCATCATCGGTTTGATCAGGCCGTCGCGGATATCGTAGACCCAGCCGTGGAGCAGCACTTCCTGGCCGCGCGCGAACGCACCCTGGATCGTCTTGGTGCGCGCGAGCCGGATGAGCTGGTCGCGGACGTTGACCTCGACCAGCCGGTTGACCTTCTGCTCGCGGTCGGGCTGCGCGTCGATCTCGTCGGCATGGTCGTGCAAGACGCAGCGCGCGGTGCTGAGCCAGTCGTCGACCGGACCCGTCGTGCCGCCGTCCAGCGTCGCGCGGATTCCGCCGCACGCATAATGGCCGCAGATGATGATGTGGCGCACGCCGAGCACGTCGATCGCATATTGCAGCACCGACATCAGATTCATGTCGTCGTCGTTGACGAGATTGGCGATGTTGCGGTGGATGAACATGTTGCCGGGCGGCGTCATGGTCATCTGTTCGGGCCCGACGCGGCTGTCCGAACAGCCGATCCACAGGAACTCGGGGTTCTGGCCGACCAGCTGGCGCTGGAAGAAGTCGGCGCTCTCCTCGATGATCTCGGCCGCCCACGCCTTGTTGGCGAGCAGGAGCTGCTTGTACTGCCTCATGCGAAACGGACCTCGGTCTGGGGGGCGTTGATCAGCTTGACCGTGCGCATCGCGAGATCGCCACGGATGAGCACGGTGATGCCACGATACTGCGCGCCCTTGATGAACGCGTTGATGATGTCGACGTTGTCGAGATCGACATAGCTGGTCGACGACAGGTCGATCAACAGGTTCGCATTGTCGGGCACCTTGGCGAGCGACTTCTGCAACTCGTATTTATGGATGAAGTACAGGTTGCGTCGCGCGCGGACGAGGCAGTCCTCATCGTCGCAGGCAAAGGTGATCGCGGTGCGGAAGTTGCGCGCGACGACGAACACGAAGCCGACCGCCAGCCCGATGACGATGCCTTCGAGCAGGTCGGTGAACAGAATCGCAGCCACCGTCACGACGAACGGAATGAACTGCGTCCAGCCCTGCTTGAAGCGTTCGGTATACAGCTTCGGCTTGGTCAGCTTGTAGCCGGTCGCGATCAGCACTGCGGCGAGCGCCGACAGCGGGATAAGGTTCAGCACCGCCGGGATCAGCGCAACGCTGACCAGCAGCCAGAAACCGTGAAGGATCGTCGACAGCTTGCTCTCGGCCTTGGCATCGACGTTGGCGGACGAACGCACGATCACCGAGGTGACGGGCAGGCCACCGATCAGGCCCGACAGGATGTTGCCGCCGCCCTGCGCCATCAGCTCCCAGTTCTTGTCGGTCGAGCGACGGCGCGGATCGATCTCGTCGACCGCCTTGACGCTCAGCAGCGATTCGAGGCTGGCGACGATCGCGAGCGTGACCGCGCTGCTCCAGACGATGCCCATCTTGATCCCGGAGAAATCGGGGAACGTGAACAGCGACGGAAATTGCGAGAGCGTCTGGGTGATCGGCACCTGGACGAGGTGCGTGGCCTGGAGCTGCCAGTCGGGCTTCACGGCGCCGAGCAGCATGTTGCCGAAGATGCCGATCAGTACGACGACGAGCGGGCCGGGGACGAAGCGCAGCGGGCCGTCCTTCGGCTTGGCGCCGTCCCACCAGAACAAGAAGGCAAGGCTGACCGACGCGATCAGGATTGCGCCCGGAGTCACGGCTGCGCTGAGGCTGTCGAGGATCCGCGAAAAGGTGTTGATGCCGTTCGCCGTGGTGAATTCGAAGATGCCCTCGGCCTCGCGGTCGAAACCGACGGCGTGCGGGATCTGCTTGAGGATGAGGATCAGGCCGATCGCCGCGAGCATGCCGGTGATGACCGACGACGGCACGAATTCGCTGAGGATGCCGGCGCGGGTCAGCGAGAAGCAGATTTGGAGAACGCCCGCGAGCACGACTGCCATCAGGAACATCTGGTAGCTCGGCATGCTCTCGATCGCGGTCAGCACGATCACGGTCAGGCCGGCGGCGGGGCCGCTCACCGACAGCGGCGATTTCGAGAACAGGCCGACCGCGATACCGCCAACGATGCCGGAAATAATGCCGGCGAACAGTGGCGCACCCGACGCGAGCGCGACACCGAGACAGAGTGGCAGCGCGACGAGCGCGACGACGATGGAGGCGGGAAGATCCGCGCGCCATGTGGTAAGCTTTGGAATGAGAGTCGGCACCAGGGCTCCTGTCCTTAAGGTGTCGGCCGGGAATACGTCCGCACCGGACGCATCTATCCATGCCACATGACAAATAGTTCATGTTCAGTAATCGATGAACGGTGTCTGACTCAAGTTGGAATGTTGCGACGCGGAAGATTGTCGGATCGGGCGAGTTTCGGTCGTCAGTGCCGCCTGCGGTTGCGTTGTCCGTAGGTACGCCTATCTCGGGCCGCTATGGCTCGAAGCACGACACGATCTTCCGACTGGGGTTTCCCGCGCTGGCGCGAGTATGGCGCGAGCACCGAGGCGGTGACCGTCCGGCTATGCGATCGGCATGGCTGCAACGAGCCCGGCAACTGCCCGGCGCCGAAATCGCCCAACAGCCCCGACCGCTGGTATTTCTGCATGAACCACGCCGGCGAATATAATCGCGGCTGGAATTATTTCGAAGGTCTGAGCGCGGAGGAGGCGGCCGAGCGCGAGGCTGCGGAGACGCGCACCGCGGACGGCTACACCGATCCCAAGCATTACGCTTGGGCCGGCTCGGGCGACGGCAGCCGGTCGCGCGACGAGATGCGCGCGTTGGAGGTGCTCGACCTCGAGCCCGACGCGACGTTCGAGGACGTCCGCGCGGCGTGGCGGCGGATGGCGAAGGCGAATCATCCGGACGTGCGCCCGAACGACAAGGATGCTGCGAAGCGGTTCCAGGGCGTGCAGGCAGCCTATGAGGTTTTGAAGGTGGCCGAGGATCAGCGGACGTGGAAACCGGCGTGATCCGGGTTCTTGCCAGTCGCTGGCAGGGCAGCGTTCTGGTCTGCGGCAAATGCTCGAAGAAGCTGGATGGCGGGTTTGGCGAAAAAGGCCGGACGCCCCTCGTGAAGCTGTTGCGTCATGCACTCGGGGTCAAGAAGGGTCGCAAGTCGGATCGCGGCGTGGTCGAGGTGAAGTGTCTTGGCGTGTGCCCGAAGAACGCGGTTGTGATGGTCGACGGCACCCGGCCGGACCGGTGGATGCTGGTCCCGGCCGGTGCTGACGCCGAAGAGGTCGTCGCTACGCTCAGCGAACCCGCCAGCGTGCCCTCACCCTCGCCGCCTCCGGCGTCTCTCCCTCTCCCCTGAGGGGAGAGGGAAGGGCCCGCGGCCGATTGGCCGTGGGAAGGGTGAGGGCACGATTTAGGCGTTACACCGCGTACCGCTCGGCCGTCTCACGGATCAGAGCGATCATGTTCGAAATCCCCTGCGTCCGATTCGAACTCAGCTGCTTACTCAGATCGAAAGGCGCAAGTTCCGCCGTGATGTCGGTAGCGACAATCATACCTGGCGCCTGATCCTGCACCGTCAGCAACACCAACGCGATAATCCCCTTCGTGATCGCTGCGTTAGAGTCCGCCAGGAAATGAAGCCGGCCGTCATCGGTCGTGGTCGGATACACCCAAACCGAAGCCGAGCACCCCCGCACCAACGTCGCATCGGTCTTCAGCGCCTCCGGCATCGGTTCAAGCTCTTTGCCAAGGTCAATCAGCAGGCGATAGCGGTCGTCAGGTTCAAGGAAGTCGTATTCCTCGCGAATGTCGGTGAGAGTGGCCATTCCCCGCCGGTAGCGGTTCGGCCGTAGCGCTTCAACACCAGGGCTCAAAACTAGAGCGCGTATCGTTGAATACCACCACCCCGGCGAAGGCCGGGGCCCAGTTGGGGGACGGCGATGGTGAGGTGCTGTCCTCCGTTACTGCCACTCTCCAACTGGGCCCCGGCCTCCGCCGGGGTGGTCCGCCCTCTAGTCAAGAGCCCTAAAGATCCACCCCGGCCGCGATCGCCTCGAGCTTCTTGATCCGCTCCTTCAGATCCGCGATCTCGATCCGCGATCCGGTCGACACCGCGACCGGCATGCGGCCATCCTGCATGTGATCCAGCTCCATCCGTCGCAGCGAGAGCCATCCGCGCCATCCGGCCAATCCACCGGCGACGATCATCGCCAGCCCCGCAAGGCTCGCCAGCGCCAGGGTGATATAGACGTTCGGTTCGATCATGTCCGCCTCCTAGCGGTCGCGGAGCCGTTCGATCTCTCGGTCGAGATCGACGCTCTTGTGGTTGTCGGTGATCACGCGCTCCAGCACCTGGATGCGCTCCTTCATCTGCTGCACCTCGTCGCGAAGCCGCACCGCCTCGTGATCGTTCATCAATGACGTGCCCTCGGCATGTCGGCCGTTCTTGTGGCGCGATTTGAAGATGCCGGTAATCATCACGATCAGGACGATCATCACGACCATCACCTGTCCACCATTCATGATCTTGTCTCCTAACGGGTCGGTCTAGTTGGCCAGGCGTTCGGTCGCGGGACCGGTATCGCGGAGCAGGTCGATCTCGTTCGAGAGCTCGATCCCGCGGTCGGTGACGATCCGTTCGAGCACCCGGACGCGCTGTTCGAGGCGGTCGGTATGCGCCGCATATTGCGCGGACTTCTCGGCGATCATCTGCGCGTCGAGTTCCATGCGGCGGTGCCGGTAGGCGAACCAGGGCCTGACGAAGACACCGCCGAAGATCGCGAGCAGTCCGCAGCAGATGCCGAGGATCGGGATGAGCAAGGGGCTGAGCATGGTCGTGTCCTTCAGCGGTCGCGGAGGGCGTCGATCTCGCGAGCGGTGCGCTCGGCGGGATCGGTAGCGATGCGTTCGAGGACCGCGATCCGCTCCTCGAGGCGGGAAACCTGACCGGTGAGGCGCTCATTCTCGCTGCTGAGCAGTTCGACTTTTCGTTCGCCAGCCGGGTCCTGCTTGTGCCCGCCGCCCCAGTTCATCGAGTTGCCCCAGTCGTCGCTCGGCGGATAGCCGTGTTTCGTACGGATCCAGTTGTTGACGATCCAGCCGACGGTCGTGATCGCGATGATGGCGATAATGAAACCTGGTCCACCCCAAGCCATAGTCATTCTCCCTGTTGACGCCGCGTCTCAGCGCAGGCTGTCGATCTCTGCCGCGAGGCTGGTGCTGTTGCGGCTGGTATAGTGCGTCTCGATGTCGGCGAGGCGGCGGTCGATGTCGCGGAACTTGCTGCGGACCTCGGCGGTCGAGCGCTTCGGGTTCGAGCGGACGCCCTGCCAGAACTTCGCGTCGTCGGGCGTCTCGTACAGGCCGATCGGCTTGGCATGCCCCATCCAGGCAACCATCCAATAGGCCAGCAGCGTCCAGGGAAATCCCCCGGCGAGCGTCAGGACGACCATGCCGACACGGACGAAGAGCGCATCGACGCCGGTATAGTCGGCGATCCCGGCGCAGACGCCCTTCCACTTGGCGTTCTGCTTATCGAGGTAAAACTGTGTGCGGCTGCCGGACATCTCAGTTCCTCCGATCAGAAGTGCGGTCGGACTGATGGTCCGACAGATACGGCGATTGCGTGGTGCCGAGCCCCGGCTTCCAGTCGGGATTGTCGGCGGCGATGATCCGTTCGACGGTCATCACGCGGTCCTCGAGGCGGCGGGCGAGCATCTGCATCTCGTCGAGCAGCCGTTCATCTTCCTCGGTAATCCGCGGCGCCTGCTTCCACTTGGTGATGTAGTGCAGGATCACCCACGGCAGCCCGATGAAGAGGACCGCGCAGACGAGAACGGGGGTCAGGTCATCCATCTCAGTCGTCCTTCTTCATGCGCGCCTTGAGCGCGGCGAGCTGGGCGTCGACCTTGTCGTTGCTGCGCAACTCGGCGATTTCCTCTTCGAGCGTCTTGACGACCCCGAGCCCCATCGCATCCGCACGGCCCTCGGCCTCGTCGACGCGGCGGTCGAGGATGTCGAAGCGGCTGAACGCCTCGTGCGTCTTCGGGCCGTTGTACATCTCGCGCAGCCGGGTGCGGTTGTTCGCGCTCTCCAGTCGGGTCTGCACCGCGTTCTGCTTGGTGCGCGCCTCGCGGAGCTTGGTCTGGAGCTTGGCGATGTCCTCCTCCGACGCGCGGAGCGCATCGTCGAGCACGCCGACCTCGGCCTTCAACTGCTCGGCCATGTCGAATGCCTTCTGGCGCTCGACCAGGGCTGCCTTGGCGAGATCCTCGCGGTCCTTGCTCAGCGCCAGCTCGGCCTTCTCAGTCCAGTTGTCCTGGAGCTGCTCCAGCTTCGAGATATGGCGGCGCATCTCCTTCTGGTCCGCGATGGTGCGCGCGGCGGAGGCGCGAACTTCGACCAGGGTTTCCTCCATTTCGAGGATGATCATGCGGATCATCTTCGACGGATCTTCGGCCTTCTCGATCAGATCGGCGAAGTTGGCGGCGACGATGTCGCGGGTGCGGGAAAAGATGCCCATGTAAATCCTACTCCAGGGGTCGGCCCGAGGCTCTCAGCGAGTCCGTCGGGAGTCTTATGCCACGATTGCGGTGGTTACCGCGATGGGCGTTGCGTTGGTTGCGATCGCGGGGCCGACCGCGCCGAGGACGCAGGTTGCGCTGACGACGATGGTGCAGAGGGTGGCGGCGACGGTGCGGGCGATGTTGGTGTTGAACATGGTGGATCCCCTTTAAGGATGGTTGGTTCCGCTATTCGGCGGGTTGCCTGAAGCTTTGCATCTCTTGTGCCAGTTTTGAAAACGGCGGGTTTGCAGGGGTTTGTGCGATTTTAGGTGTTCGGACCATGGCGGAAGCTTGCCAAGAGTTGGGAATTCGCGCCAAATCTTTGCCATGGAGCGAACCACACAGGTCATCGGCGAGTCCGGCACGTTCATGGCGGCGCTCGAACGCGCATCGCGGGCGGCGGCGCTGGACCGTCCGGTGCTGGTGATCGGCGAGCGCGGAACGGGCAAGGAACTGGTCGCCGAGCGCCTCCACCGCCTGTCGCCGCGGTGGGACCAGCCGCTCGTCATCATGAACTGCGCAGCACTGCCCGAGACGCTGATCGAGGCGGAATTGTTCGGGCATGAGGCTGGCGCGTTCACCGGCGCGACCAAGGCGCGGGTAGGGCGGTTCGAGGAGGCCGATGGCGGCACGCTGTTCCTCGACGAACTCGGCACGCTGTCGATGGCGGCACAGGACCGGCTGCTGCGCGCGGTCGAGTATGGCGAGATCACGCGGATCGGCTCGTCTCGGCCGATGCGGGTGGACGTGCGGATTGTGGCCGCGACCAACGAGCATCTCCCCGACAAGGTCGATCGCCACGAGTTCCGCGCCGATTTGCTCGACCGCTTGTCGTTCGAGGTGGTGACTCTGCCGCCTCTGCGCGCGCGGACTGGGGACGTGGTGGTGCTGGCAGAGCATTTCGGCCGGCGCATGGCGTCCGAGCTGGGGCGCGAACGCTGGGAAGGCTTCGGCCCGGCGGCTATGGATGCGCTGATCGCCTATCGCTGGCCGGGGAACGTCCGCGAACTGCGTAACGTCGTCGAACGGGCGGTGTATCGTTGGGAACAGGCTGGGCCGATCGACGCGATCGAGATCGACCCGTTCCAGTCGCCGCATCGGCCGGGCGCGTCGACTGCGCCGAAGCCTATGGTTGTGGTGCCGCGCGCGGTCGAACCGGACGAAGGTGAGGACCCGGTCGTCGCGTGCGAAGAAGGCCCCTCGGATTTCAAATCCCGCGTATCCCGCTTCGAGCGCGACCTGCTCTCCCGCGCGTTGTCGGAACACCGCTTCAACCAACGCGCCACCGCCGAAGCGCTAGGCCTGAGCTACGACCAACTCCGCCACGCCCTGAAACGCCACGACCTCCTCAACGCTGGCGGTTAAAGTAATCCTCCCCCGCAAGGGGGAGGTGAATGGCTCTTGCCAGACGGAGGGGGAGGGCACGGAGCAGAGGTTTCGCGTGCCTCCCCCTCCGTCACCTTCGGCGCTACCTCCCCCTTGCGGGGGAGGATCGTAGGTGTTTCGTCACCCGCTCTTCCCCACCAACCCCGCCAGCTTCTTCAACTTCGGCGCGACCACCGGCACGGTCAGCATCGTGCTCGCCAGCGCCATCAGCAGCAGCGCGGTGAACGTCTCATTCGTGATGATCTTCTTATCCAGAAGGATGTTGACGAAGATGATCATGATCAGTGCCTTGGTCTGGAGCAGCCAGCCGATCGCCGAGGCCTCGCCCGGTCGCCACTTCAGGATCCGCCCGGCGGCATGAACCCCCGCCAGCTTGCCGCCGACCGAGGCGACCAGCAGCAACGCCGCCGCGCCGAATACCGCATAGCCGCCGACCGCCCACTGCGTTTTCAACCCGGTGGACAGGAAGAACACCGGCATCACCGCGAGCAGCACGAAATGGCGGAACTGGTCCATCTTCGCGGTCGTGAACCATTTCGAATCGAGCACAGCGCCCGACAGGAACGCGCCGACCATGAAGTGCAGCCCCGCCCAGTCCGCCGCGAACCCGCAACCGGCCAGCCAGATCAGGCTGACATACCAGCGGTCATTCTCCTCGATCCGCGCCATCAGTTTGCGCACGATCAACGTCGCCACCGCGAATCCGACTAGGAATCCTCCCTGCCGACCGACGCGCTCCCAGTCGAGCAGGATCAGCGCCAGCACGCCCCAGATCGCGATGTCGTCGAGGCTCGCATAGCGCAGGATCCGCTGGCCGATCGGCTCGCGTAGCACGTCGAGCTTTTCGAGAAACAGCACGAGGATCGGCAGCGCGGTGACGGCACAGGCCATGCCAATGCCGAGCACCACCTGCCACGTCGCACCGTCCGGCCCGCGCCAGCCGGGGTAGCGCAACATCAACACCGCCGCGATGCTGCCGGTGATCAGCGGCACTGCGAGCGCTAACCCCGCCGTCACGCCGGTCTCGCCGCGGCGCTTCCATGCCTCACCGAGATCGAGTTCGATACCGGCGACCCACACGAACATCATCACCGCCCACCACGCGATGCCGTTCAGAGAGCCCAAGGTCGCAGGCGTGAAGACCGTCGCATAATAGTCGGGATACGCCGCGCCGAGCACGCCGGGCCCGAGCAGGATACCGCCGAAGATCTGCACCACCACCAGCGGCGCCCAGTAATCGGTCCGCCCAAGCCTCCACACCAGATACGGCATTGTGAAGATGATGAGTATCGCGAGGAGGAAGACCTCCGTCGGCGTCATGGCGTGCATGTGAATCCCCCGCGCCGGTCGGTTCCCCCCGCCGGCTTTGTTACGGTAGCGGTATTATGCGTTCAGCGCGGGCACGGCAATATGCGGACATCGGGATCGACCCATCCCGGTTCATTCTTTCCAATGCTTCATAACGGGACAGGTGTCGTCAAAGCGCGGCGGACAGACTGGTCGAGGCGCGACGTTCCGTGCGATCACGCAGCCCATATTGTCGGCGGGAAACCGTCGCAGAACGAAGAGGATCTCGGATGAAACGATCGTTGCTCGCCCTCGCGCTGTTCGCCGCCCCCGCGTTCGCACAGAGCTCCGCGCCGTTCACGATCAACGGGCAGGGGTTCGCGACGTTGCAGGAGGCGGTCTCGTCGATCCGGCTGGGCGCCGCGACGATCCTGATCGCGCCCGGCACCTACCGGCAATGCGCAGTCCAGGCCGGCGGCCACATCACCTTCAAGGCGGTCAAGCCCGGCACCGCGATCTTCGAAAAAGTAGCATGCGAGGACAAGGCCGCGCTGGTCCTGCGGGGGCAGGGCTCGGTCGTCGATGGCCTCGTCTTCCGCGGCTACCGCGTGTCGGATGGCAACGGCGCGGGCATCCGCACCGAGATGGGCGACCTGACCGTCACCAACGCGATGTTCCTCGACAGCCAGGAGGGTATTCTCGGCGGCGAACCGACCGGTCAGAAGATCCAGATCGACCACTCGACGTTTGCCGGGCTCGGCCAGTGCGACGAGTCGCCCGGCTGCTCGCACGCGATCTACCTCGCCAACAAAGGGAGCGTGACGATCACCAACTCGCGGTTCGAGCGCGGGACGGGTGGGCACTACGTCAAGCTCCGCGTGCCGACCGTGTCGATCATCGACAACAGCTTCGACGACACCGCTGGGAAGAAGACCAACTACATGATCGACCTCCCCGAAGGCGCCACCGGCCTGATCGCGCGCAACACCTTCGTGCAGGGGCGCAACAAGGAGAACCACACCGGTTTGATTGTCGTCGCGGCGGAGGCGCAGACGTACCCCTCGACCGGGTTGCGGGTCGAGGGGAACGACGCACGACTGTCGCCTGGGGATGGCAGCAACCCGGCGTTCCTAGCGGACTACAGCCACGACAAGCTGGCGCTGGGGGCAAACCGGCTTGGCACCGGGTTGCGGGCGTTCGAGACGCGGTAGCTTTCCAAAAAGCATGTTCTCCCGCGAAGGCGGGAGCCCAGACTGGACTCCCGCCTTCGCGGGAGAACATGCTTTTGAGAGAGGCGCGGCGCTTAGTTGCCGCAGGTGGTCGCAGCACTCGGATCGAGATCCAGGCACCGCCCATCCAACCCACTGACCGGCAACCCGATCGTCGCCGCCAAGGTCGGCACGATATCCACCGTCTCGACCGAAAGCGGCTGTTCGAACCCGGTCATGCCCTTGCGCCAGAACAGGATCGGCACGCGGCGGTCGTAATCCCACGGCGACCCGTGCGTTTCGACATAGCCGCCCGCCGGCGACACGATCGTCGTCACGCGCGGCTTGAGCAGCACCACCATCTGCCCCGACCGCTCCGGATAGAACGACGCCCGCGCCCGCTCGATCAGCGTCCATGTCTCGGGCGGCGACTTCGCCATCGGTGTCGCCATTATTTCGGCGGCCGAGTACGCACCCGCGATCTGCGGCATCGCGCGATAGCGACGCAGCGCCTCCGCAAGCACCTTCGCCTGCGTCTTCGCCGGCAGCGTGTCGTCGATATAAACGTCGCCCTCGGTCCCGAGTAGCACACTACCCGGCAGCCCCATGTCCTTTGCGATCGCGGTGCCGACCTGCTTGGCGAGGACGTTCTCGTCCATGTGCGCCTCCATCGGCATCGCCCGCTGCTGCTGGCGCTCGGTTGCGTCGTGCGCGCCGTGATCCGCGGTCAGCACGACCTCGTAATCGACGCCGGTCTCATCCATCACCGCGAAGAAATCACCGAGCGTCTTGTCGAGCTGCGCCATCTGGATGCACATCTCCGAGCCCTGCGTCCCGTAGGTATGGCCGACATAATCGGTCGCCGACGCGCCGATATCGATGATGTCAGTCTGCGGACCCTTGCCGAGCTTCATGTCCTGCACAAGCGCCGCCGCCATCGCGAACACCGCAGCGTCGGAGGCTGGCGAAACGCGGAACCCCTTCGCGTCGCCCGCGTCGCGCTCGAAGCGCCCCTGGCCATAGGTCTTGCCCGCGATCACGATCGGATGGTTCACGCCCGCGCAATAGCCGGGCAGCGGCAGCGCCGCCTGTGGCCTGGCGATCAGCGCGGCGACCGCATCGCGCGTGCGCTGGACCGCGGGCGGCACCGCGCGACCGGCATAGGAGACATAGGTCTTGCCGTCCCACCACCATAGCTCGTCGACCTTGTGGCCGCCCATCATCACCGCCGCGCGATCCTTCCCCGCGACCGACACCGAGCGTGTCCGCGGATCGCGCGCCTTCATCATCTCGCCGAGCGTCGGCACCTTCAGGTGCATGTCCGACACGGTATAGCTGTCGTGCGTGCTGCCAGTGACGCGCTCGTCCTCCGAGCAGTAGACGACCTTGTCGGGCCGTCCGGCGCGCTGGTCGATCCAGTTGTTGGCGATGATGCCGGTATGCGCAGGCCGCATGCCGGTCAGGATCGTCGAGTGGCCAGGGCACGTCTCGGTCGCGGCGTGGCTCTGATACCCGCTCGGAAACACCGCGCCGTTCAGCAGTCGGGTGAAGCCGCCGGTATAATGGTTGCGATATTGCTGGAACAGGTCGGCGGCGAACTGGTCGACCGAGATCGCGACGATCAGTTTTGGCGGGGTCGTCGGAGTCGCCGGTGCAGGTGGCGCGGGTGTCGGTGAGGTCTGGGCAGAGACCGAAGCGGCCGAAGTCAGCAGGAGCGCGGCGATAAGTGCTTTCACGAACAGTCCTTTAGCCAACAACGACCATCAAACGGGGCCGTCGCTTTGAAGTGCAATACGAGATCGTCACCGCTATGGCTTTGCGCGATGAACGAAACAAGGATGGCCATGCGCGGATTACGTTGCGTCCTCATGACGGTCTTGCTGGCCGTCTGCGGGCTGGCGAGTGCGCCCGTGCTTGCGGAATCGCTGAACGGCTCCAGCCAGCATCTGATGATGAAGCTGGTCGCCGAAAGCGATCACCCCAAAGCCGGCGCGCCGCTGACGATCGCGCTCGCGACGACGCCCGAGACCGGCTGGCACGGCTATTGGCGCAACCCCGGCGATGCGGGCTTTCCGGCGACGTTCGACTGGACCTTGCCGACGGGCGCGAAGGCGGGCGAGCCCGAATGGCCAGTGCCGACGACGCTGCTGATCGCGGGCCTGATGAACTATGTCTACGAGGCGCCCTATGCGCCGCTCGTGACGATCCAGGTTCCGGCGGGGCTGGCGGCGGGGTCGAAATTCCCGATCCGCCTGAAGACGAGCTACCTCGTCTGCTCCGCGACGATCTGCGTGCCCGAAGAGAAGGCGCTGTCGCTCGATCTCACGATCGGCGACGGCGCGCCATCGCAGGCCGCCGCGTTCGCCGGCTGGCGTCAGGCGATCCCCAAGCTGCTCGATGCCGGCGCGACCTACGCGGCGAGCAACGGGACGATGCGGATCGCGGTGCCGTTCCCGGCAGGCGCGAAGATCGACAAGGCGTATTTCTTCCCGGTCACCACCGGCGCGATCGAGAATGGCGCGGCGCAGACGGTCGCCCGCGGCGGCGACCGACTGACGATCAGCACCAAGGTCGCGGCGAACGCCAAGGCTGGCGGACCGATCGAGGGCGTGCTGCGGATCGGCGACGGGCAGGGGCTCGGCGTCAAGGCGACGCCCGGCGCGGTGGCCGAAGCGGCCGGCGGCGACGCGACTAGCGCGAACGGCGAGAGCCTCTGGCTGACGGCGCTGATTGCATTCGCCGGCGCAGTGCTCGGTGGGCTGATTCTCAACATCATGCCGTGCGTCTTCCCGATCCTCAGCCTGAAGGCGCTGAGCCTCGCGCGCGGTGGCGCCAGCGAGAAGGACGCGCGGGGGGAAGCCTTGGCCTACACCGCGGGCGTCGTGCTGGTCTGCCTCGGCCTCGGCGGCGCGATCCTGGCCTTGCGCGCAGGCGGTTCCGCAGTCGGCTGGGCGTTCCAGTTGCAGCATCCCGGCGCGATCGTCGCGCTGCTGTTGCTGAGCACCGCGATCGCGTTCAACCTCGCCGGGCTGTTCGAAGTCCCGACCCCGCGCTTTGCCGGCGAGAGTGGCGCGAGCGGCGCGTTCGCGACGGGCGCACTCGCCGCGTTCATCGCAACGCCGTGCACCGGGCCGTTCATGGGCGCAGCACTCGGCGCGGCACTGGTGCTGCCTTGGCCGGCGGCGCTTGCTGTCTTCGGCGGGCTCGGGATTGGGCTGTCGCTTCCGTTTCTCGCGATCGGGTTCATCCCGTCGTGGCGGCGGTGGTTGCCGAAGCCCGGCGCATGGATGGAGACGTTCCGTCATATCCTGTCGGTGCCGATGTTCCTGACCGCAATCGCGCTCGGCTGGGTGCTCGGGCGCCAGACCGGCGTGGACGCGTTGACGTTGGCGCTGGTCGCGGTGCTGGCGGTCGGCGCGGTGCTGTGGGTCGGCGGATCTCGCCAGCGCAAGGGCAAGTCGTTCGGCATGGTGGCGCAGATCCTGCTGCTCGTCGTGTTCGTGGGCAGCGCGGTGTTGATCTCGCGCGCGCCGCCGGCCGCCGCCAAGACTGCGACCGCGGGCGACGAGGCGTTCACCGAGGCCAAGCTCGCTTCGCTGCGCGCCGAAAAACGCCCGGTGTTCGTCTACTTCACGGCCGACTGGTGCCTGACGTGCAAGGTGAACGAGAAGGCAGCGATCGACACCGCCGGCGTCCGCGATGCCTTTGCCAAGCATAAGGTGGCTACGCTCATCGGCGACTGGACCGACGGCGACCCGGTAATGGGCCGCTTCATCCAAGCTCACAACCGCGCCGGCGTGCCGCTGTACCTATACTACGCACCGGGTGCCGCCGAGCCCACGGTCCTCCCACAGGTTCTGACCCCCGGCCTACTGGAAGGCTTGGGAGCCTAAAAGGATTCCCCTCCCTGAAAGGGAGGGGTTAGGGGTGGGTAGGCCCATTGGCTGGCCCAGCACCTGCCCCAAGCCGACCCACCCCCAGCCCCTCCCTTCCAGGGAGGGGAGCAAATACACATTCAGACCTTGTGCAGCGCAGCGATGCGTTGCAGCATGGAACCGCAACGCTTGATGGGGAATTGACCGTTTCGATGGGGAAACAAGCGTTCGACGAGATCATGGGCACACCGGGCGACACGACCGCCCGGCCCGAACTGGCGGCTCTCGGCAAGTGGATCGAGGATACGCCCGACGCCGAGCTGCGACGCCGGCAGGAAGCTGCCGAGACGACGTTCCGGCAGCTCGGCATCACCTTCGCGGTCTACGGCGAGAATGAAGCGGCCGAGCGTATCATCCCGTTCGACATCGTCCCGCGCGTGTTCCTCCACGACGAATGGACGCGGCTCTCCGAAGGCCTCGTTCAGCGCGTCGAGGCGATCAACGCGTTCCTCGACGATATCTACGGCGAGCGTCGTATCCTGAAGGAGGGCATCCTTCCCGAAGACCTCGTGCTCGGGAACGCGCAGTTCCGTCCCGAGATCGCCGGTATCCGTCCTCCCCACGGCGTATGGGCGCACATCTGCGGCATCGATCTCGTCCGCACCGGCCCCGACGACTTCTTTGTCCTCGAGGACAACGCGCGCACGCCGTCCGGCGTCAGCTACATGCTCGAAAACCGCGAGGCGATGCTCCGTCTCTGCCCCGAACTGTTCCGCGAGTTCCGCGTCGCGGCCGTCGACAGCTATCCCGATTTGCTGCTCGAGACGATGAAGTCGGTCGCGCCGCACGGCACGGGCTCGAACCCGACCTGCGTGCTGCTGACCCCTGGCCACTACAACTCCGCCTATTACGAGCACAGCTTCCTCGCGGACTCGATGGGAATCGAACTTGTCGAAGCCGCCGATCTTGTCGTGGACGACGACATCGTCTGGATGCGGACGATCGCGGGGCGGGTGAAAGTCGACGTGATCTATCGCCGGATCGATGATGATTATCTTGACCCGCTGGTGTTCCGTCCCGATTCCGCGCTCGGCGTCCCCGGGCTGATCGCAGCCTACGCCGCCGGCAACGTCGCAATCATGAATGCGCCGGGCAACGGCATCGCCGACGACAAGGCGATCTACAGCTACATGCCCGACATCGTGAAGTTCTACTCGGGCGGCGAGTGCAAGCTGCGTAACGTCGAAACGTGGCGCTGCCGCGAACCGCAGGCGCTCAAGTTCGTCCTCGACAATCTCGAAGACGTCGTCGTCAAGCTGGTCGACGGCTCAGGCGGCTACGGCATGCTCGTCGGCCCCACCGCCTCGAAGCAGGAGATCGAGGATTTCCGCGCCGCGCTCATCGCCGAACCCCATCGCTACATAGCGCAGCCCACGCTAGCCCTCTCCACCGTCCCGACGATGGCACAAGGCGGGCTCAGCCCCCGCCATGTCGACTTCCGCCCGTTCGTCCTGAGCGGTGCAAAAGGAGTCCAGGTCGTACCCGGTGGCCTCACCCGCGTCGCGCTCAAGGAGGGATCGCTGGTGGTCAATTCCAGCCAGGGCGGCGGCACCAAGGACAGCTTCGTGCTCATGGCCGACCAGTCACAGCGGATGAACGCCGGCGGGATGGCTCAGACGATGGGCGGCATGACGCAGACTCTCGGTGCACAGACGTCGGGCGGGACCGCCTGATGCTGTCGCGCACCGCATCCTCGCTCTACTGGCTCGGCCGCTATTTCGAGCGCGCCGACTTCATCGCCCGGCTCGTCGAGGCCACCGTTCGCCTCGACGTGCTCTCGTCGCAACCTTCGGGCGATGCCGCCTGGGCGTCTGCGCTCGCCGTGACCGAAACCGACGAAGCCTTCGCCGCGACCGGCGTCGAGATCGGCCAGCGCGACGTCGTGCGCTTCCTGACGCTCGATTCGAGCCATCCGGGATCGATCGTCCGCTGCCTCGACATGGCGCGCAACAATGCCAAAGCGGTCCGCACAGCGCTGACCCGCGAGGCGTGGACCGCGATCAACCGCGCATGGCTGCTGTTCGAGAACCGCGCGACGCCGGGCAGCACGACCTCGCAGCTGAACCTCGTAGAGGCGGTCAAGAACGAGACTCGCGGCTTCGAGGGCGCGGTCCACCGCATGCTCCGCAACCAGACGACCTGGTTCATCCGGCTCGGCCAGGCGGTCGAGCGCGCAGACAACACCGCGCGTCTGCTCGACGTCAAATACCACATCCTGCTGCCCGAGGGCGAACGGCTCGGCGGCGCTATCGACCGTGACCAGTGGACGACGATCCTCCAGACCGTGTCCGCCGTTACGGCCTATCGCTGGCTCTACAATGACGGGCTTCGTCCCGCCGATGTCATCGACCTACTCCTTGCCCGGTCCGAACTACCACGCAGTCTGGCCGCGTCGGTTGAGGAGACCGTCGACGTGCTCAACCTGCTCGCCAAGCGGACGGGCAACCACGGCGAGGCCGACCGGATGGCTCGGATGCGTGCGTCGCGGATGGCGAAAACGCGATCGGGCGAGGTCATCGCCTCCGGGCTGCACCAGTATCTGCAGGCGTTCATTGCCGAGAACGCGCTGCTGCACGGCGCGATCGGCCGTCAGTTCAAGTTCCTCTGATGCGGTTGTCGATCGACCATCACACGATCTACCGCTTCGCGCAGCCGCAGGGTCGCCTGGTGCAGATGCTCCGCCTCACACCCGAGAACACGCACGACCAGACGGTAGCGTCGTGGCGGATCGACGTCGATTGCGACGCGCGGCTGCGACCCGGTCGAGACGGTTTCGGCAACGCGGTGACGATGTTGTATGCCGAAGGGCCGGTCGACGGTATCGAAATCACCGTGAAAGGCGAGGTGCTGACCAGCCATTCCGACGGCGTCCTGCACGGCGTGCACGAGACGCTCCCACCCGCGCTGTTCCTCCGGTCCACCGAGGCGACCGTCCTCGATACAGCAATCGCCAAATTCGCGGTCAATGCCGCCGAGGGCGCCCGCGATCGGATCGGCGCGTTGCATCGTTTGAACCGAGCGTTCCATAAGCGGTTTGCATTCGACGCCGGACGTCCCGAACCCGGCCGGACCGCCGCCGCGGCGTTTCGCATGGATAGCGCCACGCCGCGCGACATGGCGCAGATGTTCGCTGTCGCCGCGCGATCGCTCGGCGCGCCGGCGCGGTACGTGTCAGGCTATCATCACAACGATCACGAGGTCGTGCATCTCCCGACCCCACACGGCTGGGCGGAGGCATTCGTCGACGGGCTCGGCTGGGTCGGCTTCGATCCGTGCACGGGGATGTCGCCGGAGGAACATTACGTCCGAGTCGCGATGGCGCTCGATGCAGCGGGAGCGGCGCCGGTGGCGGGCTCGCGACTGGGCGAGGGTGGCGAGGAGCTCGACGTCGACGTGGTGGTCCAACGCGAGGACTGAGATGTGTTTCCCCGCGAAGGCGGGGATCCAGACTGGGCTCCCGCCTTCGCGGGAGAACAAGAAGCGCTCGGGTTTGGGCTATTACCGCCCCGGCGAAGGCCGGGGCCCAATTGGCAAGGCCGGAGTGACGAAGCGCAGAACTTAGTTAGCAGCGTTTCCCAATTAGGCCCCGGCCTTCGCCGGGGTGGTGGCTTTTGAATGGCCGCCGGGCCATCCAACTACTTTAGCTACAACTTCAAACCAAAACCGCAACCCGCGCAGCCTGAGTCGCCAAATCAGCATCCTCCAACCGCCGCCACCCCGCCGGCCCTAGCACCTCCAGCGGTCGATACCGCGTCTTGTACTCCATCCGCGGCGAGCCCTTCACCCAATATCCGAGATACACGTACGGTAGCCCGGCATCGCGGGCGCGCAGGATATGGTCCATGATGATGAAGTTGCCGAGCCCCGGTCGCGCCGCGTTGTCGGCCGCGAAGAAGCTGTATACCATCGACAGGCCGTCCGCCTGGCGATCGGTCAGGCAGGCACCGATCAGCGCGCCCTGAACGCCGTCGACGCTCGGCTCGCGATACTCGACGATCACCGAATTGACCGGCGAATGCTCGATCATGTCGGCATAGTCGTCCTCGTCCATCCCCGCCATGCCGCCGCCCGGATGCCGCGCCCCGAGGTAACGGCGCAGCAACTGGAACTGCTCGTCGGTCGCCCACGCCTTGCAGGCGGTCACCTCGATATCGCCGAGCCGCTTCAGCAATTTGCGCTGCGTCGCGTTGGGCACGAACTCGTCGGTCACAACGCGGACCGAGACGCACGCCGTGCACCCCGCGCAAGACGGCCGATACGCCACGCCCTGGCTGCGACGAAACCCGATCCGACCGAGCGCATCGTTCAACTCGTTCGCATGCGGACCGGTCAGCTCGGTGAACACCTTGCGCTCCTGACGATCCGGCAGATACGGGCACGGCGCAGGGCTGGTGACGAAGAAGCGCGGAAAACGAAAGGGCGCAGTCACCGAGCGGAAAGTCCTTCAGGCAGGCGCGATCAGCCGCGTCGCCTCGTATATGGCCGCCCAGCGCAAACGTGCAATCGGTTTACCACGAATGTCGGTTAACGCGGTAAATCACCGTATCAGAATGGGATTATGCCAGCTCGACGGTCGACGTCTCGTAACCGCCAGCCCGCAGTGCCCCCACCAGCCGATCGAGATGCGCGCGGTCGCGGAGCTCGCATTCGATGTCGGTGATCAGGCCCTTCGCCGGCAACGTCGTGAAGACGCGCTGGTGATAGATCTCGATGATGTTGACGCGTTCCTGGTCGAAGATCCGCGCGACATGGAACAGCGCGCCGGGCTTGTCCTGCAACCGGATTCGCAACCGTGCGAGACGCCCCGACCGCGCCAGATCGCGCAACAGCACGTTGGCGAGCAGCCGCGTATCGATATTGCCCCCGCACAGCACGATCCCGACGGTCTTCCCCGCGAACCGCTGGGGATGCGACAGCAGCGCGGCGAGCCCGGCGGCACCCGCACCCTCGACGACCGTCTTCTCGATCTGCAGCAGCAGGCTGACCGATTCCTCAAGGCTGCGCTCGCTGACAAGAACGATGTCATCGACCAGTTCGGCGACGATCTTCGAGGTGATCGCGCCCGGCTCCTTGACCGCGATGCCCTCGGCCAGCGTATCGCCCGCGCAGGCCATGTCGGTGCCGTTGATCCGGTTGTACATCGACGGGAACAGCTCGGCCTGCACGCCGACGACTTCGATCGGGTGACCGCCGGTCTGCTGGCTCAATGCGCGCGCGACCGTCGACATGCCCGAGATCAGCCCACCGCCGCCGATCGGGATGACCAGAGTATCGAGTTGCGGCACGTCCTCCAGCATCTCGATCGCGACGGTGCCTTGCCCTGCAATGACGCGCGGATCGTCGAACGGGTGGACGAAGGTGAACCCGCACTCGCCCTCGAGGATACGCGCGTGCGCATAGGCCGCGTCGAACGTCTCGCCGTGCAACACGACGTTGGCGCCGTGCCCTTCGGTCTGCATCACCTTCACGGTCGGCGTGTTGGTCGGCATCACGATCGTGGTCGGGATGCCGAGCCGGTTGGCATGATAGGCGAGGCCCTGCGCATGATTGCCCGCCGACGCGGCGATGACGCCCTTCGCGCGCGCTTCGGCCGACAGCTGCAACAGCGTGTTGAGCGCCCCGCGCTCCTTGTACGCCGCGGTGAACTGCAAGTTCTCGAACTTCAGATACACCGTCGCGCCGGTCATCTTGCTCAGCGTCTTGCTGATCAGCGTCGGCGTGCGGACGATCGAGTCGCGGATCCGGTCATGCGCGACGCGGACGTCGTCGATCGAGACGGGGAGGGTGGGTGCCGCTACGGCAGCGTGGGTAGCCATGTCCGACCCGCTAGACCATCTGGCGCGCGTGGGAAACACCGCTTATGCGCGGACGCTATGGCAAAACTGGCATTCATCGGAACCGGCGTCATGGGCGCGCCGATGGCGGGACACCTCGCCGCGGCTGGGCACGACGTCACCGTCTATAATCGGACTCAGGCCAAGGCGTTGGCATGGGCCGATAAATATGGCGGCAAGGTTGCCGATACGCCGGCCGCCGCGGCGAAGGACGCCGACGCGGTGTTCGCCTGCGTCGGCAACGACGACGATCTGGCCTCGGTCACTCTAGGCGACGACGGCGCGTTCGCGGCGATGCGCGACGACGCCGTGTTCGTCGATCACACCACCGTCTCCGCCTCGATCGCGCGACGCCTCGCGGGCGAGCGCACGCTCGTCGTCGACGCACCGGTATCGGGCGGACAGGCTGGCGCGGAGAACGGCAAGCTCTCGATCATGTGCGGCGGTTCGGCCGAGGCGATGGCGAAGGCCGAACCCTTCATGCAGGCCTATGCCGCGCGGATCGTCCATGTCGGCGAAGCAGGCGCAGGGCAGACCACCAAGATGTGCAACCAGATCGCGATCGCCGGCGTCATCCAAGGCGTCGCCGAATCGCTGCGGTTCGCGCAAAACTCCGGCCTCGATCTCGACAAGGTGTTCGAGGCGATCTCGGGCGGCGCGGCGCAGAGCTGGCAGATGGTCAATCGCTGGCCGACGATGGCGAAGGACGAGTTCGACTTCGGCTTCGCGGTCGACTGGATGCGCAAGGACCTTGGCCTCGCGCTCGACGAAGCGCGACGTAACGGCGCGGTTCTGCCGGTCGCAGCGCTGGTCGATCAATTCTACGCCGATGTTCAGGCGATGGGCGGCGCCCGCCAGGATACGAGCGCGCTGGTACGGAGATTGCCGAAGTGATCAAGCGCAACACCACAGCACTGCTCCTCTCCCTGAAAGGGAGGGGCCGGGGGTGGGTTGGCCCATTGTCCAGGCACCAGGCTGCCCCAACCAGCCGACCCACCCCCAACCCCTCCCTTCCAGGGAGGGGGGCAAGAGCGGCGCTGATCTTGGCATTGCTGCTCCCGACCCCCGCGCTTGCCGACGGGATCGTCGACAACGTCAACGGTGTCACCATTGCCGACGGCGGACGCGTGATCCACTTCAAGGCGATTCTAGTCGACAAGGATGGTCGCGTCACGCGTCTCGTCCCCCCCGGCGAGGAGGCCCCCAAGCTGAGCCGCAAGGAATTGAAGAAGAACGCCGGCAAGCCGCTCTACGACTGGCGCGTCGACATGGGGGGTAAGACGGTGTTGCCGGGCTTCATCGACGCGCACGGCCATGTCCTCGAAATGGGCTTCGGCGCGCTGTCGCTCGACCTGTCGATGACCAAGTCGCTCGACGAGGCGAAGTCGCGGATCGCCGCCTACATCGCTGGTAATCCCGATCGCAAATGGGTCCTGGGCCGCGGCTGGAACCAGGAAGCGTGGGGGCTGGGTCGCTTCCCGACCGCCGCCGACCTGGAGTCGGTTTCCGGCGGCCACCCGATCTGGCTGTCGCGCGCCGATGGGCATGCCGGCTGGGCGAACCGCGAGGCGATGCGCGAGGCCGGGGTCACCGGCGCGACCGTATCTCCGGCGGGCGGACGGATCGAGAAGACCGGCGGCGCGCCCGCGGGCGTATTCGTCGACGGCGCGCAGGCGCTAATCGAGAAGATCGTGCCGCAGCCGCTTCCCAAGGAGCGCGATGCCGCGTTCCTGACCGCGCAACGCATCCTGCTGGGCTACGGCGTCACCGCGGTCGCCGACATGGGCACCACCCTCGACGACTGGCTCACCTATCGCCGGATGGCGGACATCGGCGGGCTTCGCGTCCGGATCATGAGCTATGCGATGGGCGTCGAAACCGCGAGCCGGATCGGCGGCAAGGGGCCGACGCCGTGGCTGTACAATGATCACCTGCGGATGGGTGGCGTGAAGCTCTACGCCGACGGCGCGCTCGGGTCGCGCGGCGCGTGGCTGCTGAAACCCTACTCGGACGCACCGGGCCAGTCGGGGCTCGGCTTCCTGACAGACGACCAGCTTCAGAATCAGATGAGCCGCGCGGCGATGGACGGGTTCCAAGTCGCGGTCCATGCGATCGGCGACAAGGCCAATCGGGAAGTGCTCGACGCGATCCAGGTCGAGAGCGAGACCTATACCGGCGATCGCCGCTGGCGGATCGAGCATGCGCAGATCGTCGATCCGACCGACCTGCCGCGCTTCGGCAAGTTCGGCACGATCGCCTCGATGCAGCCCACGCACGAAACCAGCGACCGGACGATGGCCGAGGCACGGTTAGGGCCGAACCGGTTGGCCGGCGCCTATGCGTGGAAATCGATGCTGACCAATGGCGCCAAGCTCGCCTTCGGGACCGACTTCCCGGTCGAGAAGCCCGATCCGTTCGCGACTTGGGCGGCAGCGTTCACGCGTCAGGATGCCGATGGTCAGCCTCAGGGCGGGTGGCAGCCACAGGAACTCGTCACGCGCGAACAGGCGTGGTGGGCGATGACCGGTGCGGCCGCCTATGCCGGGTTCGCCGAGAAGCAGTTCGGTGCGCTCGCGCCCGGCCAACGTGCGGACTTTATCGTCGTTGACCGTGATCCGACGATGGCCTCGCCGACCGACCTGCGCGCGATGAAGGTCAGCGAGACGTGGATCGGCGGGGAGAAGGTCTGGGTGCGCAAGTAACCGCGCGGGTTACTGGCGCATCCTGATCAACCCCTCCTGCGCGACGCTGGCGACGAGCCGGCCGTCGCGCGAGAAGATACGCCCGCGGTTGAACCCGCGGGCATGTCCGGACCACGGTGCGTCGCAGGCGTAGAGCAGCCAGTCGTCCGCGCGGAAATCCTCGTGCAGCCAGAGCGAATGATCGAGGCTCGCGGTCTGCAGCCCCGGCGTGATCCAGTTGACGCCGTGCGGCAGCAGCGCGGTACCGAGCAACGCCATGTCCGACGCATAGGACAGGATCGCGCGGTGCATCGCCGGATCGTCGCCGATCGGCGCGACGAGGCGGAACCAGTTGGCATGGGCCGCGGGTTGCGGAACGGGCTCGATCCAACTGCGCGGGTTGACCGGACGGATCTCGATCGGGCGCTGGCGCAGCATGTGCGCGCGGAACTTCTCGGGGATGCCGTCGATGCTCTCCAGGCGTAGCTCGCGATCGGAGCGCAGGTCTTCGGGCGGCGCGACATCGGGCATCGCATCCTGATGATGGAGTCCGTCCTCAGGCGTCTGGAACGACGCCGCCATGTTGAGGATCGGCTGCCCCTTCTGCATCGCGATCACGCGCCGTGTGGCGAAGCTCCGGCCCTCGAAGTCGCGCACCACGCGGTAGACGATCGGATAATCCTCGTTCCCCGGCCGCATGAAATACGCGTGCAATGAATGCGCGGCCTTGGGCGCCTCGGTCGATCGTTGCGCGGCCTGCAACGCCTGCGCGATAACCTGCCCACCGAACACGCGACCGACCCCGCCCGGCTGGCGCTTGCCGACATACAGGTCGGTGTCGACTTCCTCGATCTCGAGTAGGTCGACCAAGCCTTGTGCGAGTACTTCGGGCGTTACGTCGGCAGTTTCAGCAGGCATCTGACTTCCTTGTTCACCCGCGAAGGCGGGTGCCCAGACTAGGCCCCCGCCTTCGCGGGAGCACACCCTACGGTCAATACCCCGCGGCTACGGCCAACCGATCCGCATGGAAGTTCGCATCCCCGAACATCTCCGCCAGCACCCGCGCGCGCTTCATGTAGAAGCCGATGTCGTATTCGTCGGTCATGCCGATCCCGCCATGCATCTGCACGCCCTCCTGCACGCTGAGCGTCGTCGCCAGCGCGGTCATCGCCTTGGCCACCGACACCGCCTCGTCCGCACGATCGCTACCCTGGTCGAGCAACTGCTGCGCCTTGAGAACGGCGGCCCGCGCCACCTCCATCTCCGAATACAGATGCGCGGCACGGTGCTGGAGCGCCTGGAAGCTGCCGATCAGCGTCCCGAACTGCTTGCGCTCCTTCATATAGCCGATGGTCATGTCCATCGCCCCACTACCGACGCCGAGCAGTTCCGCCGAAGCGCCGGTCCGCCCTGCGCGGAGCAGGCGGTCGAGAGGCGTGCGCCCCGCATCGACCTCACCGATCACCGCATCCGCATCGACCTCGACACCCTCGAATTCCAACCGCGCGGCCAAGCTCGAATCAGCCAACCGCTCGGCGTTCGCGCTCAGTCCGGCAGCGTCCTTCGGCACGGCGAACAACGTGATGCCGTCCGTATCGTTGGCGCTGCCACCGGTGCGCGCCGCGACAATAATCAAATCAGCGGTGTGGCCATGCGTCACGAACCGCTTCGCGCCGGTCAGCTTGAACCCGTTGCCCGAGCGTTCGGCGGTCATCGCCACGGTGTCGCGGTGCTTGGCACCCTCGTCGATCGCCAGCGCCGCGACGGTCTCGCCGGCGATGATCCCCGGAAACCAGCGTTCGGCCTGCCCCGTGCCCTTGAGCGCTTCGACTGCGGCAACCGCGGTGGAGAGGAACGGGGAGGGGGACAGGTTCCGCCCGATCTCCTCCAGCACCACGCCCGCCTCGACATGGCCGAGCCCGAGCCCGCCCTGGTCCTCGCCGATCAGGATGCCGGTAAAGCCCATCTCGGCGAACTGCTTCCACAGGTCGCGTGAGAAGCCAGTCGCGTCGTCGGCATCGCGCAACGCCCGCATGTGGCTCACGGGAGCGTGCTCCGCGACGAAATCGCGAATGGTGTCCTGAAGGACGGTCTGGTCGTCGTCTAGATACAGTGGCATTCTGGTTCCCCCGCGGAGGCGGGGGCCCAGGAGCCCCACGCGCAGCGTTCGTGATTCTGGGCTCCCGCTTTCGCGGGAGAACGGTCAAAGGTCAGGCAGGCAGTTCCAGGATCCGTTTGGCGATGATGTTGAGTTGGATCTCGCTCGTCCCGCCCTCGATCGAGTTCGCCTTGGTCCGCAGCCACGACCGTGGGATCGCCCCGCCGCGCGACCGCTCGCTGTCCCATTCGAGCGCGTCCGAACCGCCCGCGGCCATCATCAATTCGTAACGACCCTTGTTCAGTTCGGTCCCGTAATATTTCATCATGCTCGGCTGAGCCGGGTGCGCCTTGCCCGCCTTTAACTCGTCGATGAACCGCTCGGACATCGCCCCGAACGCCTTCGCGCGCACCTCGAACAGCGCGATCGACGCGCGCAGTAACGGATCTGCGAGCCGCCCGTCATGCCCGAGGCCCACGGTTGCGATCGCGCCATCGATCAAGGGATTGCCGCCGCTCGATGCCAGCCCCATCCCCGAGATCATCTCGCGCTCATGCCCGAGCAGGTACTTCGCGACGTCCCAGCCCTTGTTCTCCTCGTAGACGCGGTTGACCTTGGGCACCTCGACATTGTCGAAGAACGTCTCGCAGAATGGCGAATTGCCGCTGATCAGTAGGATCGGCTTGGTCGACACGCCCGGCGAGGCCATGTCGAACAGCACGAAGCTGATCCCGCCCTGCTTCGACGTCTTGTCGGTGCGGACCAGGCAGAAGATCCAGTCGGCCTTGTCGGCATAGGACGTCCACACCTTCTGCCCATTGACGAGATAATGGTCGCCCTTGTCCTCCGCCGAGGTCGCGAGCCCGGCAAGGTCGGAGCCTGCATTCGGCTCCGAATACCCCTGGCACCAGCGGATCTCGCCCCGCGCGATCTTGGTCAGGTGGTGGAGCTTCTGCTCCTCGGTGCCGTATTTGAGTAGTGCCGGCCCGAGCATCGAGATCCCGAACGAATTGAGCGGGTTGCGCGCCTTTATTGCCGCCATCTCTTCGCGCAGGATCTTGGTTTCGGCGGGCGACAGACCGCCGCCGCCATAGGCCTTGGGCCAGTCGGGCACGGTCCAGCCCTTGGCGGCCATCTTGTCGAGCCACTCCTTCTGCGCCGGCGACGACGGCTTGAACTGCCGCCCGCCCCAGCAGACGTCGTCCTCCGAGCGCACCGGTTTGCGCATCTCGGGCGGGCAATTCTCCGCGAGCCACGCACGCGTTTCGGACCGGAAAGTATCGAGGTCGGACATCGGATCAGCTCCTGCTTAGTCGATTGCACAGCGCGGCGACGGCGATCGCGTCGTGGTCGCGGTAACGGTTGGTAATGACCTGCACGCCGATCGGCAGGCCGCGCGGGTCGGTCCCGACGGGCACGCTGGTCGCGGGCAGATTGGGGAAGGTGGCGAGGCCCGCCCAGGCGAACTGGACGCCGAACGGGGTATCCTCGCCATCGATCGACAGCGTGCGCCGCGCGACGTTGCGCTCGGCGATATGCGCGAAGGCGTTCACGCCGCTCGCCGGCGCGATCACCGCGTCGAACCGCTCGAACAGCGCGCCCCATGCGCGTTGCATCCGCGCCTGCGAGTCGAGCAGGTCGAACCAGTGCGACAGCGTCGCGACCTTGCCGTCGCGCGCGGGTCCGCCGCGGGTCATCGCGATGCCGAGCATCCGCATATAGTCGGCATGCTGAGCAGCGAGGTCGATCGGCGGGGGTGCGCTTGAAATGATGGCGCCGGCCGCGGCGAGGGCTTCACCGACGCGCCCGATCGCGCCGACGATCGACGAATCGACGCGTGCCGAGGGATGCGCGGTCAGCAACAGGATGCGCGGCCGGGAAAGGTCGACGCTCGGGCGAGACAGCGGAAGATCGGCTAGGACGTCAAGCGCAACGGCCAGATCCTCCGGATTGCGCGCCAACGGACCAATGACGCCAAGATTGGCGCTCGCCCCATCGGTGCCGGGCACGCGGTGGCCGAGATCGGACAAGGCGCCATAAGTAGGCTTGTGCCCCCAGACGCCACAGAACGCGGCCGGCACACGGATCGAGCCGCCGATGTCCGAGCCGAGCTCGAGCGGTACCATCCCCGACGCGAGCGCCGCCGCGGCACCACCCGACGATCCGCCGGGTGTCAGCGTCGGGTCGATGGGATGATTCGTCCGGCCATGAATCGGATTATCCGCCTGCCAGTCGCTCAGCCGCACCGGCACGTTGGTCTTGCCGAGGATCACCGCGCCCGCCGCCTTCAGCCGCGTGACGGCCACGGCATCGCGGTCGACGATATTGTCACGGTGGACCCCGACTCCCCAGCTGGTAGGCAAGCCGGCGACGTCGAACGATTCCTTGACCGTCATCGGGACGCCGAACAGCGGCCGGTCGTCCGGACCCTCCGCATCGAGCGCCCGCGCCGCCTCCCGCGCCCGCACGAAATCGCGGACGACGACGGCGTTGATCGCACCGTCGCAAGCCTCGATCCGCGCGATCGCCGCGTCGCACGCGGCGAGCGCGGTCGTCTCGCCCGCACGGATCGCCGCCGCCGTCTGGAGCGCGGACCGCTCCATCAGCGTGCGACCACCGGCAGGAAACGACCGCGACCGATCACTTCAACCGACCGCCCGATGCCGCGGCATCCTTCAGCGACTTCGCCACCGGGAACCCGTATTTCTCGAGCCCCGCGACAACCTTGGCCAAGCCCTCGGACTGCGCCCAGAACATCGGCCCGCCGCGGTACACCGGCCAGCCATATCCATAGATCCACACCACATCGACGTCCGACGCGCGCTGTGCCTTGCCCTCTTCGAGGATCAGCGCGCCTTCGTTCACCATCGTGTAGAGCGTCCGCACGACGATCTCCTCGTCGCTGATCTCGCGCGGCGTCACGCCGGATTTCTTGCGGAAATCGTCGATGATCTCCGTGACCCGCGCCGAGTTCGACGGCGTCCGCTTCTCGTCGTAATCGTAAAAGCCGGCCTTGGTCTTCTGGCCCCAGCGATTCTCCGCCGCCAGCGCATCGCGGATGTTCTCGATCCGGCTCGGATCGCGATGCCAGCCGATGTCGACGCCCGCGAGATCGCTCATCTGGAACGGCCCCATCGGCATCCCGAACGCGACATGGACCTTGTCGATCTGCTCCGGGCTCGCGCCTTCCAGCAGCAGCTTGGTCGCCTCGACCTGGCGCGGCATCAGCATGCGGTTGCCGATGAACCCGTACGTAACGCCGGCAACGACAGCGACCTTCTTGATCTTCTTCGCGAGCGCCATGACGGTCGCCAGCACATCGTCCGCGGTCTTGTCGCCGCGTACGACTTCGAGCAATTTCATCACGTTGGCGGGCGAGAAGAAGTGCATGCCGACCACGTCCTCGGGCCGCTTCGTGCAGGCGGCGATCGCGTCGATGTCGAGGTACGAGGTGTTCGACGCCAGGATCGCGCCCGGCTTGGCGATCGCGTCGAGCTTGGTGAAGATCTCCTTCTTCACCTCCATCGTCTCGTACACCGCCTCGATGATCAGGTCGCATTCGGCGAAATCGGCGAAATCGAGCGTCGGCTTCAGCGCGCTCATCGCTTGCTCGACCTGCTCGGGCTTGATCCGGCCCTTGGCGGCGGTCGCCTCGTAGTTCTTGCGCACGACGCCGGTGCCCCGGTCGAGCGCGTCCTGCTGCATCTCGACGATCGTCACGGGGATGCCCGCGGACAGGAAGTTCATCGAGATGCCGCCGCCCATCGTGCCCGCACCGATCACGCCGACGCGCTTGATCTCGCGGAGCTTGGTGTCCGCGGGGACGTCGTCGATCTTGGCGGCTTGGCGTTCGGCGAAGAAGATGTGGCGTTGTGCGGCTGACTGCACGCCCATCATGAGCTTCATGAACTCCTGGCGCTCGAACGCGATGCCCTCTTCGAAGCTCGATCCGTCGGCAGCCTTCTCGACGCAGGCGATGTTTGCGGCGGGCGCGTCGAAGTTCCGGAAGCGGCGCGCATTCTCCTTCTTGAACGCGGCCACGGCATCCGGATCGGCCTGCGCGGTCTTCTCGGACGCACGGGGCAGGGGACGCTTGGTCGCGATCTCGCGCGCGAAGGCGACGGCATCGGCCTCAAGCGAATCCTCACCGACGATCTTGTCGATCAGCCCGGCGTCGAGCGCCTTCTTCGCCGAGATCGGATCGCCCTTCGCGGTCATCTCCAGCGCGAGCTTCACGCCGGCGATCCGCGGGATACGCTGCGTGCCACCCGCGCCGGGGAGCAGGCCAAGCTTCACCTCGGGCGTGCCGATCTTCGCCGAGGGCACGGCGACGCGGTAATGGCAGCCGAGCGTCACTTCGCAGCCACCGCCGAGTGCGGTGCCGTGGATCGCGGCGACGACGGGCTTCGACGAGGCCTCGATCATGTCGACGACGGTCGGCAGGCCGGGCTCGACCATTTCCTTGCCGAACTCGGTTATGTCGGCACCCGCGAAGAACGTGCGGCCGTCGCAGCGGATCACCATCGCGGTGATGCTGTCGTCGTTAACGCCTTCCTTGATCGCCGCTTCGAGACCCTGCCGGACCGCGGCGCCGAGCGCGTTGACGGGAGGATTGTTCGAGATGATGACGAGCACGTCGTCATGGCGTTCGGTGCGGATCGGGCCAGTGGTCGTTGACGAGGTCATCATATTCTCCTTGTTCTCCTGCGAAAGCAGGAGCCCAGGGCCGCATCGGCAGCCCTGTGTGATACTGGACTCCTGCGTGCGCAGGAGAACGGAAACTCAGGTCATCGCCGCGTAGATCATCGTCTTCAGTTCGCGGCGGATGGGATAGAAACTGCTCGGCGAAAGCTGTGTCATGAACACCATCGACAGCCGCTCGACGGGGTCGACGAAGAACGCGGTCGAGAACATCCCGCCCCAGTAGAATTCGCCCTTCGACCCCGGCACCATCGTCTTCGCGACGTCGTCGGTGATCGCGAACCCGAGCCCGAAGCCGGTGCCCGCGTTTGACGCCTCGCTGAACAGCGACTTCGACATCGCCGCGAGATCGGATTTTCCGGGCAGATGGTTCTGCGTCATCAGGTCCAGCGTCTTGCGCCCGAGAATCCGCGCGCCGTCGAGTTCGCCCCCGTTCAGCAGCATCGTATTGAACCGGTGATAATCGAGCGCGGTCGAGACGAGCCCGCCGCCGCCGGACACGAGCTTGGGCTGCCGGCTCCACGCACTCTCCGCGCCGCGATCGTACATCACGCGGCCCTTGCCCGGCGCGAGCGTGTAGCAATCGGTCAACCGGTCGAGCTTGTCGGAGGGAACCTGGAAGAAGGTGTCGTCCATCTTCAGCGGCGCGAAGATGCGTGTCTTGAAGAACTGGTCGAGCGGCAGGCCCGACACGCGCTGCACGACCGCGCCGACCACGTCGGTCGCGACCGAATAATTCCACGCGGTGCCGGGCGAGAATTCGAGCGGGATCTTGGCCAGCGCGCCGATGAAGCCGTCGAGGTCATACCCGCCATGCCAGCCCTCGATCTTGCCGTCGCGGTAAGCGGCATCGACGTTCGAGCGGTTCTGGAAACTATAGGTCAGCCCCGAGGTGTGGCGGAGAAGGTCGACCATCCGCATCGGCTCCGCGGTCGGCCTGGTCACGAACGGCACGCCGCCCCCACCGCCATCATAGACGCCGATATCCTTGAACTCGGGCAGCACGTGGTGGACCGGTGTATCGACCGCGACGAGGCCCTGCTCGACCAGCATCATGAACGCGACCGAGGTGATCGGCTTGGTCATCGACGCGATCCGGAACAGCGATCCTTCGTCGACGCTCTTGCCGCCTTCGCGCGCCGCGCCCGCGTTCGAGAAATGGACGATCTCGCCGTCGCGCGCGATCAGCAATTGCGCGTTCGGCAGCTTGCCCGAATCGATATAGCGCGTCCGGAGCAGCGTATCGATCGCCGCCAACCGGCTCGCATCGAAGCCGTGCGCGGCAGGTTCAGCGATTTTCACGATTCGACCGTCCGTGCCATGACCCGCTCCATACCCCTAGTTCGAACTTGGTGCCTCTATTGCCTTGAGTGCGGCAGGAATCAACTATAACCTGTCTTCGAACAGGCGATAAGCCAAACCCGAAATTCAACTCTGGAGTCAACCGGTCTTGGCAAGCGAACCGATCATCGCAATCGATCCCTCCTGGCCGGCGATATCGCTCGCCGATGCCGAGCGAATGCTGACCGCGCCCGGCGCGAAGTTCGAGATGGAGATGCTGACGATCGACGGCATCGAGACGCGCATATGGAAGAACGCGCCGCCGTCGCTGCGCTGGCTGGCCGAGGCGGCGCGCGCGCATGGCGAGCGGGTCTTCACCGCATACGAGGACGAGCGCGTCACCTACGAGGCGAACTTTCGCGCGATCGCGGTACTGGCGCACCGGTTGCGCGAAATGGGAATCGGTCCCGGCGACCGCGTCGCGCTGGCGATGCGCAACCTGCCCGAATGGCCGGTTGCGTTCTTTGCGGGTGCGAGCATCGGCGCGATCATGGTGCCGCTCAATGCGTGGTGGACCGGCGCGGAGATGGAATACGGCTTAGCCGATTCGGGCGCGCGCGTGCTGATCACTGACGACGAGCGACATCATCGGCTGGAGGCGGCCTACGCGACGTTGCTGGCGCTGGAGCACGTGTTCGTCGCGCGGGCCGCGGAGCCGCTGACCGGGATCGTGACGCGGCTGGAGGACGTGATCGGCACCCCGCACGACTGGGCTGCACTACCCGATGTCGGCCTTCCGGAGGCAACGATCGCACCCGACGACGATGCAACGATCTTCTACACCAGCGGCACCACCGGCGCGCCCAAGGGGGCACTCGGCACGCACCGCAACATGATGTCGAACATCATGTCCGGCGGCTATTCCTCCGCCCGCTCGTTCCTGCGCCGTGGCGAGGCACCGCCGGAGCCGACGCCGCGCGTGACGCTGACGGTGATCCCGCTGTTCCACGTCACTGCCTGCTCGGCGGGGATGATGGGGGTGATCGCGACCGGCAGCACGATGATCTTCATGCGTAAATGGGACACGATCCGCGCGATGGAGATCATCGAGCGCGAGAAGGTCAACATCACCGGGGGCGTGCCGACGATCGCGTGGCAGTTGCTCGAGCATCCCGATCGTGGCCGCTACGACCTCTCGTCGCTCGAATCGATCGCCTATGGCGGCGCGCCCGCTGCGCCCGAACTGGTGAAGCGCATCCATGCCGAGTTCGGCGCGATGCCAGGCAATGGCTGGGGCATGACCGAGACGATGGCGACCGTCACGCATCACGGGGGTGAGGATTACCTCAACCGCCCAACCAGCGCGGGGCCACCAGTCGCGGCTGCCGACCTGAAGATCATGGCGGACGACGGCGTGACGGATGTGCCTCTGGGCGAGGTCGGCGAGCTATGGGCGCGCGGCCCGATGATCGTGAAAGGCTATTGGAATAAGCCAGACGCGACCGCATCGACCTTCGTCGACGGCTGGGTCCGCACCGGAGACTTGGCGCGGCTGGATGACGAGGGATTTTGCTACATAGTAGACCGCGCGAAGGACATGATCATTCGTGGCGGCGAGAACATATACTCCAGCGAGGTCGAGAACGTCCTCTACGCGCACCCCGCGGTGACCGACGCGGCGCTGATCGGCATTCCACATCGTATTTTGGGGGAGGAGCCCGCGGCGGTGGTGCACCTCGCGCCGGGTGCGGTGACGACCGAGGCGGAGTTGCAGAGCTGGGTGCGGCAACATCTAGCGGCGTTCAAGACGCCGGTCGCCGTGCGCTTCGTGCATGAGACTTTGCCGCGGAATGCGAATGGGAAGATCTTGAAGAAGGACCTGCAGGTGTTGTTTGCGGACCGGGTGGGGGTGGTGGCTTAGCCGCAGCATGCCTGGCCAGGCGCGCCTCCCCGGCGGAGGCCGGGGTCCAGTCGGGAAGGCCGTGGTAACGACGCGTTGTCCTACGTTAGCGACGTTCCCTAACTGGGCCCCGGCCTCCGCCGGAGTGGTGGTTGGGGTTGCGGCGCGCGATCGGTTCTAGCGCTTCGACCCTGCGACGACCGCATCGACCGCAGCCTTCCATCCCGCCAGTCGCGCCTGCCGCTCGTCCTCCCCTAGCGACGGCGTGAACGTCTCGACCTCGCCGCGCATGGCCGTCGCCTCCTCCGGCCCTCCGAACAGCCCCGCACCCACCCCAGCCAGCATTGCCGCGCCCAATGCGGTCGTCTCCGCAAATTTCGGCCGCTCGACCTCGATCGCCAGCAGATCCGCCATGTCCTGCGCCATCCAGTCGTTGGCGACCATGCCGCCATCGATTCGCAGGCTGTGCCAGTCGATGCCGTCGGCGGCGAAGGCGGTCTTCAGGTCGTGCGCCTGGTACGCCATCGCCTCTAGTGCCGCGCGGGCGACGTGCGCCTTGCCGGTGGCAAAGCTCAGTCCCGAAATGCTCGCGCGGGCGTCCGGTTCCCACCACGGCGCCCCGAGGCCGCTAAGGGCGGGGACGAGATACACGCCGCCGGTGTCGGGCACGCTGCGGGCCAGCGCTTCGGTTTCGGCCGCCGTGCCGATCAGGCCTAGCGTGTCGCGGAGCCACTGGACGAGGCTGCCGGCGACGAACACCGACCCCTCCAGCGCATAGGCGCGCTCGCCGCCGAGCTGCCACGCGACCGTCGACAGCATCCGGTGGCCCGAAGTCCGCGGTGTCGCTCCGGCGTGGGTGAGGATGAACGCGCCTGTGCCGAACGTTGCCTTCGTCTGGCCGGGTGCAAGGCAGGCCTGGCCGATCGCGGCTGCCTGCTGGTCGCCTGCGATGCCGCAGATCGGGATCGCCGCGCCGAATGCGGTCGTTTCGCCGAATCGTCCGGCGCAATCGACGATCTCGGGCAACGCCGCGCGCAGCACGCCGAACAGCGCGCATAGCCCGTCGTCCCAGTCGCCGGTGTGCACGTCCATCAAGGCGGTGCGCGAGGCGTTGGTGGCGTCGGTCACGTGCAACCCGCCGGTCAATTTCCAGATCAGCCAGCTGTCGACCGTGCCGATCGCAAGGCGCGCTCCCGCGTCGGCGAGCTGGGGCCATTCCCGGATGGCCCAGCCGATCTTCGAGGCGGAGAAATATGGGTCGAGGAGAAGACCGGTCTTGGCCTGGACCTCGGCTTCGTGGCCTTGGTCACGCAGGTGCCGGCAGGTCGCGGCGGTACGCCTGTCCTGCCAGACGATTGCGGGCGCCAGCGGTTCGCCGGTCACGCGGTCCCAGAAGACGATAGTCTCGCGCTGGTTGGTGATCCCAATCCCGGCGATCCGGTGCGCGCCGCCCGCCTGCGCGACCATCGCCGCGGTCACGCGGAGCGTCTTGCGCCAGATCTCGGCGGCGTCATGCTCGACCCAGCCGGCGCGGGGGTATTTCTGGTCGAGCGCGCGGGCTTCGCTGGCGATGCAGCGGCCGTCGGTGGCGAACAGCATCGCGCGGGTGGAGGTTGTGCCCTCGTCGATGACGAGAATTAGATCATTGGCGTCGTTCGGCATGCTTGAATGCTAGCCACGATTACGGGATGGGGAAACAAAGGAAAATGCCATGACGGACGAGGGCCTTCGCCACGAAACGAACCAGCCGCAAGGCGGGGACAGCGCCGTTACCGAAGGTCCGCCGGCCGAGAGTGCGTTCGGGCTGCCGATCGCGGTCGGGGTCGAGGATGCGATGCGAATCGCTCAGCGCCGCGATCGATTGCTGGCGGCGCTGACGCTGACCGCGGGTGTCGGGCTCATACTCGCGACGCCGTTCGCGTTGAAATCCGGAGCGGAGTTCTTCCTCCCGCTCACGATCGCCCTGGTGATTTCCGTTGCCTTGGTGCCGGTGCTCGAATGGCTCGAGCGGCGGCATGTTCCTTCGCCGCTTGCCGCGATATTGTGTCTTCTGGTGTTCCTGATTGCGGCGAACATCGCGATCGCCGCGATCCTTGTGCCTGCGACCGACTTCTTCCGTTTGCTGCCGACGCGGTTGGACCGGATCCAGAGCAACCTCGCACCGTTGCTCGATTTGTATTCGAGCCTCGAGAAATACGTGAACAAGACGCTTCGGCAGGTTGCGTCGACCCCGATCAAGCAGCCGGCAACCGCTGGCGTCGCCGCGCCGGGCTCGATCCTCGAACTCGCCGCGACGTCGGCGCCGGCGGTTATCGTACAGTTCCTGTTCGGTGTCCTGATCGTGTTCTTCTTTCTGTCGGGGTGGACGCGGATGCGGCGGCAGACGATCACCGGGCGGACCAGCTTCGACGGGGCGATGGCGACCGCCCGCGTCATCCAGGATATCGTCGACGACGTGTCCGCCTATCTCGGCACGATCACGCTGATCAATATCGTTCTCGGGATCGTCACTGGGACCGCGTTGTGGTTCATCGGCATGCCGTATCCGGCGATGTGGGGCGGGATCGTCGCGCTGCTGAACTACATTCCGTATTTCGGGCCGGTGATCGGCGCGTTCCTGCTCGCGTTGGGCGGGCTGATGACGTTCTCCGACATCTGGATGGCGATGCTGCCGCCGGCGTTGATGTACGGGTTGCACCTGGTCGAGGCGAACGCGATCACGCCGTTCGTGGTCGGCCACCGGCTGACGATCAGCCCGTTGCTGATCCTGATCTCGCTGAGCTTCTGGGGATGGGTGTGGGGCACGTCGGGCGCACTGCTCGCGGTTCCGCTGCTGATCATCATCCAGACGATCGTGAAGGCCGCTGGCAAGCCCGATATCGCCGGGTTCCTGTTCGAGCACGGGACGCTGGTCCAGCCCAAGGCCGGGCGAAATCGTCGTCGCGGGGACCCGCCCGAGGCACAACGTGAAACTGGCGGATAATTTGGGTTGACGGTATCCGAACCCTCGCCTAGTTGCCGCCTCCACGCTGTTTCAGCGGGTGTAGCTCAGTTGGTTAGAGCGCCGGCCTGTCACGCCGGAGGTCGCGGGTTCGAGTCCCGTCACTCGCGCCATCGTTTGCCCTGACCGGGTGGATGGTTCGGGATAGTGTTAAAGGTTTTGACGAGCCTTCCCGCGTGGCCTTAGGGTCGCTAGGGTTCGTCATTGGGAATGCGGGTGTAGCTCAGTTGGTTAGAGCGCCGGCCTGTCACGCCGGAGGTCGCGGGTTCGAGTCCCGTCACTCGCGCCACCCTAATGGGGTGGCTGAGATCCTTCAAGATTTTGGATGCTGCGAGCATCTAGTCCGACTGCCAGGTCAGGACCATCTCCCCCACACCGTTCGTGCTGAGTAGAGACCGAGTAGCTCCGTCAGGAGCTTATCGAGGGCTCATATCGAAGCGTGGGTTCAGCGCGCCAACCTGTCCTTCGATACGCCATCTCAATACGCCGCCTACGGCGACTACTCGATGGCTACTCAGGACGAACGGAAGGGGGCGGCGGAGCGCATCGGCTGAGGGAGCCGACGGGCGGGGCTGGGTTACCGCCCAAGCTCCATCCAGCGCAGGACCGGCTTCAGCGGGGCGATCCAGATCAGGCCGGTGAACAGGTAGAATACCAACTGCCCCAGCCAGTGCCAGCTGCCGACGATGTTCGACAAGCTGACGATAGCCACGCACCACACCAGGATCAGGAGCAGGATACCGAGCATCCCGACGGGTTTGCGCCAGGTTGGCGTCATGGCGTGATCCAGTCTGATTCGGTGGCGATGGCGTGGAGCGGGACGTCCCACGGGTCTGGGGTCAGCGTCTCGACCTCCTGCACCGACAACGCAACCCCGACGCGCCACGCGTTCGGGTGGGCAAGGAAGGCGCGGTCGTAATAGCCGGCACCCTGGCCGATTCGATTGCCGCGGCGATCGAAGCCGACGAGTGGCGTCAGGATGATGTCGGGTTCGAGTTCGGCGGCGTCCTCCGCGGGCTGGTGCAACCCGAACGGTCCGGCGATCAGCGCCGCCTCGGTCGCCCAGGACAGGAACCGCATCGGCAGCGAGCGGCGGACGACATGGGGCAGGGCGATGGCGCATCTGGCATCGACGGCAGCGCGCGCGAAGGGCGAGGGATCGGCCTCGCCGCCGAACGGGACGTAGGAGGCGACCGTCAATCCGGGTTTCAGCCGTGCCAGAAACGCCGACGGCACAGGAAGCTCGACCGGCGGGTGCGCTTCCCGCGCGGCGCGGAGCGAGGCTCTCAGCGCGCTCTTGTCGGTCATGCGCTTGAGACCTTGAAAATGGTGGTGTGGCGGGCCCACCATGGCCGTGTGCCGGGTTATCCACTGACGCACGGTACGTCAGGTGGGGACCATGTGCTTCGGACCAGGATCCTAACAGGGACAGCCCCCTATGGATGATGAATAGCCTCAGGGATAATAAAGGCTCGTACCGGGCAGAACCCGCCACGGCCAATCTAGGCGTTGGGCGGGCTAAGCTCAAGGGGCGTACGTTCGAGAACCTGGGCGAGCCCTTCGAGACGATCTGCGATCCGCGTCAGTGCGATCTCGCTGACCGCCGAGCCTTCGGGCGGCCGGTGCGCGGCTTCGTCGAGGTCGTCGGCGAGCATCAGCGCGACGAACAGCATCGCGCGTTCAGCGCTGAGGCCGCCCGCCGCGCGGTCCGCGGTCGCCCAGCGTTCGGCGACCATCGCGCCCAGCAGGCGGACGCGCGACTCTTCGCCGTCACGGCAGGCGACGGCGTGGGGACGGCCGCCGATATCGAGCATGACCTGGGCCATCAGTTGGGGCTCCCGCGCGTGATGACGTCGTCGAGCGCGGCGACGGCTTCGGCCATCCGCGCCTTGAGGGCGGCGTGGCGCTTGGCGAGCGCGTCGCCGGCTTCGGTGCGGGCTGCAATGGCGGATTCGATCCGTGCGATCGCGGCATCGATCCGTTCGACGGCGGTTGGTCCGTCGGGAAGTGTTTCTGACATGCCATGCGAGATAGCATGGACGGGGGGTGCGACAAGTCGGTTTAGGCGAAACCCATCACCATCCACGGTGTTGACAGGGCGCCCCACCGCCCCGCAAAGGCTGCGCGCCCGGAACGGACTCGCGGGCGTAGCGGAGATACAGCAATGACGGTCAAGGTTGCGATCAACGGTTTCGGGCGCATCGGCCGTCTCGTCGCCCGCGCGGTACTCGAACAGTCGAATGGCGCACTCGAACTCGTCGCGATCAACGATCTCGGCGATGCCAAGTCGAACGCCTGGCTGTTCAAGCGCGACAGCGTGCACGGCAAGTATCCGGGTGAGGTTTCGGCCGAAGGCAACGAGCTGGTCGTCGACGGCAAGCGCATCCGCGTCACTGCCGAGCGCGACCCCGCGAACCTGCCGCATGCTGAGTTGGGCGTCGACATCGTGCTGGAATGCACCGGTTTCTTCACCGACAAGGCGAGCTGCCAGAAGCATCTCGATGCGGGTGCCAAAAAGGTGCTGATCTCCGCACCGGGCAAGAACGTCGACCTGACCGTCGTCTACGGCGTCAACCACGACAAGTTGACCGCCGAGCACACGATCGTCTCGAACGCGTCGTGCACGACCAACTGCCTCGCGCCCGTCGCCAAGGTGCTGAACGATGCGATCGGCATCGAGCGTGGCCTGATGACGACCGTGCACGCGTACACCAACGACCAGAAGATCCTCGACCAGATCCACCCCGACCTGCGTCGCGCACGCGCTGCGGCGATGTCGATGATCCCGACCACGACGGGTGCTGCTCGTGCGGTTGCCGAAGTGCTGCCGGAGCTGAAGGGCAAGCTCGACGGTTCGGCGATCCGCGTGCCGGTGCCGGACGTTTCGCTGATCGACCTGACCTTCACGCCGTCGCGCGATACGACGCGTGAAGAGGTGAATGCGGTGCTGAAGGCGGCCTCCGAGAGCGGCCCGCTGGTCGGCGTGCTCGACTGGTCGGACGAGCCGCTCGTCTCGATCGATCTCCAGCATACCCCGGCGTCGTCGACGATCGACAGCCTGGAGACCGCGGTGATCGACGGCAAGCTGGTCCGTGTCGTCAGCTGGTACGACAACGAGTGGGGCTTCTCGAACCGCATGGTCGATACGGCGACGGCGATGGCGAAGTTCATCTAAGCTCGCGATCTATGCGTCTCCTGTTCCGTTCGCTTCGAGCGCAGTCGAGAAGTCGTCTCCCGTGACAGATGGTGTCTCGACTGCGCTCGACACGAACGGGGAGGGAGCGGTGGCTCAGGCTCCGGCCTCAACGATGGCTGGCACAATCGCCGGCATCGCGCGCCACCCCCGCGCGAAAGCTCCGATGGAGGTCATCGACGATGTCGAGATCACCATCGAGGCTGGCCTGCACGGCGACTTCCGCGGTCGCGTGAAGCCCGGTGGCAAGGGGCGGCGGCAGGTTACGTTGCTCGAACGTGGCGACTGGGACGCCGCGATGGCTGAAGTCGGGCGCGATATTCCGTGGTACGAGCGCCGTGCGAACCTGCTCGTCGACGGCTTCGATCTTCCCCAGATACCCGGCACGCGGCTCCGCATCGGCGCCGACGTCGTGTTGGAGGTGACGCGCCACACCGATCCGTGCGACCGCATGGACGCGTTGGCGCCAGGATTGTTCGCCGCGCTGACGCGCGACTGGCGGGGCGGGGCGTGCGCCCGAGTTTTGATGGGCGGCAGCATCGCCGTCGGTGATGAGATCAGGATCGAAGAACCATGACCAAGCCATTCAAGACGCTCGATGATATGGGCGATATCCAGGGCAAGCGCGTGCTCGTCCGCGAAGACCTCAACGTGCCGATGGCCGAGGGTCGCGTCACCGACGACACCCGCCTGCGCGCGACCGTCGCGACCGTCGGCGAGCTTGCCGACAAGGGTGCGATCGTCCTCGTCCTCGCGCATTTCGGTCGTCCGAAGGGGGTGCCGAGCCCCGAATTCTCGCTGTCGCAGGTCGTGAAGCCGTACAGCGAAGTGCTCGGCCGCGAAGTCCGCTACATTGATTGGGAAGGCGCCGACGACGCGGTCGCGACACTAGAGCCCGGCGACATCGCGGTGCTGGAGAACACGCGCTTCTTCGGCGGCGAGGAAACGAACGACGCGGCGGTGGTGACCCGGTTCGCGAGTCTCGGTGACCTGTACGTCAACGACGCCTTCTCCGCCGCACACCGCGCACATGCTTCGACCGAAGGCCTTGCCCACGTCCTGCCAGCTTTTGCCGGCCGCGCGATGGAAGCCGAACTCGACGCGCTCCAGAAGGCACTCGGCGAGCCCGAGCATCCGGTCGCGGCTGTGGTTGGTGGCGCGAAGGTGTCGTCGAAGCTCGACGTGCTGCGGCATCTCGTCACCAAGGTGGATCATTTGATCATCGGCGGCGGCATGGCGAACACTTTCCTCGCGGCGCGCGGCGTCGATGTCGGCAAAAGCCTTTGCGAGCATGAGCTTGCGAGCGTTTGCGAACAGATCATGGAAGCTGCGGACAAGGCGAACTGCACGGTTCACCTGCCGTACGACGTCGTGGTCGCTAAGGAGTTCAAGCCGAACCCCGCCACCCGCACCGTCAACGTCCACGAAGTCGCCGCCGACGAGATGATCCTCGACGTCGGGCCGGCCGCCGTCGAGTCGCTCGGGGACGTGCTCAAGAATTGCCGCACGTTGGTGTGGAATGGTCCGCTCGGTGCGTTCGAGACGCCGCCGTTCGACAAGGCGACCGTCGCGCTCGCCAAGACCGCTGCGGCACTCACCGAAGGCGGATCGCTCGTCTCGGTCGCGGGTGGCGGCGATACGGTTGCGGCGCTCAACCACGCTGGCGTCGCGGACGCGTTCACGTTCGTCTCGACGGCGGGCGGCGCGTTTCTTGAGTGGATGGAAGGCAAGACGCTTCCCGGGGTCGCCGCGCTCCGCGGTTGAAATACGTGTGCGTCCGAGCTAAGTTTAACATGTTAAACGGAGACTCGGATGCTCGGCGTCAGGCTCGATAGCGAACTCGAAGAGCGACTCGCGGCGGTTGCGCGCACCCAAGGGCGCAGCAAGAGCGATATCGCACGCGAAGCCGTGCGACGCTATGTCGAACGCCACGACGATGCATTCCTGGCGGAGGCACGGCGTCAGTCGCTCGCGGCGGCTGATCACGATAGGCAGGCAGGTGAAGAGGATTGGGACGCACTCATCGGGACGCCCCCTGCATGAAATTCGTCCGCGGTATGATCGTCGTCGGGGCGGGCAAGGGCGATTTCTCTGGCAAGCCGCGCCCCTTTCTTGTGGTCCAATCAGACCTTTTTGCAGATCACGCGACGGTTTCTCTGTGCCCGCTGACCAGCGTCATTAGCGGGACGAACCTGTTTCGCGTGTCGCTCGAGGCATCGGCGGAAACCGGCCTATTTCGCGATAGCGAGATCCAGATCGACAAAGTTGATACGCTCGACCGCAACAAGATCGTCAAGATTATCGGTACGATACCCATCACCACCATGACCCGGGTCGACGACGCGCTGCGCCGCTGGCTCGAACTTTAAGACAGGATTTCAGCATGACCTCGACGATCACTCCGCAAGTCAGAACTATTCTTGACAAGTATGAAGCCACCAGTTCGGCGGTGAAGGCGAACCTCGCGCGCATCCTGATGCAGGGCAAGCTTGGCGGCACTGGCAAGCTCGTGATCCTGCCGGTCGACCAGGGGTTCGAGCATGGCCCGGCGCGCAGCTTCTCGGTCAATCCCGCGGCGTACGACCCGCATTACCATTATCAGCTCGCGATCGACGCGGGGCTCAGTGCCTATGCCGCGCCGCTCGGCATGCTCGAAGCGGGAGCGGATACGTTTGCCGGGCAGATTCCGACGATCCTGAAGTGCAACAGCTCGAACAGCTGGGCGACGACGATCGATCAGGCGGTGACGGCGACGGTGTCGGACGCGGTGCGGCTCGGGTCGGCGGCGATCGGCTTCACGATCTACCCGGGTGCGGACCAGTTCTTCGACCTCGTTGAGGAAATCCGCGAACTGAGCGAAGAGGCGAAGTCGGTCGGCATTGCTACGGTGATCTGGTCGTACCCGCGCGGCGGCGAGTTGACCAAGGACGGCGAGCTCGCTTTGGACGTCGGTGCTTATGCCGCGCACATCGCGGCCCTGCTCGGCGCGCACATCATCAAGACCAAGCTGCCGACCGCGCATATCGAGCAGAAGGAAGCCAAGCCGCTCTATGCCAACACCGATTGGTCGAAGCAGTCGGACCGCGTGAAGCACGTCGTCCAGTCGAGCTTTGCCGGGCGTCGCATCAACGTCTTCTCGGGCGGCGCTTCGAAGGGCGAGGACGCGATCTTCCAGGACGCGCGCGACATTCGCGACGGCGGCGGCAACGGCTCGATCATCGGCCGCAACACCTTCCAGCGCCCGCGCGACGAAGCGCTGGCGATGCTCGACCGGATCATCCGGATCTACAAGAACGAAGAATGATCCGTCGGCCGCACCGCTTGTCCACTGCATATTTCGCACTGGCGGCGGTCGGCCTCGTATTGCCGTATAGTCGTCTGATACCGTGGATCGGCGATCATGGTCTGGATATCCGGGCTCTGGTCGTCGAACTTTTCTCGACGCGGATCGGGGCGTTCTTCGGGCTTGACGTGATCGTCTCCGCGGTGGTTCTGATCGTCTTCGTTATCGTCCAGGGCCGACGGGATCATGTGCGTTACGGATGGCTGGCGATTCTCGCCACGGGCCTAGTCGGCGTGTCGTGCGGATTGCCGCTGTTCCTTGCGTTGCGCGAGCGGGCGTTGCAGGGGCATGTCGCATGACCGAATTCGAAGATCCGCTGGGCCCGCTCGATCCCAATTTCGCCGAGAATTTCCGCCGCGACATGCGTCGGCCGGCTTGCCAGCTTTACCTGGTGTCGCCGCTCGAGTGCGGGGGCGACTTTCCGGAGCGTCTCGCTCGGGCGCTTGATGCTGGCCCCGTGGCTGCGTTCCAGTTCCGCGTGAAGGATATCGATCAGCATGCGGCTGCCGCGCTGGGCGAGCCTTTACGGGCGATCTGTGCCGAGCGCGATGTCGCGTTCATCGTCAACGACGATATCGGACTGGCCAAGCGGCTCGATGCGGACGGCGTGCATCTCGGGCAGGACGATGGCGATCCGCGTGAGGCGCGGGCGCAGCTTGGGCCTAATGCGCAGATCGGCGTGAGCTGTCATGGCAGCCGTCATCTGGCGATGGAAGCGGGCGAGGCAGGGGCCGATTACGTGGCGTTCGGGGCGTTCTATCCGACGACGACGAAGACGGTCGAGCATATGGCCGAGCCGGTGATCCTGTCGTGGTGGTCGACGCTGTTCGAGATGCCGTGCGTCGCGATCGGCGGGATTACGCCGGAGAATGCTGGTCCGCTCGTTGCTGCTGGTGCTGACTTCATTGCGGTGTCGAGCGCCGTTTGGGGTGGCGACGAGGTCGCTGCGATCAAGGCGTTCGGCGAGGTTCTCACGAAGCGCTGAGCCGTGGGAAACAACCGTCGTCCCGACCGTTTGATGCAGCAGCGTAACGGTTTGGGATGATGGGCATGATGGTATTTGCAATGAAGGCTTCGGTTCTTGCGGCCTGCTTGCTGGGTGCTGCGTCGCCCGCATTGGCGCAGACAGCGCCGCCCAAGCCCGTACCGATCGATCGCAACATCCTGCACGTGCAGGTGATCCTCGACCATCTTGGCTTCGGGCCGGGCGTGCTTGACGGGCGCGGCGGGCAGTCGCTGGTGGCGGCGCTGAAGGGGTTCCAGGAGGCGAAGGGGTTGCCGATTACCGGCAAGCCTGACGCGCGAACGTTGCAGGCACTGTATCCGTACCGCGCCGCGCGGCCGACGGTGACGGTGGCGTTGACGCCCGAGATGCTGGCGGGGCCGTTCGTCAATCCGTTCCCGAAGGATCCGGCCAAGCAAGCCGAGCTCCCGTCGCTGGGCTACAAGACCGTCATGGAGAAGCTCGGCGAGATGTTCCACACGACGCCGGCGGTGATCGTGGCGCTGAACTCGCCGACGACGAAGCTGGCGCCGGGCACCAAGGTCGTGGTCCCGAACGCACTGCCATCGTCGCGCGCGTACGATCCGAAGCTGAAGCCCGACTGGATCGCGACGCTGACCATGCTCAATGTCGACGCGAAGCAGCCGCAGGCGGATCATGTCGTGGTCGACAAGTCGGACGGCGTGCTGCGCGTGCTCGATGCGAATGACAAGCTGATCGCGCAATTCTCCGCGACGATGGGGTCGAGCCATGATCCGCTGCCGCTCGGGACGTGGACCATCAAGGGTTCGGATTATAACCCGAAGTTCCACTTCAATCCCGCGCTGTTCTGGGATGCGAAGAAGGGGCAGCAGAAGGAGATGTTGCCGCCGGGGCCGAACGGTCCGGTCGGCGTCGTCTGGATGGATCTGTCGAAGGACCATTACGGCATCCACGGCACGCCGAACCCCGAGACGATCGGACGTGCGGAAAGCCATGGTTGTATTCGCCTGACCAACTGGGATGCGGCGCGGTTGTCGATGATGATCAAGCCGGGGACCAAGGCCGTATTCCAGGCCTGAAGCGATGACGCGGACGTTCTGGATCATTCTCGGGCTGATCGTGGTGGCGGTCGGTGGATTTGCGTCGATGGTGTCGTTCGGGAGCAGCGGTAGCGGTATTGAGCGGCGGATACCTTGGCGCAAGCCGGTACCTCCGGCCGAGGTCGCTGCTGTTACCGTAACGCCAGGGGCGCTGGCGGTCCCGGTGGCGGGCGTCCCACGCAAGGCGATAGCGAATAGCTGGAACGATGCGCGGGGCGGCGGTCTACGCGGCCATCATGGCACCGATATCATGGCACCGGGTGGCACACCCGTGGTCGCGGCTGCCCCGGGGCGGGTCGAGAAACTGTTCCAGAGCGGGCTTGGCGGGATCACGCTGTACGTCCGTTCGCCCGACCGGCGCTGGACCTATTATTATGCGCACCTCGCCGGGTACGCGGCTGGCATCCGCGAGGGGATGGCGGTCAAGGCGGGCGATACGCTCGGCTATGTCGGCGATACCGGCGATGCGGGGGCGGGCAATTACCACCTGCATTTCGGGCTTACGAAGATGCAGCCGGGTGAGCGCTGGTATCAGGGCGAGAACGTGAACCCGTACCCGCTGCTTGCCGGAAGCCGGTCGCCCCGCTAAAGCCCGCCGCTTCGGGTTTCAGCAGAGCCACGCCTCAGGGCCATGCTTCGCGGACGGCCCCTAGCTCTTTCCAGCAGGAATCGGTCATGAAGATCAACGCGGTCGAGATTCGTCCCGGCAACATTCTTGAATATGAGGGCGGCATCTGGCGCGCCGTCAAGATTCAGCACACCCAGCCCGGCAAGGGCGGTGCCTATATGCAGGTCGAGATGAAAAACCTCATCGACGGCCGCAAGAACAACGTCCGTTTCCGCTCCGCCGAGAGCGTCGAGAAGGTGCGGCTCGAGACCGTCGACTTCCAGTTCCTGTTCCGCGAAGGCGACATGCTGACGTTCATGGACAAGATCAACTACGAGCAGATCTCGCTCGATGCCGACATCCTGGGCGACGCTGCGGCGTTCCTGCAGGACGGCATGGACGTGGTGATGGAGCTTTGGGAAGAGCGGCCGATCTCGGTCCAGCTGCCCGACACGATCGAGGCGCTGATCGTCGAGGCGGATGCCGTCGTGAAGGGCCAGACCGCGTCGTCTTCGTATAAGCCCGCAGTGCTTGAGAACGGCGTGCGCGTAATGGTGCCGCCGCATATCGGTGCCGGCACGCGGATCGTCGTCGATGTGTACGAGCAGACCTACGTAAGGCGCGCGGACTAAAATCTGCTCCCCCTTCCGCAGGCGGGAGGGGGCCGGGGGGGGTGGGCGCCCGCCCTCCATGGTACGTGACGATACTGGCGCGACCTATTTCGATGCCGCGCGACGATGACAGCGCGAGCCCACCCCCGACCCCTCCCGCATGCGGGAGGGGGGAGATAGAATACAATGGCTTCCCATTCCGGCATCATGACCGTCATCGAGCGCGCCGCCCGCAAGGCCGCGCCGCGCCTGCGCCGCGACTTCAACGAGGTCCAGCAGCTCCAGGTGAGCCGCAAGGGTCCGGCCGACTTCGTCAGCCAGGCCGACCAGCGCGCCGAGCAGACGATCTTCGAAGAACTGAGCCACGCCCGTCCCGACTGGGGCATGCTGATGGAGGAGCGCGGCGAGGTCGCCGGCGATCCGAACAAGCCGCGGTTCATCGTCGATCCCTTGGATGGCACCTCGAACTTCCTCCACGGCATCCCGCATTTCTGCATCTCGATCGCGGTCGAGGAGCCGATGCCGAACGGCAAGCGCGAGGTGACGACCGCGCTGGTGTACCAGCCGCTGACCGACGAGAGCTTCTGGGCCGAGAAGGGCCGGGGGGCATGGCTTACCGACCAGCGTTTGCGCGTGTCGTCGCGACGGGATCTGTCCGAATCACTGATCGCCACAGGCATTCCGTTCCTGGGGCATGGCGACTTCGCGCAGTGGAGCCGGATTTTCGGGGCGGTTGCACCTGAGGTAGCGGGGATCCGTCGTTTGGGTGCTGCTGCGTTGGATCTGGCGTGGCTTGCGGCCGGGCGTTTCGACGGGTTCTGGGAATCGAACCTGAAGCCTTGGGATGTTGCGGCTGGCATGCTGCTGGTGAAGGAAGCCGGCGGCTTCGTTACCGACTTCCGTGGCGGCGATCGTGCGATGGAGCGTAACGAGTTCCTTGCTGCGAACGATGCACTGCACTCGCGACTGCATAAGCTGGTGGCTGGCGCGCTGCGCTAAGGCGAATGCACGATCCTCCCCCGCAAGGGGGAGGTGGCTGGCGCTTGCCAGACGGAGGGGGCGGAAAAGGTAACGCCTGTTCCGCGTCCTCCCCCTCCGTCACCTTCGGTGCCACCTCCCCCTGGCGGGGGAGGATCGTGAGGTCGGAGAATAATCCGTTCACCCTGCTGAGGGCGATACTCCCCCCTTATCCGTCACCCCAGCGAAAGCTGGGGTCTCCGCGATAGCCGGCGCGCTCGCCAACCATGATACCCCAGCTTTCGCTGGGGTGACGGATGAAGGCGGTGGCCGCGAAAGTTCTAAGAGCCTGATCCCAAGGCGCGGACTCTGCCCCAGCCCGTCATACCGGCTCGTTCCGGTATCCACTGTTCCGCATTCTCGCCGACCGCTCGTTTGCGGCGCCGTGAACCCCGGAACCAGTCCGGGGTGACGGGGACGGTTCGGTGGCGTCATCGACATCAAGTAGGCGTCGCGACCGTAATCATCTGCACGCCAAGTAACGCATGTTTCCCGCCACCTCCGCCCCTCAACTTGCGAGTGATTCTCACATCCCCCGAGCCTTGCCCAACACCCCCCATCGGCCTAAAGCGGCCCCGTTCCGTTCGCACTTGCGAGAAGCAATTTGGTCGACCTTTCGCACTATCTTCCGATCCTCCTGTTCCTCGGGATCGCCATCGCATTGTCGAGCACGTTCGTGTTCCTGCCGATGGCCGTCGCGCGCCTCACGGGGTCACACAAGCCTACGCCTGAGAAGCTCAGCGAATACGAGTGCGGCTTTCCCGCATTCGAGGATCCGCGGAGACAGTTCGACGTACGCTTCTACCTGATCGCCATCCTCTTCATCATCTTCGATCTTGAGGCCGCGTTCCTGTATCCCTGGGCCGTCTCGGTCTTCACGCTCGGCTGGACCGCGTGGATTTCAATGATGATCTTTATCGGCGAATTGGCCCTTGGCCTCGTCTACGCATGGAAGAAGGGAGCACTCGATTGGGAGTAGAGCTTCAGCCCGCACCCGGTTCGCCCAGTTCGCTGGTGCCACCCGACCAGGGCTTTTTCGACGGATTGAACGGTGAGCTGACGGACAAGGGTTTCCTCGTCACGTCGACCGAGGAGTTGTTCCAGTGGGCGCGTACCGGCTCGCTGTGGTGGATGACGTTCGGGCTCGCGTGCTGCGCGGTCGAGATGATCCACGTCAACATGCCGCGCTACGATCTGGAGCGCTTCGGTGCCGCACCGCGCGCGTCGCCGCGCCAGTCGGACGTGATGATCGTTGCCGGCACGCTCTGCAACAAAATGGCTCCTGCGCTGCGCAAGGTCTACGACCAGATGTCCGAGCCGAAGTACGTGATTTCGATGGGATCGTGTGCGAACGGCGGCGGCTATTATCACTACAGCTACAGCGTCGTGCGTGGCTGCGATCGGATCGTGCCGGTGGACATCTACGTCCCCGGCTGCCCGCCGACGGCTGAGGCATTGCTGTACGGCATCATGCAGTTGCAGCGGAAGATCCGGCGGTCCGGGAGCATCGAGCGTTGAGGGCTCCCGCACCAGCTTACGCGTCGAACGACGGCGTGATTGACAGCGCCCGCGCGGCGCTCGGTGGCATGCTGCTCGACGCGGTCGACCATGTCGGCGAAGTCGCGCTGCACGTTCGCCGCGAAGACCTGTACGACGCGATGATCGCGCTGCGCGACACGCCGGGGCTTGCCTACCAGCAGCTCATGGAGATCGCCGGCGTCGACTATCCGGATCGCGCGGAGCGGTTCGAGGTCGTCTATTGCATGCTGTCGCTGACGCGGAACCACCGCCTGCGCGTTCATGTCGCGACCGACGAGGAAAAGCCGGTGCCGTCGGTGACGGACATCTGGCCGGTCGCCGGTTGGCTCGAGCGCGAAGTGTACGACATGTACGGCGTGTTGTTCAGCGGCAATCCGGACCTGCGCCGCATCCTGACCGATTACGGCTTCCGCGGTCATCCGCAGCGCAAGGACTTCCCGCTGACCGGGTATGTCGAGCTGCGCTATTCGGAAGAGTCGAAGCGCGTCGTGTACGAGCCCGTTCAGCTTGCGCAGGATTTCCGCACGTTCGATTTCATGAGCCCGTGGGAGGGTGCGAACTACGTGCTCCCCGGCGACGAGAAGGGCGCCTTGCCACAGGCCAAGGGTGCGCAGACGCCGTTGTCGGCGGACACGATCGTCAAGGCCAATGCGGCGCAGTCGCCGACCCAGGCGCCGACCGAACCCAAGAGCACCGAGTCGACCGCGCAGACGGGCGCCGGCAAGTCGGAGTCCGATGCGACGCCGAAGCCTGCGAACCCCGACGTGGTCCCGACCAAGGGTGGAGGACAGAACCAGTGAGTCTGTATGTCGAAGAGCTTCTGGGTGAAGCCGACGCAGCCGATCCCACGACCGGCGACGTCACGATCCAGAACTACACGATCAACTTCGGTCCGCAGCATCCGGCCGCGCACGGCGTGTTGCGCCTCGTCATGGAGCTAGACGGCGAGATCGTCGAGCGCGTCGATCCGCATGTCGGCTTGCTCCACCGCGGCACCGAGAAGCTGATCGAATACAAGACGTACACGCAGGCGCTGCCGTATTTCGATCGTCTCGATTATTGCTCGCCGCTGTGCATGGAGCATAGCTGGGTGCTGGCGGTCGAGAAGCTGCTCGACCTCGAAGTGCCCGAGCGCGCGCAGTATCTGCGGGTGTTCTTTGCCGAGCTGACGCGCATCTCGAACCACATGCTCAATCTCGGCTCGCACGTCATGGACGTCGGCGCGATGACGCCGAACCTGTGGCTGTTCGAAATCCGCGAAGACTGCATGAACTTCTTCGAGCGCGTTTCTGGCGCGCGCATGCATTCGAACTATTTCCGTCCGGGTGGCGTGCATCAGGATGCGCCCTTGAAGCTGCTCGCCGACATCGGCGACTGGCTCGACACACGCCTGCCGCGACTGTTCGAGGATGCGATTTCACTCGTCGCGGACAACCGCATTTTCAAGCAGCGCAACGTCGACATCGCCGTGGTCAGCCGCGACGACGCGATCAAGTGGGGCTTCTCCGGCCCGATGATCCGCGGTTCGGGCATCGCCTGGGACTTGCGCAAGTCGCAGCCCTACGACGCGTACGCGAAGATGGACTTCGAGGTGCCGGTCGGCACGCGTGGCGATTGCTATGACCGGTTCATGGTACGCGTCGAGGAAGTGCGTCAGTCCGCACGGATCATGAAGCAGTGCTTGCGCGACATGCCCGAGGGGCCCATCGCGTCGCTCGACCGCAAGGTCGTGCCGCCCAAGCGCGGTGAGATGAAGCAGTCGATGGAAGCGCTGATCCATCACTTCAAGCTCTACACGGAGGGCTTCCACGTGCCCGCCGGCGACGTCTATGTCGCGACCGAGAGCCCCAAGGGCGAGTTCGGCGTGTATCTGGTCGCCGATGGCTCGAACAAGCCGTACCGCTGCAAGATCCGCCCGACCGCGTTCTCGCATCTGCAAGCCATGGACTTCATGGCGAAGGGCCACATGCTGGCGGATACGACCGCGATCCTCGGCGCGATGGATATCGTGTTCGGCGAGTGCGATCGATGACTAAGTATTTAAATGAGGTGTACAGGCGTCACTTTGACCATAACGGGACGGCTTACGAGTGTTTGTTTTTTACGGATGCAAACGAACCACACATCATTTCATTTGAAGTGTTTCGTGACGGGCGACGTTTGCCGTTTCAAACGCCCGGTATAGGTTTGACGTTTGTTCGTTTTAGCGTCCCGTTTGAGACGGAATGGGATGCAAAGATGACCACCGGAGAGTCTGCGGTGGACATGCTATTTGATGAAGCTCGGCGGATGGTTGAGGCGCAATACTGATGGCTGAAGCTCCGAAAATTCCCGACGAGGCCGAGACCCGCGCTCGCTGGGGTTCGTTCGCGTGGACGGACGAGAACCAGGTGAAGGCGAACGAGATCCTTGGGCGCTATCCCAAGGGTCGCGAGCAGTCGGCGTCGATTCCGTTGCTCGATCTGGCGCAGCGTCAGGTCGGCGCGGAAACGCAGACGCAGGGCTGGTTGCCGGTACCGGTGATCGAGTTCGTCGCGCGTCAGATCAGCGTGCCGTACATGCGCGTGTACGAGGTCGTGACCTTCTACACGATGTTCAATCTGGCGCCGGTCGGTCGCTTCCACGTCCAGGTCTGCGGCACGACGCCGTGCATGCTGCGCGGGTCGGACGACGTTCTTGCGGCGTGCAAGAACCGCGGTCTGGTCAAGGGTGGCACGACGCCGGACGGTATGTTCACGCTGACCGAGGTCGAGTGCCTGGGCACGTGCGCCAACGCGCCGATGGTGCAGATCAACGACGATAACTTCGAAGACCTCGACTACGACAAGACGACCGAGATCCTCGAGGCGCTGGCCAATGGCGGGCACCCGACGCCGGGCCCGCAATTCGGTCGTCGCGCAAGCTGCCCCGAAGGCGGCCCGACCTCGCTGAAGGCGATGGTTGACGCGAACCACGATTACCGGGGGGAGTGGGCCTGATGCTCGCCGACAAGGACCGCATCTTCACCAACGTCTACGGTTTCCAGCCGTGGACCATCGACGCAGCGATCATGCGCGGCGATTGGGACAACACCAAGGACCTGATGGCACTCGGCCAGGACGCGATCATCGACGTGATGAAGGCGTCGGGCTTGCGCGGCCGTGGCGGCGCGGGCTTCCCGACCGGCACCAAATGGTCGTTCATGCCGAAGGAGCCGAAGCCGGACCGGCCGAACTTCCTCGTCATCAATGCCGATGAATCCGAGCCGGGCAGCTGCAAGGATCGCGAGATCATCCGCCACGATCCGCACAAGCTGATCGAGGGCGCGCTGATCGCCGGGTTCGCGATGCGCGCGCGCGCCGCGTACATCTACATCCGCGGCGAGTATATCCGCGAGGCCGAGACGCTGTTCGCAGCCGTCGCCGAGGCATATGACCGCGGCTTTATCGGCAAGAATGCGTGCGGGTCGGGCTACGACTTCGACGTGTTCGTGCACCGGGGCGCCGGCGCGTACATCTGCGGCGAAGAGACCGCGATGTTGGAGAGCCTCGAGGGGAAGAAGGGCCAGCCGCGGCTGAAGCCACCTTTCCCGGCAGGTGCTGGCCTGTATGGTTGCCCGACGACGGTCAACAACGTCGAATCGATCGCAGTTGCACCGACGATCCTGCGCCGTGGCGCGGCGTGGTTCTCCAGCTTCGGCGCGGAGAACAACCGCGGTACGAAGCTGTTCCAGATCAGCGGCCATGTGAACAAGCCGTGCGTGGTCGAGGAAGAGATGAGCATCTCGTTCCGCGACCTGATCGAGACGCATTGCGGAGGTATCCGTGGCGGGTGGGACAATCTGCTCGCGGTGATCCCGGGTGGCTCTTCGGTGCCGCTCGTTCCCGCGGCGCAGATCATGGACTGCGCGATGGACTTTGACGGCCTGAAGGCGGTCGGTTCGGGCCTCGGCACCGCGGCGATCATCGTCATGGACAAGTCGACCGACATCGTCCGCGCGATCAGCCGCATCTCGTACTTCTACAAGCATGAGAGCTGTGGCCAGTGCACGCCGTGCCGTGAAGGTACCGGCTGGATGTGGCGCGTGATGGAGCGGATGCGCACCGGCGACGCCGAGCTGTCCGAGATCGACATGCTCCAGCAGGTCACCAAGCAGGTCGAGGGTCACTCGATCTGCGCGCTGGGTGATGCGGCCGCATGGCCGATCCAGGGCCTGATCAAGCATTTCCGCCCCGAGATGGAGCGCCGTATCCGTGAGCGCGGTGGCGACACCGCGCCGATGATGGAAGCCGCAGAGTAATGCCTTTAGTCAAAGTCGATGGCGTAGAGATCGAGGTGCCGCAGGGCGCCACCGTGCTGCAGGCGTGCGAGCTTGCCGGCAAGGAGATCCCGCGTTTCTGTTATCATGAGCGCCTGAGCATCGCCGGCAATTGCCGGATGTGCCTGGTTGAGGTGAAGCCTGGTCCGCCCAAGCCGCAGGCGTCGTGCGCGCTGCCGGCGGCGGACAAGCAGGAGATCTTCACTAACTCGCCGATGGTCAAGAATGCCCGCGAGGGCATCATGGAATTCCTCCTGATCAACCATCCGCTCGATTGCCCGATCTGCGATCAGGGCGGCGAGTGCGATCTGCAGGACCAGTCGGTCGCCTATGGCCGCGGCCATTCGCGCTACGATGAGAACAAGCGCGCGGTCACTGAGAAGTACATGGGTCCGATCGTGAAGACGGTCATGACTCGCTGCATCCAGTGCACGCGCTGCATCCGGTTTGCCGAGGAAGTGTCCGGCGTCGAGGAGATCGGAGCGATCTTCCGCGGCGAGGACATGCAGATCACCTCGTATCTCGAGAATGCGGTCAAGAGCGAGCTCAGCGGCAACGTCGTCGATCTGTGCCCGGTGGGTGCGCTGACGTCGAAGCCGTATGCGTTCGAGGCGCGTCCGTGGGAGTTGCGGAAGACGCTGACGATCGACGTGATGGACGCGGTCGGCACCAACATCCGGCTCGACAGCCGTGGTCGCCAGGTGCTGCGCTGCGTGCCGCGGATCAACGAGGACGTGAACGAGGAGTGGGCGACCGACAAGACGCGCCACGCGATCGACGGTCTCGTGCGCCGTCGTCTCGACAAGCCTTATGTCCGGGTGAACGGCAAGCTGGTTCCCGCGACGTGGGATGAAGCGTTTGCAGCGATCAAGGCGGTCAACGCCGGGTCGAGCGTTGCAGCCGTCGCTGGCGATTTGGTCGATTGCGAAACGATGTACGCCGCCAAGGCGCTGCTCGCGAAGATGGGTTCGAGCCTGCTCGAAGGTCGTCAGACCGGCATGGACTATGACGCGACGAGCATCGCCGCGGTCAATTTCAACACGACGATCGCCGGTACCGAGCGCGCCGACGCGATCCTGTTGGTGGGCACCAACCTGCGCTGGGAAGCGCCGCTGGTGAACACGCGGGTGCGCAAGGCGATCAAGAAGGGTGCGAAGGTCTTTGCGATCGGGCCGGAGACGGACCTGACGTACAAGGTGGAATGGCTCGGCGACGATCTCGCGCTGCTCGGCGCTCTGCCCGAGGCGGTGACCGAGGCTTTCGGCAAGGCCGAGCGTCCGATGGTGATCGTCGGTGGCGGCGCGCTGAAGGGTGGCCATGCGGCTGCGCTGAAGCTGGTCGATACGCTGGGTCTCGTGAAGGACGGCTGGAACGGCTTCAACGTCGTCCACATGGCCGCGTCGCGGATGGGCGGGCTGATGCTCGGCTATGCGCAGAAGGGCGGCATCGCCGACGTGATGGGGGCGAAGCTCGGCTTCTTCCTCGGCGCGGACGAGGTGGACTATTCGAAGTTCGCCGGCTTCAAGGTGTTCGTGGGCCATCACGGCGACAAGGGTGCGGCGGCTGCCGACGTCATCCTGCCGGGTGTCACCTACGCCGAGAAGTCGGGGACCTGGGTCAATCTCGAGGGCCGTGTCCAGCGCGGCGAGCGTGCGGTGTTCGCACCCGGTGACGCGCGTGACGACTGGTCGATCTTCCGCGCGCTGTCCGACACGCTCGGCCACACGCTGCCGTTCGACAGCTTTGAGGGTCTCCGCGAGGAAATGTACGCGGACGTGCCTGCGCTGCGTCATCAGGCGCTCGCGACGTTCGAGTGGAACCCGCCTTCGCTCACCGGTGCAGGTGAGGGTGTCCTCGCCGGCTATCCGATCAAGGATTTCTATCTGACCAACGCGATCTGCCGTGCGTCGCCGACGATGCAGCGCTGCTCGGCTGAACTTCTCCACGGAGAAGATTACGCGGAGGCAGCCGAATGATCTCCTGGTTCGAATCCTCGCTCGGTTACGACTGGGCGTTCTTCCTCGCGACGATCATCGACATACTGGTGATCGCGCTGCCGCTGATGCTGGCGGTGGCAATGATCATCTATGCCGACCGCAAGATCTGGGCGGCGATGGCGTTGCGGCGTGGCCCGAACGTCGTCGGGCCGTTTGGTCTGCTGCAGAGCTTTGCCGACGGCTTGAAGGTGTTCCTGCAGGAGACGATCGTCCCCGCAGCCGCCAACCGGACGCTGTTCCTGCTGGCACCGATCATCACCTTCACGGTCGCGCTGATCGTCTGGGCGGTGGTGCCGTTCGGGGTCGGCGTCGTGCTTGCGGACATCAACGTAGGGCTGCTCTACGTACTCGCCGCGTCGTCGCTCGGCGTGTACGGGATCATCCTGTCGGGCTGGGCATCGAACTCGAAATATCCGTTCTACTCGGCGCTTCGTGCGGCCGCGCAGATGGTGTCGTATGAAGTCGCGATCGGCTTCATCCTGATTTCGGTCGTGCTGTGGACCGGCAGCTTCAACCTGTCGGCGATCGTGATGGCGCAGAAGTCGCACGTCTGGTTCTTCAACGGGTACATCCTCAACCCGCTGATGTTCCCGATGGCGGTGATGTTCTTCATCTCCTCGCTGGCCGAGACGCAGCGTGCGCCGTTCGATCTGACCGAGGCGGAGAGCGAACTCGTCGCCGGGTACCAGACCGAATATTCGTCGATGTCGTTCGCGCTGTTCTGGCTCGGCGAGTACGCCAACGTGCTGCTGATGTGCGCGCTCAACGCGACGTTGTTCTGGGGCGGCTGGCTGCCACCGGTCGACTGGGCGCCGCTGTATTACGTGCCGGGGATCATCTGGCTGTTCGCCAAGATCCTGTTCTTCTTCTTCCTGTTCAGCTGGGTGAAGGCGACCGTGCCGCGCTACCGCTACGATCAGCTGATGCGGCTCGGTTGGAAGGTCTTCCTCCCCGTCTCGCTGTTCTGGGTTTTCCTCGTGTCGGGCTATCTCATGCTGACGCGCGTTGGAGTGGGTTCATGAGCGTCGCTCAGATCATCAAGTCGTTTACCCTGTGGGAATTCGTGAAGGCTCACGCGTTGACGCTTCGCTATTTCTTCAAGGAAAAGGCGACGATCAACTATCCGTACGAGCGCAATCCGGTGTCGCCGCGGTTCCGTGGCGAGCATGCGCTGCGTCGTTATCCGAACGGCGAAGAGCGGTGCATCGCGTGCAAGCTGTGCGAGGCCGTGTGCCCTGCGCAGGCGATCACGATCGAGGCCGAGCCGCGCGACGACGGTTCGCGCCGTACCACGCGCTACGACATCGACATGACCAAGTGCATCTATTGCGGCCTGTGTGCCGAGGCGTGCCCGGTCGATGCGATCGTCGAGGGGCCGAACTATGAGTTCGCCACCGAGACGCGCGAAGAGCTGATCTACGACAAGTCGAAGCTGCTCGATAATGGCGACCGTTGGGAAAGCGCGATCGCGGCGAACCTTGCCGCCGATGCGCCGTACCGTTAATGGCGCGCTCATTCTTCTCGTGGGCGTCTAAGGGGCCGCAATCGTGATTCAGGCCTTAGCCTTCTACCTCTTCGCCTTCGTCGTCGTCCTGTCGGGCGCGCTGACGATCGCGTCGCGCAACCCGGTCCATTCGGTGATGTGGCTGATCCTCGCGTTCTTCAACGCGGCCGGCCTCATGATCCTGGTCGGTGCCGAGTTCATCGCGATGCTGCTCGTCATCGTCTATGTCGGTGCAGTCGCGGTGCTGTTCCTGTTCGTCGTCATGATGCTCGACATCGACTTCACCGAGCTTCGCGCAGGCGTCGCCCGGTACTTCGGGATCGGCCTCGCACTTGCGGTTGCACTCGCGGCCGAGGTGATGATCGCGATCGGCGCATGGAGCACGGGGCCAATTCAGCTCGCACGTCGTGCCGCACCGATCGACGACACCGTGCCCAACATCCAGGCGATCGGTAACCTGCTCTACACGCGCTATCTGTTCGTGTTCGAGGGTGCCGGCCTGGTGCTGCTGGTCGCGATGATCGGGGCGATCGTGCTGACCCACCGCCAGCGTGGCGGCGTCAAGGCGCAGAACATCAGCCGCCAGAACGCGCGTCGTCCGCAGGACGCCACGCGCAACACGAGCCCGGTCGTCGGGCAGGGAGTCGAACTGTGACGATCGGTCTCGTCCATTATCTGGTCGTCGCGGCGATCCTGTTCACGATGGGGGTGCTCGGCATCTTCCTCAACCGCAAGAACCTCATCGTCATCCTGATGGCGATCGAGCTGATCCTGCTGGCGGTGAACATCAATCTCGTCGCGTTCTCGGCGTTCCTCCACGATCTCGTCGGACAGGTGTTCGCGATGTTCGTGCTGACGGTCGCCGCGGGTGAAGCTGCTATCGGCCTCGCCATTCTCGTGATCTATTTCCGCGGTCGCGGCACCATCGCGGTCGACGACGTCAACCGGATGAAGGGGTAATACGGTTGATCCAGCTTATCGTCTTCCTGCCGTTACTGGCCGCGGTCGTTGCCGGGTTCGGCAATCGCGCGATCGGCAACGTGCCGGCGAAACTCGTCACCACGGCTGCGCTGTTCGCATCGTGCCTGTTGTCTTGGCCGATCTTCATCGGCTTCCTTTCGGGCACCAGCACGGCGACCGTCGCGCCGCTGCTCGACTTCATCCATTCCGGCGACATGAACGTCGCGTGGTCGCTGCGCGTCGATGCGCTGACCGCTGTGATGCTCGTGGTCGTCACGTCGGTCTCGGCGCTCGTCCACCTGTATAGCTGGGGCTATATGGACGAGGATCCCGACCAGCCGCGCTTCTTCGCGTATCTGTCGCTGTTCACCTTCGCGATGCTGATGCTCGTGACGGCCAACAACCTCGTCCAGATGTTCTTCGGCTGGGAAGGCGTGGGTCTCGCATCCTACCTCCTGATCGGCTTCTGGTTCCGCAAGCCTTCGGCCAGCGCCGCCGCGATCAAGGCGTTCGTCGTCAACCGCGTCGGCGATCTCGGCTTCATGCTCGGCATCTTCGGCACGTTCCTGGTGTTCGGCACGGTCTCGATCCCCGAGATCCTCGCTGCGGCCCCCGGTATGGCCGGCTCGACGCTCGGCTTCCTCGGCTACCGCTTCGACACGATGACGGTACTCTGCCTGCTGCTGTTCGTCGGTGCGATGGGCAAGTCGGCGCAGCTCGGCCTGCACACCTGGCTGCCGGACGCGATGGAAGGCCCGACCCCGGTGTCGGCGCTGATCCACGCGGCGACGATGGTTACCGCCGGCGTCTTCATGGTGTGCCGCCTGTCGCCGATGTTCGAGATGAGCCCGGTCGCGCTGACGGTGGTCACTTCCGTCGGTGCCGCGACCTGCCTGTTCGCCGCCACCTGCGGCCTCGTGCAGACCGACATTAAGCGCGTGATCGCGTATTCGACCTGTTCGCAGCTCGGCTACATGTTCTTCGCGGCGGGTGTCGGCGCGTACGGCGCGGCTATGTTCCACCTCTTCACGCACGCGTTCTTCAAGGCGCTGCTGTTCCTCGGCGCCGGCTCGGTCATCCATGCGATGCACCACGAGCAGGACATGCGCTATTACGGTGGCCTGCGTAAGAAGATCCCGGTGACGTTCTGGGCGATGATGGCGGGCACGCTCGCGATCACCGGCGTCGGCATTCCCGGCATCTTCGGCAACACCGCGATCGGCTTCGCAGGCTTCCATTCGAAGGATGCGATCATCGAGGCGAGCTGGGCTGCGGGCCAGCCGGGCGTGTGGTTCGTCGGTGTGCTCGTCGCATTGCTGACCAGCTTCTACTCGTGGCGCGTGATGTTCCTGACCTTCTGGGGCAAGCCACGCTGGGCCGCATCGGAGCACATCCAGCATGCGTTCCACGATGCGCATGGTCACGAAGGGCACGCGCATGACGCGCATCACGCGGACGACCATCACGCGAACCCGGCGCAGGTCGAGGACGCAGGTCACGCGCCGCACGGTCATCACGATGCAACGCATGCACCGGCCGAAGGCGATGGCGGGTATCACCCGCACGAGAGCCCGTTGCCGATGCTGATCCCGCTGATCGTCCTGTCGATCGGTGCGGTCCTTGCCGGCTTCGTGTTCCACGGCTTCTTCATCGAGCCGACCGCAGGCGAAGAGTTCTGGAAGGGCGCACTCGCGTTCCGCGAACATCTGATGCACGAGATGCACGGCGTGCCGTTGCTGATCAAGCTGTCGGCGACGATCGCGATGCTGCTCGGCCTGCTGACCGCCTGGTACGCCTATATCAAGGCACCGACGTTCCCGGCCAAGGTCGTCGAACAGTTCGGCGTGCTCTACGACTTCCTGCTGCATAAGTGGTATTTCGATGAGCTGTACGACCTGATCTTCGTTCGCCCGGCGTTCGCGATCGGCCGCTTCCTGTGGCATCGCGGTGACGAGAAGACGATCAACCGGTTCGGGCCTGACGGTGCGACCTGGGTCGTCCAGATCGGCAGCCGCGTGGCCAACCGCTTCCAGACGGGATACCTCTACACCTATGCCTTCGTCATGCTGATCGGGCTGACCGCAGCCGTAACCTGGGCGATCGGACTGTAATGACCGGCTTTCCTATCCTCTCCGTCCTGATCGCGGTCCCGATGATCGCGGCCGTCGTGTGCCTGTTCGTCTCGGCGAACACGGCCCGGATGCTGGCGCTGGCGGCGACGCTGATCGACTTCGTTCTCGGCATCGTGCTGTGGATGAACTACGACATCGGCGGCGCGCAGTGGCAGTTCGTCGAGCATGCCCCCGGCATCTTCGGTCCGTTCGGCTGGTCGCTCGGCATCGACGGCTTCGCGCTGATGCTGATCATGCTCAGCGTGTTCCTGATGCCGATCTGCATCGGTGCCAGCTGGCGCTCGATCACGACGCGCGTGCCCGAATACATGGCGGCGTTCCTGTTCACCGAAGTGCTGATGATCGGCACGTTCGCGGCGCAGGACCTGTTCCTGTTCTACGTGTTCTTCGAAGCCGGCCTGATCCCGATGTACCTGATCATCGGCATCTGGGGCGGCGCCAACCGGATCTACGCGTCGTACAAGTTCTTCCTGTACACGCTGCTCGGCTCCGTCCTGATGTTCATCGCGATGTTGTACATGGCGAAGACCGCGGGCACGACCAGCATCCCGGCACTGATGAACTACGACTTCCCCACGCACGTGCAGACGTGGCTGTGGCTGGCGTTCTTCGCGTCGTTCGCGGTCAAGATGCCGATGTGGCCGGTCCACACCTGGTTGCCCGACGCGCACGTCCAGGCGCCGACCGCAGGCTCGGTGATCCTGGCGGGCGTGCTGTTGAAGCTCGGCGGATACGGCTTTCTGCGCTTTCTGCTGCCGATGTTCCCCGAAGCCTCGGGCCAGTTGACCTGGCTGATCTTTGGTCTGTCGGCGGTCGCGGTGATCTACACGTCGCTCGTCGCGCTCGTGCAGTCGGACATGAAGAAGCTGATCGCCTATTCGTCGGTCGCGCATATGGCGATCGTCACGATCGGCCTGTTCGCGTTCAACCGGCAGGGCATCGAAGGCGCGATGATCATGATGCTGAGCCACGGCCTGGTATCGGGTGCGTTGTTCCTGTGCGTCGGCGTGATCTACGACCAGCTCCATACCCGCGAGATCTCGCGCTATGGCGGCCTCGCGATCAACATGCCGAAGTACGCGATCTTCTTCCTGTTCTTCACGATGGCATCGATCGGCCTGCCGGGCACCAGCGGCTTCGTCGCCGAGTTCCTGTCGCTGATGGGCACGTACCAGGTCTCGACCTGGACCGCGCTGCTTTGCACGACGAGCATCATCCTCGGCGCCGCATACATGCTGTTCCTGTACCGTCGCGTCGTGTTCGGCGAGATCAAGACGGACGACGTTCGCGCTATGGTCGACCTGTCGGGCCGCGAGATGTGGCTGCTCGCACCGATCGCCGCCGTCGTGCTGTGGATGGGCGTGTATCCCGAGAGCTTCCTGGCTCCGATGCGCAAGGACGTGGGCGTGCTTCTCGCCCGTGTCGACCGCGCCAAGCCGGCCAGCGATTCCAACCCAACCGCGGGGAAGCCCGCAACCGTCCACGCGGGGAACCCCGCCACTGTCGATAGTGCCGCGCACGGGGAGGCACACTGATGGATTACGCCGCTAACATCGCCATGACGCTGCCCGAACTGGTGCTGGCGTTGAGTGCGATCGCCCTGATGCTCGTCTCGGCCTGGGGCGGGGACAAGTCGACGCGCGCCGTCTCGATCGCCGCTGTGTTCGTGCTGGCCGGGGCAGGGATCGCCTTGGTCGGTCCGGCCTCGTCGGGCGGCTATGCGTTCGACGGCCTGTACCGCGCAGACGCGTTCGGCGCGTTCGCCAAGGTGCTGATCTACATCGCTTCGGCGGTTGCGATCGTCATGGCGCCGAGCTTCTTCGCGCGTAGCCACGGCGACGATCTGCGTCCGGAATATCCGGTGCTGATCCTGCTGTCGGCCTGCGGCATGGGGATCATGGTCTCGGCCACCGACATGCTGACGCTGTATGTCGGTCTAGAACTCCAGAGCCTTGCGGCCTATGTCCTCGCCAGCTTTATGCGGCGCGACGGGCGTTCGGCGGAAGCCGGCCTGAAGTATTTCGTGCTCGGCGCGCTCGCCAGCGGCATCCTGCTGTACGGCATTTCGCTGGTCTACGGGTTTAGCGGCACGACGTTGTTCTCGGGCATCTCGGAAGCATACGCCGGCACCAAGTCGCTCGGCCTGCTGTTCGGTCTGGTGTTCGTGTTCGCTGGCCTTGCCTTCAAGATCAGCGCCGTGCCGTTCCACATGTGGACGCCCGACGTGTACGAAGGCGCACCGACCCCCGTCACCGCGTTCTTCGCGTCGGCCCCCAAGGTCGCGGCGCTTGCGCTCAGCGTCCGCGTGGCGGTCGATGCGATGGGCCCGGCGACAGACCAGTGGCGCCAGATCGTGATCTTCGCGGCACTCGCCTCGATCATCCTCGGTGCGGTGGCGGCAATCGGCCAGACCAACATCAAGCGACTGCTCGCCTATTCGTCGATCAATAACGTCGGCTTTGCGCTGATCGGTCTTGCGGCCGGGACGCCGGAAGGCGTGTCGGGCGTGCTGATGTACCTGACCATCTACGTCGCGATGACGCTGGGCTCGTTCCTGGTCGTGTTGCAGATGCGTGGTGACGACGGGCAGCCGGTCGAGACGATCGACAGCCTCGCCGGCATGTCGCGGACGCGGCCTGCACTCGCCGCGGCGCTCGCGATCTTCATGTTTAGCCTTGCCGGCATCCCGCCGCTGTTCGGCTTCTACGCGAAGTTCGCGGTGTTCAGCGCGGCGGTCGACGCCGGGCTGTTCCCGCTGGCGGTCGTCGGTATCGCGGCCTCGGTGATCGGCGCGTATTACTATCTGCGCGTCGTCAAGACGATGTACTTCGACGATCCGGCACCGGCGTTCGCGCCGATGGAGAGCAAGGTCGAGGGTGGCCTCATCGCCATCGCCGCGGTGTTCGTGTCGCCAGCCGGCTACCTCCTCATCCCCGTGCTCGGCGCGTGGACGATGGCGGCCGCACGGGCGCTGTTCTGAGCATCATCCGCACCGTCGCGGAGACAGGATCGACCAACGCCGACCTGCTGGAGCTTGCACGCGGCGGTGCCGAGGACGGTCTCTGGTTGCGTGCGATCCGTCAGACGGCGGGGCGGGGGCGGCTCGGGCGCGAATGGTCGTCGCCCGAGGGTAACCTCTACGCCAGCACGCTGGTCCGGTTGCGGCCGACCGATCCACCGGCTGCCAGCCTGGCGCTGGTCGCCGCGGTCGCCTTGCAGGAAACCGTGTCGACGTTCCTCGTTGCCGGGATCTGCCAGGGTACAACCGACGCGAGCGAGACGCTGGTCCTGAAATGGCCCAATGACCTCCTGCTCGCGGACGCCAAGCTGTCGGGCATCCTGCTTGAACGTGCAGATAACGCGGTGATCGTCGGCTACGGTGTCAACATCGCGCATCACCCTGACCTGCCCGACCGTCTCACGACCGATCTCGCCGCGCACGGCGTGGTGGTCGATCCGGCGATGTTCCTCGACATCCTCGCTGACAGTTTCGCGCGCTGGATCGGCCGCTGGCGCACCGAGGGCATCGCGCCCGTGCGTGAGCGCTGGGTCGATTGCGCGCACCCGGCCGGTACAGCGCTGACCGCTCGCCTCCCCGACGGCAGCGGGATCGACGGCCTGTTCGTCGGGCTCGACGCAGACGGCGCGCTGATCCTCCGCTTGGCGTCTGGCGAGCGGCGTGTCATTCACGCTGCCGACGTCTTCCTGCTTTGAGGCCCCGCTGATGCTGCTCGCGATCGATGCCGGCAATACCAATGTCGTGTTCGCGCTCGTCGAAGCCGGCGAGATCGTCGCGCGCTGGCGGATCGCGACCGATCCACGGCGTACGGCGGACGAGTATGCGGTGTGGCTGAGCCAGCTGATGCAGCTCGGCGGGCATGATCGTACTGCCGTCGAGGGCGTGATCGTCGCCACCGTCGTGCCGCGCGCGCTCCACAATCTGCAGGTGCTCGCGTCGAAATACTTCGACACCGAAGCACTTATCGCCGGCCATGCGCCAGTCGAATGGGGCATCGCAATCGACGTCGACGAGCCGGCCTCGCTCGGCGCAGACCGCGCGGTTAACACGATCGCCGCGCATGCGCTGCATCCCGGCGACCTGATCGTGATCGATTTCGGCACCGCGACTACGTTCGACGTCGTCGACTATAGCGGCGCGTACAAGGGCGGGATCATTGCGCCGGGGATCAACCTGTCGCTCGACGCGCTGGTGACCGCCGCGGCGAAGCTGCCGCGGATCGCGATCGAGGCGCCGACCGATACCAGCGTCATCGGGCTCAACACCGTCTCGCAGATGCACATCGGCATCTATTGGGGCTATGTTGCGATGATCGAGGGGCTGGTCGCGCGGATGAAGCGCGAGATCGGCCGTCCCGTGAAGGTCGTCGCCACCGGCGGCCTTGCCACATTATTCGAGAAACAGACCGACGTGTTCGACGTCATCGAAGCCGACCTGACGATCCAGGGGCTGGCGATGATGTGGGATCGTCACCATATCTAGGGCCATTGGGCTCGCGCCGACCGGCCTGCGGGCCATATTCCTGTATAATCCTGAAAGTAATCAATGACTCCGAAGAACGAACTCCTTTTCTGTGGCCTTGGCGGCTCCGGCGAAATCGGCATGAACGTCAACCTGTACGGCTGCCAGGGCAAGTGGGTGATGGTCGATCTCGGCATCACCTTCGCCGATCCGCAATATCCCGGCGTCGACGTGATCCTGCCCGACCTGTCGTTCATCGAGGACCGGATCGACGACCTGCTCGGCATCGTCATCACGCATGGTCATGAGGATCACATCGGCTCGCTGCCGTACCTCGCCGAAGACCTCGGCGTGCCGATCTACGCGACGCCGTTCACGATGGGTCTGATCCGCGGCAAGCTCGAGGAAGAGGGCATCGCCAACCGCGTGAAGCTCAAGATGATCCCGATGGGCAGCAATTTCCAGCTCGGGCCGTTCGGCTTCACCTTCGTCGAGATGTCGCATTCGATCCCCGAGGCGAACGCGCTGCTGATCGACACGCCTTATGGTCGCGTGTTCCACACCGGCGACTGGAAGCTCGACAAGAACCCGGTGATCGGCAATCCGACCACGCCCGAAGGCTTCATGGCGATCGGCGACAAGGGCGTCGACGTGCTGGTCTGCGATTCGACGAACATCTTCAACACCACCGCGTCGGGCAGCGAGAGCACCGTGCGCAAGGGGCTGTTCGAGGAGGTCAGCAAGGCCAAGGGCCGCGTGATGATCACCAGCTTCGCGTCGAACGCCGCGCGGTTGCACACGTTCGGCGAAGTCGCGAAGGAAACCGGGCGCAAGCTGTGTGTGACCGGGCGTTCGCTCGACCGGATCATCAAGGTGGCGCGCGCGACGGGCTATCTGAAGGATTTCCCCGATACGATCAGCCCCGACGAGGCGATGCGCCTGCCCAAGAACAAGGTGCTGATCATCGCCACCGGTGGCCAGGGCGAGGAGCGCGCGGCGCTCGCACGTGTCGCCAATGGCCAGCACACGATCACGCTCGAGGCCGACGACACGGTGATCTTCTCGTCGAAGCAGATCCCGGGCAACGAGGTCCAGATCGGTCGCATCCAGAACACGCTGGCGGCCAAGGGCATTCGCATGATCACCGAGCGCCAGGCGCACGTCCATGTGTCGGGTCACCCGGGTCAGCCGGAACTCGCGCAGATGTACGACTGGCTGCGGCCAGAGGTACTCGTGCCGACGCACGGGGAGATGCGCCATATGATGGAGCATGCGCGCTTCGGTCTCGAGCAGGGCATTCCGCGCGCGATCGTGCAGAGCAATGGCGACATCATCCGTTTGGCGCCCAAGGGCCCGGCGAAGATCGGCAATGCGACGGTCGGGCGTCTCGTGCTCGACGGCGACGTGATACTGCCGGCGGACGGCGCGACGCTAAGCGAGCGGCGCAAGCTGGCGATCAACGGCCAGATTTCGGTCGGTGTCGCGCTCGGCAAGGACGGCCGGATGGTCGGCCAGCCGCAGGTCCGCGTGCAGGGCGTGCCGGTCGAGGAAGACCGGGCGGCGTTCATCGCCGATGCGGTGCAGGCGGCTGCGGACACGGTACGTGGCGGCAAGCGCGAGAGCGAGAAAATGCGCGAGCAGATCCGGCTCGCGGTGCGCAAGGTCGCCAAGCGCTGGACCGGCAAGCAGCCGATCGTCGACGTGCTGCTGATCGAGGGTTGAGCCGATGCGCTGGACCTCGGCACTCGCGATCTACGTCCTGTTCTGGTCGTTCTCGGTGTTCCTGGTCCTGCCATTCGGCGTGAAGACGACACGCGAGGTCGGGGGCGAACACGTCCCCGGCCAGGCCGAGAGCGCGCCGCACGAGTTTCGGTCGGGGCGGACGGCGTGGCGGGTGACTGTCGTAGCGACGGTGCTGTTCGTACTTTTCCAGCTGAATTATTTTTATGGGTGGATCACTCCGCAGAGCGTCGACCTGTTCGATCGCGGCAACATGGTCACGCGCTGAGGCGCGACCCCACGATCCTCCCCCGCAAGGGGGAGGTGGCACCGAAGGTGACGGAGGGGGAGGGCACGGGACAGAGGTTTTCCCTGACCTCCCCCTCCGTCTGGCAAGTGCCAGCCACCTCCCCCTGGCGGGGGAGGATTACAGGTTAGCCTTTACCCCGGCGATCCGGCAGAGCCTGCCAGCAAGCCGCCATCGATATTGATCTCAGTCCCCGTAATATACGTCGCCTCGTCCGACGCGAGCATCACCGCGACCGCGGCGACCTCGTCCGGCATCCCGAACCGCTTCAATGGCGTGTCGGCCACCAGCGCTCCCATTCGCGTCTCGCGGTCCGGCCCATCGCCGAGCATCGGCTCCCAGATCGGCGTCAGTATCGCGGCCGGGTGCACCGAGTTGCAGCGGATCTTCCACCCCTGCTGCGCGCAGTACAGCGCCACCGTCTTGCTGTGATTGCGGATCGCCGCCTTCGACGACGCATAGGCCGCAGCTAAAGGGATCCCGACCAGCCCGGATCGCGACGAGATGTTGATGATCGACCCCGTGCCCGCGGCTTTCATCGCACCGATCGCATAGCGGCAGCCGAGGAACGTGCCGTCGAGATTGACCGCATGAACCGCGCGCCAGTCTGAGAGGCTAGCATGTTCCGGATCATGCGCGGTCATGCCGTGCTCGAAACCCGTCACGCCCGCATTGTTGACGAGAACGTCGGCCACCGGAAGGATCTCCGCTAGGCGCTGCCAATCCGCTTCTTCGCGGATGTCGAGCTTTTCGAACCGGCAGCCGATCGCCGCCGCAGTCTCGGCGCCGGCGGTTTCGTCGAAGTCGGTGAGGATGACGATGGCGCCTTCGTCATGGAAGCGCTCGGCGATCGCGCGGCCGATGCCACGTGCTGCGCCGGTGACGACGCAGATCTTGGTGTTCAGTCTGGGCATGTAAGCCTCGAAATATGAGTCCGGTCGGCGGGTTGCTCCGCTGGCGAGGGCCGCGTTAGCGGTGACGCTGGATCATTTCGAAAGCTCCTTTGAGGTCCGGTTCAGCGTAGCCGCTCGATCGCCTGTGCCAGTGCGACGTACAACTTGCCCATGTCGGACGACAGCAACGTCACGCCGAGCGGCGAGCCATCGCGTTGCGTCAGGATCGTGCGGAGCATCGCTTCGAAGTCGTGGATGTAGCGGTTGACCATCTCGCGGAAGGTCTCGTCCTGGTCGTAGAGGCCAGCGATCTCGCGGACTTCGCTGGCGTCTAGGATACGGACTGCACGTCGCGTGAAGACGCCGCGGTCGCCCTTGAGATACGCGCCCCATGCGCTGTCGGAGATTTCGGGCGCGATCGCCTTGGTAATGTCGATCGACGCCGAGTTGAGCGATTCGATCAGCAGCGAGACGCGGCGCGCGAAGGTGTCCTGGTCGGCGTCTTCGCGTTCGGTACGCGCTTCCTGGATCCGCGTTTCGACGATCGCGGTCTGGTCGACGATCGCCTGCACTTCGCGCGCGAGGCGTTCGGTCGCGCCGGTGGCGGCGTCGACCGCGGCGCCGGTCGCGTCGGTGAGCGCCTTGACCTGACGTTCCACGGTGTCGTTGGTCGCGCGGCGCATCGCGTCGGCACTGGCGGCTTCGAGCGCGGCCGCGGCTTCGGGGATGACCTTCGACAGCGTCTCGCGCGCCTTGTCGGCGGCCACCGCGGCGGTCTCGCGCACGCGGTGTAGCGCCTCGATCAACTGCGGCGCGGCGTCTTCGGCGAAATGCTGCGTCCGGCCGATAGCTTCATCGACCATGTGACCGAGCGCATCGGCCTTCGCGCGGCCGGTGTTGAGCGTGTTGAGCAGGTCGGTCGAGAGCGTGTCTAGAACTTGACGCTGTTCGCCGATTACCCCGGCGATCGCCTCGATCGCGTCGTGCGTGCTCTCCGCAGCGGTGACGAGCGCGAGTAGTTCGGGACGTGCCGAGACAACGATGCTCTTGCTGGCGAGCACCTGCGTATCGAGGCGGCCCAGTGCTTCGGGCATCGTCTCGTCGATCTCGCGCGCGGCGGCATCGAGTGCGACGAGCAGCGTCTCGGTCGTCGCAATCGTCCGGTGCGCCATATCGTCGCCGGCTCGCAACGCCTCGGTCATCGCGTCGGCAGAGCCGCCGAGCGCGCTGATCGATGCCGCGAGGTCCTGCGTGCGCTCGGTGCCGTGGCGATGGAGCAATTCGATCCGGGATTCGACTTCGCCGAGCCCGGTGTGAAGATCGTCGACGATCCGGTCGCCGGCGCTGCGTTGCAGATCGAGGCGGATCGCGACGCGTTCGATCGCGTCCTCGACGCTGGCGATCCGCTTGGCGAGCGCTTCGGCGCTGTCGCGGGCGGCGCTGTCGAGCGCGGCCTGGTTCGCCCCGACCATTGCCAACATCGCGTCACCCTGCGCGGCGATGCCACGGCGTGAGTGATCGACGGCATCGGCGGTGCGGTTGAGCAGCGCGTCGACCGCGGCGGACATGCCGTCGGTGACCGATTCGAGATGCGCGCCCGCGGTCTGGCTAGTCGCCTCCATACGGACGATGTGTGCGGCGAGGCGCTGTGCTGCGCCGCTGGCCATCGCGTCGGCGTCGCGGCCGCGTTCGGCCAACGCTACGATCTGCGCGTCGAGCGCTGCGGCGTGTTCGCTCGCAGACAGCCCGGTGCGTTCGAGGCGCTTGGCGACGTCGTCGATGTCGGCCTGCGCACGGGGGAGGGTAGCGATCAGGACGCCGAGGCTGGTCTGCGCGCCGGCGGTCGACGTCGCGAGGTTGCGCGCGTGTGCTGCGGCCTGGTCGATTTCGGAGACCATGCCGCGGCCGATCGCTGCGAGTTGCTCGGTCGCGCCACCACCCATCGCCATCAACGCGTTCAATTGTTCGGCGAGTTGCTGGCGGTTGGCATCGATCGTGTTCGACACAGCGGCGACGGTGCGTTCGAGGTTGGCGGCCTCGTCGCGCATCGCCTGCGCGGTGATGCCGAACCGGTGCGCCTCGCTACGGCTGGTACGCATCGCGAGCAGCCAGACGATGCCGATCAGCGCCGGGACGACGCAGAGCGCGGCGATGAACTGGACTAAGGCAACCGGCTCGATCGTCGCGAGCGAACCGCGCGCGAGCCACAGCATCGCCGCCAGCCAGACGACCACGGCGGCAACCGCGATACCCACGTAAAGGTGTCCGCGGTCGCGCGCAGGCTCTTGATAAACTTCGTCGAAGCCCGTTTCTGTGACGGTGTCGGACATGTTTTCTATCACTGGATCCATCACGATATCCGCGCGAATGGGATGGGCATGCCTGCCGACGCGCGAAACCCGATCATTGACGAACCCCCGTTCATGAACTGCGGAAGTATCATGAATTGCGGCGGGACAAAACGGATGATGCGGTCTTCGCACGTTCATCCGTCCGGTAAGCAGGGCGGCACGGCGTATGGTCCGACCACCATAGGGGCAGGGACCGTCGGTCGACGGAACGCGCGAGAATTTGGGTATCGATCGACGTGCGGTTTCGCGCCTGCAACGCCGAACCGAGCCTTGGCGCAGGGCGGTTCGGCCGAACGCGGGCTTTGCAGGACGGCGCGTACCGCCTAACAGCCTGCGATGCTTGCCGGCCTATTATTTGCAATTCATGATGCCGACGATCGCCCCGATCGTCTTGCTGCGACCTTGCCCTTCAGTGGCGTGACGTTGATCGAGTATCAGGCGCGGTTGCTGATCGCCGCCGGCGTTTCGCAGATCATCATCGTCGTTGCGCGCATGACCCCCGAATTGCTCGGGGCGATCAATCGCATCGGACGGCGCGGCGTGAGCGTCGATACGGTACGATCCGCGATGGAAGCGGGCGAGAAACTTCACCCGCTCGCGCCGGTCCTGATGCTCGGCGACGGGCTCGTCACCACCGACGCGATCGTCAAGGCGATGGCGGTCGAAGATGGCGACTGCCTGCTCGTCGTCCCCGAGAGCGACGCGGGGCCGGGATTCGAGCGTGTCGGCGGACGGATGGCGTGGGCCGGTGTCGCGCGGCTGAGTTCGAGCCGGATCGCTGAAGTCGCGGGCCTGCCGCAGGATTATGATCTCCAGTCTTCGCTGTTGCGGTTTGCGGTACAATCGCGCGCGACACACGTGCTGTTGCCGACCGACGCGGTGCGCGGTGGGCACGGGATAGAGCGTCAGGCGCGGACGCTGGAAGAGCGCGGGCGCGCGGTGCTGATGACGATCGTGTCGGGGCGGCGAGGCTGGTTCGACCGCTTTGTTCTCGCACCGATCGCGCGGCTCGCATTGCCGCTGCTCGTCGATCGTGGTGCGGCGGGCACCACGGTTGGAGCCGCCGGCGCTGCGCTGGGCGTGGCCGGATTGGTGACGATCGGCTTCGGGCTGCCGTCGATCGGTCTGGTATTGTCCCTCGTCGGATGCATCGCCCTGGCACTCGGCTCGGTGCTGAGCGGACTTCGCGACGATGCGCCGATGGCCCGTGGGCAGACCTTCGCGATCGGCGGCGTGGCTGCGGCATCGATCCTGGTCTTCGCGTTTTTCGTCAGCGGCTATGCGGGGAACAACACCGCATTGGCGATCGGTACCGCGCTCGTCGCGATCGGCGCGCTGGCCGAACGCGCCATACTCGAACGCGAACGGCAGATGTGGTGGGGAAGTCCGGCAGCCTATCTGCTGATCGTCGCGCTGCTCGCGATCCTGGGGTTCCCGGTGTTCGGGCTCGGCCTGACCGCGGTGTATGCGACCGCGACGCTGGCTGTCGTTATCGAGCGACTGCGCCGAACGCCTTAGGCGGACCTTAACGTCCGGAGGCTAAGCACGGGATCATGTCGGTCGGTCCAGACCCAGTGCGTGACGTCGTGTCGCCCTATGATCCCGTTGCGCGAGCGGAGGATGCACGCCTGCGCGCGGACGCGCGGCTGACCGGAACGATCGCGGATTTCTTTCTCGATGCCGACGCACGGCTAGACGACCGGACGCGGCTGATGCTCGCGCAAGTGCTCGGCGCGATCGTCGGGGCGATCGAGTGGGACATCCGCCGACATGCCGCGCGACTGCTGGCGGGTAGTGGCGCGACACAGGCCGGTGAAGCAATGCTGAAGGCCGGGGCGGGGGGCGTTCTCGATCGTCTCACGCGGGCGGGATTGCTCCGCGACGAAGAATTGATGGACGAACTGATCGCGCGTGTACGCCATGACCTGATTGCCGCCTCGTTGCCGGTCGAGGTCGCGGAACCCGACGAAGCGAGCTTGCTGGTACGGCTGGCGGGGGTGCCGGACAGCGTGGTGGCGTCGGCGGCGTCTGCGTTGCTGGCTGCGGAAAGCCGGCGGCGGGTGGCGAACGAGCAGGGATCGGTCGGGGGTAGTGAATTGCCCGCCGAACTGCATCACCGGCTGGTCTGGTGGGTGGCGGCGGCTGTCCGCGATGGCTTGAAGTCCGTCACGCGGGAGAGCGACCGGGCGATCACCGATGCGGCGCAGCGCAGTCTCGCCGCGCATGACGAGGGCGAGCGGCCTGATGCTGTGGCGACGCGGCTCGCCGGCGCGCTGGATGCGCGACCGAACGAGCTGCCCGCAGTGCTGGTCGAATCGATCGGCGACCGGCGCCTGTCGTTGTTCGTCGCGGTGCTGGCGCATGCGATCGGCATCGCGTTCGATCAGGCGCGAGCGATCACGCTCGATCCGGAGGGCGATCGGCTGTGGCTGGCGTTGCGTGCGATCGATCTCGATCGTCCGACGATCGCGCGGATCGGGCTGGCGCTGTCGGAGGCGGATCCGCGGCGGGATATCGAGGCGTTTGCGGATGCGCTCGACGCGATCGTGTCGGTCGGGGTCGAGGATGCACGTGCGTCGCTGGCGCCGCTGGCGCTGAACCGCGATTTTCGGATGGCGTTGCGCGCGCTGGCGCGTACGGATCGGCGATGAGCGTGTTCGACCCTTCGATCGAAAGTCCGATTGCGCACGCGATCGTTGCGCCCGACGGCTCGCTGTCGTTTGCGGATCCGGCGCTGGTCGCGCTCAACCAGCGGGCGGGCGGGATGCGCGGTGCGCCACTTGCCGTGCCTCAGCTTGCGACGATCGCCCGGCTCGCACGTCGGCTGGGGATCGTCGTGTCGCGCGGCGTGGTCGTCGCGGACGACGAGACGGATGTGGACCTCTGGGTACGGGCTCAGCCGGATGGTGAGAACGTACGGCTGACGGTAAGCGGCTGGCGCGAGATCGCGGCGTGGCGGCCGGCGCGACCGTCGCCCGATACGCAGGGCGATTTCCATGGCAGCGATACGGATTGGCGGTGGGAGACGGATTCCGCGCTGCGGCTGACGTTCGTCACGCTCGATGCGGGGCCGAAGCACGGGTTCGACGCGTTCGCGTTGCTTGGCCAGCCGCTGACGGCGATGTTTTCGCTGGATACCGGTGCGGATGGGGCTTTGCCGATCCTCGACTCACTTGCGCGGCGACGCCCGATGACGGCGCAGCCCGCGCGGCTGCGGAGTTCCGGACGCGCGGTGACGTTGACGGCCAATGTTCGACACGATGCGGCGGGCGACTTTGCCGGGTTCGTTGGCGCTGCACGCATGGTGGTAGAAGACGCGCCGCCCCCTGCCGCGTCGACGGAAACGCTGTCGCCGACCTTTACGAGCGGACTCGACAAGGCGTTGCGGGTTCCTCTCGCGCGTATCGTCGCGAACGCAGACAGCATCAATGCGCAGGCGGATGGTCCGGTGCAGGGCGATTATGCGGATTACGCCGCGGATATCGCCAGTGCGGGGCGGCATCTGCTCGAACTGGTCGATGACCTCGTCGATCTCCAGGCGGTCGAGCGGCCCGATTTCGCGCTCGTGCCCGAGCCGATCGACCTCGCCGATGTGGCGCGACGGGCGGCGGGGCTGTTGTCGGTGCGCGCGGCGAACGCAGGCGTCACGATCACGCGCCCGGCGCTGGACGTGCGTGTTCCGGCGCTCGGCGATTTCCGCCGCGTGTTACAGGTGCTGGTCAATCTCGTCGGCAACGCGGTGCGCTATTCGCCGCGCGGGGCGCAGGTGATCGTCACCGTGACGCGGACGCAGACCCACGCAGTCGTCGTGGTCGCGGACAAGGGCAAGGGTGTCGCGCCCGAGGATCAGGTCCGGATTTTCGAGAAGTTCGAGCGGGTCGATCCGTCGGAGGCCGGCGGCAACGGGCTCGGCCTGTACATCGCACGGCGCCTGGCGCGGGCGATGCAGGGGGATCTCACGGTCGAGAGCGCGCCCGGCGAAGGCGCGCGGTTCGTCTTGACGTTACCGGCGGATCCGGCGCGCCAGTAATATCAGCGCGAGGCCGAACGCGGCGAGGAATGCGCCGCGATCCGCCCATGGCCGCTGGTCGAGCATGAAGCTCGACTGCGGCCAGTGGACGTACCCGAGCCCCTGACCGATCCAGAGCAGACCCATCAGCGCGCACAGTACGCCGACGACCATCAGGATCGGCCGGAGGGCCTTCATCAGCGTGACGCCATCGGGACGTAGTCACGCGCGGTCGGGCCGCTGTACAGCTGGCGTGGACGGCCGATCTTCTGGTCGGGATCGGTGATCATCTCGTTCCACTGCGCGACCCAGCCGACGGTGCGGGCAAGCGCGAAGAGGACGGTGAACATCGAGGTCGGGAAGCCGATCGCCGACAGGATCACGCCCGAGTAGAAATCGACGTTCGGGAACAGCTTCTTCTCGATGAAGTACGGATCGCTAAGCGCCAGACGCTCGAGCTCGATCGCGACGTCGAACACGGGGTCGGTGACGCCCAGCTCGCCGAGCACCTCCTTGACGGTCGTCTGCATGACGGCCGCGCGCGGATCGTAGTTCTTGTAGACGCGGTGACCGAAGCCCATCAGGCGGAACGGATCGTTCTTGTCCTTGGCGCGAGCGATGTACTCGGGGATGCGGTCGACGGTGCCGATCTCGTGCAGCATGTTGAGCGCGGCTTCGTTCGCGCCGCCGTGTGCGGGGCCCCACAGGCAGGCGATGCCGGCGGCGATGCACGCGAACGGGTTGGCGCCCGACGACCCGGCGAGACGGACGGTCGAGGTCGACGCGTTCTGCTCGTGATCGGCGTGGAGGATGAAGATGCGGTCCATCGCCTTCTCGACGATCGGGTTCACGACGTACTTCTCGGCGGGGACGCCGAACGTCATCTTCAGGAAATTGCCGGTGTAGCTCAGCGTGTTGTCAGGATAGACGAACGGCTGGCCGACGCTGTACTTGTACGCCATCGCGGCGATCGTCGGCATCTTGGCGATCAGGCGGTGCGACGCGATGACGCGCTGTGCCGGATCGTGGATGTCGGTCGAATCGTGATAGAACGCCGACAATGCGCCGACGACACCGCACAGGATCGCCATCGGATGCGCATCGCGGCGGAAGCCACGGAAGAACTGCGCAAGCTGCTCGTGCACCATCGTGTGGCGCGTGATCGTGTTGGAGAAGTTCGCCAGCTCGTCTTCGCTCGGCAGTTCGCCGTTGAGCAGGAGATAGGCGACTTCCATGAAGTTCGACTGCTCGGCCAGTTCGCCGATCGTGTAGCCGCGGTGCAGCAGCGTGCCCGCGTCACCATCGATATAGGTCAGCTTCGACTGGCACGACGCCGTCGAGGTAAAGCCCGGATCATAGGTGAAATTGTCCGTCTGCGCGTACAGCTTGCGGATATCGATGACATCGGGTCCGACCGTACCGGACATCACCGGATACTCGAAATCCTTGCCGTCGACCTTGAGGGTTGCGGTCTCGCTCATGCTTGTATCCTTCCTCGAAATCTTATCAGCTAGCCATCCGGTCGGCGATCCGTCCCAGGCTCTCGTCGCGCCCGAGCAGGTCGAGCACGTCGAAGATCCCCGGCGACGTCTTGCGTCCCGTCAGCGCGGCGCGAAGCGGCTGTGCGACCTGGCCGAGCTTGACGCCCCGCGCTTCGGCCACGCGCCGTACCGCGCCTTCGAGCGCCTCCGTATCCCACGTGGCGAGCGCGTCAAGTTCGGCATGGACATTGACCAAAATCGAACTCGCTTCACCCTGCAAAAGGCTCGCCGCGGCGTCATCCATCGCCAGGGGACGCTGGCTGAACAGGAAATTCGCCCCTTCGGCGAGCTCGTTCAGGTTTGCGGCACGCGGCTTCAGGACGGGCATCGCGCGAGTCAGAAGATCGAGTCCGCCGGTCGGGAGGTCGTGGCCGAGACGATCCGCCGCGAGTTGCGCAAGGCGCGCGTCGTCGGCTTCGCGGATGTAATGGCCATTGAGGTTCTCGAGCTTCTTCAGGTCGAAGCGTGACGGCGACTTGCCGACGCCCGACAGGTCGAACCATTCGACCGCCTGGTCGCGGCTGATGATCTCGTCGTCGCCATGACCCCAACCGAGCCGGAGCAGGTAGTTGTCGAACGCCTCGGGCAGGATACCCATCTCGTCGCGGTAGGCCTCGATGCCCACCGCGCCGTGACGCTTCGACAGCTTGGCGCCGTCGGGGCCGTGGATCAGCGGGATGTGCGCGTAGATAGGCTCGGGCCAGTTCATGGCTCGGTAAATCGGCAACTGGCGGAACGCGTTGTTGAGATGATCGTCGCCGCGGATGACGTGCGTGACGCCCATGTCGTGATCGTCGACGACGACCGCGAGCATGTAGGTCGGCGTGCCGTCCGAACGGAGCAGGACGAGGTCGTCGATCTCTTCGTTCTTGACCGTCACCGCGCCTTGTACCCGGTCCTCGATCGTGACGGCACCTTCCTGCGGCGCGCGCAGACGGACGACATGGGGAAGGTTCGGTGCTTCGCTCTCGGGACGATCGCGCCAAGGGCTGCGGATGCGGAGCGGCGTCTTCGCGGCCTGCGCCTCGGCACGCATCGCGGCAATCTCGTCGTTGGTCATGTAGCAGCGATAGGCGTGGCCGTTCGCGACCATCTCGTGCGCGACCTGCGCATGACGCTCAGCGCCCGCGAACTGCATGACGACGTCGCCGTCCCAGTCGAGCCCGAGCCAGCGCATCCCGTCGATGATCGCGTCGATCGCCGGTTGGGTCGAGCGGACCCGGTCGGTATCCTCAATCCGCAGCAGGAACTTGCCGCCATTCGCCTTGGCGAACAGCCAGTTGAACAGCGCGGTGCGCGCGCCGCCAAGATGCAGGAACCCCGTCGGCGACGGAGCGAAACGGGTAACCACGGGTGCGGCCGAGTTGGCGGTGCCCGTATCAGATATTGCGCCCAACCGCGGGTGCTCCCAGACTGATGAAACGATGGAGAAACGATGGCGATGACAGCCGTCGCCGCCCCTAGCATGCGTCCTTGGCGGCGACAAATGGGCGTGCCGCGATGGGGGGCTGTCGTCGGGCTTGCCGTGGAACGCTGGCTCGAGGCGGAGCGCGACCAGTTGGTGTTGTGGCTGCCGGTGATGCTGGGTGGCGGGATAGCGCTGTGGTTTGCGCTGCCGGACCCGGCGGCTTGGTGCATGGCGATATTGGTGTTGGTGGCGAGCGCGTTGGCGTTTCTGGCGGTGGGGCAGGGTGGCCGTGCGGCGCGGTCTTTGGCGATCGGGTTGCTGACGGCGGCGCTGGGGCTTGGGCTTATCTGGGCGCGATCGGAGTCGGTGGCGCGACCGGTGCTGAGTGGCCCGACGATCGCTAGCTTCTCCGCGAGGGTCGAGGCGATCGAGCCGCTGATCGCGCGGAAGCTGGTCCGGTTGACGCTGCTGCCGATCGGGAAGGGCGCCGAGACCGACGGGCAACCGGTCGCCCTGCCGTACCGCGTCCGCGTCAATCTTGCGGAAGCGGATGCGCCCAAGTTGCTGGGAACGGGAGCGGTAGTGCATCTGCGGGCCCGGCTGATGCCGCCGCCGCTTCCCTCGGTGCCGGGGGCGTACGACTTTGCCCGCGTCGCGTGGTTCGGCGGGATCGGCGCGACAGGGCGGGGCTTCGCGCCAGTGGCTGTGACAACGCCGAGCGAGTCGGGTGCCGGCATCCGCGTTGCGCTCTCGCACCATATCGTCTCGCGATTGGATGGCAGCGCTGGCGGGATTGCCGCAGCGCTTGCAACTGGCGACGTCGGTGCGATCAGCGAAGAGGATTCGGAGGCGATGCGCCGTGCGGGACTCGCGCATCTGCTGTCGGTGAGCGGGTTGCATATTACGGCTGCGGTGGCGGCGACGATGTTGATCGTGCTGCGGCTGCTGGCGCTCAGTCCTTGGCTGGCTTTGCACGCGCGTCTGCCGTTGATTGCCGCGCTGGCCGGGGCGGCGGCGGCAATCGGCTATACGTTGCTGACCGGAAGCCAGGTTCCGACGATCCGGTCGTGCGTCGCCGCGCTGCTCGTGCTGGCAGCACTGGCGATGGGACGCGAGGCGATGACCTTGCGCCTCGTTGCGGCCGGGGCGGCGTGCGTCATGCTGGTGCTCCCCGAATCGGCGGCGGGACCCAGCTTTCAGCTCTCGTTCGCGGCGATCACCGCAATCATGGCGCTGCACGAACATCCGACGATCCGCGCTTTTTTCCGACCGCATGAGGAGGGGCGAGGCCGTCGTCTCACACGGGGCGTCGCGTCGCTGCTTCTCACGGGGCTGCTCGTCGAGTTCGCGCTGATGCCGATCGCGGTCTACCATTTCCACAAGGCGGGCTTGTACGGCGCGTTTGCCAATATAGTCGCGATCCCGCTGACGACGTTCGTGGTCATGCCGCTGGAGGCGCTGGCGTTGCTTCTCGATGCCGGCGGACTTGGGGCGCCGATCTGGTGGCTGGTTCAACGGTCGCTCGACGCGCTTCTCTGGCTCGCGCATGTCGTCGCCGGCGCGCCGGGATCGGTCCGATCGTTGCCCGCGATGCCCACGGCGGCATTCGCCTTGATGATCGTCGGCGGTATCTGGATCGCGCTATGGCGAACGCGCTGGCGGCGGCTGGGTTTACTGCCGCTCGCGGCTGGGGCGGTCTGGGCACTTGCGACACCCGCCCCGGACATTCTGATCACCGGCGACGGTCGCCACGTTGCGGTACGGACGGCCGCGGGGCTGGCTATGCTGCGCGATCGGGCGGGCGACTACACGCGGGACATGCTCTCCGAGAATGGTGGGGTGGACGGCGAGCCCTTGTTGTTGGCGGACCAGCCCGATGCGCGGTGCAGCCGCGATCTGTGTATGACCGACATCGCCTCTCGGGGACGGACGTGGCGGATACTTGCAACTCGCAGCGATTATATGGTCCCGATTGCGGAACTGATTGCCGCTTGTCGCACCGCCGACGTCGTCGTCAGCGAACGCGGTCTGCCGAAACGCTGTGTGCCGCGGTGGCTGAAACTGGACCGCCGTGTTTTGCGGCATACGGGCGGCATCGCGCTGACCTTGGGGACGGGGACGGTCGTGACGATTTTGAATTCCGGCGACCGCCACCCCTGGCGCGATCCGCCTGTCCTTGAGCGTCCAGCGCATCTTTTCAGATCGCGGCACGCTGAGTTTCACGATGGTACGTCTGGGTTTTGGGCCGACCGAAGTCGCTGGAAGTCTCATGTTCACGCGAAGGCGCAAAGGCGCGAAGATGATGCGGTTCGGGAGACCATCCCGAACTCCGCGCGCGATCGGGGAGCGTCGTCGCCTTGACCTCTTCGAAGTGAAGGTAGGCGCCCCCCAAACGCAACATCTTCGCGCCTTAGCGCCTTCGCGCGATCCAAATCATCAGCCGAAGCGCGCGGTGGTCGGCGATGAATTTTCACGCGGAGACGCGGAGCAGTGTCTCAAACGATGAACCGGACCAGTTTGATGGCTATCCCGTGATTCATCCGACGTCGTTTGAATCCGCCGGTTCTCCCCGAGCGTAACACCTCCGCGTCTCCGCGTGCACAAATTCTTGCGACCGCGCGGAGTAGGAGGCGTCCGTTCAGTCGTAGCGACGAAGGATGCCGGAGAGTTTGCCTTGGACGCGGACTTGGGCGGGGGCGTAGCGTTGGGGGTCGTAGGCTCGGTTGGCGGGGTCGAGCCGGACCATCGCGCCTTCGCGGCGGAAGTATTTTAGGGTGGCTTCGCTGTCTTCGATCAGGGCTACGACAATTTCGCCGTCTCGCGCCGTTTCGGTGCGGCGGATCAGGGCGTAGTCGCCGTCGAGAATGCCAGCTTCGACCATCGAATCGCCTGAGACTTCCAGGGCGTAATGTTCGCCGGTGCCGAGGAGTGCGGCGGGGACGGCTAGCATGGTGCTGCCTTCGAACGCTTCGATCGGGACACCGGCGGCGATGCGGCCGTGGAGGGGGATCTCGATGACGTCGTTGGCCGGTTGCGGCGTTGCGGCGGCTGGGGCGGCCTTGACGTTCGATGGCTTGGTCGGCGTCTTCTTTTCCGGGCGCTCGGGCATGCGCAGCACTTCGAGCGCGCGCGCGCGGTTCGGCAGGCGGCGGATGAAGTTGCGCTCCTCGAGCGCGCTGATCAGACGATGAACGCCCGACTTCGACTTGAGGTCGAGTGCTTCCTTCATCTCCTCGAACGACGGCGAGACGCCGGTTTCGTTGAGGCGATCGTTGATGAAGCAGACGAGTTCGTGCTGCTTGCGCGTGAGCATGGCGGTTCTCCGTCCGGAACAGACTGGGAACTTCTATGGAACATAATTAACGCCGTCAAGCGCTCGCTTCACGCGATCACGAGGATTTCCGCCGATTCGCCTGTCTTTGCTACGGGTGCGTTGCCGGGGCGGACGATCATACAGGTCGACCGCGCGAGCGTGAGCAGCATCGAACTGTCCTGGATCGTCGAGGCATAGGCTTTCCCGTGGCGCAGTTCGGCGCGGAGATAGTCGGTTCGGGCGTTGTTGGCGGGGAGGTCTTCGCCGAGCAGTGCGTGCGTGGATTGGGGGAGCGGGTCGCGCGCACCGGCCATGTGCGCGACGACGGGCTTCACGAACAGCGTCGCGGTGACGAACGCGGAGACCGGGTTGCCGGGGAGGCCGAGCACCATCATCTCGCCGATCCGGCCGGCCATCATCGGCTTGCCGGGACGTAGCGCGATCCGCCAGAAATCTATGGTGCCGCCCGCGGCTTCGATTGCGGGGCGGACGAGGTCGTGGTCGCCGACTGAGGCGCCGCCGGTGGTGACGAGCAGGTCTGCCTCGACGCCGGCGAAGGCTTCGCGGAGGATGTCTAGATTATCGGGGAGGATGCCGAGGTCGATGATGTCGACGGGCATGTCGGCGAGCATCGCGGCGAGCATGATGCCGTTCGATTCGGGGAGCGCGACGCCGTCGGTTGTCGAGCCGGGCGGGACCAGTTCGTCGCCGGTGGCGGCGACGGCGACACGGACGCGACGGTTGACGGTGAGGCTGCCGTGGCCGCCGGTTGCGGCGACGGCGATGCGCGCGGGGCTGAGGCGATCGCCCGCGGCGATCAGGCGGGTGCCGGTGGAGAAGTCGAGGCCCTTGCGGCGGGTGTTGCGACCGAGCGTCGGGGGGCCTTCGCCGGCCAGGATCAGGGTTTCGCCGTCACGCTCGGCTTCTTCCTGGACCATGACGGTGTCGGCACCTTCGGGCATGGCGGCGCCGGTGAAGATGCGAGTGGCTTGGCCGGCGGCGACCTGGCCTGCGAAGGGGCGGCCGGCGGCGCTTTCGCCGATGACGGTCCAGGGGCCGGGGAGGTCTGTGTAACGGATTGCGTAGCCGTCCATCGCCGAGAGGTCGGCGGCGGGTTGCGTGCGGCGGGCGAGGATGTCCTCGGCGGCCCAGCGGCCGGCGGCTTCGCGTAGCGTCACGGTCTCGCTAGCGACGCGGGGGGCCATGGCGAAGAGGCGGGTCTGGGCTTCGGCGACTGGGACTAGGGTCATGCGTAAGGCTCTGTTTCTGGGCGGCTCTCCTGCTGGAAGTGCAGGAAGTTCACACGCTGGGAGACATTTGGCGGGCGCGGTTCTGAGGTTTCGGGTTTGGAACGGTCTCGTCCGGTAGAAGGTCCGGCGGAGGGGGTGAGTTTTGGCGTGTCTGGTGCTTTGCCATGGGTCTGGGACGTAGGACAGGTGTTGTTGGAGTTGCGACAGGACGGTCCGTTGCTCTCTGGGCTGCTTGATATCGAACGTTTGCGACATCTTTCTTGTTCTCCCGCGAAGGCGGGAGTCCAGTCTGGGTCCCCGCCTTCGCGGGGAAACAGGGGTTGGGCGGACGTCGCGCTTCGTTACTGTGACCTTCCCAATTGGGCCCCGGCCTTCGCCGGGGTGGTGCTGTGTAGAGGCGCTACTCCCTTTCTAACCAACGGGGGAATGCAGGTGATCGCCTGTTGCCTCTTCGCACGCTCGGCCAGCGCCGGTTCATCCGGAGCAGGGCTTTGTTTGGGGGAAAGAGACACCAGATCAGCATGATGACACGCAATCAGCCTCGGGCGAGAGACAGGATCGGGGCGGCGGTGGGCGCTGTCCTATTGCCGGGGGTGCTGGGCTATGCGCTGCTCAATGGGCTGGTGGTGACGATGCCGGCGGCGGTGAGCGACGCGTTGAAGGTGTTCGATGTGGCACCGCCTCCGCCGCCGCCGCCCGAGGAGAAGGTCAGACCTCGACCGTCGCCTAGCCGGAAGCCGGAGGGGGCTGCGTCGCCGCCTAATATGAAATCGAAGGCTACCGAATTGGTGGCGCCGCCGCCGGTGGTGCCGGTTGTTATCCCGCCGCCGGTCGTCGTTGCGGAGAAGGCTGGGGTGGGGGCCCAAGCTACGGCGGGCGCGTCGGATGTGCGCGGGCCGGGGACGGGGAGTGGCGGGGTCGGGAATGGCACCGGGAGTGGGGGATATGGCGACGGCGACGGCGGGGGTGGCGAGGAGACGCCGCCGCGGTGGCGCAAGGGGCGGTTGAAGGACTCCGACTATCCGGACGACGGTGCCGAGACCGGGATCAGAGGGCGCGTATTCGTGCGGTACGTGGTCGAAACCGATGGGCGCGTGTCGCGGTGCCGGGTGACCCGGTCTAGTGGGAGCCGGGAGCTTGATGCACTGACGTGTCGGCTGATCGAGCAGCGGTTTCGGTATGATCCATCGCTGGATGCGGCGGGGCGACCAGTGGAGTCGACGATCGTGGAGAGCCACGACTGGTCTATGGATGACGATTGAGGGGTGAGTTCGCCTCGCTTGGCTTGCCCTCACCCTCGCCGCCTTTGGCGTCTTTCCCTCTCCCCTTTGGGGAGAGGGTTTTGTTTAGGCGGTCCAGTTGCCGGATTTGCCGCCGGACTTTGCGCGGACGCGGATGTCGGTGAGGACCATCGTCTTGTCGATCGCCTTGGCCATGTCGTAGATCGTCAGGAGCGTTACCGTGGCGGCAGTGAGCGCTTCCATCTCGACGCCGGTCTTGCCTTCGGTCGAGGCGGTGGCGGTGGCGGTGACGCCGGTTTCGTCGACTACCAGGTCGATTTCCACCTTAGTGAGCGGGAGCGGGTGGCAGAGGGGGATGAGATCGCTGGTGCGTTTGGCGGCCATGATGCCGGCGACGCGCGCGACTGCCAGGACATCGCCCTTTTTCGCGGTGCCGGCGCCGATCGCCGCTGCGGCTTCGGTGGACATGGTTATGCGGCCGGAGGCGACGGCTTCGCGGGCGGTGACTGCCTTGCCGCCTACGTCGACCATGCGGGCCGCGCCGGCTTCGTCGATGTGGGTCAGGCCGGTCACCCGATCAGCGCCCGCGTGGCCGCTTCGACGTCGTCCTGGCGCATGAGCGCTTCGCCGATCAGGAAGCAGTGGATGTCGTGTTCGGCCATCGCGTCGAGCTCCGCGCGCGTCGTGAGGCCGCTCTCGGCGACGAAGGTGCAGTCCTTGGGCGCCTTGCCGACGAGGTCGTAGGTGCGCTGGAAGTCGACCGAGAAGTCGCGCAGGTCGCGGTTGTTGACGCCGATCAGGCGCGACTTGAGTCTCAGCGCGCGCTCCATCTCGTGCGCGTCGTGGACCTCGACCAGCACGTCCATGCCGCATTCGAGCGCGGAGGCCTCGATCTCGGCCATCTGGACGTCGTCGAGCGCGGCGACGATGATCAGGATGCAGTCGGCACCGATCGCGCGCGCTTCGGTCGACTGCCATGGGTCGACCATGAAGTCTTTCCGCAGGACGGGGATCGAAACGGCATCGCGCGCGGCCGTCAGATAGGCGTCGGAGCCCTGGAACCACTTTTCGTCGGTCAGCACCGACAGGCATGCGGCGCCGCCGGCTTCGTAGGCGCGAGCGTGGGCTACGGGATCGAAATCGGCGCGGATCAGGCCTTTCGAGGGGCTCGCTTTCTTGACCTCGGCGACCAGCGCGTATCCGGTCTTCGCGTCGAGCGCGGCGCGGAAGCCGCGGGGCTTCGACATGCGGGCGATGCCGGCGTCGATGTCGGCGAGCGAGGTCGTTGCCTTGCGCGCGGCAACTTCGGCGCGCTTGGTCTCGAGGATACGGTCGAGCATGGTCATGTCAGTAGGCGATCCAGCGGGCGAGCAGCGCGTCGGCGCTGCCGGTGTCGAGGGCGGCGGCGGCTTTAGCAGCGCCGTCGACGAGAGTGGGGACGGTGCCGGCGACCATCAAGGCGGCGGCGGCGTTGAGCAGGACGGCGTCGCGGTAGGCGCCGGCCTCGCCTTTCAGCAGGCGGCGGAGTGCGTCGGCGTTGTGGTGCGCGTCGCCGCCACGGATGTCGGTGATGGCGTGGCGGGTGAGGCCTGCGTCTTCGGGGGTGACCTTGCCGGGGAGCGTAACGCTGCCGACCGAGGCGACGATGCTGGGGCCGGCGCCCGACAGTTCGTCGAGGCCTTCTTCGCCCGAGACGACGAGCGCGGCTTCGGTGCCGAGCTGTTCGAGTGCTTCGGCGTAGAGCGACACATAGTCCGGGCGGGCGATGCCGATGAGCTGGCGGGTGGTGCCGGCCGGGTTGGCGAGCGGGCCCATCAGGTTGAAGATCGTACGCTTGCCGATGCGTTGGCGGATCGGGGTAATGCGCTTCATCGCCGGATGGTGGTTGGCGGCGAACAGGAAGGCGATGCCGATCTCGTTGAGGCTTGCCTCCGCGGTGGCGCCAGCGCGGTTCATATCGAGGCCGAGGACTTCCAATGTGTCGGCGGCACCGGCCTTGCTCGAGGCGGCGCGGTTGCCGTGCTTGGCGACGGGCACGCCGGTTGCCGCGACGACCAGCGCGACGGCGGTCGAGACGTTCAAGGTGTGGTGGCCGTCGCCGCCGGTGCCGCAGACGTCCATCGCGCCGGCGGGGGCGTCGATCGGGATCATCCGGTTGCGGAGTGCGCGCGCGGCTTCGGCGATCTCGATGCTGGTCTCGCCGCGGGTCGCGAGGTCGGTGAGGAAGGTGGCGATCGCGTCGTCGCTCGCGCGAGCGTCGAGGATGTCGGCGAACGCTTCTCGGGCGGATTCGCGGGAGAGGGGTGAGGACGGATCGGGAAGGAGGGTGGTTGTGGTCATGCCGCCACCGCAATGTTTTCCGTCATGCCGGGCTTGTTCCGGCATCCACGGTTTCGCGTAGCCAATCGATCGCGAGCGTGCGGGACCATGGACCCCGGAACTAGTCCGGGGTGACGGAGGGCTCGGGCGGCGGTCATATCTCAAGGCCTTCGCGTGGCTTGATCGGGATGCCGGCCATCTTCAGGAAGTTGGCCAGCATTGCGTGGCCATGTTCGGTGGCGATGCTTTCCGGGTGGAACTGGACGCCGTGGATCGGCAGCGTCTCGTGGCGGAAGCCCATCACCGTGCCGTCCTGCGTGGTCGCGTTGACGACCAGCGTGTCGGGGACTGCGTTGACGATCAGCGAGTGATAGCGCGTGGCGATGAACGGCGAAGGCAGTCCGGCGTACAGCCCGGTATCGTCGTGGACGACGGGCGAGGTCTTGCCGTGCATGAGGCCGCCGCGCTCGACCTTGCCGCCGAAATGCTGGCCGATCGCCTGATGGCCGAGGCACACGCCCAGCAGCGGCTTGCCGGCATCGGCACAGGCGGCGACCAGGTCGAGGCTTACGCCCGCCTCGGTCGGCGTGCAGGGACCGGGGGAAATGAGGAACGCGTCCGCGCCCGACGACAGAGCCTGCCCGGCGGAGATCGCATCGTTGCGGACGACCTCCACCTCGGTACCCAGCTCCATCAGATAATGGACGAGGTTCCAGGTGAAGCTGTCGTAATTGTCGACGACGAGGATCATGGCGCCGCCATAGCCGATGCGGGGCGCGGTGCAACAGCGCTCGGCCGGGACGGTTCGGCGCTAATTGTCCTTGGTAAGGTCGCGAACGGCGATGGCGGTTCCTATATCGCCCGGGCAGGCGACCATCATTCAGTGCGGAGCAATGCTGCATGACGGACGTTATTCGCTCAAAGGAGCCTGATCCATGTTTCGTACCGCCGTCCTCGCCGCACTGATCGCATTCCCCGCCATGGCGTACGCGCAGGAGGCGCAGGTCGACACCCCGCCGCAGCGCATTCGCAGCGTGACGCTGACCGGGGATCAGGCGTGCCCGAAGTCGACCGCGGGCGAAGTCGTGGTGTGTTCGACGCTCGACCAGCCGTATCGCATCCCGAAGCAGTTGCGCGACGACAAGCCGATCGCCGCGCAGAACCAGAGCTGGGTCAATCGTGCGGCGTCGATGGATCAGCTCGGGCGTGTTGCCGGCGGGTTGCCGGATACATGCTCGGCGGTCGGGACTGGTGGCCAGTCGGGCTGCTTCCTGGCGCGGAACAATGCCTATGCCCAGGAGCGTCGTGCGCCGGCTAGCGAGACGAATACCGCGCCGTAAGCCTTTTTTGCGATAAGAGATTTTGAGATTTAAATCTCCCCGGCGAAGGCCGGGGCCCAGTTGGGGGACGGCGCCAACCGATCGCTGCGCTTCGTTACTACGACCTTTCCAACTGGGCCCCGGCCTTCGCCGGGGTGGCGTTAGCTGGCTGGTCTACTGACCGAAGCCCGGAGCTTTGGCCCGGCTGACAGCCTCGCGTGCAGCGGCGATGATCGCGCCGGCCTTGGCTTCGCATTCGCGTTGTTCGTATTCGGGGATGCTATCGGCGACGATACCCGCGCCGGCCTGGACGTGGATCGTGCCGTCCTTCACCACTGCGGTTCGGAGGACAATGCACGAGTCCATCGAGCCATCGGGGGAAAAATAGCCGACCCCGCCCGCGTACGCGCCGCGGCGTTCGGGTTCGAGTTCGGCGATGATCTGGCAGGCGCGGACTTTGGGCGCGCCGCTGACGGTGCCGGCGGGGAAGCCCGCGAAGAGCGCGTCGAGCGCGTCCTTGTCTGGCGACAACATGCCGACGACGTTCGAGACGATGTGCATGACGTGGCTGTAAAATTCCACGCCGTAGCTGGCGGTCACCTTCACCGACCCCGGCGCCGCGGCGCGGCCGACGTCGTTGCGGCCGAGATCGAGCAGCATGAGGTGTTCGGCGCGCTCCTTGGGGTCGGCGAGCAGGCTGATGCGGTTCGCTTCGTCCTCGGCGGCGGTCTTGCCGCGCGGGCGCGTGCCGGCGATCGGGCGGATCGTGACTTCGTCGTCGCGGACGCGGACGAGGATCTCGGGGCTCGAGCCGATCAGCGCGAAGCCGGGCAGGTCGAGGTGATACAGGAACGGCGAAGGGTTGATGCGACGTAGCGAGCGGTAGAGCTCGAACGGCGGCAGTGCGAACGGCGTGCTGAAGCGCTGGGCGAGCACGACCTGGAAGATGTCGCCGGCGAGGATGTAGTCCTTTGCTGCCGCGACCATCTCGCCGTAGCGGCCTTCGGGGAGCGCGGGCGTGTAGGTGGGCTCGGCGACGTCGGCGCGGATCGGTGCGGGGACGGGCGTGCTGGCGAGCTTGGCGGCGACCGCGTCGAGACGATCTTCGGCCTCGGTCACGATCGCATCGGCATCGCGTGCGGGATCGGGCCAGGCGGGCGCGACGAGGTAGAGCGCGTCGGTCAGGCGGTCGAACACCAAGATGACGGTCGGGCGTACGAAGATCATGTCGGGCAGCCCGAGCGGATCGACCGGCGGCTGCGGGAGGGTCTCGACCAAGCCGATCGTCTCGTAGCCGAAATAGCCGACGAGGCAGGCTAGCGCGCGGGGCAGTTCGGCGGGAACGTCCGCGCGGCATTCCGCGACCAGCGCGCGCAACGCATCGAGCGTGGGGACCGGGCACGGCTCGAACGTCTCGCGATCGGTTGCCCAGTGACGGTTGATTTCTGCGCTATGGCCATGCGCACGAAACAGCAGATCGGGCGCGAGGCCGATCAGGCTGTGGCGACCGCGGGTCTCGCCGCCCTCGACCGATTCGAGCAGGAAGTCGCCACGTCCCGGCTCGATCAGTTTCAGCGCGGCGGCGACCGGCGTTTCGGTGTCGGCGACCTGGCGATGCCAGACGAGCGCGGGACGCCCTTCGGCCAAGGCTTCACGCGCGCTCGTCATGCGATCAGTTCCCGGCGCTGCCCTGGCCGAGCAGGTCGGCACGGACGCGCGCGAGTGCGGACGGGTTGGTCTTCACGCCGACATCGGCACGGACCGCCTTGGCGAACTGCTCGACATATTCGCGACCGACCGAGCGGGCGATGTTGCCGCGTGCTGCCTTGATCGCCGCGTCGTTGCCGGTCGCGTTGCCGCTCTGGACGCTGTCGAGCTTGATCACGAACCAACCGCTGTCGTCGGGTGCGGCCAGCGTCTTGGCGGTGTTCGGCGCCATGCTGAACATCAGCGCGAGCGCGGGCGGTGCGCCGCGCGGATCGGCGGCGAGCTGCGCACGGGCGGCGGTCAGCGTGCGGGCAGGCGGCATCGGCAGCTTGGTCTGTGCGAGCGACTGCTGGATCGGCATGCCCTTGTTGATGCGCGCAAGCACTTCGCCGGCGACGCGACGTGCGGCCTGGCGAGCACGATCGGCGGTCACGTCCTTGAGCACCGCGGCGCGAACCTGTGCCAGCGGACGCGGGGCCGAATGGACGACGCGGCCGAGCGCCACGACGGCGAAACCGCCATCGGTGCCGACCTGGACCAACTGCGGACCGTCGCCATCGGCAGCCTGGAACGCTGCGGCGACGAGCGGCGTAAGCGCAGGGTCGGGCTTGCTGGCGGGGTCGTCGGGGTTGAGGCCGCTGGCGATCAGCGCAGGCGTGGTGACGGCCGCGAGCTTCTGGTCGGCGATGACTTCGTCGAACGTCGCGTTCTTCGACAGCGAGTCGTCGATCTTGTCGTGGATCGACGAGAGCGCCTCGGCCGACTTCTGGATACCGAGCGCGGCGGCGATTTCGCCACGGACCTGATCGAGCGAACGCGCAGCGACCTTTTCGATCTTGTCGACCTTGGCAACGGTCCAGCCAAGCGGCGTGCGGACCGGGCCGATCACCGCACCGCTGGCGGCGGCGAAGACGGCATCGGCGACCTGCGCGGACGTCGTTCCGGCATAGGCGGCCTTCTCGACACCGGTCTGGGTCGAGGCTTCGAGCCCTGCACCGCGGGCGGCGTCGGCGAGGCTGGCGCCACCCTTCACCTTGGCGTCGATCGCGGCGGCACCGGCCTGGTCGGCGACGACGACCTGCGTGATGTCACGCTTCTCGGTCGCGGCGTAGCGTGCGCTATCCTGCTGATAGGTCTTGGCGATCTCGGCGTCGGTCGGGACGGCCTGTGCCTTGACGGCCTCGGGCGTGATCATCGCGTAGCGGACGACGCGGCGTTCGGGGACGGTATAGCGGGCGATGTTGCGCTGATAGAAGGTGTTGAGGTCCGCATCGCTCGGCGCGGGGCCGACGGGGACGACGGCGGCAGGAATGAAGCCGATCGTGCCGGTGCGCTTTTCGAGCAGCAGCGACGCGTAGGGAAGTGCGAGCTGGCTGGCGACCTGGGTCGCGCCGTTCGACGGCAGCGTCAGCTGCTGCGCGAAGGTATCCCGCTCGATATCGCTGCGGATCTGCGCGTCGGTCAGCTTCCGCTGGGCGAGCACCTGGCGGTAGAGATCCTCGTCGAACTTGCCGGTCGGGCCCTGCAGCGCGGGGATGCTGGCGATCTGGCCGTCGATCGCGCGCTTGCTGACGACCATGCCCTGCGCGCGGCCGAACTGCTCGAGCGCCATGCTGGAGATGATCCGGTCGAGCGTGCCGTCGAAGCCGCCCTGGTTGACGAAGGTCGCCATGTCGAGCGTCGGCTGCTGCTGGCGGAAGCCCTCCATCTCGGTCTGCGCCTGCGTCTTCAGCTGGTTCGCGGTGACGTCCGCCTTGCCGACCTTGGCGACGTCGCCGCCGGTGATCCCGGCGCCGCCGGTCATCGAGCTGAGCCCGGTGACGTCACCCGCCGCGAACGCGAGCGCGATCACGCCGAGTACCAGGAACGTGATGATCACGCCGACCTTCGAATGGGTAAGGCGGCGGAAGAAAGCGAGCATGGACAGCCGATCGACAGGGATAGGAACGCGGTTGCTTTACGGGGGCGAGGGCGGCTCTTCAAGTCGGGCGCGCAACGTTGCTTGGGGTTGTGTGGGGTTGTGCGGGGCGGGTGCGGCGCTATCGCTGGGCAAAACACGCGGGAGATGACGATGCGGCGTAAGCTTGTAGCCGGAAACTGGAAGATGAACGGGTCGCGCGCGGCGCTGGCCGAACTTGATACGATCGCTGCGGCAGCGGCCGGCGCGCCGGGCGTTGACGTCGCGGTGGCGGTGCCGTTCACGCTGATCGACGCGGCGTCGCAGCGCGTGCCTGGGTTGGCGATCGGCGCGGAGGACGTGCACGAGGCGGATTCGGGCGCGCATACCGGGTGCGTGTCGGCGTCGATGGTCAAGGAAGTCGGCGCTAGCTTCACGATCGTCGGCCATTCCGAGCGTCGCGCGGACCAGCATGAGACCAGCCACGACGCCTGGGCGAAGGCGGCGGCGGCGCGGCGGCAGGGGCTGAACGTGATCCTGTGCTGCGGTGAGACCGAGGCGGAGCGCGATGCGGACCGTGCAGAACGTGTCGTTCAGGCGCAGATCGAGAAGTCGGTGCCGGACAATGCGGATGGGAGCTGGTTCACGCTGGCGTACGAGCCGCGTTGGGCGATCGGGACGGGGCGCACGCCGACGTTGGACGAAATCGCGGCGATTCACGCGATCGCGCGCGCGAAGTTGCGGATGCTGATCGGTGATGCGGCGGCCGGGGTGCGGATCCTGTACGGCGGGTCGGTGACGGGGGCGAATGCAGCGTCGATTCTCGATACGCCGAATGTCGATGGGGCGCTGGTCGGTGGTGCTAGCCTGACCGCCGAGAAGTTCGTGCCGATCATCGAGGCAGCCGCGGGGTTGTGACGGGCGGTCCGGTCGATCTTGATCCGGATCTGGACGTTTACGATCCGGATCTCGGATAGAGCGTGTTAAGTCTCGATAAACATGGCGGTCTTATGGTCCGTGACACGATTCGACGGTCAAGTTTCAGGCTGGGACTTTGATCGGACAACTTCGGTGCGAGGGTTGATATGGCCAGGTGGTTCCCCGGTTGCGTGAGTGCCTCGCTGATCGCGAGCGCCGTTTTGTGTCCGATCGCGGCGCGTGCCGAGACGCCGCGTGAGTTGCTGACGCAGGCCGGGTTCGTCGACCGCGATCGCAATGTCGCGCTGGCGCGGATCGACCGGGCGGCGGCGGCGGCGGGGCAGGCGCTGAGCCGTTCCCCGAACGACGCCGAGGCCGCGATCATGCAGGCGATGGCGAAGGGGTATCGCGCCAAGCTGCTCGGCAACCGGAGCGAGGCGATCGCCGCGCGGAAACAATATGAGGCGCTGGTCGTCCGCTATCCGCGCAATGCCGAGGCGCAGGCGGCGCTGGGCGCGTGGCATGTCGGGGTGATCGCGAAGCTCGGGCGGTTCGTCGGGCGGGCTGTCGCGGGCGCTCAAAAGGCTACCGGGTTCGAGGCTTTGGATCGGTCGGTGGCGCTGGGTGGTAACCGGGCGATGTTTGCCGGGCTTGCCGGGTTGCTGCGGCTGGAGCTGGACCCGAACGATGCTCGGGGACGGGCTTTGGTCGAGACCGCGAGCAAGGCACCGACGCCGACTGCGATCGACGGGTATGTGCGGAAAGCTGCCGTGGCGGTTCTGGTGCCGTTGCGGGCTGGCGATGCGAATGCGACGAAGGCTTTGGCGGACAAGCTGCTGCCGTTCGGGCAATTCGCGACGAGTTAGCTGGTCCTGCGCGGAACTCGGTAAAATACCCAGTTCCCCCGCGGAGGCGGGGGTCCAGGGTCACGAACGCTATCCTGTGAGACCCTGGGCCCCCGCCTCCGCGGGGGAACGGCTAGGCGTCGTACCGCTTAGCCAACATCGCGAACGCGGCGCGGAGGGCGTAAGCCTCGCCCCCCTTAGGCCGACCCGGCTTGGCCGACGGCCGCCACGCGAACACATCCAGATGGGCCCACGCCGCGGTCTTCGGTACGAACCGCCGGAGGAACAGCGCGGCGGTGATTGCGCCCGCGAACCCGCCATCGGGTGCGTTGACCATGTCGGCGATGTCCGACTTGAGCATCTCGTCATAGCCGTTCCAAAGCGGCAGGCGCCACATCTGGTCGTTTTGCTCGAGCCCCGACGCAAGCAGGTCCGCCGCTAGGGATTCGTCATCGGTGAACATCGGCGGCAGGTCCGGGCCAAGTGCGACGCGGGCCGCTCCCGTCAGCGTCGCGAAGTCGACGATCAGTTCGGGATTGCTCTCGCCCGCCTTCGTCAGCGCGTCGCCAAGGACAAGGCGACCTTCGGCGTCGGTGTTGGTGTTCTCGACCGTCAGGCCCTTGCGCGTGGCGAGCACGTCGCCGGGGCGGAAGGCGTTGCCGGCGATCGAGTTCTCGACCGCAGGGATCAGGAGGTGGAGACGGACCGGAAGCTTGGCCGCCATCACGAGGCTCGCCAGCGCCAGCGCGTGCGCCGCGCCGCCCATGTCCTTCTTCATCAGCCGCATGCCGGCGGACGGCTTGATATCTAGCCCGCCGGTGTCGAAGGTGACGCCCTTGCCGACCAGTGCGATGCGGGGGTGCGACGGGTCGCCCCATTCGAGTTCGATCAGCCGTGGCGCGCGGTCCTTGCTGGCGGCCTGGCCGACTGCTTGGATCATCGGGTAGCCGGTCGCTAGCGCATCGCCTCGCGTAGTGGTGACGGTCGCTCCGTGGCGTTTGGCGAGCGTCTCGGCGGCGGCTTCGAGGTCGGCGGGGCCCATGTCGGACGCGCCGGTGTTGACGAGGTCGCGGACGAGCGCGGTGGCTTCGGCGAGGCGAACCGTCTCGTCGATATGCGCAGCGTCGGCGGTCAGGAGTATGCGGGGGCTGGTTGCGTCGGGCTTCACGTACCGCGTGAACTGGTGCTGGGCGAGCATCCAGCCAAGCCCGGCTGCGCCGACCGGCCCCTCCGCTAGGCGATACGTGCCCTCGGGTAGCGACGCGCCGAGCGAGGCGATCCGCCAGGGGGACGTGACGGCTTCGTTGCAGACCAGCAGCATCGACCAGTCGTCCGCGGTCTCGCCGGGCAGGACCGCGCGGTCGCCGGGCTTGCCGGTCAGCCGGTGTGCCGCGATCGTCGTGCGGATGCGCTGCGACTGTTTGGCGAGCCAGCCTTCGTACGCGTCGGGCTGGACGACGTGGATCGTCCGGGCTGGCTGGCCGCGGTCGGGTTGGAGCATCGAGGCGAAGTCGGTCATTGTGCGGGTGCCACCAAAAGTTGTTCGTATCGGCCGTTCGCGCCGGGCTCGGCATAGGTGCTGAGCGAGAGCGTGCGGTCGGGATAGGTGATGCGGTAGGTGCGGTTGACGAAGCCACCGCGCAAGCGGGTCTTGCCGGTTTGTGCGAACGCGGTGGGCTCGCCGAGCGCGCCGAGGCTGGTCTTGTAGTCGGTCAGCGCGACCGGCTTGAAGTAGTAGTTCGCGTCTTCGGTCAGGCCTTTGCGGTCGAGTGTGCCGGTCCGGAGCTGGTCGTAGACGGCGCGGGCTCGGGCGAGCGCGGCGGTGTCTTCGGCGCTGGCGGCGGCGGGCGGCAGGACAATTTTTGCGACGCCCGCGGCGATGCGGCCCGTTGCGTCGCTGAACCAGCTGTTGGTGAGGACGACGATGGCCGCCTTGTCGTCGGGATAGACGGTGTTCTCGGACAGGAAGCCGACCGCTTCGCCGCTGTGTTCGACGTAGCGACGGCCGTTCGCGCTGCCGGTGAAGACGCCGAGGCCGTAGCCGTTGCTGCTACCGTCCGCGAGTTTGACCGGGGTTTCCTGCGCGGCCCAGTCGTCGGCGGGGAGCGTGGTGCGGTTGAGGCGCGCGACGTCCCATTTAGCGAGGTCTTCGGCGCTCATCGAGAGTTCGCCGGCGGCGTAGAGCCAGCCGTCCGCGCTCGGGGTTTCGGGGCGGACCGGGCCTAGTGCGAAGCGGCCATAGCCTTGCGGGAACGCCTTGCCGATCGCCTTGTCCTGGTCGAGCGCGCGGATGTCGAGCGGCTTGAAGATGCGTTGCTGGAGGAAGCTCAACAGCGGTTGTTTGGCGACTTTCTCGACGATCAGGCCGGCGACGACGTAGCCCGTGTTCGAATATTGCCACTGCGTGCCGGGCTGGAAATCGAGCGGCTTCTTGGCCCAACGATCGACGATCTGCTGCGGCGTGACGGGCTTGGCCATGGCCGCGAAGCTGTAATCCTGCGGCCAGTAATCCTGGAGGCCGGAGGTGTGGCTGAGCAACTGGCGGATCGTGATGCGGTCGCCGCCGGTGATGCCGGGGATGTATTTCGCGACGGTGTCATCGAGGCTCAGCTTGCCCTCGTCCTCGAGCATGAGGATCGCGGCGGCGGTGAACTGCTTTGAGATCGAGGCGATCTGGTAGGGGAGCTTAGGGTCTGCCTTGGCAATCGCCTCGGACGGTTTGCCGTACGCCTTGGCGAACACGACCCGCCCGCCGCGGACTACCGCGATCGAGGCTGAGGGCACGCCGGTATCGCCGAGCGCGCCGGTCGCCAGCGTGTCGATCTGCGCGGTTTCGGCGGGGGTGAGCGATTGCGCGATGGCGGGAGCGGGGAGCAGCGCGGCGACGGCGAGGAGGCGGAGGATCATGGCGCGCAACGAAGCAGAACCGGCGTGCGCGCGCAACGCCGTGATTTTTATTCCGTGACGGTTGAAGGGGTTAGGCTAGGGCAGAAATGTTGACGGAACACGTCGTGTTACACGCACGTTTCATCGTCCGACCGGGAGCCTTTTTAGTCTTAGGGGACACAACCATGCTGTATACCATCGCCGTCATCCTGCTGATCCTCTGGCTGGCAGGCTTTGCCTTCCATGTCGCAGGCGGACTGATCCACATCCTGCTGGTGATCGCGGTCATCGTCGTTCTGGTGAAGCTGTTTACCGGCCGCAACGTCGTCTGACTTTGGTTCTCCTGCGGACGCAGGAGTCCAGAGTTACGGGCGATATCGCTTGGAATCCTGGGCTCCCGCTTTCGCGGGAGAACAGTAAGCGGGGTTAGGCGACAGGCACGCCGTAGAGGTCGTGGTCGTCGGCATCTTCGATCGTAACCGGGACGATGTCGCCGACCGTCAAATGGCCGGCATCGCGGAGGAAGACTTCGCCGTCGATTTCGGGCGCATCCGCCTTTGAGCGGCCGGTCGCGCCTTCCTCGTCAACCGCATCGATGATGACGTCGAGCGTGAGGCCGATCTTGGCCTGCAACTTGGCCGCGGAGATCGCCGCGGTCTTTTCCATGATGCGGGCGTAGCGCTCCTCCTTGAGCTCTTCGGGCACGTGGTCGGGGAGCAGGTTCGCCGCCGCCCCTTCGACCGGCTCGAAGCGAAACGCGCCGACGCGGTCGAGTTGCGCCTCGTCGAGCCAGTCGAGCAGATACTGGAAATCCTCCTCGGTCTCGCCGGGGAAGCCGACGACGAAGGTCGAGCGGATCGTGATGTCGGGCGCGATCGTCCGCCAGTTGTGGATGCGCTGGAGCACTTTCGCGTCGTTGCCGGGGCGCTTCATCCGGCGCAGCACCGATGGTGCGGCGTGCTGGAACGGAATGTCGAGATACGGCAGCACGAGGCCCTCCGCCATCAGCGGGATGACGTGGTCGACGTGCGGGTACGGATAGACGTAGTGGAGGCGGACCCACGGCGCGATCTTCCCGAGTTCGCGCGAGAGATCGGTCATGTGCGCGCGGACATCTCGGGATTCGTTGCGCGACATCGGACCGCCGGTCTTCACCGGCCAGCTGGCGTGGCGCAGGTCGACGCCGTACGCCGAGGTGTCCTGGCTGATGACCAGCAGTTCCTTGGTGCCGGCTTCGACGAGCTTCTCCGCCTCGCGCAGAATCGCGTCGGGGCGGCGGCTGACGAGGTCGCCGCGCAAGCTCGGGATGATGCAGAACGAGCAACGGTGGTTGCAGCCCTCCGAGATCTTCAGATAGCTGTAGTGGCGCGGGGTAAGCTTCAGGCCGGCGTCGGGGATCAGGTTGAGGAACGCGGACGGCGGCATCGGTGCCGCCTCGTGAACTGCGCCGACGACCTGCTCATATTCGTGTGCACCGGTGATCGCGAGGACCTGCGGAAAGCGCGCGCGGATCGCGTCGGCTTCCTTGCCCATGCAGCCGGTGACGATGACGCGGCCGTTCTCGGCGATGGCCTCGCCGATCGCCTCGAGGCTCTCCTCCTTGGCGGAGTCGAGGAAGCCGCAGGTGTTGACGAGGACGATGTCGGCGCCGGCATAGTCGGGCGACATCTGATAGCCGTCGCCGCGGAGCTGTGTGAGAATCCGCTCGCTGTCGACGAGGTTCTTCGGACAGCCGAGCGAGACCATGCCGATCTTCGGCGGGGAGGGGAGTGTTGTTGCCATGAAGCCCGCGCACATAGGCGCAAAGTTCGGTTTTTTCTAGGCGGCGGAAAATGCATCCGCCATGGGTGGGGAGATTGCGCGGGAAGGAACCGATATGCTGGCGATTGGACTGATGTCGGGGACGTCGCTCGACGGGATCGATGCCGCGTTGATCGAGACCGACGGCGAGGCGTTCGTGCGGCCGATCGCGTTTCGTGGCGAGCCGTATTCGGATGCGGCGCGGGCGCAACTGGCGGAGGCCACGCGGATGGCGCTGACGTTCGACAAGCCGCGCGCCAGTCCGCCGGTGGTCGCGGCGGGGGAACTGATCACGCGCGCGCACGTGTTCGCGGTGCACAAGCTGCTGGCGGATGCTGGCGTCGCGGCGGCGGAGGTCGATGTGATCGGTTTCCACGGGCAGACGATCGCGCATCGGCCGGATCGGCGCTGGACGTGGCAGATCGGCGATGGGGCGGCGGTCGCGCGGGCTACCGGGATCACGACGGTGTCGGATTTTCGCTCGGCGGATGTGGCCGCGGGCGGGCAGGGGGCGCCGTTGCTGCCGGTGTATCATGCGGCCTTGGCGGCGGGGCTCGAGGGGCCGGTCGCGGTGCTGAACCTTGGTGGGGTGGGGAACATCACCTTCATTCCCGGTGGGCGGGACATGCATGATTCGCGGGAGATGTCGCCGGAGCGGGCGCAGATGATGGACCGGGATGGGCTGGTAGCGTTCGATACCGGGCCGGCGAACGGGCTGATCGATAGCTGGGTCGAGGCGGAGACTGGTGCCCGGTATGATGCCGGGGGGGCGTTGGCGGCGTCCGGGCGGGTCGACGAGACGGTGCTGACGGCGATGCTCGATCACCCGTTTTTCGATGCGCCTCCGCCGAAGTCGCTGGATCGGAATGATTTTACGATCCAGCCGGCTCGGGGGTTGTCCGCTGCTGATGGGGCGGCGACTTTGACGGCGTTTACCGCGGCGACGGTGGCGGAGGCTTTGCGGCATTTGCCGGCTCGGCCGGTTCGGTTGCTGGTGGCGGGGGGTGGTCGGCATAATCCGACGATGCTGGCGATGATCGCCGCGCGGACCGGGTTGGTGGTGGAGCCTACCGATGTGCTCGGGTGGAACGGCGATGCGCTGGAGGCCGAGGGGTTTGCGTATATGGCGGTTCGGACGCTGAAGGGGCTGGCGATCAGCTTTCCGGGGACTACGGGCGTACCGGTGGCGATGGCTGGTGGGGTTGTGGATCGGGTTTAGTTTGTCGGCCAACGTGTAAAAGCTTGTTCTCCCGCGAAGGCGGGAGCCCAGTCTGGGCTCCCGCCTTCGCGGGAGAACAAGGAAATGCAAGCCCGTCCGGTGGCGGATCTCCACCCCGGCGGAGGCCGGGGCCCAGTTGGGAGACGTTGCTAACTGAGGCTGCGCCCTACCACTGCGACCTTTCCAACTGGGCCCCGGCCTTCGCCGGGGTGGTGCAGGGTGGGGTGGGCGGCGGCCTCGTATCTCGTATTAAAGTATCAGTGCGGCTTCTTCGCCTTGGCCGGCTTCTTCGGCTCGGGCTTCTTCTCGGGCGCCTTCTTCTCCGCCGCGTCCTTCGCGCGCAACGCAGGCGCTGCGATCGCCGCTGCGATCCCCGCAATCACCGTAGCGCCGACCGCGATCGCCGTCTTCGGGTGCGACTTCACCGCGTCCGTCGCGGTCGCGAGGCCAGCCTTGGCCGCATCGGTCGCGTCCTCGACCCAGTCGCTGGTCGCCGCGTTCTTCTTCGCATCGGGCTTCGGCTTGTGGTCGTCGTCGTGATGGACCTTGGCGTGCGGCATGGCGGAGTTGGGGATCGACGACATAGGGCTTGTCCTTCGGTAGGGGATGATGCCCGATAAACCGATCGCGTCCGTGACGGTTCCGTTACGGTCAGCCGCTCACCGCGCCAAACTCACCGTTTGCGGGTCAGTTCGCGCATCGCGTCGTCGAGCCCGGCGAGGCTCAGCGGGTACATCCGGTCGGTCATCAGCTCGCGGATGATGCGGACCGACTGCGAATAGCCCCATTGCGCCTCGGGCACCGGGTTGAGCCACGCCGCCGCCGGATAGGTATTCGTCAGCCGCTGCATCCACACCGCGCCCGGCTCCTCGTTGAAATGCTCGACCGAGCCGCCGGGATGGGTGATCTCGTACGGGCTCATCGACGCGTCGCCGACGAAGATCAGCTTGTAGTCATGGCCGTATTTGTGGAGCAGGTCCCACATCGGCGTGCGCTCGGCAAAGCGCCGCGTATTGTCCTTCCACACGCCCTCGTACGGGCAATTGTGGAAGTAGAAGAATTCGAGATTCTTGAATTCGGTGGTCGCGGCTGAGAACAGTTCCTCGCAGAGCTTGACGAACGGGTCCATCGAGCCGCCGACGTCGAGGAACAGCAGCAGTTTCACCGCATTGCGGCGTTCGGCGCGCATGACGATGTCGAGATAGCCCTGCCGCGCGGTGCCGGCGATCGTGCCGTCGATGTCGAGTTCGTCGGCGGCGCCATCGCGCGCGAAGCGGCGCAGGCGGCGGAGCGCGACCTTGATGTTGCGGGTGCGGAGCTCCTTGGTGTTGTCGAGGTTGCGGAATTCGCGCTGGTCCCAGACTTTCAGCGCGCGCTTGTGCGTGCTTTCGCCGCCGATGCGGACGCCTTCGGGGTTGTAGCCGCCATTGCCATACGGGCTCGTGCCGCCGGTGCCGACCCATTTGTTGCCGCCCTGGTGGCGTTCCTTCTGCTCCTCCAGGCGTTTTTTGAGAGTCTCCATGATCTCGTCCCACGAGCCGAGCGACTTGATTGCGGCCATCTCCTCGGGGGTCAGGAATTTCTCGGCGACCGCCTTCAGCCAGTCCTCGGGGACTTCGCCGGCGGGTGTGCCGTAGCTGGAGGCGAGACCGCGAAAGACCTTGGCGAAGACCTGGTCGAACTTGTCGAGCAGCCCCTCGTCCTTCACGTACACCGCGCGGGAGAGGTAGTAGAAATCCTCGGGCGTCCGCTCGATCACCTCGGCGTCGAGCGCCTCCAGCAGGATGAGGTGCTCTTTCAGGCTGGCGGGGATGCCGGCGCTGCGGAGTTCGTCGAGGAAGTTCAGGAACACAGGCTCACGTCCTCACTTGGTAGCCGCGATCGGCAGTTCGATCGCGCTGGGGTGCGCGGCCGAGTGGAAGACGCTGATCGTGGCCTTGCGGTAGTCGGCGGGTTTCGCGTCGAAGATGTTGGGGACGTAGGTCTGCGGGTTGCGGTCGTAGAGCGGGAACCAGCTCGACTGGACCTGCACCATGATGCGGTGGCCGGGGAGGAAGACGTGGCTGGCGTTGGGCAGCACGACGCGGAAATGGGTGGGCTGGCCGGCGACGATCGGGCTCGGCTTCTCGAAGCTGTCTCGGTAGCGGCCGCGCAGAATGTCCATCGACACGGCGAGCTGGTAGCCGCCCATCTCGGGCTTGTCGGAATATTCCGCCGGGTAGACGTCGATCAGCTTCACCACGAAATCGCCGTCGGTGCCGGTGGTGCTGGCGATCAGGTCCGCGACGGGGGCGCCGGCGATTGCGACCGCGGTCGTCAGCGGGGGCGTCTGGTAGGTCAGGACGTCTGTGCGATCGGAGAACGGGCGCTGGTCGTCGACGAGCCATTGCCGCCAGGTCGAGCCGGTCGCGTAGGTCGGGCGGATTGGGCGGAGGCGGTAGGGGATCGGCTTGGCGGGGTCGGAGATGTAGTCGTCGTGGCCGTCCTGCGCCGGGGCGGTGGCGCCGAGGCCGCTGGCGGGCTGGAAATAGAGTTTCTGCGTAGCGGACGCGTTCGGCCAGCCGCCGAGCGTCTGCCACTGGTTGGTGCCGGTCTGGAACGCGGTGACGGGGGCGAGTGCGGGTGGTGTCGCGCCGGTCTTCAGCGCGCCGTCCAGGAACGGAAGCAGGACGTTCTTGCGGAACCAGAGCGCGGTGTCGGCATCGAAGCGGATCGCGCCGAGCGTCGATCCGTCACCGTTCGCGCCGCCATGCGCCCAGGGGCCAAGCGCGAGGTGGTTGACGTGGTTGGGGTCGACTTTCGATACGGCTTCGTAGGCCGCGACCGCGCCGTAGATGTCTTCCTGATCCCATTGGCTGGCGACCCAGAGCGTCTGCACGGTCTGCGGTTGCTTGGGCAGAATGGTCTCGAGCGCCTGACCTTGCCAGAATGCGTCGTAGGTCGGGTGATCGTGGAGGCGATTGACGAAGGGGAGCTGTTCGAGCCCGCGGCTCTTCACGAACGCGCTGGCGGATCCGGCGCGGAGGAAGGTGTCGTAGTCGTCGTACGCGTCGCGCCAGAGGTCGCCGGCTTCGCCCTTCGCTGCGTCCTGCGTGTAGTAATAATCGTAGCCGATCTGGCGGAAGGCGCCGCCGTGGAAGTCGTCGTCGCCCTTCCAGGTGTTGATCACCGGGTTCATCGGCACCGCGGCCTTGAGTGCCGGGTGCGGGTTCACCAGCGCCATCGCGGCCATCATGCCGTCGTAGCTGCCACCGATGATGCCGACGCGACCGTTGCTGTTCTTTAGGTTCTTCACGAGCCAGTCGATCGTGTCGTAGGCGTCGGTCGAGTGATCGACTTTCGTCTTGTTGAGCGGGCCGATCAGCGGGCGTTCGTTTATGTACGCGCCGTTCGAGCCGTTCTTGCCGCGGACGTCCTCGAACACGCGGATGTAGCCGGCGTCGAAGAACATCGCGTCGGATGCGCGGAGGTTCATCGCACCGCTCGGGCTGGAGGATCGGCTGGCGACGCTCTCGGCGTTGTAGGGCGTGCGCTGGAGCAGGATCGGGGCGTCGGTGAGCCCCTTGCGCTGGACGATGACCGCGTGGAGCGTGACACCGTCGCGCATCTTGATGTCGACCTCGCGGCGGTCGAAGTCGAAGCTCGTATTGGCGGGGACGAACTTGGCGGGGATGTCGCCACCGGGGGGCGGGGACTTTTCCTTCTGTGCGCCGACGATTGTGGGGGCGGTGGTCGCGAGCAAGGCCAGCGTGACCGTCGTAAGAGCCTTGAACCGCATCATCATCCTCACCGTCTTTTCAGCAACGGTGGTGGCACGGTTTCGAGGGTGGCGGCAATGCTTAGTATTTGAGCGCGCGGCTCTTCTGGCCCCCCCCTCCCTGGAAGGGAGGGGCTGGGGGTGGGTAGGTTTCAGTATCGCGGCACGGTTGCGACTAAAGCGGGCCGACCCACCCCCGACCCCTCCCTTCCAGGGAGGGGGGGTAGCAGGAAGGGGATGTTCAGCGTGCGATGGGTTCGCCGCTTACCGGCACATACGCGTCGATCAGCGCACCGACATAATCCGGGTTCCGGCTCGTCAATTCAGCGGCAGCATGCGCGTGGCCGTAGATGAAGCCATACACCGGATACACCCCGCCACCGAGACCATCGACGTCCTTGTACCAGACCTTGACGTCGCTCCAGTCGTTGTTGCGCGAGACGTCGAACAGCGTGACGTCTTGTTCGGCATGCCCGCGCTCGCCGTTCTGGCGCGACCAGTTGGCGTGGGTGAGCATGACGACGCGCTTCTCGACCACCCGGCTGACCACCGCGACATGGCCGAACGGCAGGCGCGGGGTCTTGGCGAAGACGATGACCGCGCCTTCCTTTGGCTTGTGCGTGCGTTCGTACTTGCCGTCGGCCTGCTCCCACCATGTCCAGGCGTTGCCGTAGATCTGGATGCCCGACGCTGCGCGGGCGAAGGGGACGCACTGGCCGACATAGTCGAGCAGAGAGGCGGATGCGGGGGCGGCCATGCCGATTGCCAGCAGTGCCGGCGCCCAACGACGGAAAGCATACAATCTCATGCCGTCACCTTGCCGGACAGGTATGGCATTATTGTTGCCGCAGATGGTTAATGTGCATCAAGCATTTGGTCTAGCAGCGTCGTTGAAGGGATGCGCGACTGTTCGCTCGACGTGGTTCCCACAATCCCGATCACAATCCCGATCACAATCGATCGGAATATGTGAGTCGTTGTCTTGCGATGCCCTTGATACGTAACCGTATTAATGAGCCATCCCAGCAATCATCAGTACGTCGCGTGCTTTGCGTCCAAAGTGGTCGCGTCCCCGCTAACTTCAGGTTTCTACGTCGACTAGGCATGTCACGTGGTTTTTATGTCGGTTCAGATATCGAGTCGGACGGATGATCACAGCTTCGCGTTTTCATAAAAACATAATGAGGATTATGATAATGACGGTCGACATCAGCGAGAAAATGGGTGCGGACACGGCGCAGGCTTTACTGGCCGGAACCATCAACTGGAAGCAATATGACGGCAGCCGGATCGCCTCGAACGCCAGTGGCGGTGCGGTATATCTGGCAATGTGGGGGCAGCTGTTCGCAATTCCCGACGCAGCGACCTTCAACACCGTTTTCAACAACTGGAACGACATCATCGTCAGCGACTATCTAGTCGCCGAAATGCCGAGAGGACCGGCGCTATCCTCGGGTTCGTTCACCGCGGTCAGCGTGACGTCGCCCGCCCAGTATCTGGTGACGTTGGGCAAGAAGCTATGGATTCCCGACCCGGCAACCGTGACGCGGTTCAACTTCCGTGGTCCGGTGACGATCCCGCACCTCGCGCTGGACTATATCCCGACCGGTGCCAACGTCAGCTGAGCGGGGTGGCGTGAACCGGCGGCGCGAACGCACGCCGCCGGTTCGCTGAGCCGATCACCCCTGGTTCTTCTGCCGCTTTGCCATGAAGGCGAGGCGTTCGAACAGCATGACGTCCTGTTCGTTCTTCAGAAGCGCACCGTGCAAGGGCGGGATCGCCTTGGTCGGGTCGCGGTTCTGGAGAATGTCTAGCGGCATGTCCTCGTGGAGCAGCAGCTTCAACCAGTCGAGCAGCTCGCTGGTCGAGGGCTTCTTCTTCAGCCCCGGCACGTCGCGGACGTCGTAGAACAGGTCCATCGCCTTGCTGACGAGGATCTTCTGAATACCCGGAAAGTGGACGTCGACGATCGCCTGCATCGTCTGGCGGTCGGGAAACTTGATGTAGTGGAAGAAACACCGGCGCAGGAACGCGTCGGGCAGTTCCTTCTCGTTGTTGCTGGTGATGATGACGATCGGGCGCTCGACCGCGCGCACCGTTTCCTTGGTCTCGTAGACGTGGAATTCCATCCGATCGAGTTCCTGCAACAGGTCGTTGGGGAACTCGATATCGGCCTTGTCGATCTCGTCGATCAGCAGGACGGGCGGCGCGGGCTGGGTGAACGCCTCCCACAGCTTGCCCTTGCGGATATAGTTGCCGATGTCGTGGACGCGCGCGTCGCCGAGCTGGCCATCGCGCAGGCGGGCGACCGCGTCGTATTCGTACAGCCCCTGCTGCGCCTTGGTGGTCGACTTGATGTTCCACTCGATCAGCGGCGCACCCAAAGCCTTGGCAATCTCGTAGGCGAGGACGGTCTTGCCGGTGCCGGGTTCGCCCTTGATCAGCAGCGGGCGGCGCAGCGTCACGGCGGCGTTGACCGCGACTTTCAAATCGTCGGTCGCGACGTAGCTCTGGGTGCCCTCGAAGCGCTTCATGCGATGTCCCGTCCGGTTCTGAATACCGGGTATGGATAGAGGGGAAGCGTCGGTCAGTGCAAGCGGTCAGAGGTCACCGCGTGCGCTCGATCGCGCTTCGAGTAGCGACCACAGGCCGCGGTGCTGCGCGAAAAGTTGCTGCGCGCCGAACAGGATCGCGCGCTGGCAACCGGGCGATGCACCGCGTTCCGCAACGAGCGCGGCGGTGTCGGTCTCGGACGGAAGGGTAATCGCGGGGACGGCTACCCCGAACCGCTCGGCGGCGACATCAAGGACGCGGCGGATCGCGCGCCAGTCATGGAGCAGAGCAGCCACCGCCCCGGTCGCACATCCGCGGCGCTCCGAGCGAGCCAGCATTTCGAGCGCATGACGTTCGCCGACCAGTGCCGACTCGCTCTCCGCCTGGCCTGGGGTCGAGGGTAGGGGGCCGACCGCGGCGGTGAGGTGTGCGAGATAGGTGCGCTCGTCGGCGAAGCCACTGGCGGCGTCGGCGAGCCAATCCGATGCCTCCGGCTGGATCGCGCGGGCGAGCACGTCGACGATCAGGCCGGGATGGTCGCCGTGGACCGCGCACAGTGCGTGGACCGCGTCGGAGAGGTTGCGCTGGCCCGGGCCGCCGGCGGTCAGGCGCGCATGATGCGGATGCGCTGCGCTGCCGTCCGCGTCGGCGAGGGCGACGAACGCATCCCATGCGCTCCGCTCGCTCGGCTCTCCGCCTTGTATGCCCGCGTTCGAAACCATCATTCCCCGGCCGTGCTGCACCACGGAAAACTCGATCCGCGACGATGTCCCGCTTGCCATAAACGAAGGACGTAAAGACGGAGTTTACGGAGCGTTCATTATGCCGTGTTGGAGGGAAATGACGATGATGCGCGTCGGAGTCGTTTCGGTTCGCTCGGCCTCACGATGTGCCCTTTACGACGGGCCGTGCCGCCGCGATAACGCGCGACCGAAGATTTTCGGGTCCGTCGGGCGGTATCCGGCGGGATGATCCCACGGAGACTACAGGATGCGCACATGGTTGCTCGGGCTTGCACTTGCTTCGGTCGGAACCGCCGCGATGGCCGCTGATCAGGTCACGCCGCCGGCTGCCCCCGCTGCACCCGCCCCTGCACCGATACGTCCGGTCGAAGCCGCCAAGCCCGGCGACCTGACGATGGCGTGCGTGTTCGGCAATCCGGACCTGTCGGGATCGCAGCCGAAAGCGGTCCGCCTGTCGCCCGACGGGACGTTGCTGACGAGCTTGCGCAACCGCGACGACGAGAAGGAGCGCTTCGATCTATGGGCGGTCGATACCGCGACGGGGCAGGCGCGGATGCTGGTCGATTCGAAGACCGTCGGCAGCGGCGCCGAACTGACCGAGGCCGAGAAGATGCAGCGCGAGCGGGCGCGGATCGGCGGCCAGAAGGGCATCGTCGCGTATGACTGGGCGCCCGACGGCAAGTCGATCCTCGTGCCACTCGACGGCGACCTGTATCTCGCCGGGCTTGACGGCAAGGTGAAGCGGCTGACCAATACGCCCGGCGGCGAGCTGAACCCGGTGGTCAGCCCCAAGGGGAGCTTCGTCTCGTTCGTGCGCGACCAGAACGTCTTCGTGCAGCCGCTCGCCGGCGGCGACGCGCGCGCGGTGACGACCGGCGGCGGCGGCACGGTCCATTTCGGCGAGGCGGAGTTCGTCGCGCAGGAGGAAATGGATCGCCGCACCGGCTATTGGTGGTCGCCCGAAGAGCAATATGTCGCGGTCGAGCGGTTCGACGAGGCGCCGGTCCACACAGCTACGCGCGCGTCGATCGGCGCGACCGGCACCAAAGTTTATGAGCAGCGCTATCCGGCCGCCGGTACGCCGAACGTGCTGGTCGACCTGTACATCATGAAGCCGGATGGCTCGGGGCAGGTGAAGGTCGATCTTGGCACCAACCCCGACATCTATCTCGCCCGCGTCGACTGGACGCCGGATGGCCGGATGCTGCTGGTGCAGCGCCAGAGCCGTGACCAGAAGCTGCTGGAGATGCTCCGCGTCGATCCGGCGACGGGCAAGTCGACGGTGCTGTTCACCGAGAAGTCGGGCGTGAAGAGCTGGCTCAACCTGTCCGATGCGTATCACGTGCTCAAGGACGGCAGCCTGATCTGGCGGTCGGAGCGGAGCGGCTACGGCCAGCTCTACCGGTTCGCATCGGGCAAGTGGACGCAGCTCACCAAGGGCGACTGGGTCGTCACCGATCTCGTCGGCGTTGACGAGACTAAGGGACGTCTGTTCTTCCTCGGCAACAAGGACGACGTGCTCGAGCAGCAGCTATATTCGGTCGACGTCGCCAAGCCGAATGCGATCACCAAGCTGACCGAAGCGGGCTGGTGGAACAGCGCGACGATGGATGCGGCGGCAAGCCGGTTCATCATCTCGCGCTCGAACCCGAAGCAGCCGACGCAGGTGTATCTGGCAGATGCGACCGGCAAGCGGCTCTCGTGGATCAACGAGAATGCGGTGGTCGAGGGGCATCCCTACTATCCGTATCTCGCCAGCCATCAGGAGACCAAGTTCGGGACACTGAAAGCCAAGAACGGCATGACGCTCCATTACGAGATGATCACGCCGCCGCTGGAGCCCGGCAAGAAATACCCGGTGTTCTTCGAACATTACGGCGGCCCCGGCACCGGCCAGCAGGTCACGCGCGGGTGGCAGGGCGGATTGCCGCAATATCTGGTCGATCGCGGCTGGATCTACTTCAAGATCGACAATCGTGGCTCGTATAACCGCGGCAAGGCGTTCGAGGACCAGATCTATCATGCGATGGGCACGGTCGAGGTCGAGGACCAGCTGTCGGGTGCGAATTACCTGAAGTCGCTGCCGTTCGTCGAACCGAGCAAGATCGCGACCTATGGCTGGTCGTATGGCGGCTATATGTCGCTGAAGATGCTGGAGAAGACGCCGGGCGTGTATGCGGCCGCTGTTTCCGGCGCGCCGGTCACCGACTGGCAGCTTTACGACACGCATTATACCGAGCGCTATCTGGGCGATCCGGCGAAGGACCCGGCGAGCTATGCGACGTCGGCGGCGGTAGAGGAGGCGAACCGGATCGTCGATCCGTTGCTGCTGATCCACGGCATGGCGGACGACAACGTGTTCCTCGACAACTCGACCAAGGTGGCCGCGCGGATGCAGGCGACCGCGACGCCGTTCGAGATGATGTTCTACCCCGGCTACACGCACCGCGTGGCGGGGCCGGGGATCAGCGAGCATGTCTGGGGGACGATCCTGAACTTCCTCGACCGGACGGTGAAGGACAAGCCGGTGCCCGAGGCGGCTGCGGCGCCGGTGAAGTAAAGCCGGTGCGGTTCGTCGAGACGTTTCACCTGTGGCCGTTCCTCGACACGGTGGTGAGCTATATCGCCGCGTTCGTGTTCGGGACGCTGATCGGGGCGGAGCGGCAATACCGCCAGCGGACCGCGGGGTTGCGGACGAACACGCTGGTCGCGCTCGGGTCGGCGGCGTTCGTCGATCTCGGGCAGCGGCTGGGCGGCGACGTCGAGTCGATCCGGATCATTGCCTATGTCGTGTCGGGGATCGGCTTCCTCGGCGCGGGCGTGATCATGAAGGAGGGGATGAACGTCCGCGGGCTGAACACCGCGGCGACCTTGTGGTGCTCGGCGGCGGTGGGATCGTGCGCGGGCAGCGACATGATCGCGGAGGCTGGGTTGCTCACCTTCGTGGTGCTGCTGGCGAACACCGCGCTGCGGCCGCTGGTCGACGGGATCAACCGGATCCCGACCGAGGGGCGGACGATCGAGGCCACCTATAGCGTGATGGTGACGGCGGCGGCGGGGGATGCGGGGCCGATCGGCGATCTGGTGGTCGAGCATCTGGAGGCTGCTCAGTTGCAGGTGGCGGAGCTGGACGTGACTGAGCGCGGCGAGGACCGGGTGGAGATTGCGGCTACGCTGGTGGCGACGAACGTGCCGGCGGAGGAGTTGGATGCGATCACGGATCACCTGGCGAAGGTGCACGGGATCGAGCATGCGACGTGGCAGGCGCGGACGCATGATTGAGGGGTGGGACTGATCTAGCTGTGCACCTTCCCCAGCCACCACCCCGGCGGAGGCCGGGGCCCAATTGGGGAACGTTGCTAACGGAGCGCGGTCCCCTGTTACTGCGACCTTTCCAATTGGGCCCCGGCCTCCGCCGGGGTGGTGCTACTATTGGATTGGAACGGAAAGAAGCTTGTTCCCCCGCGAAGGCGGGGGCCCAGAGTGGGCTCCCGCCTTCGCGGGAGAACAAGGAAGTGAGTGTAACGCTCGCCCTCGGCTACCCCCCCAACTCCCCCTATCCACGCAACAAGTCGAAAGCCGTTGGACCTCGCCGCGCAACGACGGTACTGCCCGCCCTAAGTCCAATCGGAGTTAAGACATGGGTTATCGGGTGGTGGTCGCAGGGGCGACCGGCAATGTCGGGCGTGAGATCCTCAACATCCTGGCGGAGCGCGAGTTTCCGGCGGACGAGATCGCCTGCGTCGCGTCGTCGCGCAGCCAGGGGTTGATGGTCGACTATGGCGACACCGGCAAGCAGATCAAATGCACGAACATCGAGCATTTCGACTGGAACGGCTGGGACATGGCGCTGTTCGCGATCGGCTCCGAGGGTTCGGCGATCTACGCACCGATCGCTGCCGCTGCCGGCTGCGTCGTGATCGACAATTCGTCGCTCTACCGCATGGACCCCGACGTGCCGCTGATCGTGCCCGAGGTGAACCCCGAAGCGATCGACGGCTACAAGGTCCGCAACATCATCGCCAACCCGAACTGCTCGACCGCGCAGATGGTCGTCGCGCTGAAGCCGCTGCACGATGCGGCGAAGATCCTGCGCGTGGTCGTCTCGACCTACCAGTCGGTGTCGGGCGCGGGCAAGGCTGGCATGGACGAGCTGTTCGAGCAGAGCCGCAACATCTTCGTCGGCGATCCCGCAGAGCCCAAGCTGTTCACCAAGCAGATCGCGTTCAACGTGATCCCGCACATCGACAGCTTCCTCGACGACGGCTCGACCAAGGAAGAATGGAAGATGGTCGTCGAGACCAAGAAGATCCTCGACAAGAAGATCAAGGTCACCGCGACCTGCGTCCGCGTGCCGGTGTTCGTCGGCCATTCGGAAGCGATCAACATCGAGTTCGAGAACGAGATCACGGCCGAGGAAGCGCAGAACATCCTCCGCGAGGCGCCCGGCATCATGCTGGTCGATAAGCGCGAGGACGGCGGCTACATCACCCCGATCGAGTGCGTCGGCGACTTCGCGACGTACATCAGCCGCGTGCGCGAGGATCCGACCGTCGAGAACGGCCTCAACCTGTGGTGCGTCAGCGACAACCTGCGCAAGGGTGCGGCGCTGAACGCGGTGCAGATCGCGGAACTGCTCGGGCGTCGGCACCTGCAGAAGGCGTAGTCCGGCGGGGCCATCGCGCCTCCAAGGCGCTCCAAACGACCGATCGAAACCGCGTCGTCACCCCGTGTGACGGCGCGGTTTTGCGATTCGCGCCGGACGACGAGCGCGAGCGGCGAAACGCATCGATCGAACCAAATTGAGCTAAATTTGATGGTCGAATGGGATAGCGACCAGTTTGGGTGCGCTCATTAACGATAGAAAGGGTCGGATTAGCAAGTGGTTCGAGAGTGGCCGCAAAATCTAAAACAAAAACGGGTTTATAACTTGGCCAATCTGAGTTTAAGTTGTGTTGAATAACGACAGATTGCGTTGCCTGTTCCACATTTAGTATTATTTTATTACGGTAACAAACTGTTAGTATTACAAGGGTGAACATCCTCCCGTTCCGATAGTCGAATCTAGAGTTCGACGATGCGGAAAGTCAGGGCTGCTGTTGCAGTCGTCAGTGGAGGTTGTTTGATGTCCAACGCGTTTGTTCGCCCGCAGAATCGAGACACCGTGACGCCGACTGGCGCAAAGACGCTCGGATCGCATCCTGCAAAGTCGCCGACCTTTACCCGCTCGCTGCGCCGCCTGCGCGATGGCGCGTCGTTGATCGGGCTGGCGACCACGTCGCTGTTCGCGGCGCAGTCGGCGTCGGCGCAGATCGCTCCGCCACCCAACATCGTCGGGGCATGCTCGGGCGTCAGCCTGCCGCGGTCGGTCGTCACGGATATCCTGACGCCGGTGGTCAACGGCATCGTCACGCCGATCGAAAACACCGTCAACCCGATCACCGGGGCCGTCAACGGGTTGTTGCCGCTGGTGGGCTTGCCGACGCTCACCATCAACGCATCCGCGCTTTTGACGAATGCTGCGGCGGGCAACAACATCACCTTGCAGGTGCTCAACGTCAACGGACAGCTCGTCGGACCGGCGGATCGCTGCGATACGCAGGCGGACAGCTTCTCGTTGCGGACGCCGGCCGGCATCGCGATTGGCGGCAATCGGATCACCGGACTCGGCGCGACCGGCGCCGAAGCGTTTGCAGGCGAGGCGAACTCGATCGCATTCGGCAACAGGGCGCTGACCAATGCGACTGCGCTCGGCTCGATCGCGCTCGGCACCGATGCGACCGTCGGCGCGAACGCGACCGGCGCGGTTGCGCTGGGCAGGGGGGCGAGTGCAACCGGTGCGAACGGCGTCGCGCTGGGTGCCGGCAGCCTCGCCGCGCGCGGCCCGCAGGCGGGATACGCCGCGATCGGGCTCGCTGCGCTGCAGAATTCGGCGGGTGAAGTCTCGGTCGGCACGGTCGGCGGCGAACGCCAGATCACCAACGTCGCGGCCGGCGTCGCCGCGACCGACGCGGTCAATGTCGGGCAGCTCGCGGGTGTCCAGGCACAGATCGGCACCGTCGCGGCCAATACCGTGCTGTACGACGGCGCGGCGCACGATCACGTGACGCTGACGGGTGCCGCCGGGACAACGCTCGCCAACGTTGCGCCGGGTGCGCTGGGCGCGACCTCGACCGAGGCGGTCAACGGCAGCCAGCTGTTCGCGACCAACACCAACGTCACGAACTTGACGACCAACATCAGCAACGGCGCGATCGGCGCGCTGCAATATTCCAACGCCGCGACGCCGACCGTTCCGAATGGCGGCGTTCCCTCCAACGACGCTGCGCTGGTCGGTGTCGCGGCGGGCCCGGTCGGGCTGCACAATGTCGCCAATGGCGTCGTTACCGCCGGATCGACCGATGCGGTCAACGGCGGACAATTGTCGACCGTGACGGATCAGGTCGGCGCGCTGGCCGGGCTCGCCGTCCAGTATGACGACGCGACGCGGACGCGGGCGACATTGGGCGGTGTCGGGACTGGCGCAGCGCCTGTCGCGCTGACCAACGTCGCCGCCGGCACGCTCGGTGCGACCTCGACCGAGGCGGTCAACGGCAGCCAGCTGTTCGCGACGAATACCAACGTCACCAACACCAACACGGCGCTGACCAACCTGACCACCAACATCAGCAATGGCGGCATCGGCGCCGTCCAGTATTCGAACGCCGCGACGCCGACCGTGCCGAATGGCGGCGTGCCGAGCAACGACGTCGCGCTGGTCGGTGCGGCTGCAGGGCCGGTCGGGCTGCACAATGTCGCCACGGGCGTCGTCGCAACGGGATCGACCGATGCCGTCAACGGCGGTCAGCTGTCGACGGTCGTCGATCAGGTCGGCACGCTCAACACTCTGGCGGTCCAGTATGACGATGCGACCCGCGCCCGCGTGACCCTGGGCGGCGTCGGTGCGGCACCGGTCGGGCTCGGCAACGTCGCTGCAGGTGCGCTCGGCGCGACCTCCACCGACGCGGTCAACGGCAGCCAGCTGTTCGCGACCAACACCAACGTTACCAACCTGACGACGAACATCGCCAATGGCGCGATCGGTGCGCTGCAATATTCCAGCGCAGGTGCCCCGACCACGCCGAACGGTGGCGTACCGACGAACGACGCCACGCTGGTGGGCGGTGCCGCCGGCGCGGTCGCGCTGCACAATGTCGCCGATGGCGCGGTCGCGGTAGGTTCGACCGACGCGGTCAATGGCGGTCAGCTTGCCCTGGTCTCGGGGCAGGTCGGCACGCTGAACGGTTTGGCGGTCCAGTATGACGACCTCAGCCGCTCTCGTGTGACCTTCGGCGGGGCTGGTGCTGCACCCGTGGTGCTCGGCAACGTCGCGGCGGGAACGCTGGGCGCAACCTCGCTCGAGGCGGTAAACGGCAGCCAGCTGTTCACCACCAACGCCAACGTAACCAACACCAACACGGCGCTGACCAACCTCACGACCAACATCGCCAATGGCGGGATCGGTGCGGTGCAATATTCCAACGCCGCGACGCCGACCACGCCCAACGGCGGCGTGCCGAGCAACGACGTCGCGCTGGTCGGTGCGGCGGCTGGCCCGGTCGGATTGCACAATGTCGCGAATGGCAATGTCGCGGCGGGATCGACCGACGCGGTCAACGGTGGTCAGCTCGCCAGTGTCTCCGGGCAGGTCAGCGGCCTGTCGGCACTCGCGGTCCAGTATGATGATGTCGGCCGCTCGCGGATCACGCTTGGCGGCGTCGGTACGGGTGCAGCGCCCGTCGTGATCGGCAATGTCGCGGCAGGCACGCTCGGCGCGACCTCGACCGAGGCGGTCAACGGCAGCCAGCTGTTCGCGACCAACACCAACGTCACCAACCTGACGACCAGTATCGCGAATGGCGCGATCGGTGCGCTTCAATATTCGAGCGCGGGTGCACCGACCACGCCGAACGGCGGCGTACCGTCGAACGACGTGACGCTCGTCGGAGGTGCCGCTGGTGCCGTCGCCTTGCACAATGTCGGCAACGGCGTGGTTGCGGCCGGCTCGACCGATGCGGTCAACGGCGGCCAGCTGGCAACCGTCTCAGGGCAGGTCGGCAACCTCGCCGCGCTGTCGGTGCAGTATGACGATCCGACCCGGACGCGCGTGACGTTCGGTGGGGCAGGCAACGCGCCGGTCGTGCTCGGCAACGTCGCGGCGGGAACGCTAGCGGCAGCGTCGACCGAAGCGGTCAACGGCGGGCAGCTCGTCGGGCTCGGCACCAGCGTCGCGGCGGGTCTGGGCGGCCTGTCGAGCTACGACGCGGCAACCAACCGCGTGCTCGCTTCGATCGGGTTCGGCGGGGTCCAATATGGCAACGTCCAGTCGGTCTTCGACGCGGTCGATGGTGCGATCAACGGCGGCGCGGGCATCCGGTATTTCCGGGTCCTCTCGACCCGCGGCGACAGTGTCGTGACGGGCACCGACAGCATCGCGATCGGGCCGGAAGCGAAAGCGACCGCGAACAACAGTGTCGCGATCGGCACCGGATCCTCGGCACTGCGTGGCGGGACGCTCGGCTATGCTGCGCTCGGGCTCGCCGGCCTGCAGAACTCGGTCGGCGAAGTGTCGGTCGGGTCGGCCGGTGGCGCTCGCCAGATCACCAACGTCGCGGCAGGCACGGCAGCAACGGATGCCGCCAATGTCGGCCAGGTCGCAGGCGTCGCGGCGCAGGTCGCGGCCCTGGGCACCACCACCGTCCAGTACGACAACGGCACGAAGAACTCGATCACGCTCGGCGGTGCCGGCGGGACGGTCATCACCAACGTCGCGGCGGGCAACGTTGCCGCCGGGTCGACCGACGCGGTCAACGGCGCGCAGCTTGCGGCGACCAACACGCAGGTGGCGAACAATACGACCGCGATCACCAACCTGGGCAACCAGATCAGCAACGGTGCGACCGGGCCGGTGCAATACTCGAACCCCGGCAGCGCCACCACGCCGAACGGCGGCACGAAGACCAACGACCTGACGCTGGTCGGTGCGGCGGCTGGCCCCGTCGGCCTGCACAACGTCGCGGGCGGCTCGATCGCGGCGGGTTCGACCGACGCGGTCAATGGCGGGCAGGTCTATGCCCTGGCGCTGACGGCGGTGAACGCGGTGTCGTACAACACCGATGCCAACGGTGCGCGGACCAACACCGTGACGCTGGCGGGCGGCAATGCCGCGGCGCCGGTAACGATCGCCAACGTCGCCGCCGGTAATGTCGCGGCGGGGTCCGCCGAAGCAGTGAACGGTGGGCAGCTCTACACCACCAACCAGGCGGTCGCGACGGCACAGGGCACCGCGAACAGTGCGCTCGCGCTGGGCAGCAACTCGGTGCAATACGGTCCTTCGCGTACCAACGTGACGTTCAACGCAGGCGGCCAGGCGACCGTTCTGAGCAACGTCGCGGCAGGCGTGTCGACCACCGACGCGGTCAACGTCGGGCAGCTGAACTCGGGCATCAACTCCGCGGTGACGCAGGCGAACGCCTATACCGACGGACGGATCGCGGCGCTCGACTTCGATCTGCGGAACCTCCGCCGGGACAGCTTCGCCGGGACCTCCAACGCGCTGGCAGCAGCCGGACTCCCGCAGGCGTACGAAGCGGGCAAGGGGATGATCGCGATGGGTGGCGGCACCTATGCCGGCCAGTCGGCGGTCGCGGTCGGGATGTCGAAGGCGTTCAGCGATGGCCACACGGTCGTCAAGCTGAGCGGCACCTATGACTCGCAGGGCCGTGCCGGTGCATCGGGCGGGATCGGGTATCAGTTCTGATCCTGTCTTTGGAAGTTGGGAACGGGCGGCCTTCGGGCCGCCCGTTTTCGTTTGGGGCTAAGGGTCGCTCGACGTTGGAGGCCAGGGAAGACGAGGGCGCGGGTTGACTTGGGCGGCGGCGGCTACGACTTGGCGGCGAACCAATGCAGGATGTGACCGTGGCCAGTACCCCGAGCGACACGCAGTTTTTCGAGAGCTTCGACGGCACGCGGCTGGCGTGGCGTGAAGTAGGCGAGGGGCGGCCGGTGGTGCTGATCCACGGCTATTTCTCCGACGCGAAGACCAACTGGATCCGCTACGGCCACGCCGCGAAGATTGCCGCCAAGGGCTTCCGCGTGATCATGCCGGACCTGCGCGCGCACGGCGAAAGCGGGAAGCCGCACGGGCTCGAGGCGTATCCGGCGGACGCGCTGACGCAGGACGGCCACGCGCTGGTCGCGCACCTCGGGCTGACGGACTATGATCTTGGCGGCTACTCGCTGGGCGCGCGGACGACCTCGCGGATGCTGGCGACCGGCGCGACGCCGCGGCGCGTGATCTTTTCGGGGATGGGTCTCGAAGGGCTCACCCAGACGTCACGCCGGGCCGGACATTTCCGGAATATCCTGACCAAGCTGGGGCAGCATGTGCAGGGTACGCCGGAGTGGCTGGCGGAGGCGTTCCTGAAGACGACGGGCGGCGATCCGGTCGCGTTGCTGGGTATCCTAGAGACGTTCGTCGACACGCCGCTGGAGTCGGTGAAGGCTATCCAGCAGCCGACTTTGGTCGTGTGCGGCGGCGAGGATCAGGATAATGGTTCGGCACCGGATCTGGCGGCAGCATTGCCGAACGGGACGTATGTCGAGACTCCGGGCGGTCATATGAGCGCGGTGGTGAAGCCCGAACTCGGCCAAGCGATCGCGGACTTTCTGGCGCGCTGATGCCTGTCCTTGATCCTCCCCCTTGCGGGGGAGGATTGCAGATTGGGTCCTAGGCGGTTGACCAGGCGAAGGCGGGGTATCACTCTGGAGGCATAATCCAGGGGAAGATCATGATCCGTACCGTCTCTCTGATCGCGCTTGCGTGCGCGATCGCCGTGCCGTCCGTAGCGCAGGCACAGACTGTAGCTCCCGCCACCACCGGCAAGCCGACCGTCGCGCAGGCCGATGCGTTCGTTGCTGAGGCCGAGAAGGCGATGACCGCGGCCTCGCTCGATGCCAACCGCGTGGCGTGGGTCAACGCGACGTACATCACCGACGATACCGACGCGCTGGCGGCGAAGTCGGGTGCGGAGATGACCGATCTCGGGGTGAAGTACGCGCTCGGCGCCGCGCGGTATGCGTCGCTGCCGGGGCTTTCGTTCGATACCAAGCGCAAGCTCGATCTGCTGCGCGGCGGGCTGACGCTGCCGGCGCCGACGCGGGCAGGCGCTTCGGAGGAACTGTCGACGCTCACCACCAAGATGTCGTCGTCCTACGGCAAGGGGATGGGGACGCTCGACGGCAAGCCGATCAACGGGTCGGATATCGAGGCGGCGATGGGCTCGGTGCGCGATCCCGCCAAGCTGACCGAGATGTGGACGAGCTGGAACGACAAGGTCGGCGCGCCGATGCGTGGCGATTATGCGAAGATGACGTCGATCTCCAACGAAGGAGCGCGCGAGCTCGGCTACAAGGACGTCGGCGCGCTGTGGCGCTCGGGTTACGACATGACGCCCGAGCAGTTCGCGGCGCTAACCGACAAGATCTGGAAGCAGGTCGAGCCGCTCTACATGGCGCTCCACACCTACACGCGGTGGAAGCTGAACGAGAAGTACGGCGACGCGGTGCAGGCGAAGACCGGGCCGATCCGCAGCGACCTGCTCGGCAACATGTGGGCGCAGGAATGGGGCAACATCTACGACATCGTCGCACCCAAGGGCGCGGGGGATCTGGGGTTCGACACCGGCGATCTGCTCAAGGCCAAGGGCTATGATCCGCTCAAGATGGTGAAGCAGGGCGAGGGCTTCTATTCGTCGCTGGGCTTCGCACCGCTGCCGGAGACGTTCTGGAAGCGGTCGCAGATCACCAAGCCTGCCGACCGCGATGTGATCTGTCACGCATCGGCGTGGGATATCGACGCCAAGGACGATATCCGGATCAAGATGTGCACGAAGGTGAACGCCGACGACTTCGTCACGATCCACCACGAGCTCGGCCACAATTACTATCAGCGCGCGTACAAGGCACAGCCATTCCTCTACGCGAACGGTGCGAACGACGGCTTCCACGAGGCGATCGGCGATACCGTCGCGCTGTCGATCACGCCGGATTACCTGGTGAAGATCGGCCTGCTCGGCCAGGCGAAGGTGCCGAGCGCGGACAAGGACATCGGCCTGCTGCTGCGGCAGGCGATGGACAAGGTCGCGTTCCTGCCGTTCGGGCTGCTGATCGATAAGTGGCGCTGGGGTGTGTTCTCGGGGCAGATTCCGGCGACCGGATATCAGGCGGCGTGGGATCAGTTGCGGCTCCAGTATCAGGGTATCAAGCCACCGGTCGCGCGCGACGAGACCAAGTTCGATGCGGGCGCGAAATACCATATTCCGGCGGCAGTGCCGTACACGCGCTACTTCCTGGCGCGGGTGTTGCAGTTCCAGTTCTACAAGGCGGCGTGCGACCAGTCCGGCTGGAAGGGGCCGCTGCATCGCTGCTCGTTTTACGACAACAAGGCGGTGGGGACGAAGCTGAACGCGATGCTGAGCATGGGGCAATCGAAGCCTTGGCCGGATGCGTTGCAGGTGTTCACGGGAAGCCGGGAGATGTCGGGGGCGGCGCTGGTGGAGTATTTCGCGCCGTTGAAGGCTTGGCTGGATGTGCAGAACAAGGGGAAGCCGACCGGGTGGTGAGGGGGCGTTGGCTTATCGCCAGCTGACGTTCGTTCGCTAACACCTAGTTCCCCCGCGGAGGCGGGGGGCCAGGGTTACGAACGCTTCCGTGGCTCTAGCTGGGCCCCCGCCTCCGCGGGGGAACGAGAAGAGTGCTCGGATCGCGCAAAACAATACCACCCCGGCGAAGGCCGGGGCCCAATTGGAACGTCCTGAGTAACGAAGCGAACCGCTCCGTCAGCAGCGTCCCCCAATTGGGCCCCGGCCTTCGCCGGGGTGGTGGTACAACTGTGGTTTACTCCGGCACCGTCCCCGGGTCGGCGATGCCTGCGTCGAACGACTTCGAAGAGTCCGTCCCGTCAGCCTGATGCGCGTGCATACCCTTCGGTTTGGGTGCTGTCTGAGCCTTTGGCGTGCTGCCGCGTAAAGTCAGGAGAGCCCCAACCGCAGCGCCAGCAACCGCCACTCCGCTGAAGATCGCGGCAGCCCCCCATTTGCCACGGGTATTCTCTGGAGGCTTGGCGACCGGAACCGGCGTGGCCGTATTGCGTGCAGGCACCGGGCGGGGCGTGCTGCGCTTGGTCGAGCGGGGCTTTGGCGTCGGCTTGGCCACCGGTTTCGACGACGCGGCGGTAACAGGCTTGTCCGCAACCGGCACGGGCTTGGACGCGACCGGCTTGGCCGACGACGTGGCAGCCGGTGCCGCCTTTGGTGCGCTCGTCTTGCGCGGCGCGCGACGGCGGGCGGCGGGCTTCTTTGCTTCCGTATCGGGCGTGTCGGTGTCGGCCACTTCTATCTTCCCTCAGCAATGATTCCGGAAGCGTAACGCATTCCCGCGCGATGCGCTCCGGTTTTTACCTAAACGGTGGCTCGTCGAAGGCCCGGAGCTTGCGGCTGTGGAGCTTAGAGCCCTCCAGACGGAGCTGCTCGCACGTCTCGATCCCGATCCGCAGATGCTCGCTGATCGCGCGCTCGTAGAAGCGGTTGGCTTGGCCCGGCAGCTTCAGCTCGCCGTGGAGCGGCTTGTCCGAGACGCAGAGCAACGTCCCGTACGGAACGCGGAAGCGATATCCTTGGGCGGCGATCGTCGCGGATTCCATGTCGATCCCGACGGCGCGCGACAGTGAGAAGCGGAGTGCGGACTTCGAGTACCGCAGCTCCCAGTTGCGGTCGTCGGTGGTGACGATCGTGCCCGTGCGCAGGCGGCGCTTGAGTTCCTCGCCCGACTGGCCCGAGACGATCTCTGCCGCCTTCGCCATCGCCAACTGGACTTCCGCGATCGCGGGGATCGGGATTTCGGGGGGCAGGACGTCGTCGAGGACATGATCGTCGCGCAGGTACGCGTGTGCGAGAACGTAATCGCCGATCCGCTGGCTGGGACGCAGGCCGCCGCAATGGCCGATCATCAGCCATGCCTCGGGACGCAATACCGCGAGATGGTCGCAGATCGTCTTCGCGTTCGACGGCCCGACGCCGATGTTGACGAGCGTGATGCCGGTGCGGTCGTCCGCCATCAGATGATAGGCGGGCATCTGGTGACGGCGCCAGGCGCTGTCGGAGATGATCTTGTCGATGTCGTCGCCCGACGAGATCGTGATCCCGCCCGCGCCCGACAGGCTGGTAAAGCGCGAGCCTTCACCAAGCTGCGTGCCGGCCCAGCGGACGAACTCGTCGACGTAGCGGTGGTAGTTGGTGAACAACACGAAGCGCTGCGCGTGCTCGGCGGGCGTGCCCATATAGTGGCGCAGGCGGGCGAGGCTGAAGTCGGTGCGCAGGCCGTCGAACAGCGCGAGCGGCCGCGTCTCGTCCTGCGCGATCCACAGGCCGTCTGCGATCTCGTCGCCGATATGCGCGAGTTCGGTGGCGGGGAAATGCCGCGACAATTCGGTGGCGGACACCTCGTCGAGGCTCAGCGCGTGGCCGGGCTCGATCACGTAGGGGAACGGGATTTCCTGGCGACCCTCGACCGCTTCGACGGTGACGTCGTAATCCTCGATCAGCAGCGTCAGCTGTTCGATGAGATATTCGGCGAAGATCGCAGGCTTGGTGACGCTGATCTTGTACTCGCCGGGCGTGACCATGCGGCCGAACGACCGCAACGGAGTGGGGCGGTCGACGCCGCCCTTATAGATGAGGCGGATCTCAGGATAGGCGAACGAGCCGTCGGTGCGGCTGGCGGGATCGGGCGTCGTGCCGTTGGCGATATACGCGCTCATGGCGGCTTGGAGGCGCTCGACGGAGGCGCGGTAGAGGCGGTCGAGTTCGGCGACGAGGTCGGATGCGATTGTCATCGGGCAGTGTTAGGTGGCGGACGTTACGGTGGCAAGACCACCTAAATCCTCCCCGTGTCGGGGAGGTGGCAGCCCACTCGGGCTGACGGAGGGGGCGCTCCGCGACCGTAACGCTCGCGGTGAGCCCCCTCCACCCTTCGGCAAAGGTGCCGAACGGTCCCCCTCCCCGTGCCGGGGAGGATTAGATCTCGCTGAGGAGGTGCTCGGCCGAACTCACCTTGAACTCGCCGGGGGCCTCGACGTTCAGCTGCTCGACCACGCCATCGTTGACCAGCATCGAGTAACGCTGGCTGCGCGTGCCCATACCGAAGCCCGAGCCGTCCATCGTCAGCCCGATCGCCTTGGCGAAATCGCCATTGCCGTCGGCCAGCATCGTGATGTCGCCAGCACCCGCCGACTTGCCCCACGCACCCATCACGAACGCGTCGTTGACCGACACGCACGCGACTTCGTCGATGCCCTTGGCCTTCAGTTCGGCTTCCTTCTCGACGAAACCGGGCAAGTGCTTGGCCGAGCAGGTCGGCGTGAACGCGCCAGGGACTGCGAACAGCGCGACCTTGCGGCCCTTGAAGAAGCTGTCGGTATCGACCTGGTCGGGGCCGTCTGCGGTCGCCTTGACGAGATTGGTGGTGGGAAGCCGGTCGCCGACGCTGATCGTCATCTGAAATCTCCTGTCGCCGCGCATTGGTCGCGGGCGAGCCGTACCTTGGACGCGGGCGCGCGTATTTCAAGCGTGGCGGGGACTCGTCCGCGTCGCTATGTTCGAACGCATGGACAAGACGCCCTTTCTTTCCGGACAATTCCTGCTCGCGATGCCGGGGATGAGCGATCCGCGGTTCGCCCGCGCGGTGATCGCGATGTGCAGCCATGACGAGAATGGCGCGATCGGGATCGGCATCGGCGCGACCATCGACGGGTTGGGCTTCCACGATCTGCTCGAACAGTTCGGGATCGAGCCGGGCGATGCCCCCAACGCAGCCGTGCATTTCGGCGGACCGGTCGAGCCTAGGCGCGGGTTCGTGGTGCATTCGTCCGACTGGGGCGGGCAGGACTCGGTCGATGTCGCCGGGCGGTGGAAGCTGTCGAGCACGGTCGACGTGCTGCGCGCGATCGCCGAGGGGAAGGGGCCGTCGGAATGGGTAGTGGCGCTTGGCTATGCCGGTTGGGATGGCGGGCAGCTCGAGGGTGAGCTGTCGCGGCCGGGGTGGTTCAATGTCCTTGGCGACACCGAACTGCTGTTCGATACCGCGGCGGAGGATCGCTGGACGATGGCGTTTGCGCAGGCCGGCGTGGATCCCCGGTTGCTCGTTGCTGAGACGGGGCGGGCCTGACTTCTGCTCCCCTCCCTGGAAGGGAGGGGCTGGGGGTGGGTCGGCCGGTTGGCTGGGTCTGCACACGCCTCAAACCGACCCACCCCCAACCCCTCCCTTCCAGGGAGGAGAGTCGAAGAAGGGCGATGCAGCTAACGCCAACGGCATCCCCGAGCATCATATAAAGATATCTTTATATTTGATTTGAGCCCCTCGATCGCCTAAGTGGCACGGCATCCGGCACGGGCATGAGGCTCGCCGATCACAGAATTTCCAGGAGACCCATCGTGGCCACCACCCTCGCCCCCGCGCAGTCCGGCAATGCGACCGACTACGTCGTCGCCGACATCAGCCTCGCCGATTTCGGCCGCGCCGAGATCAACATCGCCGAGACCGAAATGCCCGGCCTGATGTCGCTGCGCACCGAATTCGGCGCCGCGCAGCCGCTCAAGGGCGCGCGGATCACCGGTTCGCTGCACATGACGATCCAGACCGCGGTGCTGATAGAGACGCTGACCGCGCTCGGTGCCGACGTCCGCTGGGCGACCTGCAACATCTTCTCGACGCAGGACCATGCCGCCGCCGCGATCGCCGCGACCGGCGTGCCGGTGTTCGCGATCAAGGGCGAGAGCCTGGCCGATTACTGGAACTATGTCGGCGACATCTTCTCGTGGGATCGCGACGTCGAGGGCCAGACCGCCAACATCATCCTCGACGACGGCGGCGACGCGACGATGTTCGCACTCTGGGGCGCCAAGCTCGAAGCCGGCCACACGATGCCCGAGCCCGAGAACGAGGAAGAGGTCGAGATGCAGCGTGCGCTCAAGGCGTACGTCGCGAAGAACCCCGGCTACCTGACCGAGACCGTCAAGAACCTGAAGGGCGTCTCGGAAGAGACCACCACCGGCGTCCACCGCCTGTACGAGATCGCTAAGAAGGGCGAGCTGCCGTTCCCGGCGATCAACGTCAACGATTCGGTCACCAAGTCGAAGTTCGACAACCTCTACGGCTGCAAGGAGTCGCTGGTCGACGCGATCCGTCGCGCGACCGACGTCATGCTCGCCGGCAAGGTCGCCTGCGTCGCCGGCTTCGGTGACGTCGGCAAGGGTTCGGCCCAGTCGCTCCGCAACGGCGGCGCACGCGTGATGGTCACCGAAGTCGATCCGATCTGCGCACTGCAGGCGGCGATGGAGGGCTTCGAGGTCGTGACGATGGAAGAGGCCGTGAAGCGCGCCGACATCTTCTGTACCGCGACCGGCAACGCCGACGTCATCACCGCCGATCACATGAAGGCGATGAAGCCGATGTCGATCGTCTGCAACATCGGCCACTTCGACTCGGAGATCCAGATCGCCGCGCTGTCGAACTACGACTGGACCGAAGTGAAGCCCGGCACCGACCTAGTGAAGTTCCCGGACGGCAAGCAGATCATCATCCTGGCGAAGGGTCGCCTGGTGAACCTCGGTTGCGCCACCGGCCACCCGTCGTTCGTGATGTCGGCGTCGTTCACCAACCAGACGCTCGCGCAGATCGAGCTCTGGACCAAGGGCGAGAACTACAAGAACGAAGTCTACGTCCTGCCGAAGCACCTCGACGAGAAGGTCGCGATGCTCCACCTCGAGAAGCTCGGCGTGAAGCTGTCGAAGCTCTCGGACAAGCAGGCCGGCTACATCGGCGTGCCGGTCGAAGGCCCGTTCAAGCCGGACCACTACCGCTACTGATCTTAAGGATTTCGTAGGGTTTTCGAAAGCCGCGTCCGCCATCAGGCGGGCGCGGCTTTTTCGTTACGCATCCGTGTTGCAGCTCTGCAACATGTTTGTAATGTTTTGCTGCCCGGATTGAAAAACGGGCAGGAAAGGGTAAGCGTGGTCGATAGACCGCCTTGTTATCGGGTGAGGCTATTCTGGTAGGAGACCTTACCGGCATGGCGGCGGATGGCGATGGCGGCGACGGCACGGCGGGTGAAGCGTTCGTCGATGTCGTCAGGGTTATATGGGCCGCCGTACCATTCGCGCAGCCGGTCGTGTTCCTCGTGCGCAGGGTCAGCCATGGCATCGAGGAACATTTCATATCCGGGCAAGCCACCGACATCCTCGGGCGGGCATCGGCGCTGGCCTTCAACGAAGCGCGGGTATTTGACGTCGTGCTCGCCGGGACCGACCGTTTCGAGGGTGATGGTGTGCCGCCAGTCGTCGCCCATATCGTAGGTATAGAAGAGTTCACTCACGCCCCGGTCGATGAGGGCAGCGAGTTTCACGTTCTTCGCGGCGCCCATGCCGCTCTCCGGCCACATCGGGTCCGGCACGCCGTAGCGCCGGTCGCCGGCCTCGAAGTGCCAGAGGTGACTATTCTCCCACCCCATCACAGCTTGGACGATGTCGTGGAGCATCTTGAGGCTGGCGGTGACCGGTACTTCGACCCGGCGCCAGATTGCAGGTTCGATGTCCTCCAGGAGGATATGCAGGCGGGCGATGGTCTCGGCACTCATGCCGTCATTCTGGCAGGTTCACGTGCCCAATTCCACGGCATCAGTTCGTCCCAGCGACTGGCAGGCCAGTCGCTGGCAATTCTGGCGATAACGTCGGCGATGTAGGCCTGCGGGTCGACGCCATTGGCCTTGCAGGTCTGGATGACGGTGTAGATCGCTGCGGCGCGCTCGCCGCCCGTCTTCGAACCGGCGAACAGCCAGTTTCGCCGTCCGACGGCAACGCCGCGCAACGCGCGTTCGGCAATGTTGTTATCGATCTCCAGGCGTCCGTCATCGAGGAAGCGACACAGTGCGAGCCATCGCTTCGTGCCATAGGCGATAGCCTTGGCCATGTCGGACTTTGGCGACAGGCGGCGCAGTGC
>NZ_QAYE01000006.1 GCF_003053745.1 Sphingomonas faeni | reverse complement strand
GAAGGACATATGAGAACGACTTAGCTTTAAACGATACTCCGAACCCTTGAGGAGCCCGGAAACCGCAAGCCGCCGCCCACATGTCCCTTCATCTTTACCTACAATGTCAAAGAGCCGACAAAAATACCGACACTCGCATAACCCTCTCTTCCGAGAAAGCTTGGAGCATCTGGTTTTTTTTGCGACCGTAGCAACCAGACCGTAAGGCCGTTCGCTGCGGTGACACCCCTCTAGGGCCACCTCACCACACCGTCAAACGCTTTTTACAGTTTCAGGTCAGTTTTCGGAAAAATCAGGAGGGCGGCGCGCCCAGCAGGCTCATAGCCCGCCCCCTCGATCATCGGGCATTCGACTCAACCCACGTCGTGCCGCCAAGGTTCTCGACAGCATAACCGGCTCGTAAAAAATTAGCCCTGGAGATCGTCGTCGTTTCCGGCACGTACAGCTGCCTCAGTCGATCTAACGACGGGCACCCCGCCCCCGCCGAGCTTCAGACGAAAGGAACTTCACCGATCAATAATTGGAAGGCGGGAATACCCAGGGGGGTATGGAATTTGCAGCCGGCGCTGAAATCGTCTGCCCACATCACTTCCGCAGCGACCTGGCCGATGTGCGGGAGGTTGAGCCAGATGCTCGTACTACGCTTGAGCGCAGAGTATGTCTGGAGTCGTGCACCGTGGACCGAGATGTCGACCACTCTGCAAAGCGTGCGGCCGGTCTTGCCGAGCCGAACATCGAGCGAGACCGGAGCGCGCGGTGCGCTGCGTCGGCTATGGCGCTCTGCGGGTTCGAAGTCGGCGGCGAACATGGGGTCCTCGTCCTTGCGAGCCCAAATCTAGCCGTCGATCCCTAACGCCGTCTTAATAAAAGACCCCGGAATGAATTAGTATCAATCCATTCCGGGGCTTACACTTACTTGCGGAGTGTCAGACCGCCACCGAAACGCTTGTTGAAGCGCGCGACCTGACCGCCGGTGTCGAGCATCGTGCCACGGCCGCCGGTCCATGCCGGATGCGCGAGCGGATCGATCTCGAGCGTCATCACATCGCCTTCCTTACCCCAGGTGGTGCGAGTCTGGTACTTGCTGCCATCGGTCATCTGGACCGTGATTATGTGGTAATCGGGGTGCGTGTCGGCCTTCATGGGTATTCTCCGGTAGGTAGCTGGTTCCGACCAGCCTGGAAAAGGAAGGCGCGCCCGTACACGGACGCGCCCGAATTTACAAGAATGCGGGGCTAGAGCCTCGCATCACGCCTTCGGCGGGTCGGCGATCATCGCCGTGAAGTTCGCCTCGGCCACCAACTGCCCATCGACCAGCGCGCGGCCGGCGAACTTGCACACCGAACTGCGCTTCTGGACGAACGTCACTTCGAGCTTGAGCAACACGCCCGGCTCGACCGGCTTGCGGAACTTGGCCCCGTCGATCGCCATGAAATAGACCAGCTTGCCCGAGCCCGCGAGACCCAGCGACTCGACCGCGAGAATCCCCGCCGCCTGTGCCATCGCCTCGACGATCAGCACACCCGGCATGATCGGGCGTCCAGGGAAATGTCCCTGGAAGAACTGCTCGTTCATCGACACCGCCTTGATCGCGGTGATCGACGTGTCGAGGATCAAATCCTCGACACGATCGACCAACAGCAACGGATAGCGATGCGGCAACGCGGCCATGACGCGCCCGATATCGAGCGGACCCAAGCTCGTCTTGGCCGTGTCGTTCACAGTCTCGGTCATCGGTGTAACTTAACGACCCTGCGGGGTGCGGGTAGCGGCAGGCGCACGACCTGCCGGAGCCGGCGCGGCGCCCTGCTGCTGCTGGCCACCCTGCTGGTTCGGCTGCCAGTTTGCCGGCACCGCGGTGCTGACCGACGGCACGAGACGGTCGAGTTCGGTCGTGATCGCAGGCGTGATATCGGCGGTCGGCTGCGCGAACAGAGCGGCCTCGGGACGCAGCAACAGGCTGACGTTCTTGGCACGAACCGCGGCCGTCACAGCGTCGCTGAGCTTCGCCTGGATCTGCTCGATCGCGTATTGCTGCGCGCGCTGAGCGGGCTGCGTCAGACGGGCGAGTTCCTGGTTCGCCGCGGTCTCACGCGTCTGGATCGCCTGAGCCTGCGGACGCAGCGACGCGTCGGTCGCGCCGGGTGCACGCTGTGCAGTCTGGAACGCGGTGACCAGCGGCTGGAGCTCGCGAGCCACGGCCTGGCGGCGCGTCTCGGCCTGGTCGAGCTGCGCCTTGTAGGTCGTCTCGATCTGGGCGCGCGCGGCGTTCCAGGCCTTCGAGTTGGCGATCGCACCCTGCGCGTCGGCGACGGCGATGCCCGAAACCTGTGCATCGGCAGCGGTCGCGGTCATGGCGGCAGGCGCAACGAGCGCTGCGGCGAGGAGAAGCGTCTTGAACGTCGTCATCAGAACTGTGTCCCTACGTTGAAAGTAATAAGCTTGGGGTCGTCACCCTTCTGGGTGAGCAAGGCTTTGGCGAGATCGATCCGCAGCGGACCGAATGGCGAGTTCCAGTTGACACCGATACCTACCGAGAGACGCGGCTTGGCCGAATTTCCAAGGAACGTTTCCTGATAGATGTTCGGGTTGAGATACCGTGCATTGGCGGTCGTACCAGAACAGGTCGTCGCCCCAGCGGCTATCACGCCTACGGGGCAGATCGTCTGAACAGATGCTATGCCCGGCGTCGTCGCAGTCGCCGCAACCTCCGGCGTCAAGTAGAGCGGATTATTCCCGCCGTCCTTATACTGGTTTTGCAGCAACGTCGGCGAACCATCCGCGTTGAACAGCAACGCACCGGCCGCACTTTTAGCCTGATCATAATTGAATGTCGGAAGCGGCTTCTTGATACCGAACAGGCTACCGACCTGTGCGTAGATCGACGGCCTCAGACCCAGTTCGCGTGCACCGGATCCCAACGGAATCTCGATTTCCGCACGCGCAAGGTAATAGGCACGACCACCGAGCGCATCGTCCTGGATCTGATCGCGATCGGTCTGGACCGACTGCGAGCCATCGGCGGCGATCACGTAGCCGGCGCGCAACACACGGGGGCCTACGCCGCGAATGTCGAAGCCGCGGAACTGTGGCTCACCGAGATAGAAGCGATCGGTAATACGGATCGGGTCCCGACCGGGGCCTGGGCTGCTCTCGAGAGGATGGATGTACCCGCCTTCTGCGACGATCGATCCGATAAACCCGCTCCCGAGGTTCGCATATTTCGAGCCCTCGAGTCGCGTGCGCAGATATTTCACGTCGCCACCCAGCCCGGCAAAATCCTGGCTGAACGAAAAACGTGACCCTGCCGTGGGACGAAGGCGGCTGTTCAACGTATCTCGGCTGATCGAGTAGCCGACCGAGGACGTCCAACGATTACCGATCGCTTCGCACAGATATCGACCCGCCACTTCGAGGTTACACGAACCGTTTGCGTTCAGATATTGGCTGTCGAGGCTAACCTCGTCGTAGGACAAGCCATAGCGGGCCGACAGAGACCAAAATTCAGTCAGCGGCACGCCTGCACGAAGCTGGAAGCCGGTCGAGACCTGTGAATAGTTGGTCTGGCGATCGTTGCCGACATAGTTGAACGAGTTATAGTCGCGGCGGAAGATGTCGCCACCGACTGCGATGTTCTTGTCGAACAGGTACGGTTCGGTGAAGCCCAGCTCGATCGACTTCGAGTAGCTCGAATAGTTGACGCCCGCGCGCAATTCCTGGCCCTTGCCGCGGAAGTTGCGCTGCGTGATGTTCGCCTGGATGATGAAGCGCTCGAGGCTTGAATAGCCGGCCGACAGCTGCAGCTCGCCGGTGGACTTCTCTTCAAGGTTGGTTTCGAGGATCACGCGGTCGGGCGCGGAGCCCGGCAGCTGCTTGATCTCCATCTTGTCGGCGAAATAGCCCAGCGAGTTGATGCGATCCTGCGAGCGCTTGACCTGGAAGCTGTTGAACGCGTCGCCCTCGGCCAGACGGATCTCGCGACGCACGACCTTGTCCTGCGTCTGGGTGTTGCCGTTGATCTCGATCCGCTCGACATAGGTACGCTTGGCTTCGGCGATGTTAAAATTAATCCCCATCGTCAGCGTTTCGGCGTCCTTCTGGAACTCCGGGTTCACCTCGGTGAACGCGTAACCGAACAGGCCCGCCGTCTGGCTGAGATTGTCGACCGAATCCTCGACCAGCTTGGCGTTGTACCAGTCGCCCTTCTTCAGCGGCAGCGTGGCCGCCAGCTTGGTGTTGTCGAAGTCGCGGATCTGGCTGTCGACGGTGACATCACCGAACTTGTAGCGCTTGCCCTCCTCCACCACGTACGTGATGATGAAGTCCTTCTTGTCCGGCGTCAGCTCGGCAACCGCCGACGTCACGCGGAAATCGGCATAGCCCTGCGTCAGGTAGAACTGGCGGAGCTTCTGCTGATCGTAGGACAGGCGATCTTGATCGTAGCTGGTCGCCGACGACAGCAGGCGGAACAGGCGCGACTGCTTGGTCGCCATCTGGCCGCGAATCTGGTCGTCGGAGAACACCTCGTTGCCGAGGATGTTGATCTGGCGGACCTTCGACTTCGGCCCTTCGCTGATCTCGAACACCACGTCGACGCGGTTCTGGTCGAGGTTGACCATCTTCGGATCGATCACCGCGGCGAAGCGGCCCTGGCGACGATACAGCTCGATGATCCGCGCGATATCCTGGCGGACTGCGGTGCGCGTGAAGATCTGGCGCGGCGCGAGCTTGATCTCTTTCGTGATCTTGTCGCTCTTGAGCGCCTTGTTGCCCTCGATGATCACGCGATTGATGATCGGGTTCTCACGCACGCGGAGAACGATGTTGCCGTCCTCGACACCAGCGATCGAGTAATCCGCGAACAGGTCGCTGGCCTGAAGGTCCTTCAGCGCCTGATCGAGCGTCTCGGCGGTATAGGGGATGCCGACGCGCAGCTTGGTATAGCTGAGCACCGTTTCACCCTCGATGCGCTGCGATCCCTCGACGCGCAAAGTCTTTATCGTCCGCACGGATACCGGCGCGCCGACGGGCGTTACTACCGGCGGAGCGACTCGCGGCGCACCGTTACGCGTCGCCGTTCCGGCGGGCGCGGTAGAAGGCCCAGCGGAAGGCGAGGCGGCGGGTGCCGTCTGCGCAAAGGCGGGAACGCCCGACAGGATCGTTCCTGCAAGCAGCAGGGCGCCCCTACGCGCGAAATCGTAACCGTTGATCGCTGTCACCAAACCCACCTTAAAAACGTGCACATACAAGGCGCGCCCGCCCTGCCCTATCGTCGTCAGCCGATCAAGCCGGCCAAGTTCTTCCAGAGCCCGAAATTGCCGAGATCGTTGAAGGTCACGAGCAACATCAGCGCGAGGATTGCCGCAAGACCGCCACGAAACGCCCATTCCTGAACCTGCGGCTCGACCGGACGCCTGCGCAACGCTTCGATCGCATAGAAGAACAAATGGCCCCCATCCAGCATCGGCACTGGCAGCAGATTGATGAACCCTAGATTGATCGACACGAGTGCGATCAGGAAGACATAGGCGTCGAGGCCTAGCGACATCTGCTCGCCCGAGACCTTGGCGATGCTGAGCGGCCCGCCGAGTTCCTTGACCGAGCGGCGACCGGTGATGACCTGCCCCAGCGTCTCGACCATCATGGAGACGATCTCGCCGGTCCGCTTTACCGCGATGAGCGGAGCCTCGACCAGGCTGACAGGGACGATGATCGGCTTGCTGCCGGCGATGCCTAGGCGACCGATCCGATATTCGTTACCAAAGCGATCGCGCTGCAGTTCGGTACCAATGACGATGTCACGTGACAGCGTCCGGTCACCGCGAACCGCGTCGATCCGGGTCCGCTCGCCGGCGCGGATGCGGGCGTAGCGCGCCATATCGTCGAACGTCTCGACCGAGCGGCCGCCGATGCCGGTGATCCGGTCGCCCGCCTGCAGGCCTGCCGCTGCGGCGGCACTACCGGGAACGGTGCCACCGACGATCGGCGGCATCCGGATGTCGCCATAGGCAAACGCAAAGCCGGCGAGGATCAGGATCGCGACGACAAAGTTGACGACCGGGCCGGCCGCCACAACGATCGCGCGCTGCCATACCGGCTTGGACTGGAACGTGCGCTGGCGCTCTTCGGCGGGCAGCGAGAGCCACTCGGCCGAGAGTTGGCTGGCGGGGTTCATGTCGCCCGCGAACTTTACATAACCGCCGAGCGGCAGCCACCCGAACTTCCACCGCGTGCCGCGCTTGTCGGTAAAACCCGCGATCTCGTGGCCGAAGCCGATCGCGAAGGCGTCCGCCTTGATCCCGAAAATGCGCCCGGCGAGATAATGTCCCATCTCGTGCACGAACACGAGGGGGCCGATCACCACGGCGAACGACAATATGGTCAGCAGGACACCGGGTGTTTCGATCAAACCGCGTAATCCTTCACACGCTCGCCCGCCAAGATCCGCGCCTCGGCATCGATCGCCAGCACGGCATCGACGCTGTCCGGCGCGGCCGGGTCATAACACGACAATGTATGTTCGACGATTGCGGCAATTTCGAGGAAGCCAATGCGTCGTTGCAGGAATGCCTCGACCGCTACCTCGTTGGCAGCGTTGAGAATTGCGGGTCGAGCGCCACCTGCGTCGAGCGCCTCGCGGGCGAGCCGCAACGCGGGGAAGCGGACCGGATCGGGTGCCTCGAAGTCGAGTCGGCCGATCGCGACGAGGTCGAGCGGTGCCATCGGCGTCGCCATCCGGTCGGGCCAGGCAAGCGTGTGCGCGATCGGCGTTCGCATGTCGGGAGGCCCGAGCTGCGCCAGCACCGACCCGTCGACATGATCGACGAGGCTGTGGATCACCGACTGTGGATGGATGACGATCTCGATCCGGTCGTGCGGAATCGGGAACAGCCGCGCGGCCTCGATCAATTCGAGGCCCTTGTTCATGCAGGTTGCCGAATCGACCGAGATCTTCGCACCCATCGACCAGTTGGGATGCTTGACCGCTTGCTCCAGCGTCACGCCGCGCATCTGCTCCGTCGTCCAATCGCGGAACGGCCCGCCGCTGCACGTCAGGATGATCCGCCGCACACGTTCAGGCCGAGTCGCATCGAAGCACTGGAAGATCGCGTTGTGCTCGGAATCGGCAGGAAGCAACGTCGCGCCGGTCCGCTCGGCAGCGGCGAGGATCACATCGCCGGCGGAAACCAGCGGCTCCTTGTTGGCGATCACGACGGTGCCGCGCTGCTCGATCGCCGCCATCACCGGCTTCAATCCCGCACAACCGACGATCGCCCCCATCGTCCAGTCCGCGCCCGAAGACGCCGCCTCGGCGATCGCCTCGGCACCCCCGCCCGCGCGGATCCCTGTTCCGGCCAGCGCCTCACGAAGTTCGGGAAGGTACCCTTCGTCCGCTACGACGGCGAACTCGGCCTTGGTCCGGATCGCAGCCGCTGCGAGTTTCGTCACGTCGCAGTTCGCGGTTAGCGCAACGACGCGAAACCGATCGGGCTCCCGCTCGATCAGGTCGAGCGTCGAGGTACCGACCGAACCGGTAGCGCCCAAAATCGTGACGCTCTTCATGCGTTGAAATGCGGGAGCAGGACGAGGAACGCCGCGACCGGCGCGACCGGGACCAGCCCGTCGAGCCGATCCATCACGCCGCCATGACCGGGCAGAATATTCCCGCTGTCCTTCACGCCCGCCACTCTCTTCAACCAACTCTCGTAAAGATCGCCCATCTGCGCGAGCACCGCGAGCATCGGCGTCGCCAGCGTCATCCGCATCGGCAGGCCGTATTGCATATGCAGCACCGCCGCGACCGCACTCGCCAGCACGACGCCACCGATCAGCCCCGACCACGTCTTGTTCGGGCTGATCACCGGCGCCAGCTTCGGCCCGCCCAGGGTCCGCCCGGTAAAGAACGCGCCGATATCGCATGCCCACACCAGCGACAGTGCCCACAGCGTGAAGAGGATGCCCTCGTCCTGCCGCCGGATGATCATCAGCGCGAACACGGGAAGACCGCAGTAGATGATGCCCAGCGCCAGCTTTGGTTTGCGCGTCGTGATGACGACGAAGAACGCCGCCCCCACGAGCAGCCCCAGCGTGAAGAAATCATGGATCACGAGGATCAGCGACGCCGGCGCCATGAGCGCGAGCGGCACCGACAGCGCGAACTGCGTCATCCGCTTGGTCTTCGCATCGACGCCCTGTAGCATCGACCATTCCGCCATCATGAACAGCGCCGCTACCACCCCAAGCACCCAGAACGCGATCCCGCCGAGCGTCAGCGCGAGGCTCGCGACTGCGATCATGCCGACGCTGGCGACCATCCGAAGCTGGAGATTGGACGGCGTGCGCAACGCCTGATCGGGCGCCTTTTCAGGATCGGTAAGGCTCACAGACCACCGTAGCGGCGCTGACGCTGACCAAACGCCGCAACCGCATCCGCGAGCGCGGCCGCGTCGAAGTCGGGCCAGAGCGTGTCGACGAACAGGAGCTCCGCATACGCCGCCTGCCACAACAGGAAGTTCGACAAGCGCTGCTCGCCCGACGTCCGGATCATCAGATCCAGCGGTGGCAGGTCATGCGTGTCGAGTTCCGCCTCGATCGTCGCCACATCGATATCCGCCGGGTCCAGCCCGCCATCACGCGCCCGCTCCGCCAGTCGCCGCGCGGCGGTCACCAACTCGGCATGCGCGCCATAATTCAATGCGATAGCCAAGATCGGCCCGCTATTCCCCGCAGTCCGCGCAATGGCGTCATCGACCATCGCCACTAGATCGGGCGAGAAGCTGTGATAATCGCCGATCACGCGCAGCCGGACGTTCTCGCGCGCGAGTTCGTCGAGGTCGCTGCGGATGAAATGCCGCAGCAAACCCATCAGGTCGCTGACCTCCTCGGCCGGACGCCGCCAGTTCTCCGACGAGAACGCGTAAAGCGTCAGCGCCTCGATCCCCATCGCGCGCGCCGCGCGCGTCACCTTGCGTACCGCCTCGACGCCGGCCTTGTGCCCGGCGAAGCGCGGCAGGAACCGCTTCTTCGCCCAGCGGCCATTGCCGTCCATGATGATCGCGACATGACGCGGCACCGCGCCGCCCACAGGAACAGCAGCGAGCGGCGCGGCCGAGGAGGCCTGCAATCTCACTTGCCCAGGATTTCCTTTTCCTTGGCGGTCGCGGTCGCATCGAGCTCGGCGATGATGCTGTCGGTCAGCTTCTGCACTTCGGTCTCGTGACGCTTGCGCTCGTCCTCGCCGAACACACCCTTCTTTTCGTCGACCTTGAGCGAATCCATCCCGTCGCGACGGACGTTGCGGACCGCGATGCGCGCCTTCTCGGCATACTGGCCGGCCAGCTTGGCGAGCTCCTTGCGGCGCTCCTCGGTCAGGTCCGGGATCGGCAGGCGCAGCGTCTGGCCGTCGACGATCGGGTTGAGCCCGAGGCCGGCCGAACGGATCGCCTTGTCGGTCGGGCCGACGTTCGACTTGTCCCAGACCTGCACCGACAGCATCCGCGGCTCGGGCGCCGACACGGTCGCAACCTGATTCAGCGGCATCGACGACCCATACACCGTCACCATCACCGGATCGAGCAGCGCGGTCGACGCACGGCCCGTGCGCAGGCCTGCGAGATCGCTCTTCAGCGCTTCGACGGCACCCGCCATGCGGCGTTCGAGGTCGGTCTTGTCGTATGCGGCCATCTTAAAGCTCCTGCTCGTTCTGGACGATCGTCGACACGCCATCACCGGCTAGGACCGCGGCGAGATTGCCGGGTTCGCGGATGTTGAAGACGACGATCGGGATGTTGTTGTCGCGGCACAGCGCGATCGCGCTCGCGTCCATGACCTTGAGGTCGTCGGACAGCACGCGGCTGTACGTAACCGTCTCGTAGCGCACCGCGTCCGGGTGTGTCTTCGGGTCGGCGTTATAGACGCCGTCGACCGAAGTGCCCTTGAACAGCGCATCGCACTTCATCTCGGCAGCACGCAGCGCGGCGCCCGAATCGGTGGTGAAATAGGGGCTGCCGACGCCGGCGGCGAAGATCACGACGCGGCCCTTCTCCAGGTGACGCTCGGCGCGACGACGGATGAACGGCTCGCAGACCGACGCCATCGGGATCGCCGACTGGACACGCGTGTCGACGCCGATCTGCTCGAGCGCGTTCTGCACGGCGAGCGCGTTCATCACGGTCGCGAGCATGCCCATGTAATCGCCGGTCGCGCGGTCCATCCCGCGTGCCGCGCCCGCCATGCCGCGGAAGATGTTGCCACCACCGACGACGATGCAGATCTCGTAGCCCTTGGCCTTGATGTCCGCGATCTCCTGCGCGACGCGCGCGGTGACGGTCGGATCGATCGAAAGACCCGACGGCCCCATCAGGACTTCGCCCGACAGTTTCAGCAGGATACGTTTGTAGCGCGGAGGCGTCATAAATCTCGAATTGTGATTGGCGGGGCGGCGCGGACCTTAGGCGGCGAGGCCCGGGATGTGAAGCGCTGTGCGGCGCGTGCATCGAAACTCGATGGAGATCGGACGGAAAATCCTCGTTCGCGAAACTCGCGCACCAGAGAATTATCGTCATTCCCGCGGAGGCGGGAACCCGTTTGGGCTGGCGTCTCGAGAGATCACCGGCGTCGGAGTGTATGTATCCCCGCCTTCGCGAGGATGACGAGGCAGCCTGAACGGATACCTCATCGTCCTTCTCCCCTCGGGGAGAAGGTGGCCCGGTAGGGCCGGATGAGGGGGAGTGAGGTTCGAGACCTCACCACTCCCCTCACCCTTCCCACCCCAAGCGCGGCGGGCCCCTTCCCTCTCCCCGGAGGGGCGAGGGAGGAAGTCGGCTTATGCCTGGGGCACGCCCGATGCAGCAGCAACCTCGGCTGCGAAGTCGGACTGCTCCTTCTCGATGCCTTCGCCGAGCTGGAAGCGGACATAGTCCACCAGCTTGATCTCGGCGCCCGCATCCTTGCCGGCCTTGGCGACGACGTCGGAGATCTTGGTCTTGCCGTCCATCACGAACAGCTGGCTGACCAGGGCGTGCTCCTTGCGGTACTTGGCGATGCCGCCCTCGACCATCTTGGCGATGATGTCGGCAGGCTTGCCCGACTCGGCGGCCTTTTCGGTCGCGATCGCGCGCTCGCGCTCGATCTCGGACTCGTCGAGGTCTGCTTCGTTGAGCGCCTTCGGGAACGCGGCTGCGATGTGCATCGCGAGCTGCTTGCCGAGCGCCTGGAGAACCTCGTCCGAAGCCTCCGACTCAAGCGCGACGAGTACGCCGATCTTGCCGAGGCCGGGGGCCGCTGCATTGTGGATGTACGGAACGACCGCACCCTTGCTGACTTCCAGCGTGCGCGAGCGGCGCAGCGACTGGTTCTCGCCGATCGTCGCGACGTTGTTTGTCAGGACTTCCTCGACGGTCTTGCCCGATGGCATCGCCTGCGACTTCAGAGCCTCGATGTCGCCGCCCGTTGCGAGCGCGATCTGCGTGACGTCACGGACGAACGACTGGAACTGGTCGTTCTTCGCGACGAAATCGGTCTCCGAATTGACTTCGACCGCGGCGCCCTTGGTGCCCGACACGGCGACGCCGACCAGACCCTCGGCCGCGGTGCGGCTGGACTTCTTGGCGGCGGCTGCGAGCCCCTTGGTGCGCAGCCAATCCATCGCCTGCTCCATGTCGCCGGCGTTCTCGCTCAGCGCCTTCTTGCAATCCATCATGCCCGCGCCGCTCTTCTCGCGCAGATCCTTGACCATCGCTGCCGTGATATCGGCCATGTCTCTAATCCTTTTTAGGTCTGAATATGGTTGCGGGCGAGGCAGAGCTTTCGCCCTACCCCGCCCGCATGACGGTTCGGCGACGACGCTTATGCGTCGATCTGGCGCTCACCCTCGGCTGCCAGCTCGGCAGCAATGTCGGCGTTCGCCGCAGCCTCGGTCGTGTCGGCAGATGCCTCGACGACGGGGTCTGCGCTCAACGCCTCTTCCTTCGGCGGCTCGATCATCGCGCCGATGTCGGCACCGGTGCGGCGCTGCTGCTCCTGGCCGCCGCGCGTCGCTGCGATCGCGATCGCCTCGCAGTACAGGCGGATGGCGCGGGCTGCGTCGTCGTTCGCGGGAACCGGGAAGGCGATGCCGTCCGGCGACACGTTCGAATCGAGGATCGCGACGACGGGAATACCCAGCGTGTTGGCTTCCTTGATCGCCAGCTCTTCCTTGTTCGCGTCGATCACGAACATCACGTCGGGAATGCCGCCCATGTCACGGATGCCGCCGAGCGAAAGCTCGAGCTTGTCCTTCTCGCGGGTGAGTTGAAGGACTTCCTTCTTGGTCAGGCCGACGGTGTCGCCCGACAGCATTTCCTCAAGCGTCTTGAGACGCTTGATCGAACCCGAGATGGTCTTCCAGTTGGTGAGCATGCCGCCCAGCCAGCGATGGTTGACGAAGTGCTGGCCCGAACGACGCGCTGCGTCTGCGACGGGCTCCTGCGCCTGGCGCTTGGTGCCGACGAACAGGACCTTGCCACCACCGGCAACCGCCGACGAGACGAACTCAAGCGCGCGCGCGAACAGCGGCACGGTCTGCGAAAGGTCGAGGATGTGGACGCCGTTACGATCACCGAAGATGTAAGGCTTCATCTTGGGGTTCCACCGATGAGTCTGGTGGCCGAAATGCGCGCCCGTTTCGATGAGCTGCTGCATGGAGACGACTGGAGCCGCCATAGGGATATATCCTTCCGGTTGTGCCTCTGGGAAGCGGATGACGTCGTGGCCGAATGACCGTGACGCACCGGGCTATGATGCCTCCCATGCGGGGTTAGAGGCGCGGCCCTTAGCGTGGCTCTATTCGAAAAGCAATCGCGCAAGCCCACTTGACTCAAGGAACGCAATGAGAACATAAAGGGCTCAGACGGGAACAGATGTTCGACTCGGCGCGGAATCACCCCGGCATGACGGGATTCGAAATGCGACGAGTGGAACGATGTTTCTGACCAAGTGTTTGCGGATATTAGGAATTTGTTCGCAACTCATAGGAAGGCGGACGTGATGTTGGTTCTGAGCTTCATGGTTTTTGCTGGTGCATTCGCGGTCGCGGGCATGATGATCGTCTCGTCGATCGCGCCGCAGTGGGATCGTATCGTCCGCCTCGCGATGGGCAACGTCGAGCCCGCGTTCCAGCCACTCCGCACACTGGCCGTTGCGGAGCGCCGGATTGCAGTCAGGCGCTGGGCTTCGACGTCGGCTCCGGTGCCCGCCCGCCGCTGGAACGCTGCCGCCTGATCTTTGCGTAACCCGCGATGCTGAACGGCATCGAGAGCAGGTACAGCACGCAGATGATGCTGAGCGTATGCCACGGCGCGCTCACGATGGCGGCGCCGAGCAGCACGACGAGCGCGATGGCCTCGAACCGGATGTTACTACGGAGCTTGACCGAACTCCACGAATAGGTGGCGATACTCGACACCATCAGCAGTGCGACGAACGCGACCCAGGGCGCGACGAAATACGGCGACGCGAACTTGGGTTCATCGGTCCAGAACCAGAAGAACATCGGCATGAGCGCTAAGCCAGCACCTGCCGGAGCCGGAACGCCGGTTAGAAAACCCGCGGACTTGTGCGGTTGGTGGCTCTCGTCGATCTTGGCGTTGAAGCGCGCGAGACGCAGCGCGCAGAACACGGCGAGGATCAGCGAGCAGATCCAGCCGACACGCGGCAACGCCGTCAGCGACCAGAGATAGACGATCAACGCAGGCGCGACGCCGAACGAGATAGCGTCGGACAGCGAATCGAGCTCGGCACCGAACCGGCTTTCGCCGTGCAGCATCCGGGCGATCCGACCATCGAGGCCGTCGAGCACGCCCGCAACCATGATCATCGCGACGGCGCTTTCCCACTGCCCGCCGATCGCGAACCGGACGCCGCTCAGGCCCGAACACAGGGCTAGCGCGGTAACGGCGTTGGGAGCGACGGCGCGCAGCGGGAGGCCGCGTGGTGCCCGACGTGTGCGACCGAACCTCCCCCGGCCCCGCTCTTCGATCGGATCGGTCGAACCGTCGCGGTCCATCACTGCGCGATACCACCGACCGGAACGCCACCGACGCGACCGAGCACGGTCTCACCCGCGATGCTACGCTGACCGAGGCACACCTGTGGCACGACATGATCGGGCAGGTATACGTCGACTCGGCTACCGAACCGGATCAGGCCGATGCGCTGGCCGACCGCGACCATGTCGCCGGCCTTCACGAAGCCGAGGATGCGGCGCGCGACCAGGCCGGCAATCTGGGTGAAGCCGATCCGCATGCCGTGGCGATCTTCAACGACAAAATGCTGGCGCTCGTTCTCGTCGCTCGCCTTGTCGAGGTCGGCGTTGAGAAACTTGCCTGAGATATAGACCACCTGGCGGATCGTGCCCGCGATCGGCGTGCGATTGATGTGCACGTCGAACACCGACATGAAGATCGACACGCGCACCAGCGGCGCATCGCCGAGGCCGTTATCGCCGGCGAGCTCGCGCGGGATCGGCACGCGCTGGATCATCGTGATCAGCCCGTCCGCAGGCGCGACGATCAGGCCTTCGCCTTGTGGGGTGGTGCGGATCGGATCGCGGAAGAACGTCGCGACCCAGATCACGACGCCGACCATCGGCCAGAACAGCACGTGGCTGAGAATCGTCAGCAGCAGCGTGATGCCGGTCGCGATCGCGACGTATTTGTGGCCCTCCGGATGGACTGCGGGAAATCGCCATTTGACCGTGGAGGTCGTGACGGGCGGCTTGTCGAGCGATGCCATAACCCGCGGGTCTATCCGTGCACGACGCGCGATACAACGATGAACCGGCTTTTCCTTGTAGGACCAGTGGTTGGCGAACGGTTGATCGCTGCGGCATGCTCCCCTAGACGCTCCTCAAACCCCTCCCCCGAAGGACGCGCACATGGCGAAGATCAAGGTAAAGAATCCGATCGTGGAGATCGATGGCGACGAGATGACCCGGATCATCTGGGAATGGATCCGCGAGCGCCTGATCAAGCCGTATCTCGACATCCAGCTCGATTATTACGATCTCGGCGTCGAGCATCGCGACGCGACCGACGATCAAGTCACGATCGACAGCGCGCTCGCCACGCAGAAGCACGGCGTCGCGGTGAAGTGCGCGACGATCACCCCCGACGAGCAGCGCGTCACCGAGTTCGGCCTGAAGAAGATGTGGAAGTCGCCCAACGGCACGATCCGCAACATCCTCGGCGGCACCATCTTCCGCGAGCCGATCGTGATCAAGAACGTCCCGCGCCTGATCCCGGGCTGGACGCACCCGATCGTCGTCGGCCGTCACGCATTCGGCGACCAGTACCGCGCGACCGACTATCTGGTCCCGGGTCCGGGCAAGCTGCGCCTCGTCTTCGAAGGCGACGACGGCACGGTTATCGACCGCGAGGTATTCCAGTTCCCGTCGGCCGGCGTCGCGATGGCGATGTACAACCTCGACGACTCGATCCGCGATTTCGCACGCGCGTCGATGCACTACGGCCTCAACCTGAAGTGGCCGGTGTACCTGTCGACCAAGAACACGATCCTCAAGGCCTATGACGGCCGCTTCAAGGACCTGTTCGCCGAGGTGTTCGAGGCCGAGTTCAAGGACAAGTTCAAGGAAGCCGGCATCGTCTACGAGCATCGCCTGATCGACGACATGGTGGCCTCTGCACTGAAGTGGAACGGCGAGTTCGTCTGGGCCTGCAAGAACTATGACGGCGACGTTCAGTCGGATCAGGTCGCACAGGGCTTCGGGTCGCTCGGCCTGATGACCTCGATCCTGCTGACCCCGGACGGCAAGACCGTCGAGGCCGAGGCGGCGCACGGCACCGTCACGCGCCACTTCCGCATGCACGAGCAGGGCAAAGCAACCTCGACCAACCCGATCGCGTCGATCTTCGCGTGGACCGGTGGCCTCAAGTATCGCGGCAAGTTCGACGACACGCCCGACGTGACGAAGTTCGCCGAGACGCTCGAGCGCGTCTGCATCCAGACGGTCGAGAACGGCCACATGACCAAGGATCTCGCGATCCTGATCGGCCCCGACCAGCCCTGGATGACCACCGAGCAGTTCTTCGAACAGGTCCGCTCGAACCTCGAGACCGAAATGGCCAACTGGGCCTGATCTGACGACCGGGCGGTGCAATACCGCCCGGTCCGTTCATTCCGATCCGACGCGTACGCTGCGGTTGACGCCGGCGGCGCGGAGATACTGGAAATAGACGGCGCAGCCGACCAGATGCGCCGTGAACGGTATGCGTGAAGGTTTCCAGAACTCGACCCGGGTCCACGCGAGCCACAGGAAAAGCCCGGTCAGAGCGAATGCGATAATCGACAACAGGATCGATGAGAAATTGGTACCGACGCCCAGCGTCAACGGTCCCGCCCCGCGATAGCCGACAAGGTACAGCGCGATGATCGTCAGCCACGTCGCGCCCCAGCCTGGGCTTGTGAGGATCGCAGACGTCAAAAGCATCCCCGGACCGTCGATGCTCGTGCCCCGCCCTCCGCATAATAGAGATGGCCGTGGTACATGATCAGCGGGATCAGCGCGCAGGCCAGCGCGAGCCCGACGATCCATAGCGTCCATGCCCGTTTCGGTGTTCGCATGTGCATGGCGTTTCGCCCCTCTACGACACAAACAGCCTAGCCGCCTCGCCGCAAGGCTGGTCTAAGCGTAGCATGGCATTACGGCTCGACAATCAAGGTTTCAGTGACGCGCTCGTCATTCTCGGCGCGGCGGGCCTCGTCATTCCCGCGTTCGCGCGGTTCCGGGTCAGCCCCGTCATCGGTTTCATTCTGGTCGGCCTGCTGGTCGGTCCCGCGGGCCTGGGCTCGCTCACCGGCTCCGCGCCGTGGTTGTATTACCTGACCATCTCCAACCCGGAATCGATCGAACCGTTCGCCGAGTTCGGGATCATCCTGCTGTTGTTTTCGATCGGCCTCGAACTCTCGTTCAAGCGGTTATGGTCGATGAAGCGACTGGTGTTCGGCACCGGCGCCGCCGAACTGATCGGCTCGGCGCTGATCATCGGCACGGCGCTGCACTTCATCGGCCAGGAATGGGCGGGCGCGATGGGGCTCGGGTTCGCGCTCGCGCTCTCCTCGACAGCATTAGTCCTGCCACTTGTGGGCACGACGGGTGCGGTCGGGCGTGGTGCCTTCGCTATGCTGTTGTTCGAGGATCTGGCGCTTGTCCCCATCATCTTCGTGCTTGGTGCACTGGCCCCAACTGCGAGTGCAGACGGCTGGTCGAACATCGCCGGCGTGGCGCTGCGCGGCGGCTTGACCGTCATCGCGATGTATATCGGCGGGCGGGTCGTCCTCCCCCGGCTGTTCGGACAGGCTGCGCGGACCAAGAGCCCTGAGCTGTTTCTCGCCGCGTCGCTGCTGGTGGTGATCGTCGCGAGCGTCGCGACAACGGCCGCCGGGCTGTCGCCGATCGTCGGCGCGCTGCTCGCGGGACTGCTGATCGCCGAGACCGAATATCACAGCGAGGTCGAGGTCATCACCGCGCCGTTCAAGGGCCTAGCGCTCGGCGTGTTCCTGATCACCGTGGGCATGAGCCTCGACCTCCGGCTGATCGCGCAAAACTGGCCATCGCTGCTACTCGCGGTGTCGGGCGTGGTGGCGACCAAGGCGATCGTCACGTTCCTGTTCCTGCGGGTTGCCAATTCGCGGCGCGGGGTCGCGGCCGAGACAGGCTTGCTGATGGGTAGCCCTTCCGAGACGACGCTGATCGTGCTTGCGACGGCCGCGCAGGCGCAGTTGATCCTGCCGTCGACCGCCGCTTTCTGGCAGACCGTCACTGCGATCGGGCTGACGATCACGCCGCTGCTGGCAAAGCTCGGCCGCACCGTCTCGCGTCAACTCGAAAGCCGGTCGGGTGCCGATGCCGGCGATATAGAGATCGACGACGAGGGCCCTGGTACCGTAGTGATCGGCTTTGGTCGGGTCGGACGGATGGTCGCCGACATGCTCGCGGTTCACGGGCAGAAGTACGTCGCGGTCGAGGCGGATATCGACTCGGTCGAAGCAGCGCGAGCGCAGGGACATCCGGTGCTGTTCGGCGACGTGGCACGCGCGGAATTGGTCGACAGGCTGAAGCTGCATACCGCCAAGGCGTTGATCCTGACGATGGACGATCCGGTGCTGACGGTACGCCTGGCGAGGCGGGTGCGGGCTTTGGCCCCGGACCTGCCGATCGTGGCGCGTGCGCGAGATACGGCGCATGCAGCCGAGCTGTACCGCGCAGGCGTCACCGACGCGGTGCCGGAAACGCTGGAGAGTTCGCTGCAACTGGCCGAGGCGGTGCTGGTCGATCTCGGCGTGGCGATGGGCCCCGTCATCGCCTCGATCCACGAGAAGCGCGACGAGCTTCGGCAGGAGATCAAGGCGGCGGCTGACATGCTGGTCGAACCGCGGATCAGAAAAGCCAAGCGGACGCCCCGCGCGGCATGAGTGCCGCGTCGGGAGTCGCTTGAAGACCGGTCAGGCCGACGCGAGCGCGAAATCCTTGAACCGTTCGCGAAGGGCGGTCTTGAGCAACTTGCCCGTCGCGGTGTGCGGCAGATCGTCGACGAACACGATCGCGTCGGGGAGCCACCATTTGGCGACGTGCTTGGCCAGGTGTTCGCGGATCTCGGTTTCTCCGACGTCGCTGCCGGGTTTGCGGACTACCAGCAACAGCGGGCGCTCGTCCCATTTCGGATGGTGGATGCCGATCGCCGCCGCCTCCGCGACGCCGGGGCAACCTACGGCGGCGTTCTCGAGATCGACCGAGCTGATCCATTCGCCGCCGGACTTGATGACGTCCTTCGAGCGGTCGGTGATCTGCATCGTGCCATCGACGTGAAGCATTGCCACGTCGCCGGTGTCGAACCAGCCGTCCGCGTCGACCGCATCCTCGTCGGCGCCGAAATAGCGCTGGACCACCCAGGGGCCGCGGACCTGCAACCTGCCGGCGACCTTGCCGTCGCGGGCTAGCACCGTGCCTTCGTCGTCGATGATGCGGAGTTCTATGCCGAACGGGACGCTGCCCTGCTTGCCGACGAGGTCCAGCTTCTCCTCGTGGCTCATGTCGTCCCAGTGCGGGGGCGCGAAGCCGGCGGTGCCGATCGGCGAGGTCTCGGTCATGCCCCAGAGGTGCTTGACGGTCGCGCCCATTCCCATGATCCGCTCGATCATCGCGCGCGGCGCGGCCGAGCCGCCGATCGTGACCAGTCGCAGGTGCGCGGGCGCGTCACCGGTCGCGTCCATGTGGCCGAACATGGCGAGCCAGACGGTCGGCACGCCGGCGGAGTGCGTCACCTTTTCGTCGTTCATCAGGCGGCACAGCACGGCCGGATCGTTGACCGCGGAGTAAACGACTTTCGCCCCCGATAGTGCGCAGGCGAACGGCAGGCCCCAGGCGGCGGCGTGGAACATCGGCACGACCGGGAGCACGACCGCGTTGGGGGAAAGATCGAACACCCACGGCGCGACTTCGGCCATCGCGTGGATCAGCGTCGAGCGGTGCGTATAGAGCACACCCTTCGGATTGCCGGTGGTGCCGCTGGTGTAGCAGAGCATGCACGGCTCGCGCTCGGGGCCCTCAATCCACTCATAGTCGCCGTCCTCGGCGTCGAGGAGCGCCTGGAAGCCGTCAGGTCCCAGGTCATCGAAGCAGATGTAGTGGCTAATGCTGCCCCACTGCCCCCGCAGGCGATCGACCAGCGGCTGGAACGCCTTGTCGTAGAGCATTACGCGGTCTTCGGCGTGGTTGGCGATATAGACGAGCTGTTCGTCGAACAGGCGCGGGTTGATCGTGTGGATCACGCCGCCCATACCGATCGTGCCGTACCAGGCGACGAGGTGATGCGCGTGGTTCATCGCCAGCGTCGCGACCCGGTCGCCGGGCGCTACGCCTAATTTTTCGAGCGCTTGAGCCAGTTTGCGCGCGTCGCGCGCGATGCCGGCCCAGTTGGTGCGGGTCTCGCGACCGTCGGCCCAGTAGCTGACGAGTTCCCTCGCGCCATGCTCTCTCGCCGCGTGGTCTATCAGGCGGGGAACACGAAGCTCGAAATCCTGCATTCCACCGAGCATTCATGCTCTCCCAAGCTGTTAACCGACCAGAGCGAGCCTCGTTTCCGAGGTCTTCATCTCCACCTTGGCGACACCGTGCAACGACTCGATGTGCTCGACAAGCTCTCCGTCGAGCAGGAAGTCGCGACCCAGCAGGATGCAGACTTCGCCATCGGGCAATTGCGCGCGGACGCGAACCTCGCCACGCGCGCCGCGGTGTTCGGCAAGCAGTGAGGCAAGGCCTGCGAACGCGGTCATCTCGGAGATCGTCACGACCACCTGGAAACGCGCGAGGTTGGCGAGGCCTTCGAAGGGCTGGATGCGCTTGATGCTGACGCGCGGCGTATCCTCGCCAGGCTTGCGGTCGAGCTCGACGGTGATGAGGCCGCAGCCGCCGGCCTTGGCCGCCTCTTCCAGGTCCTTCGAGACCTGGTCGTCGAAGCAGGTCGCCATGAACTGACCGCTGGCGTCGGAGCATTGCGCCATCATGAAACGCTTGCCGCGTGCGGAGGTGCGATAGCGCGCGTCTTCGACCAGCACCGCCATCGTCGCGCCGGCGCGGCTGCCGTCGTCGGGGATGTTGAGCTCGGACAGTGCGGTATAGGCGCGGGCGCCGTGGCTGACCGCGATGTGGCGATGCCGATCGACCGGGTGCGCGGAGAAATAGAAGCCGAACGCCTCCTTCTCCTGATCCATGCGCTGGCTGAGCGTCCAGCGGACCGAGGGGGGGAGCTTGATCGCGTCGCCGGCGGGTTCCGCATCACCGAACAGGCCGCCCTGCCCGCTGGTCTTCTGTTCGTGCGTGCGCGCGGCAATCGCGAGGATCGTCTCGGCGGTGGCGTGGATGCCGGCGCGGTTCTGGTCGATGCCGTCGAACGCGCCCGCGGCGGCGAGCGTCTCGAGCTGGCGCTTGTTGAGCAGGCGCGGGTCGACTCGCTTGGCGAGATCGTCGAGGCCCGCGAACGGGCCGTTCTGGACGCGCTCGACGATGAGCTTCTCCATCGCGCCTTCGCCTACGCTCTTCAACGCGCCGAGGGCGTAGCGGACGGCGAGGTTGTTATCCTCGACGTCGGGCAGGACCTCGACATCGAACTCGGCCTGGCTCGCGTTGATGCACGGCGGCAACGCGGTGATCCCGAGACGGCGCATGTCATCGGTGAAGATCGCCAGCTTGTCGGTCTGGTGCAAATCGTAGCACATCGAGGCGGCGAAGAATTCGTGCGGGTGGTGCGCCTTCAACCACGCGGTCTGGTAGGCGAGCAGCGCGTAGGCGGCGGCGTGACTTTTGTTGAAGCCGTAGCCGGCGAACTTGTCGATCAAGTCGAACAGTGCGTTCGCCTCGGCCTTCTTGATGCCGTTGACGCTCAGGCAACCCTCGACGAACCCCGCGCGCTGCGCGTCCATCTCGGCCTTCACCTTCTTGCCCATCGCGCGGCGCAGCAGATCGGCGCCGCCGAGCGAGAAGCCGGCAAGGACCTGCGCGGCCTGCATGACCTGCTCCTGGTAGACGAAGATGCCGTAGGTTTCCGACAGGATCGGTTCGAGCAGCGGGTGCGGATAGTCGATCGCCTCGGTGCCGTTCTTGCGGCGGCCGAACGACGGGATGTTGTCCATCGGGCCCGGTCGATACAGCGACACGAGCGCGATGATGTCGCCGAAATTGGACGGGCGGACCGCGGACAGCGTGCGGCGCATGCCTTCGGATTCGAGCTGGAACACGCCGACGGTGTCGCCCTTTTGCAGGAGCGCGTAGACGCCCGCATCGTCCCATTCGAGCGCCTCGAGATCAACCGTTACGCCGCGCTTGGCGAGCAGTTGCACCGCCTTCTGCAACACCGACAGCGTCTTCAGCCCGAGGAAATCGAACTTCACGAGGCCGGCACCCTCGACATATTTCATGTCGAACTGCGTGACGGGCATGTCGGAGCGCGGATCGCGGTAGAGGGGCACGAGCTGCGCCAAGGGCCGGTCGCCGATTACCACGCCAGCGGCGTGCGTCGACGAGTGGCGTGGCAGGCCCTCCAGCTTCATCGCCAGGTCGAGCAGCTTCCGCACACCGTTGTCGTTGGCGTATTCCTTCGCCAGTTCGCCGACGCCGTTCAGCGCGCGCTCCAACGTCCAGGGATCGGTCGGGTGGTTGGGAACCAGTTTCGCGAGACGATCGATCTGGCCGTAGCTCATCTGCAGCACGCGGCCGGTGTCCTTGAGCACCGCGCGGGCCTTCAGTTTCCCGAAGGTGATGATCTGCGCGACCTGATCGCGACCGTATTTCTCCTGGACGTAGCGGATCACCTCGACGCGGCGGGTTTCGCAGAAATCGATGTCGAAATCGGGCATCGACACGCGTTCCGGATTCAGGAAGCGCTCGAACAGCAGGCCGAGCTTGATCGGATCGAGATCGGTGATCGTCAGCGACCATGCGACGACCGAGCCCGCGCCCGAACCACGACCCGGGCCAACCGGGATGTCGTGGTCCTTCGCCCATTTGATGAAGTCGGCGACGATCAGGAAATAGCCGGGAAAGCCCATCTGGACGATCACGTCGACCTCGAACGCGAGCCGCTTGCGGTACACGTCGCGCCAGCCGTCCTCGCCTTCGCCGTGAAGTTCGGTGATCCGGGCGAGGCGCGCTTCGAGGCCAGCTTCGGCGTCGTCGCGGAGCAGCTTGGCCTCGCCCTCGATATCGCCGGCGAGGCTGGGGAGGATCGGTTTGCGATACGGCGCCATCACCGCGCAGCGCTGTGCGACGACGAGCGTGTTGGCGATCGCCTCGGGCAGGTCGGCGAACATCTCGTGCATGACCTTCGCCGGTTTCATCCACGCTTCGGGGCAGCTGCGGATGCGGTCCTCGGTCTCGACATAGGTCGAGTGCGCGATGCAGAGCATGGCGTCGTGCGCGTCGCCGAATGCGCTCTCGGTAAAGCAGCACGGGTTGGTCGCGACCAGGGGCAGGTTGCGCTCGTAGGCGATGTCGATGAGGTCGGCTTCGGCCGCCGTTTCGATCGCGTCGTTGCGGCGCGAGAGTTCGATGTAGAGGCGGTCGCCGAACAGGCCTTGCAGGCGGTCGAGATACGCGCGGGCGCGGTCGGGCTGGCCTTCCGCGAACAGCCGGGCGAGACCGCCTTCGCCACCAGCTGTCAGCGCGATCAAGCCGTCGGTGTGGCGTTCGAGCGCGGCGAAATCGACGTGCGCGGGCATCTCGATCGGGCGACCGAGATGCGCCATCGAGACGAGCGCGCAGAGATTGTCGTAGCCGGTCATGTTCTGCGCGTAGAGCGCGAGCCAGTCGAACTGCGTCGCGACGCCGTCGGGCATGTCGGGGCGGCCGACGCCGAGCATGACGCCGATGATCGGCTGGACGCCGTCCTTCTTGGCAGCATCCGAATAGGCCATCGCGGCGTAGAGCCCGTTGCGATCGGTCAGGGCGGCGGCGGGGAAGCCCAGCGCGCGCGCCTGCTTGGCGATCGCTTTCGGATCGATGGCGCCGTCGAGCATGGTGTAGCAGGAGAAAACGCGGAGGGGGACGTAACCGGAATGCATCGACCGGAGGTAGGCGCTGCGGCGTGATTCGACCAGCCGGGATGAGTCCAGTCGGAACCGCGGACACGACGAGCCGTTGCGGCGGGGACTTCTGGGAGCATTCTTCATGACCGATCCACGCGGGCGTTTTGCCGATACCGAAACCACGGCTGCGGGTACGCCGCGTGCAGGCGCTGGCTGGGGGTGGATCCTGGCGTATGGCGTGTTGTCGGTGGTGCTTGGGATCATGGCGTTCGCGTCGCCGTTCTCCGCGACCTATGCCGCGACTCTGGTGATCGGGGCGTTCCTCATTGCGGCCGGGATCGTTTCGATCGTGTCGGGTTTTGCCGGCAAGGGGCATGAGGGGCGCGGCTATGCGATTGGCTTTGGGCTGGTGTCGCTGGTGATCGGGCTGATCATGGCGTTCGAGCCTGCGACGGGGGCCATATCGCTGACGTTGTTGATTGCGGTTTGGCTTGGTGTGCGTGGGGCGCTGGAGATCGGGCTTGGGGCACGGTTTCGGCGCGGCAAGGGGCTGATGATTGCGCTGGGGGTGGTGAATATATTGCTGGCGGTGATCGTGCTGGCGACGTTGCCTTGGTCGGCGTTGACGTTGCCTGGGTATGTTTTGTGGATCAGTTTCTTGTTTGGTGGGGTGACTTCGGTTGCTTCCGCGCTGGCGCATAAGAAGGGCGCGCCCGCTTTCTCGGTGTGACCCGTTAGAATGTTCTCCCGCGAAGGCGGGAGTCCAGTCTGGGCCCCCGCCTTCGGGGGGGAACAAGCTTCTTTTGAATTTTGCCGCCACCTCACCAAATACGCCACCCCGGCGAAGGCCGGGGCCCAATTGGAGAGGTTGCAGTAATGGAGCGCAGCGGTCTTCGCTGCCGTCCCCCAATTGGGCCCCGGCCTTCGCCGGGGTGGTAGTGAAAGTGCGGGGTGGTAGGTCGAGGCGCTAGAGCAGCTTCTCGATATCCTTGCGGATGTCTTCGGGCTTGGTGGTCGGCGCATAGCGATCCACCACAACCCCATCGCGACCAACCAGGAACTTGGTGAAGTTCCACTTGATCGCCTTCGACCCCAGCACGCCCGGCGCGTCGGACTTCAGCCGCTCGAACAGCGGGTCCGCCCCTGCCCCGTTGACGTCGACCTTTGCGAAGACCGGGAACGTCACGTCGTAGGTCAGCGTGCAGAAATTGGCGATCTCGGCTGCATCCCCCGGCTCCTGCCCGCCGAACTGGTTGCAAGGGAACGCCAGCACTTCGAAACCCCGATCGGCATAATCGCGATGTAGCGCTTCGAGGCCGGCATATTGTGGGGTGAAGCCGCATTTTGAGGCGGTGTTGACGATCAACAGCACCTTGCCGCGGTGGGGTTCGAGCGAAGTCGCTGTGCCGTCGGCGTTCTTTACGGTGAAGTCGGTGATCGCGGTCATGGGCGGTCCTCGTTTCGGGCCAGCAGATACGCCAGGTTCTGACGCACGCCGGGCCATTCGTGGCGCAGGATGCTGTAGACCACCGTGTCGCGCAAGCGGCTGTCGGCCATCACCTGGTGCCCGCGGAGCACACCGTCGCGCTTGGCGCCCAAGCGTTCGATCGCGCGCTGGGAGTTCTTGTTGAGTGAATCGGTGCGGATCTGGACGCATTCGCAGCCGAGGGCATCGAAGGCGTGGTTCAGCAGCATCAGCTTGGCCTCGGTGTTTACGCCGGTACGCTGTACGGATTTGGCGTAGAAGGTACCGCCGATCTCGAGCCGCTTGTTGCCCTCGTTCATCCGCATGAAGCGCGTGGTGCCGACGACGGTCCCGCCAGCCACCACTGCAAACAGTCGCGCCCGTCCGAAGTCCTGCTCGCGCAGCGCCGCCGCGAGCCAGCGGTCGGGTGCCTTCATCATCGCAACGTTGGCGTAGAACGTGTCCCACAAATTGTCCGCCGACGCCGCCGCGACGAGCGAGTCCATGTCGTTGGCGACCAAAGGGCGGAGCGTGACGTGACGCCCGGTAAGCGTCGGCGTCTCGCCCCAGGTCACGCCAGCCGCCCCTCATGCAGCCGCAGCACGCGGTCCATGCGGGCCGCGAGCCGCTCGTTGTGGGTGGCCACCACCGCCGCCGTGCCCTGTTCGCGGACCAAGCGGATGAACTCGGCGAAGACGATGTCGGCGGTATGCTCGTCGAGGTTGCCGGTCGGCTCGTCCGCCAGCACCAGCGCGGGCTTATTGGCGAGCGCACGGGCGACCGCGACGCGCTGTTGCTCGCCGCCGGAGAGCTGGCTCGGGCGGTGCGTCAGGCGGTGTCCAAGACCGAGCTGGGTCAGCAATTCCGCTGCCCGCCGGTCCGCCTCGACCCGCGTCGCGCCGTGGACGAGCTGCGGGAGGACGACGTTCTCGGTGGCGTTGAAGTCCGGCAGAAGGTGGTGGAACTGGTAGACGAAGCCGAGGCTGTCGCGACGCACCACGGTCCGCTCATGCGCGTTGAGCTTGGCCGCCTCGGTGCCGGCGATCCTGATCGATCCCTGGAAGCCACCCTCGAGCAGACCCACGGCTTGCAACAGCGTCGACTTGCCCGAGCCCGATGGCCCGAGCAGCGCGACGATCTCGCCCGGTGCGATCGCGAGGTCGACACCGCGGAGGACGTCGATCGTCGCGCCGCCCTGCGTGAAGCTCTTGGTCAGCCCGCTGGTCTGGAGGACGTAATCGTCGAACTTCTCGATCTGACGATCGATTTTGAGGCCTTCATTCATAACGCAGCACCTGCACGGGGTCGGTACTCGCCGCTTTCCAGGCCGGATAGAGCGTCGCGAGGAAGCTGAAAACGAGCGCCATCAGCGCGATCACGACGATCTCGACGGGGTCGGTCTTCGATGGGAGTTCGGTCAGATAGCGGATCGACGGATCCCACAGGTTCTGGCCGGTGAGGAGCTGGACGAAGTTCACGACGCCCTGTCGGTAGAACAGGAAGATGAAGCCGAGCACGAGGCCCGCGACCGTCCCGAGCGCGCCGATGGTGGTGCCGACGACGATGAAGATCCGCATCATCGAGCCACGCGTCGCGCCCATCGTTCGCAGGATCGCGATGTCGCGGGTCTTGGCGCGGACCAGCATGATCAGCGACGAGAGGATGTTGAACACCGCGACCAGGATGATGATCGACAGCACGGTGAACATCGCGACGCGCTCGACCGCCAGTGCCTCGAACAGCTGCGCGTTCATCGTCCGCCAGTCGGCGATCACCGCGTTGCCACCGATCTTGTCGGCGAGCGGCTTGAGGATCTCGCCGACGCGGTCCGCATCGACCGTCTTCAGCTCGACCATGCCGGCCGCGTCGCCCATCAGGAGCAGCGTCTGCGCGTCCTCGATCGGCATGATGATGTACGCCTTGTCGTAATCATAGACACCGATCTCGAAGATAGCGCCGACCGTGTAGCTGACGATCCGCGGCACGGTGCCGAACGGCGTCGTCTGGCCTTGCGGGCTGAACAGCGAGATTTCCGAGCCGACCTGCGCCCCGAGCGATTCGGCGAGGCGTGAGCCGATCGCGATCCGGCCGCTGCCCTGCGTAATCGACTGGAGCGAGCCCATGATCACCTTGTTGCTGATCGTCGAATTGCGGCGGATGTCCTCGACGCGCATGCCGCGGACCAGCACCGCCTCGGCACGGCCGTTATAGGTGGCGGCGAGCGGCTGTTCGATCAGTGGCAGCGCGCTGGTGACGCCCGGCGTCTTCTGCGCCTGGGCGACGATCTCGCGCCAGTCGGGGAGCCGGTTGCCGACGCCCTGCACCACCGCATGGCCGTTGAGCCCGACGATCTTGTCGAACAGCTCGGCGCGAAAGCCGTTCATCACGCTCATCACGATCACCAGCGCGGCGACGCCGAGCATGACCGCGACCAGGCTGATCGAGGCGACGAGGAAGATGAACGCCTCGCCCTTGCCCGGCAGCAGATAGCGGCGGGCTATCATCCGTTCGTAGCGGGACAGGATCATGGGCGGCCAGGTTCGATCGTTAGGGATAGAGTGCAGCGGCTCTAGGACGCGGCCCGTTGCGAGGCAACTGCCGGGCCGGTTCTAAGGCCGGTGCGTGGCGGTGTGCCCGGCGTGCGGCACCCCCTCGTGCAGGGCCGGGTTAGTCCCGATCCGGAAGTGTCTAGATTGGTCTGTTGCGTAATCGCCACAGGCGCAGTTCAATCGTGAGCCGCCCCGCGCAAAGACCGTGACAAAATCTACGGACATAACTAGCAACAAACTCGCTGAGACACAGGCAACGGCCGTGGTTCGGGGACTGCTTTTCCGCTCCGTCGCAAGACGAGATGCGAGAGCAAAAAAATGGGGGCTGACGAGCGATCGTCACGCAGGCGCCCGGATCGGCAACGGTCCGGGCGTTTGCTTGTCCGGCATAGTTCACCGCAGCGATCTATACTTTGAACCATCTTCGTTTGCTGCCTGCCCTATGCCGTCGAGCCAATAACGACAGCCTTTGGGGAGGATCGATATTCAGCTTGAGGCGCGCCGGTCCTAAAACCACTCAGTCACCCCGGACTCGTTCCGGGGCCCACCGTTCCGCAAGCTAAATTCTATCGATTTTGCGGCACCGTGGATGCCGGAACCAGTCCGGCATGACAGGAAGAGCGCTGACCTAGCGCCTCAAGCCGAATGTCGATCCGTCCAAGTTCCTATCCGGTGGACGTCGCCGGGATGCCCAACGGCATCCCAGCCGTCAGCGGGTCCGGCGCTTCGTCAGCCGTGACGCCGCACCATTTTCCTCCGCGTTGAGCTTGCACCAGCGTTCGAAGCGGTCCGGTGCCAGCGTCCCCGCCGCGATCGCCGCCTGAATCGCGCATCCCGGCTCGACGCCGTGCGAACAATCGGCGAACCGGCACTCCTGCGCGAGCAGCGCGATATCGTCGAACACCTCGGCCAGCCCGGTCGCGGCCTCCGACAATTGCAGTTCGCGCATACCGGGAAGGTCAAGCAGCCAGCCGCTCTGGTCGAGCCGGTGCATCTCGCGCACCGTCGTCGTGTGACGGCCGGTACCGTCCTTGACCCGCACCGCCTGCGTCCCGATGCTGTCCGATCCCCGCAACGCGTTGACGAGCGTGGATTTGCCGACGCCGGACGAACCGAGGAACGCGACGGTCTTGCCGGGGCCGCACCATGCCGCCAACCGCTTGACGTCCGCCCGGTCGCGCCCGTCGACGGTTTCGACGAGCAATCCCGGTTCGATCGCGCGCGCCGCGGCGGCGAACTCCTCGGGCGTGTCGGTCAGGTCGGCCTTGGTAAGGACGACGACCGGGGGCACCCCCACCTCGCGCGCCAGCACGAGATAGCGCTCGAGCCGGGCGATGCTGAAATCTTGGTTGCACGATGCGACGATGAAGACGGTGTCGACATTGGCGGCGATCATCTGATCTTTCCGCGGATCGGCCGGCGAGCGTCGCTTGAACAGGTTCATGCGGCGGAGGACGCGCGTCGCCTCCTGCGTGCGATCGTCGATCAGCAGCCAGTCGCCGACCGTCGGGTGATCGTCCTCGGGCTGCGCGCCTGCGATATAGGGCGAGACGAAACCGTCCGATTTGGCGCCGGACACCGCGATCTTGCCGCGGTGCACCGCCATCACGCGGACAGGGTGGCCGTGGAGACGCTCGTCCTCGGTCAGCTGGTCCGCAAAATGCGCAGTCCAGCCAAGGTCTGCCAGAGTCTGGTCGGTCGATATCATAGGCTTGGTGCGGCATCCTTCTCGACGACGCGGCGGCGGTCGTACCGCCCATCGTCTAGGCCGCGACGGAGGGCATTGCCATCGCCGTATGCACGCGCGACCGCGCAATGGCGGTGCGCCTGGCGGCGAATGTCCGGTGGTGTAGGGAATAAATGGCGGAGAGGGTGGGATTCGAACCCACGGTACCCTCGCGGGTACGCCGCATTTCGAGTGCGGTACGTTCGACCACTCTGCCACCTCTCCGCAGGTCACCCGAGATGCTGCGAACAGCGCCTCCGATCGGTCGAAGCGCGGCCTCTAATGAAAGGGCCCCAGCGATGCAAGAGGGTTTTGAGCGCTCCGGGCGCCGCTCGACGCGTTTTCCTTGTGCGGCGCAAAACAAACCCTAAATTGGCCGATATGCCCCGACACGACAGTATCGCTCACGACATCACCCGCCCGATCGTGCCCACCGAGGTGGTCGCACCGCCGATCTCGCACGCGAATTTCTCGATCGGCGACGTCGTGCGGCACCGGCTGTTCGACTTTCGCGGGGTGATCTTCGACGTCGACCCGGTGTTTGCGAACAGCGACGAATGGTATGCGGCGATCCCCGAGGATATTCGGCCGCGGAAGGACCAGCCGTTCTACCATCTGCTCGCGGAGAACATGGAGTCGAGTTACGTCGCATATGTGAGCCAGCAGAATCTGGTGCCGGACGACAGCGACGAGCCGGTCGACCATCCGGCGATCGATGGGCTGTTCAGTGACTATGCGGATGGGCGGTACGCGCTGCGGCAGGTTCATCGGCACTAAGGGCGAATCGCTTTGATCCAGTGAAGTTTGTTCTCCCGCGAAGACGGGCGTCCAATCTGGGCCCCGCCTTTGCGGGGAAAATCTTGTGCAGTTGTGGTGGACGACCCTACGCGCCTCCTCTTTCCCGCCCCTTCGCGGTTGACAACTCTCCCCCCCTCGCTTAGCTGCCCGGCTTCTTCCGGCGGACCCTGCGTTCGTGGGATACACGTATTTGGAAAGTGACAAGGGCCATGTTCGCAGTCGTGCGCACGGGCGGCAAGCAGTATCGCGTCGCCGCCGGAGATAAGATCGTCATCGAGAAGATCGAGGGCGATGCAGGTGCGTCGGTGACGCTGGGTGACGTTCTGCTGGCGGGCGAAGGCTCCGAGCTGCGGTCCGTCGAGGGCTTCGTCGTCGCTGCAGAGATCATCGCGCAGGCGAAGGCGGACAAGGTCATCGTCTTCAAGAAGCGTCGTCGTCATAACTATCGTCGTAAGAACGGCCATCGCCAGCAGCATACGATCCTGAAGATCGTGTCCGTGGGTGGCCAGACCGCCAAGCAGACCGAGGCTGATGCCCCGGCCGCTCAGGCATAAGGAGTAGCTTCAGATGGCACATAAGAAAGCAGGCGGCTCTTCGCGCAACGGTCGTGATTCGGCCGGTCGTCGCCTCGGCGTCAAGAAGTTCGGTGGCCAGGCGTGCGTCGCTGGCAACATTCTCGTGCGTCAGCGCGGGACGAAGTTCTACCCGGGCACGAACGTCGGCATCGGTACCGACCACACGCTGTTCTCGCTGGTCGATGGCCGCGTCGTGTTCAGCCAGGGCAAACTTGGTCGCAAGTTCTGCTCGGTCGAGCTGGCAGCGAACGATACTGCCGACATGGCAGCAGCAGCCGAATAACATCGGGTAACCATCCGGGTTGCCCACCAGGGTGACCCGGGTCGCGAAAGCGAACCTGAACAAGGGAGACGGGTCACCCCGGCTCCCTTTTTTATTGCTCCCTCCACGCGGCTGTCGCGGTCCCGTCATCCCGACGTGGCATGCGCGCAGCCAATGACGCGATAGGAGAGAGCCGTGTTCGCGCGCACCAAGAGACTGACATTACGGCCAGGTTGGCCGGAAGATGCGCCTGCACTGGCGCGGGCGATCGGCCATGAGTCGGTGGTCGCCAAGCTGGCGCGGGCGCCTTGGCCCTATGCGCTGGGGGATGCCGAGGCGTTCCTGGCGCAGCCGCGGGGGCCGCACGATCCGCATTTCATGATCGAAACGATGGAGGCGGGCACGCCGCGACTCGTCGGCGGGATCGGTATCCGCGCGGCGGATGCGGGGCATGAACTGGGCTATTGGCTGGCACCGGACGCCTGGGGTCGCGGCTATGCGACCGAGGCTGGCGAGGCGGTGGTGGCGATGGCGCGGCATGCGCTGGGGCTGCACCGGCTGGATGCATTTCACTTTGTCGATAACCCGGCGTCGGGGCGAGTGCTGGCGAAGCTCGGGTTTCGGCCTACGGGGCGGGTCGAGCCGCGGACTTCGCGGGGGCGTGGGGGCGAGGCGCCTGCGGTGATGTTCGAGCTGGATCTGGATGACGATCGATGTGCGCCAATGCCTTTGGCGGCGTGAGTCGCAGCACCGTCGCCGCACAATCGCACACCACCCCGGCGAAGGCCGGGGCCCAATTGGAAAGGTCGCAGTAACGGAGCGATGTACTCCGTTAGCAACGTTCCCCAATTGGGCCCCGGCCTTCGCCGGGGTGGTGCCTCAGTAGAGGCTCAGCCCTAGCCGCTCCCCCGCGCAGGCGGGGGTCCAGGGTCGCGGGCGGTGGCGTTTGGTATCCTGGGCTCCCGCCTTCGCGGGAGAACTAGGACGTAAGTAGGAAGCCTGGAGTCCGAGGCTCAAGCCACTGCAACCGCCCGCTTGGCAACAGGCAGCACCGCCGCCTCATACTCGCTCTCCGCCAAGCCGATCAGCGCGCGGTCGTCATGCTTCCACGGGTGGAACCCCGGCAGGAAATACGCCGCCCAGACGCCGGCGATCTTACGCGCCATTCCCGGATTACCGAACGCGTACCACGCCATCCGCGCCCACACCTTCGGTCCGGTCAGCCCGTCCTGCCGCAACAGTTCCGCCATCCCCCGTGCGCGTCCGGTGAAGAACCGCCACGTCGTGATCAGCATCACCAGCGACTTCACCCGCCAGCGCGTAAACCGCGGCCAGTCCCTCGTTGCGTGCAGCCAGGTGTCGTAGGCGACGCCCTTGTGCTCAATCTCCTCGGCCGCATGCCAGAGCCAGAGCGCCGCCGCCTGCTGGTCCCCGCCCGCGAGGTGTTTCGGATTCGCGATCAGTTCGTGCGCCAGCATCGCAGTGAAATGCTCGAGCGCGGTGGTGGCGGCGAGGCTCGCGATCTCCGGACGCCCCTTGGTCAGTGCCAGCGCCGCGTCGACATCGACGATCAGCGGCGCGACGTCATACCCCTGGTCGGTGACGTGGCGGTTGAACGCGACGTGCTCGCGGGTGTGGATCACCTCCTGCTTGATGAAGGCGTTGATCTCCGCGTGAAGCTTGGGCGGCGTGCCCTCGCGAAACTTCCGCACGCTGTCGACGAAATACCCCTCGCCCTTCGGAAACGTCACCGACAGCGCGTTGTAGAACGCGGTCGCTACGGCATCGTCGTTCAGCCACCAGCGGCGAATCGCGGCACCGCGGCCGAACCGGCGGTCGCGCGGGGTGATCGTCAGATCGGCAGGCGTGGTTGCTTTCGCCACGGAAACCTCCAAACAGGAATGAACACTCGTTACTTACATTGATGTAAATAGGTTTCCCGGTCCGTGACGTCAACACCGCGCAAGCGACTCTCCCCCACCGAATCGCGTGAAGCCGCCGTCGAGGCTGCGCGGACCCTGCTTGTTGAGAGCGGCCCCAGCGCCGTCACGTTGAAGGCGGTCGCAGGCCGCGTCGGCCGCACGCACGCCAATCTACTCCACCATTTCGGCTCGGCGGAGGCGCTGCATACCGCGCTGATCACGCGGATGGCGGCGGATATCGTCGGCACTATAGGTGCAGCGGTTCTGCGCGTGCGGGCAGGCGAACTCGACCCGCGCGAGGTGGTGGAGATGACCTTCGACGCGTTCGGCAAGGGCGGCGCGGGCGCGCTGGCGAGTTGGATGATCCTGTCGGGCAATACCAATGCGCTCGACCCGATCCTGACCGCGATCCATGACCTGGTCGACGAGCTGGCGGAGGGCGACATGCCCGGCGACCAGCCGATCCAGGAACAGACGTTGACGCTGGTGTTGATGGCGCTCGGCGATGCGCTGATGGGAGCGCCGATGGCGCGCGCGCTCGGGTTGCCGGTCGGCAAGGCGCGCGAACTCGCGCTCGATGCGTTGCTCGCCAGCAAGGACGCGGCTGCCCCTGCCCGCTGCTGAGCGTATCGGTTCGGGGGGCGAATCGCGACCCGAATCGCAGAGGGTGGAGATTTTCGCCAATTTCGCTATGGGGCGGCGATGCATTTTCTAGACCAAGCCAAGATCTACGTACGTTCGGGTGAGGGCGGCCCCGGTGCCGTCAGCTTCCGCCGCGAGAAATATATCGAATATGGCGGCCCCGACGGCGGCAATGGCGGCAAGGGCGGCGACATCGTGTTCGAATGCATCGCCGGCCTGAACACGCTGATCGACTTCCGCTACACGCAGCATTTCCGCGCGCCGCGCGGCTCGGGCGGGTCGGGTTCGAACCGCACCGGCGCGGGCGGCAAGGACCTCGTCATCCGCGTTCCGCTCGGCACGCAGGTGCTGTCCGAGGACAAGGAAGAGGTGCTGATCGACTTCACCGAAGTCGGCCAGCGCGAAGTGCTGTTCCGCGGCGGCGACGGCGGCCGCGGTAACGCGAGCTACAAGACCTCGACCAACCGCACCCCGCGCCAGCACGGCACCGGCTGGCCGTTCGGCGAGGCGTGGGTCTGGCTGCGGCTGAAGCTGCTCGCCGATGCAGGCCTCGTCGGGTTGCCGAATGCGGGCAAGTCGACCTTCATCAACCAGGTGACGAACGCGCAGGCCAAGGTCGGTGAATATGCCTTCACGACGACGCGGCCGCAGCTGGGCGTGGTGCGCCACAAGCAGCGCGAGTTCGTGGTCGCGGATATTCCGGGGCTGATCCAGGGTGCGGCCGAAGGTGCGGGGATCGGTGATCGGTTCCTCGGGCATATCGAGCGGTGCCGGGTGCTGCTGCATCTGGTCGATGCGAACGACCGTGACGTGGCCGAATCGTACCGGATCGTGCGCGACGAGCTGGAGAATTACGGCGAGGGGCTCACCGACAAGAAGGTGATCGTCGCGCTGAACAAGATCGACATGCTCGATCCTGAGCTGATCGCGGCGCTATCGGCGGAGCTGGCGGAAGCCAGCGGTGCCGAGGTGATGGCGATTTCGGGCGCGAGTGGCGCTGGCATCGAAGCAGTGCTGGACCAGCTGATCGAGGCGATCGGGCCGGCTCCCGGCGCGGCGAAGGAACTGGAAGAAGGCGAAGTGCCGGTCGCATGGTCGCCGCTCTGACGTCTTGCTTTGCCCTCTCCCCTGCGGGGAGAGGGTTGGGTGAGGGGCTGTTCCGGGCGGTACCGCTTGTGGCTGCCCCTCACCCCGGCCCTCTCCCCGACGGGGAGAGGGAGCAGTGATGTTTCCGCCTTCGTCTTGCGCGCGGCTGATCGTGAAGATCGGGTCGGCGTTGCTTGTCGATCCTGATGGGAGCGTTCGGCGGGAGTGGCTGACCGGTCTCGTTGCCGACATTGCTGATCGAACTGGTGAAGGCCAGCAGGTCGCTATCGTGTCGTCCGGCGCGATCGCCTTGGGCGCACGCCGGCTTGGTCTTTCGAAGGGCGGACGCGCCAGTCTCGAAGACGCGCAGGCCGCGGCTGCCACTGGCCAGATTGCGCTTAGCCAGGTCTGGGCCGAACTGCTGGCTGCGCAGGGGCTTAACGCGGCGCAGATCCTCGTCACGCTGGACGATCTCGAAGACCGCCGCCGCTATCTCAACGCCGCCGCGACGCTCAACCGGCTGTTGTCGCTGAAGGTCGTGCCCGTCATCAACGAGAACGACAGCGTTGCGACCGAGGAAATCCGGTTCGGCGATAACGACCGCCTTGCCGCGCGGGTCGCGCAGGCGGCCGGTGCGCAGGGCGTGATCCTGCTGTCCGATGTGGACGGGCTCTACACGGCCAATCCGCATACCGATCCATCCGCGACCCATATCGCCAGCGTGCCGCGGATCGACGCGGTGGCGGGGATGGCGGACGACGGGTCGGGCTCGGGGATGGGCTCGGGCGGGATGGCCTCGAAGATCGCGGCCGCGCGGATCGCGACGGGTGCGGGTATTCCGCTGGCTATCGCGTCGGGGCGGATTGAGCATCCGCTCTCCACCCCTGCCCGCCACACGATATTTACGGCCGAGCGGACGGCGTCTGCGCGGAAAGCCTGGCTGGCGGGGGGACTGACCGCGAAGGGTGCGATCCATGTCGATGCGGGAGCCGCGGCTGCGCTTGGACGGGGGCGGAGTTTGCTGGCGGCCGGCGCGACGCGGATCGACGGGGGTTTCACGCGGGGCGATCTGGTGACGATCGAAGGGCCCGACGGCACGGTCGCGCGGGGCCTTGCGGAGTATGATGCGGCGGATACCGCGCGCCTGCTTGGTCGCCATAGTGACGATCATGCGGCCATCCTTGGCTACGCTCCAAGATCCGCGCTGGTGCATCGCAATCATTTGGCGCTCGTATGATCGGCCGGGCCTTGTTCACCCGCGAAGGCGGGTGCCCAGCCTGGACACCCGCCTTCGCGGGTGAACATACTTCTTATGCTACCTCGGGAGCGCGGTCATGATGCTGGCTATCACCGGCGGCACCGGGTTCGTTGGCAGCCACCTGATCGATCACGCGCTCGAGACCGGGCACACCGTCCGCGCGCTCGCTCGGAAACCGCAGGCCAAGCGCATCGGCGTGACCTGGATCGAAGGCGCGCTTGATCGCCCGAAGAGCCTCGCGACGCTGGTCGACGGCGCGGACGTAGTCATCCACGTCGCCGGTGTCGTCAACGCCCCCGACCGGGCGGGCTTCGGCAAGGGCAACGTCGCCGGAACCGAAGGCATCCTTCAGGCGACGCGGGCGGCCGGCATCCGCCGCTTCGTCCACGTCTCCTCGCTCGCCGCGCGCGAGCCGACGCTGTCGAACTATGGCTGGTCGAAGGCCGAGGCGGAAACGCGCGTGCAGACGTCTGGGCTGGACTGGACGATCGTCCGCCCGCCCGCGATCTTCGGTCCGCGCGATCTTGATATCCTCGATCTCTTCAAGGCGGCGCGGTCTGGCTATCTGCCGATGCCGCCGGCCGGCACGCGCGTCTCGTTGCTGTACGTCGAGGACCTGACCGCGCTGCTGCTGGTGCTTGCCGAGAGTGCCGACGCGCCGTCGATCATGGAGCCCGACGACGGCGTGCCTAACGGCTGGGACAACCGCGACTTTGCGCGCGCGATCGGCGTGGCCGTGGGCAAGCCGGTCAAGGTCTTCTCGACGCCTCGGGCGCTCCTGAAGCTCGCGTCCGCCGCGGACCGCCTCGTCCGGCGTCGCAAGGCGAAGCTCACGCGCGACCGGGTGAGCTATTTCTGCCACCCCGACTGGGTCTCGCACAAGCCGCCGCCGGCCGCGCTGTGGACGCCGTCCGTCCCGACCCGCCAAGCGCTCGCGCAAACCGCGGCGTGGTATCGCGCCGCCGGGCTGCTATAGCGCCGAAAAGCCGCCGCAATTCCCTGTCAGGGATCGCTGCGACACCGAAGGGATTATCATGAGCGACCGCCAGCAGATCTACGACACCGTCACCGCGCAGATCGAGCCGTTCAACAAGAAGGGCGTTGCCCTCGCCGATGCGACGACGTTCCAGGGCGACCTGGAGTGGGACAGCCTGACCGTCATGGATTTCGTCGCCGCGATCGAGGACGAATTCGACATCATCATCACGATGAACATGCAGGCCGAGATCGAGACGGTCGGCCAGCTGGTCGACGCGGTCGCGAAGTTGAAGCAGGACTAATCAAAAATATCCCGTTCGTGGTGAGTAGGGACTGAGCATGGCGAAGGCCCGTATCGAACCACCTGCCCTTCGATACGCGTCTTCGGCTTCGCTCAGCCGCTACTCAGGACGAACGGAAATTTTCAAGGCCGAATGACGATGACCGAAGCCGCCACCACCGCCCACGCCCTCCCCGTCGACGCTCCGGAGGTCGCCCCCGAACGCGACCTGATGTCGAAATTCGACGCGCTGATCGCCGAACGCGAGGCGCTGATCGCCAGTGGCGTGCGCAATCCGTTCGCGATCGTGATGGACGAGGTGAAGGGGCCGACGCAGGCGGTAATCCGCGGCAAGGACACGATCCTGCTCGGCACGTACAATTACATGGGCATGACGTTCGACCCCGACGTCATCCAGGCGGGCAAGGACGCGCTCGACGCGTTCGGGTCGGGCACCAACGGCAGCCGGATGCTCAACGGCACGTTCCACGATCATATCGACGTCGAGCAAGCGCTCCGCGAATTCTACGACATGACCGGCGCGATTGTGTTCTCGACCGGGTACATGGCCAATCTCGGGATCATCTCGACGCTCGCCGGCAAGGGCGAATACGTCATCCTCGACGCCGACAGCCACGCGTCGATCTACGACGGCTGCAAGCAGGGCAATGCCGAGATCGTCCGCTTTCGTCACAACGACGTCACGGATCTCGACAAGCGCCTCGGCCGCCTGCCGAAGGAAGCCGGCAAGCTGGTGGTGCTCGAAGGCGTCTATTCGATGCTCGGCGACATCGCCCCGCTGAAGGAAATGGTCGCGGTCGCCAAGAAGCATGGCTGCATGGTGCTGGTCGACGAGGCGCATTCGATGGGGTTCTTCGGCCCCAACGGCCGCGGCGTGTACGAGGAGATGGGGCTGACCGACGAGGTCGATTTCGTCGTGGGGACGTTCTCGAAGTCGGTCGGCACGGTCGGCGGGTTCGTCGTGTCGAACCATCCGAAGTTCGAGATGGTGCGATTCGCCTGCCGCCCATACATCTTCACCGCGTCGCTGCCGCCGTCGGTGGTGGCGACCGCCGCCACATCGATCCGCAAGCTAATGACCGCGCACGACAAGCGCGCGCAGCTCTGGAAGAACGCACGCCGGCTGCACGGCGGGCTGAAGGCGATGGGCTTCAAGCTCGGCACCGAGACGTCCGACTCGGCGATCATCGCGGTGATCCTGACCGACCAGGAACAGGCGATCGCGATCTGGCAGTCGCTGCTCGAGGGGGGGCTGTACGTCAACATGGCGCGCCCGCCCGCGACGCCCGCGGGGACGTTCCTGCTGCGGTGTTCGCTGTGCGCTGAACATACCGACGAGCAGATCACGACGATCGTGGGCATGTTCGAGACCGCTGGCCGCGCCGTCGGTGTGATCGGCTGACGGTTTCCTCCCCCCGCGGGGGAGGAAACATCCGTGAAATGTTCGATCGGTACCGGCATTCCAGGTCATTGCGTGTGGGCAACGACGCGTTAGGATACCGGCCGTGACGCAAGACGAGGTCGAGACTGCGGCCCAGGGGGGCGGGGCGAGGTGGCGCATAGCCATGCTGGTCGTGATGGGCCTGCTCGGTGCTGCCGTGCTCATTGCGCTGATCGTGACGCTCGGCCACGCCAATCGCCAGCGCGATCGGGCACTCGAACTCCAGGCGCACAGCTATGACGTGATGATCCTCGCGCGGACGCTGTCCGGGACGATCGCGCGATCGGAGGCGTCGCTGGGGCGCTATGTCATCAGCGGCGACAAGCAGCTGGGTCAGCTGTATTTCGACGAGTGGCTGCTCGCGGGGACGCAGATCGACCGGCTCGACCAGATCACCAACGACAATCCCGAGCAGCAGCCGCGGGTCGACCGCCTCCGGGCTGCCTATGACGCGCGCGGGCGGGAATTGTCGCTGACGGCGCTCAACACGCGTTACGGCAAGAACGGCCAGGCGCTCGCACGCTATTACCAGGGGCGAAAGGCGCCGACGCTCATCGAGATCAACACGACGCTCGACACGCTGATCGCACGCGAGCGCGCGTTGTTGGACGACCGGACGGCGGCGGCCTTGGGGTCGGTCGAGCGATCGAGCTGGGTCGCAGGGGTGCTGGCGATATTCGGCGTGCTGATCGTGCTGGGCGCGATCCTGCTCGGCTGGTTCACGATCCGCGCGGTCGGCGAGCGGGCGACCGCGCTCGCCGATGCGGAGCTGGAACGCGAGCGCGCCGACGAGCTGACCACCGCGGTCGCCGCCGCCACCGCCGAACTGCGCGTGCAGGAGGCCAAGCTGCGCCAGATCCAGAAGATGGAGGCGGTCGGGCAGCTCACCGGTGGGATCGCGCACGACTTCAACAACATGCTGGCGGTGGTGCTGGGCGGTCTGGAACTGGCGCGCCGTAACCTCGCGAGCGATCCGGCCAGCGTCCGTCGTCATATCGACAGCGCGACCGAGGGCGCGAACCGGGCAGCGGCGCTGACCCGCCGGCTGCTCGCCTTCAGTCGCGAGGATTCGCTGAAGGCGGAGACGATCGACGCGGCGGCGCTGGTCTCCGGGATGTCGGACCTGCTCGACCGCACCTTGGGGGACGCGATCACCGTCATCGTGCGCGACGATGCCGCGGGCGGATGCGTCCGTGCCGACCGCGTCCAGCTGGAGAACGCGGTGCTGAACCTGGCGGTCAACGCGCGCGACGCGATGAACGGGCGCGGCACGCTGACCGTCGCGACCGGCACGACGACGCTAGCGGCAGAGCAGGTCGGGCGATGCGCGGCGGGCGACTACGTTACGATCATAGTCGGCGACGATGGCTGCGGGATGGCGCCCGATGTCGCCGAGCGCGTGTTCGAGCCGTTCTTCACCACCAAGGAAGTCGGCAAGGGCACAGGTCTGGGCCTCAGCCAGATCTTCGCGCTGGTCCAGCAGTTGCACGGCGAAGTCGGCATCGTTTCCGCACCGGGCAAAGGGACGACCGTCACACTCTATCTCCCGCGCGCCGCCGAGCTGGCCGCAATGCCCCTGCCGACCGTCCCGATCGCGATGGTCGAGCCGAGCGCGGCACCGACGATGCCCGAGACGTTGCAGATCCTGGTGGTCGAGGACGATCCGCGCGTGCTGGCGGCGACGACCGGCGCGCTGGAGGAAATCGGCCATCACCCGATCGCGTGCGACGATCCGCTTGCGGCGCCCGCGCTGCTGGCGGCGAACCCCGGGATCGGGCTGATCATTTCTGACGTGCTGATGCCGCGCCAGACCGGTCCGGAGATGATCGCCGCGCTCTCGCCGCTCTATCCGCACGTCGCGGTACTGTTCGTCACCGGGTTTGCCGGCGAAGTGAACGTCGCGCAGTTCGGCGGGCACGAGGTGTTGCGTAAACCCTTCACGCTCAACGGACTGGAGCGCGCGGTCATGACGGCGATGGCCACCGAGCGCCGCGAGACGAACCACCCGATCGCCGCGGAATGATCGTTCACTGATCCGTTGCGATTGAGGATGACGCCTCGCGCGTGCGCCCCTATACCCGCGCGACCCAGCATACCGAGCCCAACCCGCGCATGAAATCCATTGACCGCTACATGGCCCGGCTGATCGCGGTGCCGCTCTTTTCGACGCTGCTGATCGCCGTCATGCTGTTCGTGCTCGATCGCATGCTCGGGCTGTTCAATTTCGTCGCGACGCAAGGCGGCCCGATCAGCGTCGTGTGGCGGATGCTCGCCAATTTGCTGCCCGAATATCTGGGCTTGGGCATCCCGATCGGCCTGATGCTCGGTATCCTGCTCGCGTTCCGGCGGCTGTCGACCTCGTCCGAGCTCGACGTGCTGCGCGGTGTCGGGATGAGCTACAACCGGCTGCTGCGCGTGCCGTATATGTACACGATCGCACTGGCACTGCTGAACCTCGCGATCGTCGGCTATGTCCAGCCGATCGCGCGCTATTATTACGAGGGCCTGCGGTTCGAATTGCGCACGGGGGCACTCGGAGCATCGATCAAGGTCGGCGAGTTCACCAATCTCGGCAGCAAGATGACGCTGCGGATCGAGGAGAGCAAGGACAAGGGCCGCGAGCTGTCGGGCATCTTCGTCCACGCGCAGAGCCCGAACGGCGACTGGCTGGGCGTGACCGCGGAGAAGGGCAAGTTCCTCGCGACCGACGATCCCAACGTCATCATCTTCCGCCTCGCCAACGGCACGCTCGTCCACAACCGGCCAGAGTTCAAGACGCCGCGCGTGCTGACCTTCACCAGCCACGACCTGCCGATCAACTTGCCCAAGTTCGAGAGCTTCCGCGTCCGAGGCGGGCGCAATCTCGAATATACGCTGCCCGAACTCGCCAAGCAGGGTCAGCGCGGCAAGACGCTGGAGCAGCGCGACGGCAGCCGGTCGGAGTTCCACTTCCGGCTTGCCGAAGTCGCGACGATGTTCCTGTTGCCGCTGCTCGCGCTCGCGCTCGGTGTGCCGCCCAAACGATCCTCGTCCGCGCTCGGCGTGTTCCTGTCGATCGTGATGATCGTCACCTATCACAAGGTGAACCAATACGCCGCGGACGTCGGCGAGCTCGGACGGATCGACCCGATCATCGCGCTGTGGGTGCCGTTCACGATCTTCGCCGGGCTGATCCTGTGGATGTACTACACGATCGCCTATGTCCCCGGCGGGCAACCGATCGGTGCGCTGGAACGCGTCTTCTCGAAGACGTTCAAGGCGATCACCAAGCGTATTCCGGGCTTCCGTAAGAGCAAAGCCGCATGAACCTGATCAGCTTCTTCCCGTCGCGGACGGTCGCGATCTACATGGGACGGATGTTCCTAGTGCGGACGTTCGCGGTGCTCGCCGCGCTCGTGCTGGTGCTCCAGGCGCTCGACCTGCTGAGCAACTCCGGCGACATCTTGGCGTTTCCCGGCAATGGCGATGCGCAGATCTGGCAGTATGTCGGATTGCGCGTGCCGCAGATCATATCGCGGTTCCTGCCGTTCTCGGTCCTGCTCGGCACCATCCTGACGCTGATCACGATGAACCAGAACAGCGAGATCGTCGCGCTGAAGGGCTCCGGCCTGTCCGCGCATCAGGTGCTCGCGCCATTGCTGGTCGCGAGCCTGGGTGTCGCGGTGATCAGCTTCGTGTTCAACGACCGCGTGGTGGCGCGCGCGACGGCAACGCTGAACCAGTGGCAGAAAGTGAATTACGGCAAGCTGCCGATCGATCGCGGCGACCGGGCCAACGTATGGGTGCGCGACGGCGACGACCTGATCGAGGTGGCGCAGATTCGCGGGCGCGGCGATGCGACGCGGCTTGGCGGCATCACGCTGTACGATCGCACCGGCGGCAACCTCGTCGCGATCTTGCGCGCGGATCACGGCAGGCGCGTCGCGAACGGCTGGGAGGTGAGCCCTGCAAACCGGTTCGACGTAAAGAGCGGCACCGTCCGCCCCCTGGGCGCGGTGGTGATCGCGAAGGAGGTGCGGCCCGACCAGTTCACGCTGGCGAGCGTCGATGCGGACGGGCTGTCGTTCGGCGCCCTGAAGTCGGCGATCGCCGACCTGTCCGATGCGGGACGTCCGACCAAGGCGCTCGAGGGGTCGTTGTGGCACAAGCTGTCGGGGCCACTGTCGTCCGTGCTGATGCCGCTGTTGGGCGCGGTCGCGGCGTTCGGGATCGCGCGATCGGGCAAGCTGTTCGTCCGCGCGGTGATCGGCATGGGACTCGGCTTCGCGTTCTTCGTCGCGGACAATTTTGCGCTCGCGATGGGCAATCTTGGCGCCTACCCGCCGTTCCTTGCCGCCTGGGCGCCGTTCCTGCTGTTCTTCTTCATCGGCGAGGCGGTGCTGATCCGGTCGGAGGAATAGGGCTCGGGCGGTCGATCGGACCCTTTCACGACTCCGCCGCCATCCCTATCTGCTGGTTCGAACAACCCTCGGAGCAAGCATGAAATACCTCCACACGATGATCCGCGTGACCGACCCGGCGAAGACGATCGCGTTCTTCGAGACGCTGGGCCTGAAGGAGGTCCGCCGGATGGAGAACGAGAAGGGGCGATTCACGCTGATCTTCCTGTCGGTTCCCGGCGACGAGGGCGCCGAGGTCGAGTTGACGCATAATTGGGATCCCGAGGAATATGGCGAGGGTCGCAACTTCGGTCACCTCGCCTACCGCGTCGACAACATCTACGACACGTGCCAGCGGCTGATGGATTCGGGCGTGACGATCAACCGGCCGCCGCGCGACGGGCACATGGCGTTCGTGCGGACCCCCGACAACATCTCGATCGAGCTGTTGCAGGCCGATGGCGCGCTCGATCCCGCCGAGCCTTGGGCGTCGATGCCCAATACCGGCAAGTGGTGACACGCTGATGCTCGATATCGTCCGCGTGCCGGTGCTGGCCGACAATTACGCCTGGTTGATCCACGACACCGTCTCGGGCGAGACGGTGGTGGTCGATCCGGGCGAGGCGGGCCCGGTGATCGCCGCTGCCAAGAAGCGCGACTGGCGGATCGACCGGGTGTGGACGACGCACTGGCATCCCGATCACACTGGCGGCAACGCCGAGATGAAGGCGTATGGCGCCACCGTCGTCGGTCCGGCGGCGGAAGCGGACAAGATCCCGACGCTCGACGAGCAGGTCGGCGAAGGCGATGTCGTCCGGCTTGGCGCGCACGAGGCGACCGTGATGACGGTGCCGGGGCATACCCAGGGGCATATCGCGTTCCACTTTGCCGACGACGCGGCGATCTTCACCGGGGATACGCTGTTCGCGATGGGGTGTGGGCGGCTGTTCGAGGGGACGCCGGCGGACATGTTCGCGAACATGCAGCGCTATGCGCAGCTGTCGGACGAGACCGAGGTGTTCTGCGGGCATGAATATACGCAGAGCAACGGGCGCTATGCGCTGGTTGCCGAGCCCGACAATGCGGACATCGTCGCGCGGATGGTCGAGGTCGATGCGTTGCGCGCCAAGGGTGAGCCTACTGTGCCGACGACGATCGGGCGCGAGCGGGCGACCAACCCGTTTCTGAGGGCGACGTCGGTCGAGCAGCTTGCGGGCTATCGTGCGGCGAAGGATGCGTTTCGCGGATAAAGAGCGCATGAGGGTGGCGGGGATTTTGAGGAGCGTTGCGATGCGTATGCGGACCCTGCCACTCTTGATGCTGCCGGCGCTCTTGTTGCCCGCGATGACATTGGGCGCGTGTACGCAGACCCAGGCGGAGGTCGAGCGCGCGCAGGTCCGCGAGGCGGGCGTGCAGGAGAAGCTGGCGAAGGAACTCGCCGGGCTGGTTCCGGGCAAGCCTGAGACGTGCATCAGCCAGTTTCCGCAGAAACAGAGCTCGGGCTACGGCGCGACGATCCTGTACCGGGTGAATAGCGGGCTCGTGTACCGCAGCGATACCGTCGGCGGATGTGAGGGGATCGCGCGCGGCGATATCCTCGTAACGCGGACGCCAAGCGGGCAGCTGTGCCGCGGCGACATTGCGCAGACGTTCGACCAGGCCTCGCGCTTCCCGACCGGGAGTTGCAGCTTCGGCGACTTCGTCCCGTATCGGAAGCCTTGATGCGCGGGACGGTTCTAGCGGCGGTGGCGCTGTTTACCGTGGGGATGCTCGGGGCGGGCAAGTCCGACCCGCTGGCCGGGCGGATTGCGGGAGCGCCGGTGCGGTGCATCGACTTTCAACAGCTCAACGGGCCTGAGATCGTCGATTCGCAGACGATCCTGTATCGGCAGTCGGGCAAGCGGATCTGGAAGACCGGGCCGGTCGGTGAGTGCGCTTCGTTGCGACCGCTCGATACGTTGATCGTCGATGTTTATGGCGGGCAATTGTGCCGGAACGATCGGTTTCGGACGGTGTCGGTCGGTATGTCGATTCCGTCGGGGTATTGCCGGTTTCGGGATTTCACGCCGTATGACAAGGTGACGAAGTAGGGAGAGGCTGTCTGCTAACCCACCCCGGCGGAGGCCGGGGCCCAATTGAGGGACGGTGGTGACAACCGCAGCGCTCCGTTACTACGACCTTTCCAATTGGGCCCCGGCCTTCGCCGGGGTGGTGCTCAAAGGTAGCGCCATTCCCCTCCGTCATCCTGACGAAAGTCAGGATCCAGGGTTACTCAGGGCAACGTGCGTGGCTCTGGATCCTGACTTTCGTCAGGATGACGGAAGGGCGGGCTCAGTCTTCGAACACGGCGGCGCGCTTTTCCATGTTCGCGCGGACCTGCTCGACCTGGTTGGGGGTGCGGATGACCTTCAGCTGCTCTTCGGTTTCGGCGTGGAGTACCGCCACCGCATCGGCATCCGCAGCAAGGTTGTAGAGCGCCTTCGAGCCGCGGATCGCGTGGGGATTCCTTCCCGCGATCTCGCGGGCGAGCATCATCGCCTCGCCGAGTGGGTCTTCTGACAGCCGCGTGACGAAGCCGTGGCGCAACGCCTCCGCGCCATCGAACTCGCGGGCGGTGTAAGTCAGTTCGCGCAGCACGTCGTCGCGGGCGAGCGTGCGCCAGAGGGCGATGCCGGCCATGTCGGGGACCAGGCCCCAGTAGGTTTCGCGGATCGCGAAGCGGGCTTGCGGGTGCGCGATGCGGATGTCGGCGCCGGACATGATCTGGAAGCCGCCGCCGAACGCGACGCCGTGGACTGCGGCGATCACGGGCATTGGCAAGGTGCGCCAACCCCACGCGACCTGCTGGACGAGGTTCGCGCCCTCCTCGGTCCGGTCGCCGAGCGCCAACCCGGAGCCACCGTTCGCCATCGATGCCATGTCGAGGCCGGCGCAGAACGCCTTGCCTTCGCCGGACAGGACGACGCAGCGGACTTCGGCCATCCCCTTGAGCCGGTCGATCGCGGCGGCGATGCCTTCGAACATCGCCGGGTCGATCGCGTTCATCTTGTCGGCGCGCGCGAGGCGGACGTCGGCGATGCCGTCGGTGACGGTGATGGTAACCCGGTCGTTCATAGTGGCGATCCTCTCGATCTTTGCAGCGACGCTAACCGGCCCTGCCCTCCCCCGCAATGTTGCGCGCGGCCACCCGGCGTGTAGAGGCGGGCAATGGCTGGTTTTGATCCACAATGGTTTGCGACGCGCGGGTTCGGCGGGCACGGTGCCGCGCTGGGGATGCGCTATCACGCGCATGGCGACGACTGGGCGGAGCTTTCGCTGCCGTATGACGAACGGCTGATCGGCGACCGCGCGAGCGGCGTGATCGCGTCGGGGCCGATCATCACGATGATGGACATGGCGACGAGCCTCGCGATCTGGATCAAGCGCAAGGCGTTCGTGCCGCACGCGACGCTCGACCTGCGGGTCGATTACCTGCGGCCGGCGACTCCGGGAAAGACGGTGATCGGCCGTGGCGAATGCTACCGGATCACGCGCTCGATCGCGTTCGTGCGCGGGCAGGCGCATGACGGCGACCCGGGCGATCCGCTGGCGCATGTCGCGGGGACGTTCATGGTGGTGGGCGACGTCGCCGGCATGGGTCTCAACCGACGGATCGAGGCATGACGATCGGTTTGCCTCCCTATGCGGAGATTCTCCGCGTGTCGGTCGAAGCCGAGGACGGCGCGCCACCGGTGTTGCTGATGCCGTTTGCCGATGACGTGCTGGGGCGGCCGGGGTTCCTGCATGGCGGTGCGATCTCGGGGTTGCTGGAGATGGCGGCTATCGCGGCTTTGCAGCATGCGTTGGAAGCCGAGGGTGGCGGGCGGATCAAGCCGGTGAACGTTACCGTCGATTTCATGCGGGGTGGCCGGGACAAGCCTACGCGGGCGGCGGGCGTAGTGACGCGGTTGGGGAACCGGGTGGCTAATGTCGAGGCGACCGCGTGGCAGGACGAGCGCGACAAACCGATTGCCGCGGCACGGATGAATTACCTGATCGTGCGGGACTAGCGCATTTCTGCCCCCCTTCCGCTTGCGGGAGGGGTCGGGGGAGGGGCGCGCCTGATGGACCGGACGCCAGTACGTACGTCGTGCCCTCCCCTAACCCCTCCCGCAAGCGGGAGGGGAATTTAGGTTACTTCGCGGTCAGTTTGATCAGGCGACCTTGTGAGTCGCCGCCGTCTTCCAGCACCCAGATCGCGCCGTCGGGGCCTTGTTCGACTTCGCGAATCCTTGCTCCCATGTCCCATTGGTCGCCCTTGGCCGCGTTGGTACCGGTAAGGTGGACACGGACGAGGGACTTCGAGGACAGACCGCCGATGAACGCGTCGCCCTTCCACTGCGGGAACATGCTGCCCGAATAGATCATCAGGCCGCCGGGGGAGATTACCGGGTTCCAGAACACCTTAGGCGGCTCGTAACCGTCACCAGGCTTGTGATCGGGAATGTCGGTGCCGTCGTAGTTGCTGCCGTTCGAGGCGTTGGGCCAGCCATAGTTGAGGCCGGGCTTGATGAGATTGACCTCGTCGCCGCCCTTGGGGCCCATCTCCTGCTCCCAGAGATTGCCCTGCGCGTCGAACGCGAGCCCAAGCAGGTTGCGGTGGCCGTAGCTCCAGATCTCGGGCGCGAAACCCTTTGCGACGAGCGGGTTGCCGGGGGCGGGCTTGCCGTCGAGCGTGAGGCGGAGGACCTTGCCGAGCGTCATCTTCGGGTCCTGCGCAGGCGTGAATTTTTGGCGCTCGCCATTGGTGAAGAACAGGTATTTGCCGTCGGGCGAGAACGCTATGCGGCCGGAATAATGGCCATTGCCCTCGACGAATGGCCGCGCGCTGAACAACGCTTCGATCTCGCCAAGACTCTGGCCGCCGCCACCATCCGGACGTAGGCGACCGCGTGCGAGGACGACGCCCTTGCCGCCCTCGCCCGCGGTCGAATAGCTGAAATAGACGCGCTGGCTGGTCGCGAAGTCGGGCGCGAGGACGACGTCCATCAAGCCGCCCTGCCCGGCCGAATCGACGGTGAGCGTCGCGACGGTCTGGCGCGACTTGCCGTCGGCGGAGACGAGCAGCATCTGGCCCTTCTTTTCGGTCACCAGCATGCGCTTGTCGGGCAGGAACGTCATCGCCCAGGGCGAATCGAAATCGGCGACCACCGTCTCCTTGAATGGCTTCCCCGCCGCGGCCGGTTGCGCGGAACAAGCGGTCGAGGCGAGCAGCGTGGTTGTCAGCAACCCAGTGGCGAACAGCGTTTTGCGAATCATGATCTTCTCCCGGAAATCCCTGCGCTAACGCAGCGTACTAAACGAAGGTTGCTCCCGCTTGCAGAGCAGCGCCACCCCGCGTATAGAGGCACCACTTCTCTACATCGCCAGATGAAGAGGCTGCGGGGCTTGCTCCGCGGCGGCAATCACCTGTGCTTTGGCCCTGTTTGGAATTTCGATGGCGAATATCGCCCTGCTGACCGACCTGATCGAACCCGAGGCGACCGCGCTCGGCCTCAGCCTCGTGCGCGTGCGCATGCAGGGCGGCAAGTCCGATCCGACGTTGCAGGTGATGGCCGAGCGCCCCGACACCCGCCAGCTGGTGATCGAGGATTGCGCCGAGCTGTCGCGCCGCATCTCCGACAAGTTCGATGCGCTCGAAGCCGAGGGCAAGGACCCGGTCGGCGAGGACGCGTATCGTCTCGAAGTATCGAGCCCCGGTATCGATCGTCCGCTGACCCGGCTCCAGGACTTCGCAGACTGGGAAGGCCAGGAGGCGCGCATTCGCCTCGTCGAGCCGTTCGAGGACCGCAAGCAGATTTCGGGCAATCTGATGGGCGTCGAGGGGACGAAGATCACCGTCGACGTCAACAAGCACAAGCTCATGACGATCGACTTTTCGCAAGTCGCCGACGCCAAGCTCGTCATGACCGACCGTCTCATCGCCGCGACCGCGCCGCTTTCCACCGAAGGCGCGGACGAGGTTTTCTATCAAGATACGCCCACCGATGAGCCCGATGCTCACGAGGCCGACACCGAAGAAGGACAGCATTGATGGCCACGGCAGTCACCGCAAACCGCGCGGAACTGATCGCGATCGCGAATTCGGTCGCGTCGGAGAAGATGATCGACAAGGCGATCGTGATCGAGGCGATGGAGGACGCGATCCAGCGCGCCGCCCGCTCGCGCTACGGCGCCGAGAACGACATCCGCGCGAAGCTCGATCCGAACACCGGCGATCTGCGCTTGTGGCGCGTCGTCGAAGTGGTCGAGGCGGTCGACGATTATTTCAAGCAGGTCGACGTCAAGGGCGCGCAGAAGCTCCAGAAGGACGCAGCACTCGGCGACTTCATCGTCGATCCGCTGCCTCCGATCGAGTTCGGCCGCATCGCCGCACAGGCCGCCAAGCAGGTCATCTTCCAGAAGGTCCGCGACGCCGAGCGCGAGCGACAGTTCGAAGAGTATAAGGACCGCGCGGGCGAGATCATCACCGGCGTCGTCAAGCGCGTCGAGTTCGGCCATGTCGTCGTCGACCTGGGTCGCGCCGAGGGCGTCATCCGTCGCGACGCGCAGATCCCGCGCGAAGTGGTGCGCGTCAACGACCGCATTCGCTCGCTGATCCTGAACGTCCGCCGCGAGAACCGTGGGCCGCAGATTTTCCTCAGCCGAGCGCATCCAGACTTCATGAAGAAGCTGTTCGCGCAGGAAGTGCCCGAGATCTACGACGGCATCATCGAGATCAAGGCCGCGGCCCGCGATCCGGGTTCGCGCGCGAAGATCGGCGTCATCTCGCATGATTCGAGCATCGATCCGGTCGGTGCGTGCGTCGGAATGAAGGGCTCGCGCGTCCAGGCCGTCGTGCAGGAAATGCAGGGCGAGAAGATCGACATCATCCCCTGGTCGCCCGACATCGCGACTTTCGTCGTCAACGCGTTGCAGCCGGCGTCGGTGTCGCGCGTCGTAATCGACGAGGAGGAAGAGCGTATCGAGGTGGTCGTTCCCGATGACCAGCTTTCGCTGGCGATCGGCCGTCGTGGCCAGAACGTGCGGCTCGCGTCGCAGCTGACCGGCAAGGCGATCGACATCCTCACCGAGGCGGATGCGTCGGAGAAGCGCCAGAAGGACTTCGTCGAGCGCTCGGCGATGTTCGAGAAGGAGCTCGACGTCGACGAGACGCTCGCGCAGCTGCTGGTCGCCGAAGGGTTCACGAACCTGGAGGAGGTCGCGTATGTCGAGGTCGAGGAGATCGCCGGCATCGAGGGCTTCGACGAGGATCTGGCGGGCGAGCTGCAGAACCGTGCGACCGAGGCGCTCGAGCGTCGCGACGCTGCGAGCCGCGAGGAGCGTACCGCGCTTGGAGTCGAGGACGCGTTGGCCGGCATGCCGTATCTCAACGAGGCGATGCTGGTCACGCTCGGCAAGGCGGGCATCAAGACGCTCGACGACCTCGCAGATCTCGCGACCGACGAGCTGGTCGAGAAGAAGCGCGTCGAGCCACGCCGTCGCAATGAAGATGCGCCGAAGCGGCCCGAGCCCAAGGGCGGGATTCTCGCGGAATATGGCCTGAGCGACGAACAGGGCAACGAGATCATCATGGCCGCTCGCGCGCACTGGTTCGAGGACGAGGCTCCGGAGGCTTCGGCCGACGACGTCGAAGCGGACGAAACCCCGGTGGAAGAGGCTTCGGCTGACGACGCCGTGGTCGAGGACGCTGCGACTGAAGAGACGACGGCCGACGAAGCCGTGGTTGAGGACGCTTCGGCTGATGACGTTGTGGTCGAGGACGCTGCGGACAAGACCGACACGAAGAACGAGGGCGACAAGGCCTGATGCCCTTCGTCAGCATCCGCATCTCGGGGTCCGCCACCAAGGACCAGAAGTCCGGCATCGTCGCCGACGTCACCCAGTCGCTCGTGCAGCGGCTGGGAAAGAACCCGGCTGCGGTGCAGATCGTGATCGAAGAGGTCTCGACCGAGAATTACGGCGCGGGCGGCCAGCTCCTGGTCGACCGCGACGCTCCGAAGACGACTCCAGCGCAGGAGGACGCACATGCGGAACCCTCCCGATGAGGCGCTAGGCGCTACCGAAACCCTGCCTTCCTCCCCTCCCGCAAGCGGGAGGGGACCGAGGGGTGGGCGCCCGGCTTCGGCCAAGGGCGACGCTTCGGCCAAATCTCACGCGTCCAAGGCTAAGGCTAAGGGCAGCAATGGAGGTGAGCGCGAGCCCACCCCTAGCCACTCCCGCTTGCTGGAGGGGGATGAAGACATGCCCGTTCGCAAGTGTATCCTTTCGGGCGAGCGCGACGTCAGGCCGCACCTCGTGCGACTCGCGTTGTCGCCCGATGGCCAGATCCTTCCCGACGTGCGGGCCAAGGCTCCCGGCCGCGGCGCGTGGATTGGCGTGACTCGAGTCGAGCTCGAAGCCGCGATCAAGAAGGGCAAGCTCAAGGGCGCTCTCTCCCGCGCGTTCAAGACCGGCGAGTTCACCATCGATCCTGAGCTTCCGGCCAAGATCGAATCCGCGCTGGAGCGTAACGCGCTCGACCGGCTCGGGCTCGAATCGCGCTCCGGCACGGTGCTGATCGGCTCCGACCGGATCGAGCAGAACGCGCGGCAGGGCAAGCTGAAGGCGCTGTATCACGCGTCCGACGCGGCCGAGGACGGCAACCGCAAGCTCGATCAGGCGTGGCGCATCGGCAACGATGTCGAGGGCTCGGGTTTGCGGGGGTTGGCACTCCCGGTATCGCGCACCATATTGGCGTTGGCGCTGGGGCGGGAAAATGTGGTACACATTGGCCTGACCGACCGCGCTGCAGCAAAGCGGGTGAGCGAAGCGCTCGACCGTTGGCTGCATTTTATCGGCCCCGAACCTTCTTCCGTGTCTTGCGAAACGGCCTCGCAGGGCGCATCGGCGTCACCACAAAATGGGGCGCCACCGATACAACAGGCGTCCGGATCGACCGGAACACGCCCGGCCGTGGACATGACTGAGGAATTTGAGTGAGCGACACGGACAACGAGAAGCCGAAACTTGGCATGCGCGCACCTTTGGGTGTGAAGCGCACGGTCGAGACCGGCCAGGTGAAGCAGAGCTTCAGCCACGGCCGATCGAATACGGTGATCGTGGAAACCAAGCGCGCGCGCGTCCTGCGCCGTCCGGGCGAGCCCGACGTGCAGGTCGCGGATGCCGCACCGGTTGCTGCGCCCGCCCCGGCGGCTGCCCCCGCAGCTCCGGCACCGCAGGCGCGTGCACCGCAGCCTGCGCCCGCCCCCGTGCGTCAGCAGCAGAGCAATCTGTCGCCGCAGGAGCGCCAGGCCAAGCTGCTCCGCGAGGCCGAAGAGCAGCGCATGAACACGCTGGAAGAAGGGCGTCGTCGCCAGGAAGCCGAACGGGCCAAGGCGATCGAGGACGAGCGTAATCGCGTCGCCGATCGTGCGCGTGCCGAGGCTGAAGCCAAGGCGCCGAAGCCCGTCGAGGCCCCTGCGCCGGCACCGGCACCCGTGGTCGAAGCGGCTCCCGCTCCGGTCGCGGCTCCGACGCCAGCGCCTGCGCCGGTCGAAGTCCCCGTTGCTGCGGCGCCTGCCCCGGCACCGGTTGCCGCGGCTCCTGCGCCTGCACCGAAGCCCGCTCCGGTAGTGGCTGCTCCTGCGCCGGCCCCCAAGCCTGCGCCGGCCCCCAAGCCTGCGCCGGCTCCCGTCGCTCCGCCGGCACCGCCGCCCATTCTCGAACTGACCCGCGATCCGGCGTTCCCGGCACCACGCCGGTTCTCGCCGGTGGCGCGTCCCGAGCGTCCTCCGCCGCCGCCAAAGCCTGTCGCAGCACCCGCTGCCGCAGCGCCGACCACGGCTGCGAATGCCGGCACGACCGCGGCTCGCCCCGGTGCGACTGGCGTCAACGCTCCGGCTGGTGGCGTCCGTCGCGACGCAGTGCCTGCGCGTCCGCAGCAGCGTGACCGCAAGGGCGACGATCGTCGCACTTCGGGCAAGCTCACCGTCAACCGCGCGCTCGGCGATGGTGATGGTGCACGGGCTCGTTCGCTCGCCGCGCTGAAGCGTGCGCGTGAGAAGGAGCGTCGTGGTAGCGGTGGTCCGCGCGAGGCGCAGGCCAAGCAGATCCGCGACGTCGTCGTCCCAGAGGCGATCACCGTGCAGGAACTCGCCAACCGCATGGCCGAGAAGGGTGCCGACCTCGTCAAGGCACTGTTCAAGATGGGCATGCCCGTCACGATGACGCAGACGATCGACCAGGATACCGCCGAGTTGCTCGTCACCGAGTTCGGCCACAACCTGACGCGCGTCAGCGATGTCGACCAGGATCTGGCCAACGACACGATCGACGATGCCGAGGAGACGCTGAAGCCGCGTGCCCCGGTCGTCACGATCATGGGTCACGTCGATCATGGCAAGACGTCGCTGCTCGATGCCCTGCGCGGCACCGACGTGGTGCGCGGCGAAGCGGGTGGCATCACCCAGCATATCGGCGCCTACCAGGTCACGCTGAAGGACAAGTCGAAGATCACCTTCCTCGACACGCCGGGCCATGAGGCGTTCACGCAGATGCGTGCACGCGGCGCGGACGTCACCGACATCGTCATCCTGGTGGTGGCGGCGGATGACGGCCTGATGCCGCAGACGGTGGAAGCGATCGCCCACACCAAGGCGGCGGGCGTGCCGATGATCGTCGCGATCAACAAGATCGACAAGGAAGGCGCCAATGCCCAGAAGGTGCGCGAGCGCCTGCTGAGCGAGGAGATCGTGGTCGAGGACATGGGCGGCGACGTCCAGGACGTCGAAGTTTCCGCGACCAAGAAGATCGGTCTCGATGCGTTGATCGAGAAGATCCAGCTCCAGGCCGAACTGCTCGAACTGCGCGCCAATCCGGATCGCGCCGCCGAGGGTACGGTGATCGAGGCCAAGCTCGACAAGGGCCGTGGTCCGGTCGCGACGATCCTCGTGAACCGCGGTACGCTGCGGGTTGGCGACATCTTCGTGGTCGGTGGCGAGAGCGGCAAGGTCCGTGCGCTGGTCGACGACAAGGGCAAGCAGATCAAGGAAGCGGGTCCGGCGATGCCGGTCGAGGTCCTCGGTCTGTCGGGTGTTCCGCAGGCGGGCGATCCGTTCCAGGTCGTCGAGAACGAGGCACGCGCCCGCGAAGTCGCGGAATATCGCCGCAGCGTGAAGACCGACAAGCGGACCGCATCGGTTCCTGCCAGCCTCGAGAGCATGTTCTCGGCGCTGAAGGAAAAGCAGGCGATCGAATATCCGCTGGTCGTGAAGGCGGATACGCAGGGCACGGTCGAGGCGATCGTCGGGGCGATCAACAAGATCTCCACCGACCTGATCAAGGCACGCGTGCTGAGCTCGGGCGTCGGTGGCATCACCGAGTCGGACGTCACGTTGGCGGCCGCTTCGGGGGCACCGATCATCGGCTTCAACGTTCGCCCGAACGCCAAGGCACGCGAGATCGCCGAGCGCCAGAAGGTCGCGTTCAAATATTACGACGTGATCTACGACCTGATCGACGAGATCCGGGCGGGGATGGCAGGCGAGCTTGGGCCGGAAGCGTTCGAGACGGTCGTCGGTCGTGCCGATATCCGCGAGGTCTTCTCGGCGGGCAAGCACGGCAAGGCGGCGGGTCTGCTCGTTACCGAGGGCAACATCCGCAAGGCGCTCAAGGCGCGTATCACGCGCAACGACGTCATCATCTACCAGGGCGAGATCGCATCGCTGCGTCGCTTCAAGGATGATGTCGCCGAGGTCCGTGCGGGGCTCGAGTGCGGCGTGACGTTCACGTCGAACTTCGTCGACATCAAGGCCGGCGACGTCCTCGAGACGTTCGAAGTCGAGATGCGCGAACGCACGCTTTGAGGCCTAGAGCCCTCTCCCTGCGGGGAGAGGGTTGGGTGAGGGGCGGTCCGCGCGACAGCGTTCGTGGCAGCCCCTCACCCCCACCCTCTCCCCGGAGGGGCGAGGGAGTTAGAAGAATGAAGACTGATACCCCAGAAGCAAAAGCCGTCCGCTCGTTGCGCGTCGGCGAACAAGCGCGTCATGCGCTGTCCGACATCCTCGCGCGCGGCGACGTCCACGATCCGGTGCTCGAAAAGCACCTCGTGACGATCACCGAGGTCCGCATGTCGCCGGATCTCCGCCACGCCACCGTCTTCGTGAAGCCGCTGCTCGGCAAGGACGAGGAAAAGGTGCTGAAAGCGTTGCGCACGAACACCGCCTACCTCCAGCGCGAAGTCGCGAACCGGGTGCAGATGCGGTATGCCGCCAAGCTGAAGTTCCTCGCGGACGAGAGCTTCGACGAGGGCACGCACATCGACCAGTTGTTGCGGGATCCGCATGTTGCGCGGGATCTGGCTGAAGATTGATTTTGCCGGGCTGCTAGCACTCGGCTTGCAGCGGATCAGGACTCACGGCGGGCCTAGTGAAAATGCCACCCCGCCCCATCCAGCACTCCGCACCTCGCTTGTTGCCCGCCCCTCTTCCGTTCGTGCTGAGTAGAGACCGAGTAGCTTCGAAGAAGCGTATCGAGGGCTCGTATCGAAGCATGCGTTCCGCACCCCAACCTGTCCTTCGATACGCCGCTTCGATAAGCTCAGCAGCTACTCAGGACGAACGGATGGTGCGGCGGTCCCTCGGGCCGAGCGATGGGCGGCGGTCGTACGGGAGCAACTTGCTGCTTGCGCAATTCCGCCCCGTAGCGCGCGACGCCTCTGGACATCCCCCCTCGTTCCCGCTCTTTGCCCCCATGGCCAAGCTGTATTTCTACTACGCGTCGATGAATGCGGGGAAGTCGACGAACCTGTTGCAGGCGGACTTCAACTACCGTGAGCGAGGGATGCGGACGATGCTGTTTACCGCGGCGATCGACGATCGGTTCGCGGCGGGGACGATCACGTCGCGGATCGGGCTGGAGGCGCCGGCGATCGCGTTCGATGCGGGGACGGATATCGGGGCTTGCGTGGTTCGGCAGCATGGCGAGGACGCGATTTCGTGCGTGCTGGTGGACGAGGCGCAGTTTTTGACGTCTGCACAGGTCGATCAGTTGGCGTATGTCTGCGACGTGGTCGGGATACCGGTGCTGGCTTACGGATTGCGGACCGATTTCCAGGGGGCGCTGTTTCCGGGGTCGGCGCGGTTGCTGGCGCTGGCGGACTCGCTGGTCGAGATCAAGTCGGTTTGCATGTGCGGGCGGAAAGCTACGATGAACCTGCGGGTCGACGGGAACGGGCGGGCGATTGCCGAGGGGCAGCAGACCGAGATTGGCGGGAACGACCGCTATGTCGCGCTGTGTCGGCGGCATTTTTGTGAGGCTTTGGGGTAGGCTTCACCCCTCCCCGTCATCCTGACGAAAGTCAGGATCCAGAGTTACGAACCGCAGCGGACATGGCTCTGGATTCTGACTTTCGTCAGGATGACGGAGTAGATGGGTGGCCGCTCCCCCCTCAACTGAATTCTAGGACTTACGCGCATGCATGGCTGGATCATTCTCGACAAGCCGCTGGGGCTTGGCTCGACGCAGGGGGTGTCGGCGGTGAAGCGTGCCTTGCGCAGCGGCGGGTATGGGAAGTTCAAGGTGGGGCATGGCGGGACGCTCGATCCGCTCGCTACCGGGGTTCTGCCGATCGCCGTTGGGGAGGCGACCAAGCTTGCCGGGCGGATGCTCGATAGCGACAAGATCTATGATTTTACGGTGATGTTCGGGGTTCAGACGGATACGCTAGATGCGGAGGGCGTGAGCGTCGCTACGTCCGACGTTCGGCCGACTCTCGCTGCGGTGGAGGCTGTGCTCGCGCAGTTTACCGGGCCGATCTCGCAGGTGCCGCCCGCCTATTCAGCGCTGAAGGTTGATGGGGAGCGGGCTTATGATCTGGCTCGGGCTGGGCATGAGGTGGTGCTGGCGAGCCGGGATGTGACGATCCATTCGTTATCCTCCCCGGTACGGGGAGGGGGACCAGCGCAGCTGGTGGAGGGGGGCTTCCGCGAGCGTACCGTTGGTGGCGAGCCCCCCTCCACCCCCGTCCAAGTGGACGGCGGTCCCCCTCCCCGTGTCGGGGAGGAATTGCAGGATGAGCCCCTCCTCCACTCCCCGCTGGAGGAGGTCACGCTTACAGCGCATGTCTCGAAGGGCACCTACATCCGTTCCCTCGCGCGCGACATCGCCCTGGCCCTCGGCACCGTCGGCCACGTTACCATGCTCCGCCGCACCAAGGCCGGTCCGTTCGACCTCACGTCCGCGATATCGCTGGACAAACTGGACGAACTCGCTAGAGGCAACGCGCTTGAAGATGTACTTCTGCCCTTGAGGGTGGCGCTGGACGACATCCCGGCTCTCTCCCTCACCCCCGACCAGGCAGGGGCGCTCCGACAGGGGCGTATCTTGGCCGGGATCGCCGCAGACGATGGCCAATACTTCGCCGAACTGGACGCTGTCCCGGTCGCGCTGGTGGAGGTCGAGGACGGAGACGTCCGGGTCGTTCGCGGTTTCAATCTGTGATGTCGAGGACATGAATTCATGACGATTACCGCTGAACGCAAGACCGAGCTCGTCAAGGAGCATTCGCGCGCTGAGGGTGACACCGGTTCGCCGGAAGTCCAGGTCGCGATCCTGACCGAGCGCATCAAGAACCTGACCGAGCATTTCAAGGGCCATAAGAAGGACAACCACTCGCGTCGTGGTCTTCTCATGATGGTCAACAAGCGCCGGACGCTGCTGGATTATCTCCGTCACAAGGACGGCCAGCGCTATCTGGATCTGATCGCGAAGCTCGGTCTCCGCAAGTAACACGAACGGCTCCCCTCGGGGGGCCGTTTTCGTATATAGGGTTTTGGTTCCGCGCATTTCGCGCGGAGGCAAACGCCAGGACACAATTCGGTGCACTGGCAAGGAACGACAACTCGCTCCACACCGCCGCAGGCCGGCTAAGCCCGCACATAGGCCCCAAACGCATCTGGCGTTTGGAGTGAAGGAAAAAGAATGTTCGATACCAAGACCGTAAGCGCCCAGTGGGGCGGCAAGACGCTGACGCTCGAGACCGGCCGCGTTGCGCGCCAGGCCAATGGCGCAGTTCTCGCCACCCTCGGCGAGACCGTCGTTCTGTGCGCCGTGACGGCTGCACGGACCGTCAAGGAAGGGCAGGATTTCTTCCCGCTCACCGTCCATTACCAGGAGAAGTTCTCCGCGAGCGGCCGCATCCCCGGCGGCTTCTTCAAGCGTGAGCGCGGCGCGACCGAAAAGGAGACGCTGACCAGCCGTCTCATCGATCGCCCGATCCGTCCCCTCTTCCCAGAGGGTTTCTACAACGAGATCAACGTGATCTGCCAGGTTCTGTCGTATGACGGCGAGAACGAGCCGGACGTCCTCGCGATGGTCGCGGCGTCGGCGGCACTGACGATCTCGGGCGTGCCGTTCATGGGCCCGATCGGCGCAGCACGCGTCGGCTACGTCGATGGCGCGTACATCCTCAACCCGACGCTCGAGGAAGCCAAGGCTGGCGATCTCGACCTCGTCGTCGCCGCCACCGGCCAGGCCGTGATGATGGTCGAATCGGAAGCCAAGGAGCTTTCGGAAGAGATCATGCTCGGCGCCGTGCAGTTCGCTCACAAGGCCTGCCGCGAAGCCGCGAACCTGATCATCGATCTGGCTGAGATGGCTGCCAAGGATCCTTGGGAAATGGCCGAGCAGGCCGACCTCTCGACCGCCAAGGACAAGCTGAAGAAGCTGATCGGCAAGGACATCGCGGCCGCCTACAAGGTGACCGACAAGTCCAAGCGTTCGGACCTGCTGAATGCCGCTCGTGCGAAGGGCAAGACGGCATTCGCCGATGCCTCGCCGCAGGATCAGATGGCAGCCGGCAAGCTGATGAAGAAGCTGGAGGCGGAGATCGTCCGCGGCGCCATCCTCAAGGACGGCACCCGCATCGACGGCCGCACCACCACGCAGATCCGTCCGATCGAGGCGATGGTCCACTTCCTGCCGCGGACGCATGGCTCGGCTCTGTTCACGCGTGGCGAGACGCAGTCGATCTGCACCACCACGCTCGGCACGCGCGATGCGGAGCAGATGATCGACGGCCTCAACGGGCTTTCGTATGAAAACTTCATGCTGCACTACAACTTCCCTCCGTATTCGGTTGGTGAAGTCGGTCGCTTCGGTGCGCCGGGTCGTCGCGAAGTCGGTCATGGCAAGCTCGCATGGCGCGCGCTGCACCCGGTGCTGCCGACCAAGGAAGAGTTCCCGTACACGATCCGCGTCCTGTCGGACATCACCGAGAGCAACGGCTCGTCGTCGATGGCGACGGTCTGCGGCGGTTCGCTGTCGATGATGGATGCGGGCGTTCCGCTGAAGCGTCCGGTGTCGGGCATCGCGATGGGCCTGATCCTCGAGGGCAAGAACTTTGCGGTTCTCAGCGACATCCTCGGCGACGAGGATCACCTCGGCGACATGGACTTCAAGGTGGCTGGCACGTCCGAGGGCATCACGACGATGCAGATGGACATCAAGATCGCCGGCATCACCGAGGAGATCATGGGCAAGGCGCTGGCGCAGGCCAAGGAAGGCCGCGCACACATCCTGGGCGAAATGGCCAAGGCACTCGACCACACCCGTGAGGAACTGTCGGCCCACGCACCGCGCATCGAGAGCTTCCAGATCGACAAGTCGAAGATCCGTGAAGTCATCGGCACCGGCGGCAAGGTGATCCGCGAGATCGTCGCGCAGACCGGCGCCAAGGTCGACATCGACGACGAGGGCGTGATCAAGGTGTCGTCGTCCGACCCCGCGCAGATCGAAGCCGCGATCAAGTGGATCAAGGGCCTCGTCGAGGAAGCCGAAGTCGGCAAGGTCTATGACGGCAAGGTCGTCAACCTGGTCGATTTCGGGGCGTTCGTGAACTTCATGGGTGGCAAGGACGGTCTCGTCCACGTGTCCGAGATCAAGAACGAGCGCGTCGAGAAGGTGTCCGACGCTCTGACCGAAGGCCAGGAGGTCAAGGTCAAGGTTCTCGAGATCGACCCGCGCGGCAAGGTGCGCCTGTCGATGCGCGTCGTCGACCAGACGACCGGCGAAGAGCTGGAGGACACGCGTCCTGCACGTGAGCCCCGTGAGGGTGGCGATCGTGGTCCGCGCGGTCCGCGTCGTGACGGCGATGGTGGTCGTGATGCAGGCAACGGCGGCGGTGGTCGTGGTCCGCGCGGCGAAGGCGGCGGCGGTCGTGATGGGGGCGACCGCGGCTCGCGTGGCCCGCGTCGTGACGGCGACGGTGGCCGTGACGCAGGCGGCAACGGCGGTGGCCGTGGTCCGCGTCGTGACGGCGGTGGAAACGGCGGCAATGGCGGCGGCGAGCGTGCTGCACGCACCGACGGCGACAAGGCTCCCGAGTTCGCTCCGGCGTTCCTGACCGGCGATCGCGACTAAGCCTTTGCTGCTGACGGCAAAGAAGGGAGGGGCTCGGGAAACCGGGCTCCTTTCTCATTTGTGGCTCGCCTCGCCTCGTTATCCCTTGATAATATGACTTATATCGGAACGGAGCGGCATGCCGGATGTTCGAACCGATATGACCGCTATTTCCAAGTCCGTTATTCTCGTCGTCGATGACGATGCCCTGGTCCGGGTCCATTCCAATCTGGTGCTGGAGGATGCCGGCTACGAAGTCCTCGAAGCCAGTAACGCGGCCGACGCCTTGGCGAAGCTGGAAGAGCGACCCGACATTGCCGCGCTGTTCACTGATGTCCGCATGCCCGGTGCCTTAAACGGCATCGACCTTGCCAATGCGGTTCACGCGCAACGCCCCGATATTGCGATCCTGGTCACGTCGGGGGCCGACAACGGCACGACCGCCGCGCTGCCGAAGGCCGCGCGGTTCGTACAAAAGCCTTATACCGGCGCACAACTTAGCAAGCTCTTACAGCTCTAATTGCCATTGTGCCGGAGTATTAACTTGGATTTTCTCATCGTATAGCCTCGTTGAGTCTGAACCATCATTACAGTTGCCGCTTGGCAGTATTAGGATCATCGTCCGCCACTTGAGCATAGACTCGCGGGGGCGACCTAATGACATCGTTGAATAGTGCACGGCCGGCGCAGCGGAATATCATTGCGAGCGAGCGCCGCTTCTTCCTCGGCATGGCGATAGCGATCGCCGTCACGGTGATCTTTGGCTTCACGTTGAATGCCGCGCGGATGCACTGGACGTTTCTCGAACTGCCCTTGCAAGTTCATTTGCATGCCGCCGCCTTCCTGGCGTGGATCATCCTCTACGTCGTGCAGAACTGGCTGGTCGTCCGGGGATCGATTACTAGGCACCGCCAACTGGGCGTGCTCGGCGCCGTTATCGCAACGTCGATGGTCGTGCTGGGCATCGTAACTACCGTTGCGGCTGTCCAGCAACACCGCGTACCGCCGTTCTTTCCACCGGGCATTTTTCTCGTGCTGGATGTGCTGGGGGTGATTGGCTTCGGCATCCTGACCGCCTGGGCAATCGCGCTGCGCAAGCAGGCTGCTTGGCACAAGCGACTTATGTTGTGTGGCACGATCCTGGTCATGTCGCCCGCGCTCGGGCGGATCCTACCGATGCCGCTGCTGGGCCAGTTCGCGCCGCTCGCGGTATTCGCGTCGATGGCGGTGTACGTCATCGTGGGGATGATCTTCGACCTGCGCCTGCGGGGGAAGATACATCCGGCCTATTATTGGGGTGGGGGCGTGCTGGTCGTGACCAACGTGCTGGTCGGCCCGCTTGGCTTCAGTCCACCGGTGCTGCGGCTGGTCGAGCGCCTTGCCGCGTGATCGGGGCCGCATGATGAGACCATATATCGGGATAGTGGGGAGCTTCTGTTGCTCGGTGCCCCCCGTACCGCCGGTGTCCACTTCTGTTGCCCGGTGTGGCCCGTACCGCGCTTTCGTCCGTATAACTTAGGTCGTTAGACCGTCAGTTATGCGGCAATTGCGAGTGCTTCGTTATCGTTGGCACTTGTGTATGGGCCGTTGCGGTGGTCCCATTCCGAGCGAAACATAGCGTCGTTGAACACACGTCGATCCTAGTTCGACCCCGTCATCGCCCCCCTCTTGCAAAGAGGGCGGTGGTGGAGTCGCCGGGTACTGCCCCCGGGTCCGCTGTGTCTATGACACGCCACGGTTTATCGCCATAGCCGCCAAGAGAAGATTCCCCCGACGTCATGACCGATATAGGGGGGCCGCATCGATCTGAAAAGCCCGGCCAAATGAAAAGACTGGCGCGATGGCTGCCCTCCCCCGGATAAATCTCCGATGGGTTAGCACACAGCGTGCCAAACCGCCTTTCGCTCGCCACAAAGCGCGTGCATAGCAACCTGCATTATGTTGACGCAGCGCTCCCGCTACGCGCTCCGCGCGATGATCTTCCTTGGCGGTGCTCCCGCCGGTGGCCCTCCCATTCCGATGACGCGGATCGCCGCCGAGGCGAACGTGCCGCGCAAATTCCTCGAGCTGATCCTCGCCGACCTGCGCGAGTCGGGCTTGCTCCACAGCCATCGCGGCAAGATGGGCGGCTACCGCCTGTCGCGGCCGAGCCATCTGATTTCGCTCGGCGAGATCATCCGGATCATAGAGGGTCCGCTGGCGCTGGTGCCGTGCGTGAGCCGGACCGCATACCGGCCATGCCTCGATTGCAAGAGCGAAGCCGACTGCGCGATCCGCTTTGCGATGATGCGCGTGCGCGACGAGACCGCCCGGATCCTGGATGGCACCAGCCTGGCGGATGCGAATGCCGAGGAACTGGTAGCGGCTTAGTTTTCCTTCTCCCCTCGGGAAGAAGGTGGCGCGGCAGCGTCTGATGAGGGGGAGTTGGGATCCCGTCCCGAGCCTCACGCCCCTCACCCTTCCGTCGCCTACGGCTCCTCCCTCCCTCTCCCCGCAGGGGCGAGGGACAAGCATGTCACCCCCGCGCCTTCAACTCGTCGCGGATCTCACGTAGCAGCGCGATCTCGACCGGCTCCGGCGCAGGTGCGACGACAACCGCCTCTTCCTCACGCTTCAACCTTGCCGTCTCGCGCTCGATCAACGCCGCCGTCCGGTTCACCACGCGCAGGATCATGAAGATGATACCCGCGACGATCACGAAATTGACCAGCTGCGTCGCGAACGCGCCATAGCCGAGCAGCGGCACGCCCGCCTTCTTCAACGCCGCGTAATCGCTCAGCGAGCCCGCGTAGTTTGCCGGCACCGGCCCCATCCGCCAGAAATAGCTCGAGAAATCGAGCCCGCCGAAGATCTTGCCGATCACCGGCATCAACACGTCGTCGGTGAGCGACGTGACGATCTTGCCGAACGCCGCGCCGATGATCACCGCGATGGCGAGATCGAGCACGTTGCCGCGCATGATGAACGCCTTGAACTCTTTAAACACCGGCGAATTCCTTGAGCATCTACGCCCCCTCTGTTGCTCCACCGACGCTAACCATCGATTTCGGTTTCGCCAACCCTGCGGACTGTCCTATGAGGGTGACACAGGTATTCAGGAGAGCCCCGATGTCACGTGCCCCAATCGCCCGCGGTACCGCCGCGATCCTCCTCGCATCGGCGCTGGCCGGGTGCGGGATCAACAGCATTCCGACCGCGGAAGAGACCGCGAAGGCACGCTGGGCCGACGTCCAGAACAATTATCAACGCCGCGCCGACCTGATCCCCAACCTCGTCGCGACCGTGAAGGCGGCAGGCGCGCAGGAAAAGGACATCCTCGTCCAGGTGACGCAGGCGCGCTCCGCCGCGAACTCGGTCCAGGTCTCGGCCGCCGATCTCTCCGATCCGGCGAAGATGGAGCAGTATCAGCGCGTCCAGGGTGCCGTCGGCGTGTCGCTGCAACGCCTTCAGGAGGCGTATCCCGAGCTGAAGAGCCAGGGCAACTACACCACGCTGATGAGCCAGCTCGAGGGCACCGAGAACCGCATCACGATCGCGCGGCGCGATTACAACGGCGCGGTCCAGGCGTATAATACCAAAATCCGCACCTTCCCCGACGCGGTCGGCGCGAAGATCTTCTACGGCGCCAAGCCGATGGTGCCGTTCGCGGCGACCACGCCGGGTGCGGAGACCGCGCCGACGGTGAACTTCGGCAACGCGAGCTGATCCGAGCATTATGCTCCGCCATCTCCTGACGCTGGCGTTTGCGGTGCTGCTGGGAAGCGGTACCGCAACCGCACAGACTCTTCCCAAGTTCACCGGCTTCGTCGTCGATGCGGCGAACGTCATCCCGCCCGAGCAGGAAGCGGCGCTGACCAAGCGGCTCGACGACCTGCAGAAGACGACCGGCAACCAGCTGGTGGTCGCGACGGTGCCCGATCTCGAAGGGTATCCGATCGAGGATTACGGCAATCGGCTGATCCGGAGCTGGGGCGTCGGGCTGAAGGATGCGAACAACGGCGCGATCCTGCTGGTCGCGCCGAACGACCGGAAGGTGCGGATCGAGGTCGGTTATGGCCTCGAACCGGTGCTGACCGACGCGTTCTCCAGCGTCGTCATCAACCAGCAGATCCTGCCGCGCTTCAAGGCGGGCGACATCCCCAGCGGGATCGTCGCGGGGACCAACGCGGTGGCGGACCAGCTCGCGCTGCCTGATGCGGAGGCGCGCGCGAAGGTTACGGCGGCAGCGGCGGAGTATGACAAGACACATCGTCGCTCCAATTCGGGCGGCGGCGGCGTGCCGATCGGGCTGATCTTCTTCGGGATCGTGCTGGCGGCGATCGTCATTCCGATGATCTCGCGGCGCGCGGGCGGACAACGCGACACCGATGGAGGGCGAGGCGGTGGCAGCGGTGCCTTGCCAATCGTGTTGTGGAGCATCGCCGACGCGATGACTCGTGGCGGCGGTAGTGGCGGCGGCGGAAGCTGGGGCGGTGGTGGCGATAGCGGCGGTGGCGGCTGGGGCGGTGGTGGTTTTGGCGGCGGCGGCGGTGGATCCGGCGGCGGCGGCGGCGCATCGGGGGGATGGTGACATGCGGTTGAATGACACCGACCACGACCGCGTCACCGCGGCGGTCACCCAGGCGGAGACCACGACGACCGGCGAGATCGTCACGATCGTCGCGCGGCAGTCCGATGCCTATCACGACGTGTCGATGCACTGGGGCGTGCTTGCGATGCTGCTGACGCTGGCGTTGCTCGCATATCATCCGGTCGCGGCGGACCATATCTACGCGCTTTTCGATCCCTGGCAGGCGGCACCGCAGGGTGCGCTGTACGTGGTGGCACTGGTGCTGGTGACTTTGGTGTTCCTGGCGGTGCGGCTCGTGCTGGCGTCGACACCGGCGCGGCTTGCGCTGACGCCGGGTGCGACCAAGGCGCGGCGCGTGCGGCGGCGGGCTCTGCTCCTGTTCCGTGCGGGCGCCGAGAAGCGCACCAAAGGCTCGACCGGCGTGCTGCTGTACCTGTCGCTCGCCGAGCACCGCGCGGAGATCATCGCCGACGACGCGATCCACTCGCGCGTGCCGAACGAGACCTGGGGCGCGGCGATGGCGGCGGTGCTGGCCGGCGTCCGCGACGATCGTCCGGGCGACGGGATGGCGGATGCGGTCGCGCAGATCGGCGCGGTGCTGGCCGAGCATTTCCCGCGGACCGGTGCACCGGTGAACGAACTTCCAGACAGGCTGATCGAACTATGAGCAAGACCGTATGGGCCGGGAAATTCCTGACCGTGCAGACCGAGGGCACGTGGGAGTTCGCCGCGCGCCAGGGCGAGATCGCGGCGGCGGTGATCGTCGCGATCGACGAGGGCGACGTGATCCTGGTGGAGCAGTTCCGCGTGCCGCTGGGCCGGGCGTGCCTGGAGCTACCGGCCGGGCTGGTCGGTGACGAAACCGCGGGCGAAAGCGTCGCGGTGGCGGCCGGCCGCGAGCTAGAGGAAGAGACCGGCTACCGCGCGGACGCGATCGAGGACCTTGGCGTGTTCTATTCGTCGCCGGGGATGACGTCGGAATGCTTCACGCTGGTCCGCGCCACCGGGCTGACCAAGGTAAGCGATGGCGGCGGGGATGGCGACGAGAACATCACCGTGCACCGGGTGGCACTAGCGGATGTGCCGGCGTTCGTGGCCGAGAAGCGGAAGGCGGGGGTGGCGATCGATACCAAGATGCTGCTGATCCTGGCTGGGTCGATCCTCTAACCAATACCTGTTTCCCCGCGAAGGCGGGGACCCAGACTGGGCTCCCGCCTTCGCAGGAGAACAAGGACGTACGGGAGGGCCTAGCGCCGCTCTCCCCGCTTACTTGAAATTGTCGGCGTAGCTCTGCAGCTTCAGCGTCTTCTGCGGCGCCGGCACCACGGTGTAACCAAACCCCTCACGCTCGCAGTGGGCGATCGCCGCTTCGGCGGTCGGGAACAGCAGGCGGAGCTGGTCGCGGGTGTCGCCGCTGCCGGCCCAGCCGGTGAGCGGGTCGGGGCGCTTGGGCTCCGACGGTTCGAATTCGAGCTGCCAGGCGTCGGTCCGGTGCTTGCCGGACTGCATGGCGTTCTTGGGGCGCTGGAAAATACGGGCGGTTGGCATGAGCCCCCCTTATCGCGAACCGGCGGCCCTTGCATCCGCCTTTTTCGTGCGCAGCGTCGCGGACGCCGCAGCGGGGTCGTCGGGCCAGGGATGCTTGGGATAGCGCCCGCGCATTTCCTTCGCCACCGCGGTCCAGCTGCCGGCCCAGAAACCGGGCAGGTCGCGCGTTGTCTGGATCGGACGGCCGGCGGGCGATGTGAGGCTCAGCACCAGCGGTACGCGGGCCTCGCCGATCACCGGATGCACCGCGAGGCCGAACAGGGCTTGAACGCGGAGCTCGACGCGCGGGCCGCCTTCGGCTGCGTAATCGATCGCGTGCGTGCTGCCGGCGGGGCTGGTGAAATCGGGTGGCGCGAGGCGGTTGATCGTCTGCATCGCGTCCCAGCCGAGTAGGTTGCGCAAGGCTTCGGCGAGCGCGCCGGGGACGATCGCGTCGAGTCGGCGCTTGCCGGTCAGGAGGGGAGCCAGCCATTCGTCGACCCGGTCGAGCAGGGTTTCGTCGTCGAGCGGTACGCCCGCATAGGCGGCGCGGTCGCGCAGCGCTTGCGCACCGTCGCTCCACGGTAGCAGCGCGAGGCCGTGCTCGCGGACGCCGTCGATGAGCGCGGCGAGGATCGCGTCGGGGTCCGCGCCGCTATCGGGGCCGCTCGACAGGCGGATCGCGCCGAGGCGGCGTTCGCGGAGCGCCTGGATGCCGCCGGTCGTGGGGTCGAACGTGACGGTGCGACGCGAGTCGATGCGATCGGCGAAGAGCGTTTCGACGGCAGCCTGGTCGATCGCCACGGCGGAGAGGATGCGCGCGCCGGCGGCCGAGCCTTGCGTGTCGGCGACGGCGAGCCATTCCGAGCGGGCGAGTGGCGAGGTCGGGTCGAGCTTGAACCCGCGGCCGCCGACCGAGGCCCAGGTTTCGCCGGACGCATCGCGGCGGCGTGCGACGCGATCGGGAAAGCCAAGCGCGACGCAAACCTCTGCCCCCCCTCCCGCAAGCGGGAGGGGGTTGGGGGGTGGGCGCCCGGTCTCGACGTCGCGCGACGAGGATGGCGCGAGCCCACCCCCCGGCCCCTTCCCGCTTGCGGGAGGGGGGGCAAGTTTCGCCCATCTGTCCGCCATTGCTCTTGCCGCTTGTGCTTTGGGGCCGCGTTCGGTTTTCCATCTGCGGAGGCGGGTTTCGAGGTCGACGTCCTGTCCGCCGATGCCGCGTTCGCCTAGCAGGACCGCGATCTGCGCCGCTGTGTTTGCCAAGCCGCGCCCCCCCGCGCGCAGGAGCATGTGCGCCAGTCTCGGCGGCATCGGCAGCTTCGCGATCGCGCGGCCGTGCGAGGTGGGACGACCGTCCTCGATCGCCTCCAGCGTCGTCAGCCGCGCCATCGCCTCGTCGATCGCCGCTGCGGGAGGCGGGTCGATCCAACGGAGGTCTCGCGGATCGCCGACGCCCCAGAGTGCGCAAGCCAGCACCAGCGCGGACAGGTCCGCCTCCAAGATTTCGGGCGGATCGTAGCGCGGGAGGCCGGCGGTCGCGGCTTCTTCCCACAGTCGATACGCGATGCCCGGCCCCAGCCGCGCGGCGCGGCCAGCGCGTTGCGTGGCCGCCGCCTGGCTCGCGCGCTCGGTGACCAGACGCGTCATACCGGCGGCGCGGTCGTAGCGGGGGCGTCTCGCGAGGCCGGAGTCGACGACGATGCGGATGCCGTCGAGCGTCAGGCTGGTCTCGGCGATGCTGGTGGCGAGCACGACCTTCCGCCGGCCATCGGGTTCGGGGAGGATCGCGGCGCGCTGGGCCGCAGGGTCGAGGCTGCCGTGGAGTTCGTGCAGGACGATGTCGTCGGGCAGATTGGCGAGGCGATCGGCGGTCCGTTCGATTTCCGCCACGCCGGGTAGGAACGCGAGCACGCCGCCCTCCGCGTCGCCGAGCGCGCGGCGGATCGCGGCGGCGACCGAGTCCTCGATGCGGAGTTCGGCTTGGCGACCGATGTGGCGGAGCGTGAGTGGGTAGCTGCGGCCTTCGCTTTCGATGACGGGGGCGCCGTCCATCAACGCTGCAAACCTTGCACCGTCCAGAGTCGCGGACATCGCGACGATGCGGAGGTCGGGGCGGAAGCCGGCCTGGACGTCGAGCGCGAGCGCGAGCCCGAAGTCGCCGTCGAGGCTGCGTTCGTGGACTTCGTCGAACAGGACTGCGGACACGCCGGCGAGTTCGGGGTCGGCCTGGATGCGTGCGACGAAGATGCCCTCGGTGATGACCGTTACGCGGGTCGCGGCGGAGCGCTTGCTGTCCATGCGGGTGGCGTAGCCGAACGTATGGCCGACGGGTTCGCCAGCGGTGGAGGCCATGCGTTCGGCGGCGGCGCGCGCGGCGAGGCGGCGGGGGGAGAGGAGGAGGATCTCGTCCGTGCACCAGGGTTCGGTGAGGAGGGCTGGCGCTACTGCGGTAGTTTTGCCGGCGCCCGGGGGCGCGACGAGGACCGCGGAGGTGCGGTCGCGGAGGGTGACGAGGAGGTCGGGGAGTACGGCTAGGATCGGGAGCGGCGGCGGGGTCATGCGCGCCTGCTGCCACAGTAGCGGGGTTGGCGACAGGTTTTGCTTGGGCGGTCCCTTGGGAGGGTACGAGTTCAAACCAACGATTGCGCGCTTTCGATTCCCCCCGCCAGGGGGAGGTGGCAGGCACTTGCCTGACGGAGGGGGCGGTAAGCGACGACTTCGGGTCCGTGTCCTCCCCCTCCGTCACCTTCGGTGCCACCTCCCCCTGGCGGGGGAGGATCGTTCGAGCTCACGGACGTCGATGGCTTACCTACCCGCCAACAGCACCGCCCTGGCGAAGGCCGGGGTCCAATTGGGAAACGGCGCTGACTGCTGTTGCGCTCCGTTATTGCCACCTCTCCAATTGGGCCCCGGCCTCCGCCGGGGTGGTGCGCCTATCCGGACGGGCCGGGCACCAGACGAGTTGATCGCTGCCGAACGCGTTGCGAGAGCCCACCCCGCCCCTATCCCACCGAAGGCTGGCAAGCGCCCGCGAACCTGCTAGACGCTGCGGCAGTAATCATGGCGTCCGATCCCTCCCCCACCTCGACGACGGCGACAGGCCGCACTTCCGACCGGCTCCGCGGCAAGGTCGCGCGCGCGTGGGCGAGTCGGTGGACCAAGGCGGCGCTGGTGCTGGTGGTGCTCGGCTTCGTCGCGATCTTCGCGTTCTGGTTCGCGGTCATGCGCGACCTGCCGTCGGTCGACACGCTGCGCACCTACGAGCCACCGTTGCCGACCAACGTCCGCGGGATCGATGGCGCGCCGATCCACTCCTACGCGCGCGAACGCCGCGTGGAACTGAGCTACGCCGAATATCCGCCGCTGCTCGTGAAGGCGTTCCTCGCTGCCGAGGACAAGTCGTTCTTCGAGCATCACGGCGTTGATTACCCCGGCCTCGCAGGCGCGGTGTATGATTATGCGACCAAGCTCGGCACGGGAAAGCGCGCCAAGGGCGGCTCGACGATCACGCAGCAGGTCGCGAAGAACCTGTTGATCGGCAACGCCTATTCGCCGTCGCGCAAACTGCGCGAGGCGGTGCTCGCGTACAAGATCGAGGACACGCTGACCAAGGAGCAGATCCTCGAGCTGTACCTCAACCAGATCGCGCTCGGGCGTAACGCGTTCGGCGTCGAGGCGGCGAGCCATGCCTATTTCGACAAGGAGCTCGACCAGCTCGATCTCGCGCAGATGGCGTATCTCGCGATCCTGCCCAAGGGTCCGTCGAACTACGATCCGGTCCGCAACACCGAGCGCGCGATGATCCGGCGCAATTACGTGCTGAACCGGATGCTCGACAACGGCTTCATCACGCGCGCGCAGCATGACCAGGCCAATGCCGAGCCGCTTGGCGCGGTGATGCGGCGGACGCCGAAGTTCGAGAGCGTCGGCGGCTATTTCGTCGAGGAAGTCCGTCGCCAGCTGATGGCGAAGTTCGGCGAGAACGCGAAGGATGGCCCGTACAGCGTCTATTCGGGCGGGCTGTGGGTGCGGACGTCGTTCGACGCGAAGTTGCAGGATCTCGCGCAGCAGGCCTTGCGTGATGGTCTGGTGCGGTTCGACAGCGGGCGCGGCTGGAACGGCCCGATCCGTCATGTCGAGATCGAGGACGACAACTGGCTCCAGCCGTTGCTCAACAGCAATATTGCGCTCGATTACCGCGATTGGGTCGCAGCGATCGTGACGGGCAAGGACGGTAATGCCTGGAGCCTCGGCTTCCGCACCGGTAAGATGGGCACGCTGCCGCGCTATGCCGCGCAGATGCCGGTGCGCGGCAAGGGCGGCAACGCATTCGGCGCGATCAAAACGGGTGACATCATCGCGGTGGCGCCGGACGGCGGCGAATTCTCGCTGCGGGCGATCCCGAAAGTCTCGGGCGCGTTCGTGGTCGAGGAGCCTGCGTCGGGCCGCGTGCTGGCGATGCAGGGCGGCTTCGACGACCGGTTGCAGGCGTTCAACCGCGCGACTCAGGCGATGCGCCAGCCGGGCTCGACGATCAAGCCGATCGTCTATTCCGCCGCGCTCGACAACGGCATGACGCCGGCCTCGATCATCATCGACGGGCCGTTCTGCGTCTATCAGGGCGCGCGGCTCGGCCAGAAATGCTTCCGCAACTTCGGCAATTCGCGCGGGTCCGGCCCGCACACGATGCGCTGGGGTATCGAGCAATCGCGCAACCTGATGACCGTGCGCGCCGCCGCGCAGACGGGGATGCCGAAGGTCGTCGCGACGATCAAGAAGATGGGCGTCGGCGATTACGCGCCGTATCTCTCCTACGCGCTTGGCGCCGGCGAGACGACCGTCGGGCGGATGGTCAACGCGTATTCGATCCTCGCCAACAACGGCAAGGGCGGCCCGCCATCGCTGATCGACTTCGTCCAGGATCGTCACGGCAAGGTGATCTGGCCGGAGAACTGGCGGCCGTGCGATCGCTGCAACGCGCCCGACTGGGACGGCAAGCCGATGCCGCGGCCGATCACGCGCCAGCGCCAGGTGCTCGACGCGATGACCGCCTACCAGATGGTCCACATCACCGAAGGCGTGGTCCAGCGCGGTACCGCGGTGACGCTGCGCGATCTCGACCGGCCGATGTTCGGCAAGACCGGCACGAACAATGGCCCGACCGACGTGTGGTTCGTCGGGGGCACGCCGCAGTTCGTCGGCGGGCTGTATATCGGGTTCGACACGCCGAAGAATCTCGGTGGCGCAGCACAGGGCGGCACGCTCGCCGCGCCGATCTTCAAGCAGTTCGCGGTCAAGGCGTATGAGGACCTGCCCAAGCTGCCGTTCCGCGCGCCCGCCGGGATCCGCATGGTCCGGATCGATCGCGGTAGCGGCCGGCCGGTCTATGGCACGTGGCCCGACACCAGCGATCCGAAACCCGCGGTGATCTGGGAAGCGTTCAAGCCCGAGAGCGAACCGCGGCGCGCCGCACGACGCTCGGATGTCGCCCCCACGACTGCTACGACCACCACCGCGGTGAAGAAGGCCGAAGCCCCGCGCGACAGCGAATTCTTGCAAAGACAAGGCGGAATCTACTAGCGCGCTTATATAGACGTCATCCCGGCGCCCGCCGGAGACCCGCCCCGCTCGCTTGGGACGGCGATCCCGACCTCCGCCGAGAAGACGGAATTTTTGGAGAATATCATGCGCGCCGAAGCGCAGGCTCACGTAGACACCATCAACGACGCGCTGGCGCTGCTGCGCCGCTTCCTCGACTGGGACCGCGCGCTGCGTCGTCTCGACGAGCTGAACGCGCGCGTCGAGGATCAGGCGCTCTGGTCCGATCCCAAGGCCGCGCAGGAGGTGATGCGCGAGCGTCGTCGTCTCGACGAGGCGATCAGCGCGACGCGTGCTATTCAGAGTGAGCTTAGCGACACCGCCGAGCTGATCGAGATGGCCGAGGCCGAGGGCGATACCGAGATGGAGGCGGACGGCGTTGCGTCGCTTGCCGAACTCGCCGCGCGTGCCGACAAGGACAAGATCAAGGCGCTGCTCGCGGGCGAAGCTGACGCGAACGACACCTATATCGAGGTCAACGCGGGCGCGGGCGGGACCGAGAGCCAGGACTGGGCGGGCATGCTCAGCCGAATGTATTCGCGCTGGGGCGAGCGCCACGGTCTGAAGGTCGAGCTGGTCGATCAGCATTCGGGCGAGCAGGCCGGGATCAAGTCCGCCACGCTACTGCTGAAGGGCGAGAACGCGTATGGTTACGCGAAGACCGAGAGCGGCGTGCATCGGCTCGTGCGGATCAGCCCCTACGATTCGGCGGCGCGGCGGCACACATCGTTCGCGAGCGTCTGGGTGTACCCGGTCGTCGACGACAATATCGAGGTCGAATACAACGAGAGCGACCTGCGCATCGACACGTACCGCGCGTCGGGCGCTGGCGGCCAGCACATCAACACGACCGACTCGGCGGTGCGCATCACGCACATCCCGACCGGCATCGTCGTGCAGTGTCAGAACCAGCGCTCGCAGCACAAGAACAAGGCCGAGGCCTATAACCAGCTCCGTGCGCGTCTGTACGAGCGCGAACTGGCGATCCGCGAGACTGCCGCCAACGCCGAGAATGCCGGCAAGACCGACATCGGCTGGGGCCACCAGATCCGCTCGTACGTGCTCCAGCCGTACCAGATGGTGAAGGACCTGCGCACCGGCGTGGTCTCAACCAGCCCGTCGGACGTGCTCGACGGCGACCTCGAGATGTTCATGGCGGCGGCGCTGTCGCAGCGCGTGACCGGCGAGGCCGTCGAGGTGGAGGACGTCGATTGAGCTTGCGGGGTTTCCTTGCCCTGATGGTCCTGCCGATGCTTGCGCTATGCGCGTGTGACGGCAGCAAGCCACTGATCAAGCGCGAGCCCAAGGAGCCGGTGTTCCCCGCCGCCGACCGTCCGGTCGCGTCGATCGTCTCGACGCGCTGGTCGAACGAGGAAGCGCGCGACCGGCTGAACGAGGCCGGCGAGGTCATGAACAAGGGCGAGATCCGCAAGGGTATGACGGTCGCGGATATCGGCGCGGGCGAAGGCTATTACACGATCCGCCTCGCCGCGCGCGTCGGCAAGGACGGGCGCGTGCTCGCGGAGGACATCATCCCGGCGGTGCGCGACCAACTGGCCGAACGCGTTGCGCGCGAGGATCTGGCGAACGTCAGCGTGAAGCTGGGCGAGGCGAACGATCCCAAGCTGCCGGAGGCGAGCTTCGACCGGGTGCTGATGGTGCACATGTATCACGAGATCGAGCAGCCCTACGAGTTCCTGTGGCGGCTGCGGCCGTCGCTGAAGCCGGACGGGCTGGTGGTGGTGGTCGATGCGAACCGCCCAACGCAGAACCACGGCACGCCGCCGGCGCTGCTGAAGTGCGAGTTCGCGGCGGTCGGGTACACGCAGGTGGATACCGACGACATGCCCTCCGCCGGGGGGTACATCGCGACTTTCCGCGCGAACGGACCGCGGCCGGCGCCGGAAGCGATACGGGCGTGCCGGCTGGGGTGAAATTAGGTTCGGGTCGTGACCCAACCAAAGCACGCCACCCCGGCGAAGGCCGGGGCCCAGTTGGGAAGGCAGTAGTAACGGCGTTCGGCGCTAAGTTGGCGCCGTCCCCCAACTGGGCCCCGGCCTCCGCCGGGGTGGTGGAATTGGGGGTTTAGCGCTCCTCACACCAAACCCATCGTCGCAGACTTGAGAACCGGTCGCCCGCAGTCCGACGACAGCCCACGCTTCCTTGTTCTCCCGCGAAGGCGGGAGCCCAGTCTGGGTCCCCGCCTTCGCGGGGAAACAAACTTTTGTGTCGTCATCTAGGAGACGCCCCCATCCCGCTGATGCCCGCCACAGGTTCGGTAGGAATCGATGCGACAAGTCAGACGATCCCCATCGCACGCAAACTCGTCACCTCGCCCCCCGCGATCACCAGGTGATCGATCAAAACCACTTCCAACGTCCGCAACCCAACGGCCAGTGCCCGCGTGAACGCGACGTCCCGCGCACTCGGCGTAGCATCCCCGCTCGGATGGTTGTGCGAGATTATCACTCCGTGAGCGCCGAACGCCAGCGCATCCACCGCGACCGTCCGGATCGAGATCGTCACATGATCCCGCCCCCCGACGACATGCCGCATCCCGAGAAGCCTCCGGTTCGGATCAAGATACGCGACCGCCACCGTCTCTACCGTGGCATCACGCAAGCTGGCGAACAGCGCGCGCGCCGCGGCGAGGTCGGCGATACGAGGGGAAGGCACGGACGACGGCGGCACATACCCGCCTGCCCCGCGCCGCCAACGACCGCACGCGCAACTACATCCGCTTGAGCCCCCGCCCCCGCGCCGCTACGCCCCCAGCATGCGCCAATATCTAGACCTCATGGACCGCGTGCTCTCGACCGGCGTCGAGACGATGGACCGCACCGGCACCGGCACGCTCAGCGTGTTCGGCGCGCAGATGCGGTTCGATCTCGCGCAGGGCTTCCCCGTGCTCACCACCAAGAAGCTGCACCTCCGCTCGATCATCGTCGAACTCCTGTGGTTCCTCCGCGGCGACACCAACGTCCGCTGGCTACAGGAGCGGAAAGTCGCGATCTGGGACGAATGGGCGGACGAGAATGGCGACCTCGGCCCGGTCTACGGCAAGCAGTGGCGCGACTGGGTCGCCGCGGACGGTCGCCACATCGACCAGATCGCCGAGCTGATCGCGCAGATCAAGACCAACCCCGCCTCGCGCCGCCAGATCGTCAGCGCGTGGAACCCCGGCGACCTCCACGCGATGGCGCTCGCGCCGTGCCATTGCCTGTTCCAGACGCACGTCGCCAACGGCAAACTGTCGCTCCAGCTCTACCAGCGCTCGGGCGACATCTTCCTCGGCGTGCCGTTCAACATCGCCAGCTACGCGCTACTCACGCACATCCTCGCGCAGCAATGCGGGCTCGAGGTCGGCGAATTCATCTGGACCGGCGGCGATTGCCACCTCTATTCGAACCATCTGGAGCAGGCGCAACTGCAACTGACGCGCTCGCCCGGGCCTCTCCCCCGCCTTGAGATATTGCGGAAGCCGGACTCGATCGACGCGTACGAGTATGAGGATTTCGTCCTCCACGATTACGTCGCGCAGGCGCACATCAAGGCCCCCGTCGCGGTCTGAACAGAGAGCGCCCCCGCGGCAGCGCCGCGCGACCGAATCGCAATAGGAACCGCCCGTGCGCTGTGCGGTTCAGATGCGCATGGACATCACACAGCTCATCCTCGACGAACACGCGCAGCAGCGTGCTCTGTTCGCCCAGATCGATTCGATCGACGCCAAGGACACCGAGGCGCTGTCGGCGCTCTGGACCCGCCTCAAGAACCTGCTCGACGCGCATGCCGAGGCGGAGGAACGCTTCTTCTACCCGCGGCTGATGAAGATCGGCACCGGCGGCAACGACGCCGACTCGGCCGCCGAGGAGACCGAGGACGCGATCGAGGATCACAACGACATCCGCGACACCGGCGAAGCGGTCGACAAGCACCCGGTCGGATCGGACGCGTGGTTCGCGGCAGTCGGCGAATGCAACAAGGCGAACAGCGATCACCTTGCCGAGGAAGAGCGCCAGGGTCTCACCGATTTCCGCAAGCATGCGACGCTGGAGGAGCGGCATGAGCTTGGCGTGCGGTTCGCGGCATTCGAGGCGAATCACCTGAACGGGGTGAAGGTCGTCGAGAAGGATCCCGAGGCGTATGTGAACGAGCATGCGCCGGGTTAAACGCTATTCCACCTTACCACCCCGGCGAAGGCCGGGGCCCAGTTGGAAAGGTCGAAGTGACAAGGTGCAGCGCTTAATTAGCGGCGTTCCCCAACTGGACCCCGGCCTCCGCCGGGGAGGTGCTAGGGTTAGTTTTGCACGGGATCCCTGGACTAGAACCGCGCCTCCCGTTCCGGCATGACCTCGACATGATCACCTTCTACCTGGCCCGCGCCACCAACGGCGTCATCGGCCGCGACGGGCAGCTCCCCTGGCGCATCCCCGCCGACCTCAAGCGCTTCAAGGCCCTGACGATGGGCAAGCCAATGGTAATGGGGCGCAAGACGTTCGAGAGCTTCCCGAGCCCCCTCCCCGGGCGCCGACATATCGTCCTGACGCGCGGGGGGTGGACGGCTCCAGGCGCCGAGGTCGCGCATTCGGTCGAGCAAGCGCTGGCGATGGCGGGCGATGACGTCGCGGTGATTGGCGGCGCACAGATCTATGCGCAGTTGCTCCCCCATGCGGACCGGATCGAACTGACCGAAGTCCATGACGAACCCGAAGGCGACGCCGTCGTCCCCGCGTTCGAGGGCTGGCGCGAGATCGCCCGCGAGGACCACCCAGGCGAACAGCAACGGCCCGCTTTCAGCTTCGTCACCCTCAACCGCGCCTAAGACGTGTTCTCCCGCGAAGGCGGGAGCCCAGGCTGGACTCCCGCCTTCGCGGGAGAACAGGGAGTTGCGGGAGACGACCGCACGGAAGGACTATCGCCTTTCGCGGCGGCTGGTTACTGAAACGCGCATGCAGCGGCTCGACGGCGGCGCGTCCATTCCTTCGCATCTCGCGAACGGGATTGTCGCGCTGGGCAATTTCGATGGATTCCACCTCGGTCACCAGGCGGTGGTCGCGCGCGCGATCGCCGGGGCCAAAGCCGAGGGCCGCGCGGCGCTGGTCGCTACATTCGATCCGCATCCGGTGCGGCATTTCCGTCCCGACACCGCGCCGTTCCGCCTCACCACGCTCGACCAGCGCGAGCGGCTGTTCGCGGAGGCCGGCGCCGACGCGATGGTGGTGTTCAACTTCGACGGCGATCTCGCCGCGCTGACCGCCGAGGAATTCATCGCCCAGCGGCTCGAGGACAATCTCCGCATCGGCGGCGTCGTCACCGGCGAGGACTTCACCTTCGGCAAGGGCAAGGCCGGCACCGTCCATACGCTAGCCTCGCGCGGCCCGGTCCACGGGTTCCGCGCGGAGACCGTCGGCGCGGTCGCGCTGAACGGCGAGACCGTCTCCTCCACGCGCATCCGCGACGCCTTGCGCAGCGGCGACATGGCGACCGCGACGCGCCTGCTCACGCGACCGTTCGCGATCGAGGGCATGGTGCAGCACGGCGACAAGCTGGGCCGCACGATCGGCTATCCAACCGCCAATCTCGACATGGGCAATTACCTCCGCCCTGCGTACGGGATCTATGCGGTGACCGGACGGCTGGAGGACGGTCGCGTGCTCAAGGGCGCGGCCAACCTCGGCATCCGCCCGAGCTTCGATCCGCCGAAGGAACTGCTGGAGCCGTATTTCTTCGACTTTTCGGAGGATCTGTACGGCCGTCGCGTCGAGGTATCGCTGGTCGAGTATCTCCGCCCGGAAGCGAAGTTCGACAGTCTCGAAGCGCTGACGACCCAGATGGATGCCGACTGCGCGCGAGCCCGGGCGATCCTGGGTTCCTCCCCTCCCTGAAAGGGAGGGGTTGGGGGTGGGTCGACCGGTTGGCTGATGTCAATTCCCGCCTCAAGCCGACCCACCCCCGGCCCCTCCCTTTCAGGGAGGGGAGCAGAAGCCACCACTGCAACTACGCCCCAGTCTGATCCGCATCCTTCTCGCGGAGGGAGAGGGATGGCAACGTGCGGCCCTGTCGGCTAAGTGCGCCGTACTTATGACCGATACTCCTGCGCCCGCCCGCGATTACCGCGATACCGTCTTCCTGCCGAAGACCGACTTCCCGATGAAGGCGGGCCTCGCCGCAAAGGAGCCGGCGATCCTGGAGCGCTGGGCCAAGCTCGGCATCTACGACCGGTTGCGCGAACAGCGGCTCGGACGCGAGCGGTTCATCCTGCACGACGGCCCGCCCTACGCGAACGGCGACATCCACATGGGCCACGCGATGAACAAGGTCCTGAAGGACATCATCGTCCGCTCGCAGTCGCTGATGGGCAAGGACGCGCCGTACGTTCCCGGCTGGGACTGCCACGGCCTGCCGATCGAGTGGAAGGTCGAGGAAGCGTATCGCGCGAAGAAGCTCAACAAGGACGACGTCCCCGTCGACCAGTTCCGCGCCGAATGCCGCGCCTATGCCGAGAAATGGGTCGCCGTGCAGAAGGCCGAGTTCGAGCGGCTCGGCGTGATGGGCGACTGGGCCGATCCGTACCTGACGATGAAATATGAGGCGGAAGCCGCCATCGTCGGCGAGCTGCTCAAGTTCGCCGAGAGCGGCCAGCTGTACCGCGGCGCCAAGCCGGTGATGTGGTCGCCGGTCGAGAAGACCGCGCTCGCCGAGGCCGAGGTCGAGTATGAGGACATCGTCTCCACGCAGATCGACGTCGCGTTCGAGATCGTGGAGGCGCCGAACGCGCCTGAACTGGTTGGTGCGCATGCGGTGATCTGGACGACCACGCCGTGGACGATCCCGGTGAACCAGGCGCTGAGCTATGGGCCTGAGATCATCTACCTTGTCGTTGAGCCAATGTATGATGCTGAAAGGGGTAGCCGACCTCGCCAGCTACTGATCGCTGATGTTTTGTTGGAGAGCGTTCGCGCGCGTCTCGGTTTTTCGAGCGAGCACGTAAAAGGAACCTGCAAGGGCTCGGACCTCGCCGATGCCACCGCACGCCACCCGATGCACGCACTCGGCGGGTTCTTCGCGAAGCCGCGGCCGTTCCTGCCCGGGGAGTTCGTCACGACCGACGCCGGCACCGGGCTCGTCCACATGGCGCCCGATCACGGCGAGGACGATTTCGAACTCTGCAAGCAATACGGGATCGACCCGGTCTTCGCGATCGACGGCGCGGGGATGTACCGCGCCGACTGGGCATGGCTCGGTGGCCAGGGCAGCGTCATCAACAAGAAGTTCGTGAGCGCCGACGGTCCGATCTGCACCGACCTGCGCGAGGCCGGCGCGCTCCTCGCGGCGAGCGACGACTTCAAGCACAGCTACCCGCATTCGTGGCGCTCGAAGGCCAAGGTGATCTTCCGCGCGACCCCGCAATGGTTCATCCCGATGGATGCGTCTTCTGCTCCCTCTCCCCTCCGGGGAGAGGGTCGGGGTGAGGGGCAGCCCAGCGATGCTGTGCCCGGAACGGCCCCTCACCCCAGCCCTCTCCCCGGAGGGGAGAGGGAGTCAGAAGCAGGCAACGGCGCCACCCTCCGCGAGATCGCGCTCGACGCGATCGCCGCCACCACCTGGATCCCCGCACGCTCCGAAAACCGGATCACGTCGATGGTGCAGGGCCGCCCCGACTGGGTCATCTCGCGCCAGCGCGCCTGGGGCGTGCCGATCGCGCTGTTCGTCAACCGCGCCACCGGCCAGTACCTCAACGACCCCGCCGTCAACGCGCGCATCATCGAAGCCTTCCGCGAGAACGGCGCGGATGCGTGGTATGCCGACGGCCACCAGGCACTGCTCGGCCCCGACTACGCCCTCGCCGACTATGAGGTCGTGAAGGACATCCTCGACGTCTGGTTCGACTCCGGCTGCACGCACGTCTTCACCGTCGAGGCGCGCTACGGCGAGGGCACGCGCGCGAACCTGTACCTCGAAGGCTCGGACCAGCATCGCGGCTGGTTCCAGTCGTCGCTGCTCGAAAGCTGCGGCACCCGCGGTCGCGCACCGTACGACGCGGTCCTGACGCACGGCTTCGCGCTCGACGGCCAGGGGCGGAAAATGTCGAAGTCGCTCGGCAACGTCGTCGATCCGCTCAAGATTATCGGCGAGTCCGGCGCGGACATCCTGCGCATGTGGGTCGCCTCGACCGACTATTTCGACGACGTGAAGATCGGCAAGGAAGTGCTCGCGACCGCCTCCGACGCGTACCGGAAGCTGCGCAACACGTTCCGCTACATGCTCGGCGCGCTCGAAGACTTCGACGAATCGGAGCGCGTCGCGGTGTCCGACATGCCCGAGCTGGAACGCTACGTGCTCCACCGCCTCGGCATGATCGACACCGAACTGCGCCAGGCGGCCGAAGCGTACGAGTTCAACCGCTACACGCGCCTGCTGACCGACTTCGCGAGCGAGGACCTGTCCGCGTTCTTCTTCGATATCCGCAAGGACTCGCTCTATTGCGACGCGCCGACCGACATCAAGCGCCGGTCGTACCGCACCGTCCTCGACGTGCTGTTCCACGCACTGGTCCGCTACGCCGCGCCGGTGCTCTGCTTCACCGCGGAAGAAGTGTGGCAGTCGCGTTTCCCGAGCGACGACAGCTCGGTCCACTACCTTGAGTGGCCGACGCTGCCGTCGCTTGAGGGTGACAACGGACTGGGAAGCAAATGGCAGCGCATCCGCCATTATCGGCGCCTCGTGACAGAGGCGATCGAACCCCTTCGCCGGGGTAAGGAAATCAAGTCGAGCCTCGAGGCAAACATCGTTTTCAATTTCGTGGCCAACCACGATTTGGAGACTATTGAGCCTGAGAAGCTGGCTGAGTATTTCATCGTTGCCAGTGTGACGACCGCACGAGTGGATTCAACGAATGGCGCGCCGGTTGGGTCGCCGCCACAAGTCATTCCGCATCATCCCGATACGGCGACGGTTTCGGCTGACATGGCAACTAGCGTTGACGTCACCAAGACCGACTTCCACAAATGCGGCCGCTGCTGGCGTCACCTCCCCGAGGTGAATGTCGACGGTGATCTCTGCAACCGGTGCGACGAGGTGGTGGCCGATGCGTAACCTGCCCAAGGCCGGGTTCTGGGCGGCGATCGCCCTCTTCCTCGCTGACCAGCTCAGCAAATGGGCGGTGACCAAACCGCTCGGGATCGATTCGCTCGGCGAGTCGCAGACGATCACCTCGTTCTTCGACCTGCGCTTCGTCCCCAACATTGGCATCTCGCTCGGGCTGCTCCCCGCCGACGGACACCTGACCCGATGGGCGCTGGTGCTGCTGACCGGCGCGATCGCGGTCGGTGTCGCCGTGTGGATGACGCGCGAGAAGAACCCAGCCGATCAGATCGCCTTGGGCTTCGTGCTGGGCGGCGCGATCGGCAATATCCTCGACCGGATCCGACTTGGTTATGTGGTCGATTTCTGCGACCTGCATATCGGCGAGTGGCGTCCGTTTTTGGTCTTCAATGTCGCCGATGCAGCGATTACTGTCGGCGTGCTCGTCCTGCTTGTTCGGGCGCTCCTCGTGCGCGAGAAGCCCCCTGTGGAGAATTCCCATGCGTAAGTTCGTACCCCTGGCCGCCGGCCTCACCTGCGTCGCGCTGCTCTCGGGTTGCGGGGCAGGCCGTAGCCTCGATCGCGCACGTCCGGACGAGTTCGCCGTCGCGCGCCAGGCGCCACTGGTGATCCCGCCCGACTTCGCGCTGGTCCCGCCGCAGCCCGGTGCCGCTCGCCCGCAGGATACCGCCGCCAACGCACAGACGCTCGACGCGCTGTTCGGTGGGGCCGCAGCACGCAGCCCGGCGGAATCCGGCGTCGTCGCCGATGCCGGCGCCGACAACGACGATCCCGGCATCCGCTCGAGCGCAGGCGATCCCGGCACGACGGTCGTCGACAAGGGTTCGACCACGCGCGACATCGTCGCGGCGCCAGAGGGTGACGGCCAGGACGCGAAGACCACCGCGAACTGATCGAGTCCTAGCGGCTGACGAAAAAAGGGCGGCTCCTCGCGGGGCCGCCCTTTTTTCGTGTCTGACGATGTGGTTCGAAGAGCAGGAGATGCCAGTGGAAGCCTTAGCTTCCCTACCTTGTTCTCCCGCAAAGGCGGGAGCCCAGACTGGATCCCCGCCTTTGCGGGGAAACAAGCTTTCAGGTTGATGGGCGCGGAAAGCTCTCCGCGCCCACTCCTGAGCCCCTTCAGAACGCCGCGGTCAGCGACACCAGCACCTTGCCGTTGGCGATCGAGCCATTGCCGTCCTGGCCACGGCTGAAGCTCGGCTGAAGATACGCCGACTCGCCCTTGCCGATGTCGGTATCGACATACGCCACGCCCAGCGTCAGCGGGGTCGTCGGGATCACGTAGTCCGCGCCGAACAGCCAGTCCCAATACTCGCCGGTCGGCGACACGCTGGTCGCGAACGGCCCGAGGCCCTTGTTGCCGTTCGAATGGCCGACATGCGCCTTCACGGTCAGCCCGGTGTTGGGGATTCCGCTGCTGATATCGCCCCAGAGGTATAGATTGTCGTCCTTGGCGTTGACGCGGTCGTACACCCCGTTCGCAGCCGACGTGCCGTTGACATACCAAGGCCCGAGCGCCTGCTGCTTTGGCGCATAGGCGACGCCCGCGAGCAACGCGACCGGGCCGACGGTACCCGACAGCTTGGCATAGGGCTCGATGAAGTCAGTGTTGTCGAAGCCGCCCGGATACATGTACCAGGTCGCGCCGACGTCGATCGCGCCGCCGCCACCGATCGGCGTCTTGTAGCCGGCGATCAGATCGAGCTCCATGTTGGAACCGCCGAACGTACCCCAGCCCGCGAGGTTTGAACCCCAGGTGCCGATATAGATGCCGCTCTTGTGCGCAATCGTGATGCCGCCCTGAACGGCGAGGTTCTCGTCCGACTGCGACACGCCGCGAAAGCGATAGTCGTTGGTCAGCCCGACCGAACCCGAGACGGTGACCTCCTTGGGGGGCGCCGTAGCCGCATCCTGTGCAAACGCTGGCGTAGCGACGGCAGCCAAAGCAATGCCGCCGAGAAGAAGTGTGGTGAAGCGCATCGTTTCCCTTTCGATACCGGAAGTCGATGTCCGCCCTGCATCCGTGGACGCCGCATCTATCGGGGCGAACCCCAGGGCGGTCTTTCCAACGGTGACACCGCGATGACAGCCCATGGTGCGCCGCACAAGCGAATCTTGCGTACAATCGGCCTTTGACAGCACGCATGTTGCGCAACCGCCACACCTAGTTGAGAGACAGTCGTCGCGTTTAGCGTGCTAGAACGTTGATCGACCGTCGGTTTTCCCAACCCTCGCGCTCGAGTTCGGGGATGACCGCGTCGGTCTCGGGATAACCAATGCACAGATACGCGACGAGGTGCCAGGCTTCGGGCACGTCGAGGATCGTACGGATGCGCGAGGGGTCGAGAATCGAGACCCAGCCGAGGCCGATCCCTTGCGCGCGGGCGGCCAGCCACAGCGTATGGACCGCGATCACCGCGGAATAGGCGACGGCTTCGGGCATGGTCCGGCGGCCGAGACCGTGGCCCTGCTCCGGGTCGGGTTCGACGAACACAGCGACATGACACGGCGCCCGTTCGAGCCCGGCAAGCTTGAGCCGTGCGTAGGTGGCTGCCCTCACACCCTCCTGCGTCGTCAACGCCGCCGCGTTACACGTCTCGAAGTCCGCGCGGACCGCGGCGCGACGGGCCGGGTCGTCGACCGTGACGAACCGCCAAGGCTGGCTCAGCCCGACCGACGGCGAGGCGTTGGCGATCTCCAGCAACCGGTCGAGCAACCCGGTCGGCAGCGGGTCGCTCCGAAAATGCCGGACATCGCGGCGCCAGCGGAACAGCGTGTCCAGCTCGGCCTGAAACGCGGGGCCGAAGATGGGCGCATCAGCCTTCCGCGCGGACACGCCTCGATCGGAAATCGTCTAGACCTTTGCGGCAGAGAAGGCGGCGAGCCCGGCTTCGAGATCGGCGATAAGGTCGGCGGGGTCTTCGAGGCCGATCTGGAGGCGGACCATCGGGCCTGCGGCTTCACGCTTTGTGACGCTGCGGTAGCGGTGCGGGTCGGCGGGGATGGCGAGGCTTTCGAAACCGCCCCAGCTATAGCCGATGCCGAATAGTTGCAGCGTGTCGATCAAGGCGGCACGCGACGCTTCGTCGCCGCCATTCAGGACGAACGAGAAGAGCCCGCTGGAGCCCTTGAAGTCGCGGACGAACAGGTCGTGGCCGGGGCAATCGGGGAGCGCGGGGTGGAGGACCTGTGCGACTTCGGGACGCGTCTTCAGCCATTGTGCGATCTGGAGCGCGCTCGACTGATGCTGCGCGAGGCGGACCGCCATCGTGCGCAAGCCCCGGCTGCCGAGCCAGCAATCGTCGGGGCTCGCGACCTGACCGAGCTGAAAACTCGTTTCGCGCAATTTCTTGAAGTGACCGGGCGCGGCGGTGACCGAGCCGAGCATGACGTCCGAATGACCGACGACGTACTTCGTACCGGCTAGGATCGTCAGGTCGACGCCGCGCTCGATCGCCGGGAAGAACAGCGGGGTGGCCCAGGTGTTGTCGAGCAGGGTGGTCACCCCCCTCGCCTTGGCGGCGGCGACGATCGCGGGAACGTCCTGCACCTCGAAGCTCAGCGAACCGGGGCTCTCCATGAAGATCGCCCGCGTATTCTCGCCGATCAGGTCGGCGATGCCCGCGCCGATCATCGGGTCGTAATAGCGCGTGGTGATGCCGAACCGCTTGAGCAGCCCGCCCGCCATCCCGCGCGTCGGGTCATAGGCGCTGTCGACCAGCAGCAGTTCGTCGCCGGGGGACAGCACCGACAGCAAGGCCGCCGCGATCGCCGCGACGCCCGAGCAATAGAGGAACGTCCCCTCCGCGCCGGGCTCGAGCGAGGTCAGCGCGTCGGCGAGGCTCCACTGCGTCGGCGTACCCTTCCGCCCGTAGAACAGCCGGTGATGCGTATCGCGCGTCGCGCTATCGCGGAGATGGCCGACCGAATCGTACAGGATCGTCGAGGCGCGCCAGACCGGCGGGCTGACGATGCCTTGAGTCCATTCCGGGCGACGACCGGCGAGGACGACCTTGGTCGCGTCGCCGACCGGCTTGTTCGTATCGCTCATGCTGTGCCTGTCGCCTTGGGTGTCTCAGGATCGCCGCCCCATTCGGACCAGCTGCCGTCGTACAGCGCCGCGTCGTTGCCTAGCAGGTGCGCGCCGAACGCGAGCACCGACGCGGTGATACCCGAGCCGCAGGTCATCACGATCGGCTTCACCAGGTCGATGCCCGCCTTGTCGAATTCGGCCTTCAGTGCATCGCCCGTCTTCCACGTCCCATCCGCATTGAATACCGCGCCCTGCGGCAGGTTCTTCGAGCCCGGAATATGCCCCGGCGCAGTGCCCGGCCGCGGGTCTTCCTCCGCACCGGTAAAGCGCGTCGCGGACCGCGCGTCGAGCACCTGCTCCGCGCCGCTAGCGACGTTCGCCTTCATCTGGTCGAGATCGCGCACGCCCTTCAGGTCCGCCCAGGTCGTGAAGTGACGATGCCGCGCCGTCTCTTTCCCCGTCGCGATCTCACGCCCCTCGGCCTGCCATTTGGCGAGCCCGCCATCGAGGATCGCGACGTTGTGCGCGCCGAACAGCCGCAGCAACCACCACGCGCGCGCGGACGTGTGCCAGGGCGAGCTGTCGTACAGCACGATCCGACTGCCATCGCCGAGCCCCAGCGTCTGCATCCGGCTCGCGAACTTCTCCGCTGACGGCAGCGTGTTGGGCAGGTCGCTGTCGGTATCGCACAATTCGCTGAGGTTCATGAACACCGCGCCGGGGATATGCGCCGCCTCATACTCCGCCGCCGCATCGCGCCCCTCCGCGTAGGTCGCGTCGACAATCCGCAGATCGCTCGCGCCCAGTTCGTTCGCCAGCCATTCGGTGCTTACCAACGCGTCCATATGCGGCTCCTTGTGCTCGATCGGTCAGTAGCCAGCCGGGCCGCTCGCGTCGAGGGAGGCGAGGAACCCGGCCGCCTGCGCACGCGTCGCCTCGCGGTCCGCCTCGGACTGTTTCGCCCAGTTGCGATACGGCATCGCCAGCCGGTTGTTGCGCCCGAGCTTGTCCTCGTGCCGCGCCAGGAAATCCCAATACAGCGCGTTGAACGGACACGCATCGGGGCCGATCCGCTGCTTCACGTTATACCGGCACGTCCCGCAATAATCGGACATCCGGTCGATATACGCGCCCGACGAGATATACGGCTTAGACCCCAACAAGCCGCCATCGCCGAACTGGCTCATCCCCAGCGTATTGGGCAGCTCGACCCATTCGTACGCGTCGACATACACCTCGAGGTACCAGAGGTGCACCTTGGCCGGGTCCGCGCCGATCAGCAGCGCGAAATTGCCTGTCACCATGAGCCGCTGGATATGGTGCGCGTGCGCGGTCTCCAGCGTCTGGCCGATCGCCTCGCGCAGGCAGTGCATGTCGGTCTCGCCGGTCCAGTACCAACCGGGCAGCTCGCGGTGATGGTCGAGGAAGTTGCGCTCGACATACTCCGGACCCTCGCGCCAGTAGATCCCGCGCATATATTCTCGCCAGCCGATGATCTGGCGGATATAGCCCTCGACCGCGTTCAAGGGAGCACGTCCAGCGCGATATTCCGCCTCCGCGCGCCGGCACAGGTCGAGCGGATCGAGCAGCCCGGAATTGATGTACGGCGACAAAATCGAGTGCCACAGATGCCGCTCGCCGGTGAGCATCGCGTCTTCGTAGTCGCCGAACTGCGCTAGCGCGTGTTTAAAGAAATTTGCCGCCTGCCGCTCCGCATCCTTCGCGGTCACGGCGTACTCGAACCCGTCTAGGCTCCCCGGATGATCCGCGAACCGCTCCGCGACCAGCGCCAGCACGCCTTGCGTGATCGCGTCCGGCACGAACACCAGCGGGCGCGGCATCATGAGGTCGTTCTTGGCGGGTTTCCGATTCTCCTTGTCGAAGTTCCAGCGATCGCCCTCGGGCTTGCCGGCGGTCATCAACAGCCCGGTGCGCGTCCGCATCTGGCGATAGAACCACTCCATCGTCAGCGACTTGCGCTCGGCGGCCCAGGTCTCGAAGTCGGCATGGCTGGCGAGGAAACGGTCGTCGCTGCGGATCTCGACGGGGATGCCGAACAGCGTCTCCCAGCTTTCGAGCATCGCCATCACGCGCCACTCGCCGCCCTCGGTGACGACGATCCGCTCGGGGTCATGCCGCTCGACCACGCGCGCGATCTCGCCGGTGAAGCTGCCCGCATTGTCGGGGTCGTCGAGCTGTGTGTATTCGACCGTCCACCCGGCCTCGCGCAGCGCCTCGACATGGTGCCGCATCGCCGACAGGATATACGCGATCTTGCGCTTGTGGTGGCGAACGTAGGTCGTCTCCTCGTCGACCTCCATCATCAGCACGATCGTGGTTCCAGGATCGCAATCCCGCAACGAGGCGAGGTCGATCGTAAGCTGGTCGCCGAGGATCGGTACGAGTGTGGTTTTCTTGCGCGTCATCGCATCCTACATGGCGGCACATGACCGCTCCCCAGAACCCATTGCATCTCGGCCAGAACAGTGCCCTCCCCGCCTCTCCAGAAGAGGCCGTGCTCGATTATGTTCCGAACCCGCGACCGGGCCGGACGTATCTCGTGCGGTTCGCGGCGCCCGAGTTCACGTCGCTGTGCCCGGTCACCGGCCAGCCCGACTTCGCGCACCTCGTCATCGACTACGTCCCCGGCGAGACGATCGTCGAATCCAAGTCGCTCAAACTCTTCCTGAGCAGCTTCCGAAACCATGCCGGGTTCCACGAGGATTGCACCGTCGGCATCGGCGAGCGCCTGTTCGACGAGATGAAACCGGTGTGGCTGCGGATCGGCGGCTACTGGTATCCGCGCGGTGGAATCCCGATCGACGTGTTCTGGCAATCGAGTGCACCGCCGCACGATCTGTGGCTGCCGGACCAGGGCGTCGCCCCCTACCGCGGCCGCGGATGAGGCACGCGTAAAATCGGTTTGATCTGGGTTGTTAGTATTCCCGTGCTGCACTGCAGTATGTGATGAAACTTTATGCTACCTGAACCGTTCAAATGGATGCGCGACCGGGTTTTCCCAGAAGTGCGCGCTCAAACGAGGGACAGGGTATGGTGAAACCGGCGGACGGTGGGAATATCGCGCGACTGGCGCTGATCGGTAATTTCCTGCCGAGACAGTGTGGCATCGCCACCTTCACGACCGACGTTTTCACGGCCATGCGCGCGCGCTTCCCTGAGATCGCCGTCGACGTCTATGCGATGGACGATCACCCCGGCAAATACGACTACCCGGCCGAAGTCACCGGCACGATCCCCGAGCCCGAACTGTCGGCGTATATCGACACCGCGCGCAAGATCGAGGCCAGCGGCGCGCAGGCGATCTGGCTCCAGCACGAATACGGCATCTTCGGTGGCCCGGCAGGCGAGCACATCCTCGCGCTGCTCGATCGCACCACGCTGCCGGTCATCGTCACGCTGCACACCATCCTCGAAAAGCCCAACGCCGATGAGCGTCGCGTGCTCGAAGGGCTGCTGCGTCGCGCCGCCCGCGTGATCGTCATGGCCGAGCGTGGCCGCGACATCCTTCAGCGCGTCTACGGTGCCAATTCGCGCCAGATCGTCATGATCCCGCACGGCGTGCCCGATCGCGACCTGCTCGATCCGGCCGCGCTGAAGGACAAGTTCGGCTGGGAAGGCCGGAAGGTCATGCTGACGTTCGGCCTGCTCGCGCCCAACAAGGGGATCGAGACGGTCATCAACGCGCTCCCCGCGGTGATCGCGAAGCATCCCGACCTGCTGTACGTCGTGCTCGGCGCGACCCACCCGAACCTCGTCGCGTACGAGGGCGAGAAATACCGCGACAAGCTGAAGGCGCTCGCCGCCGAGAAGGGCGTCGCCGACAACGTCTCGTTCGTCGATGCCTTCCTCGAGCATGGCGAACTGCTCGACTATCTCCAGGCAGCGGACGTCTATGTGACGCCGTACACCAACCCGGCGCAGATCACGTCGGGCACGCTCAGCTACGCGATCGGCGTCGGCAAGCCCGTCATCTCGACGCCGTACGTGCATGCGACCGAGATCCTTGCGGATGGCCACGGCGTGCTCGTCCCGTTCGGCGACGTCGATGCGTTCGCGCGTGAGATCGATGCGCTGATGTCGAACGACCGTGATCGCAATCGTCTGGCCGAGCGTGCCTATGCGCGCGGCCGCACGATGATCTGGCCGAAGCTCGCCGAGGCGATGATGACGGAGATCCGTGCGATCGTGGCGGCGCGCCCTTTTCGCCTAGCCAAGGTGCCAGCCCCGCTGAAGCAACTGACGCCTGATTTCGCCGCGGTCGAGCGGATGAGCGATTCGACCGGCATGCTCCAGCATTCGATCTACTCGATCCCCGATCGTCGCCACGGCTACTGCATCGACGACAACTGCCGCGCACTGATGCTGATGAGCGCACTGCCCGATCTCGACGACGTCACCCGCGACAAGTGGATGACGATCTATGCGTCGTTCGTACAGTATGCGTGGAACCCGGACACGCGCCGCTTCCGCAACTTCATGAACTTCGATCGCACCTGGTGCGAGGATTCGGGCTCGGAGGATTCGAACGGCCGCACGCTCTGGTCGCTCGGCGTCACCGCGCGCGATGCGCAGGCTGCCAAGCACCGCGACTGGGCGACGGCGATGTTCGACTCCACCGCGTCGATGGCGCTCGAACTCGGCAGCCTTCGGGCGCAAGCGTTCGCGATGCTCGGCGCGGCGGCGATGCTGGAGGCCAAGCCCGGTCACCAGCTGTCGCTGTCGATCCTCGAGGCGTTCCCCAAGGTCCATCTCGACCTGCTCGCGAAAGCACGTCGCCCCGAGTGGCAGTGGTTCGAGATCGTGCTCGCCTACGACAATACGCGCCTCCCGCAGGCGCTGATCCGCGCAGGCCAGGCGCTGGGGCGTCAGGACCTGATCGATTGCGGCCTCGCCACGCTCGACTGGATCGTCGCCAAGCAGACTTCGCCGGAGGGCCGTTTCCGCGCGGTCGGGTCGGAGAGCTTCAACCGGCCCTATGCGGAGCCGTTGCAGTTCGACCAGCAGCCGCTGGAGGCGCAGGCGACCGTCGACGCATGCGCCGCGGCGTATGACGCGACCGGCGACGTGCGCTGGCGTGACGAGGCGTTGCGCGCGTACGGCTGGTTCCTCGGCGTCAACGACCTCGACCTGCCGCTCGCGAGCGTCGCGGACGGCGGTTGTTATGACGGTTTGATGCCGACCGGGCTCAACCGAAACCAGGGTGCCGAGTCGATTTTGGCGCTCCAACTCGCAAGTTGTGCCATTTCAGGGGTATCAAAGGCAGCGCAAAGCGTGGCAGGAGCGGCGCGCGTCGTCGCCTAGCCACGCTAGAGACAGCCTGACAGGCGACGGTGCGCTGAGTGGAACGACGCGGGGCACTGCTACGATGGATCTGTTCAACCACCAGCTGCGGCTGCACGCGGACCCTTCGCGTGTCGTCGTGCGGCCGTTCCATATCGCCTGGGGCGGTCATGGCGGCGCGCCGAGCCGTACCGAGCGGCTCGTCGGCGAAGTGCTGGAAATGTCGCCCGCACAGGCGCGCGCGCAGCTCGAGGTCGTGCTGAAGGATTTCGAGGCACGCCACTGGCAGACGCGCCGCGTGTTCATGACGCGCTACGACCAGATCGAGGACATGCTCGGGCTGAACGGTGCGGAGATCGGCGACGAGAAGCGCCAGCTGATCGGCGCGTATTTCTGCCACGAATACAGCTATGCCGCCGCTGCGCTGATGAACCCCAGCGCGGTGCCGCATTTCGACCAGTCGGGCATGCCGCCGGGCTCGATGCGGATCCTGATGAGCCTGCGCGCGGTCGGCGAGGGTCACATCTCGTCGGTCGCGTTCCGCGAAGGCATCATCACCTGCGAAAACCAGATGAAGCTCGCGCCCGAGCCGCCGTTCGCGACCGCGACCGATGCGGTCGGCAGCGGCGAGGACGAGATGCCGATCGGCCCCGTCACCGTCTATCGCCACCGCGACAGCACGCTGAGCGGCACGGTGATCTTCCCGATCACGCAGGCGCAGTCGAAAGGCCTCGAGGATCTCCGCATCGTCCGCTTCCAGCACGACGACGGCGATTACGAGTGGATCGGCACCTACACCGCGTATAACGGCTCGGTGATCCAGTCCGAACTGATGCGTACCCGCGATTTCCGCGCGTTCGACCTCGTGCCGATGACCGGCCCGGCCGCGCGCAACAAGGGCATGGCGCTGTTCCCACGGAAGGTGAACGGCCAGTACATGATGATCGGCCGGCAGGACGGCGAAAACCTGTTCCTGCTCAAGTCCGACACGCTGACCGACTGGGACGATGGCGAGAAGATCCTGACGCCCGAATATCCGTGGGAGCTGGTGCAGATCGGCAATTGCGGTCCGCCGATCGAGCTCGACGAGGGCTGGCTTCTGCTGACGCACGGCGTCGGCGCGATGCGGAAATATTCGATCGGCGCGGTGCTCCTCGACAAGGACGATCCGTCTAAGGTGATCGGCCGGACGAGCCAGCCGATCCTGGCGGCGAAGGACCAGGACCGCGAGGGGTATGTGCCCAACGTCGTCTATAGCTGCGGCGCGTTGAAGCACGGGGATACGATCTTCATGCCGTACGGGATCGCCGACAGCTCGGTGGGCTTCGCGTTCGTGCCGATCAAGGACATGCTTGCTGCGATGAAGTGAGGGGGGGGGCGTGGCTCAATGGAGCGGGCGCTCACCCGTCCTCCGTTGCGCCCGTCCTCCGTTCCATCTCCTCTTCCGTTTCCCCCCTTCGTTCCACCCCTTCCGTTCGTCCTGAGTAGCCATCGAGTAGCTGCTCTTGCAGCGTATCGAGAGGGCGTATCGAAGGACAGGTTGGCGCGCGGAACCCCTGCTTCGATACGCGCCCTCGATACGCTGCTGACGCAGCTACTCGGTCTCTACTCAGCACGAACGGGAAAGGGCCTTGTTCTCCCGCGAAGGCGGGAGCCCAGTCTGGATCCCCGCCTTCGCGGGGAAACAAGCTCACTTACCCCCTCTCCCCTCGGGGAGAGGGAAGGGGCCCGCCCGGCGCTTGCCGGGTGGGAAGGGTGAGGGCACGCGCCTACCGCGAAGCCGCCATCGTCCGCCGGTACATCACCCAAGTCAGCACCGCGAACAGCAGCGTCCCGCCAATCAGCGCCACGCTAGCAAACCCGTCCCCAACAAGCGCCAACGGCGTCTCCTTGTTGGTCAAATACACGATCCCCGCAAAGGCGACCCCCCACAGCGACTCCCCAACGATCATCCCCGTCGCCGTCAGCACCCCCATCCGCTTCGCCAACTCAGGATCCCGAGCCCGGTCCGCCCAGCGATCATACGCAAACCCCACAACCGCCCCGATCGTCACCGGCAACGTCACCGACATCGGCAGATACACACCGAGCCCAACGCCCAGCGGCGGCAGCCGCAGCTTCCCCGCCTTGCCGAGCAATTCATCAACCGCGATCACGACCACACCAGTCAGTGCCCCATAGCCAATCATCGCCCAGTTGAGATTGCCCCCCAGCACACCCTTCGCCAGCGCCGAGATCAGCGCCGCCTGAGGCGCCGCCAGCGCGTTAGGCCCCGCCCCCGGCGCACCAGCAAACCCAAGCGTGCTTCCCAGCAAGTTCAACACCGGCGGCACGACGATCGAGCCGAACATCACGCCGATCAGCAACGCGACCTGCTGCTTCCAAGGCGTCGCACCGACCAGCTGGCCCGTCTTCAGATCCTGCAGATTGTCGTTCGAGATCGTCGCGATCCCGAACACGATCCCCGTCACGATCAACCCGTACGCGACCAGCGCCTGCGTCGTGCCCGGCTCGACCGCGCGGCCGAACCACGACACCAGCAGGATCGACGCCGCGAGAATGGCCAGGATACCGATTCCCGACACCGGCGAGTTCGACGCGCCGATCAGCCCCGCCATGTACCCGCAGACCGCCGCGATCACGAGACCGATGACGAGGATGAACACTAGGCTCCCCGCGATCAGCCCGATCGCCGACGCCTCCAGCGGTCCGCCCTGCAAGACGGTCCAGAGCAGAATGCCGATCGGCACCAGCATCGCGAGCGAACCGATCCCGACGATCCCGATCGGAATGTCGCGCTCTTCCAGCGCCAACACTTCACCGCCACGCTTCGCTGCCGACGCCGCCAGCGCCGAGCGCACGCCGCCGACAACGGGGCCTGCGATCTTGAGCAACGTCCAGATCGCTGCGACGCCGATCACGCCTGCGCCGAAGAAGCGGACATCCGAGCGGAACACTGTGTTGGCGATCACCTCGGCGGTGCCGGTGACGCTCCCGCCCGAGGTCAGGATCGGCAGCAATATCCACCACCCGATCACCACCCCCGCGAACATCGCCATGCCGACCGAGATGCCGACCAGATGTCCCGCGCCCAGCAACGCGAACGACAGCCCGCCCGAGATCCCGGTCGCACCCGCGCCGACGCGGAACCACGTCGCGGCCTCCGCGGCGGCGAGCTTGGTCTGCGTCAGGATCGCGAACCCCGCCGAGACGACCGCGTTGGCGACGATGATGCCCAGCCCGCGCGCACTCTCCTCGCCGCCTTCACGACTACCTGCGCCGACCTTTAGCACCTCGGCGGCCGCGCGGCCTTCCGGATACGGCAGCACCGTGTCGACGACGAGCGCACGGCGCAGCGGCACCGAGAACAGCACGCCGAGCACACCGCCGAACATCGTGATCGCCGCAGTCGTGAAGAACGGAAAGCCCTGCCACCAGCCGATCATCACCAGCCCCGGCAACACGAAGATGATCGCTGCCAGCGTGCCGGCGGCGGACGCGATGGTCTGAACGATGTTGTTCTCGAGGATCGTCGAATCCTTGAACAACCGCAGCACTGCCATCGAGATCACCGCAGCCGGGATCGACGTCGCGAACGTCAGCCCGATCTTGAGCCCGAGATACACGTTGGCCGCGGTGAACAGCAGCGTGATGATCCCGCCGAGCACGATCCCGCGAAACGTAAGCTCGCGCATGCTGGTCTCGGGACCCGTGTCGGTTACGCCCCGCGTCGCGTCGGTCATCTGGTCAGCCTCAAAGCAATTCGGGCGACTTGTGACATGATGTGGGGCGTGAGGAAACCGTATCGACCGTCACTAGTGTGTTCTCCCGCGAAGGCGGGAGTCCAGACTGGGCTCCCGCCTTCGCGGGAGAACAAGGTAAGGGCGGGCTGACCTCGCCCAACCCGCAACCCAAACCTACCGAACCGCCATCCGCCGCGCGAAATGCACCTCGACCGCCCGCGTCACGCTCTCCGCGATCCGGTGTCGCCCCTCCTCGCTATCCAGGAACGCAGCGTCCTGCGGGTTCGAGATATACCCCGTCTCGAACAGGATCGACGGCATGTCCGGCGCCTTCAGGACCATCAACGACGCCATCCGGTGGAAGTTCGCCTTCAACGGCATCAACGGCTTGGCCTCACGCCCGAGCAACCGCGCGAAGGTCGCCGAGGCGTTCATCGTCTCGCGCTGCGTCAGGTCGATCAGGATCGACGACACGTCCGCGGGCGCCTCGCCGAGATTTACACCCGAGATCACGTCCGCCTTGTTCTCGCGCGCCGCCAGCCGAGCGGCCTCCTTGTCGGACGCCACCTCGGACAGCGTGTACGCGGTGGCTCCGGTCGCGTTCTCCGATCCCGTGCTGTCGCAATGGATCGAGATGAACAGGTCACCCTTCAACCGCCGCGCGACGCCGTACCGCTCGCGTAAGATCAGGTAACGGTCGTCGTTGCGCGTCAGCGCCACGCGTACGCGCCCCGACGCGAGCAACTCGTCGCGGATCGCCTTGGCGACCTTCAGCGTCACGTCCTTCTCGCGCAGCCCGTTAGGCCCGATCGCACCGGGATCGACACCGCCATGCCCCGCATCGATCACCACCAGCGGCCGCGTATCGTCGCCCTGCACGCGCGGCAGTTTCATGCCCCGCGCCTTGGGCGGCACAGGCACCGACACCTTGTACTTCGGCCGCGACGCAGCCCCGAAATTGAACGGGAAGAAGTTCAGCGGCCCGGCGATCCCGGCTTCCGCGAACTGGTCGTAATCGACCGTGCGCAACGCCAGCGTCAGCTCGCGGCGGTCGGAGTCGAACCCGCCGTCGGTCACGATCGCCGGCTCGGCCAGATCGAACACCATCCGCATCCCCGACCGACCACTGCGCATCTGCGTGACGCCGGTCACCAGCCCGCGCCCCACGACCTCCCGCCCCGGAGACGCGCCCGACACGTCGACCGCGATCTGGCGCGGGCCGGTCAGCACGCGGCTGGCGGCATCGCCGACCGCCTCGTCGAAGCGGATGACGATCCGCCCGTCCCTGATCGCGACGCTCTGCACGGTCGCCGCCCAGGCGGGAACGCTCGCCAGCCAGCCGGCGATGAGGGCGATGACCGTCAACACCTCGCGTCCTTGCCGTGCGGCCCTGCCGCCGGTCCAGCGAAAACCCATGCTACACCCCTTTGATCGATACATCCGATCTCTGTGAGCGAGCGATAGCGCCTCGCATCACAAGACGCGGTTGCGCAGTGCGGTTAATTTGCCGTTTGCCATGTATTTGCCGGCAAGGCTCTGCCGCCCCGGCAAGTCTGCGCCTCGCTGCCCCTATTTCGAGCCGAAACGCCCACGAAAGCGACGGTTCCGGGGCTAGTTGCGAGATCGGGTATGCAGTGCTAGTCCTGTCGTACAGCCGTGTGTCGCCTGGATTTTACCAGCGACGCGCCGGTCTCGACGCCCGCCAGCGGATTCTCGCCGGCGCGGCAATTCAGGTTGACGCTCGAATGACGCATTCCCCCCGCCCCGCACTCCGACCGGCCTTCGCCGACGGACTCGCGGTCGTGCGGGCGCCGCAGGGAGAGTTCCCGCGGCATGCACTTCGCGCAGAGGCAGTTTCGCATACCATCCGCGAGTCCGGGCGTCCGTGCCCGACCGCACCACCATCAAGCGCGCGACGGCTGCCGACAGGCCCGGCGCGCGCGCGGAGAATCTATAATGACAACGCGCATGCTGATCGACGCACGCCACCGGGAAGAGACCCGGATCGCAGTCGTCAAGGGTAACCGGATCGAGGAATTCGATTTCGAGAGTGCCGAACGCAAGCAGCTCAAGGGCAATATCTACCTCGCCAAGGTCACGCGGGTCGAGCCGTCGCTCCAGGCGGCGTTCATCGATTACGGCGGCAATCGCCACGGCTTCCTCGCATTCAGCGAGATCCACCCCGATTACTACCAGATCCCCAAGGAAGATCGCGACGCGTTGCTCCGTGAGGAAGCCGAGCACGCCGCCGAGGAAGCCGCCCTGCGCGCCGACTACGACTCGGATGACGAAGAGGGTGACGACGAGGACGACATCGAGCGCTTCGAGGACGATGGCGGGGTAGATCCCGACGTCGCCGAAGAACTCGAAGGCGGCGAAGCGGGCGAAGCACCCCGTCGCAAGCGCAAGCCGAGCGCCGACGATGCCGCGGTCGAGGACCTGCGCGAGCGTCGCATGAACCTGCGCCGCCGCTACAAGATTCAGGACGTGATCCATCGCCGCCAGGTGCTGCTCGTCCAGGTCGTCAAGGAGGAGCGCGGCAACAAGGGCGCGGCGCTGACCACATACCTGTCGCTTGCCGGTCGCTACTGCGTGCTGATGCCGAACACGTCGCACGGCGGCGGCATCTCGCGGAAGATCAGCAACGCGGGCGATCGCAAGCGCCTCAAGACGATCATGGCCGACATGCAGCTGCCGCCGTCGATGGGCTGCATCGTCCGCACCGCGGGCCTCCAGCGCTCGAAGGTCGAGATCAAGCGCGATTTCGATTACCTCGCCCGCCTGTGGGACGGCATCCGCGAAGCTACGCTCAAGGCGTCGGCCCCCGCGCTCGTCTACGGCGACAGCGACCTGATCAAGCGGGCGATCCGCGACATCTACAACAAGGAAATCGAAGAGGTCATCGTCGAGGGCGAGGACGGCTATCGCCAGGCGCGCGAGTTCATGCGCCTGCTGATGCCGACGCACGCGCGGCGCATCAAGCATTACGCCGACCCCGTGCCGCTGTTCCAGCGTGCCGGCGTCGAGGATCAGCTTGCCGCGATGTACCACCCCGTCGTCCAGCTGAAATCGGGCGGCTATCTGGTCATCAACCCGACCGAGGCGCTCGTCTCGATCGACATCAACTCGGGCCGTTCGACACGTGAGCATTCGATCGAACAGACCGCGACTGCGACCAACCTCGAGGCAGCACAGGAAATCGGCCGCCAGCTCCGCCTGCGCGACATGGCCGGGCTCGTCGTCATCGACTTCATCGACATGGATAACAATTCCAACGTCCGTAAGGTCGAGAAGGCGATGAAGGAGGCGCTCAAGAACGATCGCGCGCGCATCCAGATCGGCCGCATCTCGTCGTTCGGCCTCATGGAAATGAGCCGCCAGCGCCTCCGCACCGGCGTGCTCGAAGCGTCGACCCGCGCCTGTCCGCATTGCGAGGGCACCGGCCTCGTTCGCACCGCATCGTCGTCGGGCATCTCCGCACTCCGCCTCATCGAGGACGAGGCCGCCCGCGGTCGCGGTTCGCTGCTCACCCTGCGCGCCAGCCAGGAAGCCGCGGTCTACATTCTCAACCGCAAGCGCGCCGACATCGCCGAGATCGAGGATCGCTACGGCGTGATCGTCGAGATCATCCCCGGCCAGGACGAGGAAGGCGCGCACATGACGGTCGAGGCCAGCGGCCCGCCCCCTGCGCATGCGCCGAAGTTCGTCCAGATCATCGAGGAAGACGAAGACGACCTTCCCGAGGAGATCGAGGACGAGATCGAGGAAGAGGAAGTCGAGGAGACTGAAGCCGAGCAGCCGCGCCGTCGTGAGGGGGGTCGTGAGCCCCGCGAAGGCAATGGCGAGCAGCGTGCTCCCCGTGAAGCTCGCGATGCGGACGGTGAAGGCGGCAAGAAGCGCCGCCGTCGCCGCGGTCGTCGCGGTCGCGCTCGTCCGGGTGAAGAGGGTGCCGCAGAGGGCGTCAACGAGGACGGCACGTTCGAGGACGCCGACACCAACGTCGAGGAAATCGACGAGGTCGAGGGCGACATCGTCGAAGTCGGCGGTGGCGAAATGGTCTCGGCTGGTGCGCCATCCGAGCAGGCCAATGGCGCAGAGGGCGAAGGTCGTCGTCGTCGCGGTCGTCGGGGACGTCGTGGCGGTCGCCGCAACGAGCAGGGCGCCGAGAACGGCCAGTCGGTCGCCGTCAGCAGCGTCGACGACGCCCAGCTGATCGCCGAGGCGCCTGAGCCGGAAGCGTATGAGCCGGTCGAGTCGACTTACGCCGAGCCGCCTTACGAGCCCGCGTTCGAGCCGGTCGTCGAGGAAGCCCCGGTGGCGGAAGTCGCCGAGGGTCCGAAGATGCGCCGTCGTCCGCGTGCCCGTGCGGCAGCCGCAGCGGCGAACATCGCCGAGGCGGTGGCCGATGCAGCCCCCAAGGCACGCCGTGGTCGCAAGCCACGCGCGGTCGAAGCGGACGCCGAGACGGTTGCACCGGAGCCTTTGGTCCCGGCGCCAATCGCTCCGGAGCCCGTCGCGGCCGAGCCGGCCGCACCGAAGCCCGGTCGTCGTCGTCGCGAAGCGGTTGCAGAAGCAACGATGGAAGAGGTGAGCGCAACGCCCGCCGAGACCATCGAAGCCTTGGCGCCAAAGCCGAAGCGTGCGCGTCGCAAGGCGTCGGACGCGGTGGTCGAAGCCCCAGCGGTTGAAGAGGCGGTCGTCGAGGAAGCGCCCGCCAAGGTCGCCAAGCCCCGCGGTCGTCCGCGCAAGGCAGCCGTGGTCGATGCCGGCGATGCCGCCCCGACCAGCGAGCCCCTCGCCGAGCCGATCGCAACCACCCCGCCCAAGGCAGAAGTCCAGCCCCAGGACGTCGCGACGTCGGACACCAACGACGGCGCCAACGACGACCCCGACGGCGCCCCCCGCCGCGGCTGGTGGCAGCGCACCTTCGGCTAACCCCGGACGCTACCCACCGAAGAAACGGGCGCGACCGAAAGGCCGCGCCCGTTTTCGTTTGTTAGGAGGGCGATTGTCCGGACGCGCGGTATCCGTGAACGTCCAATGCCTGCCGTAGCGAACGAGAAAGCCTGTATCCCCGCGAAGGCGGGGACCCAGACTGGGCACCCGCCTTCGCGGGTGAACAAGACGGGAGGGCGGCCCTGGGTTTGCGATTCTTCCGCATCGGGCATTGCACTCCCGCCTCCCCCACCCACCACCACCCCGGCGAAGGCCGGGGCCCAATTGGAAAGGTGGCAATAACGAAGCGCCGCCCTCAGTTAGCCCGGTCCCCCAATTGGATCCCGGCCTCCGCCGGGGAGGTGGCCATTCGACGGCACTGTGTCGAACGCGTTCTCATGCCACTCCAAACCGCAACGCCCACCCCAAACCAAAACGCGTCACCCCAGCGAAAGCTGGGGTATCCCGCGTGGCACGCGGCACCCGCCAAACCATGAGATCCCAGCTTTCGCTGGGATGACGGTCGGAGAGAAACGAGCACGACGTGCCCTCCAGCGACCCAACAGCCCCCCCTCAAACCCCTGTCCTACACACCCAAACCCTGCTCCCCTCCCCCAATGCCACCCACACTCCCACCAACCGCAAAACCGCTCCCAGCGTCTGCACTTCCTGTACTTCACTCCACCGCACGCCCGATCGCACGACCATTGCCCCCCCGCCCCCAATCGACGATACCCCGTAATATGAAGCGCTTCGTAGCCGCCGCAGCCACCGCCCTCCTCCTCTGGACGACGCCCCTCCAGGCCCAGTCGATCCTCCGCGACGCCGAGACCGAAACCATGTTCGCGGAGATGTCGAACCCGCTGATCAAGGCGGCCGGGCTCTCGACGCGCGACGTGAAGGTCGTCCTCATCAACGACGAGTCGATCAACGCGTTCGTCGCCGGCGGCCAGACCGTCTACGTCCACTCAGGGCTCATCCAGGCCGCCGACAACGCCAACGAAGTCCAGGGCGTCATCGCGCACGAGCTCGGCCACATCGCCGACGGCCATGTCGTCCTCGCCGATCGCGGCACCAAGCCGGCAATGGGCATGTACCTGCTCTCGATGGTCCTCGGCCTCGCCGCGATGGCGGCCGGCAGCGGCGAAGCAGGCGCCGGCATCATGGCCGCGGGTCAGCAGGCGGCGATGGGCAGCTACCTCTCGTTCAGCCGCGTCCAGGAATCGACCGCCGACGCGACCGGCGCGAAATTCCTCCGCGAGGCGAACGTCTCCGGCCGCGGGATGCTCAGCTTCTTCAAGAAATTGCAGCAGCAGGAATACCGCTTCGGCACCGCCAACATCGATCCCTTCATGCAGTCGCATCCGCTCTCGGGCGAACGCGTCGCGACACTGACCGCCGACCTGCAAGCCTCGCCCGCCTGGGCCAACAAACCCGACGCCGCGCTGGAGGAACGCTTCCGCCGCGTGAAGGCGAAGCTCGCCGGCTACGTCATGCCCGCCGACCAGACGCTCCAGGCCTATCCGCCGTCTGACCAGTCGATCTACGCGCACTATGCCCGCGCCTATGCGTACCACAAGGCCGGCTACCCCGACAAAGCCGATGCCGAGGCGAACGCACTGGTGAAGGCCGAGCCGACCGACCCGTATTTCCTCGAGATCAAGGGGCAGATCCTGCTCGAGGCGGGCAAGCCCAACGAGTCGCTGGCCCCCCTGCGCGAAGCCACGGAGGGTTCGCGTAACAACCCACTGATCGCCACCACCTTCGGCCACGCGCTGATCGCGACCGAGAACAAGGCGAACTACCCCGAGGCGACCAGGGTCCTGCGCACTGCGGTCGGCCGCGACGACCAGAACCCGTTCGCCTGGATGCAGCTCGGCACCGTCTACGAACTCACCGGCGACACCGCCCGCGCCGCGCTCGCCACCGCCGAGCGCGCGAGCATGGGCGGCGACATGCGGACCGCGTCGGCGAGCGCGCAATATGCGCTGGCCAACATCCCGGCGAACACCACCGACTGGATCCGCGCGCAGGATATCGCGATGGCCGCGCAGAACGAGATGGACGACAATCCCAAGCAGTATAAGCGCCGCAAATGAGCAAACTTACATTCCCCGCGATTGCCGTCGCGGGCGCTGTCATCGGAGGCCTCGCGGTCTGGGGCTATGACCGCCAGGGCGGCGGCGTCGAGCGTGCGCAGGTCGAATCGATCGTCCACGACTATGTGCTGGCGCACCCAGAAATCTTGCCCGAGGCGATGGAGAAACTGCGCGACCGCGAGTCGGGCAAGACCGTCACCGCCAACCGCGACGCGATCGTCACGCCGTTCGGCAGCGCCTGGGCCGGCAACCCCAAGGGCGACGTCACGCTGGTCGAGTATTTCGATTATAATTGCGGATATTGCCGCGCGAGCCTGCCGATGATCGCCAAGCTGATCGCCGCCGACCCCAAAGTCCGCGTCGTCTTCCGCGAACTCCCGATCCTCAGCGCCGAGAGCCGCATCGCCGCGCGCGCGAGTCTTGCCGCCGCACAACAGGGCAAGTTCGCCACCTTCCACGACGCGCTCTACGCCGGCGGCCCGGTCAGCGACGCCTCGATCGCCGCAGCCGCGGGCAAGGCCGGGGTCGACACCACGCAGGCCAGCTTCACCAAGACCGCAGACGCCGAAATAGCGAAGAACATGGAAACAGCCGCCAAGCTCGGCATGACCGGCACGCCGAGCTGGGTGGTCGGCGACCGCGTATTGTCGGGCGCGTTGCCGTTGGAAGACCTCCAGAAAGCCGTAGCAGCAGCCCGCGCCGGCTAACCGCCCTCTCCTTGTTTCCCCGCGAAGGCGGGGACCCAGTCTGGGCTCCCGCCTTCGCGGGAGAACAAGAAGGCGCGGGAAGGCCTATCATTCCCCCCTCCCCACCCCCATCTGACACCCACGAACAAGGGGTGCCAATGACCGAACCGATCCTGTCCATCGCGGGCGTCACCAAGACCTACAAGAGCGGCACCACAGCCCTCCACCCCGTCGACCTCGACATCCAGAAAGGCGAAATCTTCGCCCTCCTCGGCCCCAACGGCGCGGGCAAGACGACGCTCATCAGCATCATCTGCGGCATCGTCACGCCGTCCGCCGGCACGATCAAGGTCGCCGGCTACGACGCGATCCGCGATTATAAGCAGGCGCGCAGCCGCATCGGCCTCGTGCCGCAGGAACTCAACGTCGACATGTTCGAGACGGTGCTCGCCACCGTCACCTTCAGCCGCCGCCTGTTCGGCCGCTCGGGCCACAGCGCGTACATCGAACAGGTGCTCCGCGACCTCTCGCTCTGGGACAAGCGCGATGCCAAGATTCGCGAACTCTCCGGCGGCATGAAGCGCCGCGTGCTGATCGCGAAAGCGCTCGCGCACGAACCCGAGATCCTGTTCCTCGACGAACCCACCGCGGGCGTCGACGTCGCCCTGCGCCGCGACATGTGGAAGCTCGTCCACCGCCTCCGCGAAGGCGGCACGACGATCATCCTGACGACGCATTACATCGAGGAAGCCGAGGAAATGGCCGACCGCGTCGGCGTCATCGACAAGGGCAAGCTGCTCCTCGTCGACGACAAGGCGTCGCTGATGAAGAAGCTAGGCAAGCGCGAACTCGACATCGCGCTCCAGGATCCGATGACGACGATCCCCGCCGACCTCGCCGACTGGGACCTGTCGCTGGAAGACGACGGCAAACGCCTCCGTTACGTGTTCGATGCGCAGGCCGATCACACCGGCATCCCGTCGCTGCTCCGAAAACTCAGCGAACTCGGCATCGGCTTCAAGGATCTCGAAACCAGCAAATCGAGCCTCGAAGACATCTTCGTCGATCTCGTCGGAGAACACGCATGAACACCCACGGCATCTGGGCGATCTACCGCTTCGAAATGGCGCGCGCTTTGCGCACCCTGTGGCAGAGCCTAGTCACCCCGGTCCTGACCACCTCGCTGTATTTCATCGTCTTCGGCGGCGCGATCGGCAGCCGCATGCAGCAGGTCGGCGGCGTCGGCTATGGCAGCTTCATCGTTCCCGGCCTGATCATGCTGTCGCTGCTCACGCAGAGCATCTCGAACGCGTCGATCGGAATCTACTTCCCCAAATTCACCGGCACGATCTACGAGCTGTTGTCGGCGCCCGTCTCGGCGATGGAGATGGTGATCGGCTATGTCGGCGCGGCGACCACCAAGTCGGTGATCCTCGGGCTGATCATCCTCGCCACCGCGTCGTTCTTCGTGCCGCTGCGGATCGAACACCCGTTCGCGATGATCGCGTTCCTGATCCTGACCGCGGTGGCGTTCAGCCTGTTCGGCTTCATCATCGGCGTCTGGGCCAACGGCTTCGAGCAACTGAACTTCGTCCCCGCACTGCTGATCACACCACTAACGTTCCTCGGCGGCGCGTTCTACTCGATCGACATGCTGCCCCAGCCGTGGCGGACGTTCAGCCTGTTCAACCCGGTCGTCTACTTGGTGAGCGGCTTCCGCTGGAGCTTCTTCGGCGTCGGCGACGTCGCGGTCGGGGTCAGCCTCGCGGTGACTGCGGGCTTCCTGGCGGTATGCCTGATCGCGATCGCCTGGATCTTCAAGACCGGCTGGCGGATGAAGAACTGACCGGAGAACCATGTTTCCCCGCGAAGGCGGGGACCCAGTCTGGGCTCCCGCCTTCGCGGGAGAACAAGCTTCTTACCGCATTACCGGCAACGTCACCCGCGAGCCCGCACAAACCTTCTGCGTCGCCTTCACGTAATCGCTCGGTTTCGTCCGCCCGATGTTCGGCACGAAAGACTGCGGGTTGCGGTCGATCATCGGGAACCAGCTCGACTGGATTTGCACCATGATCCGGTGCCCCGCCTTGAACACATGGTCGTGGTCGCGCAGCGGCACGTCCCACGCGACCACCTTCCCCGGCACCAGCGGATGCGGCGTCGTATCGCTTGCCAGGAACCGCCCGCGCCGCACCTCCATCGCGATCGGCAACTGATAGCCGTTGAGGGTCTTCGCATAGTCACCCAGTCGCGCCTGAGACTTGTCGAACGTTTCGGTATCTTCAGGCAGCACATCGATCAGCTTCACTACGAAATCGCTGTCCGTCCCGCTGGTCGACGCCTGCAACGTAGCCGACAGCGCCCCCGTCACCGTCAGGTCCGAAGTCAGAGGCTCCGACACATACCCCAGCACATCGGGCCGGTGATCGACGAAGCGCTGGTCGTCAGCCTCCCACCACGCCCAGTCCGGGCTGGCATAGGTCGCCGACATCGGTCGCCGGCGGAACGGCACCGGGTTTGCGGGGTCCGAGACGTAGTCGCGACATCCCTCACCGGCCGCCGGCGCGGTGAACGACAGGCTGCCGTCCGCGTGCAGATACAGCTCGGTCGCCTTCGTTCCCGTCGGAGGCCAGGCCGCATAGGTCTTCCACACGTTCGATCCCGACTGGAACATCTTCGCCGCAAAGTCCGGCCGCGGGCCCTTGCCGTGCAGCCAATAGGCGAAGAACGGTGCCTGGATTTGCTCCTGGAACTGCGTCCCACTCGCCTCCCCAAGCGGGATCGGCCCGAGATGATCCGCCACGCCCTGCCATCCACCATGCCGCCACGGCCCCGCCACCATCTGCGCCAAGTGGTTCGGATCGTTGCGCTTCTGACGCGCGTAAATCTGCCACGAGCCCCACGGATCCTCCTGATCCCAGAACCCGGCGACGTTCAGCGTCGGCACCGTCGTCTTCCCGAGCGCATCGGTCCAGCGTTGCGCGGTATAGAAAGCATCGTGATTGGGATGATCGAGCAGCGCCGTGAACATCGGCACACGCCCCTTGAACACAGTCCGGTCGATCGCCTCCGCCGAGCCCGCCTTCAAGAAATAATCGTAGGTATCGCTCGGATACGCGAAGTCGGAATTCTTCGTCTTGTCGAGTTGCAGCGATGACACCCAGTCGGTCGCATAGCTCAACCGCAGCGCGCCGTTGCGGTGCAGGTCGTCCGACTGCCAGTAATCGATCCAAGCCGCCTGCGGGGAGACCGCCTTCAGCGCCGGATGCGGGTTCGCCAGCGCGACGGCGGCAGCGAAACCGGGGTAGGACACGCCCCACATGCCGACCTTGCCAGTGTTGGCGGGGACGTTCTTCACCAGCCAGCCGACCGTATCGTAGGCGTCCGTGGCCTCGTCGACCGCCTTCGGATCGTTCGGGTGGACCGCGGTTGAGAGCGTGAAGACCCCGTCCGACTTGAACCGCCCGCGCATCGACTGGAACACGAAGACATAGCCGTCCTTCATCAACGGCGCGAAGCGATCGGCGGTGGCAAACGGCGCGTCGGGCACGCCGTACGGCGTCCGCTGAAGCAGGATCGGCAGCGGGCCGGTCATCCCGCGCGGCCGCATGATCACCGTCTGCAACTTCGCCCCGTCGCGCATCGGCACCATCACTTCCTCGAAGGTAAAGGGCGACTGGGTCACGGTTTGCGGCGCGGTCTGCGCGAGCGTGGCGGCCGGGACGGCTGCGGTGACGGCAAGCGCGAGCAGGAGGGCGTGACGCGACATGGAATTTCCCTTCGTGGACCGTGCCTCGATTGGACGAACCCGAACCTACGAAGTCAAGCCGCGCGCCATGCTCCGGTCAGTATTGGGCGCAATACCAGCGAGTTGAGATCGATCAGCGCGTGCAGGACCATCGTTAGCCACAGCTCCCCGGTCATCAGATACACCGCCGCCATCAGCGCGCCGACGAGCGTGGTCGCAATCACGCCCGCCCGCCCCTGATACAGATGCATCGCGCCGAACGCCGCGACCGCGACACCAAACGCGACGAACGCGCTGCCGGATACGAGCGCGACCAGCAGCGGCAGGAACAGGCGGAAGGCGAGCTCCTCGGAGATGCCCGCCGCGATCGACATGGCGGCGGCATGCGCGATCTCCGGCCGGTTGCGCGGCAGCAGCGAGCCGACGTTGCCGATCGTCTTGAGGACGCGCCAGTTACGCCGCGTCGCGAGCACCGCGCCGATGATCAGGCCACCCAGCGCACTGCCGCCGATCATCCCGAGCAGTTCCACGCGGCTGTAGCCTTGGAAGCTGGGCAGGAGCGTGCGGAGGGCGTCGAACTCGGGCGGCACGGTGACGAGCGCGTCGAAGCGGCCGAGCAGGGCTAGTCCGCTCACTGGGGGCAGGACGAAGGCGATCGCGGCCTTGGCGATCCACAGGCGGTAGGTCTTCTGGCGCGATGCTGTGTCGGGAAGGCGCTTGATCCGGCGGTAGCCGAGGAGGTCGCCCTTGAGGAACCAGACGAGGCTCATGATCGTGACGAGGAGGAGGACGTTGGGCAGGATCATGCCGACACTTCGCCCCTCATGCGTTCCACCGCTCGGCCTTATATGTTCTCCCGCGAAGGCGGGAGCCCAGTCTGTGTCCCCGCCTTCGCGGGGACACATGGTGGGATGGTTCACCACGCTAACCCAGTACCCCACCCCGGCGAAAGCCGGGGCCCAGTTGGGGGACGTTGCTGACTACGGACAACGCTCCGTTACTCCGACCTTTCCATCTGGGCCCCGGCCTGCGCCGGGGAGGTGCTGAGCTGCCGGTCGGCGCAGTATCAAATCAGTCAGTCCGATGCTCGCCCTTGACCCAACGTACGGTCCCCGAAGAAGCCCGCATCACCACGCTCTCGGTGGTCATCTTGCCCTTCTTGCGCTTCACGCCAGCCAGCAACGACCCATCCGTAACCCCGGTCGCCGCAAAGATGCAGTCGCCCTTCGCCAGTTCCGACAGGTCATACTGCTTGTCGAGATCGGTGATCCCCCACTTCGCCGCACGCCCACGCTCGTCGTCGTTCCGGAACAGCAACCGCCCCTTGAACTGCCCGCCGACGCAGCGCAGCGCCGCACACGCCAGCACGCCCTCGGGAGCACCACCCGAACCCATGTACACGTCGACCGTGGTCTCAGGATCCGACGTCGCGATCACGCCGGCGACGTCGCCGTCACCAATCAGCATGATCCCGCAGCCGACCTGGCGCAGTTCGGCGATCAGCGCCTCGTGACGCGGACGATCGAGCACGCACACGATCAGGTCGCGCGCCGGCACGCCCTTGGCCGCAGCAACCGCGTTGATGTTCTCGGTCGGGGTCTTGTCGAGATCGATGATCCCCTCGGGATAGCCCGGGCCGACCGCGATCTTGTCCATGTAGACATCGGGCGCGTTGAGCAGCCCGCCCTCCTCGGCGATCGCCAGCACGGCGAGGCTGTTCGGCCCCGCGGTCGCGCAGATCGTCGTGCCTTCTAAAGGATCGAGTGCGATGTCGATCTTCGGGCCCTTGCCGATCGCCGAGCCGACCTTCTCGCCGATGAACAGCATCGGGGCCTCGTCGCGCTCGCCCTCGCCGATCACCACGGTGCCGTCCATGTACAGCGAGTTGAGCGCCTCGCGCATCGCCTCGACCGCCGCTGCATCCGCTGCCTTCTCGTCGCCGCGCCCGACGAGCGTGGACGCGGCGATCGCCGCCGCTTCGGTCACGCGGACCATTTCGAGGACGAGTACGCGGTCGAGAACCTGGCTGGCGGCAGCGGTCAAAGTCTATCTCCTCGGTATGTTTCGTCCCGGATAGGCAGCGGCCATCCGGTTGTCGACCCGATCAGTCCCTCAGCAGGTCATTGATCGAGGTTTTGGACCGTGTTTGCGCATCGACGCGCTTGACGATGACCGCACAATACAGCGCCGGCTTGCCGTCACCGCCACCGATCGAGCCCGGCACGACGACGGAATAGGGCGGCACTTCGCCCTTGAACACTTCGCCAGTCGCGCGGTCGATGATCTTGGTCGAGGCGCCCAAATATACGCCCATCGACAGCACCGCGCCCTCGCCGACGCGGACGCCCTCCGCCACTTCCGCGCGCGCACCGATGAAGGCGCCATCGCCGATGATGACGGGATCCGCCTGCAACGGCTCGAGCACGCCGCCGATGCCAGCGCCGCCCGACAAATGCACGTTCCTGCCGATCTGCGCGCACGACCCGACCGTCGCCCAGGCGTCGACCATCGTGCCTTCACCGACATACGCGCCGATGTTGACGAAGCTCGGCATCAGGATCGCACCCTTGGCGATGAAGCTCCCGCGCCGCGCGACCGCGCCCGGCACGACGCGGATGCCAGCCGAGCGGAACTCGGTCTCGCCCCAGCTCGAGAACTTCGACGGCACCTTGTCGAACCCCGGGGACCCCGCCGAACCGCCGTCGATCACGACGTTGTCGTTGAGGCGAAACGACAGCAGAACCGCCTTCTTCAACCACTGGTTGACCTGCCAGCCATCAGCGGTTGGCTCGGCAACGCGCGCGGTCCCTGCATCCAGCATCGCCAGCGCGGACTCGACGGCGTCGCGAACTTCGCCCTTGGTATCGAGGCCGAGGTTCGCGCGATCATCCCAGGCGGCGTCGATGATGGTCTGCAAGGTCATGATGTCTCCAGGATGGTTTCGAGCCACGGCGCAAGCACTGGCACGGTGAAGTCGATGTGATCGCGCTCGGTGTCGGGCGACTGTTCGGAGCCGTTGTCGATCCAGACGGTGGTCATCCCGATCGCCTTGGCCGGCGTCAGGTTGCGCGCCATGTCGTCCGCGAACAGCGACTCCCGCGGATCGATGTCGAACGCCGCGCAGAACCCGGCATAGGCCGATGCATGCGGCTTCGGCATCAGGTTCATCGCGTGGATGTCGTGGATCGCCTCGAAGCTCTCGCCGAGCCCGAGCCGGTCGAGGATCTTGAGCGCGTACGGCTTGTCGCCATTGGTGAAGACGAGTTTCCGCCCCGGCAGCTTGGCGATCGCGGCGACCAGCGGCGCGTCGTGCTCCAACACGTCCATCTCGATGTCGTGGACATGCGCCAGGAACGCGTGCGGATCGACGTGATGCTCGGCCATCAACCCCGACAGCGTCGTGCCGTGATTGTGGAAATATCCCTTCTGCACGCGTCGCGCCTCGTCATGCTCGAGCCCGAGCAGGTCCTGGATGAACCCGGTCATCCGCGCGTCGACCTGCGCGAACAGGTCCGCGCTCGCCGGGTACAGCGTGTTGTCGAGATCGAAGATCCAGTTGCGGACATGGTCGAGGCGGGGGTCAAGGCGGGCAAGCATCGGCCGGAACCTCTACGGACCGCGGCGCGCGGCGACAAGCGGGGTGCGACACTGTCGACCTTTATGGCCGATGTTTACGATCGCGTAAGGCTTTGCATTCCAGTATGTTACGGAAAAATCACAAAAGGGCGGGTTGCATGCGCGGCACGAAGGCGGGGCTGCTGAGAACGGCAGCGGTGGCAAGTGGCCTGCTGCTCGCCGCCTGTGGAGGCGGTGGCGGCGGCGTCAACAGCACGCCGGCCCCTCCTACAGTCTCCACCCCGACGCCGACACCGCTTCCGACCCCAGCGCCCACCCCTGCTCCGACTCCCGCGCCGACCCCGACCCCGACACCGTCCAGCAACGACACCAGCGAATATCGCGCGACCGTCGGCGCGGTCTCGATGAACGCGCTGGCCGCGTACAATGTCGGCGCGACCGGCAAGGGGATCGGCGTCGGCGTGATCGACAGCGGCATCGACCTGCAGAGCCAGGAGTTCGGCAGCCGTGTCTCGTCCTCCTCGCAGGACGTCGCCGGCAATAGCTCGATCGACGACGAAGGCGGCCATGGCACCGCGGTCGCCTTCACGCTGGCGGGCCGGAGGAATGGCGCGGGCTCGCACGGCGTGGCGTTCGACGCGACGTTGATCGTCCTCCGCGCGGACCGCCCCGGTACTTGCGCCACCGCGAGCAAGGACGACGAGGATTCGGGCTGCAAGTTCGGCACCGACGCGATCACGCGCGGGCTCGATGCGGCCCGCACGGCAGGCGCGAAGGTCGTCAACATTTCGCTCGGCGGCTCCGAGATGCCGCAGAGCCTGAAGGATGCGATCGGCCGCGCGACTGCTGCCGGGCTGGTCGTCGTGATCGCCGCGGGCAATGACGGTTCGGTCAACCCCGATCCGTTCACCAACGTCGCCGGCGAAGCGCAGGGCCGCAACCAGGTGATCATCGCCGGCTCGGTCGGCGCGAGCGACGGCATCTCCACCTTCAGCGACCGCGCAGGCACCGGCGCCGCGCACTTCCTAACCGCTGTCGGCGAAAGCGTTCGTGCCCCCGACGCGACCGACACCGCCTATCTCTGGTCGGGCACGTCGTTCGCCGCCCCGCAGATTTCCGGCGCGGTGGCACTGCTGGCCCAGGCCTTCCCCAACCTGACCGGCGCACAGATCGTCGACATCCTGTTTCGCAGCGCGCGCGACGCCGGCGCCCCCGGAGTCGACGCAGTCTACGGCAATGGCGTGCTCGACCTGACGCGCGCATTCCAGCCGCTCGGCACGACCTCGATCGCGGGATCGAAAGCGGTCGTCTCGACGATCAGCAACGCCAGTCTGTCCGCGCCGATGGGCGACGCCGCGCAGGGTGAACTCGGCGCAGTGATCCTCGACGGCTACAGCCGCGCGTTCGCGATCGACCTCGCCAAGACGATCGCCCGCCGCAGTCCGGAACGATCGCTCGGCGGCGCGCTCCAGTCGCGATTCCGCACGGTCGCGCTGGCGCAGGGCGGCATGACCGTTTCGATGACGCTAGCCCCGCGCGCGAACGGCGACGTCGCGCTCGATCGCACGTCGCTCTCAACCGCCGACGCGACCAGCGCGCGCGCGATCGCCGGGATGGTGACGCAGAAGCTCGGCAGCACTTTGTCGTTCGGCTTCGGCTTCGCACAAGGCTCAGGCGCGCTCAGCGCACAACTCTCGGGCCAGTCCGAACCCGCCTTCCTGATCGCCAACACCGGCGGCATGGGCTTCGACAGCAGCATCCGGGCGTCCAGCGCGATGCGGCAGAGCTTTGGCGGATTCGGCTTCACCGCGGGCATCGAGAATGGCGATGTCCTGACGCAGCGTGACAGCGACCTCCGCCTGCGCGACCGCTGGCAGCGCTCCGGCTACAACCGCGTCTCGCTTGCGGTCGACCGACGCTTCGGCGCGCTGGCGACGATGGTTGCCGCCACCCGGATGGACGAGCGCGACACCGTCCTCGGCGCGCGGTTCGACGCCGCGCTCGGCGGGACGCGCGCGGCAACGTGGTTCGTGGATACCAAGGCACGGTTCGATGCGGGGAGCGGCTGGAGCATCGGCGGATCGATGCGCCAAGGTTGGACCCGCGCGGCGGTACGCGGCGGCCTCAGCGGCGACGGCCTCGTCCGCACCAACGCCTTCGCGGCCGACATCGGCAAGGACGGCGTGTTCGGTCACGACAGCCTCGGCGTGCGCATCGCGCAACCGTTGCGCGTAGCCCGCGGCGGCATCGACCTCGGGCTGCCAACCTATTACGATTACACGTCCGGTACCGTCACCGACTGGACTACCCAACGCCTCAACCTCGCCCCACAAGGTCGCGAGCTCGATGTCGAGATGCGCTACGGCGTGCCCGCGTTCGGCGGTGGCCTCGACACCAACCTGTTCTTCCGCCGCGACCCCGGCAACTTCGCGGCGCTCCCCAACGACTACGGCATGGCAATGCGCTACAGCCTGGGGTTCTGACTTCTTCCCCCTCCCTGAAAGGGAGGGGCCGGGGGTGGGTCCGCCCGATCGAGCCACAACCCTGCGAACATGCGGAACCCGACCCACCCCCAACCCCTCCCTTCCAGGGAGGGGAGCCGAAGCCAAACAAACCATTCAACCCAAACACTGGATAAGCTACCGCTCGGTACCTATCTCTGCCGCATGACACGCTATTCCCTGCTCGATCTGGTCCCCGTCATCGAAGGCGGCACCGTCTCTCAATCGCTCGCCAACGCGGCCGACCTCGCGCGGCATGCCGAGAGCGTCGGGTTTCAGCGCTACTGGGTCGCCGAGCACCACGGCATGACCGGCATCGCGTCGGCCGCAACCGCCGTCGTGATCGCGCACATCGCCGCCGCCACGAAGACCATCCGCGTCGGCTCGGGCGGCATCATGCTCCCCAACCACGCGCCGCTGACGATCGCCGAACAGTTTGGCACGCTCGACGCGCTCTTCCCCGGCCGCATCGATCTCGGCCTCGGCCGCGCACCAGGTTCCGACCAGCGCGTCGCGCGCGCGATGCGCCGCACGTTGGAAACCGACGCCAACGCCTTCCCCCAGGACGTGATGGAGCTCCAGAGCTACTTCGCCAACGACGGCCAGACCGGCATCGTTGCGACCCCGGGCGCCGGCGCGGACGTGGAGATGTGGATCCTCGGCTCCAGCACGTTCGGCGCGCAGTTGGCGGCCGCGCTCGGCCTGCCCTACGCGTTCGCCTCGCACTTCGCGCCCGACGCGCTCGATGCCGCGCTCGCGATCTACCGCCGCGACTTCCGTCCGTCTGCGCGCCTGTCGAAGCCACACGTCATGGCCGGCTTCAACGTGTTCGCGGCCGAGACCGATGCGGAGGCGGAACTGCTCGCCACCTCTCAGCAGCAGTCGTTCGTCGCGCTCCGCACCGGCAACCCCGGCAAGATGAAGCCACCCCTCGCCGGCTATCGCGAGTCGCTCGGCGCGCAGGGCAACCAGATCCTCGACCACGTCCTGCAATGCTCGGCGGTCGGCAGCCCGGCCAAGGTCGCCCGCGGCATCGCGGCGTTCGTCGAGCGGACCGGCGTCGACGAGGTCATGGTGACCAGCGCGATCTACGACCACGAAGCGCGCAAGCGGAGCCTCTCGATCACCGCCGACGTCATGCAGGACTTGAAGATCGCAGCATAAGGCTGCGCCAGTGGTCACGGACTGAACGCGGATCGATGCCGCGTTCAGTCCGCTCAGTCGCCGCCGGCTTCGACATACTCGAAATAGCTGAAATCGGCCGGTTCGCCGGCTCCCGACATATCCTGGCACGCCATCCCGACAAAGGCGCCGGTGAAGTTGGGCAGGCCCGGCAAGGTCGCCTCATCGGACAGGATGCTCGCATCAAACCGGTCCGCGAGCCAGGTCCAAGCGCTCGATCCAGCATACCGGTATCCGAAGCGAAGGCTTTCGTGATCCACCTCGACCCGCAGTCCGATCGGTCCCGCGTCGATTGCGATCGGCTGGGTGATCACGCTGCTGCCGAGCGGGGTCGGGATCGCCGACAGTACCTGCAGCACGCGCCGGCCATCGTCGTCGGCGGTGACGTGCAGATAATGGAACTTGGTCGAATTATAGTAGCAGACCAGCCCCGCCGCCTGCTGGAAGTGACGCGGTTCGAACGTGACGAGCGTCTCGGCGGCGTAGGCGAACGCCTGCTGCCGGCGCGCGACCAGCGACTGGGTGAAGTGGCTCCCGATCGTCTCGCGGCCGTAGAGGCGCAGATAACCGGGCCGCGCGGTCAGGCTGAACAACCGGTCGGCATCCGGGGTACGCAGCCACTGGAAAGCCTCGGGCAGCGCCGCGGTATCGAACACGCTGCGCTCGTGCCGCGGTTCGGAAGCGGCCGACGCCGTGCCATCCTCCACGACCAGCGCCGGACTCGCGTCGACGTCGAGCGTCCGCAGCCAGCCATCCTCGCCCCAGCGCATCGGCTGGATCGCTGTCTCGCGGCCCAGCACGCACCGGTCACTGACGGGCAGCGGTCGCCCGCATAGATACACCATCCAGGTTTCGCCGGTCGGCGTTTCGACCAGGTCGCCGTGCCCGGTTCGCTGCAACTGCACGCCCTGCTTGCCCGCCGCGGTCAGTACCGGGCCATCCGGATGCACCTCGTACGGACCGAACAGCGACCGTGACCGCGCCATCACGACGGCATGGTTGCGCTCGGTGCCGCCTTCCGCGACCAGCAGGTGATACCAGCCGTCGCGCTTGTAGAGGTGCGGGCCCTCGGTGAAACCGAGCGAAGTCCCCTCGAAGATCATGCGACGGTCGCCGAGCATGTCGCCCGTCGCGAGATCGATCTCCTGCGCCACGATCCCGGCAAACCGCCGCCCACCCGGCCGGTGGTCCCACAGCATGTTGAGCAACCAGCTCCGCTGGTCATCATCATGGAAAAACGCCGGATCAAACCCACTGCTGTTGAGGTGGACGGGATCGGACCACGGTCCGTCGATATGCTCCGCCGTGACCCAGTAATTATGGAAATCGCGGAGCGACGCGCCTCGCGCACCGTCGATCGTAGTCTGGCCGTAACGCTTCACGTCGGTGTAGATCAGGTGGAACCGGCCGTTCGCATGGCTCAGGTCCGGCGCCCATACTCCGCACGAGTCCGGATTCCCGCGCATGTCCAGCTGGCTCGCGCGGTTGAGCGGCCGCGCTGCCAGCCGCCAGTTCGCGAGGTCGCGCGATTGGTGGATCTGGACGCCCGGGTACCATTCGAAGGTCGAGGTCGCGATGTAGTAATCGTCGCCGACGCGGACGATCGACGGGTCCGGATTGAAGCCGGGAAGGATCGGATTTCGAATAGTCATGCGGGCTTTCGTATCAGGACCCAGAGGAGTGCGGCGCCGACCAGGTCGAGCAGTCCGAGCAGGATGAAGAACGGCTGGTAGCCGACCTCCGCGACCATCGAGCCGAGCACCAGCGTGAAGATCAGCACGCCGAGATTGGCGGCGGTGCCCGACATCCCCGTCGCGGTCGCGACCTGATCCTGCGGGAACAGGTCCGACGACAGCGTGATGACCGTCACCGACAGCGTCTGATGCGCGAAACCACCGAGGCACAGCAGTGCGATCGCCGCGATCGGGCTGGTCACCGTGCCGACGAACATCATCCCCGTCATCAGCACCGCGCCTACCGTGAAGGCGCCACGCCGCGCATCGATCAGGTCGACACCGCGCCGTTGCAGCCACGCGACCACGATCGGCCCGAACAGGCATCCGAGGTCCGCCGCCAGGAACGGCAGCCACGCGAACATCGCGATCTGGCCGAGATCGAAATGGCGCACCTGCACCAGGTACAGCGGCATCCAGAACGACAGCATGCCCCACACCGGATCGGCGAGGAACCGCGCCGCCGCAATTGCCCACAAATTACGACGTCGCAGCAGTTCGCCGAGCGGGGGACGCTTGCGATGCGTGGCTAGCGATGCCTCCTGTCCTTCGACGATCAGCGTGCGTTCCGCCGGCGACAGCCGTCGATGTTTTGCGGGCGGCGCATACCAGAACAGCCACGCGATCACCCACACCAGCCCGAGCGCACCGGCGATGAAGAAGGCCGCGCGCCAGCTATGGTTGAGCACCGCCCAGGCCACCAGCGGCGGCGCGAACACCGCGCCGAACGAGGCCCCGATCTGATAGATGCCGCCCGCGACGCCGCGCTCTCGGGCCGGAAACCATTCGGCGACCAGCTTCATGCCCGCGGGTTGCGCCGATCCCTCGACCAGCCCCAGCGCGCCACGCAAGCCGGCGAATCCCATCCAGCCGGTCGCCAGTCCGTGCGCCATCGTGATCAGCGACCAGATCGCGACGAACAGCGTGAAGCCGATCTTCAGCCCGACCACGTCGAGCACATAGCCGGCGAGCGGCTGGAACATGATGCCGATCTGGAATGCGCCGGTGATCCAGGAATATTCGGCGGCGCTGATATGCTGCTCGGCCATAATCGCCGGCGCCGCGACGCCGAGCACGCTGCGTGCAAGATAGTTGATGACCATCGCCACCACGAACAGGCCGATGATGGTCCAGCGGATATTCCTGAAGCGCCGCACCCTCACCCCCTCGGTAACGTTATCATCGCGTGGTAGCCGCCGACGCTCGCCTTAGGCAAGCATTGCTGCTGCAAAAACGCGTCGAAATGCGGTCGAGAGCTACTGGAGACATGCGCGGCGCGGTCGCGGTCCGGCTCAGCGGACCACCGCGATCGGCATTTCGTAGATCGCTGCGGAAATCGCCGGTACCATCACGGTGCGTGTCCCCGCCACCTTGCTTTCGGCGATCGTCACGCCGTTCGGGGCTGCGATCGTGTTCGCCGCCTCCACCGTCTTGCCGGTCATGACCCAGCGCCTGCCGCCGCCGCGCAGGCTCATACCGGAAAGCGCAAGGTTCAGTCGCTGCGGCTGGAACGTCGCGTTCACCACTGCGAGGCGCAGTTTGGTGCCGTCCGGCGACAGCCCCGCGATCACGTCGAGCGGATAGGTAGGGCTGCCCGCGCGCACCTTGGGATGCGCATGGCCGACCGGGTACTTCGGCTCTGGTTGCGGTACATCGCCATCGACTTTCAGCGGAACCGTCCCCGCGCCGAAATGCTCGCCGTACAGCTTGAACACGGTGCCAGTGGCGTTGAGGGTCGCGGCGGATGGCGAGATGTCCATCGTCGAAACGCCGGTCGTGAACGCCGACATCGTCAGGAAATCGGTGTGGCGAAGCATCTCCTGGAATACCATCGCATAGGCCAGCGAGGATTTGAGTGTCGGCGGTCCGGCCATGTATGCATATTCGTCGATCGACAGGAACGTCTTGGCGGCGCGGATCTTGGGGAATTTCGTCTCGTAGATCGCCCATTCCTCCGCCTCCATGCGGACGTGGTTCGAGGGCGAACGAACGAACTCGATAAGCTCGTCGGCGGCCGGCGCATCAGGTCGCTTCTCCGCGCGATCATACCAATGCTCGGTGATGCCGTCGAAATTGCCCCATGCTTTGGCGAAAAAGCCGCCGGTCCAGTCCTCCTCGGTACCGAACTTCGCCTGGATGCTCTCGATCGACGAGTTCTGTTGCACGCCCTTCGGATGCAACTGGTCGGGCATCGCGCCCGACGCGATCAGCGTTATCGACGGGTCCTTCGCCCGCATCGCCTTCGCGAATTCGTTGTGCTTGATCATGAAATAATCGAGCGAGGTCTTGCCGATCTGCCACCAGCCGAACGGTTCGTTGCCGATGTTCCACCATTTGACGCGGTATGGCTCTGGATGACCGTTAGCCGCACGCTTGGCGCCCCATTCGGAGGTCGCGGCACCGTTGAGATACTCGACTTCCTCCGCCGCCGAGTTCGCATCGCCCAGCCCGGCATTGACCGTGACATAGGGTTCGACGCCCAGGATACGCGTCAGGTCCATCCATTCGTCCATGCCAAGATCGTTCGGCTGCATCGCGCTCCAGGCGTGATCGAACATTGGCGGGCGTGCATCGCGGGGCCCGATCGCCTCGTGCCAGTCCCAGTCGGACAGGAAGTTTCCGCCAGGCAGGCGCCAGAAGCCCGAGTTCAGCGACTTCGCGATCGCAGTCGTATCCGCACGCCAGCCGTTGATGTTGTCCGCTGGCATCAGCGACACCACGCCAACCCGGAATGCGGCCGTACCGGTGGAGGGGCCAGTGCCAGTGATCTCCAGCCGCGCATCGGACGCCGCCGCAGTCGGCGTGAACGCAAAGCTGGCCTCGCTCCAGTCCGCGCCGGGCGTCGGCAACGGCACGACCTGCCGATCCTGCGGCCGATCGCCCCAGACCAACGCCGCCGACACCGACACGCCTGGCTCGCCACTCAGCCTGAGCTTGCCGACATACCGCCGGCCGGGGACGACCTCGATCCCGCTCTGGCCGATGCCGGTGACATGGTCGGCGGATACCGCGATCCGCGCGCTCTGCGTACCGACGTACGAATGCTGCGTGTCCATCGTCACGGCCGCGTCGCCGCCGATCGGGCGCCATTTGCGGTAGACGACACCGGGCCGCCCTTCCGCATTGACCGGTGGTGGCGCGTCGCTGGCGGCCGGGCCGATCGGATAATAGAATTTGCGGTCGTCGAGCATCTCCGCCCACAGCGTCCGCGCGACCAGTCCGCCGATCGGTTCGATGAACATGCCGTATTCATAAGGTGTGACCGCCGCAGACCGCGCCGTTGCGTCGATCCGAACGGCGATAGGCTGAGCCCGTTGCGCCTCGGCCGAGACCAAGACCGTGGCTTGACCCGCGAACAGGACGAACGCTGCGACGACCGGTTTCATCGACGTCTCCCTTTGGTACGTGCTCGCCATTGCGGCGATGATCGCGACGCGCCGGTTCGATCCGATGTCGCAGCGCTTATCCTAATAGATTACGCAGACTAATGATAACGTCAACATGCATGCCCGGCGGGTTGGCATACTCTGGTCGAGATCCGACCAACTTGCATCGCGGGGCCAAAGGTCTAGGTCGCTTCGACGTGTATGGTTCGTATTGAGGGGCTCGACGTGACGGTCGTCGGGCGGGGTTGAAGGGATCGATGTGAAGGAACGCGTTCGGCGCTCGCGCAGCCCGACGATCATCGATGTCGCCGCGCAGGCCGGGGTATCGCCGATGACGGTATCGCGCGTCATCAACGGCCGCGCCAGCGTCGATCCGACCACGCGCGCCAGCGTCCAGGATGCGATCGACGCACTGGGCTACACGCCGAACCTCGCCGCGCGCAGCCTGGTGACGTCCACCGAACTCAAGATCGGCGTGATCTACGCCAACCCGAGCGCCGCGTTCATGAGCGACTTCCTCACCGGTGTGTTCGAGGAGGCCTCGATCCGCGGCGCGCGCCTGATCCTGCTGAAGGGCGAGGACGGCCGTCCGCCCAGCCCCGCTGCACTGGAGAACCTGGTCGCAACGGGCATCTCCGGCATGATCTGCGCGCCGCCGTTGAGCGAGTCCGCCGCGGTCCTCGACGTGTTGCGCAAAGCGCGCGTGCCGGTGGCGGCGGTCGGCGCCCACGATGTCGACAACGTGATCTGTGTCCGTATCGACGATCGTCTCGCCGCGTACGAGATGACGCGCGAGCTGATCGCGATGGGTCACCGTCGGCTCGGGTTCGTCGTCGGCAACCCAGACCAGGTCGCCAGTCTGAAGCGGCTCGACGGTTTCTACGCCGCGGTGCGCGAACATCCGGGCGTTCGCGCGACGATCGCGCAGGGCGATTTCAGCTTTGCCTCGGGACTCGCCGCCGGGGACCAGTTGCTCCAGGCCGACCCGCCCCCCACCGCGATCTTCGCGAGCAACGACGACATGGCCGCCGCCGTCGTGTCGGTCGCGCATCGGCGACAACTCGATGTACCGCGCGAACTGACGGTCGTCGGGTTCGACGATACCACCGCAGCGGTGATGCTCTGGCCGCCGCTGACGACGGTGCACCAGCCGGTCCGCCGACTCGCCGCGGAAGCGCTCGGTCTGCTGGTCGCGGAGATCGCCACGCCGCCGAGAACACCCACCAAGCGCGCCGACCGGGTGCTGGACCACGAAATCGTCAAGCGACAGTCGACGTCGCCGCCACAGGACGACGCCACGGCTTAACGCCATTCGCCGTTTCTGCGGACGTCGACGACCTCCACCCTACGCCACCGATAGTATGAGTATTGACTCCTTCGCGATGTCGCCGCATTGTTGCGTGGTAACGTTATCAAACAGTAACATCGAGTTGCGGGATGACGATGCAGGAACGCCGGTAAATCGGCGCGCCGTAAAAGGGGGTAGGATGCAATGATTTCCAGAATCACGACTCTGTCGGCTCACGTCCGCGCCAGCGTTTGGGCGCAAGAGGCATCGCGTTTAGCAACAGCGCCACGATCGATTTCTACCATTTCCAGTCCGACTACACGGCAACGGCGCACTCTCATCGCCGGATCGAGCAGCATCGCCGCGCTCATCCTGTCCCTATACGCAGCGCCGTCTTTCGCACAGGCCGCCCCCGCGCAAACCACCGACACCGTCGCCGCCCCAGAGCCGCTCGCCGAGACGCCCAAGCCCGCCGAACCCGAGGCCGTCAGAACCGCCGACATCATCGTCACCGGCTCCCGGATCCAGTCGAGCGGCTTCACCGCCCCGACGCCGACCACGGTCATCAGCGAAGCCGACATCCAGAACAACGCGCAGCCCAACGTCTTCACGACGATCGCACAGCTGCCGTCGTTGCAGGGATCGAGTGGCTCGACGACCAACACATTCAGCACGTCGAGCGGCCAGCAGGGTCTGAGCTCATTCTCGCTCCGGGGCCTGGGGACGATCCGTACACTCACTCTGGTCGACGGCCAGCGCGTCGTCGGCGCCTATTATACCGGCGTCACCGACGTCAGCCTTCTCCCGCAACTGCTGATCAAGCGAGTCGACATCGTCAACGGCGGCGCGTCGGCGTCCTATGGATCGGACGCGGTCGGCGGCGTCGTCAACTTCATCACCGATACGCATTTCCAGGGCTTCAAGGGTAACATTCAGGGCGGCATCACCAATTACGGCGATGATGGCCAGGGTCTGATCCAGCTTGCCGCGGGACGGAGCTACCTGAACGATCGACTCCACCTCGTCGTCAGCGGCGAATATGCCAAGGAAGCAGGTGTCGGCCCCGGCGATTTCGGCACCGACCTCGCCGGTGGTCGCGACTGGTTCACGCAGACGACGATGATCAACCGCAACGTAGTCGACGACGGATTGCCGCAATACGTCCTGCGCGACTTCGCCCAGCCGTATAACTTTACGAAATACGGCCTCATCACCGCCGGTCCACTGCAAGGCACCGCGTTCGACCAGAGCGGCCGCCCCTTCCAGTTCCAATATGGCTCGAACGGCGTGCCCGCCCGCGACAATTCCGGCGCAGTCAGGGGCTGCCTGCCCGGCTTCTGCGTCGGCGGCGACCTGTCGGGGAACATCGATACCGGCCGCACCTTGCAGTCGGCGATCCAGCGCATCGATAGCTATGGCCGGATCGGCTACGACTTTGCGACCGACAACGAGGTCTATGTCAGCGTCAACGTCGGGCAGGTGAAGACTCACAACCAGCCAACCAACGGCGCCAACCGACCCGGCCTGAGGCTCCAGTGCGCGAACCCGTTCGTCCCGGCGTCGATCCAGGCGGCATGTGCGACCGCGGGGATCACGGACTTCCAGTTCGGCGCCAGCGTCGCGATCCTGCCGAACACCATCGTTCATACCGACCGCCGCCAATACCGTGCCGTCGGTGGCCTGAAGGGCAAGTTCGAACTTGGCGGGTCGCCCTGGACCTATGATGCCTATTACGAGCGTGGCATCACCGATACCGCGATCGACGTCGACGACATCGTCCTCACGCCGCATTTCAACCAGGCGATCCAGGCGATCACGCTCAACGGCGCGATCGTCTGCGCCAATCCAGTCGCACGCGCCAATGGCTGTATCCCGCTCAATATCATCGGCGGCGCGACACCATCCGAGTCGGCACGCCGGTATGTCCAGCCAGAGAACGGCCCGATTCAACGCCTTCACCTGACGCAGGACGTCGCGAGCCTCGCCTTCTCCGGCACCCCCGTCGAGCTCTGGGCCGGTCCCCTGTCGGTCGCGTTCGGCGGCGAATATCGCAAGGAATTCTACAAGGTCCGCGCCGATGCGTACGGCGCCGGCGTTTCCGCGCTCAGTCCCTATACCAGCGAATACCCTGCCGACCCGACCCTGCTAACCGCGGGCAACAACTGGTATGCCGGCAACTACAAGAACGGCACCGGCGCCTACGACGTCAAGGAAGCGTTCCTCGAGCTCGACGTCCCACTCTTCAAGTCGGACATGATGGGCAGGGCCAACATCAACGGCGCGGCCCGCATCACCGACTACAGCACCTCGGGTCGGGTCTGGACGTGGAAGATCGGCGGGACATGGGACACGCCGCTCAACGGCCTTCGCCTGCGCGGCGTCACCTCGCGCGACGTTCGCGCACCCAATCTGTCCGAGCTGTTTGCCGCTCCAGTGACGACGACGCTGCCCAACTTCCTCGACCCTGCGCGCAACGTCAACGTCGTGGCCATCCAGAACGCGATCGGCAACCCGGCGCTCACGCCCGAGATCGCGCGCAATACCGAAGTCGGCGCGGTATACGCCAATCCGTCCTGGCTGCCGGGGTTCAGTGCTTCGGTCGATTACTATAACATCAAGGTCACCGACGTGATCTCCAGCCTCGGCGCGGCCCAGATCGTCGACCTGTGCTTCCGCAACATCCTGCCCGAAACGTGCAGCGCGTATAATTTGAACAACACCGCCGGCCCCAATTTCATCAACACGCAGGCGTTCAACCTCGCCTCGATCAAGACCGACGGCTTCGATATCGAGGCAAGCTATCGGTGGCGGCGCCCGCTCGGTGTGGACGGGACGTTCACGCTCCGCGGCCTGGCGACGCACATCCGGAAGTTCGTCACGGATACCGGCCTGCCGGGGACGATTCCGACTGACGGCGCCGGCGTCAACCTCGGTGCCACCCCGCGCTGGAAGCTGCTCGCGGTTCAGGCGTTCAGCAACGACCGCTTCAGCCTGACGGTGCAGGAACGCTGGTTCAGCGACGGCAATTACGGCAACCAGTACGTCGTCTGCGCGCCCGGAACTTGCCCCAAATCGACTACGACCGCGCCGACGATCGACCGCAACTTCATGCCCGGCGCCTTCTATCTCGACGTCGGCGGAACGTATGCCATCACCAAACAGGTGTCCGGGTATTTCAAGGTCGATAACGTCTTCGATCACGACCCGGCCGCCTCGCCGCAGAGCGCCAACCCGGCGTTGTACGACATCGTCGGGCGCATCTACCGTGTCGGCGTCCGCTTCTCGTTCTGACGCCCCACGCCTACCAATACGGAGATCCAGCATGCGCGCTCTCGCCCTTCTGATTGCCGGCATCATGCTGGGTTCGCCCGCGATCGCGCAGACCGCTGACGGCGCGGCGGCGCAACCGGCGTCGCTGGAACGCGGGTCGGGCACGTACCCCGCGATCTTCGAGGAACGACCAGACCTGCCCGACCATGTCGTCTACCGCCCAGCGAATCTTGGTGCGCTGGGTCGGACCAAGCTCGGGATCTACGTCTTCGGCAATGGCGGCTGCAGTGCGGACGGCACGAGTTCGCGCAACCACCTGCTGGAGATCGCCTCGCACGGCTATCTCGTCATCGCGTCGGGCACGATCCCAAAGCCGAAGTCCGACGCCGCGACGAGCCCCGCCCCCGCCCCCACCCCCGGCACGAAGCTGACCTCGGCAACGCCGACGCGCGCACTGACCGACGCGATCGACTGGGCGCAGCGCGAGAATGCCCACGCCGGCAGTCCGTTCAAGGACAGGATCGCCATCACTGAGATCGCGGCGTCCGGCTGGAGTTGCGGCGGCTTGCAGGCATTATCAGCGGCGCAGGACCCACGCGTGACCACCGCGGTGATCATGAACAGCGGCTTCTTTCCCGAGGGCGCGAACCCGATCGGCGGCGTCGTGTCCGACAAGGCGCTGCTAAAGACGCTCCACGGCTCGATCCTCTATGTCCTTGGCGGCCCAACCGACATCGCCGTCGCGAACGGTACCGACGATTTCCAGCGGATCGACCATATCCCCGCGGCACTGGTCAACATACCGGTGGGTCATGGCGGCACCTACATGCAGCCGCATGGCGGCATCGCGGCGGAAGTCGTGACCGCCTGGCTGGACTGGCGGCTGAAGAACGACCGGACTGCCGCCGCGCGCTTCGTCGGCAAGGACTGCGGGTTCTGCCAGGACAAGCGGCTCACGATAGAGCGCAAGCACTTCGACTAAGCGGGCCATCCGCACCGTGACGGACGGAGAGAGGGAACCACGATTCCCGAAGGTCGACGTCGGTAACCCAAACGATGATCATCACCGAAGCGACGCTGCGCCGTCCCGTCAGAACCAGCCGGTTCGACACCAGGGCGCGCGCTTGCCGCCACCGTAACGGCGCGCGAGCCCGGTCCGTACCAGCGCCTCGCCGAGCGATTTCCCGTCACGCTCGACGATGCGCAGTTTGCGGCCGTAGCGATCGACGTCGCGCTTGATCGGGACCAGCGTGAAGGGGCCGGCGTTGAGCAACGCCTGCATCTTGAGCGTGGCGGCCTTGCCGGCGCGGGCTTCGGACGCGCAACGGGGCGGATGGGTTTCGGGCGTGTCGATATCGGCAATGCGGATCTTGGTGCCCGCCATCCAGAAGGTGTCGCCGTCGACCATGCAGTCGATCCGCTTGGCATGGCCGCATATGGTGAATCGCGCGGATACCGCCTTGCCGCCCGACAGCGCGGAGGCGGCGGCAGCGGCGGTCGACGCCGCACTCGCGACGCCTGCCGCGGTGGCCAGTGCCCCGGTGGTGGTGGAAGCGGCGGCGGCCGCGTTTGCGGAAGTCGACGCGTCCGCAGCCTTGCTCCAGCCGCCGGGCACGCGCAGATGGCCGGCGGGCCAGGCGACGCCAAACCCGCTGGGCCATTCGACCTTCAACCCCGGCGGCACCAAAGCCGCCCAATCGATCTGGCGGATCACCGGCACCATCAGCCCGAGCAGCACGCCGTAGAATACCAGGCGGAGTTGCAGCAGGACTCCGGGCGCCGGGCGTCGACCGGATCCACCGCGGCGCGTGGCGCCAGCGCGATCGCCACTCAGCAACCGCATGAAATCAAACACATACTCCATCGTCCCTCGCGCGTACGCGCGCGCGCGACGATGTCACCTCGCGGCGGCAAAGGTTGCGACGGGCGGAGTCGGAAATAAGGCGAACGCATCGTGAACATCGACCAGATGCACATCTCGGGCGTGATAGCCGGTGTGCGTTGCCGCATCAGCGTCGTGCCGGAGCAACTTCATGGGGGCGTCCAGCATCCCTGGAACGCGGCGTGGGCAAGAGCGATGCTGCTGTCCTACATCGGCGAGCCGTGATCAGATGCGGCGTGAGCATGGCATCCATCCGCATCCGGACGACCGATTACGACGCTTTCGCGCGATGTGCACAATCGCGCCAGCGTGTGAACTTTGTGCACTTCCGCGCAGTCCGGGGATCGGCGATACCGCGATGGCAAGCGTTCGAACCGCTCGATCTCAGCCAGAAAGACCAACGATTCCAGACGCACGAAGGGCGGGAAATGGCCCTAGCCACTCCCCGCCCCCGTTACGCGTCCAGCTTTTCCCTCTTGCGAGGCAAAGGCTTAGAAGTGCGTGATGATGCCGAGCATCGGACGGAAGCTCTGTGCCGAACCGAAGGTGTTGACCTCGGCGCGGATGCGGAAGCCTGCGTTGCCGGTGATGCCCTTCAGGCCGATGTTCTGCGGACCGACTTCTGCGCCGATGCCGTAGGTCACTGCGTGATAGTCACGACCGGTGTCTGCGACGACGTTCGAACGACCCGAGAAATGGTCGAAGTTGACCCACTGGTAGCCGACCTTGCCGTAGATCAGGCCGCTGTCACCAGCGCGGAAGCCGAAGCGGCCTGCTGCGCCGTATTCCCAATCGATGTTGCCATCGATGCCCTTGATCACGTTGCCTTCTGCGCCGACGAAGACCGGGCCGAGCGGCACGTTCACGCCGAGCACGCCCTGAACCAGCGAGCCCGAGGGCTTGTAGCTGCGACGGGTCGAACCGTCAGCATTGATCGCCTGCGGGATGCCGTGGCCGCTCTCGTTGTCGAACTGCTCCCAGCCGCCCATCACGCCGAAATACGGCTCGATGCCGAATGCCTTCGAACCGTCGGGCGCTGCTGCTTCGCCAGGCTGTGCGCTGTTGTCGACGGGTGCCGGTGCCGACATGTCCTGCGCGAAGGCGGGAACTGCGACCGTTGCGGCGGCGAGGGCGATTGCCAGGGAAAGCTTACGCATGAGTTTGACCTTATACCGTGGTGTTGCGTGGATCGCCGACTGCACGGTGCGTCGGTTCGGTCCAGGCAAGCCAAACCGGTCGGCGAGCACATGGTTGCACAAAAAACGTCACATTCAGGGAACTGGCAGGGAACTGTTCCGCTGTGTTGCGTTACAGCAACGGTTCCTGTCATTTGGATGAACGAACCATGGCCGCTGCGGGGCGGACTAGGCAGGAATACAGCGGAAAAGCGGCAAAAAACAGCCGCGGCTGGTGTTAACGCCGTTCGTTTACCCTCTGGTGACAACCAGTGTGCGATGCAGCATGGATGGGGTTTTCACGCCTGTTCCGCAGCCGCTGGGCGGCGCTCTTCTGGTCCGCGGGAATCGTGTGGACGGCCTATGACGTCGCGAGCGACGCACCGGAACCGGCCGCAACAAACGCGGCTTCGGGTAACACGGTGGAACAACCAACCGACGCCGCCGGTGCTGCGTTCAACGCGGACGATCTCGCTATCCTCGCCAACGCGGCCGGCTGAGGGCGACGCGCCTGTCAAAGGCGCGTCGCGGATAGTTCAGGGCTTCAGCGCGACGTCGTCGGCGTCCTTCAGGTCTTCATCGTCGTCGATCGTGTCGTCGTCGAGTTCGTCCTGGACGTCGTCCTCGTCCATGTCGGCTTCGTCCATCGTCACCGACGAGTCCGTCTCGCCGACCTCTTCCGAATCCATCTTGGTCTCGTCGATGGACTCGTCGTCGGTGTCGTCTTCGCCCAGATCGGGTTCGAGGTCGGTCAGGATGATGCCGTCGCTCGGCCCGTTGCGCGTGGCCTCGAGGATCTCGGCACGCTGGCTCTCGTCATAGCCCTCTTCGTCGTAGCCGTCGTCGCCCGAACCGGCACTCGGCACCTGATGTCCGCCCATGGTCACACTCCCTCGTTCCAGGACGCCCGCACGTTGCGGGCCTACCAGATGCGAACGGTGGACGTGCGCGGTGGTTCCTTCAAGCGCGGACGGGCGCCGTCGATGCGGGCCGGAACAGCCGCCCGCGTTCGGTCACCAGTATCGACAGCAGCGCGGCGAGCCCGGCAAGCAGGAACCCACCGACCAGCGGCACGGTGGTGCCGTTGAACGCCTGGCCGATCAAAGCGCCGAACACCGCGCCGATCGTAACGCTCAGGAACCCCTGCACGCTCGACGCGGTACCCGCGATCCGCCCCATATTTTCCATCGCCATCGCCGAAAAGTTCGACGTCGCCAGCCCGAAACAGCCTAGCGTCAAAGCCTGGAAGACCGCAAAGCTGACCAGCGTCTCGAACCCAACCTCGATCGCGAACAGATGGACCAGCGACACCAGGATCATCAGCGACAGAGCACCATGGCTGATCAATCGCGTCCCCAGCCGCATCACGATCCGCGAGTTGAGCAGGTTGCAGATCGCCATCGTCACCGACGTGGTGGCAAAGATCAGCGCGAGCAGCGACGGCTTGTGGAACACGTCCGCCATGATCTGCTGGATCGAATTGAGATAGCCGTACAGCGATCCGAGCAGCGCGGTCGACGCGAGCGTGTAGCCGAGCGAATTGCGATCGCCGAGCGTTTGCCGCCAGTCGCTGAGGATCCGCCCCGGCGTGATCGGCAGGACGTTCTCCGGCGCCAGCGTTTCAGGCATCCGCAGGTAGAACCAGATCAACACCCCCAGCGTCAGCACCGCGACCGTCCAGAAGATCGCGCGCCAGTCGCCGAACTGCAGCACCGCCCAGCCGAACGTCGGCGCGAGGATCGGCACGATCATGAACACCATGAACGCGATCGACATGACCCGCGCCATCGCCCGCCCGTGATAGCAATCGCGGACCAAAGCGATCGTCGCCACTCGCGCCGCTGCGATGACTGCGCCACCGAACGCACGCGCCGCCAGCAACAAAGTGAAACTCCCTGCAGTCGCGCAGGCGACGTTGGCGATGATGTAGAGCACGAGCGACCAGAGCAGCACCGTCCGCCGCCCGAACCGATCCGCGAGCGGGCCGTGGACGAGCTGAGCGACGCCGAAACCGATCACGAACGCGGTGACGACGAACTGCCGGCCATTCTCGGTCGCGACACCGAGCGAGTTGCCGATCGCCGGCAGCGCTGGCAGCATCGAGTCGATGCCGAGCGCGGTCAGCGACATCAGCGAGGCGACGAGCGCGACGAACTCGACGAAGCCGATCGGCGCGCCGCGCATCGCTGGCGCGTCGGATTGGGGATCCTGGGTCTGCATTATGCGTGCGCCTGTAGCCGCTCGGGCGGTCGCGCGGAACCCGCTAACCGGCGCAGCTACGCGACGATTGCGCAGTGCGCCGACGACCCCTATCTGTATTGTCAGAACAACACACTTCGGAGATGACCATGATCCGCCCGTATTTGCTCGCCGCTGTCGGTCTCACCAGCGTGCTCGCACTGTCCGCCTGCGATCGCACGAACGAGGGCGCATCGGTCTCGATCAACGCCGATGGCGGCAACGTGCTCGGTGCGATCAATGGCGAGACCGGCGAGATGAAGATCGACGTGCCCGGCTTCCAGGGCTCGGTGAAGCTGCCGAAGATCAAGATCGATACGAGCAATTTCGATCTTAACGGCGTCCGCCTGTATCCAGGGTCGTCGATCAAGAACCTGAACATCGTCGGTAACGAAAACAACGGTAGCGATGCAGGCAGCGGCCTACGCGTTGCATTTACCAGCCCGGCGCCTCCGCTAATCGTCCGTGACTGGTTCGCGCAGCGCTTGGGCAAGGTCGGCTACAAGGTGCACGGCGAAGGCGCGAATCTGATCGGCACTACCGACGAGAACAAACCCTTCCGCCTCGAACTCGCCCCCGACGGCAAGGACAAGGCAACCGGCACGATCGTCATCAGCGGATAAGTCTACGATCCTCTCCCGCCAGGGGGAGGATCATTACAGATTCCAAATCCAGACCAACCCTAACCCAGGCATTTGGCACGCCACCCCCGATCGCCTATATCGGGCGTCCCCCAATCCGGACACGCACCCCCATGCTCGATACCCCCGCCGCCCAGGTCCCGACGCTCAGCCTCGCTACGCAGGACACCGACCCCGACGGTTTCGCCGCCGCGTTCGGCGAATCGTTCGAGCGGTACGGCTTCGCGATCGTCGCCGATCACGGCATCCCCGCCGACCTGATCGAGCGCGCCTGGGCCGAAACCAAGCTTCTGTTCGACCTCCCCGAGGACGAAAAGCGTGGCTACCACATCCCCGGCGGCGGCGGTGCGCGCGGCTACACGCCGTTCAAGACCGAGATCGCCAAGGACGCCAAGGTCGTCGACCTCAAGGAATTCTGGCACGTCGGTCGCGAACTGCCCGAGGGTCATCGCTATGCCGACACGATGGCGCCGAACGTCTGGCCGACGCGGCCCGAGGGCTTCAAGCCGGTCTTTCTCGAACTCTTCGCCGCGTTCGACCGCGCCGGCGACAAGCTCCTCTCGGCGATCGCGCGCCACCTGAAGCTCAAGCCCGACTGGTTCGATCCAGCCGTGAAGGACGGCAACAGCATACTTCGTTTGCTGCATTACCCGCCGATCCCCGCCGATGCCGAAGGCGTCCGCGCCGGCGCACATGAGGACATCAACCTCATCACGCTGCTGCTCGGTGCCGAGGAAGCCGGGCTCGAACTGCTCGACCGCGCGAACGGCCGCTGGCTGTCGATCAAGCCGCCCGAGGGCGCGATGGTCGTCAACGTCGGCGACATGCTCCAGCGCCTGACCAACAACGTGCTGCCCTCGACCACGCACCGCGTCGTCAACCCGCCCCCCGAGCGCCGCGGCCACTCGCGCTATTCGATGCCGTTCTTCCTGCACCCCGCGCCGGACTTCCTGATCGAGACGCTGCCCGGCACGATCACGCCGGACAACGCGAACCGCTATCCGAACCCGATCACCGCGCATGATTATCTGTACGAGCGGCTGGTCGAAATCGGGCTGATCAAGAAGTAGGCGAGCCATATCGATCCTCCCCCGCCAGGGGGAGGTGGCTGGCACTCGCCAGACGAAGGGGGAGGAAAGAGAAACAGGCGTTTCGTATCCTCCCCCTCCGTCACCTTCGGCGCCACCTCCCCCTAGCGGGGAAGGATTGAGATAACGCGCACGCCCCAAACCCCCAACTCGCCTTCCTTCACCACCCCGGCGAAGGCCGGGGCCCAGTTGGAAAGGTGGTCGTAACGACGCGCACCGCTCTGTTATCGCCGTCCCCCAACTGGGCCCCGGCCTTCGCCGGGGTGGTGCCTTTCTCGGGACAGTAAGCAGGCCAAACACTCCACCGCTTTTCTCCCCACCTAATACCCAACAACCACGCATCGCCCATTGGTGCGCGCCCCAGCATCCGCTAGACCGCGCGCGATGCCCCATCTCTATCTCGTCGACGGCTCCGGCTATATCTTCCGCGCCTATCACCGGCTGCCGCCGCTCACCAACAAGCATGGCGAGCCGGTCGGCGCGGTGTACGGCTACACAACGATGCTGTGGAAGCTCGCCGACGAGGTCCACGCCGCCGACGGCCCGACCCACATGGCAGTCATCCTCGACAAGTCGTCGAAGACCTTCCGCAACGATCTCTACGACAAGTACAAGGCGCAGCGTCCGCCGCCGCCCGAGGATCTCGTCCCCCAGTTCCCGATGATCCGCGACGCCACGCGCGCGTTCAGCCTCCCCTGCATCGAGACCGAGGGACTCGAAGCCGACGACATCATCGCGTGCTATTCGAAGGCCGCGCTTGCCCAGGGCTGGGAAGTCACGATCGTCTCGTCTGACAAGGACCTGATGCAGCTAATCGAGCCCGGTCTCGACATGTACGACACGATGAACAACCGCCGGCTCGGCGCGGAGCATGTCGCGGAGAAATTCCACGGCGTCTCGCCCGCGCAGCTCGGCGACGTGCTCGCGCTGATGGGCGACAGCGTCGACAACGTCCCCGGCGTCCCCGGCGTCGGCCCCAAGACCGCCGCCAAGCTGATCCTCGAACACGGCGATCTCGAATCCGTGCTCGCCGCCGCCGACGGCATGAAGAAGGGCAAGCTGCGCGACAATTTGATCGAGCATGCCGAGATGGCGCGGCTGTCGAAGGTGCTTGTCACGCTCAAATGCGACGTCGCGCTGCCCGAGCCGCTCGAAGATCTCGAATTGAAGGGCATCCCCGACGCCCCCTTGCGGGCATTCCTGGAGCATCACGGTTTCAAGTCGCTGATCGCGAAGCTTTCCGCGGTCGCCGAAGCCCCCGTCGCCGAACCGGCGAGCACAGCCGAGTTCGACGAGGACGAGCCCTGCAAGCACGACGACTACGAGACCGTCGTCGACGAAGCCGCGCTCGATCGCTGGATCACCGTCGCCAAGCACCAGGGCTGGATCGCGATCGACACCGAGACCACCGGCATCGACGCGACGCGCGCGGACCTCGTCGGGGTGAGCATGGCGTTGCATCCGAACCTCGCCTGCTACGTACCTATCGCACATGGCGGGACCGATTTGCTCGCGGAAAACCCGGTCCAGCTCGACCGCGCGCTCGTGCTCGCGAAACTGAAGCCGTTGCTGGAGGATCCGAGCGTCCTGAAGATCGGCCACAACCTCAAATACGACATGATCGTCCTCGGCCGCGCCTACGCGTCCACCGGCGGCGTGCAGATCGCGCCGTTCGACGACACGATCGTGATGAGCTTCGATCTCGACGCCGGGCTACATGGCCACGGCATGGACGAACTCGCTGCCACGCACCTTTCGCACAGCTGCATCGCGTTCAAGGACGTCGTCGGCACCGGCAAGACGCAGCGGACCTTCAACGAAATCGACCTCAAGGCCGCGACGCGCTACGCCGCCGAGGACGCTGACGTGACGCTCCGCCTCTGGCGCCGGTTCAAGCGCCGCCTGCCCGCGGAAGGCTCGACCCGCGTGTACGAGATGGTCGACCGCCCGCTCGTCCCCGTCATCGCGCAGATGGAGATGCACGGGATCAAGGTCGATGCCGCCAAACTGTCGAAGCTCTCGACCGAGTTCGCCGGCCAGATGGCGAGCCTGGAGACCGAGATCCACGCGCTCGCGGGGGCGCCCTTCACGATCGGCAGCCCCAAGCAATTGGGCGACGTGCTGTTCGAGAAGATGGGCATCAAGGGCGGCCGCAAGGGCAAGTCCGGCGTCTATTCGACCGACGTCAACGAACTCGAGCGGATCGCGGCGGACAAGGATTCGCCCGGCGCGGTGATCGCGCGGAAAGTGCTCGACTGGCGTCAGTTGTCGAAGCTGAAATCGACCTACACCGACGCGTTGCAGGCGCAGATCAACCCGGCGACGGGCCGCGTGCACACGTCCTATTCGCTGACCGGCGCGCAGACCGGCCGCCTGTCGTCGACCGATCCCAACCTCCAGAACATCCCGATCCGCACCGAGATCGGCCGCCAGATCCGCGACGCGTTCGTGGCCGAGCCCGGCAACGTCATCCTCGCCGCGGATTACTCGCAGATCGAGCTGCGGCTGGCCGCGCACATGGCGAACGTCCCCGCGCTGAAGGCGGCGTTCGCGAACGGCGACGACATCCACAGCCTCACCGCGCAGGAATTGTTCGGCGAGGTCAACCGCGACACCCGCGGCCGCGCGAAGACGATCAACTTCGCGATACTCTACGGCATCTCCCGCTGGGGCCTCGCCGGGCGTTTGGACGTGTCGGCGGACGAAGCGCAAGCGATGATCGACCGCTATTTCGATCGCTTCCCCGGCATCTCGAACTATATTGTCGAGACGACGGAGAGCGTTCGCGCGAGCGGCTTCACCACCACGCTGTTCGGCCGAAAAACGCACTTTCCGCGCATCCGCTCGAAGATCCAGCACGAACGCCAGGGCGCCGAACGCGCCGCAATCAATGCGCCGATCCAGGGGACGAGCGCCGACATCATCAAGCGCGCGATGGTCCGCATGGGGCCGGCGTTGCTCGAAGCGGGTCTGCCCAATGTCCGCATGCTGCTTCAGGTCCACGACGAACTCGTCTTCGAATTGCCGGAAGGTGACGTCGCTGCGGCCAAACCCGTGATCGAGCAGGTCATGGCGAACGCCGCGCAACCCGCGGTAACGCTCGACGTCCCACTCGGCATCGAGATCGGTACCGGCCTTAGCTGGGGAGCGGCACATTGAACGCGCAGGGCGGCAGCCGGCCACGTCCGGCTGACTCGCACCAGCGCGGCCGGCGGAGCGTTCGCTCCGACCGACGACGCGGCTTTGCCGCGTCGCGATCCACGAATGGCGCAGCAGCGTGAGCGAGGCCACGCAGGATATCGACACGCTCGCCAAGGGCGGCCGCACCAACATCGCAGGCTTCGTCCTCCGCCTTGCCGCGCGTATCCCGTTCCTGTTCATCGCCGGCCGCATCTACGGCCCTGACCTCGTCGGCCGCTTCGCGATCGCGGTCGTGGTGGTCGAACTCGCCGCACTTCTCGCGACGCTCGGGCTGAAGCGCGGCCTCGCGCAAGCGCTCAGCAGCGCCGATCGCCCCCACGCCAACGTCGTCTGGGACGCCATGGCCGTGGCGTTCGTCGCCTCCCTCATCGCTAGCGCAGTCCTCTGCACGTTCCCGCAGATCATGTATCCGAACAGCGCGATTACCGGGCTCGACCGGTTCCTGCCGCTGATTATCGTCGCGATCGCCTGGTCCGACGTCAGCCTCGCCGCGCTCGCGTACAGGCTCAACGTCAAGGCGGCAGTGACCGCCCGCGCGGTGGTCGAGCCATGGACGATCTCGATCGCCGCCTGGGCGTTCTCCTACTTCACGATCCGCGACGGCCTGGTCCTTAGTTACGTCGCGTCGATGACCGCGGCGCTGATCGCCAGCCTCGTGCCGTTCCTGCGCAGCTACGGCGTGCCGCGGGGTTGGAAACCCCAGCTCCGCCCGCTCTACGCGCTCGCCCGCGCCAACGTGCCGCTCGCCGGCGCCGACATCCTCGAATGGGGCAGCCGCAACGTCGACCGCTTCATCCTCGGCGTGATGTTCGAGCCCAAGATCGTCGGCATCTATTACATGGCGCAGCAGGTCGCGTCCCTGCCGCAGAAACTGAAGACCAGTTTCGACCCGATCCTCGGCCCCGTCATCACCCACAGCCTGGCGATCAACGACCGCGCCGCGATCGCCAACCAGGTCCGCCAGGTCGCGTTCTGGATCATGGCCGCGCAAGGCGGACTCGCGTTGATGGGCTCGATTCCCGGCGAAGCGGTGATGGGCGTGGTCGGTCCGCAGTTCGTCGCCGGCACCGCCGCGCTCGCGTTCCTGCTCACTGCCGAGGTCCTCGCCTCGACCGGTGCGGTCAGCGAATCCGCGCTCGTCTACATCGCCCGCCATCGCAATTTGATGATCTCCGCGGCGATGCTCGCGTTCCAGGTCGGCCTCAGTTTCGCACTGATCTTCACGATCCGTGCGCTCGGCTACCCCGTCAATTACCAGGCCGCCGGCCCAGCGATCGCGCTGATGCTATCGGTAGGCCTCACGTCGATCATCAAGTCGAAGCTGCTCGGCCATCTTCTCGGGACCAGCGTCTCGCCGTGGCGCTGGCCGCTAGTTTTGGCCGCACTAGCCGCGATCGTGGTGGGCGCAGGCTTCACCGCGCTGCCCAAACGCTACGAATGGGTCGAGCTCGCGATCGGCGAACCCGCGATCGCGGCCACCTATCTCTACATCCTGTGGAAATACGCGTTCGGCCCCGCCGACCGCGCCTTGTTCGGCAAATCGACACCTGTCGGCGAGGCTACGCTGCCTAATGCCGGATCACCGATCCGCTAAGGCAATCAATATGCGCGGGCAACCGCGAACTCGACGGCTTCGATCATCGCGTCCTTGGCGGCGCCGTTGGGGAAGCCGGCGATCGAGTCGATCGCGCGCTGGCCGTAATGCCGGGCGCGCGCGAACGTGTCATCGATCGCGCGGGTCGAGCGGATCAGGCGGATCGCGTGTTGCAGATCGGCCTCGCTGTCACGACGACCTTCGACCGCATCCTTCCAGAACGCACGGTCTTCATCCGAGCCACGCGCATAGGCGAGGATCACCGGAAGCGTCATCTTCCCCTCGCGGAAGTCGTCGCCCGCATCCTTGCCCATCGTATCAGCATCGGAGACGTAATCGATCGCATCGTCGACCAACTGGAATGCGATGCCCAGATTGCGGCCATAGGCGTCGAGTGCGGCCTCTTCCGCCTCGGGTCGTTCAGCGACCACGGCCGAAATCCGGCAGGCGGCCGCGAACAGCGCCGCGGTCTTCGCACCGATGATATCTAGATAGCGCTCCTCACCAAGATCCACGCGCCGCGCCGCGGTAAGCTGGTTGACCTCGCCCTCAGCGATGACCGCGCTGGTCGAGGACAGGATCTTCAGCGCCTTGAGGCTGCCGGCCTCGACCATCAGCTCGAAGCTGCGGCTGAACAGGAAGTCGCCGACCAGCACGCTGGCCGGGTTGCCCCAGATGATATTCGCGGTGCGCTTGCCCCGGCGCAGGTCCGAGCCATCGACGACATCGTCGTGGAGCAGCGTTGCAGTATGGATGAACTCGACCGCAGCCGCGAGCAGGTGATGCTGCGTACCGGTATAATTGATCAGTTGCGCGCTCGCAAGCGTCAGCATCGGCCGCATCCGCTTGCCACCACCCGCGATAAGGTGACCCGCGAGTTCGGGGATCAGCGGGATCTCGGACTCCATCCGGCCGCGGATCACCGCGTTGACCTGGTCCATGTCGCCACGGACGAGCTTGACCATCGGGTCCAGCGAGGGCTGGGACTCGGGCGTGGGACGAAGGGTGTCGAGGCGGTGGACGGTGGCGCTCATCTTCCCGAGCCTCTGACGCCTATGCCCCTGCAAAGCAACCCTTGCCGGGCGTCGACCTGCCCCGGCTCGCCCCGATCTGCTGTGCGACGCCTTGCCGATCCGGCCACGTCGCCGCAAAAGGCGCGCCGAACCAACGAAAGGGTATTTTGGTGGCTGACGACCTGTTGACCGGATACCGCCAGAGCATCGACAACATCGATGCGGCACTGATCCACATGCTCGCGGAGCGCTTCAAGGTGACGCAGGCCGTGGGTCGGCACAAGGCGACCCACGGCCTGCCCGCCGCCGATCCGGGCCGCGAGGAACGCCAGATCGCCCGATTGCGGCATCTGGCGGCGGAAGCGCAACTCGATCCCGAGTTTTCTGAAAAATTCTTGCGCTTCATCATCGACGAGGTGATCCGCCACCATGAGCGGTTGGCGCACGATCCGGTTTGAGGGGCGAGACGGTTCTCCCCCTCTCCCTGGAAGGGAGGGGTCGGGGGTGGGTCGGTTTCCGCATATCAGACCGTTACGGCACGAGCGCGCCAACCCACCCCCAGCCCCTTCCTTTTAGGGAGGGGAGCAGTGCGTGAAGAAAACTTCACTATCGCTCCACGTGCCGATCACCCGCCCCGGTGCAATCGGTCGCGGATGACGTGGCTCTACCGATCCCTGCTCGCGCTGGTCCTGGCCGCTATCGCCGCGGCCGGCTTCATGGGCTGGCTCGGCTATTTCGGTGGGCCGTTGTTCACCGATGTCTACCCGGCCAAGCCGCAACGGCCGTTCGCCGTTGTCCTCCTCACCGGCGATCTCGGCTACAAGATCGGCATGGCGCCGCAGATCGCGCGACGGCTGGCGGCGGATGGCGTGCCGATGGTCGCGGTCAACACGCTGACCTATCTGCGCACGACGCGGACGCCGGCGGACATCACGACGCTGATCGCGCGCGCCGAACAGCGAGCGTTGCGGCTAGGCCATACCGACCGGGTGGTCCTGATCGGCCAGTCGTTCGGCGCGGACATGCTGCATGTCGGGCTGATCGACCTTGCCCCCGAACTCCGCGCGAAAATTGCGAAGGTCGCGCTGATCGTGCCGGAGGACAACGTCCAGTTCCGCGCGTCGCCTAGCGAGGTCTTCGATCTCTGGACCCCAACCGTCGATGCGGTTCCGACCGCGCGGCAGCTGACCTGGGCACCCCTGCTATGCGTGCAGGGCGTGGAGGAAGTCGGCAGCCTGTGCCCGTTGCTGACCCAAGCCAATGCGACGCGGATCGCGTTGCCGGGCGGACACCCGCTTCACCGCGACGCCGATGCGCTCTACGAGGTGCTGGCGCGGTTCGTTTTCGCGGATTGAGGATCGACCGATGATTCCTGTGATAATGGCGCTCGCGATGGCCGTGGGCAGCCCGGCCCCTGCTTCCCCCGTGGAAGGCACCTGGCACAATCCGAAGAACAGCGTGGCCGTGAAGACGGGCGCCTGCGGGGACAGGCTGTGCGGCTGGGTGGTGCGGGCCAGCGACGAGGCGCAGGCCGACGCCCGCGATGGCGGCACGCCGAAACTGATCGGCACCGCCTTGCTCCGCGAATATCGCCCGAGCGGCCGCAGGAAATGGTCGGGCCAGATCTTCGTACCCGACATGGGCCGCACCTTCGGGTCGACGCTGACGCTGGTCGACGCGAATACGATCGACGTGAAAGGCTGCCTGATCGGCGGGTTCCTGTGCAAGACGCAGACCTGGCACCGCGGTTGACCCGATGACGACTCGTCCGTTGATCATCCGGACCCGCGACTGGATCGCGCATCGTCGAGGCATGCTGATCGCGCTGGCAGTGCTCATCGTCGCGGTGCTTGGCTTCGCTGCGATCCACAAGCTGACCGCAGAAATCCGCCTGTCCGAAGTGCGCGCCGCGTTTTCCGCGCTCGGCTGGTCGCAGCTCTCGGTCGCGATCGGGCTGACCGTCGTCAGCTATATCGCGTTGACCTTCTATGATTCGATTGCACTGAAAGTGATCGGCCATCCGCTGCCGTGGCGGACCGCTGCGGTCGCGTCGTTCACTAGCTATACGATCAGCCACAATCTAGGGCTGGCCATGCTGACCGGCGGCTCGGCGCGCTACCGCGTCTACAGCCGGGCTGGCCTCGACGAAGCCGCCGTGGCACGCGTCGTGCTGATAGCCGGCGTGACGTTCTGGGCGGGGGTCATCACGGTCGCGTGCCTGTCGATGGCGATCCATCCGGGCACGCTGCCGATCGTGAGGTGGTCGATGCCGCCTCTGCTCGAGCGCAGCGTTGGCATCGTCATCCCGCTCGTCATGCTGGGGATCGTCCTGCGTCACCGCCATGGCGGATCGATCGGGCTGCTCGGCTGGCGACTGCCCCTGCCGAACTGGCGGCAGGCGCTTGCGCTCCTACTGGTCTCGACGGTCGACCTGGCCGCGGCGAGTGCGGCGTTGTTCGTGCTGCTGCCGAACGCCTCGCCCGAACTCTATCCGGTGCTGTTCCTGGGTTATGCGGTGGCGATCGTCGTCGCGTTGATCAGCCATGTGCCAGGCGGGCTCGGCGTGTTCGAGGCGGTGATCATCGCGACGATGCCGCAGGACAATGCGACCGTCCTTGCCGCGCTGCTCGCCTACCGCATCATCTATTACGTCGCGCCGCTGATCCTGGCAGCGGTACTGATGGCGTTCCACGAGGGACGCCAGTGGCGTGGACGAGGCACAGATCCGCTGACGATCGCGCTGCCGCTAGCGCCCTTGCTGCTGGGCGTGCTGGTGTTCTTGAGCGGTGCGATGCTGCTCGTATCGGGCGCGCTGCCTGCAGCGCCCGGTCGCATGGACACGCTAGCGACGATCCTGCCGCTGCCGATCAGCGAGATGGCGCACGTCGCGGCGAGCCTCGTCGGCGTGATGCTGCTGCTGGTCGCGCTCGGGCTGTACCGTCGGCTCGACGGCGCGTTCTGGGCGGCGCGGACGCTGCTCGTTGCAGGCGCGCTGTTGTCGATCGCCAAGGGCCTCGACTATGAGGAGGCGACGATCCTGTTGCTGACTGCTGCCGCACTGCAATGGACGCGCGCGGCGTTCTACCGGCGGACGCGGCTGACCGCCGAGCCGCTGTCGCCCGAATGGCTGGTCGGCGTCGGTGCGGCGATCGGGTTGTCGGTGCTGATCGGGTTCTTCGCCTATCGCCGCGTCGGCTATTCGAGCGACCTTTGGTGGCAGTTCGAGACCAACGCGAACGCCTCGCGCTTTCTGCGCACCAGCCTTGCGGTCGGGCTGTTGCTGATCGGTGCGGCGATCTGGCGGCTGTTCGCCGCGGCGCCCGTGCCGATGGTGCACGACATGCTGCCCGACGACGTTGCGGCCGCCGCACTCGCGCATGCCGACCGCACCGACGCGATGCTCGCCTTCACCGGCGACAAGCGGTTCCTGGTCTCGGACAGCGGCGACGCGTTCCTGATGTACCAGGTCAAGGGCGCGAGCTGGATCGTGCTCGGCGATCCGGTCGGGCCGAGCGAGGCATGGTCGGAGCTGTTATGGGCGATCCGCGCCCGCGCCGACGCCGCGCAAGGCCGGCTGTTGCTGTATCAGATCGGTCTCCGCATCGTCCCGATCGCGATCGAGATGGGGCTGAAGCTCGTCAAATACGGCGAGGAGGCGACCGTAGAGCTCGACGGCTTCACGCTGGAGACGCCCGAAATGCGCAGCGTCCGGAAGGCCAGCCGTGTCGCCGAACGTGCAGGCGCGGAGTTCGCGGTCGTGCCGGCCGCCGAGATGCCCGCAATTATCCTCGAATTGCAGGCGATCTCCGACTGGTGGCTGGCCGACAAGGATCATGCCGAGAAGAGTTTCAGCGTCGGCCGGTTCGAGCCTGGATACATGGCGAAGTTCGACTGCGCGGTGGTGCGGATCGAGGGCAGGATCGTCGCGTTCGCCAACGTCTGGGGCACGCCCAACAGGCAGGAGCTGTCGGTCGACCTGATGCGCCACGCCGAGGACATGCCGCAGGGTGGCATGGACTTCCTGTTCACGCGGCTGATGCTGTGGGGGCACGAGCAGGGCTACCGCAATTTCTCGCTGGGGATGGCGCCGCTGTCCGGGATCGAGGCGCGGCGGCTGTCGCCGACCTGGTCGAAGGTGGCCGCGTTCCTGTTCCGCCACGGCGAGCGGTTCTACGGGTTCGCGGGCCTGCGCGCGTACAAGGAGAAGTTCCGACCGAACTGGACGCCGCGCTATATCGCCTCGCCGGGCGGCACGTCCCTGCTGCGCGGGCTGATCGATTTGCGGGCTTTGGTGAGCCGGTAAGGCTTGCTAGGGCTCTTCCATGAGCTTCCTCCTGGCAATCGAAGGCGCCGACGGCGCGGGCAAGGCCACCGCCTCGGCACTGGTGGTCGAGCAGTTGCGCGCCGCCGGCCGCACCGCGGACGTCGTGTCGTTCCCGCGCTATACCGAGACGGTCGGCGGCTGGGCACTCGGCGCGATGCTGGCCGGCACCTTGCCACGCGGCACGTCGCCCAAGGCGGCGGCGGTGCTGTATGCGCTCGACCGGATGGAGTCGCGGGAGCACCTGCTGGCGACGATGGCGGCGAACGAAGTGGTGGTGTTCGACCGCTATATCGCCTCGAACATGGCGTATCAGGCGGCGCAGGTTCCGGCTGACGAAGCGGACGCGATGATGGCGTGGATCGCAGACCTCGAGACGGGGTCGTTCGCGCTGCCGAAGCCAGACCTGTCGGTGTATCTCGACACGCCGGCCGACATCGCGCGCGGACTGATCATGAAGAAGCGCAAGCGCTCCTACACCGACGACGCGTTCGATGCGTACGAGGCGGATACCGGACTGCAGGATCGGGTGCGGACGAACTACACAGCGATGGCCGAGGCCGGGTTGCTGGGCCGCTGGGCGACGGTGTCGACGGTAACTGACGGTGCGTCGCGCTTGCCCGCCGAGATCGCGGCGGAGGTCGTCGCCCTCCTTTCCTAACGCCGCTGCCCTCCACCCCGGCGAAGGCCGGGGCCCAATTGGAAAGGTCACAGTAACGGCATCCGACGCCCGCCAAGCGTCGTCCCCCAATTGAACCCCGGCCTTCGTCGGGGTGGTATGCGGTTGCGCGTGCGTGCGCGTCCGCAAAGCCCTCTATCTGTTTCGAAACTTCTCGTTATGTAGCTCGACTATATAACGAAGGGGTAACGACAATGCGGGGACATGATTTAGCGCGGCTGGGTGCCGTGCTGCTGGCGACGACGTGCCTGCCGATGATGGCAGACGCGCAGACCAGCGCCGCCAATCCGGAACAGACACGCACTGAAGACACGACAGCCCAATTGAGCGACGACCCCGACACCTCGATGGAGGTGATCGTCACCGCCCGTCGTCGCGCCGAAAACGCGCAGAAGATCCCCGGTTCGTTGTCCGTCGTTGGCGGCGCGCTGCTCGACCGGTCGTACACCGTGAACACGCAGCAACTGTCGCAACTCGTACCTGCGTTGAACTACAGTTCGGCCAATCCGCGTAACACCGCGTTCACGATCCGCGGGCTCGGCAGCAGCGTCGTCGCGGTCAGCCAGGCCAATGACGGGCTCGAACCCGGCGTCGGCTATTATGTCGACCAGGTCTATCACGCGCGCCCCGCCACCGCCGCGTTCGACTTCAGCGACATCGAGCAGGTCGAAGTCTTGCGCGGGCCGCAGGGCACGCTGTTCGGCAAGAACTCGACCGCCGGCGCGATCAACATCACGACCCGAGCGCCGACCTTCACGACGCAGGGCGAGGCCGAGATCAGCTATGCGAGCTACAACTTCCTCCAGGTGAAGGGTGCCGTCTCCGGCCCGATCGTCGGCGACACGCTCGCCGGTCGCGTGTCGGTGGTCAGCACGCGCCGCGACGGCGTGATCGACAACGTCGTCACCGGCCGCGACCAGAACACCATCGGCAACCAGGCGATCCGCGGGCAATTGCTGTTCCGCCCTTCGGAAGTGTTCCAGGTGAAGGCCAGCGCCGACTTCACCAACTTCCAGAGCAACTGCTGCACGCAGGTCTATTACAACGTCGCGACCCGGCCCGGCAGTGGCACCGACGGCCGCCTGTTCCGCACCGCCACGCGACAGTTCGGCGGCCCGACCGGCCTCGCCGCGCAGTTCAACTACGCACCGCCCAGCACCAATCCGTACGACCGCAAGACCGACATCGACGCGGCGCTCGGCGTCGATACCAACGAAGGCGGCGTCGGCGTGATCGCCGACTGGAACCTCGGGGCGGCGACGCTCACCTCGATCAGCGCGTGGCGCTTCTGGAACTGGGACGCGGCGAACGACCGCGACTACACCAGCATCCCGATCCAGATCGAACAGCACATCCCCTCGCGCCAGGACCAGTACAGCCAGGAACTCCGCCTCGCCTCGAACGGCGACCACAAACTGAGCTACGTCGGCGGCCTGTATTTCTTCCGCCAGCGCGTTATCGGCCGCCCGATTTCGATCTACGGCCCCGCCGCCGCCCGCTACCTGATCGGCACGACAACGGGCACCGGCGCCGCTGCAACCGCCGTCCCGAGCAACCTGCTCGACGGCTACGGCACCGACGGCCGCACCGATTTCCGCTCGGACAGCTATGCCGCGTTCGGCGAAGTGAACTGGAAGCCGGTCGATCGCCTCACCCTGACCGGAGGCCTGCGCTACACCTATGAAGAGAAGGAGGGGACGTACGACACCTTCACCTTCGGCGGCTTGCAGACGACGAACGCGGCGCTCAATGTGGCCAAGCTGTCGATCCTGCGCGGCCAGAACTACGCCGCCAGCGACAAGGACGGCGCTCTGACTGGGCGCGCCAACATCGCGTATCAGGCGACCGATAACGTCCTAGCCTATGCCAGCTACGCGCGTGGCGAGAAGTCGGGCGGGATCAACATGTCCGGCCTGCCGCTCAACGACCAGAACCAGCCGGCGATCGGCACCGCAGTCGTCCGCCCGGAGATGAACACCGCCTACGAGATCGGCCTCAAGACGCAGCTGTTCGACAATCGCCTGATCTTCAACGTCGACGGCTATTACACGCGCGTCACCGATTTCCAGGCGAACGTCACCGACACGCGCGCCGCCGCCGCGCTCCGCACCTACCTCGCCAACATCCCGAAGGTCACCGTCCGCGGGTTCGAGGCGGACGCGACCGCGCTCGTCACGCGCAACCTGTCGCTGCGCGGCAGCGTCGCCTACGCCGACGGCAAGTTCAATTCCTACCCGGCGGCCCCCTGCCCGATCGAGCGGATCTTCAACACCGCGGCGTTCTGCGATCTCAGCGGCCAGCGCCTGTCGAGCCTGCCCCGCTGGTCGTACACGCTCGGCGCGGACTACAACCAGCCGATCGCCGACATCGGCAGCGGTTTCGTCCATATCGACTCGAACACCCGCACGCGGCAGTTCGGCGATCCCTCGGGTTCGGCGTTCACGGTGATCGAAGGCTATACGATCGTCAACGGCAGCATCGGCTTCCGCTCGAAGGAGGGCTGGGAACTCGCCGTGTTCTCGCGCAACCTGCTGAACAAGGACTACATCCAGAACGTGACGATCCAGGCGGGCAATTCCGGCCTGATCCTCGCCACGCCGAGCGACCCGCACACGATCGGGCTTACGTTCCGCATCAAGCAGTGAGTATGAGGCGAGGATGACGGACCCCGCCCTCCACGCCACGATCCTGCTCGCCAAGGACCAGACCGGCCGCGTCGGCGCCGACCGGATCGCGCTGCTCCGCGCGATCCGCGACGGTGGCTCGATCACCAGCGCCGCCAAGGTCGTCGGGCTCAGCTACAAGGCGGCGTGGGACGCGGTACAGGTGATGAACAATCTGTTCGACCGCCCGCTCGTGCTCCCCGCGGCGGGCGGCAAGGACGGTGGCGCGAGCCCGATCACCGAGGCGGGCGTCGCGGTGCTCGACGGTTATGCGGTCGCCGAGGCCGAACTCGCCAGCGCGATGGCACGGATCGAGGCGAGCGTGTCGAACGGGCTGTCGCTGAAACCTTTGCTATGGGGAATCGGAATGAAGACGAGCGCACGCAACGTGTTGCGCGGCACCGTGTCGCGGGTGACTCCGGGGACGATCGATGCCGAGGTGACGCTGGCGGTGGCGGACGGCGTCGAGATCGTCGCGACGATCACGCGCGGCAGTGCCGAGGATCTGGGACTGGTGCCGGGCGCGACCGCGCTCGCGCTCATCAAGTCGAGCTTCGTCATCCTCGCGCGCGGTGACGAGAGTCTGCGGACATCGGCCCGCAACACGCTGGCGGGGACAGTGATCGCGCGCGAGGACGGCGGAATCTCCAGCGAAGTGACGCTCGAACTGACGCTCGGCAAGACGCTGACCGCAACGTTGACCAAGGAAAGTGCGGAGGCGCTCGACCTACAGATCGGCACCCGCGCACTGGCGTTAATCAAGGCAAGCCATGTGATTTTGGCGGTGGAGTAGGCTCTCCTTCTGTTCCCTCGCGAACGCGGGGGCCCAGGACCACGAGCGCAACGCTGCTTGGTTCCTGGGTTCCCGCTTTCGCGGGAAAACGACCAATTAGCGGCACCCATTCCTAACATTTTCGTCACAAACCGATTCCGCATTGCAGCACACGCAATCGTCATTACTTAGCACGCTAATGACTTCCCCCCGTGCCATTCTCGAGTCGTCCTACGCTCGCACCCTTCTGCCGCTCGCAAGGATGTGGCGGCGGGCAGCAGATCGGGCGTTGCGTGACATGAACGTGTCGGCGTCGACCGGCTGGGCGCTCGTCCAGGTCGGGAGGCTCGGCGACGACGTGCGCCAAACCGACCTCGCGCAGCAACTCGACGTGACGCAGGCGTCGCTGGTCCGCTCGATCGACCAAATGTCGGCTGCCAACCTCGTCGAGCGTCGCCGCGACCCCGCCGACGCACGCGTCAGCCGTATTCGCCTGACCGATCACGGCCGCGCGCTCGTCACCACGATCGAGGCGAAGTTCGCCAGCCTGCGCGCGGGGATGCTCGACGACGTGTCCGACCACGATCTCGCCACCGCGTTGCACGTCGCGGAGCGGCTCGGGGCACGGTTCACCGCGGATCACGCCCGATGAGCCCGGCACGATGAACCTCACTCGGTTCGGCGGAAAGGAAGCGCTCTTCTCGGTCAAATGCCTGATCGCGGCGTTCCTGGCCTATTACATCGCGCTCAGGATCGGTCTGACGCGTCCTTATTGGGCGGTGACGACGTCGTACATCGTCGCGCAGCCGCTGGCAGGCGCGGTGCTGTCGAAGGCGGTATTCCGCGTCGCCGGCACGGTGCTCGGCGCGGCGGCCGCGGTGGTGCTGGTGCCGAACCTGGTCAACGCGCCCGAGCTTCTCTCGCTCGGCCTCGCGCTGTGGCTCGGGCTGTGCCTGTACATCTCGCTGCTCGATCGGACGCCGCGCGCGTACCTGTTCCTGCTCGCAGGCTATACGGCCAGCATCATCGGATTTCCGTCGGTCACGACACCGGGTGCGGTGTTCACGATCGCCGCCTTGCGCGTGCAGGAGATCACGATCGGCATTCTCTGCGGGAGCCTGATCCACGGCTTCGTCTTCCCACAGACCGTTACCGCGACTCTGCTCGCGCGGATCGACGCGATCCTGGCCGATGCCGAGCGCTGGTCGCGGGATTCGCTGGCGGGAGCATCCGATGCCGCACTCGACCGCGATCGCCGGCGGCTGGCGCTCGACATCAACGAGCTTCACCAGCTGTCCATCCACCTGCCGTTCGACACTGCACGCCTGCTTCCCCGCACGCGGACGCTGCGTGCGTTGCAGGCGGAGTTGTCGATGCTTCTGCCCCTGGCGAGCGCGGTCGACGACCGGATCGTCGAGCTGAAGCGCGGCGCCGATGCGCCCCGCCCCAAAGCGCTCGCGCTGATCGAGGACGTCCGCGAATGGTTGCGCGATCCGCCGCCCGTGGCGGAGCGAGGCCCGACCGCAGATGCCTTGATCGAACGGGCGCGTGTCCTCGAGCCGGTGGTGGGCGACACGCTCATCTGGCGCGATGCTTTGCGGCTCAGCCTCCTCGCGCGGCTCGGCGAACTGGTCGACGCGCACCGCAACGCGCGCGACCTGCGCGACCAGATGCGATCGCCATCGCGCGCGCCGGTCACGCCCGCGGTCGCACGGCTGCTCGCCCGGATCGCCAAGCGACCGCTGCACCGCGACCGGGGTATCGCACTCCGCGCCGCCGCCGGCACCGTCGCGACCATCCTGCTCGGCTGCGTCTTCTGGATCGGCACCGGCTGGGCGGACGGGGCGGGCGCGGTGCTGATCGCGGGCGTGTGCTGCGCGCTCTTCGGCAACAGCGACGACCCCGCACCATCGATCCTGGCGTTCTTCTACGGCACGATCATCGGGCTGGTCATATCCGCCCTCTACGCCTTCGCCATCCTGCCGCGCGTGACCGATTTCGTGACGCTTGCCGCCGTGCTCGCACCGCCGATGCTGATCGGAGGGATGTTCCTGGCCCGTCCGGCGACCTTGCTAATGACGCTCGGCGGGTTGCTCGGAGCGCTGAACACGGTCGGCCTCAACGATCGGTTCGGCGGCAGTTTCGACGCGTTCCTCAACGGCGGCATCGCGCAGTTGATCGGCACGTTGTTCGCGGTCGTCACGGTCGGCCTGTTCCAGACGATCGGTGCGGATACCAGCGCGCGGCGATTGATCCGCGCAGGCTGGCGCGAACTGGCGGCGCGCAGCGACTCGATGAGCCGCCCCGACGCCGCGGGCTGGATCGCGCGGATGCTGGACCGCATCGGCCTGCTCGCGCCGCGCCTTGCGTTGCAGGGCGAGGATCCAGGCAAGCCGCTGCTCGACGCGTTGACCGACCTGCGTGTCGGCGTCGCGGTCGGCGAACTCAAGCAGTTGCGGATCGATGGCTCCCCCGACGAGGCCGCGGTGATCACGCCGGTCCTTCGTGGTATCGGCGCGCATTACCGTGCGTTACGTCCGGATGAGCCCGCGCCACCCGAACCCGACCTGCTCGCCGGAATCGACGCCGCGATGACCGGTTTCGCGACCAGCACGCCCGATCGCCACCGCACCGGCGTGCTCGCGCTGACCTCGCTCCGTCGCAACCTGTTCCCACAAGCGCCAGCCTACGGAGCACCGGCATGACCGGCGAAATCTCGATTGGCGGCGTCTATCTGCCGAGCATCCTGCTACTCGCGGTCGCCGCCGTCATCCTGACCGGCATCGCCACGCGGTTGCTCGCGTTCGCGGGCGCCTACCGCGTGGTGACGTATCGACCGCTCGTCGACCTCGCGCTGTTCATCCTCATCCTCGGGCTGCTCGCCCTGCTGACCGGACCTTCCGCATGACCTCTTCCCGCCTCAAGTCGCTGTTCGCCCCGCTGGGTCGCTCGGCCGTCACGCTGATCATCGTCGCGCTAGCGGTGCTGGTCGCGCTGTGGCTGTGGAAGCGGTACGAGACCGATCCGTGGACGCGCGACGGGCATATCCGCGCCGATATCGTTCGCGTGACGCCCGACGTCGCCGGCCTCGTCACCCAGGTCGCGGTGCACGACAACCAGGCGGTGAAGCCTGGCGACGTGCTGTTCGTGGTCGATCGCCCGCGCTTCCAGTTGACACTGGCGCAGTCCGACGCGTCGATCGCGAGCGCCCGCGCGACGCTGTTGCAGGCCCGCCGCGAGGCACAGCGCGACCTGGCGCTCGGCGATCTGGTAGCGAAGGAAACGCACGAGCAGAACGTCGCGCGCGTTGCCACAGCATCGGCGGCGCTGGCGCAGGCGCAGAGCGCGCGGTCGACCGCGGCGCTGAACCTCGCACGAACGACGGTGCGCGCGACGGTGCACGGGATCGTCACCAACCTCGACCTCCACCCCGGCGACTATATCGCGACGGGCGCGCAGGCGATGGCGCTGGTCGACACCGACTCGCTCCGCGTCGAAGGCTATTTCGAGGAGACCAAGCTGGGCAGCATCCGGGTCGGCGATCCGGTGGTCGTCCACCTGATGGGCGAGCCGCAGGCGCTCCACGGCCGCGTCGACAGCATTGCGGCTGGGATCAACGACAGCGAGCGGACCAACACGACGAACCTGCTGCCCAACGTGAACCCGACCTTCAACTGGGTGCGACTTGCCCAGCGTATTCCGGTGCGGGTGAAGCTGACGCAGGTGCCGAAGGGGACGCAACTGATCGTCGGCCGCACGGCGACGGTGACGGTCCAGCCGCGCGTCGCACCGGGGACGACGGCATGATGGTCACCTCCATCCGCCCCGCCCCTCGCCGTCATCCTGACGAAAGTCAGGACCCAGGCTTACAAGCGATGTCCTGCGTGGCTCTGGGTCCTGACTTTCGTCAGGATGACGGAGTTGGGCAACGCGAGCGTAAAGGTCGCCGCGGTATCGCCGCGAGTATCCTCGCCCTCGCACTCGCGGCCTGCACCACCGCCGGCCCAAACTACGCCCTCCCCGAATCCGCCGTCGTCAACCGTCCCTCCGCCCAGGGCGCATTCGACAGCGGCAACGAGAAGGCGTTAGCCAACGCCCCGCTCCCCGACCATTGGTGGCAACTCTACGGCGACCCCCGCCTCGACGGCTTCGTCACCGAAGCGCTCGCCGCCAACACCGATCTCCGCGCCGCCGACGCCAACCTCCGCCGCGCCGATGCAGTCGTCGCCGAAGTCGCGGCTGGTCGCACGTTGTCGACCGCGCTCGGCGGCGGCACCTCGCTGGACCGCCCCTACACGACCGGCGGCAGCCTGCCCGGCACGCTCGACTACAACCTCGGCATCACGCTAGCCTATCCACTCGACCTGTCCGGCCGCATCCGCCGCGCGATCGAGGCCGCACAAGGCGATGCCGAGGCGGTCGCCGCCGCGCGCGACAATGTCCGCGTGACCGTCGCGGCGGAGACCGCGCGGAGCTACGCCACCGCCTGCACCGCGAACTCGGTGCTGGCCGCGAACAACCGCATCCTCGCGCTGCAACGCCAGACGCTCAACGTCACGCAACGCCTGCAACGCGGCGGTCGCGGCACCGCATTCGACGTGACGCGCGCGCGGACCGCGGTCGACCAGAGCGAAGCGCTGATCCCTGCACAGATCGCGACGCGCACCACCGCGCTCTACCGCCTCGCCACGCTGATGGGCCGCGCACCCGCCGACTATCCCAAGGACGTCGCGACCTGCGCCAAGCCGCCCGCACTTACCCGACCGCTGCCGATCGGCGACGGCAGCGCGCTGATCCTCCGCCGCCCCGATATCCGCGCCGCCGAACGTACGCTCGCCGCCGCGACCGCACGGATCGGCGTAGCGACCGCCAACCTCTATCCGCAAGTCAGCCTCGGTGGCTCGGCCGGGTTCACCGGGCCGGTCTCTTCACTGGGCTCGACCAACGCGTTCCATCTCGGGCTCGGACCGTTGATCAGCTGGAGCTTCCCCAACCGCCCGGTAATCCGCGCGCAGATCTCCCAGGCCGGCGCCACCGCGGACCAGGCGCTCGCGCAGTTCGATTCCACCACGCTCGAAGCACTTCGCCAGACCGAGACCGCGCTCTCCGCCTATGCGCGAGAAGGCGACCGCAACGCAGCGCTCCGCCGCGCGCAGTCCAGCGCCGCACGCGCAGCAGACCAAGCCGGCACGCTATACCGCTTCGGCCGCACCGATTTCCTCTCGCTCCTGACCGCGCAAGCGGCGCTGACCACCGCGCAGGCCAACCTCGCCGCGTCCGATGCACTGCTGGTCGATCGCCAGGTCGACGTCTTCAAAGCGCTCGGCGGGGGGTGGCAGAGTTGAGGCTGCGTCGCCGCGGGCTGGCGTCGATCAACAGCGAAATCCGCGACGGCATCATGCCCGCTGCCGACACCATCGCGCGCGTTGCCAGGGACCCGGACGCGCTGCCGCACACGCCGAGCAACTACCGCATCACCGCACTGATCATCGCCTGCGCGCTGTTCATGGAGCAGATGGACTCGACCGTGCTCGCGACCGCGCTGCCGACGATGGCGCGCGATTTCGGCGTGCCCGCGACCAGCATGAGTTCGGCGCTGACCTCGTACCTGTTGGCGCTGGCGATCTTCATTCCCGCCAGCGGACGGCTCGCGGACCGGTTCGGCTCGCGCACGATCTTCCGCGCGGCGATCCTGATCTTCGTCGGCGGGTCGATGCTCTGCGGCCAGGCGACCAGCCTGCCGTTCATGATGGTCGCCCGCTTCCTGCAAGGGCTTGGCGGTGCGATGATGATCCCGATCGGCCGCCTCGTCCTGCTCCGCAGCGTCGCCAAGGAGGATATGGTCCAGGCGATGTCGTGGCTGATCATGCCCGCGCTGATCGGCCCGATCCTTGGCCCCCCGGTCGGCGGCGCGATCGTCACCTATCTCGACTGGCGCTGGATCTTCTACCTCAACGTGCCGATCGGCCTGCTCGGCGTGATCCTGGTGACGCGCTTCATCGGCGAGGTCCGCGAGGACAAACCCGCGCGCTTCGACATACCCGGCTTCATCCTGTCGGGCGTCTCGCTCGGCTGCCTGTTGTTCGGGTTCGAGATGACCAGCCGCACCGGCGAATTGTCGCGTGCCGTAGTGCTGATCGTCGTCGGGCTGGTAGCCGGCGTGGCCTATATCCGCCATGCCAAGCACCGCAGCGACCCGATCCTCGACCTCTCGCTGATGCGCATCCCGACCTTCCGCCTGTCGGTGATCGGCGGATCGCTGACCCGCATCACGCAGGGCGCGCAGCCGTTCCTGCTGCCGATGATGCTCCAATTGGGCTTCGGGATGACCGCGGCGGCGAGCGGCGCGATCACCATCGCCGGCGCGATCGGCTCGCTGATGATGAAGAGCCTCGCACCGCGCGTTCTGCGTCGCTTCGGGTTCCGCAACAGCCTGATCGTCGGCGGACTCTGCGCAAGCTTCGGCTATGCGGTCGCCGGCCTCTTCCGCCCCGACTGGCCGATCCCGGTGATCTTCGGCGTGCTGATGATCTCGGGCTTCTTCATGTCGTTCCAGTTCTCGGCGTACAACACGATCGCGTACGACGAAATTCCGTCGTCGCGGATGAGCAGCGCAACCAGCTTCTACGCGACGTTCCAGCAGCTGATGCTCTCGCTCGGCATCTGCGTCGGCGCGGCGTCGCTGCACGTCGGGATGCTCGGCACGGGCGCGACGCGGCCGGCGCTGACGGACTTCACGCTGGCGTTCCTAGTGGTGACCGCAGTGTCGGCGTCGGCAACGATCTGGAACCGCCGGTTCGCAGTGGACGCGGGGGCGGAGCTAAGCGGACACCGCGCTGGATAGCCCGTCACCCCGGACCTGTTCCGGGGTCCACCGTTCCACACACTCAGCAGCCGTTTATGGCGCGGAACCGTGGATGCCGGAACAAGCCCGGCATGACGGAACGCGTAGGACTAGCCGCTATGCGCCGGCAGCGATGGCCGCGACAATACCGACACATGCTCGCCGGGCTCGACGAACATCCCGTGCGACAACGCCCACCGCCCCGCCTTCTCGCTCGCCGTCAGCATCGTCAGGAACGGACTGAGCAACAGCCCCAGCGTCACCGGCGCAAGCCACGCCGCGGTGACCGGCGCGAACGGCGTCACGAGCAACAATGCCACCCCCACCCCGACATGCCAGCGATACCGCGGCATCACGTCCGCCAGCGACAACTCATGTGCATCGCGGTTCTGCGGCGCCCAGCCGGACTTTCGCCCCATCAATATACCGGCGAGATCGATCGTCTGAGTCAACGCGATCACCGGCGCGGACAGCATCGAGAACGGCACGTCGACCAATACCGACCGCACGATCCCACGTCGTCCACCGAACCCCTCGCGACGCTCCGCATTCGAGAACGCCCAGATCACGCTCAACAGCTTCGGCCCGAACAATAGCAGCAGCGTGACGAACAGCACCTGAAGAGACGTCTGCGCCTCGACGATGTTGCGCTCGCCGATCAGCGCCTGCACCACGCTCGTCGCGATCATCAGCAGCCATACCGGCGAGGTGATGAACGCCGACGCCCCCATCAGCAATTGCAGCCGGCTGACCCAGTGGAACCCCGACGACGTCAGCAGGCTCAGATGCTGGATATTCCCCTGCGCCCAGCGCCGATCGCGCACTGCCGCGTCGATCAGCGTCGGCGGATATTCCTCGAACGTCTCTTCGGTCATCAACATGTGGACGCGCCAGCCGCGCCTGCGGAGCAGCGCCGCCTCGACCATGTCGTGGCTCATGATGACCCCGCCGAACGGCGCGCGGCCGGGGAGATCGGGAAGCCCGCAACTCGAAGCGAACGCCTCGATCCGGATCAGCGCGTTATGCCCCCAGAAGGTCGCCTCCGAGCCCGACCACCAGACCAGCCCGGCGGTGGAAATAGGACCGTACAACCGGCTGGCGAACTGCATCCAGCGCTGGAAGAACGTCACGCCGTTGATCACCGCGGGCACGGTCTGGAGCAGCGCCACCGCAGGCCGGCGTTCGAGCACCTGCGCCATGCCGATGATCGTGTTGCCGCCCATCAGGCTGTCCGCGTCGAGCATCAGCATATAGCGATAGCCGCCGCCGAACCGCCGGATCCACTCCGCGACGTTGCCGGGTTTTCGCCCCACGTTCACGGTCCGACGACGGTAATAGAGCGCGCAGTCGAGCGTCGGCGCGAGGCGCTGCCACGCCGCGACCTCGGCCGCCTCCGCCGCTTCGCCCGAATCGCTCAGGATGAAGATGTCGAACCGGTCGGCGACACCGCCCGCGGCGATCGCGCGCGCCATCCACGCGATCCGCTCGAACACCGCATCGATGTCCTCGTTGTGGACCGGCATCAGGATCGCCGTGCGGCCCTCGAGCGGCTCGGACTGGCGCGGCGTCGGGACGAACCCCGGATGCCCGCCGGTCATCAACAGCACGAAGCCGATCGCGGCATTCATGAATCCGAACGCGATCCACGCGAACAGCGGGAAGAACAGCGCGAGCAACGCCGCATCCCAGAAGCTCAGTCCGTCCGCGAGCAGCGATTCCTGCACCGCCGATGACGCAGCGGTTGCGAGCAGCCCGGTCATCAGCACGAGGATGATGCGGCGCGCGAGCATGTCGTCGGACGACACGACCATGCCGGCGCCGGGCTCGGGTGCGGACCAGGGCGGCGGCGGGCCGTCGAAACGCTGCGGGGGCATCTCGATCGGCGTTTCGCCCGGCATCATTGCGGGAAGCGCGGGCATCAGAAGATCGGGGTCAGGACGGTTTCGCTGAGCGCACGGCCGCCACGCGTGAGGAACAGCCTGACGTCGGCGGGCCCTTGCGCATCGGGGGCCACATCGGCGGTGACGCGCCAGCGGTTCTTCTGGCCGACGACCGGATAGGCGGCGTTGGCGAGTACCTTGCCGCGGACGACGTCGATCTTGGCGGTCACCCCGCTCTGCCGGTCGAGGCCGGCAAGACCGTCACCGATGAAATCGACCACGAGCTTTCGCGCGCCCTTCACCGGCTCGGCGCCCGGTCGGCCAGCGACGCCCTGCCAGCAATCGACGACGTGCGCGGTCGCGGCGACGGCGGTCGGATCGGTCGATTTCCACGACAGCGAGTAATCGAACTGCAACCGCTGGCCCGCCTTAGCCGGCGCGGCCGGGGTCCAGAACGAGACGATATTGTCGACCGTTTCGCTGCTGGTCGGGAACGCATAGAGCATCACTGCGCCCTTGCCCCAATCACCCCGCGGCTGAATCCACAGGTTCGGGCGACGATCGTAGAACGCCCCGTCGTCCTGGTAATGATCGAAGTTCCGGTCGCGCTGGATCAGGCCGAACCCCTTGGGTGCCTGGTCCGCGAAACTGTCGAGCGTATCATGCGGCGGGTTGTTGAGCGGACGCCAGATGCGTTCGCCGGCGCCGGTGAGCAGCGCCAGGCCGTCCGAATCGTGGATCTCGGGACGCCAGTCGACCGCAGCGGCGCGATTGCCTTCGCCGTACCAGAACATGCTGGTCGCCGGCGCGATGCCGAGCCGTTCGATGTCGCGGCGCACGTTGAGCACGGACGAGACCTGCTGCTCGACGCCAGCGCCGGCGACGTGCCGCGACTGGATGCGGTACGCGCCGGTGACGCTGGCGCCGTCCATCAGCGCGTAGATCGTGTACGCGTCGGCGCCGGTCCGCTCGATCCAGAATTCGGTGAAGTCGGGGAATTCCTCGCGGCCCGGCAGGCCGGTGTTGATCGCGAGCCCGCGCGCGGACAGGCCATATTGGTCCTGCGCGCCGGCGGTGCGGAAATAGGATGCGCCCTGGAACGCCATCCAGTCGCTGTTACCGCCCGGCGCCATCGCACGGAACCCGGCGATGCCCAGCGCGGCGGCGTGGCCCTCTTCGGCCTCGAACAGGTCGCGCGAGAACTCGATGCGGCGCGCCTGCCCGTTTTCGACGACGTTGATCGCGACCGGCATCGGCGCATAGCGGCCGAGCGGGAACAGGCGGATGCCACCGGCAAGCGTCTTGTCGGCGCGGAACCGGATGCTGCCCACCTTGTCGTAATCAATCGCAGCGGCGGCACCGACCTTGGTAGGGGCACTGTATGGCTTGGTCGCGAGCGTCGCGGCGCGCTGCTGGAGCGCGTTCCAAGAGAACGGCTCGGCCTTGCCGGGCGCTGCACGCATCGCAGCGGCGGCCTGTGGGAGGACACCCAACAGACTTAGCGCTGTCACTACTTCACGTCGACCGATCATGCAGAGCGCTCCCTCGTCATCATGCTGCAGTGCGGTAGCATAGTAACGTCGCGCGCGCGCGTCGACAGGTCCCGCCGCGGGCGCGGCCTATCCCGCGCGTTGCCAGTGGGCGCTGATCCTGACCGGGTCGTGGATATGGCCGCCGACAACCAACAGCATCGCGCCGGCGGTGGCGCAAAGGAAACCGATCGTCGCGAGCAGGAACGCAAGCAGGCCGGCTGCCGGGTGGAGACGAACGAGGGTGTAGATCCCGGTGACGGCAATCGCGAGCGACAAGACACCGCTCGCGCGGAGGCTGAGATCGGTACGGAGGCGGCGAGCGTCGGTCATGCGACACTTCAGCTATCGCCGACCACATAAGCGTTCGAGATTGGTTTTGAGGGGGAGCCATAGTGTTTGCGTAGTGCGCAACCCCGTCATCCCGGCGAAAGCCGGGACCTCGCGCGGCAGGGGCGACCTGCTGCGGGGAAACGCACTAATATTCCCGGTTCAGGCGTCGACCAACAGCCTGTACCCGATCCCGAGTTCGTTCGCGATCACCGTGCCAACGCCCCCAGTGCCCTCCAGCTTCTGCCGCAAGTTACGCACGACGATGCGGAGATATTCGATCCGCCGGTCGTGATCGGTCGGCCAAGCTGCCTCAAGTATCCGCTGATGCGTCACGACCCGCCCCGGATGTGCCGCAAGCGCCGACAGCACGTCGAACTCCTTACGCGTCAGATGCGCCTCCTCGTTGCCGCACCGGACGAGGCGGTGCTCGAAATCGATCTCGACCCCGTGCGCACGCAGGACCGTCGGCCGAGACGTCGCCTCCCCTCGTCCGCGCAACGCCACCCGCAACCGCGCAAGCAACTCTTCGGTATCGAACGGCTTCGTCACATAATCCTCAGCCCCCAGATCGAGCGCAGCGACCTTCTGGTCGGTCGCCTCGCGCGCGGAGACGACGAGGATGATCGGATCGCCGAGCTTCTTCAGCAGCGGCACCAGTTCCAGCCCGTCGCGATCAGGCAACCCCAGGTCGAGCAGTACCGCGGTCAACGGCCGGCTACCCGCAATCCGCAGCGCCTCGCGCGCATCGACCGCCTCCTCGACGCCGTACCCCGCCCGCTCCAGCGTGTTCTTCAACAACCGCCGGATGTGCAGTTCGTCGTCGACGATCAGGACCGTCTGCGCGCTCATAGGTTAGCTCCATCGGTGTCGCGGACGAGCAGGGCCACGGGGAAACACAGGCTGAACCGTGCGCCGGTCAGGTCCTCGCGGTTGCTGGCTTCGACGGTCATCCCCATCGCTTCGGCGAACGCCTTGACGATCGCAAGCCCGAGCCCGGTGCCACCGATCGCGCGGTCGGAGCCTTCGAGGCGGCGGAACGTCTCGAACACCTCCTTCTCGCGGCCGGGTGGCAAGCCCGGCCCCTGGTCGATCACCGACAGCCGGAGCATCCCGAAGCGGTGTTCCGCGCGTACCACGATCGGCGTCCCCGGATCGGCATAGCGGCCGGCATTGTCGAGCAGGTTGAGCAGGCAATGGTGGAGCAGTTGCGGATCGACGCGGACCAGCGGCAGGTTCGGCGCGACGTCGAGCTCGATCGCATGGCCTTCGAGCACACGCTTCGTGTCGTGCACCGCGCCCGCCACCGCATCGGTGAGGTCGGTCGGTTCGAGCCGCAACCGAAGCGCCCCCGCCTCGACGCGCGCCATATCGAGCAGATTGCCGACGAACCGGTTGAGCCGCGCCGCCTCGGTCTCGATCGTGTCGATCAGCTCGGGCGTGACGCCGCGGTGCAATTCCGCCGCCGCCGCCATCACCGAGGTGAGCGGCGTGCGCAGGTCGTGACTGACCGACGACAGCAACGCCTGCCGCAACCGATCGCGCTCGCGCACCGCATCGACATCGCGCATCTCGACCTCGAGCCGCGCGCGTTCGAGCACCAGCGACGCCTGATCGACCAAGCTCATCAGCAGCGGCAACTGGTCCGATCGCACCGGATCGCCACCCGCCTCGCGCGCGAGGCCGAGCACCGCCAGCGTCCGCTCGCCCGAGCGCAACGGCTGAAAGAACCACTCCGACGCCGCCAGCGTGCTCGACCCGCGACCCGCCGGCGCACCCGTATCATACGCCCATTGCGCGGCCGCCATCTCCATCGTCTCGAGCCGGTAATCCGCCCCGTTCGCCGCCTGTACCGCGAGGCCCGGATCTTCCGCGACGAGGATCACCGCGCGCACGCCGAACAACCGCCCGATTTCCTCGCAGATCGCGCGGGCCAGCGCGACCGGGTCGTTGAGCGAGGTCAATTGGCGCAGGAATCCTGCGAGCGCGGCGTTGGTGCGGGCGCTGGCGGCGGCGATGTCCGCCTGCGCACGGACCCGCGACGTGAGCTGGCTCGTCACGAACGCGATGCCGAGCAGCACGAGGATCGAGATCACGTTCTCGGGATTGTTGATCGTCAGCGTGCCGGTCGGCGGCAGGAAGAAGAAGTTGTACGCGATCGACGAAACCACGCCTGCGAACAGCCCGGTGCGCAGGCCGAACAGGCTCGCCGCGGCCATTACGGGCAGCAGATACAGCAGCGCGACGTTGCCGAGGTTAAGGATGTGGAACAGCGCGCTCGCGACGCCGGTGACGCCCGCGACCATCGCCGTCGTCCACGCGTAGCCCGCCTTGCTGCCCCATCCTCCGGTCCGCACGCGCGTGCCTCGGGGCGCGGTGGGCGGGTCCATCGGCAGGACGTGGACGGCGATCCCGGGTGACTCGCGGACCATCTGGTCTACGACCGAGCCGTGACGCAGTTCGAACCAGCGCGAGCGGGTGGACTTGCCGACGACGAGCTGCGTGGCGCGCGCCTCGGTCGTGAAGGTTTTCAGGCCTTCGACCACCGACGTCGCGGGGACGGTCGCGACGTCGCCGCCGAGTTGCGTCGCAAGATTGAAGACCGCAGCGAGCTGGCGGTGCTCGGGCTCGCCAAACGACTGCGCGCGGGGCGTCTCGATATACACCGCGGTCCAGGGCGCGTGCATCGCGTCGGCGATCCGCTTAGTCGCGCGGACGAGGCCGAGCGCGCCGGGCAGTTCGCTAATCGCGACGACGATCCGCTCGCCGCCTGCCCAGGTGCCGCCGACGCCCAATGCGCGGACGTGTTCGAGCATCTGCGCATCGACGGCTTGGGCGGCGCGACGGAGCGCGAGTTCGCGTAATGCCGACAGGTTGGACTTCGAGAAAAAATGCGAGAGGGCGCGGGTGGCCTCTTGGGGCAGGTAGACTTTGCCCGCCTTCAGCCGCTCGATCAGTTCGTCGGGTGGAATGTCGACGACTTCGATCTCGGCCGCCTCGACGATGCTGTCGGGGACGGTCTCGCGGACGCGGACTCGCGTGAACGAGGCGACGACGTCGTTGAGGCTCTCGATATGCTGGATGTTAATCGTCGAATAGACGTCGATGCCCGCGGCGAGCAGCTCCTCGACGTCCTGGTAGCGTTTCGGGTGGCGGCTGCCGGGCGCGTTGGTATGCGCGAGTTCGTCGACCAGGACGAGAGTGGGCGCGCGCTCGAGGATGGCGTCGAGGTCCATCTCGTCGAGCGTGCGGCCTTCGTACGGGATCGCTTTCCGCGCGACGATCTCGTGGCCTCTGGTAAGCGCTTCGGTTTCGACGCGGCCGTGCGTCTCGACCACGCCGATGACGACATCGACGCCCGCACGACGGCGTTCCGCGCCTTCGGAGAGCATCTCGTAGGTTTTGCCGACACCGGGGGCGGCGCCAAGGAAGATCTTCAGACGGCCGCGACCCTCCTGCGACGCCTGTCGCAGAAGGGCCTCGGGTGATGGTCGTCCTTCGTCGTTCAACGTGCGGCGTCGAGGGCGCGGTTAAGGGCAAAGACGTTCACGCGTGGCTCGCCGAGGATGCCAAGCAACGGACCATCGACGTTGGCGGTGACCAGCGCGCGGACCTTGTTGGCCGGGAGGCCGCGGGTACGGGCGACGCGGGTGACCTGGGCATAGGCCGAGGCTGGCGACAGATCGGGGTCGAGACCCGAACCCGATGCGGTCGCGAGATCGGCCGGGAGTGGCCCGGTCACGCCTTCCGCGCGGCGCTTGGCGACGTCGGCCTTGGTGCGATCGACGAGCGCCTGGCTGGTTGGGCCGTAGTTCGAGCCCGACGAGGCCAAGCCGTCATAACCCTTGCCGGCGGCGGAGGGGCGCGTCTGGAAATAGCGGTCGGTGGTGAAGGCCTGCCCGACGACGGTCGAGCCGATCGCCTTGCCGTTGACCATGACGAGGCTGCCGTTCGCTTGCGCGGGGAAAATGGCCTGTCCGATCCCGGTCATGGCGAGGGGATAGACGATCCCGAGCAACAGCGCGAACAGGATCGTCATGACGAACGCGGGGCGGAGGGCGGAGGTGAAATCGGAGGTCATTCTGTCGTCTCCATGTGTCCCCGCGAAGGCGGGGACCCAGTCTGGGCACCCGCCTTCGCGGGTGAACATTGCTTTGGGATGAGGGTGACGGAGGTTGCTCCGGACGACCATCCCCTTGGCACCACCCCGGCGAAAGCCGGGGTCCAATTAGGTGACGTCGCCCACTGGAGTTGCGCTTCGTTACCTCGACCTTTCCAATTGGGTCCCGGCCTTCGCCGGGGTGGTGTTGGGGGTCGGTGCGAGGGTGCATGTGCACGCCACGGGTTAGGCTCAGTCATCATGCCAGCCCCAGCGCACCGACCAGAAGGTCGATCAACTTGATCCCCACGAACGGCGCGATCAGCCCACCCAACCCATACACCGCGAGATTGCGCGCGAGCAGCGGCCCAGCGGCCATCGGCTTGTACGCGACGCCCTTGAGCGCGAGCGGCACCAGCATCGGGATGATAATCGCGTTGAAGATGATCGCCGACAGGATCGCGCTTTCGGGCGAGCCCAGCCGCATCACGTTCAGCACGCCCAGCCCCGGATAGAGCGCGACGAACATCGCCGGGATGATCGCGAAATACTTCGCGACGTCGTTCGCCACCGAGAAGGTCGTCAGCGCACCACGGGTCATCAGCAGCTGTTTGCCCAAGCCCACGATCTCAATCAGCTTGGTCGGATCGCTGTCGAGGTCGACCATGTTGCCGGCCTCGCGCGCGGCCTGCGTCCCGGTGTTCATCGCCACGCCGACGTCGGCTTGGGCGAGCGCAGGCGCATCGTTGGTGCCGTCGCCGCACATCGCGACCAGCCGGCCGCCCTGCTGTTCCTTGCGGATCAGGTCGAGCTTGTCCTCCGGTGTCGCCTGCGCGAGGAAATCGTCGACGCCCGCCTCGGCGGCGATCGCGGCGGCGGTGAGCGGGTTGTCGCCTGTGATCATCACCGTGCGGATGCCCATTGCGCGCAGCTCGCCGAAACGCTCGCGGATGCCGGCCTTCACGACGTCCTTGAGGAAGATCGCGCCGAGCAACCGGCCATCGCGGGCGACTGCCAGTGGCGTGCCGCCGGCGCGGGCGATCTCGTCGGTGATCCGGCGCAGTTCGGTGGCCGCGGCGGTTGCCCCTGCCCCCGGATTGGCCTTCAAGATCGAGTCGACGGCCCCCTTCTGGATCAGCGAACCACCGACGATCACGCCCGAGATGCGCGTCTGCGCGGTGAACGGAATCACCTCCGCATCGCTCGGCAGTTCGCTGGTCGTAACCCCGAACTTCTCGCGCGCCAGCACGACGATCGAGCGGCCCTCAGGCGTCTCGTCGGCGAGGCTGGCGAGCAATGCCGCCTCGGCCAGATCCTCGTCGCGCGTGCCGCCGACCGAGCGGAACTCGCTCGCCTGACGATCGCCGATCGTGATCGTGCCCGTCTTGTCGAGCAGCAGGACGTCGATATCGCCCGCCGCCTCGACCGCACGACCCGACTTCGCCAGCACGTTGAAGCGCACCAGACGATCCATCCCCGCGATCCCAATCGCCGACAGCAACGCCGCTATCGTCGTCGGGATCAGCGTGATCAGCAGCGCCGCCAGGATCGCGACCGGCACGCGGCCGCCCGCATAGCTCGCGAAACCGGGGATCGTGCCGACCGCGATCAGGAAGATGATCGTCAGGCCGACGAGCAGCAGCGTCAGCGCGATCTCGTTCGGCGTTTTCTGCCGCTCAGCGCCCTCGACGAGTGCGATCATGCGGTCGAGAAAGCCCTCCCCGGGATTGGCGGTGACCTTGACGCGGATCTCGTCGGAGATGACGCGCGTGCTCGCGGTCACCGCCGAGCGATCGCCGCCGGCCTCGCGGATCACCGGCGCGCTCTCGCCGGTGATCGCGGCCTCGTTGACCGAGGCGACGCCCCAGACAACTTCGCCGTCCGCCGGGATCAGATCGCCCATCGTCACCAAGACGATGTCGCCCGCGCGGAGCATGCTGGCGGGGACGGACTCGACTTGATCCCCCTTCATGCGGCGGGCGGTCAGTTCGGCCTTGGTCGCACGCAACGACGCGGCCTGCGCCTTGCCGCGGCCTTCGGCGAGCGCTTCGGCGAAGGTGCCGAACAACACCGTCAGCCACAGCCAGATCACCAGCTGGATCTTGAAGCCGACCGACAGCCCGTCGCCGCCGACATTGACGAGGATCGTCAACAGCGTGGCGACGACCGCGGTGACGAACATCACCGGGTTGCGGATCAACTGCCGCGGATCGAGTTTCCGGAAAGCGTCGCCGATCGCCGGGATGATCAAGTCGGCCGTAAACAGCGACTTGGTAGGGGTGCGTGCCATTTTGGCTTGTCCCGTCAGAAGGTTTTGCCGCTGATCATCGCGAGATGATCGGCGATGGGACCGAGCGCGAGGCTCGGCAGGAAGGTCAGGCCGCCGACGATCAGGATGATCCCGACCAGCAGGCCGACCCACAGCGCACCCGTCGTCGGGAACGAGCCAGCGCTTTCGGGCGTGTATTTCTTGGCCGCGAGACCACCGGCGATGGCGAGCATCGGCACGATGATGAAGAACCGGCCAAGCCACATCGCGACGCCCAGCAGGCCGTTGTAATAGGGCGTGTTGGCAGTGAGACCGGCAAAGGCCGACCCGTTGTTCCCGACCGCGCTGGTGAAGGCGTAGAGGATCTCGCTGAACCCGTGCGGCCCCTTGTTGAGCGGCCCTGCGAGCCCGTCCGGCAGCACGGCGCTGAGCGCGGTGAAGCCGAGGATGACGAGCGGCAGGATGGCGATCGCCAGCACCGCCAGCTTCACTTCGCGCGCCTCGATTTTCTTGCCGACATATTCGGGCGTGCGGCCGACCATCAGCCCTGCGACGAACACGGCGAGAATGGCGAACAGCAGGAAGCCGTAGATGCCCGCGCCGACGCCGCCGATGACGACTTCGCCGAGTTGCATGTTGAGCAACGGGATCATGCCGCCGAGCGCGGTGAAGCTGTCGTGCATGGCGTTGACCGCGCCGCACGATGCCGCCGTCGTGACGACCGAGAACAAGGCGGACGCGGCGATCCCGAAGCGGACCTCCTTGCCTTCCATGTTACCGCCCGCGACGCCGATGCTGTGGAGGATCGGGTTGCCCGCGGCCTCCTGGGCATAGGTGATGGTGACGCCGGCGAGGAACAGCACGAGCATCGCCGAGAGGATCGCCCAGCCCTGCCTGGTGTTGCCGACCGCCTTGCCGAACGTCCAGGTCAGGCCGAAGCCGATGACGAAGATCGACAGCATCTGCACGAAGTTGACGAGCGCGGTCGGGTTTTCGAACGGATGAGCCGAGTTCGCGTTGAAGAAGCCGCCACCATTGGTGCCGAGCATCTTGATCGCTTCCTGGCTCGCCACCGGCCCGAGCGTCAGCGTCTGCTTGAGCCCTTCGAGCGTCGTGATATCGACGGTGCCGACCATCGTCTGCGGCACGCCGCTGGCGATGTAGAAGAGCGTCACGACGACGCAGATCGGCAGCAGCACGTAGAGCGTGACGCGCGTCATATCGGCCCAGAAATTGCCGATCGTCGCACTCGAGCGCCGCGCGAACCCACGGAATAGCGCGAACGCGAGCGCGATGCCGGTCGCCGCCGACAGGAAGTTGTGGATCGTCAGGCCGAACATCTGGCTGAAGTTCGACATGGTCGTCTCGCCGGCATAGCTCTGCCAGTTGGTGTTCGCGGTAAAGCTGATCGCGGTATTGAACGCGAGGTGGGGGCTGAGCCCTGCGAGCCCCTGCGGATTACCCGGCAACACGCCCTGCAGACGCAGCACTGCATAGGTCAGCGCCATCAGCACGACATTGAACATCAGCATGTGGACGGCGTAACGGCGCCAGCCCTGCTCCGCCTTCGGGTCGATGCCGCTGAGCTTGTAGAAGCCGGTCTCGACGGGGCCGAGGATCGCGTAGATCGGCGTGCGGCGGCCTTCGTACAAGGCGAACAGCCACATACCGACCGGTTTGGTCAACGCCATCAGGATGCCGACGAAGCCCAGGATAAGGATCCATCCTTCGAATGTCATGAGGACGCGCTCCTAAAAGCGTTCGGGACGGATGAGCACCGCCACGAGGTAAAACAGCAGCCCGAGCGCGACGATCGCGGCGAGCCAGAGGTCGAGGGTCATGATTGTGTCCTCATGGGCTCAGGCGTTGTCGCACAGGCGGACATAGGCGAGCGTCGCCGCCACCAGTCCGATCATGATGGCGATCCAGAGAAGGTCCTGCATGGCTGGGTTCCTTTCAGAAGGCTGCGGTGAGCGAGGCAACCACGGTGCCGTCGGCGATCGATCCGGTTCCGTCCTGGCCGCGGCTGAAGCTGGGCTGGAGATACGCAGCACTCCGACGCGTGATGTCGGTGTCGACATAGCTCACGTTCAGCGTCAGGTTTTTATACGTAGTGTCCGCACCGAGCGACCAATCCCAATAGTCGCCGGTCGGCGCTGCGCTGGTCGCGTTCGGGCCAAGGCCGTCATTGCCCCAGCTATGGCCGATATGCGCCTTGGCGGTGATCGGCGTGCCGGCAATCGCAAACGCACCGTCGCCGGTCAGGTAGAGGTTGTCCTCCTTGTCACCTGCGTCGGTGTAAACGCCCGCCGCGACATCGGAGCCGGTGCGATACCATTTGCCGAGTGCCTGCTGCTTCGGCGCGTAGAAGGCGCTCGCGGTCAGCGTCGCTGGGCCAGTCGTGCCGCTGAGCTTCACATAGGGCTCGGCATAGTCGGTCTTCGAGGCGCCGCCCGGATACATGTACCAGGTCAGGCCGACATCGATCGTCGCGTTGTCCGCGAGCTTGTGCTTGTAGCCGCCGATCAGGTCGAGCTCCATGTTCGAGCCGCCGAACGTGCCCCAGCCCGACAGGTTCGAGCCCCATGCGCCGATATACACGCCGCTCTGGTGCGCGATCGTCAGCCCGCCCTGGATCGCGCCATCCTTGTCCGACTGCGACACGCCGCGCAGGCGGTAGTCGGTCGCGAGCGTCACCGAACCGGAGACGGTTACCGGAGACGGCGGCGCGGTGTCCTGTGCGAACGCGGGCGTGGCGATACCGGCGAGAAGTCCGGCGGCGGCGGCGAAACGAAGAATGTGCATTGCGGTCCCCATGCGCGTGCCGCCGGAAGGATGGCGGTTCGCGAGGACTGGCAATTAGGCTCCGGCGACATAGCAATTCGAGATCGATTGCCGGGCCGGAGCATATGTTTCGCGTAGTATTGTCGAATTATTGTGCGGTGCGGCGAAGGATCAGCCAGCCGGCGACGCCCGACAGGATCGAGCCCGCGAACACGCCGACCTTTACCGCGTCCATCGCGTGCGGTGCGCCGGCGAAGGCGAGCCCGCCGATGAACAGGCTCATCGTGAAGCCGATCCCGCACAACACCGCCATGCCGTAGACCTGCGTCCAGCTCGCGTTCCTGGGCGCCTCGGCCAGCCGGAACGTCACGAGACCGCGGATCGTCGCGAAAATGCCGATCTGCTTGCCGAGGAACAACCCCAGCATGATCCCGACCGGCAGTGGCGCAATCACGTCCGCCGCCACCATCCCGCCGAACGCGATGCCCGCATTGGCGAACCCGAACGCCGGCACGATCAGGAAACTCGACCAGGGCTGGAGTGCGTGTTCAAGACGTTTCAGCGGCGGCTGACCGTCTCCCGTGCGCAGCGGAATCGTCAACGCGACCGCCACGCCGGCGAGCGTCGCATGCACACCCGACAGCAAGACACCGTACCAAATCCCGACGCCGATCAGCAGGTACGGCACCAGCGACCGCACGCCCGACAGGTTCAGAATGACGAGCACGCCCAGCCCGGCGCCCGCCGCAAGCAACGGGAGCAGCGCGATATGGCCGGTGTAGAACAGCGCGATGACGAGAATCGCGAGCAGGTCGTCGATCACAGCGATCGCCGTCAGCAGTATCTTCAACGAGGTCGGCACGCGCGACCCCAGCAGAGCCAGGATGCCCAGCGCGAACGCGATGTCGGTCGCCGCAGGGATCGCCCAGCCGCGCAGATTGGCGGGCGTACCCATGTTGACGAGCACATAGAGGCCCGCCGGCACCGCCATGCCCGCGAGCGCCGCCGCACCGGGCATGATGCGCTCGCCCCAGGTCGAGAGATGCCCCGAGACGAACTCGCTCTTCACCTCCAACCCGATCAGCAGGAAGAACAGCGCCATCGCGCCGTCGTCGATCCAGTGGTGGACGCTCATCCCGCCGACTGCGTGGTGCAGTGTCGCGAAGTAGGTTGGCGCGAGCGGTGAATTGGCGACGATCAGTGCCGCTATCGCCGCCGCGAGCAGCACGATGGCGCCCGCCGCATCACCCGAGAAAAAGCGGCGGAGCGCGGTCAAAGCCCTTCGCCGCCAACCCATTGCGCGTTGGACAGGCGTCGCGCGAGATCCCAGCTCTGGACGCGGATATCGGGCACCGCGACGACCTCCCACAGCCCCCCGCGGGTCATGGGGCCGATGCAGTGGATGCGGTCGTCGGGAGTCCCATCGGCGCGGATCGCGCGTGACTGCGCATCGACGTCGACGCCGAGCCGCAATGGATCGGGTCGGATCGCGCCAGCCGCGAGCAGGTGCTTCACGAGCGGCTCTTCCGAGCGCAGCAGGTCACCCTGCGGCCCGGTGCAGTTGACGATCCGCGCCGCGCGCGTGACGACCGGGTCGGTTTCGCCACGTGGCCGCCACGTCAGCTTTGCCTGCGTCCCGTCGGCGCCGGCGGACACGATCTTGCCCGCCGCGAAGGTGAGCCGCCCGGTCGCGACGAGCGCCTCGACACGGTCAGCAACGGCTGGTGCGAGCCGGTGGCGGTGGACGTCCCAATACGGGCGTAGATGGCGAAGGAAGCGCCCGCGCACCTCCTGCGACGCCGCCGACCACAGCATCTGCGTGACCGGACGAAGCTCGTCGACTGCGCAGCGCCAGCCTTCCTCCGCAGCGCGTGCACGAACATGGCGGACGAGGTCGGTCAGCCCGCCCTGCGGTTTGTCCGAGACACCGCGGTGCGCCGGCGCGCCATCGACATGCCGCCGCGGCGACAATCCGCGTCGCGACATCGCCAGGATGTTTCCGGCGAACCCCTGCGCATCGAGCAGCAACGCCGCGTCGATCGCGGTCAGCCCGGTTCCGACCAGCACGACGGTGTCGTCCGCGCCCAGCCCCTCGGCGAGGTTGGCCGCCCACGGGTCCGCGTAATAGACACCGGTCGGCAGCGCGTCGGGCTTCAGCCCCGGCGGGGTATGCGGTGGCAGGTTGCCGAGCGCGAGCACTGCGGTGTCGGCCGCGATCTTGCGCCCATCCGCCATCGTCAGCGTCACGCCGTCGCCTTCGACCGGATCGATCGCGCGGACCTCGCCCTCGACATGCACCAGCCGGCCATCCGATTCCGCGATCGCTGCATCGAGCAGTTCGCGCAGATACGCGCCATAGGTGGTGCGCGGGACGAAGGTCTTGCGGTCGCCCTTGCCGTGCGCCTCCAGCCAGCGGACGAAGTGATCGGGATCGTCGGGCAGCGCGCTCATGTTCCCCGCGCGGACGTTGAGCAGGTGATCGGGATGCGCCGCGCTATACGCGACACCGCGCGCGAGTTGCCGATCACGCCGCTCGATTAGAGTCACGCGCGGCCCCTCGTGCCGCATCAGATTGACCGCGAATAGAGCACCCGAAAACCCGCCCCCGACGACAACGACATGATCCTCGGGCCCCGCAATCCGCGGCATCGTCGCTCGGTCGTCCATCTGTTCGCTCACCTCGTTAGCCGCTGGACGCCATGCCTCATCGGCGGCGACTAGCCTACCCCCCGAGCTACATCGCCGCCTTCCAACCGGTCACATTGCTCTCTGTCCGGTTCGCGCATTCCGAGCCGATATACCACCACGCGATATCTCGCATTCCGACTGCAAGCTGAGCATGGTTGCGCATGAGCACGGCGCCTGCGTGGCCGGCGCTGACGCAAGATGCGATCCTATGCCGACCCTCCCTTCTGCCGCGCTTCCTGATGACGGGCACGTGCCTGACGTCGCCACTCACGATGCAGGCGAATGCCGATACGCGCGCGACGCTCGACCCAAACGGAAGCCTCGTCACGATCGAGCCGTATGCGCCGAACATCGTCCGGACCACCATTTCGCTCGATCGCCCGCTGGCCGATGCACCCCAGGCGAAAGCCCCGACACCAAGTCAACCGCGACCAACTGGGCGCACCGCACAGATCGTGACGCCACGCCAGCCGGCGGCGGCACGTCAGGGCTCGACGAAGGGCAGGTTCGGTCTCTTTACAGGCGACCTGCCCTTCGCGTTTTCCTGCCCGGCTACGCGTCGATCAGGCGACCCAGCAGGTTCGTCATGCGCAGTCGACCGAGCGCCGTGAGCTGGACGTGCGAGCGACGACCGTCACGCGCATCGCGAATGCGTTCGACAAGGTCGGCGTCCTGCAACATCGTCAGATAGCGTAGCGCGGTGGCCGACGGCGCGCGTGCGCCGATGCAGACTGCCGAGACGCTCAGTCGTCGCTGCTCGTGTTCCGAGATGAACAGGTCGAGCAGGATGTCCCAGGCAGGCTCCGAAAACAGCGCGTCGCCGAGCATCGCATCCCGGACTTTGCGGAGTTCGTACAGCCGCCGCGCCATATCGACCAGAACGGTGTCGGGTACGGCGAACGACGCAGAGCGCTTGGCGATGTTAATCGGCGTTACGGCAAGTGCGTAAGTCATAAACGTCTTCCGAATTCGCTTATCGGATCGTGCGGTCCTGGCGACTCCAGTCGAGATCCCAGCCCTGGGCCTGGATCCGCCGCGAATGCCTGACCGTCCCGATCACGAGGAGCAGAACGATGGGATAACTCCAGACGGCAGAGAGGACGGCGTAGACGAGCCGGATGACGTCGGGGCTGATCGCCTTGGCCAGATGAGCCCCCGTCCCCAATGCGTGGAGCGCGGTGACCCAGGCTGGCCAGAAGCGATCGGCATGCAACGTGATCATGATCATCACGACGAGCAGGATCAGGTCGACGACCATGACACCGACCTCCATCCCGGCGAACAATACCGGGATGTCGCGCTGGATCACGCTGGTGGAAAGCGCCGCCAGCAACAGGGCCAGGCCCGTCAACCGCTCCGGTGCCCCGCCCCGCAGGAGCGCATAGCCGGACGCGGTCAACTGTATCGCGTAGAACACCCAGACCCGATCCAACTCTTACCTCCGCAGGACCGTAGTTGGTCGTTCAGGCGACCGCGGCCAGATGGACCGGGGCGTCGAAGTCGGTTGCAAGCCGCAGCGCACCTTCGTTCGGCGGGCATTCCGCGGTATCGCCGTAGCCGTAGAACTGGCCGAGACCGATCTCGGTACGGACGTCGACCAGCGCACGGTGCGCTTCGATGAAGCGCTGCCGGACGGCGACCATCTCGAACGACGCCTGCGATACCATCTGCAACGCGGCGGCGCCCGTGCCGAACGGCAGGTTCGCAGCGACGCGTTGCTGCATCAGCGTCGCCATACACGAGGCGGTGAGCATCGCGGCCTTGTCGACCGCGGCTTCTGCCTCGAGAAAGTCATTGGCTACCCTATCGGCAGCGCGGCGGCGTTCTCTCAACATCGAAATTCCTCCCCTTGGCACCGACGTTGCGGTGCCGTGTACGGGAGCGCTCTGGTCTCGGTTCGATCGTAACAGCGTCGTCAACGTCATCGCCATGTTGACGACCGCCATCGACGTGACGGCAATCAGCCCCATAAGTGCGAGCAGTCGAAATATCCTGTCGCCGATCGAAAACCGGTTGCGCGCCACCCCCGTCGATCCGCTGCCACCGGATAACCCGAGGAAGCGGCGAACAAACCCCCGCGGCTCGCTCTGAGCACTGCTTGCAGGCTTGGAGGGGCCGGGGGGAACGTCGAGTGGTTCGGATGGTAGCCGTTCGTATGCGGCGGCCGGGTCGGAAGGTGATGCTGGCTCGGCACGGGCGTCGGGGTAGGAGGGAAGGCGGTCGCGAACGAGCAGGGCGTCGTCGGCCCCACCGCGCTCGTGGTCCTGCAACCGACGGGCCGCCTCGAACCGCGTGCCGACGCCGAGAATCTGGATCGCACGCTCGATCCGCTTGTCGATCGCAGACGGCGATACGCCGACGATCAGCGCGATCTCCTTCGAGTTGTGATGGGTCAGTACGAGCCGGAGACAGGCGCGTTGGGCTTCGGTCAACTGATCGATGCGTCCTGCGGTCATGGCGTGATGGTAGCGTGAACCCATGACGGTTGCACCTCTCGCGTGAGAGCGGAAGAAACTGAATTACAAACCTCTGAATTGGAAAGAATTTCTGGAGCCCAATCAACAGGCAGATCTTAGTATCGGCACAAATAGAGAGGGTGCGATGATCGTTGCTGCGGCAAACGCCTGGCTGGGCCTGCGCGTGGAGGAAAAGCAACGCCTGAGGCGGGGCGGATTTCCACTGATGGCGGTGGCGATACTGTCCACGATGCTCACCGGTTGCGTCAATCCGGTTGGCCGTTCGCTGTACCAGCCTGCCCCGCTCGCAACGACCCCGACATGGACCGGACGGACGCCGAGGCTGGTCGAAGCAACCGTGGCTGACGGAGTTCATTTTCAGGGCTGGTTCTGGCCGCCGGAAACACCGGGCGGCGCGGTGCTGATCTATGTCCCAGGACGTGCGGGCAATCGCGACATCGCGGCGAAGGCAGCGCAGGCCTTCGCCCGTGACGGCCGGGGCGTGCTCGTCGCGTCGTATCGCGGCTATGGCGATAATCCGGGTGTTCCGGACGAACGCGGACTTTACCAGGATGGCCGCGCGTTCGTGGATTGGGCGGAACGGCTAGTGCCAGACGGCAATCACTTCCTGTTTGGCGACGGACTCGGTGCCGCCGTGGCGTTGCACGTGGCCGCGGATCTATCGGCCGGAGCGGGCGTCGACGGAGTCGTGACGCTCGGCGCGTTCGACTCCTTCGCGCGGTTCGTGCCCGGCCTGGAGCGTGGCCTATATGCAGCGGCGTTCGACAATGTTGCGGCTATTCGTCGCGTGACTGTGCCGGTGCTGCTGATGCATGGTCGCAAGGATGAGGTCGTGCCTTTCGTCGCAGCGGAGCGGTTGCGCGCGGCGGCTGGTGGCAAGGCGTTGGTCGTGCCGATCGACGGCGAGGCGTATCACAGCTTCGACTTGAGCCACATCGCGCCGGTGGTGTGGCGTGCGCTGGACCAGATTGCCGCGGACGAAGCGGCAGCAAAGTAGCGGACTTAGTCGCGCGCGAAAATCTCGGTGTGTGGGATCGTCAGGCCGAGCGAGGGAATGACGAGGTCCAGAGAGGTCGAGAACAACGTCTCGATCCAGCCGCCCTCGATCCGCTGGTGAACCGACAACGCCTCGGCATCAACGTCGACGAAGGCAAGTGTGTCGACAGAACCGATCGCGCGGTATTCGTCTCTCTTGACGGTCAGATCGAAGTGTCGGGTTGAGGGGGATAGTATCTCGATTATGACGCGCGGATCGGACAGGGTCAGATCGTCGGGCCGGTCGCCGGGTGCGCCGCAATCGATGGTGAGATCGGGGTAGCGCACCGACCGGTCCTGCGTGCGGACCGCCATGTCGGAGCCGTAGGGTGTGCAGTCTGAGCCGCGCAGGGCAGAACGGACGAACGCCGTCAGGTTCACCTGTACGCGTGAATGCTCGCGTGTGCCGCCGGCCATCATGCGGATGACGCCGTTGTCGAGTTCGGCCTTCATGTCGGCGCCGAAATCGATCTGGAGGAATTCCTCGGCTGTCAGCAGCCGGTAGTGCGGGTCGCTAGCCATGTCGGGGACATACGCTGGTTGGGTAGACAAACAAAGGGCCGGGGATTGCTCCCCGACCCTTTGCTTTGGTCGGTGTTTGGCTTGGAACCGAGCATCGGCAAAGCCGCTGCTTTCGTCGGACGGAACTGGTGGCTTGCGCCGCCAGCCCGCCGGCCGTCCTCGGGCGAGTCCTGAGCCAGCATGGCTCAGGCCGCCCTGCGGATCAGAAGTCCATGCCGCCCATGCCGCCCATGCCGCCGCCGCCCATGGGCATGGCGGGCTTGTCTTCGGCCATTTCGCTCACGGCCGCTTCGGTCGTGATCAGGAGACCTGCGACCGATGCTGCGTTCTGCAGCGCGGTGCGGACGACCTTGGTCGGATCGATCACGCCAGCTTCCACCAGGTTCTCGTACGTGTCGGTCGCGGCGTTGAAGCCGATCGACGTGTCGTTGCCGTCGAGCAGCTTGCCCGAAACCACCGCACCGTCATGACCGGCGTTCTGCGCGATCTGGCGAACCAGAGCAGTCAGCGACTTCCGCACGATGTCGATACCGCGGGTCTGGTCGTCGTTCGCACCCTCGAGGCCATCAAGCGCCTTGGTTGCGTACAGCAGAGCCGTACCGCCGCCGGGGACGATGCCTTCTTCGACGGCTGCGCGGGTTGCGTGCAGCGCGTCGTCGACGCGGTCCTTGCGCTCCTTGACTTCAACCTCGGACGAGCCACCGACCTTGATCACGGCAACGCCACCGGCAAGCTTGGCGAGACGCTCCTGGAGCTTCTCCTTGTCGTAGTCGCTGGTCGTGTTCTCGATCTGCTGGCGGATCGCTTCGGTGCGGCCCTTGATCGTGTCGTGATCGCCGGCACCGTCGACGATGACGGTGTTGTCCTTGTCGATCGTGACGCGCTTGGCGGTGCCGAGCATGCCGAGCGTGACGGTCTCGAGCTTGATGCCGAGGTCTTCCGAGATCATCTCGCCCTTGGTCAGGATCGCGATGTCTTCGAGCATCGCCTTGCGACGATCGCCGAAGCCCGGTGCCTTGACCGCTGCGACCTTCAGGCCGCCGCGCAGCTTGTTGACGACGAGCGTGGCCAGAGCCTCACCCTCGATGTCCTCGGCGATGATCAGGAGCGGACGACCCGACTGGACGACGGCTTCCAGGATCGGGAGCATCGCCTGCAGGTTCGAAAGCTTCTTCTCGTGGATCAGGATGTAGGGATCCTGAAGCTCGACGGTCATCTTCTCGGGGTTGGTGATGAAGTAAGGCGACAGATAGCCGCGGTCGAACTGCATGCCCTCGACGACGTCGAGCTCGAATTCGAGACCCTTCGCTTCCTCGACGGTGATCACGCCTTCCTTGCCGACCTTCTCCATGGCTTCGGCGATCTTCTCGCCGACTTCACGGTCGCCATTGGCCGAGATGATACCGACCTGCGCCACTTCCTTCGAACCCGAAACCGGCTTCGAACGCGCCTTGACGTCCTCGACGACCTTGATGACGGCGAGATCGATGCCGCGCTTCAGGTCCATCGGGTTCATGCCCGCTGCGACCGACTTCATGCCCTCGCGAACGATGGCCTGCGCCAGAACCGTCGCGGTGGTGGTGCCGTCGCCGGCGATGTCGTTGGTCTTCGAGGCCACTTCGCGCAGCATCTGCGCACCCATGTTCTCGAACTTGTCCTTGAGCTCGATCTCCTTGGCGACGGTGACGCCGTCCTTGGTGATGCGCGGTGCGCCGAAGCTCTTGTCGATGACGACGTTGCGGCCCTTGGGGCCCAAGGTCACCTTGACCGCGTCGGCGAGGATGTCGACGCCGCGGAGGATGCGCTCACGCGCGTCGCGGCCGAATTTTACGTCCTTGGAAGCCATGTCAGCTACCCTTTCGTATAAGTTGAAAAGTCACGATAAGGTTACACCAAGGTAACCCGGCAGAAGTCAGCCGACGATCCCGAGGATGTCAGATTCCTTCATGATCAGAAGGTCTTCGCCGTCGACCTTGACCTCGGTGCCCGACCATTTGCCGAACAGGATCTTGTCGCCGGTCTTGACGTCGAGCGGGGTGATCGTGCCGTTCTCGGCGCGAGTGCCGGTGCCGATGGCGACGACTTCGCCTTCCTGCGGCTTTTCCTTGGCGGTGTCGGGGATGATGATGCCGCCAGCCGTCTTCTCTTCGGCTTCGAGGCGCTTCACCAGCACGCGATCATGCAACGGACGAAAGTTCATGGGGTCCATGTCCTTTTGGATTGTGACAGATTTCTGGCACTCGAGGTTATCGAGTGCCAACGGACGGCATATGTGCCTCGGGGTGCGGCATGTCAAAGGTTCCGGGGGTGAAATTTTTTCGGGCGGGCGTGGTATTCGGGCACCTGCGCGTGTTTGCCCGAAACACCGCCCCGGCGAAGGCCGGGGCCCAGTTGGCAAGGTCGTTGTAACAGAACGCTCCGCTCCGTCAGCGACGTTCCCCAACTGGGCCCCGGCCTTCGCCGGGGTGGTGAATTGGGATGCGTCTGGGCGCTTGCATTCGCAGGAGAACAAGGCTGGGCAAACTCTCCCTTCTGCTCCCCTTCCGCTTGCGGGAGGGGTCGAGGGAGGGGTTTCTCGGGCGGGGTGCTTGTGGGAAACCCCTCCCGCAAGCGGGAGGGGGATTGCGTGGTGATTGGGGTAGATAGGCGCGCTAGAACGCTTCCTGTGTTGGACGCGTAATACAGGGCATTTACCTGTGCGCGCCGTTGCTCTAGCTCTCGTCCCATGACCGATACCGCTGCGCCGTCCTACGCCCCCTCCTATGTCGACCCTGCCCGCCCGCCGCGGAAGAAATGGCGGCTCGTGCGGGGCGTGTGGAAGTTCCTCGTGGCGATCAAGGACGCGCTCGTCCTGATCGCGATGTTGCTGTTCTTCGGGCTGATCTTCGCGGCGCTCAATGCACGGCAGAGCACGACGGCGATCAAGGACGGCGCGCTGGTGCTCGACCTGAACGGCTCGATCGTCGAGCAACCCGAGGAGCAGGCCGCGTTCGCAGCACTCTCGGGGCAGAGCCGGACGCGGCAGTTTCGCCTGCGCGACGTGGTCCGCTCGATCGATACCGCACGCACCGACGCGCGCGTGAAAGTGGTCGTGCTCGATCTCGACAGCTTCGGCGGCGCCTATCCGGCAGCACTCGGCGAGGTCAGCGATGCACTGGCGCGGGTGCGTGCGAGCGGCAAGCCGGTGCTGGCCTATGCGACCGCGTACACCGATGGCGGCTACCGCCTCGCGGCAAATGCGAGCGAGATCTGGGTGAACCCGCTGGGCGGCACGATCTTCATGGGGCCGGGCGGCAACCAACTCTATTACAAGGGCCTGATCGACAAACTCGGCGTCAATGCGCACGTCTACCGCGTCGGCCGCTACAAGTCGTTCGTCGAGCCGTACACGCGTGCCGACCAGAGCGAGGACGCGAAGGCGGCGAGCACCGCGCTGTACGGCACGTTGTTCGCGCAGTGGCGTGAGGCCGTCGCTAAAGCACGCCCCAAGGCACAGATCGCGCAGTTCATGACCGCGCCCGACAAGGTGATCCTCTCGGCGAACGGCAACATCGCCGAGGCGAATTTGCGCGCGGGCATCGTCGACAAGCTCGGCGATCGCACCAGCTTCGGACGGCGCGTGGCGGAGATCGCGGGCAGCGACGCCAACAAGCCGGCGGGCAACTACACCGCGATCAAATACGACGCCTGGGTGAAGGCCAACCCCCTCCCCACCGCGGGCGATTCGATCGGCGTGCTGACGATTGCCGGGGAGATCGTCGATGGCGAGAGCGGCCCCGGCAAGGCCGCGGGCAAGACGATCGAGAAGGCGGTACTCGACGGGCTTGCCAAGAAGACGCTGAAGGCGCTCGTCGTGCGCGTCGACTCGCCGGGTGGCTCGGTGATGGCGTCGGAGCAGATCCGGCTCGCGATCCTCGAGGCCAAGCGTCAGAAACTGCCCGTGGTCGTGTCGATGGGCGGGCTGGCCGCGAGCGGCGGCTACTGGGTGTCGACGCCCGCCGACGTGATCTTCGCCGAGCCCGGCACGATCACCGGCTCGATCGGTATCTTCGGGGTCGTGCCGACGTTCGAGAACGCGCTCGCCAAGATCGGCGTGACCAGCGACGGCGTGAAGACCACGCCGCTGTCGGGCCAGCCCGATATCACCGGCGGCACCACGCCGATGTTCGACGCGATCGCACAGGCGGGGATCGAGAACGGCTATCGCCAGTTCATCTCGCGCGTGGCGGCATCGCGGAAGATGACGCCGGCGCGGGTGGACGAGATCGGCCAGGGCCGCGTCTGGGATGGCGGCACCGCGCGGCAGATCGGGCTGGTCGACCGGTTCGGAACGTTGCAGGACGCGATCGACGAGGCCGCCAAGCGCGCCAAGCTCGATCCGGCCAAGGTGCATGCCGAGTATCTGGAGAAAAAGCCGGGCTTCCTCGCGACGATCGCGCAGGGTTTCGGCAATGATGGCGACGATGATGCAGGCGGCGGCGATGCGTTCACGCATGTCGCGGCGGATCGGCGCCAGATGCTCGCGCGGGCGGTCGGCGACATGAAGCGGCTGGCGACGTCGGGCTCGATCCAGGCGCGCTGCCTCGAGTGCGGCGGGATGGGGCCGACGACCGCGGGTATCGGCGATGCCAAGCTGCTCGACCTGCTGCTGGCGCGGATCGGGTTCTGATGGCGATCCCCGCAACTGGCAACGGCGGCGGGATCGTCATCCGGGCGGCGGTCCCCGAGGACGCTGCGTCGATTGCGGCGATCTATGCGCCGCACGTGCTGGTCGGGACGGTGTCGTTCGAGACCGAGGCGCCGGATGCGCGGCAGATGCGCGCGCGGATGGCGGCGTCGGACGGGCTGTACCCGTGGCTGGTCGCGACGATCGGCTCCGAGGGTGGCGTGCTGGCCTACGCCTATGCATCCGCGTTCCACAAGCGCGAGGCGTACCGGTTCGCGTGCGAGACCACGGTGTATGTCGCGGATGCGGCGCAGCGTCAGGGTGCGGGGCGGCTGTTGTACGAGGCGCTGATCGATACGCTGCGGGCTCAGGGGTTTACGCAGGCGATCGGGGCGATTGCGTTGCCGAACGATTCGTCGATCAAGCTGCATGAGGCGGTCGGGTTTCGCCGGGCGGGGGTGTACCGCGAGGTCGGGTACAAGAACGGGCAATGGATCGATGTCGGGCATTGGCAGTGCGAGCTGAACGAGCCTGCGGTGCCGCCGGTGGAGCCGCGGCGGTTTGCGGATGTGGGTGTGGTGCGGGGGTAGAGCGACGCTTCGCATCTGGACGAAACTCGTGCGAACTACCCACCACCCCGGCGGAGGCCGGGGTCCAATTGGTGAGGCTGTAGTAACGAAGCGCAGTCCGTCGTCAGCAACGTCCCCCAATTGGGCCCCGGCCTTCGCCGGGGTGGTGGCGGTGTTGGGAGGCGGTTTCTCCAATGAGCAGAGATCAGGCCGACGAGTGGTAACTGTCGGCTCAAGTCCAACCACCGGCCCACCCCTCCTTGTTCTCCCGCGAAGGCGGGAGCCCAGACTGGGTCCCCGCCTTCGCGGGGAAACATGGCGCGCGCGCGAAGTTAGCGGCGTCCACCATACGCTGGCAGCGCTAGATGAAAGCGGATAGCTGCCGCCCTGAGCGTGAACCCAGCACTCGCCGCGATCACCGCCGCCAAGGCTAGCGGCACGCCCACCAACACCAGCCCGACGTAACTCGCCGCCGCCAGCGCTGCCGCGGTCACATACAGTTCCGGCCGCATCAGGATCGACGGTTCCCCCGCCAGCACATCGCGGATGATACCGCCGACGCACGCCGTCATTACCCCCATCAGCGCCGCGGGTACCGGTGGCACGCCGTACCCCAACGCCTTCGCCGCGCCGTACACCGCATACGCCGCAAGCCCGACCGCGTCGAACCAGCCGAGCGCTTCGTCCTTCCACCACCGCTCGGGCGTCACCCAGATCAGCAGCGCCATGCCCAGGCACACGCTCGCGGCACGCGCGTCGTGGACCCAGAACACCGGCGCGCCGATCAGCAGGTCGCGCACGGTGCCGCCGCCGACGCCGGTGATGAGCCCGAAGAACACCAGCGTCACGAACGTCTGGCCGCGCTTGGCCGCGGCGAGCGCCCCCGACGCGGCGAACACGGCGAGCCCAGCCAAGTCGAACCACGGCGCGGCGACGGGCAGGATCTCGACGGGCAAGGGCACGGGCAACATCGCCGCGGCGTAACCGGCCTGCCATCCAGCGTAAAGCGGGACCGCGGAATGATGCCCGCCGGCTGTTAAGAGCAACGCCCCGATGCCGGTCGCGAAGATGAACGCCAGCATGAACGCGGTGTTGTTTTTGGTTCATGCAACTGGCGCTATAGCGGCTTCGTTATACCAGCAGATCAATTCACTAGGGAGTTACATCATGCGTAAGTTCGTTCTGGCCATGGGCCTCAGCGCAATGGTCCTGCCGACCGTCCTCGTTCCCGTGTCGGCCGCCGATGCGCGCGATCGTCGCGAATGGCGTGGTCGCGACGGCCGCGTCTATTGCAAGAAGAGCAACGGCACGACCGGCACGATCATCGGCGGCGTCGGTGGCGCATTGCTCGGCCGCACGGTCGACACCCGCGGCGACCGCACGGTCGGCACGCTGGGCGGCGCCGTCCTCGGTGGCCTCGCCGGTCGCGCGATCGACAAGGGCACGAGCAACAACAACCGTCGTTGCCGCTGACACTCATCGGCTAAATCAATGCCGCTATTTCGGTAGTTGCGCGTTGTGGAAGGGCGTCGTGGGAAACCGCGGCGCCTTTTTTCTTGTCCGATGAAGGATCAAAACGATGACCACACGCAGCGGTTCGGCAAAGTACGAAGGCCTCGGCAAGAGCGGCAAGGGCCATGTCTCGACCCAGTCGGGCGTGCTGTCCGACAGCCCGTACGGCTTCAACACGCGGTTCGAGAACGAGCCCGGCACCAACCCCGAAGAGCTGATCGCGGCGGCGCATGCATCGTGCTTCACGATGGCGCTGAGCTTCGCGCTCGCCGGCAAGGGGTATGAGGCGGGTACGCTCGAAACGTCCGCCAAGGTAACGCTCGACAAGGATGGCGACGGGTTCAAGATCACCAAGTCGGCGCTGACGCTGAACGCGAAGGTCGACGGCATCTCGAAGGACGAGTTCGAGGCGATCGCCGCGGACGCCAAGGCAAACTGCCCGGTGTCGAAGGTGCTCAACGCCGAGATCACGCTGGAGCACAATCTCGCAGCATAAAGCGGTTGCGTGTCTCGCAATCAGGAGGGCCCGGTGGAAACGCCCGGCCCTTCTTGCGTCAGATGATCCCGCCGCCGAGGCTGAGGCGGAGCGCGAAGATGATGATCAGCACGATGTTGAGGTTGCGGCCGCCGCTGCTCGACGACAGCGCGCCGACCGCGGCTCCGACGATGCCGATCGGAATGACGAGCCAGTTCATCCAGCCAAGCAACGGGATGAACGCGACGAGGCCAAGAACCAAGGTGACGAGGCCGATGAGGATTGAGACGATGTTCAGCATAGGGTGAACATGGCGAGTCGCGGGGGGTCGGGCAAGATCGGCGTCACGCGCTCGGTTGGGGACATGCGGAAAACGCTTTCTTCACTGCCTTTCGCGCATAGGATGCGGGTGATGAGTTTTCCCTTGCGCCCCGCCCTGATTCTTTTGCCGCTTGCGCTGGCCGCGTGCGGACGGTCGTCGACCGACCAGCAGGATCTCAACAGCCTCGACGCCGAACTGACCAACGGCGCGGTGCGCGATCCGGCGCTGTCGTCGTCGCTGGAGGGGCAGATCATGGTCGATCCCCGGCTGGCGCAGTCGTCTAATACCGACGCGGTGCGGCCGCCGCCTCGGCCGGATAGCGGCGCGGTGCCGCCGGAGGGTCCACTCAAGGCGGATCCGGTCGATCCGCGGACTCTCAAGCGTGCGCCGGCAGCGTCCAACGACTGTCCGGAGTGCAAGACCGCGAATGGTGCGCTGACGCTGGGGGCATTGGCGGAGCGGCAGACGACGCCGGATGCGGGAGTCTGTGCGCAGAAGATCGGCTATTCGGCGGGGTGGGCGAACCGGTTGCCGGCGGACCTGCCGCTGTATCCGGCGGCGCGGCTGACCGAGGCTGCGGGGGCGGATCGGGACGGGTGTCGGTTGCGCGTGGTGAGTTTTGCGAGCGCTGCGCCGATGCAGAAGATGCTCGACTGGTATTTTACGAAGGCTAGCGCCGCCGGGTATTCGGCGGGGCATAGCACGGACGGCAAGCAGCATGTGCTGGGCGGGGTTCGGGGGACTGACGCTTATGTTGTGTATGTGACGGCAAGGGCTGGTGGCGGGAGCGATGTGGATCTGGTTTCCAACGCTGGGCGGTGAGGTGCTCCACGTGAGATGCATCACCCCGGCGGAGGCCGGGGCCCAATTGGAAAGGCTGGCGTAATTGAGCGCCGTGCTCCGTTAGCGACGTCCCCCAATTGGGCCCCGGCCTTCGCCGGGGTGGTGGTGTGTTGGGGTGGCGCCATCTCTTCCCCCCTTGTTCTCCCGCGAAGGCGGGAGTCCAGTCTGGGTCCCCGCCTTCGCGGGGAAACATTTTGGGACAGGGCTCGCACGGTGATCTCGAACCGACCAAGGGGAGACGCGCGCCTTCCACCAACCCCACCTTTCCGTTTTGCCCGATTCACGCTAGGGCGCGAGAATGCTTCCCCTTCTCTATGTCATGGTCGGTGGTGCGGTCGGGTCCGGCGCGCGCTATCTGACCGGCCGCGCGATGCTGTCGTTGCTGGGGCCTGACTATCCCTTCGGTACGCTCGCCGTGAATTTGATCGGTGGGTTGCTGATGGGGGTGCTGGTCGGCGTACTCGCCCGCAATACCGCTTCGGAAACGTGGCGGCTGTTGCTCGGCGTGGGCGTGCTTGGGGGATTCACGACGTTCTCGGCGTTCTCGCTGGACGTCGTCACGATGATCGAACGAGGCGCGATCGGCGTCGCGTTCGGGTATGTTTTGGTGTCGGTGATCGGTTCGGTCGCCGCGTTGTTCGCGGGTCTCTCCGCAGTAAGGGCCGTCGCATGACTGCGGGCAAAAGCGATAGCGATTCCGGCTTTCGGGAATTCAACGTCGGGTTCGACGATGATGGCATCCGGCTCGACCGGTGGTTCAAGCGACATCTGCCCGAGACGAGCTTCACGACGGTGGCGATGTGGGCGCGCACCGGGCAGCTCCGCGTCGATGGCGCGCGCGCGACGCCGGGCGACCGGATCGCGGCGGGGCAGATGCTCCGCGTGCCGCCGCCCGAGGCCGACAAGGCCGCTGCCGACGTCGACAAGCCGAGGCGCGTTCGCGAACGTGTGATCCTGTCGGACGAGGAAACCGAACTCGCGCAGTCCATGGTCATCCACAAGGATTTCCAGGCGTTCGTGCTGAACAAGCCGCCGGGGCTGGCGACGCAGGGTGGGACCAAGACGACGCAGCATGTCGATGGGCTGCTCGACGGGCTTCAGTACGATAACGAGGGTCGGCCGAAGCTGGTCCACCGGCTCGACAAAGACACGTCCGGCGCGCTGCTGGTGGCGCGCACGTCGCGCGCGGCGGCGTTCTTTGCGAAGGCGTTTTCGGGGCGGACTGCGCGAAAAGTCTATTGGGCGCTGGTGGTCGACGTGCCGTCGATCGAGGACGGCATGATCGAGCTGCCGATCGCGAAGCAGCCGGGCACCGGCGGCGAGAAGATGCACGTCGACGAGGCCGAGGGCGCGCCGGCGCGGACGCGGTACCGCGTGATCGAGCGCGCGGGCAACCGTGCGGCGTGGGTCGAGTTGCAGCCGTTTACGGGGCGGACTCACCAGTTGCGCGTGCACATGGCGGCGATCGGTCATCCGATCGTCGGTGATGGGAAGTATGGCGGCGCAGCGGCGTTTCTGACCGGCGGAATCTCGCGGAAAATGCATCTGCACGCGCGGCGGATCAAGGTGGATCATCCGGATGGTGGGTCGATCGACGTGACCGCCGAACTACCGACGCATTTCGCCGAGAGCCTCAAGCAATTGGGTTTCGAGGAGAAGCTGGGCGACGACCTGGTGCTCGACGAGAAGACCGCGCCGACGCGCGAGCAGATGAAGTCGCGGGCGAGAGCGCATGCGAAGTCGGTGCGGAAAGACCGTAAGGGTGAGCGGCGTGGGCGCGGGGTTGTGGAGGAGAAGGCGACGGGCAAGCCTGCGCCGAAGACGGGTGGGCCTCGGACCGGGGCTGGGTCGAAGTTCGGAGCGCCTCGGAGCGGGCCTCGGGTTGAGGGGGCCAGGCCGGCGGGGCGTGGTCGTCCGGGGGGAGCTGGGAAGCCTGGGCCTCGGAGTGGGCCTGGGACTCGGTAATTGGTAACTGCCGCTTAAGGTGCCCTCACCCTTCCCCCGGCCAAGCGGCCTCGGGCCCCTTCCCTCTCCCTCGAGGGAGAGGGAAATTGGGTACGTTTGCGCTGATCTTATAGGTGCCCCACCCCGGCGGAGGCCGGGGCCCAGTTGGGGGACGTTGCTAACGAAGGGCGGCTCCGTCATTGCCACCTTTCCAACTGGGCCCCGGCCTTCGCCGGGGCGGGGTGGTTGGTTAGCGGTGGTTTATCCGCACAGTCCATTCTCCCGCGAAGGCGTGGGTCCAGGGGCCACGATCGCGGCGCTGCTTGATTCCTGGGCCCCCGCCTTCGCGGGGGAACGAAACGTACCCTATTTCAGCCACCCTAGCAGCAACCGCCGCACACCCTCCGTCACCGTCCCAAACACGATATGCGACGCCGCGCTATACAGATGCGTCGTCGGCGCGGTGTTCCACGGCGCATCGCCGAGACCCGCCGCCGGTACCGCCGCCTCATCGAGCAACGCCGTCGTCGCCGCAGCGAACGCGGTGCCGTAACCCGCGGTCACCAAAGGCCGGTATTCCGCCGCCACCGCGTAAGCGATCCCCAGCCCTGCCCCGAGCGCATAATGCACGACCTGCCCGGCGAGCGGCTTGCGATCGTCGGGGATATCGTGGCCGACCACGACCTGCGACACCTTGTCCGCCGCCTTCTCCGTCGCAGGCTCGGCATCGCTCTCCGACGAGGACAGCGCGGCGACGCCGGCCTGGAAGCGGTCCATCACGAACGAGGCGGCGAGACCGGCGACCAGACCCGCAGCGGCGGCGGCCCAGATGTTCGGGGTATCGGTCTGTGCGTGCGCCATCGTTGAGTCTCCAGAGCTATCCGACACGAACCGTTCGCAGACGCGCGCGTTCCGGTTTGGCGTTCCCTCGCGTGCACGCGTGATCTACGAGGCGGCGATGCGTTGGAAAATCTCATGATCCGTCTTGCCGTGTTCGATTGCGACGGGACGCTCGTCGACAGCCAAGCGAATATCTGCGTCGCGTGCGAACGCGCGTTCGAGGGGGCCGGGCTGATCCCGCCGCCCCGCGCGGACATTCGGCGGATCGTCGGGCTCAGTCTCGTCGAGGCGATGCAGGTACTGTTGCCTCAGGCGGACGAGGCGCTGCACCGGTCGCTTGCCACCGACTACAAGAATGCGTTCCATGCGATGCGGGCGAGTGGCGAGCTTGCCGACGAGCCGCTGTTCGAGGGGATTGCGGAGGTGCTGGCGACGCTCGCCGAAGACGGCTGGGCGCTCGGCGTGGCGACGGGGAAATCCGATCGCGGGCTCGCGCATATTCTTGCCGCGCACGGGATCACCGATCGGTTCGTGACGTTGCAGACCGCGGATCGGCATCCGTCGAAGCCCGATCCGGCGATGCTGCTGGCGGCGATCGCGGAGGCTGGGGCGTCCCTGGAGACGACCGCGATGATCGGCGATACGAGCTACGACATGGCCATGGCGCGCGCGGCGAGGGTGCGGGCCGTCGGGGTCGCGTGGGGGTATCACGACGTGCACGAGCTTTCCGATGCCGGGGCGGATGTCGTTGCGGCGGCGGTGCCGGACCTGCTGCACATGGTGGCGCGGCCATGACCGACGTGGACAAGCTGGCGCAGCGGCGCTGGTTCGTGTTGGTCGGTGTACGGCTGGCGGGGGTCGCGGGCGCGCTGCTCGGGCTGATCCTGATCGCGCGCGCGCATGATCTGGGGCCGAAGATCCTCGGGACGGCGATCGTGCTGTCGGCGATGGCGATGATCGCGATCGTGCCGCGCAGTCTGGCGCATCGCTGGCGGAGTCCTGACGCGTGAAGCGGTTCTGGAAAGACGTCGCGATCGATGCGGATCGGGTGGTGACGCTCGACAGCAAGCCGGTGCGGACGCCCGGGCGGCGACCGCTGGCGTTGCCGAGCGATGCGCTGGCCGAGGCGGTCGCGGCGGAATGGCGCGCGGTCGGCGAGACGATCGACCCGCGGACGATGCCGCTGACGGGGCTCGCCAATGCGGCGACCGATCCGATCGCGAACGACCCTGCGCAGTTCGCCGCGCGGCTGGCGGCGTATGGCGAGAGCGACCTGCTCTGCTACCGCGCGGAGGGGCCGCCGCTGCTGGTCGAGCGACAGGCGGCGTCCTGGGATCCGCTGCTGGCGTGGGCGCGGGGTCGGTACGACGTGACGTTCGCAGTCACCACCGGCGTGATGCACGTCGCGCAACCGGACGCGACGGTCGCGCGGCTGCATGAGGCGGTCGCGGCGTATGACGATTTCCGGCTCGCCGGGCTGTCGCCGGTGGTGACGCTGACCGGGTCGCTGGTGATCGGGCTGGCGCTGATCGAGGGCGAGATCGATGCGGATGCGGCCTGGGCAGCGGCGGGGATCGACGAGGACTGGTCGGTCGAGATGTGGGGCGAGGACTGGCAGGCGACTCAGTTGCGCGAGCTGAAGCGCAAGGAGTTTGGGTTGGGGGTAGAGTTTTTGGGGCTGCTCTGAGCGTTCTCCTGCGAACGCAGGAGCCCAGGATACCAAACGCTACGGCCTGTAACCCTGGACTCCTGCGTTCGCAGGAGAACGGGTTCGCAGGTTAGCGCGTCAGGCGGCGGATGAAGCCGATCAGGCCGGTCTGGCGCGAGCGCTTCAGGCGTTCCGCCGCGAGGATCGTCTTCACGCCGCGGATGCAGCTGTCGACGTCGTCGTTGACCAGCACGTAATCATAGCCGTCCCAGTGGCTGACCTCGTTCGCCGCGCGCGACATGCGAGCTTCGATCACTTCTTCCGAATCGGTGCCGCGGCTGGTGAGGCGGCGGTGGAGCTCTTCCATCGAGGGCGGGAAGATGAAGACGCGGACGACGTCGCCGCCGGCGATCTGGAACAGCTGCTGCGCGCCCTGCCAATCGATGTCGAACAGCACATCCTTGCCGGCTGCGAGCAGTTCCTCGACCTGCGCGCGCGGGGTGCCGTAGCGGTGATTGAAGACGTGTGCCCATTCGAGGAACTCGTCCTTCGCGACCATGTCGCGAAAGCCTTCGAGATCGGTGAAATGGTAATCTTTCCCATCGACTTCGCCGGGTCGCACCGATCGGGTGGTGACCGAGACCGACATCTCGAGTTCGTGCTCGTCCGCGAGCAATCTGCGCGCGATGGTCGACTTGCCGGCACCGGACGGCGAGGACAGGACGAACAGGACTCCGCGACGACGGAAACCATGCGGGTCGGACGGAAGTGTGTGGGGCATGCGCGCCCTTGCCGCGGACTGCGCATGGGCGTCAACCCATGCGCGGCCCGCGCGTGGTATTACGAAGGCGGATTAATAGTCGGCCTTGCGTGCCTTGTTGCGGTCATAGGCCTTCTTGGCTGCATAACCGCCGCCGAGGATCATGCCGAGCGGCCCCATGCGGCGCATCAGGCCCATCGCCACGACGCCCTTTACTGCGCCCGAGGCGCCGCCCGAACCGTCGCGACGGCCCATTTCGCGGCCGACCAATGCACTGATAATACGTCCGATCATGCTTCTGACTCCCCGAAAACCTGGTCCTTGAGTTCCGCTGCACCACGCAGCACTGCCCAGCCGATCGCGTAGGTCACGGCTAGCGGCACGACGACCTTGAGTACGTTGGCGGTGATCGCACCGATGATCGCGCCGTCCGCGTTGCCGTCGTCGCCACTGAGCGATTCGATGCCTGCGCCGATCAGCGCGCCTATGGTCGTTGCGCCCACGTAATTTCTCCTGTCCGTGTGGCGGGTTAGCGCTTGGCGGAGGATTGGGTTCCCGCACGCTCGCGTTCTCCTACGCAAGCAGGAGTCCAAGGTCGCGGGGGGCACGCTCGGTACCCTGGGCTCCTGCGTTCGCAGGAGAACGGAAGGTCAGCGGCCGAGCATCGATTCGGGTTTGACGACGCGGTCGAAGGTTTCGGCGTCGACCAAGCCCAGCGCGAGCCCGGCTTCCTTCAGCGTCAGGCCTTCGGCGTGGGCATATTTAGCGATTTTTGCGGCGGCGTCGTAGCCGATCTCGGGTGCTAGCGCCGTTACCAGCATCAGCGAGCGGTCGAGCAATTCCGCGATCCGCCCGCGATTGGGTTCGATGCCGTCGACGCAGCGTTCCGCGAATCCTTCCATCGCGGTCGCGAGCAGGTCGATCGAGCGCAGCACGTTGGCGCCGATCAGCGGCTTGAAGACGTTCAGCTCAAGATGGCCCTGCATCCCGCCGACGGTAACCGCGACGTGGTTGCCCATCACCTGGCCGGCAACCATCGTCAGCATTTCGCACTGGGTGGGGTTGACCTTGCCGGGCATGATCGAGCTGCCGGGCTCGTTCGCGGGGAGGTCGATCTCGCCAAAGCCGCAGCGGGGGCCCGAGCCGAGCAGGCGGATGTCGTTGGCGATCTTGGTCAGCGCGACCGCCAGCGTGTTGAGCGTGCCCGACAGGTGGACGAGCGGGTCGTTCGACGCGAGCGCCTCGAACTTGTTGCGCGCGCTGACGAACGGCAGGCCGGTGATCTCGGCTAGTTCGTGCGCGATCGCGTCGCCGAAGCCGGCGGGGGCGTTGAGTCCGGTGCCGACCGCGGTGCCGCCTTGCGCGAGGATGACCATGCCGTGGCTGATCGCAGGCTCGATGCGGTGGCGACAGCGGTAGAGCTGGTTCGCATAGCCGGAGAATTCCTGCCCGAGCGTCAGCGGGGTCGCGTCCTGGAGGTGCGTCCGGCCGATCTTGACGATGTCGTCCCAGGCGTTGGCCTTCGCGTCGAGCGCGGCGTGCAATTTGTCGAGGGCGGGGATCAGGCGGTGGGTCGTCGCGATCGCGGCGGCGATGTGGAGTGCGGTCGGGAAGCTGTCGTTCGACGACTGGCTCATGTTGACGTGGTCGTTGGGGTGGACGGGGGACTTGCCGCCGCGGGTGCCGGTGAGCACTTCGTTGGCGCGGCCGGCGATGACCTCGTTCGCGTTCATGTTCGACTGTGTGCCGCTGCCGGTCTGCCAGATGACGAGCGGGAATTGGTCGTCGAGCTTGCCGTCGATGACTTCCTGCGCGGCGGAGTCGATCGCGGCGGCGATCTTGGCGTCGAGGCCGTGCGAGCGGTTTACGCGGGCGGCGGCTTGTTTGACGAGGGCGAGCGCGTGGACGATCTCGATCGGCATGCGTTCGCGCGACGCGAAGGGGAAGTTCTCGATCGAGCGTTCGGTCTGCGCGCCCCAATAGGCGTCGGCGGGGACTTCGATCGGGCCGATCGTGTCGGTTTCTGTGCGGGTGGTCATGGGGGAAGAACCTTCCGGGGCTTGCGTGGGTCCCTCGCCCCTTCGGGGAGAGGGAGGGAGGAGCCGCAGGCGACGGAAGAGTGAGGGGTTTTGGCAGGAAGCGGCCTTAGCCTCACTCCCCTCTCCCTTCCCACGGCAAGTGCCGCGGGCCCCTTCCCTCTCCCCGTAGGGGCGAGGGAGTTTAGGTCACTTTTTCCGCTTGAAATCCACCGCCACGACGTTCGAGCCGTCTTCTATCGGGACCGCGGTCGGGCCGTCGTTTTCGGCTTCGTCGTGGTCGCCGAGCGCGTCCTCCCCACCCTCCTGCGCCTGGAAGCGGAGTTCGAAGCTGACCGCGGGGTCCTGGAACGCGGTGATCGCCGAATATGGGATCACGAGTTTCGACGGGACCTGATTGAACGAAAGCCCGATCGAAAAGCGCTCGTCGTCGACGATGAGGTCCCAGTAGCGGTTCTGCATGACGATCGTCATCTCGTCCGGGAAACGCTCGATTAGGCGCTTGGGGATGTCGACGCCGGGGGCCTGCGTCTTGAAGGTGATGTAGAAATGATGCTCGCCGGGGAGCCCACCAGCCTCCGCGACGGAGCCGAGCACGCGGCCGACCACGGCACGCAGGGCTTCTTGTACGATCTCGTCGTACGGAATCAGGCTATCGGGCAGTCCATCGGTCATATCCCTTGGGTAGCGCCATTCGGATGCCGGTCAAGATTGCATGCGTCGTGGCGCACGTTATGGGAGGTGGCATGCGCACCGCCACGATCACCCGCTCCACCGCCGAGACGGCGATCGACGTCACCGTGAACCTCGATGGGACTGGCGTGTACGACGTCGAGACCGGGGTCGGTTTCTTCGATCACATGCTCGAACAATTGTCGCGTCACTCGCTGATCGATCTTCGCGTGCGGACCAAGGGCGACCTGCATATCGACGAGCATCACACCGTCGAGGATACCGGCATCGCGATCGGCCAGGCGTTCGCGCAAGCGCTTGGCGATAAACGCGGCATCGCGCGGTACGGCGATGCGCTTTCGCCGATGGACGAGACGCTGACGCGGGTGGCGCTGGATATTTCCGGTCGGCCTTGGCTGGTGTGGAAGGACCTGTTCTCGCAGAAGCGGCTGGGCGGGATGGATACCGAGATGTTCGAGCATTTCTTTCACAGCTTCGCGCAGGCGGCTGGGATCACGCTGCACGTCGAGACGCTGTACGGGTCGAACAACCACCACATCGCCGAAGCGGCGTTCAAGGGTGTCGCGCGAGCGCTGCGGACCGCGATCGAGATCGATCCGCGCAAGGCTGACGCGATTCCGTCGACCAAGGGAATCCTGTGACGCTAGCGCTGATCGATTACGGCGCTGGCAATCTCCATTCGGTCGAAAACGCGTTGCGAACTGCGGGTTGTGTCGATCTGGTTGTCACTGCCGACGCTGACGTCGTTGCGAAGGCCGAGCGGATCGTGTTGCCGGGCGTGGGCGCGTACGGCGCTTGCGCGGCGGCTTTGCGTGCCGTGCCGGGGATGGTCGAGGCGCTGAACCGGCGGGTTCGCGACGAGGGTGCGCCGTTTCTCGGGATCTGCGTCGGCATGCAGTTGATGGCCGATGCGGGGGAAGAGATGGGGACTCATGCCGGGCTTGGCTGGGTCGCCGGGCGCGTGCGACGACTGGAGCCGGGGACTATGGAGGCGAAGGTGCCGCATATGGGCTGGAACGATGTCGTTCCTTCCCTAGCGCATCCGCTGATCGAGCCGGGCGAGGCGTATTTCCTGCATAGCTTCGCGTTCGAAGGCGCTGACGTGCTCGCGACCACCGACCATGCCGGTGCGGTCACCGCGGCGATCGGTCGCGACACCATGATCGGCGTGCAGTTTCATCCTGAGAAGAGCCAGCGCTATGGCCTGGCCTTGCTCGAACGTTTCCTGGAGTGGCGGCCGTGAGCCTGATTATCTTTCCCGCGATCGACCTGAAGGCGGGTCAGGTGGTGCGTCTCGCCGAGGGCGATATGGACCGCGCGACCGTCTATGGCGACGATCCTGCGGCGCAGGCGATGCTGTTCGCCGAGGCGGGTGCGGAGCATCTGCACGTGGTCGATCTCGACGGCGCGTTTGCGGGAGCTTCGGTCAATGGCGATGCGGTTCGGGCGATCGTCGCGCAGTTTCCGGGGCATGTGCAGCTTGGCGGCGGGATCCGGACGCGGGCGAGCGTCGAGGGCTGGTTCGATCTGGGCGTGTCTCGCGTCGTGATTGGGACGGCGGCGCTGGAGGACCCCGAGTTCGTGCGCGGCGTGGCGAAGGATTTCCCCGGCGGGATCGTCGTCGCGGTCGACGCGAAGGACGGCATGGTCGCGACCAAGGGCTGGGCGGACGTGTCGACCACCAGCGCGGTCGATCTGGCGCGGCGGTTCGAGGATGCGGGAGTGGCGTCGTTGCTGTTCACCGATGTCGGGCGCGACGGGATGCTCAAGGGGTGCAACGTCGACGCGACGGTCGATCTGGCGCGGTCGGTGGACATTCCGGTGATCGCCAGCGGTGGTGTGAAGGGGATTGCCGAGATCCACGTGCTGGCTTTGCATGTGCGGGACGGGGTCGAGGGCGTGATCACTGGGCGGGCGTTGTACGACGGGCGGCTCGACCTCGCGGCGGCGATGAGCGTGGCAAAGGCAGCAGGATGATTCACGCGGAGACGCGGAGACGCGGAGGAAGTGAGAGCTTTTCGCGCAGAGGCGCAGAGAGCGCGGAGGTAGTGCGCGGCCGCCTTCATTGCTTCCTCACTGGCGATAGAACCCCGCCCGCCCCAGCGCGCCCCTTCTTCTCTGCGTCCTCAGCGCCTCTGCGCGAAAATTTCTTAGCGGCTTTGCCGCGTCTCCGCGTCTCCGCGTCTCCGCAAAAACCAATTCTATGGCGCAACGCATGACGGTTCGCGCGCGCGTTATTCCGTGTCTCGACGTTGCCGATGGGCGCGTGGTGAAGGGCGTGAACTTCGTCGAACTGCGCGATGCGGGCGATCCGGTCGAGCAGGCGCGGGCCTATGATGCGGCCGGGGCGGATGAACTGTGTTTCCTCGATATTGGCGCGAGCCATGAGGGCCGGGGGACGATCCTCGACGTCGTCCGACGGACGGCGGCGGTGTGCTTCATGCCGTTGACCGTCGGTGGCGGCGTGCGGACGGCGGATGATGCGCGGGCGCTGTTGCTGGCGGGGGCGGACAAGGTGGCCGTGAACTCCGCGGCGGTGGAGCGGCCGGAACTGGTCGCGGATATCGCCGAGCGGTTCGGCAGCCAGTGCTGCGTGGCGAGCGTCGATGCGCGGCGTTCCGGCGAAGGTTGGGAAGTGTTCACGCATGGCGGCCGGCGCGCGACCGGGATCGATGCGATCGCGCATGCGCTGAAGCTTGCCGAACTGGGGGCGGGCGAGTTGCTGGTCACGTCGATGGACCGTGACGGGACGCGCAGTGGCTACGACCTCGAGCTGATCCGGGCGATTTCGGACCGGGTGAGCGTGCCGGTGGTGGCGAGCGGCGGGGTCGGCGGGCTCGACGACCTAGTCGCGGGCATCCGTGATGGGCATGCTAGCGCGGTGCTGGCGGCGTCGATCTTCCATTTCGGGCAGGCGTCGATCGGCGAGGCGCATGCGGCGCTGGCGGCAGCGGGGATACCGGTGCGGGCGCCGGTGCGTTTAGCCTGATCCGATGATCGCCCTGCCCTTCCTCGCGGTGCAGTCGGGGCATAGCGGCATCGTCCACCCGCGCACGGGCCCCGAGCTGTCGGACATCGCGCTGTTCGTATTTGCGGCGATCGGCGTGTGGCTCGTGCGGCGGGCGTTGCGGAAACGGTTCGCAAGGACGAAACCCCCTGCGGAGGATTGACCCGCCTGCCCGGCTGCGCCAGCACGCGAGCCATGGCAGACCCCGTATTCGACCGCCTCGAAGCGACCATCCGCGCCCGTCGCGATGCGACCGCCGATACCTCGTACACCGCCAGCCTGTTCGCACGAGGCCGGCCCAAGATCGCGCAGAAGCTCGGCGAGGAAGCCGTGGAAACGGTCATCGCCGCGTGCTCGGGCAACGAGGCGAGCATTGTGCCGGAAGCGGCGGACCTAATGTTTCATCTAGCGGTGTTGCTGGCGGATGCTGGGCTTAGCCTCGCCGACGTGCGCGCGGAGTTGGAACGGCGCGAAGGTGTTGGCGGGCTGGTCGAGAAGGCCGGTCGGACGAGCTAACGCCACATCCGTCATTCCCGCGGAGGCGGGAAGCCATACTGGCTGGCGCCACGATGAGTGTGCGGTCGTTCGAGGATATGGATCCCCGCCTTCGCGAGGATGACGAAAGTGGGTATGTTCCCGCGAAAGGAGCTTGCCCATGCCGATCGACGCCACCCAGCCTTATGACGACCAGAACATCTTCGCGAAGATCCTGCGCGGGGAGATTCCGTCGAAGCGGGTCTATGACGACGACTTCGCGATCGCGTTCCACGACATCAACCCGCAGGCGCCGACGCATCTGCTCGTGATCCCCAAGGGTGCGTACGTGTCGTGGGACGATTTCTCCGCGCGCGCACCCGATGACGAGATCGCCGGGTTCATCCGTGCGGTGGGCACCGTCGCGCGCGCCGCCGGCCTTGTCGAACCCGGCTATCGCTTGCTCGCGAACATCGGCCAGGACGGACACCAGGAGGTGCCGCATCTGCATGTTCATGTCTTCGGCGGGCGCCCGCTCGGGCCGATGCTGGCGCGATAGGCCAGCTTCACCGCACTAAAGGATTGCGCGTAATAAAATTGCCATTAGGCTCGGGCGCTTGAGCAAAGGGGGCCATTTGACCCGGCCCTCGCTATCCCCGGGGGACACCGCGTTGATTTTTGGTCGCGTAAAATCGCTGGATGCCATTCTGGCGACGGCAGAAAAAAAGGGTCTGGCGCGAACGCTCAGCGCGTTCCAGCTGACGCTGCTGGGCGTCGGCGCGGTGATCGGCACGGGTATCTTCGTGCTGACCTCCGAGGCCGCGCAGAAGGCCGGACCGGGCATGTTGCTGAGCTTCGTCGTCGCCGGCTTTGTCTGCGCGGTGGCGGCGCTCTGTTATTCCGAACTCGCGTCGATGGTGCCGGTGTCGGGCTCCGCCTACACCTACACCTATGCGGTTACCGGTGAGCTGCTCGCCTGGATGGTCGGCTGGGCGCTGATCCTGGAATATGCGGTTGGCGCGAGCGCGGTCGCGGTGGGGTGGTCGAACCATCTGGCCGGGCTGCTCGACGGGATCGGGTTCCACATCCCCAACGGGTTGCGCAACGCCGACGCGCTGATGGCGAACGTCCAGGTCGCGTTCGGCGCGACGCCCAATGCCGATCTGCAGACCGCGATGACCGTTGGCGGCTTCATGAACCTGCCCGCGGTGATCGTCATCGCGCTCGTCACGTGGCTGCTGGTGGTCGGGACGACCGAGAGCGCACGCGTCAATGCGGTGCTCGTGCTGATCAAGATCGCCGCCCTGACTGCGTTCATCGCGCTCACCATCCCGGTCCTGAAGGCGGACAATTTCCATCCGTTCCTGCCCTACGGCGTCGGCAACCCACTGAGTTCGTCGGGCGTCGGCGTGCTGGGTGCGGCGGCGTCGATCTTCTTCGCCTATGTCGGCTTCGACGCGGTTTCGACCGCCGCCGAGGAGACCAAGAATCCGCAGCGCAACGTGCCGATCGGTCTCATTGCCAGCCTCGGCATCTGTACGTTGTTCTATCTGCTGGTCGCGTCGGGCGCGATCGGTGCGATCGGTGCGAACCCGGTGACGACCGCCGATGGCGGTATCCTGGCACCGGGCTCGGCCGAGATGGCCGGGCGTTGCGCGGCGATCGTTGCAGGCGGCGCGATGGAGCCATTGGTCTGCTCGAAGGAAGCGCTCGTCCACGTGCTCCAGGTCATCAACTGGCCGATCATGGGTCGCCTGGTCGGTCTCGCCGCGGTGCTGGCGCTGCCGTCGGTCGTGCTGATGATGATGTTCGGCCAGACCCGTGTGTTCTTCACGATGGCGCGTGATGGTTTGCTTCCGGCAAAGCTCGCGTCGATCCACCCGAAGTTCCGGACGCCGCATGTGGTAACGGTCGTGACGGGTATTGCCGCGGCGATCGCGGCGGCGGTACTGCCGGTCGGCAAGCTCGCCGATTACTCGAACGCGGGCACGCTGTTCGCGTTCATGATGGTCGCGATCTCGGTAATGGTGCTGCGCAAGACCGATCCCGGCCGCAAGCGTCCGTTCCGCACGCCCGCAGTGTACATCGTCGCGCCGCTCGCGATCATCGGTTGCGTCGGGCTGTACCTGTCGCTGCCGCTGACCGCCAAGCTGGTGCTGCCGGGCTGGGGTGCGATCGGGTTGGCGATCTACTTCCTTTATAGCCGCTCGCGCAGCCATGTCGGGCTGGGTCTCGACGATGGTGTAGCCGAGGATGACCGGACGCCTCCGGGCAGCCACTGATCGAGGACAAGAAAAAAGGGCCGCGGGAGGAAACTCCCGCGGCCCTTTTTTTGTGTCTTCGCACCCAAGCTTGTTCTCCCGCGAAGGCGGGGCCCAGTCTGGGTCCCCGCCTTCGCGGGGACGCATGCCTCAGCCGATATGCTTGGCGGCGAGCGCCTTCATGTCGACCATCGGGCGGGCGCCGACATGGCTGATGATCTCGGCTGCGCAGACCGCACCAAGCTTAAGCGACGCGTGCAGGTCGTAGCCCTGCGCCTGGCCGTGGAGGAAACCCGCCGCGAACAGGTCGCCCGCGCCGGTGGTGTCGACGACCTTGGCGATCGGCTCGGCCTTGACCTCGGCCCGCGTACCGTTCTGGAGTGCGCAGGCGCCGTGCTCGCCACGGGTGACGACCAGGGTCGGGACCTGTGCGGAGATTTTGGCGACCGCTGCGTCGAAGTCGTCGGTCTCGGCGAGCGCGGCGAGTTCGCTCTCGTTGGCGAACAGGATGTCGATCAGGCCGTCCGACAAGAGCTGGCGGAAATCGCCGCCGTGGCGCGAGATGCAGAACACGTCGCTGAGCGTGAACGCGACCTTCCGGCCTGCATCGCGGGCGCAATCGATCGCGGCGCGCATCGCGGCGCGCGGCTCTTCGGGATCCCAGAGATAGCCTTCGAGATACAGGATCGCGCTGTCGGCGATCATCGCGGTGTCGATCGCGGCGGCGGGCAGGAACTGGCCTGCGCCGAGGAAGGTGTTCATCGTGCGCTGGCCGTCGGGAGTGACGAAGATCAAGCAGCGGCCGGTGGTCGGGTCGCCGGCGCGAACGGGGGTGGCGAACTCGATGCCGATGCTGCGGACGTCATGCGCGAAGACCTGGCCGAGCTGGTCGTCGGCGACCTGGCCGATAAACCCGCATTTGCCGCCGAGCGCGGCGATGCCGGCTACGGTGTTTGCCGCCGAGCCACCCGAGATTTCCATGCCCGGGCCCATCTTGGCGTAGAGCGCGTCGGCTTCCTCCGACGAGAACATGAGCTGCATCGAGCCCTTGGCGACGCCGATCTCGGCGATGAACGCGTCGTCGGCGGTGGCGAGGATGTCGACGATCGCATTGCCGATCGCGACGACGTCGTAAGTTGGTGTGCTCAAGGGGAAACTCCGGGGGTGCGGGAAAGCCCTGCCGTAAATCGCGGGGGGGATTGGTGCAACTGGTGTGGGGGGTGGGCGATAGGTCGACGCAACGAACGCAATGATCGAAGCGACGACTAATAGCCGGTAAAGGCCACCACCCCGTGGAGGCCGGGGTTCAATTGGGGGACGTTGATAACGACGGCTGCGCCTTATTACGACGACCTTTCCAATTGGACCCCGGCCTGCGCCGGGGTGGTGGCTTTGGGTTGGGTGCAAAACTTAGGCGGTTCGGCAGTTTGGATAAGCCGTGATAACGCCGCGCCCTGCTGTTCCCTCGCGAACGCGGGGCCAGGGTGTCGGGCGGTGTTCGTGGTTTAGCTGGGCCCCCGCGTCCGCGGGGGAACGGGGAAAAGTCGGGCTGCCGAAAAGTCGAAACGACGGAGACGGGTCGGGAAACTCGCGTTGACCTTCCCCTGCCCCCGCGCCATCCCAAACCAATGCTCCGCGCCATTGCCCTATCGCTCAGCCAGCTTACCGATCCGCCGGTCCTGCGCGTGTTCGTGAAGTCTATGGTCGTCACGCTGCTTGTCTTCGCGCTGCTCGGCGTTGGCACGTGGTGGGGTACGCAAGCCGCACTGGCCGCGTGGCTCGACTGGCATTCCGGCGGACTCGCGGCCGCGTTCGCGTTGTTCGTCACGATCCTGGCGCTGTGGCTGCTGTTCCGCGCCGTCGCTATCGCGGTGGTCGGAATCTTCGCGGACGAAGTCGTGGCGGCGGTCGAGGCGCGGCATTATCCCGACGCGCAGCGCACCGCCCGGCCGGTGCCGTTCGCACGGAGCCTCGCGATGGGGTTACGTTCCGCTGCGCGCGTCGTGCTCGTCAACCTCGTGATGCTGCCCATCTACATCGCGTTGCTCGTTACCGGTGTCGGCACCGCCGCTGCGTTCTTCATCGTCAATGGCTGGCTGCTCGGGCGCGATCTGGGGGACATGGTGGCGGCGCGGCACATGGATGCGGCGGCGATGCGGGGCTGGCGTGCGACGACGAAGGGGAGCCGGTTCGTGCTGGGGCTTGCGAACACCGGGCTGTTCGTGGTTCCGGTCCTCAACATCGCCGCGCCAGTGCTGGGGGCCGCGATGGCAACACATTACTTCCACAGCCAGTATTCTCGCAAAGGCCGACCATGACGCGATTGACCACTATAGCCATCGCGCTGGCCCTCGGCAGCGGCTTGGCCGGTTGCGCCGCACCGGTCGCCAAGCCCGCGGTCGGACGCCCAGCGATCCCGTACACGAGCGTCGGACTTGAACGCGTGCTGGGCCAGGATGCCGCGGGCCTGACCAGACTGTTCGGCCAACCCGATGCCGACGTGCGTGAGGGCAGCGCGCGAAAGCTGCAATTCCAGAGCGGCATCTGCGTGCTCGACGCGTATCTGTACCCCAAGGGGTCCGACGCCCCCCGCGTGACGTATCTCGACGCGCGAGAACCCGACGGGAGCACGATCGACCGTGCGAGTTGCGTAGCGGCGCTGACACGACGGGAAGGCGGAAAGTAACGGACGGTCGCGCAATAGGCCAAAGTTTCTGCCTTCAACGCATCCGATAAGGATTAACGCGCCGGCCTCGTCGATGGGCAACGGGAGCGCGAGATCGGTTCACCGTGCCGTCGCGTGAAGCGATCGCATACGACCCGCCGACACTATGGACGCACGCTCCATCACGCCGCACGACGGTGATCCACCCCGGGGGCCGGAGTCAGTGATCGTGTTGAAGACCATGTGGAATATGCCCGCAAAAGTAGTGCGCGAGCATGCGGCGAACGAAGAGGACATCGGCAAGTCCGTCGCCAGCGGCTCTTTGCAAGAGATGGTCCGGGCATTCGACGGGTATGACGACGCCGAAGCGGCGGACCTGATCATCCAGTGCGCGGGCCGCGACCGACCGATCACCTGGGGCGAAATCCGGGACCTTCGGCGTATCGAGGCCAAGAGCGCGGGGGACTGACCAGCGTCGATATCCCGCTGGTCATGGACTTGGTGCGGCGGAGCGTTATGGGCGCCTGGAGACCCGATAGCGAAAGACGATCATGGCAACGACCGTAATTACCCCGAGCGGCCCCGGCGCGATGGAAGCCGGCCTGATTCTCGACGAAGACGGCCAGCGCTTCGTCTTGCTGACGTTCAAGGAACCGGGGGGCGAGCCCACGCTGGTCACCTTCACGGTTCCGATTTTTCAGCATTATGTCGAGCATCTTGTCCGCACCGCCGCATCGGCTGACGATGAGGCGAACTGGGGCATTCCCGGCTGAGTCTAGGCTGCGGGCAACTCGTCCGGAACAGGCCCGGCCTTAGGGCGCTGGCCGCTCCACCTGAGCCTCCGCCAGATACACGCCGAACAGACCTTCGGGATCGGTCCATGCCGCCACCGGCGTCCATCCGCCCGACCGCAGCAGTATCCGCGCATCCCGCGCGCCATATTTATGCGAGTTCTCGGTATGGATCGTCTCACCGGCGATCATCTCGAACGACCGCCCGTCGACGGTGAACGCGACGTCGCGTGTCGCCTCGAGGTGCATCTCGATCCGAGCGCGATCGTCGTTCCACACGGCTTTGTGTCGGAACGCGTCGACCGGGATGTCGCCGTCCAGTTCGCGGTTGATCCGCTCGAGCAAATTCAGGTTGAACGCCGCCGTCACGCCCTGCGCATCGTCATACGCCGGCACCAGCACGTCCTCGCTTTTGATCCGGTCCATCCCGATCAGCAGCATTGCCCCCACGCCGAGCGACGACCGCATCGCGCGCAGCAGATCCACCGCCATCAGCGGGATCATGTTGCCGATCGTCGAGCCCGGAAAGAACCCGAGCTTGGGCGTATCCGCGATCGTCTTTGGCAAGCTCAACGGCCGCATAAAGTCCGCCTCGAACGGCAGCACCAGCAGATCCGGAAACTGATTGCCCAGCACCTTCGACGACTCACGCAGGAAATCACCCGAGATATCGATAGGCACGTATACCGACGGTGCAACGGCATTGAGCAGGATAGGCGTCTTGGTCGACGACCCTGAGCCGAACTCAACGACCGCACGACCTTCGCCCGCAAGCGTCGCCACTTCGGGACACGCCGTTTCCAGGATCGAACGCTCGGTCCGCGTCGGATAATATTCAGGTAGATCGGTGATCTTCTCGAACAACTCCGAGCCGCGCCGGTCGTAGAACCACCGTGCCGGGATCGCCCGCGGCCGCCGCGCGAGCCCGTCCAGCACGTCCGCACGGAATTGCGGGTCGGCGAGCGTCTGCTGGCCGTCCTCGATCTCAGGCTTCAACATCAGATATCTTTCGCGAGACGCACGCCGGTGAACTGCCACCGTTGATGCGGATAGAAGAAATTGCGGTAGCTCGCACGTGCATGGCCGCGCGGCGTCGCACAGCTGCCACCGCGCAGAATGAACTGCGAGCTCATGAACTTGCCGTTATACTCGCCGACCGCGCCCGCCGCGGTCACGAAGCCGGGATACGGACGGTACGCGCTGCCGGTCCACTCCCATACGTCGCCGAAGAACGCCGGGCCATTCGCCGCAGGCCGAGGCTCAACCGGTCCCGCGACATCCATCTGGTTGCCGCCGCCCGCATCATGCGACGCCGCCGCCGCCTCCCATTCGAACTCGGTCGGCAACCGTGCACCGGCCCAGCTCGCATACGCATCCGCCTCGAAGAAGCTGACATGCGTCACCGGTGCCGCGGGGTCGATCGCGCGTCGGCCATCGAGACCGAACCGCGTCCACCCCGCCTCGCCCTGCTCCCAATAGAGCGGCGCGACGATGCCCTCGGCCTTCACCCACGCCCAGCCATCCGCCAGCCAATGCCGCGCTTCGGTGTAACCACCGTCGGCAATGAACGCGGCCCATTCGCCGTTCGTCACCGTCCGGTCCGCGATCGCATGCGGCACCAGCAAGGCGGCGTGACGCGGTCCCTCGCAATCGAACGCGAACCCGTCGCCGTCATGTCCGACCTCGACGATCCCGCTCTCGCGCGCGATCCAGCCGATCGGCCCCGGCATCTCGACCGGAACTTTCCGCGGCGCCGGCCACATCGCGGGCTCCAACGGGTTTTCGGAAAACATGTGGAGGATGTCGGTCACCAGCAATTCCTGGTGCTGCTCCTCGTGATGACACCCAAGCGCGACCAGCGTCTGCGCATCCTCCGACAACCCAGGCAGCGCATCGAGTAGCGCGGCATCGACATGCGCGCGGTACGCCCGCACCTCGTCGAGCGACGGCCGCGTCACCATCCCGCGCCGGTCGCGCGCATGGCGCCGCCCCTCGGCCTCGTAATAGCTGTTGAACAGAAACGGGAAACGCTCGTCGTGAAGCGCATAACCATCGACATGATCGCGCAATACGAAGGTCTCGAAAAACCACGTCGTATGCGCCAGATGCCACTTGGTCGGCGATGCGTCGTCCATCGACTGCACCGTCGCGTCCGCATCCGACAGCGGCTCGGCGAGCGCCAGCGACAGCGCGCGTACGGTCTGGAAGCGCTCGCTCAGATCCGACGAAGGAGCGGGGGTGAGATCGGGACGAACAGGCTGCGGCATCGGTTATCCTTCAATGCGTCGCCCAGTACCGCAACGCGCGAACGCCGGTCACGCCTGCGCGCGCGTAGCCCCCGGTCGCCATAGAACGTCACCGGCCCCGTTTTGGTTCACTGCACGCGACGCCACGAACAGGAAATCCGATAGCCGGTTAACATACGCTAATGCCGCCGGATTCAGCGGCATATCGTGCGTCGCCGCGACCGCGGATCGCTCCGCCCGCCGCGAAATCGCGCGCGCCAGATGCAGCGCGGCGGCCTGCGGCGATCCGCCCGGCAGGATGAAGCTCCGCAACGGCGCGAGGTGCGCGTTCATCGCATCGATCTCGCGCTCGAGTCGCTCGACCTGCGCCGGCACGATCCGCAACACCATCTCCGACGGAGCGAATCCGTCATCGGTTGCAGGCGTCGCGAGGTCCGCACCAAGATCGAACAGGTCGTTCTGGATTCGCTCCAGCGCAGCGGCGAGCGGATCGTCGCCAAGCGCCACCACCGCCACGCCGATCGCGGAGTTCGCCTCGTCGACATCGCCGATCGCCTGCATCAGCGCGCTGGCCTTCGACACCCGCGAGCCGTCGACCAGCCCCGTCGTGCCGTCGTCACCCGTTCGCGTGTAGATCTTGTTGAGCTTGACCATCGGTCGATTCCTTCTGTCCGACCATGCAGTGCCACAAGTCCGTCACCCCAGCGAAAGCTGGGGTATCCCTCGTCGCTCGCGACATCCACCTGACATCGAGATCCCAGCTTGCGCTGGAATGACGGTAACTAGGAAAGCGCGTTAGACCCTAGTTCCGCCCCGCCGCGAACAGGATCACGACGACGATCAGGATCGCCAGCGCCTGGAAGAAGATCCGCTGCTGCATCATCCGATTCGATTTCAGCGACGCCGCGCTCGGGCCGTTGCCGTCGCGGACCTGCGCCGTGCCCTCCTGCAGGAACGACACGACGCCCCGCACCAGAGCCACGACGGTCGCGATCATCGCCGCGATCAGGAGGATGACGAGGAATGTGTTCATGAAGGGAATGTAAGCGCACCGGCTGTCGCTAGCAATGGCTGGAACAGTGTTGCGGATCCCCCCGTGATGCGCGCAAATGCTACATGTTATACTTGACGCTGAAAGCTCTGATCTCGGGCATTCTTATCGCCGCCGCGTCGGAGATCGCCAAGCGCTATCCCGGCTTCGGCGCGCTCGTGGCGTCGCTGCCGCTGGTGTCGGTGCTCGGCATGATCTGGCTCTGGCACGACAAGCCCGACCCGCGAACGATGGCCGCGCACGCCGGCGCGACCTTCTGGTACGTGCTGCCGTCGCTGCCGATGTTCCTGCTGATCCCCGCGCTGCTGCGACATGGTGCGCCGTTCTGGGTGTCGCTGGTAGCGGGGTGCGTGCTGACGATAGCGCTGTATGCGGCGATGACGTGGGCCGCGCCGAGGTTGGGGATCGAGCTGTAGCGCGCCCATACAAGCAAAAACACCACCCCGGCGAAGGCCGGGGCCCAATTGGGAAAGCCAAGGTAACGAAGCGATAAGCGTCATCATCACCGTCCCCCAATTGGGCCCCGGCCTTCGCCGGGGTGGTGGCACTAAGGCGCGCACCACCGTCCCCTTTGTTTCCCCGCGAAGGCGGGGACCCAGTCTGGGCTCCCGCCTTCGCGGGAGAACAAGGAAGTGCAGACTGCGACCTTTTACGACGGCACCGCCGCTGAAAGTTGCGAGCATCAATTGATCCCAGCGCTTACCGCTGGAACCCGATCATCCCCCACCCCGCACCCGAGCCGCCAGCACCACCCCATCCTCCCCCGCCGCCCGCATCTCCGCCAGCGACAAAGCCCCATCCCGCTTCGCCAAACGCCGCCCCGCCGCATCCACCACCAGTGGATGATGATGATAGCGCGGCACCGCCAACCCCAGCAAAGCCTGCAGCACCCGGTGCACATCCGTCGCCGCAAACAGGTCCACCCCGCGCACCACGTCCGTCACGCCCTGCGCAGCATCATCCAACGTCACCGCCAGATGGTAGCTAGCCGGCGCATCCTTCCGCGCCAGCACGACATCCCCCTGCGCCAGCGGATCGGCAACAACCGTCCCGGCAATCGCGTCATGCCACGAAAGCACGCCGGCAATCGCCACAGCCTTCGCCATGTCGAGCCGCCAGCAATGCGCCACATCCTCCCGCGCAGCGACCTCCTCCGCGCTCAGACCGCGACAAATCCCCGGATAGACCGGCCCGACATCCCCCTGCGGCGCCGACGCGCTCGCCGCGATCTCCGCCCGCGTACAGAAACAGGGGTAAACCAGCCCGCGCGCCTTCAAAGCCTCCAGCGCAACATCATACGTAGCCAGCCGCTCCGACTGGAACACCAACGAGTCCCACCGCAACCCAAGCCACCCCAGGTCCTCCAAAATCCCCGCGACGAATTCAGGCCGACTCCGCGTCCCATCGATGTCCTCGATCCGCAGCAGGAACCGCCCGCCCCGCTCCCGCGCATAGTCGTGCGCGCGGATCGCCGACACCGCATGGCCCAGGTGCAACCGCCCCGTCGGGCTCGGCGCGAACCGCGTTACGACCGGTCCGTCGCTCAGCATGCTTGACCGACCGCCACGCGGCGTGCTGTCATGGCGGTGTCATCGCTGTCGTCCATAGGGCGCTCTGCGAAGCCTGAGTGGGAGGAGCCGTGTTTCACCCCGATCTGATGCGTCATCCGGATGGTTGTCCGGCGCTCGTGCTCAATGCCGATTACACGCCGCTTTCCTACTATCCGCTCAGCGTCTGGCCGTGGCAAACCGCGGTCAAGGCTGTCTTTCTCGACCGTGTCGACATCGTCGCCACCTACGAACGCGAAGTCCGCAGCGCCAATTTCGCGCTGAAGCTGCCCTCGGTGATCGCGCTCAAGCAGTTCGTTCGACCGTCGCAATTTCCCGCCTTCACCCGCTTCAACCTGTTCCTGCGCGACAAGTTCACCTGCCAATATTGCGGCAAGCTGCGCGATCTCACCTTCGACCATGTCGTCCCCCGCGCGCAAGGCGGTCGTACCACGTGGGAGAACGTCGTCACCGCCTGCTCGCCCTGCAACCTCAAGAAAGGCGGGCGCACGCCCAAACAGGCGGCGATGCCGCTGCATATCGAGGCGATCCGCCCGACCAACTGGCACTTGCAAGAACACGGCCGCAGCTTCCCACCCAACTACCTGCACGACACATGGCACGACTGGCTCTATTGGGACACCGAGCTCGAGGCCTGACGGCGTCGAAACGACGGGAGATTTTATGCAGGTAAAGCTGGTAGCGGCACTCGCCGCGACGGGAATTCTGGTGTCCGCGTGCGGCGACAAGGACGAGCAGCGCGCGCAGGCCGACGCCAACGCAGTCGGCTTCGTGCCGCCCTCGGTGACGTCGCGGCTCGATTTCGGCGCCAGCATGGAACGCCGCTTCCGCACGCTCGACCGCAACGGCGACGATCGGGTCACCAAGGACGAACTCCCCTCGCCCAACACGCGCATCAAGGCATTCGACCGCAACAAGGACGGCGTCATTACCGCGATCGAGTGGAGCGAAGGCACGCTCGCCTGGTTCGACAGGATGGACCTGAACCACGACGGCACGGTGACGTCGGAAGAGCGTGCGGAGTCGCGCAAACGCTGATCTGTGCAATAATCTGTCGCCCAAAGCACTAAACAAGCGGCTATTTAAGCGTGTCGCGCGGTGTTCGTTGTTGACCTGATCCCTGCCGCAGCGCAGCAGGGAATCATGGCAAGCCTCCCCGCAATCGCGAACAATTCCGACATCCGCTTCCTTGGCAAACTGCTCGGCGACGTCATCCGCGCCTATGGCGGCGAGCGCCTGTTCGAAGCCACCGAGACGATCCGAAAAGCGTCGGTCGAGCGCCACCGCGATGCCTCCGAAGGCAAGCCCGGCGACGACCGCGCGGTCGATCTCAGCCTCGAAAAGCTCAGCCTCGACGAGACGCTCGACTTCGTCCGCGGCTTCATGCTCTTCTCGATGCTCGCCAATCTCGCCGAGGACCGCCAGGGCATCGCCGCGGAAGACGGCGCCGACCTCGCCTCCGCGATCGCACAACTCGAATCCGAAGGCATCGACCGAGCCCAGATCCGCAGGCTGCTCGACCACGCGCTGATCGCCCCCGTGCTCACCGCGCACCCGACCGAAGTGCGCCGCAAAAGCATGATCGACCACCGCAACCGCATCGCCGAGCTGATGGGCCTGCGCGATCTCGGCCGCGACACCACGCCGGATGGCGACAGCGTCGACGACGCGATCCTCCGCCAGATCGCTTTGCTCTGGCAAACCCGCGTCCTGCGCCGCGACCGCCTCTACGTCACCGACGAGGTCGACACCGCGCTCAGCTATCTCCGCGACGTGTTCCTCCCCGCCTTGCCCGCGCTCTACCAGCGCTGGGACCGCGCGCTCGGCGAACGCACGCCCAGTTTCCTGCGCCCCGGCAGCTGGATCGGCGGCGACCGCGACGGCAACCCTTATGTCACCGCCGACTCGCTCAAGACCGCGCTGTCTAAGGCGAGCGAGGCCGTGCTCGGCTATTATTGCGACGCGGTGCACGCACTCGGCGCCGAGCTCTCGATCTCGACCGAGCACGCCCCCGCCGATGCCGCGGTGCAGGCGCTCGCAGACGCCAGCGGCGACGACGCGGCCAGCCGCAGCGACGAGCCCTATCGTCGCGCGCTCTCCGGCATCTACGCCCGCCTGTCCGCGACGCACGATGCGCTCACCGGCAAGCACGCCCCCCGCCCCGGTCGCCTCGCCGGCGAGCCCTATGCCAACCCCGCCGACTTCCGCGCCGACCTCGTCACGCTCGCGCACGGCCTGGGCATCGCGCTGAAGACCGGCGGCGCGCTCGGCCGGCTGATCCGCGCAGTCGAGACGTTTGGCTTCCACCTCGCCACCTTGGATCTCCGCCAGAACAGCGCCGTCCACGAACGCGTCGTCGCCGAACTGCTCAAGGTCGCTGGAGTAGAAGACGATTACCTCGCGCTAGACGAAGACGCCCGCGTCGCGCTGCTCCGCCGCGAACTCGCCAACGCCCGCCCGCTTACCTCGCGCTTCGCCGAATATTCTGAGGAAACTGCCGGCGAACTCGCGATCGTCCAGGCCGCCGCCGACGCGCACGCCGCGTACGGCCCGGCGTGCATCACCAACTACATCGTCTCGATGGCGCAGTCGGTCAGCGACCTGCTCGAAGTGAACCTGCTCCTCAAGGAAGTCGGCCTCTACCGCCCAGGCGAAACCCCCACGGCAGCGATCATGGCCGTCCCGCTGTTCGAGACGATCGGCGATCTCGAAGCCGCCCCCGCCGTCATGACCGCCTGGTTCGCACTCCCCGAGATCGCGACGATCTCCACGGCGCGCGGCCATCAGGAAGTGATGATCGGCTATTCGGACAGCAACAAGGACGGCGGGTATCTCACCTCCACCTGGCAGCTCTCGAAAGCCTCGACCGCGCTCAAACCCGTCTTCGCCGCGGCGGGCGTCGGCATGCAGCTGTTCCACGGTCGCGGCGGCGCAGTCGGGCGCGGCGGCGGTTCGGCGTTCCGCGCGATCCGCGCGCAGCCCTCGGGCACCGTCCAGGGCCGCATCCGCATAACCGAGCAAGGCGAAGTCATCGCCGCCAAATACGGCACGCGAGACGCCGCGATGACCAATCTCGAAGCGATCGCCTCCGCCACGTTGCTCGCGAGCCTCGAACCCGAACGCCTCTCCAACGCAGACAACGCTAGCTTCTCCGCCGCAATGGACACGCTCAGCGACACTGCGTTCCACAGTTACCGCGACCTCGTCTACGGTACGGAGGGCTTCCGCACCTTCTTCCGCCAGATGACGCCGATCGCCGAGATCGCCGGCCTCAAGATCGGCAGCCGCCCCGCCAGCCGCACCAAGTCCGACCGCATCGAGGACCTCCGCGCGATCCCCTGGGTGTTCAGCTGGGCGCAGGCGCGCGTCATGCTCCCCGGCTGGTACGGCGTCGGCCGCGCGATCGCCGATTTCGAGGACAAGGCGCTGTTGAAGGACATGGCGCAAGGCTGGCCGCTCTTCGCCTCCGCGCTGGCGAACCTCGAGATGGTGCTCGCCAAGTCCGACATCGGTATCGCCGAACGCTATGCCGGGCTGGTCGAGGACGACAAGCTCCGCGAAATCTTCACCACGATCCGCGACGGCTGGCACCAGACCCACGACGGGCTTTTGCAAGTCACCGGCCAGTCGCGCCTCTTGGAAAAGCACCCCGCGCTAGACGCCTCGATCCGCCTCCGCCTGCCGTATATCGAGCCGCTCAACCTTCTCCAGATCGAACTGATCAAACGCCGCCGCGCCGGCGAGGACGACCCGCGGATAGGCGAAGGCATCCTCCTCTCCATCAACGCCATCGCCACCGCCCTGCGAAACAGCGGCTAAAAACTCCCTCGCCCCTACGGGGAGAGGGAAGGGGCCCGCCGCGCTTGCGGTGGGAAGGGAGAGGGGCGTGAGGCTCGGGACGCCAATTCCCAACGCCCCTCACCCTTCCGCTCCTGCGTCGCTCCCTCCCTCTCCCCGAAGGGGAGAGGGACTAGGAATAAAACGGCGCAGCGACATCCTCGCGCACCCGCATCAGCCGCCCGGTCGCCTGATCCAGCAAAGCCCAGGTCGTAACCGCCTCCAGCTTCACCCGCCCATCATCCCCGACAAACCGCACATGCCGATCGAACCGAGCCCCCTTAGGCGCCCCCTCGACCCAGGTCTCGCCAACGACCGTCTCCCCCGAGACAACACTCCCACGGTAATCGATCTCATGCCGAGTCACGACCCACACATACGCCAGCTTATGCTCGGCCGGCGCCACAGCCTCCCAATGCGCAGTCGCGATGGCCTGGATCCACTGCACCCAGACCGCATTGTTCACATGCCCAAGCTCGTCGATATCCGCGTCCTGCGCCGTGATCGAGAGCGTGAACCGGCTCACCCCGCGACGCCCAGCTGCCACAGCACGAACGCGTGCTCCTCCGCACCCTCACGCAGCGATTCGAACCGCCCCGACTTGCCGCCATGCCCCGCACCCATGTTCGTCTTGAGCAGCAACACATTGTCGTCGGTCTTCATCAACCGCAGCTTCGCCGCCCACTTCGCCGGCTCCCAATAGGTCACGCGCGGATCGTTGAGCCCACCGGAAATGAACATCGGCGGATAGTACTGCGCCTTGACGTTGTCGTACGGCGAATACGACCGGATCAGCTCGAACGCAGCCTCGTCCTCGATCGGGTTCCCCCACTCCGGCCACTCGCCCGGCGTCAGCGGCAAGCTCTCGTCGAGCATCGTGTTCAGCACGTCTACGAACGGCACGTCCGCGATCACCGCGCCCCACAGCTCGGGATCGGAATTGACCACCGCGCCCATCAGCTCGCCGCCCGCGGACCGCCCGGCAATCGCGATCTTCCTCGCCGACGTCCACTGCGCGTCGACCAGCGCCTTCGCCACATCGACGAAATCGTTGAACGTGTTCGCGCGCTTCTCGAGCTTGCCATCGAGATACCATTGCTGGCCAAGATCGTCGCCGCCGCGGATATGCGCGATCGCATAGGCAAACCCGCGATCGAGCAGGCTCATGCGGCCCGTCGAGAAGCCCGGCGGAATCGCATAACCGTACGCGCCATACGCATAGAGGAACAAAGGCGCCGACCCATCGCGAACGAACCCCGCCGGATACACGATCGAAACCGGAATTTCGGTCCCGTCCCGAGCAGTGATCTTCAGCCGCTCGGTCGCGTATTTCGCCGCGTCATAGCCGCTCGGGATTTCCTGTACCTTGAGCATCGTCCGCTCGCCGGTATCGACGTCATAATCATACACCGTCCCAGGCGTGACCATCGACTCATACCCAAGCCGCAACACCGTCATGTCGTATTCGGGATTATCCCCCAGCCCAGCGACATAGCTCGCCTCGGGGAAGTCGATCCGCTTGCCCTCGGTCGGCGTCTCGTACCGATGGATCGCGATCTGATCGAGACCGTCCTCGCGCCCATCGACGACGAAGAAGTCCTGATAGCACTCGACACCGGTCATGTAGAAATGCGGCGAGGCCGGAATCAGCTCGCTCCACGCATCCGGCTCCTCGACCAGCGCGGTGCAAAGCCGGAAATTCGGATCGACGTCGTTGGTATGGATGAACAGCGTCCCGTCATGCTCGTCCACATCATATTCGCGGCCCACCTTCCGCGCCGAAACGAGGATCGGCACCGCCAAAGGCTCGTGCGCAGGCAGCAGATACAGCTCGCTCGTCACATGGTCGCTCGTCGCGATCACGATCCACTTGCGCGAACTCGTCTCGCCGACGCCGACGCGAAAGCCCTCGTCTTCCTCATGGAACAGCACGACGTCCTCGGAGATCGGCGTCCCCAACCGGTGGAACCGCGCATTGTCCGTCCGCCACTGTTCGTTCGCCAGCCCGTACAGGAAGCCCGCGTCGTCCGCGGTCCAGACGATCTCGCTTAGCATCCCCGGGATCACGTCGGGCAGATGCTCGCCGGTATCCAGGTCCTTGACCCGAACCTCGAACCGCTCGCTCCCGTTATCGTCGATCGCATAGGCGAGATAGCGCCCGTCATTGCTGACCGAGAACGCCCCGAGCCGGAAATACTCGTGCCCCTCCGCCAGCGCCGGCTCGTCGAGCAACAGCTCGTCGTCACCGCCGGCGACAGGTTTCCGCCACCATTTCTTGTACTGCCCGCCGGTCTCGTACGCGGTCCAGTAGAGCCAGTCGCCATCCTTCTGCGGCACCGAGGATTCGTCCTCCTTGATGCGCGCCTTCATCTCTTCGTAGATCGTGTCGGTAAGCGCTTCGTGCGGCGCCATCTGCGCTTCGAAATACACATTCTCGGCAGCGAGATACGCGAGCACGTCGGCGTCATCGACCTCCGGATAGTTCGGGTCCTTCAGCCACGCATACGGATCCTCGATCGTCACGCCATGCGTGGTGAAGCTGTGCGGCCGCTGTTCGGCGATGGGGGGCGTGGTCATGCCGATGTGTTAGCCGCGCCGGGTGTGGATGCCAAACCCTGCGGCGTTGGGGAGCGATCGATAAAGACCGCCCACCACTCCCACCCCCAATGTTTCCCCGCGAAGGCGGGGACCTAGTCTGGGCTCCCGCCTTCGCGGGAGAACAAGGAGGCACGCGGTTCGATCTTAAACCCACCGCCACTCCCCGCGCTGTCCCCCGCAACGCGTTTCTGGCAGAACCCCCGCATCACCCGACCTCGACCGACGAGAGACCCACACAATGCCGACCCACACCGACCGCCTAACCGCTCTCCGCACCCAACTCGCGAGCACCAACCTCGACGGCTTCGTCATCCCGCTCACCGACGAGCATATGAGCGAATATGTCGGCGGTTACGCGCAGCGCCTCGGTTGGCTTACCGGGTTCGGCGGATCTGCGGGCACCGCGGTCGTGCTGGCCGACCGTGCGGCGATCTTTACCGATGGGCGCTACACGATCCAGGTCCGTGAGCAGGTCGATGGTGCGCAGTGGGACTATGAGCCCGTGCCGCAGACCAGCCCCGCCGCGTGGCTTGGCAAATACGCTCCCGAAGGCGGTCGGATCGGTTACGACCCGTGGCTGCACACCGGGACCTGGGTCGCCGACGCCACTACCGCCCTTGCAGACCGGCGCGCGACGCTGATCGCGGTCGAGATCAACCCGATCGATGCGATCTGGACCGATCGTCCAGCCCCCTCGCCTGCAAAACTGACGGTCCAGCCGGACGAGTTCACCGGTGCATCGTCCGCCGAAAAGCGCGCGAAGATCGCCGACTGGCTGTCCGAGCAGAATGCCGACGCGGTGGTCCTCACCGCACTCGATTCAATCGCATGGGCGCTCAACGTCCGTGGCGGCGACGTCGACCATACGCCCGTCGCGCTATCCTATGCGATCGTAGGCTCTGACGGCACGACCGACCTGTTCGTCGCACTCGACAAGCTTGACGATACGGTTCGCCAGCATCTGGGCAACGCGGTCCGCCTTCATGACCGCACCGCGTTCGCCGCTGCGCTGGGCACTTATGCCGGCAAGCACGTCGCCGCCGATCCCGAGCGCGCGGTCGCCGCGATCACGCAGGCGCTTCAGGCGAGCGGCGCTAAGGTCCTGCCGCTGCGCGATCCCGTCGTTCTTGCCAAGGCTATCAAGAACCCGGTCGAGATAAGCGGCCACCGTGCCGCATCCGCCCGCGACGGCGCCGCACTCGCGCGCTTCCTGCGCTGGGTCGAAAGCGAATGCGTGAGGGGGGGGCAAACCGAACTCAGCGCCGCCGCCAAGCTGCTCGCCTTCCGCGAACAGACCGGCGTCCTGAAGGACACCTCGTTCGACACGATCTCCGCCACCGGCCCGCACGGTGCGATCCCGCACTACCACGTCACCGAGGAGTCGAGCGCGCCGATCGAACCCGGCCAGCTCTACCTGATCGACTCCGGCGGCCAATATGCGGACGGCACCACCGACGTGACGCGCGTGATGCCGATCGGCGAACCGACCGAAGAGATGCGCGACCGCTTCACCCGCGTCCTGAAGGGGCATATCGGCATCGCCACGGCGGTCTTCCCCGACGGGACGATGGGTGGCCAGATCGACGCATTCGCGCGCCGTCCGCTCTGGGAAGCCGGCCTCGATTTCGCGCACGGCACTGGCCACGGCATCGGCGCGTATCTCGCGGTGCACGAGGGGCCGCAGCGGATTGCCTCGCCCAATTATCCCGGCGGCGCGGCGATGGAGCCCCTGCGCGCCGGCATGATGCTGTCGAACGAGCCCGGCTATTACAAGGCGGGCGAATACGGCATCCGCATCGAGAATCTGATCCTGATCGAGCCGCGCACAATCCCCGGCGCCGACCGCGAAATGCTGGGCTTCGAGACGCTCACCTTCTGCCCGATCGAGCGCACGCTGATCGAGCCGACGCTGCTGACCGCTGAAGAGCGCCAATGGGTCGACGACTATCACGCGCAGGTGCTGGCGGTCCTGACGCCGGAAATGACCGACGTGGAGGATCGTGCCTGGCTCACCGCCAAATGCGCGCCACTGTCTTAAGGGCGGTCAGCTAGAGGAATCATCCTTGGGCGCAGGCGCAGCCCCGACGGCGCGCGCCTGCGCCTTCCTGCGCCGTAGGTTCTCGCGCAGCGCGGCGGCCATGCGCTCGGCCTTCTCCGCCGCCTTTCGATCCCGATCATCCATAAATATGCCCTACATTGCGGTGCGGTGCCTTGACAATCATCCCGCCCTCGTCTCTTAGCCCCACTCCGCCGGCAGCGATGCCAGCGAGTGCTGCCGTAGCTCAGTGGTAGAGCGCATCCTTGGTAAGGCTGAGGTCGTGAGTTCAATCCTCACCGGCAGCACCATTTTCTTCCCGTATGTCACCGTGATGACCATTCCCTGCGGGGACACCGACCTTGGTCGGGGTCGGCAAAGCTCGCGCGCTGGCGACGCGACGATCGCCTGATCTCAAGCTGCAGCGACAGGCACCGGTGCATCCTCGCGCAGCAGGTTCAGATGGCATAACTCTAGCCAGAAATCGTCGGGGATGACTTCGTGGTAAAGGTCGAGGGTCTCGGCGACCCGCTGCGCGCTTCCGAGTCCGGGAATGACGCTCGCGACGCGTGGGTGGGCAAGGCAGAAGCGCAACGCCGCGGCGGGCAAGCGAACCGCATGCCGATCCGCGACCGCCTCGATCGCGCGGACTTTCGCAATCACGCCGTCGGGTGCGGCGGCATAGTCGTGATGGAGCGGACCGCCCGCCTTCGTGCCGGTCGCGAGTATGCCGCTGTTGTACGGCCCGCCGATCACGATCGACGTTCCCGCTTCCGCGCACGCCGGGAAAAGCGCGTCCAGCGCATCCTGCTCCAGCAACGTGTATCGTCCGGCCAGCAAAATCACATCGATCGGCATCTCGCGCATCACATCGAGGCATATAGCGATCTCGTTGACGCCCACGCCGAAGCCCGAGATTAGCCCTTCCGTCCGCAAGCGATCGAGCGCCCGCAAGCCGCCGCCAGCGGTCAGTTGTTCCCAATAGCGCGCCGCAGCTTCGCCGTGGGTCCGTTGGCCGATGTCGTGGACATAGAGCAGGTCGATCCTTGCGAGGCCCAAGCGCTGGAGACTGTGGTCGTGGCTGCGTAGGATGCCGTCGTGGCTATAGTCATGGTGCATGCGGAACGGCATCGGCGATCGGAACCCGTCGCGTTCGCAGTCGTCACCGATGCTCGCGTCCGGCATCATCAACCTACCAACCTTGGTCGACACGGTGACGTCGCGCTGCTGTCGCAATCCGTCGCCAAGCCGCCGCTCGGACAGGCCTCGACCATAATGCGGCGCGGTATCAAAATAGCGCAGACCTGCCTCCAGCCCCGCGGCAATGGCGGCCTGTGCGTCGGCGTCGGATACCGGATCGTACAAATTACCGAGCGTTGCCGAACCAAACCCGAGTTCGGCCACGGACAGCCCGGTACCGCCGACGGGACGAGAAGCGATGCACATGTTCGGGGAGATCGGCACTTCCTCTCGCGCTCCGGATCGATCGAAACCATGCCTCTCGAAGCATGGCCAGGCTAGATCGAGATGATCGCCTTCATCACGCTGTCCGCTTCGGCGATCAAGGCTGGAACGCGCCGTGGTGCGTCCTCCAGCGTCAACGCGTGGGTCTGCAGGACCGAAGTCGGGATCGACCCGTCGCGGATGCTCGCGATGACGTGGTCGAAGTCGCTCGACAGCGCGTTCCGGCTGGCGAGCAACGTCGTCTCGCGCTTGTGGAATTCCGGATCGGAAAAGACCAGATCGTCCTTGCACAGTCCGACCAGAACATAGGTGCCGCCGTGCGCCACGTGCATCAGGCCGCCGCGCATCGCGTGGATGTTGCCGGTGGCGTCGAACACGACATCGAACATGTCGCCACCGGTCATTGCGCGGAGAGCCTCGGGCGCGCCGTCGTCGGCGACCACGATGGTCTCGAAACCCAGTTGGTCACGAACGAACGCCAGCCGGGTTGCGCGCGTATCGAGGAAAGTGACCGACGCGACGCCCATGATCCGGGCGAACAGCGCGGTGGCGACACCGATCGGGCCTGCCCCCGTGACCAATATCCGCGCATCGGGTGTGGGCTTGGCGCGCTGTACCGCATGCGCGCCGATCGCCAGGAACTCGACCATCGCTGCCTGGTCCAGCGACAATCCCTGCGCATCGACGACCGATGCCTCGGGAACGGCGAGCCATTCGCACATGCCGCCATCGGTATGGACGCCGAGCACCGCGATGTTGACGCAGCAATTCGGTCGGTTGCGGCGGCAGGCGATGCAGTGACCGCAGGCCCCGTACGGATTGACCGTGACGATCTGTCCGGGCGTGAAGCAGGAGCCGGTCGGTGCTTCGACGACTTCGCCCGCCAGCTCGTGGCCGATCAGGCGCGGATAGGACAGATAAGGCTGCGTCCCGGCATAGATGTGATAGTCCGTTCCGCAGAGCCCGGCACGGCGCATCCTGATCAGGACGTCGCCCTCCCTACGATGGGGCATCGGCCGGTCGGCGACGATGAGCGATCCCGGTGCGGCGCAAACCAGCGATTTCATGACGGTCTTCCTCGGCGTGGCGATGGTCTGTCGGAGTAGATCCTATAGCCCCAGTTCGGTCATTTGCACGACGCGGTGCTCGCGTGCGCTGATCTCGGCGGCAGTGCCGATCGCGACGGCGCGCAGGCCATCCTCCGCGGTGACTTGGACCGGCCCTTCACCACGAACCGCTGCGGCGAACGCGGCGTGCTGGTAATAGGTGGCGCCTTCGTGCGAGCCCGCGGCCTTGGCGGCGGGGTCGACGGCAACGTGGGCACGCTCGACCTGCTTCGGGTTCAGGAAACCGACGCGGGGGGAATAGACCAGTTCGCCTGCGGGGATCAGCACGTCGAGGCGGGCGGCGTCGCCGGTGGCGGACATTTCCTCCTGGTTCTCGGCACCGTCGGCGAACATGCTGAGGTCGAGCATCGCCCTTACGCCGTTCGCAAAATCGACCGTTGTGAAGCTGTTGTCGATGATGTCGGGACGCTGGCCGTCATAGCGTTCGTCGAGATGGTTCACGTCCATCGCGCCCGAGCAATATACGCGGACCGCTTCCGAGCCGACGATAAGCCGCATCAGGTCGAAGAAGTGGCAGCATTTCTCGACCATCGTGCCGCCGGTGTTGGCGGAGAAGCGGTTCCAGTCGCCGACCTTGGGCAGGAACGGGAAGCGGTGTTCGCGGATCGACAACATCTGCAAACGGCCGACGCGCCCGCCCTTCACCTGTTCGATGAACGCGGCGGCGGGGGGCATGAAGCGATATTCCATCCCGGTCCAGAACGGCTTTGCGTGAGTGGCAGCGCGCTCGACGATCCAGCGTGCGTCTTCGATCGTCGTCGCCAGCGGCTTCTCGCACAGGATCGCGGCGTCCATGTCGAACAGTCGATCGAGCACGTCGCGGTGCGTGTTGTTCGGCGAGGCGATGACGATCGCGTCAACGTCGGCGACCTTTGCGAACGCCTCGACCGAGTCGAACCGGGCGACGCCAGCGGCGCGGTCGCCGAGCGCCTCGCCCAGCGCGTCGGTCGCCCAGTCGATCGAGGTCGCGACCGGATCGGCGATCGCGACGATCTCGGCACCGGGCAGGATCGCCAGGTTGCGAAGGTGTTCGACGCCCATCATGCCCGTTCCGACGACGCCGTATCTGATCGTGGCTACCAAGCTGTCATTCCCTATGCCATGGCCGCCTGCATGACGACGATCCGCCTTTCCAACGACCTCCGCCCGCTCGGCAAGAGCGAAATCCTTGTTTCACCGATAGCCTGGGGCATGTGGCGGCTGGCCGGAGAGGTCGCGCCTGTCCATGCCATGATCGAGGCCGCGCTGTCGGCCGGGATCAACTTTTTCGACACCGCCGACATCTATGGCTGCGACGTGCCCGCCGGGTTTGGCTCGGCGGAGGAACTGTTCGGGCGCGCGCTGGCCCAAGACCGGTCATTGCGGGCGAAAATGGTGATCGCGACCAAGGCGGGCATTCGGCCCGGCATCCCGTATAATTCGAGCGCGACGTATCTTGCCGATGCGCTCGACGCGTCGCTGACGCGGATCGGCGTCGAGCAGGTCGACCTGTACCAGATCCACCGTCGCGATTTTCTGACTCATCCGCACGAGGTGGCCGAAACGCTGACCCGGATGGTCGAGGCGGGCAAGATCCGCAGCATCGGTGTGTCGAACTACAGCGTGGACGAGTTCGACGCGTTGCAGGCTTTCCTCGGCCAACCGATCGTCAGCACGCAGCCCGAGTTCTCGCCGCTGCGAACCGCGCCGCTGTTCGACGGGACGCTCGATCACGCAATGCGGCTCGGTGTCGCGGTGATGGCGTGGTCGCCGCTCGGTGGCGGGCGGCTGGCGCAGGGCGATCATCCGGCGGCCAAGCTGCTGGCCGAGCATGGCGCGCGCTACGACGTCGATGCGGCGACCGCGACGCTGGCGTGGATCATGGCGCATCCGGCGCGAATCATCCCGATCGTCGGGTCGCAGAATCCGGCGCGGGTCGCTGCGTCGGCGGATGCTTACAAGGTCGAGTGGACGCGGGCTGAATGGTATGCAGTGCTGCAGGCCGGGATGGGTGAGAATCTGCCATGACCGTCCTGCCCCCCTGCGAAATCAGCTGGTTCTCGGCGCTGTGCGACGACGATTACGAGTTTCTCGGCGTGCCCGATGCGGCGCTGAAATCGAGCTGGGAGCATTGCCGCGACATCGTGATGCAGGCGGAGACCGCAGGCTACGACAATATTCTCCTGCCGTCGGGCTATGCGCTGGGGATCGACACGACCGCGTTCGCGGCGGGGATCGCGCCGATGCTCAAGCGCCTGCGGTTGCTGATGGCGGTGCGGATCGGCGAGAGTTGGCCGCCGCAACTCGCGCGCCAGATCGCGACGATCGACCGGATGTTGGGCGGACGGCTGGCGATCAACATCATCTCGAGCGACCTGCCGGGCGAGAAGCTGGAGAGCGCGCCGCGGTATGCGCGAACGGTCGAGGCGATGCACATCCTGCGCACGTTGCTCGACGGCAGGCCGCTCGATAATGATGGCGAGTTCTGGAAGCTGAAGGTCGATCCGCCGCGGGTGACGGCGGTTTCGGGGAAATGCCCGGCGCTGTATTTCGGAGGGCTGTCGGAGGCGGCGCGCGATGCGGCGGCAACCAATGCCGACGTGTATTTGATGTGGCCGGATACGATGGATGCGGTGCGGGCGATCGTCGCGGATCTGCGGTCGCGGGCGACTAAGCACGGCCGCACGCTTAAGTTCGGCTACCGCGTCCATGTCGTCGTCCGCGAGAATGAGGCCGAGGCCCGCGCTGCCGCCGACCGGCTACTCTCGAAGCTCGACGATGCCGAGGGTCGTGCGATCCGGGAGCGCTCGCTGGATTCGCAGTCAGCCGGCGTGCGGCGTCAGGCCGAGCTGCGCGAAGGATCGGACGACGGGTATGCCGAGGCGAACCTGTGGACCGGGATAGGTCGGGCCCGCTCGGGCTGCGGCGCGGCGATCGTCGGCGATCCTGATCAGGTACTGGCTAAGCTGAATGCTTACCGGGCGGAGGGGATCGATGCGTTCATTCTCTCTGGCTATCCGCATGCGGCCGAGGCCGATCTGTTCGCGCGGCATGTATTGCCGCGGATCGAGCACGGGCCTTTGGTGATTTGAACGCAGGCTTTCCCGGTAGGTAGCGCCACCCCGGCGGAGGCCGGGGCCCAGTTGGGGGACGTTGCTAACTGAGCGCTCCGCTCCGTTACTGCGACCTTTCCAACTGGGCCCCGGCCTCCGCCGGGGTGGTATTGGGGTGGCGGTGGCCCTCCCCTCCTTGTTCTCCTGCGAAGGCGGGAGCCCAGTCTGGATCCCCGCCTTCGCGGGGAAACAAGCGTGCTTGATTGATCAGATAATCCCCGAACAAATCCGCGAAGTGAGGGCCAGCCTGTCCGCCCCGCTGCAACCAAAAAACCGGCTCCGCGAAGAGAAACTGGCTGGCCACCGCGCGCCTATCGTCCATGCTAAGCGCGTATGACCAAGCCTACCAAGACCGTAGCCCAACTCGGCGCCCGCGCCCGCGCGCTGCTGTTCGCGCTCGTCGTCACCGCGGGTATCCTCAACCTCGTCGACCGCCAGATCATCTCCGTCCTGAAGCCGATCATCGCCACTGACCTCGGCTGGAGCGACGATGATTACGGCACGCTCGCCGCCTGGTTCCAGGGGGGCGCGGCGTTCGCATTCCTGTTCACCGGGTGGATCGTCGACAAGCTCGGCGTCAAATGGGCGAACCCGATCGGCGTCGCGGCGTGGAGCATCGCGGCGATGGCGCATGGCTGGGCGCGGTCGATGACCGAGTTCGTGATGATCCGCGTCAGCCTCGGCGCGACAGAGGCGATGGGGACGCCGACCGGGATCAAGACGATCGCCTCCGTGCTGCCCAAGAACTGGCGATCCAGCGGATTCGGCGCGACCAACGCCGCCAACAGCATCGGCGCGATCCTGGCACCGCTGGCGATCCCGGGCGTAGCGCTGCTGGTCGGGTGGCGCGGGACGTTCGTCGCGGCGGGCGCTCTAGGGCTCGTCTGGGCTGCGGTATGGCTGGTCGCGACACGGCGCGTGACTTTCTCCCCGCCCCGTCCGGTCGAGACGGATACCGCTCCCCTCGCCGAGTACGGTCCGATCCTGCGCAACCGCCAGACCTGGGCGATCGCGGTCGCCAAGATCCTGTCGGATGCGACCTGGTGGCTGCTGCTGTTCTGGCTGCCCGACTTCTTCCACCGGCAATACGGACTGACCGGCGTCGCACTCGGCGTGCCGCTCGCCATTGCTTATGGTGGCGCGGCGGTCGGGTCGCTGCTCGGCGGCGGGGTTTCGACGCGGCTTCTGAGCCTCGGCTACAGCGTCAACGCTGTCCGCAAAGGCATCTTGCTGGTCGCCGCGCTGTGCGTGCTGCCGATCCCGCTGGTGCTCTACGCGGGCAATTATGCGGTCACGATCGGCCTCATGGCGCTGACCCTGGCAGCACATCAGGCATTTTCGACCAATCTCTTCGCGCTGATCGCCGACGTCGTGCCGCAGGACAAGCTCGGCCGAGTGACGGCGTTCGGATCGTTCAGCGGCAACGTCGGTGGGATGGTGATCGCCAAGGTCGCGGGGCTCGTGCTCACCGCAGGGCTCGGGTATCTCCCGTTATTCCTGTTCGCGAGCGTGTCGTACCTGCTCGCGGTCGGGTGGATCCAGCTGCTCTTGCCGAGGCTGCGTCCGATCGAGGCGCGCTAAAGCAGATACGACGCACCTGCATATCGTTCTTTATACCCATCGCGCGAATGGGATTTACAAGGCGGCATCAATTTCGGGGAGGGAACCCATGATCGACCCACGCATCCAGCGGCGCCATGTCGCGCTGTTCGCCGGCACCGCACTCGTCGCGCTCACCACTCCGGCTGCGGCGCAGGATATTCCCGCGACGACACCGGCAACGGCGTCGACAACGGCGCCCGCCCCGGCTGCGCAGAGCGACGAGGTGATCGTCACCGCGCGCTATCGCAACGAGACGCTCCAGTCAGTGCCGATCGCGATCACCGCAGTCAGCGGTCAGTCGCTCGCCGAGCGCCAGTTGAACACGGTCGAGAACATCGCCGCGACGATTCCCTCGGTCGGCTTCCGCAGCGGTGCGTCGAACAAGGATCGCACGATCTTCATCCGCGGCGTCGGCACGATCACGACCTCGCCCGGCGTCGAGCCATCGGTGTCGACCGTGCTCGATGGCGTCGTCCTGACCCGCCCCGGCCAGTCGACACTCGACCTCGGCGAAGTCGAGCGGATCGAGGTCTTGCGCGGACCGCAGGGCACGTTGTTCGGCAAGAACGCCTCGGCGGGCGTGGTCAACATCGTCACGCGCAACCCGACCGACGAACTCCGCGCGTTCGGCGAGGCCGGCATCACCTCCGACGAGGAATACCGGATCAAGGCCGGCATCTCGGGCGCGCTCGTCCCCGGCAAGGTGCAGGCGCTGATCGGCGGGCTGTACGACGACTATAAGGGCAACGTCCGCAACGTCGCGCAGGGCAAGGACGTCAACGGCTACCGGCGCTATGGCGCGCGCGGCAAGCTGGTCGTCACGCCGTCCGACGACCTGAAGTTCACGATCATCGGCGACTATCTCAACTCGCACGATACGACGCCGACCAGCGTCTATGCCGCCACCAGCCGCACCGCGTATCCGACCGGTGTCGTCACCAACTCGCCCGACCTCGCCGCCGCGCTGGGCGCAAGCGGGATCGTCGCGGGACCGAGCAATCGCCGGACCAACAACAATTCGATCACCGACGTGAAGGACGAGAATTACGGCGGGTCGTTCACCGGCGAACTCGCGCTCGGCGACTACCACATCACCTCGATCACCGGCTGGCGGCAATGGCTCAACAACCAGCGCCAGGACTACGACAGCGTCGCCGCGCTCTCGACCGCGTTCCCGTCGGGACAGGACGCAGGCAGCGTCAACACCAAGCAATTTTCCGAGGAACTGCGGCTGACGTCCCCCAAGGGTGGCCTCATCGACTATGTCGTCGGCGCCTATTACCTGCACGCGACGACCGACGAGCGATACCAGCGCACGCTGACCTCGCTCGCGGCGGGTGGCGCGCAGTCCACCACGACGGGCGTCGCCAACTACGGCATCACCAACGACAATTACGCGCTGTTCGGTGAGGCTAACGTCAATTTCACGCCCAAATTCCGCGGTATCGCCGGCTATCGCTCGACCTGGGACAGCCTCGATTTCTACCACGTCCGCACTTCGACCGCGGATCCGCTCAACACCGGCGCGGCGGCGCTCGATCGCCCCGGCGTCCGCGCCTATCACAACGCGACCGGCGGGATTGACAAGCGCGGCGACAGCTATCGCCTAGGCCTCCAATACGACATTAGCGAGCACGCACAGACCTATTTCACCTATTCGCACGGCTATAAGGGCCCGGCGTACAACGTGTATTTCAACATGCGATCGCTCAACGCGACGACCCCGCTCGACGAAGTCCCGCTGAGTCCGGAGACGTCCAATTCCTACGAAATCGGGCTGAAGGGCAGCACCGCGAACCGTGCACTGAGCTATAGCCTCGCCGCGTTCACGACCAACTTCGATGGCTATCAGGCGAGCTTCAACGACGTCGTCGCGGGCGCGCAAGTCAGCCGGCTGATCAACGCCGGGTCGGTCCGCTCGCGCGGGGTCGAGGCGGATGTGACCTTGCGCCCGACCAAGGGCCTGACGCTCGACATCTCCGCCGCCTATACCGATGCGACGGTCCGCAACTTTCTCTGCCCGACCGGCGCGCCGACGAGCTGCAACATCAACGGCCAGCCGCTCCCCTATGCGCCGAAGATCAAGCTGTACGAGAATGCGGCGTACAAGTTCGGACTGACCGACACGCTGGCGCTCGAGTTGCAGACCGACGTGACGTTCAGCAGCAAGGTGCAATATTCGCTCGCCGAGACGCCGAGCACGGTCCAGCCATCCTACGCGATCTGGAACGCGAGCGTCGCTGTGCTGAGCGATACGTCGGGCTGGCAGCTGCGGGCGTATGTGAAGAACCTGACGAACACCTCCTATTCGTCGTTCCTCACCGCGGGCACGTTTGCGGGCACGGTGCGGTTCGTGCCGCGCGACGACAAGCGCTATGCCGGGCTGCTGCTGCGCAAGGACTTCTGATCGAGCCTCGATTCCGCCCCCTGCTGATGCGTTGAGGCTGGATCGCCCCCTTCAGTAGACAAGCCGCTGTAATTGCGGCGCCATGCGGTACGCGCGTTCTTCCTATCGAGCGCGTTTTACCACATGGTGCCCGCATGCCGACGATCCCCGCCGTCTCGACGATCGCCCAGACGATCCAGCTTTCGCTAGCGCCCGTGTTCATGCTGGCGGGTATCGGCCAGTTGCTCAACGTGCTGGCCGGCCGTCTGTCGCGGGTGATCGACCGCGCGCGGAAACTGGAACATCTGCACGCGAGCAGCACCGGGCCGGAGCATGTCCGCTTCGTCTGGGAATTGCGCCTGCTCGACCGCCGGATGACGATCATCAACGCTGCGCTGTTCCTCGCGGTCTCAAGCGCAATCATGACGTGTATCCTGATCGCGCTGCTGTTCATCGCCGAACTCGCGAAGCTGCATTTCGGAACCTACGTCGCGGTGTGCTTCATCCTGGCGATGATCCTGCTGATCGCGGCGCTGATCTCGTTTATCTTCGAGGTGCGGATTTCGCTCCGCGCATTTCGTATCCGCCCCGAATTGCTGAGGCCCTTGCCATGACCGGCTCGATCGAGAAGCGCCTGTTGCAGGCCGTGATTGCGGTGGCGTGCCTGTTGCCGCTGATCGTCGGCGGTCAGGGTATCCTGCACGGCCCTGCGCCATTCGGGCATCTGGCCGACGTGCCAAAGGATCTCGACAGCCATTTTCGGTATATCTCGGGGATATTCTTCGCGACTGGTCTCGGGTTCGTGAGTTGCATCCCGAATATCGAGCGCAAGGGACCGCGGTTCCGGTTGCTCGGCGGGCTGATCTTCGTCGGGGGCGTGTCGCGGCTGATATCGTTGATTGCGGTCGGCGTACCGTCGCAGGGTCACGTGCTCGGATTGGGGATGGAGACGATCGTCGTGCCGTTGCTGATGCTGTGGCAATGGAATTTCGCACGGCGGAATTTCGCGCGGCGGAACGCGTTGCGCGCTTGATCTGAACGATGATCGCCAGCGTGCGTTAGGGCGACATCCAATCCCATGCAGACAGGAACGCCGTGACGAGACTATTGAAGATCGTCGGCGGTGCGATCCTGTTGCTGGTGTTGGTCGGTGCGCTGATCGTGACGATCGTGCCGCAATTCCTCGACCGGATCTATTATCGCGGGTCCGTGTCGCGCCATTTCGACGGTGCGCGGTTCTTCAATCCCGATGGCGACGCGGATACGCGGCAGATCCAGCCCAAGGGCAGTGGTGGCGGCCGGGCGAGCTTCTTTTGGAAGTATTTCACCGGCAGCGATGGCCGGCCTGCGTGGCCGAAGTCGGTCGCGGTGAACCGGGTCGCGCCGCCTGCTCGCGTCGAGGGCGAGCGGATGGTCGTGACGTGGGTCGGCCATGCCAGCGTACTGATCCAGACGCAGGGTCTCAACATCCTCACCGATCCGGTCTGGGCGGAAAAGGCGGGGCCGCTGGGGACGGGACCGCGCCGTGTCGCCGAGCCGGGGATCGCGTTCGAGGCGTTGCCCAGGATCGACCTCGTGCTGGTCAGCCACAATCATTACGATCATCTCGACAAGGCGACGCTGAAGCGGCTGTGGCAGCGCGATCGGCCGCGGATCATCACCAGTCTGGGCAATGACAGCGTGATCGGCCAGACCGGCGCGCAGGCGACCGCGCTCGACTGGGGCCAGCGGGTAGCGATCAAGCCGGGCGTCGCGGTCACCGTGACGCGCAACCATCATTGGGGCAGCCGCTGGTTCACCGATCGCAACCGCGCCCTGTGGTCGAGCTTCGTCGTGACGCTGCCGGGCGGGAACGTGTTTTTCGCGGGCGATACCGGGATGGGCAACGGCCAGTGGCCGGTCGAAGCGGCGGCGCTGGGGCCGATCCGGCTGGCGCTGATCCCGATCGGTGCGTTCCGTTTCGTCGACGGGCAGATGGAATCGGGGAGCCATATCGGGCCGGTCGATGCGGTCGAGGTCTTCCGGCGACTGGGCGCGGCGCACGCGATCCCGATTCACTGGGGGACGTTCCGGCTGTCGTTCGAGGGGTATGATACGCCGCCGAAACTGCTGGCGGCGGCGATGCGGTGCACGGGGCAGACTGGGTTCGCGCCGGTTGCGATCGGGCAGCCAGTGGAGGTTGCGAGGTATGTAAAGCCGGTGACGGTAAAGCCGATGGCTCGGGCGGCTTTGTTGCAGTGTCTCGATACGCCGCAGGTTCGCGCACTCCGTTAATTCTTCCGTCACCCCGGAGTTGTTCGGCGCGTATCCCCTGCGACCAAGTAAGCCTGTTTCCCCGCGAAGGCGGGGACCCAGACTGGGCTCCCGCCTTCGCGGGAGAACAAGGGAGAGAAGGGTGACGCCGGCTCCACATCCCACCACCCCCGGCGAAGGCCGGGGCCCAGTTGGAAAGGTCGCAGTAACGGAAGACCGCGTTAAGTTAGCGACGTTCCCCAACTGGGCCCCGGCCTTCGCCGGGGAGGTGTACCCGGTCGGATGCGATAGGCGCCGAACACAGCCCGCGCTTCACCCCATCTTGAACACGCAGAGCTTGTTGCCGTCGGGATCGCGGAAATACGCGCCGTAGAAGCCCATCTCCTCAGGCCCGCGCGTGCCGGCAGCGCCTTCGTCCGCTGCACCCAGTTCGATCGCCTTGGCGTAGACCTGGTCGACCTGCTCGCGCGAATCCGCCGCCAGCGCGACCATCGTACCATTGCCCGCGGTCGCGGCTGCGCCGTCATAGGGCTTGCCGATCACGAGCATCGGCTTGTCGGGGCCCGCGCCGTAGAAGGTCAACTGGCGGGCGTCGGGCATCTGCATGAGGCGCTTGCCGCCGACCGTCGCGAACAGCGCGTCGTAAAACGCCAGCGCCGAGTCGATTTCGTTGGTGCCGAGCGTCGCGTAACCGATCATGTGTCTCTCCTGTTTGGTGGAGAAGCCTATCGACGGATTGGACAAGGGACGCAATTGACCTTGCTGTTCCACCGCGAAGGCGGGGTCCAAGCCCGAACCCTCCCGGCATGCGACGGTCATGTAATCCCTGGGCCCCCGCGTTCGCGGGGGAACAGCTAGCGTTAAGGTCGTGGATTACCCGACGAAAGCGCGCTCGATCACGAACGTACCCGGCTTCGAATTCGCGCCCTCCTCGAAGCCCTGCGCCTCGAGCATCACCGCGAATTCCTTGATCATCTCGGTCGATCCGCACAGCATCGCGCGATCCGTCTCGGGGTTGAGCTTCTGCTCGCCGCGGACCGGATGGCCGAACAGCGACGCGTCCTCGATCAGCGCACCGATCCGCCGCGTGGTGCGGAACGGCTCGCGCGTCACGGTCGGGATGTAGTGGAACTGCGTCTGCGCTTCGTCGGCGATCAGCGGATCCTCCGCGAGCAGCCCGACCATCTCGTCATGATAGGCGAGATCGCTCACGCGGCGCACGCTGTGCACGACGATCACCTGCTCATACGCCGCATAGACGTCGGGATCGCGCATCAGGCTGAGGAACGGCGCGAGGCCGGTGCCGGTCGAGAACATGAACAACCGCTTCCCCGGCAACAGCGCGTCGAGCACCAGCGTGCCGGTCGGCTTCTTGCCGAGATACACCTCGTCGCCCGCCTGGATCAGCTGGAGCTTCGAGGTCAGCGGGCCGTCCTCGACCTTGATCGACAGGAACTCGAGCTCCTCCGAATAATGCGGGGACGCGATCGAATAGGCGCGCATGATCGGCTTGCCGCCTTCCTGGGGAAGACCGATCATCACGAACTCGCCCGAGCGGAAACGGAAAGTCGACGGGCGCTCGATCGCGAAGCTGAACAGATGTTCGTTCCAGTGACGCACCCACAGCACCTTGGCGTTGAGGAACGCGGGGGTCTCGGGGATCAGCGCGGGCGCGCGGGTTGCTTCGACGGTCGGGGCGGTCATGCGTCTATTCCTTGGCCTGCGCGCGGGCGCTGGCGGATCGATGGCTTGCGAAACGGTCGCATTATGGGCGTGAGCCGGACGGGTCAACAACAGCTAAACTTGGCATCGGCCAAACAGGTCCCGTGGCCGTTGCCGACTCGAGCGATGTTCCCCATATTCCCCCTCGATGGCCATTCAGATCCGCACCAGTCTAGCCGAGCCCGAAACCGGCGAAAGCTTCGTCCCGCACCGCCCGACCGCGCGTCCCGACAAGGTCGAGGGCGGCAAGCGGTTCAACCTCGTCAGCGAATACGAACCCGCGGGCGACCAGCCCACTGCGATCGCCGAACTCGTCTCCGCGATCGGCGACGGCGAGAAGGACCAGGTGCTGCTCGGCGTCACCGGCTCAGGCAAGACCTTCACGATGGCCAGCGTCATCAACCGCGTCCAGCGCCCCGCGCTGATCCTCGCGCCGAACAAGATCCTGGCCGCGCAGCTCTACGGCGAGATGAAGTCGTTCTTCCCCGACAACGCGGTCGAATATTTCGTCAGCTATTACGATTATTACCAGCCCGAAGCGTATGTCGCGCGCTCCGACACGTACATCGAGAAGGAATCGTCCACCAACGAGTCGATCGACCGGATGCGGCATTCCGCCACCCGTGCGCTGCTCGAACGCGACGACGTCATCATCGTCGCGTCAGTGTCGTGCCTGTACGGCATCGGCTCGGTCGAGACCTATTCGGCGATGATCTTCGACCTCAAGAAAGGCACGACGGTCGACCAGCGCGAGATCGTGCGGAAACTCGTCGCGCTCCAGTACAAGCGCAACGACGCAGCGTTCCAGCGCGGCAATTTCCGCGTGAAGGGCGATACGCTCGAGATCTTCCCGTCGCATTACGAGGACAGCGCATGGCGCATCTCGTTCTTCGGCGACGATATCGAGGAGATCATCGAGTTCGATCCGCTGACCGGCAAGAAGGTCGCGTCGCTGAACTCGGTGCGCGTGTATGCGAACTCGCATTACGTGACGCCCGGCCCGACGCTCAAGCAGGCAGGCGAGGCGATCAAGCACGAGCTGGCCGAGCGGCTGAAGGAACTGGTGCTGGAGGGCAAGCTGCTGGAGGCGCAGCGGCTGGAGCAGCGCACCAACTTCGACCTGGAGATGATCGCGGCGACCGGCTCCTGCGCGGGGATCGAGAATTACAGTCGCTTCCTGACCGGCCGCATGCCGGGCGAGCCGCCACCCACTTTGTTCGAATATCTCCCGGACAACGCGCTGCTGTTCGTCGACGAGAGCCACGTCACGATCGGCCAGATCAACGGCATGTCGCGCGGCGATCACCGTCGCAAACTGACGCTCGCGGAGTACGGCTTCCGCCTACCGAGCGCGATCGACAACCGCCCGCTGCGCTTCAACGAATGGGACGCGATGCGCCCGCCGACGACCTATGTCTCGGCGACTCCGGGCAGCTGGGAGATGGAGCAGACCGGCGGCGTGTTCGCCGAACAGGTCATCCGTCCAACCGGGCTGATCGATCCGCCCGTCGAGATCAAGCCGGTCGAGGAGCAGGTCCAGGACCTGATCGTCGAGGTCGGCAAGACCACGGCGTTAGGGTATCGCACGCTGGTCACCACGCTGACCAAGCGGATGGCGGAGGACTTGACCGAGTATATGCACGAGGCGGGGATCAAGGTCCGCTACATGCACAGCGACGTCGAGACGCTGGAGCGCATCGAACTGATCCGCGACCTGCGGCTCGGCGTGTACGACGTGCTGATCGGCATCAACCTGTTGCGCGAGGGGCTCGACATTCCCGAATGCGGGCTGGTGGCGATCCTCGATGCAGACAAGGAGGGCTTCCTGCGCTCCGAGACCTCGCTGATCCAGACGATCGGCCGCGCCGCGCGCAACGTCGACGGCCGCGTGATCCTGTACGCCGACCGCGTCACCGGATCGATGGAGCGCGCGATGAACGAAACCTCGCGCCGTCGCGAGAAACAGGTCGCGTACAACACCGAACACGGCATCACCCCGACGACGATCCGCCGCAACATCGGCGACATCATCGCGCATGTGGCGAGCCAGGATCAGGTGACGATCCCGATCGACGAGGACCGGCCGCACATGGTCGGCCACAACCTGCGCGCGTATATCGAGGATCTCGAGAAGCAGATGCGCAAGGCTGCGAGCGATCTCGAGTTCGAGACCGCCGGGCGTCTTCGCGACGAGATCCGTCAACTGGAGAACGAGGAACTGGGCCTGCCGGTTGACCAGCAGAAAGCGCCGGTCATGGGGCGCTCGAACGAGGGCAAGCCTGGCACGCGGAAGACGCGATACGGCAAGAGCCAGAAGATGCGGATGGGGGGATCACGGTCGCGGTAATCGCGGATGTGACCGGTGCGGGCAGCTTACCCGCACCGGTCGAAATGTCGCTTAGCCGACGACAAGGTCCTCGCTGCTCGACCCGTAATAGCTGGCAACGCGATCGGCATAAGCTTGGTCGAACACTGGTGCGTTGTTCGCCCAGCTCGGGCCGCCTTCGAGAACGCGCTTGTCGATCGTGACGACGTAGAGGTCGCGGACCGCGTCGAACTGGAGGAGGGCGAATGGCAGCGGGTAGAAGCTCTTGCCCATGCCGAGGAAGCCGCCGAGGCTGAGGACGGCGTGGGTGACGCGGCCGGTGCCCTTGTGGACCATGAACGCGTGGACCGAGCCGACATTGTCGCCGTCGCGGCTCTCGACCTTCATCGTGCTGGAGATGTTCGACTGGACGAGCAACTGGGTGGGCGTCTGGGCGGCGGTATCGGACATGGACGTTCTCCTGATTTCTTCCGTCGTTGAACCGGTATCACCGTGCGGCGGTTCCCGCCGGGCGCGCTTCGTCGTACTTGAGCGACCGCCGGGCGTGCCGCATAGCGATGCGATGCGCACTCCGTCCCCTCACCTCGTCGGCTCGCGATCGCTTGCCAGCCCCCTCGTCCTGGCGCAGCTTGCCGGTCTGGCGACGCTCGCGTCGATCGCGGGCTGCGTGCCGCCACCGCGGGCCGAAGCGCCGCCCCCGCCGCGCACCGTGGCCCCGGCGCCTGTTCCCGCGCCGCGTCCGGTACCTATCGCGGCGGACTGGCGCGACTGGCCGTATTCGCCGGGGACTTGGGTGTATCGCCGGGATGCGCGCGGTTCGATCGCTTTGTTCGGGCCAGCCAATGCCGACGCGTCGCTGACGGTGCGATGCGACACCGCGGCGCGCCAGGTCTACCTGTCGCGCGCGGGGAGCACGGCGACGCCGCTGACGATCCGCACGTCGAGTGTGACGCGCGCCGTGTCCGTACAACCGACCGGGGGCACGCCGCCCTATGTCGCGGCTGCGCTGATGCCGAACGATTCGTTGCTGGAGGCGATGGGGTTCAGTCGCGGGCGGTTCGTCGTCCAGCAGGCCGGACTACCGCCGCTCGTCGTACCCGCCTGGGCCGAGATTGAGCGCGTCACCGAGGATTGCCGCGGCTGATTTCGTTGAACCGGCAGTCGCACAGGATTGACCGAAAACTTCCGTAAAACAAGGCTTGTATCGCAGGCGCGGTCGGCACACATTGGCGTTGCGGTCAGGCTTGGCCGCGTTGTTTCAACAAGCGAAAGGAGGTGATCCGATGTCTCATGGTTCAGCAGTGAGTTCGGTTCGGTTCGTTCGGGGGACGCACCGCTAACGCCGCCGACATGCGTGGGGAGTATCCTCTCCCAGTCAACGCGTGTGTCACAGGATAGGCGGTACGCATGGTCCTCCGGGCTGGAGCTCTCCGGCCGCTGACCATGTCAGGAGGCTGTCGGTTCGTCGGGAGACGATCCGGCAGCCTCTTTTCGTTTGTGGAAACTACGGAGCGTGGTGGCATGCTGCGCTCGGGGGCAAACCCATTGCCCGGCCCGCGCTGCCTAATGTGAGGCCAATTACAGACCCCACCGCGCTACGTACTTGATCGGTTAAGTTTTGCGGGATTGTGTGGCCGAAACTATCCAGAGACTCCGGGACGTTTGGCACGCCGCCGTCCGTACCAGATCGAAGGGGCAGCGCACGTCCTTGTTCTCCCGAGAAGGCGGGAGCCCAGTCTGGATCCCCGCCTTCGCGGGGAAACATGCTGGTTCAGGTACACAGGCGGCGCTTTGCCCAGTAGAGGCGCCGACTGCTCAAAACCGCCCCTCTACAGGAACGACTTCGCCCGATTGAGGACGATGCTGCACATCCGCGTCTTCACCTGCCCGCCGAGGTCGTCGAGCGAAAACGCCTGGCCGTTCGGCGCCTGCACTTCACCTTCCTGTCCCGCGGCATAACCCGGCGACGTCTGCACGCCTTGTCGTCCGGTCAGTCGCTGGAGGATCGACTGCGCGCCGGTGGCCGGGGCCTTTGCGCTGCCCGCTCGCGACGCTGCATTCCGCCCGCCGGTTAAGGCGCCAAGTGCACCGCCTTGCCCGAGCAGATTGTTCTTCAGGCAATAGCCGAGCAACCCGGCAGCATTGCCCGCGCCGATCGATCCGACGTTCGGCAACGCGCCACCTAGCAGACCGCCGAGTCCCCCGAGGCTGCCCAGCCCACTCTGAGTCGACGCCGATTGCGGGGCGGTGGTCTGGGCCGAGGCCGTGGTCGCGAGGGCGAAGGCTGCGACGAGGGCGATTGCGGTCTTGGGCATGATGAGCGTGCTCCGATAAGGTCGTATTACCAACAGGACGGGCCGGGGTGCGTTCCGAGCTCGGCCTCGTTCAGCCGCCCGTGAAGAACGCGTCGACCGATCCGCGCTTGGCGCCCAACGCCGCCGCCACCCGTCGGCGAGCATCGTAATATACCAGCGCCGGCGCGGCCGGATCGGTCTGTCGAAGGCGTGCGGCCTCCGCGTCCGTCAGGCTGCTCTCGCGCGCGACATGATCCGCATACCCCTCCTGCTGCCAGGTCGGGAGCATCGCACTGCGCACTTCGCCAAGATGGTTGGCGATCATGATGTGCGTCGTCTCGTGCGCGATCACGCCGGACAGCGTCCGGGTACCACCGATCGCACGACCGTTCGTCACGCGATCCGCGGCGACGTCGCTGCGGTTGAAGACGATCGCCGAACTGAAGGGCCGGCGGAATGCAAAGGCACCCGGCGACTGGATCGCCAGAAGGCGCCAGCGCCAGCCACCCTCCGTCAGGAACAGCGAGCGATCGAGCGGACCGGTGTAGAGCGGACTGGTGCGCAACAAGCCCTCGGCACGCGCCAGTTCGCTGGCGATCCGAGGATCGATCGGACGCTCGGCATAGAAGGTGACGGTGCCGACGTGCTGTTTATACGGAAACGCGAGCAACTGCGGCGCGTGGACGACCGCGACGGCAAGCAGAAGGAAGATGGCCACGACCCACCGGACGGGCCCCTGCCCCCTTCTGCGTGCGCGGGTCGTCATGCCGGCGTGAGCAACCCTTCACGCGCAATCTTCTCGCGCCAGACCAAAGGCGCGAGCTGGTGGACGTTCTCGCCCGCGGAATCGACCGCGACCGTCACCGGGAAGTCGCTGACTTCGAACTCGTAGATCGCTTCCATCCCGAGATCGGCGAAGCCGACGACCTTCGATTCCTTGATCGCGCGGGCGACCAAATACGCCGCGCCGCCGACCGCCATCAGATACGCCGACTTGGCCTCGGCGATCGCCTTGGTCGCATCGCCCCCGCGCTCCGCCTTGCCGACCATCGCCAGCAGGCCCTGGTCGAGCATCATCCGCGTGAACTTGTCCATCCGCGTCGCCGTGGTCGGGCCCGCAGGTCCGACGACTTCCTCGCCGACCGGATCGACCGGGCCGACGTAATAAATCACGCGACCCTTGAAATCGACCGGCAGCGGCTCGCCCGCATCGAGCATGTCCTTGATCCGCTTGTGCGCCGCGTCGCGCCCGGTCAGCATCTTGCCGTTGAGCAGCAGGCGATCGCCATGCTTCCAAGTCTGCACGACGTCGGGCGTCAGCGTGTCGAGATCGACGCGGATCGCGGCCTTGTCGGGCGTCCAGTTGACGTCGGGCCATTCCTCCAGCTTCGGCGCCTCCAGATACACCGGGCCCGAGCCATCGAGCACGAAATGCGCGTGGCGGGTGGCGGCGCAGTTGGGGATCATCGCCACCGGCTTCGACGCGGCGTGCGTCGGCCAGTCGAAGATCTTCACGTCGAGGATGGTGGACAGCCCGCCCAGCCCCTGCGCTCCGATGCCGAGCGCATTGACCTTGTCGTAGATCTCGATCCGCAGCGCCTCGATGTCGTTCTTGGGGCCCCGCGCCTTCAGCTGCGCCATGTCGATCGAGCCCATCAGCGACTGCTTGGCGAGGATCATCGATTTCTCGGCGGTGCCGCCGATGCCGATCCCGAGCATACCGGGCGGGCACCAGCCGGCGCCCATCTGCGGGATCATCTCGAGCACCCAGTCGACGATCGAGTCGGATGGGTTCATCATCTTGAACTTCGACTTGTTCTCGCTGCCGCCGCCCTTCGCCGCGACGTCGATCGAGACCGTGTTGCCGGGCACCATCTCGACATGCATCACGCTCGGAGTATTGTCCTTGGTGTTGCGACGCGTGAAGGCGGGGTCGGCGAGGATCGACGCGCGCAGCTTGTTCTCGGGGTTGAGATAGGCTTTCCGCACGCCCTCATCGATCACTTCCTGCAGCGAGCGGGTCGAGTCGAGGCGGCAGTCCTGGCCCCATTTGACGAAAATCGTGACGATGCCGGTGTCCTGGCAGATCGGGCGGTGGCCCTCGGCGCACATCCGGCTGTTGGTGAGGATCTGCGCGATCGCATCCTTGGCGGCGGGGCTCTGCTCGGCCTCGTACGCGACGCCCAGTGCGCGGATGTAATCCATCGGGTGGTAGTAGCTGATGAACTGGAGTGCGTCGGCGACGCTTTCGATCAGGTCGGCTTCGGTGATGACGGTCATGCAGCGCCTTTACGGATACAGATTTGCTGGGGTCATAGCGGCGATCGCGCGATTTTTGAAGATGGGGCCGTTGCGGTGATCGGGACGCAATCGGCCAAAGGTTACGATAAGGTCACACCAACGTGCCCTCGCGTATCCGATGCCCCCAAACGGAAAAGGCCGGGATGGCCTTAGCGCCACCCCGACTTTTTCTAGTTATTTCAATATGTTAGTACGATTACATCGGCGGTGTCAGGCCGTCCTTGCCAACGGCGACCGACTTGGCGCCCTTGGAGTCGGTCGCAACGATCGCGAACAGCTTCTGGCCCTTGGCGAGGACCGTGCGCTCGGCCGGCTCGAACCGGACGATCGGCGTGCCGACGGGAACAACAACCTGGGCCTTGCCGCCCTTGTACGAGATGCTCAGCTTGGTCTCGCCGGGCTTGCCTGCCCCGCCGGTAACGGTGCCATTGGTCATGCCGCTCTGCTGCGCGACCGTGCCGTTCGTCATCGCGCTTTGGCCATCGACCGTACCGTTGGTCATCGCGCTCTGCCCGTCGACGGTGCCGTTGGTCATTGCGCTGGAGCCGCTCGTACCGCCGCCTGCAGCAGCGACCGCGCCGGGCACGTCCCAGGGATAGTGCCCCTCGCCGGTGCCGCGCATCGCCTCGGGGAAGATGACCAGTTCGACCGCGCGCAACGCATTGTCGGGACCGGTCGTCGCGGTACCGATGAAGTCGCCATCCTTGAGCGTCGACAGGTCGGACTTCACCACCCAGGCGAACTTGGTGTTGGCGTCGAGCGGCACGGTGGCCGACTTGCCGTCATAGGTCTGGACGGTCAGCGCGTCGGTGCCGATCGCGGTGATGACGCCACGGACTCGGTTTACGGCCGGGGTCGCACTCGCGGTGGTGTTGCCCATGGCAATGTTCGCGGTCGAGGTGTTCGAGTCGGTCGAAGTCGTCTGACCACAGCCGCCAAGGACCGCGACCACGCCGCTCAGCAGCATCAGCTTTTTCGTCAACATCGCATCGGATCCTTCAGTTCTACCGGCCTAGACGCCGACATGGCACCTGCGAACGGGTCGCGGACGGCCATGGTGGCGTGGTCGATGCTGCTCAACGTCCGACGGGGGAAACCGGACGCATCGGTCCGATCGGATCACGCGATTGCGGCCCGTCCGCTTTTTCAAAGTCTGACGTCAGCGCGGCGGGGCGCGGCGGGGGACACTCCGCCCTGTGAAGAGGCGACGGCCGGGACTGAGCCTATCGGCCCCTCACGATGCCGGATGACCCCGCGCCATCAGCACGTCGATCTTGCTCTTGGGCATATTGATCAAGAGCCCGTTCTTGTTTTTTGCAAAGGAGGTGAAGTCTACCTCGACGCTACCGATCGCGCTCGACACCGTCGCAAAGCTTTTACCGACGGACTCGACTTTGCCGATCACCAATCCCTTTGAGTCATGGACTTCTAGCCCCTGCCTAATTTCTCCCGGCAGCGTCGGAACAGGCCGCGTCGTCAATCGATTGGAGTCGGCAACGCCGACTTGGAACTCTTCGAAAGTCCGCTGACGGTTTAAGTCTCCAGGACCGCTGTTGTTCGGCCCCGCTCCCGCACCCGCTTGTTGAGCCTGTACTCCAGCCGCCGATGCTATGATTGAGACAATCATACCAAGCAGAAATATACGCATTTCTTCCTCCCCTGAACATTTTATACGTTAAGCTTATCCTGATTGCGAGCTATCGACAATACTTGGCTATTGCCGCCGCCGAGTAGGCGAGACTTGGTATTGCCCCGCTCCAAACCGGAAAGGCTGCTTTCCACCACTTTCCGACATTCCGTCACTCGCGTATTCTGTCGCCATGCGCGATATCCAGAACATTGTAATCCTGACGGGCGCGGGCGTTTCCGCCGAGTCCGGCGTCCCGACCTTTCGCTCTAAAGGCGGCGTAACCTATTGGGATGTTTACGAAAAAGATCTGGCTCCAAAAAGCTATAGGGTCGAAGACGTGTGCACGCCCGAGGCTCTCGCGGCGGATCCGGAACTGGTGCACCGGTTCTACGATCTACGGCGCGCGGCTCTGGCGGGGGTCGAGCCTAACGCCGCACACCACGCGCTGGCGCGGCTGGATGCGGGTTGGGACGGCGAGTTGCTGATCGTCACGCAGAATGTCGACGATTTGCACGAGCGGGCGGGGACGACGCGGATGCTGCATATGCATGGCGAGTTGCTGTCGGCGCTGTGTGCCGTGTGCGGCGCGCGTGAGCCTCGGGCGGGGGCGTTGCCGGAGGGGTCGGTATGCGGCGCGTGCGGGTCGGCGGCGTTGCGGCCGGACATCGTGTTCTTTGGGGAGATGCCGTACCAGATGGAGCGGATCGAGGCGGCGTTGGCGAAGGCCGATCTGTTCGTTTCGATCGGGACTTCTGGGGCGGTTTATCCGGCGGCGGGGTTCGTGCAGACCGCGGCGTATCATGGGGCGCGGACGCTGGAGTTGAACCTTGATCCTTCGATGGGGAGCGTGTTCTTCGAGGAGACGCGGATCGGGGCGGCGGGGGTCTTGGTGCCGGCTTGGGTTGAGGAGGTGCTCGGCTCGTTACCTGGACCAGTTGGGAAGGCCTGAGTAACGGAGCGCCGTCCGTCGTGACGACCGTCCCCCAACTGGCCCCCGGCCTTCGCCGGGGTGGTTGTGGGGTGGGCGCGGGTTGGTGCTGACCGATGTAGGAAAGATTGTTCTCCCGCGAAGGCGGGAGTCCAGTCTGGGCCCCCGCCTTCGCGGGGGAACAGTCTCTTGGGTGAGGTCAGTCGACCCAGTCTAGGCCCATGTCGCGGTAGACTTCGCGGTCTTCGTCCCAGCCGGGTTTGACCTTTACGTGCAGGTACAAGTGGACGGGCTTGCCGGTGATCGAGGCGAGTTCGATGCGCGAGCGGGCACCGATTTCCTTGATGCGGACGCCGCCCTTGCCGAGCACGATCGCGCGCTGGGTCGGGCGTTCGACGAGGATCTGCTGGTGGATCTCAAGCGAGCCGTCCTGGCGTTCGATATACTGTTCGGTCTCGATCGTGCTCGCATAGGGCAGTTCGGCGTGTAGCTGGAGGTACAGCTGCTCGCGCGTGACTTCGGACGCCAGTGCGCGCTCGGTCGAGTCGGATACCTGGTCCTCGGGGTAGTGCCACGGGCCTTCGGGCATCGCCTTCGCCAGTTGCGTCTTGAAATGGGCGAGGCCGTCGCCGGTGCCGGCGCTGATGAAGAACGTCTCGGTGAACGGCAGCAGCGCGTTCAGTTTCTCGGCGTGGATCAGCAGCTTGGTCTTGTCGGCGAGGTCGACCTTGTTGAGGATCAGCCAGATCGGCTCGGTCCGGCCGACCAGCGATTCGACGATCGTGGTGACCTTGCCGCCGATCCCGCCCTTCGCGTCGACCACCAGCGCGATGATGTCGGAGCCCTCCGCGCCACCCCAGGCAGCCGCGACCATCGCGCGGTCGAAGCGGCGCTTGGGCTCGAAGATGCCGGGCGTGTCGACGAGCAGGATCTGCGTGTCGCCCTCGATCGCGACGCCCATGAGCTTGGCGCGCGTCGTCTGCGCCTTGGGGCTGACGATCGCGACCTTCTGGCCGACGAGCGCGTTGACGAGTGTCGACTTGCCCGCGTTCGGCGCGCCGACGATGGCGACTAGGCCGCAATGCTTTGGGGCGGAGATTTCAGGCGTGGTAGGTTCGGTCACTTAGGCTCTTTTCGGCATCGGGATATTCGGGGGCGGTCATATAGACAAAACGCCCTCGCGTCATTCCCGCCAAACTGCGGCCCTGCCCGTCGTCGCGCGGTCCACAGTTTAAGAAGGAGAATTGGTTCACGCGGAGGCGCGGAGGCGCGGAGATGGTGTGGATGGGGCTCGCGCCGTCTGCGATCATGCGCCGCCGATTATCTCGGAGGCGTTTGGGCAAGACCGGAGTTCCAATCGCACCGCCTCCGCGGCTCCGCGTCTCCGCGTGAACCATTCTTCTTAGCCGAGCTTCTCCAGCAGCGCCTTGGCCGCCGCTGTTTCGGCTTCCTGTTTGCTGGAGCCCGTCGCGGTCGCTTCGGCGAGTTTGCCGACTGACACCAGCATCGTGAATTTAGGGGCGTGGCCGGGGCCGGTGCGTTCGACGATGGTGTATTCGGGGGGCTTGCGGTTGTGGGCGGCGGCCCATTCCTGGAGCGCGGACTTGGGGTGTTGCGGGGCTTTTGCGCCGGCTTGGACGCGGTCGCCCCAGGCGCCGCGGACGAAGGCGCGGGCGGCGTCTAGGCCGGCTTCCTGATACCAGGCGCCGATCAGCGCCTCCATCACGTCGCCGAGCACGTTGTCGCTGTCGCTCGCGCCGTCGTCGCGGGCCTGCTTGCCGAGTTTGAGGTGCGCGCGGACGCCGAGTTCTCGGGCGACGTCGGCGCAGACCGGGCCGGTGACCAGTGCGTTGAGGCGTTTCGACAGCGAACCCTCGGGGTCTGTGGCGAACAGTTCGTACAGCCACTCGGCGATGATCAGGCCGAGGACGCGGTCGCCTAGGAACTCGAGTCGTTCGTAGTTCGCCGCGGCCTGGCTGCCGTGCGTCAGCGCGCGCTCATAGGGGGCGAGGTTGGTCGGTGCGCGGCCGAAGAGCGTCTTCAGCCAGCCGGCGAGGTCGCTCAAAAGCCTTCCCCGATACGGCTCCAGCGCGCGGCACTAACCCAGGTCCAGGGCTTCAGCCATTCGGCATCGCCGTCGGTCGAGAAGAAGTTGACGACCGCCTTGCCCTCGACGTTCTCGAGCGGGACGTAACCCATGCCCTGCGGTGCGGGGAAGCGGCTGTCGCCGCTGTCGTCGCGGTTGTCGCCCATTACGAAGATGTGGCCGGCGGGGATCGTGTAGAGCCCGGTATCGTCGCGGTCGGGGAGTTCGGCCTGGTCGAGGACTTCGTAGCTGCGGCCGCCGGGAAGCGTTTCGCGGAAGCGGGGGTAGCGGCAGATCTGGACGTTCGCGACGACGTCGACGTACGGCGCGCCGCATTTCTCAGCGTTGAAGTTCTCGGTCAGCGGGATCGTGAAGTCGGCGATGCGAAGCTTCGGGATCGCTTTGCCGTTGAGGTAGACGGTGCCCTGGCGCATCTGGATGGTCTCGCCGGGCAGGCCGATGACGCGCTTGATGACGTCGTGATCGAGCACTTCGGGTGCGCGGAAGACGACGACGTCGCCGCGCGTCGGCGTGCTACCGAAAATGCGGCCGGGGATCAGCGGGATGCCCGCGGGAAGCGACCAGCGCGAATAGCCGTAGTTCCACTTCGAGACGAAGAGATAGTCGCCGATCAGCAGCCGGGGCAGCATCGATTCGGACGGGATGCTGAACGGCGCGAAGATGAAGCTGCGCAGGATCAGCACGACCACGGCGAGCTTCAGCAGGAAGCGGAAGGTCTCGCTTGTTTCGGACCGCTGCGGTTTCGTCTTCACGTCATTTGCCATGTGCGCGGGTTTGCCCAGACCGCGCCTATCGTCAAGCGTGTGCGGGATACGTGTCACCGAAAGAGCGTTGTCGCGGTCTCGCGCTTGCAGCATGACCGGCGCGCACGTCTATTCGGAGAAGTAGCATGACCGCCGACTGGTCCAAGATCGAAGCCCTGCCCGCCACCAAGCTGACCGACCTGTTCGCAGCGGACTCGGAGCGCCTCTCGAAGCTGAGCCTCGATGTCGCGGGGATTCACTTCGACTGGTCGAAGACTCACCTGACGACGGACATGGTGACGGCGTTCGAGGAGATGGCGAAGGCGCAGGATTTGGCGGGCAAGCGCCAGGCGCTGTTCTCGGGCGAGGTCGTCAACGTCACCGAAGGCCGCGCGGTCGAGCACACTGCCGAGCGCGGCGAGGGCAAGCCCGAGAGCGTCGCGATCGCGCAGGCGAGCCACCAGCGGATGCGGACGCTGATCGACGCGATCGAGGCCGAGGCGCTGGGTCCGGTGCGGCATATCCTGCACGTCGGGATCGGTGGGTCGGCGCTGGGGCCGCAGTTGCTGGTCGATGCGCTGGGGCGTGACGACAAGCGCTACGACGTGGCGATCGTCGCGAATGTCGACGGCGTGGCGCTGGAGGACGTGTTCGCGAAGTTCGATCCGGCGGCGACGTTGCTGGTGGTCGCGTCGAAGACGTTCACCACGACCGAAACGCTGATGAACGCCGAAAGCGTGCTGCAGTGGATGACCGAGCATAATGTCGAGGACCCCTATGGCCGCGTGATCGCGCTGACCGCGTCCCCTGAGAAGGCGATGGAATGGGGTGTCGACGAGACGCGCATCCTGCCGTTCGCCGAAAGCGTCGGTGGGCGGTATTCGCTGTGGTCGACGATCGGTTTTCCGGCGGCGATCGCGCTGGGGTGGGACCGGTTCGAGGAGCTGCTCGAGGGGGCGGCCGAGATGGACCGGCATTTCCGGCTTTCGGCGCTCCACGAGAATGCGCCTGTGTTGGCGGCGTTCGCGGACCTGTATTACACGCAGATCCGCCATGCCGAGACGCGCGCGCCGTTCGCGTATGACGAGCGGTTGCGGTTGCTGCCGAGCTATCTCCAGCAGCTTGAGATGGAGTCGAACGGCAAGTCTGTGACGGTCGACGGGCAGCCGCTTGGGCGGCCTTCGGCGGCGATCACCTGGGGTGGCGTCGGTACGGAGGCGCAGCATGCGGTGTTCCAGTTGCTCCACCAGGGCACGCATCTCGTGCCGGTCGAGTTCATCGCGGTGATCGAGCCCGGCGACACGCTGCCCGAGGAGCATCACCGGGCGCTGTTGCTCAACGCGTTCGCGCAGGGTGCTGCGTTGATGGCGGGCAAGCAGGTCGAGGATCCGGCGCGGAGCTATTCGGGCGATCGGCCGTCTTCGACGTTGCTGCTCGACGATCTGGATGCGCGGACGCTGGGGGCGCTGATCGCGTTTTACGAGCACCGGGTGTTCGTGAATGGCGTGCTGCTGGGGATCAACTCGTTCGACCAGTTCGGGGTGGAGCTGGGGAAGGAAATGGCGAAGGCTGCTGAGAAGGGCGGGCAGACGTTCGATCCTTCGACGGACGATCTGATCAAGCGCGCTTTTGGGTAATTCCGAGGGGAAACCTCTTTCTTGTTCCCCCGCGGAGGAGGGGGCCCAGGATACCACCCACAGCGCTTTTGATCCTGGGCTCCCGCCTTCGCGGGAGAACTAGAGGGCGCGGGAGAACTGGAGGGGCTGAGGCGTTACATCCTCATGCCTCTACTCCTTGCCATCGCGCTCGCAGCCTCACCCACCGTCGCGCAGATGAAGTGGGAGCGGCGGATATTGATCGTGTCCGCCCCAGCCGTCGATGACGCATCACTCACCGAACAACAACGCATCCTCGCCCGGTGGAAAACCAACGCCGCCGCTCGGGACCTCACCATCGTCGAAATCATTGGCGACACGGTTCGAGGCGCGAGTGACCCAGCCGCAGCGCTCCGCCGCAAATACCGCCTCCCCGCCAGCTTTACCGCCATCCTCATCGGCAAGGACGGGGGAGAAAAACTGCGTAGCGCCAAGCCCTTCCCTGCCGCCGCGCTGGAGGCGACGATCGACGCGATGCCGATGCGCAAGGCGGGGCAGCGATAGGCTGAGCCGATCAGCGTGATCGCCGCGCCGGGGTTGCCGCCTCGCGCCCCCTGCCCCAGATGGCATGCAAAGCCGCCCCGCGGCACGCGACCTACGAGGACTGCCCGTGACCGACACCACATCCGTGACCGATACCCAATTCGACTATGACCTGTTCGTCATCGGCGCAGGCTCGGGCGGGACGCGTGCATCGCGCGTCGCCGCCGCGCATGGCGCGCGCGTCGCCGTCGCCGAAGAATACCGGGTCGGCGGGACCTGCGTCATTCGTGGCTGCGTGCCGAAGAAGCTGCTGATCTACGGCGCGCATTTCGCCGAGGATCTGAAGGACGCCAAGCGGTTTGGGTGGCAGGTGCCCGACAACTGCGCGTTCAGCTGGCCGACGTTGCGCGACAACGTGATGGAGGAGGTCGACCGGATCAACGGCGCCTATACGACCACGCTGCAGAACAACCATGTCGACATCATCCACCAGCGTGCGGTCGTCTCCGGGCCGAATGAAGTCACGCTCGCCGATGGCACCACGAAGACCGCCGCAAAGATCCTGATCGCGGTCGGTGCGCATCCGCTGGTGCCCGAGTTCCCCGGCGCCGAGCACGGCATCACCTCGAACGAAGTCTTCCACCTCGACGACGTGCCCAAGCGCGTGCTGATTGCCGGCGCGGGCTATATCGCCAACGAGTTCGCGGGGATCTTCCACCAGTTCGGATCGCACGTGACGCTCGTGAACCGCACCGACGTCATCCTGCGCGGCTATGACGAATCGATCCGCGACCGGCTGCTCCAGATCTCGATGAGCAAGGGCATCGATTTCCGCTTCAACGCTGCGTTCGAGAGCATCGAGAAGGATTCGGATGGGTGTCTCACCGTTCGCATGAGCGGGCATGAGCCGATTACCGTCGACCTTGTTATGTTCGCTACCGGGCGCCTGCCGAACACCAAGGGCCTCGGGCTCGAAACGGCGGGCGTCGAGATGGACGCCGCCGGTGCGGTGATCGTCGACGAAGACAACAAGTCGAGCTGCGACTCGATCTTTGCGGTCGGCGACGTCACCAACCGCATCCAGCTGACCCCGGTCGCAATCCGCGAGGGGCAGGCGTTCGCGGACACGTTCTACGGTGGCAAGCCGACACGCGTCGATTACGCCAACGTGCCCGCCGCGGTGTTCAGCCATCCGCCGATGGCGGGCGTCGGGATGACCGAATCGCAGGCTCGGGAAGCACTCGGCTCGGTTAGGGTGTATTCGAGCGACTTCCGGCCGATGAAGAACGTGCTCGCGGGCCGCAACGAGCGGTCGCTGTACAAGATGATCTGCGATGGCGAGACCGACCGGGTGGTTGGCATCCACATGATCGGGCCGGACTGTCCGGAGATCCTGCAATCGGCTGCGGTGGCGGTGAAGGCGGGGCTCACCAAGGCCGATTTCGATGCGACGGTCGCGCTGCATCCAACGATGGCGGAAGAGCTTGTCTTGATGAAGTGAGGGGCAGGTTGCGCTTCAAGCGTGTTCTACCGCGAAGGCGGTAGCCCAGTCTGGGCCCCCGCCTTCGCGGGTGAACAATCAGGTGGCGGTAAAAATGCCGGGACGGCGTTCGCTGACGGCGCGGACACCTTCGGCGAAGTCGTTGGTCTTCTGCAACCAGGCCTGTTCGGCGAGTTCGTGATCGGTTTGCGATTGGACCAGCGCGAACAGGTCTCCGCGCATCGTCTTTCGCGTCGAGCCGACCGCGAGTGGCGCGCCTGCCGCGATCTCCCTTGCCAGCGACAACGCCTCCGCGCGCAACTGGTCCGCGCGTACCACCGCGTCCGCCAGCCCCCAGGACTCCGCCTGCTCGGCGCGGATACGACGCGCGGTCAGGGTCATGAGCAGCGCGCGCTGGCGACCGATCACGCGTTCCAGCACCGCGGAGATACCGAAGCCGGGGTGGAAGCCGATCTGGACGAAGTTGGCGACGAACTTTGCCTCGGGCGAGGCCACGCGAAAATCGGCGACGAGCGCGAGGCCGAGCCCCGCCCCGACCGCTGCACCCTGGATCGCGGCGACGACCGGCGTCTCGACGGCGAACAGCTTGGCGGCGGCAACGTAGAACGGGTTGCGCTCACCCTCGGTCCGCTCCGCGGCAACCGGATTGGCGTTGACGAGGTCCGCGCCCGCACAGAACACCTTGCCCTCGGATTGCAGGACGATCGCGCGCACCTCGCGGTCGGCATCCGCAGCGGCGAACGCAGCCCCGATCGCTTCGATCAGCGCGAGATCGGCGAAGTTGTGCGGCGGCCGCACGAACGTGACGATCGCAACATGCCCGTCTCGGGTGACGTCGACGCCGGAAAAACCCAAGGGATCATTGGTCATCTTCAGCCTCATTACTGTCGCACTGGGCGGCAAACATGGATTGTGGCGATTATGACACGGACCACCGCCGAATCCACGCCCCACGTCATCCAGCCATTGGCAGAGTTCGAGAAGCGAGCGTAGAGCCTCGATCCCGGCAGCGCGACAAAGATCATGGCGCCGGGGCCGTCTTCATCGGGAGCGGCAACCGGAGAGGTCCAGGGCATGGGGTCGCGACCGTCGCGAGCAGCAGCATTCGGCACTGCCATCGGCAGGACAGCCCCGATTGTGCCCAGCCATTTGCCGATCCCGTCCAGCACAGGGGACTATTCGACATGAAGACCATGATGGTCGCGGCGCTGCGCGCTGCGCTGGTGACGACGACGATCCTCGGTTCGGCAGTCGCCCTACCGACCACCGCGACCGCGCAGACGACGACCGCCGCGATCCGCGGACAGGTCCGCGATGCGGCGGGCGCGGCGGTGGCCGGGGCGACGGTGGTGGCGGTGAACGGGGGGACCAACCAGAGCTTCCGCACGGTGACGGCAGCGAACGGGAGTTACATCCTCAACGGACTGCGGCCGGCGCAGTACACGATCACCGTCACGGGTACGAACGGCGACGTTTCGGTACAGCGCATCATCGTCTCGATCGGCCAGTCCGCGACGCTCGACGCGACGCTCGCACCAGCGGCGGCGGCGCTGGCTGCGAACACCGACGCAACCGGCGCCACGACCGGCGGCTCGGCTCCGGCCACGGCCAGGAGATCGTGGTTACCGGCGGGCGACTGGTCGAGACCAGGACCAGCGAAGTCGCGACCAACGTCAGCCAGCAGCAGATCCGCAACCTGCCGCAGACCGATCGCAATTTCCTGTCGTTCGCGGCCCTCGCGCCGGGCGTGAAATACAACGACAGCGAGACCAACAAGGGATTCCAGTCAGGCGCGTCGATCGCCAGCCAGGTCAACGTTTTCATCGATGGCGTCAGCCTGAAGAACAAGCTGCGCGAGGGCGGCGTCGCCGGCCAGCAGAACAGCCGCGGCAACCCGTTCGGCCAGCTGGCGGTGCAGGAATTCCGCGTCCTGACGCAGAACTACAAGGCCGAGTACGAGCAGGCCGGCGCCGCGATCATCACCGCGGTCACCAAGTCGGGCACCAACGAGTTCCACGGCGAGGCGTTCGGCCAATATACCGACAAGAGCCTCAGCGAGAAATCCTACCTCGACAAGGCCAACAACCGCCCCGAACCCGCCTTCAAGCGCAAGCAATACGGCGTGTCGCTCGGCGGCCCTATCATCAAGGACAAGCTGTTCTTCTTCGCGACCTACGAAGGCAACGACCAGGATCGCGCGTTCAACGTCGACAGCACCGGTTCGACCGCGGCGGTCGCCGATTTCGAGGCCAATTCCGGGCGTCGCCTGAGCGACTTCGAAGGCGCGTTCGTCAGTCCGTTCCGCGGCGATTTTTACTTCGGCAAGCTGACCCTGACGCCCGACAGCAACCAGGTGATGGACCTGTCGTTCAGCCGACGCCAGGAAACCGACATCCAGAATTTCGGCGGCAACGTCTCGTATGAAAACGCCGAGAACAAGATCAACGTCGTCGACACGTATTTGTACAAATGGACCTATACCGGCAGCAACTTCATCAACGAGTTCAACGCCAATTATCTGAGCTACACGTTCAATCCGACGTCGCTCAACCCTGATCTCCCGACCTACGACTATGACGGCGTGATCATCTTCGGCGGCAAGGATTCGACCCGTCGCGAGGTTCAGCAGGGCTACACGCTGCGCGACGACGTCACCTACACCGGCCTTCAGAACCATTCGTTCAAGGCGGGCGCCCGCGTCGAGATCACCGATATCGAGTTCGACAACCAGTCGTTCATCCAGCCGCGCTACACCTATCGGCGCGAGCCGCAGAACGGGCTGACCTTCGCGTCGCCGGCCGAAGCACGACTGGGCCTCGGCAGCGGCAAGATCCTCGCCTCGAACACGCAGATCGGCCTGTACGTACAGGACGACTGGGACGTCACAAGCAAGCTCCAGCTCAACGTCGGCGTCCGCTGGGATTACGAAACGAACGGCTTCAACAACGAATATCGTACGCCCGCCAACGCCGCCGCCGCGCTGCGCGCGCTGCCCACGACGTCGTATTTCGATCCGGAAAACTACATCACCGACGGCAGCAACCGCAGTCCGTTCGCTGGCGCGATCGCCCCCCGATTCGGGTTTTCGTACGATCTGAAGGACGACCAGACGACGGTCATCTTCGGCGGGATCGGGCGCTATTACGATCGCAATAACTTCAACAACACGGTCGACGAGCTCAGCCGCACGATCAACCCGATCGGCGTGTTCCGCTTCTCGCCAAACGGCGCGCCGCGCGAGGGCCTGCCGACCGTCCAGTGGAACCCCGCCTATATGACGCGCGACGGGCTGTTGCAGCTCGCCGCCACCTCGACGCAAGGGCTGCCGGAACTGTTCGCGGTGAAGAACGATGCGCGCCCACCGGTCAACGACCAGGCGAGCATCGGTATTCGCCAGAAGGTCGGGATCTTCCAGGCCGCGTTGACCGCCTCCTATATCCGCGGGCGCAACGGCTATACCAACATCTTCGCGACGCGGACCCTGGACGGGCTTGGTGGCTGCTGCAACACCGCGCCGCTGCAACCGTTCGGCTATGCGAACGCGATCGTCGGCCTCGACGGACTCGATACGCGGTACAAGGCGATCTATTTCACGCTCGACAAGAACTACACCAAGTCGTCGGGCTGGGGCCTGAACGTCGCCTACACCTTCTCGAAGGGCGAGCAGAACGGCGGCGATCTGTTCAGCCTCGATGCGATCACGCCGGACGCCTATGGCTGGCGCCCGCGTGCTGGCGACGAGCGTCATCGGGTCGTCATCTCGGGCATGGTCGACCTGCCGCTCGGCTTCCAGTTCTCGATGCTGAACACGCTGGGCAGCGGCCAGGCGTTCCAGGTCACCGATGCGACCAACGGCGCGGATTCGGGCTTCAACCGCTTCACCGCGCGGTATCCGCGGAAGAACTGCATCAAGGGCGTGTTCGCCTATTGCGAGGTCAACCTGACGCTGGCCAAGCGCTTCAGCGTGCTCGGCAAGGAGGATCAGTTCGAGGCGGCGGTCGACCTGCTCAACGCGTTCAACAACAAGAACTTCGAGGGGTTCGACGCGTCGTTCAATAACACGATCGACCCCGCGACCGGCCAGGCGACCGATCCACTCGAACCCGCACGGATCGGCACGAGCACGCTGACCCTCCCGCGGCGGATCCAGTTCAGGGTTGGTTACAGGTTCTGATGCGTTAAGGACGGGCGACCCTTCCAGTCGCCCGCCTGACCTCATGGTCGTGGCGTACCCTGATCAGGAGTTCGGATGCTCGATCGACGGCAGTTTCTCGGCACCGGGGCGATCTCGCTCGGTGGACTTACCGCGGGATGCACATCGGTCGGGCGGCCGCTGGTCAAGGCGATCGAGAGCGTTACAGGCACGGCGCCGTCCGAACCGCCGCCGTCCGCCAACCCGCTGATCGACAATCTGCAGGAGCGCGCTTTCCTGTATTTCTGGGACACGACCGACCCGGTCACCGGGCTGGCGCTCGATCGATGGCCGACGCCGTCCTTCTCGTCGATCGCCGCGGTCGGGTTCGCGTTGACCGCCTATCCGATCGGCGTCGTCAACGGCTGGATCACGCGCGAACAGGCGCGCAAGCGGACGCTGGCGACGATGGAGTTCTTCGCGATCGCGCCGATGGGCCCCGAGCCGACCGGCAACAGCGGATACAAGGGATTCTTCTACCACTTTCTCGGCATCACCAAGGGCCAGCGGTTCGCGCGCGCGGAACTGTCGACGATCGATACCGCGCTGCTGGTGGGCGGGATGCTGTTCGCGCAGAGTTGGTTCGACGGCGATCACCCCGAGGAACAGCGGATCCGCGCGCTGGCCGACCAGATCTACGGCGCGGTCGACTGGACGTGGATCACGCCGCGTGCGCCGTTCCTGTCGATGGGCTGGCATCCCGAAAGCGGCTTCATCCCGAGCGACTGGAATATCTACAACGAGGGGATGCTGATGTATCTGCTCGCGCTGGGATCGCCGACGCATCCGCTGCCGCCATCGACCTGGGGCGCGCTGACCGCGCAGTTCGAACCGTCGTGGCGCGGCGATCATCTCCATTATCCGCCGATGTTCGTGCACCAGTACAGCCACGTCTGGGTCGATTTCCGCGGCATCCGCGACGCGTATATCACGACCAAGGGCATCGATTATTTCGAGAACAGCAAGCGTGCGACGATCGCGCAGCGTGACTATGCGATCGCCAATGCGGGGGGGGTCGCCGGCTATGGCCCCGACATCTGGGGACTGACCGCGTGCGACGGGCCGGGCGATTTCAAGGCGACGATCGGCGGGCGTACGCGGGAGTTCTTCAGTTACTCCGAACGCGGGCCCGGCGCCCGCGACGACGGTACGCTGGCGCCTACCGCCGCGGTCGGATCGATCGTGTTTGCGCCGGATCTCGTCATCCCCACGATCACTGCGATGCACGATCGCTATGGCAAGGGGATCTACGGCAAATACGGGTTCTTCGACGCGTTCAACCCGACGCTGACGGAGGTGGGCGAACCGCTCAAGCATGGCCGGATCGTGCCCGGAGTTGGCTGGGTCGACGTCGATTATCTCGGCATCGACCAGGGGCCGATCGTCGCGATGATCGAGAACTGGCGAACCGGCATGGTGTGGAACACGATGCGGCGAAACCCGCATATCCGACGCGGGCTGGACCGCGCCGGATTTAGCGGGGGATGGCTCGCGCGCGTTCCTTAAGGGGTTTCGCCGCCGCGCCGGAACGCCTAGGTCGAGTGCATACCCGATCCTCGAAAGGTTCCAGCATGCGTGAAGCCGCCATCGTCTCGACTGCCCGTACCGCTATCGGCAAGGCGTATCGTGGCGCGTTCAACGCGACCGAGGCGCCGGTGCTGGCGGGGCATGTGATGAACGCCGTCGTCGAGCGCGCAGGGGTAGATCCGGCGCGGATCGACGAGGTGTTCTGGGGGGTCGGCAATCAATGGGGCACGCAGGGCGGCAATGCCGGGCGGATGGCGATCTTCGCGGGTGGGCTGCCGGAGTCGGTGCCGGCCTTCACGCTCGATCGGAAGTGCGGATCGGGGCTGACCGCGGTGGCGCTCGCGGCGCGGACGATCATGTGCGACGAGGCTGACGTGGCGCTGGCGGGCGGGATGGAGTCGATCAGCTATACCGTGACGAAGGACGCGCCGCGCTTCGTCAACGCGAGCGTCGTGGCGAAGGAGCCGGCGGCGTATATCCCGATGATCGAGACCGCGGAGATCGTCGCGGAGAAATACGGGATCAGTCGCGAGGCCCAGGACGAATACGCCGCGATAAGCCAGCAGCGTGCCGCCGCCGGCCTGGCGAGCGGTGCGTTCGCTGAGGAAATCGTGCCGATAACCGTCGAGAAGGCGCTGTACGACAAGCAGGGCGCGCATGCCGGGATCGAGAGCGTCACCTTGTCGCAGGACGAGGGCATTCGCGCCGGCACGACGCTGGAGGGGCTGCGCGGGCTGAAGACGGTGTGGCCGGGCGGCGAGTTCTCGGGGCCGGGATCGAGCGTGACTGCGGGCAATGCTAGCCAGCTTTCCGATGGCGCGTCGGCGCAGTTGCTGATGGATCGCAGGACGGCCGAGGCCGAGGGCAAGGATATCCTGGGCATCTATCGCGGGTTCCAGGCGGCGGGTTGCAGCCCGGCGGAAATGGGCCTCGGACCGATCTTCGCGATTCCGAAACTGCTCGAGCGGGCGGGGTTGTCGGTTGGTCACATCGGGCTTTGGGAGCTGAACGAGGCGTTCGCGTCGCAGTGCCTGTATTGTCGCGATTTCCTCGGGATCGATCCGGAGAAATACAACGTCAACGGCGGCGCGATCGCGGTCGGGCATCCGTTCGGGATGACCGGGTCGCGGCTGGTCGGGCATGCGCTGATCGAGGGACGCAAGCGCGGTGTGCGTTATGTCGTGGTGTCGATGTGCACCGCGGGGGGCATGGGCGCGGCGGGGTTGTTCGAGATCGTTTGACGCGGGCGCCGATTGGGGCGTGCCCTCACCCTTCCCACGGCGGAGACGCCGCGGGCCCCTTCCCTCTCCCCGATGGGAGAGGGGGTTGTTGCCAAGACCTTGCCGGCGGCGCAGGTTCGTGGCTTCTCGGATAGGGATGCGGGCTATGACGACGGCATTGATCACCGGCGCATCGGCGGGGTTGGGCGAAGGCTTTGCGCGGGCGCTTGCGGCCGAGGGCAATGCGCTGATCCTGACAGCGCGTCGGGTTGATCGGTTGGAGGCGCTGGCGGCCGAACTGCGTGCGGCGCACGGCGTCGCGGTGCATGTGTTTGCCGCCGATCTCGCGGACCAGGCTGGTCCGGACACGCTCATTGCTGCCATCGCCGCCGCCGCGTTGCCGATCGACATACTCGTCAACAATGCCGGGTTTGGTGCGCGGGGTGATTTCGCCGAGCTGGACAGCGCGCTGCAACTGGGCATGATCGACCTGAATTGCCGTGCATTGGTGGCGCTGACGCATGCCGTGCTGCCGCAGATGATCGCGCGTGGATCGGGCGGAATCCTCAACCTCGCCTCGGTCGCGTCGTTCCAGCCGGGGCCGTGGATGGCGGTCTATTATGCGAGCAAGGCGTTCGTGCTGAGCTTTTCCGAGGCGCTGCACGAGGAGGTGAAGGGCAAGGGCGTGCGCGTGGCGGCGCTGTGCCCCGGGCCGACGCGGACCGAGTTCGCCGATGTGGCGGGGCTTGGCGATACCGCGCTGTTCGAGCGATTGGCGAGCGATCCGGCGGCGGTCGTGCGTGACGGGTTGGCGGCGCTGGCCGCAAACCGCGCGGTGAAGGTGTCCGGTGCGCTGAACTTCGCGATGGCCGAGGGGATACGGTTTACGCCGCGGAGTCTTGCGCGGCGGATTGCGGGGTCCTTGCAGAAGGCTCGTGGGTAAGGCGCGACCTGAACAGCGGCTCCGCTTGCCGCCCCCTCCGTCAGGCTTTGCCTGCCACCTCCCCCTGGCGGGGGAGGATTGTCTGGGTACTTCACGTCTGCGGCGTAGGCGTGCGGCGGTTAGCGGCTGACCATGCCGGTCACGGTTATCTGACCGCCGCGATCGACGATCTCGCCGTCGACCATGCCGCTGACGAGCACCGTCGCGCCGGGTTCGACGATCAGCGTACCGTCGATCATCCCGGCGATCTCGGCGGTGGCGCCGGCCGGGACGATCGCGGTGCCGTCGAGCATGCCCTCGAATTTACCCTCGATCGTCAGGCTTCCGCGGTGCATGCCCTTCACGTGCGTTCAGTCGGCGAAGAGCAGGACGGGGGTTTCGAGGTACTTCTTGAGACCCTGGACGAAGCTTGCCGCGTCCCAGCCGTCGACGACGCGGTGGTCGCAGCTGATCGACAGGTTCATCAGCTTGGCGCGCACTACTTCGTCACCCTTGAAGACTGGACGCTCGACGATCTTGTTGGGGCCGACGATCGCGACTTCGGGGCGGTTGATCACCGGGGTCGTGGCGATGCCGCCGAGCGGGCCGAGCGAGGTCACGGTGATCGTGCCGCCGCCCATTTCGCTGGGGGCGAGCTTGCCCGCACGCGCGGCTTCGGCGAGACGCGTGATCTCGGTTGCGAGCTGCCAGACGTTGCGGTCCTGCGCGTCGCGGATCACGGGGACGGTGAGCCCGGCGTCGGTCTGCGCGGCCATGCCGAGGTGAATGGCGCCGTGCCGCGTGACCACGCCCGCCTCGTCGTCGTAGCGCGCGTTGAGCATCGGGAAGTCGGGGATCGTCTTGCAGATCGCGACGATCATCAGCGGCAACATCGTCAGCTTGGGACGGCCGCCGCGGTTAGCGTTGAGGTCGGCGCGCATTGCTTCCAATGCGGTGACGTCGATCTCGTCGACATAGGTGAAGTGCGGGATCGCGCGCTTCGACGCGGCCATGTTCTCGGCGATGCGGCGACGCATGCCGATGACCTTGATGGGCTGGTCCTCGCGGGCGCGCGACGCGTGCGGGGGGTGGTAGCCTTCGCCTGAGCCGTAGCGGAGGTAGGCGTCGAGGTCGGCGTGGCGGACTCGGTCGGAGTCGGTTTTTACCGAGGCGAGGTCGATGCCGAGATCGCGTGCGCGGGCGCGGACTGCGGGGGATGCGAGGGCGTGGGTCTTATCCTCCCCGGCACGGGGAGGGGGACCATCCGCAGGATGGTGGAGGGGCGCTTCCACGGGCGGGGCAGCCTTCACTGGCGAGGCGAACTCCACGGGCGGAGTACCTTCCACCGACGGGGTCGCTTGAGGCACGCCCCCTCCACCCCCGGCTTCGCCGGCGGTCCCCCTCCCCGTTTCGGGGAGGATTTCGACGCCCGGGTTTTCGGCTTCGTATTGCTCGGCGGTCTCGGCCTGGGCGGAGGTGAGCGGCGCGGCGACGACTTCGTCCGCGGCGTCGACCGCGTCCGTCTCGATCACCACCAGCGCGGCGCCGATCGACACCTGGTCGCCGACCTCGCCCGCGAGTTCTACGACGACACCCGTCACCGGCGACTCCATCTCGACGGTGGCCTTGTCGGTCATCATGTCGGCGATCGGCGAATCCTCCTCGACGCGGTCGCCGATGGCGACGTGCCATGCGACGATCTCGGCCTCGGAGATGCCTTCGCCGATGTCCGGCAGCTTGAAGGTGAAGCGGGCCATTATGCGTCCTTCATGATCTTTTTCAGGGCTTCGCCGATGCGAACCGGCCCCGGGAAATACGCCCATTCGAGGCTGTGCGGGTACGGCGTGTCGAACCCGGTCACGCGCTCGATCGGCGCCTCGAGATGGTAGAAACAGCGTTCCTGGACGATCGCCGACAGCTCCGCGCCGAAGCCGCTGGTCCGAGTCGCCTCGTGGACGATCATGCAGCGGCCGGTCTTCTTTACCGACGCCTCGATCGTCTCGATATCGAGCGGCACGAGCGTGCGCAGGTCGACGATCTCGGCGTCGATCCTGGCTTCGGCGACGACGGCCGCGCAGACATGGACCATCGTACCGTAGGCGAGGATGGTGAGCGCCTCGCCCGCGCGGACGATCTTCGCCTTGCCGAGCTCGATCTTGTAATAGCCGGTCGGGACTTCGCCGGCCGGGTGCTTCGACCAGTTCTGCGACGGGCGATCCCAGTAGCCGTCGAACGGGCCGTTATAGATGCGCTTGGGCTCGAAGAAGAGCGTCGGATCATTGTCCTCGATCGCGGCGATCAGCAGGCCCTTCGCGTCGTACGGCGTCGACGGAATGACCGTCTTGATACCCGACATATGGGTAAAGAGCCCCTCCGGCGACTGGCTGTGCGTCTGGCCGCCGAAGATGCCGCCGCCGAAGGGCGAGCGCACCGTGATCGGCGAGGTGAACTCGCCGGCGGAGCGGTAGCGTAGGCGTGCGGCTTCGGACACGAGCTGGTCGAGCGCAGGGTAGATATAGTCCGCGAACTGGATCTCGGGGACGGGGCGCAGGCCGTACGCGCCCATGCCCACCGCGACGCCGATGATCCCGCATTCGGTGATCGGGGTGTCGAACACGCGGGTCTTGCCGTGCTTGGCCTGGAGCCCGGCGGTCGCACGGAAGACGCCGCCGAAATAGCCGACGTCCTCGCCCATGACGATCACGTCGGGGTCGCGCTCCATCATGATGTCCATGGCGGAGTTGATCGCCTGGATCATGTTCATGCGGGTAGTGGGCTCGGCGTCCGTTGCCTCGGACTCGGGTGCTTGCGTCATGTCGCTCATGCCTTGCGATCCCATGGACGGCCGCTGGCCGTTTCTTCGTCGAGCATCTGCTGGCGCTGCTCCTTCAGATGCCACGGCAGTTCCTCGAACACGCCGTCGAACAGCGACTCGAGCGGCTGGTGCAGGCCGTGGCCGAGGATACCGTTCTTCTCGGCTTCCTTCTGCGCGGCCTTGACCTGCTCGGCGAGTTCCTTGTCCTGTGCCGCGTGGCGCTCCTCGTCCCATTCGCCGATTGCAATGAGGTGATCCTTGAGGCGCTTGATCGGGTCGCCGAGAGGCCAGGCGTTGGGTTCGCCCTCGCTGCGGTACTGGCCGGGATCGTCGGAGGTCGAGTGGCCTTCCGCGCGGTAGGTGAAGTGCTCGATCAGCGTCGGGCCCTGGTTGGTGCGCGCGCGCTCGGCAGCCCATTCGGTCGCGGCATAGACTGCCAGCGCGTCGTTGCCGTCGACGCGGAGTCCGGCGATCCCGTAGCCGACCGCGCGCGCCGCGAACGTCGTCGCCTCCGCGCCGGCGAAACCGGAGAAGCTCGAGATTGCCCACTGGTTGTTGACGACGTTGAAGATCACCGGCGCGCGGTAGACCGCGGCGAACGTGCAGGCGGAGTGGAAGTCGCCCTCTGCGGTCGAGCCTTCGCCGCACCAGGTCGCGGCGATCCGCGTGTCGCCCTTGGCGGCGGACGCCATCGCCCAGCCGACCGCCTGTGGATATTGGGTCGTTAGGTTGCCCGAGATCGAGAAGAACCCGGCCTCCTTGACCGAATACATGATCGGCAGCTGCTTGCCGCCGAGCCTATCGGCCGTGTTCGAATAGATCTGGTTCATCATGTCGACGAGGCTCCAGCCCCGTGCGATCAACAGCCCCTGCTGGCGGTACGAGGGAAAGCACATGTCCTCATAATCGAGCGCGTAGGCCGCCGCGACTGCGACCGCCTCCTCGCCGAGCGCCTTCATGTAGAAGCTGGTCTTGCCCTGCCGCTGTGCGCGGAACATGCGTTCGTCGAAAGCGCGGAGCAGCGCCATGCTGCGCAACATGCGGCGCATCACGTCGGGCGAAAGCTTGGGATCCCAAGGGCCGACCGCGTTGCCGTCGTCGTCGAGCACGCGGACCAATGTGTAGGCGAGATCGATGAAGTCGGACGCCTTGTCAGCGGTGTCGGGACGGCGTGCTTCGCCGGCGGGCGGCACGTCGACTTCGGCGAAGTCCACCGCGTCGCCGGGGCGGAACTTCGGCTCGGGGATATGCAGCGTAAGTGGCTGCAAATTGGCGCGCGGATGCTCGCTTGCCATCGTCATTCCATCTCCATGAGGCCGCTGTGACCGCGGAACACTCTTACCGAGGCTTGTTATTAAATTTCAACGCAGATTGCGAGGGGGAGTTGCGCATTCACGATGTGCCGCGCGGATTTTTTCTCCCCCTCCGCGGAATTCAGCCGCCGACGGTCTGTTCGATCACGCCGAAGATCGGATGGCGCTTGTCGTCCTCAGCCCAGATGCGGACGACGTCGCCCTGTTTGAGGAACGGCGTGACGGGCTTGCCGCCCTGGATGGTTTCGATCGTCCGCACTTCGGCGAGGCAGGAATAGCCGACGCCGCCCTCGGCAACCGACTTGCCCGGACCGCCATCGGGGCCGCGGTTCGAGACGGTGCCCGAGCCCACGATCGTTCCCGCGCCCAGCTTCCGGGTCTTGGCGGCATGCGCGACGAGCGTACCGAAATCGAACGTCATGTCCTCGCCGGCCTCGGCGCGACCGAGCGGCTGGCCGTTGAGGTCGACCATCAGCTTGCGGTGCAGCTTGCCGTCCTTCCACCAGTCGCCGAGCGAGTCGGGCGTGACGAAGACGGGCGAGAACGCGCTGGCCGGCTTCGACTGGAAGAAGCCGAAGCCCTTGCCGAGCTCGCCGGGGATCAGGTTGCGAAGCGAGACGTCGTTGGTGAGCCCGACCAGCAGGATCGCTGCCAGCGCCTCATCGCGACTCGCGCCGAGCGGGACGTCGCCGGTCACGACGACGACCTCAGCCTCCATGTCGCAACCCCAGGACTCGTCGGCGAGCGGGATCGGATCGCGGGGCCCGAGGAACCCATCCGAGCCGCCCTGGTACATCAACGGATCGTGCCAGAAGCTGTCGGGCATTTCCGCCGCGCGCGCCTGTCGCACGAGCGCAACATGATTCACGTAGGCCGAGCCATCCGCCCATTGATACGCCCGTGGCAAGGGCGACTCGGCGTCATGCTCGTGGAAGCGGCGCATCGGGATCATCTCGTGCTCGAGATCTGTCGACAGGTTCTTGAGGTCGATCGAAAGCCGATCCCAGTCGTCGAGCGCGGCCTGCAGCGTCGGCGCGATGTGGCTCGCATCGGCGTACCAGGCGAGGTCGTTGGAGACTACGACAAGCTTGCCGTCTCGTCCTCGAGTGGCGTCGGGATGCTTCAGGCTGGCCAGTTTCATGGGGCGGATCCTCTATATGTTTGTACGCATCCTACGCCCGTGACGGAGTTCAAGTCGAGCATCCAGCGTGCAGCAAACCTGATTTTGGTAAGAGCGGAGCCAATGTCGACCTGATAGGTTCGAACTTGCGTAACGGTCGAGGAAGGTGAGCATGCCCAGATACTTCTTCGATATCGACAACCATAAACACGTCAACGACGACGACGGCACCAACCTCGCGGACGACGAGGAAGCACGCGTCCAGGCGGTGATCTTCGCAGGTGATTATCTCAGCGATCATCCGGGGATCGCACGCGACGGCGCTCGGTTCAGCGTAGCCGTCCGGAACGAGGCGGGCAGCGTTCTGCTCACGGTCACGGTGACGATCGACGAAACGAGCTAGCCGAACGGCTGGCCTCGTTTTTCGCCACGGTCCCGGCAATCGGGCGCATAAATGTCATAACATGGGTTTTGTCGGCCCGGTCAATCCTGGGATAAGGTGCGTATTGTCGCAACGCGCTATTCCAGAGAGGGTGACAGCGAGAAACGAGTGCTCCTGCACTGGATGCGGAGAGTGCACGTGGATATCTCCACCGTGACTGAGAAGGTGTTACGGAAGTTCGAATCGCGGATGGCGATGGGTGCGGACGATCGCGCGCAGATCGCGGCATTGCCGTTCAAGGTCCGGACGATCGATGCGTCGACCTATATGCTGCGCGAAGGCCAGCGTCCGACGCGCTGCACGTTCATTCTCGACGGCCTGGCCTATCGACAGAAGCTGACGCCGAACGGCGAGCGCGAGATCGTGTCGATCCTGATGCCGGGCGAGTTCGTCGATCTGCAGAACCTGTTCCTCGATGAATCCGACCACGACATCCAGGCGCTGACCCGGCTAACGCTCGCCGAAGTGCCGATCGCGGCATTGCGCCTTTTCATCGAGGCGTGCCCGGCGGCGGGCCAGGCCTTGTGGATCGATGCGCTGGTCGAGTCGTCGATCCACCGCGAGTGGCTGTTGAATGTCGGGCGACGCAATGCGCGGAGCCGGCTGGCGCATCTGCTGTGTGAATTTTCGGTGCGGTTCCAAAAATCGACGCTCGCCGATGCAATGGCGTATGAGTTGCCGATGACGCAGGAGCAGTTGGGCGATGCGCTCGGCCTCACCCCCGTCCACGTCAATCGCGTGTTGAAATCGCTTGAGACCGACGGCCTGATCGCGCGCAAGAAGCGCCAGGTGAGCGTGATCGACTGGCCCCGCCTGCGCGATGCGGCCGAGTTCAACGAGCGCTATCTGCACCTTGGCCAGATCCGCCGCTGACCCAGCCATGGGTGCAAAAACGGGCCGAAGGTTGACTTTTCGACCGTGATACGCCAGATGGCCGCTATCGAGGCGTAATGCAGCGTGATTGGACCCTAGCCGGTCTTAGCTCCGCCTCGGTCGTTTCCAACGGGCTTCCCTTTTCACGCGGGGTGTCAAAACACCACCGCCCCTCGCGCGTCCTTGTGTGGATTCGCGAGCCCGGCATCTATTTGAGAGACTATTCATGTCATTTGCAAACCTCGGCCTTGCCGAGCCGCTCGTCCGTGCGCTCGAAGCCAAGGGCTATACCGAGCCGACGCCGATCCAGGCACAGTCGATCCCGATCCTCCTCGAGGGCGGCGATCTGCTCGGCATCGCGCAGACCGGCACCGGCAAGACCGCGGCGTTCGTGCTGCCGTCGATCCAGCGCCTGACCGAAACCCAGAAGCGCGTCCTGCCGACGCATTGCCGCATGTTGGTACTCGCGCCGACGCGCGAACTCGCCAGCCAGATCGCCGACAGCGCCCGCGCCTACGGCCAGTTCAGCAAGATGTCGGTGACCACCGTGTTCGGCGGCACCAGCATCAACAAGAACCGCCAGGACCTGAGCCGCGGCGTCGACATCCTCGTCGCCACGCCGGGCCGCCTGATCGACCTGATCGAGCAGGGCTTCTGCAACCTGTCGATGATCGAGATCCTCGTGCTCGACGAAGCCGACCAGATGATGGACCTCGGCTTCATCCACGCGCTGAAGAAGATCGTCCGCATGCTGCCGAAGAAGCGCCAGACGCTGTTCTTCTCGGCGACGATGCCGGTCGCGATCCGCGAGTTGGCCAGCCAGTTCCTGCTCGACCCGAAGACGGTGTCGGTGAAGCCGGCGGCGACGACGGCCGAGCGCGTCGACCAGTACGTCACCTTCTGCAACCAGTCGGAGAAGCAGGCGCTGCTGACGATCACGCTGGCCGATCCTGCGATCGACCGTGCGCTCGTGTTCACGCGCACCAAGCATGGCGCGGACCGTGTCGTGAAGCTGCTCGCGGGCAACGGCATCGCCTCGAACGCGATCCACGGCAACAAGAGCCAGGGCCAGCGCGAGCGGGCACTCGGCGAGTTCAAGCAGGGCAAGGTCAAGGTCCTGATCGCGACCGACATTGCCGCGCGCGGTATCGACGTCTCGGGCGTTTCGCACGTCATCAACTTCGAGCTGCCGAACGTCGCCGAGCAGTATGTCCACCGCATCGGCCGTACCGCGCGTGCGGGCGCGAGCGGCATCGCCGTCGCGTTCTGCGCGGATGACGAGAAGGCTTACCTGCGCGACATCGAGCGGATCACCCGCCAGAAGGTGCAGGTCCGGTCGCTGCCGGACGATTTCGTCAACCTGTCGAACCAGATCAAGCAGACGCGCGTGAAGACGATGGGTGCCGATCCCGAGGTCCGGATCGATCGTCCGCGCGATCCGGCACGGCCGCGCGCGACGCATTCGCCGCGGGCGACCGGGACGACTGGTCGTAACTATGCGGGTGCTAGCCGTGGCGGCCAGGGTGGCGGCGGCCAAGGCGGCGGCGGTCGTCCCCAGGGCGGTGGTCGTCCCGGCGGTCAGGGCGGCGGTGGCCGTCCGGCTGGCGGTGGTGGCCGTGGTCCGAGCCGCGGCGCGGGCCCGAGCTCGGCACGCTAAGGAGCATTCGTTCGCCTCGCGGGTTTGGTGTAGACCGGTCCCGCGAGGAGAATGCTCATGGACGTTTCCACTACACCTGTCGCCGAACGCGTCGCACGCGTGCTGGCGGGACAGCGGATCAGCGCGAACGCCGGCGGCGATGCCGAGTCGGCGTCGCGGTTGATCGACGATGCGTGGGCGGATTATCTGCCTGATGCGCTGGCGGTGCTGAAGACGCTGCGCGAGCCTGACAAGGCGATGGCCGCGGCGGGTGATCCTGCGGTCTGGGAAGCGATGATCCTCGCGGGGATCAAGGGCGCCAAGCCTCAGACGGTAATCCTGTAATTTTTGTTCACCCGCTAAGGCGGGGACCCAGTCTGGGCACCCGCCTTCGCGGGTGAACAAGCTTTGCGACCAAAGACACCGACCGCGTGCACCACCCCGGCGGAGGCCGGGGCCCAATTGGCAAGGCCGACGTGACGAGGCGCATCGCTCCATTACCATCCTCACCCAATTGGGCCCCGGCCTTCGCGGGGGTGGTTTTAGTTAGCGTCGATAGCCTAAATCAGCGGATCGTTGTCAGCCATTCCGCTTCGTCCGCGCGCTCCGTGCGCAACGCATTGGCAGGTGCCCTCTTGTCCTCGTAGCCGATCGCCATGCCGCAGAAGAGCATGCGGTCTTCGGGCAGATCCATGCCCCTCCCGACCGTTTCCGGATACATCGCCCAGCATTCCTGCGGGCAGGTGGCGAGGCCGGCTTCCACCGCGAGCAGCATCAGGTTTTGCAGGTACATGCCGAGGTCCGACCATTGCGGCGGACCCATCCGCCTGTCGACCGTGCAGAAATACGCGGCGGGGGCGCCGAAGAAATCGAAGTTTCGGGCGAACCATTTCTGCCGCGCCGGCTTGTCGTCGCGGGGGATGCCGAGGTGCGCGTACATCGCCTCGCCGACGGCGTAGCGGCGGTCTCTGTAGGGGGCGGCGAGGTCGCGCGGGTAGACGTCGTAGGCTGGGGTTTCGGTTGCGCCGGTGGCTAGCTTGTCAGCCATCGTCGCCTTGAGGCGGGCCAGGGGTTCGCCTTGGACTATGGCGATGTGCCAGGGCTGGAGGTTGCCGCCCGTTGCTGCTCGGGACGCTTTTATCGCGAGGTCGCGGAGGAGTGCGGGATCGACCGGAGTGTCGAGGAAGCCTCGGACGGAGCGGCGAGCGGCTATGGCTTCGGTCACGTCCATGGTTTCTCCTCTCCAATTTTGTTCTCCTGCGAACGCAGGAGTCCAGGTTGCGAGCGTTTCGCCATGTTACCCTGGATCCCTGCGTTCGCAGGAAAACGGTTAGGCTTGGCCCTTACAGCACGAACCGGCTCAGGTCGGTGTTGCGGGCGATTTCCTTCAGCTGGCTGTCGACGTACGCGCCGTCGATGACGAGGTTCGAGCCGCCGCGGTCTTCGGCGTTGTAGCTTACCTCCTCGAGCAGCTTTTCCATCACCGTCTGCAAGCGCCGCGCGCCGATGTTCTCGATCTCGGAGTTCACTTCCGCGGCGATGCGCGCGATTGCGGCGATGCCGTCTTCGGTGAACTCGATGCCGACGCCTTCGGTGGCGATCAGCGCCTTGTATTGCAGCGGCAGCGACGCCTTGGTGTCCGACAGGATCGCGACGAAATCGGCTTCGGTGAGGCCCTTTAGTTCGACGCGGATCGGCAGGCGGCCCTGGAGTTCGGGAAGCAGATCGCTCGGCTTGGCGACGTGGAACGCGCCGCTGGCGATGAAGAGGATGTGGTCGGTCTTCATCGGGCCGTACTTGGTCGCGACGGTGGTGCCCTCGATCAGCGGCAACAGGTCGCGCTGGACGCCTTCACGGCTGATCGAACCGCCGCGGCCGTCCGACACCGCGATCTTGTCGATCTCGTCGAGGAAGACGATGCCGTTGGCCTCCGCATCGGCGAGCGCCGCGCGGCTGACCTCGTCCTGGTCGAGGCGCTTGTCGGCCTCTTCCTCGACGAGCTTGTCCCACGCCGCGTGGACGGTGAGCTTTCGGCGCTTGAGCTGCTGCCCGCCGCCGAACGACTTCATCATCTCGCCGAGATTGATCATCTGCGGCGCGCCGCCGGGGATCTCGAACGGCGTGGTCGGCGCCTGCTCGACCTCGATCTCGACTTCGGCGGAGTTCAGATGACCGTCGAGGAAGCGCTGCTTGAAGCTTTCGCGCGTCGCGGTGCTCGAATCCTTGCCGACCAGCGCGTCGAGCAGACGTCCCATCGCCGCCTCCTCCGCCTTGTCCTTCACCGCAATACGACGGCGTTCCTTTTCGAGGCGGATGGCTTCCTCGACCAGGTCGCGGGCGATCTGTTCGACGTCGCGGCCGACATAGCCGACCTCGGTGAACTTGGTCGCCTCGACCTTCACGAACGGTGCGTCGGCGAGTTTGGCCAGACGTCGGCTGATCTCGGTCTTGCCGCAGCCGGTCGGTCCGATCATCAGGATGTTCTTGGGCGTGACCTCGTCGCGGAGGTCTTCGCTGAGCTGCTGGCGGCGCCAGCGGTTGCGCATCGCGACCGCGACCGCGCGTTTCGCGGCGGCCTGGCCGATGATGTGGGCGTCGAGCGCGGCGACGATAGCCTTGGGGGTGAGCTGGTCGTTCATTTTGTTACCTTCTCCCCTCCCGCTCGGGAGGGGTCGGGGGAGGGCGTGGCCGCAGCGGAAGGCGTGGGTGGGGTGTATTTCAGCCCCTCCCCTAACCCCTCCCGCAAGCGGGAGGGGAATTAGCTAGTCGAATCCATCGTTTCGACCGTGAGGCGGTCGTTGGTGTAGACGCAGAGTTCGGACGCAATGCCCATTGCCTTGCGGCAGAGGACTTCGGCGTCGGTCTCGTATTCTACCAGCGCTCGGGCCGCGGCGAGCGCGTAGTTGCCGCCGGAGCCGATCGCGGCGACGCCGTTCTCGGGTTCGAGGACGTCGCCGTTGCCGGTGAGGATCAGCGTCACGTCCTTGTCGGCGACGATCATCATCGCCTCGAGATTGCGGAGGAACTTGTCGGTGCGCCAGTCCTTGGCGAGCTCGACCGCGGCGCGGAGGAGCTGGCCCTGGTGTGCTTCGAGTTTCCGCTCGAGGCGTTCGAACAAGGTGAAGGCGTCGGCGGTGGCGCCGGCGAATCCGCCGATAACGCTGCCGTCACCTAGGCGGCGGACCTTGCGCGCATTGGGTTTCATGACGGTCTGGCCCATCGAGACCTGGCCGTCGCCGATCACGACGACCTTGCCGCCGCGGCGGACCGAGAGGATCGTGGTGCCGTGCCATGTCGGCATGGCGTGGGGGTCGTTGCTCATGGCAGCGATGTAGGGTTTGGTTTTGGGGGTGCAACGCCTCTGCCGCCTCCGTCATCCTGACGAAAGTCAGGACCCAGGGTTCCAGACGGCCCGCCCGTGGCTCTGGGTCCTGACTTTCGTCAGGATGACGGGAGGAGAGGATGACAGCTGGCGGGGATGACGGAGCGGGACTATCGCCCCTTCCCCCATTCCCGCGCGACGGTGTAGCCGAGATAGCCGGTGCCGAAGAGCGCGTAGAGCGGTTCGGGGATCGCGTTCAAATACGCCGCCATGCCGGCCGCGATCGCCTGCGCCGTCTGCGGGCGGACGGCGGCGATCAGGCCTGCGGGGATCGCGCCGAGGAGCAATGTGTACATCACGTAGAGGAAAGTCGGGCGGGCTCGGGTGATCCAGGGGTCTGGTGCTGGATCAAGGGGTTGCGGGGTCATTGGCTGTCTCCGGGAATCTGGAAGTGCACAAAGTTCACACGCTGGGAGCGTTTTCGCAGGGGGCTCAGGTGCGGTTCGCGAGCCAGCCGTAGAGGAAGGCTTCGTTGGCGGGGCGGGTCTCGGCTAGCGCGACGTAGCGTTCGCCTTGGAGGGCCTCGATCGCTTTCAGGAGCACGGTTTCGCCGCCGGGTTTTCGGCGGGATAGGAAGGCGTCGAGCGCGGTGAGCGTGGCGGGGCCGATACGGCCGTCGAGGGTCATGTCGGGGTAGTCGGTGGCGCCTCGGTTGAGCGCGTTGAGCGCGCGTTGGAGGAAGGTGGCGGCGACCGCGGGGCCCATGTTGACGCCGGTATCGAAGAGTTCTTCGGCGATTTTCGGGGCTCGCGTGGCGATCTGGTCGAAGGCGGGGCGGGTCCAGTAGAGGCGGCGGTAGATGGTTTCGGCCTGGTCGCGGGGGAAATTGCGCATGTCTCCGGGGTAGCCGTTGGTGCGGGCTACTTGTTGCGTGATGCCGTATTTGGTGGGGCCGCCGCGGTCCGCGGGGTGGTTGGAGTAGCCGCCTTCGCGGTCGATGACGGCGTCGATTAGGTGGTCGATGGTCATGATGTGGGTCCCGCCCTGTTTGGGGGTGAAGCGAACCATATTGGTTCGCTGTAGGACAGGGGAATTTGGGGGTCATGCCCTGCATCGTTCCCTCACTTCCGCTCTCTACCGTTCCCCCGCGGAGGCGGGGGGCCAGGGTTACGGCGGACGCCGCTCGTGATTCCTGGGCTCCCGCTTTCGCGGGAGAACGGAAAAGGGAGCCCGGCCCATTCGATGAGATTGCACCTCCCCGGCGGAGGCCGGGGTCCAGTTGGGGGACGCTGACAACGGAGGGCGGCGCTTCGTTACGTCGGACGTTCCAATTGGGCCCCGGCATTCGCCGGGGTGGTGCTATGGCGGGGTAGTGCTGTGGTGTGGGGTGCCGGGTCGCGACCGCCGCCCTACCCCCACCCAAACCGACGCTACGTCCGCGCGGGGTTGGCGGATCGGTGCCCCTAAGGCTATGCGCTCCCTTGAACATTCGACGCCGCGGGTCCTGCCCGTGCGCTCTGGATCCACCCGGTCGCCGCCGCGGCCGACAGGTTAGGAAGACCATGGAAGACGATTTCCGCAAAGCCGCGCTCGATTATCACCGCTATCCCAAGCCCGGTAAGCTCTCGGTCGAGGCGACCAAGCGGATGGCGACGCAGCGCGATCTGGCGCTCGCTTACTCGCCGGGCGTCGCCGCCGCGTGCGAGGAGATCGCCGCGGATCCGGACAAGGCACGGGATTATACTGCTCGCGGAAATCTCGTTGCGGTCATCACCAACGGGACCGCGGTGCTCGGGCTCGGCGCGATCGGGGCGCTCGCGTCGAAGCCGGTGATGGAGGGCAAGGCGGTGCTCTTCAAGAAGTTCGCGGGGATCGACTGTTTCGACATCGAGATCGACCAGCTCGATCCACAGGCGTTCATCGAGGCGGTGCGCGTGCTCGAGCCGACGTTCGGCGGGATCAATCTCGAGGACATCAAGGCGCCCGAATGCTTCGAGATCGAGACGAAGCTGCGCGAGGTCATGAACATTCCGGTGTTCCACGACGACCAGCACGGCACGGCGATCGTGTGTGCGGCCGCGGTCCGCAACGTGCTCGAACTGCGCGGCAAGCGGCTCGACCAGATGAAGCTGGTGACGTCGGGCGCAGGCGCGGCGGCGCTCGCGACGGTCGATTTGCTGGTTTCGATGGGGCTCAACCCCGAGAACGTCACGCTGACCGATATCGCGGGCGTCGTGCACAAGGATCGCGGCGACGTGATGCCGCCGAACATGGCGCGTTACGCGCGGACGACCAATGCGCGGACCCTGCCGGACGTGCTGGAGGGGGCGGACATCTTCCTCGGGCTGTCGGCGCCGCGCGTGCTGAAGCAGGAATGGCTGCACCTGCTCGCGCCCGATCCGTTGATCCTGGCGCTGGCGAACCCCGAGCCCGAGATCCAGCCGGCGCTGGTCCATGCGACGCGGCCCGACGCGATCATTGCCACTGGTCGCTCGGATTTTCCGAACCAGGTCAACAACGTGCTCTGTTTCCCGTTCATCTTCCGCGGTGCGCTCGACGTCGGCGCGACCGAGATCAACGAGGCGATGAAGGTCGCTGCGGTCGACGCGATTGCGGCCCTGGCGCGCGCTACGGCTTCCGATGTGGTCGTCACCGCTTACGGTGGCGCGACGCCGGTGTTCGGGCCGACCTACATCATCCCGAAGCCGTTCGATCCGCGGCTGATCCTGCACGTCGCGCCGGCAGTGGCGAAGGCGGCGATGGACTCGGGCGTGGCGACGCGGCCGATCGAGGATTTCGACGCGTATCTGCGCGACCTCGAAGTGTTCGTGTACCGCTCGGGCCAGCTGATGCGGCCGATCTTCGCGCGCGCCAAGCAGGCGGGGCGCTCGATCGCGTATGGCGAGGGCGAGGACGACCGCACGTTGCGCGCGGTGCAGACGGTGATCGACGAGGGTATCGGGCGGCCGGTGCTGATCGGACGGCGCGAGGTGATCGCGGAGAAGATCCAGTCGAGCGGATTGCGGATGGCGATCGGCACCGATGTCGAGGTGCTCGATCCGGGTACGGACCGCGAAGTGTTCGATCCGCTGCTTGCCGGGTATAACGCGCTGGTCGGTCGTCGCGGATCGCCGCCCGACAGCGCGGAGCGTGCGCTGCGGACTCGGCCTAGCGTGGCGGCGGCGATGCTGCTGCGCGAGGGTCGCGTCGATGCGGCCTTGTGTGGCGGGATCGGCGACTGGTGGACGCAGATGACCTACGTCATGCCGCTGATCCCGCGGATGCCGGGCGTTTCGCGGCTGTATGCGATGTCGGCAGTGATCCTGCGCACCGGGAGCCTGTTCTTCTGCGATACGCACGTGACGGTCGATCCGACCGCCGAGCAGATCGCCGAGATGACGCTGCTGGCGGCCGAGGCGGTGCGCGCGTTCGCGATCGAGCCGAAGGCGGCGTTGCTGTCGCATTCGAGCTTCGGTGCGTCGCGGTCGCCCTCGGCGCAGAAGATGCGCGCCGGGCATGCGTTGCTGAAGGAGTTCGCGCCGGAGTTCGAGTTCGATGGCGAGATGCACGGCGATGCGGCACTGTCGGAGGCGCTGCGGCGGCGGTTGGTCGCGGACAGTCCTTTGACCGGGTCGGCGAATTTGCTGGTGATGCCGAACATCGATGCGGCGAACATCGCGGTGTCGCTGCTGTCGGCGTCGACCGAGTCGCTGCCGCTGGGGCCGATGCTGCTGGGGCTTGCGAAGCCGTTGCAGATGATGGTGCCTAGCGTGACGGCGCGCGGGATCGTGAACCTTAGCGCGGTGGCCGTGGGTCATGCGGCGACGGTGAGCGAGACGGCGTAAGCCTTCTCTTTCTGCCCCCCTCCCTGGCAGGGAGGGGTTGGGGGTGGGTCGGCTTCCGCCTGTTCGGACCGGTGGGCCTCGAGCCGGCCTACCCACCCCCAGCCCCTCCCTTTCAGGGAGGCGAGCGCGGTTGTGAGCGGGGTGAGCGTGGCGCACGAACCAACGACAAGACTGCTCCCTGAGCAGCGCCGCGTCTTTTCATCGATGTAAGAAAATGGTCGGAGCGACAGGATTCGAACCTGCGACCCCCACACCCCCAGTGTGGTGCGCTACCAGGCTGCGCTACGCTCCGACCGAACGGGCCGCATAGCAGCCCGAGCCGCGCGCTCTACGCAGGGTCGGCGCGCGATGCAAGTCGCAACGCCGCTCGCCCGCAAGAATTGCCTCAGTCGCCCATCAGCGTGCGCCAGAAGCTGCCCTCATATGCCTTCACGCTGACCTGCTCGATGGTGTACGCGCGCAGGGCGCGACCGAAGGCCTTCTGGTGTTCGGCCTGGCCGTGCGCGGCGATCGCCTCGGGGCTCGCCCAGCGTTCGGAAATTCGGATCAGGTCAGGATCGACCAGGTCGAGCGCGAGATTGTAGAATTCGCAGCCGTCTTCCGCGGCGCAGGCGGCCATGTGCGCGATCAGCGTGTCGGCGATCTTCGCGCCCTCGCCGGCGGCCAGCTTGATATGCCCCATCACCAGAATCATCGCATCTCTCCTGTTTCGCCCCGGTTTCGCCGCGACTTCATCGTGGTCTCTACACGAACCGTCTACGCCTGCGTCAGTTGCACGGGACCCCAAGCGATGATAGCGGGCGGACCATTGCGACCGGCCGCGCGGCGCGCGAACCGAGCCACCCTTCACAGATACGGAACTCCATGTTCATCTCACCAGCATACGCCCAGGCCGCAGACGGCGCCGCCACGACGGCGGGAGGCGGGATCGCCTCGTTCCTGAGCCTCGCGCCGCTCTTCCTCGTGTTCGTCGTGTTCTATTTCCTGATGATCCGTCCGCAGCAAAAGCGGATGAAGGCGCTGCAGGCATCGGTCGCCGCGGTGAAGAAGAACGACAGCGTCGTCACGTCGGGCGGGATTCTCGGCAAGGTGACCAAGGTCGAGGATAACGTCGTCGAGGTCGAGATCGCGCCGAATGTCCGCGTCCGTGTCGTCAAGGCGACGCTGACCGACATCACCAGCCCGAACACGAAGCCGGCGAACGACTGATGCTCGACTTCCCGCGCTGGAAAATCGGGTCGATCATCGGGTTGCTGGCGGCATTGTGCCTGCTGGCGATCCCGAGCTTCCTCCCCGAGAGCACCACGAGTCAATGGGGGCGGATTCCGCATCCGCACATCAACCTGGGGCTCGATCTCGCCGGCGGCAGCTATCTGCTGCTCGAGGCGGATACCGCCGACCTCGCCGCGACGCGGATCGAGGCGATGCGCGACAGCGTCGCGGGGACGATGCGCAACGGGACGCCGCGGATCGAGATCGGCGACATTTCGACGCGGGGCGGCCAGCTGACCTTCCTGCTGCGCGACCCGTCGCAGGTCGACGCGGCACGCGAGCGCCTGCTGGCGATCACCGGCGGTGGCGCCGGGATGAGCGGCCAGCGCGAGTGGGATATCAACGTCGTCGACACGAGCCGGTTCGTGCTCAAGCCGACCCAGGCCGGCCTGACCCAGGCGGTCGACACCGCCATGAAGGACGCGACCGAAGTCGTCCGCCGTCGTATCGACGCGCTCGGCACCAAGGAGCCGACGATCGTTCGCCAGGGCGCGACGCGGATCGTGGTGCAGGTGCCGGGGCTCAAGAACCCGCAGGCGCTGAAGGAGCTGATCGGCAAGACCGCCAAGCTCGAGTTCAAGCTGGTCGACGAGACCGCGAACCCGGCCGACCTGGTCAAGGGGATCGCCCCGGTCGGCAGCCAGGTGCTGCCGTATCCGGGCAATCCGCGCGGCGTGCCGTTCATCGCGGTCAAGCGATCGGTGATCATCTCGGGCGATCAGCTCGCCGATGCGCGCCAGGAGTTCGAGCCGCAGACCAACGCGCCTCAGGTGGCGATCACGTTCGACGCGGTCGGTGGCCGTCGCTTCGCCAAGGTGACGACCGAGAACACCAACAAGCCGTTCGCGATCATCCTCGACAATTCGGTGATCTCTGCGCCGAACATCAACGAGCCGATCCTCGGCGGTCGTGCGTCGATCTCGGGCAACTTCACCGTCGAATCGGCCAACGCGCTGGCGATCTCGCTGCGGTCGGGCAAGCTGCCGGTCAATTTGAAGACGATCGCCGAGAGCACCGTCAGCCCCGATCTCGGCAAGGATTCGATCCGCGCTGGCGTGCTCGCGTCGATCGTCGCCGCGCTGCTCGTGATCGTGTTCATGTTCGTCACCTATGGGCGGTTTGGCCTGTATGCGAACCTCGCGGTGGTCATCAATATCCTGGTCATCGTCGCGGTCATGGCGATGCTGAACGCGACGCTGACGCTGCCCGGTATCGCCGGGTTCGTGCTGACGATCGGGACCGCGGTGGACGCCAACGTGCTGATCAACGAGCGTATCCGCGAAGAGCGCCGACGCGGGCGTAGCGTCGTCCAGTCGGTCGAGCTCGGCTACAAGGAAGCATCGCGGACGATCTTCGAGGCCAACGTGACGCACGCCATCACCGGCGTCATCATGCTGCTGCTCGGCTCGGGTCCGGTGAAGGGCTTCGCGGTCGTGCTGTTGATCGGGATCTGCACGTCGGTGTTCACCGCCGTCACGTTCACCCGGATGATGGTCGCGCTGTGGCTGCGGAAGAACCGCCCCACCACGATCAATATTTGAGGCGGGAGATAACCATGCGCCTGCTGAAACTCGTACCCGACAACACGAACCTGAAGTTCGTCTCGCTCCGCAAATGGGCGTTCGGGCTGACCTTGCTACTGTCCCTGCTCGCGGTCGGGCTGGTCGTGACGAAGGGCCTCAACATGGGCGTCGACTTCGTCGGCGGCGTCCTGATCGAGGAGAAGTTCGCCACCCCGCCGTCGATCGATGCGGTCCGCACCGAAGTCGACCGGCTCGGCGTCGGCGAAGCCTCGATCCAGTCGTTCAGCGATCCCAAGACGCTGTCGATCCGCCTGCCCGTCCCGGCGGGCGACGAAGGCGCGACCAACCGCCTCGTGAAGAAGGTGTCGGACGATCTCGCGGTGAAGTTCCCCGGCGCGACCTTCTCGAAGTACGACACGATCTCGGGCAAGGTCTCGGACGAGCTGATCAGCAAGGGGCTGCTCGCGGTCGGCCTCGCGATCCTCGGCATCGCGCTGTTCGCGGTGGTGCGGTTCGAGTGGCAGTTCGGCGTGTCGACCGTCGTCGCGATCGTCCACGATCTGTTGATGACGCTCGGCTTCTTCGCGCTGACGCAGTTCGAGTTCGACCTGAACATCGTCGCGGCGGTGCTGACGATCATCTCGTACTCGATCAACGACAAGATCGTGATCGACGACCGTATCCGCGAGAACATGCGTCGGTATCGGAAGATGGACATGCGCGAGATCATCGACCTGTCGGTGAACGAAACGCTGCCGCGGACCGTGATGACCTCGGTGACGATCCTGCTCGCGCTGGTCGCGATGCTGGTGCTGGGCGGCCACGTGCTGCGCGGGTTCACCGCGGCGATGATCTTGGGTATCGTCGTGGGCACGTATTCGTCGATCTACGTGTCGTCGTCGCTGCTGATCACGCTGGGTCTGCGGGCCGATCCTGCACCGCGCAAGGGCGGCGTGCAGGATGGCGCCGAGCGGGTTGGTCCGAAGGTCGAGCGTTGATCACGTCATGAGGATGGACCGCGAGAAGACCGATGGGCCGATGATCTCGGCGATCGGTCGGGCTGGGTTCAAGGTCGATGACGGGTATTATACCGCTTTGTTGATAAGCCCCGAGCGGGCGGATGGCTGGGAGCCGCCGGCGTTCGAGGCGCTTGGAGAGGCGGACGTGGCGGCATTGCTGGCGCTCGATCCACCGCCGGAGTTCCTGTTGTTGGGTACCGGTTCCGCGCTTCGTCAGCCGCCGCTTGCGTTCAAGATGGCGGTCGAGGCGCGGGGGTTCGGGATCGAGGCTATGGACAGCCGTGCGGCTGCTCGGGCTTGGGCGGTTCTGCGTGGTGAGGGTCGCTGGATCGTGGCGGCGTTGTACCCGCTCGAGGGGTGATCTGAGACTGCTGACCCTCCCCCGCTAGGGGAGGTATCGCCGGAGGTGACGGAGGGGGCGGATGCCCAACCGACGTTTCCCTTTCCTCCTCCTCCGTCTGGCAAGGGCCAGCCACCTCCCCCTGGCGGGGGAGGATTCTAAATCCGGTGTTCCGCGGCCAGCGTTGCGAGGTGCTCGTAGAGCGCGGCGGTGTTGGCTTCCCAGGTGAAGCTGGCGACTGTGGCGCGCGTCGCTTGGGGCGACGGCGGATCGGCCAGCAGGGCGCCGATCGCGGCGGCGAACGCTAGCGGATCGCCAATCGTGACGCGGCCTGCTTCGGGGGATGTCACCACGTCATGCGCGCCGCCGGCGTCGGTGATGACGATCGGGGTACCGCAGGCGAGCGACTCGACCCAGGCGTTGGCGAGGCCTTCGGACTCGGAGGCAAGCGCGCTGACATCGGCAGCGGCGATCAGCTTCGGGATGTCGGCATGCGGCACGGCGCCGAGCAGGCGGATGCGGTCGGCTATGCCGAGTCGCGCGATCTGCGCTTCCAGTGTCGATCGCGCGGGGCCCTGCCCTGCGATCAGGAGCGTGACGCCGGGGAGTGCGGCGACCGCGTCGATGACGATGTCGTGGCCCTTGCGCGGGATCAGCGCGCCGACCGAGCCGACTAGCGGGCCCGCTACACCGAGGGCTGCCTTGGCGGCGGCGCGATCGACGGGGTGGAAGCGGTCCTGGTCGACGCCGGTGTGATGGACGCGGATGCGGTCGGCGGGCAAGCCCATCGCGACCATGTCGGCCTTCATCGCGGCGCTGACCGCGAGCATGCCTGCGGCGTTGCGGCCTGCGTCGCGGACCTGCGCGGCGGTGGCGGGCGCGTTGCCCCAGATGTGGATGTCGGAGCCGCGCGCCTTGATCGAGACGGGGACGCCGTAGCGCTTGCCGAGCGCGACCGCGGCGGGGCCGTCGGGGAAGAAGAACGAGGCGTCGATGACGTCGAACGCGAAGTCTTCGCGAATCGCGTCGAGGACGGGGATGAGCGCGCGGTGCAACGCTGCGGCGTGATGGCGGCCTTGGAGGAACGGGCGAACGGTGAAGCGCGGACGGTGGAGGTCGAGGCCCTTCCAGCGTTCGTGCGTCGGGAGCGTGGCGAGGGCCGCGTAGTGGCCGAGGTGGCGGAGCGGGCCTGGGGGGAGGCCTATCGGTGCTACCGCTTGCAGCGAGACGTCGGGGTGCGCGGCGAGGCCGAGCGTCTGGCGTTCGACGAAGACGCCGAAATTAGGGCGGGTCGCATCCGGGAACAGCGTGGAGAGGGTCAGGATGCGGAGCATGGTCTGGGGGTTACAGGGGACGGGTTAATGCGGGGTGAGTTTGGGGGGGTATCCTCAATTGCCACCCAGGCGGAGGCCGGGGCCCAATCGGGGGACGTTGCTAACGATGGACAGCCCGCCGTTATTGCCACCTTTCCAATTGGGCCCCGGCCTTCGCCGGGGTGGTGGTGGTTGGGGTGGCGTTTGCCCTCGATTACATTGTTCTCCCGCGAAGACGGGGACCCAGACTGGGCTCCCGCCTTCGCGGGAGAACAAGGAGGTGGGGTGAAACGGACGTTGAGGCGCGGTGCCCTCAGATCCGCTTCGCCAGCGGATACGCGAACAGCACATCCGCATCCGCGCTCGTCGAGACCGTTTCGCTGCCCGTCATCGTCGCGCATTCGCCGGCCTTGAACGCGACGCCTGCGACATCGCCCGAGCCGGTGATCGGGATTACCCAGCCGGTCGTGCCTTCGGGCAGGTTGACGACGTGGTCGCCGCCCTTCCAGCGCTCGAGCACGAACTTGGGGCCTTCGACCATGATCGTGCGGCCGGTCTCGACTTCGATCGGCGGCGCGACCGGGACGTAGGGCGTGGGGTCGGCGACCTCGATGCCGTCCTTGAGGTGAAGCTCGCGGTCGCTGCCGTAATCGTAGAGGCGGTAGGTGGTCTCGGAGTTCTGCTGGACCTCGATCACCGTCAGGCCGCCGCCGATCGCGTGGATCGTGTCCGACGCGCAATACATGAAGTCGCCCGGCTTGACCGGCTTCCAGTCGAGCTTGTCCTCGATCGTGCCGTCGATCGCCGACTGCCGGAGTTCGTCCTTCGAGATCGGCTGCTTCGTGCCGACCGCGATCGTCGAGGTCGGCTCGGCGGCGAGGACCGTCCAGCACTCGTCCTTGCCGCGCGGCAGGCCGCGGGCGTGCGCCTGTTCGTCGTTGGGATGAACCTGGACCGACAGCTTCTCGCTGGTGAACAGGTATTTGATCAACAGATCCGGCGTGGTGTTGCCGGGCTCTTGGAACCAGACTTCGCCGATCGGCGGCGTACCGGGGGCGGCATCCTCGAAACCGGGCCAGAGCGTGTCGCGACCCCAGGGCTTCTCGACGCGGTGGGTATGCAGCAGGGTGGCGGGCATGGGATATCCTCGACTGGAATGACGGGTCGGCAACGCACGACTATTGCCGTGTGATCCGGGCCGCGAAAAGCCCTTCATTGCCCGGCCCATCGACGCCGTGAATTGGGCTTGGAGCGGGGTGGCGAAAGGGATTGTTCGCGAAGCCTCGCATACGCTAAGGACAACGCCGATGCGTATCACCCAGTCTCGTGCCCTCGCGGTCACGCTCATCGCCGCGCTTGCGCTCCCCATTGCCGGTTGTGCGGGTGGCCGCGCCGCCAAGGGCGACCTGCCCTATGTCGCGCGCGACGTGGGGACTCTTTACTCGACCGCCAAGGCGCGGCTCGACCAGGGGCGTTACAAGGAGGCGGCGCAGCTGTTCGACGAGGTCGAGCGCCAGCATCCCTATTCGATCTGGGCGCGTCGTGCGCAGATCATGTCGGCGTTCAGCTATTACCTCGCCAAGGATTACACAGCCTCGATCAGCTCGGCGCAGCGCTTCCTCGCGGTGCATCCGGGTAACCGCGACGCGCCTTACGCCTATTACCTGATCGCGCTCGGCTATTACGAGCAGATCACCGACGTGACGCGCGACCAGAAGATCACGCGCCAGGCGCTCGATTCGCTCGGCGAGTTGATGCGGCGGTATCCGAACACGCGTTACGCATCGGATGCACGGCTGAAGATCGATCTGGTCAACGACCATCTCGCCGGCAAGGAAATGGAGATCGGGCGGTTCTACGAGACGCGCGGCCAGTGGCTCGCCGCGAACGGCCGGTTCCGCACCGTGATCGACAAGTTCCAGCAGACGACGCACACGCCCGAGGCGCTGATGCGGCTGACCGAGACGTATCTGCAGCTCGGCGTGCCGATCGAGGCCGAGAAGGCCGCCGCGGTGCTGGGCCGCAACTATCCGGGCACCGACTGGTATGATCACGCCTACAAGCTGATGCAGGACCATCCGGTGAAGCCGATCGCACCGCTGGCACCGGGCGAGCCAGTCGTGCCCACGGGAACCGCAGGCACGCCGGGTACCGGGGCGCTGGAGCTTCCCAAGGCGAACGGCAACACCGGTGGTACGGGTGCGGGCAGCGTTTCCAGCCCCGCACCCGTCGGTCCGGGCAGCGCGACGCGGACCGGCCCCGGCAACTGATCGCGGAATACGCCATGAGAACACGGGCGTGAGAACAATGGGGGATCAACTTCGCGTGCGGATCGTCTAAGACGCGCGGGATGCTGACCGATCTTTCCATTCGCGACGTGGTGCTCATCGAGGCGCTGGATCTGGGATTCGGCGAAGGGCTAGGCGTGCTGACCGGCGAGACCGGCGCGGGCAAGTCGATCCTGCTGGACGCGCTGGGGCTGGCACTGGGTGGCCGCGGCGACAGCGGGCTGGTGCGGCATGGCGCGGCGCAGGCTGTGGTGACCGCGACGTTCGATGCCCCTGCCCCCGAATCGCCACTCGCGATGTTGTTCGACGAGAACGGGCTGGAGATCGAGCACGGCGAGCCGCTGATCGTGAAGCGGATCGTCAAGGCGGACGGCGGCAGTCGCGGGTTCGTCAACGACCAGCCGGCGTCGGCGGGGCTGCTGCGCGAGATGGCGCCGCACCTGGTCGAGATCCACGGGCAGCATGATGAACGCGGGCTGCTGAATGCGCGCGGGCATCGGGCGCTGCTCGACATCTTCGGGCGGACCGAGCCCGGCGCGACGGCAAAGGCGTATGCGGGGTTTCGCGCGGCTGAGGCTGAGTTGGCGGCGGCGCGGGCGGATATCGAGACGGCGGCGCGGGATCGCGAGTGGCTTGAGCATACGGTTGCCGAACTGACCGCGCTGGCGCCAGTCGCGGGCGAGGAGGAGACGCTGGCGGATACGCGGCGGTCGATGCAGCGCGCGGAGAAGATCGCGGACGATCTCGCCGCGATCGACGATTTCCTCGAGGGCAAGGACGGCGGGATGGCGAAGCTGCGCCAGGCCGCGCGCGTGCTCGAGCGGATCGCGGAGGATCATGTCGCGCTCGGCAATGCGCTCGCCGCGGTCGATCGGGCGGTGATCGAGGCTTCGGTCGCAGAGGAGAGCCTGCGCGATGCGCGGGCGGACATGGCCTATGATCCGCGTGCGCTGGAGGATGACGAGGCGCGGTTGTTCGAGCTTCGCGCGATGGCGCGCAAGCACCGCGTGCAGCCGGATGACCTGGCGGCGCTGGCGGACGAGATGCGCGCGCGGCTGGAACGGCTGGATGCCGGCGAGGGCGGGATCGCGAAGATCGAGGCGCGGGTAGCGTTGGCTCGGAAGGCTTTTGATACGGCGTCGGATGCTTTGACGAAGCGGCGGCTGGCGGCCGCCAAGCGCCTCGACGTGGCGGTTGCGGGTGAGTTGGCGCCGTTGAAGCTGGATGCGGCTCGGTTCCAGACCGTCGTTGCGCCGCTTGGTGAAGAGGGCTGGTCGGCGGCGGGCAAGGACCGGGTCGAATTCGAGATCTCGACCAATCCGGGTGCGCCGTTCGCCGCGCTGACCAAGATCGCGTCGGGCGGCGAGTTGTCGCGCTTCATCCTCGCGCTGAAGGTGGCGCTGGCAGAGGAAGGCGGCGCGTCGACGATGGTGTTCGACGAGATCGACCGCGGCGTCGGTGGCGCGGTGGCGAGCGCGATCGGCGAGCGACTCGCGCGGCTGGCGCTGAGCACGCAGCTGCTGGTGGTGACGCACAGCCCGCAGGTCGCGGCGCGGGGGGCGAAGCATCTGCTGATCGCCAAGAGCAGTGACGGGACGGTCACGCGGACTGGCGTGCGGGCCTTGTCCGAGGATGAGCGGCGGGAGGAGATCGCGCGGATGTTGTCCGGCGCGCAGATTACGGATGAAGCGCGGGCTCAGGCGGAGCGGTTGCTTGAGCGGGCCTGAGGTTTATGGCTCTAGGCTCGACTTCGCGAAGCCAATACCGTTCCCCCGCGAAGGCGGGGGTCCAGGGTATCACCCGCAGCGCCTGCAACCCTGGACTCCCGCGTTCGCGGGAGAACGATGCCGCGAAGCGCTGACCTCAGGGCATCGCCTGACGGGGGTGACCCAAGTGGATCTTCAGCACTGGCACGACAATGTAATCGCCGCCGACTTTGCGCAGGCCGTGGAGCGCCCGACTACCGAACGCGCCGTCCTCGTGGATCGCGGCGCGAACCGGTGCCTGTTCGGTGTGGATCATGTCGTCGAGCCCGGCGGCACTCGCGTCGGAGCGCGGCCATAGCGACTGCTGGACACGGTCGTCCGCGGACGAATCGTCGTTCCAGTCGTAGCCGATCGCCGGGGCCGGCTTAGGGGAGACGTGAGTCTGCTGGGCGGCAGCGGGCGCGGCAAAGACTATGGCGATCATCATAGCTGCTGTCTTCATCGCACCCCCGATTCCACCCCAGCGAAGGCCAGGCACAGTTGGCAAAGTTAGTCGGTAGACACCGTGCTCCCTTACAACGACCTTGCCAACTGGGCCCCGGCCTTCGCCGGGGTGAAGGGCGAATTCAGGACGCGCCGGTGCCGCCGTTCGCGCCGAAGAAGCTGCCGGTGGTGTAGCTGTCGCTCGGATCCGCCAGCGCAACGTAGAGGCCCGCCAGTTCGGCCGGCTGACCGGCGCGACCGAGTGGCGTATCCTGGCCGAATTCACCCATCTTGCCCGGCAATTGCCCGCCCGCGACCTGCAACGGCGTCCAGATCGGGCCCGGTCCGACCGCGTTGACGCGAATGCCCTGCTTGGCGAGTTGCTTTGCCAGCGCCTTGGTGAAGATCAGGATCGCGCCCTTGGTCGAGGCGTAGTCGAGCAACTCCTTTTCCGGGCTGACCGAATTGACCGACGCGGTGTTGATGATCGACGCGCCGGGCTTCATCAGCGGGATCGCCGCCTTGCAGAGGTGGAACATCGCGTAGACGTTGGTCTTCATGGTGCGATCGAACTGCTCGAAGCTGATCTCGGCGATCGAGTCCTTCGACTGCTGATAGGCGGCGTTGTTGACGAGGATGTCGAGCCCGCCGAGTTCGCGATTGGCGCGCGCGATCAGGTCGTTGCAGAATTTCGCATCGGTCAGGTCGCCGGGAATGAGGACGACTTTGCGCCCTTCCGCGCGGAGCAGCTTGGCGACGTCCTGCGCGTCTGGTTCCTCGGCCGGGTAATAGTTGATCGCGACGTCGGCGCCTTCGCGCGAGAACGCGATGACGGCGGCACGACCGATCCCCGAGTCGCCGCCGGTGACGAGTGCCTTGCGACCGGCCAGTCGCCCGGACCCGCGATAGCTCGCCTCACCGCAATCCGGAACGGGGTGCATGTTGCGCTGGAGTGCGGGCCATTTCTGGCGCTGTTCGAGGAAGGGTTGCGAGGGATATTTGGTCTTCGGATCCGCGAGCGGCGCGGCCCCCTGCGCGAAGGCGGGTGCGGCGGCTGCGGCGAGGCCGGTGACGGCGGCGCCCTTGAAGAGGTCTCGACGGCTTGTGTCTGTCATGATGGCGTGTCCTGCGAAAAATTCTCTTGGGATGTCAGCGCGCAACTCGGGCGAATGTTCACGCCATGTTGATCGAGGTCTTGTCGAAAGGTGGCGCCCTCCCCTAACCCGGCGCGATGCCCGACCTTCCCGCGACCGAGACCGAAGCCGCCGCCGAGCTGGAGACGCTCGCCGCGCAGATCGCGTATCATAACGCGCGCTATCACACCGACGACGCGCCTGAGATCAGCGATGCCGACTATGACGCGCTGGTACGACGCAATGCGGCGATCGAAGCGGCGTTTCCGGCAGCGGTGCGGAGCGATTCGCCAAGCCGGGCGGTGGGTGCCGCACCAGCCGGGCATCTCGCGAAGGTCGCGCATGCCAAGGCGATGATGAGCCTCGACAATGCGTTCGCGGACGAGGAGGTCGAGGAGTTCGTCGCACGTGTGCGCCGGTTCCTGAAGCTGGCGGATGACACGCCGGTGGCGCTGACCGCGGAGCCGAAGATCGACGGGCTGTCGTGTTCGCTGCGGTATGAGGATGGGCGGCTGGTCCAGGCCCTCACGCGTGGCGATGGCCAAGTCGGCGAGGACGTTACCGCCAATGTGAGAACCATCAGCGACATCCCTCAAACCTTGTTCCCCCGCGAAGGCGGGGGCCCAGTCTGGGCCCCCGCCTTCGCGGGGGAACATAGTGAGGCAGGCATCCCCGCAATCTTCGAGGTTCGCGGCGAAGTGTATATGGCGAAGGACGACTTCGCCGCCTTGAACGCGCGCCTGCTCGCCGAGGCCGAGGAGACCGGCAAGGATGCGCGGCAGTTCGCCAATCCTCGCAACGCCGCCGCCGGGTCGCTGCGCCAGAAGGACGCGAGCGTCACCGCGAGCCGGACGCTTCGGTTCCTCGCGCATGGCTGGGGCGAGGCCAGCGTCGTGCCCGGCGAGACGCAGGCCGAGGTCGTCGACACGTTGCGCGGCTGGGGCTTCCCGATCGCCGACGGGTTCGCGCGGGTCGAAGGAACGGCCGCGGCGCTCGACGTGTATCGAGCGATCGAAACCGAGCGCGCCGACCTGCCGTTCGATATCGACGGCGTGGTCTACAAGGTCGATCGGCTCGACTGGCAGGCACGACTGGGCCAGGTCGCCAAGGCGCCACGCTGGGCGATCGCACACAAATTCCCCGCCGAACGCGCGCAGACGCTGCTCGAGAAGATCGACATCCAGGTCGGCCGAACCGGCGCGATGACGCCGGTCGCGCGGCTGTCGCCCGTGACCGTCGGTGGCGTCGTCGTGACCAACGCGACGCTGCACAATGCCGACGAGATCGAGCGACTCGGCGTGCGCCCCGGCGACCGCGTGCTCGTCCAGCGCGCGGGCGACGTGATCCCGCAGATCGTCGAGAACCTGACGCCGGACACCGAGCGCGAGGCGTATGTCTTCCCGCATACCTGCCCCGAATGCGGGTCCGCCGCCGAACGCGAGGAAGGCGAGGTCGTCTATCGTTGCACCGGCGGGCTGATCTGCCCCGCGCAGCGAGTCGAGCGGCTGATCCACTTCGCCTCGCGCCACGCGTTCGACATCGGCGGCCTCGGCCAGACGCTGATCGAGGCGTTCTTCCGCGACGGGCTGATCGAGTCGCCTGCCGACATCTTCCGCCTGACCGAGGAGCAGCTCGCCGCGCGCAAGAAGGACGGGCGCGTGTGGGCGGCCAAGGTGATCGCAGCAATCGAGACCAAGCGGACGATCCCGCTCGACCGGTTCCTGTTCTCGCTCGGCATCCGCCACGTCGGCGAGATTACCGCGCGCGACCTCGCGCGACGCTATGTGTCTGCGCGCGCGCTGGGTGCGGTACTGCGTCACGCGGTGTTCCTGCGCGGCCAGATCGAACCGGTGATCGGCGAACCCGAGCGCAAGTTCGTGCTCCGTCGCGACAAGCTTCTGGTCGGCGCGATCGAGACCGCGGGGATCGGTCCCGAGGTCGCCAGCGCGCTCGTCGGCTTCTGCGCCGAGCCGCACAACCGCCGAGTCGTGTTCGACCTGTTGCGCGAAGTGAAGCCCGCGGACGTCGTCCACGAGACCCGCGAGTCGCCCGTGACGGGCCAGATCCTGGTCTTCACCGGCAGCCTCGAAACGCTGAGCCGTGACGAGGCGAAGGCGCAAGCGGAAGCGCTGGGCGCCCGCGTCGCTGCGTCGGTGTCGAGCAAGACCGGCCTCGTCATCGCTGGCCCCGGCGCGGGATCGAAGCTCAAGAAAGCCACCGACCTCGGCATCCGCGTGATCACCGAAGCCGAATGGGCCGAGATCGTCGCCGCCAGCTGAGGCGCGGACCACACTCCCCACATTGGTTCCGGCTGCCCCGAAAGGGTTCGATTGCGTGGCTTTTTTGCAACGCACCATGACCGAGTGTGTCTGTGACACTTCCCGACTCGCCAATGTCACAGAACCGAAATATCCCACGTGCAGGGGCGCGGCAGGCCGAACGAAAAGTCGCGGATCTCGAGCAGAAGCTCAAAGGGGAACTTCAATGCGTAACAACCTATTCCTGGGTGCGGCAGCGATTGCGCTGATCGCCCCGATGACTGCGTCCGCGCAGGAAACCACCTCCTCGATCCGCGGCACGGTGACCGCGAATGGCGCGCCGGTTAACGGCGCGACTGTCGAGATCACCAGCCCCGCGACCGGTTCGCGCTCGACCGCGACCACCGATGGTTCGGGCACGTTCAACGTCAACGGCCTCCGTCCCGGCGGCCCCTACACCGTTGCCGTCGCTGCAGCCGGCTATGGCAGCAAGCAGGTCACCGACGTCAACATCACCGTCGCGCAGGCGTTCGATCTGCCGATCGATCTGGCCACCGACGCTGCTGGTGGCGCCGACGAGATCGTCGTGACCGCCGCCAGCCTGCCCAACGCACGCTCTATCTCGCAGGGGCCGACGACCGTCCTCAACGCGCGCCAGATCGCCAACATCGCTTCGGTCAATCGCGACATCCGCGATCTCGAGCGTCGCGATCCGTTCGCCCGCCTCGACGACAGCCCCTCGGGCGGCCGTTCGGTCTCGTTCGCCGGCCAGAACGCGCGCTATAACCGCTTCACCGTCGACGGCGTGTCGGTCAGCGACAATTTCGGCCTGAACAGCGATGGCCTGCCAAGCCGCCGTTCGCCGATCCCGCTCGACGCGATCGGCCAGTTCCAGGCACAGGTCGCTCCGTACGACGTCCGCCAGGGCAACTTCCAGGGCGGCGCGATCAACATCGTGCTGAAGTCGGGCACCAACGACTTCCACGGCACCGGCTTCTACTCGCAGTCGCGCGACGAGTTCGTCGGCAAGCGCACCAAGGACCTGCGCGTCAGCGTCCCCAACTTCAAGACCGAGAACTACGGCGCCGAACTGTCCGGCCCGATCATCAAGGACAAGCTGTTCTTCATGGTCGCCGGCGAGCGCCTTCGCGGTGGCCGTCCGATCGCCGAGGGTCCGACCGACAACAACGCCGGCACCAGCATCCTGGGCATCAGCCAGGCGCAGGTCGACCAGATCAGCGCGATCGCGAAGTCGGTCTACAATTACGACACCGGCGGCGTGCTGCGTAACCTCGGCGACAAGGACGACCGCGTCGTCGCCAAGATCGACGCGAACATCACCGACAAGCAGCGTCTGTCGTTGACCTACACCTACGCGAACGACGCCATCAACCTGCTCCAGAACACCTTCCCGACGGCACCGACCGGTCTCGGCCTCGCGTCGAACGCCTATATCCAGGGCAACCGCCTGCACACCGGTGTTGCGCAGCTGAACTCGGAATGGTCGGACAGCTTCTCGACCGAAGTCCGCGGCTTCTACAAGAACTACACGCGTATTCAGGATCCGTTGCTCGGCCGCGGCTTTGCCCAGTTCCGCGTCTGCACCAACCCGACGAGCACGGCCGCGACAGCGGGCCTGACCGTCTCGCCGACCGCCTGCGAGAACAACGCCGGCACCGTGTCGTTCGGTCCTGACAGCTCGCGCCAGACCAACGAACTGCGCACCGAGACATGGGGTGGCCTGGTCCAGGCGCGCCTGACCATGAACGATCATGACGTTCGCGTTTTCACCGAAGTCTCGAGCGTATCGATCTTCAACTCGTTCCTGCAGAACAGCGCGGGCAGCTATTACTTCGACTCGATCGCGGACCTTCAGAACCGCAATGCAGGGTCGTTTGCGTACGGCAACGCGATCGTGGGCAATAACGGCCTGGCCGCGCTCGATCCCAATGCCGCCGCAGCACAGTTCGGCTACCAGAGCTACACGTTCGGCGTGATGGACTCGTGGAAAGTGACGCCGACGCTGAACGTCAGCTTCGGCGCACGCTACGACCTGTATGCGATGGACGACAATCCGCCGCTCAGCGCCGCCTTCGCCAGCCGCTATGCGAACGGTGCGATCGTCAACGGCCAGCGCATCAACATCAACAACAACAGCGCGAACATCTCCGGTTTCAACCTGTTCCAGCCGCGCGCCGGCTTCGACTGGAAGCCATCGCAGCGTATCAGCATCCGCGGTGGCGGCGGCGTCTTCGGCGGCGGCACCCCCGATGTCTATGTGTCGAACAGCTTCTCGAACACCGGCGTGCTGACCAACTCGTTCAACGTCAGCCGCACGGCGACCGGGTTCAACGGCTTCCCGGCCGGCACCCCGGCTGCCACGCAGGCAGCCACCGCCTCGGCCCTTCTGACCGGCGTTACCGGTACGTCGGTTCCAGCCGCGGCCAACACGTTCCTGACGGGTGGTTCGGTTCCGGCCAACTCGACGGTCAATGCGCTCGACCCGAACTTCAAGGTCCCGTCGCAGTGGCGCGCCACGCTGACGGGCGAATATAGCGCAAACCTTGGTCCGCTCGGCGACAACTGGGTATTCGGTGCCGACCTGCTGTACTCGAAGGTTCGCAACCAGGTGTATTTCACCGACATCCGTTCGGTGCCGATCGCCGGTTCGCTGACCCCGGACGGTCGCCAGCGTTACCAGAACCTGATCGATGGCGGTGCGACGAGCACCAACACCAACACCGACATCCTGCTGACCAACACCAATAAGGGGCGCGCCTACATCGCCGTCGCGCGTCTCGACAAGGCATGGGATTCGGGGCTGAGCATCAACGGCAGCTTCACGTACCAAGACGTCAAGGACGCAGCGCCCGCGACGTCGTCGACCGCGGGTTCGAACTATTCGAACGGTGCGTTCGTCGATCCCAACAACGTTGCCTATGGCATCTCGAACGACCAGGTTAAGTACTTCTTCAAGTACGGCGTGAACTACGATCATGCCTTCTTCGGGGACTACAAGACCACGTTCGCGCTGTTCGGCGAATCGCGCATCGGTCATCCGTTCAGCTACACGTTCCAGGATTTCGGCAACAACGGCAGCGGCCGCGCGTCGGTATTCGGTACCACGGGCGTCAGCTCGAACTCCGGTACGGGCGGCAACCGTTATCTGATGTACGTGCCGACGCTGGACGATGCGAAGGTTTCGTACAGCAGCGCTGCAGTCCGCGATGCGGTCAACGCGTTTATCGACTCGTCGGGTCTCGGCAAGTATCGTGGCAAGACTGCGCCGCGCAACGGCTTCAACTCGAAGTGGTTCACGCGTCTCGACCTCCACGTTGCGCAGGAAATTCCGACCTTCGTCGGTGGCTCGCGCATCACGCTGTTCGCGGACATCGAGAACTTCACGAACTTCATCAACAAGAACTGGGGCCAGCAGCGCGAGTACGTCTTCCCGTACAACACCCCGGTGGTCCGCGTGCAGTGCTTGCAGACCGCGGTGCCGACCGGCATCGCGCCAGGTGCGGCCAATCCTGCCGGTGGCACCTATGGCGCCGTGGCGACCAACGCCGGACAGGCCTGCGCCCAGTATCGCTACTCGCCAGTCGGCGGCAGCGCGAACTTCACGCCGCAGCCTGACCAGGTGTACGTGAACCAGTCGCTCTACTCGATCCGTATCGGTGCTCGCTTCACGTTCTAAACCGCGTCCGACCTGATCGGTCGAATTGGCCGCCGCGTCCCTCGGGATGCGGCGGCCTTTTTCGTTTTGCGGCCTCGCGCTCGGCCAGACCGTTCGGCTTTTGCGTGTGCCTCGCGCGCCGTGTAAGACCGCCATCCAATGGCTAATTCTCCCGCCTCGCCCCCCGGCTCGTCCGCCTTGAACTCCACCCGGCGCCTGCCCTTCACCGCGCGGCCGTTCTTCGAGAACAAGGCGCGGGCGTTCTGGATCCTGCAGGCGGTCGGGTGGAGCGGGTACCTGCTGCTGCGCGGGGTGGTGTCGATCTCGAACGGGCTGTCGCTCGACGGGGTGATCCCGGTGATCGTCGAGGCGATCGTCGGATATTGCATCACGCTGCTGCTCTCGACGATGTACGGCCAGTATCGGCGGATGAACCGGCTGGTCGGGATATTCCTGACGATCGCGACGCTCGCCGCCGCGACGTTCCTATATGCGGTGCTCGACGCGTTCACCTTCTCGTTCATCGCGACCGCGACGCCGGGGGTGACTCTCACGCGGCTGCTGGGGTCGGTGTACGTCACCTTCACGGTGCTGTTCGGATGGTCGGCGCTGTATTTCGGGATCAATTTCTACCTGATCGTCGAGCAGCAGATCGACCAGATGGAGCATCTCGAGAACCAGGCGTCGTCGGCGCAGCTGGCGATGCTCCGCTACCAGCTCAACCCGCATTTCCTGTTCAACACGCTGAACTCGATCTCGACGTTGGTGCTCCTCAAGCAGACCGAGCGGGCGAATGCGATGCTCAGCCGGCTGTCGTCGTTCCTGCGCTATACGCTGGCGAACGAGCCGACCGCGCACGTCACCGTCGCGCAGGAGGTGGACCAGCTGAAGCTGTATCTGGAGATCGAGAAGATGCGCTTCGAGGATCGGATGCGGCCGAAGTTCGACATCGATCCGCGCGCCGAACGCGCTCGGCTGCCGTCGCTGCTGCTGCAACCGCTCGTCGAAAACGCGATCAAATACGCCGTCACCCCGCAGGAGGAAGGCGCCGAAATCTGCGTCGAAGTGCGGCTCGCCGGGGAACGCGTGCAGATCGCCGTATCCGATACCGGTCCGGGCTTGATCGAGGGCCGGATCGGTTCAAGCCAATCCACAGGCGTGGGGCTCGCTAATATTAGAGACAGGTTGGCTCAGGCATATGGGCCCGACCACCGTTTCGAAACGCGCTCCACGCCCGCTGGCGGATTCTCGGTCGAGATCGAGATTCCGTATCAGCTTGAAGACGTGAACAGAGAGGCCGCATGACCATTCGTACCATTCTCGTCGATGACGAGCCGCTGGCGATCCAGGGGCTGGAACTCCGACTCCAGGCCCATGAAGACGTCGAGATCATCGAAAAATGCTCGAACGGCCGCGAGGCGATTCGCGCGATCAAGACGCACAAGCCCGACCTCGTCTTCCTCGACATCCAGATGCCGGGGTTCGACGGGTTCTCCGTCGTGCAGGGCTTGATGGAAGTCGAGCCGCCGCTGTTCGTGTTCGTCACCGCCTATTCGGACCACGCGTTGCGCGCGTTCGAGGCGCAGGCGGTCGATTACCTGATGAAGCCGGTCGAGGAATCGCGGCTGGCGGATACGATCGAGCGGGTTCGGCAGCGTTTGAGCGAGAAGCGCGGCGTCGAGGAGGTCGATCGGTTGCGCGAAGTGCTCGCCGATGTTGCGCCCGATGCGGCGGCGGATATGCCGGACGGGGATGCCGTGTCGGCGAACCGGTTCGAGAAGCTCATCAACATCAAGGATCGCGGGCAGATCTTCCGCGTCGATGTGGACACGATCGAGCGGATCGATGCAGCTGGCGATTACATGTGCATTTATACCGGCGATAATACGCTGATCTTGCGCGAGACTATGAAGGATCTGGAGAAGCGGCTTGATCCAAGGCGGTTCCAGCGGGTGCATCGGTCTACGATCGTGAATTTGGATCTGGTGAAGCAGGTTAAGCCGCACACTAACGGCGAATGCTTCCTGGTGTTGAATTCGGGGGCGAGCGTGAAGGTTTCGCGATCGTATCGCGATGTGGTGGCGCGGTTCGTTCACTGAGATCGAGCCCGTCGTCCTAGCCCGGTCCCCGTCCCCGTCCCCGTCCCCGTCATCCTGACGAAAGTCAGGATCCAGAGTCATTAAAGACGACGCTCATTACCCTGGATCCTGACTTTCGTCAGGATGACGGACGCGGGGGTGTGGTCGGGGCGGGCTTTCGGGAGCGCGTCGTTCCACGTCCGTCCCTGCCGATCGAGGTCCCGACTTTCGTCGGGATGACGGGGTGCGCTGCGTTAGCGAGCGCTTTCCCCGTTTCCCGTCGCCATTAACCAGTCCCTAAACCCCGCGGCCTAGAGCAGGGGGATGAAGACGTCGGGTTACGGCCTTTACCGCCACGCGCTGATCAGCCTGCCCGCGTTGGTGATGGCGACGTCGTGCGTGCCGGCGGATCGGCCGGCGGCGATCGCTCGGGTCCAGCCGGAGCGGAACTCGCGTGCCTTGCTGAGCCGGATGGCGTTGCATGTGCCCGACGACATCTCGGCGAAGATCGCGACGGTCACGCCCGACGCGTCGTTTGCCGCTGCGACGCCGTTCGTTGCCCCACCGTTTTTGACTTCGAACTCTGTCGATGACGCTAGCCGTGCTGCGGACTGCCTGACGGCGGCAGTGTATTACGAGGCGCGGTCGCAGTCCGAGGATGGGCAGCGGGCGGTGGCGCAGGTGGTGTTGAACCGGGTGCGCGATCGGGCCTTTCCGAACAGCGTGTGCGGGGTGGTGTATCAGGGAGCCGAGCGGCGGACCGGGTGCCAGTTCAGCTTTACCTGCGACGGTTCGATGAACCGGGCGCGGGAGCCGGGGGCTTGGGATCGCGCGCGGGCGGTGGCGGCGGCGGCGCTTGGGGGGAGCGTCTATGCGCCGGTCGGGGCGGCTACGTCGTTTCATACGACGAGCATTTTGCCGTGGTGGGCGTCGAGCCTTGCCCGGATCACGACGGTTGGGGCGCATGTGTTCTATCGCTGGCAGGGGGCGTTGGAGCGGGCTCTGACGTTTCGGCAGGCTTATGCTGGGGTCGAGCCTGGGGTTCGGGGTGTTGGCTTTTCCGGTGGTGGCGTGGTGGCGGTTGCGATGCAGGTTGCTGGGGTTTCGGTGCATTATGGCAATCGGGACGACGTTGCGGACTCGGGTGCGGAGCCGGCCGATGCGCTGCATGGGGTGACGGTGCACCGGGGGGTGTCGCGTTCTGGTTCGGCGATGGCGGGCGCGGCGATCGTGCAGACGCGGCTGGTTTCTGGGGTGCGGATTCATGTTGGTGGGCGAGCAGCTTCGATGCTGGGAGGTGGTGAAGGCTCCGGTGCGGTAGTGTCGGACGAAACCTAACCGCCCAAACGGCACCACCCCGGCGAAGGCCGGGGCCCAGTTGGGGGACGTTGCCAACTGCGGATGGCGCTCCGTTACGACTACCTTTCCAAATGGGCCCCGGCCTTCGCCGGGGTGGTGGCTTATATAAAGAACGGATCGGCAATCTGATCCTCCCCCGCAAGGGGGAGGTGGCTGACGCTTGTCAGACGGAGGGGGAGGCATGCGAAACGTCTGTTGCGTGGTCCTCCCCCTCCGCCGCCTTCGGCGCCACCTCCCCCTGGCGGGGGAGGATCGAGAGCGCATCGACCAGGGACCGCGCGGCAAACTCCCCCTACCCCTCCCCTCGCAAAACCATGCTGCATCTGCTAACGGGACGCGCATGCTGAACCTGAACAATATCACGGTGCGCCTGGGCGGACGCGTTATCCTCGATGGCGCCACGGCTGCGTTGCCGCCGGGCTCGCGCGTCGGGCTGATCGGGCGCAACGGCGCGGGCAAGTCGACGATGGTGCGCGTGATCGCAGGGCAGCTCGAGCCCGACGACGGCTCGGCTGACATGCCCAAGGGCGCCCGCATAGGCTACCTCGCGCAGGAAGCGCCGCACGGCGTGAAGACCCCGTTCGAGACCGTACTCGAAGCCGATCTGGAGCGCGCCGCGCTGATGATCGAGAGCGAGACGAGCGAGGATCCCGACCGGCTCGGCGACGTGTACGAGCGGCTGATCGCGATCGACGCCTACACCGCGCCGGCCCGCGCCGCGCAGATCCTGCTCGGCCTCGGGTTCGACGAGGACATGCAGGCGCGGACGCTCGACAGCTTCTCGGGTGGCTGGAAGATGCGCGTCGCGCTCGCCGCGCTGCTGTTCTCGCAGCCGGACCTGCTGCTGCTCGACGAGCCTTCGAACCATCTCGATCTCGAGGCGGTGATGTGGCTGGAGGACTTCCTCAAGGGCTACAAGGCGACGATCGTGGTGGTCAGCCACGAGCGCGATTTCCTCAACAACGTGGTCGATCACATCCTGCATCTGCAAGGCGGCAAGATCACGCTGTATCCGGGCGGCTACGACGCGTTCGAGCGGCAGCGTGCCGAGCGCCTCGCGCAGATCGAGGCGGCACGTGCCAACCAGGCGGTGCAGCGCGAGAAGCTGCAGGAATATATCGCCAAGAACTCCGCGCGGGCTTCCACCGCGAAGCAGGCGCAGTCGCGGCAGAAGATGCTGTCGAAGATGCAGCCGATCGCGGAGAGCTACAACGATCCGACGCTGTCGTTCGGCTTCCCCAACCCGACCGAGCTGCGGCCGCCGTTGATCACGCTGGACATGGCGACGGTGGGCTATGCCGACGTGCCGATCCTGAAGCGGCTCAACATGCGGCTCGATCCCGACGACCGGGTCGCGCTGCTCGGGCGTAACGGCAACGGCAAGACGACGCTCGCGCGGCTGCTGGCGGCGCAGTTGACGCCGATGGACGGCGAGATGTCGTCGTCGGGCAAGATGAAGGTCGGGTATTTCACGCAGTATCAGGTCGAGGAACTCGACCCGACCGATTCGCCGATCGAGCATATGTCGCACCTGATGAAGGGCGCGACGCCGGCTGCGGTGCGCGCGCAGCTGGGGCGCTTCGGGTTCTCGGGCGACAAGGCGACGACCAGGGTTGGCAAGCTGTCGGGTGGCGAGCGGGCGCGTCTGGCGCTGGCGCTGATCACGCGCGATGCGCCGCATCTCCTGATCCTCGATGAGCCTACCAACCATCTGGACGTCGATGCGCGTGAGGCGCTCGTGCAGGCGCTCAACGCGTATACCGGCGCCGTGGTACTGGTCAGCCATGATCGGCATATGCTGGAGCTGACCGCGGATCGGCTGGTGCTGGTCGACGACGGGACGGCGAAGGAGTTCGACGGCAGCCTCGACGACTACATCGCGTTCGTCCTGAAGGGCGATGGCGGCAAGGGCGATGCGGCGTCGAAGGCGGACAAGAAGGCCGGGAAGAAGGCTGCGGCCGAGGCGAAGAGCAACGATGCGGCTCTGCGGAAAGCCTTGCGCGAGATCGAGGAGCAGACCGCGAAGTTCACCAAGGAGCGGAATGCTCTGGACCGCGCGATGGTCGATCCGGCGAACGCGGAGCCGCGGTTCTCGCGGATGTCGATGGGGGACCTGAGCAAGCGTCGCGCCGAGGTGCATGCGAAGCTCGAGGCTAGCGAGGCGAAGTGGCTTGAGGCTAGCGAGGCGCTGGAGGGCGTGGAGGCTTAAGGCCCCCCGCCCCGCGTAACGTCCCTCGCCCCTCGCCGTCATCCCAGCGAAAGCTGGGATCTCCCGTTCGGGTCGCGGCGTCCGCCAAGCGGGATACCCCAGCTTTCGCTGGGATGACGGTTGCGGCTGTCTTGCAGCGATGGTCCGCGCTTCCATGTTCTCCCGCGAAGGCGGGAGCCCAGTCTGGGTCCCCGCCTTCGCGGGGAAACATGCTTGCCTTGGTTCGGAGGCAGGCTTCGACCTCGTCGAGATCAGCCCTCGTCGGTGTCCGCGCCCGCTGCCGGACGCTCGAACCAAGCCTCCACAGGCCCGACCAGCTTCAGTGTCAGAGCGTTGCCGTTGCGGTCGACCTTCTTGCCGAGCGCGACTCGGATCCAGCCTTCCGAGATGCAATATTCCTCGACGTCGTGGCGCACCTTGTCCTTGAAGCGGATGCCGATGCCGCGTTCGAGCAGGTCCTGCTGGAAGAACGGGCTGCGCTGGTTGATCGACAGGCGATCGGGGGGCGTGTCGCCGGTTGCGGCCGGGGTGGCGGCGGCTTCGGTCTCGGGGGTGTTTGGCGTGTCGGTCATGGTCGCGCGTCTAGCGGCAAGCACCGGGGGCGCGCCAGAAAAAAGGCACCGGACGCAAAAGAGGCGCCGGGATTGCTCCCGACGCCTCCGTGCGATCGTCTGATCGGGTCAGCTGCAAACCTGCACCGAGACCCGGTCGCCATAATAGGGATCGACGCGCCACTCGTTCCAGCACCGCGGGCGGTAATCCTCGCGGTAGTAGGTGCGGACCGGCGGGTTGTAATACGCCACCGGTGGCTGCGCGTAATAGCCGCCATTGTAATAACCGCGGTCGTAGTAGCGGTTGCGGTTGTTGCTGCTGGCGATCGCCGCACCTACGCCGAGGCCGAGGATGCCACCGAGCACCGCTGCTCCGGCCGCATTGCCGCCGCCACGATGGCCGTGCCAGCCGCCGCCATAGCCGCGCCCATAACCGCCGCGTCCCCAACGCTGGGCGTCGGCTGGTGCTGCTGCCGTCAGAGCCGTTGCGGCGAGTGCCACGCCGAGGCCTGCTTTCTTGAAAAATCCGTTCATCTCTTCCGAACTCCGTTACTAGTTACGCCCGGTCCGCTTGGGACAAACGCATAAGTGTCCGACCGTGTTTCAGGCTTTAGGTGATTCGGCCTGAACCGGTTCGGAACGGCTTGTTAACCCACGGTATAGCTGGCGGAGGTGGTCCCGTGCGGGGACGCGGGCGGCGCTGCGCTTGCTGGGCATTGTTTACGAATATCGGATAGGGTGCGCCGATGCGCAGGATGATGACGACGCGAGCGATCGCCTTTGCCGTGCTCGGCGGGAGTGCGGTGCTGATCGGTGGACTGGCGCTGTCCGGGTCGCCGGTGAAGGTGCGGGCGGTCGAGGGTGCGCGCGTGGCCAAGGCTGCCGTTGCTACGCCGGTTGCCAAGGTGGCGCCAAAGCCCGTTGCCGTCGCTGCGGAGGACCCGGCCGATGCGTATGTCGTGAAGCGGGTTCTGAACGTGCCGGAGCCTTTGCGGCATGGCGCGTATTACTGGGATACCGAGGGCGTGCCCGAGGGGCCGATCGTGATCACCGTCGACCTGGTGGCGCAGACCTTGTCGATCTTTCGCAGCGGGTACGAGATCGGGACGGCGGCGGTGATCTACGGCGCCGACGAGAAGCCTACCCCGCTCGGCGTGTTCAAGATCACGCAGAAGGACGCGCATCATGTGTCGAACCTGTACGGGGCGCCGATGCCGTACATGATGCGGCTGACCAATGATGGGGTTTCGATCCATGGCAGCGCGCTGATGGATGGGAAGTACGCTACGCATGGGTGCGTTGGGGTGCCGACTGCTTTTGCGAAGCTGATTTTCGAGCAGGTTAAGCTGGGGGATCGGGTGATCGTTACGAGTGGGGAGATGTTGGCGCGGGGTGGGCGGATTACTGCTGCCTGAGGGGGGCGGTAGTGGGTGGTAGCGCTCCGTGCCCTCACCTTTCGCCGCCTTCGGCGTCTCTTCCTCTCCCGGTAGGAGAGGAGTTTGGGAACGCCTCTGAGTCTCAACAGCAGGCACCTCCCCGGCGAAGGCCGGGGTCCAGTTGGGGGACGTCGCTAACGAAGGGCAGCGCCGAGTTACTGCGACCTTTCCACCTGGGCCCCGGCCTTCGCCGGGGAGGTGCACCTATTGAGCCCTGACCGCTCGCGTTACCGTCAGCGTAAGTGCTGCCCTCGGGCCTTATCGCAAAACGAAAAGGACCGGAGGTTTCCCCCCGGCCCTTCTGCATCTTTTGCCCAGCGCGACACGGCAAAGCCGCGTCGTCGGACCTCGCTTGAGCGAGGCCGGCCGAGCGCCTGAGGCTCAGCCGGCTTCGCCTTTGCTGGCCTCAGGCGCTCTGCTTAGCCCGGCTAGCGCGCTTGCGCTCGTTGGCATCGAGGAAGCGCTTGCGCAGGCGGATCGACTTTGGCGTGACTTCGACCATCTCGTCGTCGTCGATATACGCGATCGCCTGCTCCAGCGTCGCGCGCTTCGGTGGCGACAGGCGGACCTGGTCGTCCTTGCCGCCGCTCGCGCGGAAGTTGGTCAGCGCCTTGGTCTTCATCGGGTTGACCTCGAGGTCGTCCGGCTTGGCGTTCTCGCCGACGATCATGCCCTCATAGAGCGCCTCGCCGTGGCCCACGAACAGGATGCCGCGCTCTTCGAGCGGGCCCAGTGCGTAGTTGTTCGCCTCGCCCGAACCGTTCGAGATCAGCACGCCGTTCTTGCGGCCTTCGATCGCGCCCTTGTGCGGACCGTACTTCTCGAACAGCCGGTTCATGATGCCCGTGCCGCGCGTGTCGGACAGGAACTCGCCGTGATAGCCGATCATCCCGCGCGACGGCGCCGAGAAGGTTATGCGGGTCTTGCCACCGGTCGACGGACGCATGTCGGTCAGCTCGGCCTTACGCGTGTTCATCTTCTCGACGACGGTGCCCGAATGCTCTTCGTCGACGTCGATGATGACGGTCTCGTACGGCTCGGTCTTCTTGCCGTTCTCGTCCTCGCCGAACAGCACGCGCGGACGCGAGATGCCGAGCTCGAAGCCTTCGCGGCGCATCGTCTCGATCAGCACGCCCAGCTGAAGCTCGCCGCGGCCGGCGACTTCGAAGCTGTCCTTGTCGGCCGCCTCGGTCACCTTCACGGCGACGTTCGACTCGGCTTCGCGGAACAGGCGCTCGCGGATCATGCGGCTCGTCACCTTGCTGCCCTCGCGGCCCGCCATCGGCGAGTCGTTCACGGCAAAACGCATCGACAGCGTGGGGGGATCGATCGGCTGCGCGTGCAGCGGCTCGGTCACCGTGATGTCGGCGATCGTGTCGGCCACGGTCGCGACCGAGAGACCTGCCAGCGAGATGATGTCACCGGCCTTGGCTTCGTCGACGGGAACCCGCTCGAGACCACGGAACGACATGATCTTGGACGCACGACCGGTCTCGATGATCTTGCCGTCATTATCGAGCGCGTGGATCGCCTGGTTGGTCTTCACGGTACCCGAATTGACGCGACCCGTGAGGACGCGACCGAGGAACGGATCGCGGTCGAGCAGCGTGACGAGGAAGGTGAACGGCACGCCGGCGACTTCCACGGCGGGCGGGGGCACGTGCTTCACGATCGTCTCGAACATCGGGATCAGCGTGCCTTCGCGCGCGTCCATGTCGGTCGAGGCATAGCCGTTGCGACCCGATGCATAGAGCACGGGGAAGTCGAGCTGGTCGTCGTTGGCGTCGAGCGACACGAACAGGTCGAACACTTCGTCGAGCACTTCCTGGATGCGCGCGTCGTTGCGATCGACCTTGTTGACGACGACGATCGGCTTCAGGCCGAGTGCCAGCGCCTTGCCGGTGACGAACTTGGTCTGCGGCATCGCGCCTTCCGACGAATCGACCAGCAGGACGACGCCGTCGACCATCGACAGGATGCGCTCGACTTCGCCGCCGAAATCGGCGTGGCCGGGCGTGTCGACGATGTTGATGCGGATGCTCTCGGACTCGCCGGGAGGAGTCCAGTCGACCGAGGTCGGCTTGGCGAGAATGGTGATGCCACGCTCTTTTTCGAGGTCGTTCGAATCCATTGCGCGCTCTTCGACGCGCTGGTTGTCGCGGAAGGTGCCGGACTGGCGGAAGAGCTGGTCGACCAGCGTCGTCTTGCCGTGATCGACGTGCGCAATGATCGCCACGTTGCGGAGGCTCATGAATGTATTCTCTTGAAACGAGGAACGGGGTTGGCGCGCGCCATAGCGTAATTGTTGCGCCGCGGGAAGACCGGGCGGCATTTCGTCGCCTTTAGAGGGAACCTCCGCGGCGCTTGTATGTTCCGGCGGCGAGAATGGCACGAGGATCGCGGACCGCCAGCATTGCCCTCAGCGCGGCGTGCTTGTCGGGTGCGGCGGCATAGTAACGCTGCCAGATCCGCAGCCCCATCCAATAGCCGAGTTCGGGCGGCCAGCCGGCAGGCGGCGTGGAGTAGTTGCCGATCCAGCGGGCATAGGCCTTGGCTTCGGCTGAGCCTTCCTCGGGGTCGTCCTTGTCGGTGAGCTTGCGGGTGAGCGCGATGTCGGCCTGCATCTGGCGCCAGAGTTCCGCTTCACGCGGGGTGGCCCAGGCGGCGCGGGCGGCGTCGGGCTCCTCGCCGGTGACGAGCTGGGCGATGAAGTCGGCGGCGCCCTCGACGAGGATGGCGGTGGGCAGCGGGTCGCGGGCGAGCGTCATCCCGGCGTCCTGCTGGAACGAATGCACCGTCTCGTGCGCGAAGAAGTGCCGCAGCGTCTGGCGCAGTTTTTCAGGCGTCGGCGACATCCGGCACAGAACTTCGAGCCCGAGCACCTGCGCGCCGGGCTTGGCGGTGCCACCGGACGTGTTCGCGCCGAAGACTATATAGACTTGCGGGAGCTTCACGTCGGGGAGCGCGCCGCGGAGGCCGAGATAGATCGCGCGGAGATCGGCGGTGGCGGCCTTGGCGGCGGGGAGGCAGGTTTTGATCGCCTGCGCGTAGCGGGTCGGGTTGGCGGCGATGGCGCGCGCGAGATTGTCCGCGTCGACGATCCGGCCGGGGGTGAAGACGCCGATCCCGAAACTGCCCTTGTCGAGATAGTCGCGTTTCAGCTGCGCGGCGGTGGGCTTGCCCTTGGTCTTGGCGAACAGCGCGGCGAAGCGGTCGGCGTCTTCGGTGTGGATCGTAGCGGTGAGCGGGTCGGCTGGTGGGGGACGATTCGTGGCGGCCGCGGGGAGGAGAGCGAGCGCGAGGATCAGCGGGCGGAGCATGGTGCAGAGTATCGCGTGTTTGCCGGGGCGCCAGAGCGGATATTGCAATCCTCCCCCGCCAGGGGGAGGTGTCGCCGAAGGGGACGGAGGGGGAGGACACGAATCCGGCGTGGTCGCTTGCCGCCCCCTCCGTCAGGCAAGAGCCTGCCACCTCCCCCTTGCGGGGGAGGATCGTGAGGTGGCGACCACCTAAAGCGTCCCATCCTCCACTATCCACCCCGGCGGAGGCCGGGGCCCAGTTGGAAAGGCGGCAATAACGACTCGCCGCCACCCGTTAGCAACGTCCCCCAACTGGGCCCCGGCCTTCGCCGGGGTGGTGGCCTAGGTTAACGGTACAACCCCGGCATGGCGCGGTGCGTCAAAACCCCTCCAGCACGATCTTGCCCTTCGCTGTGTGGCTCTCGATCCGCTCATGAGCCCGCCGCAAATTCGCCGCATCGATCGTCCCGAAATTCTCCGCGAGCGTCGTCCGGATCGTCCCCGCATCGACCAGCCGCGCAACCTCGTCGAGCAATACCCCCTGCTCGCCCATGTCTACGGTCTGGAACAGCGAGCGCGTGTACATCAGCTCCCAGTGCACCGAGATCGACTTCTGCTTGAGCGGCACGATGTCGAGCGTCTTCGGATCGTCGATCAGTGCCAGCCGGCCCTGCGGCGCCAGCAGCTCCCCGATCTCGGCGATGTGCTCGTCGGTATGCGTCGTCGAGAACACGAACCCCGGCGCCCCCAGCCCGAGCGCCTCGACCTGCGCGGCGAGCGGCTTGCGGTGGTCGATCACGTGATGCGCGCCGAGATCTTCGACCCAGCTCCGCGTCTCGTCGCGCGACGCGGTGGCGATCACGGTCAGGTCGGTGAGTTGCCGCGCGAGCTGGATCGTGATCGAGCCGACCCCGCCTGCCCCGCCGATGATCAGGATCGCGTTCGCCGCGCCGGGGACGGGTTTGCGCACGTCCAGCCGGTCGAACAGCGTCTCCCACGCGGTGACCGAGGTCAGCGGCAACGCCGCCGCCTGCGCCCAGTCGAGCGACTGCGGCTTGTGGCCGACGATGCGTTCGTCGACGAGGTGATACTCCGAGTTGGTACCGGGCCGGTCGATCGCACCCGCGTAGAACACGTCATCGCCGATCTTGAACCCGGTCACGTCCGCACCGACCGCGACGACGACGCCCGATGCGTCCCAGCCGAGCACCTGCGGCTTGCCGTCCGGATCTTGGCGACGCTGGCGGATCTTGGTGTCGACCGGGTTGACCGATACCGCCTTCACCTCGACGAGCAGATCGCGGCCGGTCGCCTCGGGCTTGGGGAGGTCGAGGTCGACGAGCGACTGCGGATCGTCGATCGGGAGCGACTTGGTGTAGCCGATGGCGCGCATGCTGGAACTCCTGTGATGTCGCGACCAAGCTGTCCACGCCACCCACCGGTTTCAAGGAGAGCTGTTGGCAAGCCTGAGTGTATTATCTATATACGCCACTTGAACGCGGGGCGGGTTGCAGCCACGATGCCCCACCGAACGGAGACACGAGCATGGCGACGACCCCGAACACGCTGACGGAAGAGCCTGGCCTGGTGCTGACCCCGCCCGATCCGGTGCCCACGGTCGCGGCCGCGAAGGCGTCCGGCCTCGTCCCCGTCGATGCCGGCGTGAAGTCGCAGCTCGAGGAGCGCGTGTCGAGCTTCGTCACCGATCTCGTCGCGCAGGACGTCAATTCGCCCGAATTCGGCAAGCGCGTCGACGCGATCACGGCGATGGGCGCGAAGGAAATCCGCGACGCCGCCGGCCAGTCGAACCGCTTCCTCGATCGCCCGGTCAAGGCGATGGATCAGGAGACCGGAGTCGGCAAGGATCTCGCCGAGCTGCGCCGCGTCGTCGAGGATCTCGATCCCGGCAAGAAAGGCAACCTCACCGCGCCGCAGAAGCTGTTCGGGATCATCCCGTTCGGTGGCAAGATGCGCAATTATTTCGACGGGTACAAATCGTCGCAGACGCACATCGCGCAGATCCTGAAGAGCCTCGGTTCGGGCAAGGACGAGCTGCTGATGGACAATGCCGCGATCGATACCGAGCGCGCCAATTTGTGGGCGGCGATGGGCCGGCTCGAGCAAATGATCCATCTGTCGAAGACGATGGACGCCAAGCTGGAGGACGTCGCGAACGACCTCGACCACACCCATCCCGCCAAGGCGAAGGCGATTCGCGAGACCGCGCTATTCTACACGCGCCAGCGTACGCAGGACCTGCTGACGCAGATGGCGGTCACCGTGCAGGGCTATCTCGCGCTCGACCTGGTCAAGAAGAACAATGTCGAGCTGGTGAAGGGCGTCGATCGCGCCTCGACCACCACCGTCTCGGCGTTGCGGACCGCGGTGACGGTAGCGCAGGCGCTGACCAATCAGAAGCTGGTGCTGGAGCAGATCACCGCGCTCAACACGACCACGGCCAACATCATCGATTCGACCGGCAAGCTGCTCAAATCGCAGACCGCACAGATCCACGAACAGGCGGCGTCGGCGACGATCCCGCTCGAGACGCTGCAACGCGCGTTCCAGAATATCTACGACACGATGGACGCGATCGACGTCTTCAAGCTCAAGGCGCTCGATTCGATGAAGGTCACCGTCGGCGCGCTGTCGAACGAGGTCGACAAATCCCGAGGGTATATCGCGCGGGCCGAAGGCGCGACGCAGGGGCAGTTGGGCGGACCTTCCGCCAGCCCGTTCAAGCTGGAGGCGATGTAACCCTCGTGAGTGAAGTCGACGACGCCATCGCCAGCGCCCGCGCCTCCTGGTCGCGCATTTCGGACGACCGGACGGGCACCGTCATCGCACGCACGCCATCGCGGGGACGGGCAAGGCAGACGCAGGCGATCGGCAAGCGGCTGACCCGGATCGCGGTCGCCGACGTCGCGATCCTGATCGCAGCGATGGTGATCGGATGGATCGTGCCGCTCGGGATCGGCGGCGCGATGCTGGTGATGGCGCTGCTGATCGCCGCCACGGTGCTATTCGCGGTCTGGCCAGCGGAACGCGCGCCTACGCCCGAGCGGCTCGCGGCAGTCGACATCCGCGCTCTTCCCGCGCAGACCGAACGCTGGCTGGAAGCGCAACGCCCCGCCCTCCCCGCACCGGCGATGACTTTGGTCGACCGGATCGGCCTGCGCCTCGAAACGCTGACCCCGCAACTCGCGACGCTCGACGCGAACACGCAGGAAGCGGTCGATGTGCGGAAACTGATCGGCGAGCAATTGCCGGCGTTCGTCAAGGATTACGAGAAGGTCCCGGCGTCGCTCCGCACCACTCCGCGTAACGGCCGCTCGCCCGACGCCGAACTGGTCGACGGCCTCAAGCTGATCGAACAGGAAATCGGCGAGATGACCGCACGCCTGGCGCAAAGCGACCTCGACAACCTCTCGACTCGCGGTCGCTTCCTGGAGATGAAGTACAAGGACTGATCGGGTGAAGCGTACCCGTCTCAGCGTCTGCCGCCGCAAGGCGCGCTTCGTCTCCGAAGCCGACGCGCTCGTCGTAGCGCAAACCGGACGCGTACCGCTTAGGGCCTATCGGTGCGACCGCTGCCTGCAGTTCCACCTGACCAGCCGCACGAAGGGCAAGCGCGTGCTCGGGTAGCTGGCAATTCGCGGATCGAGCGGTGGTTCAATGAGAAGCGCTCGGCTGGATTGGAGCGACCTCGACAATCTCGCGGCGCGCCCGTCTAGAAGGTAATATCGAATACTAGAGAGACGGGACGCAGTAGCGCAAGCGCGTGTCACAAACTGTAATCAGACCCGATGAATTTAGACTTTGATCGTTGATCCGAATCATGCACGATGTCGCCTGATAGATCCGGAGGCTGGACCATGATCGGATTGCTTTTCGTGCTGGCGATGCAGGCTGCTACACCCGACATCATCGTGTCGGGCAAACGTCTGGACGAAGCATACCGGACCTGCGTCGAGCAAGGCTGCCCGCCGCTTCGCGATGCGCAGGTCTCGATCGCGTTTGCCGAACAGCAATTCCGCCAAGGCGCCTACCAGCGGGCCAGGCGGACGCTCGCTGCCGCAGTCGCGCGCAACAAGCAGAATGCCGCGATCGCGCCAAAGCCGGTCGCGGCTCTATATGAAGCCTATGCGACGGTGTCGCTGCACGATGGCGAAATGAATGCCTTCAAGAAAGCAGTGGGTGGACAGGTTCGTACGCTGCGCGAGAATTTGCCACCCGACGATCCCGCGGTGACTGCCGCCGCGTTCGCCACCGGCGACATGTGGCTGGCACTGCGCGACGGACGCACGGCCGAGCTTTCCTATCGCGCGGTCGAACGGCAAGCGCTTGCCGACGGCAACGCGACGTTGGCGATGCTGGCGACATTGCGTCGCGCCGAACTGGCCAACGCGCGGAACGATCCCGCCGGGGCCTCTCGCCTTCTCGCCGAAGCCGAGGCGAGACCCGCCGCGACCGACCCCGCGCTTCGATCGGTGTCGCGGGTGGTCCGCTTGCGACTGGCAGCGCAACGTGCCGATGATGGCCAGGTCGACCGGTTGGTGCGGGAGATCGGCCACGACAATTCGACCCGACCGGTGCTGATCTGGGGCCCTCCCTATGAACCAACGGCAGAGGCGGCGGCACGGGACGCGGCCGCCAAATTCGACCTCAGGAACCCGGTGCCGGCCAATTCGTCCGATGTCGGCTCGATCCAGTGGGTCGATATCGGGTTCTGGATCAAGCCCGATGGCAAGACCGACGATGCCGAAATCCTGCGCGGATCGCGGTCGACGGGGTGGGCGGGGTATCTGGTCAAGCAGGTATCCGCGCGCCGCTATACGGGTACGGATGGAGCGGCGGGCGCGCGGGGCGTCTACAGGGTCGAGCGGTTCTCGCTGCGCGGCACGTATCAAACGCCTACTGGCAGTCTGATCAATAGACGGGCTGGCCCCGGCGAACTGGAGGTGCTCGACCTGACGCTGCCGGATACGACGGTGACGGCAAGTCGCTAACCGGCACTAGCCGTTAGCCGTTGATCGCGCGGGCCCGGTCCGCCAGGCGCGCGACCGCAGCGGGATGGATGCCGGGGGTCGCGGTCAGCACGCCGAACGCCTGCGGGCGCGGCTTGTTGAAGATCAGCGGCGCACCAAGTGCATCGGTCACCACCGCCCCCGCTTCGCTCGCGACGAGGATTGCGGCGGCGATGTCCCATTCGTTGCCCCAGCGGAGGGTGGCGACGAGGTCGGCTTCGTCGGCGGCGACCATCGCTATGCGGAGCGCGATCGAGTTGGGTTTGTGGACCATGACGAGGTCTCGGTCGGCTTTGGGGAGGGCGTCGACCGGGGTGCGGCTGCCGGAGAAATCTGTGCGACTGCCAGCTTGGAGCGATACCCCGTTACGCGTCGCGCCTTGCCCGGCCACCGCGTGCCAGCGTTCGTCGCGCGACGGGGCTTCGAGGATACCGATCACCGGGCGCCCGCGGTCGACCAGCGCGATCGAGACGCACCAGCCGGGCCTTGCGCGGATATAGTCTCGCGTTCCGTCGATCGGGTCGACTACCCAGAGCAGGTCATGGGCGAGGCGGTCGGCGTTGTCGGCAGTTTCTTCGGACAGCCAGCCGGCCTCGGGGAGCAGAGTCGACAGGCGGGACTTGAGCATCCGATCGATCGCGATGTCGAGTTCGCAGACCGGGCTGCCGGGAGTCTTCTCCCAGCGCTGGAAATCGGTGTCGAACCGGTCGAGCGCCATCGCACCGGCCTCCGCGGCGATCTTGGCGACGGCGTCCGCCATTGCGCGCAGCCACTCAGGGGACCGCTCGGACCCGCGCCGCCGCTCAGCCACTCGCCACCGTCATCCCCTCCACGCGCAACGTTGGCACGTTGACGCCGTAGCGGAATTCGAGGTCGTTGGCGGGGGTCATTGCGAGGAACATGTCCTTGACGTTGCCGGCGATCGTGAACTCGGCGACCGGCGTGGTGATCTGGCCGTTCTCGATCCGGAAACCCGCTGCGCCACGGCTGTAGTCGCCGGTCACGCCGTTCGCGCCGCCGCCCATGAGTTCGGTGACGTAGACGCCCGATTCGATGTCGGCGATCAGCGTTTCGAGCGGCACATGGCCCGGCTCCATGAAGACGTTGCTGGTCGATATGCCGGGGCCGCCGCCGACACCACGCGCGGCATGGCCGGTCGGTTCGAGGCCGAGTTGCCGCGCCGAGGCGGAGTCGAGCAGCCAGCGTTCGAGCATGCCGTCCTCGATGATGTCACTCGGCGAGACGGGCAGGCCTTCGCCGTCGAACGGGCGCGAGCGCAGGCCGTGCGGGCGGTGCGGATCGTCGCGGATGGTGATGCCGTGCGCGAAGACCTGGCTGCCGAGCGAGTCGAGCAGGAAGCTCGTTTTTCGCGTGATCGCCTGGCCGGAGATCGCGCCCAGCATGTGGCCGACCAGCGATCCGCCGACGCGGCGGTCGTAGACGATCGTCGTGGGGCCGCTGACGAGGCGACCGGGGTTTAGGCGCGCGACGGCTTGTTCGCCGGCGCGGCGGCCGATCGCTTCGGGCGATTCGAGATGCGCGCGGAGGCGGGCGCTGCTGTGCGCGTAATCGCGCTGCATGCCGCCGCCCTCGCCCGCGAGCACGCTGGCCGACACGCCGTAGCCGGTCACGGCATAGGCGCCGGCAAAACCGTGGCTGGTCGCAAGCGCCCAGACGCTGCGCGAGGCGCTCGCCCCGCCGCCTTCGCTGTTCGAGACGCCGGGGACGGCGCGGGCAGCGTCTTCGGCTTCGAGCGCGGCGTCGCGGAGTTGCTCGGGGCTGGCTTCGCCGCCGTCGTCGAGGCCGAGCATCGGCGTGATGCCGTGGAGCAGGCGGTCGGCGGGGGCCAGACCTGCCCAGGGGTCTTCAGGCGCCTCGCGCGCCATCGCCACCGCGCGTTCGACCAGCGCATCCATCGCGGCGGTCGACAGGTCGGAGGTGGAGACGCTGGCGGAACGCTGGCCGACGAACACGCGGAGGCCGAGATCCTCGCTTTCGGAGCGGCCGATATCCTCGAGCTTGCCGAGGCGGATCGACACGTCGAGCGCGGCGTCGGCGGCGAAGACCGCGTCGGCGGCATCGGCACCCGCCGCCCTCGCGCGCTGGACGATGTCGTGGGCGCGGTCGCGGGCTTGGTCTGGGGTCAGCATATCAGCGACTTAAGGATGCAGGCTCGTGCCGACAACCACGCAGGCGAGGAACATCAGCAGTCCGGCGAAACGGTTCGCGCGGAACCGGGCGAGTGCGGCGGTACCGGCGCCCTCATGCGTGTTCGGTTTGAGGGTACCGACCTGCCACGCGAGGTGGAGCGCGACGGGCACGAGCGCAGCGATCGCCAGCGGGTCGGGGCGGACTTGCCAGAAGGCTGCGGCCCATAAGGCGACGGCGGCGACGTAGAAGATGCCGACGCCAGCCTTCACATGCGTACCCATGCGAAGCGCGGAGGAGCGGATGCCGATCATCGCGTCGTCCTCGCGGTCCTGCAGCGCGTAGATCGTGTCGTAGCCGATCACCCACGCGATCGAACCCGCGTAGAGCAGCCACATCGGCGTATCGAGCGCGCCGGCGATATCGCTCCAGCCGACTAGCAGCGCCCAGGAAAAGACGATGCCGAGCCACGCCTGCGGCCACCAGGTGATGCGCTTCATGAACGGATAGGCGGCGACAGGGGCGAGGCTGGCGAGGGCGACGATCGCGGCGAAGAAAGTGAGTTGCAGCAGGACCGCAAAGCCGATCAGGCAGAGCGCAACGAGCCAGATCCAGGCGAGCTTGATCGAGACGAGGCCGCTCGGGATCGGCCGCGCGCGGGTGCGGGCGACCTGCGCGTCGAGGTCGCGGTCGACGATGTCGTTGAAGACGCACCCTGCGCCACGCATCGCGATACTGCCGAGCAGGAGCCATAGGATCAGGTCCCAGCGCTCGACTGCGCCACCGGCGAGCGCGACGCCCCACGCGCCGGGCCAGAACAGCAGCCACCAGCCGATCGGCCTGTCAAAGCGGGCGAGGAGGGCCAAGCCGCGGAGAGTTGGCGGGAGGCGGCCGACCAACCCTCGGTGTTCGCTGTCGGGGACGATTTCCACGTGGCTCGGCTTGGTCTGCATGGCGGAGGCGTAGGAAGACGCGGTTTGGCGCGCAAGCCTTCACCGGCTAGGGTCGAGGGAGTGGCGCGTTCGGACCCTCTCGCATGATCGGCCTTTCGGTCGCGGTCGGCCGCTTCGTCGAGGCTTTGTTCTGGGGGATTTTTCGCGTCGCGGGCGCGGTTGCGGGGGTGTTGATCCTCGCGGTTGTGGTCTTGGTGGTGGCTTGGGTGATCGCGCGAAAAATGTGGGCGCGGCGGAAACGCTGAGCGCCCCTTCCCGCAAAGGCGCGTCTCCAAATCCTCCCCGGCACGGGGAGGGGGACCGTTCGCCATCGGCGAAGGGTGGAGGGGGATCGCCGCGAACGTAACGCTGGCGAAAGGCGCAACCCTTGTGGAAGACGCTGAACGCAAGCGTTTCTCTCGGGGAAGCCCCCCTCCACCAGCTGCGCTGGTCCCCCTCCCCGTGCCGGGGAGGATTTGCTAGGACGTCCTCATGCCTGCAACCCCCGCCTGGCCGCCGCAATCTACGCCGCGCCTCTTCGTCGACCGCCTCCTCGCGCCTGGTCCGCTTCACGTCGATGGTCCCGCCGCGCATTACCTCGTTGGGGTGATGCGGATGAAAGTGGGCGATCCGGTGAAGCTGTTCGACGACCGGACCGGCGAATGGCTCGGCGTCGCTTCGAGCGTCGGCAAGCGGGATCTGGTGCTCGACGTCACCGAAATGCTGCGGCCGCATGAGAATGTGCCCGATCTGTGGCTGTGCGCCGCGCCGCTGAAGAAGGGTCGGGTCGACTGGATGGCGGAGAAGGCGTGCGAGCTGGGCGTCGCGCGGCTGCTCCCGGTCGTCACGCGGCGGACGATCGTCGACAAGCCTAACACGGAACGTCTGCGCACGCAGATGATCGAGGCGGCGGAGCAATGCGGGCGCACCGCCCTGCCCGAGGTGGCCGAGCCAATGAAGCTTGCCGCATTGCTCCGCGATTGGCCCGAGAACCGCGCACTGTTCTTCGCCGACGAGACCGGCGGCGTGCCAGCTCTCGAGGCGATGCGCGCGCGGCCCGGCCCGGCGGCGATCCTGATCGGGCCCGAGGGTGGCTTCGATGCCGACGAACGCGAGGCGATCCGCGCGCATCCGAATGCTGTCGGGATCGGGCTGGGGCCGCGCATCCTCCGCGCGGAAACCGCGGCGGGCGCGGCCGTTGCCTTATGGATGGCGGCGGCAGGCGACTGGTAGGCGTCTCGACCTCCGCGAAGACATTGCTACCGATTGGTCCGGATACCCTCTAGCACCCTCGTTCATCGACGCGTAAGGCGCGGCGATGACGACGATTCCCGCTCCGAAAAAGACCAGCCCGACGATCGAGTCGCGCGACCAGTTGATCGCCAGCTTCGCGGGCGGCGAGAAGCCGAAGGACGCATGGCGGATCGGCACCGAGCACGAGAAGTTCGTCTATGCGAACGGCGATCATCATGCGCCGTCCTATGATGAGCCCAGTGGCATCCGCGCGTTGCTCGGCGAGCTGGAGCAATATGGCTGGAAGCCGGTCATGGAGGGCGGAAACGCCATCGCCATGTCGGGGCCCGACGGCAGCATCAGCCTGGAGCCCGCGGGCCAGTTCGAACTGTCCGGCGCGCCGCTCGACTCGCTGCACGAGACCTGCGCCGAGACCGGGCGTCACCTCGAGCAGGTGAAGGCGGCGGGCGAGAAGCTCGGGATCGGCTTCCTCGGGCTCGGCATGTGGCCGGACAAGACGCGTGCCGAACTGCCGACGATGCCCAAGGGGCGCTATGCGATCATGCTGCGGCACATGCCGCGCGTCGGCAGCATGGGCCTCGACATGATGCTGCGGACCTGCACGATCCAGGTGAATTTGGACTATGCGTCCGAGGCGGACATGGTGAAGAAATTCCGCGTCGGGCTCGCGCTCCAGCCGCTGGCGACCGCGCTGTTCGCGAACTCGCCGTTCACCGAGGGCAAGCCGAACGGCATGCTGTCGTATCGCAGCCATATCTGGTCGGACACCGATCCGCATCGCACCGGCATGCTGCCGTTCGTGTTCGAGGATGGCTTCGGCTACGAGCGCTACACCGAGTACGCGCTCGATGTGCCGATGTACTTCGTCTACCGCGAGGGCAAGTATATCGACGCCGCTGGCCTCTCGTTCCGCGACTTCCTTAAGGGCGAATTGTCGGTGCTGCCGGGCGAGAAGCCGACGCTCGACGACTGGACCGATCATCTCTCGACAGCGTTCCCCGAGGTGCGGCTGAAGACCTTCCTCGAGATGCGTGGGGCCGATGGCGGGCCGTGGAACCGGATCTGTGCGCTGCCGGCATTGTGGGTCGGTCTGCTGTACGACCAGGGTGCGCTCGATGCGGCGTGGGATCTGGTCAAGGACTGGACGATCGACGAGCGCCAGGCGTTGCGCGATGCGGTACCGAAGCTCGCGCTGAACGCGCCGATCGCGGGCGGCGGCAAGCTGCGCGACATCGCGGGTGAGGTGCTCGACATCGCCGGTGCCGGGTTGTCGGCGCGCGCGCGATTCAATCGGGCGGGCGACAACGAGACAGGCTTCCTCGATCCGCTGCGGGAGATCGTGCGGAGCGGCAAGGTGCCCGCCGAGGTGCTGTTGGAGCGCTATAACGGGGCGTGGAACGGCGACGTGTCGAAGGTCTACGACGAGGCCAGCTTCTAACTGCTCCCCTCCCGTTTACGGGAGGGGTCGGGGGAGGGCTTGGCCGCGGACGTCGCGCTAGAGGCGTAGAACAGCCCCTCCCCTAACCCCTCCCGCAAGCGGGAGGGGAATTTAACCGCGCAGCCTCGCGAACAGCCGCGGTACCAACCCGTTGCGCGACATCCAGTCGAAATACACGCGATAGTCCGGGTCGAGCTTCAGATGCCGCTCTTCGGTTTTCGCGCGCCAGTAATACACCCCGCTGACCGCCGCCATCAGCAGCGTCGCACGGGCCGCGTCGACCATGCTGCCGAGCGTCAGCACCGGGATCGTCGAAATCCACCAGAACAGGTTCTTCGACAGATACGCCGGATGGCGCGATACCGCGTACGGCCCGTGTGTCAGGATTCCCCGGTTGGTGAGGTTCGAGAAACGGAAGCCGAACGCCATCGTCGCCCACGCGTAGATCGCCGTCAGCCCAACCAGCACCGTACCGATCAGCGCGAGCAGGATCGGGTGCCCCTGGAACCAGTAGGCCCAGTCCGACGTGCCCGGATGATAATCGAGTGGCCCACCCGTGGTCATCAGGATGAACGGCGGATAGCACATGAGCGCGGGCATCCAGGCCGCGGCGAACGGATTGGCGCTGCGGATGTGCGAGTCGAGCGGGCGGAAGGTCAGCAGATAGCCGACCGTCGCGAACGCCACGTCGATCAGGAACATCAGCGTTACCAGCCAGCTCGCCAATGCGACCGGATCGCGTAGTACCGACGCGGCGTCACCGCGGATGAACTCGCCGAACCCCGGCGGGACGATCGCGAGCATGAAGGCGAGGAAGAACGTCTTCACCCCCCATGTCCGCAGATGGCCGTAGATCGCCTCGCGGTCGACACCCGCCTGTCCGGTCAGCCAGGCGCCAAGATGCCAGGCGCCATCACGCGGCTCGACCAGATAGCGGTCGATCCACAGAACATACGGGATCGAGGCGACGAACAGGATCGGCCCGGCGTTGGTGAAGCACCACATCGCGAACGCGAAATTGCCCTGCCAATAGAACCGCCCGGCGCCATAGATCACCGCGATCCCCGCCCAGGTCGCCCACAAGCCGGCCAGCTTGGTCAGGCTCAGGTCCAGCGTTTCGCGCCAGAGCCTGGCGGCCGACCAGTCGATCCCGGTACTGGGATTGCGATGAACCTTGTCGACCAGCAAAGACCAGACGACCATCGGCAGCCCGCAAGCGACGACGTTGACGAGCGCCGAATAGGGCCCGTCCATGCCGTAGTGTCGCGCGAAACCGATCCAAACGAGCACGCCGACGAGTCCCGACAGACCCGCGCCGTGACTGACCGCCGACCGCGGACGAGGGTCGGTCTCGGCCGTACCGGCAAGCTGAACGTCGTGATCCATGGCGGTGATCCGTAGCGCGGATTGGTAAGCAAGCCATGAAGCATGTTTGGCCACCCAGTCCGAAGCAAGGTCATCCCCGTCGATTTGGGATGATCGGCAATGGCAGCATCGGATCCGAAATCAGAGAACGGAGCGCTCGGGGCGAGCCGGATGGGAGATGAAATTCCCCCGGGTGGCGGAATAGAAAGGGGCATCTGGGCTCGTCATTGCCTGTGGATCACGAGCGCGAATGTTCTATTTCGGGACCTGAATGACCGCGAATTTAATCGCGGGCGTCCCGTCGGGCGTTACGTTGCGATCAAGGAGATCGCGATGTTCCAGAGACTTATCGGACGTGCCAAATGCATGATCGGCATACATCGTCGGTCTCGCAGACACACCGTCTTCAAGGGTCGCGGCGCGGATACGAGCATCTGCCGCTATTGCAGGACGTCGATGCGGAGTACGCCGGCGGGCTGGGTCGTCGAACACTCGAGCTGGGACGATCGTCTGAATGCGCGGCGGTGCTAGTACTCCTCGCGCTATCACCCGTTTGGTGGTGCGATGAACGGACTAAAGCCCGGTCCGACAGCGCGTCGTCGTCAGTGACGCCACAATTCGTAGATGTTGAGGATGACCTCGAACGCGATCAGCCCGATCACGGCAAGCTCGAGCCGTAACGAGCGCTTGTCCTGCACCAGGTCGAGCAGCCATTCGGCGGCGTCGCCGATGACCTCGAGCTTGCGTTCCATGGCGCGTGCGCGGTCGCCTAGTTCGAACTCCGCTTCGAGACGCCCGTAAAGCCGGTCGAGTTCGGGATGATCCCAGAGCAGGTCCGGCTTCTCGGAGATCTGCGCCCGGCCGACGACGCGGTGCTGCGCGGCGAGAACGTCACCGATGCTCTGCATGACGCGTCGGATCGGCATCACCGCCCGACCGTGGATCCGCAGTTCGTTGATGAGCGGCTCCACGCGATCGAACGCTTCGGCAATACGGCCTTCATCCCGTGCGAGGACAACGCTCCGGGCGACGACGGTGGCCGTCAGCAACAAGCGTTCCCGTGACGCCTCCCTCAATCGTATGTGTCCGTCTGCACTGACCGTCTCCTCGCGGTCCGCGGAAATCTCGATCCAGGCGGTTTCCGTTTCGGGCGTGGCCAGGGGGTCGATGATGTGCTCGGACAGGGTTTCGATGAACCGACGCTCGGTTTCGACCGCCGCCCCGATCAGCACCAGGACACCGTAGCGAAAGACGAACGCGGCCCCGACCCCCGACAGGTTGAGGGTCTCGGGCTCCGCGAAGTCCTGCAAATTGCGGGTATCGATACGCGTACCCAGCAGAAGGGCTCTCACGTCGCCCCTGGCGGCTTCGCCAGGCAGGGGTGCACCCAGCACCTCCCTGATCCCGACGCTTATCGTTCGCAGCGATCCGCCCTCAACCATGTCGCGTCACAACCATGGGCCCGACCTTATCAGTTTCAGACAAATCTTCTCGCAACCGATTTAGAGGCTGCCGAGCTACGCCGTAGCGTCACACGATTGTTGCTAGGCATGCAATCGATGAAAAGGACCGAGGCGATGCCAGTCCATTGCCTGTGTTGGCCGAGCCGTGCCAACACCATGCGATGTATCGCGCTTCACCCCTGGCGGTTTTGCCGCTGTTGCTGGCCGCCGCCCCCGCCTGGGCACAGCAAGAGGATACGCAGGCGTGGGAGCAGCTCAACGTGGTCGTTCCTATCGCACCAAAATTGCGGGTGACGCTGGAAGAGATTGCGCGGACCAGCGATCGCCAGGACGGGATCTACACCACCGAATTCGGTGCGCTTCTCGGCTGGCAGTTGGCCAAGGGCGTCGAGCTTGGATTCGGATACCGCCATGTCGGATTTCACAGTCGCAACCTCGCGCCGGACGAGGACCGGCTCCGCCAGCAGATCGTGGTCACCAGTGGGCGCTTCGCCGGGCGATTGCGACTCGACGAACGGTTCAACCCCGACGGCAGCGAGATCGGCTTCCGGATCCGGCCGTTGCTGCGGTACAATTTGCCGCTCGGACCCAAGCGTTTGGCCTTGTTCGTCAGCCACGAGAGCTTTTTCCTGCCGAACAGTACGACCTGGGGCCAGCGCGCCGGGTATGAGCGGATGCGCAACATCGTCGGGCTGGCCTTCCCGATCGGCAAGGCGGTGACGGCCGATGTCGGCTATCTCAACCAGTACCGGTTCGCGCGCGGTGGCGCACGCGCCCAGATGGACAATGCGTTGAACCTGCAGCTTACCTTGAACCTGGGGACACTTGGCGTGGCGGGCCTTCACGATTGAGGTCCCGCGCTGGAATCCGGATCCCGACCTCGGGTTTGCCGCGTTATCGTCGAAAGCTTTGGCTCCGAACGTTCGCCCCTGTGTATCGGGACACCACTTGCGCGCGATCCGCTTAGACGCAACGATACGTCATGTCGTTCCTGCTCTCGCTCCTGCTTCTCCAGGCCGCCGTCCCCCAGACGCCGCCGCTTACGCCCGCGGTCAAGACCGCCCCGTCCACGTCGAAATGGCCGGCACGCGACGCGCAGTTCACGGTCCGCCGCTTTCGCTTCCGCTCGGGCGAGACCCTGCCGGAACTGCGCCTCAACTATACGACGCTGGGGCAGCCGCACCGGAATGCGCGGGGTGAAATCGACAATGCGGTGATGGTCCTGCACGGTACGGGTGGCACCGGCCGCCAATTCCTCAGCCCGCAGTTCGCCGACGAACTCTACGGCCCGGGTCAGCCGCTGGACATCACGCGCTACTGGATCATCCTTCCCGACGGGATCGGGCACGGCAAATCGTCGAAACCGTCCGACGGGCTGCACATGCGGTTCCCGCATTACGATTATGACGACATGGTCGAGGCGCAGTACCGGCTGCTCTATGACGGCCTGGGCATCCGCCGCATGCGGCTGATCATGGGAACGTCGATGGGCTGCATGCACAGCCTGGTCTGGGGCGAGACGTACCCCGAGTTCGCCCGCGCGCTCATGCCGCTCGCCTGCGAACCTGTCGAGATCGCCGGGCTGAACCGCATGTGGCGCAAGCTCGCGATCGACGGGATCAAGGCCGATCCGGCCTGGGCAGGCGGCGAGTACCGGACGCCACCGGTACAGGGCCTGCGCACGGCCGCCACCCTGCTGTTCGTCGCCGGTGGTGCGCCGCTATTCTTCCAGAAACAATATCCCGGGCGCGATGCCGCCGAGGCCTTTGCCGAGCAGCGGGTCGCAGCCTCGATCGACGGGACGGATGCCAATGACCTGGTGTATCAACTCGATGCCTCGCGGACCTATGCGCCCTGGTCGCGGCTGGAGGCGATCACCACCCCGACGACCTGGATCAACTCGGCCGACGATTTCATCAACCCGCGCAATCTCGATTACCCGCAACGCGCCGTTGCCCGCATGAAGAACGCGCGATTCCGGATGATTCCGGAGAGCACCGACACGCGCGGCCACGGCACCCACACCGCGGCCCGGTTCTGGAAGCAGGACCTGGCCGACCTGCTGCAACGCACCGAATAGATGTCGGAGGACGCAGAGACAAAAATTGCGTAGTTCAGCCGTGCGTTATCGCCTGCGTGGCAATCGAGCCGTCAGACGCAAGATGGGAAATGACATGCGATTTGTTCAGATCGAGATCCTGCCGCAGGGCAAGGCGCTGGTAGATATCGACAAGCTGACCCACGCGGTACCCGAGGGCGATGGGTCACGCCTGTTCCTGGGCGCGCAGCACATCGACGTGCCGCATTCACTCGCCGAACTCGAGAACGTCCTCGCTGGGCGCGAGCGAAACGACGATGGCGCGAACAGCACGGCGGGGTTCGGCGTCCGGTAGGCTGACGCGACGGCGCGCGCCGGTGCAGATTCGATCTGCCGCCGCCGTCGTCATCGGTCGCGTTACGACCAGGTGGTTGCGTATCAGGCCGTCGCCCGACGCATCAGGCCTCGTCAGTGGAGATCGGCTTCCTCGCCGCCATCTGGATCGGCTTGCCGATGACGGGACGGCCAGATGGCCATCGTCGCGCGATGCAGCGGTCCTTGGCGATCCGGGCTACGCTGACGGTATCGCCCTGGTTGCCGCCGAGGACGTGATACGCGGTTGCGTCTTCGCCGACATAGAACCCGACATGCCCACCCCCCGGACGCTCGAACACCAGCACCGCGCCGGGAGCCAACCGCTCCGGCCGCAGCGCCGATCCCCATGTCGACCATGACGTCGCGCGCACCGCGATAGCGACCGGCTCGATACCGTCTTCCTGAAGACAATAGGCAACGAACACCCCACACCACGGGACGCTGTCGGCATTATAGACCATCCCGAGGATCTTCGTCCCCAGCCGCTTCGCCCAACCCAGGATCGTCGCGCTGTTGGCCGATCCGGCAGCTTCCTTCGTGCCCAGCTTCGCGCGCGCCGCTTTCAACCATTTGGGCTCCGTCACCATGACTCACTCGGCCTCATAGCTGAAATCCGGGAACGCCCGTGGTTGCGCTCGAACACGGGCACTCCAGCATACCCTTAACGGTCGGCAGGATCGCCGCGACCACCGCTGCGATCGCCGCCGCGTTGGGATGCACCCGATCCGCCAGTACCATATCGGAATGTCCCAACACGCCGGGCGGAAAAAATGGCCAGACGGTCGCGCCATGCTCGGCAGCCAACCCCGCGTGGATACCAAGACACGCCGCGGCGCGGTCACGGATGAACGCCGGGGGGTCGACGGTGGTCAGCAACACGGGGATGCCACAGCTACCCAGGCTCAGCAGGATCTGCTCGAGGTTCGCCCGCGTACGCGCCACCGGGATCTGCCGCAGGACATCGTTCGGTCCCACCTGAACGATCGCGAGTACGGGCCGCTGGTCGAGCGCGGACAAGAGACGGGGCAAGCGCCGCAGGACGTCGGCGGTGGTATCGCCCGACACCCCGGCGTTCACCACGCGGGCGCCAGGACATGCCGTCTGCAGCGATGCCTGCAACCGTGCGGGAAAACTATCGGCAGCCTGCAAGCCGTAACCGGCAATCAGGCTGTCACCTATTGCCAGGATCAAGGGTCGGTCGGTCGTCATGCGTTGCCGCGAGATAGTTCACGTTCGACGCATTGTAAGACGTTCGGGTAAAGGCGTCGGATTGCTATCGCGCCGAACCTTTGACGCTGATGCTCGTTCATACGTGATGACAGACGAACGGACGTTGCGCCGCTGATGAGCGTATTCTTCACGGCCGACACGCATTTCGGCGATCATCGCACGATCAACATCTCGCGACGACCGTTTGCCAACACGGCCGAAATGGATGCGGCGATGGTCGAGCGCTGGAACGCCGTCGTCGGCCCCGATGATGTGGTGTGGCACCTGGGCGACGTGGCACGTCGCCCGACGGATGTCGTCGAACTGCTCGCCCGGCTGAACGGGAGCAAGCACCTGCTGCGTGGCAATAACGATCCGGATGCGACGCTGGCGGCGCACGGATGGGCGAGCGTCGGCGACTATGCGGAAATCGAACTGGATGGCCGACAGCTCGTTCTATGTCATTATCCGTTCCGAAGCTGGAACGGGCAGCACCGCGGCGCGCTCAACCTACACGGGCACAGCCACGGCCGGCTGAAACCGATGCCGCGCCAGTTCGACGTCGGCGTCGATGGCCACGACTTCGCACCGATCCTGCTCGACAGCCTGATCAAAGCGCGCTGATACACATGCATCCGACGTCCCGTCGCTCCGGGAGCCGACCTCGGCGTGCGCGCGATCAGGCGCGCATTGCCGTCACGAAGGCCTGGAAGGCGGCGGTGGGTTGGCGTCGGCTGGGATAATAAAGATGGTTCGGCGCCAGCGTCGGTGCCCAGCCGGTGAGCACCTCGACCAGCGTGCCGTCGGCCAGCTGTAGCGCGGCGTGTGGCAGTGGCAGGCAGGTTACGCCCAGCCCCGACACCGCGGCGTCGCGCATCACGTCGATGTCGTTGGTCGTGAAGTCGCCGCGGACCGAACGCTCGAACGTCCGGCCATCTCGTTCGAATTCCCAGCGGTGGACCACGCCAGACGACGTGTACCTGTAACACAGGCAACGATGCGCCGAGAGATCGTCGGGATCGACCGGTGCGGCACGCCCGGCGAGATAGGACGGTGCTGCAACGAAGACGAGCGGCACCGGCGCGCTGATCCGGACCGATATCATGTCGGCTTGCAAGCTTTGCGCGTGGCGGACTCCGCAATCGAAGCGGTCGGCGACGATGTCGACGAACCCGTCATCGACCACCAGTTCGACGGCGATGTCGGGATAGGCGCGCGCAAAGTCGGTCAGCCGCGGCAGGATGGCGTAGATCGCCGCGACCCGGTGCGCGCTGACCCGGATCCGCCCCGCCGGTCGTTCGCGCGCGTTGTCCAGGTCCGCCAGCGCGCCTGCGACCGAAGCGATCGCCGGCCTCAACCGCGCCAGCAGTTCCTCGCCTGCGGGCGTCGGCGCCAGCGACCGGGTGGTGCGGTCGAGCAGTCGAACGCCCAGTTTCGTCTCGAGCGACCGCATCGCATGGCTGAGCGCAGAGGCGGACAACCCCAGCCGCGTCGCCGCCCGTGCAAAACTGCCGGCCTCGACGATCGTCTCGAACACCGCGAGACCGGACCAGAGATCGCGATCCATTCCTGAACATCCTTCAGCACCCCATGCGCTCCAGACGATCTAATCGTCGGGCGGTCCGGCGTCCATCTGGAGGCGACACAGTGCAGGATGCCATCATGAACCTTGACACCTACCGTCCGCTCGGTCGCTCCGGCCTGCTCGTCAGCCCGCTGGCGCTCGGCACGATGACCTTCGGCACGCCGCGCTGGGGCTTGGACGAGCGCGGCAGCCGCGCGGTGTTCGATCGCTACACCGATCTCGGCGGCAATTTCGTGGATACCGCCGACGTCTATGCGGGGGGCCGATCCGAAGAAATGGTCGGCGCGTTCGTCACCGCGCAATCGTCGCGCGACCGGATCGTCATCGCGACGAAATCCGGGTTCGCTACCGGCCGCGGCTATCACGCCGGCGGCAATGGCGCACGCCACATTATGGCCTCGGTCGAGGGTTCGCTCCGCCGGCTCAAGACGGATTTCATCGACCTGTACTGGGTGCATGTCTGGGACGGCGTCACCCCCGCCGAAGAATTGCTGCGGACGATGACCGCGCTCGTCTTAGCGGGCAAGATCCGCTATTGGGGCATATCCAATACGCCAGCGTGGTATGTCGCCGAACTCGCCACCCTGGCCCGTGTCCAGGGTCATCCGGCGCCGATCGGCCTGCAATATTTCTACTCGCTGGTCGAACGTGGGGTCGAGGCCGAGCACCTGCCGCTCGCGCGGTCGGCGGGCATGGGTCTCGTTCCCTGGAGCCCCCTCGCCTATGGCTTGCTGACCGGCAAGTACGACCGCGCCACCGTCGAGGCGGGTCCGAAGCGGGCGGGAGGCGTCCCCAACCAGGCCGGGTCGGACGACACCGCGCGGCCCGCGGACGACAAGCGGCTCGACGGCGACAATCCGTTCGGCGACACGCTGTTCACCGAACGTAACTGGCAGATCCTCGAAATACTCAAGCGCATCGCAGGCGAGATCGGCGAAACGCCGGCACGCGTCGCACTGTCCTGGGTGGTCGGGCAGCCGGGGGTCGCATCGACGTTGATGGGCGTGAGCCGGCCCGAACAGGTGACCGACAATGTCGCCGCACTCGGCCTTCGCCTGCCGCCGGAACACCGGGCCGCGCTCGATGTGGTGAGCGGTGGCAACCTGCCTTTTCTCTACGGCCTGTTCCAACCTGCTGTGCGCAACCAGGTCGTCTTCGGTGGGGGAGATGTTCGGAGCTGAAGCGTCATCCTGGAGCCGGCGGCGTAAGACGAAATCTGCGCCTCGCCGGCTCCAATCCACAAGCTCCGCGTTGAAACTGTCCGGTCAGCCGCAAGGTCGTTTGCGGCACGCCGGCACGGGGGTATTCATGCGGATTGGGATCATCGGCGCTGGGATGGCAGGGCTGTCTTGTGCGCATGCGCTACGCGACCAGGGTCATCACCCCGTCCTGTTCGACAAGTCCCGCGGTCCCGGTGGCAGGATGTCAACACGCCGGATCGACACGCCGCTGGGTGAGGCCGCGTTCGATCACGGCGCGCAATATCTCACGGCGCGCGATCCCGCTTTCGTCGCGCAGGTCGATCGTTGGGCGCAGGCGGGCCACGTCGCGCGCTGGTCGCCTGCGGGCTCCGATGCCTGGGTCGGGACGCCGGCGATGAACGCGCCGGTCCGCGCGATGGCGAGCGACCTGGATGTTCGATGGAACATGGCGATCGACAGTCTCCACCACGACGGCGAATGGCGGATCGGCGACGAGCGGTACGACGTGGCAATCGTCGCCGTACCTGCAGAACAGGTCGCGCCCTTGGTCGCAACTCACGACGGTGCGCTCGCCGATGCGGCCCGCTCCGCGGTGTCCGATCCTTGCTGGACCGTCATGGCGGCGTTCGATGGTCCGGTGCCGCTCGCATGCGACCGGGTGACGGACCTGGGGGCCATCGGATCCGCCGTCCGCAACTCGGCCAAACCCGGACGGACCGGACCGGAGGCGTGGGTGCTTCAGGCCAAGGCCGACTGGTCACGCGAGCATCTCGAAGATACGCCGGATATGGTCGAACAGGCATTGCTCGCAGCCTTCGCCGACCACATCGGTGCCGCGTCGCCTAACGTCATCGCGACCAGCGCCCATCGCTGGCGGTATGCGAAGACCAACGCGCTGGACCGCGGTGCGTTCTGGAACGCGGACATCCAACTGGGCGCATGCGGCGACTGGCTCCTCGGACCCCGGATCGAGGCCGCTTGGCTATCCGGGCAGCGGCTCGCGTCGCTCGTTGGTCCAACCGGATCAACTGCCGCTGAAGGAGATCACTGAGACCTACCTTGCGCCCTTTCCCACCGAAACATGTCGATCGGTGCGGGCTGGAGAAGCCGACCGAAATTGCGACACTGCCGCCACTATCGGGGTTCACGAACTACGGCCTGTGATCTTTACCTCGGTATGCCGGGTATTGGATCCGGGCCGCCGCAGCTATGCCGCAACCGCAGATTGGTCACATGCGCTAGCGCCACGAGGATGCCGCCAGTCACCGTGACGGCAATTTCGACGCCGCCTTCCCGCAGTGCGAAGGCTCCTATCGTCATCAGACCCAGCCCGGCGGCGCCAAGGAACAGCGGCCACGACGCCGCGTGACGCGCGCGTCCGCCGACCAGGGCGATCACCGCCATCGGTGCCGCGAACAGCAGCACCCAGCGGTGGAAGCTTTCGGGTATGACGATGAACGCGGACACCGTCGGCACTGCCGCCAACAGGAGCGGCAGCGCGAGGCAGTGAACCATGCACGTCGCCGATCCCGCCATGGCTGCACGATCGAGCCAATCCAGTCCGTACGTCCGCATCGTTCTCATCTTGCCACAACCACCATCACCATCGTAATGATACATCATATCATAACGTATGAGGTTGGTCGATGGTGCAAGATGCAAAGCCGCTGTTACCCGTGACGGTCCTGTCCGGGTTCCTGGGTGCCGGAAAGACGACGCTCCTCAATCATATCCTCGCCAACCGAGAGGGCCGGCGCGTGGCGGTGATCGTCAACGACATGTCAGAGGTGAACATCGACGCCGACCTGGTACGCAGCGGCGATACCGCCTTGTCGCGCGGCGAGGACACGCTGGTCGAGATGACCAATGGCTGCATCTGCTGCACGCTGCGCGAGGACCTGCTGGTCGAGGTGCGCGCACTGGCCGATGCCGGGCGGTTCGACTGCCTGGTGATCGAAAGCACCGGTATCTCAGAGCCGCTGCCGGTCGCCGCGACCTTCTCGTTCGAGGACGAGCAGGGCGACAGCCTGTCGGACGTCGCGCGGCTCGACACGATGGTGACGGTGGTCGACGCCGCCAATTTGCTGCGCGACTATGCGAGCACCGACTTCCTCGTCGACCGAGGCGAGGCGCTCGGCGACGACGATCGCCGCAGCCTGGTCGGCTTGCTGGTCGAGCAGATCGAGTTCGCGGACGTGATCGTCATCACCAAGGCCGATCTCGTCGACGCCGCGCAACTGGCGACCGTCCGCAAGCTGGTGGCGTCGCTCAACGCCGATGCACGCATCGTCGAGGCACGCCACGGACACGTACCGCTCGACTCGGTGATCGAGACCGGCCTGTTCGACGACGAGAAGGCAGAACTGCACCCGCTCTGGGCCAAGGAACTCTACGGCCATGCCGATCACAGTCCCGAGAGCGAAGAATACGGTATCGAGAGCTTCGTCTACCGGGCTCGCGCGCCGTTCGACCCGGTCAAGTTCCACGAATTCGCACGCGGCGGCTGGCCGGGCGTGGTCCGCGCCAAGGGACATTTCTGGCTCGCGACGCGCCCCGACTGGTGCGGCGAACTCGCGCAGGCCGGAGCGCAGTCGGTAACCGAGGCGCTGGGCCGCTGGTGGGCATGCGTACCGGAAACGAAGCGCCCGAGCGGCGACGCGTGGGACCGGATGGTCGCGGCGAAATGGTCGCCGATCTGGGGCGACCGGCGGCAGGAACTGGTCTTCATCGGCATCGACATGGACGAGGCCGAGATCAGGCGTCGCCTCGACGCGTGCCTCGTCCCCGCCGCCGCGTTCACGCCCCGACTGTGGGAGGGGCTGCCCGATCCGTTCCCCGCCTGGGGCGTGCGGGAGATGGCGTGATGAACGGCGCGTCGATACTCGCGCCAGTCCGATCGCATGTTCACCGCGCGCCGACCGTCGAGGCTTTCGCGGCGATCCTCGATCCCGACGTGAATCTCGCGATCTGGGAGCGCCCTTCGATGCCCTCGGTCGGATCGCTGGACGGTTTCGGCACGATCCAGATGACGGCAACGGTCGATCGCGCGCATGCCGCACTGATTGATGCATTCGCGCAGCAGCCGCCCGCCGCCTGGCATGCGGACATCGCCGCGGACATCGCTGCGCTGGCCGAGTCCTTCGCGGCGATCATGAACCTGTCGCACGTCGTGATCCGGTTGGAGCGCGTGGTGGGCGACGCCTGCAAACTCTGGCATGCGGATTACGTGTCCGTCCGGCTGATCTGCACCTATCGCGGGTCGGGGACGCAGTGGATCGAACGATCGGTAGAGACCGCCGATGCGCCGGCTGTCGAGACATCGCGATCGCTCGCTACCGGTACGGTCGGCCTGTTCAAGGGCCGTATCCTGGCCGGCGAGCAGGCGATCATCCATCGTTCGCCGCCGATCGCGGGTACCGGCGAGGAGCGGTTGCTGCTCGTGATCGACGGTCCGCCGCCAGCGGAGACCGCTGCGCTGTGGGAGCGGGCGATGCAACGTGGCTGACATATTCGCGGCCCATCGTCGTCACGCGATCGGTGGGCGCCTTCTCACGACTCCCATGATCCAAGCCATCAGGATGCCGACCACATGATTCGTTTGCCGCTTATCCTCGCCGTCACGCTGGCAAGCCTTGGTGCCGTCGCCGGTGCGCAGCAGGTACTCGGGCCGTCGGGGTATCTCAAGCCGGACGCGTTCGATGTGTTGGCCGTGCTGCCGCCTGCGCCGAAGTCGACCGATCCTCGCGGTCTCGCCGACCGCGCGATCTTCAAGGCGACGCGGGCTTGGCAAGGCAGTCCGCGCTGGGCGATGGCCACCAGCGACGTGAAGTCCGCGCCCGCCGACCTGTTCCGCGACTTCAGTTGCGCCATGGGGATCGCGATGACGCCTGAAAATGCGCCGCGGACCGCCGCGCTGCTGCGGCGCGCCATGTTCGACACCGGGCGCCAGACCGGCATCGCCAAGACCTTCTACAAGCGACAACGGCCGTTCCTGATCGACCGCGGACCGATCTGCCAGCCCGCGGCCGAAGTTGCGGACAGCTATGATTATCCGTCGGGCCATACGACCGCCGGCTGGACGATGGCGACCTTGCTCGCGCAGATCGCGCCCGATCGTGCAACCGCGCTTCTCGCGCGCGGTCGGGCGTACGGCGAAAGCCAGATCGTGTGCGGCGTCCACAATGCCAGCGCGGTCGATGCGGGGCGGCTGTCGGCCTCGTCCACGCTGACCGCCATGCAGGGCGATCCGGCCTTCACCGCCGATCTCGCCGCAGCCAAGCAGGAGATCGCGGTGCTCCGACAGACCGGCAGCGCGGCGAAACCCGATACCGCCCAGTGCACACGCGAGGCGGCACTCGTCGCCCAGCCCCTCTACTGACGAGACACTCATGACCGACACGACCGGCTCGCGCCTGCTGCTCAATCGCCGCACCATGATCGGTGCCACTGCCGCGATGATCGGCGCCCCCGCGATCCTGCGCGCGCAGCAACTCTTTGCCGTCTACCCGTTTCGCCTCGGTATCGCGGCGGGCGATCCGGCTGCGGACGGCTTCGTCATCTGGACCCGGCTCGCCCCCGATCCGCTGGCCGAGCATGGCGGCATGCCGATGCAGCCGGTCGAGGTGGAGTGGCAGGTTGCGACCGACCCGCGCTTTGCGACCCCGGTGGCCGGAGGCAAAGCGCTGGCGCGTCCCGAACTCGCGCACTCGGTCCATGTCGAGGTTGCCGGACTGCAGCCGGATCGCCCCTATTGGTACCGTTTCACGGTCGGCAACGAGCGTTCGACCGCGGGATGCGCGCGCACCCTGCCGATCGCCGGCGCGTCGCTCGACCGGCTGCGTTTCGCGGTCGCCGGCTGCCAGAACTACGAAGACGGGCTCTACACCGCTTATCGCCACCTCGCGACGGAAGAGCCGGCGTTCGTCTTCCACTATGGCGACTATATCTACGAGGGCCGGAGCGCGCCGATGCCGGTCGGCTATGACGGCAAGCCCCGCCGCTTCGTCCGCGAGCATGCCGGGCAAAAGCTGTTCGACCTCGCCGATTATCGCCGCCGCTACGCCCAGTACAAGACCGACCCCGACTTGCAGACCGCGCATGCCGCAGCCGCATGGTTCGTGACGTTCGACGATCACGAGATCGAGAACAACTGGGTCGGCGAGATCGACCAGGAGAAGGACCCGCCCGAAGTGTTCGCGCTGCGCCGGGCCGCCGCGTTCCAGGCCTATTACGAGCACATGCCGCTGCGCCGCTCGGCCTTTCCGGGCCCCGCCGGCATGCAGATCTATCGCCGGGCGATGATCGGCAATCTGCTCGACCTGCATCTGCTCGACACGCGGCAGTTCCGGACCGATCAGCCGTGCGACGACGGCTTAAAGACCCGCTGTGCCGGTTGGGCCGACCCCGCCGCCCAGGTGATGGGACGGACCCAGGAGGCATGGCTCGCCACCGCCCTGAAGCAGAAGAAGGCTCGCTGGAACGCGCTGGCGCAACAGGTGATGATGATGCCGCTCGACCGGCGGACCGGCGACGAACCCGCACCGATCCGCAACATGGACAGCTGGGGCGGCTACGACGCGCCGCGCGAACGCGTGCTGAAGATGGTCGAAGGGCTCGGCAACATGGTCGTGCTGACCGGCGACGAGCATCAGAATTATGCAGGCGTGCTGCGTACCGAAGGCGGCCAGGGGGATGCCGTCGCGGTCGAGTTCGTCGGCACGTCGATCACCTCGGGCGGCGACGGCGCGGACCGACGGGTCGGCGAGGATCGTATCCGCGCCCGTAACCCTTTCCTCGCCTGGACCAACGACCGGCGCGGATATCTGCTGTGCGATGTGAATGCCGACCAGTGGAAGACCGAGTTCCGCACCGTCGATACCGTCACGCGGCCCGACGGCGTGATCAAGACGTCCGGTACGGCGATCGTCGAGCACGGCCGTGCCGCCGTGACGATGAGCTGAACGCACCTCGATAGGATAACCTGAACCTCGGTCCGCGGCGCCGAGTGGGGCAAAGATGTCGCGGTGTCCAACGAAAATGCATGGCAGCTAATCGTGTCTATTGCCGCGCGTTACAGCGGTGTTACCGGTCGGTGACGGATCCGGGTCACACGGATCGACGCAGGAGGATGTTCGAAACCCAAGGGGGGACCATCCATGATTCGCTTGCCCGTTCGTACGCCTGCCATCGCCCGCCTGCTCGCCGCCAGCGCGCCGCTGCTCGTTTTCGCCGTGCCCGCCATCGCACAGGAACAAGTGCCGGCTGCACAAGCCGTGAGCGATCCGGCGAGCGACCAAGGCATCGGTGAGATCGTCGTCACCGCGACCCGCCGCCGGGAATCGTCGAAGGACGTGCCGCTCGCGGTCACCGCTATCAGCGGCGAAAAGCTCGACGTACTCAATTCGAGCGGCCTCGATATCCGGTTCCTGGCCGGCCGCACGCCGAGCCTTCAGGTCGAGTCGTCGTTCGGTCGCACCTTCCCGCGCTTCTACATCCGCGGCCTCGGCAACACCGATTTCGATCCCAACGCGGCCCAGCCCGTTTCGGTCGTGTATGACGATGTCGCGCTCGAAAACCCGATGCTGAAGTCGTTCCCGGTCTTCGATCTGCAGAGCGTCGAAGTGCTGCGCGGTCCGCAGGGCACGTTGTTCGGGCGCAACACGCCGGCCGGCGTCGTGAAGATCGATTCCGCAAAGCCGAACCCGGACAAGGTCTCGGGCTATGCGACCGGATCCTGGGCGACCTACAACACGATCAACGGCGAGGCGGCACTGAACCTGCCGATCGGCAACGGCTTCGCATTCCGCGCGTCGGGGATCATCCAGTCGCGCGACGATTGGGTCACCAACGATTCCACGACGGGCAACGCAGATCGCAAGCTCGAAGGCTATCGCGACGTCGCCGGCCGCTTCCAGCTCGGCTACACGAGCAGCGATTTCAACGCGTTGCTGAACGTCCATGTCCGCGACCTGACGGGCTCACCGCGAATCTTCCGCGCCGGGCTGTTCAAGCCGGGCACGAACGACTTCAACACCGGGTTCGACCCCAAGCACGTCACGCTCGACGGTTACACCAGCCAGAGCCTCACGCAGTGGGGCACCAACCTGCGGCTCGACTATCACCTCGACGGCATCGGCACCTTCTACTCGGTCACCGGCTACGAGCAGGCCAAGGTCGAGAGCACCGGCGATGTCGACGGCGGCAACAACTACAAGTTCCTCGGTGGAACGATCGGCGCGATCGGCGTCGGCCTGTTCCCGTCGAACACCGGCGGCCTGACCAAGCCCAAGGAGTTCAGCCAGGAACTTCGCTACGCCAGCGAGGACATGAACGGCATCCGCCTCCAGGGCGGGCTGTATTATTTCCACCAGACGCTGCGCTATCACCAGTATGACTATGCGTTCGGCGGTACCGGTTCGCGCGCGACCGACCTCGACCAGGATATCTACCACGACAACCGCAACGAGAATTACGGTGCGTTCGCCTCGATCGAAGCCAAGCCCGTCGACTTGCTGACGCTCCGCGCGGGCGTCCGCTATTCGCACGACTATCGCAACGACCTCGTCACCGCACCGATCCCCGGTACCGGGATCAGCGACACGCTGCCGGCGCGTGCGATCGTCCGTGGCTCGAACGTCACCTGGGATGCGAGCGCGACCTACGAACTGACGCCCGCGATCAACGTCTATACGCGGCTCGCGACCGGCTATCAGGGCCCCGCGATCCAGGACCGCGTGACCTTCGGCAGCGTCCAGAGCACCGCACCCAAGCAGACGACGTTCTCGGGCGAGAGCGGCTTCAAGGGCACGCTGCTCGATCGGAAAGTGAACTTCTCGCTCGATGCCTATTGGTACAGCACCAAGGACCTGCAGATCACCGCGGTCGGCGGCAGCAGCAATTCGGCACGGCTGATCAGCGCGAACAAGGCGATCGGCTACGGCGTCGAGGGCGAGTTCGAGGCGCGGCCATTGCCGGAACTGACGCTGACCGCGAGCGGCAGCTACAACTTCACCGAGATCCGCGATCGCGGCATTGGTGTAGGCGTGTGCGCGACCTGCACCGTGCTAGATCCGATCTTCAACGGGTTCGCGGTGATCGACGGTAACGACCTTCCCCAGGCGCCGCGCTGGATCGCCAACTGGACCGCACGCTACGGCATCCCGCTCGCGAACGGCGGCGAGGTCTACGCGTACACCGACTGGGTCTATCGCAGCCGCATCAACTTCTTCCTGTACGAAGCCGTCGAGTTCACCGGCAAGTCGTCGCTCGAAGGCGGTCTCAAGGTCGCCTATAAGGCGCCGCAGGGGTATGAGGTCGGCGCGTTCGTCCGCAACATCACCAACCAGTATCGCAGCATTTCAGCGATCGATTTCAACAACCTGACGGGCATGATCAACGAACCGCGGATCATCGGCGGGCAGTTCAAGGTCGCATTTTAAGATAAGACGCTGGACTGAGCGCCTTACTGGCAATTTCGGTGCGCAAGCGAGCCGAGGCACCGCCGCCTGACGTGACACTACGGTGAGCCGGTGCTTTGCCTCGCGGAGCGCTCCGGAGCATGCTGCGCTGAGCAAGCCGGTCGTCGTCGCTTAGGGCTCAGTAGCGGACGTTCCGGATCTCTAGGTTTTTCCATCCGTCTCGTGAGTTGGGAGTGGCAGCATGACAGCTGTCACCATCTCTACCGGGAAGGGGTAAGCGTGGCCGGCAGGCCGCAGATTACGCGGCTTGCGCCACTCGCTCTGCGGTTTGCGCGGACCAGTTCCAGGGCATGAGTTCGTCCCATCGC
>NZ_QAYE01000005.1 GCF_003053745.1 Sphingomonas faeni | reverse complement strand
TAGTTGAGCACGCACTCGCCGTCGCGGAACAGGTCCTGAATCAGATACCGGTCGCGCAGTTCGTCGTTGGAAACGCACTCCATCATGTCGGGATGGGTGGCGTAATACGTGCGGTCGTACATGCGGGACTCCGATGGCCGAGAGATGGATGCCGGAAGCGACACCTCAGTTGATAGAACCGATACCGCTCCGCATATTTTGGCGCAAGTGACCACAATACGGGATTTCAAATCAATCGCGACCGGCGTCGCCAAGACGGCGTTTGCCCAATGTCTCCGGCGATTGGATGGTCGCGCGGTCGAGCGCCTCGGGGATCAGCGCCATGCACTGGATCGCGGCGAGACCCCATTGCGCGGACGCGTTGGTCGAAACGCCGGGCCATTCGGTGACGTGCCCCTCGGTATGTCGCGGATCGGTCGGCCATGTGCCAAGCCCTGCATCACCGGACAGGAACTCTCCCGCCGCCCGTGCCGCGAGCGTCGCATCCTGCGTTTCGTGCGCGACGTACGCGGTGAGCCGCGAATGGGCCTCACGGAGGTTGCGCGGGCCGAACGGTGTACCGAACTTTGCCAGATATTCGGCCTGGGGCGCGTTGTACCATCGGCAATAATCGAGCCAGGCGGTGCGATAGCGTGGCACATCGAGCAGGCGGATCAGTTCGGAACTCACTTCGACGGCGCCGAACACCGCGTTCAGATGCGAGAGCCGGATACCGCGGTTCTGGTCGATGAACCGTCCCGAGGCGAGATCGAACGGCGCGCTACCGGTCATCCAGCCGTGCGGCAGGCGCCCGATGCTGTCGAGCCCCGCGACGATCCGGTCGCGCCAGCGCATGTCGCCGGTCCGCTCCCATTCGGTCAGCCACGCCGCGGCAAGCGGGCACCAGGTCGTGCCGAACGTCATCTCGATCGTGCCCGCCGGCAGGGTCGGCTTCTTCGCGCCCGGTACCTTACGCCCGATCTCGACCTTCTGGAGCGTCTGGTCCGAGGTCAGCAGGTCGCGCATCAGGTCGCCGACGCGCTCGTCCGCGGTCAGGTAATAGAAGATGCGGCGATAGCTGGCGTTGCTGACGCGCGGCTGTTTCGAGCTGTCGCTCCAATGCTGGACGCCGTGGCGCGTGCCCATGCCGGCGAAGCGACCGCCGTGATACACGTCGACCTCGCCAGTGTGACGAGTCATCGCCTCGGCAAAGCGAAACGCCTGCGCGTTGCCGGTGCGCAGGACCGAATACCAGAGCCAGAGGTCGGGCGAGAGTTCGCTGTTGTCCCATGCGAACCCTCCGATATCGTAGCGCCAGCGATGCCGGTCGCTGTCGTAGGTGTGCATGATGTCGCCGTGGTTCCAGAACCCGTACCAGGACCGGCGGTCCACCTCGCCAGCGTAGAAGTCGATCAGATTGTCGAGCTGATTCTCGATCGCGGTGCGGTTCGGCGTCGAGCGATCGGGCAGGCCCCAGTCGCCGAAAACGTGCGCGGCGTGGAGGTGTTCGGGGCTCGCCATCAATTGCGGCGGTGTCGCTTGGGCCTTCGCCATCTGTGCGAGCGTCACGGTGTCCGGCGTCGCGGGCAAGGCCCAGAGCGTCAGTTCACTGGTCCGCGCGATGCCGGATGCGTCGTCCCAGCCGGGCTCGTAATCCTCATAGGTGACGGACAGCCCCTCGTTTTGCGCGGCAAATTCCTTCATCCCCATTGTGCCGTGATAGGGACGCAGGTCCATCGCTGGCGCCTCGCGCGACCATAGCCAGGCGGTCAGTCGCGCCGCATTGCCATCCGCACCGTCGATGTGGAGCGCGGTCGGATGACGCTGCCAGAAATAGCGCTGGCCGAGCGCGACGCCGCCATCCGGACCGCCAACATAGGCGAGCCCAGGCGCGCGGCGACCTTCGTCCGCGTCGATCCAGCCCTGGCCGGGCGCGGTCCGCTTAGTCAGTTGCCAGCCATTGGCGTTGGGCTGTTCAAGCCGGAAGTCACCCCAGGGTGGAATCCGCTCGAGCGTATCGCGCACGGCTGGCGCCATCGTTGCCAGCGGCGGGGTTGCGTGTCCGGCGACCTGCGCCTCGCGGAACGTTCGGCCGGGGTCGCGACGCAGACCGGTGAGCGGGCGGATACCCTCGGCGAACATCTGCCCATCGGTGGCTATGCGGACATGGCGATCGTGAAGCGCGCCGCGCATCGGGACCGACGCCTGTACGCCCAGGCTCGCCAGAAAGTCATGGCCCGCATTGCCGTCGAACACGAAGCTGTGGACGATCCGCAACGCCGCCGATCCGGCATAGGCATAGAGCCGCACCGTAAAGGGGAGCCAGCGACGATCGGCCATCGCGTGCCGCCCCTCGATCTTGACGACAGCCCGGACGGGGCCGCGTTGCTCAATGATGACCTTTTCGATCTCGCCGGCGAACGACACGGGTTCGCCGTGGAGCGGGTCGGACTTTACCGAACCAACGAGAGAAACGGCGCCGAGCACGGGCCGCCCGGACTGGCTTGCCGAACGGACCAATGCGGGCCCGTTGCGACCGATCTCCCAGCGCAGGTCGCCGACGTCGATGACGACCGCATCGGTCGTCTCGGTGACCTTCACCGCGCGCGACGGAGCTGTCGCCCGACCGCGCGTGACGATCAGGCCAGCGGGCGCGACATCGGCGGGAATCGCGTGGGCGGTCCACTTGATCGAACCGTCCGGCCAGGTCGCGGTGGTCCAGGTCTGCGCGGCCACGTTGGCGCCATCGCCGGTGCGGACCGCGAGCGTGGTGTTGCGCTTCAGCACGCCGCGCGGCCAGGCGACGCCGAACGTCTGCCCCATGTGCATCGTCGGCGCTGCCCCGTCGATCCAGCGGATCGGGACAGACTGGAACGCAGGCGCAGGCGCGGCATCGAGCCGGACCGGCAGTAACGCGGTCGCACCGCCAAGCAGTGCGACCTTCAGCGTATCGCGCCGCGTAGGGTTCATTAAGGTCATGATCGTCTCCATCAGCGGCGCGTAATCGACAGGCGTCGGATGCGCAGGTGGCTCCACGTGGTCCGCAACCCGAACAGGCCGGAGGCATAGGGTTCGGGATCGTCGAGCGTGAACACCCGCCGCCCGTCGCGCTCGACTGCCACCGTCCGCCCGTCCGCGATCAGCCGGATCGTCGTCCAGCGATTGGGCTGAAGCATGTCGGCGGTGTCGCGCCTGTCGTGCTGAGGCAGCAGAGGGCGATCGCCGGCGCGTCCGACATAGCGGCGGAAGCGGGTCGTCGTGTTCCGGTTGCCGCCGACACCGACATAATAGGTGCGCAGGCTGTCATAGTCCGCGAAGGCGCCGCTGCGGTGGTGGACGAGAACGGAACTCCCGTCGTCTTCACTGGCCATCCAGAACGCGTTGAGGTCGCTGACATTGTCGTTCACGCCGCCCTGCGATACCGCCATCGCCTGAAACCGAATGACGACCGGCCCCGCGACCGGCTTGCGCCACCAGAGCGTCAGGCCCTTCGCGGTATCGATATCGATGATCCCGCCGCGTTCGGTGACTCGCGCCGCGGGGTCCTCGGCCTCGACGACCCAATCGGCGAGCGGCTGGCGGGCGATCGACATCGACGGCACGCTGGCGAGGATACCCGCTGCGATGTGAAGCCGTGCATTCAAGCGCATGCTGCCCTCCCCGTGCGCTGTCATCGCGCTCCGCCATTGCATAGGCCGCGAAATCGCCGCCGCCAAGTTCGTGCCGAATATTAGTTAGGCATTCCACATTATGGTTATTTTATCGAGATGCCGGTTGCTCTTTGCGGAACGGCGTCGCATCATGCGAGAAAGAAGACGCGGGAGAGTGTGGGTGAAGAACGGCCTGTTGATAGCCATCGCTCTGGTTGCGCCTGCATTGGGCGGAGCCGCCCCTGCCCCGATGCGGATCTTCATCGCCAGCGACTCGACCGCACAGGACTACAAGGCGGATCGCTATCCGCAGTCGGGTTGGGGCACGATGCTGCGGTGTGCGGTGGCGCCAAACGTCAGCATCGAGAACCGCGCGATCGGCGGGCGCAGCACCAACAGCTTTATCCGCGAGGGGCGGCTCGACAAGATCGCCGCGGACCTGCGGAAAGGCGACACGCTGCTGATCCAGTTCGGTCACAACGATGCGAGTGTCGACAAGCCCGAACGCTTCACGACTATCGAGCAGTATCGCACGAACCTCCGCCGCTTTCTCGATGTCGCCAGCCATGCGGGTGCGAAGGCGGTGATCCTGACCCCGGTCGCGCGCCGCGACTTCAAGGACGGGGTCGAGCAACCGAGCTTTCCGACCTATGCCGATGCGGCGCGACAGGTTGCGCACGAGACGCGGACGCCGCTGATCGATCTCGGCAAGACGTCACAGGCGTGGGTGCAGGCGGCCGGGGCCGACGCGGCGAAGGGCTATTATTTGCATTACACCGGGGCGGCAGGAGCGCCCGGCTATCCCACCGGCGTTGCCGACGACACGCATTTCAGCGAGATCGGCGCGCGGCGGGTTGCCGATCTGGTGGCGACCGGGCTCCACCGTCTGAAGCTGCCGATCGCGCGGTACGTGACGCCTGGCACTCCCGCCCTGACGCGTGCGACGCCGGCGGGTGGCCCATCGTGCGGCTGATCGGTGCGCTGGCTCTGGGATTTGCTTTGATGAGTACGGCGGCCGAAGCGCAGGTACGGAGGTTCGTGTTCGGTGGTGGCTCGGCTCCGAAAGACGCCGTGTCGGTGGCGGCCGGGCGCGTTTATGCGAACGGCTTCGGTTTCGAGGGCGGTAACCCCGCGCTGTTCTCGATTGCGGTCCCGCCAGGTAATTATCGGGTCACGGTGACTCTCGGCCTGCCCAAGGTCTGTACCGACACCAGTATCAAGGCGGAGTCGCGACGGTTGATGCTCGATGCGGTCGTCGTGCCGGCAGGGCGATCGATCACGCAGAACTTCGTCGTCAACGTCCGTAACGCCGCACTCACCCCGCCGCCGCTGAATGCGCCGGGTGGGACCGGGGTGCTGCTCAAGCCACGCGAGCGCGGTTCGTTCAGTTGGGACGACCGGCTGACGCTGGAGATGCTCGGCACGAAGCCCGGGGTTACCGCGATCACGATCGAGCCGGTGGGCGTGCCGACGATATTCCTGCTCGGCGATTCCACCGTCACCGACCAGCCGGCCGAGCCTGCCGCGAGCTGGGGGCAGATGCTCCCCACGTTCTTCCGTCCGGACATCGCCGTCGCCAATCATGCGGAATCGGGCGAGACGATGAAATCCTTCATGACCGAATTGCGCTTCGCCAAGGTGCTGGAGTCCGCGAAGCCGGGCGATTGGGCGCTGATCCAGTTCGGGCACAACGACCAGAAAACGCAGTGGCCGCAGACCTATGCCGCGGCCGAGACGACCTATCGTGATTATCTCCGCGCGTGGATCGCGGAGTTTCGTCGACGGGGCGTCGAGCCTGTGCTCGCGACCTCGCCAGAGCGGCGGATGTGGGCGGGCGACGAGATCCGCCCGACTCTCGCGGAGTATGCCGCGGCGGTGAAGGCGGTCGGCGCGGAATTGCGCGTGCCAGTGATCGACCTGAATGCCGCGAGCATCCGTTTCTACGAAGCGCTCGGACCGGCCCGTGCGCCGCTCGCGTTCAACGATGGCGGCAAGGACGCGACACACCACGACAATTACGGCGCGTGGGTGCTTGCGCGCGCGGTCGCGGCGGGCATTGCTACCGCGAAACTGCCGCTCGCCGAGCATCTGAAGCCGAACCTGACAGCATTCGACGCTGGCCATCCGCCCGACCCTGCCGCGTTCCGGCTTGCGCCGAGCGTGGCGCATGATTCCACCCGACCGGACGGAAACTGAGATGACCACGCGACGTATGATCCTGGCCCGCGGTCTCGCCAGTGGACTGACGAGCCTACTGCCCCTCCGCGCGTTCGCACAGAATACGACGCTGGCGGTGGAGCGGTTCGCGCTCTGGCCTGGTGCGGCACCCGGATCCCCGACACCGGCGGTTGCCGACCAGTGGGTCAAGCGTTCGCCGACCGGCGCGGCGGACGACATCGCCTGGCCGCATGTCGCGACGCCGATGCTGACGGTGGTGCGACCGGCCAAGCCCAACGGCGCCGCGGTGCTGATCTGTCCCGGCGGCGGTTACGCACGCGTAGCGGTCGGCCGGACCGGCGGCGGCATCGCACGCGACTTCGCGGCGCGCGGCATCACCGCGTTCGAGCTGCTCTATCGCCTGCCGCACGATGGCTGGGCGGCGGGTCCCGATGCGCCGTTGCAGGATGCGCAGCGGGCGATGCGCGTGATCCGCGCGGGTGCGGGCACGCGCTGGACGGTCGACCCGGCGCGCGTTGCCGTCACAGGCTTTTCCGCTGGCGGGCATCTCGCAGCACGGCTGGCGTCCCGGTCGGGTACGCCGAGCTACACGCCGATCGACGCGGCCGACCGCCTGTCCGCAAAGCCCGTGATCGCCGGGCTGTTCTTTCCCGTCGTGACTATGCTCGACGACGGTGTGCATGTGCAATCGCGTCGCGAATTGCTGGGTCCGCACGCCGCCGATCCAGCCTGGCAGCGCCGCTATTCGACGCAGCTGGATCTCCCGGCCGACATGCCGCCGAGCTTCGTGATGGCGAACGCGGACGATTCTGCGGTGCCGGCGCGGAACAGCATCCTGCTGTACGAAGCTCTGCATGCCGCCAAGATCCCCACCGAATTGATGGTGTTCGAAGAGGGCGGCCACGGCCCGCCTGCCCCGCACCGCGACGGCACGCCGATACCGTGGATGGACCTTTTCCTGGCCTGGTCGCGCGACCATGGCTGGCCTGCCTGACGACAAGGATCTGACGATGCGAAACAGTGTATTCGGGCTGAGCATCGCGCTCGCCATCGCCGCGCCCTCGATGGCGGCAAAACCGGCCTCATGGATCGATGCGAAGACCGGCCACAAGGTCCTGCGGCTGTCCGACGCACCCGGCAATTACGCGCTCTATTTCAACTATAATGCCTACACGCCGCAGGGCGACCTGATGATATTCCAGACTGCCGACGGTATCTCGGTGGCGGATACGAAGACATGGGCGGTCAGGTCGTTGCTGCACCGGCCGGGCGCTCACCTGCTGTTCGCCGGGCACAAGACACGTACCGCGTATTTCTCCGAACAGGCAAAGGGTGGCGACGACGCGCCGATCACGATCTATGCCGCCGACATCGATACCGCCAAGGTCCGCAGGATCGCGGTGGTGCCGAAGGGCAGCCGGATCGATACGCTCAACGCCGACGAGACATTGCTCGCCGGGCAGGTCGCCTCGCGCGACATGCCGCTCCAGCCCAACGCGGCGGGCGTCGATATCAAAACCGGACAGACGGCGTACGCGGCGAACTGGCCCGACGGCCGGCCGATGGTCTATGCCGATGCCAAGGAGTTCCGGCTGAACCAGCGGCTCGACGCCAAGATCCCCATGGAGATCTTCACCGTCGACGTGACGACCGGGCAGCAGCGCAGCGTGGTGAAGGCGACCGACTGGCTCAACCACCTGCAATTCTCGCCGACCGACCCGACGCTGCTGATGTATTGCCATGAGGGGCCGTGGCACCGCGTCGACCGAATCTGGACCATCCGCACCGACGGCAGCCAGATGACCAAGGTCCACACTCGGACGATGAACATGGAAATCGCCGGCCACGAATTCTGGTCGCCCGACGGCAAGACGATCTGGTACGATCTGCAGACGCCGCGCGGCGAGGATTTCTGGCTCGCCGGCTATGACGTCGCGACCGCCAAGCGCCGCTGGTACCACCTCGACCGCAACGAATGGTCGGTCCACTATAACGTCTCGGCGGACCAGAAACTGTTCTCGGGCGACGGCGGCGACAGCGAGATGGTCGCGCACGCCCCCGACGGGAAATGGATGTACCTTTTCCGCCCCAAGCCGGTGCCCGACGTCGCCGGGATCCGCGCCGACAATGCCGACAGCCTGATCGAAGCAGGAACCTTCGCCGCAGAGAAACTCGTCGACATGGGCAAGCAGGACTACAAGCTGGAGCCCAACGCCCGCTTCTCGCCGGACGGGAAATGGCTCATCTTCCGCGCGAACATCGAGGGCAAGGCGGCGATCTACGCGGTGGAGACGGCCAAGGCCCAGCCCTGACGGCCGCAGCCTCAGTCGGCGTCGTCCGACGGCGTGAGGCTGCCCGGAAAATAGCCGAGATGCGGCGGCTGATTATAGGCGGTGTTCTGCCACGCGACGCCCGCGCGGTAGACCGGGTCCTGCATCAGCGTGACGAGGCGGTGCCTGGTTGGATACGGCGTCACGTAGATGCGCAGTTCGCGGTTGTCCGCCGAGCGCCACACCACCTCCTCGCGCCAGTCGCCGAGAATGTCCGCCTGTAGCGCAGGGTTGGATTTGGTGCCGTTGTTCGATGCGACGTCGCTCGGATGCAGCAACGGCGTCGCGGTGCCCGTCTTCCAGTTCCATTTGCTGATCGTCGTGCCGTCGAGCAGCTCCTGAAGCAGGTCGCCATCCCAATAGAGCGCGAAGTTGGTCTGGCGCGGCGCCGGACCGATCGCGTTGCCCTTCACGTCGAACAGGTCGCGGCTGTTCGAGCCCCACAGCTCGGCACCGACATGGCGCGGGTCGATGTCTGCGGCGAGCCCGCGGCCGGTGTCGGTATCGGCAGGCTTGGTCCACAGGACCCCGCCGGTGCGCGCGTCGAGCAGTGCCGAGCCGATCTCGCCATTGGTCTTCACCTGTTCGTGCACGCCCCATTTCTCAAGCCCCGGACGCAGCGGGTCGAGATCGGCGACGTGCATCGCATCGCCGTGGAACAGCGGCACGGTCCACAATCCCTTGCCGTCGTCGTCGACCGCCATCGAGCCATAGATCACCTCGTCGCGGCCATCGCCGTCGACATCGGCGATGCTGAGCTGGTGGTTGCCGCGATCGGCATAGTCGGCGTTACCCGCCTCGGCACTGTCGAACAGCCAGCGCTTGGTCAGCTTGCCGCCGCGATAATCCCAGGCGGCGATCGCGGTGCGCGCATAATAGCCGCGGCCGAAGATCATGCTGGGATGCCGTCCATCCAGATAGGCCGTACCTGCGAGGAACCGGTCGGAGCGGTTGGCATAGCCGTCGCCCCAGGTCTCGCGCATCTGCTCGAAGCTCGGATTGCCGCCGGGATAGCGTGGCGGATCATAGGCCGCGGTGGCGAGCGCCTTGCCGGAGCGGCCATCGAACACGGTCAGATATTCCGGGCCCTTCAGGATGCGGCCGACAAGCGGCGCAACCTTAGTGCCGTCCGCCAGCACCTTCGCGCCGGTCTTGTCGGGTTGCGAAACTTCGCCGTCGCGGCCGCGCCAGTCGGCCTTCGCATCGCCGATCGTGACTCCGGTGCCGTCGACGGTACCGTCCGCGGTCTTCATCGCGATTTCGGCGCGGCCGTCCCCGTCATAGTCCGCGACCTGGAACTGCGTGTAATGCGCGCCAGCGCGGATGTTACGACCAAGGTCGATCCGCCAGAGCCGCTTGCCCTCAAGCGTGTAGGCGTCGACGAAGACGTTGCCGGTATAGCCCGCCTGGCTGTTGTCATGACTGTTTGTCGGATCCCATTTCAGGATCAGCTCGTAACGCCCATCGCCATCGAGATCGCCGACGCTGGCATCATTGGCGGTGTAGGTGAACGCCTCGCCATCGGGCGTCGTCCCGCCGGGCGGGGGTACAAGCGGGATCGACAAATACCCGCGCGGCGCCATCAACGCGGGCGCACTCGGTGCTGCTGCCTTCCCGCCGACGAGGGCACGAATGGTATAGCGGCCGCGATCATTGCCCTCGCGATCGACGAACGACGTGGCGTCGGCGAGGGGTTGCGGCGTGATCTTGCGGCCGTCGCGATAGACGTCGAAGCGGGTCGCGGACGGATCGTCCCGCAGCAGTCGCCAACTGACGAGCCAGCCGCCGTCCTTGGCGGGAGTCGCGACGACACCGCGATCGAGCCGTTCGACCGCGCGGGACGGCGATGCCGCGAGCGCGGGCGTCGCAACACCGACCATGAGCGCCAGGAACGCGCGGCTGCCTATCGTCATCATCATCTCCATTGCGGCGTGCCAATTATCGCACTTATCCCAATTATTATGATTGCCCTTCAGGAAATGGCAAACTAATAAACGGGACAGAGCTTCACAATATGGTTTTTCGCCGGTCATGGTACCGGCATTGGCGACGGTAACGACCGCGCCGAGACGAGGGGATGATGATGACTGGACCCAGCACAGAAATCGATCGCGCAAGGTGCCGCAAGGCCTGCCGCGCCCGGGCCTCGTCGGCACGCCCAGCCGCCTAGCCCAGCCGCCTAGCATCGTGACTTCACGACGGGCCGGCTACCGCAAGCAGTAGCCGCCCGGAACGTCTTTCGGGGGAAATATGATGACACTTCACAATTGTTCGGTGCGCAATCTGGCGATCACGACATCTGCACTGGCCCTCATGCTGGGCTTGGCAACTGCGGCGACTGCCCAGACGCCCGCACCTACGGCACCGGCAGCGGACTCCGCGCAGGCCGCACAGAAGCCCGCGCCCGACGCGACCCTGCCGGACGGCGCGACCTCGGAAGACATCCTCGTCGTCGGCACGCGCGCGTCGCTGCAATCGGCGATCGCCCGCAAACGCAAGGCCGGTACCGTTGTCGACTCCATCGTCGCCGACGACATCGCAAGCTTTCCCGACAAGAACCTCGGCGACTCGCTGGCCCGCGTCACCGGTGTGCAGCTCGACCGCGACTTCGGCGAAGGCACCAAGATCTCGATCCGCGGCGTCGAACCCGATCTTAACCGCATCGAGATCAACGGCGTCACCCAGGCCAGCGCCGATGGCAGCCGCTCGGGCGATCTACGCGATCTCGCGACCGAACTCGTCAAGTCGATCGACGTCTACAAGGGCTATAGCGCCGACCTGACCGAAGGCGGCCTCGGCGGCACGGTCAGCGTCGAGACGCGCCGCCCGCTCGAACTGGCAAAGCCACTTCTCAGCGCAGTGGCCTCCGCGCAACATCTCGACACCGCACAGAAATGGCGTCCCCGCCTCACCGGCATCTTCGGGACACCCCATTTCCTGCTCGACGGCCTCGGCATCCTGGGCACCGTCAACTACGAGAAGAAGCAGCTTCGCCAGGACTATATCAGCAACACCAACTGGAAGCGGATCGCGGATTTCGACCGCTCTGACGAGAAGACCATCGCCAACCCCGCTTATGCCAATTTCAATACCTATGGCAGTTGCGCAGGCGTCGGCGGAGCGAATGCGGCAGCGGCGACGACGCGGCGGCTGGCCTGCGAGACGCAGTTCTTCGACTGGGTCCCCACCGTGCCGCGCCTGCGCCAGCGCCGGATCGACGACCAGCGCCTGTCCGCCGATCTCCAGGTCCAGTATGAGTTCGCGCCGAACTTCCGCGCGTACGCCGAAGCGATCATCACCAACCGCAAGCAGCAGTTCAACGACGTCAACTACTCGCTCGATCTCGGCCGTTTCGAGCGCTTCAATTACGACGCCGCGCTGCCGGTCGGCCTGAATGGCGCCACGTCGCGTCCGCAGATCACCGCGGGCACATCGACCAGCGAGAACCACGTCGTCACCAGCGCGCTGACCGCGCTCAATTCGGTCAATGTCGGCACAGCCGCTGCACCGGTCTGGAACGGTGCCAGCAACATCCTCGGCGTCCAGCGTCGCGATTTCAAATACGACCAGCGCACCCGGTATTACCTGACCGGGTTCGACTGGACGTTCGACGATCTCAAGATCAAGGCACTCGCGTCGCATTCGACGGGCCGAACCGTCAACGATACCAACCTGCTCGCCTATTCGACCGGTATCGGCGGGATTACCATAGACCGTCGCAACGACCTCGGCATTCCGGTCTTCGTGTTCCCCGAGAACTTCGACCCGAATTCGACCGGCGCCTATGTCCGCCCCGGCACGATCAACGCACCCGGACGACAGGCCGGACCGACGGTCCAGTATCGCCCGAGCGACAACAACAACAAGGAAGACCAGCTCAAGCTCGACGCGGACTGGAACACCAACCTGCCGTTCCTAACGAGCATCGAATATGGCGGGCAGTTCCGCTGGCAGGAGTATGAAAACTACAACGGCGGCGGCTCGCGCCTGCTGACGCCAGCGGTTTCGGCGAATCCGTCAACCGGCGCGGCGGCCGTCCCTGCCGTGTATCAGACGAGCGCCAACGTTTCGTACACCACCGTCGTCACCGATACGCCGCCGGCCGTGCGCGCCGCGAACACCTATTACATGACGCAGGCCCAGTACGCACAGTTCATCGCGGCCAATACCGGCGGCCTGCCGGGTGCGGGCCTGTTCACCGGGCTCAAGGGTGCGCCGGCCGGCCTGCCGTCGCAACTGTCGGTACCGGCGATCGACTTCGACCGACTGGGCCAGATTTACGACCTGTCAGGCTTCGATCAGGATCTGGTGCGCAACGCCGATGGCCAGTCGCAGATCCCGACCGTTTTCATCAAGGAAACCGTCGCCGCCGCATATCTGAAGGGTAATTTCGAACAGGACGTCCTCGGCATGCGGTTCAGCGGCAATGCCGGCGTTCGCTATATCAAGACGACCGACAAGGGCACCGGCACAAACATCAGCCGGCAGACGCGGATCCGTCCCGGCACGGGCGTGCCCGGTATTCCCGCAGTGATCGAAACGGTCACGCTTGCGGCAAACTCGCTGTCGTTGAAGAACAGCTACACCGACTGGCTTCCCGCGTTCAACGGTGCGCTGGAAATCACGCCGAACCTGACCTTCCGCGCCAACTGGGCCCGCAATCTCGCCCGTCCCAAGCCGACCGATCTGGTGCCCAACGTCAATTGTCTCGATGACTCGACCGACATCACCGGGCTGCAGGACGCCTGCACCGCGGGCAATCCCGATCTCGTGCCGTATCGCGCCGATCAGTGGGAAGTGAACCTCGGCTGGTTCCCGAACAAGGACACCGCGGTCAGCATCGGCTATTTCAAGAAATACGAGAAGAGCTTCGTCATCTCGAACGTGACGCGCGGCGATGTTGATCTCTTCCAGGACGGCTCGCTGTTCACGGTGCGCCAGCCGGTCAACGGGTTCGGCGCGTTGCTGGACGGGATCGAAGGGAGCGTACAGACCGCCTTCACGTTCCTCCCCGCACCGTTCGATGGTCTCGGCGCCAGCGGCAACTTCACCTATGCGCGCGCGATCCGGACCAACCTGACCAACGTCGCCACCGGTCAACCGCTCAACGACTATCCCGGCCTGTCGAAATGGACCGCGAACGCGAGCATTTTCTACGACAAGGATTGGCTCAACATCCGCGTCAACTACAATTACCGGTCGAACTGGCTGGCGGTCGTGTCCGACGTCAACTTCGACAACAGCCCGATCTATCGTCGCGGCGAAGGCTATTTCGATGCCAAGGTGACGTTCCGGTTCCCCGAGCAGCACACCCAGTTGTTCATGGAGATCCAGAACATCAACAAGGAGTCGTCGGCGAGCTACATCGACAAGGCTCGGCCGGTGGAATATTATTACGCCGGTCAGCGGTTCTTCGCCGGTCTTCAGCTGAAATTCTAGAGTGCTCCCTCCTCGGCCGACCGCCGCAAGACGTTCGGCCATTTTTTCTCGGTTTTCCAATTGTGTAGCGCGACCGGAATCGACTCAAGATTCGCCGATTGCCAGCATGTAGGAGCCCGTCTTATGGAGTGGGCATGAACACTTCCACGACGAACATCGACAAGTCGGAGTCGGCCGGAAACGGCGTCGGTGCCGGCAGCCAGACCCTCATGCGCGGGCTCGATCTGATCGAGGCGGTCAGCCACGAGGTACTGACGCTGAGCGAACTCGCGGTGAAGCTCGACCTGACCAAGAGCACGACGCACCGGTTGCTGAGCGCGCTGGTCGATCGCGGGTATCTCGCGTTCACGCCGCGCTCCGGATACCGGCTCGGACCCAAGCTGTTGCTGCTCGGCACGCTTGCGCAGGCGCAGGCCGATCTGGTGCAGGTCGCACGACCCTATCTGGAGGAGCTGGCCGCCTCGACCGAGGACACCGTGCATCTCGGCGTGTTCGACGGCGACTTCGCGCTGTATCTCGACAAGGTGCCGGGTCGGCGCCGGATCACGATCTCCAGCCGGGTCGGCGATCGCCAGCCGCTGAGTTCGACCGGGCTCGGCAAGGCGCTGATGATCGATTCCTCGCCCAAATATTGGCAGGAGCGCTTCGACGCGGACCAGGCGGCGGGTGCGCCCAAGGCTGATGCGAAAGTGTGGCGCGAGCGGATGCAAGGCTATGCGACCTGTGGCCGCGCGTTCGATCTTGAGGAGAACGAGGACCAGATCCGCTGCGTCGCCGCTCCGATCCGCGACGCCGCGGGCAAGATCGTCGGCGCGATCAGCGTGTCGAGCGCGGCGCAATATATGAGCGACGACCGCATGACGACGCTGACCGACGAGGTTCGCGGCACCGCGGGCGCGATCAGTCGCGAACTCGGGTTCGAGCCGCCAACCGACTAACTGGGAGAAAATAATGTTGCTCGAAGGCAAGACCGTGCTGGTGACCGGCGCATCGGCAGGAATCGGCCGCGCGGTGGCGATCGGTTGTGCGCGACACGGCGCGGACGTCGCGCTGAATTTCGCCCGCGACGTGGCCGGTGCCGAGAGCGCGGTTGCGGAGATCGAGGCACTCGGTCGGAAAGCCGTGGCGATCCAGGGCGACGTCGCCGATCCGGATACCGCGCGCGACTTCATCGACAAGGCCGCAGCTGCGCTGGGTCGGGTCGACGTGTTCGTCAACAACGCCGGGATCTGCCCGTTCCACGCATTCCTCGACATGCCGGTCGAGACATTCGAGCGAACCATGCGCGTCAACCTCCACGGCGCGTATTACATGGTCCAGGCGGCGGCGAACCAGATGGTGAAGCAGGGCGACGGCGGGTCGATCATCGCGATGTCGTCGATCTCGGCGCTGGTCGGCGGCGAGTATCAGACGCACTACACGCCGACCAAGGCTGGCCTGCATTCGCTGATGCAGTCGGTCGCGATCGCGCTCGGCAAGCACGGGATCCGCTGCAACTCGCTGTTCCCGGGTACGATCCTGACCGACATTAACAAGGACGATCTCGCCGATGAGGGCAAGCGCGCGTACATGGAGAAGCGCATTCCGCTGGGCCGGCTGGGCAAGCCCGACGATCTGGTCGGGCCGACGGTGTTTCTGGCGTCCGATCTCGCGGAGTACGTCACGGGAGCCTCGTTGCTGGTCGACGGCGGCATGTACGTCAACCTGCAATAAGCGGCTCCGGGGCCTTGTCCGTGACACGCCGCGACGTCGGACTGGGGCTAGGCGCGGCGTTGCTCCCGTTTCCCGCGCATGCCGCGACGACGATAAACGCGCGCGACCACGGCGCGCGCGGCGATGGGCGGACGATCGACAGCACTGCGATCAACGCCGCGATTGCCGCCGCCGCCAAGGCCGGCGGGGGCACCGTGACCATCCCCGCGGGCCGCTATCTCTGCTTCTCGATCCGGCTAAAAAGCCATGTGACGATCCAGCTTGCCAGGGGCACGGTGATCGAGGCGGCCGATCCGGCGCGCCATGCCGGGCACTACGACCTGCCCGAAGACCGCGGCGAGCAACTGTACCAGGATTTCGGCCACAGCCATTGGCGCAACAGCCTGTTCTGGGGCGAGGATGTAGAGAACGTCGCGATCGCCGGTCCCGGCCTGATCCACGGGCTTGGGCTGACCCGCGACGGCCCCGGCGCACGCTGGAAGGCGCAGATCGGCGAGCGGCCGCTATCGATGCGCCAGATGAGCGCGGCCGATATCGCGCGGCTCGAACCCGATGCTGCGCGCATGAACGGTCTCGGCAACAAGGCGATCGCGTTCAGGAACGGCCGCAATATCCGCCTGTCCGGTTTCTCAATGCTAAAATGCGGGCATTTCGCGATCCTCGCGACGGGCACGCGCGACCTGCACATCCACGACCTGACGATCGACACCGATCGCGACGGCATCGACCTCGATTGCGTCCAGCGCACGATCGTCGAGCGATGCCGCGTCAACACGCCCAACGACGACGCGATCGTCGTCAAGAGCAGTTTCGCGCTCGGCCGCGCGGTTGCTTCGGAGGACGTGACGGTGCGGCATTGCGCGGTGTCGGGCTACGACCTCGGGACGATGCTCGACGGCACGCGGCGAATGACGCAGCAACTCGCGCCCGACCGTGACCGCGTCACCGGGCGGATCAAGCTCGGGACCGAAAGCAACGGCGGATACCGGCGTATCCTGATCGAGGATTGCAGCTTCACCCACTGCCGCGGGCTTGCGCTGGAAACGGTGGACGGCGGCGTCATGGAGGACGTCGTCGTGCGCCGCATCACGATGCGCGACGTGACGACTGCGCCGCTGTTCTTGCGGATCGGCGACAGGCGACGCGGCCCTGCCGGAACAGACGTCGGTGAGATCCGCCGGGTAACGTTGAGCGACATCGACGCCACCGGGATCGATCACCGCTTCGCTGCGACGATTGCAGGCTTGCCCGGCCATCCGGTCGAAGACGTCACGCTTTCGCGCATCCATTTGTCCTATCGCGGCGGCGGCACTGCGGAGGACGCGGCACGACGACCCGAAGACCTCGCCGGCGCCTACCCGGAGCCGAGCATGTTCGGCGTCCTGCCCGCCTGGGGCTTGTGGGTCCGGCACGCGAAGGGCCTCGTGATCGACCGACTGGATCTAGCCGCCGCCAGACCCGACGCCCGTCCGCCCTTCGTGATCGAGAACACCACCGGACTTTCGGTGACACGGACCCAACTCTGGCGCGGTTAGCATTTGACCTGAGCATCGAACGCCTTTACCAAATCGTACATAGCAATACCACATAGTGGATTGGGAGGGTGCGATGTCGATCCATGCGTTCAGGATGCAGCTGAAGCCCGGCGTGGTCGACGAATACCGCAAGCGCCACGACGAAATCTGGCCCGAACTGTCCGCCTTGCTGACCGAGAGCGGCATCCATGACTATTCGATCTTCCTCGACGAGGCGACGCTGGCGCTGTTCGCCGTCCTGAAGCTCGCCGAACCGAACACGCGCGATGCCCTCCCCGATCACCCGGTGATGAAACGCTGGTGGGATCACATGGCGCCGCTGATGGAGGTTGAGGATAACAACCGCCCGAAGGAATGGTCGCTCCCGCTGATCTTCCACCATGATTGATCGCACCCGCCTGATCGCCTTGGCGCTCGCCACCGCGCTGACACCGGTCACCGCGACGGCGCAGGTCGCACGCCCGACGCAGAACCTCGCCGCGCCGGTCAAGACCTTCGGCCGCGTGTCGTACGACGCACGGTCGCTGATGATCGACGGCAAGCGTCAGGTAATCTGGTCGAGCGAATTCCACCCGTTCCGCCTGCCTAGCCCCGATCTGTGGCGTGATATTCTGCAGAAGATGAAGGCGAGCGGGTTCAACACCGTCGCGCTCTATTTCGACTGGGGATATCACAGCCCCAAACAGGGCGTGTACGACTTCACCGGCATCCGCGACGTTGAGCGCGTGCTGGCGATGGCGCAGGAAGAAGGGCTTTATGTCATCACCCGCGCCGGACCGTACGTGAATGCGGAGCTGTCGCGCGGCGGGTTTCCGGGCTGGCTAGTCAACCAGAAGGCCCGCGCAAGGACCGACGACCCGGCATATCTCGCCGCGGTCGACGAGTGGCTCACCCACGTCAACGCGGTCATCGCGCGGCACCAGATCAACGGCGACGGCAAGGGCCATAGCGGCACCGTCATCCTGCATCAGATCGAGAACGAACTGGCGCTGACCACGCCCGCACAGCGCCGCTACATGGACCATCTCTACGCCAAGGCCCGCGCCGACGGCATCACCGTGCCGCTGTTCCACAACGACCAGGGCCGCAACGGATATTGGGTGCCCGAAAGCTCGACCGTCGCGAACGTCGTGAAGGGGCCGAACGATATGTACGCGTTCGACGGCTATCCCGGCGGCACCTGCACCGTCGCGGGCAAGCCGACGCGCGGCGTGGCGGCCCCCGACTGGGGGTTCTACGGTCCCGGCGGTGCAAAGGGTGGCGCATCCGCCTCGCCCGATACGCCGGCTTTCCTCGCCGAATTCGGTGGCGGCTGGTTCGATTACTGGGGCTCGAACGGCGGCTACGAATGCAACGCCGTCCAGCGCGGCAAGCGGTTCCAGCGCGTGTTCTACGGCACCAACCTCGCCAACGGCATTGATATCCAGAGCTTCTACATGGGCTATGGCGGCACGAGCTGGGGCTGGCTCCCCGCCCCCGTCGTGTTCACGAGCTACGATTACGGTGCGGCGATCTCCGAAGCGCGCGAGGTGCGCAGCAAGGCGGAGGAGATGAAACAGCTCGGTGGGCTGATCGGCGCGGTGCCGGATCTAGCGGGCATGGTCCCCGCCGCGCCGGTACAGGTGTCGTCGCCGAACGTGCAGGCGTATCATAACCGCAGCCCGGAGAACGATGCGCGCTTCCTGATGGTGACGCACAAGCCGTCCAACGGCCAGACCGACGACCGCTTCACGATCACCGCCGACCTGCCCGACGGGCGCTACACCTTCCCGCAAGGGGAGCCGATGCGGCTGAACGGGTTCGATGCGAAATGGCTTGTCGCGGGGTTGAGCATCGGCGGGCAGCGGGTGGTATATTCCACGTCCGAATTGCAGACCGCACTGACGATCGATCGCGGCGACGTGATGCTGCTGTACGGTCGCGCTGGAGAGACCGGCGAGACGGTGTTGCGCTATGCGTCCGCACCGACGGTGACACTGCTCGAAGGCTCCGCCACCAGCGCGTTCGACGCAGCGAAGGGAGATCTCCGGCTCGACTATACGCATGCCGGGCGCGCGGTAGTGCGAATTACCGGCGGCGGGCGCCCTGCCCTCACGCTGATCCTTGCCGACGAGGCCGAGGCGGTACGCTATTGGCGGGGCAGCGACGCGGTGCTCGTGCGTGGGCCCGCGTTGCTGCGCTCGACCAAGGCGACCGGCGGCACGCTGGCGCTGACCGGCGATACTGCCGACACGACGCCGCTCGAAATCTGGGCCCCTGCCGCGCTGCGGTCGGTGCGGTGGAACGGGACGGCGGTTGCGACGAAGACGACCGCGATCGGTAGCCGAAGCGCGACGACCGCATTGCCCGGTCCTGCACCCGTCATGCTGCCAGCACTGACCGGCTGGCGGATGGCGCAGGGTTCGCCCGAAGCCACACCCGGCTTCGACGACAGCAGCTGGCAGGCGATCGACGGACGCGGCAGCGCGACGACGACCGCCAAACCCGACGGCCAGCCGAACCTGACGATGGACTCCTACGGCTTCCACGACGGCGACGTCTGGTATCGCGGCCGCTTCACCGGCACGCCCGATGCGAAGCAGATCGCGCTGTTCTACGGCGCGGGCGGCTCCGGGATGGTACAGGTCTGGATCGACGGGCAGTTCGTTGGCCAGAACGAACTCCCCAGCGGCCTGCCGCGGCCGATCACGACCGGGCTTGCACGGTTCGACCTGCCCGCCTCCGCACAAGCCACTGGCGAGCATGTCGTCAGCGTCATGGTGCGCAACAACGGGCATAATTGGGACCTCGATTCCGACGATTATCACAAGGAAGCGCGCGGGCTGGTCTCCGTGTCGATCGAGGCGCCGGGCGGGCGCAGCTTCGGCATACCGATCGCGTGGAAGATCCAGGGCAAGCTCGGCGGCGAGGACCTCCCCGATCCGGCGCGCGGCCCCGCCAACAACGGCGGCCAATATGGCGAACGGTTCGGCTGGCACCTGCCCGGCTTCGACGACAAGGCCTGGGCCGCAGCGACGATCCCCGCCACCACGGCGACGCCCGGCACGACCTGGTATCGTACGCACTTCGATCTCGCGGTGCCGAAGGGCCAGGACACGACGATCGCCCTCGCATTCGGCGACACGACGACGCCGCGCTCGGTCGCCCGCTACCGTGCGCTGCTGTTCGTCAATGGCTGGAACATGGGCCAATTTATCGCGCATGTCGGACCGCAGCGCGTGTTCCCGATCCCCGAGGGCATCCTCAACCACCACGGGGCGAACACCGTCGCGCTCGCAGTCACGTCCGACGGCGCGCCCGGCGATGCGATCGAGCAGGTCCGCCTGGTGACGATGCGCAACGTCAAGGGCGGCGTGCCGGTGCGGATGGTGGCGGCACCCGACCGGCTGGGCGCCGCCAAATGATCACGCGCAGAACATTTGGCGCGGGCGCTGGGGCGGCCTGCCTCGCCAGCATCGCACCAGCCGCAAAGGTCGCAAGCGGCGCGAGGCCATGGCCCTATCTAATCGGCGCGGACGTCTCGTGGATCCCGGAGGACGAGTTCGCCGGCGCGACGTATTTCGAGAACGGCGTCACCAAGGACCCGCTCGCAATCCTCCGCGATGCCGGGTTCAACGCAATCAAGCTGCGGCTCTTCGTCGATCCTGCGAAGGGGTATTCGAGCGGCAAGCCGGGCGGGCCGTGGTGCGACCTGCCGCGCACGATCGCGTTCGCCAAGCGGATCAAGGCCGCCGGTTTCCACCTGTCGCTGACGCTGCATTATTCCGACACCTGGGCCGATCCGCAGCATCAGGACAAGCCCGCCGCCTGGGCTGCGCTCACGTTCCCCCAACTGGTCGAGGCAGTCCACCGCCATACCGTTGACGCGCTGTCGGCGATGAAGCGCGCGGGGGCCGCCCCCGACCTGGTCGTTATCGGTAACGAGACGACCTTCGGCATGCTCTGGCCCGACGGACGCGTGCCGCTGACGATTCCGACCGGCAATCCGCAGACCGATGCGGTGCACATGAACGTGCCCGGCGCAGGCGGGTACGACCGGTTCGCGATGCTGTTGAAAGCCGGGATTGCAGGCGCGCGCGAAGCGACGCCTAAGGCGCGGGTGGCGGTGCACAATCATCTCGGGCGGCATTGGCCGATCGTCCGCTACTGGATGGACAATCTCCTTCAGCGCGGCGTCAAATTCGATGCCACCGGCTTCTCCTGCTACCAGCAACAGGCGCAGGGCGACTGGGCGCGAACCTTTACCGAGTTCGCCAAAGCCTATCCCGATCACGGCTTTCTCGCGCTCGAATATTCGTCGCGCAAACGCTACGTGAACGACCTCGTCCAAGCGCAGCCGCACGGCTGGGGCAGCTTCATCTGGGAGCCGACGCGGCACCAGGAAGCCATCTTCGCGCACAACGGCACGCCCGCCGGCGAAGGGCCCAAGCCCGACCTCCTCTCGCAGGGGATCAACGCCGCCGAAGCGCCCGGCGCCGTGACGACACCAACCGCACCGGCACCACCGAACGGCACGACGCCGTCGAACGGTCATGGCGGCCGCTACGACGCGGACCCCGAATTTCTCACCCTCTATCGGACGATGGCGCGCGACTACGGGCTCAGCCCTGCGCGTCCCAACAGGAGACTATAAGTGGCTGCCCTCACCCATAATGTGCCGCGCGCGGACGTGACCGCCGCGATCGCCAAGCTGATGGACAACCTCGTCAACATCAAGGACGAGACCGGCGAGTTCTTGCTGCGGCTCGAAGACGGCCGGGTCATCGACACCAAGGGCTGGGCCGGCTGGGAATGGACCCACGGCGTCGGCCTGTTCGGGATGTGGCGCTATTACGAGCAGACCGGCGACGCAGGCGCGCTGGCGATCATCAAGCAGTGGTTCGAGGATCGTTTCGCCGAAGGCACGCCGACCAAGAACATCAACACCGTCGCGCCGTTCATCACGCTCGCCTATCTCTACGAGCGCGAGCCGGATCCGCGCTACATCCCGTATCTCGACACCTGGGCCGAATGGCTGATGGCGCCGGACGGCCTGCCCAAGACCGAGGAAGGCGGGTTCCAGCATATCGTCTACAATGACGAGAATCCGGGTGAGATGTGGGACGACACGCTGATGATGTCGGTGTTGCCGCTCGCCAAGATCGGCCTGCTGCTCAACCGCCCGCACTATGTCGAGGAGGCCAAGCGGCAATTCCTCGTCCATATCAAATACCTGTTCGACAAGAAGACCGGGCTTTGGTTCCACGGCTGGGACTTCAACGGGCGGCACAATTTCGCGGAGGCGCTGTGGGCGCGCGGCAATTGCTGGGTGACGATCGCGATTCCCGAGATCATCGAGATCCTCGACCTGCCGGTGGGCGATGCGTTCCGCACCTTCCTGATCGATACGCTCGCAGCGCAGGTGAAGACGCTCACCGAGACGCAGGACGAGAGCGGCCTGTGGCACACGCTGGTGATGGACCCGACCAGCTATCTCGAAGCGTCGGCGACCGCGGGCTTCGCCTATGGCATCCTGAAGGGCGTCCGGAAGGGCTATCTGCCGCGCCACTACGAGGCGGTCGGGATCAAGGCCGTGCAGGGCGTGCTCGCCAATATCGACGAGGCCGGCGAACTGAAGCAGGTCAGCTTCGGCACCGCGATGGGCGACACGCAGCAATTCTACAAGGACATCGCGCTCACCTCGATGCCTTACGGCCAGAGCCTCGCGATGGTCGCGCTCGCCGAGTTCCTGCGGACCTATATCTGACCCTGCGGCGTGCCTTGCTTGCGGCCGCACTGTGGCTCGGGGCACCAGCCTCGGCCGAACCGGTCGCACGTCTCGTGTCGTTCGAGCCCGGGGCGGGTCTCGCACTGGCGGACGCGCAAGGCATCGCGCGCGTGGTGACGGCGCCGGGTGACCACGAGGTCGTCCGGATCGCCGCCGCCGACCTGACGAGTGACATACGGCGCGTGACCGGTGCCACGACCGCCAACGGCACGCAGATCTGGCTCGGCACGCTCGGTCGCAACCCCGCGATCGACCGGCTGGTCCGGCGTGGCATACTCGACGTCTCGAAACTGCGCGACGCGTGGGAGAGCTTCCTGATCGCCACCGTCGCCAACCCCGCACCCGGTATCCCGGCAGCGCTGGTGATCGTCGGCAGCGATCGTCGCGGGACTGCGTTCGGCGCGTACGAGCTGTCACGCGCGATCGGTGTGTCGCCGTGGCATTGGTGGGCCGACGTCACGCCCGAGCATCACGCCGCGATTTATGCGGCGACCGGTCTCCACCGCTTCGGGCCGCCGTCGGTCCGGTATCGCGGGGTTTTCCTCAACGATGAGGACTGGGGACTGCAACCCTGGGCTGCCGGCACGTTCGAGCCAGAAGCCGGCACGATCGGGCCGAAGACCTACGCCAAACTGTTCGAGCTCATGCTGCGGCTGAAGGCGAACATGGTCTGGCCGGCGATGCACAAGGTCACCGCGCCGTTCAACGCGAACCCCGCGAATGCGCGCCTCGCAGACCGCTATGCGATCGTCATGGGATCGAGCCATGCCGAGCCGATGCTGCGCAACAATGTCGGCGAATGGACGGCGCCGGCGACAGAGTTCAACTATGTGACCAACCCTGCCGGCGTCGCGGACTATTGGCGCGCACGCGTCCGGGCGAACGGCCAGTATGAGAGCGTCTGGACGCTCGGGATGCGCGGCATCCACGACAGCGGGATCGTCGGCCCGGCCACCGACGATGCGCGGCGATCTCTGCTTGAACGCATATTCACCGATCAGCGCGCGATGCTGGCGCGCGGCGTGAACCGGGATCTAACGCGCGTTCCGCAGGTCTTCACGCCGTACAAGGAAGTCCTCGACGTCTATCGCGGCGGGCTGAAGGTACCCGACGATGTCACGCTGATGTGGCCCGACGATAATTTCGGCTATATCCGCCACGTCCCCGACGCCGCCGAGCGCGCGCGGTCGGGCGGATCGGGCATCTATTATCACTTGTCCTATCTTGGCGCGCCGCTGTCGTATCTCTGGCTGTCGACCACCCCGCCCGCGCTGATCCGCGAGGAACTTGGGCGGGCTTGGGATGCGGGTGCGCGGCGGATGTGTGTCGCCAATGTCGGCGACCTCAAGCCCGCGGAACTCGCGACCGATTATTTCCTGCAGCTTGCTTGGGACGTACCGGGCACGCGCGGCAAACCGATCGATACCGTCGTCACGGACTGGGCGGCCCGCACGGTCGGCGCCGATGTCGCGCCGGAGATCGCCGCGATCATGGCTGAGCATCACCGGCTTAATTTCCAGCGCCGGCCCGAGCATCTGCAATGGTGGCTGCCCGGCGAACTCTCGAAGCCGAGCCCGCTTGCCCCTGCCGAGATCGCAACCCGCCTCGCCGCCTTCGATACGTTGCGCGCGCGCGTCCGCTCGATCGCGCCTCGCATTGCGCCCAACCGTCGCGACGCGTTCTTCGAACTGGTCGACTATCCGGTGACCGCGGCCGCGCTCGCCAATACGCGTGTGTTCGATGCCGAGGCGCATGATCGCCTGCGCGATACCGATCCGGTTGGTGCGGCAGTCGCTGGCGAGCGTTCGCGCGCGGCGGATGCTGAAATCGCCGCGCTGACGCGCCGCTACAATACCGAGATCGCGGGCGGGAAGTGGCGGGGGATGATGGCCGTCGAACCCGCCGACGGGCAGTGGCGTCGTTACCGCTTGTCGGTTCCAATCCTGCCCGCCCCAACTGCACCTCCCCGGCGGAGGCCGGGGCCCAGTTGGAAGGTCCCTGGTGAGATCGCGCCGCCCTCCGTTACCTCAGTCGTTCCAACTGGGCCCCGGCCTTCGCCGGGGAACCGGGAGGTTTTGCCAACGGCAACGATAGTGATCGAGGCGGAAGAGGCAGAAGGTCCACGCACCGGCTGGCGCGTGGTCGACGGCCTCGGCCGCAACGGTGCCGCTGTAGCGACCAGCGTACCGGCGACGCTGTCGTATACTGTGACGCTCCCGCCCGGTCGCTGGCAGCTTTCAGCGGAAACGTTGCCGACCTACCCGACGATCGAAGGCGCCGACCTCGCGGTGTCGGTCGCGATCGACGGCGGGCCGCCCGTACACGTCGGTGCTCCGCGCAAGACCGGCGACAAAGCATGGGCGCTTGCAGTGCTCGATAACCGCCTCGACCTCACGCTACCGACACCGCTCGGGGCCGGACGACACAGTGTGACGATCGGGATCGACGACCCCGCGATCGTGTTCGACGCGCTGCGCTTCGATCCGCTTCCCGCCTCAACTCCAGCCGCCTCATCTTCAGCCGCCCCATCTTCAGCCAACGCCGGTACCCAAGGACTTTCGCATGGCCACTGATCCGATCGCCGCCCGTCCGGCCCTGCCGCTCGCGCCCGCCCGTCCGGTACGCTGGTATAATCTGCTCGCCTATGGATCGAACGACGTGCTCGGCGCGGGGTCGATGGCGGTCATCAGCACGTGGATCCTGATCTTCTATACCAGCTTCTGCGGACTGTCCGCAGCGCAGGCGACGATCATCTTCGGCGTCGCGCGCGTGCTAGACGCGTTCACCAGCCCGACGATCGGCCACCTGTCCGACAATCTCGGGCGGAGCTGGCTGGGGCGCAAGTTCGGCCGGCGGCGGTTCTTCATTCTCGCCGCGATCCCGCTGCTGCCGTCGTTCGCGATCATGTGGGTCGCAGGCCAGGGCTTCTGGTATTACCTCGTGACGTACGTGCTGTTCGAGATGGTCTATGCGATGGAGATCATCCCGTACGAGACGCTCGCGTCGGAGATGGCGACCGATTACCGCACCAAGGCGAAGTTCGCCGGCGCGCGCATCCTGTGCGGCCAGTGCTCGGCGATCGCGGCGGCGTTCCTGCCGGGCTGGCTGATCGCGTATCTCGGGCCGGATTCGCCCGACACGTATCTGTATATGGGCATGATCTTCTCGGTCCTGTTCATGGGCGCTGCGGGTCTGCTGTACGCGTTCAGCTGGGAGCGGCAGCGGCCGGAGGGGCTCGACGAGGTCCAGGCAGTCGAGAAAGCATCGCTCGGCGTGGCGTTCAAGGCGCTCTACCGCAACCTGTTCTCGACGCTGCGGATCCGCGCGTTCCGTCTGCATCTCGGCATGTATCTGGGCGGCTATATCAGCCAGGACATCTACAACGCAGCGTTCACCTATTTCGTGATCTTCGCGCTGGCCGGATCGACCGCGATCGTCGCGAACCTCGTCGGGGTGACGTATATCGTCCAACTCGTCGCAGTGGTGCTGGCGATCAACTTCGCACTGCGGCTGTCCCCGGCTGCCGCCTACCGGTTCGCGGCGCTGAGTTTCGCGATCGGCGTGGTGATCTTCCTCGCGATGTACGCGGCGGGCTATACCGCGACGTCGGCGCTATTCTGGCTGCCGGTGGTGTTCGCCGGGCTCGGCCGCGGCGCACTCAACTACATCCCGTGGGCGACCTACAACTACATGGCCGACGTCGACGAGATCGTTACCGGGCGCCGTCGCGAAGGCGCGTTCGCCGGCGTGATGACGTTCGTGCGCAAGATGAGCCAGGCGCTGGCGGTGATCCTGGTCGGGCAGGTGATGCAGGCGTCGGGCTTCGTCTCGAAGGCAACCGCGCAGAGCCCGCAGGCGATCTACGCGATCGTCGCGGTGCTCGGCGCGGGGACGATCGCGATGCTGGTGTTCGGGGTGCTCGTGTCGACGCGTTTCCGGCTGACGCCCGCCACGCATGCGATCCTGCTGGAGGAGATCGAGCATCTGCGGCGCGGCGAGCGGACTCCATCGACGCCGGACAACGCGCGCGTGGTCGAGGATCTGTCGGGCTGGTCCTACGATAAGCTGTGGGGCAACAACCCCGTCGCGGCGGCGGGCACGCGGTGATCCTGTTCGCCGCCGCGTTGCTCGCCGGCGCGCCGGTTGCGCCGAAACCTCTGTTCCGCGATCCGGTACACGACGGCGCCGCCGATCCCTCGACTGTCTATGATGCGGCCCGCCGCGAATGGGTGATGTTCTACACCAACCGCCGCGCCGACCTGCCGATGGCCGACGCGAAGGACGTGCGCTGGGTGCATGGTACCGCGATAGGCACCGCGCGCTCGCGTGACGGCGTGCACTGGCGCTACGGCGGCACCGCGGCGATCCCCGCATCCTGCACCGGCGCGACGTTGTGGGCGCCCGATGTCCAGTATCTCGGAGGGCGGTGGCATATGTGGCTGACCGTCGTGCCGGGCGTCTTCCGCGACTGGAACGCCCCGCGGTTCATCGTCCACCTGACCTCGCGCGACCTGAAGCGCTGGACCTGCGGCGAGCGGCTGTCGCTCGGCTCCGACCGGGTGATCGATGCGAGCGTCGCGGCGCTGCCCGGTGGCGGCTATCGACTCTGGTATAACGACGAGCGGCTGAACAAGGCGATCCGCTACGCCGACAGCGACGATCTGGTGCACTGGCGCGTGAAGGGCACGATCGTCGACACGCCCGGCGAGGGACCGAAGGCGTTCCGCTGGAAGGGCCGGTGGTGGCTGATCTCCGATGCGTGGAAGGGATTGCTGGCGATGCGCTCGACGGATGGCGAGCACTGGACGCGGCAACCTGATTATCTGCTCGCGACGCCGGGCCACGCCGAAACCGATCGCGCCAAAGGGCAGCATCCCGATGTGATCGTCGCGGGAGATCGCGCGTACATCGTCTATTTCGTCCAGCAGTCCGGCGAACCACAGTCCACGCGCGATCCCGAATGGCACCGCCGCAGCGTGCTCCAGATTGCCGAACTGAAGGAAATCGAGGGCATCCTCACGGTGGACCGCGACGCGCCGACCGTGATCCGGCTCGCACGCCGCTAGTCGAGAAAGCCGACCTGCCGCAGCCAGGCCTCGCACAGCGTCGGCCAGATCGAGACGGGCAGCCCTCGCGTATCGAGCGCGAAACCATGCGGCGCATTGGCAAAGACGTGGAGTTCGGCCGCACCGCCGGCGTCCTGCCACGCCGTGTGGAGCCGGCGGGCGTTCTCGACCGGGACGACGGGATCGTTGCCGGCGTAGACGATGAACGCAGGCGGTGGCGACGGCAGCAGTTGCGCATCGGGTTGCAGCCGGTCGTACATCGCCTGTTTCTCGACCGGCGGCAAAGGCGGCTTGTCGGCGATGATCGTCCGTCCCGCCGCGTTGGTGGAGATCGGGGCATAGCCAATAACCATCACGTCGGGCCGCGTCGGCTCGTCGGGATGACGGGACACCGGCGCCGTCCATTCGTCCGGATACGCCGCGGCGAGGCATGCAGCCAGATGACCGCCCGACGATAGTCCGACCACGCCGAGCCCCGCCGGCGCGAGTCCGCTTCCACGGATCAACCGCATCGCCTCGCGCGCGTCGTCGAGCGGTGCGGCGATGCCGTGGGCAGCGTTGGGGAAACGGTGGATCAGGACGAACGTGTGATAGCCTAGCCCCGTCAGCCAGGCGGCGACCTGCACCCCTTCCCTGCCCGCCATCAACTGCGTGTAGCCGCCGCCGCCAAGCACGAGCATCGCCCGGCCATTGGGCTTGGCGGCACGGAACCCGAGCAGCACCGGCTGGTCCACCGCCGCGACGACGGCGACCTCGGCCGCGACCGAAGGATCCTCGAACGTCACCGCGGGCTCGTCTGCCCACAGCGGCCACACATCATCTGCACCCAGCATCACGAACACCCCGGTTTAGCGTTGTCGAACGACGAGTGCCCCGGCATGCAGGGGTGAGTCGGATACGCCTCGCCGTCGAGTTCGGTCGCCTCGCGTACCACCGCCAGCCGATCGCCCTCGTCGCGCATCTCGTACAGCTTGCCGAGCGCGAAGTTGAACGGGCGGTGGAGGATCATCATCAGCCGGCCATCGAACGCGCGGAACAGCATGCCGTGGCCGCTGTCGCGTTCGACGAGCGGACCGAGTTGCTCCCACGGACCTTCGATGCCGCCCGATCGCGAGCGCGCCTGCCCCTCGACATAGCCCTTCTTGCCATAGCTCGACCACAGCATCAGCAGCGCGCCGGTCTTGCTGCGATACAGTTCGGGGCCGTCGGTGACATAGACCGTGTCGCCGTCGGCCTGTTTCTGGCCGACCACCCATGCAGCATCGTTCGCCGCGAACAGGCGTTTCGGCGAGCCCGTCGCGGACAGGTCATCGTTCAGCGGCACCGCTTCCATCGTGCCGATCGTCGTCTGCCACCATTCGTGCGCGTAGACGAGCCACGGCTTGCCCTTCGGGTCGACGTACAGCGTGCCGTCGAGCGACATCTCGTCCTTCGACACGATCGGCTCGCCACCCCGAACCAATGCGTAAGGCCCGTCGATCTTGTCCGCGACCGCGAGGACGGTGCCGCGACGATAGGTCGCGCGGTTGCCGTTGGGCGTCAGCGGCGAGGCCGGATCGTGGAACGTCGCGAATAGATACCAGCGGTTCTTCCAGCGGTGCACTTCCGGCGCCCAGCTTCCCGCCTTGGCCCAGACGTCGCCGGGCAACACGAACACGAGCTTGGGTTTGGTCCAGTGCTTCAGGTCGCGGCTTGCATACATCATTGTGCCCAGCCGCGAGTCGCCGGTCATCGCGACCTCGTTGCGGGTGAAAAGGTGATAGGTGCGGCTTGCCTTGTCGGCGACGATCCACGGATCGTGGAGGTGCATCGCGGTCATCACCAGCGGGGCGTCGGGCTCGCGCGGCGGGGTTGCGGGTGACGCCCCCGCGAGTGCCAGAAGGCCCGCGGCGATCAGGTGCGCGATCCGGCTCATGCGACGGTCTCCACCGCGATGCTGTTGCCATAGCCGATCACCACGGTCGCGATCAGGAGCAGCGCGACGCCCGCCCAGACCACCGCCTTGATCCGCGCGCCGGCGTCCTTCCACTCGCGGAACGCAAAGCCCCACAGCGTGCCGAAGATGATGATGCTCGCCATGTGCAGCGTCCAGCTCGAGAAGCCGAGCCGCCCCATCTGGCTCTCGCCCATGGTGTAGAAGAAGAACTGGAAATACCAGGTGACGCCCGCGAGTGCGCTCAGTGCGTAGTTGCGCAGAAGCGGCGGACGGGCGCCGTCGGTCGTGCGGCCGAGCCATTGCGGTGCGCTGCGGTTCCTGACGATCAACCACGCGCACCAGGCGCCGTTGGTGACGAGCCCGCCAGCCATGATCAGGCACAACACCGGAAGCCCGGTCCAGAGCGGCCCGGTCCCCGCGGTCGCCGACAGCGCCTTGATCGGCTCGCCCGCAGCCAGCCCGAACGCGAAGCACGCGGACATGATCCCGGCGCCGATCGCGACGACGATGCCCTTGCGGAAATCGAACTCGGCGACGACCGCCAGCTTCTGCTCCGGGGTCAGCAGCGCATCCTTCATCGCGCCCGCGATCGCGACGACGACGATGCCGGCGAGCGTCAGGCCGATGCCGGCGAGGACGATGTTGCCGGAAGTGGTCGCGATCAGCTTTTCGTGGAACTCGCCCGTAAACGCCGGCGGGATCAGCGTGCCGAATACGGTGCAAAGGCCAAGCACGACCGCCATGCCGAGCGACAGCCCGAGATACCGCATGACGAGTCCATAACCGAGTCCGCCGAACCCCCACAACACGCCGAACACCATCGGCCACCAGAACGCAGTCGACGGCGCGCGACCGAGCACACCGAGCAGGTCCTGCGTCTGGAGGCTGGCGAAGAACCACGGCGCGACCAGCCACGACACGACGCCGCCGGTCAGCCAGTAGATCTCCCACGACCAGCGCTTCACCCCGCGATAGGGGACGTAGAAGCTGGCCGACGCGAGCCCGCCGAGCCAGTGATACAGCACCCCGAGCAGCGGGTTCAAAGGTCGAGACCCAGCCGGTAGATCCGGTTCGCATTGCCGCCGAACAGCGCGCGGCGTTCGTCTTCGGCGAAGTCGGCGACCAGCGCATGATAGGTTTCGAGGTAGCGATCGATCGGCGCGAACAGCGTGTCGGTCGGCGCGTCGCTGGCGAACAGGCAGCGTTCGGTGCCGAACAGGTCGATCGCTTCGAGCAGGAAGGGCCGCACGCTCTCCGGCGTCCAGTCGCGCGCGATGAAGCCAAGCCCCGACAGCTTGATCGCGACATGCGGCAGTGCCGCGAGCGCGCGCAAGCCGTTGCGCCATTCCGCGATGCCATCGGGATCGGTGAGCACGGGCATGCCAAGGTGGTTGATGATCACCGAGATGTCTGGATGGCGCGCGATCAGCGGCGCGAGGCCCGGCATCTGCGCGGGATAGCATTGCAGGTCGAACGAGAGCGCGTGCGTACGCAGCAGCGCGTAGCCAGCCTGCCACCGGCTGTCCTGCGTGAGGTCGCGCGCCGTGTAGCTGCGAGCCGGATCGGCGTGCCAGTTGACGATCTGGCGAATGCCCCGAACATGGGGGAACGCAGCCTGCGCAGAGAGGTGCGTATCGACGTCGGCATCGTCCAGCGGTGCGTAGGCGACGATCGCGTTGGGCAAGCCGTGCTCGGCGGCGATTCCCTCCAGCCAGCCCGTCTCGTCGAGCGCCTGCACCGAATCCGCACCCGCATCGACATGCACCGCGCCGACGACATTCCACCGCGCGAGCGCCGCGCGGTACTCGGCGACTCCGAAGTCACGCGCGATCGGCTCGACGCTGCCATTGGGGCCGTCGTTGGCGAATGGCGGCGACAACCACGGATAGCGGATATGGCTCAGGTCCCAGAGGTGGATATGCGCGTCGACGAATGGGATCATCGCCTTCTCTCCTGGGTTTGTTGAACCGTACCGCCTCGTGCCGGGCAGCGTTGGCTAAGCGATTTGGGATGACAGTCGGAACGATCCTCCCCCGCCAGGGGGAGGTGGCGCCAAAGGCGACGGAGGGGGAGGATACGGAACAGCGGTTTCCCCTTACCTCCCCCTCCGTCTGGCAAGGGCCAGCCACCTCCCCCTGGCGGGGGAGGATACAAAAGTGCCCCTAGAACGTCGTCCGTCCCCCCGACGTGTCGAACGTCGACGCCGTCGTGAAACTGCATTCCTCCGACGCCATGAAGCACACCATCGCGGTCGATTCCGGGATCTCGCCCAGCCGCCCCATCGGGATCTTCGAGCGCATATACTCGACCTGGCTCGCCGGAAGCTGCTCCAGGATCGGGCTCTCGAACGTCGCCGGGGTCAGCGCATTGGCGATGATGCCCTTGCCCGCGAGCTCCTTGCCGAGGCTCTTGGTCAGCCCGATCACCGCCGCCTTGGTCGCCGAATAGGCGGACGCGTTAGGATTGCCCTCCTTGCCCGCCACTGACGACACGTTGACGATGCGGCCATAGCCGTTCGCGAGCATCAACGGCACGACCGTCCGGCAGCAATAGAACAGCCCGTTCAAATTGATGTCGACGACGCGTTTCCAGCTGTCGAGCGGGTATTCGTGGACCGGTGCGGTCGCCCCCGTAATTCCGGCCGAACAGATCAGGATGTCGACCTTGCCGAGCACGGCCGCGCTCTCGTCCGCCGCCGCGACGACCGTGTCGACGTCGGACACGTCGAGCGCGACGACGTGCGCCGCACCGACCTCGTCCTTCGCCACCGCGAGCTTGGCCGCGTCGAGATCCCACAGCACGACGCTGCCGCCCTCCGCGACGATCCGCTTGGCGACATCCTTGCCGAGCCCCGACGCGCCGCCGGTGACGATCGCGCAGCGACCGGCAAACCGCCCCCGATAGATCGTCATGCGATCGACCCTTCACCCAGATGGCGCCATTCGACGACCGACTGGCGCTGCGTGCCGAGCCCGGCGATGCCGAGTTCCATCACGTCGCCCGCCTTCAGGAAGATCGACTCGGGCTTCTTGCCCTCGCCGACGCCGGGCGGCGTGCCGGTGATCAGCAGGTCGCCGGGGTACAGCGTGATGTATTCGCTGACGTAGGAGATGAGCTGCTTCAGGTCGAAGATCATCGTCTTCGTATTGCCGGTCTGCATCCGCGCGCCGTTGACGTCGAGATGCATGTCGAGGTCCTGCGCGTCGCCGATCTCGTCGGGCGTCACCAGCCACGGGCCGACCGGGCAGAAGGTGTCGTGGCCCTTGCCCTTGCTCCACTGCGACCCGCGCTGCTTCTGGTTGAAACGCTCCGACACGTCGTTGGCGAGGACATAGCCCGCGACCTTGTCAAGCGCCTCGTCCTCCGCGACGTAGCGGCAGGTCTTGCCGATGATCACGCCGAGCTCGACCTCCCAGTCGCCATGCGTCGAACCGCGCGGCAGGACGACGTCGTCGTTGGGGCCGCTGAGGCTGGACAGCGGCTTCATGAACATCATCGGCTCGGTGGGGATCGGCAGGCCGGATTCGATCGCGTGATCGCGGTAGTTGAGGCCGATCGCGACGATCTTGCCGATGCCCTTGATCGGCACGCCGTAGCGCGGCGTACCGTCGACGACCGGCAGCGACGCGGGATCGGCCGCGAGCGCCTGCGCCAACGTTGCGACGCTGAGATCGTCGATCACGCCCGACAGGTCGCGGATCGCACCATCGGCATCGACGATGCCGGGCTTTTCCTGGCCGGGTTGGCCGTAGCGGCAGAGTTTCATGAGGGGACTTTCGGAAAAGAGAATGGCGAAAAGAGAGACTGGATCAATGCGTGTACGGGCGGTGCATCGCGATCTCGGGGTTGAGCGTGACGCCGAAGCCCGGCGCATCGAGCGCGCTCGCCTTTATCCGGCCGTTCTGCGGCACGGGCTCGCCGAGCAACTGCGGGTGGAACATCGGCACTACCTCGGTCGGTCCGGGATGCATCATCAGGAATTCCGCGAACGGCGAATTGTGGCGCGTGATGACGAAGTGATAGCTGTAGACCGACGACCCGTGCGGCACGACCATCTTGCCATGCGCATCGGCCAGCGCGCTGATCTTGAGCAGTTCGGTGACGCCGCCGCACCAGCCGACGTCCGGCTGAATAATGTCGCAACACTCCATTTCGAGCAGCATCCGGAAGCCCCAGCGCGTCGCCTCATGCTCGCCGGTGGTGACCAGCATGCCCTTGGGCACGTTGCGCTTCAGTTCGGCATAGCCCCAGTAATCGTCGGGGCTGATCGCCTCCTCGATCCACTTCAGGCCGTGCTCGTGCGCCGCGATCGCGAGCCGCGTGGCATAGTCGACGTCGAGCGCCATCCAGCAGTCGAGCATCAGCCAGAAATCGGGACCGCATTTCTCGCGCATGTCGGCGATCATCGCGATGTTCTTCTTCATGCCCTCGGCGCCCTCGGCGGGGCCGTGGTGGAGCGGCATCTTGCCACCGATGAAGCCGAGCTCCTTGGCGACGTCGGGCCGCGCGCCGGTCGCGTAGAATTGCAGTTCGTCGCGCACTGCACCACCGAGCAGATGATAGACCGGCTCCTGGCGCAGCTTGCCGAGCAGATCCCACAGCGCGAGATCGACGCCGGAGATCGCGTTCACGACCAGCCCCTTGCGGCCGTAATATTGCGTCGAGAAGTACATCTGGTCCCAGATCTTCTCATACTCGGTCGGCGAGCGCCCTTCGAGGAAGCGCGCGAGGTGCTTTTCGACGATGAACGCCGCGGGTTCGCCCCCTGTCGTGACCGCGAAGCCGACCGTGCCGTCCTCGGCCTCGATCTCGACGACCAGCGTACCGAGCACGTTGATCCCGAAGCTCTGCCGCGACTGGCGGTATTCGGGATAGCGGCTCATCGGCGTCGCGATGTGGTCATCTATCCAGTGCCCCGCGCCTTGGTCGTGATAATCGGCACCACCACCACGAACGACGAACGCCCGGACGTGCTTGATCTTCGGCAAAGTCACAATCGCCACGCTCAACGCTCCTCATCCCCCGCGCCCCACCGGAGGCGCGTCGTACACACCATCGAACGATGTCCGCGTCCTGCCCGCCCGGTCTCGTTCAACCCGGCAACGCAGCATATCCACGTCTCACCCGATGATTTGCATCATCTCATTTTGTGAGACGAATGATTACTTGATGAGAATGTCCGCGTCAAACCCAGACTTGAACTGATACTGGAAATCCTTCGTGCAGCCTGCGGACCGGGTCACATCCAACCACCCCACGGAAAAGGCCTGACACGGCCATAAATAGATGATATGTGATCAGTCATCTTACAATGTGGTAAATCACCAAAGAGTGGTTCTGCGCAAAGGGGGGATACCAATGAACGGTTTATGTCTCACGGCCTGCATTCGTAGCGGCACATCGATGCTCGCGCTGCTCTCTGCCGGGGTTGCGACCACCGCCACGGCTCAGCAGGCATCCCCGCCGACGACGACAACTGCTGAGACTCCCGCTGAACCCGCAACGCCCGCCGACGTAGTCCAGACCGACGACATCATCGTCACGGGTTTCCGCGCCTCGCTCACCACCGCGATCAACCAGAAGCGCAACGAAACCGCCGCGATCGACAGCATCGTCGCGGAGGACATCGGCAAGTTCCCCGACTCGAACCTGGCCGAATCGATGCAGCGCATTCCCGGCGTCGCGCTTGCCCGCGGCGACGGTGGCGAAGGCCGCAACATCTCGGTCCGCGGGCTGGGCGCGGCGTTCACCCGCGTCCGCATCAACGGCATGGAAGGCACATCGCAGACCGGATCGTCCGACATCTATGGCGGTGGCAACAACGGTCGTAGTTTCGATTTCAACGTGTTCCCGACCGAGATCTTTTCGTCGCTCGCGGTGCGCAAGACGCCGTCGGCCGATGTCGAGGAAGGCTCGCTCGGCGCGACCGTCGACCTCTCTGCACCGAAGCCACTGGCGGGCAAGCAGGACTTCACGCTCAGCGCGACCGTCCGCGGCGTCTACAGCGAACTGGCGAAGAAGGTGAACCCACGCGCCTCGCTGCTGATCGCGAAGAAATTCGACGACGGACGGTTCGGCGTCCTCGGCTCGGTCGCCTATCAGGAGCGCGACATCCGCGAAGTCGGCTATTCCGCGGTCGACATCCTGTCCGCCAATACCAACGGGCTGTTCTGTTCGCCGGTCGGCTTCGCGCCCCCCACGCCGGCGATCGGCAGCAAGGGTGCCGATGCCGCGAACTGTTATCCCGGCACGCCCCGTACCAGCACGGCGGCGGCGTTCAACACGGTGCTCGCCGCGCGCCGCCCCGACCTGCCCAACACCGCCGGCAGCGGCGCGTTCTTCCCGCGCATCCCGCGCTATCTGAATTCGGAGCAAAAGCAGAAGCGGCTCGGCGGGACGCTCAGCTTCCAGTTCCAGCCTGACGCGGCGACCGATATTTCGCTCGACCTGCTTTATTCGCGTTTCCACGTCGTGCGCCGGGACAATTACATCGAAGCGATTTCGTTCGCGCGGTCGGCGGCGAACAACGGCCAGCCGGTGATGTCGATCAAGGACGTCCAGCTGACACCGCAAGGCGGCCTGATCTACGGCCTGTTCGACGGCGTCGACGTTCGCTCCGAAGGGCTGGTCGACGATTTCACGTCGACGTTCAAGCAGGTCAATCTCAACATCAAGCACGACTTCACCGACAGCTTCGGGATCACCGCTTTGTTCGGGCTCAATCAGGCTAAGGCCTTCGGCAAACGGCGTTTCCAGTATTTCATGGACGCCATCGACACGCCCAATTTCTCGATCGACTACCGCGACGGCAAGGATACGCCGAAGCTTGGCTTCGGTTTCGACGTGTCCGATCCGACCCGCTTCAACTACGGACCTGCGCTTGCCGATGGCACCGTGCGCGGCGGCTACAGCTTCCAGGCGCGTCCCTCGACCAACACCAACAACGGACTGACCGCGGAAGCGAATCTACATTGGAAGGTCGCCGACGTGCTGACGCTGAAGGCGGGCGGCCAATATCGCCGCAGCGATTTCACACTGCGCAACGTCATTCCGTACACCGCCGACACGCTCACTAGGGCGCTGCCCGCCGGTACCACGCTCGCCGACATCACGCACCAGATCAGCGGCGTCGGCAATCTCTGGGGCAACGGCGCGCCGTCGAGCTGGGTTTCGCTCGATCCCGACAAGTTGATCAGCACGTTCAACCTGGATGCGGTGCGCTATTGCGGCACCGAATGCGGCGCGCAGTCCAGCCGGGTGCTCGAGGAAGTCTCGTCGGCTTATGCGATGGCGGCGTTCGATCTCGGCGACCGGCTCGGCGGCATCGGTGTCCGCGGCGATGCGGGCGTCCGCTTCGTCCACACCGACCAGCTGTCGTCGGGCTTCATCTCGGTCGCGCTCGCAGGCTCGCCAACCGGCGTGACCGGGCGGTTCGCCACCGCCAACAAGCGCTACAGCGACTGGCTGCCCTCCGGTAACCTCGTCATTGAGCCGATCGAAGACCTGTTGTTCCGCTTCTCGGGCGCGAAAGTGCTCGCCCGACCGGAACTCGGCGTGCTGACCCCCACTAGCGGCGTCAACGCGATCACGCGCAACGGCAGCGTACAGAACCCACAGCTCGATCCGATCCGCGCCAACACCTTCGATGCCGCGATCGAATGGTATTTCCGCCCGGGCGCACTGCTGTCCGCCGCGTTCTTCTACAAGGATCTGAAATCCTACGTGCAGAGCGTCAACACGCTCATCCCTTTCAGCGATCTCGGCCTACCGAACGAACTCCTTGCGGGCAGCAACACGTTGCCGAGCGAACAGTTCACGATCGCGCAGCCGCTCAACACGCCAGGTGGCCCGTTGAAGGGCGTCGAGGTCAACGCGCAGGTGCCGTTCACCTTCCTGCCAGGGTTCCTAAGGAACTTCGGCGCGCTGGCGAACTATACGCACGTCACCTCGCGGATCGACTATATCCTCGCCAGCGTGAACGGCGTGCCGACCGTCACGACCACCGCGAACCTGATCGGCCTGTCGACGAACACCGCATCCGGCACGCTCTATTACGAGGACAGCAAGTTCAGCATCCGCGGCACCGCCAATTACCGCGACGGCTTCATCCGCGGCATCCCCGCCTCCCCCGGCAGCGATCTCCAGGGCAACGACAGCACGCTGTTCGTCGATGCGTCCGCGTCTTTTGCAGTGACGGACACCGTGAAGCTCATCCTCGAGGGGACCAACCTGACCGACGAGCAGAACCGGCTTTATACCGATAGCGTCCGTCAGGACACGCTGTTCCAGACCCGGATCGGTCGCACGGTGACGTTCGGCGTCAACTTCAAGCTGTGACGATCGACCCAAACAGGCGAAAAACCCCCTGAACGACGGCCGCGTGGTCGGCCAGGCCGATAGGGACTTGGCTTCCTGTCGCGTCGCTCATAAAGCGGGCGTTGATTCGAAAGACCGTCACGATAGCCGAGAGCCCTAGATAGCATGCAAATAATCGTTCGCGACAACAACGTCGACCAGGCCCTCCGCGCCTTGAAGAAGAAGCTGCAGCGCGAAGGCGTGTACCGCGAGATGAAGCTTCGTCGTCATTACGAGAAGCCGTCGGAGAAGCGTGCACGAGAGCATGCTGCCGCTGTCAGCCGTGCACGCAAGGCCGATCGCAAGCGCGCCGAGCGCGATAACTGATCGTTCCCGGACCGGGTCTTGCACGATAATGGTCGTGCAAGCCCGGTCCGACATCATGCGCCGTTCCGGAATGGCGCCTGCAGCACTGGCCGATTGATTCGCGACATCGCGTATCCACTCGATCCCGACATCCTGCCGACGTAACTGTGAGTTCACAGCAGAATCATCGCTGCTGACGATGACGGCTGCCTAACGACTTTGGCAGTTGAGCCCGTCCCGGCTCCGGCCCAGGCCTCACGCCGCCATCCATACCTGAACGCGTCTATTCCGGGGCGACACCGTCCGCGTTGACCAGGTCGGCGCCGACGAGCGTACCACGCACGCGCACCCGCTTCTCGACCAGATCGACCGGTACGCGGTGCAGCTCGAGCTGATAGCGACCACCGATATCCCGACGCAGATAGAAGGCACCGCCATCGCGAAGCAGCATCCCGGTCTCGTCGATTACTGTCCCGATTGTCGCCATGCGCGTGCCATTCCCGTTGATCGGGATAGCGCGTATCCCAAGAAGCGAGGCGTTTCCATGCAGTTACGCCGCATATTATTTCTCTGCCCCAACGACCAGGTCGATCACTGCATCGAACGATAGGCTCCGCATCGATGCCAGTCGCGCGCTAATGGCCGCCCTCGACCCACGGAACGCCCGCCTCCCGAAGCGCATCGGCGAGTGCGGCTTCGAGGTCCAGCGACTCCCATTGCTGCATTGGGTTCAGATGCTCGACGAGCTCGGGCAGCAGATGCACCCCGAACCTCCTGACCGCACCGCTCGCCTTGTACCCCAGCTTGTGCTGATCGAACCGCCAGTCCGGATCGCGCGACGTCTGCCCGACATACAATCCCCACCGCTCCGGGAACCGCGAATCATGCAGCAGCACGATATAGACGGAGTGCTTGGCGTTGCGCGAACCGGCGGTCGCGGCGCGAAAATTCTCACAGGCTCGCCGAGCCGCCGGCATCCAGCCGATCGATGTCACCCTCGTCGACTCGCCGACAGGTCGATACGGTCCGAAACCTCTAAGCGTCTTTCGCCGTCTTGGTCTTGCCCGAGCGCGCCGGCAGGCGGTTCTCTTTCGCCAGTTCGGAGAGATGCTCCGCCGCCCTGATGTGCATGGCGCGGACCTCGTTGATCGGTGAGACGACCGCCGCAGCGATATGCCTGGCCAGCTGTTCCCGCGGATCGTTCAGGAACGGTGATTGCGCCACGCTCTACTCTCCTACTGCGCCGCGCACGTCGCGCGTGTCGGCTGCCGTTCAAACGCTGCGGGCCCTCGTTCGGTTCACCCCTCTATGCGGTCGCCCTCCCTCACCCCATCATCCGCCCACGCAGGTTGAACAGGATCACCAGCGTTCCCGACACCATCAACGCTATGATGAGCGCGGAGAACAGGATCAGTTGCAGGTCGTGGCGCGACGAACGCTTGAAGCTGATGTGGAGGAAACAGCGGAACTGCACCGCCATCTGGATGAGCCCCAGCGCCAGCACGATGCCGAAGATCGCGCGCGCACCGAACGACGGCCAACGGACCATCGCGAAAGCCGCCACAGTCAGCACGAGCGACAGGCCATAGCCGATCGCATAGGTTCTGAGTTCGCGTGTCCGGTCGCTCATCCGATGTTCCCCTGCAGATAGACGACCGAGAAGATCGCGATCCAGACGATGTCGAGCAGGTGCCAGAACAGCCCCAGCCGCAACAGGTTGATCCTCACCCGCGCATCCAGGCCATAGGCGCAGACCTGGCCGACCATCACGACCAGCCAGAAGCACGCGACCGCGACGTGCAGCCCGTGCAGCCCGACCAGCGCGAAGAACGACGACAGGAAGCCGCTGCGCATCGGATAGGCGCAGTGCGCGAACATCGTCGCGAAGTCGTTCGCCTCGAGCGCGAGGAAGACGAGGCCGAGACCTAGCGTCGCACCGAGCCAGCCGAACAGCACGCGGCGCGGTTCGTCGTACTTCATGGCGATCGTCGCGCGGCCGAACGTCGCGCTGCTCGTCAGCAACAGCAGCGTCTCGACGAACGCGGGCAGCAGCTTGAATTCTGAGGCGGGCGTCGGGCCGCCGACGGTGCTGGCGATCATCGTGCCATAGGTGGCGAACAGCAGCGCGAAGATCACCGCGTCGCTCATCAGGAAAATCCAGAAGCCGAAGATCGCGTTCTCCGCCTGGTCCTGCGTCAGTTCGCCGGTATCGCCAAGGTTGAGGCCGGCGTGCGACAGTTCGGGTTCGCTCACGCCACGATCTCCGCAAGGCCACGATTGACCGCGGCGGTCTCCAGTTGCCGCGGAACCGCGGGCGTCGCCCGGACGCGCGTGAGCCAGGCCTCATGCGCGCGCGCGACCTCCGCCGCGGGAATGGTCCGGTGCTGGTCGCGACCGAAGCTGCGCAGCACGACCGCCGCGACGATCACCTGCAGCGCGACGATCGTCAGCCCCCAGATCTCCCAGATCAGGCCGAACCCGGCGACTGCAGCGGCAAGCCCGATCACGACACTGGTCGCGCTGCCCCGCGGCAAGACGATGTCCTCATAAGCCGCTGGTGAGGCGTAGGGATCAGGTTGGCCCTCGTCATGCTTGTGGTCGTAGAACGGGTTGCGCCCGTCGATCAGCGGCAGGACCGCGAAATTATATTCGGGCGGCGGTGCGCTGACCGACCATTCGAGCCCGCGGCCATCCCACGGGTCGCCGGCTTCGACCTGCGTCTTGGCACGGTCGCGGATGCTCACCCACAACTGGATGCCGAGCGACGTCAGTGCCGCCAGCAGGATGAACGCGCCGACGCCCGCGACGTACAGCCACGGCCGGAACGACGGTTCGAAGATCGCCTGCGTCCGCCGCGCCATCCCGCTCGCGCCCAGCACGTACAGCGGGAAGAAGGCGAGGTAGAACCCGACCACCCAGCAGGTGAACGCGATCCGTCCCCAGCGCTCGTTGAGGCGGAACCCGAACGCCTTGGGAAACCAGTAATAATAGCCCGCCAGCATCCCGTACAGCAGCCCCGGGATCAGCATGTTGTGGAAATGCGCGACCAGGAACAGCGTGTTGTGGACGAGATAGTCGAGCGGCGGCATCGCCAGGATGATGCCGGTGAAGCCGCCCAGCACGAAGGTCATCATGAACGCGAGCGCGTACAGCATCGGCACGGTAAACCGCACCTCGCCGCGAAACATCGTCCAGATCCAGTCGTAGATTTTCACGCCGGTCGGCACGCCGATCGTCATCGTCGCGATCCCGAACGCCGCGTTGACGTTCGCCGACTGCCCCATCGTGAAGAAGTGGTGGACCCAGACGGTGAAGCTCAGCACCGCGATCGCCATCGTCGCGATCACCAGCGAGGTGTAGCCGTACAGGTCCTTGGTCGAAAAGGTCGACACGACCTCCGAATACACGCCGAACGCGGGCAGGATCAGGATGTAGACCTCGGGATGACCGAACAGCCAGAACATGTTGGCATAGTTCATCATGTTGCCGCCGAGGTCGTTGGTGAAGAAATGGAACCCCAGGTAGCGGTCTAGCGCGAGCAGCAGCGTCGCGACGGTCAGCGGCGGCATCGCGAAGATCATCAGGATCGACGTGCACAGGCTGGTCCATGCGAACATCTGCATCCGCATGAACCGCATCCCCGGCGCACGCAGCTTGTAGACGGTGCAGGCGATGTTGATCCCCGCCATCGTCGAGCCGATCGACCCCAACGTCACCGCCCATATCCAATAGTCGACGCCGACGCCGGGGCTGAACGCGCGCTCGGTATAGGGCGGGTAGCCGCTCCATCCGCCGGTCGAGAATTCGCCGACGACGAGGCTGGCCATCATCAGCCCCGCGGCGCCGATGGTGAGCCACAACGCGATCGAATTGGCCCAGGGAAATGCCATGTCGCGCGCGCCGATCTGGAGCGGCAGGACATAGTTGATCATCCCCGTCAGGAACGGCATCGCCATGAAGAAGATCATGATCGAACCATGCGTCGAGAACAGCTGGCCGAAATGATCGGGCGTCAGGAAGCCGGGGTTCTCGATCGCGACCGCCTGCTGCATCCGCATCAGCACCGCCTCGACCAGCGCGCGCGACAGCATCACGAACGCGACGACGATATACATGATGCCGATCTTCTTGTGATCGAGGCTGGTGAGCCACTCGGTCCACAGATACCGCCACTTACCATAGCGCGTCAGCAGCGCCGCGACGACGACCGCGCCGACCACCACCAGCGCACCCGCGAACGCACCGATGATCTCGCTGATCGTCGGGTTCTCCCATACGCGCACGAACGGCAGGTCCTGCCAGCCGAACCGGCCGAGCACGGCGGGCCAGAGGGGAACGGAAACGGTCATCGAACGGCTTTCGGAGAAGAATGGGTCATGCCGCCGGTCGCGGCGACGACGTGTTCGAACAGGTGCGGCGTGACATGCGCGAACTCGATGGGGTGCGTGATGATCGACCGCGCGGACAGCCGCCGCCACGTCTGCGCATCGAGCGTGCGCTTGCCGCTTCGTGCATTCGCCGCCCAGCGATCATAGTCCGCCGGCGACACCGCAACGACATCGAACTTCTGCTGCTGGAAGCCGGCGCCGTTATACTGCGTGTTCTCGCCGCGGAACCGTCCCGGCCGGTGCGCCTGGATGTTCAGCTCGGTCGTCATCCCGCCCATCGCATAGATCTGCCCGGCGAGTTGCGGGATCAGCATCGACTGCATCACCGTGCCGCTGGTCAACTTGATATGTACCGGCCGCCCGGCAGGAATGGTCAGCCGATCGACCGACGCGACGCCGAGGTCGGGATAGACGAACACCCATTTCCAATCGAGCGCGATCGCCTGCACCTCGACCGGCGCCGCGCCCGGCAACCGCCGATACGGATCGTCGATCTGCGTCCAGTGCCACAGCAGTAGGGCGAGCCCGATGACGATCCCGGCGGGCGGAATCCAGATCAGCCCTTCCACCCACCAAGAGAAATTCCACTTCGGCCGGTACGCGTCGCCGCGGTTGGACAACCGGTAATGCCATGCGAACAGCGGCGTCAGCAGCAGCACCGGTCCGGCGACGAACAGCAGCACGATCGACACGGTGACGAACAGGTCGCGCTCATGCCCCGCGACCGGCCCCTGCGGGTTGAAGAACCCGTGCGACAGCGCCGTGCAGCCCCCTAGACCCATCAGGATCGAGAGCGGCGCCAACCGCGATAGACTCCACTTCAATCGAACGAACACCTGGCCCCCTTGTCGCACCGCCCGCGCCCAGGAACGGTTTCGCGCCAGCTCCGTAAAGAAGCCGTCCCACAGCGTGATGCTCCAGGGTCCCCTTCGCCGCAACGCACGACTACCAGTACGGCTGCTCCTTAACAAAAACTTCATCCCGAAATCCGGTTTCCGCTCAATCATCCAAATGCTCCGCGTGACACCGTCGTCACTTGCTCGTGACAGTCGCTCCGATAGTCTTCCGCTTGGAATCGAGAGTCGGGATCGGGAGACGGGCATGCACGGACGGGTACGGGTTCGGTTAAGTGTGCTCGCGCTGATGGGCCTGACGGCGGCTGGCCCGGCGGTGGCCGCGTGCAAGGTCAGCAAGATCGCCGAACTGCCCGTGACCCTCATTGGTCGCCGCGCGATGGTCGATGCGAAATTCGGCACGCACGACACGCGGTTCATCGTCGACAGCGGCGCGTTCTACAGTACGGTGTCGCGCGCGTCGGCTGCGGAGTTCGGGCTGTCGAGCGAACCGGCTCCCCCCTGGTTCCGGCTGCGCGGCGTCAACGGCGACACGTCCGCAGCCGTCGCCACCGCCAAGGACTTCTCCCTCGCCGGCCTGCCTATTCCGCGGGTCAGCTTCATCGTCGGCGGCACCGACACGGGGACGGCCGGCTTGCTCGGCCAGAACATCCTCGGTCTCGCCGATGTCGAATACGATTTACCGCATAGCGCAGTGCGGCTGATCCGGGTCGATGGCTGCGGCAATGTCGGGCTCGCCTATTGGGCCGCGGGAAAACCGTTTTCGACGATCCCTCTCGAACGCGGCGGCACCGGACCGTGGAAGCCGCACACGATCGGCACTGTCCTGGTCAACGGGGTCAAGATGCGCGCGGTGTTCGATTCAGGCGCGCAGACCACCGTCATGACGCTCGCCGCGGCCAAGCGCGCAGGCATCACGCCGACCAGCCCAGGCGTGACCGCGGTCGGATTGAACTCGGGCATCGGCTCGAAGCAGCTCGCGACCTGGCGCGCTCCGTTCGATACGATCGACCTCGGCGGTGAGATCGTGCCGCACCCGAAATTCCAGATCGCCGACATCCGGATCGACGGCGACATGCTGATCGGGTTCGATTTCTTCCTGACGCACCGCATCTTCGTGTCGAACGCGAACCACCTGCTCTACATGACCTATGAAGGCGGCCCGGTCTTTGGGCTGACACCGAGCGGCGCGCGTACCACCGCGGGCGAAAAGCTCGACCTGACCGACACCGCCGCCGTGCCGACCGATGCCGAGGGGTTCAGCCGACGCGCCGCGGTGTTCCTGTCGAAACGCCGGATCGAGGAAGGTCTCGCCGATCTCGACAAGGCGGTGGCGATGGCGCCGACCGAAGGCCGCTACGTGTATCAGCGCGCGCAGGCCCGGCTCGCGCACGGCCAGCTCCTGCTCGCCGCGGCCGACCTCGACAAGGCCGTGACGCTCATGCCGGACGATACCGACGTCCGCTTGCTGCGCGCACGCCTCCGCTTGATGAGCCGCGATCCGGATGGCGCGGGCGAAGATGCCAAGGTCGCCGATCGCGCGCTGCCGGCCGGGTCGGATCGCCGGCTCCAGCTTGCCGGCTTGTACGAAAATCTCGACCAGCCCGAGCTCGCGATCGTCAATTACGATGCCTGGCTGAAGATGCATCCCGAGGACGCCGCCCGCTCCACCGCGTATAACGGCCGATGCTGGGCGCGCGCACTGCTGAACCGCGAGCTCGATCGTGCGATGTCCGACTGCAACACCGCCGTGAAGCTCCGCCCCGGCTATGCCGCCTATCTGGACAGCCGCGCGCTGGTGAACCTGCGCCTGGGCAAGCTCGACGCCGCGCTCGTCGACTATGACGCCGCGGTCAAAGCCAACCCGCGCAACGCCTGGTCGCTCTACACCCGCGCGATCGCCGAACGGCGCGCGGGCAAGATCGAAGCGGCAGACGCGGACCGCAAGGCCGCGCTGGCGATCAACCCAAACGTCGCCAAACGCGCGGCGCGGTACGGGCTCGACGGCTGACCGGACGCCGACGTCTCCTGCCTGCGCCCGGCGCGGCACCTCTATCGCGGCTGGTATCCGAACGACGGCGGGCGATCCGCCTTGGCGGTGCCGAACGACGACGGCTTCGGTCCCATCGTGAATTCCAGTTCGCCACCGCGCGCGAGGTCGGCATGCGCGATCCAGTTCCGTGTCCAGGGCTTGCCGTTCCAGCGGACCGACTGGACATAGGGGCTGGCCGGCGCATTGCCCTTCGCGACGACGCGCAACGTGCGTCCCTGGCCGAGATCGACCTGCGCCGCATCGAACAGCGGCGAACCGAAGACATAGACGCCACTGACCGGGTCGACCGGGTAGAAGCCGAGCGCGGAGAGGATGAACCACGCGCTCATCTGGCCGCAATCGTCGTTGCCGATGACGCCGTCGGGCTCGGCCTTGTACATCTCGGTCAGCAGGCGACGGACCATAGCCTGCGTCTTCCACGGCGCGCCCGCATAGGCATAGAGATAGGCGGCGTGCTGGTCGGGCTCGTTGCCGTGCGCATATTGGCCGACCAGTCCGGTGATGTCGGGCGGCGCATTCTTGGGGAGCGTCGACGGCGCGGTGAACAGCGCGTCGAGCTTCGTCACGAACCCCGCATCGCCACCGAACAAACCGATCAGGCCATAGACGTCGTGCTGGTTGAGGAACGTCGCCTGCCAGCCGTTCGCCTCGGTATAGTCGCGCTGTTTCTCGGGCTTGTGGCCAAGCTGGATCGGGTCGTAATCGACCCACCAGCTGCCATCGGCAAAGCGCGGCCGGGCGAAGCCGATCTTGGGATCGATGACGTTGCGGTAGTTGAGGCTGCGCTTGCGCAGCGCGGCGGCGTCGGCCTTGGCGCCAGCCGCGTCGGCGAGCACCGCCATCGCCCAGTCGTCATAGGCGTATTCCTGCGTGCGGCTGACCGACTCCCAGGTCTTGTCCGCAGGCACGAAACCGAGGTCGTAATAGAAGCCGCGGCCAAGCGTGCTGTCGACGTCCGGAAAGCTGCGATCGAACGCACGGCTGCGGATCTGCGGCCACGCCGCGGCGTAATCCGCCTTGATTCCCTTGGCGCGGGCTTCGGCGAGCACCGACACCGAATGCCAGCCGATCATGCACGCGGTCTCGACGCCCTGCAGCGGCCAGACCGGCGATCCGGTCGGGCTCTGCACCGTCTGGCGGACGAGATCGCGGGTGAACTGCGCCGCCTTGTCGGGCTGGACGAGGGTCAGCAGCGGATGCAGCGCGCGGTAGGTGTCCCACATCGAATAGGTGCTGAACGCGGGTTCGGCGGCGGTCGTCTGGTGCACCTTGCGGTCGAGCCCGACATAGCGGCCGTCGCGGTCGGTGAAGAGCGTCGGCGACAGGAACGCGTGGTACAGCGCGCTTGCCATGATCGTACGCTGTTCGGGCGTACCGCCATCGACGCGGATGCGGTCGAGTTCTGCCTGCCACGTTTTCGCCGCCGAGCGCCGCACCGCGTCGAACTGCCAGCCTGCCGCCTCGCCCTCGAGCGCCGCCTTTGCGCCAGCGACGTCGACCGCGGAGATGCCGGTCTTGATCAGGATCGGCGCGCCGCCCGCCTGGTCGAAGAACAACGCGACCTTCAGGCGGTTGCCGGTGACGCCCTTCGCACCCGCTGGTGCAGCCGCGTCGTCGTCGCCGAAGAACTGGACGCGGTCGGGCTTGCGGGAGATCTGCATCGCGAAATGGATGCGCCGACCCTTCGCCCAGCGGTGGACGCGGCGGCTGCCCGTCAGCATCCCGTCGGCGGACAGCGCCAGCGATGCCTCGTCGATCAATGTCCCCTTGTCCCAGACGTCGAGGATCATGTGCGCGAAGTCGACCAGTATGTGCCCCGGCCCCTGCGGGAAGCTGTAGCGATGGTGGCCGGTCCGCTCGGTGACGGTCAGTTCGGCGAGCACGCCCGATTCGAGCTTCACGCGGTAATAGCCCGGCTCGGCGAGTTCGTCGGTAAAACGCTGGCGATACCCCTGTTCGGGTTTGCCGAGCGCGCCGGGCTTCAGCTGCAACGGCCCGCGCGTCGGCACGACCAGCACGTCGAGCATGTCACCGATCCCGGTGCCCGACAGATGCGTGTGACTGAAGCCCATGATCGAGCCATCGTCCTGGTGATAACCCGAGCACGCATCCCAACGGCTGTTGTCGGTGTCGGGGCCAAGCTGGACCATCCCGAACGGCAGCGACGGGCCGGGATAGGTATGGCCGTGCCCGCCGGTACCGACGAACAGGTCTGGCTTGCCCGCGACCGGCGCCTGCGCGGCCGCGGCGTTGGTAACGGGCAACGCGGCGGCGAGGCCAGCAAGCCCTGTGCCGGCGAGCACCTGGCGGCGGTTGGCGGTGGTCATGTGTATCTCCCGTATTCCAAATCAGTAACGCGCTGGTCAGTAGCGGGCGGCCAGCAAGGCAGGCTTGCGGCGCTCGAGGTCGAGGATCAGCTCGCCGAACAATCCATTGGCCCAGGCGAACCAGCTGCGCGTGAACTTGCCCGGATCGTCCTTGTTGAAGGATTCATGCATGAACCCGGTGCCGCCATGCGTCGTCTTCAGCCAGGCGAGACACTGGCGGATCATGGCGTCGTCGTCGCTGTTCATCGCGTGCGTGATGATCGACATCGGCCAGATCATGTCGAGCCCGATATGCGGCCCGCCGATCCCGCGCGCGGCGGTACCGGTGAAGAAATACGGGTTGCGATCGCTCCACGCGAGCGCGGCGGTGCGGCGGAACAGCGGGTCGCTGCGATCGGCCGCGCCGAGCAGCGGCAGGCCCGACAGGCTCGGCACGTTGGCGTCGTCCATGAAGATCGCGTTGCCGAAGCCATCGACCTCGTACGCCCAGACCTCGCCGCCCTGCCCGTCCGGCATCCGGCCATGCGCGCGGAGTGCCGCCTCGACCTCGCTCGCCAGCGCTTCGCTATCGGTCGCGCCCGCCATATCGCCGCGCGCCTCACGCTGGACCGTCGCCAGCATGCGCAGCGCCGACACCGCGAACAGGTTCGACGGGATCAGGAACGGATAAAGGCACGCATCGTCCGACGGGCGGAACATCGAATGGATCAGGCCGACTTTCCGCGTCGGGGCGCCATAGCCCTCGAACATCAGCGTCTCGGTCGGCGAGACGTTCAGGCGCTGGAAATGATACGGGCCCTTGCCGTCCTTGCGCTGCTGTTCGCGGAAGGTCGCGACCGCGCGGCGCATCGCCTTTGCCCAAAGATCGTCGAACGGCGTCTTGTCGCGCGTCGCGGTCCAATAGCCGTGCGCGAGCCGCATCGGGTAGCAGAGCGAGTCGATCTCCCACTTCCGCTCGGCGACGCCCGGCTTCATGTCGGTCTGGTCGGTCCGCGCGCCGAGGTTCGACTTGGCGGTCGGATCCTCCATGAACGCGTTGGCGTAGGGGTCGATCAGGATGCAGCGCGCCTGTCGCGCGATCAGCCCGGTGAACACGCGGCGCAAGCCGGCATCCTTCGGCGCGAGGTGCACATAGGTCTGCATCTGCGCCGAACTGTCGCGCAGCCACAGCGCCTCGATATCGCCGGTGATGACGAACGCGTCGGGCTTGCCGTCCACCGTGCCGATCTTGACCGTGGTGTCGAGCGTGTTCGGATAGCAATTCTCGAACAGCCAGGCGAGTTCGGGGTCGGCGATCTTCGCCTTCACGCGCGCGATCTCGGCCTCGACCGCGGGGCTGACGAAGCGGCGCTGGCCGCGTGGCGGTCGCTTGCTCACGAGTGGCGCGGCGGCAGCGGCCGACGCAGCGCGCGGGAGGCTGGCGGTGACGGCCAGCGCGGCGGCGCCCGTCATCACGTCGCGTCGACGAAGGCGCATTCCGGTCTCCATGGTCAATGTCCCGCCACCGGTGCGCTCATCGAGAACGGCGCATCCGCCTTCGCCGATCCCCAGGCGGTGTTCGGCGTCGGCCCCATCACGAACCGTAGCGTGCCGCCCTGTTGCAACGCCGCGCGCGTCAGCCAGGGCTTGTCGTGCGGAGTGCCGTTGAAGCTCGCCGACTGGATGTAGACATTGCCGGGGCCGTTGTTCGCCGCCTCAATCGTCAGCGTCTTGCCGCCCGGCATGGTCAGCTTCACGGTCTGGAACAGCGGGCTGCCGATCGCATATTGCCCGACCGCAGGCGTGACCGGGTAGAAGCCGAGCGCCGAAAACACGTACCATGCCGAGGTCTGGCCATTGTCCTCGTCGCCCGGATAGCCGTCGGGTGCGGGCGAGTAGAGCTTCTTCATCACGTCGCGGACGTGATATTGCGTCTTCCACGGTGCCCCGGCCCAGTCGTAGAGATAGGTCATGTGCTGGATCGGCTGGTTGCCGTGCGCATATTGCCCCATGTCGACGATCTGCATCTCGCGGATCTCGTGGATGGTCTGCCCGTAATAGCTGTCGTCGAAGATCGGCGGCGTGGTGAAGATCGAGTCGAGCCGCTTCACGAACGCCTCGCGCCCACCCATCAGGTCGGCCAGCCCCTGCACGTCCTGCATCACCGACCAGCTGTAATGCAGCGCATTCCCCTCGGTGAACGCATCGCCCCATTTGTACGGGCTGAACGGCGTCGACCAGCTGCCATTCTTGTTGCGGCCCCGCATCCAGCCGCTCTGCGTGTCGTAGAGCTTGCGGTAATTCTGCGCGCGCGTGGCGTAGAGCTTCGCATCTTCGGTCTTGCCGAGTGCCGCCGCGAGCCGCGAGATCGAGAAGTCCGCAGTGGCGTATTCGAGCGTGCGCGCGGCATTCTCGTTGATGCCGACGTCATACGGCACATAGCCGAGGCGGTTATAGTATTCGACGCCCTCGCGCCCGATCGCGCGGACGACCTTACCCTTCTTGTCGACCGGGCGGCCTTGCGATGTCGTCGCGTTCTTGACCATCGCCTCATACAAGGTCTCGACGTCGAACCCGCGTACGCCGTTCAGATACGCGTCGGCGATCAGGTTCGCCGAGTTCGATCCGATCATCACGTCGCGGTGGCCGGGGCTGGCCCATTCGGGCAGCCAGCCGGACTCCTTGTAGGTGTTGACCAGCCCCTGCATGATCTCGCTGTCGCGCTCGGGATACATCAGCGCAAAGAACGGGAAGACCGCGCGCCACGTGTCCCAGAAACCGTTGTCGGTGTAGAGGAAGCCCGGGTGCACCTTGCCGTCATACGGGCTGTAGTGGACGGTCTGGCCCTTGGCATCGACCTCGTGGAACATCCGCGGGAACTGCAGCATGCGGTACAGCGCGGAATAGAAGATGCGGCGGTTGTCGAGGTTGGGATCGGTGACCTGGACGCGGTCGAACTCGCGTTGCCAGATCGCCTTTGCCTTGGTCTTGGTCTGTTCGAACCCGTCGCCGCCGATCTCGCCGCGCAGGTTTCGCTCGGCCTGTTCGAGGCTGATGAACGACGACGCGACCTTCACGCCGACCTGCTCGCCCTTGCGCGTCTTGAAACTGACGACCGCGCCGACATGATCGCCCTCGCGCGTCGGCGTCGCGGTGACCTGGCCCTTGCCGTCCCACGTCTGGCTGACGGTGAAGTCGTGGTCGAATTCGGCGACGAAGTAATTGTGGAAATTGTCGGGCACGCCGCCGTGGTTGTTGCGGACATAGCCAGTGATGCGGCGCTTGGCCTTGTCGATCGAGACCATCGAGCCGCCGGCATAGCCGTCGAGGATGATGTGCGCGTCGTTGCTCTGCGGGAAGGTGAAGCGGAACTGCGCGGCGCGGTTGGTCGGCGCGACCTCCGCGGTCACGTCGTAATCGGCGAGATAGACCTTGTAGCTGTACGGCCGGCTGTCCTCCGCCTTGTGGCTGTACCAGGACGCGCGTTCGTCCTCCTTCACCTTCAACGCACCGGTCGTCGCCATCAGCGAGAACGCGGCGTAGTCGTTCATCCACGGACTGGGCTGGTGCGTCTGCTTGATGCCGTTGATTGTGTTCGCGTCGTAGGTGTAGCCCCAGCCGCTGTTCGTCTTGCCGGTGACCGGCGTCCAGAAGTTCATCCCCCACGGCACCGCCACCGCGGGATAGGTGTTGCCGTAGGACAAGGTGTAGTCGGAATCGGTCCCCATCAGCGGGTTGACCAGATCGACCGAGGGCTGATCCTGCGGCTGCATCGCGCCGTTGGCCGACGCGGCCGCCGTCGCCTTGGTCTGGGCCAGAATCGGCGCGGGCGCGACGAGAGCGAGCGACGCGACCGCCGCTACCGTGCCGCGCAAATAGGCGATCGCCCTGTTTCTCACATCGCTCTCCCTGAATTTCGTGTCGGCTTCTGCACGCCGATCGGTCGCGGCTTCACGCCCGCTTCGGTCATCACCACTGGCTCGATCCGACCATCGGCGGCAAAAACCATCCTGTCGATCGCGATCTGGCGGTGTTCGCCGCGATCGGTGTCGAGCGGGCCACGGTGATACGCGATGTACCAGTCGTCGGTGCCGGGCACGTTGACGACCGAGTGATGCCCCGCGCCGCGCGCGATGCGCAGGTCCTGCGACAGGATCTTGCCGCGCGGCGTGAACGGCCCGGTCGGTCCCGGCCCGGTCGCATAGGCGACGCTATAGTCCGGCCCCGTCCAGCCGCCCTCCGACCACATCAGGTAATACACGCCCTTGCGCTCGATCATGAAAGAGCCCTCGACATAGCCGGGCGGCGTCACTTCCTTGTAGGTCGAGCCATCGGCGAACGGCAGGATGCGCTTGAGGTCGGGGCTGAGCCGGACGACGTTGCAATGCTTCCAGCCGCCGTAGAACAGATAGACCTGGCTATCGTGATCGCGAAACGCGAACGGGTCGATCGGTTGCGCGCCGTTGTGGAACGCGCCGACCAACGGCTTGCCGATCGCATCCTTGAACGGACCACCGGGCCGGTCGCTGACCGCGAGACCGATCCCGCCAAGCTCCGCATCGCTCTGGATGTCGTTGGCGCTGAAGAACATGTAATAGCGCCCGTTCGCCTGGATCACCGATGGCGCCCAGATCGCATAGGCCGCCCAGGCGGCGTTCCGAACGTCGAACACGTGGTCGTGCTTGGTCCAGTGCACCAGATCGGGCGACGAAAACGCGTTGAAGAAGGTCTGCATGCCGTAGGACGGACGCACCGTCTTGCGTTGCCGCGCGAGCTTTTGCGCGGCCGAGAAGCGGCTGGTGACGTCGGGCTTGCCGTAGTGATCCGAATAGGTCGGATAGATCCAGTAGCGGCCGGCGAACACGCGGATCTCGGGGTCGGCGTACCAGCCGGGCACGATCGGGTTCGACGCACTCGCCAGCCCGCACATCATCAGCGCCGACGCGGTCAGCGCGATCCGAACCCCGCGCCGCCTGCGCGTTTCGCCAACGCCGTGCGACGCGACGCCGCGAGAAAAGGGAGGGTAGCGCCGCGAAGGCGCCACCCGGGAGACAAGCCGATCAAACCAGGTCATCAGAAGTTGAACGACACGCCCACATAGGCCCGCCGCCCGAAGTAATTCCGGTAGGTGAAGCGGTCCTTCGTATCATTGCCGAGATGGCGGCTTTCCTCGGCCTTGGTGAGGTTGATCACCGAGGCGGTGAGGTTCAGCCGGTCGGTCAGCGCGTATGCCGCGTTGAGATCGACCTGCTCATAGGGATCGGTGTATTCGTTCAGGCCCGACTGCAACCCGCCGACGACTTCGCCGCGCCGGTTGTACGAGGCACGCATCAGCACCTTGCCGTGTTCGTAGAAGACCGAGGCGTTGACCTGCGTCTTGGCGCTGCCGACCAAGGCGGACGAGCCGACCTTCTGCCCGTCGAGCGTCACGTCCGCCACCGAGGTGTCGTTGTAGGTGAAGTTGACCTGCGCGCCGAGACCGAACGACAGCGTGTGCTGCGCGTACAGCTCGACACCCTGCGAGCGTGCGTTCGATCCGTTCGCGACGGTCGAGTACGGCTGGATCAGTTGCTGCGTTCCGTTGACGTCGCGCGTGACGTTGAGGACCAACGGCACCACGAAATCCGACACGTCCTTGCGGAAGAAGGTCGCGCCGAGCACCGAACCGCGGTGGAAATACCATTCGATGCCAAGGTCGTATTGCCACGCGGAGAACGGGTTCAGATCCGAATTGCCGCCGCTGCCCGACCAGCCGGCGAACTCACCGAACTGGCCACGATCGAACGCATACGCATCCGAGCGGAAGGTGAGCGACCGCTGCGACCCCAGATTCTCGAACGATGGCCGCGCGATCACCTTCGCGACGGCGCCGCGAACGAGGAGATCAGGCGTGACCTCGTACGACACGTTGAAGCTCGGGAGCCAGTCCGTGTACGTCTTCGACTGGTCGGCACGCGTGTTGACGATCGTCTCGCGCACGCTGAGCGGCAGCACCTGGCAGTTGCCATCGGGGCCGAGCGGACGGTTGGGATCGGCCGCCCCGCCGGGGCCGTTGACGCAATAGTCGTTGAGATATTGCAGTCGGTCGGAGGTATTGCCCGACTGTTTCGTGTTCGCCATGCGGAGGCCGACGTTACCGCGAAGACCACCGGTCCCGAAGTTTACCTGCGCATAGCCGGCGAAGACCCGCTCCCCCAGCGCATAGACGAAGTCGGGTTCGTACACCCGCACCGCCTGGCCGTAGGTCGAATTCAGATACTTTAGATATTCGTCGAAATTGATGCCCGGCACGACATTCGCGTTGAAGCCGCCGCTGATGTTGCCGATCTGGTTTGCGTAGAAGAATTCGGGCCGCGCGACGGCACCGGCGGCGGTATCCTGGTAGCGAAGCAACGTCGCCGGATCGGCATACCAGTCGTTGCGACCGGTCTCGCGGCCGATCTTCAGGTCGCGCCACTTGCCGCCGATCTGCACCGATTTCAGGAACCCGTCGAACCGCCTTGTCAGGTCGAGCTGCGCATAACGCTGACCGAGGTCACTGTTGACGAAGCTCGATCCGGTCGAGCCCACGTCGATCTGCGCGATCCCGTTGCGGATGTTGTTCTGCAGCTCGGGCGAGAACTCGAAATTGGCGATGCCGTCCGAGATGTTCCAGTTGCTCACCAGATTGCCGTTCTGCTCCTTGCCGGGCGTCGTCAGGCGAGGCTTGGCGGCGACGTTGAAGCGCACCGACGGGCCACCGCTAGACTTGGTCTTGCCCAGTTTCAGGACAGCGTCGAAGCGATCCTGGCTGTATTTGACCTCGGTCTCGAAGGTGTTCGAAACCTGCTTCTCTCGGCTGTACGTGCCGGCGATCTGCGGCGTCTCCATCGTGCACGGGGTCGGGCGCGCGAGACAGCCCGTTCCCGCCGCCGGCACCGCGAAATTGGCCGACTGGAAGATCGTGCCGCTCTTGTCGAACGTCGCACCGGTGAAGAAATTGTCGTAACCCCATTCGGGGATCTTCAGCACGTTCGAAGTAAAGTTGCTGCTATAGCCGAACCGGAAATAGTTCGCGGTGACCGTGACCGACTCGAACGGCTTGAACTGCGCGGTCGCCTGGATCCCGTACCGCTCGCGCTCCTGGTCGAAGACTTCGGCGTTGACCGACTGCGGCGCCCAATAGCCCGAATAATGCGTGCCATCGCGCGCAGTCGTGCCCTGCCCCGGCCAATAGGAGATCGCGTCGTTGTTCGCGAAGGTCTTGCCGTCGACGTCGGTCGCGGGCTTCAGGACGTTGCCCTGCGCGTCGCGGTCACTCCACCACAGCCAGCTCTCGGACGAGCTGCGCAACTCGCGGTTGGTACGCTTCTGCCAGACGCCGCCGACCAGAAGGCCGAACGTCTCCTCCTTGTTCTTCCACGACACCTGCCCGCCAAGCTGCGGTTCGTACTTCTCGGTCGTGTCCGAATACGTACCCTCGGCGGAGACGAAGCCCGACCACGCCGGCACGTCGAACGGCCGCCGCGTGTTGAGGATGATCGTGCCGCCGACGCCGCCTTCTTCAAGCCGCGCTTCGGGCGACTTATAAACCTCGGTGCTGGCGATGAAGGTCGACGGCAACAGCACGTAGTTGAACGACCGCTGCGGCTCGCCACTATCGGCGCCGGCGAGGAAATTGCCGTTGAGCAGGGTGAGCGTCAGGCCGGACTGGAGGCCGCGGATGCTGACCCGGCTGCCCTCGCCGCCGTCGCGGGTGATGACCACGCCCGGCACGCGCTGCAACGCATCGGCGACGTTCTTGTCGGGGAACTTGCCGACGTCTTCGGCGGTGATCACGTCGACGAACGCGTTCGCCTCGCGCTTCTGAGTGAGGCTCTTCTCGATCGAGCGCCGATACCCGGTAACGACGATGTCGCCAGTGTCCTGCGCCGACCCATCCGGCTGTGTCGTACCGGCGGCTTGCCCGGACTCCGCCGTAGCAGTCGAGGCGGGCTCCGCCTGGTCGGACGACGTCGCGCTCTGAGGAGGCGTAGCGGAAGGCGCGGCCTGTTGAGCCTGCGCAGCACCGGCCAACGCCGCAGTAAGACTGACCGTGGCCAACAGGAACGACAACGGACGATGGCGACGCGCCACAATCGAGCACGATTCTATGCTTGCGGTCATCAGACTTTCCTCTTCCTCGTGAGGATGCCCTTCGCCCCCTCACTTACCCCTGCGAATAGCGCGCCTGCCCACCGTTTTCGGTTGGGCTGTCCGATTGAATCGGATCCTGTCGGCGTGCAGTCTCGACCCGTCTATTTGCCAATTGTAAAAGCAAATTGTCAAATAGATTGTTGCGCTAGTTTCGGGCCGTTGTGGACGTAACTCGCCGAATACCCTTCGATGCGCCGATAGTCTGGGTGAAGACACCGCAACGATTCACGTCCGCCTTCGCGTAGTCGTGCGCGAACGACGCCAGCAGCCCGCACTCCACAACGCCAAGCGCACGGAATCCTCACATGCGAAGATAGCGGTACCGAAGCCGATTACCGGCGTCAGTCGGCTGCCGTGCCGGAATCCTTCCAAAGCGCAGCGGCCTTGGGCAGCAGGAAATGACTGAACGGCAGGATCGCCGCACCGACCGCCGGCGCATCCTCCGACAGCGCGGCACGGCGGACCGGCGCGATCGCGGGCGCATCGGTCGCGTCCCGGATCAACGCGTTGACGCGCTCCGCCACCCGTTCCACCAACCGGCTCGGCAGGCGCCCGCCGATCAGGATTACCGCCGGATCGATCAGGCAGTTGATCGCGTCGAGGGGCGTGCAGAGCGTGTGCGCCGCCCTCTCCACCCATTCCTCCAGGCAGCGCTCGATGTCTGGCGCCCAGTCGGCCTGATGCAGCACCTGCCCGATCTCGAATCCCGAATTCGCCAGATGCTCGGCAAGTCCGGATAGCGATACCAGTTTCTGCACGGTCTCGCGTCCCCGCTTGCCGCCGCCGGCCGCCATGAAACCCAGTTCGCCGCTACGCCCGTGCGTGCCGCGAACATACGCGCCATCCGCAACGAAGCCGCCGCCCAGCCCCGACGACACGAGGATGTAGAAGAAACTGCTGTAATTCTGTCCGAAGCCGAGCTGCATCTCGCCCATCGCGGCGGCGGCAGCATCGTTCTCGACGAACACCGGCAGCGACAGCGGCTTGTCGAACAGCGTCGCCATGTCGATTCCGTCCCACGCCGCATAGGCCGCCGGACGGCCCGGCATCGCAACCAGCGCGAGGTCGTCGGGACGCGCGACGCCGATGCCGACCAGCTTGGTGGGATCGATCTTCGCGCTTTTCAGCATCGCGCGGACCGAGCGCCGAAATAGATCGCGGACGTCGTCGGGCAGCGCAAAGCTGATCTCGATCGACTTGCGCGCGAGGATCTGCGCGAGGAAATCGACCAGCACGATCGTGATATGGTCGCGGTCGATATTGACGCCGATCGAATAGCACGCATCGGCGCGGACGACGAGTTTGGTCGGCGGCTGGCCGCGCCCGCCGCGACGCTGCCCCGCCTCCTCGATCATGCCTTCCTGCAGCAGCCGCCGCGTGATGTTGGCGATCGCCGGCCCGGTCAGCCCGGTGATCCGCGCAAGGTCGATCCGCGTCAGCGATCCGCCGAGGCGAATGGCATGCAGCGTCACGCGCTGGTTATGGTCGGCGGCGCGCTCGAGGTTCGTCCCCGACAGACGCGGCGGCGTTTGAAGAGTCATGCGGACCGATCATCCAGGCTGGAGAACAGAAGACGAAGCCGCTCTGCACTGCACCGTAGCGATTTCGGCGTTGGCGACGAAGTGATCCCGCGATTGCGAAGGCTTGGCAAGCGCACACTATTGGCGTTCAGTGAACGCGCGACATATCGGCCCGGTCTGAAGACCATCTTCTGCATCCCCCCGCTTCCAAACTGTTCGTTTGAATTATCCAATTTGATGTTCTAATCCACTTCTGCGGTTGCGCAAGAGCTGGCGATGAAGCCAGTCTGCCGACCGAACGAATAGAGGGGATGCGCGCGACATGGTTCACCTGGCACCCGGCAAGCTTCCTCGCCTATTTCCCTCCGAACGGGTGACCTCGATGTCCATCTTCACGCGATCGTGCCTCGTGGGTGCGCTGTTCACCACGATCCTGGCCGGCCCTGCCTTCGGACAAGATCTCGCCAAACCGAGCGATGCGGTCGATCCGTTCATCGGCACGGGTGGCGGAGGCCACACCTTCCCCGGCGCGGTCGCGCCGTTCGGCATGGTCCAGTTGTCGCCGGATACCGATACCTCCTGCGTCATCCGTACCTGCTACGGCCATGCTGCCGGCTATCGCTACGACGATCCGACGATCGAGGGGTTCAGCCACACGCATTTCTCGGGCGCGGGACATTCCGATCTCGGCGACATCCTCGTCATGCCGGTATCGGGCGACGCCGTGTCGATGGACCCCGGCACGCCCGCCGCACCCGGCTATCGCTCGCGCTTTTCCCACGCCAGCGAGGTCGCCAAGCCTGGCTATTATGCCGTTACGCTCGACGGGCCCGGCGTACGCGCGGAAATGACTGCGGGCACGCGGATCGGGGTGCATCGCTACAGCTTTCCCAAGGGCAAGGCCGCGCACCTCGTCGTCGATCTTCGGTCTTCGCTCTATAATTACCCCGGCAAGATCCTCTGGTCGGGACTGCACCTGCGCGACGACGGCGTGCTCACTGGCTTCCGCGAGACGCGCGGCTGGGCACCCGGCCGCAAGCTCTACTTCGCGATGCGGTTCTCCGCGCCGCTGGTCGGCCACGCGCTGGTCAACCGCGAGAAGGATATCCCGTACAAGGGCTTCCAGGGTCCGGGCCGTGGCAGCGATGCGCTGGCGGAGAAGCTCGGCCAGGCACTGGAAGCGCGGCTCGATTTCGGCCCGCTCGACGCTCCGTTGGAGGTTAAGGTCGGAATCTCCGGCGTCGACGAAGCCGGCGCGCTCGCCAACCTCGACAGCGAACCCGGCGGCTTCGACGCCGTCCGCGCCAAGACTGGAAGCGATTGGGATACCGCACTCGGCGCCGTCAAGTTCGAGGCCGAGGCACCGATGCGCCGGATCTTCGCGACCGCGCTCTACCACAGCCTGCTCGCGCCGAGCGTCTGGAGCGACAGCGACGGGCGGTATCGCGGGCCCGACGACCAGGTGCATCAGGCCACCGGCTTCACCGTCCGCTCGACCTTTTCCCTCTGGGACACGTTCCGCGCCGAACACCCGCTACTGACGCTGATCCAGCCCGAGAAGACCAATAGCGACATCGTCCGCTCGCTGATCGCCAGTCAGCAACACAGCCCCGATAACATCCTTCCGGTCTGGCAATTCGCCGGGCGCGAGACGTGGACGATGATCGGCTATCACGCCGTCCCCGTCATCGCCGACGCGTATATGAAGGGCATTCGCGGCTTCGACGCGGACGCCGCGTTGCAGGCGATGGTCGCGAGCGCCGACCACGCCTCCTACGGCGGGCTCGGCGAGTATATCCAGCGCGGCTACGTCCCCATCGACAAGGAGCCGGAGGCCGCATCGAAGACCGTCGAATACGCCTATGATGACTGGACGATTGCGCGAATGGCGCGGCGGATGGGCAAGACCGCCATCGCCGAACGGTTCGAGACGCGCGCGGGCAACTGGCGCAACAGCTTCGACGCGAAGTCCGGCTGGCTGCGCGCAAGGCTCGCGAACGGCGCGTTCCGCACGCCCTTCGATCCGACCGCGATCAACTACGGCTCCGATTATACCGAGGGCAATGCGTGGCAATATAGCTGGTTCGTGCCGCAGGATCAGGCAGGACTGTTCCAACTGCTCGGCGGCGATGCGAAGACCGTCAGGAAACTCGACGCGATGTTCGACTTCGACAATTCGAAGGTCGATTACAGCCATGCAGAGGATATCGCCGGGCTGATCGGCCAGTATATCCACGGCAACGAACCGAGCCACCACGTCGCCTATCTCTACAATTACGCCGGCGCACCATGGCGGACGCAGGAGCGTCTCGGCCAAATCGTATGGAGCCAATATGGCGCCAAGCCCGAGGGGCTCAGCGGCAACGACGATCTCGGCCAGATGTCCGCATGGCTCGTCTTCACCGCGCTCGGCTTCTACCCGGTCGCACCCGGATCGAACGAATATGTCATCGGCCGCCCGTTCCTGTCGCAGGCGACGCTCGCGCTGCCAAGCGGCAAGCAGTTCGCGATCCGGACGGACAATCTGTCGGACGCCAACCCCTATATCCGCTCCGTCACGCTCAACGGCACACCCCTCACCCGCAGCTATCTGCGCGACGATGAGATTCGCCAGGGCGGCGAACTCCGCTTCGTGATGGGCGCGAAACCCAACAAGCTCTGGGGCAAGGGCGCAAAGGCGCGGCCGTTCTCGTCCTCCACCGCGCCAACGACCATGCCGCGCAACTAAAGAACATCATCGCGATTGCCCCCGCGCCCCGGTTGCGCCTAGCTTCGCCCCAACGCTTCCGGAGCCCTTCGCCATGTCCGTCAAATTCGTCCTGCTCGCCTCGATCGCCCTCGCCACCACCGCAATTGCGCAGGACAAGACCGCACCCGTCGGCGGCGACATCCCCGCCAAGTTCGTCCCGCCGACCGCCGCGCAGGACTACGTGAAGCGCGAGGTGATGATCCCGATGCGCGACGGGACCAAGCTCTACACCGTCATCGTCTATCCCAAGGGCGTCACCAACGCGCCGATCGTCCTCACCCGCACGCCGTACAACGCCAAGGGTCGCGCGAACCGCTCCGACAGCGCGAGCATCCTCGCCACGCTGCCGCTCGCCGACGAGATGTTCGTCAAGGCGGGCTATATCCGCGTCTACCAGGACATCCGCGGCAAATACGGGTCGGAGGGTGAGTATGTCGTGACACGTCCCGTTATCGGCCCGCTCAACCCGACGCAGGTCGATCACGTCACCGACGCCTACGACACGATCGACTGGCTGGTGAACAAGGCGAACCTGCCGGAGAGCAACGGCCGGGTCGGCATGATCGGCTCGTCCTACGAGGGATTCACGGTCGCGATGGCGCTGCTCGCCCCACACCCCGCGCTGAAGGTCGCCGCGCCCGAGAGCCCGATGATCGACGGCTGGATGGGCGACGACTGGTTCCATTACGGCGCGTTCCGTCTCGCCAACATCGCGTGGCTCGGCAGCCAGACCGGCTACAAGGGCGCGGGCAAGGCGCCACCCACCGGCGGCTATGACGATTACGAGAATTTCCGCGAGGTCGGCTCGGCCGGCGACTGGGCGAAGAAGTCCGGCTACGACCAGCTTCCCTATTGGCAGCGGATGGTGTCGCACCCCGCCTATGACGGCTTCTGGCAGGGCCAGGCACTCGACAAGCTGCTCGCTGCGAACCCGTCGAACGTGCCGACGATATGGGAACAGGGGCTGTGGGACCAGGAGGACATGTACGGCGCGATCACCGCGTGGGAAGCGCTCAAGGCCAAGGGCAAGCTCGGCAACAACCACCTCGTCATGGGTCCGTGGCGCCACAGCCAGATCAACCGCGAAGGCCGCAGCCTCGGGCCGTTCCAGTGGAATGGCGACACCGCCCAGCAATTCCGCGAGGACATGCTGCTCCCCTATTTCAATCAGTATCTGAAGGACGGCGCACCCGTCACGCTGCCCGCCGCGGCGATCTACAACACTGGCGAGAACCACTGGGACAAGTTCGCGACGTGGCCGCTCGCCTGCGAGACGGGCTGCACGTCGCCGCTGAAGCCGATCTACCTGCAGGAGGGCGGCGCGCTCGGCTTCGGCAAGGCGACGACCGGCGGCGACAGCTATGTCTCCGATCCATCGAAGCCCGTGCCGCACCTGCCGCGCCCGGTGAACTTCGGCGACGGCCGCTGGGGTGACTGGCTCGTCAGCGACCAGCGCGGCGTCGATGGCCGTCCCGATGTGATGACCTACACCACCGAGGCGCTGACCACGCCGGTGCGCGTGTCGGGCGCGCCGATCGCCGACATCTTCGCCAAGACGACCGGCACCGACGGCGATTTCGTCGTCAAGGTGATCGACGTCTACCCGGCCGAGAACGCGACCGATCCCAAGATGGGCGGCTACGAACTGCCGATCAGCCTCGACATCTTCCGCGGCCGCTATCGCCAGAGCTTCGCCAAGCCGACCGCGATCCCGGCGGGCAAGGTGCAGGAATACAAGTTCCGCCTGCCGACCGTGAACCATGTGTTCCAGCCGGGTCACAAGATCATGATCCAGGTCCAGTCGAGCCTGTTCCCGCTCTACGATCGCAACCCGCAGACGTTCGTGCCGAACATCTTCCTCGCGAAAAAAGCGGACTATAAGCCGGCAACGGTGACGATCATCCGCGGCGGCACATCGGCGAGCGCGGTCTGGTTGCCGGTCGTCCCGCTCGACCAGTCCGGGGCAATGGCCAAGTAATCGATCGAACCAAGCCGGCATAAAGACGGTTTCGTCGCCCGGCCAACTCAGCCGCGGCGGCGTCCCTGCAGCGTCGTGCCCCCTGACGCCAGACTGATCATACTACCGCATCGCCTAGTCGTTTCCGATCACGCGCGGCCGCCTGCAATTTCGTACTGAAGGCGCAGGTTACCAAAGGCAATGCCATGACGACGGATCAAGACGACACCCGCTTCCCCGCCGACGACAGCGACGATTCGAGCTATTTTCAACGTCGAGCCGAGTGGCATGAGGGTCGCGCAAAGGTCGCCGAGGACTCGAGCACGCGGTCGCTGCATCTGCGGTTTGCGCGGCTCTATGCGGCGCGTGCCGCGTCCTGATTTGGTACATTATAGCTAGTAGTATTATACAAAACTACCAGGAACCAAGAGGTTACCGGTAGGTTTATGCGTCCAGTCCCGTCGCGACACCCCGCGTGCGGCAAGATACTGGAGCTGCTCACATGAAGCGCATGACGTCCGCCACTGGGGCCTTGGCCCTGCTGGCGTCCATTGCCGGTTGCGCCGCACCCGCGACCCGCATCTCGACCGGGCTCCAGCGCTACGGGCTCGATCAGTCGCGCTCCGATTGCGTCGGCGATCGGCTCCAGGCGAACCTATCGCTCGGTCAGTTGCAGCGTCTGGGCAAGGCCGCCGCGGCATACCGCCAGGGCGACACCACGCCCGGCGTGCTCACCCCGTCCGATCTCATCCGCGTCGCCTCCGAACTCCGCGATCCGAAGATCGCGCTCGAAGTTGGCAAGGCCGCCGCGGGCTGCGGCGTGCTGCCGTAACGCGGCCCCTCTCCACCCAATTCCAAAACGTAAGGATCTGACATGAACAAGGACGAATTCCAGGGCGGTGCCCGCTATGTCGGCGGCAAGGTCGAGAAGGCCGTTGGCGATACCGTGAACAGCCGCAACTGGCAGGTCGACGGCGTCGTCGACCAGGTCGCCGGTGGCGCACAGAATCTCTACGGCCGCGCCAAGTCGGCGATCGAGGATGCCGTCGACGGTGCCCCCGAACTCGCCGACAAGATCGGCAGCGAAGCGCGCGAAGCCGGCGATCGTGCCGCCGACGCCGCTCGTCGCGCCGCCTCGACCGCGCAGGCGTCGGCCAAGGACGCGCCCGTCCTCTGGGCGCTCGGGGCCGCCGCAATCGGCTACGGCCTCGCCTGGCTCGTCCACGGCCAGCGCGACTGATCGCATGACCGTGGCGCCGCCCCTCAAGTCGCTTCGTGACTCCCCCGATCTGCGCCACCTGCGCCAGATCATCGCGGGGCTGGACGAAGGCGTCATCCTCGTCGATCCCGACCAGGACATCCTGTGGGCCAACACGGCCGCACTCGGGATGCACGGGGTCGACTCGGTCGAGGATCTCGGTGCCACGGTCGACGATTATCGCCAGCGTTTCCAGCTGCGCTACCGCAACAACCACAAGCTCAACGACGCCGACTACCCGATCGAACGCGTCGTGTCGGGCGAGGCCTTCTCGGAGGTGGTGGTCGAGGTTGCGGTCGCCGGCGAGGAAGCCCCCCGCTGGGTGCATCAGGTGCGCAGCCTCGTCCTGACCAACGACGAGGACGAGCCCGAATGCCTCGTCATGATCATCCAGGACGTGTCCGCACAGTTCGAGGCCGAGGATCGCTTCGAACAGTCGTTCAACGCGAACCCCGCGCCCGCGGTCATCTGTCGCCTGTGCGATCTTCGCTTCGTGAAGGTCAATCAGGGTTTCATCGACATGACCGGCCATGACCGCGACGCCGTCCTGTCGCGCACGGTCTACGATATCGACGTCCTCGAACGCGGCGAGAAGCGCGATCTCGGCAAGCAGCGCCTCGCCGAGGGCCGCACCATCCCGCAGATGGAGGCGGAGCTCAGCCTGCCCGACGGCGAGACCAAGCTCGTGATCGTCGCCGGCCAGCCGATCGACATGGGCGATCAGCCCTGCATGCTGTTCACCTTCGCCGACCTCGAACCGCGCCGGAAAGCCGAGACGCAGCTGCGCCATAGCGAGGAGCGCTTTATGCGGACCTTCTCACTCGCCCCCGTCGCGCTCGCGATCGGGGCGCGCGACGGTCACCGGCTGTGCGACGTCAATGAGGCTTTCACCAGCCTCACCGGCTATTCCTCGGCGGAGATCATCGGCCGGCCGCTCGGCGATGTCGACCTGTGGGAAACGCCAGCGCTGCGCCACGAGATCGAGGCCGATATCGACGCCGGCCTACCGATCCGCGACCGCGAAGTCCGCATCCGCGGCAAGGACGGCGACATCATCGACTGCATCGTCTCGACCGAGCCGATCCAGCTCGACGACGAAGCGTGCGTGCTGTGGGCGATGCGCGACATCAGCACCCGCAAAGCGTCCGAGCGCGAACTCGTCAACGCGATCGAGGCGGTGATGAAGGACACGAGCTGGCTCAGCCGGTCGATCATGGAAAAGCTTGCGCGGATTCGCACGCCGAACGCCGAGCCGGTCGGCGTCGGGCTCGACGAACTGACGCAGCGCGAGCGCGAGGTGCTGGCGCTGATCTGTCGCGGGCTCGACGACAAGTCGATCGCGCGCACGCTCGACGTTTCCAGCAACACCGTGCGCAACCATGTCGCGCGGATCTATTCGAAGATCGGCGTCAACCGTCGCAACGCCGCCGCCGCCTGGGCGCGCGCGCGGGGGTTCGATGGCGATTCCATCCCGCACGCGCTCCACCTCAAGGCGCCCTCGAAGGAGATCGCCGCATGACGCGCGACAAGGATAAATCGGACCAGGACGAAGCCCGCACCCGCCAGGCGAAGGGCTCGATCCAGGAGGCGATCGGCAAGATCATCGGCGACCCCGCGATCGAACAGCGCGGCTCGCAGGAAAGCGAAGCCGGCGCGCGCCAAGCCAAGGTCGACGATGCCTCCAAGGCTGCCAAAGGCTCGAAGGCCGGAACCCCGAAGGCCGACAAACAGATCGACACACCCATCGATAGGCACGGCAAAGACTGACGCCGTTCCTCGAATTTCGTGAATAACAGGAGTGAATTATGGCTAACCATGTAAATCCCGGCGTCCTGCCGACGGACGACTTCCGTCGCGTGAAGACCCCGACCCGCATCTCGTGGGGCGCAATCTTCGCCGGCGTCGTGATCGCGATCGCGATCCAGCTGGTGCTCGGCATCCTCGGCACGGGCATCGGTCTGAGCCTGGTCGATCCGGTCGAGGGCACGACCCCCGGCGCGACCGGCTTCGGCATCGGCGCAGGGATCTACTGGATCATCACGACGATCATCGCGCTGGGCGCCGGTGGTTATGCCGCAGCACGCGGCGCCGGCGTGCATGACCGGTTCGACGGCCTGATCCACGGCCTGGTCGTCTGGGGCGTCACTCTGATCCTCACCATGTACCTGCTGACCTCGGCCGTCGGCGGCATCATCGGCGGCGCATTCCGCACCGTCGGTTCGGTCGCATCGGCAGCCGGCACCGGCATCGGCGCAGCAGCCCCGAAGGTTGCCGACGTTGCCAATGTCGACGTCACCGACGTTCGCGCCGAAGCTGCTCAGTATCTGTCGGACGCACCGTCGGACCCTGCGCAGATGACGCCGGAGCAGGCGCAGAAGGAAATCGCCAAGGAGCTGCCAGCACTCGCAAAGGGTGGCCAGGACGGCGCACAGGCTGAAAGCCGCATCGTCGACATCGTCGCTGCACAGCGCAAGATCAGCCGTCCGGAGGCTCAGGCCCAGGTGACGCGCGCCAAGGCACAGTTCGTCCAGACCAAGAACAAGACCGTCGAGACCGCCAAGTCGGCGACCGACACCGCCGCCGGTGCAGCTGCCGGGACGTCGTTCATGATCGTGATCGCGCTGCTCATCGGCGCTGCCGCTGCAGGCTTCGGTGCCACCACCGCCGCCCGCCGCCGCGTCTACACCGACGCCGTCTGATACGGCGACCGGTTCATGTAACGGGCGCCGTCCGCGTAACGGGACGGCATCCCATTCGGCGAACGGCCGCGCAATCGCGCGGCCGTTCGTTCGTCAAACAGGTTTCCTCGCCGCGGCCGACCCGGTAACGTGGCACCGCGAGGACCTGATAGAATCCCGAAGGTACCGAAATGACCACGTCGAAAGAGGATCGTCGTTCGCTTCGCATCGCCATCGTCCGCGCACTGCAACTTGCCGATGCCCAGGACGACCATCTCGTCGCGGCCCTGCTGGCGCAGGCGCTCGACGTAGCCGAGCACGCGCTGCCCGACTAAAGTACCAACGATGCCTGCGCGCCACGAACTTTTTATAATGAATGCTGCCGGCCGTTCGTCTAACGAGGGCAAAACGCGCCTCCGTGGGTTGGCTGATCGCGCCAAGCCTGCGATGGCAGCATCATGAATTCTCACGGAACACTGCTCGAGCCCGGTCGCAACTGCTGGCGGATCGAACCCGCCAAGCAGGCCACCGTCATCGTCGATGCCGACGATTATTTCAAAGCCGCCCGCGCGGTGATGATGAAGGCCAGGAAGCAGATCCTGCTCGTCGGCTGGGATTTCGACGCGCGCATCCGCTTCGGTGGCGGCGACGATGACGATGGTGGCCCCGAGCGTGTCGGCGAGTTCGTCAGCTGGCTCGCGCGCCGTACACCGGGGCTCAACATCCACATCCTCCGCTGGGATACCGGTGCGATCAAGACGCTGTTCCACGGCCAGACGCTGTTGCGCATTGCCAAGTGGATCCGCGACCCGCAGGTCCATCTGCGGCTCGACGGCCATCATCCCCCCGCCGGCTCGCATCACCAGAAAGTGGTCGTGATCGACGACGACGTCGCGTTCTGCGGCGGGATCGACATGACCGTCGACCGCTGGGACACGCGCGCGCATGCCGACGACGAACCGCGCCGGATCGAGCCCGACGGCTCGCCCTATGGTCCGTGGCACGACGCGACCACGATCCTGCAAGGCCCCGTCGCGCGCGCGCTCGGCGACATGTGCCGTGGCCGTTGGGAAGTGTCCGGCGGCGGCGCGCTGGAGCCGGTTACCGATGGCGCCGACTGCTGGCCCGATCATGTGAAGGCTGACTTCACCGACGTCGAAGTCGGCATCGCGCTCACGATCCCAGAAATGGCCGAACAGGAGCCCCGCCACGACATCGAGGCGCTGTATGTCGACCTGATCGCGCGGACGAAGCGCTTCTTCTACGCCGAGAGCCAGTATTTTGCCTCCCGCAAAGTGGCCGAGGCGATCGGCAAGCGGTTGCGCGAACCCGACGGTCCCGAGTTCGTCATCGTCCACCCGACCACCGCGGAGGGCTGGCTCGAACCGATCGCGATGGACTCCGCGCGTGCACGACTGGTCGAGGCTTTGCACGAACAGGACCCGCATAACCGGCTGCGGCTCTATCACCCGTTCACCGCGGGTGGGCAGCCGATCTACGTCCACGCCAAGGTGACGGTGGTCGACGACGAGGTGCTCCGCGTCGGCTCGTCCAACTTCAACAACCGTTCGCTGCGGCTCGACAGCGAATGCGACGTCGTCATCGATGCCGCGCGCGACCGTAACGCCGGTGAGCGCGATACGATCGCCAGCATCCGCAACGGCCTGCTCGCCGAACATCTCGACACCGACGTCGCGACGATCGAAACGTCGATCGCCGATACCGGCTCGCTGATCGAGACGATCGAACGGCTGCGCGGCGACGCTCGCTCTCTCCGTCCTTACGAGGTCCCCGAACTAGACTCCGTCCGCGAGTGGCTGGCCGACAACAAGATCCTCGATCCCGAGGGTCCGGGCGAGATGTTCGAGGGACTGTCGGGCCGCAAGCCGCTGCTCAAGAACCTCCGCCCGCACCTCCACCGCGCCGATGGCAGCATCTCGCCGGTCATGGCGGCGGTCGCGGTCGGCGGCACCGCGGCCGGCATCGCGCTGGTCGGCACGATGCTATGGGGCCTCCGCACCAGGAAATGATGCGCGAATCCTCCCCCTTGCTTGGGGGAGGAGGATCAGCCTCGCAGATCACCCTCGAACGCGCGCACGATCCGCCGGTCGGGAATCAGCCACAACGCAACCACCCCCACGTACAGCGCGATCGCGAACCAGCGGCTGACGAACGCGAGCGGCACGCCGGTGAAATAGAGCGCGATGCTGCCCCACCCCTTCCAGTCCGAACCGATCGCGCGCGCGACCGCCGACTCCTTGCCGTTGCAGGCGATGATCGCGCGTTCGGTCAGCGAATAGCCGATCGCCGCGAGCCCCAGGACGATGCCATAGGCGGCCGTCGCCCCCGCCGCGAACGCGCTCTCGTCGAGCCAGCGGATCACGAACGGCACGAGGCTCAGCCAGAACAGCAGGAACAGGTTCGCCCACATCACACGCCCGTCGACGCGCTCGACCGCGGAGAACATGTGGTGGTGATTGTTCCAGAACAGCCCGACGTTCACGAAGCTCAACACATACGCCAGCAGCACCGGCGCGCTGCCGATCAACGCGTGCAGGTCGCCCGTTTCCGGTACCTTCAGTTCCAGCACCATGATCGTGATGATGATCGCGACCACGCCGTCGGTGAAGGCCTCGACTCTCCCCGGCCCCAGTCGTCGTCCGCTCATAGTCGCCCCCCCCGCCAGCTCTCAACGTGAGCTTGGCCACAATAAGAAATGTGAACTCAGTATCTTGCAATAAACTGGTTCGGTCTCGGCCGTTGCGATACTATGACCTATAAACGATCGACCGATCTATCCCAGTCCGATCCGGGCTTTTACATCGCGGCGCGGCGTGTCATTCCCCTGACGACGCAGTTTCTGTTTGCCATTTGTAGACGTGATAAACGCCCGGCAGATCAGGAAAACCTGTGTTCGGAGAGGCTTGACCCTGAATCGCACGCTTCCTTGCACTTCCATGACAAGACGGAGTTACCGAAATGAGCAGCGGCTTCATCAAGAACGAAGACGGCGTCGACATCTTCTACAAGGATTGGGGACCGAAAGACGCGCAGCCGATCGTGTTCCACCACGGCTGGCCCTTGTCGTCGGACGACTGGGACACGCAGATGCTGTTCTTCCTGGCCGAGGGCTACCGCGTCGTCGCGCATGATCGCCGCGGGCATGGCCGCTCGTCGCAGGCCGAAACCGGCAACGACATGGATCATTATGCCGCCGACGCCTCCGCCGTCGCCGAGCATCTCGACCTGACCAACGCGGTGCATATCGGCCACTCGACCGGCGGCGGCGAAGTCGCGCGCTATGTCGCGCAGTTCGGCCAGCCCCAGGGTCGCGTCGCCAAGGCCGTCCTCGTCAGCGCGGTCCCGCCGCTGATGCTCAAGACCGACGCCAATCCCGGCGGCACGCCGATCGCGGTGTTCGACGGGTTCCGCAAGGCGCTCGCCGAGAACCGCGCGCAGTTCTTCCTCGATGTCGCATCGGGGCCGTTCTACGGCTTCAACCGTCCGAACGCCGTCGTCTCGGACGGCGTCGTCCGGAATTGGTGGCGCCAGGGCATGATGGGCAGCGCGCTCGCACATTACGACGGCATCAAGGCGTTTTCGGAGACCGACCAGACCGCGGATCTCGAGGCGATCACCGTGCCGATGCTGGTGCTGCAAGGCGATGACGACCAGATCGTCCCCTATGAAGACGCCTCACTCGTGCAGGCGAAATTGCTCAAGAACGCGACGCTGAAGATCTACAAGGGCTTTCCGCACGGCATGCTGACGACGCACGCCGAGGTCCTAAACCCCGATCTGCTGGCGTTCGTGAAGAGCTGAACACCCGCCACGACCGGCCCGCAGCGTGATCTAAATCTCGCTGCGGGCCGATCCCTTGGACGCTGACCATCAGCTCGGATCGCGCGGCGCTTGCGTCGCCTGTTGCCGCCACAGCATCCACGCCACCCCGGCCAGCAATGCCGTCGCGGCAAGCATCACCGCCCACAGCACGATATTGCGCGTCGGCGCCCCAGCATCGCCGAGCGCCGACAGCGTCACCGTCGCGGCCGGCACCGCCACCAGGCGTGCTTCGCCCGGCCTGCCCTGCCCATCGGCAAGATCGGCGGGCGACAGGAACACGTCCTTCGCCGCGGCGCGCCCGGCCGCGAGCGTGAACGGCGCGGTGCCGCTGGCGAGGAAGATCACGCCGCGGTCCGCGAAGCCGATCCGCAGACGCGGCGCGACGGTGAACCCCGCACTGCGAGCATCGGCCTCGATCCGGATCGCACGCGGCGCGTCGCCGGACAGCGTGATGTCGCGCCCACCATCGCTGCGCGCGACGCCTTGCCCCAGCAGAGCCCAAGGCTGCTCGCGATCGTCTCGCCCAAGGATCCGAACCGGAACGACGCCATCGCCCTCCACCGGTATCACCCGCAAGCTCGCCATCGGTGTCGCGAACGGCACCGCGAAATCGACGACGCGTGCATTCCCGGACACCGGCGCGGGCGCCTGAGCCTCGACCGTTTCCGACGCCGCCGCACCGTCAGGCCGCACGTCGAGCACGGCGCCACGGATCGAAACCGGCGCCAGCAACCGCGACCCCGCGCTCCACGTGATCCGCAGATACTCCCGCGCCACGGCGGCATCGTCCAACGCGACGATCGAAGACCGCACCGCCTCGCCCGCGCGCCGATACACCGTCGCCTCGCCTAACCGCCGCCACTCGCGCAGGTCGGCACTGGCCTCGACCGTCAACGTCACCGGCTGGCCCACCGGCAAGTCCGCGGCAACCGCAACCCGCTCGACCGCGCCCGACACCCGCCGCGCATCGAGCAGCACGCCGAGCAGCACGGGTGCGCCGCCAGCCGCGACCGGCTCGCCGCGCACTTCGGCAACCTGCGCCGCACCGCGCCCGTCGAGCCTCAACGACACGCCCGACACCTTCAGCGCATCGGGCGCCCCCAGGATCGGCATCGGATCGAGCGACACATGGCCGACCGCCGCGGACGCGCCTGCACGAGCGATCGGCATCGCCCGCCCCTTCGCATCGAACACGCGCAAATCATGCCCGTCGCGAGTCTGCAATCCTGCCAGCACTGCGGCCGGCAACGCCAGCCGCTGGACTTTCGCGCCCGCCTCCACCGACAGCGGCAGGCGAAGCGCATAGCCGTCCGGCTCGCCATCCGATCCCGCCGGCGCCGCAGCGACCAACAGCACGGCGCCGACCAGCGCGCCCAACCGCCACCGAACCCCGCTCATGCCACCGCTCCTCGTTTCGTATCGTCCGACACTGCCTTGGGCGGCAACGGCGCCAGATACCCGACCAGCAGCATCAGCATCCCGACCGCGATGAAGGCGATGATCCGCGCGCCGCCGCCGGTCGCGTACAGGTCGACCACCAGCAGCTTGACGACGGTCGCCCCCAACAGGCTTGCCCCCGCCAGCCACAGGCTGCGCGTCGCATGCCGATGTGCGACGACCATCAGCGTCAGCGCAATCACCGTCCACAGGATCGCAATCCCCGTCTCGACCAGCGCATTGCCGAGCAGCGTATCCGCCTCCCATGCCACGCCCGCCAGATGATGCGCCGTCCGCAACCACGCGCCGTTCGCCGCAACGAAACCAAGCGCGGCGATCGGCAGCCAGATACGCTTGCTCGCCAACAGCGCGGCGCCCGCCGGCACAATATCCGCAGCCAGCACCGCCCGCCGCCACAGCAACAGCACGCCCGCCGCCAGCGCCACCATCACGTCGACCGGGTTGAGCACCGGCACGAACGGCAACGGCGCGGTATCGCCCGACGAAAACAGCGCGATCGCGACTGCGCCACTGAAGATGCCCAGCGCGATCGGCACCGCCGCCGTCCACGCATAATCCAGCGCATGGCGATCGAGCGGCCACCGCGTCCTCGCCCGCTCGCCGCGCAACGCCGGCCCGGCCCACAGGGTAAGGCCCGCCAGCACCGCCACCGCGCCGGCGAGGAACGTCACCTCGTTCCACGCGGTCGACCACAGCGCCGCGCGATCGATCCCGAACCACAGCATGTCGCCGAGCAGGACCACCGCCAGCCAGACGCCCGCGACGTGGCTAGCCGACGCCACCGCCCGCGTGCCCGGTGTCTCGACGTCGTCACGATCGCTGCGGAACAGCATCCAGCCATGCACCGCGAGCGCGACGATCCACAGGAAACAGCCGGGCGACGACAGCACGGTGCCGCCCCGATCGGCCTGCGCGACGAAGCCGATCCACAATGCGCCTACACTGACGCGTGCCGGCCATGCCGCGACCGGCCAGTCGCGACGCCGAGCGATCGTCTGGAACGCCGCTGCGCTGACCAGATACGCCAGCATCGCCAACAGGATCTGCCCGTTCGTCGAGAACACCGGCACAGGCGACAGCGATCGCTCGACCGCGGGATGAAGCCGCGTCGCCTCCATCAGCCAGCCGATCCACCACGCCGCAAACCCGGTCAGGAACGCCGGCGTCGCGATCACCGCCTCGCCCCGCGCATAGGCCCGCGCAAGCCGCGTCTCCCCAGCCGCGATCGTCTCCCGCGCGATCGTCTCCCGCGCGAACCATGCCGTCGCGAACCAGCCGAGCGCCACCAGGATCGCACCGACGAACGCCGGATTGGCGAACGGCAGCGCCGCGAAATTGTCGTCGAGCGTGCCGAGATACAGCAAGGTCGCAACGACCTGCAGCGCCAGCCCGAACAGCCGCGGCATCCAGCGCGCTTGTCGCATCCCGACCCAGAACGCGCCCGCGCCTTCCAGCGCCCACGCCGCCGAGGTCCAGCGCGCGCCCAGTGCAAGCGGGATCGCCATCGTGACGAAGCCGATGCCGATCGCCAGCATCGCCTCGTTCATTACGCGCAGCCCCTCTTGCTGTTCCCCACGCTGCCGGCGCCGCGCCACCAACGAGACACCGAGATACAGTGCCGCAAAGCCCAGTGCCGCAAACGCGCTGCCGAACGGCCGGTCGTCGATCAGTGCGACCTCGAGCCCGAACCCGGCCAGCGCCGGCCCGAACAACAGCGTCGTATCGACCGCGTTGCCGAACTTCCCCGGCGTCGCCCGCGTATAAAGCACGGCGGTCACGACGTAGATCAGCACCGAGACGATCAGAAATATCTGCGCGATCAGGAAATGCTCGGGCCGATACGCGGTCGCGCCCCACAGGCTCGCAATCCCGAACGTCGCGAAGAACCCGACCAGGTTCAGCACGCGCCATGTCCGCGCGCGTGCGATAAACAGGATCGCGAGGTTCAGGATCGTGCCGTACCCGAACAGGCCGAGCGCATTGCCGCCCTCCCCGCCCAGCAGCAACGGCACCGCGAACCCGCCCGCGAACGCCGTCACCGCCAGCGCCTGCGAACGCTGCAACAGCGCCAGCGCACAGCCGAGCGCGCAGACCGCGATCATCAGCACGAACGCCGCGGACAGCGGTACGAGATCGTAGAAGCGCGCCGCCCCGAACAGCGTCAGGTAGATGATCGCGACGCCACCGCCTTGCAACGCCAGCGCGAAATCGGGACGCTTCGTCCGCGTCCGAAAGCCGATGCCGAGCAGCGCGATGCCGAACAGGCCGACCACCGCGAGACGGAACTCGATCGGAAACAGCCCCGCCGCCGCCGCATAGCTGGCAAGGAACGACAACCCAACGAACAGGATGACGAGACCGAGCCGTACGATCGTGTTGCCGCCGAACAGCCAGCCGCGCGCGGCTGCAACGCCGCTCGCCAACCAGCCCGGCTCGCGTGGTTCGGCGGGCGCAGGTACAGACGCAGCGCGGTCGCCCGAAGGCGGCGAACCCCAGCGGCTTCCCGCCGAGGTATCGAAATCGGTTAGTGCTTCACTTTGCGATACGACCTCCGGCGCAACCGTCGCGATCGACGGTTCGGCGACCAACGGCTCGATCAAGCGCGGCGTGGTGCGGACCTCGGGCGCATCGGCGACACCGTCCCCACGATAACGCGGCGCGTCCATCAGTTCGTTGACGTGGGCCCGCAACAAGGCGACCTCGGCGCTCAGTACCGCCGTCTCGCGCACGATCTCGATCCGCATCGCCCGCCGCAATGCCCAGCCGATGCACAAGCCAACCGCCCCGCCCAAGAATAAAGCGGTTTCTGAAAAGCTTCCGAGCACCCAGCCGAGCAAAGCACCGACTATCGCCATCCAGATTAGCATCGTCCGCGCTGCCCTCGCCTAGTCATCGCCCCACCTACTCATGGACGTCTTTGCACTAACATGGCGCAAGCCCCGCCGCCGGTCGAGCGTGATTGCGAATACGCGCGCCGACTAAATTTAAGCTACATGATCCCGTTTCTCGATTTCGCCCGTTAAGTGCCTGCCCTGCAACGAAAGGGTGCAAGACCAGGGGAAATACCGATGCAGGGGATGCGTGCATGGTGGCGTTGAGCGAACGACGATCGATCGTCATCATCAGCGACTGGGTCGACGGCTGGCCTCCCGCGGATCCCTCCGCCGCAACGCCTCCTCGCGACGGATCGGCATGGCGCGCGCTCGATCCTGCGAGCCAACCCTGGACGGGTACTGCCGACCACCGCGAGCCCGTCGCCGGCGGGTATCTCGAACGCCTTCCGCTCGCGCTCGTCGCGGCCGGCATCGTCGAACAGGCCGAGATCTGGCATCACTGGCGCGGCGAAGGTGACCCGCCATTCCACCGCGACAGCCCGGTGCTCGCGCGCCGCGCCTTCCGCCTCGACCACGACCACGCACCGTTCGCTTCCTCCGAGATGATCGATTTCGTGCGGACTTTTGGCGCGCCACACATTCTCGTCGTGCTCGGGCTAGGCGTCGCACCCGAACTGCTCGCGCTCTGCGAAAACAGCATCATTCTCTACAATTCGATCGACGCGCCCTCGTTGCGCGTGCCGCCCGAAGTCAGCGAGCATTTCGACCTCGTCCTGACCGGCGCGCAGTGGCAGCCGGACGAGGTCGAGGCCCGCCACCCCGGCATGTGCACCGCGATCCTGCCCGTCGGCCCCGAATTCGCTGCAGTCGATCAGTTTCGTCCGCTCGGCACGCCCAAGGATGTCGACCTGATCTACGTCGCCGCCGCGCAACCGTATAAACGTCACGACATATTGTTCGACGCACTCGCGCAGCTTCCTCCAGACGTCCGCGCGCTCTGCGTCTTCGGCTACGGCGAGGATGCCGACGCGCTCCGCCAACGCGCCCGCGACCAGAACCTCTCGATCGAGTTCGTCGGGCCGCCGGGCGTCCCGATCGACGAGGTCAACCGCCTGATGAACCGCGCCAAGTTCGGCGTCGTCTGCGGCATCGACGACGGCGCGCCGGCGATCCTCACCGAATACATGCTCGCCGGCCTGCCGGTGCTCGCCAACGCAGAATTACGCTGCGGATTGCAGTTTATTCTGCCCGAGACCGGCATGACCGCTTCGACGACTGGGTTTGCCGATGCGATCCTTACAATGCGCGAAACCTACGCCCAATTCCGGCCCCGCGACGCCGTCTTGGAGCGTTGGACTTGGCAGCATAGCGTTGTGCGTTTGGGTGCGATTATCCAGCAAATACATGATGCAAAGCAATTACATTTGCATAGTCAGGTCTGAGGCGTGGGCTTAGGTTCGATCAACAACGCGGATGACCGCGGATTCGCGGATTGGAAGAGCGTGCACGGTATCGGACCTACTCCCACCCTCTCCACGACCGACGACACGAGCCCGCCGCCGCTGATCTGCTTCTCGCATCTCCGCTGGGATTTCGTCACGCAGCGCCCGCAGCATCTGATGAAGCGGTTCGCGCGAGCCCAGAGCGTGTTCGTCTGGGAAGAACACATCCCCTGCGACCATCCGCTGCCCTTCCTAGAACACCACCCGTTTCCCGCCGACAACGTGATCGCGCTACGCCCGCGCCTCCCGCATTGGTGGAACGCCGAGCAGGTCGAGGCAGGCTTGCGGCAACTCCTCGACATGCTTGTCGCGACGAGCATCCGGACCAAGCCCGTCCTCTGGTTCTACACCCCAATGATGCTCCCCTTCGCCGAGCATCTGGATGCCGCCGCAGTCGTCTACGACTGCATGGACGAACTGTCCGCGTTCCGCTTCGCCGACCCAGCCTTGCTCGACCGCGAAGCCCGGTTGCTCGCACGCGCCGACCTCGTCTTCACCGGCGGTTACAGCCTCTACGAAGCCAAGCGCGGCCGCCACCGCGACGTCCACGCCTTCCCGTCGGCGGTCGACATCGCGCACTTCGCCCAAGCGCGCGCTGGCAATATCGAACCCGAAGACCAGCGCCATATCCCCGGCCCGAAACTCGGTTTCTTCGGTGTCATCGACGAGCGCATCGACCTCGCGCTGCTCGACGCCGTCGCCGCTGAGCGCCCCGATTGGTCGTTCGTGATGATCGGGCCAGTCGTGAAGATCGACTCCGCGCATTTGCCACGCCGCGCCAACATCCACTGGCTCGGCGGACGTGGCTACAATGAACTCCCCGCCTATCTCTCGGGCTGGGACGTCGCGCTGATGCCGTTCGCGATCAACGCCGCGACGCGCTTCATCAGCCCGACCAAGACGCCCGAATATCTTGCCGGCGGCCTGCCCGTCGTCTCGACACCGATCGTCGACGTCATCCGCCACTACGGTGACGCAGCGGCGGTCGCGATCGCCACCGACGCAACCGCGTTCGTCACCGCGTGCGAGGCCGCGCTCGCGCTTTCTCGCGAGGGCGCCTGGCGCGACGAAGCCGATCGCCTGCTCGCCACACAATCCTGGGACCGCACGCAAACCGCCATGGCAACCGAGCTCGACCGCGTCCTCCGCGCGAAACGTACCTTCCGCCCGCCTGCGAAGCGCGAACGCTACGACACGCTGATCGTCGGCGCAGGGTTCGCCGGCGCGGTCCTCGCCGAACGGCTCGCGAGCGACAGCGGCCAGCGCGTGCTGGTCGTCGACCGCCGCCCGCACATCGGCGGCAACGCCTATGACGAGCATGATGCGGCCGGCGTGTTAGTCCACCGCTACGGCCCGCACATCTTCCACACCAACTCCGCCGACGTGTTCGACTATCTGTCGCGCTTCACCGCATGGCGCCCGTACGAACACCGCGTCCTTGCCAGCGTCGATGACAAGCTCGTGCCGATGCCGATCAACCGCACCACGCTGAACGCACTCTACGGCCTGTCGCTCGAGGACGACGCGGAAGCCGCAGCGTTCCTCGCCAGCCGCGCGGAATCGGTCGAGGACATCCGCACCTCCGAGGACGTCGTCGTCGCCGCAGTCGGCCGCGATCTCTACGAGACGTTCTTTCGCGGCTACACGCGGAAGCAATGGGGTCTTGACCCGTCCGAACTCGACCGCACCGTCACCGCGCGCGTGCCGACCCGCACCTCGACCGACGACCGCTATTTCACCGATAAATTCCAGGCGATGCCCGCAAACGGCTACACCCGGATGTTCGAGGCGATGCTCGATCATCCCGGCATCACGCTTGATCTTGGCGTAGAATACCGCGACGTGATCGACCGCATCGACGTCGACCACATCGTCTTCACCGGCCCGATCGACGAATATTTCGACTTCCGCTTCGGCAAGCTGCCCTATCGCAGCCTCCAATTCCGCCACGAGACGCACGACGTCGCACAGTTCCAGCCGGTCGCGGTCGTCAATTATCCCGACGAAACGGTGCCACAGACCCGCATCACCGAATACAAGCACCTGACCGGGCAACTCCACGCGAAGACCAGCATCAGCTACGAATTCCCGAGCGCGGAGGGTGACCCGTATTACCCGATCCCCCGCCCCGAGAACCAGGCGCTGTTCAAACGCTACGAGGCACTCGCCGATGCGGAGGAGGGCGTGACCTTCGTCGGCAGGCTCGCGACCTATCGCTACTACAATATGGACCAGGTCGTGGGGCAAGCGCTCGCCACCTATCGCCGCATGGTCGCCAAATCCGTCGTCCTCGAAACCCCCGTGATGGCCGCCGAATGACCCGCATCTGCCTGCTGACCGACAGCCTTGCCCCGTCCGGCGTCGGCGCGCACATGATGACGCTTGCCGAAGGATTGGGCGGAGACGAGATCGTCGTCGCCGCGCGGCCCGGCACGGGCCTGCTCGAACACGCCGCCGCCAAGGGTTATGCAGTCAAGGCGCTCGGCGACGATGCAGACCTCGCGCGCTGGCTTGACCGCGCAGCGCCCGACATCATCCACGTCCATGCCGGCATAGGCTGGGAATGCCACGCCGCAGTCCGCGCCGCGCACGCTGCCAGCGTCCCCGTGATCCGCACCGAGCACCTCCCCTACCTCCTGACCGACCCCGCGCAGCGCGACGAACACCGCGACACCTCGGCCGCACTCGCGCGCCTGATCTGCGTCTCGGACGCAGTCGGCGACAGCCACCGCGCAGCCGGCGTCGATCCGGCTCTCGTCGCAACGATCCACAACGGCGTCGGCGCGCACAAACCCTCGCGCTCGCGCGAAGCCCTCCGCGGCGAATGGGGCATCGGCAATGCCCCCGTCCTCCTAATGGTCGCACGCTTTGCAGAGCAAAAGGGCCACGCGCTCCTGCTCGACGCGCTGCCCGCAATCCGCGCCGCGCACCCGGACGTGATCGTGCTGCTCGCCGGCGACGGCCCTCTCCTCACCCAGACCGCACGCGCGATCGCAGCCAAGGGCCTGGCCGGCACCGTCCGCATGCTCGGCACGCGCAGCGACGTCGCCGACCTGATGACACTCGCCGACCTGCTCGTCCTGCCGTCGGCGTTCGAAGGCCTGCCGCTGGTCGCGCTCGAGGCGATGGCCGCCGGCCTGCCCGTCGTCGCCACCGTCGCACCCGGCAATGCCGAAGCGATCGAGGACGGTGTCACCGGTCGCCTGACCGCCGCCGACCCGGCCAGTTTCGCCGATGCGGTCGTCACGTTGCTCGCTGACCGCGGCACCCTGAAAACGATGGCCAGCGCAGCGATCGATCGCCAGCAAGACCTGTTCTCGGCCGATCGCATGATCGCCGACACGCGCGCGGTCTACGCCGCGGTGCAAGACCAAAAGACAAAGGGAGACGGCGTGGAGCGGACACGGATCGGGTTCATCGGCGCAGGCGGCATCGCCAATCGCCATTTCGGCGTTCTGGAGCAGTTCGACGACGTCGCGATCGTCGCGGTCGCCGACGTCGACATGGCCCGCGCGACCGAAGCCGCCGCCCGCTTCGGCGCGCGCGCCTTCGACGATGCGTCCGCGATGCTGGCCGCGGTCGAACTCGACGCGCTCTACATTTGCGTGCCCCCCTTCGCGCACGGCGAACCCGAACGCCTCGCAATCGAGCACAAGCTCCCGTTCTTCGTCGAAAAGCCCGTTGCGCTCGATCTCGGCATCGCGGAGGACGTCGCCGCAGCGGTCGACCGGCTCGGCCTGATCACAGCGGTCGGCTATCACTGGCGCTATCTCGACACCGTGGACGAGGTGAAGGCGCTGCTTTCGGCAACCCCCGCCCGCCTCCTCTCTGGCTATTGGCTCGACTCCACGCCGCCGCCGCGCTGGTGGTGGAAAAAGGACGCATCGGGCGGCCAGATGCTCGAACAGACGACGCATCTCGTCGATCTCGCGCGCTACCTCGTGGGCGACGTCGTCCGCGTCTACGGCCAGTCGGGCCACATCGACCGCGCCGCCTTCTCCGGCCTCGACGTCGCGACGACCAGCACCGCGATGCTCACCTTCGCCAGCGGCGCGATCGCCAATTTCGCGTCCACCTGCCTGCTCAACTGGAACCACCGCGTCGGCCTGCATCTGTTTGGCGAGGGCCTAGCGATCGAACTCACCGACCGCGACGTGATGATCGACATCGGCCGCGGCCGCCCGGTCCGCGGCACCGGCAGCGATCCGGTAGTGCTGGAGGATCGCGACTTCATCGACGCAGTCCGCGGCGGCGAAAACTGCATTCGCTGCCCCTATCCCGCCGCGCTCGAAACGCTCCGCCTCGCGCTGGCGATCGAACGCTCCGCCGTCGAAGGCCGCGCGATCGACGTCCGCGAGCGCGAGGTGGCCCATGTCTGAGTGGCGCCACGTCCGCTCGCTCGGCGTCGAACGTCCCGGCCAGGCCTATTTCTTCGGCTATGACGAAGCGCCCCCAGGCGACGGCCAGGTCCGGCTCGACTTGCTCTACACCGGGTTCTCCGCCGGCACCGAACTCACTTTCGTCAAGAACAGCAACCCGTATCTCCACTCACGCTGGGACGCAGGCCGCGGCGTGTTCGTCCCCGGCGAACCGAGCGCGCACTATCCGGTGCCGTTCCTCGGCTACATGGAATGCGCGCGCGTCAGCGACAGCCGGGTCGACGATTTCACCAACGGCGACGTCGTCGGCACGGTGTTCGGGCACAAGACCGGCCACACCGCGGACCCGTTCAACGACCTGCTGACCAAGCTCCCGCCAGAGCTCGATCCGATCCTCGGCATCTATATCGGCCAGATGGGTCCGATCGCCGCCAACGGCATTCTCCACGCGGACGTCGAGCTACTCGGCCCCAACGTGGTCAACCTCGGCGACGGCATCCGCGGCCGCCCCGCCTTGGTGATCGGCGCAGGCATCGTCGGCATGCTGACGGCCCTGTTCGCTCAGGCCGCCGGCGCCAGCGAAGTCGTGATCGCCGACCCGTCCCCCTTCCGCCGCCTGCGCGCCGAATGCCTCGGCATCACCGCGATGACCGAGGACCAGGCCTGGGCCTACGCCAAGGCACGCTGGCTCCACGGCGGCGATGATCGCGGCGCGGACGTCGTGTTCCAGACCCGCGCCGACGCCGCCAGCCTGCACGCCGCGATGCGCGCGCTGAGGCCGCAGGGCACCGTGATCGACCTCGCCTTCTACCAGGGCGGCGCGGACCGGCTCCGGCTCGGCGAGGAGTTCCACCACAACGGCCTCAACCTCCGCTGCGCGCAGATCAACCGCGTCCCGCGCGGGCTCGGTTTCCAGTGGGACCGTCGCCGCCTCGCGAACGAGACGGTGAAGCTGTTGCTCGCCCGCGGCCCCGAGATCCGCGCGCAACTCATCACGCACGTCGTGCCCTATGACGACGCCCCCAAGTTCATCGCAAAGCTGGTCGGCGAGCGACCCGAATTCCTCCAGATCGTCTTTAAGGTCGGCGATTGAGCACCGCACTCACTGCCGACGCCCGCCCGATCCGCATCCTGTTCGTCTTCGCCTGGCTCGTCGTCGGCGGCGAGGAGACGGAGGTGCGACTGCTTGCCCAGGCGCTCGATCCGACACGCTACCGGATCGAGGTCGTCGCCTGCTTCCGAAAAGACGGCATGCCCGAGCAGACTCACGCGCAATTGGAAGCGATCGGCGTCGCCGTCGACCGCACGCCCTACGCGCTCGGCTTCGACGAGACCGTCGCCTACCTCGCGAGCAAGCTGCCCGCGTACGACGTCGTCGTCTCGTGCCAGAACGTCGCGGACATCTATCCCGCGCTCGAACGCATGCACCTTCGCCCGCCATTGATCGAGCATGGCGGCCTCGTCTCCGAAGCGCTCGCCGGCCCCAAGCATTTCACCGCGCGCTATGTCGGCGTCTGCGCCTCGATCCGCGACGCCGCCGCCAGCCGCATGCCCGGCCGCGAACACCACGCGATCGAGATCCCGTCGATGGTCGACACGCGCGCCTTCGACCCCGCCCGTCGCGCCCCCGTACGTGCGACGCTAGGGGTCGCCGAAGACGTACCGCTGATCGGCTGGCTAGGCCGGCTCGACCCGAAAAAGCGCGTCGAGGACTTCATCGAAGCCGCCGCGCTCGTCCACGCCCGCCACCCCCGCGCCAGATTCGTCGTGATCGGCGGACCGGACGCCTTCATCCCCGAATACGCCGCCGCCCTCCGCAACCGAGCGCACGCCCTCGGCCTCGACACCGCCCTGACCTTCCTCGGCGACCGCGACGACGTGCCCGACCTGCTCGCCGCGCTCGACATCTTCGTCTGGCTCTCCCGCGGCGAAGGCATGCCGCACGTGATCGCCGAAGCCGGCGCCGCACGCCTCCCCGTCATAGCAACGCGAGACAACGGCTCCGAACAACAGATCGTTGACGGGGTCAGCGGCCTGTTCGTTCCCCACGAAGACCCGCCCTCCGTCGCAAGCGCGATCACGAAACTCCTCGAAGACCCGGCACTGCGGACCCGCCTCGGCACTGCCCTCCGCGCCAAGGTCGACAGCGAGTACGCCGTTGCCGCCGTCGGCCCCCGCTGGGAAGCCCTGTTCGCCGAAGTCCTGTCCGACCGGCCACCTCTCCCCCGGGCGACCGGCCTGTTCCGCAGCGTCCTGCAAGGCGGCTTCGAATCCTCCACGCACCGCCGCGCACATGATCGCAAGCGCGTCGACGTCATCGCCGCCAGCCATCACGACACCCTCGCCGCGCATGATTACAGCGAACTCGCCAAGCTCGGCATCCTGACCGTCCGCGATGGCCTGCGCTGGCATCTGATCGAACGCGAGCCCGGCCGCTACGACTGGTCCAGCCTCGACCGCCAGCTGGACGCCGCCAAGACGATCGGCACCGAAGTCATCTGGGACCTGCTCCATTACGGCTGGCCCGACGACATCGACATCTGGACGCCGACCTTCGTCACGCGCTTTGCGGCCTTCGCCGCCGCCGCCGCGCGCCACATCGGCCCGGCCGCCCCCGGCGGGACCCGCTTCTACGCCCCCGTCAACGAGATCTCGTTCTTCGCCTGGGGCGGCGGCGACGCAGCCTATCTCAACCCGTTCGCCCGAGGCCGCGGCTACGAACTCAAGGTCCAACTCGCCCGCGCCTCGATCGCCGCGATGGAGGCGATCCTCGCGATCGACCCCGCCGCGCGGTTCGTCCACGCCGACCCGGTCATCAACGTCATCACGGACCCCGCCCGCCCGAACGATGCCCCCGCCGCCGAGGGCCACCGCCTCGCGCAATACCAGGCCTGGGACATGATCGCCGGGAAAGCGTGGCCCCAGATCGGCGGCCGCGCGGCATTGCTGGATATCGTCGGCGTCAACTTCTACCACAACAACCAGTGGATCCACGGCGGCCCGCCGCTCGCCTACGACCACCCCCTCAGCCGCCCGCTCCACGCGATCCTCGCCGACGCGTACGCGCGCTACGGCCGCCCGATCTTCATTGCCGAAACCGGCATCGAAGGCAGCGCCCGCCCCGCCTGGCTCCGGATGATCCTGCGCGAGGTGAAGATCGCCCAGTCGCTCGGCGTACCCGTCGAGGGCGTATGCCTCTACCCGATCCTGGACCACCCCGGCTGGGACGACGACCGCTACTGCCCCAACGGCTTGCTCGCCTGCTCGCCGGTCCTCGCCGACCGCGTGCCGAACGCCGCGCTCGCCGACGTCATCCGGCAGGCGGAGGGGCCCGATATCCTGCGTTAACTTGGGCCCCGATACTGATCGAAGTCGATACGATCGAGGGGACATTTCCGCCGCCACGTCGCGTTGACGATTGCCACAAAGGCATGCGGAGAGAGATCACATGGCCATTAAATTTGCAGGAACGATGAACGCGATCAACCGCGGGCTCGACGCGACCAAGCCCACCAAGGGCGCCGACATGGTCGAGGATTGGGAAGCCGCGCTGGCCGATACCGAAGTCTCCGGCGCCAAGGGCATCCTTCGCGACCTCGGTTCGCTGCGCAAGCAGCTGGAGAAGGACACGCCCGACGCCGACCGCGTCCACGCGCTGCTCCACCGCCTCGGCACCGCGACGACCAAGATCGCCGACAAGGCCGACAAGTCGCAGGACAAGCTGAAGGCGCTCGGCGAAGCGCTGACCGAAGCCGGTGAGGACGCACCCGACGAGGAAGAGGACGTCGCCGCCGCCACTGCCCCCAAGCGCGCCCGCAAGAAGGCCTGAACGAAAAACGGGCCGGCGATCACCTGATCGCCGGCCCTTTTCCTTACTTACGTCTCAGGCAGTAACCGCCTCCGCCTTCGGATTGACCTTCGACGTAGCCATCGCGGTCAGCTTGTCGTCGGTCGCATATTCCTCGTCGAGCGTTTCCTTGAGGATCGCCGCGATCTCGCTGCGACCAAGCTGGTTCGCCCACGCGATCAGCGTGCCGTAGCGCGTGATCTCGTAATGCTCGACCGCCTGCGCCGACGCGATCAGCGCCGCATCGAGCACTGCCTTGTCGGCGATCTCGCCCGCGACTTCGTTCGCTTCCTTGATGATCCCGTCGATCGCCGGGCAGGTCACCGCCTTGGCCTTCTCGCCGAGCAGCTCGAAGATCCGCTCGAGCCGAACGATCTGTCCCTCGGTCTCGCGCAGATGCGTCTCGAACCCGGCCTTGAGACCCGGCGCGGTCGCCTTGTCGGTCATCTTCGGCAGCGCCTTGGTGATCTGGTGCTCAGCATAATACACGTCCTGCAACTGGTGCAGGAACAGGTCTTCGAACGTCGCGATGTCCTTGGAAAACAAGCCCATGATCATATCCTCGCATAGCTGGTGCACGCGAAGCGAAATGCTCCGGTAGTGGGGAAACGCCCTTACCGCGGGGTAAGTTTCGTCTCCCCAGCCACCGGAGCCTCGCGGGATCAGCCGTTCAGCTTGGCCGCCGTTTCGGCGATCCGCTTGCCCTGGTAGCGCGCGCCGTCGAGCTCTTCCTTGCTCGGCATCCGGCTGCCGTCGCCGTCCGAGATCGTCGTCGCGCCGTAGGGCGAGCCGCCCTTGACCGTGTCGACACCCATCTGCGCCTGGAAGCCATAGTCGAGCCCGACGATCGTCATGCCGTGATGGATCAGGTTGGTGATGATCGAGAACAACGTCGTTTCCTGCCCGCCATGCTGGCTCGCGGTCGAGGTGAACGCACCGCCGACCTTGCCGATCAGCGCTCCCGAGAACCACTGGCCGCCGGTCGTATCCCAGAACTGCGCCATCTGCGCAGGCATCCGGCCGAAGCGGGTCGGCGCGCCGACGATGATCGCGTCATACTGCTCGAGCGCGGCGGGACCTTCGATCTCGGCATGCGCGGTATCGGTCTTGAAGTGCGCGGCTTCGATCACCGCCTGCGGTGCGGTTTCGGCGACGCGGCGGATGTCGACCTCGGCGCCACCGGCACGCGCGCCCTCGGCGACAGCATCCGCCATCTGCTCGATATGGCCGTAGGACGAGTAATAGAGCACGAGAACCTTGGTCATATGTGTTTCCTTCGAGTTCCCCTCCCGCTTGCGGGAGGGGTTAGGGGAGGGCAGTTCCGGGCGGGGTCGAGGAAGGAAGCCCCTCCCCCGACCCCTCCCGCAAGCGGGAGGGGAGTTTTACTCCGAGTCTACCAGAACGATCTCGGCATCCTCTTGAGCCGTGATCGTCACCGTCTGGCCGCCCAGCAGCGCCGCTCCGTCGCGCGCACCAAAGGCGTCGTCGCCGATCGTGATCGCACCGGTCGCCGGCACCAGATACACATGGCGTCCCTCGCCGACCGCATAGTCGACGCTGTCGCCAGCCTTCAACGTCGCCGCCAGCACCCGCGCATTCGCCCGGATCGGCAACGCATCGCCGTCACCCTCGAACCCGCTGGCCAGCGTCACGAACTGCCCCGAACGCTCGCCCTTCGGAAACGGCTTGGCACCCCAGCTCGGCGCGCCACCTTTACGCGAAGGCTCGATCCAGATCTGGAAGATCGTCGTCGTCTCGGGCTCGAGATTATACTCGGCATGCCGCACGCCGGTGCCCGCGCTCATCACCTGCACGTCGCCAGCCTCGGTACGGCCCTTGTTACCAAGCGAGTCCTGATGCGTGATCGCACCGCTGCGGACATAGGTGATGATCTCCATGTCCTGATGCGGATGCGGCGGGAAGCCCGAGTTCGCGGCGATCTGGTCGTCGTTCCACACCCGGATCGCGCCCCAGCCCATCCGGGCGGGATCGTAATAGCTCGCGAACGAGAAATGATGCCGCGCGTTCAGCCAGCCATGATCGGCATGGCCAAGAGTGTCGAAGGGGCGGCGTTCAACTTTGGAAAGGGTCGTGGTCGTCATGATAGGTCTCCACTGGTTGACCCCAAGATAGGCGCTGCGATTACGCCGTAAATAGAAACGCTGGAAACCGATCGTTTCGGTAGCTAACATCCCCTTCTTACCCCCTCCCTGAAAGGGAGGGGTTGGGGGTGGGTCGGCCGCTTGGCGAACGCGACTTTCCCTCGATAGCGACCCACCCCCAGCCCCTCCCTTCCAGGGAGGGGGAAGATCTGGAGACCCCACATGCGCCTGCCCGATCTCGAAGCCTGGGCGATCTTCGCCAGCGTCGTCGAGCACCGCTCGTTCAGCGCCGCCGCCGACGCGGTCGGGCTCAGCAAGGCGACCGTGTCGAAGGCGATCACCCGTCTCGAAGCGCATCTCGGCCAGTCGCTCTTCCACCGCACCTCCCGCCGCCTCGCGCTCACCGAAGCCGGCAAGCCGCTCGCCGAACACGCCGCGCGCATCCTCGCCGAAGCCCGCGCCGCCGAGGAATCCGCGCACGACGCCGCCAGCGCGCATACAGGCCGCGTCCGCCTTGCCGCACCAATGAGCTTCGGCGTGACCAACGTCGCGCCGATTCTCGCGGAGTTCCTCGTCGCGCACCCGGGTATCGAGGTCGACTTCCACCTCTCCGATGCGCGCGTCGACATCGTCGCGGAAGGCTTCGACGTCGCGCTGCGGATCGCTGAGCTGCCCGACAGCTCGCTCCGCGCCCGCCGCCTGTGCAGCATTCAGGCGCACACCGTCGCCGCACCCAGCTACCTCGCGAAGCACGGCACCCCGACGCACCCGGCACAACTCGGCGAGCACCAGCTGGTCGGTTATTCGAACGTCGTCGGCCCGTGGCGCTTCCACGGCCCCGGCGGCGCCGACGTGTCGGTTCGCCTGCAAGGCCAGCTCACTGCCAACAGCGGCGAGGCGATCGTCCCCGCGCTGATCGCCGGCCTCGGCATCGCCCGCCTCCCCGACTTCATCGTCGACCGGCATATCGCGTCCGGCGCACTCGTCACGATACTCGAAGACTGGGCGCCTGCGAAGATCGGACTCCATCTCCTAACCCCGCCAAGTCCCCTCCGCCCGGCGCGCGTCGAGGCACTGATAGACTTCCTCGCAGCCCGCCTTCGCGACCCCAACGCAGGGCAAGCGTAAAGCGGCGACCTTGCGCAAAACCGGGCCGGATGCCATGTAAGAGGCTGGATAGACGCTCGAGTTTGCACCCCAGCGCGATCCCAACGACACCCGATACCGGGATGAGGACTTTGAGCAGCGGCCGCGCTCAGTCGGTAGTATTTGTATCGATTTACGTGATTTCCGCGTGGCTGACCCGATAATCCGGTCATGGATTCTCGTCGTCTTCGGCCTGTGTCGGGACAGCGGACCATGCCGAAACGAATAGGCATGACCATGCGGTTTGACGCTAACGACACGATCTCTCCAGAAACCAAGACCGGCGTGACCCGGCGCAACCTGCTCGGCTCGGCGATCGTCGCCGGCGGTGCAGTCGCGTTGCCGATCGCGCACGCCGACGCCGCGACCATCGAGCGGACCGTCGACGTCCTGCTGATCGGTGGCGGCATCATGAGCGCCACGCTCGCCGTCCTGCTGCGCGAGCTCGAGCCGACCTGGACGATCGAGATGGTCGAACGCCTCGACAAGGTCGCCGACGAGAGCTCCAACGGCTGGAACAACGCTGGCACCGGCCACTCCGCTCTGTGCGAACTCAACTACACGCCGGTCAACAAGGCCGACGGCAAGGTCGAGATCGCCAAGGCGGTCGAGATCAACGAACAGTTCCAGGTCACCCGCCAGTTCCTCAGCCATCAGGTCGATACCGGCATCCTCGCCAACCCGCGTTCGTTCATCAATTCGACGCCGCACATGAATCTGGTGTGGGGCGATGCCAACGTCGCCTTCCTGCAAAAGCGCCACGCCGCACTCCAGGCGAGCCCGCTCTTCTCCGGGATGGAATTCACCACCGACCCGAAGCAGATCTCGCAGTGGGTGCCGGTGATGATGGAGGGCCGCGCGCCCGGCACCAAGCTCGCCGCGACGCGCTCGCCGCTCGGCACCGATTGCGACTGGGGCGAGGTCACGCGCCAGTACATCGCCTCGCTCGCCAAGCAGGACAATTTCACGCTGACCACGGGGCATGAGGTCCGCTCGCTGGAACGCGAGACGATCGGCGGCAAGAAGGCGCGCTGGCGTGTCACCGCGCGCGATATGAAGACCGACGAGAAGCAGGTGATCAAGGCACGCTTCGTGTTCGCCGGTGCAGGCGGCGGCGCGCTGCCGATCCTCCAGAAGTCGGGCATCCCCGAGGCCGACGATTATGCCGGCTTCCCGGTCGGCGGCTCGTTCCTCGTCGCGGACAAGCCCGAAATCACGCACCGCCATCTCGCCAAGGTCTACGGCAAGGCGGCGGTCGGCTCGCCGCCGATGTCCGTGCCGCATCTCGACACGCGCTTCCTCGACGGCAAGCAGGCGCTGTTGTTCGGCCCGTTCGCGACCTTCTCGACCAAGTTCCTCAAGGAAGGCTCGTATTTCGATCTTCCCGCGTCGGTCACGCTCGACAATTTCCGGCCGATGCTTGCGGTCGGCTGGGACGATTTCGACCTCGTCGAATATCTCGCGGGCCAGCTCATCATGTCGGACAGCGACCGGATGGATGCCCTGCGCGAGTATTTCCCGGGTGCGAAGGACGGCGACTGGCGCCTGTGGCAGGCGGGCCAGCGCGTCCAGATCATCAAGCGCGATCCCGAAAAGGGCGGCGTGCTGCGCCTCGGCACCGAAATCGTCGCGTCGAAGGACGGCTCGATCGCCGCGCTGCTCGGCGCCTCGCCGGGCGCCTCCACCGCGCCGTCGATCATGCTCAACCTGCTGAAGAAGGTGTTCCCGAACCACCTCGCCACCGCCGGCTGGCAGGCGAAGATCCGCGAGATCGTGCCGACCTACGGCGTGATGCTCAACGAGACCCCGGACGTCCTAGCCGAGCATTGGGCATCAACCGCGGACACGCTGCAACTCGCGATTCCCTCGCCCACGGTCGGCATCGCAGCCAACCCACGCCCCGCGGCCATGCGCGTAAAGCCCGACCGCAGCCCCGACCTCGCGCTGTAAGTTAAACCGACGTCCATTCTACAATCCTCCCCCGCCAGGGGGAGGTGGCTGGCACTTGCCAGACGGAGGGGAAGGTAAGGGAAACCTCTGTTCCGTGTCCTCCCCCTCCGTCACCTTCGGCGACACCTCCCCCTTGCGGGGGAGGATCAGCGAGTGTCGTTTCCGGAACGCACCTTAAGTCTTTGGAACGGCTGTCCTACGCTGCGACGATCTGCCACGGTCGCAAGATGATCGCCCCGCCCTCCTCGCAAAACCGCCATCAAGCCAGCCTCGGATCGGCTCCAAAAGCCGAAAGTGCACAGTCCGCACAAACCGCGCCAGCGTGTGCACTTTGTGAACTTCCAGCTTTTCGGCGGGCCGCAGCGTGAACCGCCTGGCCCCCGATGCAGACGATTCGCGCTTCATCCGCCGCGTCATCCTGACCATCGTGATCGTCGCGGTCGTCGCGGCACTCTACAAGGCCGGCGACCTGCTCATCCTCGCCTTCGGGTCGATGCTCGGCGCGATCGTCATCCACGCGATCGCCGATCTCTACCGCGACCATCTCCGCGTCCCACGCAAGCCCGCGCTCGGCCTCGGCATCGCCACCGTGCTCGGCGTCATCGCGTTCCTAGTGTGGTTGTTCGGCGTGCAGTTCCGCAGCCAGGTCAACGTCCTGATCGCCCAGACACCGGCGCTGCTCGACCAGCTCGCCGCATATCTCTCGCAAAGCGCGGTCGGCGCGAAGCTCGTCGACGCCGTACAACAGGCCTATGCCGGGTCGAAGGTCGCGCAGGATGTCGGTGGACTCGTGACGGGCGCTGGCGAGCTCGTGCTCAACTGCCTGTTGCTGCTGGTCGGCGCGCTGTTCTTCGCCGCCGACCCCAAGGTGTACGAACGCGGCTTCCTGCTGCTGATCCCGCGCTCGAAGCGTGCCGCGGTCGAGGATGCGCTGTTCGACGTCGGCTCGACGCTCCGGCTGTGGCTCGGCTCGTCGCTGATCCTGATGACGACGATGGGAATCCTGGTCGGCATCGGGCTTTGGTTGTCGGGCGTCCCCAGCGCGGCCGCGCTCGGCCTGCTCGCCGGATTGTCCGAATTCATTCCGTATATCGGCCCCACCGCGGCGATGATCCCCGCTCTAGGACTTGCCGCAACGCAAGGGACCTCGTCGATCGTCGGCACGCTCGTCACCTATGCCGTCGTTCGGCTCGTCCAGACCAATTTCATCACGCCGTACGTGCAGAACCGCGTGATCTCGATCCCACCCGCGATCACGGTTTTCGCGATCATCGGTATCGGTACGATCTTCGGCCTGTTCGGATTGTTCTTCTCAGCGGCGCTGCTGGTGGTGATCTTCACGCTCGTCCGCAGCCTGTATCTGCGTGAGGTTCTCGGCGAGGATATCCCGAAGACGGTCCACCGGACGCTGCTCGGCCCCGACCTGACGCCGAGCCCTCCGACCGAAGATTTGTAAAGAATTCAACTGCTCGGCGGCGATCCAACCGATTCGTCGCGTCAACCTTAGTCCGAAATTAACCTTTTGCCTTCAGATGTTGTGTGGTTAATGAATGGAAGTCGAGCGGCTGGCATGGGGTGTCGGACGGTCTTGCGAAGAGGGGACGACGCATGCGAGTGCTGCTGATCGAGGACGAGCCGACGACGGCCAAGGCTATCGAGCTGATGCTGACGACCGAAGGGTTCAACGTCTACATCACCGATCTCGGGGAAGAAGGCCTCGATCTGGGCAAGCTGTATGATTACGACATCATCCTGCTCGACCTCAACCTGCCCGACATGCATGGCTATGACGTGCTCAAGCGCCTGCGTGTCGCCCGTGTCGCGACGCCGGTGCTGATCCTGTCGGGCGTCAACGAGATGGACTCGAAGGTACGGAGCTTCGGCTTCGGCGCCGACGACTATGTCACCAAGCCGTTCCACCGCGAGGAACTGATCGCGCGCATCCACGCCGTCGTCCGTCGCTCGAAGGGGCACAGCCAGTCGGTCATCCGCACCGGCAAGCTAGCGGTCAATCTCGACGCGAAGACGGTCGAGGTCAATGGCAGCCGCGTTCACCTGACCGGCAAGGAATATGCGATGCTCGAGCTGCTCTCGCTCCGCAAGGGCACGACCTTGACCAAGGAAATGTTCCTCAACCACCTTTACGGCGGGATGGACGAGCCCGAGCTGAAGATCATCGACGTTTTCATCTGCAAGCTCCGCAAGAAGCTCAGCCTCGCGTGCGACGGCGAGAATTACATCGAGACCGTCTGGGGTCGCGGCTACGTGCTGCGCGAACCCGACGAAGTGCTCGAATCCCAGGTCGCGTAACTCCCCAGTTTTCGGGAGCACGAAGGCCGCGGCATCGGGGGGTGCCGCGGCCTTTCCTATTTATTCCTAGTTATGGGGTGCCAAGCTGCCCATCTCATCCTCCCCCGCCAGGGGGAGGTGGCTGGCCCTTGCCAGACGGAGGGGGAGGAAAGCGAAACGTCGGTTGTGCATCCTCCCCCTCCGTCGCCTACGGCGCCACCTCCCCCTTGCGGGGGAGGATACTGAAATCCGCCCTAAGTCTTACGCCGCCACCGCCGGAACAGCCCCCGCTTGCTGAGCGACTCGAACATCTCCTGAGGGCCTTCCGGATCGAGCACCTCGTTATCCGCCAGCCAAGCCTCGACCGCAGTCAGGTCGGGCACCTCGTAACACCGAAGCGTCTTGCTCACGCCCTCCCGCTCCTGACGCAACCCCTCGATCGTCTCGATCAACGAGCCGGTCTCGGCGATCATCGCACTGACCACCTCCACCGCGACGCCCAGATGCTCCGCCATCAACCCATCCCGGATGGCCGCAACAGCCTTCGAGGTCGCAGCGTCGGTAGCCTGGATCGCCAGGTCGCACTCCGTATCGAGCCGCAGCGACCGGTTGTTGACGTTCGAAGATCCCAACCGGAACACGTCGTCGTCCGCGATCAGAATCTTGGCGTGGCAATAGATCGGCGCGCCGTCCCTCGTGTACGGATGATACATCCGCAGCCGCCGATGCGTGTCGCGCCGGTGTAGCGCCTCCATCAACCGCGCCCGCGCGGTGTCCATCGCCAGCGGCTCCAGCCACCCCTGCGCCACGGTCGGGTTGATGATGACGATCTCCGGCCCGGCCGCCTCGTCGAGCCGCCGCGCCACCGCCTCCGCCACTTTCCGCGACGCGAAATACTGGCTCTCGATATACAGATGCTTCTTCGCGCGGGCGATCTGTCCCAGGAACAGCGCCTCGCTTTCGTACACCGGCGCCTGGTCCGACATCTCCGGCTCGGTCCGCGCGATGCCGACGTCGACGTCGTGAAAATCCACCGCAAGCCCCTTCGGCCAGAACGTCCCGCCCGGCACGCCCGCTGCCATCGGCTTGCCCCCCGCCAGTCGCCAGCGACGACGGAACAACTCGCCCAGCGCGTGCGCAACGGGGCCCTCCACCGCGCTGATCGCGTCGTGCCACGGCTTGTACGGCTTGCCCGACGGCTGGACGCGGTGCGGATCGCCGTCGCGGTGTTCGCGCGTGTCCCAGCGGTCGCCGGTCATGTCGATCCCGCCGCAGAACGCCAGCGCATCGTCGATGATGACGATCTTCTGGTGATGCGACGCCGCGGTCGGATGATGCCCGTCGAGCTTGGTATGGATCCGCTTGTGCCGCATCCACTTGATCATCGTGAACAGCGTCGACCCGCGGAACAGCGACTTGATCGCCCCGGTATCCCAGCGCAGCACGAAGATCTCAAGTTCGGGTTCGCGCTCGACCAGCCAGTGCATGAACGCGCCCAGCGTCTTGGGTTCGCCGGGTCGATCGACGCCGGGCTCGAGCGAAATGCGCGCATCGAAGTCCCAGCCGATCAGCAGGATGCGGCGTTTGGCCCCCAGCATCGCGACGCGCGCCGTCCGGAAATAGTCCGCCGCATCGACGATCACCGCCATCCGCTCGGCGCGTTCGATCCGCCAGCACTCCGTCCCAACCTGCATCGGTATCCCTTCGTCCGTTGCCGACTGATATGCGTGGCGCGCGGTTTGGTTGCGTAAACGCCCTGTATAGCCGTGCGTTGCCGCCCTATCTGAGGGGACGATGGCCGCTCCTCCTACCCAGCCGCCGGCGCAGCGCAAGGTGATCCATGTCGACATGGACGCCTTCTACGCGTCGGTCGAACAGCGCGACGATCCCTCGCTCAAGGGCCGCCCGGTGGCGGTCGGCGGATCGCGTGCGCGGGGCGTGGTGGCAGCCGCGAGCTACGAGGCGCGAGCGTTCGGTGTCCGCAGCGCGATGCCGTCGGTCACCGCGATCCGAAAATGTCCCGATCTCGTGTTCGTGCCCCCCCGGTTCGACGTGTACCGCGAAGTCTCGGACCGCATCCGCGCGATCTTCGCCGACTATACCGACCTGATCGAGCCCTTGTCGCTCGACGAGGCGTATCTCGACGTCACCGAGGACATCCGCGGGCTCGGCACGGCAGCCGCGATCGCGGAGGAAATCCGCGCGCGGATCAAGGCGGATACCGGCCTCACCGCGTCCGCCGGGGTCAGCTACAACAAGTTCATCGCAAAGCTCGCCTCGGACCAGAACAAGCCCGACGGCATCTGCATCATCACGCCGAAGCGCGGCGCGGCGTTCGTCCAGTCGCTGCCGGTCAAGCGATTTCACGGTGTCGGGCCGGTGACCGCGCAGAAAATGGAACGGCTCGGCATCCTCACCGGCGCGGACCTCTACGGCATGACGCTCGCGTTCCTCCAGGCGCATTTCGGCAGCTATGCGGACTATCTCTACGGTGCGGCGCGCGGCATCGATCACCGGCCCGTGCGCGTCGACCGCGCCGCGAAGTCGGTCGGGGCGGAACGGACGTTCGAGACGAACCTGACGACCGCGGAGGATCTGCGCGCGGCGCTGCACCGGGTGGCGGATGCGGCATGGGTGCGGATCGAACGGCACGGCACCCGCGGTCGCACGGTCACGCTCAAGCTCCGCCACGCCGACTTCCGCACGATCACGCGTGCACGATCGTCACAGGCACCGGTCACGGACAAGGCCGCATTCCTGGCGGCGGGCCTCGACCTGCTGATGGCGCAACTGCCCGTGCCGGACGGCGTGCGTCTGCTCGGGCTGACGTTGTCGGGCATCATGGGCGAGGACGATGACGTGCAGCCAAGCCTGTTGTAGCCTCACCCGAGGTCGACGCCCCCCGCATCAGGCGCCAGCAGCGTCAGGATCGCAACCGCGCCCTGCCCCGGCCCTTCGCTCTCCAGACGCAGCGAACCCTGCATCGCGTTCACCGAATTGGCACACCAGTGCAGCCCCAGACCGCCAGACTTATGCGCACGCGTGGAGAAGCCGCGGTGGAACAGCGTCGCCGCGACCTCGGGCGTGATCCCCTCGCCGTCGTCGCGGATCTCGATCGTCACGCGGCCGTCGACCTGCTCGATAGCGGTAACGATCGATCCGCTGCCGGTTCCCCGCGCGACGATTGACTCGGCCGCATTGGCGAACAGATTGCCGATCACCTGGCTCAGGATCAGCCGGTTCGCCATGACCAGATTGGGTCCCGCAGGAAATCCGAACGCGATCGAAGCGCCGTCCAGATAACGGACGATCGTCGCGTTGCGCGCGATGATCGCGGTGACGTCGCATATCTTCAGCGCAGGGCGTTCATGCGCGCCCTGCTGCTGCTGGCCGATGATCTCCAGCACATGCCCCATCGCCTCGCGGCCGATGCTGAGTTCATGACGGGTGGATTCGCGGTTGGCGGCGTCCGCGTCGATCGCCGCGGTGACGAACGCGGCCAGTTTCTGGCGGCGGTCGTCGGAAACATCGCCTCGCGCGAGTTCCTCGATCGCCCGGTCGAGCGTAGCGCGGTCGATTGGCGGCACCTGCGCGATCTCGCGGCTGAGAATCGTGCTGATCGGGTTCAGCGCATTGCGGACGTTGTGCATTACCGCCACCGCACTTTCGCTCCGCCCGAGATCGAATGACTGCACGCCGATCTGTTCACGCAGATCCTTCAATTGCTGCAACATCGCGTTGAAGTTGCGCCCGAGCGAACCGATCTCATCGCGCCGCTCGTCCTCGTCGAGCAGCGCAAGCGATCCCGACGCGCGAACCCGACGCATATGGTTCTCGATGCGCAGCAACGGACGCAGCACGAGTTGCGCAATGAGGCGACGCAGCACGATGAGCACGAACAGCAGAAGCACGATCGATCCTGCGATCGCAAACACCAGCACGCGCCTGCCGAGCCGCGTTGCATCACTTGGCACGGCAAACCGGGTCGTCGCCACGGCGCGTCCGTCGGCTCCGATTAGGGGCACGGCAATTGCCGCTCTCGACCCTCGATAGGACGCCACCCCCGAACTGCTGGAACCGACGTCTAACGTCGCATCGACACCCAAAGCTTCGGAAATCTGCTTAGCGGTTATCACGCGCGCGACCGCGATATAGCCCTGCCCGATATTCGCGCCGCTTGCCGCCGCCATTCGCGCGACACCTACCGCTGCGACACTATTCCCCAGCCGCGTATAGAACCGCGCCGACCGACGCCGGCCAAGCACGTGCGCAAAGTCCGTACGATCGAGCAAATCAGTCCATTGTTGCGACGAGGTCGAACCCAGCGGTCCGTTCCAGCGCGCGTCAGCGATACGGCCGTTTGCTGCGATCTCGGCAACGCCATCGGCAGGGAGTGATCGCGTCACAGGCTTAGCGCGACTACCAGACGCAAGCCTTGCCTCGGATAACCCCGCTGCATCGCGGCGATCTCGCGCTTCCGCCTGGACCCCGGCAGCGTATCTGGTCAGCACCGCACGCGTCCGTTCGCCCTGCCCCGCAATCGCCGCGTCTTCCAGCTTGGTAAAGCTCGGCGTGATGATCGAAGCCAGCAACACCGTGATCGCGACTGTTCCGCACAGCGCGACGCCCGTCATGATCAGCACGAGTTTCGCACCGAGCGATGCAGGCCGCCGCATCTTGCCGAATTGCCGCCCCAGCGTCGCCGGAACGCGACCCATGCCGACCGTCGGCACTAGTTCAGCATTCCATTGCCCAATTGCCGCGGTGCCGTCGGTCCGTCACCCGCCACATCGTCTTCGCCGCCGAGATAGCGCGCGTTTGCCATGCCGAGTGCGACATCCGCCGCAACCGGTCGCGAGTAGAAATACCCCTGAAAATGGCTCGCTCCAGCCAGCTTGAGCGCCTGGACCTGAGCGTCGGTCTCGACCCCCTCGGCAATCACGCCGAGTCCCAGCGCGCGACCGAGGTGGATAATCGAATGCACGATCGCCGCGCTTTCGCGCTCCCGACCCATCCCATCGATGAACGAGCGGTCGATCTTTAGGCAATCGAGCGCGAACTTGCGGATGTTGTAGAGGCTCGAATAGCCCGTTCCGAAATCGTCGAGCGCGATCCGGAAGCCCATCTGGCGTAGCTTGTAGAGCGTTTCCGCAGCGCGTTCGGCATCGTCGAAAATCGCGGTTTCGGTGATCTCGATCTGCAATCGCGCAGGCTCGATCCCGGCGCGCTCGACGCTCTCCATGATGTGCCCGACGAAATTGTGCCGGCGGAACTGGCGCGGCGAGAAATTGACCGAGACATACTGGCCAGGCCATTGCTTCAGGACGTCGAGCGCTTCGCCCAGCACCCAGTCGCCCAGTTCGTGGATCAGGTTCGATTCCTCGGCGATCGGAATGAACGTGCTCGGGCTCATCGCGCCATATTCGTCGGTGTTCCAGCGGATGAGCGCCTCGAAACCGATCACCTCGACCGCGTCGCGCGACACGATCGGTTGATAGACCAAACTCAGTTCGCCCTTCGAAATCGCCTGGCTCAGCCCACCCTCGACCCGCCGGCGAAAGCGGATGCCTTCGTCCATGCTCTCGTCGAACAGGCGAACGATGCCGCGACCGCCGCGCTTGGCATCGTTGAGCGCAAGGTCGGACCGTCGCATGACGTCGACTGGATCGCGGCCCTGCCCGCCCTCGCTGACCACCACACCCGCCGACGCGCCGCCCTGCACCGAATTGCCGAACACCTGCAGGCTGACCGAACACGCCGCGACGACCCGCTCGCACGCCATGACGCCCGCCGCCTCGCCGGACGTCTCGAACAGGATGCCGAACTCATCCCCGCCAAGCCGCGCGACCAATGCACCCGCCGGCGCCGATCGCTGCAGGATCGCGCAGATTTCGCGGATCAGCGCGTCGCCCGCCAGATGGCCAAGCGTATCGTTGACCAGCTTGAAGCGATCCAGATCCACCATGACCGTCGCGAACAGCCCCGCCGCGCGCGTTCGTTCGGCCAGCGCGCGCAGGAACGCGAGCCGGTTCGGCGCGTCGGTCAGCGAGTCATGCGTCGCCATATGCACCGCGCGACTCTCGTTCGCGGCAAGCTCGGCGCTCTGCTCTTCGAGTTGAACAACCTGCGCGGCCAGCGTGACACGGGCCGCCTTCAACTCGCGATCGATTTCCCACCGTTTCGCAAGCGCCGTCGCGGTCTGGGTGACCTCGGCGACCTCGAACGGCTTTGCGATGTAGAAGATCTTGTCGGCAGGTCCTGCAACCTTGCTGATCTCGATCGGCGAGAAATCGGAAAATCCGGTGACGATGACGAGGTTGATCTCCGGGTCGAGCGCCCGGATACGCTGCGCCGTCTCGCGCCCGTCGATACCGGGTGGCATGCGGATATCGATGAACGCGACCGCGAACGGTTCGCCGTCCGCCAACGCCCGCGCGACGTCCGCGACCGCGTCCAGCCCTTGATGCACATGCGTCAGCACGAAGCCGGCGATGTCCCCGCGGCGGAGCTCACTGGCGTTCCCGCCAAACAGGTCGGCCGCCATCGCGCCAAGCGCCTCGCCGCTCTCCGATCGCTGACCGGCGAAGCTGCGCCGGTAGCTGTCATGCATCGCTGGCTCGTCGTCCACGATCAGAATGCGCATCGATACAGTTCCTCACTGGCCACCGCATCCGTGCCTTGCGGTACGCCAAGTGCCTTCATCGTTACGAAGGATAGTAACCTAAAGCAGTTAAGACGCTGTGAACGATGTTTGTAACTTATGTCCAAGTGCTTGAGCGCCCAGCACGATTGCGCCAAGCGGCCCGGCGTTGTTGCCTAACGCAGGCGGCACGATGAACGTATCGACGAGCGCGACCTCGGGTAGCGTGATGTATCCGCCGAGGCTCCGCGTCATCGCCGCGCGGACACGCGGGAACAGATGCGATGCCCCCATCACGCCGCCGCCCATCACGATGCGGCGCGGGATGCCGGTGAGCACGAGCGTGTGGCAAAGCTGCCCCAGCGCGTCCGCGACGTTGTCCCAGACCGGATGCTCGGCAGGCGCTTCGTCGGCGGGAAATCCGATCCGTGCCGCGATCGCGGGTCCCGCGACCAGTCCCTCGATACACGCGCCGTGGAACGGGCAATTGCCGATCCAGTCGTCGCCCTGGAACCGAGCGGGGCGGATATGGCCGAGTTCGGAATGCGTCAGCCCATCGACCGGACGGTTGCCCGCGATCATGCCGGCGCCGACCCCGGTGCCGACCGTGACATAGGCGATATCCGGCAAACCCTTCGCCGCGCCCCAAAACGCCTCGGCCAACGCCGCGCCGACCACGTCGCTATGGAAGCCCGTGGGCACGCCGTAACGTCGGCTCAGCCGTCCCGCGATATCGGTCCCGGCCCAACCCGGCTTGGGCGTCGAGGTGATATGGCCGTAATCCCCCGAATGGCGATCGATCGATACGGGCCCGAAGCTCGCGATACCGATCGCCACGAACCCGCTCCACCGGTCCAGCACTGCCTCGATCGCGGCCAGCGTCTCTTCGGGGCGCGTGGTCGGAATCCGCACGGTTTCTTCGATCTGGTCGGGTCCGCGCGCAAGAATGCAGATGCATTTGGTGCCGCCAAGTTCGATACCTGCGACCAGCGGTGCTTCCGTCATCCTCAACTCCCAACACGTTTACCGCGCCCGCTTCCTTCGCCGACGCCGTCCAGTCAAGAGCGGGGCGGTTTTCGCGATCACGCTGAACGAGGATTTGATCTGCTGTCGATCCGTCCGTTCGTGCGTTATGCCGGTCGAGTTCACCCGAACAGACAGGAATTCCGAATGGCGAAGAAACCCGCGAAGCTGATCAAGACGGACACCGATGTGTCGGTCGAGGCACAGCCACAGTACAAGGTCGAATATCGCGAAATCCAGCCTTATGGGACGCTGAAGAAACTCCCGATCGCACTTGAGGACAATGCCCGCGCCCAGAGCGTCGCGACGCTGAACCAGGTGCTAGCGGACACGATGACGATCCGCGACATGTACAAGAAGCATCACTGGCAGATGTCGGGCGCGACCTTCTACCAACTGCATCTGCTGCTCGATAAGCACTACGAAGAGCAGGCTGCTCTCGTAGATCTCGTCGCCGAACGCATCATGGCACTTGGCGGTATCTCGATCGCGATGTCGCACGATGTCGCGGAGATGACGACGATTCCCCGCCCGCCCAAGGGTCGCGAAGACGTCCCGACGCAGCTTGCGCGCCTGCTCGAAGCGCATGAGATCATCCTGCGTCAGGCTCATGAAGGCGCCGAAGCTGCCGACGAATCGGGCGACGACGGCACCAACGATCTGCTGGTGAGCAACATCATTCGCACGCACGAACCGCAGGTGTGGTTCCTGGCAGAGCACCTCGCCGCGACCGAACTGGTCCGAAGCGACAAGTAAGATTACGGCCCCCTCTTCATGCGAAGAGGGGGCCGTACTTCGTTCCGGCAATGCCGTGGGCGATAGCCCCCCCGACGCGCTCAGCGCGTGGCGTTATACTTCAACTGATCGTCGGTGAGCTGGAACCCGACCAGCGCCTCGAAGCTCGCACGCAGCACGGCCTGGCGCACTTCCGGCGTGCTCAGCGGATCGACCGCAGCGTCCTGATCGCCTGCCTTGCGCCGGCGGGTCAGCTTCTCCCGAACGTCTTCCGGCAAGGTGGCCGCAGCGCGTGACACGGTCGCAGTCGTCGTGCCCGACGCCGAAGCCAGCGCCTGGCCGGCGTCGAAGTGCAATGCCACCCGGCCGATGCGCTTGGCGACGACCGCGCTGCCGCCCCGCACGACGGTGATGAAATACGGCAGCGTCACGTCGCGCGCTGCTTCGGTACGGCTGCGGCGGGCCCGAATGTCGAACGTCACGTTGGTGACGACCTGATCGGTCGCATCGGCGCAGGTCGAGCGGACGTTGGTCATGAAGGCGACGACGTCGATCGCTGACTGGTCGCGGCTGGTGACCGGGTCGAACAGCGTGATGTCGCCGGTCGCTGCCGGGATCGCCACGGGCGGGCAGACCGAACGGACTGCGGAAATGCCGCCGGTCGCATCGACTTCACCCTTGCCGGCGCACCCGCTCAACAAGATCGCACACGCAGAAACGGCTAGGATAGGGGCTTTCACGGCGACGCTTACCTTCTCGAACGAGCGAAAGGGCCACCGCATGTCGCAAGCGGCCCCTGTCGCGGCGCACCATAGGAACCGGCTATCGTCCAGGCAAGCAATCGCGTAGAGGCGTGGCATCATGAGCCCAATCGACAAGCCGCCGCTCGAACTGTTGATCGCAGCACCCCGAGGCTTTTGCGCAGGCGTCGACCGCGCGATCCGGATCGTCGAACTGGCGATCGAGAAACACGGGGCGCCGGTCTACGTCCGCCACGAGATCGTCCACAACAAGTTCGTCGTCGACACGCTGAAGGCGCAGGGCGCGATCTTCGTCGAGGAACTGGACGAGGTGCCCGATGGCGCCCCGGTCGTGTTCTCCGCGCACGGCGTGCCCAAGTCGGTGCCGCTCGACGCGCAGAATCGCGGGCTCGAATATCTCGACGCGACCTGTCCTCTGGTGTCGAAGGTGCACCGTCAGGCCGAGCGGCTGGTCGCGCAAGGTCGGCATATCGTGTTCATCGGCCATGCCGGGCACCCCGAGGTGATCGGTACGTTCGGGCAAGTGCCGGCGGGCGCGATGTCGCTGATCGAGACGGTCGAGGACGCCGAGGTGTTCATGCCGATCGATCATACCAACCTCGCCTTCCTCACCCAGACGACGCTGTCGGTGGACGACACCGCCGCCGTCGTGGCGACGTTGCAGCGCCGCTTCCCGCAGATGCTGCCGCCACGTGGCGAGGACATCTGCTACGCCACGTCGAACCGCCAGACCGCGGTAAAGGCGATCGCGCACAGCGTCGATGCGGTGCTGGTGATCGGTGCGCCGAACTCGTCCAACTCGGTGCGGCTGGTCGAGGTCGCTGAACGCGAGGGGACGCCTGCGATGCTGATCCAGCGCGCGAGTGAGCTCGACTGGGACTTTCTCGCCGGCGTAGGCACGCTGGGCATCACGGCTGGCGCGTCGGCGCCCGAACTGCTGGTCCGCGAACTGGTCGACCGGCTGTCGGAGCGCTTCACGGTGACGGAGCGCGAGGTCGAGACGAACCGCGAGACGGTCGCGTTCAAGCTGCCACGCGGACTGGAGGCGGCCGCCTAGCATGGCGGTCTACACGCAGGTGTCGGCGGAGGCGCTGGGCGCGTTCCTTGCGCGCTACGATCGGGGCGAACTCCTGTCCGCTAAGGGCATCGCGGAGGGCGTGCAGAACAGCAACTACCTCGTCGAGACGACCGCCGACCGGTTCATCCTGACGCTGTACGAGGAACGGACGTCGACCGACGACCTGCCGTTCTTCCTCGACATGCTCGATCATCTCGCGGCCGACGGCAATCCCGTACCGCGCGCATTGCCCGATCGTGACGGCGCGGCAATCCAACAGCTCGCCGGACGATCGGCATGCCTGATCGAGTTCCTGACCGGGGTTTCGGTATCGCATCCAACCGCGGCGCAGGCGTTTGCGGCGGGTGCGGCGATGGGGCAGATGCACACGAGCCTCGCAGGGTTCGACCAGGTCCGCCCCAACCCGCTCGGTGCGGATACCTGGCGACCGTTCCTGGAGCGCTGCGGCCGCGACATCGACACGATCGAACCGGAGCTGTTCGACCGGACCGAGGCGGCGTTGACGGCGGTCCTGGCGGAATGGCCGCGAGATCTGCCGATGGCGGCGATCCATTCGGACCTGTTCCCCGACAACGTGCTGATGCTCGGCGACCGCGTGACCGGGGTGATCGACTTCTATTTCGCCTGCACCGACATTCGCGCCTATGATCTGGCGGTGATGCATACGTCATGGGCGTTCGACGGCGATGGCGAGAATTACGACCCGGCGATCGGCAAGGCGCTGATCGACGGCTACGTCAGCCGTTTTCCGCTATCCGATGCGGAACGCGCTGCGCTGCCGATCCTGGCGCGCGGCGCTTGCCTGCGGTTCCTGCTGACGCGCGCGTGGGACTGGCTCAACACGCCGGCGGATGCGCTGGTGACGCGCAAGGATCCGCTGGCCTATTGGCGGCGGCTCGAGACGTATCTCAAGGACGACCTGTTTGCATGACTGACGAAGCTCCCGTTTCCATCACCAAGGTCGAGATCTTCACCGACGGCGCGTGCAAGGGCAATCCTGGCCCCGGTGGCTGGGGCGCGGTGATCCGCATGGGCGCGCACGAGAAGGAATTGTCGGGCGGTGAGACGCCGACGACCAACAACCGGATGGAGATGACCGCGGCGATCGAGGCGCTCAACGCGCTGACCCGGCCGTGCGCGGTGACGCTGTATACCGACAGCAAATACGTCATGGACGGCCTCACCAAGTGGGTGAAGGGCTGGCAGCGCAACGGCTGGAAGACCGCCGACAAGAAGCCGGTGAAGAACGCCGAACTATGGCACGCTCTGCTGGCGGCGGTCGCGCGGCACAAGATCGAGTGGCAGTGGGTCAAGGGTCATGCCGGCCACCCGGAGAACGAGCGCGCCGACAAGCTGGCGAGCGATGCCGCGGTCGCTGCGGGACGCAAGTAAGAATTAGAACCGCTCGGGCGCGTACCGGGCGGCGTCGATCGCTGCAACCGCAGGGTCCGGGCTAACACCGAGCAGCAGGCTGGCGGCGAGCAGCGCAGCCGCGGGCGCGGTCTGAATCCCGAAGCCGCCCTGTCCCGCGCACCAGAAGAAGCCGGGCACGTCGCGGTCGAACCCATAGATTGGCAGGCGATCGGGCGCGAACGTGCGCAGCCCGGCCCAGCGTCGTTCGACGGCGGCGACTCGCCAGTCGACGACCTGCTCGAACCGATCGATTGCGATCGCGACGTCGATCTCCTCGGGTGAGGCGTCACACGGGTCCGTCGGCGTCTCGTCATGCGGGCTTAGCCACAGCCGGCCGCCGGGCTCGGGCTTGAAGTAGAACCGACCACCAAGATCGGCGACGTGCGGCATCCCGTCGGGCGCACCGGGATCGGTGCGGAGTTGCACCATGGTCCGGCGATACGCCTGCAAGCCGAGCGGGCGCACGCCCGCACGTAACGCGACGTCATCGGCCCAGGCGCCTGCCGCGTCGACGAGGGTCCGCGCGTGGAACGTGCCGGCCTTGGTCTCGATCGTCCAGACACCGGCGGCGCGTTTCGCGGCAGCGAGCGCCGCATCGGTAACGAAGACCGCACCGGCGCGGCGCGCGGTGGCGATGCTTTCGGCGTGAAGCGCGGCAACGTCGATATAGGCGCAGGTCGCTTCCTGCACGCCGAGCGTCCATTCGGGGCGCAGTCCGGGCACGAAAGCGGCAGGATCGACCCGGTCCAGGCGCACGTCGCTGTCGGCGAACTCGGCCAGGAACGCGTCCATCGCCGCTTCGTCCTCGGCGCGACCGACATGCAGCGAACCGAGCGGCGCCAGATGGCCGCGTGCATGCAATAATGGCCCGGACGCCGTAGTCAGCGGCTGGATATCCGGCCCGCCGTAAGTTTCAGACCAGAAGGCAGCCGATCGCCCCGTCGCGTGATAGCCCGGCGCGTCCTCCGCCTCCAGGACGAGCACGCTCGCCTGCGACCCGATCGCCGCGGCCAGGCTAGCGCCCGCCATGCCCGAGCCGACGATCGCGATATCGTAGATTTTCGTCACCGTCGGACCGCGCACACAGCCAGAAACGAATCGATCGCCGACAGTGCGCGGTTTCGCACGCCATCCGCCTCGCGCAGGATCTCATGCGCGGACTCCGACCCGAAGCGAACGACCTCCGCATTGGGGAGCCGCGCCGCAAGTCGGAGCGCCGCACGCGAATCGACTAGCTTGTCGGCCTCCGCAATCAGCATCAGCACGGGTGTATCGATCGACTCGACCCGCGCATCGCTCGCCAGCGCCGCAGCGCCCGCGAACCCCTGTGCAAGCCACGCCCAGCTCGGCGGCCCCAGCACGAGTTCGGGATGCGCCGCCTGCCACCAGCCCTCGTCGCTGTAGCGATCGGCGTCGTGCGTTAGCAGCGACTGACGCGAGGCGACCGATCCCGGCCGCTCGTTGCTGCGCCACGCCGCACGCGCAGGGTCGCCGCGACCGGCAATCCACCGCGCAATCGTTGCGCTGAACGCTGCCCCGAACGGCGCCTTCAACCCGATCATCGGCGCAACCAGGATCGCCGCATCGGGCGCGATCGTGCGATCGGCGAGCGCACGCATCACCATCATCCCACCCATCGAATGGCCGAGTATCACCCGTGGCAGGCCAAGGCCCGCGTCCTCCGCGCTCCAATCCGACCAGAACGCCGCAAGGTCGGCATTGAACACCCGATAGTCGCTCGCATGGCCGACATGCGGATCGCTCGACAAACGCCCGGACCCGCCCTGCCCGCGCCAGTCGAACGCCGTCACCGACCAACCCGATGCATGCAGATGCGCGAACGTCTCGAGATATTTCTCGAAGATATCGCCGCGCCCCGTCTGGAACAGCATCCGCCCTCGTGCCGCCTGCGCAGGCCAGTCGAATCGGCGCAGCTTCCAGCCGTCGGGCGCGGTCCAATAGCCGATGCGCGCCTCATCCGGAATCGTCCGACGCACCGTCGGCGGATCGACCGTCATGCGCAAACCCGTGGCATCATTCGAAATTCCTCCAAGCACGGTTACTTTTTCGAAAGCCATGTCCGTTAGGGACTAGCCGATGGGATGGAACATTGCTCTTCCAATTTTGATTCTGGTGCTCGGCGGCCTGCTGGTCTCGGCGGGTATCCAGGATGCGCGGACGCGGGAGATCGCGAACTGGAAGACCGCGGCGGTCGCTCTGCTGGCGCCGCTGTGGTGGTATGCGAACGGCCTCGATCCGTGGCCCGACATGGCGCTGCAGATCGGCGTCGCGCTCATCGTCTTCGCGCTGTTCCTGCTCGCCTTCCACTTCGGCATGATGGGCGGCGGCGACGTGAAGCTGATCGTCGCGCTCTCGCTGTGGCTGCCGTTCCCGGCGTTCCTGTCGATGCTGATGGTGATGTCGATCGTCGGCGGCCTCGTCACGCTCGTCATGATGATCGAGCATCGAGTTAAGAAGAACACCGGACAGATCGAGGTCCCTTACGGCGTGGCGATAGCAATCGCCGGACTTATCGCGCTGCGCGAACCACTCCTTAACCAGTTTCAGTGATGATTAACGTCGAAATACATTCGCGGCGCCTGAAAGGCACGATCTAGTCATGGATACACGCAAGATCATTTTGCTGGTCGGCGCGCTTATAGTCGCAGCCGTCACGGCCTTCTTCGCCCGAACGCTGATCGCCGGCAGTTCGGCGCCGCAAGCTGGCGCGACCGCCATCGCCGCGCCGGTCATCGACGGCCCCGAAGTGCTGGTCGCGACCCGCTCGCTCCCGGTCGGCACGATCCTCGACGCCACGGCGCTGAAGTTCCAGCCCTGGCCGAAGGAGTTGGTCGACAACGCCTATTACCTTCGTGACAAGACCGACCTGAAATCGCTGCAGGGCACGGTAGTGCGCAGCATCATCACCGCCGGACAGCCGGTCACGCAGGGCGCGCTGGTGAAGCCCGGCGATCGCGGGTTCCTCGCCGCGGCACTCGGGCCCGGCATGCGCGCGGTCACCGTCCCCGTCTCGGCACAGGCCGCAGTCGCCGGGTTCGTGTTCCCGGGCGACCGGATCGATCTCGTCCTTACCCAGGAGGTCAAGGGCGGTGGCGACGGAGAGCCGCTCAAGGTGTCGGAGACGATCCTGCGCAACATCCGCGTGCTCGCGACCGATCAGCGTACCGACAACCTGGTGGGATCCGACGGCAAGACCGAGGTCAAGACCTTCTCCAACGTGACGATCGAGGCGACGCCGAAGATCGCGGAGCAAGTTGCGCTCGCACAGACGCTCGGCTCGCTGTCATTGTCGCTGCGGTCGATCGCCGACAATTCCGCCGAGCTGGAGGAAGCGATCGCGTCGGGCGCCGTTAGCGTGCCCAACGGCACCGACCCGAAAGCCGAGAAGGCGATGTTGGTGCGGGTCGCCAGCCAGCCCATCTCCGGCGCATCCAGCTATCAGACCGGCGCCGACGTCTCGCGCTATCGGCGCAGCACGGTGCCCGGCCGGCCACCGGAAGGCGGCGGACCAAATGGTGGACCGATGCAGGTCATGAACAGTCCACAGCCGAGCGGCGGCGGCACCGTCGTGACGCAAGGCCCGGCAGTACGGGTCGCCCGCGGCAACGCGGTGACCTTCGTTCCGGTCGGGGGGAAGAATTAAGATGCGTATCTCCATGACGCGCCGCCTGCCCCATATCGGCTGGCCGCTCGCAATCGCGCTGGTGGCTGCGACCGCAGCTCCTTCCGCCCCTGCACTCGCCCAGCGCGGACAAGCTCGTACGCAGGCCGCCCCCTCGGGACTGCCCGTCGTCCAGGTCAACACCGGTCGCGGACGTCTCGTCACGCTGGCGCGGCCGATGAGCGACCTGTTCGTCGCAGACGACACCATCGCCGACGTTCAAGTCCGCTCGCCGACTCAGCTCTACGTGTTCGGCAAGAAGACCGGCGAGACGACGATCTCGGCAACCGCGAAGGGCGGCGGCGTCGTCTACGCTACGACCATCCGCGTCGGCAACAACCTCGATTCGGTGCAGCAGATGCTCGGGCTCGCGATGCCCGAAGCCCAGGTCGTCGCGACGCCGATGAACGGGTTGATCCTGCTCACGGGCACGGTCGCCGCACCCGAGGATGCCGCCGAAGCCGAGCGACTGGTGCAGGCGTTCGTCGGTGATTCGACAAAGGTCCTGTCGCGACTGAAGACGGCGACGCCTCTGCAGGTAAATCTCCAGGTACGCGTCGCCGAAGTCACGCGGAACTTCGTCAAGAACATCGGCGTGAACCTGACGAGCCGGAGTTCGGGTAACTTCCTCTTTAACATCGCGCAGGGGCGGCAAGGCACGATCACGACTGCCCCCGGCGTTGTTGGCCTTCCCAATGCGCCGGTCGACGCCAACGGCGCACGGCCTGGCAACACGCTCTTCGGCTTTCCTGCCAAGGCAGCGATCGGCTCGACTGTCGGCTTGGCGGGGCGCCTGCTCGGCATGGACCTGCTCGGCGCGATCGATCTCGGTGAGACGCTCGGTCAGGTAACGATGCTCGCCAACCCGAACCTGACCGCGCTGTCGGGCGAGACGGGCACGTTCCTGGCAGGCGGCGAGATACCGATCCCGCTGGCGCAGGCGCTCGGCACGATCTCGGTCGAATACAAGCAATACGGCATCAGCCTCGCCTACACGCCTACGGTGTTGTCGGACGGTCGTATCTCGCTTCGGGTACGCCCCGAAGTGTCGCAGCTCGACTACGCCAACGCGATCACGCTGAGCGGCACACGCGTCCCCGGCCTCACGACGCGTCGTACCGAGACTACGGTCGAACTCGGCTCGGGCCAGAGCATGATGATCAGCGGCCTGCTGTCGAACAACAATAACAACAGCTACGACAAGACGCCGGGGCTGGCGAACCTGCCGATCATCGGCGCGCTGTTCCGCTCGAACGCCTTCCAGCGCAACGAGACGGAACTCGTGATCGTCATCACGCCGTATCTGGTGAAGCCGGTCAACAACGCCAGCGACATCGCGCTGCCGACCGATGGCGCGCGCGCACCGACCGATATCGACCGCGTGCTGCTCGGAACGCTCAGCGCCACCGGCGGCGGCAAGCGGCCGGTGCCGACGATCGCGCGACCGTCCTATGTTCCCCCGGCGATCGGCGCCGCCGCCCCGGTCATGCCGATGCCGCGTAGCGACGTCCGCCGCAGCGAGGACGATATCGCCGCGCGCCCTGCCAACGGGAATGGCGCCAAGACCAAGAAGGGCGCCGTGCCTGCGCCAGGTTTCTCGAATTGAGCCGGCCCGTGCCCCGCTGCTCGCGAACACAGCATCAAGGATTTCCGATGATCACCAAGTCGATCCTGTTAGCGTCCCTCATCCCCGCGCTGTTGCTCGGCGGGTGCATGGGTACCGAGAATCGCGGTCTTGAATCGATCCACCAACCGGTCGTGAGCCGCTCCGACTACGCGCTCGATCTCGGCGTGTCTGGCGGTGCCCTGGCGCCGGGCGAACAGCAACGGCTTGCCGGCTGGATGAACGCGATGCGGCTTGGATATGGAGACCGCGTAGCCATCGACGATCCCGCGGGCGAAGGCCCCGCCGCGCACGGCGACGTCGCCGCGGTGGTCGCGAGCTATGGCTTGCTGCTGAGCGACGACGCGCCGGTCACCCCGGCTTCCGTCACGCCGGGATCGATCCGGGTGGTCGTCAGCCGGATGCGCGCGCAGGTGCCGCACTGCCCGGACTGGTCGCGTAATGCGACCAACGAGTTCGAATCCAACACGTCGTCCAACTTCGGCTGCGCGATCAACAGCAACCTCGCGGCGATGATCGCCAACCCGGCCGACCTGGTGCGCGGCAAGGAAGGGGCGGAGACCACCGATACCGCCGCCTCGTACAAGGCGATCGACACGTACCGCAAGAAAGCGCCGACCGGTGCCGGTTCGCTCGCCGCAGCTACGCCGGGAGGCAAGTGATGAACGCTCCGTGGAAGCCCGCTGGCGCCGCCAGTCGCGATCCCTTCACCGCCTATGTCTGCGACGAGACGACCGCGGCGGCATTGCGCCCGATCGCGACCGAACTCGGCTGGTCGGTCGACAAGATCTACAAGGGCGGACTGCGCAACGCGATCCAGTCTCTGTCGGTTGCGGCATCCCCGCAAATCCTGTTCGTCGATCTCGCCGAGTCGGGCGATCCGCTGAACGACATCCACGCGCTTGCCGAAGTCTGCGAGCCCGGCACGGTGGTGATCGCCGCGGGCCAGGTGAATGACGTTCGCCTGTACCGTGACCTCGTCGCGAGCGGGATCCAAGACTACCTGCTCAAGCCGCTCCATCCCGATATGCTCCGCGAAGCGTTCGTGCATGCTCAGATCATGCTCAATGCGCCTAAACCCGTCGATGCCTCGCCCGAGCGTCCGCATTGCTCGGTCGGCGTGATCGGCACGCGCGGCGGCGTCGGCGCGTCGACCATCGCGACCTCGATCGCGTGGCTGCTCGCCGACAAGGAAAAGCGTTCGACCGCGCTGCTCGATCTCGACGTGCATTTCGGCACGGGTGCGCTCAGCCTCGATCTCGAGCCCGGACGCGGCCTCACCGACGCAATCGAGAACCCGAGCCGCATCGACGGGCTGTTCATCGAACGCGCGATGGTCAAGGCGACGGAGAACCTTTCGGTGCTCAGCGCGGAAGCCCCGATCAGTTCGCCGGTGGTCACCGACGGCTCCGCCTTCTACCAGTTGCAGGAGGAGATGCGCGCGGCGTTCGAATGCACCGTCGTCGACCTGCCGCGGGCGATGATGATCCAGCACCCGCACCTGATCAGCGACGTGAAGCTCGCGGTGATCGTCACCGACCTGACGCTGGCGGCCGCGCGCGACACGATCCGTATCCTGTCGTGGCTGAAGACGAATGCGCCGCAGATCGAGCTGTTTGTGGTTGCCAACCGCGTGCACACCGGCGGCCAGCTCGAGATCAGCCGCAAGGATTTCGAGGGCTCGATCGAGCGCAAGATCGATTACCTCGTCCCGTTCGATCAGAAGCTCGCGGCGCAGTCGGCCAAGCTCGGCAAGCCGATCGTCGAGGTCGGCAAGACCAGCAAGACGATCGCGCCGATCGTCGCACTCGCCAGCGCGCTTGCCGCCGCGGTCGCGGACTGCGGCATCGATGGCGCCAAGGCGTCCAGGGGTCGTTCGCTGATGGGCAAGTTCGGCGAACTCCGCGGGCTGATGACCAAGCGCACGCTGAAGCCGGCAAAAGCGAAATGATCGCGCATGGTCACGCCCAAGTGACGAGCGTCGCGCGATGACCGGCATGGCGCCGCTCCTGCTCGTGATGGTCGGCGCCAGCATCGTGCTGGGGATGATCGTGTTCGCATTCGCGGGGCCCTCGCCGGGCCGCGCGAAATCGCGACGCCTCGTGGCGTTGCGCGAACGGCACGGCGACGCGATCACCGTTGCGGACGCGCACATGCGGCGCATTTCGCATGCCCGCGACACCAAGATGGACCTGGCGTTCGGCCGTATCCTCCCCAATCCGGTACAGCTCGCAAAGCGGCTGGCGATGACGGGCAAGGACTGGACCGTCGGCCAATACGGCATGGCGACCGCCGGGATAGCATTGGTCGTCGCCGCACTCATGCTGTTCAAGGGCATGCCGATCCTGCTCGCATTGCTGTTCGGCCTGTTCGTCGGCATCGGCCTGCCACATCTGGTCGTCGGCAAGACGATCAAGCGGCGCGTCACCAAGTTCACCGCGAAGTTTCCCGACGCGATCGAACTGCTTGTCCGGGGCTTGCGCTCCGGCCTGCCGATCAGCGAGACGATCGGCGTCGTCGGCCAGGAGCTCGACGGCCCGGTCGGCGAGGAATTCCGCTCGGTCAGCGACAAGATGAAGATCGGCCGGACCATGGATGCGGCACTCCAGGAGACCGCGGACCGGCTCGGCACGCCCGAATTCCAGTTCTTCGTCATCACCATCGCGATCCAGCGCGAGACCGGCGGCAACCTTGCGGAGACGCTCGCGAACCTTGCCAACGTGCTGCGCATGCGCGGCCAGATGAAGCTCAAGATCAAGGCGATGTCGTCGGAATCGAAGGCGTCGGCCTACATCATCGGCGCGCTGCCGTTCATCGTGTTCGGGCTGATCTGGTTCATCAACGGCACCTACATGCAGCGGTTCTTCGTCGACGAGCGGCTGATAATGATCGGCATGGGTGGCATGACGTGGATGGCGATCGGCGCCTTCATCATGGCCAAGATGATCAACTTCGAGATCTGAGGGACTGACGATGGGCGAGACCGCCGGACCTACCCTGCTCGGGATCGACGTACTCTGGGTCGCGACGATCCTGTCGGGCGTCGCCGCGTTCGCCGTGATGATCGCGATCTACGCGGTGACGACGGTCCACGATCCGATGGCGAAGCGCGTCAAGGCGCTGAACGACCGGCGCGAACAGTTGAAGGCCGGCATCACCGCCTCGACCAAGCGCCGTGCCAAACTGGTCACGCGCAACGACACCGCGGACCGGATGCGCGGCATCCTGTCGTCGATGAAAGTGCTGCAGGACAGCCAGGTCAAGGCGGTCCAGGTCAAGCTGATGCAGGCCGGCATCCGTTCGAAGGAATGGGCGCCGGCGGTAATCTTCGGGCGGCTGGTGCTGCCGATCGTGATCGGCGGGGCGATGCTCTACTGGGTCTATGGCACAGATGGCTTCGCGACCTGGGGCCCGCTCAAGAAATACGGGCTCGTCGCGATGAGCTTCATCCTGAGCTACAAGGCGCCGGACCTGTATCTCGACAACAAGATCAAGAAGCGCTCGGACGCGATCCGCAAGGGCCTTCCCGACGCGCTCGACCTGCTCGTGATCTGCGCCGAGGCCGGCCTGACCGTCGATGCCGCGTTCCACCGCGTCGCGCGCGAACTCGGCCGCGCCTATCCCGAACTGGGTGAGGAATTCACCCTCACCGCGATCGAACTGGGCTTCCTGACCGACCGCCGCAGCGCGTTCGAGAACTTCGCGTTGCGCGTGAAGCTGGACGCGGTGAAGGGCGTCGTCACGACGATGATCCAGACCGAGAAATACGGCACGCCGCTCGCCTCCGCACTGCGCGTATTGTCGGGCGAATTCCGCAACGAACGCATGATGCGCGCCGAGGAAAAGGCGGCACGTCTGCCCGCGATCATGACCGTGCCGCTGATCCTGTTCATCCTGCCGGTGCTGTTCGTCGTCATTCTCGGCCCAGCCGCCTGCTCGATCTCCGACGCGCTGCTGAAGGGGTAAGCAACCGCAACGCCAACGGATCGTTGAGCCCCCGTAACAGGAGGGTTTTTCGATGCCGTTGTTTTCCACGCCTACGCAATTCGCCGCGCTCGCACTGATCTTCGTCGCCGGCTGGCTGTTCGGATTGGCGAGCCATCCCGGCGGCAAGAAGTGGAAGGCGCGCTATCACGCCGAACGCGATGCCCACGCGGTCGCCAAGAAGGATGCCGACATCCGCGCCGCCGCCGCCGAAAAGCGCGCGGTCGAGGCCGAACACGAGAATGCGCGCCTTGTAAAGGCCACGCCGGTAGCGCCAGTCGCCCCCGTGACGACAACTCGTGCGCCGGTCGAGGATCGCTCGATCTTCGTGTCGCCTGATACGCGTCCCGTAGCTGCGTCTTCGGCACGTCCAGCCTACAATAATGATGGCACCAAGCGCGGCTGGTTCGACTTCGACCGTCGCTAATCGCTAAAATGCGGCCCGCTCTCCATCGAGCGGGCCGCCCTATCGAAGCCTATTGGTAATGTGCGACGTTCTCGAACCCGGTGTTCGTCTTCGCCATTTTAACCAGCTTTCTAGCGTAGGACCGCACGTGCCGGTCGAAGCGCGTATCGTTGTAGACGCCGCGCCAGATATATTCGTCGCGCTCCAATATCGCCGAAAGTGCGGCGGCAAACGCGGCCTGGCAATCCGCCACGCCCTTTCGATTCATCAGCGCACAGACCATTTCCTCGGCCGATGCCTTGTCACAGTCGTCCTGTAGTTCACGGCCACCGCGCTCGGCGACGACCTGCTCGGAGCGTGCGGCAATCCCCCGTGCATCCAGCCATTTGCGGACCGCGTTGCCGTCCCAGTCCTTCGTCTTTTCCGCCAACACCCGATCTCCGTTTCGCGCGCTAGCCAGTAGAGCGCGCCTGCCAGCGCCGATATCCGATCACGGCCAGCACGACCATCGCCGCGTACAGGCCGGCCGTGAGCACGAGCCCCTTGTAGGCGAACATCCCGACATACAGGACGTCCACCGCGATCCACAGCAGCCAGTTCGCCGCATGACGTCGCGCGACCCAATATTGCGCGACCAGACTGAAGCTGCTGAGCGTCGCGTCGGCCCATGGCAATGCCGCGTCGGTGTAACGGCTCATGAACCAGCCGATCACGAACGCCCCGACCGCGCCCGCGCCGAGACCGGCGAGCGCACGCGATGGCCGCAAAGGCTCCACGACGACATCGCCTTTATCGTCCTTGCCGCGCGCCCATGCCAGCCAGCCATAGACGATCGCGATCGCAAACAGCGCCTGAAGCACCATGTCCGCATAGAGCCGTACGTCGAGGAACAGCTTGAAGTAGAGCGCACACGCGACGAAATTGACCGGCCAGCACAGCATGTTGCGCTTCGCGGTCAGCCATATCCCGGCGAAACTGACGACGACCGCGACGATCTCGAGCGGCGTCATGACTGAGCGATCCGGCGCAGGAAGTCCTGGCCCGGAGGCGAGAAGAACCACGCCGCATGGTCGATCAAATAATCATCCCAAGCCATGGCGGCGGACGCGGTGTCCGCCACGACGGCGGTGAAGTAATCGGCCTCCGACAGCGCGAATTCGACATGGACCAGCGGCAACAGCGACACGACCGCGGCGATCTCCGCATCGCTCAGCGGTAGGACTTCGGCATAGCCCGCCATCAGCGCCAGCGCCGTCTCGGGATCGGCGATCGCATCGTCCGCCCCCTTCCCCAGATCCAGCCAGCGCACCGCCGTCCGCTCGATCGCCGTCGCGATGTCGTGAACGGCATTCGTGCGATCCGCCAACCCGAAGTCGAACACGGTCCGCACCGCGCCCTCTCGCGTCCAGAGAAGGTTGGAAGGATGCCAGTCGTTGTGCGTCCACAACGGCGTCTGTTTCGCAAGAAGCGACGACAGGTTGCTATCGGCCTGCTCGAACAATCGCGCGAGTTGCGCTTGCCACGGCCGGTCCGCGAGGAACGCGGCCAGCGCAGGGCGGGAGGCGACATACGCGCACGCTGCGGCCACGGGATCGGCGGCAGGGAGTATCGTGAAACTCGAGATCAGAGGGTGTTGGCGTCGCGCTGGCGCATCGAACCCGCCCGCCGCGACGTGCAGTTCCGCCAGTGCCACACCGGCGGCATGGGCATGATCGAGCGACAGGAACGGCGTCCAAGACAGCCGATCGCGATACAGATCCTCGCCCGGCGCCTGGCGGTGCAGTTCGTACGACCAGGGGCCGATCGCGACCGCGCTCGCACCCTCCGCGGTCGTCATAACCTGGGGCACCGACACGCCCGCACCGGCGAGGTGCGCGATAAACGCGTGCTCCTCGGCGAGCCCTTCCACCGTGCGGACGCGGTGATGGTGGCGCTTCAGCAGGAACGCGCCGTTCGTCGTGTGCACCAGGGTCGCGGCGGAGAACGGTCGCGGGGAATGCCAGTGCAGCCCGGTCATCCGCCCTGCCGCCGGAAAATGCGCCAGCACCGCCTCAGCCTCGTCCGCAGCGATGGCGGGCCAGGTCGGCGCCTCCAGCGTCGTGCCCATGCCGTGGACGAAATGCTTCAGCTGCGACGCCACCTCAGAACGATCGCGAGATCGTCGCCATGACCGCCGCACCGCTGCCGATGTAATACGCGGGCGGCGAGCCGGCGATCACGGTGCCGTTGCGGCCGATCGTGTCCTGCGCATTGGTGCTGACCGACTGCACGCCGGCGAGGACGTGCGGATCGGTGACGTTGATCGCGTTGACGCGCAGGTCGGTGCGCTTGCCGTCGAGCCAGTCGGCGAGGTGCATGCCGACCGACAGATCGAGCGTCGCATAGCCCTTGATGCGCTCATCGTTCATGAAGCTCGCATATTGCCGCCCGATATATTTCGACGCGACGCTGCCGAAGAAACGCCCGTCGTCATAGATCCCGCCGGCGCCGAACTGGACGGTCGGGCTGGAGACCGCATGCTTGCCCCTCGTCGGCAGGAAGTCCGCGCCCACCGGCAGGTCGTCGTCGATCCGTGCGCGGAGATATTCGCCCGAGAGATACAGGCTGACACCCGCGACCGGGCGGTAATCGATCTCCGCATCCACCCCGTACGAAGTCTGGCCGCCCGCGTTGAGCGTCGCGTTCACCTGCGCGCCGCCCTGGTCGAGCACGGTGGCGAGTTGGCGGTTGCGGAACTTGTAGTGGAAGCCGGTGACCGAGGCAGAGAGCTGTTCGCCGATGAAGCGATAGCCGATCTCCTGCGACACCGAATATTCGTTCTTGAGTGCGTTCGTCCCCTGCACCACCACTTCGCCGCCATAGTAGCTGTTGTAGAGCGTGAACTCGTTGGGCGTGCGGAAGTTGGTCGTGATGTTGGCGAACAGCTGCTGGCGATCGTCGATCCGGTAGTGGATCGCGGCACGCGGCAACGCGGCGAAGCTGTCGTTGCGCACCTTGTCCTGTGGCCCGGGCAGGTAATTGCGGCCGTTGCGCAGGACGTTCACGCCCTTGAATCCGGCATCGATCGTCAGTCGCTGCGTCAGCGCGATGCTGTCGGCGAGGAAGAAGCCTTTCGTCACGGTGACGGTGCGCTGGTTCTCATAAGCGAGCAGGCGGCCGTCGGCGGTCCGGATCGCCTTTGCTCGGTAGCCCCAGCGGTCGAAAGGCTGCCCATCGGCGTCGACCGAGGTGTACGACTGCGTGACGCGGTCGGTGCCGTAGTCGAACCAGAGTCCCGCCGTGAGCGTGTGTGTGCCAGCCTTCAAGGTCAGTTTGCTGACGTTGCCGGTCCGCATCTGGTCGCCGGTGTAATTGCCGAGCACGGTCGCGACGCCGTCGACCGCACCAGGCAGCGCGATTGGCTGCGCCAGTTCTTCGGCGCCGAGGAAATTCCCTTCCGTGGTCAGCTGCGTCCCATAGGGCGAGTTGCCGTAGCCGAACTGGAGGTAGGTGGTGGTGTCGAGCGCGAGCCGATCGCTTAGCACCAGATGCACTGGCGCGGAGGCGTAGAGGTTGCGGAACGGCGCGCGGTACAGGCGCCAATAGTTGGTGTTCCCCACCGTGTAACGCTTGTCGTAGTTGAAGTCGCGGCCCTGCGCGTTCCATTCGGCGAGCGTCGGACTCGGATAGCTCGACGAGTTCGCGTCGTTGTACGACAACGCAAGGCTGGCGCGGTTGCCGGCGCCCCATTCGTCAAGAATCTTGGCGTCGATATGCTGCCGCATGTCGAAACCGGCACCTCGCCAATTGTCGGCGCGGGTGTTCGAATAGGACAGGAACGCCTTCAGTCCGGTGTTGCCGATCGTCCCGCTATCGATCCGGAAGAACCCACGCCGCGCCGCGTAGCTGCCGAGCGACAGGTCGACGAGTGCGCCGGGCTGCGCCTTCGGATCGTCGAGCGACAGCGACAACAGCCCGCCTGCCCCGCCCAGCGTCGGGGAATCGATATCGACCGAGCCTTGGGCCAGCGAGATGCGCTTGAGATTCTCGGGGTCGGCGAACTGCGACGGATAGGCATAATAATAGCCGATGTCGTTCTGCGGCGCGCCTTCCATCAGCACGCCGATCTCGTCCTGCCCGAGACCGCGCAGCGTTAGGCTCGAACTCGTCGACAGGCCGTACGGGTCGCTCGACGCGACGTTCGCGCCGGGCAGCAGCGTCACCAACTGGAACGCGTTGAGCGTCGGCGCCTGCTTGACGATGAAGTCGGCGGAGATCGCACTCTGCGCGCGCGGCACCTTTTGGTCCGAGAGCAGACCGGCAGGGTCCTGCTTGCCGACCACCCGGATTTCGGCGGGTTCGACCGGCTCGGACACGACCTGCGCGCTTGCAGAGGATGCGGCAAGGCTCGCCGAAAGGGTCAGCGCTACCCGGAAAGCAGGGCGGCCACGCGCTAAAAACGGGCGCGTCACAACGAAAAACCAGCAATAAAAAACGTCACGTCCACTCCAATCGGAGGGACGACGGGCCAGCCGCAGACCCTCCCTACGCCGGTATAAGCCGGATCAGGTTCAGCGGGTCATGGGCTGTTGCCCACCTCTCAGCCGCACATCAGCGGCCCCCCGGGGATACGTGCCGCTTAGGCGGTTGGGCGGGTGGTGGAAAGAGCTATCGCGTTGATCTGGCTGGAGTGCCTCACGTCGTGCACTGGCAAACCTCAAGACCATTCCAAAAAAACGGCGGACAGCGGCCGGCCTACCCAGAAAACATGCTGTGAAAACAAGGTAGGCCGACCGCCTCGGCAGCTCGATCAACGAGCACCGTCCGGGTCGGCAAGGGAGCGCCAACGCCGCAACGGTATGACAAATACGTTGCAGCGCGGCATTTAGACTCATCGCGCCGTGAAATGTCTCGGCTAACGACATCGTCGGACGGTTAGGCGCGACCCTCGCGAAGCTTGATCTCGCCCAACAGCGCCTCGGCCACCGGGTTGCCGACCTCGCCGCCCGACTGTTCGTACGCGCCCGCAAGCTCCGCGTCCGTCGCGCCCTGCAACAGCGCGTTCACCTCGGCGTTGAAGTCGTCGACCTCGCCCGCGGCGGCATCGGCGGCGTCCTCGCTCGTCACGGCCGGCTCCGCTCCGGCGGCCGGGGCGTGTGCCATCACGGCATCCTGCTTGAAGACGTCGAAAGCTTCGGCGGCCTCGTTGCGCTCCTCGATCGCGATTTCGAGGCGGGTGAACAGGTCGAGCTGCGGTGCGGTGTTTTCCATTCCGCCAGCTTATCCGCGCGAACACGGTCCAGGCAACTCGTTCGCGCACGGCCGCTACCCGAAGCAAGAACGTACCAGGAATCTCTATGATCTAAAGCAACTTGTGAGACTTCCAGCCGGAACGTCCGTTCTGCCCTTCAAGCCGCCGACCTGTACCCAGCGATCGGTTGCAGCAGGGAGAGAGCATGACCGCGATCCGAGCCGCCGAACCCTATGACCTGTCCCGGTTGATGGCGTTCGATTCCTTTCCCGGAGACCGGATCGCGGAGATCGTCGAGCGCCGCATGCTGGTCGCCGAAGTGGACGGCGTCATCGCAGGCTATATCGCGTGGCAGACCGGCGGATGCATCGGCATGGACTATGTGAACAAACTGGTCGTCGATCCCGACTATCGTCGTCATGGGATCGCCCAATCGTTGATAGCCGAACTGAATTCGATCCTGAACGGGCGGGTTTTCATTTCGACCGGTGCCGACAACAGCGCAGCGGTCGGGCTTTTGAGGCTTACCAACTGGCAACCGGCAGGGCAGATCGTCGGCTTACGTCCGGCAGACGAACCAGAAATCTTTTACTACCGCGATTTATGAGTCGAGAGATCGGCAGCCGCGTGAGGTAGCGATACCGCTTTTCTCGATATTGGGCCGAGGCGGTATTTTTGCGGGATTAGTCGAAGAGACGACTTCTGTAGTCAGTCGTTGCGGTTGGTATATTCGGATATGCCACAACGGATGCTAAATCCCGATCAACGGCTTCGCGAGCATCTTGAGGATGCCTTGGTGGAGGCGGATGCGCTTGGCCAGACCGTCGTCGCCGCGCTGATCTCCGAGGCGCTCGATGCAATGCATACTCACGACCTTAAGGGATCGTAGAACGAAGCCTGTGTGTTGGGCGACAATGATACCGCAATTCCCGCAAGCTTCGAACGTCCCGCCGCTACAATCCTGGTCGGAGGCGCCTCGCGTTCGTCGGATGAACGCAGCCGAAGTCCGACCAAGCGGACGCTACGTTCTCTGTTGGCTGCAACAGGCGTTGCGGGCGCGGGACAATCCGGTAATCGACGCGGCGATCCGTCTCGGCAACGATCTCGGCCTACCGGTCCTCGTCTATCACGGTCTGCGCGAGGATTATCCCTATGCGTCAAACCGCCTGCACCGTTTCATTCTCGGCGCGAGCCGCGATCTGGCGCGGGACTGTCGCCAGCGCGGCCTCGCCTGCGTCCAGCATGTCGACCGTGCAGACGCGCGCGAGAAGGGTCTTGTCTACCGTCTGGCCGCCGACAGCGCCGCGGTGTTCGTCGAGGATCAGCCGACCTTCGTCGCACGCTGGCAGTCGGACCGTGTCGCCGCCCACACCGAAGCCGCGATGTTCGCGGTCAACGCCGCATGCTTGGTACCCCCCGCGCTGCTCGGCGACGGCATCGGCTCGACCACCGCGTTCCGGCGCAAGCACGAGGCAGTGCGTGCGGATTGGCTGGCGACCGACGACCTTCAGGCGGGCGTTGCCGCGTATGACGGCCCCCTGCCCTTCACGTCCGATCGTCTCGAATCCTGCAGCGACGCCGACCTGGACCGGCTGGTCGAGAACACGGCGATCGACCATTCGCTTGCACTCAGCCCCGACTTCCCGGCCGGCCGCGATGGCGCGCTGTCCAAGCTCGAACGGCTGATGGACACAGTGCTGCCGACCTACGCGACGACCCGCAACGATGCGACCAAGCCGGTCGGTGCGAGCATGCTCTCGCCCTATCTGCATTTCGGCGTGATCGGCCCACGCGAAGTCATGGCCACCGTCGAAGCCGCCGATGCGCCCGCCGCCGCCAAGACCAAAATCGCCGACGAACTGCTGACATGGCGCGAATGGTTCCACTACCAGGCTCGCGCGCTTCCCTCGCCCGAGCGCTACGACCGCGTCTCGGAATGGGCCCGCGAAACGCTGGCCGCTCACGCTTCTGACCCGCGTCCGGAAGTGGAAACGCTCGCCGACCTGCTCAATGGAACCACCCGCGACGAGACCTGGAACGCCTGCCAGCGCCAGTTCCTGGTCGAGGGCTGGATGCACAATAATCTGCGGATGTACTGGGCCAAGCGGATCATCGCCCTGACGCCCGATCCCGAGACCGCGTGGGCGACCGCCTGTTATCTGAACGACCGGCTCAGTCTCGACGGGCGCGATCCGTCGACCTACGGCAACATCGCAGCGTCGTTCGGTGCAGGATCGCCCGGCCGCGACGGGCCGCCGATCTACGGCAAGGTGCCGACGCGGTCGGATGGCTCGACCCGGCACCGCGACGGTGGCCCCGAGTGGCTTCGCGCCGCCGCGACGCGTACCGCGCCCGAACCTACGCTGCCGTCGAGCCTGCCGTCCGCACTTTACCTTACGGGTGAACTGCCCATCTAAGCCGAGCGCGCGTCGCCGCCCGCTACCGACAGCCCGACCCATTCACCTGCAAGCATGGCGCGCCCGTCAGGCGCGGCGCCGTACACCGGAATTGACCATGACATCGACCGCGCAAGACCGCCCGGAACCTCGTACGACGGGCTATGTCCTGACCAGCAGCGTGACGTTCGCGATGGCGGCCGCTGCCGGCGTCGCGGTCGCCAACATCTATTACAACCAGCCGATGCTCGGCGTGATCGAGAAGGATCTGCCGGGCAAGCTGTCCACCCTGATCCCCACCGCGACGCAACTGGGGTATGCCGCGGGCCTGTTCTTCCTCGTACCGCTCGGCGACCTGATCGAGCGCAAGCGCCTGATCGTGATCCAGTTCGCCGTCCTGGCCGCCGCGCTGGTCGCCGCCGCAGTCGCGCCTACCGCAGGGCTCGTCTTGGCTGCGTCACTACTGGTCGGTATCGCTTCCACGGTCGCGCAGCAGATCGTTCCGCTAGCCGCCAACCTCGCCGCGCCGGACCGACGCGGGGCAACCGTCGGCACGGTCATGTCGGGCCTGTTGTGCGGCATATTGTTGAGCCGGACACTCGCTGGCTTCGTCGCCACGCATGCCGGCTGGCGCGAGATGTTCTGGCTCGGCGTGCCGATGGCGCTCGCCGTCGGCCTCTGGATGGCGATCAAGCTGCCCCGCAGCCAGCCAGCCGCCACACTTTCCTATGGCGGCCTCCTCCGCTCGCTCGTCGGGCTGTGGCGCGAGTTCGGCGCATTGCGGCTGGCGACCGTCACCCAGTCGCTGATCTTCGCCGCATTCACCGCATTCTGGACGATCCTAGCGCTCCGACTTCAGGAGCCGCGCTATGCGATGGGCGCCGACGTTGCGGGCCTGTTCGGCATCGTCGGCGCAGTCGGCATCTTCGCCGCACCGATCGCCGGACGGTACGCGGATCGAAAGGGTCCGCACATGGTGATCGCGCTCGGCGCCGCGCTGACGCTGGTATCGTGGATCATGTTCGGCGTGTGGACGTCGATCGCGGGCATGGTCGTCGGTGTCATCGTACTCGATTTCGCTGTCCAGAGCGCGCTCGTCTCCAACCAGCACATCGTCTACGCGCTGCGCCCCGAGGCACGGGCGCGGCTCAACACGATCTTCATGGGCGGGATGTTCCTGGGCGGCGCGATCGGGTCCGCCGCCGCGACTCAGGCCTGGGCCGCGGCCGGCTGGTCCGGCGTGGTCATGCTCGGCATCGTACTGACCGCACTGGCGACGCTGATCCAGACGGTCAGCCTGGTTCGGCGCAAGCGGGCGATCTGACCGACCGCCCGGCGCGCTTACAGTCCGATAGAGTAGAGTGCGTGGTGCGCCAGGATGAACAGCGTACGACGATCGGCGCCACCGATGACGAGTTGCAGCGGACGTTCCGGTACGTCGATACGGCGTAACAGCGTGCCGTCCGGCCGGTAGACGAACACCTGTCCATTGGCGACGTACAGGTTGCCGGCCGCGTCGCGCGTTGCGCTCTCGCCGCCGCGCGGTGCGACGACCTTGAGGTCCGTCACCCGGCCATTGTCGCCGACCAGACCGCTATACGTGCGGTTCTCCGATCCGTTGGTCAGCACTACCCGCTCGCCGGGGGGCGCCGTGACGAACCCATAGGAGTCGAGCGTATCGGACCAGCGCCAACCCTGATGATCGTCCGGCCCCTGATTCCACACGCGGAACGCCGGCAGTACCAGCGACCCATCTGGCGAGACATATTCCCGCGCCTTCGCCTCGCCCATCTTGCCGGTGAAGAAATCGGCGAGCGGTGGATATTGGTACGTCGTAGGATCGATCCGGTCGGCGAACTCGCCATTCGCCCAGACGTTGACGGGCAGCACGGTCGCCGCCCCGCGTCGCGCCTTGGCTGGGGTCGGTGCGATCACCTTGACGTCGGAGGGCTTGGTCGGATCGATGCTGTAGACAGTCCCGTCTCGCCCGGCCGATGACAGCACCAGCAGATCGCCGGACTTGTCGACCGCGAGGTTCACCGCGTCGAGCGGCGCTTCCGCGACGATCGACAGGCCTTCGGTCTTCGACCAGCCATGGATCCGCTGGAAGCGACGATCGATGAAGTACAGCTTGCCCTGCGCATCGACCGCACCGCCGGCGATCGAATAGAAATCGTCCGCGAGTTTCTCGACGCCGGGCGTCGCCGGTATCGGTGTTCGCACTGCCGTCGCAGGTGCAGCCGGCACGTCGAGCTTGGCGAATTCGAGTTCGCGCACTTCCTGCCCGCGCGTCATGTCCTTGATCGCGTTCTCGAACGGGAACTTGCTCGCGCGCAGATACGTGCCGCAGCCCTTCGCATCGCAGCTCGCAAACCCGCTTTCGGCGTTCACATGGACATTGCGGAAACGGATATCGCCCGAGTTGTAGAGCTTTACCGCGGCGTCCATTGGCTTGATCGACCGCGTGACGCGGTAGCTGTGATAATTGGCGAACAGGATGTTGCGCGAATTGCGGATTTCGGTGGAAATCGCATCGACGCCGTCGCGCACCTCCTGCTCGGTCTGCGGTGCGAGGAATTCCCAGTTCTCGACGTTGTCGAGCACGATCTCGGCGCGATAATGATGTTCGGCGGAAAGTTCGTAGACGTGGCCGGGGGTCTTGGTGTTCGAGACGTGGAAGCTCGCCGAGGCCAGCGTGTTCGGCGACCAGATCGCCGCGAACGTGCCGCCGCCGCCGTCGGTCACCCAGATGCTCGGGTGCTGACCGTCGAAACGCGCGCGCGGATCGCCGAATCCGATCGGGCTGCCCTTGGTCAGCACGGTGCCGCCGCCGCCCTGGATCTTGACGTCATTGATCATCGACGCCTCGCCCGCCTTCCAGAGCAACGCCGTCGCGCGCGGGTTCACGCCGCCGGTCCAGAGCCCGAGGCCGGAGACGATCGCGTTGCCGCCCTTCGCGCTCTCCAGCAGAGCCTTCGGGCCACCGACGCCCATATAGGCCGGCGTCTCGTCGGGGAGATAGAGGTGCGTGAGGCTCGGGTGCAGCGAGATCAGCACGCTGTCGGGGCGCAGCTTCAGCGTGTCGGTGACGCGGTACCGACCGACCGGGAGATATAGCACGCGGTGGGTGTCGATCGCGCGCTGCAAGGCTGCGGTATCGTCGGTGGTATCGTCACCTTTGACGCCCAAATCATGCACGTTCGCCCATTCGCGCACCGCAGGCATGGCCCGGATCGCAGGCGCGCGTCGAGCGGGCAGTCGAGACAGCGGCGCGATCGAGACGTCGGTCGCATATTCGCCGATCGTACCGAGGCCCGCCAGCTTCAGACCGTAGGAAAAGTCGGCGACCCGGTAGGTCGGCCCCGCCGCCGCGACGGTCTTTCCGCTATCACGGAAGCGCGCAAAGGTCGGCGTGTTGCTCGCGACCGCATTGTCGAAGCCGATCTGCGTGAAGACGCTGTTCTCGGCGGAAACGACGATGCCCGCCTGCGATACGTTCTCGAACCGGACGTCCTTGCCCCAGAACGAGTCCGAATAGCCGCGGTCGATCTCGATCCCGACCGGCGTATCGCGGATCGCGACGTTGACGAGGGTCAGGTCGACCTCATGCTCGCGGATCGCCGCGTCGCGCTGACCCTGGAACTTTGAATCGAGCAGCGTGAACTGCCACGCCGGCGAGGTCTTCTCCGACATGATGCCGTAGCGACCGCCGAAGAAGCGCAGATTCTCGAACTCGTTGCCCGCCTGATAGACGCCGGCAAGACCCGAGCCGATGTGAAAGTCGATGTGTCGCAGATAGCCGTGTTGCGCGACGCGGAAGCGCACCGCGACCGCACCCGCATTGCCGTCGCCGATCCGGAAATCGACGTTGGACAGCGTGGAATAGAAGGTGCTCGAGGTTGCGTCGAAGATCGCCGGATCGAACGGCACGCTGGTGCGCGGCGGTACGGGTGCCTTGCCGACGCGGTACTGGTCCTCGCCGGTGAAGCTGACCATCGCCGCCACGCCGGATCCGAAACCGGCACTGTTGTCGGCGAGGACGATCTCGGGGCGAGTCGCGCCTACGCCGAAGACGCGGACGGCGGACCGGATGAAGATCGTGCGTGTGATCCGGTAACGTCCCGACGGCAGGAACACGACGCCGCCATGACCACCAGCCGCCGCCGCATCGATCGCCTGTTGGATCGCCGCGCTATCGTCCGCGCGGCCGTCGCCGACGCCCTTGACGGTTATCGCCCGCGGATCGTTGGGCTGGCTGAGATAGACCGAGACCGACCGGGTCGGCGCCACGGTCTTTGCGGCCGTGGTCTTTGCGAGGGCCGGGCTGGCGACAAGAAGCGCCGTTCCGCAGAGCAGCCATTTCGCAACCATCGTCCGTCTCCCGTTATCAGGACAGCAGTCCTACCGTTCGTGGAGGTCCGCTTCATCTGCGACGAAGGTCGTATCCGGGGCCCTCCGATCCTCCCCCGCCAGAGGGGAATCGAAGGCAAGTGTCAGATCGCCAGCGTCTGCGCGACGATCGCAGCCTGCGTCCGGTTGCGGACGTTCAGCTTGCGCATCAGGGCGGTCATGTGGACCTTCACGGTAGCCTCGGCGATGCCGAGATCGAACGCGATCTGCTTGTTGAGCAGGCCCGAATGGACGCCGCGAAGGACCCTGATCTGCGTTGGGGTCAGCCGCGGCGACGCGGCGCAAGAGGCAGCAGCGATCGCAACCGAAGGTTGGTGCGTATGGTATCCAGGCCGTTCCATGGTCATCCCTCCCTGTGCGCCGGCCGAAATCGCAGCGACCTAGGGCCGAGACGCGGTGGCTGTCGCTGTTGATCCAGTGATCCGTTACGCGGATTCGGTTGGACAGGTTTTGACTATGGGCCGTGCGATCGGACGCAATCAAGCCTTTTTTGTTGTCAGATCGAAAAGACCTGTCGTACAGATATGCCATCATATCGGCAGGCGAAGGCGCCGTCGATCAACGGGAGGGGCGTGATGTCACGAGCACTGGACGATCGCGCGCGACTGCGATCTGTACGCCGATGATCAGCCCCGACATGCGACTCGTGATCGCTGCACTCGCGGGGATATTCCTCGCCGTCCTGATGATCGTTCGCGGTCGACTCCACCCCTTTATCGGCCTGTTATGCGGCGCGTTCACCGTCGGCCTGCTCGCTGGACTCCCCCTCCCCGACGTCGCCAAGGCGGTGCAGAAAGGCGTCGGCGACATCATCGGCGGCACCGGGCTCGTCGTCGCGCTCGGCCTGTCGCTCGGCGCGATGCTGCATCTGTCGGGAGCCGCGGCGTCGCTTGCCAAAGGCGCGTTGCAGTTGACCGGCAAGCAGGCCGCACCTTGGGCGACGCTCGGTATCGCGATTATCGTCGGCCTGCCGCTGTTCTTCGAGACCGGCCTCGTCCTGCTACTGCCGATCGTCGTCGCGGCCGCCGAGGAAATGACCGGCAAGGACGGCGCAGAACGCGATGCCGCCAAGTTGAGGCTAATCATGCCGGCGCTGGCAGGGCTCGGCGTGGTCCATGCGCTCGTGCCTCCGCATCCCGGCCCACTGCTCGCGGTCGAGGCACTGGGTGCCAACCTCGGCAAGACCATGTTGTACGGCATCGCGATCGCCATCCCGACGGCGATCATCTCCGGCCCGCTGCTAGCGAAGTTCACCACGGGCGGCGTGCGGCTGGAAGCGCCGGTGCTGCATGATCCGGGGCTCGGCATCGCCCCGCCGCCGCGGCTGTGGTCGCTGCTGATCGTGCTCCTGCCGGTGCTGATGATCGCGACCGGCGAGCTGGGCCAGATGATTCCGGGCATGAAAGGAACCGCATGGCTGGTCGCCGCGAGCAACCCGGTCGTCGCGCTGCTGCTGACCAACCTGATCGCACTCCCGCTGCTGTTCGGCCGCCGCCTGCGCGAGGCTGCCATCCAGAACGCGGTGTGGCACGAGACGATGGGCGCCGCGGGGGCGATCCTGCTCGCGATCGGCGCGGGCGGCGCGTTGAAGCAGGTGCTGGTGACCGCAGGCCTGTCCGACCTGCTCGCGCGCACCGTATTGATGTATTCGATCTCGCCGCTGTTGCTCGGCTGGCTGGTCGCGGTCGGCATACGCCTCGCGGCCGGCTCGGCGACGGTGGCGACGATCACCGCGGTTGGGATCATGCCGGGCGTCGTCGCAAGTTCCGGCGTGTCGCCCGAACTCGTCGTGCTCGCGATCGGAGCCGGATCGGTATTCTTCAGCCACGTCAACGATCCCGGCTTCTGGCTCGTCAAAAGCTATGTCGGCACCAGCACTGCGGACACGTTCCGCACCTGGTCGTTGCTGGAAACGTCGATCTCGGTGGTCGGCCTCGCCTTCGTCCTGGCGCTCAGCCATGTCGTCTGAGACCCCGGGCACCCCGCCGCCGATCGTTCCGGACAAGCCCGCCGCGAACGGCGTAAGGCTGGCGGACCGCGCCTATACCGCGATCGTCCAGATCATCCTCGATGAGCAGCTCGCGGTCGGCGATCGGCTTCCGGCCGAGGACAAGCTCGCCACGATGTTCGGCATGTCCCGCACGATCGTCCGCGAGGCGCTGGCGAGGCTCGCGTCCGACGGCATCACGCAGGCACGGCGCGGCGCGGGATCCTACGTCAAGCGGCGCCCGTCGGAGCGGCTCGGGTCGCACATGCCGATGGCCGACATCGCGGCGACGCTCGGCACCTACGAAGTCCGCTTCGTACTGGAGGCGGAGGCGGCGCGGCTCGCGGCACAACGCCGGTCGCACCACCAGATGGACGCGATCGAACACGCGTTGGAGGCGTTGCGGACCGCGTTGCTGTCGAATGCGCCGGCGCATGACGAGGACTGGGTGCTGCACCGCGCAATTGCCGAGGCGACTGCCAACGCTGCGTTCCTGCCCGTCTTCGATCACCTCCAGGACGCGGTGATGCGGATCCTGCGCGCCGGTGTCGACATCTCGCGGTCGCGCGCGCCGGAAGTGATCAAGGCGATGATGGACGAGCACGACGCGATCGTCGAAGCCATCCGTGCGCAGGATGCGGACGGCGCGGCGCTGGCGATGCGCTGGCATCTCTCGCAAGGCCGCAAGCGCCTGATGCCCTGACGTGTCAGGCTTCGGCTCACGCGCCGCACCTGCGACCATGGTCGTAGATGATACCGCGCCCAGTATATCGTAGAGAACGACAAGAATGACACGTCGCCAAGCCGGACCACGGCACGCGCCACGTGCGACAAGGGGATGGACGGATGAACAAGGTTACGCGCGGTCGACGCTCAGTCGGATCTTTCAATGTTAACGCAACCAGCATGATCGTGCTGGCCACCGCGTTGCTCTGCGCCCCTGCCGCAGCCCAGACAATTGCCCCGCCGTCCGACCTGCCCGCTTCGACTCAATCGGCCGATCCGGCAGCGCCGCCCCAGACGCTGACCCCGCAGACCGCTGCAGAAGAGCAGGCCGCGCCGGACAAGGACATCGTCGTCACGGGGTCGCGCATCGTCTCGAGCGGGTACAACGCACCGACGCCGACGACCGTGATCGGCGAGGACCAGATCCTCAAGAACGCCCAGCCCAACATCTTCAACGCGGTCGCGCAGTTGCCGTCGCTGCAAGGCTCGACCGGCGCCTCCACCGGTACGTTCAGCACGTCCAGCGGCACGCAGGGGCTCAGCTCCTTCTCACTGCGCGGCCTCGGCCCGATCCGTACGCTGACCCTGCTCGATGGCCAACGCGTCGTCGGGGCAAACGTGTCGGGCGTGCCCGACATCAGCATGTTCCCGCAGTTGCTCGTAAAGCGCGTCGACGTGGTCACCGGTGGCGCATCCGCCTCCTACGGCTCGGACGCAGTGGGCGGCGTGGTCAACTTCATCACCGACACGCGCTTCAAGGGCTTCAAGGCGAACGTGCAGGGCGGCATCACCAATTACGGCGACGACAAGCAGGGCCTGTTTCAGGCCGCGTTCGGCACCTCACTGTTCGGCGATAAGCTCCACCTGATCGTCAGCGGCGAATATGACGACGAAGACGGCGTCGGCCCGGGCGATTTCGGCACCGACCTCGCCAAGGGTCGCGACTGGTACCGCGCCACCACGCTCGTCAATACCGGTCAGACCAACAACGGCCTGCCGCAGTTCAACTACCGCGACTATGCCCAGCCCTATCAATATGCGCGCTTCGGCCTGATCAACAACGGCCCGTTGCAGGGCATCGCGTTCGACCAGAACGGCGCGCCGTATAATTTCAACTATGGCTCGAACGGTCGTCCGACCGGCACCGGCGGCGTCACCAACTGCTTCCCCGCCAACAGCTTCTGCGTCGGCGGCGACCTGTCGGGCGCGCCGGGCTCGGGCGCATCGCTCAAATCTTCGCTGGAACGGCTCAACGGCTTCGGGCGGATCGGCTTCGACTTTGCCGACAACAACGAGGCCTATGTCACCGTCAACGTCGCGCAGGTGAAAACCAGCAACCAGCCGAGCCCGGGGTACAACCGCCCTAACCTGACCGTGCAGTGCGCTAACCCCTTCCTGCCGCAGCTGGTGCGGGATCGTTGTGCGACGGCGATAAATCCCGCTACCGGGACTCCAGGGATCACGCAGTTCAACTTCGGTACCAGCAACGGCAACTTCCCCGATCCGCTGGTCCAGACGGACCGGCGCCAATACCGTTTCGTCGGCGGGCTGAAGGGCAAATTCGAGATCGGCAGCACGCCGTGGACCTACGATGCCTATTACGAGCACGGCATCACAAAGGCGGCGATCGACGTCGACAATACCGTGTTGCAGCCCCGCTATGTCGCGGCAACCAACGCGATCACGCTGAACGGCGCGATTGTCTGCGCCGATCCGGCCGCGCGCGCCGCCGGATGCCAGCCTATCAACATCTTCGGCGGTGCGGTGCCGTCGGCATCGGCGCTCGCCTATGTCACGCCTGCCAACGGCCCGCTCCAGCGCACCAAGCTGACGCAGGACGTCGCCAGCCTCAACTTTTCCGGCGAGCCGCTCAACCTGTGGGCCGGGCCGTTGGCGGTTGCCTTCGGTGGCGAGTATCGTCGCGAATTCTACCGCGTCCACGGCGATCCCTATGGTGCGGGCGTAACCGCACTCAGCCCGAACAGCACCGCCTATCCCGCCGATCCGCTGTTGAATTCCGCGCTGGGCAGTAACTGGGCAGCCGGCAACTACAAGAACGGCCGCGGCAAGTACGAGGTGTATGAGGGGTTCCTCGAACTCAACCTGCCCTTGTTCAACAGCGAAGCCATCGGTCGTGCCAACCTCAACGGCGCCGGTCGCGTGACGCACTACTCAACGTCGGGCACGGTCTGGGCGTGGAAGGCCGGCGGCACTTGGGATACGCCGCTCGACGGCATCCGGCTGCGCGCCGTCACGTCGCGCGACGTCCGCGCGCCGAACCTGTCCGAACTGTTCGCTGCACCGACCGTCACCACGTTGCCGAACTTTACCAATCCCTTCTCCGGTAGCGGGGTGCAGGCGTTCCAGAACACCGTCGGCAACCCTGCTCTCAAGCCGGAAATCGCGCGCAATACCGAGGTTGGTATCGTCCTGTCGCACCCGTCATGGGCGCCGGGTCTCGGCCTGTCGTTCGATTACTACAAGATCAAGCTCGACGGCGTCGTCTCGACACTGTCGCCCGACCAGATCGTCCGCTTCTGCTTCGAGGGCAATCAGGCATTCTGCGGTGGCTTCGTACTGAACAGCCCGACCCAGGGCGGCAATTTCATCAACGTCCAGCCGTTCAATCTGGCATCGTGGAAGACCAGCGGGTTCGACATCGAGGCGAGCTATCAATGGAAGAAGCCGCTCGGCATTCCCGGCAACTTCACGCTCCGCGTGCTCGGCACGCATGTGAAGGAGTTCCTCGTCGACGCAGGAATCGCCGGCGTTGACGTCGTCGACCAGGCCGGAGCCAACAACGGCGCGACGCCGGACTGGAAATGGCTGGCGACGCAGAGCTACGACAACGACGTCTTCAGCGTCAACCTGCAGGAGCGCTGGTTCTCGGACGGCGTGTTCGGCAATCAATATGTCGTCTGCACCAGCGCTTGCCCGGTCTCGACCGCCAACCACCCGACCATCGACTACAATACGATGAAGGGCGCCTTCTACATCGACCTCGGCGGTTCGGTGAACCTGACCAAGCAGGTCAGCATGTTCTTCAAGGTCGACAATCTGTTCGATCACGATCCAGAGCCCGCACCGCAGACCAACACCGGCCTCGACGTGAACCCGGCGCTATACGACACGCTCGGCCGCTTCTACCGCCTGGGCGTCCGCGCCCGGTTCTGATCGACCTGTCCCCGGTAGCGGTTGCTATCGGGGAGCGTCCCAAGACCGTGCCAACGTGACCGATGGGCAAACGACCCGTGTCGAGCGAAGACGGATCAGCCCTCGCTTTGCCAACCCGCACGGAGCGGCAGGCGCAGGACGCGGTCGTTGGCGGTCATGTATAGCGCCCGCCCCCGCTCGCCGAACGCGCAGTTGGCGATCGGCGCGCCGGTCGTCACCAGCGCGAGCGGCTCCGCATCGGGCGTCATGAACATCATCCCGCCGGGCACCGAGCACACCAGCGTCCCGTCCCGCGCGACCTTCATGCCGTCGGGCAACCCCGCCCCGCCCCGCGCCTTCATCGCCTTGGCATCGAGCAGCACCCGGGCATTGCGCACGCCCTTGGCATCGAGGTCGTAGACCATGATCCGGGGTGCGGTTTCGTCCGACACTGATACGTAGAGGCGCGTCTCATCAGGCGACAGCGCGATGCCGTTCGGTCGCGTCAGGCTCCCCTCCAGCAGTTCGACCACACCACCGGGGCGCAGCCGATACACGCCGTTCACCGACATTTCCTTCAGCGGCGAGGTATCGCCTTCGGTCAAACCGTACGGCGGGTCCGTAAAATATAGCGTCCCATCGCGCGCGACATGCATGTCGTTCGGGCTGTTGAACCGCTTTCCCTGATACCGGTCGACCACCACCTCGCGCCGCCGCGCGACCAAATCCACGCGATCGATCGAGCGCCCACCACTGTTCGCGATCAACAACCGGCCCGTACGGTCGAGCGCAAGTCCGTTCGCGCCCGGTTCGCGGATGAGCTTCGGATCGGTGCCTCCTGCCCCCGACGGATCGAGGAACGGCACGGCCGGTCCACCCTTGCGCCAGCGACGGACGATATTGGCAGGAGGATCGGAGAACAGCAGATATTGGCCGGCTTCCACCCATACCGGCCCCTCCGCCCAGCGAATGCCGGTCGCGATCGTCTCGACCCGCGTGCCCGGCGCGACCATTCGGTCGAACGCGGGCGACAGACGCTGGATACGCGGCTCGGCGGCGGGGCCGGCACCAAAAGCAGGCGCGGCGACCATCGCCATTGCTCCGAAAAGAATGTCGCGACGTCCCGGCTGGAACGCTTCCTTCGCGCAACGCTCGAGGCCGGGCTGCTTCATAGTCGATAGGCTTGTTTGACGAGGTTGTAGGCAAGCGCACGGGCGACCTCGTGCGCTTCATCCTCTTCGAGCCGGTGTTCGGCGACGAGTTTCGCGAGGAACGCGCAGTCCATCCGGCGCGCGACGTCGTGGCGTGCCGGGATCGAGAGGAAGGCGCGGGTGTCGTCGTTGAAGCCGACCGTGTTGTAGAAGCCGGCCGTCTCCGTCGCGCGTTCGCGGAAGCGGCGCATGCCCTCCGGACTGTCGTGGAACCACCAGGGCGGGCCAAGCCGCAGCGACGGGTAATGCCCGGCGAGCGGGGCGAGTTCACGCGCGTAGGTGTCCTCGTCGAGCGTGAAAAGGATCAGCGTCAGCGCCGGGTTGTTGCCGAACCGGTCGAGCAGCGGTTTCAATGCGCGGACGAACTCGCCGGGAAGCGGGATGTCGCCCCCCTTGTCGCGACCGAAGCGCGCGAGCACCGAGGCGTTGTGGCTGCGCGAGACGGCAGGGTGAAGCTGCATCACCATACCGTCCTCGACCGACATCGCCGCCATCTCGGTCAGCATCTGCGCGCGAAAGAGTTCGGCGTCGGCGGCGGTCGGCTGGGCCATGACGCGGGCGTAGAGCGCCTCCGCTTCGGCAGGCGTCAGGTCTGCGGTCGCCGCCGACGGGTGGCCGTGATCGGTCGAGGTCGCACCAGCATCGCGGAAGCGCGCACGGTGGAAGCGGTGCGCCGCGAGATAGCCCGCATAGCTGCCGACGTCTTCGCCCGCGGTCTCACCGAAACGGCGGACGTTGGCGGCGAAGCCCGGCGTGTCGGGATCGACGACCGGATCGGGTCGATAGGCGGTGACGACGCGGCCGTTCCAGTCGCTCCCGCGGATCGCGGCATGGTGCTCCAGCGAGTCGAGCGGGCTTTCGGTGGTCGCAATCAGTTCGATCCCGAACCGGTCGAACAGCGCGCGCGGGCGGAACTCGGTCGTCTTCAGCGCGGCATCGATCGTGTCGAAATACAGGTCCGCGGTCGCGGGTTCGAGGCGGACGTCGATCTCGAACGCCTCGGCGAACACCCAGTCAAGCCACATCCGCGACGGCGTGCCCCGGAACAGATGGTAGTTCGCCGCGAAGATCTTCCAGATCGCGCGCGGATCGATCTCCGTCGGGCTGCCATCCACCGTCGGTACGCCGAGCGCGTTCAGCGGCACGCCCTGGCTGTAGAGCATCCGGAACACATAGTGATCGGGGACGATCAACAGCGACGCGGGATCGCTGAACGCCTCGTTCCGCGCGAACCATGCCGGATCGGTATGGCCGTGCGGACTGACGATCGGCAGGTCCTTCACCCCCGCATGCAGCGCGCGGGCGATGTCGCGGGTGCGGCCTTCGCTGGGGAACAGGCGGTCGGGGTGGAGGCGTAGCGGATGGGTCATGCGAGGCGTTCCGGATCGACGGGAGTGTAGTGCGGTACGAGCAGGTGGATAACCAGCAACGCGACGAAATAGGCGCACCCGGCGACCACGAAGATCGGACCATAGCTGCCGACGCCGGCGAGGATCGTGCCCGCGAACTTGGCCATCAGCATGCCGCCGAACGCCCCCGCCAGCCCGCCGAGACCGATCACAGATCCGCCCATGCCGCGTGGGAACAGGTCACCGGGGATCGCATAGACATTGGCGGAAAAGCCCTGGTGGCATGCGCACGCCAGGCCGATCGCCGCGACCGCCCACCATAGTCCCGGTGCCTGCGCGGCGAAGATGATCGGCAGGGCGAACAGCGCGCACGCGAACAGCGCAGTCTTTCGTGCGCGGTTCGGGGTCTGGCCGCGCGTCAGCAACCGCGACGAGAACCAGCCGCCCGCGACCGATCCGACATCGGCCAGCACGTACACGGCGACCAGCGGCGGACCGAAATCGAGCATCTTCACGCCGTATTGCCGGTTGAAGAAATCGGGCAGCCAGAACAAGAAGGTCCACCACACCGGATCGATCAGGAACCGACCGAGCATATACGCCCAGGTCTGGCGTAGGCGCAGCAGCGTGCGCCAGCGGACCGGCTTGGCGGCGGGCACGGGATCGGCCTCGATCCAGGCCAGTTCCTCAGGGGTGACGCGGGGGTGCTTGCGCGGCGACCTATAGAAAGCGAGCCACGCCATCAACCAGATCACGGTCAGCGCGCCGGTCGCAATGAACGCCATCCGCCAGCCGAACGTCACCGCGATCACCGGCACGATCAATGGCGTGAGGATCGCGCCGACGTTGGAGCCCGCGTTGAAGATGCCGATCGCCAGCGCACGCTCGCGTTGTGGAAACCATTCGTTGGCCGCGGCCAGCGCCGCCGGAAACGCACCGGCCTCGCCGATCGCGAGGGGGATACGCGCGAAGATCATCATGCCCGCGCTGGTGAAAAGTGCATGCGCGACATGACCGATCGTCCACAAAGTCACCGCGACCGCATAGCCGATCTTCGCGCCGACCCGGTCGACGAACCGCCCGAACAGCACATAGGCGATGCCGTACGCCGCCTGGAACGCGATCGCGAGATCGGCATAGCCCTGCTCGCTCCAGTCATAGCGCGCCTGGAGTTCGGGTTTCAGCACCGGCAGCACGAGCCGGTCGATATAGCTCAGCGCAACGGCAGCGAAGAGCAATGCACAGACGATCCACCGCACTTTGCCGCGAGGTTTCTCGGCTGCTGGCATGGCCCCGTTCACCAATTGCACAACGTGCCATCCTCAAGACGCGCGACCGGAAGATAGGCGCGCTTGTAGTCGTAGGTTGCGGCGAGATCCTCGTCGATGTCGACGCCCAACCCCGGTGCCTCCCCCGGATGCATCATGCCGTCGTCGAAGCTGTATGCATGCGGAAAGACCGCATCGGTCTCGTCGGTGTGTGGCATATGCTCCTGCACGCCAAAATTGGGCACCGACAGCCCGAAATGCAGCGCCGCCGCCATCGCCACCGGCGACAGGTCGGTCGCGCCGTGACAGCCCGTTCGCACCTGGTACAGGTCGGCGAGCGACGCGATCCGTCGCAGGTGCGTGATGCCGCCGGCATGCACGACGGTCGCGCGGATATAGTCGATCAGCTGGTTCTGGATCAGGTCCTTCGCGTCCCAGATCGAATTGAACACCTCGCCCACCGCGATCGGCGTCGTCGTATGGTGGCGGATCAGCTTGAACGCCTCCTGGTTCTCGGCAGGCGTCGGATCCTCGATCCAGAAGAGATTATACGGCTCGAGCGCCTTGCCGAGCCGCCCCGCCTCGATCGGCGTCAGCCGGTGGTGAATGTCGTGGAGCAGGTGGACGTCCCAGCCCATCGCCTCGCGCGCGGCCTTGAACAGTTCGGGGACGACGCGGAGGTATTTTTCGGTCGACCAGACGCTTTCGCTCGGCAGGTCGGCGTCGGCGGGCTCGTATCGTGCGCCGTGCTTGGCGACGCCGTAAGTCGAGGCGAGCCCCGGCACGCCGCATTGCAGCCGGATTGCCTTGTAGCCCTTGGCCTGCTCGGCCTTCGCGACCGCGATCGTGTCCTCGATCGTCGTCCCGTTGGCATGCGCGTAGACCATGCATGCATCGCGCGCAGCGCCGCCGAGCAACTGGTACACCGGCATGCCCGCGAGCTTGCCCTTGATATCCCACAAGGCCGTATCGACCGCGGCGATCGCCGCCATCGTCACCGGTCCGCGGCGCCAGTAGGCGCCCTTGTAGAGATACTGCCAGACGTCCTCGATCCGGTGCGCATCGCGGCCTATCAGGCATGGCACGACATGGTCGGTCAGGTAGCTTGCGACGCTGAGTTCACGGCCGTTGAGCGTCGCGTCGCCGAGGCCGGTGGTGCCGTCATCGCACGTGATCTTCAGCGTGACGAAATTACGGCCGGGCGACGTGACGATGACGCGGGCGGAAACGATCTTGGGCATCGCAGGTCCTTCAGGCGATTTCGAGAATAGCGGATTTCAGCTGTGCCGAACTCGGCCCGGCCATGATGGTGAACAGGCCGGGCTCGACGACCTCGCGCATGTCGACGTCCCACAATGCGAACGCGTCGGGGCCGAGCGTGAAGCGCAACGTCCGTCGTTCGCCGGGCGCGAGCGTCACGCGTTCGAAGCCCTTCAGCTCCATCACCGGTCGGGCGACCGACGAAACCTGGTCGCGCACGTAGATCTGCACGACCTCGTCGCCGGCGCGTTGGCCGATATTGGCGACGTCGACCTCGACACCGACGCTGCCGGCGATGCCGATCTTCGCTGCCGACAGCCGCGGTGCGCTGACCTCGAAGCGGGTGTAGCTGAGGCCGTGCCCGAACGGGAACAACGGCGCCGTCTCCGCGAACAGATAGCCACGCTGGGTCGAGGGCTTGCGGTTGTAATAGAACGGCACCTGGCCGACTTCGCGCACCACGGTCACGGGCAGCTTTGCGCCCGGATTGATCCGCCCGAACAGCGCCTCGGCCATCGCGGTGCCGCCCTCCTGCCCCGGATACCAGCATTCCAGCACCGCGTTCGCCTTCGCGATCACGTTCGGCCAGCTCGGCGGACGGCCGTTGATTGCCGCGATCACGATCGGCTTGCCCAGCACATGCAGCGCGTCGAACAGCGCGTTCTGCTCGCCGAGCAGGTCCAATGTGGTGCGATCGCCCAGGTGATTAGCCGAGAACCCCTCGCGGCTGGTCTGCTCGGTATCGCCGATCGCGAGGATGATCGTGTCCGCCCCGCGCGCGACCTCGACCGCCTCGGCGCTCAGCGCGCGGTTCTTGGCGGGGTCGGCGAGCAGCACCGCGTCCTGCGACCGGTCCTCGCTCTGGGTGATGAACACGCCCTGCGCATGGACGATCGTCGCCGCGCCGCCGACCAGTGCACGCACACCGTCGAGCAGCGACACCGCCTGCCGCGGCGGAGCGGAATAGCCGCCGAGCCGCGCGATCGCGGCATTGGGCCCGATCACGGCGATCTTGCCCTTCGGCGCGAGCGGCAGCGTGCCGTCGTTGGTCAGCAGGCACATCGATTTGCGGCCAGCCTCCAGCGCGACGCCGCGCGCTTCCGCGTTACCGGTCAGGCGAGCGGCGACGCGGGGATCGACCACCGACTCCTCGAACAAGCCGGCGCGGAACTTCAATGCCAGCATGCGCGCGCAGGCGGCGTCTACCTGTGCGATCGGCACCGTCCCCGCGCGCACCTGGGCGGGAAGCGTGCGGTAGGCCAGGCCGTCGGGCAGCGCGCTGTCGACCCCGGCTGCCAAAGCCAGTTTCGCCGCCCCGTTCAGGTCGCGCGCAATGTGGTGGATCGTGTCGAGTTCTTCGATTGCGCCGTAATCGCTGACGATCGCACCCGAAAACCCCCATTCGCCGCGCAGCACGTCGCCGAGCAGCCAGTGGTTCGCATGACTCGGGACGCCATCGATCTCGTTATACGATGGCATCACCGCGCCGATCCCGGTCCGCGTCACGACCGCGCGGAACGGCGGGAAGAAGCTCTCGCGCAGTTCGCGCTCGCCGATCGGAGCGGGACCGATATTGTTACCGGCCTGGGGTTGGCCGTGCCCGGTCATGTGTTTCAGCGTCGCGAAGACCTTGCCGGGCGCCAATGTCGTGCTGTCGCCCTGCAACCCCTCAACCGCGGCGACGCCCATCTCGCCGCACAGATACGGATCCTCGCCGAACGTCTCCTCGATCCGGCCCCAGCGCGGATCGCGGGCGATGTCGACGACCGGCGACAGCGAGAGGTGGCTGCCGTGCGCGCGCACTTCGCGACCGATGATCACCTGCGCGCGTAGCATCAGGTCTCGGTCGAAGCTGCCTGCCATGCCGATCGCCTGCGGGAACATCGTCGCGTCGGGCGCCATGTAGCCGTGCAGCGATTCCTCGTGGAAGATCACTGGGATGCCGAGCCGCGTGCCCCGCGCCCAGCGCTGGACCGCGTTGACGAACGCAATCGTCGAAGCCGTCCCGCGCCACGCGGCCCCAGTGCCGCCCGCCGTCACCGCGACCGACGGCCCGCCGCGCTTGTCGGACGGCCGCGTCACCTGCCCGAACCCCGCCGGATACGCCGCGGTCGCGCGCGCCGGATCGAAATCGAGCCCACCCGGCACCATCACGTCGGCCTTGGTCGCCCACAGGGAAATGGTCTGGCCAACTTTCTCCTCCAGCGTCATCCGCGCCATGAGGTCGCGGACCCGAAGATCGACCGGCGCGCGGGGATCGCGGTAGGTAGGTGACGCGGTCGCGGCGTACGCAACGCCGGGAATGAGCCCTGAGATGGAGACCGAGCCGAGCAGGCCAAAAAGGTCACGCCGGGTCGGCATCATGGTCGGCGCGTTCCCTGCTGTCTTCGTACCGGCCAAGATTATCTCCTAATGTGAAACGCGGCATTGCTGTCGAAGCCGTCGTCGTGATAGCGATAACATGGCTGATCATCCGCGATCCTGTCAATGTGGTGCGGAACGGCGGGAGAGGATTATGACGATATTCGGCCGATGGATCGGTAAGTTCGTGCTTCTGTTCGGAGCGGTAATTGGTTTGACCGGACCGGCGCGAGCTGAAGACGGTTATGATCTCTGGCTGCGATATCCGACTTTGGCGACGACAGGTGCGCGCAGCGCAACCACGATCGAGGCGCGCGGCGATACGCCTACGCTGAACGTGGCCGCGGCGGAATTACGCCGCGGCGTAGGTTTGTTCGGGACGAGCACGCTGCCGATCCTGCTGGCCACCACCAACGACCCCGACGTCGCAGCACTCCGCCTTCCACTGGCAGCGCTCGGCGATGAGGGGTACCGCGTTGGACAAGTCACGCTCGGGTCCCGCCGCGTGCTGCTCGTCACCGCCAACACCGATCGCGGCGTACTCTATGGCAGCTTCGCGTTGCTGCGACATCTCCAGACCGGCGGCAGCGTCGACCGAATCGACCTGACCTCGACTCCGCGCGTGAAGCTGCGCGTGCTCAACCATTGGGACAATCTGGATGGCGTGGTCGAGCGTGGCTATGCCGGCGCGTCGCTGTGGGACTGGTGGACGCTCCCCGATTTCCGCGATCCGCGCTACACCGACTACGCGCGCGCCAACGCCTCGATCGGGATCAACGGGACCGTCCTGAACAACGTCAACGCGAAAGCGGAGAGTCTGACCGCGCCGTATATCGCCAAGGCTGCTGCGCTTGCCGACGTATTCCGGCCGTACGGGATAAAGGTATATCTGTCGGCACGGTTCTCGGCCCCGATCGAACTCGGCGGTTTGAAGACCGCCGATCCGCTCGATCCGCAGGTCGCTGCGTGGTGGAAGGCAAAGACCGACGAGATCTATCGCAGCATTCCCGATTTCGGCGGCTTCCTGGTCAAGGCCAACAGCGAGGGGCAGCCTGGCCCGCGTGATTACCACCGCAGCCACGCGGACGGCGCCAACGTGCTCGCCGCTGCGGTTGCACCGCATGGCGGGATCGTGATGTGGCGCGCGTTCGTCTACGCCGAGACCGACCCCGACGACCGCGCGAAACAGGCGTACACCGAGTTCAAGCCGCTCGACGGCAAGTTCGCGCCGAACGTCATCGTTCAGGTCAAGAACGGCGCGATCGACTTCCAGCCGCGCGAGCCGTTCCACCCGCTGTTCGGCGCGATGCCCAAGACCCCGCTGATGATCGAGTTCCAGATCACCAAGGAGTATCTCGGCTTCGCGACGCACCTCGCCTATCTCGGGCCGCTGTTCGCCGAGACGCTCGGCAGCGAGACGACGCGGACGCCCGGCGAAACCGTGGCAAAGGTCGTCGATGGCTCGGTGGAAGGTCATAGACTTACCGGCATGGCGGGCGTGGCGAATATAGGCCGCGACCGCGACTGGGCGGGCTCCACCTTCAACCAGGCGAACTGGTACGCGTTCGGCCGGATGGCGTGGGATCCCACACTCGGCGCCGCCCCGGTCGCACGCGAATGGGCGGCGATGACGTTCGCCCCTTCCCCCGCCGTCATCGATCCGGTGGTCTCGATGATGATGGGATCGCGCGAGGCGGTAGTCGATTACATGACACCGCTCGGCCTCGCGCACGTCATGGCGACGGGGCATCACTACGGCCCCGGTCCGTGGGTAGCCGACCTCAAGCGTCCTGAATGGAACCCGGTCTATTACCACCGCGCCGACAAGGCGGGGATCGGCTTCGACCGGACGAAGACCGGGAGCAACGCGGTTGCGCAATACGCCCCCGAGCTTGCCCGCAAACTGGCCGCCCCTGCAACGACGCCGGAGCGCGACCTGTTGTGGTTCCACCATGTGCCTTGGACGTACCGGACGAACTCAGGGCGATCGGTGTGGGCGGAGATGGTCCATGATTACGATGCGGGCGTGGGCTACGTGGCCGGCATGCGTCGGCAATGGGACGGCGTGAAGACCGAGGTCGACGCCGAGCGCTGGGCAAAGACCGCGACGTATCTAGCGGTCCAAGAGCGCGAGGCGCGCTGGTGGCGCGATGCCAGCCTTGCCTATTGGATGTCGGTCAACGGCCAGCCGCTCCCGGCGGGCGCCGCGGCACCCGCACATGACCTGGCATGGTACAAGGCACAGCGCTTTCCGTACGCGCCCGGCAACCCGCAATAGCTGCACGCTGACACTGGATAAGAAGATGAGGACGCGATGATGAGACGGTGGCCGGTAGCGCTGATGTTGGGCGCGCTGATCGTGACGGGCGCAGGCGCGCGGGACACTACGCCCGCTCGGGGCGCGCATTGGATTGCAACCTGGGGGTCGGCGCAGATGATCGCCGAGGGGGACAATGCGCTCCCGGCCGATCGGGCCGGCGCGATCACGCTGCGCCAAGTGGTGCGGGTGTCGGCCGGCGGTGAACGCGTACGCATTCGGCTTTCCAACGCGTTCGGCACGCGCCCGCTCGCGATCGGCGGTGCGCACCTCGCCCGGTCAGCCTTCCCCGGCACGCCGCGAATCGAAGGCGGTGCTCGGCTCACCTTCTCGGGGCGGAGCGACGCAGTGATCCCGGCCGGCGCGGAGGTCTACAGCGACCCTGTTGCGTTCCCCGTCGCGGCCGGTGCCGATCTCGCCATCAGCCTGTATCTGCCGGACGCCGCCAGCCCGCAGACCGGCCACCCCGGCTCCCGCTCGACGAGTTTCACGGTGGCCGGCAACGTGGTGGCGGACGGGACGCTGGCGGGCGCGATGCCGACCACGCATTGGTATGCACTCGCGGATGTCGAGGTCGGGGGTGGCCCGGTTGCGGGTACGGTCGTGGCGATCGGCGATTCGATCACCGACGGCTATGGCGTGAAGCCCGAGCACAACACGCGCTGGCCCGATGTGTTGGCGCAAAGACTTCGCGGAACGACGGCAACGCGAGCGATCGGCGTCGTCAACGCGGGGATCGGCGGCAATCGCGTGTTGCTGGACGGGCTCGGCCCCAATCTGCTCGCGCGCTTCGATCGCGACGTCATCGCGCGCAGCGGCGTGCGCTGGACGATCGTGCTGGAGGGCATCAACGACCTTGGCGTCCTGACGCGCGAAGCACCCGCCACGCCTGCGCAACATGCCGCGATCGTCGCGCAGATCACTGCCGGCTTCTCGCAGGTCGTAGCGCGGGCGCATGCTCACGGGATCAAGGTGATCGGGGGGACGGTGATGCCGTTCGGCGGCAACACCTATTATCATCCGACCGCGGAGAACGAGGCAGATCGGCAGGCCGTCAACAGCTTCATCCGCACGTCCGGAGTGTTCGACGCCGTCATCGATTTCGACCGGTTGATGCGCGACCCGGCACATCCCGATCGGCTGTCTCCCGCGTATGATTCGGGGGATCACCTGCACCCGTCGGAGGCTGGCTATAAGACGATGGGTGAAGCCGTACCGCTGAGTCTGTTTGGCGGCGCACGCGCGTCGACCCGGTCGCGATCGGTGATTGGCGCTACGGCTCCGGTGCCGGTCGGTCCTTCCGAGCGCGGCGTGGCCAAGAGGCCTGCCATCGCGATCACCTTCGACGATATTCCTGCTCATGGTCCGCTCGTGCCGGGGCAGACTCGGGTGGATGTGATCCGGGCGATTACCGGGGCGCTTGCCGCTGCGAGGGCGCCGGCGTTCGGGTTTCTGAACGCGGGTTTCGGGCTGGATGCGCCGGACGATGCTGCTGGGGCGATCGCGACTTGGCGTGCTGCCGGACTACCACTTGGCAACCACACTTATTCGCATGCCAATCTCGACAAGGTGGGCGCGGCTGCGTTTTCCGCCGATGTGGTGCGGAACGAAGCGCCGCTTGCTGCTACCGCCAAGGGAACCGATTGGCACTGGTTTCGGTATCCGTTCCTTTCCGAGGGTAGCACACCGGCAGTTCGCGACGCGGCTCGGGCCGACCTCAGGGCTCGGGGCTATCGGGCTGCGGCGGTGACGATGAGCTTCAACGATTTCAGCTGGAACCCGGTTTATGCTGCTTGCTCGGTCAAGCGGGATGTGGGTGCGATCGCCGCGCTGGAGGCCAGCTTTCTGGGCGAAGCGCGCGCTGCCGCATTGGCGGCACGGGCGCGGGCCAAGGCTCAGGTTGGGCGGGATATTCCCTATGTCCTGCTGATGCATGTCGGCGCGTTCGATGCGCGGATGCTGCCTAAGCTACTCGCGCTGTACCGCGAGATGGGGTTCCGTTTCGTGACACTGCCCGAGGCGGAAGCCGATCCGTATTATGCTCGGGCCATCGACCTTTCGCTGCCGGGACCGACACCGTCGCTCGCCGGCCCGCCTGCCCTGCCTGCACTGGTGGGTCCGCCGGCGGGCCTTTGTAGCTGATTACCGCCCCTCTCCCGAGGCTCGGGAGAGAGGGGTTTCACGTCACTTCTTGTTGAGCGCCGCCTGTGCTGCCGCCAGACGCGCGATCGGGACGCGGTAGGGGCTGGCGGAGACGTAATCGAGGCCGACCTTTTCGCAGAACGCGATGCTGGCCGGATCGCCGCCGTGCTCGCCGCAGATGCCGAGCTTGATGCCGGCGCGCGTCTTGCGGCCACGTTCCGCGGCGATCTCGATCAGTTCGCCGACGCCTTCGACGTCGATGCTGACGAACGGGTCCTTTGCATAGATGCCCTGCTCGACATAGGCGCCGAGGAAGCGCGAGGCGTCGTCTCGGCTGACACCCAAGGTGGTCTGCGTCAGGTCGTTGGTGCCGAATGAGAAGAACTCGCCGACTTCCGCGATTTCGCCTGCTCGCAGTGCGGCGCGGGGGAGTTCGATCATCGTGCCGACGAGATACTCGATGGTGCGGCCCTTTTCGGCGAACACGGCCTGGGCGGCCTTGTCGACGACCGCCTTCATCAGCTCAAGCTCGCGGCGGGTGGCGACGAGCGGGATCATGACTTCGGGGATCGGCGCCGCGCCGGACTTCTCCGCGACGTCTACCGCCGCCTCGAAGATGGCGCGGGCCTGCATCTCGTAGATCTCGGGGTAGGTCACGCCGAGACGGCAGCCGCGATGGCCGAGCATTGGGTTGAACTCGTGCAGTTCCGCCGCGCGGCGCTTGAGGGTGTCGACGTCGACGCCCGCGGCGGTCGCAACTTCGGCGAACTCCGATTCCTCGTGCGGCAGGAATTCGTGGAGCGGCGGATCGAGCAGGCGGATCGTCACCGGCAGGCCTGCCATGACCTCGAGGATCTCGGTGAAGTCCTTACGCTGTTCGGGAAGCAGCTTCTCCAAAGCGACGCGGCGCCCCTTCTCGTCCGATGCCAGGATCATCTGACGGACGTTGGTGATGCGGCTGCTCTCGAAGAACATGTGCTCGGTGCGGCAGAGGCCGACACCCTCGGCGCCAAACTCGCGCGCGACGCGGCAATCCTCGGGGGTCTCGGCGTTGGCGCGGACCTTCAGGCGGCGGACCTCGTCGGCCCACACCATCAGCGTCGCGAAATCGCCCGACAGCTCGGGCTGCACGGTCGCAACCGCGCCGATCATCACTTCGCCGGTGGTGCCGTCGATGGTGAGCAGGTCGCCCTCCTTCACCTCGCGGCCGCCGCAGCGCATGATCTTCGCCTTGGCGTCGATGGAGAGCGTGCCGGCGCCGGAAACGCAGGGACGCCCCATGCCGCGTGCCACCACCGCAGCATGCGACGTCATCCCGCCGCGCGCGGTCAGGATGCCCTTCGCTGCGTGCATGCCGTGGATGTCGTCGGGCGAGGTCTCGGTCCGGACAAGGATCACGGCGACGCCGTCAGCGGCTTTCTTCTCGGCGGCATCGGCGTCGAACACGACCGCGCCGGAGGCTGCACCCGGCGAGGCGGGGAGGCCCTTGGTGAGCACATCACGGTGCGCCTTGGGATCGAGCGTAGGGTGGAGCAGCTGGTCGAGCGCCATCGGCTCGATGCGCAGGATCGCCTCCTCGCGGGTGATCAGACCCTCGTTCGCCATGTCGACGGCGATCTTGAGCGCAGCCTTGGCGGTGCGCTTGCCGGCGCGGGTCTGGAGCATCCAGAGCTTGGTCTTCTCGACCGTGAACTCGATGTCCTGCATGTCGCGATAGTGGTTTTCGAGCGTGTCGAACACGTCGGCGAGCTGGTGGTAGACCTCGGGCATCGCCTCTTCCATCGAAGCGGGCTTGGCGCCGGCGTCTTCGCGCGCGGTCTTGGTGAGGTATTGCGGGGTGCGGATGCCGGCGACGACGTCCTCGCCCTGCGCGTTGATCAGGAATTCGCCGTAATAGGCGCGGTCGCCCTTGGACGGGTCGCGCGTGAACGCGACGCCCGTTGCCGAGGTGTCGCCCATGTTGCCGAACACCATCGCCTGGATGTTGACCGCGGTGCCCCAGCCGCCGGGAATGTCGTTGAGGCGGCGATAGACTTTCGCCCGCTCGGACTGCCACGAGCCGAACACCGCGCCGACCGCGCCCCAGAGCTGGTCGTGGACGTCCTGCGGGAAGGGCTTGCCCCAGAGCTTTTCGACGAGGCCCTTATATTCGGCGACGAGTTTCCGGAGATCATCGGCCGAGAGTTCGGTGTCGAGCGTGAAGCCCTGGTCTTCCTTGGCGATCTCCAGCGCTTCCTCGAACGCGCCGTGATCGAGTTCGAGGACGACGTCGGCGTACATCTGGATGAAGCGGCGATAGCTGTCCCAGGCGAACCGCGCGTCCTCGGACTTGGCGGCGAGGCCCTCGACGGTCTGGTCGTTGAGGCCGAGATTGAGAACGGTGTCCATCATCCCCGGCATCGAGGCGCGGGCGCCGGAGCGGACCGAGACGAGCAGCGGGTCGGCGGGGTCGCCGAACTTTTTACCCGTGACGCCTTCGATGTGGGCGAGGCCGGTGGCGACCTCGTCGCGCAGGCCTTGCGGGAACTGGCCGCCCTCGTCGTAATAGACCGCGCAGAAATCGGTCGAGATCGTGAAGCCCGGCGGGACCGGCAGGCCGATCGACGCCATCTCGGCGAGGTTCGCGCCCTTGCCGCCGAGCAGGTTCTTGTCGCCCTTGCCGCCATCCGAAACACCGCCGCCGAAGCGGTACACATATTGGGTCATGGTCGGTCCTCTAAGTGTTTGTTTTTACCCGCAAGACGGCGCGGAAGTGCACAAAGTGCAGACGCTGGGAGCATCTGCACTTCGCCTCAAATCACCCCTCGATCTTCGAGAAATCCGCGACGTTGTGCACTGCGGCGCGGACTCGCTCAAGTAGCGCGAGACGAGCGGATCGCTTGGCGGGATCGGAATCGTTGACGATAACGCTATCAAAGAATGCGTCGATCGGGGCCCGGAGAGACGCGAGCGCGGCCATGGCGGCGGCGAAGTCTTCGCGTGTGATCGCGGCGGTGGCGCGGGGTTCGGCGGAGTCGAGCGCGGTCATCAGCGCGGTCTCTGCGGGTTCGGGGGTGTAGGACAGCGTTTCCTGCTCCCCTTCTGCTGTTCCCTCGCGAACGCGGGGGTCCAGGCCCGCACTCTCCCGGAGTTCGCCGCCACTGAGTCCCTGGGCCCCCGCCTTCGCGGGGGAACCGGAGGGTGCTTCCTTCTTCAGGATATTGGCGGCGCGCTTGTAGCCGGCGAGCAGGTTCGCGCCGTCCTCGGTGGTCACGAACGCCTGGAGCGCGTGAACGCGCGCGAGCAGGCGGACGAGATCGTCCTCGCCACCGAGCGCGAACACCGCGTCGATCAGGTCGTGACGAACGCCGGCTTCGCGTTGCTGGACTTTTAGGCGGTCGGCGAAGAAGTCGAGGAGTTTTTGCTCTGCGATTTCAGCTCTTTTTCCAAATTTCTCAAGTTCCTCCGCGGAACGCCCTCGAGCCTTAATCTCCTCGAGAGTCCGTTCGATCTCGTCTTTATTCATCGGATCGCCCGCCGAATGGCGAGCCTTGACCAGATCATCAAAGCGCTTGAACCATTCCGCGCCGGAGACAACACCAGCAACGCGGGCCATGCTAATTGATGCCGGAAGTCCAAGAGAAACACGAACGTTGTTCTTTTGAAGCAGCTCAATGATGCCCAGCGCCGCACGTCGGAGTGCGAAAGGATCTTTTGAACCGGTAGGCAGCAGATCTGCTACGAAGAACGAAGCGATCGTATCAAGCTTGTCCGCGAGCGACACCGCCACAGTTACGGGATCTGTGGGGACGTCGTCGCCTTGGCCGACCGGCTTGTAGTGGTCGCGGATGGCGGTGGCGACTGCGGGGTGCTCGCCCTGTGCGGCGGCGTAGTAGCCGCCCATCAGGCCTTGCAGTTCGGGGAACTCGCCGACCATGCCGGTGACGAGGTCTGCTTTTGCGAGGCGGGCTGCGCGGTCTGCGAGGTCGGCCAATTCCTCCCCTGCAAGGGGAGGGGGACCGTCAGCCGTAGGCTGAGGGTGGAGGGGGTTCTCCGCGGACGCTGCGCTTCGTGGCGCGCCCCCTCCACCAGCTTCGCCGGTCCCCCTCCCCGTTCCGGGGAGGATTATGCCCTCTTCTACCAGCCAGCGGGCGAGCTTTGCGACGCGGTCGACCTTGTCGGCTACGGTGCCGAGCTTTTCGTGGAAGACGATCTTCGATAGCTTCTCGGCCTGCTCTGCGAGCGGGACCTTGAGGTCGGTGTCGTAGAAGAACTTCGCGTCCGACAACCGCGCGGCGAGCACCTTGCGGTTGCCCTCGACGATCTTCGCGCCGCCGTCGTGCGCGGCGATGTTAGCGGTACAGACGAACGCGTTCGCCAGTTTTCCATCGGCCCCGCGGCAGACGAAATATTTCTGGTTCACGCGCGCGGTGAGCTGGATCACCTCGGGCGGGACGTCGAGAAACGCGGGATCGAACTGGCCTAGCAGGGGAATGGGCCATTCCGTCAGCCCGGCATTCTCCGCGACGAGGCCCTCGTCCTCGATCAGTTCGAGGCCAGCCTGCGCGGCGGCTTCGCGGGCGTGGTCGCGGATCAGCGTGGCGCGTTCGTCGTGGTCGACGATGACGTGGCAGGCGCGCAGTTTCTCGACATAGTCGTGCGCGCCGCCGATCGTGATCTGGTACGGGTGGTGGAAGCGGTGGCCGAGCGTGGCGGCACCGCTGGCGATGCCGGCGATCTCGAACGGCACGATCTCTTCGCCGAACAGCGCGACGATGCCTTGCAGCGGGCGGACCCACCGGAGCGATTCAGTGCTGGCCGACGCATCCCCCCAGCGCATCGACTTCGGCCACGGGAACGCGCGGACGATCGCGGGGATGGCGTCCGCGAGCACGGCGGCGGTGGCGCGGCCGGGCTTCTCGGTGACCGCGAACAGCGTGCCGTTGCGGTCTACGAGTTGCTCACGCGTGAGGCCGGTTTTCCGCAGGAAGCCTTCGAGCGCCTGGGGTGGGGCTGAAGTCTTGGGGCCCTTGGTTTCTTCGGAGACGGCGGCGGTCTCGAGCGGCAGGTCGCGCGCGATCAGCGTCAGGCGGCGCGGGGTCGCGTAGGTGACGATCGCGCTGGTGGCGATGCCGGCCTTGGCGAGCTCGGCGGTGAACAGCTTCGACAGATCTTCGCGCGCACGCGCCTGCATCCGGGCTGGGATTTCTTCTGAGCGGAGTTCTAGGAGGAAATCAGTCACGCGGAACGCTCCATCTTCGCGCCATCGCGCCTTTGCGTGAACAAGATTTTCTCACGCGAAGGCGCAAAGGCGCGAAGAGATAAGAAGGATTGATTCAGGCCTGCGGCGCTGCGGGCGCGCATCATGCCGCCCATCCGTGCTTGTCCATCCAGGCGGCGCAGGCGCCTTTGGCGAGGTCTCGGACGCGGCCCATATAGGCTTGGCGTTCGGCTACGGAGATTACGCCGCGGGCCTGGAGCAGGTTGAAGATGTGGCTGGCTTTGATCGCCTGCTCGTAGGCTGGGATCGGGAGCTTGGCGGAGAGGCTGTTCTCGCATTCCGCTACGTGCTTGCGGAACTGGTCGAACAAGGAGTCCGTGTCGGCGATCTCGAAGTTCCACTTCGACATCTCCTGCTCGTTCTCCAGGAACACGTCGCCGTAGGTCACGCCGGCGTCGTTGTACGCGAGGTCGTACACCGAATCCTTGTCCTGGATGTACATCGCGAGCCGCTCCAGCCCGTAGGTGAGTTCGCCCGCGACGGGCTTCATGTCGAAGCCGCCCATCTGCTGGAAATAGGTGAACTGAGTCACCTCCATGCCGTCGCACCAGACCTCCCAGCCGAGCCCCCAGGCGCCGAGCGTCGGGCTTTCCCAGTCGTCCTCGACGAAGCGGATGTCGTGCTTCAGCATGTCGATGCCGATCGCCGCGAGCGATCCCAGGTAGAGTTCCTGGAGGTTGGCGGGGCTCGGTTTCAGGATGACCTGGTACTGGTAGTAATGCTGGAGCCGGTTGGGGTTCTCGCCATAGCGGCCGTCGGTCGGGCGGCGGCAGGGCTGCACAAACGCGGCGTTCCACGGCTTTGGCCCGAGCGCGCGGAGCGTCGTGGCGGTGTGGAAGGTGCCCGCGCCCATTTCCATGTCATAGGGCTGCAGGATCAGGCATCCGTGTTCGCTCCAGTAATCGTGGAGCGTGAGGATCATGCGCTGGAAGCTAAGAGGCTTTATCACGGGCTGGGTCACGCGCGGGCTTTGGCGGATGGGGGTGCGGGAGGCAAGTGGTGCGTTAAGGTGCGGCGTCCTACATGGGCTGCACCAACGATAAGGATGCCCTCCCCTTGAAGCTGTTTTCGAAGATCGTTTCGTTCCGATCCGCGCTGTCCGCCATCGCCATGGCGTTCGCTTTGCCCGCCTGTGCGCAGGTCGCGCCGAAGCCTGCGCAAGCCGCGAACGATGCCGATCCGGCGCTATGGGTGGTGAAGGACAAGGACACGACGATCTACCTGTTCGGGACGATCCATGTGCTGAAGCCCGGCATGACGTGGTTCGACGAGGCGGTGAAGACCGCGTTCGATCGCTCGAACCAGGTGGTGCTGGAGCTGGTGATGCCCGATCCGGCCAAGATGCAGTCGCTGGTAATGGCGACGGGGGTGTCGAAGGATGGCCCGACGCTGACCGAGCAGCTGCCCGCGGACAAGCGTGCGGCGTATGCGAAGGCGGTGACCGATCTGGGCTTGCCGGCGAATGCGTTCGATCGGTTCAAGCCTTGGCTCGCGGCGACCAACCTGTCGATCGCGCCGCTGTCGAAGCTGGGGTATGATGCGGCGAACGGGCCCGAGCAGGTGATCACGGCGGCAGCTAAGGCTGCGGGGAAGCCGGTGATTGGGCTTGAGACGGCGGAGCAGCAGCTCGGGTATTTTGGGGGGCTGTCGCAGAAGGCGCAGATTCAGTTTCTGGGAAGCACGATCGACGAGTTGCCTAAGCTCGAGAGCACGATGGCGACGATGGTCGACGAGTGGGCGAAGGGGGATCCTGAGGCTTTGGCCAAGGAGATGAACGACAGTTTGAAGGATTCGCCCGAGGTGGCGAAGGTGTTGCTTGTGGATCGTAATGCACGCTGGGCGGAGTGGGTGAAGACTCGACTCGGGACGCCCGGGACGGTGTTTATTGCGGTGGGTGCGGGGCATCTGGCGGGCAAGGACAGCGTTCAGGCGCAGTTGGCCAAGCTTGGCGTGAAGGCGGAACGGGTTCGGTATTGAGCCATCGAGTCCCTCTCCCCTCGGGGAGAGGGAGGGAGGAGCCCTTGCGACGGAAGGGTGAGGGGGAGTTGGCGCGAACGTCCCGAGCCTCACTCCCCTCACCCTCCCACGTGCAAGCGCACGCGGGCCCCTCCCTCTCCCCGGAGGGGCGAGGGTTCAGGTTAGTTGATTAAATCACCCACTTCCGCTATGCGCCCGCGCTTCCGGTCCATGGTCATCCCTGGAGGCGTGGGCGGGAAGGACAACAAACGAGTTTCGGAGAATACAGATGAGCGACCAGTTGACGCTCGCAGCCGAGACGCGTGACCGGGTTGGCAAGGGAGCCTCCCGGGCGCTGCGTCGTGATGGCCGCGTGCCTGCCGTGATCTACGGCCTGAACCAGGAACCAACCTCGGTTCACCTCGAGGAAAAGGCGCTGATGAAGGCGCTGATGACCGGCCACTTCATGAATTCCGTCGTGATGGTCAACGGCGTGCGCACGCTGCCGAAGGACGTCTCGTTCCACCCGGTTTCGGATCGTCCGATCCATGTCGACTTCCTGCGCATCGGCGAGCATTCGACCGTCACCGTCGCGGTGCCGATCGCGTTCACCGACGAGGACGACGCGCCGGGCATCAAGAAGGGCAAGGGCGTCCTCAACATCACGCGCCACGAGATCGAGCTGGTCGTCGACGCTTCGGACATCCCGAGCGAGATCACGATTTCGCTCGCCGGTCTGGAGATCGGTGATTCGATCCACATCAGCGACGTGAAGCTGCCCAAGGGCGCGACGCCCGCGATCGACGACCGCGACTTCGCGATCGCCACGATCGTGCCGCCGACCGTGCCGACCGTCGAAGACGAAGAGCTCGAGGCTGAAGTCGCCGAGGCACAGGCTGCCGAGGCTGCTTCGGACGAAGAGCCGGTCGTTGAGCCTAACGACGACGACAACGACGACGACAAGATCACGCCGCAGAAGAAGGACTGAGGGTTCAGCCCTTCGTCTTAGGATGATCTGGCGGGCGGGAAAGCTAGGGCTTTCCCGCCCGTTTCGTTTTATGGGGCTGCCGCTTACTGGTCCCTCGCGAACGCGGGGGTCCAGGATCAAGCAGCGCCGCCGCCCGTTACCCTGGGCTCCTGCGTTCGCAGGAGAACACAGTTAAGTGGCCGACGCGTTCTTTTGGAGAATCACACGTGCAGATCTGGGCGGGACTCGGCAATCCGGGGGCGCAATATGCGATGCACCGGCACAATGTCGGGTTCATGGTCGCCGACGCGATCGCCGAGGTGCATGGCTTCGGCGCGGTCAAGAAGCAGTTCCAGGGCTGGACGCAGGAGGGGCGGATCGGGTCGACCAAGATCCTGCTGCTGAAACCCGCGACCTTCATGAACGAGAGCGGCCGCGCGATCGGCGAGGCGTTGCGGTTCTACAAGCTCGGCGTCGAGGCGCTGACGGTGTTCCACGACGAACTCGACATCGCGCCGTTCCGCGTGAAGGTGAAGACCGGCGGCGGGACCGCGGGACATAATGGCCTGCGCTCGACCGACCAGCATCTGGGACCGGAGTTTCGCCGCGTGCGGCTGGGGATCGGGCATCCGGGGCACAAGGATCGCGTCACCGGCTATGTGCTCGGCAATTATGCGAAGGCCGAAATCGAGCCGTTGTCCGACATGCTCGGCGCGGTGGCGGCGGAAGCCAAGTGGCTGGCGGAAGGCGACGACGTCCGCTTCATGAACGATGTCGCGTTGAGGATGCAGCCATGACCACCCGTTCCCTGTTTGCCACGCGGTTCTACGAGGCCGATCTCGGCGACGACGATCTGGTCGAGGAACTCGAGGACGCCGCGCTCGAACTGGCGAAGGCGGATCGCGCCGGGGTCGCATGGTCGAAGGCGCATGGGTATCGCGGGTACACGTCGTACGCGTCGCTGAACGACCTGCCACTCCGCGATCCGCGGTTCGGGGATTTGGTGCGGCTGCTCAACAAGCATGTCGCGCAGTTCGCGAAGGATTGCGCGTTCGATCTGGGCGGGCGGAAGTTGAAGCTCGACAGTCTTTGGGTGAACGTCCTGAAGCCCGGGGGCGCGCATTCGGGGCATATCCATCCGCATAGCGTCGTGTCGGGGACGATGTACGTGGCGATTCCGGAGGGGGCCGGCGCGCTCAAGCTGGAGGATCCGCGGTTGCCGATGATGATGGCGGCGCCGACCCGGCTGGAGGATGCTGCGGAGGATCTGCGGACGTTTGTTTATGCGGAACCTAAGCCGGGGAGCGTGTTCTTGTGGGAGAGCTGGTTGCGGCATGAGGTCGTGCCGAATGCTGCCAAGGGCGAACGGATAAGTATCAGTTTTAACTATCGGTGGTGATCGGGGCGGCTGAGACAGCTCGGCATGCATAGTACCACCCCGGCGGAGGCCGGGGCCCAATTGGGAAACGTTGCTAACGAAGGGCTGCCCTTCATCAGATTGGCCTTCCCACTTGGGCCCCGGCCTTCGCCGGGGTGGTGGAGTTAGTTCTTCTTACCCCCTCCCCTTTAAGGGAGGGTTGGGGTGGGGCTTCGCCGCACATGCAAGCGCTTGTAGCACTGCCCCACCCCGACCCTCCCCTGAAGGGGAGGGAGCAGTAGCACGCGCCGCGGCGCCCCCCTGCCCGATCAGGCCGCCTTCATCGAGGCCATGTCGATGACGAAGCGGTACTTTACGTCGCTCTTCACCATGCGCTGATACGAGGGTTCAATCTCGTCCATGCGGATCATCTCGATGTCCGATACCAGGCCGTGCTCGTTGCAGAAGTCGAGCATCTCCTGCGTCTCGGCGATGCCGCCGATCAGCGAGCCGGCGATCGCGCGGCGCTTGAAGATCAGGTTGCCGACCGAGGGCGACGGATGTGCGTGCTCGGGTACGCCGACCAGCGTCATCGTGCCGTCGCGCTTGAGTAGCGCGGTGAAGGTGTCGAGGTTGTGGCTCGCCGCGACGGTGTTCAGGATGAAGTCGAAGCTGTTGGCGTGTTCGGCCATCGCGGCTTCGTCCTTCGACACGATCAGGTCCTTCGCGCCGAGACGCTTGGCATCGTCGCGCTTGTTCGGCGAGGTCGAGAACACGTAGACCTCGGCACCCATCGCGTTGGCGATCTTGACGCCCATGTGGCCGAGCCCGCCGAGACCGACGATGCCGACCTTCTGGCCGGGGCCGACCTTCCAGTGCTTGAGCGGCGAATAGGTGGTGATGCCGGCGCACAGCAGCGGCGCGACCGCAGCGAGGTCGGCTTCGGGATGCGAGACCTTCAGCACGAAGCCTTCGTCGACGACGATCTTGTCCGAATATCCGCCGAAGGTGTGGCCACCGAGCACGGGATCGGGGCCGTTATACGTGCCGACGAAGCCGGTGGTCTCGCAATATTGCTCCTCGCCGTCCTTGCACGACGGGCATTCGCCGCAGCTGTCGACCATGCAGCCGACGCCAACGACGTCGCCGACCTTGAACTTGGTGACGTCGCTGCCGACGGCGGTGACGTGGCCGACGATCTCGTGGCCGGGGACGCAGGGGTAGAGCGTGCCTTCCCACTCGCCCTTGGCGGTGTGGAGGTCGGAATGGCAGACGCCGCAGAACGCGATGTCGATCGCGACGTCGGTCTTGCCGGGCTCGCGGCGCTCGAAGCTGAACGGGGCGAGCGGGGTTTCGGGGGATTGCGCGGCGTAGCCGTTAGCGGTCGTGGTCATGGAATTCCTGGGTATTTCAGGGGAGAGACCGATGATAACCATCAAGCGGCGACATCTCTACCGAGCGGTATGATAATTTTGCTGCATTGCGGCAATCGAGTGGTTCGATCAGGCCTGCTACCTAGATTAGTCACCACCCCGGCGGAGGCCGGGGCCCAGTTGGCAAGGTGGCAATAACGGTGTGCCGACCATCGTCAGCAACGTCCCCCAACTGGGCCCCGGCCTTCGCCGGGGTGGTGGAGATAATTGAGGTGGCGTCCAACGATGCACGAGCGGCCTCCGCTGGCCTTCCTTCGCGCCCTGCCCTAAAGCGCCACCACATTCTTATACCAAGGGCATATCATGGGTTTTCGCTGCGGCATCGTGGGGCTGCCGAACGTCGGCAAGTCCACTCTCTTCAACGCGCTGACCGAGACGGCCGCGGCGCAGGCGGCGAACTATCCGTTCTGCACGATCGAGCCGAACGTCGGTAACGTCGGCGTGCCCGACAAGCGGCTCGACGCGCTGGCGAAGATCGCCGGATCGCAGAAGATCATCGAAACGCAGCTCGGGTTCGTCGACATCGCCGGCCTCGTGCGCGGCGCGTCGAAGGGCGAAGGGCTCGGCAACCAGTTCCTCGGCAACATCCGCGAGGTCGACGCGATCGTCCACGTGCTGCGCTGCTTCGAAGACGGCGACGTGACGCATGTCGACAACAAGGTCGACCCGATCGCCGATGCCGAGACGGTCGACACCGAGCTGATGCTGAGCGATCTCGAAAGCCTGGAAAAGCGCGTGCCGAACCTCGCCAAGAAGGGCATGCAGGGCGACAAGGAAGCCAAGATCGGCGCCGCCGTGCTCGGCCAGGCGCTGGAATTGCTCCGCGAAGGCAAGCCCGCGCGGTTGACCGTGCCGAAGGACGAGGACGAGGCGCGCGTGTTCGCGCAGGCGCAGCTGCTGACCGCCAAACCCGTGCTGTACGTGTGCAACGTCGACGAGGGCGATGCGGCGAACGGCAATGCGCTGTCGGCGCGGGTGTTCGAAAAGGCGAAGGCCGAGGGCGCCGAGGCGGTCGTGGTGTCGGCGGCGATCGAGGCGGAGATCGCAACGATGCCGGCGGAGGATCGCGGCGAATTCCTGGGCGAGCTGGGGCTGGAGGAGACCGGTCTCGCGCGCGTCATCACCGCCGGGTACAAGCTGCTCCACCTGCTGACGTTCTTCACGGTCGGCCCGAAGGAAGCGCGTGCCTGGACCGTCCACGAGGGCGCGACCGCACCGCAGGCCGCGGGCGAGATCCACGGCGATTTCGAAAAGGGCTTCATCCGCGCCGAGACGATCGCGTTCGACGACTTCATCGCGCTGGGCGGTGAGTCGAAGGCGCGCGAGGCAGGCAAGCTGCGCGCGGAAGGCAAGGCCTACGTCGTGCACGACGGCGACGTGATGCACTTCCTGCATAGCTGACGGTTTGGCGGCGGCGGCGGGTCAGCGATAGTTTTCGCAGGCTATCCCGTCGCCATCGCCGTCCATGCCGGCACGATAGCCGGGCTGGCCGCGATGGAGCGGTGCGGCCCCCGCCCCGCGTACTTCGCGGCACCCACTGTAGAATACCGAGCTTTCCGTCCCGGAGCTCGTCGAACGGCGGGCCGGTGGCGATGATCCAAATGCTGGTCGCACGACGTTGTAGGGCTCGGCGTCTGCGACGCGTCGTGCAGGCGCGACGGCGTGTCGCCGCAGCACCGGCGGCGCGGCGATCGCCACATCGGGGACCGCCTTGGTATCGACGACAGCGGGGGCTGGAATCGATGTCGGCTCAGTGGCTTTCCAGACACCAGCAAACATCAATGTCGAGGCGATCGCCGTGACCGCGATAAAGGAACGCTCCATGATGCCACCATACGAGCGTACTGGTTGACGAATATTTATCGGTGGTTGCCAGCCAAGGTGACGGGGAGGCGAGGCGTCATCTCCGATATCGGGTGGAAGGCCGGTGTAGCTTGTGGCAGCTTGGGAAGATGCATGATCTCCGTCACGCGACCCTAATTGCCTGCGTCTTTTTGGTCGCGTGCTCAACCCCCGAACCGAAGGCGTGCGAGCCTCCTCGGGACTATTGGCAGAAGCCTCATAATTTCAATGGCCTGAGCCCGGCTATGAACCAAATTTCGCTTACGAAAGACAGCTCGATCTACTGGAACGGAGCAAAGATTCTACCGGCCCGACTTACTCGCTACTTAAGCTTATCTCATAAGATGAACCCGGAGCCGAACCACTTTCTTGAAACTGAGACGGGTGTCTCCTGCCGAAGTCTAGAAGCGCTGCGTGATCGGATGGATCAGTCTCTCGAATGTAAAAAGCCATATTCCCATTGCTCGGAGGGCATTTTGACAGTGTGGCGTGATCTACCGACGCCTCTCGGCACGCCAATTTCCTAAAAACGATGTTCGCAATTGGGCGTCAGCCGTCGGTCTTGGTATGGTCAGGCAAGGCCAGCGGGCGTCTTGCGGCCTTGCGGCCTGCTGCGGCGACTATGACGGCGCTGGACAGGAGGATGCTGGATACGAGGGCGCCGACCGATAGCAGGCCGACGGTCGTTACCGAGGCGTCGAAGGTGGTGCGCTTGCCGATCCGGATCGAGACTTTGGCGGCGGGGGCTTGGCGCGTTTCGGTTCGGTCGGGGTGCGTTGGGGTCTTCATGGGCCGAGGCTGAACCTTTCGCGGCTTTCGGGCAAGTCGGCGATTTGATGCGGCTGTGGCTCTGCCGGGTTTGAGGAAAGACTGCGAGGTTGTCGCGGGTTGCGCGGCGGCGTAGAACGGCGACATGCTCGCGCGCCTGATCCTGGCTTTGCTCCTTGCTGCGTTTGCGTTTCCTGCGGTGGCGCCGGCGGCGTGTCATGACGTGTCTGCTTCGCGCGGACATGGCGTCGTCATGGACATGGCGGCGATGGGCGGGACGCACGAGGCGATATCGGGCAATCGGCCGGATCACGAGGCGCCCGATCGGAAGGCTACGCCGCTGCATGGGTGCATCGGGTGCGTGCCGCCTTCGAACTGGAATGCCGCCCGGGTGCTCGGCGTGGCGTTGCGGGAGCCGGTTATGGTGACCGAGCGGGCGGCGGTGCTGGATCTTGGGGCTGGCGTCGCGCCGGCTTTGCGGCCTCCGCGAGAAGCTTAATCGTCGGGTGCTGAGGCACCGTGATTTTCAGGCTTTTCCAAGGATATAACGATGACTCGATCGAGGTTGCTCGCGGCTGGTGCCGTGAGGGCGATGCTGCTTGCGGGCGGTGTCGTAGCGGCGGTGCTGCCGGTTGCTGCGGTGGCGCAACATTCCATGGCCATGCCGGGCATGACGATGCCGGATGCGGTTCGCAAGACGACGGTGAAGAAGGCGAAGTCGCGGCCGGCGGCTAAGCGCTCGGCTGCTCCGGCGGTTCCGGCTTCGCAGTCTGGGAGGGCTGTCGATCATTCAGCGATGGACCACCCTGCTCCGGTCGCGCCGCCGGCTCCGGCCGCACCGTCTGCGATGCCGGACGCCATGCCGGGGATGGATCATGCGCAGATGGATCACTCGGCGATGCCCGGGATGGCGATGGACCATAGCGCGATGGGGCATGCGATGATCGCCGACCCCGCCTATCGCGCGGCATCCGATGCGGCGGTGGCGAAGATGCCAGCGGGCTCGGCGATGGCGGGGATGGCGATGGGCACGTCGGCCGGGTTCTACAGCCAGGGTAGCGGGACGTCGCGGTTGCCGGCAGCCGAGGGGCCGATGCGCGGGTATATGACGCAGGCGGGCGAGTGGGCGCTGATGGCGCATGGCTATGCTTGGGGCGTCGCGACCGACCAGGGGGGCCCGCGCGGGCGGAGCGAGGCGTTCGTGCAGTCGATGGCGATGCTGATGGCGGATCGCGACCTGGGCGACCGGTTTCATATCCAGTTGCGGACGATGAACAGCCTTGAGCCGCTGATGGGCGCGCGCGGCTACACCAATCTGTTTGCGACCGGCGAGCTGGCGAACGACCGGCCGCTGGTCGATCGGCAGCATCCGCACGACCTGTTCATGGAGCTTGCCGCGAAGATCGATTACCGGCTGGGGAACGGCGACACGGTGTTCCTGTATGGCGGGCCGGTCGGCGAGCCGGCGCTGGGGCCGAGCGCGTTCATGCACCGCGGGTCGGCGCGGTATCAGCCGATGTCGCCGATCACGCATCACTGGTTCGACTCGACGCACATCACCTACGGCGTGGTGACGGCGGGGTATGCGACGCCCGCGTTCCAGCTGGAGGCGTCGGCGTTCAAGGGGCGCGAGCCGGACGAGCATCGCTGGAACATCGAGACGCCGCGACTCGATTCGTGGAGCGTGCGCGGGACGTGGACGCCGTCGCCGTTCTGGGCGGTGCAGGTGAGCCATGGGCGGCTGAAGGAGCCCGAGGCGCAGCATCCGGGGGAGGACGAGAATCGCTCGACGGCCAGCGTGCAATATGCGCGGGGCGGGCTGGCGACGACGTTTGCGTATAGCCTTAAGGATCGGGTGCCGGGGGAGAAGCTGAGCGCGTTTCTGGCGGAGGCTACGTATGAGCTTTCGGCGCGGCATGCGGTGTTCGGCAGGGTCGAGAACGTGGCGAACGACGAGCTTTTTCCGGATGAGGGCGATCCGCTGCACGATCGGAAGTTCCGGGTGACGAAGGCGGAGGTCGGGTATGCGTACCGGTTGCCGATCGTCGGACCGCTCGGGTTGGCGCTTGGCGGGACCGTGGCGGCGTATGCTAAGCCGGCGGCGCTGGAGGCGGCGTATGGGAAGACGCCGGTGAGCTGGACCTTGTTTAGCAAGCTGGCAGTGGGGTTGTAGGCCGACGGCTGGTGCCGACTGTTGCGGGAGGTCACCTCCCTTTCCCCCGTCACCTTACCTCCCGGCTCCTTCTTTACCTCCCCGGCGGGGGCCGGGGTCCAGTTGGGTAGGTGGGAGTAACGACGCGGAACGCCGATCAGCAACGTCCCCCAACTGGGCCCCGGCCTCCGCCGGGGGGGTATTCTCTTGGGCGGCTAGACTTCAGGATGAGGATCACTTTCGCTGATCGTTCGTGCCGAGTAGGGATCGCGCGAAGTCGCCACCTGCTCGGGACGAACGGTTATGATGAAGAACGCGCTGGCTCTCCTAGGTTCTGCACTCGGGCTGACGCTCGCTGGGTGTGCGTATCCGTATACGCCCCCTGCCCTTGCGCCGATCACTGCGCCTGCCCCCGCATCGATCGCGGCCGCGGCGATGCCGGGCGAGACTCGGGCCCCGGTTACGATCCTCGTGTCGATCGACGGGTTCCGGCCGGATTATCTCGACCGGGGGGTGACGCCCAATCTCAACCGGCTGCGCGCGGGCGGGGTGTTCGCGAGCATGCGGCCTTCCTTCCCTAGCATCACATTTCCCAATCACTGGACTCTGGTGACCGGCCTGCGGCCCGATCGCAGCGGGATCGTCGGCAACAAGATGGAGGATCCCGCGCGGCCGGGGGAGACGTTCACGATGGCGACCGACGATCCGTTCTGGTGGAGCGAGAGTTCGCCGATCTGGGTCGATGCGGAGAAGGCGGGGATCCGGACCGCGACGATGTTCTGGCCAGGCGCGAACGTTGCGGTCGGCGGCAAGGTCAAGCCCGACAGCCACGGCGCGATCGAGGGGGGCACGCGGCCGGAGGACTGGCAGCAGTTCAACCAGCAGGTTTCGGGGACGCAGCGGGTCAACGCTGTGCTCGACTGGATGCGGCGGCCTGCTGCCATACGTCCGAAGCTGGTGACGTTGTATTTCGATACGGTCGACAGCGCGGGTCATGCGGGCGGGCCGGACAGTGCTGGCGTGACGCAGGCGGTGGCGGATGTCGATGCGAGCATTGGCGCGCTGGTCGATGGGCTTGCCGCGCTGGGGCAGCGCGCGAACCTGGTGATCGTCGCGGATCACGGCATGGCGGCGATGAGCAGCACGCGGGTGGTGGCGCTGGATACGATCGCGGACAAGGCGGACTATCGTACCGTCGAGACCGGGCCGTACGCGACCCTGTTCGCGGTGCCGGGGCATGAGGCGGCGCTGGAGGCGCGGTTGCTGACCCGCCACGATCATCTGCAATGCTGGCGCAAGGGGGAGATCCCGGCGCGGTTCCATTATGGGCGCAATCCGCGCGTGCCGAGCTATCTGTGTCTCGCCGATGTCGGCTGGCGGGTCGATCCGAGCGCGCCGACCAAGGCTTCGATCGGCGGGATGCACGGCTATGACAACATGGCGCCGGAGATGCGCGCGCTGTTCATCGCCAACGGGCCGGCGTTTGCGCGCGGCAAGACGATTGCGAGCTTCGACAACGTTGCGATCGAGCCCTTGCTGCGTGATCTGATCGGGTTGCCGGCAGAGGCGGGGCTGGACGGCACCGATGTACCCTTCCAGAAGGTGCTGCAACGATAAGAGGAGAGGTCGTGCAGTATTTCGAGGATATCGAGGTCGGTCGGACTGCTTCGTTCGGTTCCTACGCGGTCACGCGCGAGGAGGTGATGGACTTTGCCGCGAAATACGATCCGCAGCCGTTTCACCTGTCCGACGAGGCGGCCGCGCAGACGCATTTCGGGCGGTTGTCGGCGAGCGGCTGGCATACGTGCGCGATGGTGATGTCGATGGTCGTCGCGAACCTGAAGGAGAACCAGCAGGCGGGGCTCGGGTCGCCGGGGATCGACGAACTGAAGTGGGTGAAGCCGGTGTATCCGGGGGACACGCTGCGCTGCGAGACCGAGATACTGGAGAAGCGCGTGTCGGCGAGCCGGCCCGAGATGGGGATCTTCAAGAGCCGGATGCGGGTGTTCAATCAGGACGACGTGATGGTGATGACGTTCGTGTCTAATGGACTGGTGGCGACGCGCCCCGCGGACGTGCCGATCGACTGATTGGGGAGATTGGTCCCAAACGCCGTCTGGCTGCGGGGGTAAAGCCGTTATTGTCCACGCGAAGGCGCAAAGGCGCGAAGAGAAGATTTGTTCGCACAGAGGCGCAGAGGCGCAGAGAGATTTTTGATGGCAGAGCTTCGTGGCGATCTTCGTTATCGCTACGCAGGTAACCATTCTCTCTTTAAATTTGCCTCTGCGCCTCTGCGCGAAATCTAATCCTTCTATTCGCGCCTTTGCGCCTTCGCGTGAACCAGACCTGCTCTACTTACTGTGCCGGACGACCACCGCCGCGGTTGCCGCCGCCCTGACGACCGCCGCCTTGCCGTCCACCGCCGAAGCGCTGGCCGCCGCCGCGATTGCCTCGGAATGCGCCGTCGCCGCGATTGCCGCGGAAGCCGCCTTGGGCTTGGGGTTGCTGTGGGTTGGCGACCTGGCCGGGCTGCGGAGGCTGACCGGGTTGACCGAACTGGCCACGACCTGGACCACGTCCGCGATCGTCGCCGCGGCCGGGACGGCCGTTGCCGAACTGGCCCTGACCGGGCGTGCCGGGGTTGCCCTGGTAGCCCTGACGGTTGCCACGCCAGCCGCCGTCTCGGCCGCCATTGCCTCGGTTGCCAAAGCCACCCCAGTTGCCGCGGCCACCGTCGTTGCGGTTCCCGCGATATTGCTGGCGGCCCTGCCAATAGCGCTGCTGGTCGCCGTTCCAGCGGTGTGGCCGGCGGTAACGATCGTAGACGTAGACGCCCGAGCCGGGATAATAATAATCGCCGCTCCAGCCGTAGTAGGAGTTCAGGCCGCCATAGCCTGCGAAGCCATCATAGCCCCCGCCGTAGCCTGCACCGTAATAGCCGTCGCCGTAGCCACCGCCGTAATAGGGGTCACTGGCATAGCCGACGCCCGCGCCGCCATAGCCGTACCCGTCGGTGCAGCCCGCGACGCCTAGTCCGAGACCCAGGGCTAGGCCGATAATGCCGAAGCGCTTTATAAACATGGAGGTTCTCCCGTACGTGGAGAGCGGACACAACGCGCCGCCATTCATCGCACAACGGAGTCCTTATGTCGCAAGTTCCATGAATGGGGTCTGACGGGTTTGGGGGCTGGCGCGAGCGCCCGTGCAGGCGAGGCGCTCTCTCTTTACTGTTCCCTCGCGCACGCGGGGGTCCAGGGTAGCGGTACGCTACGGTATTTAGCTGGGCCCCCGCGTCCGCGGGGGAACGAGGCCGGGGGCTTCCGCGGCAAGCGCGCGGTCAGTGTCCGGGGAAGTGAATCAGCGCGGTCGCGTCGATGCCATCCGAGCGCAGTGCTGCCGCGCCGCCGAGGTCGGGAAGGTCGACCAGGAACTGGGCTTGCGTGACGACTGCGCCGGCCTTGTGGAGGAGGCGGACGGCGGCGCGGGCGGTGCCGCCGGTGGCGATCAGGTCGTCGACCAGCAGGACGCGTGCGCCGGGGGCGAAGGCGTCGGCATGGATCGCGATGCGGTCGGTGCCGTATTCGAGTGCGTAATCCTCGGCGATGGTGGCGCCGGGGAGCTTGCCGTCCTTGCGGATCAGCAGGACGCCGGCCTTGAGCGGTGCGGCGAGCGCGGCGGCGAACAGGAAGCCGCGGGCTTCGATGCCGGCGACGAGATCGACGGGGCCAGAGACCGCTGCCACCATCCGCTCGATCGCGGTCGCCCAACCCTGCGGGTCGAGCAGCAAGGTGGTGATGTCGCGGAACTGGATGCCGGGCTTGGGGAAGTCCGGAATGGTACGGATCAGCGCCTTCAGATCGGCGTTGCGCTCGTTGATATCGGACATGGACGTTCCCTCTTTCGCGCGGAGCGGCGGCCGTATTGCGGTGCTGCGCTACGGCCAAAACGAAAGCGGCGGATCAGGCTGTTTGCCCGTCCGCCGCTCCCTCTATCCGTGCGCCCTTACCGCGCGAGCCGGGCCGTCATCAATGCTTAACGTCGCGCCAGACGTTCTGGTAGGCGCCCCAGGCGAGGCCGCAGAAGATCAGGATGAAGATGATCGACGCGAACCCGGCGGCATGACGCGCCTCGAGGTTAGGCTCGGCGGTCCAGGTCAGGAACGCCGCGACGTCGGTCGACATCTGCTCCTTGGTCGCCTTGGTCCCGTCCGCATAGCCGACCTGGCCATCCGACGTGAGCGGTGGCGGCATCGCGATGTTGAGGTTCGCGAAATACGGGTTGTAGTGAAGGCCCTCGGGCGTCTTGATGTCCGGGAATTCCTTCAACATCTTCGCCGACTGCGACTGGTAGCCGGTCAGCAGCGAGTGGATGTAGGCGCCGCCATCGTGACGTGCCTTGGTCATCAGCGAGAGATCGGGCGGCAACGCGTTGTTGTTCGCGGCGCGGGCGGCGACGTCGTTGGCGAACGGCAGCGGGAAGTGATCCGACGGGATGTTCTTCCGCGTCGCCGCCTCGCCCGTCTCCGGGTTGATCGACGGCTGCTCGATCACCCACTGGTTGGCGATCGCCTTAACTTCGGGCTCCGAATAGCCGATCTTCTGCAGGTCGCGGAACGCCACCAGGCGGAGCGAGTGGCAGGCGGCGCAGACTTCCTTGTAGACCTGGAAACCGCGCTGGAGCTGGCGACGGTCGAACTTGCCGAACACGCCGTTCGAGGCGAGGTCCAGCTCCTTGGGGTGGAGATGATACTCGCTCTCGGCGGTCGGTGCGACGGGGTCGGTGATGGCCCCGTAGACGCTGCCGAACAGCGCGATGCCGAGCACCAGCACGAAGGCCGCGCCGACCAGGGATGCGATGAGACGAACCATGTGTGTGTCCTCTAGTTCGTATCAGTGCGCGCTGTGCGGCGCGGACGCCGTCGACAGCGCTGTCTGGGCCGGGCTCGTGCCACCGTGATTGGCCAGGACGGCCTCGGTGATCGAGTTGGGCAGCGGCCGCGGACGCTCTGAGCGCGAGATCAGCGGCAGGATGATCAGGAAATGCGCGAAGTAATAGGCCGCGCAGATCTGGCTCAGGATCACGTAGGTCGCCGTCGCCGGTGCACCGCCGCAATAGCCGAGGATCAGGATGTCGGCGACCAGCACCCAGAACGCGATCCGCGCCTTGGGACGGTAGTTCATCGAGCGAACCGGCGAGCTGTCCAGCCAGGGCAGGAAGAACAGCAGCAGGATCGAGCCGAACATCGCCAGCACGCCCCACAGCTTGGCCGGCAGGATGAAGTCCGCGGTGAAGGCGCGCAGGATCGCGTAGAACGGCCAGAAATACCATTCGGGGACGATGTGCGCGGGCGTCGAGAGCGGGTTCGCCGGGATGTAGTTGTCCGGGTGGCCGAGATAGTTCGGGAAGAAGAACAGCAGGCCGGCGAAGATCAGCATGAAGATGCCGAGCCCGAAGCCATCCTTCGCGGTGTAATAGGGGTGGAACGGGACGGTATCCTGCTCGCCCTTCACGTCGACGCCGGTCGGGTTGTTCGAGCCAGGGATATGCAGCGCCCATATGTGCAGGATGATGACGCCCGCGATCACGAACGGCAGCAGGTAATGCAGCGAGAAGAAGCGGTTGAGCGCGGCGTTGTCCGGCGCGAATCCGCCGAGCAGCCAGATGCGGATGGTGTCGCCGACCAGCGGGATCGCCGAGAAGAACCCGGTGATGACCTGCGCGCCCCAGAAGCTCATCTGGCCCCAGGGAAGAACGTAGCCCATGAACGCGGTAGCCATCATCAGCAGGAAGATGACCACGCCGAGCAGCCACACCATCTCGCGCGGCGCCTTGTACGAGCCGTAATAGAGCCCGCGGAAGATATGCGTGTAGACGACGATGAAGAACATCGAGGCGCCGTTGGCGTGAGCGTAGCGCAGGAACCAGCCGGCGTTGACGTCGCGCATGATGCTCTCGACCGAGTCGAACGCGACCAGGCCGTTGGCGGCATAATGCATCGCCAGGACGATGCCGGTGACGATCTGGATCGCCAGCGCGGCGCCGGCGAGGACGCCGAAGTTCCAGAAGTAATTGAGGTTGCGCGGGACGGGATAGCCGCCGCCGAGTGAATTGTAGACGAGCCGGGGAACGGGAAGCCGCTCATCCAGCCACCGCGTCAGCGGCAGCTTCGGTTCGTATTGCTTGGCCCAGGGAAAGCTCATGTCGTTTTCCTCAGCCTACCGTGACGACGGTGTCGGAGTTGAAGGCATAGTCCGGAACGTGGAGGTTCGACGGAGCGGGGCCTTTGCGGATGCGCGCGGCGGTGTCGTAGGCCGAGCCGTGGCACGGGCAGAAATAGCCGCCGAACGGGCCTTTGTTCTCACCCTCGCCCGCGCCGAGCGGGACACAACCGAGATGCGTGCAGACGCCCAGCGTGATCAGCCAGTTCTTCTTGCCCGCCTTGGTGCGCTGCTCCAGCGTCTGCGGATCGCGCAACGTCGAGATATCGACCGCGTCGGCTTCCGAGATTTCCTTCGGCGTCAGGTTGCGCACGAACAGCGGCTGCTTGCGGAAGCTGGTCTTGATCGCTTGGCCGGGGAGGATCTTCGACAAGTCGATCTCGGTGGTCGACTGTGCGAGCACGTCGGCCGAGGGGTTCATCTGGTTGATCAGCGGCAGGACGATCGCGACCGCACCGACGCCGGCGAACGAGACGGCTGCAATATTGATGAAATCACGGCGGCGAGGGTCATGGGCCTCTTCGTGAAACGGCTCTGGCGATTCGCCGGGGGGAACCATGTCGTCGACTGTCGCCATTCATCTCGCCCTTGCACGTTATTTTTTTCGTGGCCTGGCGGGGCTTCCGGTTTCGACGAACCATGGCCCACCCTGCCCGACCGTCCCCACGGAGGCTGCGCTTTGATAGACGGCGGGGTGCGGGTTTGCCAACTGCATTTTGCTTTGGGTTACCGCCTTGCTAGGGGGTCGGGGATGAGAATTGCCCTCTATCAGCCCGATATCGCCGGAAATGTCGGCGCGATCCTGCGGACCGCCGCGTGCATGGGGATTGGCGTCGACCTTATCGAACCGATGGGATTCACTTGGAGCGCGAAGGCGGTGGCGCGCTCGGGAATGGATTATGTCGGCGCGGTCGACGTGGTGCGGCATGTCGATTGGGACGCGTTCCTGGCGCAGGTGCAGGGGCGGATCGTGTTGCTGACGACGAAGGGCGCGGTGCGGCTGGATGTCGCCGAGTTTCGCGAGGACGACGTGTTGTTGATGGGGAGCGAGGGGACTGGGGTGCCTGAGGACGTGCATGCGCGGGCTGACGTGCGGGTGCTGATCCCGATGCGGCCCGGGTTGCGATCGATGAACATTTCCGTGGCGACGGGGATCGTTGCGGCGGAGGCGTTGCGGCAGACGGGCGGCTGGCCGAGCTAATCCTCCCCGGCACGGGGAGGGGGACCGTTCGGCACCTTTGCCGAAGGGTGGAGGGGGAGCGCCACACACGTCCCAGTGGCCATTACGCAACGGTACGATCGCGGTGAGCCCCCTCCACCATGCTTCGCACGGTCCCCCTCCCCGTTCCGGGGAGGATTTGGTAGGGACCCGCTCATGACCGAACTCGACCCCCAGCAAGCCGCCGCCCGAACCTGGTTCGAATCCCTGCGCGACCGCATCTGCGCGGAGTTCGAGGCGATCGAGCGGGAGGCGGGCTCCGACGCTTCGTTTGAGTACACCCCGTGGAACCGAGTCGATCCGTCGGGCGAACCGGGCGGCGGTGGCGTGATGGGCGTCATGAAGGGGCGCGTGTTCGAGAAGGTCGGCGTCAACGTCTCGACCGTCGGCGGAACGTTCGAGGGCGAGTTCGCCAAATCGATCCACGGCGCGGGCGAGGACCCGCGGTTCTTCGCGACCGGGATCAGCCTGGTCGCGCACATGGCCAATCCGCACGTGCCCGCGGTGCACATGAACTGCCGCTTCCTCAACACCACCAAGCGCTGGTTCGGCGGCGGCGGCGATCTCAACCCGCCCTTGCCGATCCAAGAGGACACGGCGGACTTCCATGCGACGATGAAGGCGGCGTGCGACGCGCATGATCCGGCGCATTACCCGCGCTTCAGGGACTGGGCGGAGACCTATTTCTACATCCCGCACCGGAAAGTCGGCCGCGGCGTCGGCGGGATTTTCTTCGATCATCTCGACGGCGATTTCGAAACCAACTTCGCCTTCACGCGCGATGTCGGCGAGGCGTTCCTCGATGCCTATCCGCGGATCGTGCGGCGGCGGATGGATACGCCGTTCGATGCGGCGGACGAAGCGCGGATGCTCGAATGGCGCGGGCGCTATGCCGAGTTCAATCTCGTCTATGACCGGGGGACCTTGTTCGGGCTCAAGACGGGCGGCAACATCGATGCGATCCTGATGAGCCTGCCGCCTCGCGCGACGTGGTCTTAACCGGGTGGCGCTGATCCCGGTTGCCGACGACGTCCTCGCGACGATCGTCACGACGCTGGAGATGCGGACGCGGCCGCCGCTGCGGCCGAGCCCCGGATCGCGGTTGCGGCTGGTGCGGTGGGAGCGGCCGTCGTTGGAGAAATACCGCGCGTTGTTCCGGCGGGTGGGGAGCCCGTGGCTGTGGTTCTCGCGGCTGGTGATGGCGGACGATGCGCTGGCGGCGATCGTCCATGATCCGGGGATCGCCGTGTATGCGGTGCTCGATCCGGCGGGAATCGAGGTCGGGATGCTCGAACTCGATTTCCGCGAGGCGGGTGCGTGCGAGATTTCGTATTTCGGGCTGATCCCGGAACTGGCGGGGCAAGGTCATGGGCGGTGGTTGATGGCCGAGGCTTGCGCTCGGGCCTGGGCCAAGGGGGTGGAGCGGGTCTGGCTGCATACCTGCACACTCGATCATCCGAGCGCGTTGGGGTTTTATCGGGCGCAGGGATTCGTGGCGGTGAAGCGTACGATCGAGACGTTTCCCGACCCGCGGGCGTCTGGGTTGCTGCCGCCGGAGACGGCGCCGCAGATCCCGTATCTGGCTAAGCGAGCATAGGAAGAAGGCATGTTTCCCCGCGAAGGCGGGGATCCAGACTGGGCTCCCGCCTTCGCGGGAGAACAATAGGCAGGAGGTTTAATGCCTTGGCGAACGCTGAGCTTTGCGCCCTACCTAGCCAAGCGCCGGTAAGCCGAGATCGCGATCAGCGCCATCGCTATACCGGCCGCCATCGCCGCCACCGCAGCGCCGGCATCGACGATCGCCAGCGCGACCGGGTTGCCCTGCCCGCCGTCGCGCAACGCCTTGTCGGCCATCATGAAGGGGGCACCGACGAGCCAGCCGCTGATGTAGCTGAACGCCGCCAGCCCCATGAGCGACAACCCCGCGCCACGGCTGAGTACGAGACTGCGGCGGATCGCGGCCAGCGCACCGAGCGGGGCTTCGGCGAACATCGCCGGGCCGGTCAGCATCGTCCGGCCGAGGATGTACAACCCCGGAATCGCATACAGCAGCAGCCCAGCCCCCGCCGGCAGCGACACGATCACCATTGCCAGCAGGAAGCGCGGGAATATCCGGAGGCAGCGCGTCAACGCCTGCCGCAGGTCGAGATGCTCGCGATCGAGATACAGCGCGTAGAACAACGACGTCCCGAAGAAGCTCGTCACATAGGCGAGCAGGTACCAGCCGCCATGCGCCGCAGCCCAGGTCTGCACCGCATCGGCCCAGACCATCGCCTGGGCCTCGTTGTTGCCGGCCGCCGCGTCGGGCATCGGCGGATCGGGCACGACCAGCGCGAGCGCGAACGCGGGCAGGAACAGGAACGGCGCGGCGATCCGCAGCAACAGGTCGCGGTCGCGCTTGAACAGCGTCCAGGCGTCGGTGAGAACAGTCGCGAAATCAAGCTTCATGAGACGGCGTGTTTCTCTCTGGTCGCGACGTAGAGCTGCGCGGTGAAGACGGCGGCGAGCGCCGTGAAGGCGGTGGTGACGATCGAGCCCGCAACCCCCGCAAGGAAGGCCGCCGTCGTGACGGAACCCGCGCCCAGCACGAGACGGAAGACGATACCCGTGACGGACTGCGCGGCACCGGTGGCGACCAGCAGGACGATGCAGAACAGCACCAGGACGCCGATGATCCGCCACGTCATGCCCTTGGTCAGCTGGATCGACCGACGGATCGCGCCGACACCGAGGCGTTCGTTGAGAATGACCGGATTGAGCAGCACCAGTCGCGCGCCGATCCAGAGCAGGACAAGCAGATAGGCCAGCCCGTAGAGCGCGGTGAAGCTGGCTGCACCGACGCTCGGCGGCGTCATCTGTGCGCTGGAGCCATTGGCGGCAGCGGCGAAGTCAAAACCGGACTGCACCAGAACGACGATCGGTGGCACCGCGAGCAGGAACGCGCCGATCGTCAGCAGGACGGTGATGCCAAGCGCTGGCAGCACGCGCGCGCGTGCCTGACGACTTGCAGACGCGGCATCAACCGCCGGATCGGTCGCGATCGCGATGATCGCGAGTTGCGCCCAGATCATCGCGACGAGCGCACCGATCGTCAGGACTGCGCCGACCAGCATCGAAACCGGATTGGCGCGCGAAGAGAACGCGACGAACCCATCCCGCACGACCGTCGGCAGCAACATGCCGAGCACTCCGATCCGCGCGATCATCCCGGTGCGTCCGTTGAGCACCTCGATAGTGCGATCCCAGACCGTTCCCATCTTCACGCGTACGTTGACTATGCCCGTCGTCGCGCCTGTCGTCGCCATGCCTGTGCTCCCGCCATTCCCGTTCCTGCGCGGACTAGCCCAAGCCCCCGCGCTTGACCACATGGTTGAAACGCTCGCCGCGGTTGCAACTTCGGATGCGGGTGCGCAATTGGGATCGGTGACCAACCCTCCCCTCTCCGATATCGAATGGCGGACCAGCGCCGGCCTTACCCCTTACGCGGATGCACTGGCCGAGATGGAGGCGCGCGCGGTTGCCGTCGGCACCGGTGACGCGCGCGAACTGCTGTGGATGCTCGAGCACCCGCCGGTCTACACCGCCGGCACCAGTGCGGAGCCGGGCGACCTGATCGACGCGCGCTTTCCGGTGATCCCGACCGGGCGCGGCGGCAAATATACGTATCACGGGCCGGGGCAGCGGATCGGCTATGTCGTGCTCGACCTCACCAAGCGCGGGCGCGACGTGCGGTGCTACGTCCACGCACTCGAATCCTGGGTGATCGCGGCGCTGGGCGAACTCGGCGTCGAGGCGTTCGCGGTCGATGGCCGGGTCGGGATCTGGACACTCGATCGGGGTCGAGAGGCCAAGATCGGGGCGATCGGCGTGCGGGTGAAGCGCTGGGTGACGCTCCATGGTTTCTCGGTCAACGTCGACCCCGACCTGTCGCACTTCGGTGGCATCGTGCCCTGCGGCCTGCCGGAATACGGCGTTACCAGCCTGCAATCGCTCGGCATTCCGGCCGACCTTGCAACCTTAGACGCCGCCCTGGCGTTGACGGCCGATGCTTTCCTTGAAACAGTTTCTTGTCCTTGAGAAAACGAGGCTTGAGGGCAAAGCGTTATCGGATTAATGTCCACTACGATTTGGGTATTAAGGGCGAGCAGCCAGCCAAATCCTCTATCTAGGGAGCTTCCACATGCGTGCACTCATTTCCAAGGTTCTGACCGGTTCGCTGATCGCCAGCGCAGCACTCGCTGTTTCGGCTTGCGGTCCCAAGACCGAGACCACGACCGACAACACGATGGTCACCGACATGAACGCCACTGAGGGCATGGACACGATGTCCGACAACATGACCGCAGTCGACGGCGCGTCGAACGCTGGCATGATGGCCAACGACACCATGATGGCGAACGACACGATGATGTCGAACGACACCATGATGACGAACAACGCGATGACCACCAACGCAATGTAATTTCCGCAAGGAAACTACGACGTTGTGGAGGGCCGCCCGGGCAACCGGGCGGCCCTTTTCGTTATTGGCGAAGTGCTGTGGTTTCGACGGTCGCAGCACGTGCGGCCGCACCCTCTATTGGGCACTCTACGGCACCCCCACGGCATCGTCGTCGAGCGATCGTTTCGGCGCCGACGGATTTCTGCCGTTCCCACCCGGCAACGGCGTCGGACGACGGGTCGAAAAGGTTAAAATCGCTTGGGAGTTTCACGGAAACGCTTTAGATTCGATCACTTGGAATGCCCTGGGGAGGTTGGAATGAAGGTGTTGCGTACCGCGCTCGCGCTTTGCGTGGCGTCGAGCGGGCTCGCTGTGGCGCAGTCGGCGTCGGCGCAGTTCTTTTTACAGTCGCGCGATTTCTCGGGTGCAGCCGTCACCGGTGAAGAATCCGACCTTGGTCAGGCCCTGCCCGGCGCGACTTCGGCGGAAATGCGGGCGGCGTTGGTATGGCACATGCGCGCGGCGCTCAACGTCGCTGCGTTGCAGTGCCAGTTCGAACCGACTTTGCTGACCGTGCCGAACTATAATTCGATCCTGGCCGATCACGGCGAGGAGTTAAAGGGGGCCTTCGACACGCTCACCAAATACTTCCTGCGCGTGAACAAGGCGGCCGGCCCCAGGGCGGGTCAGGGCGCGCTCGACCAGTTCGGGACGCGGACCTATTCGAGCTTCGCCACCGTGGCGGCGCAGTACGGCTTTTGCCAGACCGCAGGGTCGATCGGGCGTGATGCGGTGTTCGCACCGCGCGGTCATTTCTTCGAGGTCGCACTCGCCCGCTCGCGCGAGTTACGCAACAGCCTGATCCCGTGGGGCGAGCAGCGCTTTCCCCGGTACATCGGTCGCGAACGGGGAGCACCAATGATGATCCGCCTCGATCCGATCTGCTGGAACAAGAAGGGCGAATGGGTCGTGAAGAAGTGCGGCGCGCAGAACTGGCCGCCGGTCGGCATGGGTATGGCGACGCGGTAAAGGTTGGCTTGGGGGGCGTGACTTCATTGCCCCCCGTCACCCTAGCGAAAGCTGGGGTATCTTGCGGATCAGATGACGGACGTCACACGGGGATATCCCAGCTTTCGCTGGGATGACGGACTAGGGGTGCCGTTTTTTCCAGACTCGCACGTCGTACCGCAGACCGATCAGCGCAGGCCGAGCAGCTTGTGCGTCTGGAGCGACAGTCGCCATTGCGGGCGTTCCATGACGAGGTCCACGCACGCCTCGCGGTTCGCATCCGCTCGCGGATCGTCGAGCGGCTGGAGCAGGAAGTTCTCGAAATCCCAGGTCTCGACCTCTTCGATGTCGCTGCCCGGCTGCGGCCAGACGAGCTTCAGTTCGTGCCCGGCGCGCTGGACGACGATGCTGCCGGCCTTGGGGCTGATGCAGATCCAGTCGATTCCCGGATGCGCCGGGATCGTGCCGTTGCTTTCCATCGCAATGCGGAAACCCTGCTCATGCAACGCATCGACGATAGCGTCGTCGATCTGGAGCATCGGCTCTCCACCGGTCAGGACGACGAAGCGATCGCGCTCGCCCTCGCCCCAAAAGCCCGCGACCGCTGACGCCAAGGCTTGCGCGTCGGCGAACTTGCCGCCGCCCAGCCCGTCGGTGCCGACGAACTCGGTATCGCAGAACTTGCAGACCGCGGTGGCGCGATCCTGTTCACGGCCCGACCATAGGTTGCAGCCGGCGAACCGGACGAACACCGCGCGGCGACCGGCGTTGACGCCCTCACCCTGCAACGTGAGAAACATTTCCTTGACGGCGTAGCTCATGTCAGGCCGGCTTGACGGCGTAGCGCGTCGGATCGGCGATCCCGGCTTCGTCGAAGCCGCGCGAACGCAGGCGGCAGCTGTCGCACTCGCCGCAATGCTCACCGGCGGGCGTCGGATCGTAGCACGACCAACTGAGGCCCAGATCGAGGCCCAGACGTGTGCCTTCGCGGACGATATCCGCCTTGGTCATCATCTGAAGCGGTGCCTGGATGCGAAACGGTTCGCCTTCGACGCCGGCCTTGGTCGCGAGTTCGGCGAGGCCTTCGAAGGCGGCGATGAACTCGGGGCGGCAATCGGGATAGCCGGAGTAATCGAGCGCGTTGACGCCGATATAGATGTCGCGCGCGCCCGCCGCCTCCGCCCAGCCAAGCGCGAGGCTGAGGAAGATCGTGTTGCGTGCAGGGACGTAGGTGACGGGAATGCCACCGCCGTCTTCGGTACCAGCGCCGTCCTTCGGCACGTCGATGTCGGCGGTCAGCGCGGATCCGCCGAACGCGGACAGGTCCATCGGCAGGACGATGTGGCGCTCGGCACCGAGTGCACTGGCGACCCGGCGCGCTGCGTCGAGTTCGATCCGGTGACGCTGGTTATAATCGAACGACAGCGCGAGCACGCGCTGGCCGGCTTCGCGCGCAAGGGCGGCGGATACCATCGAGTCGAGCCCGCCCGAGACGAGGGCGACCGCAAAGGGAGCAGGGGATGTCATGATGCGTGTTCGCTAGGCCAGCGAGCGCAAAAAAGAAAGGGGCCGCCCGGCGGAGCGGCCCCGAGTTTGGCGCGGACACGCGCCACAAGGGAGAAAACGTGCTGAATAAGAGCACGTGACCGAAGATAGCGGCGAGGCGTAAAAACGCCGTTAACGCGCACTTCCCCTCTCCCCCGGGGGGAGAGGGAGGGAGGAGCCGTAGGCGACGGAAGGGTGAGGGGTAGTTGGGACTAGTGTCCTGAGCCTCACGCCCCTCACCCTCCCACGACTACGTCGCGGGCCCCTCCCTCTCCCCTGTAGGGAGAGGGCTTAGTCCTCCACCGCCACCGGGAACTTGGTCGCGCAGAATGCACAGTCGACGATGATGAAGCCGGACTCATCCGCCATCGACTGGCGCTCTTCCAGGGGAAATTTCGAAATCACGCCTCGGATGTAATCCGGATCGCAGCGGCACCCGCGCATGATCGGGATGTCGGCGAGGATGCGGACGTCCTCCTCCTCGTTGAACAGGCGCCAGACGAGCGTCTCCAGCGGCAACGTCGCATCGGTGAGTTCATCGACGCCCATCGTGTTGCCGAGCGTGGCGACATGCTCCCATTCCGGATGATCGAGCTTGGTATGCAGGCGTTCGCGCCCGTCCTCGCCTTCGGGGAGATGCTGGAGAAACAGCCCGCCCGAGATGCAGCGACCGTCGGGGCCCTTCGCCATCCCGGTGCGGATCATCGTCGGAATCTGTTCGGACTGCGTGAAATAGCTCTGCGCGGCCTGCGACAGCGTGTCGCCGTCGAGGGGGACGATGCCCTGATAGCGCTCGTTGCTGGTCGCCATGTCGAACGTGATCGCGAGATAGCCGGCGCCGAACAGCGCGAACAGCGATGGCTCGGCAGGCGCTTCGGCGAGCTTGTCGGCATCATATTCGATGTAGCCGCGCACTTCGCCGCCGCGGTAGTCGCAGACGAGCAGTTGGACGACGCCGTTGTCGGTGCGCGTCTGCATCGTCAGCTGGCCGCTCGAATCCTTGAGCGTCGAACCGATCAGCGCGGCGAGCGTGAGCGCCTCAGCGAGCAGCTTCTCGATCGCGGGCGGATAGGCGTGCGCGGCAAGCACTTCGTCGAGCGCGGTGCCGAGCCGCACGATCCGGCCGCGTGCACTGCGCGTCGGGATCGCGAAAGCCAGCGCACGGTCGAGATCGGTCACGTTGGGATCGAATTTTGGCGTATCGTTCATCGTCCGCCAGATGGTGACCCTGCCCGTTCAGGTCAACCGATCTGCCCGAAGCACCAGCGCAGGACCGACTTCTGCGCGTGGAGCCGGTTCTCGGCCTCCTGCCAGATCAGCGACTGCGGGCCGTCGATCACCTCGGGCGTGACCTCCTCACCGCGATGCGCAGGCAGGCAGTGGAGGAACTTCGCGTCGGGCTTGGCAAGCGCCATGAGCGTCGCGTCGACCTGGTACGGGGTGAGCGCCTTCAGCTTCGCATCGGCATGCGCCTGACCCATCGAGATCCAGGTGTCGGTGACGACGATGTCAGCGCCTTCGACCGCCTCGCGCGGGTCGGCCACGACGCGGGCCCGACCCGACGACCGCGTGATGGCCTCTTCTTCCGGCTGGAATCCCTGCGGGCAGGCCGCGACGACGTCGAACTGCATCAGCCCGGCGGCCTCGACGATCGAGGCGAGCACGTTGTTGCCGTCGCCAAGCCACGCGATCTTGAGGCCGGGCAGCGACTTGCCGCTTTCGATGATCGTCAGCAGGTCGGCCATGATCTGGCACGGATGCGACGCGTCGGTCAGGCCGTTGATGACCGGGACGGAGGCGTAGTGCGCCATTTCCTCGATCTTGGCGTGATCATCGGTGCGGATCATGATCGCGTCGACATAGCCCGACAGGATGCGCGCGGTGTCGGCGATCGACTCGCCGCGACCGAGTTGCATCGAGCCGCCGTCGGATACGATCGAGGTGCCCCCGAGCTGCCGGATCGCCATGTCGAACGAGAATCGCGTGCGGGTGGAGCTCTTCTCGAAGACCATCGCGAGCGTGTGGCCGGCAAGCGGCGCATCGGCATCGGTGCGGCCCTTGGGGAAACCGGCGCGCGCTGCCTTGCGGTCGAGTGCATCGGACAGCATCGCGGCGATGCCGTCGGCGCCGGCGTCGGTGAGATTCAGGAAATGGCGGATGGTCAAAGCATCGGCTCCAGTCATGCAGGCCGTTATTCGGTAAAACCGTTCGTCCTGAGTAGGGGCTGAGCGAAGCCGAAGACCCGTATCGAAGGGTCTGGTACCGAAGGTCGCGCCCGGTATCGGCGGGCCCTTCGATACGCCATTTCGGCTTCGCTCAATGGCTACTCAGGATGAGCGGCAGATTTCAATCGTCGGCAGCGGGTACGTAGACGCGCGCGGCGGTCGACAGCTTGTCGATGCACTCGGCGATATGACTCTCGTCGATCACCAGCGGCGGCAGGATTCGAACGACGTTCTCGCCCGCCGACACCAGCAGCAGATTGTGATTGTCGCGCGCGAACGCGACGAACGCACGGCTGTCGCTCTTGAGCTTCAGCCCGAGCATCAGCCCGGTGCCGCGGACGCTGTCGAACAAATGATCGTGGTTGGGGATCATCTGTTCGAGCCCCTGCCGCAACCGATCGCCCATCGCCGTGACGTTGTCGAGGAACCCGTCCTCGAGCATCACGTCGAGGATCGCCTCGCCGGCCGCCATCGCCAGCGGATTGCCGCCATAGGTCGAACCGTGCGTGCCGGCGACCATGCCCTTGGCCGCTTCCTCGGTCGCGAGGCAGGCGCCCAGCGGGAAGCCACCGCCGATACCCTTGGCGACCGCCATGATGTCCGGCGTGATGCCGTACAGTTCGTGCGCGAAGAACTTGCCGGTGCGCCCATAGCCGCACTGGACCTCGTCGAGCACCAGCAGCAAGCCGTGCTCGTCGCAGGCTTTGCGCAGACCGGTGAGGAACTCGTGGCTCGCCTGGCGGATGCCGCCCTCGCCCTGGATCGGCTCGACCAGGAAACCCGCGGTGTTGTCGTCGATCAGCGCGAGTGCGCCTTCGAGATCGTTGAACTTCGCATAGGCGAACCCCGGCAGCAGCGGCTCGAACCCGTCGCGCATCTTGGCCTGGTTGGTCGCCGAGATCGCGCCCAGCGTACGCCCGTGGAACGCGGTGTCGAACGTGATCAGCGTATGCCGCTGGGGGTTGCCGTTGGCGAAGTGATAGCGCCGCGCGGTCTTGATCGCGCACTCGACCGCCTCGGCGCCCGAATTGGTGAAGAACACGGTGTCCGCGAAACTGTTGTCGACAAGGCGCTGCGCGAGATGCTCGCCCTGCGGCGACCCGTACAGGTTCGACACGTGCATCAGCGTCGCGGCCTGCTCGGCGATCGCCTTGGTCAGATGCGGGTGACCATGACCGAGCGCGTTGACCGCGATACCGCTGGCAAAATCGAGATACTGCTGGCCGTCTTCGCCGAAGAGGTACGCGCCCTCGCCTCGGACCGGACGCACGCCACACCGCGGGTAGACGGGCATGAGCGGGGTGATGGTCACGACGGCAAGCTCCTTCAAACAGCGAGGGCGACCCTTAGCGGCCGCCCGAACCGCCTGATACGAGCGCGCGCCGCCGGGAGCAACACCGCTTGCATCACCCACCAAAGCTGACCGAGATTATATCGCCGTCGCCCTGTCGCATCACCCTAAACAAGCGCATGCATCGGAAGACGCGGCACCAGGATCCTGTGTGCTTTGATTCGATTCGAATGACCTCGTCGAAGTACAGGGGAGCTAATCATGATCAAACTTACAATCGGCGTAGCATTGATATCGACCGCGATATCGCCGGTAGTCGCGCAAGACGTCCTGTCGGGTACTTGGAAGGGTGATATCAGTGCCAGTCAATTGTCCACCAAACCTTCCAGCACGTTGATAGACAAGGGACTATATACCTGCGCCACGTGCAAGCCGATGGTCAAGGTCGTCGCCGACGGTGGCTGGCATGCGGTGGCCGGACAGCCCTATTACGATGAAATGTCGGTGACCGTGGTCGATCCGGCGGTCGTGAAGTACGCGACGAAGAAGGGCGGCAAGATCGTCAGCGAAGCGACCGAGACGGTGTCTGCCGACGGAAAATCGATTGCGACGGCATTCAGCGAGACGGTGGGCACGACCGGCGTCCCGATCACCGGCACGTCGGTCAGCGATCGCGTTGCCCCCGCCCCTGCCGGCGCGCATGCCACGTCGGGCTCTTGGCGCCAGACCAAGGATGCGCAGGTGTCCGACAGCGGGCTGACGTTCACGTTCGCGCAGGTCGGCAAGGTCGTGAGCTATTCGACGCCGATCGGCATCTCGTTCGCCGCGACGATCGGCGGTCCGGCAGTGCCGGTGACGGGCGATCCGGGCTGGACGACCGTGTCCCTGACGCAGCCCAGTGCCCGCACGTTGCACGAGACCGATATGTTCGAAGGCAAGGTGACCGGCAAATTCCTCATGACGGTCTCGCCCGACGGCAAGACGATGACGATCGACGTCAACGACATCAAACGTGGGAAGACGTCGACGCTAGTCGCCTACAAGCAATAGGTGATCGTTTGAGAGCCATGACGGTGCCCAGCCAGGTTGTACTCTCGCGAAGGCGGGAGCCCAGGCTGGGCACCCGCCTTCGCGGGTGAGCGCAATGGTGGTGGCAAGCTTGGCGGACTCGGGCCGCCTCCGTGGCGTTTTCGGACTGGCGCGACATCGCCATCCGTTCTCGACACGCGCTACCGTTACGTCACGCGTCGATCGCTTCCTCGTCCATGCGCCCCGCATTCTCCTGGATGAACGCGAACCTGTGCGCGGGGTTGTTGCCCATCAGGCGGTCGACCAGGTCCTTCACCTGCGCGCGCTCCTCGTATTCCTGCGGGAGCGTGATGCGGAGCATGCCGCGGGTGGCGGGGTCCATCGTGGTTTCGCGGAGCTGGCTCGGGTTCATCTCGCCGAGGCCCTTGAAGCGGCCGACATCGACCTTCTTGCCCTTGAAGACGGTGCGTTCGAGTTCGGCGCGATGCGCGTCGTCTCTCGCATAGACGCTCTTGGTGCCGACAGTCAGGCGGTAGAGCGGCGGTTGCGCGAGGTAGAGGTGCCCGCGGCGGACGAGTTCGGGCATCTCCTGGAAGAAGAACGTCATCAGCAGCGTGGCGATGTGCGCGCCGTCGACGTCGGCGTCGGTCATGATGACGATGCGTTCGTAGCGAAGCGTATCCGGCGTGCAGTCCTTCCGGGTGCCGCAGCCCAGCGCGAGCGTCAGGTCGGCGATTTCCTGGTTGGCGAAGATCTTCGCGCTGGTGGCAGACGCGACGTTGAGGATCTTGCCGCGGATCGGCAGGATCGCCTGCGTCTTCCGATCGCGCGCCTGTTTTGCCGAGCCGCCTGCCGAATCACCCTCTACGATGAAGAGCTCGGTGCCTTCGGGTGAGTTCGCCGAGCAATCGGTCAACTTGCCCGGCAGGCGGAGTTTACGCGCGGACGTCGCTGTCTTGCGCTTGACGTCGCGTTCCTGCTTGCGGCGCAGGCGTTCGTCCATTCTCTCCAGCACATAGTTCAGCAGCGCCCTGCCGCGCTCCATGTTGTGGCTGAGGAAATGGTCGAAATGATCGCGCACCGCCTTCTCGACGAGGCCGGCGGCTTCGGGGCTGGTCAGGCGATCCTTGGTCTGGCTCTGGAATTGCGGCTCGCGGATGAAGACCGACAGCATCAGCTCGCTGCCGACCATGACGTCGTCGGCGCTGATATCCTTCGTTTTCTTGTTGCCGACGAGATCGCCGAACGCACGAAGCCCGCGGACCAGTGCCTGGCGGAGGCCCTGTTCGTGCGTGCCACCGTCGGGGGTCGGGATGGTGTTGCAATACCAGCTGTACGAGCCATCGCTCCACAGCGGCCACGCGACTGCCCATTCGACACGGCCCTGCGTCTCGCCGTTCGCGCTCGGGAAGTCCTGCGAGCCGGAGAAGAAGTCGGAGGTTGCGCATTCGCGGCCGGCGATCTGGTCGCGGAGGTGGTCGGCTAGGCCGCCGGGGAACTGGAACACGGCCTGTGCGGGGGTGTCGTCGCCGATCAGGTCGGGCGCACAATGCCAGCGAATCTCGACGCCCGCGAACAGGTACGCCTTGGAGCGGACGAGCTTGTAGAGGCGCTGCGGCTTGAAGTTCAGCTCGCTGCCGAAGATCTCGGTATCGGGTGTGAAGGCGACGCTGGTGCCGCGACGGTTGGGCGTTGGTCCGAGGTGCTCGATCGGTCCGAGCGTCAGGCCCTTGGCGAAGCGCTGGCGGTACAATTGCCGATCGCGCGCGACTTCGACGACCGTATCGGACGACAGCGCGTTGACGACGCTGATCCCGACGCCGTGCAGGCCGCCTGACGTTGCATAGGCCTTGCCCGCGAACTTGCCGCCCGAATGCAGCGTCGAGAGGATCACCTCCAGCGCGGATTTGTCGGGGAACTTCGGGTGCGGGTCGACCGGGATGCCGCGGCCGTTGTCGACGATCGTCAGCCGGTTGTTCGCCTCCAGCGTGACTTCGATCCGCGTCGCGTGACCGGCGACCGCCTCGTCCATCGCGTTGTCGAGCACTTCGGCGGCGAGGTGGTGCAACGCGCGCTCGTCGGTGCCGCCGACATACATGCCGGGACGGCGGCGTACGGGTTCGAGGCCTTCGAGCACCTCGATCGAGGACGCGTCATAGGTGTTGGCGGCGGTTTTGCCGGCGCCGGGCGTCGAGGGGGACGCGAACAGATCTTCAGCCATGGCGGGAACGTAGCCGCAGGCGTCGGACAAAGCCACAGGCTCCGTTTGTTCTCCCTGTGATCGAAAAGCCACATTGATATAGATTGTTGCTTTGGGGGGATAACTTTCGCGGAACCGGCCGTTTATGAAAAACCTGTCATGAAGTTTCCGGGAGTGAATATGACTAAGACGATGATGGTGGCGCTTGCTGGCGCCGCTACGCTGGGTTTTGCCGCAATGCCTGTCGCGGCGCAGGAGATGACCGAAGACGCACCGTTCAGCGGCATCTATTTCGGCGCGGCCGGTGGCTATGACGTGCAGCCGAACGACGAGGGTTCGTCGATCCTGTTCGATCGCAACCTCGATGGCCGCTTCGGTGATGCCGTCACGACCGCTGCTGGCGCCAACGCGTTCTCGCCCGGCTTCTGCAACGGCGCCGCACGGAGCAGCACGGCTCCTGCCGTCGGTGGCCGTGGCTGCCGCAACGACAAGGACAACACCGCCTATTACGCGCGCGTCGGCATCGACCAGCAGCGTGGTAACATCGTCGTCGGCGTCGTCGGCGAATTCGGCAAGTCGAACATCCGCGACAGCGTCACCGCGTTCTCGACCACGCCCGCCTTCTACACGATGACGCGCGATCTCGCCTGGGAGGCCTCGATCCGCGGCCGTGTGGGCTATGCGGTCAACACGACGCTGTTCTACGGCACGTTCGGTCCGGGCTATGCCCGCATCGACCGCGATTTCTATTCGAGCAACACCGCCAACGCCTATGCGCAGAGCGGCAAGAAGAACCAGTTCGGCATCACCGGCGGCGGTGGCATCGAGCAGAAGCTCGGCAAGAATATCTCGGTCGGCATGGAATACATGTTCCACCAGTATCAGGACGACGACGCCCGCGTTCTCGTGACGCGCGGCACGCAGCCTGCGAACAACCCGTTCGTGCTCGCGCCGAACACGGCCGGGACGGCGTTCAAGCGCTCGGATGACAACTTCCGTTGGCACAGCCTGCGCGGCACGGTCGCGTTCCGGTTCTGAGGCGCAGGGCGGCCTGCTCCAAGCTGGAGCAGGACTCGCCCAAGCCCGGCCGGCGCGGTTCACCGCGGCCGACGACATGGGCTTTGCCCATGGCTAGCTGATAAAGAAAAGGCCGCTTCCTCACACGGGGAAGCGGCCTTTTTTGTTTCGTGCGAAGTTTGTTTCCCCGCGAAGGCGGGGACCCAGTCTGGGCTCCCGCCTTCGCGGGAGAACAAGAGGGGGCGGAAGACGTTCAGCTATAGAGCACCACCCCGGCGGAGGCCGGGGCCCAGTTGGGAAACGTTGCCAAACGGGCGCAGCGCTCGGTAACCGCTACCTTTCCAACTGGGCCCCGGCCTTCGCCGGGGTGGTAGCAGTTAGAGAAAAGGCCGCTTCCTCGCCCGAGGAAACGGCCTTTTCTACATCACGCTAGCCATGGGCAAAGCCCATGTCGTCGGTCGCGGCTAGCCGCGCCGGCCGGGCTTGGGCGAGTCCTGCGCCAGGTTGGCGCAGGCCGCCCTTCGCCTTATCTCGGCCGCGGACCGCCGAAGGGCAGCGGCGGAGTCGGACGGCGATCGCGACGGGGCAGCTGCGCCTGGTACGCATGGCCGCAATGATCGACGCAATACGGGAAGCCAGGGTTCACCGCCTTGCCGCAGAAATGGAAGTCCGGCTCGCCAGGATGGCCGAGCGGCCATTTGCAGATGCGGTCGTTCAGTTCGAGCAGGCTCGTCTTGTTGGCCATCTCAGCCGACGGCTTGGCGGGAACCAGACGACGCGGCGGGGCTGGCGTGCTCGGAGGCTGCTGCTCACCGGGTGCCTGGCGGAGGAAGCCGCCTGGGCCGACCGAGCGCAGAATTGGCTGCGGCGCGCGGACGGGCGCGGCCACGGCCGGAGCCTCGTCCTCGTCTTCGTCCTCTTCGTCCTCAGGCTCTTCAGCGACCGGCTCCGGCTCGACCGGTGCAGCAGGCTTGGCCGCTGCCACTACGGGCGGTGCGACCGGTGCGGCCTTGGGAGCCTCGGCCTCGACCGGCTCCGGTGCGGCGACCGGCTCGGGCGCCGCCGCTGCTGCCGACGCCGACGCCTCTGCCGCCGCAGCCGCCTTGGCTTCGGGATCGTTCGGCTTCACCGGCGACGGGCGCGCCTGTAGCTCGAGGCGGTGGGCCTTGCCGATGACGGCGTTGCGGCTCACGCCACCCAGTACTTCGGCGATCTGGCTGGCGGTCTGGCCGGCCTCCCACATCGTCTTGAGCGTCGCGATGCGCTCGTCGGTCCAGGACATGTTCGTTCCTTAGTCTTGCTCAGCCGGGTTGCGGGCGGCAGCGGCAGCGATTACCCGCAACGCCTATGAGCAGCCAGCCCCCAACCGGTGAAATCCATTCGGCGGTACACTCCGCCCCCGGCGTCCCCGTCATAAAGAGCGTGAACTGGGAGGGATTGCGAACCCTCTATATCAAGGAGGTGCGCCGGTTCTTCAAGGTGCAGCTTCAGACGGTGTGGGCGCCGGCGATCACGACGCTGTTGTTTCTGATCGTGTTCACCATCGCGACGGGCGCAAAGAGCCCGGTTCCGGTCGACGGACAGATCGTCGCGTTCGCCGATTTCATCGCGCCGGGGCTGATCATCGCGCAGGGCATGATGGGGCCGGCGTTCGCCAATGCGAGCTTCTCGCTGCTGGTCGGCAAGATGCAGGGCACGATCGTCGACTACCTACAGCCGCCCTTGTCCACGGGTGAATTGCTGGGCGCGCTGGTCGGTGGCGCAGTAACTCGCGCGGTGATCGTCGGGATCGTCGTTTGGGCGGCGATGGCGCTGTATCCGGGCGTGCACGTGACGCCGCATGCGCCGCTCGCGATCATCTGGTTCGGGTTGCTGGGTGCGACGTTCCTCGCGCTGCTCGGCGTGCTGACGTCGATCTGGGCGGACAAGTTCGATCATGCCGCGGCGGTCACCAACTTCGTGATCGCGCCGTTGTCGCTGCTGTCGGGGACGTTCTATTCGGTCGACAAGCTCGCGCCGGCGTTCCGCGCGTTCAGCCATGCGAACCCGTTCTTCTATATCATCTCGGGGTTCCGATACGGGTTCCTGGGGATCGCCGACTCGCCGGTGATGATCGGCGGGATCGTGATCCTGGTGATCGACCTGGTGCTGGCGACGCTGTGCTACCGGTTGCTGAAGAGTGGTTGGAAGCTGAAGAACTGATGCACAGGCTCGCGCTCTGGCCGGTGGCGTTGGCAGTGGCCTTGCTGCCGGTCGGTGCGGTGGCGCAGGGTGCGGTGGCGGATCCGGCGTTGCGGGCGAAGGCTGATGCGCTGGTCGCGATCCTCGACGGGCGCGGCGCATATGATGCGTATTTCGCGGCGAGCTTCCGCGAGAAGGTGCCGAAGGCGCAGTTCTCGGCGATTGTCGAGCAACTTAAGGCGACGCTGGGCGTGCCGCAGAAGATCGAGTCGCTGACGGCGACGTCGGCATGGTCCGCGGATCTGGTCGTTGGCTATGCGCGGGGGACGGCGAGCGTTCGGCTGGTGATAGACCCCGCGGCGCCGCATGCTGCGACCGGGTTGCTGATTACGGGTACGGGCGCGCGGGACGATACTTTGGCGAAGGTCGAGGCGGAGTTTCGTGCACTGCCGGGGGCCAGCGGGTTCGGGCTGTATGCGCTTGGCGCGGGCAACCCTGCGCCGATTCTCGAATACCGTGCCGATGTCGCCGCGCCGCTTGGGTCGGCGTTCAAGCTGTGGGTGCTGGCGGAGTTGGCGCGGCAGGTTGCGGCGGGCGAGCGACATTGGGAGGACGTCGTGAAGGTCGGGGCGCCGTCCTTGCCGTCGGGCGTGTTGCAGACCTGGCCCGCCGGGTCGCCGGTGACGGTACAGACGCTGGCGACGATGATGATCTCGATCAGCGATAATACCGCGACGGATACGCTGCTGACGACGCTCGGACGCGCGAAGGTCGATGCGATGGCGGAGGCGGCGGGTGGCAACGTGCCGGTGATGACGACGCGGGAGATGTTCGTGTTGAAGGGGGATCCCGCGCTGACCAAGGCTTGGGCGGCTGGGTCGGTGGACGAGCGGCGGGCGCTGCTGGTCGACAATGCGGTGAAGGTCGCGACGGCCAAGCTGGATCCGACCGTGTTCGCCGGGAAGCCTGTGGCGATCGACAGCATCGAGTGGTTTGCGAGTCCTTCGGCAATGGCGGGGCTGCTGGACCGGCTGCGGGGGACGGACGTCACGACCCGCGCGGTGATGGCGGTCAATGCCGGGGTCGATCCGGCTATTGCCAAGCGGTTTGGGTATGTCGGGTTCAAGGGAGGTGGCGAGCCTGGGGTGCTGACGCTAAACTATCTGCTGCAGGCTAAGGACGGGCGCTGGTATGCGGCGACCGGAAACTGGCACCGGACTGATGACGGCGTGAACGAGGTTCGGTTCGCGGGGCTGATGGGGCGGGCGCTGGCGTTGCTGGCGGCGCGGTAGGTTTCGCTGCTTTTCGCTGCATGCCCCCATAGGCTGATCAATTACAGCGCAAACGCCAACCCATGCCGTTCCCCCGCGAAGGCGGGGGTCCAGGGTAACTGGAGATGGCGTTTGTGATCCTGGGCTCCTGCGTTCGCAGGAGAACAGCTTATTAAGTGGGGATCAGGCCCGCCCGGCCGCCTGCCAGCTATCGGCGCAGAGCCCGTAGATCAGGCTGTCGCGCAACCCCAGATGCGTTTCCCACTCGTCGCGCAACAGCCGCTCGCGACGAAACCCCAACCGCTCCAGCAACGTGATCGACGCCGCGTTCTCGGTATCGGCATCCGCAAAAACGCGGCTCCGCCCCTCCGCAAACAACCGATCGATCACCGCCGACACAGCCTCACGCGCGATCCCTCGCCCCCACGCTTCTCGCGCGAGGATGAAACCGATCTCCGTCACCCCGGCCCCATCGGCCTCGCTGCCCGATACCCAGCCGATCGCGCGGTCGTCACCGGTGCGGGTGATCGCCCAGGTACGCTGGTTGCCCGGCGCGGCCTCTTCGGCGAGGTAGGTGCGGACGTCGTCGACCGAGCCCAACGGCCCGTCGGCGGAATAGGCCATCAGCTCCGCGTCGGCGAGCATCGGGTGCAACGCGGTCGCGTCGTCCTCGACCAGCGGCCGCAATCGCAGCCGGCGCGTCTTCAGCACCGGCGACACGCCAGCGCGACGGGGTCGGCGCCCGGGTTGCCTCACGCGGTCAGGGCATCCACGAGCGCGCGGACTTTCTTCTGGCGCCACTGCGGGAGCGGGGCGACGAGCCAATACCCCCCCTTCGACGGCTGCGACTCGCCGATGAGCGTCACGCGGGCCTGTGCGAGATCGCGACGCGCTAGTAATTCGGGAACGGTCGCGCGACCAAGCCCCGCCACCGCCGCATCGATCGCTAGCCCGGCATCGGTGACACGGACCAGCGCGACGCCGTCTTCTCCGGACCAGGCAATTGCCGACTCGGTGTCCGTACCGGGCTTGGCGATCGTCACCATGCCCTCCGACTCGAGCGCCTCGCCTTCGTGCTCGCCCGGACCATCGCCCCAGCGGATCGCGAGGTCGAGATTGGCTTCGGTGAAGTCGACATTCTCGTCGGCGGTGATCAGCACGAAGCGCAGTTCGGGATCCGCCTCGGCGATCTGCGCGAGCCGCGGCATCAACCACTTCTCGGTCAGGTCGCGCGGCGCGGCGATCGTCAGCGACTTGGAGGACTGCCCCGCCTGCATCGCGCGAACGGCTTCCTCGAACTGGAGGAAACCGCCACGCAACGCGCCCAAGCCTGCCTCAGCCTCGGGAGTCAGTTCGAGCCCTCGCGTGGTACGGCGGAACAGGACGACGCCCAGCGTATCCTCCAGAGCCCGAATCTGCTGACCAACCGCCGCCGGTGTCACCGCCAGCTCGTCCGCCGCCCGCGTGAACGACAGATGCCGCGCCGCCGCGTCGAGCACGCGCAGGCCGTTGAGCGGGAGATGCGTGCGCTTCAATTGAGCACCGCAGGGGCAAACAGCGAGAAGCGAGGAATCTCGACCGCGAACACGGCTCCGTCTTCGCGGACCATCTGGTAGCTCCCATGCATCGCACCCGACGGCGTCGCGAGCGGGCAGCCCGAGACGTAGTCGAAGCTCGCGCCTGGTTCGATCACCGGCTGTTCGCCGACCACGCCTTCGCCCTCGACCGAGTGGCGCGCGCCGCGGCCGTCGGTGATGACCCAGTGGCGGGTTAGCAACTGGACGGTCTCGGTGCCCTCATTCTCGAGGCGGATGTGATAGGCCCAGAACCAGCGGCCGCGCTCGGGCTCGGACTGTTCGGGCAGATAGCTGACCGACACCCGCACCGTCACCCCATCGGTCGTCGCCGCGTTGGGGAATAGCGCCTTCACAGGCCCGCCTGGCGCAGCGCCTGGTCGAGGTCGTCGATCACGTCCTGCGCATCCTCGAGCCCGACGTTGATCCGCAACAGCCCCTCGGTCACGCCCATCTCGATCTGCTTGTCGGGCGAGACGCTCGCGTGCGTGGTCGAGGCCGGATGCGTCATCAGCGAGCGCGAATCGCCGATATTGTTCGAGATGTCGACCAGCTCCAACGCGTCGAGCAGTGCGTGCGCCTGTTCGCGCCCCTCGACCTCAAACGCGAAGATCGGCCCGCATGCGTCCATCTGGCGCTTGGCCAGTTCGTGCTGCGGATGGCTCGGCAGGAAGGGATGCAGCACGCGAGGCACGCGGCCTTCGAGGAATTCGCCGACCTTCATCGCGTTTTCGGACTGGCGGTGGATGCGGAGATCGAGCGTTTCGAGGCCCTTGAGCACCACCCACGCGTTGAACGGCGACAGCGTCGGGCCGGTGTTGCGCGTGAACGGCAACAGCGTGTTGGTGATGAAATCCTCGGTGCCGCAGACCGCGCCGGCGAGCACGCGGCCCTGCCCGTCCATCATCTTGGTCGCGCTGTAGGCGGTGACGTCCGCGCCGAACTCCATCGGGCGCTGCAAGGCCGGCGTGGCGAAGGCGTTGTCGACCACGGTCGTGATGCCGCGTTCGCGCGCGATGTCACAGATTGCCTTGAGGTCGGCGATGTCCATCGTCGGGTTGGCGGGCGTCTCGAAGAAGAACACCTTCGTTTCGGGCCGGACCGCGTCGAGGAACGCCTGCGGATCGCGTGCATCGACGATCGTCGTGGCGATCCCGAACTTCGGCAACAGCGTGTCGGTCAGCCAGCGGCACGACCCGAACGCTGCACGGCCGCCGACGAGGTGATCGCCGGTCTGGAGCTGGCACAGCAGCGACGCGGTCATCGCCGCCATGCCCGTCGCCATCGTCCGGCATGCCTCGGCGCCTTCCAGCAGCGCGATCCGCTCCTCGAGCATCTGGACGGTCGGGTTCTGGAGGCGGGAATAGGTCATCCCCTCCTGCTCGCCGGCAAAGCGCGCCGCGGCGTCGCCTGCCTTGTCGTAGCAATAGCCCGAGGTGAGGAACAACGCCTCCGACGTCTCGCCATATTCGCTGCGGGCGGTGCCGCCGCGGATGGCGCGCGTCGCGGGACGCCAATGCTGAGTGATCGAACGATCCTGGCCGGTCTTGCGCTTCATGCGCGCCGCTTTGCCGGGGGGGAGCCGCGATGACAAGCCTTGCGGGTGTATGCCCCTGTTCCCGAAGCCGTCATTCTCCCCTCCCTGGAAGGGAGGGGTTGGGGGTGGGTCGGGTTCCGGATCATGGAACGGTCGCGACACAAGCTGGCCTACCCACCCCCAGCCCCTCCCTTTCAGGGAGGGGAGCAGGTTCCGCCTAGTACCGTCCCCAGGTGAATTTCGACGACAGCGCGTAGTTCCACACCGCGCCGACCAGCACGCCGATCAGTGCCGAGGCCGCCCAGGCCCCGTCGCGCATCTCATATAGGAACGCGGCGATGCCGACGTTGGCGACCGCGCCGACCGAGCAGATCACCGCGAACGACACCCAGCCGTCGACCAGTTGCCGCCACCCCTTCAACCGCCGATCACGATACGTCAGCGCGTTGTTGAGGAAGAAGTTGAAGGTGAGCGCCGCCAGCGTCGCGACGATCTCGCCGACCAGGAAGTGCGTGCCGAACCCGACGAACAACGCGGTCAGCACCGCCATGTGGATGCCGACGCCGAACACGCCGATCGCCGAGAACATCGCGAACCGCACCGGCACGACCCGCCCGAACATCCGGTCGTAGATCGCGATCAGATATTCCATCGCGACGACGTGATCGAGCTTGCTCTCGCCCTCGGTCCGGCAGCGGAACGTGTAGGGGACCTCGACGAAGCGCAGCGGCGTCGGCGAGGCGGTGAGCAGGTCGAGCAGGATCTTGAAGCCGATCGCCGATAGCGACGGCGAGAGGTGGCGGACGATGTCGGTGCGGATCATGAAGAAACCGCTCATCGGATCGTTGAGATCGCATTTCAGCACGCGGCGCGACAGCTTTGTGGCAAGCGCCGACTTGGCGACGCGGTCGCTGTCCCACTCGCCGGTGCCGCCGCCGCTGACGAAACGCGAACCGATCACCACGTCGGTATCGTCGTCCTTAAATAGATCGAGCATCGCCGGCAGCAATGTCTCGTCATGCTGGAGATCGCCGTCGATCACCGCGACGATCGGGGCCGCAGTGGCGCACATGCCCTCGATGCAGGCCGACGACAGCCCGCGCCGGCCGATCCGCTGGATCACGCGGACCCGCTTGTCGAGCCGGGCAATCTCGCGCGCAGCATCGGCGGTACCGTCGGGACTGTCGTCGTCGACGAAGATCGCCTCCCAGTTGCGCCCGATCAGCGCCTGGTCGAGCTTGGCGATCAACGTCGCGACATTGGCCTTCTCGTTGAACGTCGGGATGACGACCGCGAGTTGCAGCAGGTCACCCGTCAAACGAGGTTAGCCAGCACTGCATCGCCCATGTCGCGAGTCGACAGCGTGCCGCCGAGATCGGGCGTGCGCGCGCCGCCGAGGATCGCGGCAGCGACGGCCGCCTCGATCCGATCGGCCGCTTCTGGGAGGTCAAGCGAGTGGCGCAGCATCATCGCCGCGGACAGGATCGCCGCACACGGATTGGCCTTGCCCTGACCGGCAATGTCCGGCGCACTACCGTGGATCGGCTCGTACATGCCCTTGTTCGATCCGTTGAGTGCAGCGGACGGGAGCATGCCGATCGATCCGGCGCACATCGACGCTTCGTCCGAGAGAATGTCGCCGAAGAGATTGCCGGTGACGATCACGTCGAACTGGCCGGGATTGCGCACCAACTGCATCGCCGCGTTGTCGACGTACATGTGGCTGAGCGCGACGTCGGGATAGTCGGCCGAGACCTCGATCACGACGTCGCGCCAGAGCTGCGAGGTCTCCAGGACGTTGGCCTTGTCTACCGAGAGCAGCTTGCCCTTGCGAGTGCGCGCGGTCTCGAAGCCGACGCGGGCGATGCGCGCGATCTCGGTCTCGTCGTAGCGCATCTCGTCATGGCCTTCGCGCAGGCCCTCGGCGGTGGTGCGAATGCCCTTCGCGCCGAAATACACGTCGCCGGTCAGTTCGCGGACGATGACCATGTCGATCGACCGGGCGATCTCTGGACGGAGCGCGGACGCATCCTCGAGGCCCGCGAACAGCTTGGCGGGGCGAAGGTTGGCGAACAGGCCGAGTTCCTTGCGCAGGCCGAGGATGGCCTGTTCGGGGCGGAACTGGCGTTCGAGCGCATCGCAGTCGGGATCGCCGACCGCACCGAACAGGATCGCATCGGCACGGCGGGCGAGCTCGAGCGTCTCGGGCGGCAGCGGATGGCCGACCGCCTTGTACGCGGCACCGCCGACGAGGCCTTCCTCATAGGTCAGGTCGAGGCCGAGCGTATCGAGCACGCGACGCGCCTCCGCCGTGACTTCGGGTCCAATGCCGTCACCGGCCAGTATCGCGATCAAGGGCATGTGCGTTTCTCCTGCGCGGCCCCTTGCCGGGCGGTGCGCACTCACGCAACCGCCCTTTTGAGGCGATCGACCAGCCGGTCGCGCGCCGCCAACGGATCGGCGCGACGGTCGACGAGGATGTCGCGGGCGAGGAAGTGACCGGTCAACCGCAGGCCGTCGAAGATGTCCGGCCATGCCGCTTCGCCGCCTGCCAGCAGGAAGTCGGGTAATCGCAGGAGCTTGCCTTCATATCCGAACGCCGCCCCGCGCGAGACGGCTGCACCGCTCTTGGGCGACACGAAGCCGAGATCGTCCTCCGCTCCGGTCGCGACGCAGCGGTCGAGATCGAGTCCGAACCCTAGTTCAGCCAGCACCAGTAATTCGTACCGGACCAGCGCCGCCGCCCAGCCACGCGCAGATGGCGCGCTCTCGATCGCACCTAGCACGCCGTCGAGCGCGTCGTGGATCTGCGGATAGGGCTGTGCTTCGGGGAGAGCTGCAGCGGCCAGCGCGGTCGCCCATTCGAGCGCACCCGCGGCAAGCGGTTCGCCGTGGAGCGTCGCACGGCTGTGGACCAGTTCGGCGGTCAGCGAGGCGAGTTGCTCACCGGTCCGCGCGCGCCACTCGCCCTGGATGACGTTCGCCTGCAGCAGCACCGGCCGCATGGCGCGCGACCGCCCGCCGCGGACGTAGCCGGGCTGGACGCCATCGTTCCGGGTCAGCGCGCGCACGATCGCGCCATGCTCGCCATGCTGGCGAACGGCGACGACGATGGCGGAGGCGCGGAGGTGCATGTGTTACCCTGTACCGCTCTCGCTCGAAGGAGAGGAGAGATTTAGCCGCGGATAGGCCTCGCCGTCACACCAAGCGTTCGTAAGCCGCACCGAACCCTGTGTGCCACGGCCGACGTGTGTCAGGTGCGCCGCGACCGGGGGCGTTCCGAAATCCAGTTCGACCACAGCTGCTCGGCCTGTCGCCAGCGCGTGCGTACCGGGTCGGGGCCGAGCGGGACGTCTGCGCGATCGAGTTCGAGCACGGGGCGATCACCGAAATGCGTGGTCGGCAACACGTCGCGCATCTCCGCGAGCATGGTGCACAACGCCTGGAAGCGGCGGACATGGACCGCGTTGGCGCGCGTGCCGCGGCGGTTGGCGAGTTCGAAGCCGTGGCTGACGATCGTCACCGCGGCATGGTGCGACACCGCCGCATGTTCGAGCGCGTCGTAGCTTTCGCCCGCCGACAAGGCGCAGAGCTGGAAGGTGCGGATCCGGCCGCGCAGGTCCTCGATCACGGTTACCGGGACTTCGATGATGCCGGTGCCGTTCGTGCGGCGGACCGGGGCGATCTGGCGTGCCGGGAACGAGATGCGGCTGGTGTGGGGCGCCTCCGATCCGTTGTGGCTGCTGTCATAGGCAAAGCCCAGGCCTTCGAGCGCGGTCAGCGTGTCGTCGTTCGCGGCATAGCTCCCTGCGCGAAACGCGATCGGATGCGGCGCGCCGGCTTCGACCAGCAATTCCGTGGCGCGAACGAGCAGGTCGGTCTGCTCGGCAAGGCTGTACGTGTAAAGTTGGAACCGATCGTGCGCGACGCCGCGATCGCCCGCCCGCGCGCTGGTCCAGTTGGGGTGGAGGTGGAGCTGGACCTCCTGGCCGGCGTCCAGGATCGTATCGATCATCCGACGGATCGGCGCCAATCCGAACGTGATCGCCGGCATCGGGTCGACGAAGAAACACGCCTTCAGATTGTGCCGGGCCAGCTCTGCCAGTTGATAGCCCAGCCCTACCCCGGCCGGTTCCAGCGACCGCGCATAGATCGCGTCGCAATCCAGACCGGCGGCATGGTGGCGCCACGCGAACTCGGTATCGATGGTCAGGAATACAGGCGTAGTCACGGATTAGTATGTAACAATCAGTAGTGAAAATGGCGTTGTGATTTTATACAAATCAACTTGATTTGGGTTATAAATTTTTTCGATTCGGGACGTCATCATCTTCAGGCCCGCACGACGATCTGTGCGTTCTCGATCGGCGGCCAAGTCCATGCGGCTACCGTGAATGATAGAAGTCGTAGACCTGTTGCGCGACGCCCGCGGACACGCCGGGTGCCTGCTGCAAATCCTGCAGACTCGCGTTGCGCACTGCGCGACCGGTGCCGAAATGCATCAGCAGCGCCTTCTTTCGCGCCGGGCCGATGCCGGGGACTTCGTCGAGCGGGCTGGCGCCGATCGCCTTGCTGCGCTTGTCGCGGTGTACGCCGATCGCGAACCGGTGGACCTCGTCGCGCAGCCGCTGGAGGTAGAACAGCACCGGCGCGTTGACGGGCAACTGGAACTCGCGGCCGTCGAGCATGTGGAACACCTCGCGGCCATCGCGACCGTGTTCCGGGCCTTTGGCGATCCCGACCAGGCACACGTCCTCGACGCCGATCTCCTCGAGCGCGGCCTTGACCGTATTGAGCTGGCCCTTGCCGCCGTCGATCAGCACGAGGTCTGGCCAGTCTCCCGAATCGCGATCGGGGTCTTCGGCCTGCGCGCGCGAGAAGCGGCGGGTGAAGACCTCGCGCATCATCGCGAAATCGTCACCGGGCGCGGTATCCTTGTTCTTGATATTGAACTTTCGATACTGGCCTTTGCGGAAGCCCTCGGGCCCCGCGACGACCATCGCGCCGGTCGCGGCGGTGCCCTGGATGTGGCTGTTGTCGTAGATCTCGATGCGTTCAGGAGGCTCGGCGAGGTCGAACAGGTCGGCGACTTCGCGCAGCAGCTTGGCCTGCGTGGTCGATTCGGCCTGGCGCCGCTCGATCGCCTCGATCGCGTTGCGCTTCGCCTGGTCCATCAGACGCCGCCGATCGCCGCGCTGCGGAACCTGCAACGCGATCTTGTAGCCGGCGCGTTCGCCTAGTGCTTCGGCCAGCAACGCGCCTTCCGTCAGTTCGCGGTCGAGCAGGATCTGCTTGGGCGGCGGGACCTCTTCGTAGAACTGGCCGAGGAAGCTGGTCAGCACCTCGTCCTCGGGGACGTCGTTGGTGTGCTGCGGGAAGAAGCTGCGATGCCCCCAGTTCTGGCCGCCGCGGATGAAGAACGCCTGGATGCCGATCAACCCGTCCTTGCACGCCATCGCGAAGATATCGGCGTCGCCAACCCCTTCCGCGTTGATCGCCTGCGTGCCCTGGATGAAGGTGAGCGCGCGAAGTCGGTCGCGGAGCAGCGCCGCGAGTTCGAAGTCCATGTTCTCGGCGGCGGCCTGCATCTGCGCGCCGAGCTTGGCCTGCACACCGGTCGACTTGCCACCGAGGAACGCCTTCGCATCCTCGGTCAGTTCCCGGTACGCCGCCTCGTCGATACGACCGACGCACGGCGCCGAGCAGCGCTTGATCTGGTAGAGCAGGCACGGCCGGTCGCGGGTCTTGAAGAAGCTGTCGGTGCAACTGCGCAGGAGGAACAGCTTCTGGAGCGCGTTGAGCGTGTTGTTGACCGACCCGGCGCTGGCGAACGGGCCGTAGTAATTGCCTTTCGCCCGGCGCGCGCCGCGGTGCTTCTGGACGCGCGGGAAGGCGTGGTCGTCGCGCAGGAGGATGAAGGGGAAGCTCTTATCGTCGCGCAGCAGCACGTTGTAGGCGGGGCGGTACCGCTTGATGAGCTGCGATTCGAGCAGCAGCGCCTCGGCCTCGTTGTTGGTCGTGACGATCGTCATCGACCGGGTCTGCGATACCATCCGCTGGAGGCGCTTCGTCAGCCGCTCGACCTGGACGTAGTTGGCGACGCGGTTCCGAAGCGCACGCGCCTTGCCGACGTAGAGCACGTCGCCGCGCGCGTCCTGCATGCGGTAGACGCCGGGGCGGATCGGCAGCGTGTCGAGCACGTTGCGGATCGCCGCCACGCCGGCCGCGAGGTCGGGCGCTTCACCACCACCGCGGACGGCGAATGTGGACTTGTCTTCGTTGAACCGGTCGGGGGAATTGGGGGAGGACATCGCTGAGGAATCTAGGGAGTGCGAGGGGGTTATGCCAGCGCAAGGCAGCGATGTTCACGCGAAGGCGCAAAGTCGCGAAGAGAAGGGAGCAGTTGGTTCACGCGGAGACGCGGAGCCGCGGAGAGAAGATTCGAGCACACAGCGTTCGCTCTCCAGCTGCCGAAGGCTTATATCAGCACCAAGGTGTAGGCGCCCGGTCAGCCTCGCATCCAACACCTCCGCGTCTCCGCGTCTCCGCGTGAACCAACCTTCTCTTCCTCTTCGCGCCTTTGCGCCTTTGCGCCTTCGCGTGAATCAATCTTCCAAGCCCTGCGGGCGAAGGCAGATGTCAGGTTTGCGCGAAGACCTTGGTGCCGACGATGCCGACCACGGTCAGGGCCATGAAGCAGGCCTGGATGCCGCTGACCTTGTCGCCGAACAGGATGACGCCGCCGATGATGACGCCGATCGCGCCTGCGCCGGTCCAGATGGCATAGGCTGTGCCCGCTGGAAGGCCACGCATGGCGAGCGCGAGCAGGCCCATGTTGACGAAGCTGAGGATGATCGGGACGCTGGAGGCCTGCCACGTGGCGACGGTGGCTGCCCATTTGAGGCTGAGCGCCCAGCAGATTTCGGTGACGACGGCGACCGCGAGAATGAGCCAGGACATAGGTGTTCTCCAACGGGCTCAGATTGGAGACTCGGCCGCCGGAAACCCGGGAAGAGACGGCCGTCTGTGCAAAACGGGAAAAGCGCCAAGCGAACTACCGTTCCCTCGCGGAGGCGAGGGTCCAGGGTTGCAGGCGCTGTCCTATGAGTTCCTGGGCCCCCGCCTTCGCGGGGGAACGGCAGCGCTTCGAGCGCTGCCCCCGCTTAGTTCAGGCGGCTGAGGCCCGAGATCGAGCGGTCGACCATCATGCGGTCGGCGGCGGCGTCGTGATGCTCGGCGATGAGGATACCGGCAGCCTTCGCCGCGGCATCGGCAGCGCGGGCGCGGACTTCGGCGATTGCGGCGCGCTCGGCGGCTGCGATCTTGTCCTCGGCCATCTTCGCGCGGCGGGTCATGAGGTCTTCGGCGCCGGCCTTCGCCTTGGCGATGATCGCCGCGGCTTCGTGGTGCGCGTGCGCCTTCATGGCTTCGGCTTCGACGTGCGCGGTCTTGGCCTTTGCCTCGTACTCGGTGCGGATCGCTTCCGCTTCGGCACGGAGCGCCTTGGCTTCGTCGAGCTGCGTGCGGATGCCGGCGATGCGCGTGTCGAGCATCTTGCCGATCATGCCTGGAACCTTCTTCCAGATCATCAGCAGGATCACGACGATCATCGCCACCGCGACCCAGCCGGTCGAGGTCAGGCCGAGCGCGGTCGGATCGGCGACATGCTCGACGCCGCCGGGCGCGGTCGTGTTACCCTGGATGCCCTGGTTGTCGATCGCACCTTCGGGCGCCATGCCCTCTTCGTGGATGACCTTTGCGGCCGAATCTGGATTAGCCATGCGCCGTCGTCCTGCGTACCGCGTCGGTCGCCGCGTCCAGGCTGACCTGGAGGCCGGCTACCTTGGCGGCCAATTGCTGTGCTGCTTCGGCGGCGACACCCTGCAAGTTCGAGAGCGCCTCGGCCTTAGCGTTCGCGACCGCCAGATCGTGGTGACCCAGGCGCTCGGCGAGTTCGGCGTCGGCCGCGTGGACCTGATGCTCGAACGCGGTTGCCGCGCGCTTGGCTGCTGCCGCGGTCTCGGCCTGCGCCGCGACGCGGGCCGCGTCCATTTCGGCCTGCCAGTTCGCCTGGACCGTATCGGCCTGCGTACGGGCAGCGACCGCCGCCGCCAGATCGCCCGCGATTCGGCCTTCGCGCGAGTCCACGTTGGACACGATCTTTGGCACCATTCCCTTGCCGATCCCGAAATACAGGATGCCGAAGGTGAGGAGCAGCCAGAAGATCTGCGAGGCGTAGGTAGCGGCTATCTGGGAAATCTGGGGCATGTCGGTCCTTCGTGAAACGGCCGGGCGCGGTCGCCCGGCCAATTCAGCGAGTTGTTAAGCGACGAACACGAGGATGATCATCGTGACGAAGGCGAGCAGACCGAGAAGCTCGGCTGCTGCAAAACCGATGAACAGACGGCCCTGCTGGCTGTCAGCTGCGCCCGGGTTACGGAGAGCGCCGGCGAGGAACTGGGCGAACACGTTGCCCACGCCGAGTGCCGCGAGGCCCATGCCGATCGCTGCGAGGCCGGCACCGATCATCTTTGCTGCTTGTGCGTCCATGGTAAATTCCCTTTGAAAATCAGTTAGGTAATGGAAAACTTAGTGAAGGTTAACAGCGTCGTTCAGATAGACCGACGTCAGCAACGCGAACACGTATGCCTGGATCGCAGCAACCAGCAGCTCGAGCAGCGTGATGCCGATCATCAGCAGCATGCTCGGCGCGCTCACCAGACCGATATACATCCCGCCCAGGTTCAGGCCGTTGATCACGAACGCGGCCAGCACCTTGAGCAGGATATGCCCTGCGGTCATCGCCACGAACAGTCGCAGACCGAGCGAGAACGGACGCACCAGGAACGACATCAGCTCGACCACGAAGATCAGCGGGATCATCAGCGCCGGCGTGCCGCTCGGCACGAACAGCGAGAAAAAGTGGAAGCCGTGCTTGCCGAAGCCGACGAGCAACACGATCGCGAAGCTGATCAGCGCCAGCACGCCGGTGACGGTCATGTGGCTGGTGACGGTGAACGGGTGGACGCCGGGGACGATGCCGAACGGGAGCAAGCCGATGATGTTCGCGAACAGGATGAACATGAACAGCGAGAAGACGTAAGGCACGAAGCGCTTGCCGCCGGGGCCGACATTCTGCTCGAGCATGCCCGAGATGAAGCCGGTGAAGCCCTCGACCGCCATCTGCCAACGACCGGGCACGAGCTCACGCTTCATGCCACCGATCATGAACGCCCAAAGCGCGACCAGCGTCACCACCATCCACAATGCGGAATTGGTGAACGACAGGTCATAGCCACCAACGATCCAGTGCGAGCCGAACGCCGGCTCGATCAGGAACTGGTGCATCGGATCGATCTTGCCGCCCTGTTCTGCCGCCACGTGGAATCCCTGCCGTCTTGATACGACAAACGCCCGGTTACTCCGGGCGTTCGCCTGAAATTCGAATGATCTGCCTGAACGCGACCGCTATCCCGAGGAACAGCAACACGATCAGCCCCCAAGGGCCAGTGCCGAACCAATGGTCTATCAACCACCCGATCAGCGCACTGCCGACGAGACTCCCGATGAGAGCGGAAATGACGCGATTGCCTTGCGAGTAACCCCGCTCGGCATCCGCCCCCTTCTGCCCCTTTGCCAGCGTTTCCCGATGCTGCGCCTCTCGCAATCGCTCATCGAGCGCGGAAAGTCGCGGATCTTCAACACCCTGGGGGTCCTGTCCGGGTTCGATCTCCGCCACGCACGTTCCTCCACCTGATTTCGCATCGGGGAGGAAGCAAGCAGCGACGAGCGATCCCGCCAAGGCGCGGTCCGTTTAGAAAAGGGGGGGGTGCAAGTCAACCGGTGTGACAGGGGTGTCATTAATGGGGGGCGGATAGGTTTGGACCAACCCTACTTCTTCCCCCCTCCCTGGAAGGGAGGGGCCGGGGGTGGGTCGGCCGGTTGGCTGGCGTCACGGATCCCAAGCAGCCTACCCACCCCCAAGCCCCTCCCCTGTCAGGGGGGGAGCACTTCAGCTTAAACGCAGCGCGAATCACGCTCGGGGGCGCCGGCGGTGCGTGTCTTCCAAACACCGTTGGGCGTCTTGTACTTCTCGCCGGGGTTGGTCTGCATGATCAGGTTGCAGCCACTCGTGAACGCAAGCTGCTCGACCGTCGCGCCGCTCGCCTGCGCCTTCTGCGTATAGGCCGACTTGCGCTGGATATTGATGTTGTTGACCAGCGCACGCAGATCGCCGCTCGCCGCCCCGACCAAGCCGAGATAGCCGTCGGGCTGCTCGCCGACCTCGCCACCCGCACGCGCCGCGGCGTAGGCCGGATCGCGCTGCGCGGTTGCCGCGACAGACAGGCCACCGAGAGCCGCCGCTGCGGCAACCATCATAAGGACCTTGGTCTTCATCTTAGAATATCCCCGGATTCTGCTGGATCAACGATTTCGCCTCGCCATCGAGACGATAGACCACTTCCTGCGTGACGTTGATGTTGAGGTTGATCTCGATCGGCTTGTCGGGCGCCGACACGTTGATGCAGCCCGGCAAGGCCGCCGTCAGCCCGATAATCGCGATCGTCCTTGTCATCCTACGCAAGATCGGCCTTTGCTCCAGCTTCTTCAATCCTGTTTCGGTCATGGCACGATCCTGCTTGCGGGAGGCTGAATGGTTGGGGGTTTGGGAGGAGGCGGTGCGGCCTGCTGCTGGAGCAACGCCGGGAGGTTGCGCTGGATCAGCCGCTTCGGATCGTAGAAGCTCTGCGCCGAATCGAGCAGCCCGCGGAACGGCGCCTTGATCCGGATATTGAAGATGAACGGCAGTTTTTGCAGGCGACGGACGATGAAGTTCGCCTTTGCCCCCTCGCCCTGGCTGATCCCGGCGAACCGCACGTCAGTGACCATTTCGCCCGCGAGCGGCCCGTTCATGCCGACGCGCAACGACTGGTAGCGGAGCGACTTCAGCGCCTGGAACGCGATGTTCGCCCAGATGCCGAGATCCTTCTGGCTGAGGTCGCCGACATAGGCGAGCGTGCCGCCGCCCGGCCGGACGCGCAGGTCGCCGCCCTCGATCCGGCCGCCGGTCTCGTCGAAGATCATCGGCAGCACGCCGTCGAAGATACCGGTCGCATCGAGATTCTTGAAATCGAACTGTTGCAAGAATTGGTCGGCCGCCATGTTGGCGACGTGGAACGTCATCCGCCGTTCGGACTGCGCGGAGAAATCGAGCAGCGTTGGGTCGAGCGTCAGCGATCCCCCCGCGAACGGCCACCGCCCGCCCTCGACCTGCACGCGCGCGCCGGGCAGCGTCTGGTAGCGGATCGTGCCGTCGCTGACCGGGATGCCGGGATTGAGCGTGCGGATCGTCGCCACCTGGCCCGGTGCGCTCTGGAGGTTGAGCAGGTCCGTGAAGCGGATCTCGGTGGCGATCCCCGTGACGGGGCCGAACGCGGCGGCGAGATCGGTGCCTGCGGTGCGGAACACGCCGGTGCTGGTCACGCCGTCGGGATTCCAGGCGATATGCCCCTCGCCGCTGACCGATCCGTTGACGTCGGCGATCACGCCGAAGGTCAGCGGAGTAAGCGCGTCGGGTTGCAGCTTGTCCTTGGCGAACGCGATCGCGGGGACATTCAGGTCGGCCTTGCCTGCACCCGCGCCGAGAGAGTGCGTCAACGTGACGTCGGCGACCTTGGTGTTGGTGGTAGGCTCGAACAGCGTGCCGGCTGCGGTGATCGTGCCGTTGACCAGCGCGAGAGTCACAGTACGCGCGGCGAGCGGCTTGAACCGCGGCGTCGGCGCGGCATCGGACACCCCCATCGCGCCGGTGAGGTTGAGCGCGCCTTTGACGAGCGCCCAGTCGCCGGCGGCCTCCCCGAGCAACAGCGGCACGTTGGCGATCTGTCCCGAACCGCCGGTGAACGCGCCCGCCACGCCCTGCCCGGTCATGCGGCCCGTGACGGTGGCGAAGTCGAGTCGCGTGACGCGTTCGGGCGCGCCGATCCGGGTCTGCACGCCGTCGATCGCAAAGCCGCGATCCGCCAGCCGCACACTCGCTCCCGCGGTCGCGAGTGTGATCGGGGTAGTGCCGAGTCGCCCACTCAGCTTAGCCGCTGCGATCTTCGCACTACCGCTGACCCGCGCGCCGTTGATCTGCACCAGCGCGCCGTCGACGGGGCACAAGGTCAACCGCGAAGGATCGAGCACAAGGCCGGAGATCGCAAAGCGCTGGACTGCCAAAGGCACGCAACCGGTGTTGACGACCAGCCGCCCACGACCGTTCCAAAGCGCGGCAACCGGCATCGACAGGCCATCGGCCCGGTTGCCAGGACCGCCCGCACCGATCGGTCCCGCGAGCGTGACGCGCGTCGCGATCGAGGTTGCCCCGCCCGGCGTTGCGCTAAAGGTGACGGGAGTGAGGGCAAGCCGCGCGTCACCCGCCGCATAGGGCGCGATGGTAGCTACACCGCGGATCGCCGCCCCAGGTTTCGCCTGCACCAGCGACACGCGCGCCTCGGGCAAGCCGCCGCCGCGCATCGCGAGAACCGTGTCGAGCCGCACCCCGCCGTTCGGCCAGCCGAACGCGACCCCGCTCCCACCGCCGAGCGCCACGCGCGCACCACTGGCGGACGCGAGCGCCAGACGCGACAGCACGGCCTTGCCGCGCCCGCCGTCGATCCGCACGCGAAGGTCGGAGTCCGCGGCAAATCCGCGGCCGGCCTTCTGGACCGCCTGCGTCACCGCACTCGCCAACGGCGCTACGGGCGTCCCCGCGGCTGCACCGCCGATTCCCGCCAGCCCCGCGAGTCGCTTCTGCGCCACGGCAGCCCCGCTCGCCTGGACACGCCCGTCGAACGCGATCTGCTGCCCGATCCGGTAGGTGCCCGCGAACGAAACCCGCCGCGCGCGGCCCTCGGTGGTGCGAACCATGTCGGCGGCGATGTCCGCCTTGCCGCCGGTAGCCGCCGCGGTTCCGGTGAAGTCGATCGTGCCCCCGACACCGGCCAAAGTCACACCCGGCGCCCGTGCTGCGCCCGTCTTGAGCGTCGCCTTACCCTGCCAACGATCGAGCGCCGCCGAAAGGCCGACGTCCAGATCGGCCACGATCCGCTCCACCTGCGTCGTCCCGCAGGCGAGCCGCGACACGCGCACCGGCCCCGTGATCGTCGGTTTCGCCGCGTCGATCCGCAACTTCACCGTCGCCGCGAGCCGATCGATCACGCACCCGCCGACATCGAGCCGCTCGCTTATCGCTGCCAACGTACCGTGGAACCCGTCGTCGAGCTTGCCGGAACCCGCCAGCTTCAACCCGACGATCCCCTGCGGAGTCTCCAACCGCATCCGCCCATCAGCCACCGACACCTCGAGCGCGGGCAACGCGAAGGGCTTCCCCGACGGCGCCGGCAACAGTTTGTCGATCGCGCCGAGCGAGACCTTGCCGTCCACCAGCCGCCCGAGCAGCCGGACCTTGCCCGCGCGTACGCCCTCCAGATACGGCCCGGACAAGCCGACGCCGGTCCGCGTCTCGACCCAGTCGGCGACCAGATCGGGATGCGCCGGATCGCCGATCACGACGTTCGTCAGCCGCTGGCCACCCAGCGCGAGGTCGGCGATGTCATAGCGCGCAGGCACGCCGGCCCTGGCGAGTCCGCGGTCGATGAACCCCTCGGCGATCGGCTTCCGCACCAGCCACAGCACGACCAGCGCGGCGATCAGCAGCAGCGCGATCCCCAGCGTAACGCGGCGGGCAGTCGCAGGACGGCGAGGATGGGCCCCGGGGTCGGCCCCCGTCTCGCTCGTCTCGCTCACCAACGCACTCCGCCATATTCGAGGTCTCTGCATAGGCGGGAGCGAGGGCGTCATGCAATTGCCCAGGGATGTGCTAGCATCGCAAAATGGCCGAACCGGACGAAGACGCTGACGTCCGGGGGGACGATCTGAAGGGCCATCGCGGCCGCCTCCGCAAACGCCTGTTCGAAGGCGGCAGCGATGCATTGCTCGACCACGAACTCATCGAATACCTGCTCGCGATCGCTATCCCGCGCGGCGATACCAAGGCGCTCGCCAAGGCGCTAATGCGCGAGTTCGGCGGGATCGGCGGCGTGCTGACCGCGGATGCCGAGGCGCTCGGCCGGGTGAAGGGCATGGGCGACATCTCGACCGCGGCGATCAAGATCGCGCACGCCGCCGCGATCCGCCTCCTACAATCGCATGTCAGCGACCGCCCGGTGCTCGCCAACTGGCAAGCGCTGCTCGATTACCTCCGCGCGGACATGGCGCACCACGCGATCGAGCGCTTCCGGGTTCTGCATCTGAACACCAAGAACATGCTGATTCGCGACGAGGTGATGAGCAAGGGGTCGATCGACCAGGCCGCGGTGTACGTCCGCGAGGTCATCCGCCGCGCGATCGACCTCGGCTCTGCGTCGATCATCCTCGTCCACAATCACCCGAGCGGGGACCCCTCCCCCAGCCGCGCCGATATCGACATCACGCGGACGATCGCGGAGGCGGGCAAGCGGCTCGGCATCACCGTCCACGACCATATCGTGATGGGTACCGGCGGCCATGTCAGCCTGCGCGCGCAAGGGTTGATCTGACGCAATCAGATAAAGGAGAAACATCCGAAACTCCTCGTGCCTTTTCATCCGTATCTTCGTTGTCACGGCAAAGGAATTGCATGTGGATAACAAGTTGCACGACGAAGCCTCGGAGGTAACCGCCGAGCATGGTCAGGTCATGGTGGATGGCCCGGACGGGGTGGCGGTGTCATTGACACCCGACGCCGCGGCGGAAACCTCGGATCGGCTGCTGAACGCCGCTGTCGAGGCGCAGGGGCAGATCCTGGCGGAGACCCGCATTGCGAAAGATCGGGTGCGCAAAGCCGACTGATCTACCGCAAGTCGTAGCTCTCCGATCTATAGTAGCGATATGCGCAACTATCGACCGGAGACGCGATGCGCCAAATTCTATACATGAGTTCGAGCACCATAGCCGGCGACAAGGCCGATCTCGTGGGGATATTGCAGCAGTCCCGGCACAATAACGCGCTGCATGACATCACCGGATTGTTGTGGTCGGACGGCACGCATTTTCTTCAGGTGATCGAGGGACCGACCGCTTTCGTCGACGCGACGTTCGGTCGCATTACTAAGGACGATCGTCATTACGATCTGTCGCTCCAGCACAACATCCCGATCCACGAACGACAGTTCGGCGCCTGGACGATGGCACACCGGCGCGCGGACGATCCCGTCGATGCGTATGATGCGCGGATGCGGCGCCTGCTCAACGGCGCCTCGCAGCGGGTGCGCGATCCGTTCCTCGCGCTGATGGCGACGGGTTCGCTGGACGGCTGACGGAACGAAGGCCGCCGGGCGCGAACCCGACGGCCTCGATCCGTGCAATGGCACTTTAAGGAGGTGTCGTTGCCGTCAGCCCTGCGACAGGAAGCTGGTGACCTCGGTCTTGGTCAGCGACTTGCTCTTGTCGGTATCGGCCTGCGCGAAGGCGGCGGAGACCCATTTCTTGGTCTCGGGGGCGTCGGGCTTGGTCGACGGATCGGTCTTGCTCTTCAGTGCGACCATCCATCCGCCGAACTCGGTCGCACTGAGCTTCCCGTCGCCGTTCTTGTCGTAGGTCGGGAACTCGGTGTCGACGACCTGTGCGACCTGGCTGCCGGTCGCGGGCTGCTCGCGCGCGGCGGGTTGCATCGGCACTGCATCGGTTGGCGTACCAGATGGGGCGGCCTGGCCGACAGCAGCACCGCCCGACGCCGAAGTCTGCGGGGATGTCATGGTCGTCTGCGCCAATACGGGTGCAGCAACCAGTACCGCGCCGGCCAGCATAGCATATTTCAACATTGCGTCTCTCCGGTAGTGTTCTACGCGTCTACTTAAGCGATTTTGCGACCATGCCCGATATATACTCGGCATCGCGAACCGCTTGCTAACTCTATACACGCGACATACCCGGATTTATACCTCGCGACGGGTGTTTGAACCTTCCCCTGCGTCCTGCTACCGCGTTTCGCATGCAACCGCGGGCCGAACGGCACGCGACGCGCCCTACCCTTCACGCTCCCGAGGAAACCCGATGGTCCCCCGCTATTCCCGCCCCGACATGGTCGCGATCTGGACGCCCGAAGCGCGCTTCAAGATCTGGTTCGAGATCGAGGCACACGCCACCGACGCGCTCGCCGAACTCGGCGTGGTCCCCAAGGAAGCCGCTGCCGCGATCTGGGAAAAGGGCGCGTTCGAGGTCGACCGGATCGACGAGATCGAGCGCGAGACCAAGCATGACGTCATCGCCTTCCTGACCAACGTCGCCGAGCATGTCGGCCCCGAGGCGCGCTTCATGCACCAGGGCATGACCTCGTCCGACGTGCTCGACACGTGCCTGGCCGTGCAGCTGGCGAAGGCGAGCGACATCCTGATCGCCGATCTCGATGCGCTGCTGGTGGTGCTCGAACGCCGCGCGCGCGAGCACAAGATGACGCCGACGATCGGCCGCAGCCACGGCATCCACGCCGAGCCGGTGACGTTCGGGCTGAAGCTCGCCCAGGCGCATGCCGAGTTCGCGCGCAACCGCGCGCGGTTGGTGGCGGCGCGCGAGGACGTCGCGACCTGCGCAATCTCGGGCGCGGTGGGCACGTTCGCGAACATCGATCCGTTCGTGGAAGAGTATGTCGCGGGCAAGCTCGGCCTGTCGGTCGAGCCGGTCTCGACGCAGGTGATTCCGCGCGATCGTCATGCAATGTTCTTCGCGACCTTGGGCGTGATCGCCAGCTCGATCGAGCGGCTCGCGACCGAAGTACGTCACCTGCAGCGCACCGAAGTGCTCGAGGCGGAGGAGTTCTTCTCGCCCGGCCAGAAGGGTTCGTCGGCGATGCCGCACAAGCGCAACCCGGTGCTGACCGAAAACCTGACTGGTCTCGCGCGGATGGTGCGCGGGTATGTGACGCCGGCAATGGAGAACGTCGCGCTCTGGCATGAGCGCGACATCTCGCACTCGTCGGTCGAGCGCTATATCGGCCCCGACGCGACGATCACGCTCGACTTCGCGCTCGCGCGGCTGACCGGCGTGATGGACAAGCTGGTCGTGTACCCAGAGCGTATGTTGAAGAACCTCAACAAGATGGGTGGCCTCGTCCATTCGCAGCGCGTGCTGCTGGCGCTGACGCAGGCGGGGGTGAGCCGCGAGGACGCGTATCGCCTCGTGCAGCGCAACGCGATGAAGGTGTGGGATTCGGATGGCGCGCTCTCGCTGCTCGAGCTGCTGAAGGCGGATCCGGAAGTGACGCTGTCGGATGCGGAGCTCGAGGACAAGTTCGACCTCGGCTATCATCTGAAGCACGTCGACACGATCTTCGCGCGGGTGTTCGGCGCGGCCTGAAGTCACCGAAAGAGATACATTCCCCCCTCCCTGAAAGGAGGGGTTGGGGGTGGGTTGGCCAGTTCGAGCCACCTCCGTCTGGAATTTGCGGAAACCGACCCACCCCCTGCCCCTCCCTTCCAGGGAGGGGAGCGCGTCGTGGTCGGGCAAATGTGTCGCCCAAGCAGCCTCAAAGTGCACGCAACGCAATTGCGATTACGTGTTACAAAATTGCGACAGCACGCAACTATGCCCATATCCCGCTTGCCGGATATTGTTCCGGCATCGGAGACCTACCCATGCGCATGTTCGAAACCGTGACCAGCACCATGCTGGCGATCGCGGCTCAAGCGCTGGTGGTCGGGGTGGTCATCACCGCCTTCTGATCCATCGGCCCGCCCGCCCCCTTCCGAGGGGGCGCGGCTAGGGCCCGAGTTTTCGCGCGGTCTATCTGGCTGCGTAAGTACCTGACTTAGAACCAAATCGATTTCCTCGCGTTCAAAACGCGCAACAAGGAGATCGTATCATGTCGAAACCCATTCTCATCGCCGCCGCGTTTGCCATGGCCGCAATGGCCAGCGCGCCCGCCTTTGCCGACGAACCGGGTCGCGGCTGGATCAGCAGCGCGCGCGTGACGGCGATGCTCGCCAAGCGCGGTTACAACGTCACCAAGATCGAGGCCGACGATGGCCATTGGGAAGGGGAAGCCGCGCGCCGTGGCGCGAAGTACGAATTCCACGTCGACCCGCATAACGGCAAGGTGACGAAGCTGGAGCGCGATCGCGACTGATCCGTCGTAAGTGAGCCCCCTACCGATCCTCCCCCGCCAGGGGGAGGTGTCGCCGAAGGTGGCGGAGGGAGAGGACACGGAACATCCGGTTGCGCTTGCCTCCCCCTCCGTCTGGCAAGAGCCAGCCACCTCCCCCTGGTGGGGGAGGATTCAAGCGATGCCGGTCAGGTCTTTGGCTACCGCTTGCGCGGATAGCGGGCGGCGAACTCATCGTCGGACATCACCAGATAGCGGATCATGTCGATCAACGCCCACGGCGCGCTGATGACGACGCCGACGACCGTGAGCGTGAGCACCAGCATGACGATCCCCGAGCCGGTCCGGCCGAGGTAGAAGCGGTGGATGCCGAGCGTGCCGATCACGAACGCCATGACTGCGGCGACGTATTTGTTGCGATCGTTGGTGGGGAGGGCCGCCGGCGGAACGGCGCGACGCGGGCTCGGCGCAGTCGGCATCGGGAAGACGCTGAGCGCGCGATCGTTGGCAGCCTCGAAATCAACTTCCAAACCGATCGCGGGTTCGCCGCGATGCGCCCAGTCTTCGCGCGCGAACCGGTACCGCTGTCCGTCCTGTCCCGCGACGAGCCCTTCGCCCGTGCGGGGATCGACGCCTAAAACCTGTCCGCGCATATCATTCCTCGGTGTTCGTTTCGCATTCTGGCGGATGATGCGGATCAGGCAAGCTCGAACTCACTCCCGGTGTCAGGCGGCAAGCGCGGTTTGACGCCAATGTCTGTCGTCGTCGTTGTCTGCATTCGTCGATCGCTTCTTCCGCGAGCGGATCGCACGCTTGTGCGCTTTTGCAGCCGGGCGACGAGTGAAGACCTCGAGCCAGCGCGTCGTGAAACCTCGAACGCGCAGACTGGATGCCGCAGCGGCCAGCGCCATGAGAATGTCGACATAGGCCGAAATCTCGAACGTCGTGATCCAGATCGCTACATCGGGGGCGGCCAGAGTGAGCAGCCTGATACCGTCGCCTTCGCCGACGAGCGTGACCATCGCGGCCGTCAGCATCAGCAGGAACATGACGGCGGCATCGCCCCGCGTGAACCGTGCCAACCGCGCCGCAGGCCTATCGATCAGTACTCGGCGCATTGCGTTGCCGATTGGCGTCTGGGGGGCGGTGGCCATGACCAGCCAACAGGCCATCGCAGTGAAAAGACATGCCAGCATTGCGCCCCCCTTTAGATCTATATGGTAGCTCGGTTCATTCCCCGGCGAACACGCCCTTCAGCTTGGCGAAGAAGCCCTGGCTGGCCGGGCACTCGTCACCCGTTTCCGTCTCGCGGAACATCTCGAGCAGTTCCTTCTGGCGGTTGCTGAGACGCGTGGGGGTTTCGACGTCGATCTGGACGACGAGGTCGCCGTGGCCGCGGCCTTGCAGGACGGGCATGCCGGCGCCGCGTTGGCGGAGTTGCTTGCCCGACTGGATACCGGCGGGAATCTTCACCTCGTGCGTGCGGCCGTCGAGGCCGGGGATCGACAGCGATCCGCCGAGCGACGCGACCGTGAAGCTGATCGGTGCGCGCGCGAAGAGCGTGGTTCCCTCGCGCTCGAACAGATTGTGCTTGGTCACGTGGAGGAAGATGTAAAGATCGCCGGACGGCGCGCCGCGGGCGCCCGCCTCGCCTTCGCCCGACATGCGGATCCGCGTGCCCTCGTCGACGCCTGGGGGCACGTTGATCGACAGCGTCTTGGTCTTCTCGACGCGACCTTCGCCGCGGCAATCGGGGCACGGGTCGGCGATGACTTCGCCCGCGCCGTTGCAGACCGGGCAGGCGCGCTCGACCACGAAGAAGCCTTGCTGCGCGCGCACCTTGCCGTGACCGCCGCAATGCTGGCAGGTCTTAGCCCGCGTACCGGCCTTGGCACCCGAGCCGTCGCAGGTGTCGCAGAGCGCGGAGACGTCGATCGTGATCTCGGTCGTCTTGCCGTGGAAGGCTTCCTCCAGGCTGACTTCCATGTCGTAGCGCAGGTCCGCGCCGCGTCGCGCAGCCGAGCGACCGCCGTCGCGCTGTGCGCCGCCCATGAATTCGCCGAAGACGCTTTCGAAGATGTCGCTGAAGCCACCGAAATCCTGCGCGCCGCCACCGTGACCGCCACCGCCGCCGCCATTCTGGAACGCAGCGTGGCCGAAGCGATCATAGGCCGCGCGCTTCTGCGGATCCTTGAGGCACTCATAGGCCTCGCTGACCGCCTTGAACTGCGCTTCGGAATCCTTGCAGCCGGCATTCTTGTCCGGGTGATACTTCATCGCGAGCTTGCGGTAGGACGACTTGATCGTCCCCGCATCCGCGGTCCGCTCGCATTCGAGCAGTTCGTAATAATCTGTCTGGGTACTCATGATCTCAAGCCCTCTCCCCTCCGGGGAGAGGGTTGGGAGAGGGGCGCCACACGCGGCCCCTCTCGGTACTGCCCCTCACCCCGACCCTCTCCCCGACGGGGAGAGGGGGACGTCGGTTACGCCTTCGGGTTGTCGTCGACTTCCGAGAACTCGGCATCGACGACGTCGTCGTCCTTCTTCGCGCCATTGCCATCAGCCGACGGCGAAGCGTCCGCCTGGGCCTGCTTCTCGTAGATCGCCTGGCCGAGCTTCATCGCGACCTGGGCGAGCGCGGTGCTCTTCTCAGTCATCGCGTCCGCATCGCCGCTCTCGACCGCAGCCTTGGTCGCGTCGATCGCGGCCTGGATCTCGGTCTTCAGCGACTCGTCGACCTTGTCGCCGTTATCCGCCAGCTGGCGCTCGGTGGTGTGGACCAGCGACTCGGCGTTGTTCTTCGCCTCGGCGCCCGCACGACGCTTCTTGTCCTCCTCGGCGAAGGTCTCGGCATCGCGGACCATCTGGTCGATGTCGTTGTCCGAAAGACCACCCGACGCCTGGATGCGGATCTGCTGCTCCTTGCCGGTGCCCTTGTCCTTGGCCGAAACGCTGACCAGACCGTTCGCATCGATGTCGAACGTGACCTCGATCTGCGGCACGCCGCGCGGTGCGGGCGGGATGCCGACGAGATCGAAATTGCCGAGCATCTTGTTGTCGGCCGCCATCTCGCGCTCGCCCTGGAAAACGCGGATCGTCACCGCGCCCTGGTTGTCGTCGGCGGTCGAGTAGGTCTGCGACTTCTTGGTCGGGATCGTCGTGTTGCGATCGATCATCCGGGTGAACACGCCACCCAGCGTCTCGATGCCGAGCGACAGCGGCGTCACGTCGAGCAGCAGCACGTCCTTGACGTCGCCCTGCAGCACGCCGGCCTGGATCGCGGCGCCCATCGCGACGACCTCGTCCGGGTTGACGCCAGTGTGCGGCTCCTTGCCGAAGAACTGCTTCACGACTTCACGCACGCGCGGCATGCGCGTCATGCCGCCGACGAGCACGACTTCCGAAATGTCCTCGGGCTTCAGGCCGCCATCTGCGAGCGCCTTGCGGCAAGGCTCGAGCGTACGCTTGACCAGATCCTCGACCATCCGCTCCAGGTCGGCGCGGGTGATCGACTTGACCAGATGCTTCGGGCCGTTCTGGTCCGCGGTGATGAAGGGCAGGTTGACCTCGGTCGACTGCGCCGAGCTGAGCTCGATCTTCGCCTTCTCGGCCGCTTCCTTCAGACGCTGCAGCGCCAGCTTGTCCTTGGCGAGGTCGATACCCTCGGCCTTCTTGAACTCGTCGGCGAGGTACTGGACGATCTTGTTGTCGAAATCCTCACCGCCGAGGAAGGTATCGCCGTTGGTGGCCTTCACCTCGAACACGCCGTCGCCGATTTCTAGCACCGAGATGTCGAACGTGCCGCCGCCGAGATCGTAGACTGCGATCGTCTTGCCGTCCTGCTTGTCGAGGCCGTAAGCCAACGCCGCCGCGGTCGGCTCGTTGATGATGCGCAGCACTTCGAGGCCGGCGATCTGGCCGGCATCCTTGGTTGCCTGGCGCTGCGCGTCGTTGAAGTACGCCGGCACGGTGATGACCGCCTGCGTGACCGTCTCGCCGAGATACGACTCAGCGGTTTCCTTCATCTTCTGCAGCGTGAACGCCGAAATCTGCGACGGCGAGTAATCCTTGCCGCCCGCCGAAACCCATGCGTCGCCGTTCGGCCCGCGCGAGATCTTGTACGGGACCAGCTCGGTGTCCTTCTTGGTGATCGGATCGTCGAAGCGACGGCCGATCAGGCGCTTCACCGCGAAGATGGTGTTGTCGCCGTTCGTCACTGCCTGCCGCTTGGCCGGCTGGCCGACCAGTCGCTCGCCATCCTTGGCGAACGCGACGATCGACGGCGTGGTGCGCGCGCCCTCGGAATTCTCGATGACCTTGGGCTTGCCGCCTTCCATGACGGAAACGCAGCTGTTGGTCGTGCCGAGATCGATACCGATTACTTTAGCCATGAGTTCTGATTAGCCCCTCACTTGAAACGAAAATACGAAACCGGTTCCACCCCGTTACGGCAGTGGAACCTTTCTGATGATGGGCGCGATATAGGTGGCCTCGCGCTTGCCGCAAGATTGTACCCGTCATAGGATGCGCAAGAGGCAGGGCCCGGGGAAAAGTAACCTATGCGTATCGTTTTCGGACTGGGTGTTGCCGCGATGGCACTAGCGTCGTGCTCGCCGCCGAAGGAACTGTCGGTCGACGGCGCCTGGGTGCGGCTCGGCGCGGTCACCGGGCGGCCCGCGGCGGCGTATTTCACGGTGCATGGGGGGCCCACACCTGCGACGCTGATCTCGGCCACGACCGACGTCGCGATCAAGTCGGAGATGCACGAGACGATGGACAAAGGCGGCATGTCGACGATGACGCCGCTGACCCGCGTGGAGATTCCGGCGAACACGGATGTGGCGTTCGCGCCGGGCGGGCGGCACGTGATGCTGTTCGACATGAACTCGGGGATCAAGCCCGCCGATCGCGTGACGCTCACGTTCGCGTTTGCCGATGGGACGCGGATCATCAACAACGCGACCGTAGTCGCGGCGGGAACCCCGGTAGGGAAGTGACCCGAGCAGGCTCAAAGCGCACGCTGACCGAGGGGGAGACGGCGCTCGCAGCATCGGTGTTCGGGGGCGCGATCGATTACTCTTCGGTGAGTTTGGCGCGCAGCAAATGGGCGTTCTTCCAGCCGCGCGATACGGTGATGGCACCGCGCGGCTGCATCCACTTCCACCCCAAGGGCGACCTCTGGTGCGACGACTTCGCGCACGCGAACCTGACATTGCAGGGGCTGTTCGTCCACGAGATGACGCACATCTGGCAGCACCAGCGCGGCGTGTTCCTGCCCTTGGCGCGGCATCCCTGGTGTCGGTACGACTATGCGTTCCGGCCTGGGGTGGCGCTGCACCGCTACGGCATCGAGCAACAGGGCGAGATCGTCCGGCATGCGTTCCTGCTGCGCGCGGGGGCAAAGGTAGCGGGCGCACCGCCGCTTGCGCAATACGAGACGGTGCTGCCGTTTACGCCGTTAGCGTCGGCCTGACGTCCACGACCCCGTCCCCGTTCACTCCCCCACCGTCATCCCAGCGAAAGCTGGGATCTCAAGCGGCGAGGGCGCGCGCTATCACGGGGAGATGCCAGCTTTCGCTGGGATGACGGACGTTTTGTTACAGCCAGTTACGCCCATCCGCCCCGGCACACCCATAAGGCGGCAACTGGCCCGGGAACCGCGCCTGCATCTTGTGGCAGCCCCAGGCGCGCATCGGTCCCGGCGCGTAGCCGTTCAACGCGATGCCGACCTCGTCATACGGGCTCGAACCCTGCGCAACGTACATGTACCAACGTCCGCCGAACATCACCGCCGCCGCGATGAGCACGACGCAAACGACCTGGACGATTTTCTGCATTGGGAACCCCTTTTGTAAATAAGGGCGCCCCGTTGCAGCCAACATGGATCAATTTCAACCACCGATCTGGTAGATCGAGACCCACCCGATCGGCAGAAATGCGCCGTTTACAGCGCGTCGAAATCGATAGGTCGTGTCCTATCAAGCGCTTGCGGTGCCTCGGGCATCGGATATTTCAGTCCGGACGCGCAGTTGAAAAGAACGACCTTGTCGTCCTCGTCGACCAACCCGGTGTTCAGCGCCTGATGATAGGCGGCCAACGTCGCACCGCCCTCGGGGCACAGCAGCAGCCCGTCCTGCTTCGCCGCCGCATCGACCGCCTTCAGGATCGCCGGATCGCCGACCGCCAATGCCTGCCCGCCGCTCTCGCGTACCGCGCGGAGGATCAGGAAGTCACCGACCGCCTTCGGCACGCGAATGCCCGCCGCGACGGTGCTCGCATCTTCCCAACGTTCGGCATGCTCCTCGCCCGCCTCGAACGCGCGGACGATCGGCGCGCAGCCGCTCGCCTGCACCGCGAACATCTTCGGGCGCTCGGAGCCGATCCAGCCGAGCTTCTCGAGTTCGTCGAACGCCTTCCACATGCCGATCAGCCCGGTGCCGCCGCCAGTCGGGTAGAAGATCGCGTCGGGCAGTTTCCAGCCGAACTGCGCGGCGAGTTCGAGCCCCATCGTCTTCTTGCCCTCGATCCGATAGGGCTCCTTGAGCGTCGAGAAATCGAACCAGCGGCCTTCCGCGGCGCCCTTCCCCACGATCGCGCCGCAATCGTCGATCAACCCGTTGACCCGCCAGACGCGCGCGCCCTGCATCGCAATCTCGCGGACGTTGATCTCGGGCGTGTCGTCGGGGCAGAACACGATCGTCTCGATCCCGCAGCGGGTGGCGTACGCCGCCAGCGCCGCGCCCGCATTGCCGTTGGTCGGCATCGCGATCTTCGTGACGCCCAACTCCTTCGCCATCGCGACGGCCATGACGAGGCCTCGAGCTTTGAAGCTGCCGGTTGGGAGGCGGCCTTCGTCCTTGACCAACACGTTGGGGCCGCCGGACTTGGTCAGCGGCACCAGCGGCGTCTCGATCTCGCCGAGGCTGACGATGTTGGACGTGTGGCGCACGGGAAGCAGTTCGCGCCAGCGCCACAGGTCTGTCGGCCGAGCCTCGATCGTGTCTCGCGAAATCGTCGATCGCACGGCGTCGAGGTCGTAGCGCACTAGCAACGGCCGCCCCGCACGCGACAGCCCATGAAGCTGATCCGCCTCGTACCGCTCGCCGGTGATCGAGCATTCGAGATGCGTGACGAAGGTCTGGCGATCGGTCGTGAGGTTCTGGTTCATCGCTGCTCTCCCCCCTCCCTGGAAGGGAGGGGTCGGGGGTGGGTCGGTCTGGGGCGGGCGCACCGATAGCCAACTGGCCGACCCACCCCCAGCCCCTCCCTGTCAGGGAGGGGAGCAAGACGGTGTCAGCCAGCTTTGGCGACGCCGACCATGGCGGGACGCAGCAGGCGGTCCTTGATCATGTAGCCCGCCTGCATCTCCTGGACGATCGTGCCTGGCGGCTGGTCGCTCGGCATTTCCAGCATCGCCTGGTGCTTGTTCGGATCGAGCATCTGGCCCTCGGCCGCGATCTTGGTGATGCCGTGGCGCTGGAACACGCTCTCCAGCTCGCGACCAGTCGCTTCGAGCCCGGTGACGAGGCCCTTCATCTTGTCATCCGCACGCAGGTCCGCGGGGATCGCCGACAGGCCGCGCGACAGGTTGTCGGCAACCGACAGCACGTCGCGCGCAAATGCCGTCGCGGCATAGGCGCGCGCGTCCTGCGCTTCCTTCTCCGCGCGGCGGCGGACGTTCTGGATCTCGGCCTGCGCGTAGAGGACGTTCTGCTTGGCTTCGGCGAGCTGATTCTCGAGCTCGGCGACGCGGTCGTTCGAGGCCACCTCAGGCGCGGCTTCGGCGGTCTCTTCGCGCAGGTCTGCAGGCGTGTTCTGGTCGATGTCGGACATGGTTTTCCCTATAATTTGGGCCGGCTCAACCCATCAACCGGGCGAGCGTTGCAGCCGTGAAATCCACCATGGGCACGACGCGCGCATAGTTCAACCGCGTGGGGCCGATCACGCCGACCACGCCGACCACCCGACCGTCCAATCCGCGGAACGGTCGGGCGATCACCGAAGACCCTGACAACGCGAACAGTTTGGTCTCCGCGCCAATGAAAATTCGTGTCGAATCACCGGCCCGCGCGCTGTCCAGAAGCGATGCGACTTCCTGCTTTCCCTCTAGATCGTCGAGGAGGTCGCGGACCCGGTCGAGGTCGGCGGCGGCGGCGGCGTCGATCAGCCGTCCCTGCCCGCGCACGATCAGCACCGGGCGGCGATCCGCATCCTCGCTCCACACCGCGATCCCACGCTCGACCAGCGTCCGCGCCGCGCCGTCGAGCGCCGCCTGCCCGTCCGCCAGCTCGCGCTCGATCCGGGTCCGCGCATCCGCCAGCGTCAGGCCGCCGAGCGTCGCCGACATGTAGTTGCCCGCCTCGACCAGCGCCGACGGCGACATGCCCTTCGGCAGCGCGATCACGCGGTTCTCGACCGAGCCGTCCTCGCTGACCAGCACCGCCAGCGCCTGTTCGGGCGACAACGCGACGAACGCGATCTGGCGCAGCTTCAGTTCGCGCTTGGGCACCATCACCAGCCCGGCGCAGGCCGACAGCCCGGAGAGCGCGAGCGTGGTGGCGGCGAGCGCCTCCTCGACCGGGCCACCGACGCCCGCACGCGCCTCGATCGTCTGGCGTTCCTCGAACGACGGTTCCATCGCCTGCATCATGCCGTCGACGAACAGCCGCAGGCCCCGGTCGGTCGGCATCCGGCCCGCGCTGGTATGCGGGCTGGCAAGCAAGCCGAGGCCTTCGAGCTCGCCCATGACCCCGCGAATCGAGGCGGGCGAAAGGCTGAGGCCGGTCAGTTGCGCGATCGTCTTCGACCCGACCGGCGTGCCGCTGGCGAGGTAGCTGTCGACGACGGCGCGAAAAATGTCGCGCGCGCGATCGGTCAGTTCGGTGACGGGGGGCGTGGCCATCGCTTTGATCTAGGGCGGATCGACAGGCGTACAAAGAGGAATGCACCCTCCTCACCCGTCATCCTGACGAAAGTCAGGATCCAGAGCCACGAAGGATAGCACTCGGTTACCCTGGGTCCTGACTTTCGTCAGGATGACGGCGGTGGTTGGGCTGGCGAGCGACCAAACGAAAGGCTAGGCAGCGGGCAACCACTCACTCCCGTTAGGATAAGACTATGCGCCCATCCGGCCGCGCCCCAGACCAGATGCGTGCGATCACGATCGAGCCGCGCTTCACCAAGCATGCCGAAGGCTCCGTCCTGATCGGCTTCGGCGACACGAAAGTGCTCGTCACCGCCAGCGTCGAGGAGAAGGTCCCGCCGTTCATGCGCGGCAAGGGCGAAGGCTGGGTGACAGCGGAATACGGCATGCTCCCGCGCGCCACCAACACGCGCAACAACCGCGAGGCCGCCAAGGGCAAGCAGTCGGGGCGCACGCAGGAAATTCAGCGGCTGATCGGGCGTTCGCTTCGCGCGGTCGTCGACCTGAAGCTGCTCGGCGAGCGCCAGATCGTGATCGACTGCGACGTGATCCAGGCGGATGGCGGCACGCGCACCGCGTCGATCTCGGGCGGCTGGGTCGCGCTGCGGCTCGCGATCGACGGCCTGCTCGCGAGCGGCAAGCTGACCGCCGACCCGCTGACGCAGAAGGTCGCGGCGATCAGCTGCGGCATCTACCAGGGCAATCCGGTGCTCGACCTCGACTATATCGAGGATTCGGGCGCGGATGCGGATGCGAACTTCGTACTGCTCGAAAACGGCAACATCGCCGAGGCGCAGGCGACCGCCGAGGGCGCGACCTATGACGAGGAGGCGCTGCTTCGCCTGCTCCGCCTCGCGCGGATCGGCTGCACCGACATCTTCGCGGCGCAAGCCAAGGCTGTCGCCAAGTGAGCGGCGAAGGCAAGGAACCGCAGGCGATCCGCAAGCTCGCTCCCGGCAAGCTGGTCATCGCCAGCCACAACAAGGGCAAGGTTCGCGAGATCGCTGCCTTGCTCGAAGGGCGGGGGCTCGAAGTCGTCTCCGCCGCCGAGCTCGACCTGCCGGAGCCCGTCGAGACGGGCACGACCTTCTTCGCGAACGCCGAGCTGAAGGCGCGCTCGGCCGCCGACCTGTCGGGCTACCCCGCCCTCGCGGACGATAGCGGGCTGTGCGTCGACGCGCTGAACGGCGATCCGGGCGTCTACACCGCCGACTGGGCGGAGACCCCGAACGGTCGCGACTGGAACATGGCGATGCAGAAGGTCGAGGACGCGGTCATCGCCAAGGGGCCGGATGCGACGCGCGGCGCGCATTTCGTTAGCGTGCTGGCGCTGGCTTGGCCGGACGGTCATGTCGAATGGTTCGAGGGGCGTGCCGAGGGGACGCTCGTCTGGCCGCCGCGTGGGAATGTCGGGTTCGGGTATGATCCGGTGTTTGTGCCGCTGGGCTACGACCAGACCTATGCCGAACTGCCGCACGAGACGAAGAACGCGATCAGCCATCGGAACGAGGCGTTCAAGTTGCTGGAAGCCGCAGTGTTCTGAGAGACTTACTTCCCGTTCCCCCGCGAAAGCGGGGGGCCAGGAGCCACGAATGTCCCGCTCGTGAACCTGGGCTCCCGCCTTCGCGGGAGAACGATAGGGGCTGACCCTGTTTAAACCGCGATCAGTTGCTTCTCGGGCCACGTCACCGCAGGCAGCGCTTCGAACGCCGGTTTCGCCAGGAAATACCCTTGGATATACCGTACGCCCAAACCACGCAGCGCCTCGAATTCGCCAAGCGTCTCCACCCCCTCGGCAATCACCGTGATCCCCAGCGCGGTGCACATCCGCAGCATACCCTCGACGATCATCCGCCGCGGCAGGCTCGTATCGATGTCGCGAATCAGCTCCATGTCGAGCTTGATGATGTCCGGCTGGAACCGCGCGAGCAGGTTCAATCCGGCATGCCCTGCACCGAAATCGTCGAGCGCGGTGCCGAAACCCATCTTCTGATACGTCGCGATGATGTTCGCGACATGCGCGGGGTCGAGCATCTCCTCGTTCTCGGTGAACTCGAAGATGAGGCGATCGGTCGGCATCCCGACGGCGCCCGCGGTCTTGAGCGTCAACTGGATGCACGCGGCCGGCGAATAGACCGCGTTCGGGAGGAAGTTGATCGACAGTCGGGCGGGCGTATCGAGCAGCCCGGCCTTCACCGAAGCCTCGATCGCGCGCACCCGGCATTGCTGGTCGAACGCGTACAGATTCGCGCCATCGACCTGCGACAAGACGCTCGCCGCCGACTGACCCTCGGGACCACGCACGAGCGCTTCGTAGGCGAAGACGGTCTCGGTCTCGACGTCGACGATCGGCTGGAACGCCATCGAGAAGGCAAACGACAGGCCGGCACCATCACGGCATCCGACACAGCCACCGGGCCGAACGCCATCGGGTTTGGATACTGGTATCATTAAAACAGGTTAGCCGACGATCGCTTAAGAAAGTGCGACCAATGTGGGTCTGCCAGCTTGCTCCAGGTCAATAGGCGCGCTCGCCAAATACGTTGCCGGGCGGCGAGTAGCGGCACACCAGATAGTCGTCGGTCTTGTTGCTCGCCATCGCGCAGCCGACCTGCGTCGAGCCGCGCCAGACGATCTGCGTATAGTGCGCGACGTCCTCGAAATTGCCGGTGCGGCTGAATCCGGGGGTCGGCATATTGATGAAATCGCGCTTCTCGGCGACCCAGTGCCCCATCATCTCGGTGTAGGCATAGGCATAGCGCGTGCCGGTCCACAGGTTTTCGCCTTCGCGCGACATGCCCTGCGGTTGCGGGGCGTGCGCGAATTTGCCGGTCCGCGCCATCTCCTCGGCATAGGCGCGCGCGGTAGCCGCCAGCGTATCGCTCCAGGTAAGCGGCGCCACGCCGACGGCGGCGCGTGCGGCATTGTGGCCGTCCATCATCGTGGTCTTAAGCAGGCTCGCACCGCGCGGTGCCGGCGCCATCGATTCGCGCGGCTCGACGACACGCTCGGGGCCCTGCGCGCAGCCCGCCAGCAAAAGCGCCCCGGCGATCGCCAAACCCATCCGTGCCGTCATTGCGCTTCCTTCGGCCGCCCCGTGCGACCATATGCGCGAGATAATGCCCGTCTTCGAAACACCAAGCCCCCGCTCCGATTCCCCGGGCGACCTCGCGCTGTACGTCCACTGGCCGTTCTGCGTGTCGAAATGCCCGTATTGTGACTTCAACAGCCATGTTCGCGAGGAGGTGGACCAGGCGGCCTGGCGCGAGGCGCTGCTCACCGACCTCGCGCATGAGGCGCGGGTGTTGCCTGGCCGGAAGTTGCAGTCGATCTTCTTTGGAGGGGGCACGCCGTCGCTGATGCCGCCGTCGACCGTCGCGGCGGTGCTGGATGCGGCGGAGAAGGCCTGGGGGTTCGCCGAGGGAATCGAGATCACGCTGGAGGCGAATCCGTCTTCGGTCGAGGCGGCGCGGTTTGCCGATCTGGCGCGTGCTGGCGTGAACCGGGTGTCGCTGGGGTTGCAGTCGCTCGACGATCAGGCGCTGAAGTTTTTGGGGCGCGCGCATGACGTGAACGAGGGGCAGGCTGCGCTGGCGACTGCGCAGAGCGTGTTTCAACGGGTAAGTTTCGACCTGATCTATGCATTGCCAGGGCAGCGGCTCGATGACTGGCGCGCGGAACTTGCGCGTGCGCTAAGCCTCGGGACGGAACATCTGTCGCTGTACCAACTCACGATCGAGGCCGGCACGCGGTTCGCGACCGAGGCGCTGGCGGGGCGAATCGTGATCCCCGACGGTGATTCGGCGGCCGATCTGTTCGAGGCGACTCGGGCGGATACCGCCGCGGCGGGGTTGCCGGCGTACGAGACATCGAACCATGCACGGCCGGGATCGGAGAGCCGGCATAACCTCGCTTACTGGCGGTACCAGGATTACGCAGGGATCGGGCCGGGCGCGCATGGACGGCGCGGCGGGCTGGCGACGGTGCGGCGGAAGAAGCCGGAGAACTGGCTGTCGGCGATCGAGCGGAACGGCCACGGCATGGAGGTGGAGGACCCGCTGTCCCCGTCAACGCGGGCGACCGAGGCTTTGCTGATGGGGCTGCGGTTGGCGGAAGGCGTCGATCTCGACCGGATCACCGCGCTTAATGCGGGTGTGGTACCGGTCGATCTGGCGGCGGTGGCTCGGCTTGAGGCGCTGGGGCTGATCGCACACACGCCGGGGCGCCTGCGGGTTACCGAAGCCGGCGCCCTACTCCTCGACGCGATCCTGCCTGAGATCGTCACCGCCTAATTTGTTCACCCGCGAAGGCGGGTGCCCAGTCTGGGCACCCGCCTTCGCGGGTGAACAAGCTTACTTTCCGAACCCGGCCGGTGCGGGCGAGACCACCGTGGTCGTACCGCCACGAATTTCCTTCACCTCGAGCGCGCGCTCGGCGACGCTGTCCTTGCCGAAGCGGAAGGCACCGTCGATGCCGGCGAAGCCATCGCCGTCGCGCAGGCTATTGACCGGGAACGGCGTCCCCGGCTTCCAGTCGCGTGCGATGCGGACCGTCAACAGGACCGAATCATAGCCGAGGCTAGACAGGCGGTACGGCCCTGCCCCGAACCGCGCGCGATATTTGGCGGCATATTGGCGATACAGCGTGTCCGAAACGCTCGCATACCAGGCGCCGTTGAGCGCTGCCTTCGCGGCGATCGCGGTGTCCGAATTCCAGAGTTCGGTGCCGAGGATACGCGTCGATGCGCCGCTCCCGCGCTTGACCATCGCCGCTGCCGAGGCTGCGGTGGCGCCGCCATCGGCGATCAGGACCGCGTCATAAGGGGCCTTCGCCGCGAGCCGCGTGACCGCACCGGAAATGCCACCCGGACCGCGCGCGTAGGTCTGGAGCGAGACGACCTGACCGCCCGCCCCCTCTACCGCGCGGAGGAGCGCGGTGGAGGCACGCTCGCCGTAAAGCCCGTTGGGGACCAAGCCGGCGAAGTTGCTGACGCCGCGCTCCTTGGCGAAATCGACGACGCGCGCGATCGACTGGGTCGGGACATAGCCCATCAGGTATGCGCCGTTGCCCGCCACGCCGAGATCGTTGGAGAAGCTCAGCACCGGGATGTTAGCGGCGCGCGCGATCGGCGCGACCGCACGGACGTCGTCGGCGAGCAGCGGCCCGAGGATCAGCTGCGCACCCTCGGCGATCGCACGCTGCGCGGCGGCGGCGGCACCGGTCGCAGTGTCGTAGTTGGTGATCCGGACACGCTGGTTCTGCGTGTCGAGCAAGGCCAGCATCGTCGCGTTGGCGATCGAGGTACCGACGCCCGCGTTGCTACCCGACAGCGGCACGAGCAGCGCGACGCGATTGCGCTCGGCATCGCGAGGAATGCCGGTCTCGACGCCGATCTCGGGCCGATCGACGGGGCGCGTGGTCGGGCGCTGCTGCGTCGGCTCGACGGGGCCGCGTGGGACGATCGTCTGGCACGCGCCGAGCAAACATGCGGCCGTGAGGGTGGCCCAGCGTATGAATGCGCGTGGTTGCCGTATCGTCGTCGCGTCTGCCATGACCGTCCCCATGAACCCTGAAACTCTTCTCGATCCCGGCCTCTACATCGTCGCGACCCCGATCGGCAATCTTGGCGATCTGTCGCCGCGCGCCGCCGACATCCTCCGCCGCGCCGACGTGATCGCGGTCGAGGACAGCCGCGTGACCGCCGGCTTGCTCCGCCACATCGGCACGAAGACGCCGATGGTGCCGTATCATGACCATAGCGCGGAGGGCGTGCGCCCGGCGCTGATCGCGCGGATGGCGACGCAGGCGGTGGCGCTGGTGTCGGATGCGGGGACGCCGTTGATATCGGACCCCGGGTTCAAGCTGGTGCGTGACGCGCGGGCGGCGGGGCATCTGGTGGTGACGATTCCAGGGCCGTGTGCGGCGGTGGCGGCGCTGACGCTGGCGGGGCTGCCGACCGACCGCTTCCTGTTCGTGGGCTTCCTGCCGTCGAAGATGCACGCGCGAGCGGAGGCGATCGCGGAGATTGCGACGATCCGTGCGACGCTGGTGATGTATGAATCGGGGCCGCGACTGGGCGCATGTCTTGCCGCGCTGGCCGAGGGACTCGGCGACCGCGAGGCGGCGGTGACGCGCGAGATCAGCAAGAAGTTCGAGGAGGCGGTGACGGGGACACTCTCGACGCTCGCCGCGCGCTACGCGGATGCGCCGCCGCGGGGGGAGATCGTGATCGTCGTCGCACCGCCGGGCGAGGCGCCGCCGGCGAGTGCGGAGGACGGTGACGCGGCGCTGGTCGAGGCGTTGACGCGACTGTCCACCGGGCAGGCTGCGAGCGAGGTGGCGAAGAAGCTCGGGCTCGACCGCAAAGCCCTCTACGCGCGGGCGCTGGAATTGAAGGCGGAGAAAGGGTGACCGCCCTTCTTCCCCCCTCCCTGGAAGGGAGGGGCCGGGGGTGGGTCGGCCGATTGGCTGGCGGTCCCGAATCCCAGCAGCCTACCCACCCCCAACCCCTCCCTTTCAGGGATGGGAGCAGGGATGCGTGACCGTCGCTCCGCCGAGATCGCGGGTCGTCGCGGCGAGCGGCTGGCGGGGTGGTGGCTGCGCCTCAAGGGCTGGAGCATTCTCGACCGCCGCGTCCGCACCCCCGCCGGCGAAGTCGACCTCGTCGCTCGAAAGGGAAACCTCGTCGCCTTCGTCGAGGTAAAAACCCGCGCGACCGCCGCCGAACTCGACTTCGCGATCGACGAGCGTCGCCTCGCGCGCGTCGCCGCAGCCGCGGAATATCTGATGCCGCGCTATGCCGGCCCCGGCGACGATATCCGCGTCGACGTCATCCTGCTCGCCCCCGGCACGCGCCCGCGCCATATCGAGAATGCCTGGATCGGATGACGCCGCCCGGTGACTTCGCGCCCGCCCGCGCCTACATGCGCTCGACCGAACAGAAGGAAGACGCATGAGCCTCACCGTCGCCGTCCAGATGGACCCGCTCGACAGCATCAACATCGCCGGCGATTCGACCTTCGCGCTGATGTTGTCCGCGCAGGACCGTGGCCATACGCTCTTCCATTACTCGGCCGAGGACCTGAACTACCGTGACGGCCGCGTCTGGGCGAAGGCGCACCCGGTCACCGTGCAGCGCGTCGTCGGCGATCACTTCAGCGTCGGCGAACCCGTGAACCTCGATCTCGGCGACGAGGCCGACGTGGTCCTCATGCGTCAGGATCCCCCGTTCGATCTCGGCTATATCACCGCGACGCACCTGCTCGAGCGGATCGCGGACAAGACGCTCGTCGTCAACGATCCCGCGCAGGTGCGGAACGCGCCCGAGAAGGTCTTCGTGCTCGACTATCCGCAGTTCATGCCGCCGACGCTGGTGACCCGCTCGCTCGACGAGGCGCGGAAGTTTCTCGCGGAGCACGGCGCGATCGTGATCAAGCCGCTGCACGGCAATGGCGGCAAGGCGATCTTCAAGGTCGAGTCTGACGGCGCCAATCTGTCGGCGCTGATGGAGGTCTTCAACATGACGTGGCGCGAGCCGCACATGGTCCAGGCGTTCCTCCCCGACGTGGCGAAGGGCGACAAGCGCATCGTGCTGATCGACGGCGAGGTCGCGGGCGCGATCAACCGGTTGCCCGGCGAAGGCGAGATCCGCTCGAACCTCGCGGTTGGCGGCTCGGCGGAGAAGTCGGTGCTGACCGACAAGGAGCGCGAGATCTGCGCAGTGCTCGGGCCTGAACTGAAGAAGCGCGGGCTGTTGTTTGTTGGGATCGACGTGATCGGTGGCACGTGGCTGACCGAGATCAACGTCACGTCGCCGACCGGGATCGTCACGATCTCGAACTTCGATGGGACCGATGTCGCCGGCATGATCTGGGATGCGATCGAGGCGAAGGTGGCGGCTCGGTAACTGGAGCGAAGATACCACCCCGGCGGAGGCCGGGGCCCAATTGGAAAGGTCGCGGTCACGGAGCGCCGTCCTCCGTCATGACCGTCCCCCAATTGGGCCCCGGCCTTCGCCGGGGTGGTGTGATGTCGGTGGAACACATCCGGCATCCCGGCAGTATGTGATACCCATGACCGAATTCATCCTCGATCTCATCGCCTGGGGCGGATATTTCGGTATCTTCCTGTTGATGGCGCTCGAGAATATCGTGCCGCCGGTGCCGTCCGAAGTCATCATGGGGCTCGGCGGCATGGCCGTCGCGCGCGGCCACATGAGCGTCGTGCCGCTGATCGCCTGGGGCACCGCGGGCTCGGTCGTCGGCAACTACTTCTGGTATTATATCGGCCGTAACATCGGCTACGAACGCTTCCGCCCGTTCATCGAGCGCAACGGGCGCTGGCTGACGATGGAATGGTCCGACGTCGAGAAGATCCACCGCTTCTTCATGAAGCGCGGCGGCTGGGTGATCTTCGTATTCCGGTTCATGCCGACCTTCCGCACCGTCATCTCGCTGCCCGCGGGGATGACGCGGATGCCGATCTGGCAGTTCGTGATCTGGACCGCGGCAGGCAGCGCGATCTGGAACACCGTGCTCACCTATGCGGGCATCCTTCTGGGCTCGCACTTCGAGGAACTCGACCGCTATGTCGGGCCGGTCGCAGTGGCGACGTTCGTGGTGATCATCATCGGCTATGGATGGCGTGTGCTGACCTGGAAGCCGAAGGGCTAGACGCCGCCATGCGGGTGGGCGTTGCGGTACACGTCCATCAGATGCGCGGCATCGACCTGCGTATAGACCTGCGTCGAACTCAGGCTCGCATGCCCGAGCAACTCCTGGAGCGCGCGCAAATCCGCCCCCCGCCCCAGCAGATGCGTTGCGAAACTGTGGCGCAGAGCATGCGGCGTCGTCCGATCGCCCAGCCCTAACCGCGTCCGCGCCGACTGCACCGCCCGGCGGATCATCACCGGCGACAACGCCCCGCCCTTCGCCCCGCGAAACAGTGGTTCGCCGCGCGTAACCGGCCATGGTGTCTGCGCGACATATGCTTCGATCGCCGTACGCACCTGCGGTAACAAGGGCACCACGCGCGTCTTGGCCCGCTTGCCCGTCACCCGGATCGTATCGCCGAGCGGCAGGATATCGCCCCGCAACGTCAGCGCCTCGCCGATGCGCAATCCTGCGCCGTACAGTAGCATCAGCACCGCCCAGTCGCGCGCGCCGATCCACGGCTCGGCCGCATCGTCGGCCACCTCCTCCGCCAATGCGACCGCCTCGGCCGGCGAGATCGGCCGCGGCACGCCCGCCTTCACGCGCGGCCCGCGCATCCGCGGCTGCTCCGCGCCTTCGTTCGCCCAGGCGAGAAACCCCCGCACCGCCGACAATTCGCGCGCCGCGGATGCATTGCCCAACCCCGCCTCGCGACGCTGCGCCAGATACGCCCGCAGGTCCGTCGCCGTCACCCGCGCCAGCGCCCCGCGCGTGATCCGCTCGCCCCAATGCCCGACCAGGAACGCCGTCAGCCGCTCCGCCGATGCCTGGTAGGCCCGCACCGTGTGCACCGATCGCCGACGGTCGCGGGCGAGGTGGTTCGCCCAAAGCATAGACGGTGGCACCGTTTCCGTATTATCCATAGAAGCACAGTAACGCGTTCCCTCGGCAAAGAAAATTAACCCCATCGCGATAGTCAGTGCCATGTCCGCTACCGATTTCCAGTCCGAGTCCTTCGCCGACGAAAAGCGGCGCGTGGCCGCGCTTCACGCACTGGCCTTGCTCGACAGCGAGCCGGAACGCGAATTCGATGCGCTCGTCGCGCTGGCGGCAGAAATGCTTGGGTGTCCGATCGCGCTGATGACCCTGGTCGACAGCGATCGACTATGGATCAAGGCCGCAACCGGCGGCGAACGCGGCGAAATCAGCCGCGATATCGGTATGTGCGCCTACACGATCCAGAACGACGATCCGCTCGTCATCGACGACCTCGACGTCGATTCGCGATTTGCCATGAACCCGCTGGTGATGGCCGAGCGGGGCGCTCGCTTTTATGCAGGTGCGGCGATCCATGCGATCGATGGCCGGGGTGAGCGTCATGCGATCGGCACGATATGCGTCATCGATACGGCGCCGCGCAGTCTGAACGATGCCGGCCGCCGCGCGCTGATGCATCTGGCAACGCTAGCGGAAACGGCGATCGCGGCGCGCTCCGCCGCGAATCAGGCGATTGCGATCGCCACCACCGCCGACCGGCAAGCCGCGGCGCTCGAACGCCAGGACCGGATTTTCCGTCAGGCTGAACGGATGGCTGCGATGGGGTCTTGGCAAGCCTCGCTCGATCATCAGGAGATGGCTTGGTCGGACGGCGTGTTCCACATCTACGGCCTGCCCGTTGGTCCCGTGCCAGAAATGGAAATCGCGATGGGCTTTTATCCACCGCACGCGAGGGACGAGCTGAACGCCTCGATGGCCTCGACATTGGAAACAGGTAGGCCGTTCGATATCGAGGTAGACTTCCTGACAGCAAAGGATGAACCGCGTCGCGTTCGCGTGCTGGGCGAACTTGAGATCGACAACAACAAGGCCGTTGGGTTTGTCGGGGTATTTCAGGATGTCACAGAGCGCCATGCGCTTGAAACGACGTTGCGACGGACCGCCGATACCGATTCGCTGACCGGGATCGCCAACCGTGCGGCGTTCGATCGCGTGCTCGATCGGGCGATATCCCGCGCGCATGCCGAGGGAACGCCGCTGTTGCTGGCACTGGTCGATCTCGATGGCTTCAAGGCGATCAACGATACGCTTGGGCATACCGCCGGCGACGACGTGCTGCGCGGCGTTGGGCGGGAACTCCAGGCGCAGTGGTTGATGGGCAGCTTCGTCGCGCGGCTCGGTGGCGACGAGTTTGCCGTGCTGATCGAAGATCCAGTGCTCGCCGCGACACCCGCACGAATCTGTGCGCGGCTGGAGGAATCGCTGCGGTTTCCCATTTCCATGAACGGATTAGCGATGGTCAGCGCCGGCACGGTCGGGATCGCCGCACTAACGCCTGATTGCCACTCGATCCGCGACTTCGTCCACCGCGTGGACACGGTGCTGTACCAGGCCAAGCGTGCGCGGGTAGGCGAACGCCGACGATCCGATCGCCGAAGCGCTGCGTAAAGCGGTTCACGCGGAGTCGATCCGCCCCCATATACCGACACGATGTCATCCCGCGCCCGTGTCCTGATCCTCAACGCCGCCCTCGGGCCGCTCGACTACCGCGTGCCGGCGGGCATGAGCGTCGAGCCCGGCTCGGTCGTCGTCGCACCGCTCGGGCCGCGCCAATTGCTCGGCGTGGTGTGGGAAGCCGAACGGATGCCGTCCGATGCGGAGGTCGGTGACAACCGGTTGCGCAATCTGCTCGCGGTCGCGGACGTCCCACCTTTGGGGGCACCGTTGCGGCGGCTGGTCGAGTGGACCGCCGATTATTACCTCGCGCCCGCGGCTTCGGTGTTGCGGATGACGCTGGCGTCGACCTCGGCGTTGGAGGGTGCGCGAACCGCTGTCGAGTATCGTTCTACCGGGGTCGTGCCCCCTCGCCTGACGCCACAGCGTGAGCAGGCCCTGGAGCGGATCGGTGATCGCCAGGGCCTGATCCGCGAACTGGCAACGCTGGCGGAGGTCAGCGACGCGGTGATCCGCGGGTTGGTGAAGGTCGGCGCGATCGAGGCGGTCGAGGTCAGCATCGACGTCCCCTACCCCGTGCCCGATCCGCAGCATCATGAGCCGACTTTGTCAGAGGACCAGCGGGCAGCAGCCGATGTCCTGGTCGCTGGCGTCGCAGAGCACGCGTTCCACCCGACGTTGCTCGACGGCGTTACGGGCTCGGGGAAGACCGAGGTGTATTTCGAGGCGGTGGCCCAGGCGATCCGCGACGGCCGCCAGACGCTCGTCCTGCTCCCCGAGATCGCGCTGACCGAGCCGTTCCTGAAGCGCTTCCACGACCGCTTCGGCTGCGAGCCGATCGCGTGGCATTCCGGGCTTCGCTCGACCCAGCGACGACGGGCATGGCGGGCGATCGCGAGCGGCGAGGCATTGGTGACGGTCGGGGCGCGCTCAGCGCTGTTCCTGCCCTACCGCGACCTCGGGCTGATCGTCGTCGACGAGGCGCACGAGACCAGCTTCAAGCAGGAAGAGGGCGTGCATTATCACGCACGCGATGTCGCCGTGATGCGCGGCAAGTTCGAGGGCTGCCCGGTCATCCTCGCGTCCGCGACGCCGGCGATCGAGACTCGGCAACAGGTCGCGACCGGGCGCTATGCGGAGCTGAAGCTGCCCGGCCGGTTCGGCGCGGCGGAGATGCCGACGATCGAGCCGATCGACCTGATCAAGGAGCCGCCCGAGCGTGGGCGCTGGCTGGCCCCCCGACTGGTGAAGGCGATGCAGGAGACGCTGGAACGGCGCGAGCAATCGCTGCTGTTCCTCAACCGGCGGGGCTACGCGCCGCTGACGCTGTGCCGGACGTGCGGGCACCGGTTCCAATGTCCAAACTGCACCGCCTGGATGGTCGAGCACCGCCTGACGCGCCGCCTGGCGTGCCACCATTGCGGGCATGCCGAGCCGACGCGGCGCGTGTGTCCCGAGTGCAAGGGTGAGGACACGCTGGTCGCCTGCGGACCCGGGGTCGAACGAATCGCCGACGAGGTAACGGCGCTGTTCCCCGAGGCGAAGACGGCCGTCGTCACATCGGACACGATCTGGTCACCGGCCAAGGCGGCGGAGTTCGTCGGGCGGATGGAAGCCGGCGATATCGACATCGTCGTCGGCACGCAGCTCGTGACCAAGGGCTATCACTTTCCGAACCTCACCCTGGTCGGCGTGGTCGATGCGGATCTCGGCCTCGACGGCGGCGATCTGCGGGCTGCGGAGCGAACGTTCCAGCAGATCCGGCAGGTGTCGGGACGCGCCGGGCGTGGCGAAAAGCCGGGGCACGTGTTCATCCAGACGCATAGCCCCGGCGCTCAGGTCATGCAGGCGCTGATCACCGGCGATGCCGACGCGTTCTACGCCGCGGAGACGGACGCGCGGAAGGACGCGGGCGCGCCGCCGTTCGGTCGGTACGCGGCGATCGTCGTGTCGTCGGAGGACCAGTCCTGCGCGCACGAGACCGCCAAGCTCGTCGGTCGCAGTGCGCCCGAAGTTGACGGCATGCACGTATACGGCCCCGCCCCCGCCCCGCTGGCGATGCTGCGCGGCCGGCATCGCTACCGACTGCTCGTCCATGCGCGGCGCGCGCTGGACGTGCAGGACGTCATACGGGACTGGCTGGGAAAGCTGGAATGGCCATCCAAGGCGCGGGTGACGGTGGACGTCGACCCGTATAATTTTCTGTGATCGCGCGGGCAACGCGGCCTTAACGCTCGGCCCGGTATGCGTGCCGGATGACGTCATCCCGCATCGCACCCATCCAATGGCTTCGCGCACTCGCGGCGACGCTCGTGTTGCTGATGCACGCGTCCGACATGATCGATTCTGGACCGGTCGCACTGACCGGCAAGTTCGTACCGTCGGTTCCCAATCTCTCGATGTTCGGCGCGAGCGGGGTCGACCTGTTCTTCGTCATCAGCGGGTTCGTCATGGCGCAGTCGCTGGCGACCGCGGACGCTGATTCGTGGCGGTTCCTGGCGAAGCGATGGCTGCGGATCGTACCGTTGTTCGCGTGCGTCAGCGCGGTCTACATGATGATCATGCACGACCCGTTGACGGTTGCGGCGGCGTGGATGTCGATCACCGTGCTGCCCGTTCTCGACGGAGCGGGCTACCATGTTCCCGCGCTGTATCCCGGCTGGACGCTCGGATTCGAATTCGCGTTCTACGCCATCGTCGCGGTTGCCATGCGGGCTCCGCAGCGCCGTGTCGAAACGCTGCTGGCCCTCACGGTGGCGTTGGCGCTGATCGGCAGCGTCGTTCATCCCGGCTGGGCGCCTTTGAGGCTGCTGCTGAACCCGCTCCTGCTCGAATTTGTGCTAGGCGTGGGTGTGTGGATGGCTTGGCACAGCGGGATCAGCGCACGCTATGCGACGCCTGCGCTCGTCATCGGGACCGTGCTGCTGGTGGTCGGGATCGCCTTCGGACTAGGCGTGCCGCTATCGCTTCAGATCGAAGTTGCCGTTGCCGGTACCTCGGGCCTCGCGCGGACCTGGACGTGGGGCATTCCCTGGGCGCTGGTGGTAGTCGGGGTGATCGACACATCGGCGGAGGGACGGTTCGAACGGATCATCGCGCGCGTGGGCGATGCGTCCTATTCGACGTACCTGACCCATCCCTGCCTGATCGCACTGCTCTGGATGGTCGGCGGCCATGCCCCAACCATGTCACCCTATCTGTTCGCGCTGGCGTTTATCGTCGCATCGACGATGCTGGGATTGGTGGTGCATCGGTGGATCGAGCGACCGCTGCTGGCGCGGTTGCAGCGTCGCCCGTCAGTATCGATCGGGCGAGCACCGGCGCTCGCCTGACAGAAGTTACTCGCCGGCGTGTTCGGCGAGGACGGTCAGGCCCTTGGCGTTGACCTCGGCGAAACCGCCCTTGATCGCGATGACCTCGGGGGTGCCGTTCTGCGTGCGGAAGATCTGCACGCCGCCGTCGCGGACCGTCGACATGAACGGCGCATGGCCTTCGAGGACGCCGAAATCGCCTTCGGTGCCGGGGACGACGACCATGTAGACCTCCTCCGAGCGGACGAGCTTTTCTGGCGTGACGAGTTCGAAATGCAGCATGTCTGGGTCTCACTCCCCTCCCGCATGCGGGAGGGGCCGGGGGTGGGCTCGCGCTAACAGCGTCGCGCGACGTGGAGGGCGGGTGCCCACCCCCCAGCCCCCTCCCGCTTGCGGGAGGGGGAGCAGTAGTAGCTTAAGCCTCGGAAGCCATTTTCTCGGCCTTGGCGACGGCTTCGTCGATGCCGCCGACCATGTAGAACGCCGCCTCTGGCAGGTGATCATACTCGCCCTCGACCACCGCCTTGAACGAGCGGACGGTGTCCTCGAGCTGAACGAACTTGCCGCTGATGCCGGTGAAGACCTCGGCGACGTGGAACGGCTGGCTCAGGAACTTCTGGATCTTCCGCGCACGCTGGACGGTGAGCTTATCCTCTTCGGACAGTTCGTCCATGCCGAGAATCGCGATGATGTCCTGCAGCGACTTGTACTTCTGCAGGGTGGACTGGACCGCACGAGCCGTATCGTAATGCTCCTGACCAACGACCCGTGGCTCGAGCAGACGCGAGGTCGAATCGAGCGGATCGACCGCCGGGTAGATACCCAGCTCCGAGATCGCGCGGTTGAGGTTGGTCGTCGCATCGAGATGCGCGAACGACGTCGCCGGTGCCGGATCGGTGAGATCGTCTGCGGGAACGTACACGGCCTGCACCGAGGTGATCGACCCCTTGTTGGTCGACGTGATGCGCTCCTGCAGCGCGCCCATGTCGGTCGACAGCGTCGGCTGATAGCCCACGGCCGACGGAATACGACCGAGCAGTGCCGAAACCTCGGCGCCCGCCTGCGTGAAGCGGAAGATGTTGTCGACGAAGAACAGCACGTCCTGGCCTTCGACGTCGCGGAAATACTCGGCGATCGTCAGACCCGACAGCGCGACGCGGGCACGCGCGCCTGGCGGCTCGTTCATCTGGCCGAACACCAACGCGACCTTCGAGCCCTCCGACTGCGGATTGCCGTCGGCATCCTTGGCGATGACGCCCGCGTCGAGGAACTCGTGGTAGAGATCGTTACCCTCGCGGGTACGCTCGCCGACGCCTGCGAACACCGACGTGCCGCCATGGCCCTTGGCGATGTTGTTGATCAGCTCCTGGATCAGCACGGTCTTGCCGACGCCTGCGCCGCCGAAGAGCCCGATCTTGCCACCCTTCGCATACGGCGCGAGCAGATCGATGACCTTGATGCCGGTGACCAGGATCGCGCTCTCGGTCGACTGGTCGACGAACAGCGGTGCCGAAGCGTGGATCGGCGCGGTCGTCTCTGCGCCGACCGGACCACGCTCGTCGATCGGCTCGCCGATAACGTTGAGGATGCGGCCGAGCGTCTTCGGGCCGACCGGCACGCGGATCTGCGAGCCGGTATCGGTGACGGTCTGGCCGCGGGTCAGACCCTCGGTGGCGTCCATGGCGATCGTGCGAACGGTGTTCTCGCCGAGATGCTGCGCGACTTCGAGGACGAGTCGGTTGCCGTTATTGTCGGTTTCGAGCGCCGACAGAATGGCGGGCAAATTATCGGGGAAATGCACGTCGACGACCGCACCGATGACCTGCGAGATGCGGCCGGTGTTGTTGGTGGCCTTGGGGGCGAGCGTGGTTCCGAGGGTCTCTGGGGCGGTTGCCATTGTCTGCTTCCTTGGACTTACTTGAGCGCTTCGGCGCCCGAGATGATTTCGACCAGCTCGGTCGTGATCGCGGCTTGGCGGGTACGGTTATACTGGATCGAGAGACGCGTGATCATGTCGCCGGCATTGCGCGTGGCGTTGTCCATCGCGTTCATGCGCGAGCCCTGCTCCGACGCCGCATTCTCGAGCAGCGCGCGGAAAATCTGGATCGCGACGTTGCGCGGCAGGAGATCGGCAAGGATCGCTTCCTCGTCGGGCTCATACTCGACCACGGCTTCGGCGGGCGCACCAGGCTTGGCTTCCGCGCCGGGGATGGCCGACAGCGGGATCGGGATGATCTGGATGCCGGTCGGGACCTGCACCAGCGCCGACACGAACTTGGCGTAGAACAGGTGTGCGACGTCGAACTGGCCTTCACCGAAGCGCTTGATCAGGTCTTCGGAGATTTCCTGTGCATCGCTGAACGCTAGCCGCTTGATCTGGCCCATCTCGTGATCGGCGAGGATATCGTTCGGGAAGAAGCGCTTGATCACGCGCCCTTTCTTGCCGGCGACGTAGAACTTCACGGTCTTGCCGGCCGCGATCAGCTCCTCGGCCTTGCGACGCGCCGCGCGGACGATGTTGGTGTTGAACGCACCCGCGAGGCCGCGCTCCGACGTCGCGATGACGATCAGGTGGACCTGGTCCTTGCCGGTGCCCGCGAGCAGCGGCGATGCGCCCGGCGCGATGCCGACACGCCCCGCGAGGCTCGCCATTACCGCTTCGAGACGCTCGGCATACGGACGCCCGGCGACCGCCGCGTCCTGCGCACGGCGCAGCTTCGCGGCGGCGACCATCTTCATCGCCTTGGTGATCTTCTGCGTCGACTTTACCGAGCCGATGCGGATCTTGAGGGCCTTAAGTGATGCCATCTTCTCTTCCTGCTCCCTCGCTCCTCACAGAGGAGGGTCGGATTACATGCTCTGCTCCCTCTCCCCGCCGGGGAGAGGGTCGGGGTGAGGGGCAGTTGCAAAGCGCAACGCCCGGTACAACCCCTCACCCCAACCCTCTCCCCGCAGGGGAGAGGGAGTTAATCAGGCGAAAGTCTTCGCGAACGCTTCGAGCGCTGCCTTCAGCTTGTCCTTCGCCTCGTTACCCAAATCGCGGGTATCGCGGATCAGCTTCAGCACGTCGGCATGGTTCGCGCGCATGTCGGCCAGCAGCGCCTGCTCGTAGCGGGTCACGTCGGCGACCGGCACCTTGTCGAGATAGCCGCTGGTGCCGGCGAAGATCGACACGGTCTGCTCCTCGAACGGCAGCGGCGAGAACTGTGCCTGCTTCAGCAGCTCGGTCAGGCGCGCGCCGCGGTTGAGCAGCTTCTGCGTCGACGCATCGAGATCCGACCCGAACTGCGCGAACGCCGCCATCTCGCGGTACTGCGCCAGCTCGAGCTTGATCGAGCCCGACACCTTCTTCATCGCCTTAGTCTGAGCCGCCGAACCGACGCGGCTCACCGACAGGCCGACGTTGATCGCCGGACGCACGCCCGAGAAGAACAGGTCGGTTTCGAGGAAGATCTGGCCGTCGGTGATCGAGATCACGTTGGTCGGGATGTACGCCGAAACGTCGCCCGCCTGCGTCTCGATGATCGGCAGCGCGGTCAGCGAGCCGCCGCCGTTCGCGTCCGACATCTTCGCCGCACGCTCGAGCAGGCGGCTGTGGAGATAGAACACGTCGCCCGGATACGCCTCACGGCCTGGCGGACGACGCAGCAGCAGCGACATCTGGCGATAGGCGACCGCCTGCTTCGACAGATCGTCGTAGCAGATCAGCGCGTGCATGCCGCGATCGCGGAAATACTCGCCCATCGCGACGCCGGTGTACGGTGCGAGATACTGGAGCGGTGCAGGGTCCGACGCGGTCGCGGCGATGACGATGGTGTATTCCATCGCGCCGTTCTCTTCGAGCGTCTTGACCAGCTGGGCGACGGTCGAGCGCTTCTGGCCGATCGCGACATAGACGCAATACAGCTTCTTCGACTCGTCGTCGCCAGCGTTGGCGATCTTCTGGTTGATGAACGCGTCGATCGCGACGGCAGACTTGCCGGTCTGGCGATCGCCGATGATCAGCTCGCGCTGGCCGCGGCCAACGGGGACGAGTGCGTCGATCGCCTTCAGGCCCGTCTGGACCGGCTCGCTGACCGACTGGCGCGGGATGATGCCCGGTGCCTTCACTTCGACGCGGCTGCGCTCGGTGGTATGGATCGGGCCCTTGCCGTCGATCGGGTTGCCGAGGCCGTCGACCACGCGGCCGAGCAGCTCCTTGCCGATCGGCACGTCGACGATCGTGCCGGTGCGCTTGACGATGTCGCCTTCCTTGATCTCGGAATCGCTCCCGAAGATCACGACGCCGACGTTATCGGCCTCGAGGTTGAGCGCCATGCCCTGCACGCCGTTCGAGAATTCGACCATCTCGCCGGCCTGGACGTTGTCGAGGCCGAAGATGCGCGCGATGCCATCGCCGACGCTCAGCACCTGGCCGGTCTCGCTGACCTGGGCCTCGGTGCCGAAATTGGCGATCTGATCCTTGATGATCTTCGAGATTTCTGCGGCGCGGATATCCATTAGCTTAGCCCTTCATCGCGTGCGCGAGAGTGTTGAGACGCGTCTTGATCGACGAATCGATCATCTGGCTGCCGACGCGGACGACGAGTCCACCCAGCAACGATGGGTCGACACTGAGGTCGACGGAAACTTCACGGCCGACCCGCTGGCGGAGCTGATGCTTCAGCTCGATCACCTGCTCGTCGGTCAGCGGATGCGCGGACGTCACCTCGGCGGCAATCTCGCCGCGATGCTGCGCGGCAAGTGTCCGGAATGCCTTGATGATCTTCGGCAGCGCGCCGAGCCGGTGATTCTCGGCGAGCACGCCGAGGAAGCTCTTGGTGGTCGCATCGACACCGAGCTCGTCGGCGACCGCGGAGACCGCCTTCACGGCGGCACCGCGCGAGACCATCGGGCTGACCGTCAGATTGCGGAAGTCCTCGGACTGCGCGAGTGCGTCGCGCACGTTCGCCAGGCTCGACTCGACCGCGTCGATCGTCTTCGCGTCACGCGCGAGTTCGAACAGGGCCAGCGCATAACGCCCGCCTAAGCTCGCCTGAATACCGCCGGATGTCTCCACGGAACCTCTATCCTCGCCTGCAACGAATAACCGACCCAAAGGAAGAGAGGGCGCGAAAGCACCTCTCCTGGGACGCGGCGCGGTTAGCATCGGGTTGTCGGATTGGCAACCCGGCGGGAGGGTCGGAGGGACGGGTTTGTGACTGTTTTGTCATTCGTGTCGAGGCGACCAGCCTTCTTATGTCATCCTCGCGAAGGCGGGGATCCATATCTCCGGACCCGGCGCTTTCCCCGCACGGCCTGCCACTATGGGGTCCCGCCTCCGCGGGAATGACGGTATTGGGCAGGCATTACGACCAATCGACGAGGACGAGAGAATGACCGGCACGATGGAAACGATGACCATGTCCGACGGCGCGACCGTCGGGGTCTATCACGCACAGCCTACCGGCGAGCGTCGCGGTGGCGTCGTGCTGGTGCAGGAGATCTTCGGCGTGACCGACCACATCCGCGACCTCTGCGACGAGTACGCCGCCGATGGCTACGAGGTCCTCGCCCCCGCCCTGTTTGACCGCGAGCACCCGGGCTTCGAGGCAGACTATTCGGGCGACGGCCTCGCGCGCGGCGTCGAACTCGCGCGCCAGCTTCACCCGTTCGACCTGTCGCTGAAGGACGTCCAGACCTGCATCGACACGCTCGCGCCCGCCGGGCCGGTGTTCGTGGTCGGCTATTGCTATGGCGGTTCGGTCGCATGGTTCGCCTCGACCAAGCTCACCGGCGTGGCAGCGGCCAGTGGCTATTACGGAAGCATGATCCCGGCGGCGGCGGACGAGGAACCGAAGGTGCCGGTCATCCTGCACTTCGGTCGCCACGACCACGGTATCCCGATGGAGGGGGTCGAGCAGGTCATTGCCAAGGATTGGCCGAATGCGACGGTGTACGTCTACGAGGCGGGCCACGGGTTCAATTCGGACCGGCGGAAGGATTATCACGAGCCTAGTGCGGATCTTGCGAAGCAGCGCACGCTGGACCTGTTCCGTGCCAACCGCGGGTGAGCGGCCTTTTCCCCAACACTAACGCCACCCCGGCGAAGGCCGGGGCCCAGTTGGGGGACGTCGCTAAAGGGTAGACGACCCGTCGTTATTACCACCTTTCCAACTGGACCCCGGCCTTCGCCGGGGTGGTGGATGTGGTAGAAGGCGTCGATGCAGGCTGACGCTACAAACGTGAAAGCAGCCCCTGCTTCCTTGTTCTCCCGCGAAGGCGGGAGCCCAGTCTGGGTCCCCGCCTTCGCGGGGAAACAATTCTATTTCGCTCGGTCGAGATCATTCCCCCGGAAAATCAGCCCCAAGGCTGTCCGCCTTATGCGCCTCGATCTCCTTCAGCCGCTCCGCCAGCTTCTTCGTCACCGCATCATACCCCCAAGCCCCGAGCACCAGATGCCGAGGCGGGTTCGCATCATCGGTCAGCGCGATCATAGCCTCGCCCGCCCGCACCGGGTCACCCGCCTGCGTCCCGCTAACCTCCCGCGTCCCGTCCAGTCGCTTACCCGCGGTATCGGCATAGCCGGCGATCTTCACTGGCGTCTGCTTCAACGAACGCCCGGCCCAGTCCGTCCGGAACGGCCCCGGCTCGACGCACGTCACGTCGATCCCAAGCGGCTTCACCTCCGCGAGCAGCGCATCGGACCAACCCTCGACCGCATGCTTCGACGCAGCATAATAGCCCGAGCCCGGGAAGCCAACCTGGCCCGCGACCGACGTAATGTTGATGATATTTCCGCTCTTCTGCCCCCGCATGATCGGCAGAACGGCCCGCGTAAGCGCAAACAACCCGAACACGTTCGCGTCGAACTGCGCGCGGATCTCGGACTCGACGCCCTCTTCGACCGACGCCTGATAGCCGTATCCCGCATTGTTCACGAGCACGTCGATCCGACCGAACTTGGCCATGGCCTGCGCCACGGCATCGTCGATCTGCGCCTGCTCCGTCACGTCGAGCGACAGTGCGAGCGCACGATCTTCGGCGCCCTCCGCCAGATCGGCAACGCGGTCGGCATCCCGCGCAGTGACCACCGCACGCCAACCACGCGCGAGGACGAGCTTGGCGAGTTCGCGACCGAAGCCGGTCGAGCAGCCAGAGATGAACCAGACGGGGGTGTCGGAGGCCATGAGACATCTTTCGTTAGGGGGTATGCACCGAAGAACGGCCGGACCGCCGATTGGCTCCGTTTTGACCGCAAGCCACGGGATGCGCGTGCGGCGCGACCGGCTATACCGATCCGATGATCACCACCCCTGACTACGACTCCGCCTGGACCGCGTTCGAAGCCCGCGACCGCGCGTGGGACGGCCGGTTCGTCGTCGGCGTGAAGACCACCGGCATCTACTGCAAGCCAAGCTGCCCCGCGCGCCACCCGAAGCGCGAGAACGTCACCTTCCACCCAGACCCGTCGAGCGCCCGCGCCGCTGGCTTCCGCGCATGCCTGCGCTGCACCCCTGACGAAGTCGGCCGCGACCGCATCGCCGTCGCCGCCGCCGTTGCGCTGCTCGAAGCCACCGAAGACCGCCTCTCGCTGGACGAGGTCGCCGCCAGAGTCGGCTACGCGCCGCATCATTTCCACCGCCTGTTCAAGCGCGCCACCGGCGTCACCCCCGCCGCCTATGCGCGGGCGCTCCGCACCGGCCGCGCGCGCGATGCCTTATCGGAGGACTCGACCGTGACCGAAGCGATCTACGACGCCGGCTATTCCGCCCCCAGCCGCTTCTACGAGGCCGACGCCAAGCGGTTAGGCATGGCCCCCAGCGCCTGGGCACGCGGCGGCGAAGGCGTCACGATCCGCTGGACCACCGCCGACACGAGCCTGGGCACGCTGTTCGTCGCCGCCACCGAAAAGGGCCTCTGCCGCGTATCCTTCGACGAAGACGCGGACGAACTCCGCCGCCGCTTCCCCAATGCCACAATCGAGCCGGGCGACGAAGCCCTTGCAGACCTGGCGGCGCAAGTTGTCGCAGCCGTGGAATCGCCTGACCGCGACCAAGACCTTCCGCTCGACGTCCGCGGCACCGCCTTCCAGGAAGCGATCTGGCAAGCCCTGCGCACTATCCCGATCGGCGAAACCCGCACTTACAGTGAACTCGCAGCGCTCGCCGGCCGTCCTGCCGCCGTCCGCGCCGCCGGCACCGCGTGCGGCCAGAATCCAGTGTCGATCGTCATCCCCTGCCACCGCGCCCAGCGCATCGGCGGCGCGCTCGGCGGCTATGCCTACGGGCTGGACCGCAAGCGCGCGCTACTCGCCTCCGAAGCTCAGCGCGCCGACTTGCAGGAATAGACCAGCTTCTCGTTCGGCAGCGGCGGCAACACCGCTCGGACCGCAGCCTGCTGCCCTGCAAGCCGACCCAACGCCGCCTCATCCATGTTGCACACGTTCGGCACGACGCCGCGCGCGGTCCGCGCTGCCTCCATCCCCGCCGCCGACATGAGGTAACGCGTGTTCGAATACACGCGCGTCGCCGGATCGAACGACAGCACGGACACGGTCTGCTCGGCATCGGGCACCAGCACGCGGTCCCAGCGACCATTCGCGCCGACATATTGCGTCTTGCCGTTTACACACCCCTTCGCGCCCCAGTCGATCGGCACGTCCTCGCTCGACGAGATCGTGATCCGGCTCCGCTCGGGGATCAGCGTGCACATCAGCTTGCCGAGCGCCGCATCGGGCGTCGATATTCGCGTCTTGGGCAGCGCGGACAGCGGCACGTCGACCTCACCGGAAGGCCGCAGCACGAACACGATGATCGCGACCAGCACGCTCAGCCCGCCGATCCCCAGAGCCCATACCGCCTGGCGCCGCTGGCCGCGCGATTCGAGCAGGCCCGCGCTACCGATGACCAGCGCCCCCGCCACGAGCAACAGCCCGGCAAGTGCCATGACGTTCTCGCGAGCCCGCCCGGCCTCGGTCCGCGCCTTCTCCAGCGCGACCTCGCGAGTCATCGCATCCTGCGTCGCCGCATCGCGCTTGGCCGACGCCGCATCGGCGGTCGCCTTCGCATCCGCGTCGGCGTCCTGCCGCAAGCGATCCTCGATCGACGTGCACCCCGTCCCGATCGACGCATAAGGCTGTTTCGCATCGTGGAGGAAGCCCGCCAGTTCGGTATCCGCAATCGCGAACCCGAACGTCGAATCGCCCTCCTCGCCACGCGTGATCGCCGAGTTCACCCCGATCACCCGCCCACACCGGTCAAGCAGAGGACCGCCCGAATTGCCTCGTGCGATGCTCGCCGTGTGAAGAAGCACCTCGACACTGCTCAGCACGCGGCGACCGGAGAGCACGCCCTCCGACCGCACTGGCGTCATCGGCCGGATGTAATCCGCCGCCGACCGCGCCGTCGCCAGGTCGACGTTACCCGGAAAGCCGAGCGACACTACCGGATCGCCCTCGGTCATCGGCCCGGTATAGAGTGCGCTCGGCGGCAGGCGCGCGCCGGTGAACTCGATCAGCGCCAGGTCGCGCTGTGAGTCGTACGCGATCACCTTACCCTGGTAGGATTTGCTGCCCTCGGTCGGGACGATGCCGACGACGACGTTGTCGGGATAGCGTTCGGCGAGATCGACAACGTGTGCGTTGGTGACGATCCGGTTGGGCGCGATCGCAAAGCCGCTGCCATGGCCGAAGCCGACCACCTGATCGTCGACCACCGCGATCGTCACGACGCGCACGACGCCGCGCCCTGTGGCGGCGATGTCGTCCGCAGATGCGGAGCTCGCCAACCCGAAGGTGAGCGCGAGAAGAAGCAGCAGGCGGATCATGTGCCTGCCTTCGGGGAGTTCGCGGCGGCGATCAACCCTGACCATCGCACCGCGCGACAGCGGCCCAATCACGCGCCTGTTTTGGTTAGCAAATTATCAAGCCTTCGCGCCTAACCCGGTCGGCATTCATCCAGGGATACAGGCATGAGCGCATTCGGGCGTCGTAATGGCATCAGCGGGGGGCAGTCGGCCCGTCCCGCATTCGGCGTCGCGCGTCCGATGCAGGGAAGCTCGGGCAGCAGCCCCGTGGCGCGCGCGGAACCCGAGGGCGGCGCGCAATTCCCGCCGATCGATTCGCTGCCGATGCCGGGGGAGACCGACGGGTTCAGCTCGGGCATGATGCCCGCCGGACAGCTGGACGCGATGCAGCGCCTGTCCGATCGCCAGAATGCAAGCGGGGAAGCGGGCAATAGCCGGACCGAGGGCTTCGAGCAGTCGATCCACAAGATCAAGGAACAGGTGCTGCCGCGCCTGCTCGAACGCGTCGATCCCGAGGCCGCGGCGACACTCAACAAGGACGAACTCGCCGAGGAATTCCGCCCGATCATCGGCGAAGTGCTCGCCGAGCTGAAGCTGACGCTCAATCGCCGCGAACAGTTCGCACTGGAAAAAGTGCTGGTCGACGAGCTGCTCGGGCTCGGACCGTTGGAAGAGCTGCTGGCCGATCCGAACATCACCGACATCATGGTGAACGGGCCCGACCAGACCTATGTCGAGCGCAAGGGCAAGCTCGAACTCGCGCCGATCCAGTTCCGCGACGAGGAGCATCTGTTCCAAATCGCGCAGCGGATCGTGAACTCGGTCGGCCGTCGTGTCGACCAGACCTCGCCGCTGGCCGATGCGCGCCTGAAGGACGGCTCCCGCGTCAACGTGATCGTGCCGCCGCTGAGCTTGCGCGGCACCGCGATCTCGATTCGTAAATTTTCCGCGAAACCGATCACGCTCGACATGATGGCCGGCTTCGGCTCGATGTCGCCGAAGATGGCCACCGCGCTGAAGATCGCCGGGGCGTCGCGGTTCAACGTCGTGATCTCGGGCGGTACCGGCTCAGGCAAGACGACGATGCTCAACGCGCTGTCGAAGATGATCGACCCCGGCGAGCGCGTGCTGACGATCGAGGACGCCGCCGAGCTTCGCCTGCAACAGCCGCACTGGCTCCCGCTCGAAACGCGGCCCGCCAATCTGGAGGGCCAGGGCGAGATCTCGATCCGCGATCTCGTCAAGAACGCGCTGCGTATGCGGCCTGACCGGATCATCCTGGGCGAAATTCGTGGCAGCGAGTGTTTCGACATGCTCGCCGCCATGAACACGGGTCACGACGGTTCGATGTGCACGCTCCACGCCAACTCCCCGCGCGAGGCTCTCGCCCGTATGGAGAACATGGTGATGATGTCCGACATCAAGGTGCCGAAGGAAGCCATTTCGCGCCAGATCGCCGATTCGGTCGAACTGATCATCCAGGTGAAGCGCTTGCGCGACGGCTCGCGCCGCGTGACGAACATCACCGAGGTGATCGGCATGGAAGGCCCGGTGATCGTCACGCAGGAGCTGTTCAAGTTCGAATACATGGACGAGTCGGCGGACGGTAAGATTTTGGGCGAATACCGGTCGATGGGGTTGCGGCCGTATACGCTGGAGAAGGCGAAGCAGTTCGGGTTCGACCAAGCGTATCTGGAGGCGTGCCTGTAGGGTTAACTCTCGCGTCGCCGACCACCCAATGCCACCCCGGCGGAGGCCGGGGCCCAGTTGGAAAGGTGGCAATGACGGAGCGCGGTCCGCTGTCATCACCGTCCCCCAACTGGGCCCCGGCCTCCGCCGGGGTGGTGGCCGTTGCGAACGTTGAGTGCATCCCGAACTGTTCTAGGCTGCTTTCGGCACGCTAGTTCGCCGGGCTGATTGCAAGACTGGTTCAAGTCACTGCACGCCCCTCCTACCGTTCCCTCGCGAACGCGGGGGGCCAGGAGTCACGAACGCCCCCGCCTGTGACCCTGGACTCCCGCGTTCGCGGGCGGACAATTATTGTTTCGCCAGGCCAGGCTTAACTGGATCAAGATAAAGCGCGCCGTGCCAAGCGGATACTGTCTCGCAGGCAAGCACGCCGCATCGCTATCCATCCCGTCTCCACCCCGCCCCGGCAAAGCCCCCGCTTGTACCCGTCCCCCGACCCGCTAGGGGACAGCGCCACATGCGTCGTGCCCTGCTCACCCTCATCCCGCTGATCGCGGTCCTCTTCGTCTCGGCGCGCGAGCCCTCGAAATCCGCTCCGGCAACCGCGACCTCGCCCGCCGCACGCGACCGCGGCGTGTACCATCTCGCAGCGGACGCCGAAGCCCGCTGGATCGCGTTCGACCTCACCCCCGGCAACCAGATCCGCTTCAAGATGCAGCTCGACGGCCGCGACGTGACCGCGATCCTGGACACCGGCGTCAGCTACACGCTGCTCGCAAAGGCCTCCCCCGCGGTCGATCCCGCCAAGCTGGTCGCCAGTGGCAGCGCGACCGCGATCGGTGGATCGGTCTCGCTCGGCTGGATGCCAACGCGCTCGGTCGCGCTCGGTGGCCTTGCGCGGACCGGTGGCGGCGTGACCGTCGCCGACCTGCCCGCGATCGCCACCGGCAGCGCCTCCGCGGTGGACCTGCTGGTCGGTGCCGACATGCTCGCCGGCCATGCGCTCGACATCGATTACGCCGCCAAGCGCTTCCGCCTGCTCCGCTCCGGCCGCCTGCCGTTCAAGGGCGTGAGCGCACCGCTGCGCGTCTCCGCCGAGCGCAGCGTGTATGAAAGCGCGCTCACGCTGGGCGACCGGCGCCTCGCGCCGATCGTGGTCGATACCGGCGACGGCTCGTCGATCACCGTCACGGCGGCGGGATGGCAGGCGGCGAACCTGAAAGCGTTGCGCACCACCAGCGCGATCGCGTTCGGGCTCGCCGGCCCGGCAGTCAGCGGCCTTGCGATCGTTCCTGAGATCGGCGTCGGCGAGATGATCGCGCGCGAGGCCGAGGTCCGGATCGAACCCGCAGACGGCTTCTCGCAGGCGATCGGCACCGCCGGGCGGATCGGCTCCGGCTTCCTTCAGAACTACCGCGTCCTGCTCGATCCGGGCGCACGGCGGATGGTGCTCAGCCGAGGTCCCAAGGCCGACCTGCCGCCGCCGCGTTCGACCAGTGGCCTGCTCATCGGCATCGAAAAGGACCGGTTGAAAGTCCTTCACGTGATGCGCGGCGGCCCGGCGGCGGCATCGGGCTGGAAGGACGGCGACCTGATCTGCACGATCGACGGCACAACCGTCACCAGCGGCTATTCGACGACCCCGATCGCGTCATGGACCGCGGGCATACCCGGCCGTGTCGTGACGCTCGGACTGTGCGACGGCACCATACGCAAGCTCGAATTGACGCATTTTTATTAGGACTGCCAATGTTTAGCCTGCGTCACCGATCGGGGCAGGCAATCTTGCTGCTCCTCGTCGCCTTCGCCCTCCGTAGTCCGTTCTTCGGCAATCCGGTGATCCATAGCGACGAGCAATTCTACCTGCTGGTCGGCGATCGCCTGCTGCACGGCGCATGGCCATTCGTCGACATCTTCGATCGCAAGCCGGTCGGCCTGTTCCTGATCTTCGCCGGCATCCGCAGCGTCGGCGGCGATGGCGTGCTGATGTACCAGCTTGCCGCGACGCTCGTCGCCACCGCCACGGCATTCCTGATCGCGCGGATCGTCAGCCGCCTGTCCTCCGATGATGCGAACCCGGTGGCGAGCGTCGGCGCGGCGCTGATCTATCTCGTCTGGATCATCGTGTTCGACGGTGCGGGCGGGCAGTCGGCAATATGGGGCAATGCCTTGATGGCCGCCGCCGCGCTGCTGGTGCTCGATACGACCCGCGGCCACCGGCATATCTCCTTGCGCGGTGCCGGGGCGATGCTGCTGATCGGCCTGGCGATGCAGATCAAATACACCGCCATGTTCGAAGGGATATTCTTCGGCCTGACGCTGGTGTGGGCAGCGTATCGCGAAGGGCGGTCGATCGGTCGCCTGGCAGCCGATGCCGCCTTGTGGATCGGCGCAGCGCTGTTCCCGACCGCGCTCGCCTGGGCAGTGTATGCTGCGGCCGGCCACGGCGACGCCTTCGTCTTCGCCAATTTCCTGTCGATATTCGGTCAGCAGGACGACGATACGCTCAGCTCCAACCTGCTGAAGCTGCTGGGCGGCGTCGGCATGAGCCTGCCGCTCGCCTGGCTTGCGTGGCGTGGCCGTCGGGCGGGAAGCTTCGCGCTCGGATGGCTTGCGGCGGCGGTGATCGCGATCCTCATCATGCACACGTTCGAGCTGCTCTACCTGCTGCCCCTCGCGCTGCCGCTGTCGGTCGCCGCCGGCACGGGGCTGAGCGGCCCGACCGTCCGCACGACCATGGTCCGCCTTGCCGCCGTGCTGGTGTTCGGCGCGCTGGCGGCGACCATCATGACCAGCGTCCGTATCGGACGGCGCGGCAATGCGGACCAGATCGCGCAACTTGTCCAGATGATCGGCCAGCAACCCCGCGGCTGCATGTTCGCCTATGGCAGCGAACCGATCCTCTATTTCCTGACCCGGTCCTGCCTGCCGACGCCCTATATCTTTCGCAGTCATCTGGGCCAGACAACCGAGTCGCACGGCACGGGGGTCGATCCCGTCGTGGAAGTCGCGCGGTTGCTCGCAGCCCGGCCCGGCGTGATCGTCGTACGCGCGCCCAAGCCCACCACGAACCTCGCGACCCAGGCGCTGGTACTGCGCGCGATCGCAACGCGGTATCGACTGGTCGGCTCGGTGAAGATCGGCGGGTTGCCGCAGAGCGTCTATCGCCTGCGTACCGACGCTACCCGATGACGAGGCGTGGTTACCTCAAGTCTTGAACGCGAGGCCGATCGTCACCGCGAGTCCGATCAGCGCCAGCATCTGGACGGTCGGCCAGTCGACCCAGCCCACCGAATCCGGATCGCGCCGACGGCGCCGTCTACGTTCGCCAAGTCCCGCCACAACGGCCAGCACGGCCAGTCCGCCGCTTGCACTCCACAACACCGGCGCCCCCATCAGTCCAAGCGTTCAGCCGAGTTTCTCGACCTTTTCCTGCAACTTGGCGAGTTCGTTGCGCAGCGCAGCGATCTCATCGTCCTTGCTGGCAGCGGGTGCAGGTGCGGGCGGCGTCATCGCCTGTGTTGCGGCGTCGAACATCTCGAGGTTGCGCTTGGCGATGTCGGCGAACGGCGAGTTCGCAAATGCGCCCTCGACCGCGGATTTGAACTGATCGTGATTGCGACGGAAGCTGTCCATCGACGCCTCCAGATAGCCCGGCACCATCGTCTGCATCGAATCGCCATACATCGAGATCAGCTGGCGCAGGAAGTTCACCGGCATCATCGTCTCGCCGCGGCTCTCCTCCTCCATGATGATCTGCGTGAGGACGTTGTGCGTGATGTCCTCGTCGGTCTTCGCATCGACCACCTTGAAGTCGCGCCCCTCGCGAGTCATCGTCGCGAGATGATCGAGCGTGATGTAGGATGACGACTCGGTGTTATAGAGCCGCCGGTTGGCGTACTTCTTGATGATGACGATTCCGTCGGCAGCCTTTTGCTTCTTCATGGATCCCCCGTCTTATGTTTGAAACGGAGGCTACAGTCTTTGATGACGCACCGCAACAAGGTCCGAGGCCCTTACCCTTGTTCCTTTCCGTGCTGCGCAACGAGACTGCAGCATCGCCGGAACGCATGGCCCGCGCGCTAGCGGGATTGCGCGCATATCAGGGCGCACCGCGAGAGGAACGCCCCGTTTCGCGGCCTGCGATCCATCGCGCCGGCCGGGTCGCGTTGCGCGATTATGGCGGCGAAGGGCGTCCCGTCGTGTTCGTCCCATCGTTGATAAACCCGCCCGACATCCTCGATCATTCGCCCGAGTCTTCGCTGGTGCAATGGATCGCAAAGCAAGGATTCCACGTTTGGCTGGTCGACTGGGGATCACCCGGCGACGCGGACCGCGACCTCGATCTGGCGGCGCATGTCGAGCGGTTGCTGGTTCCGCTGCTCCGGGCACTCCCCGAACCGCCGGTGCTGGTCGGCTATTGCCTCGGCGGCACGCTCGCGCTGGGCGCCGCTGCGATCACGCCCACCGCCGGTGTCGCGACGATCGCCGCCCCGTGGCACTTTGCTGGTTATGGCGAAGGCCGTCCCACGCTCGCCGCGACCTGGGCCGCGGTCCAGCCCGCCGCGGCGCTGCTCGGCCTGCTCCCGATGGAAGTGCTCCAAGCCGGCTTTTGGCAACTCGACCCTGCGCGCACGATCGCCAAATACGAAGCCTTCGCGGACCTCGCCCCCGACAGCGACGCGGCGCGCGCGTTCGTCCGACTCGAGGACTGGGCTAACGCCGGCGCCCCCCTACCCTACGCCGCCGCCGCCTCGCTGTTCGAGGACTGCATCGCCAACGACCTCCCCGGCAAAGGCCGCTGGGAGATCGCCGGCACCCCGGTCGATCCGCTCACACTAGCCTGCCCCACGGTCGAGTTCGTGTCGCTCAGCGACCGCATCGTCCCCGCCGCCACCGCGATCGGTCTCGCCGACCGCCGCGATCTCGGCGCAGGCCATGTCGGGATGATCGTCGGCCGCTCCGCGCGCTCGCGCCTGTGGGAACCGCTCGCCAACTGGATCGCCGCGCTCGACTGACCTACATGGGGTCCAACCATAGAGGATCCCGACATGACCGACCTGAACCCCCACGACGTCGTCATCACCGCCGCCAAGCGCACTCCCGTCGGCAGCTTCCTCGGCGCGTTCGCGAGCGTACCCGCGCACGAGCTCGGCCGCATCGCGATCGAAGCCGCGCTCGAACAGGCGGGCGTGGCTGGCGAAGACGTTTCCGAAGTGATCCTCGGCCAGGTCCTCACCGCAGCCCAGGGACAGAACCCCGCCCGCCAGGCCTCGATGGCCGCCGGTGTCCCGAAGGAGATCCCCGCCTGGGGCGTCAACCAGGTCTGCGGCTCGGGCCTCCGCGCAGTCGCGCTCGCCGCACAGGCGATCCAGACCGGCGACGCGACCATCGTCGTCGCAGGCGGCCAGGAATCAATGTCGCTCTCCGCGCACGCGCAGTCGATCCGCGGCGGCCAGAAGATGGGCAATCTCAGCCTCGTCGACACGATGGTCAGCGACGGCCTGACCGACGTCTTCAACGGCTATCACATGGGCATCACCGCCGAGAACCTCGCCGAGCAATACCAGGTCACGCGCGATGAGCAGGACGCCTTCTCGGTCGCCTCGCAGAACAAGGCCGAGGCCGCTCGCGGTTCGGGCCGCTTCAAGGACGAGATCGCCCCCGTCACGATCAAGGGCCGCAAGGGCGACACCGTGGTAGCCGACGACGAATACATCCGCGCCGGCGCGACCATCGAGAGCGTCTCGGGCGTGAAGCCCGCGTTCAAGAAGGACGGCACTGTGACCGCCGCCAACGCCAGCGGCCTCAACGACGGCGCCGCAGCCCTCGTCATGATGCGCCGCGACGAAGCCGAACGCCGCGGCTCGACCATCCTCGCGACGATCAAGAGCTGGGCCTCCGCCGGCGTCGACCCGTCGATCATGGGCATCGGCCCCGTCCCCGCCACCAAGCGCGCACTTGAGAAAGCCGGCTGGACGCTAGCCGACCTCGACCTGATAGAGGCCAACGAAGCCTTCGCCGCGCAGGCGCTATCGGTCGGCAAGGAACTCGGCTGGGACGCATCGAAGGTCAACGTCAACGGCGGCGCAATCGCGATCGGCCACCCCATCGGCGCCAGCGGCGCCCGCGTCCTGACGACGCTGATCTATGAGATGCAGAAGCGTGATTCGAAGAAGGGACTCGCCACGCTTTGCATCGGCGGCGGCATGGGCATCGCTATGTGTATCGAGCGGTAAGACCCCAAAATCCCGTAACTTTGTATCGATAGCGCTACCGGGTGTGACAAATTGTGACGATTTTGTCACATCCGGTTGCAAACGTACAGGTGAGCTCATCTCAACCTGAACACAGGCTTGCCAGTTCGCTGCGATGCGGGCTGTATGTCACCCATAACGGCAAAAGTGCCGGAAAATGGGGGACATTAATTGTCTAGAGCACGTGATTTTTTATCTGCGACGATCCTTGCGGCCGGAGCTGTCATCCTGCCGTCCGCGGCATCCGCGCAGGTCGCACCCGCGACGGCCGGAGGGGTGCCCGACGGCGCTAATTCTCAGGCTTGCACGCCAGCCCCAGGGTCGCCTTGCCCGGACGGCACGACGCTAGAGAGCGCAGACGGCGAAGAAGCCAAAAATGGTGAAATTACCGTTACAGGCTCACGCATCCGTCGCCCTAACCTGGACTCGGCCGTCCCGATCACCTCGATCGCTGGCGACGTCTTCTTCCAGCGCGGCAACACCAACGTTGGTGACACGCTGAACGATCTGCCGCAGCTGCGCAGCACGTTCTCGCAGCAGAATCCCGGTTCGGGCATCGGCATCGCCGGCCTCAGCCTGCTCGATCTTCGCGGACTCGGCACGTCGCGTACGCTGGTACTGGTCAATGGTCGTCGTCACGTCCCAGCCGACATCCTTAACAACGCGGTTTCGCCCGACGTCAGTTCGATTCCGAACGATCTGATCGAGCGGGTCGACATCGTTACCGGCGCGCAGTCGTCGGTCTACGGTTCTGACGCGATCGCCGGTGTCGTCAACTTCGTGCTGCGCGACAGCTACGACGGCGCGCAAATCCGCGGCCAGGCTGGCGTTTCCGAAAAGGGCTTCGGCGGCAATCAGTACGTGTCGGCCATGGTCGGCAAGAACTTCGCCGATGGCCGTGGCAATTTGACGCTGCACGGTGAATATTCGCGTCAGGAGCGTGTCTTCGGATCGGACATTCCCTCGTTCCGCCGCGTTGACGGGCTTGGCATCGTCGATGTTGATCCTGCAGGCCTGCCCAACGGCAGCGACGGTTTTCCAGATCGTATCTTCCTCCGCGACATCCGTAGCGCCAGCATTAACCGCTATGGCCTGGTTCCGATCACCCAGCTGTCGACCAACCCCGGTTGCGGTACGGGGATCGGCTCCACCAACGGGGCGCCCGGCACGACGGGTGGCACGGCGTATAACTGCACCTACGTCTTCTCGCAGGACGGACGTCTCACCCCCCAGACCGGCACCCGTTACGGCCAGGGCATCATCGGCGGCATCCTCGGCGGCAACGGCCAGACCGGTCGCGAAGGCCAGCTCCTGTCGGTACTGCCCTACCAGCAGCGGCTCAACTTCAACGTCCTTGGCCACTTCAAGGTCAGCGATGCTTTCGTACCGTTCATCGAAGCCAAGTGGAACCGCGTGGATGCAGTCGGCTCCAACGCCGGACCGTCCTTCATCCAAGGTACGTTCAACCAGTTCGACGTGCGCGAGCGCGTTCGCCTGGACAACCCGTTCCTCAACCAGACAGATCGTGCAACGCTTGCCAATGCGATCCTGGCATCGGGCTGCAACACCAGCCTGACCGCGGCCTGCTCACCTACCGGGAGCCGCACGACGTTGAGCGGTCAAGGTATCGGCGGTCCGCTGAACGCGGCGGATCGCGCAGCGATCGCCGCTGGCACCTATCGCTTCGTCGACTCGCGCGTCCTCGCCGACTCGGGAATCCGCGACGAGAAGTTCCGTCGTGACACCTACCGGATCGTCGGTGGCGTACGCGGAAACTTCAACGACGACTGGAACTACGAAATCTCCGGGAACTACGGCAAGTTCAAGGAAGATACGACGACGTTCGGTTATCTCGACAAGCAGCGCTTCCTGCTGTCGCTTGATGCGGGCCGTAACCCGGCAAACGGCCAGATCCAGTGCCGTGCCCAGTTCGATGCGGCTTCCGCGGTACCGTTCGCCGGCAGCGACGCGCGTCTCGCCAGCGACATCGCGGCCTGCGTTCCCTACAATCCGTTCGGTGGCGCGGACAACTCGGCAGCGGCGAACTATTTCCGCTACAACGCCCGCCACAAGGCAAGCCTGTCGCAGCTCGACATCCAGGGCTTCGTCGGCGGCGATCTGAGCCAGCTGTTCGAATTGCCAGGTGGTCCGATCGGCTTCTCGCTCGGTGGCGAATATCGCAAGGAGCGCGCACGCTACCAGAACGATCCGTTCGTCGAGAGCGGCGCGACCAATGCGGTCATCATCGGCGAGTTCGACCCGCCTGCGTTCGAGGTGAAGGAAGCGTTCGGCGAAATCCGCATTCCGCTGTTGAAGAACATGCCGTTCTTCCATGAGCTGACGTTCAACGGTGCAGGGCGCGTGTCCGACTACAAGGGCTCGGTCGGCACGGTCTATACGTACAACTTTGGCGGCGAATGGGCTCCGATTCCCGACATCCGCTTCCGTGCGAACTACGGCAAGTCGGTTCGTGCACCGAACGTTTCGGAAACCGGCTTCCCGGCAGTGCCCAACTTCGCGCCGGGCTTCCTCGATCCGTGCGCGTCGGGCAACATCGCCAACAACCCCAATCGTGCGGGCAACTGCCTCGCCGACCTCGGTGCCGGCTTGCTCGCAGGACTGCCCAACGTCTCATATTCGCTGAACATCATCAGCGGCAGCAATCCGAACCTGGATGCAGAGACCTCTAAGTCGCTTACTCTGGGTGGCGTGTTCACGCCGCGTGCCGTGCCCGGCCTGTCGCTGAGCGTCGATTATTACGACATCAAGGTTAACAACGTCATCGTCTCGCTGACGGCGCAGACGATCGCCAACAACTGCTACGATCAGGCTACGACCAGCAACATTTTCTGCTCGCTCTTCACGCGCTTCCGCGGGCCGGGCACCGGATCGTTCGGTGAGCAGCCGGGTCAGATTCTCGGCAACTCGCTGGTGTCGGCAGGCGTGAACTTTGCCAAGCGCGTCCGTCGCGGCATCGACGTCAACGTCGGCTACCGTGCAGAAATTGCCAATGACGTCCGGATCAACTCGAGTGTGATCTATGTCCACGGCCTTGAAAGCAGCAACTTCGAGAATCCGGCGATCCCGTCATTCGAGAACAGGTTGCTCGGAGAACTCGGCGATCCGGTCGACGAAGTCCGCTTCGACACCGACCTTAGCGTAGGTGCGGTCAGCTTCGGCTATCGGCTCCGCTATATTGGGCCGATGTGGGTGAACGCGTACGAAGACTTCAACGCATTGCAATCGGCATGCACGCCTGCCGGTTGTCCACCAGTCAACGCGGATTACTCGGATATCCGCAAGTACCCGAACGTCTTCTACAACGACGTACGGTTCACCTGGAACCTGTCGAACCAGGGCGGTGCCGGCGATGACTTCCAATTCTACTTCGGTGTCGACAACGTTCTGAACAAGCTGCCGCCGCTCGGCAGTTCCGGCACCGGCGCCGGCAGCTCGATCTACGACATCCGTGGGCGAAACTTCTATGCGGGCGTCCGCGCACGCTTCTGATCCGGTTCCAAACGAACCAGACGTGCGATATTGCGGGGTCGGTGGTTTCCACCGGCCCCTTTTTTTTAATGGGTGACGAATGATCCACGATCCCGTTGCGCAAGCCGATCGCCTGCTCGCCGCAGGCCGCGTTCGCGACGCCGTGATGCTGATCGAGCAGGCTGGCCATTCGGGCAACGTCGATGCGGTGTTCCGGCATGCGACGTGGAAGCTTGCGGGTACTCCCGTCCCGCGCGACTTGCCCGGCGCGCGCGCGCTGCTTCGACAGGCGACGTCGCTGGGCAATCCAGATGCGGCGCTCGTCGAGATCGCACTGACTGCGAACGGCAGTGGCGCCCCAGCGGATTGGGCCGGGGCCCGCGCTTTGCTCGACGCGGCGGCGGGAACCGATCAGGTCGCCGCCGACCAACTGACCCTGCTTGATGCAATGACGCTAACCAAAGACGGTGCGCCAATCGATCCACCACGCGCGCAGAGGATCGGCGAGAACCCCCACGTTCGGCATATCGCCCGGCTATTCACGCAGGAGGAGTGCCTCCATATCGCCCAGCGCGCGGCCGATATGCTTCAACCCGCGACGGTCGCCGATCCGCGGACCGGGCGTAACGTCGCCAACCCGGTCCGCACGTCCGATGGCGCCGTCATCGGCCCGACCCGCGAGACGCTTGTCGTCCAGGCGCTGAACCGACGCCTTGCGGCCGTCACCGGGACAGACTGGCGGCAAGGCGAAGCGCTGTCGGTATTACGCTACCAACCCGGCCAGCAGTTCCGACCGCATGTCGATGCATTGCCGGTCACGAGCAATCAGCGCATCCGGACTGTCCTGGTCTATCTGAACGAAGGCTTTGCTGGCGGCGCGACCTATTTCGTGAACAACGCACTCAGGGTGACGCCACGCACCGGCGATGCGATCATCTTCGACAATGTTCGCGCGGATGGCTCGATCGATCCGGCGACGCAACATGCGGGAGAACCGGTCACCGCCGGGGTCAAGTGGCTCGCAACACGCTGGATTCGCGCGCGACCGTTCAGTGTCTGGACCGGCCCCGAAAACGCGGCATGATCGCTCAATTCCACATCCGCACGAACCGGCCGCCCAGCCCTGTCAGTAACTCGTACTGGCTCATGCCTGACGCCGCCGCCGCCGCAGGAAGACGATAGTCGAAGGACACCCAGTCCCCCTCGATCTCGTCCCCCGCCAGGGCGATCGCCACCAGGTCCATCGAAACGCGGCCCAGAACCGGCAGATCGTTGCCCGCAACGGACGACGCTGTCCCGATATTGGAAAAACCCCGCCAATAGCCGTCCGCATAGCCGAGGTTGACGATTCCCACCTCGGTATCGACAGGCGCATACCACTGCGCATTGTAACCGACGCTCCCGCCTCTCGGAACGCGACGCCGTTGTAGTATCTGCGCTTCGGGCCTGACCACTTGTCGGATCAGATCGCCCAGTTCGGGCCGGGGGATGCCGCCATACAGAGCAAGACCGGGCCGTGTCAGGTCGAACGCATATCGCTCGCCAAGCGCGACGCCACCCGAGTTCGCCAAGCTCATGCGTTTAGCCGTCGTCCTACCGACCAACGCCGCAAACAGATCGCGCTGTTCCGCGTTCATCGGCGTATCCTCGTCGGCGCAGGCGAGATGGCTCATCAGCGTTTCGATCTGGAGGTCGTCGAGTAGACCGCTTGCGACGTCGTCCGCCGACACGCCGAGGCGATTCATGCCGGTGTCGACCATGACGTCGCATGCGCCACCGCCGGCTGCTTTCCAACGCGCGACTTGTGTGGGGGTGTTGAGGACCGGGCGGGCGAAGCCGGCGGCGGCTGCGGGCATGTCTTCTTCGCGAACCCCGTGGAGGACGGAGACGGTCAGGCCCAGTGGCGCGAGTTCGGCGGCTTCCTGCCAGTTCGAGACGAAGAAATCTCGGCAGCCTGCGCCCGCCAACCGCCGCGCGACTTCGATCGCGCCGAGACCGTAGCCGTTCGCCTTCACTGCGGCGCCGCACGCTGCGGTGCCGCTCATGCGGTCGAGTGTGCGCCAGTTCTGGACGAGAGCGTCGCCGTCTAGGCGCAGGCGGAGGGGGGCAGGAATATCGATCACCCGGCGCGGGATAGTGCCGCGGGCGCGGCGCGTCGACCGTCTATGCCGCCTTGATGCGCCCGACCGGGACTAGCAGGCGGCGATCGCCGTCTTCGAGCGGCGCCACGCGGACGCCGAACACGCGCGCGAGCGTTTCCGCGGTCATGACTTCTGCGACCGGGCCGAACGCGACGACGCGGCCATCGGCGAGCAGCAGCGCATCGTCGGCCGCGCGCTGTGCCTGGACGAGGTCGTGAAGGACGATCGCCACCCCTGCCCCGCCAAGCGCGTAGCCGCGCAGTCGAGCGAGCAGGTCGATCTGGTGTGAGGGGTCGAGGCTGGCGAGCGGTTCGTCGGCGAGCAGCCAACGTGGCTCGCCCGCCAGCACGCGTGCCAGCAGGACACGCGCCCGTTCGCCGCCGGAGAGTTCGCCGACCGGGCGATCCGCGAGATGCTCGGTCTCGGTATCGTGCATCGCGCGGTCGACGGCGGCATAATCTTCGAGCGATGGAGCAGCATGCGCGCCGAGGTGCGGCACGCGGCCGAGCGCGACGACGTCGCGGGCTACGATGTTCCAGTGGACCGTCGCGTCCTGCGGGAGATAGCCGATCGCGCGGGCTCGGGCGCGCGGGTCCATACTGGCGACGTCCTGCGCATCGAGGCGGACGCTGCCGGTGCTGTGGTCGACGAGCGCGGCGGCCGCCTTGACGAGCGTGCTCTTGCCGGCGCCGTTGGGGCCCAGAATCGCGGTGACGCGGCCGGGACGCAGGTGCGCGGACACGTCGCTGAGGACGGTGCGCTTGCCGAGCTTCACGCCCAGCGCGTCGATGATCAGATCCATGCGCGACCTCGTTCCCTGACCAGCAACCCGAGGAAAAACGGCGCGCCGATCATTGCCATCGCGACGCCGAGCCGGATTTCGCCCGCGCCCGGAGCAAGACGGACGAGGCTGTCGGCAGCGAGCACCAGCGCCGCTCCACCGAGCGCGGAGGGGAGCAGCAACGCGCTTGGGCGGTGGCCAAAGATCGGTCGCAACAGATGCGGGACGACCAGTCCGACGAAGCCGATCACGCCCGTCACTGCAACGCCAGCACCGACGACGAGCCCCGTGCCGAGCACGACCAGCAATCGGACCCGGCCCATCCGCGTCCCGAGCGACCGCGCCGCCGCCTCGCCCAGCGCCAGCGCGTCGAGCGAGCGGCCGGTGAGCATCAGCAGCGCCGCGCCGACCGCCATCGGCGGGAGCGCGAGCGTCACGTCGTCCCAACCGCGATCGGTCAGCGCGCCCATGATCCAGTCGATCACCTCGGCGACCGCATAGGGGTTCGGCGCGATCGAGATCAGGAACGCGGTCAGCGCGCCGGCTAGGCTCGACAGCACCGTGCCCGCGAGGATGAAGGTGATCGCGCTCGGCGACCGCCATGTCAGCGCGGCGAGCAACGCGACCGCGCCGCCTGCGCCCAACATCGCGGCGGCGAAGATCGCCGGGCCCGAGCCGAGCCCGAACACGATCGCCGCGACCGCCGCCAGCGCTGCGACCGACGACACGCCGACGACGGCGGGGTCGGCGAGCGGATTGCGGAGATAGCCTTGCAGCACCGCACCCGACAGCCCGAGCGTCGCGCCGAGCGCGAGGCCCAGCACCGCACGTGGCAGGCGTAGCTCGACGATGATCCACCAGCGCGGGTCGCCCGAAAACCAGGCGGAGGCCGGCACCCAGACTTTCCCGCAGCCGAGCGACAGGCCGAACAGGAGGATCACGAGTAGGCCGAGCGCGATGAGTTTGAGCGTGCGGGTCATCAGAACGCCTCCTCGCTCATACCGACCACCGCCACCACCGCCACCCCGGCGAAGGCCGGGGCCCAATTGGGAGACGGTCGTAACAGCGCGCGGCAATCCGTTACTCCGGCCATTCCAATTGGGCCCCGGCCTTCGCCGGGGTGGCTTTGGTATGCGTGCAGCATCACAGCCCCGCCCGGATCGCGGCGAGGCGTTCGAGCGCGGGCGGGATCGTCGGCCCACCGCAATTGATCAGCACGCGCGGAAAGACGGCTTGCGGCGTGCCCGGCAACAAGCGGTGGCGCAGCGCTGTCCCACGGCTAGCGCGTTCGGAAGCGATCACGACCGAGGGCGGCTGCATCACGATCGTCTCGGCGGACAGCGTGCCGGTATGCGTCAGGCCGTAAGTCGCGGCGGCGTTGCGGAAGCCGACGCGCGTCATCATGTCGTTCAGCAACGTGCTCCCCCCGGTCGCGAGATCGCCGCTGATATAGAGCAACGCGCTCGGCGGCATGTCATCCTTTGGCCCACCCTTGCTGCTCCAGCGCGCCACCGCGCGGTCGATCTCGGCATTGATCCGCGCGCCGCCCATCGGTGCTCCGGCGGCTTCGGCGATCTGCGTGACCTGCGCCTGGCTCTCGGCGATCGAGTCGGGGATGCCGACCAGCAGCGTCTTCAAACCGGCGCGCGCGTAGGCCGCCTGAGTCGCGGGCGACGTGTAGGTGCTGGCGATGACCAGATCGGGGTGGAGCGCGATCACCTCCTCCGCGGTCCCGGCGATCCCCCGAAACCGGCGCGCGACGGCGATCGGGATCGAGGTCGCGGAAGGGTCCTGCGAATAATGGCTGATCGCGGCGATCCGCGCGGGCGGCAGGATGCGGACCAGCACCGAATCGACGCACGGATTGGTCGAGACGATCCCCCCGCCGCCGCGCGCTGCCAAACCCGGGGGCTTGGCGCAGCCCCCGAGCAGGAGCGCGAGGAGGATCGCCCCGCGCCTCACTTCAGGCGCAACCGCACGCCGCCATAGGCCGCGCGGCCGTAATTGCCGTAGCCTGCGATCGTCTCGTACCGCGAGTCGGTCAGGTTATCGACGCGGCCATAGACCGCGAGCCGTTCGCCGATCGGCAGTTCCGCCCGGACGCCGGCGACCGCATAGCCATCGAGGCGCGTGGTGTTGGCGGCGTCGTCGAAGCTGTCGCCGACCATCGTCACGGTGCCGCCGACGGATAACCCGAACGCGAACCGGTAATCGGCGTCGACGCTCGCGGTCTGCTTGGGCCGGCGTGCGAGAACATTGCCGAAATTATCCCCGGTCGAGCGGTTCTCGGTGTCGATATAGCTGTAGTTCGCCGTCAGCGTCAGCGCATCGACCAGGCGCAGCGCGAGCGTGAATTCGACGCCGTCCGCTTCGGCACGCGCGACGTTGTCGTAGACGCCGAACGGGCGGTTGGCGCAAATCGAACCGGCCGTCGTCAATTCGGCCGGGCTGCAATCGCGGAAGTCGATCTGGTTGCGCGTACGCCGATTGAAATAGGTCACCCCGACGCGCGCCCGGTTGCCGAGGAACGCCTGTTCGACACCGATGTCGAAGTTGCGCGCCGTCTCCGGATCGAGGCCGCGGTTTCCGTAGTCGGAGAAGAGCTGGTACAAGGTCGGTGCCTTGAAGCCCTCACCATAGCTCGCGCGGACGGTGGTGCCGGTCCGCAACGCCAGCGCGGCATTCGCCCCGAACGTCGTGCGGCTGCCGAAATCGTCGTGATCGTCGTTGCGGACGCCGCCGGTGATCGTGAAGATGTCGAGCGGCTTGATGATCAGCTGGCCGTACACGCTGGTGATGCCGGTATCCGCGAAGGTGAAGCCATCGTTGAAGCGGCTGTTTTCGCGCTCGACGCCTGCGACGACGCGGACCTGTTCGAGCGGACGGAAGTCGCCCTGATACTCGTAGCGCTCACTGCGGCCGCGGCCGAGAAACGTCACGTCCCCGCCGGGCTGCGAGTAATTGTCGCGGTTGATATCGGCGATCGTGAACGCCACGCGGTTGTTGAACCGACCGTCTGCGAGGTTCGCATGTAGGCCCGCATAGCCGTACAGCTCCTGCGTGGTGGCGTAGGCGGGACTGTCGGCAACCACGTAGGTCTTCGGGTCGAAACCGTCGTCGATGTCGACACGGCTGTCCGCGAAATAGCCGCGAAGGTCGAGGCCGATGCCCGGCGCGAACTCGACGCCCACCCGCCCGGTCGCGCCATATTGGCGATAGCCGTCGCGCTCGGTACCGCTGGCTGCGGACGAAATACCGTCGGTGCGCAGATAGCCGCCGGTCAGCGATCCCGATACCGGCCCCGATTTGCCCGACACGCCCGCGCTCGCGAACACGCTGTCGGCATAGCCATATTCGGCGTTGGCGCGCGCCTGCACGCCTTCGGTCGGCGCGGCGGTGATGATGTTGACGACGCCGCCGATCGCCTGGCTGCCCCATGGCACCGAGTTCGGGCCGCGCAACACCTCGATCCGCTCGACCGAGCTCGACAGGAGGTTGCCGAAGTTGAAGCCGCCGCCGGTCGACGACGGATCGTTCACGCGAACGCCGTCGATCACGACCAAGGTCTGGTCCGCCTCGGCGCCGCGAATCCGGACGCTGGTCAGCGCGCCGACCGTGCCGTTGCGCGTGACGGTGACACCGGGCGTGGTCGCGAGCAGGTCGGAGACGATGGTGGTCTGGCGGCGCTCGATCTCGGCGCGGTCGATCACGGTCACGGCCTGGCCGATCTCGCTCAGCGGCTGCGCGGCGCGGGTCGCGGTGACGACGATTTCGGGGGCGTCTGGGTTGGAGATGGTCTGAGAATAGGCGGGCGATGCGATCGCCGCGGCACTCAGGAGAAGGAAGAATTTCGTCATTCGGCTGCGTCCTAACCAGAACCGCCAGCGACCATTCGCCGCGCGGCCAGACGTCTCTCGCTCGAGGAAACCCGGCTGGACCGGAGCACTCGTCCGCGCCGGACACCCGCCCGCGCAGTGGATCGACCGTGAGAGGCAGGTCTCCTGGCTTCCGGGTCGCCGCGCCCACCCCGCCTTCCCAGGTCGAGACCCAGTGGCATATCGGGGTGGCCGCTATCCGGTCACAGTTGCGGGTACAGCGCCGGTCTTACGGACATATCCGCGCACCGACTTCCCTTTTGATCCCGTCGCCGGGAACCCTTCACGAGTGCGGCATTAGTCGCGCGCCAGACACGGGTCAACGCGGGGGGATAAGGAGCATCAACCCGCGATGGCGCGCTGGGGAAAGTTGGCACCGTCCATCGCACCACCCCGGCGGAGGCCGGGGGCCAGTTGGGGAACGTCGCTAACTGACCGCGGTCCGTCGTTACCGCGATCTTGCCAACTGGGCCCCGGCCTCCGCCGGAGTGGTGGCGTGTCAGGACGCCGCTTTCCCTTCCTTGTTCTCCCGCGAAGGCGGGAGCCCAGTCTGGGTCCCCGCCTTCGCGGGGAAACATGCTGTCTTCGTTTTCCTTGGCAGGGAGCATATCACCGAAGCCCGTACCGCAACCCTACCCAGATCGTTCGCGGCGTGGCGCGCTCGACGATGTTCGCGCCGCTGATCCCTGCCTCGACGCGCTCGTTGAACAGGTTCTCCCCGCGCACCTCCGCGACCAGCGAGTGCAGGATCGGCAACGCCGCATACGCGTCCAGAGTCGTCGCCGGATCGAGCACCCGCGTATTCTGGTCGTCATCGAACTGCCGGCCGATATGCCGCACGGTCAGCGACATCGCTGCCGCGTCGTGTCGCCAGTCGACCGTCCCCGACACCTGATCGCGCGGGGTCTGCGCCGGACGCAAACCGTCCAGAGCAGCCGTGATCCCCGACCCCTCGACCTTCGAATTCGTATGCGACCACGATGCCTGCACGCCAAACGGACCCGGCCGATACGCCGCATCCAGTTCGAACCCGTGCGCGCGGATCGCGTCGAGGTTCTGGCGGACGCGGTAGGTGGCGACACCCGGCAACACCTGCGGCGGGTTGGTCGTCGTGACGTTGGCCACCGCATCCTTCAGCCGGTTGTAGAAATAGGTCGCGGCGATGCTCACGCCCGGCGCTGGCGTCAGCGTGACCCCGCCCTCGACCCCGGTCAGCCGCTCCGGCGACAACAGCGCGTTCGCCGCAGTGGCATCGTTCCCGACGCGGAATGGTCGATACAGTTCGTTGAGCGTCGGCAATCGCCACCCGCGATACCCGGCCGCGCGCAACGTGATCGCCTCGACCGGCTGATACGCTACGCCCGCCCGGCCGGTCGTCTCGCTGCCATCGCGATCCGCATAGCGCAGGTTGGTCAGCGCTGCGCCCGTCGCCAGCGGACGTTCGGACAGATAGCCGCCATCGATCGACCACCAGTCGACCCGGCCACCCAGGCTGAACGTGAAGTCGCCCGCGACAAGGCTCCCATCCGCAAACACGCCGGTCGTCGTCGTGCTCCCGCCGGCCTCGCGCCGCCGCGTCGGCACCGTGTTGACGAACGTATACAGCTCCTGCGTCTTCCCGCTGACGTCGCGAACGTCCGCCCCCAGCCGCAGCGTGATGCTCTCGCCCAGCGGCGGCGCGATCTCGATCCGTCCGCCAAGCCCCGTCGCGGGCGTATTATACTGGTTCAGCGACTGAATCGCGGTCGTCCGCGCGGCATTGATGCTGTTGAAGCTGCTCGCGAACGCGCGCGTCTGCAGATACGCCAGCGCCGAATACCCCCAGCGCCCGCGCCCGACCAGCCGGACGCTCGCATCCGCGCCTTCGCTCTTGTTGTCGGTGAAGTCGCTGCCCCGGTCGCGCCGATCGGTGAACGCGCTCGCGTTCATCTGCAATTCGGTCTTCGCACCGATCCCGACGACGGTCCGCAGCGCGCCCGACGCCTGCTCGTACGGCGCGGCGCGATCGACGATCCCCCGGCTCTCCTCGACGGTCGGCGTGAAGCCGTCCCCGCGCGCATAGGCTCCGGACAAGGTCGCAAACCCAGACCCGCGCACCAGTGCCGCAGACCCCTGGGCATCGACCGAATCCCGGCTGCCATACGCAACGCTACCTTGGAAAGGCACAGCCTGTTCCGGCGTCACGCTCTCGAGCTCGACCGTCCCGGCCAGCGCGCCCGGCCCCTGATACCCGCTCCCGCCGCCGCGCGTCACGCGGATGCGCCCGAGTCGCCCCGTCGCATACGCCGGAAACGCGACCCAGCCGCCGAACGGATCAGCCTGCGGCACGCCGTCGAAGATCAGCAGCGCGCGGCTCGACGCATTCCCGCCGATCCCGCGCAACGAAATCCCCTGGCTGGTTGGGTTGGCGCTCCGCGAGTCCGACCGACGAAACTGCTGGAGCCCCGCGACATCGGCCAGCACGCTTTCTAACCGGTTACTCGCATTCGCCTGAACCCGGTCCCGATCGATCGTGACGATGTCGTACGCACGATCGCCAGGCGCATCGGCAAGCCCGCGCCCGGTAACGACGATGTCAGCCGACTGGTCGCGAGGTGCGACGGTCGTCTGCGCGACGGCGCCACCGGACGAAATCAACACGAAGGCGAGCGTAGAGAATGAGATACGGATCATCGCCGCCGCATGGCAGCTTTTCCGCTCACCCGGAATACGCCTCCGACGTCAATCGGCGCCGAGTTTCGCCGCGTTGCGCGCGATCGCCGCCGCGCCCCCAAGAACCACCGCATCCTCGACGAACCCCGTCGGCGTCTGGCCGTACTGCGACATCGCCGCCATCCGCGCACGCCAGCCGGGATAGGACGCCGCCACCGCGGTCAGTCCACCGACCGCGGCGCCGATCCACCGCTGCCGCCGCGGGACGAGCGAAGCCCCCGCGATCGCCGACGTGACGAACCGCGCGGCCAGGCCGATCGCGACGATCCGGTCGGGCGCGGTCTTCTGCTTGTCCCCCGCCATCTCGCCGATCGCGAGCGCCAGCGCACCCGCTGCGACGACGGGATGCGACAGCAGCTTCGGCGCACCATTGTCAGCGGGCAGTTCGTCGCGAGCGGCTGCGATGGCGACCGCGGCGAGCGGCGTCATCGCGCGCTGGCCGCCGACGAGGCCCATCAGGAAGGATGCGAGCATGGTGTTCTCCGGAAATAGGTTCGAGCGCATCAACGCGCGCGAGACCGGCCGGGGTCCGCCAATAGGGCGAACGGGCGATCTCCTTGATTCAGCAAGGAAACCGCTACGCGTGTCGGTCGTTCATCGCGGTATCTCCCAAAGCTTCAGGACACAGATCGATGAGATTCGATGACAAGATCGTGGTGATCACCGGTGCCGCCTCCGGCATCGGCGAAGGTGCCGCGCGTCGTTTCGCCGCGGAAGGCGCGACGCTCGTACTCGGCGACAAGGACGCGGACGGCCTCGCGAAGGTCGCCGCCAGCCTCGACGGCACGACCGTCGAAACGCTCGAAACCGACGTCTCCGACATGGCCGCCTGCGAGGCGCTGGTCGCGCATGCGATCGACAAGTTCGGCCGCATCGATGTGCTCGTCAACGATGCCGGCGTCGACCATCTCGGCAAGCTCGACGAAGGCGACCTTTCCGAATTCACCAAGGTCATCGAAACCGACCTCTACGGCGTCGTCCACATGAGCCGCGCCGCGATCGCCACGCTGCGCGCGAACAAGGGCTGCATCGTCAACGTCTCGTCGGTGTCGGGCCTCGGCGGCGACTGGAACCACAGCTTCTACTGCGCGGCCAAGGGCGCGGTGACCAACTTCACCCGCGCGCTCGCGATGGACGAGGCGAAGCACGGCGTCCGTGTCAACGCGGTCAACCCGTCGCTCACCTACACCGCGCTGACCGCGGGCATGAAGGACCAGCCCGACCTGATCGCGAAGTTCGAGGAGCGCATCCCGATGGCACGCGGCGCACAGCCAGAAGACATCGCCGGCGCCATCGCGTTTTTGGCTAGCGCCGACGCGCACTATATAACCGGGGTCAACCTGCCGGTCGACGGCGGCCTGTCCGCGTCGAACGGCCAACCGGCGCTCTCCTGAGCGCGAGAGGATCACCATGACCGACTACAAGAAGACCGACGAAGCGATCGCCAAGCTCACCCCCGAGCAGTTCCACGTCACGCAGCAGAGCGGCACCGAGCGGCCTGGCACCGGCGAGTATCTCAACACGCGTGAGCCCGGTCTGTACGTCGACATCGTCTCGGGCGAGCCGCTGTTCGCGTCCGCCGACAAGTTCGATTCGCATTGCGGCTGGCCGAGCTTCACCAAGCCGGTCACGCCCGAGCACGTCGCCGAACTCCACGATCGCAGCCACGGCATGGTCCGCACCGAGATCCGTTCGGCGGGTGCCGACAGCCACCTCGGCCACGTGTTCGAGGATGGCCCGCAGGACAAGGGCGGCCTGCGCTATTGCATCAACTCGGCGTCACTGCGGTTCGTCCCGCGCGCCGAAATGGAGGCCAACGGGTATGCCGCCTATCTGCCGCAGGTCGACGCGGCAGGCTGACAGTGACGCGTGACGGTGTGCCGCACGGGCACACCGTCACGCCCTAAAGAGACTTCCGTTCAGCGCCGGGTCGCGAGCTTCGCGCCCAGCGCCGTGACCAGCCCGAACACCGCATGGTTCACGCTGTGCATGCCGATCGTCTTCGCATCGGCCTGCCACTCCGGCGGCTTCACGCCGAGCAACGGCCCCGTGATCCAGTGCATCGCCGTATAGAACGCCGCGCCGAACATCAGGCCCGAGCCGACGAACGACGCTTCCTCGTCGACGGTCGCGGCATAGACCGCACCCGCCGCCGCAGACAGCAACAGGTGACAGCCCTGCGTGATCGCCTGCTCGCGCGACGACGGCAGGGCATCCGCGGCCGGCGTGTCGATGCCCAGTTTCCCCGCGGTCTTGCGTTCGAGCGTGACGATCTCGGACGGTTCGCCGCTCTTGCGCTCGCCCGCCATCAGCAGCGCGGTAATGCCCAGCCCGGCCACCAGGCCACCCGCGACCGCACCGGCCATACGTCGTGAATCCATCATTTCGCTCCTGAAGTTCTGCCGTCCACAACGCGCGGATCGCAAATCGGCCCACCACGTCACGCCGCCCGATCATCTTTGCAAATCATTGGCTTAGCCGCCGGAACAGCAGCCTCCCGAGACTGTTTCGATACCTGGACCCTTCGCGTCGGCCCGCTCCACCATGAGCGTCCACCACGAGCCCGACGCCCCGATCCGACGAGGACCATCATGCCGATCCAGACCACCGACGATCTCGCAATCACCTATGCCGATACCGGGCCGCGCGACGGCCAGCCGGTCCTGCTGATCCACGGCTGGCCCGACGACGCATCGACCTGGGACGACGTCGTCCCCGCGCTCAACGCGGCCGGATTGCGGACCATCGTGCCAACCTTGCGCGGCTTCGGCGAAACGCGGTTCGTGCGCGATGCACCGCGCACCGGCAACAGCGCGATCCTGGCGATGGACATGATCGCACTGATGGACGGGCTCGGGATCGAGAGATTCATGATCGCCGGACACGACTGGGGCTCGAACACAGCGGAGGCGCTCGCGGTCGGCTGGCCCGACCGTGTCGAGCGGATGGCGATGCTCGCCACCCCGCCCCGTCTCGGCGGCATGCCGACGCCGCCGTTCGAGCAGGCGCAGCGCCAATGGTATCACTGGTTCATGGCGACCGAGCGCGGTGCGAAGGCCGTTCGCGACGACCACAAGGGCTTCGCGCACATCCACTGGGTCAACTGGTCGCCCCCCGGCTGGTTCGACGAGGCGACCTTCGCCCGCGTCGCACGCTCGTTCGAGAACCAAGACTGGGCGGACGTCACGCTGCACAGCTACCGCGCGCGCTGGAACGAGGCCGAGCCCGATCCGCGCAGCCAGTGGCTCGAGGACAAGGTGAAGGCGACCAAGACGCTCTCGCTGCCGACGATGTATTTCCAGGGCGCGGTCGACGGCGTGAACCCGCCATCGGCGAGCACCTCGGTACCCGCCAAGTTCACCGGCCCGTTCGCGTTCGTGACGCTCAACGGCGTCGGCCATTTCATCCAGCGCGAAGCCCCCGACGCGGTCGCGCGCCATCTCATCCAGCTTTTCACCGGCAACCCCGCCGACCTGTCCGACACCACCGACCGGAGCCTTATCATGTCCAAGACCAAGCCCTTCCTCGCCGGCGCTGCCGCGATCGCCGTCGTCGCCGCTGCGATCGGCGTCGCCAGCGCGCAGACCGCATCGCAGACCAGCGGTCGCCCGCTCACCCAGGTCGCGCAGTTCGATCACCAGGCGACCGGCGTCGCCGTCACCGCCGACGGCCGCCGCTTCGTCAACTTCCCGCGCTGGACCGACGACGCGCCGATCTCGGTCGCCGAAGTGATGAAGGACGGCTCGCTCAAGGCCTATCCGGACGCCAAATGGAACAGCTGGCGCAACGCGAAGTCGGCGGAGATGCCGGTCGGCGATTACTTCGTCTGCGTGCAGTCGATCGTCCCCGACGGCCACGGCAACCTCTGGGTGCTCGATCCCGGCGCGCCCGGTAACGAGAAGATCCTCGAGGGCGCGCCCAAGCTAGTGAAGGTCGACCTCGCCACCAACCGCGTGACCAAGGTCATCAAGGTGCCGCTCAACGTCGCGTTGCAGGGCACCTACCTCAACGACATCCGCTTCTCGCCGGACGGCAAGACCGGCTACATCACCGATTCCGGCACGCGCGGCGCGATCATCGTCATCGATCTCGAAACCGGCAAGGGCTTCCGCGCGCTCGACGGCCACGGCTCGACGCAGATCGACAAGACCGTGAAGGTGATGACCGACGGCAAACCGCTCGTCCGCCCCGACGGTCGCCAGCCCGCCTTCGCCGCGGATGGCATCGCGATCTCCAACGACGGCAAGACGCTCTATTACCAGGCGCTCACCGGCAAGACGCTCTACGCGATCGACACCGCCCTGCTGCGCGACGGCGTCAGCGAGGCGACGCGGGCCGCGGGCGTGAAGACGGTCGCGCAGACGCACGTCGCCGACGGCCTGTGGATGAGCAAGGCGGGCACGCTGTACCTGACGTCACCGGTGACCAACGGCATCACCCGGCTGGTCGGCGATCATGTCGAGCCGGTGCTGACCGACGCCCGCCTGCGCTGGCCCGACACCTTCTCGGAAGGCCCGGACGGCCGCATCTACGTCACCGCCAGCCACATCCAGGACACCAACTGGTTCAAGCCCGGTGCGCCCGCGTCGCTCAAGACCGAGCTGTTCTCGTTCGCACCCGCAAAGTGAGGCCCGACATGACCTATCTCCGCTACAGCGACGACATCGAGACGATCCAGCCCGACGAGCAGGAGTCGATCGACGGCATCATCCAGGGCATGTCGCAGCAGACCGAAACCGTCGAGAAGCGCGAGGGCCATGCGGTCCGCGCGAGCCACGCGAAGAGTTCGGCGTGCGTGATCGGCGAACTGACGATCGCGCCCGGCCTGCCGCCCGAACTTGCACAAGGCGTGTTCGCGACGCCCGGCACGCACCCCGTCGCGATCCGCTTCGCGCAAGGGCCGGGCGAGACACTCGGCGACCGCGTCTCGACGCACCGCGGCATGGCGATCAAGATCTTCGACGTGCCCGGCGACAAGCTGTCGGGACACGATGCCGACACGCAGGATTTCGTGTTCGCGACGGGCACGACGTTTCCGTCCGGCACCGCGCAAGGCTTCCTGAGCGACGCCAAGAAGATCGGTGCGGCAGTACCCTTGCCCGAGGGCTTCAAGAGCGCGGTGTCGAGCCTCGCGCGCAACGTGAACAAGGCGCTGCACGCGGTCGGCACCGAGAGCCCCAAGGCGGACTTTTTCGGCCACCCGTTCAGCCATCCGCTCGCCGAACCGTATTTCAGCCAATGTCCGATCCGCTACGGCGATTACGTCGCCAAGCTCGGCGCCTTCCCTGCCTCGGCCGAACAGGCCGCACTGAAGGGCTGGGAACTCGACGCAAAGCAGGACGAGGACGGTTTCCGTCATGCCGCCGTCCGCTATTTCGGCGAACACGACGCGGTCTTCGAACTGCGCGTACAGCTCTGGGCGAACGCCGAGACGCAGTCGATCGAGGACACCTCGGTCGACTGGCCCGAGGAAGACAGCCGCTACCTCACGGTCGGGACGATCGGCATCCCCCGGCAGGAAGCCTATAGCGCCGCCCGCGTCCGCTATTTCGACGATGTGATGACGTTCCGCCCCGCCCACGCACTCGCGGCGCATCGCCCGCTGGGCTCGGTAATGCGCGCCCGGTTGCAGGTCTATCAGGCGCTGTCGAAACTGCGGCATGGCGAGAACGGCATTAAGGCCGAAAACACCGCGAAAATCGACCAGATACCTGCCTGAGACAAGGGTCCCTTCGGGGACCCCGCTTTCACTCCGGGCAAATAAAAACCCCGCTAGTCCATGGGACTAGCGGGGTTTTCAATGGTGGGCGTGGCAAGGATTGAACTTGCGACCCCTGCGATGTCAACACAGTGCTCTACCACTGAGCTACACGCCCGCCGGAGGGCTCCACTAGCCGCGCTCTTCGCGGCGTGCAAGCCCTCAATGCATGCCCGTCACATTATCCATCTCGAATAGCCGATCGACCTCGGCGACCAGGTCGCGCAGGTGGAACGGCTTCGACAGGACGCGCGCCTGCGGCATCGCCCGCCCGGCCTTCAACGTGACCGCCGCAAAGCCTGTGATGAACATCACGCGCAGGTCCGCGCACATCTCGCCGGCCTTCTGCGCCAGTTCGATGCCGTCCATCTCGGGCATGACGATATCGGTCAGCAGCAGGTCGAACGTCTCGGTTTCGAGCAACGGAATCGCCGCCGTCCCGCGGTCGACCGCGGTCACGGCATAGCCGGAGCGTTCGAGCGCCCGAGTCAGATACTCGCGCATGACCTGATCGTCCTCGGCCAGCAGAATTCGCAACATCGATCTAAAGTCCCGTTTTCACACGTACATTCTGGTGCCGCCCTACCCTGAAATTGGTTAACATATCCAGGTCGATTGCTCGCGCCCGGTGCTGGGCCTAGCGTGGTGCCATGCAGTCTTCTTCCTTCGAGCGCCTGGGCGCAATGCCGCCCGTGAGCCCGGTGGTGGTGTCCGTCCCGCACGCAGGCCGGGACTATCCGCTCGCGCTCAAGACGGCGTTGCGCGTGCCGCTTGCCGGGCTGCTGCCGCTCGAGGACCGGCTCGTCGATGCGGTGGCGCGTGCCGCACGGACCGACCAGACGACGATCGTCCAGACCCGTGCGCGCGCCTGGATCGATCTCAACCGGCGCGAGGACGAACGCGATCCGCTACTCGACGAGGGTGCGCCGACGATGCCGCTTGCCCAGCAATCCGCCAAGCTGCGCAGCGGGCTCGGGCTCGTCCCACGCCGCGCATCGGGGGCGGGCGATCTCTGGGCGCGGCGGTTCACCGATGCCGACGTCACCGCGCGGATCGCCAACGATCACCGGCCTTACCATGCGGCGCTCACGGCGGCGTTGAAGGCGGCGCACGACCGATTCGGCGTGGCGGTGTTGCTCGACGTGCATTCGATGCCGCCGCTCGGACCGAGTGGATCGCGAATCGTGATCGGTGACCGCTTCGGCCATTCCGCCGAGCCCCGCTTCGTCACGCGGATCGAGGCGGAGTGTGTCGCGCGCGGGTTCTCGACCGCGATCAACGCACCCTATGCGGGCGGCCACATCCTCGAACGTCATGCATGCCCGGCCGCAAACGTCCATGCGGTCCAGTTCGAACTGGACCGCACGCTGTATCTCGATCGCAAGCTCCACGCGCCCGGCGCCGGCTTCGCGCGCGTGGTCGATCTCGTCCGCGCGATCCTGGCGGCGCTGACCGACGAGGCCTTGCCCGTTCCTCTGGCCGCCGCCGCCGAGTAAGCGGACGCGCCTAGCCGATCAGCGCGTCCAGCAGTTCCTCGATCCGTCCGGCCCGCGCGATCGGGTCGGCGATGCCCTCGGCGGCGATCCACCGTCCGTTCTTCTCGACCAGATCGTCGAGCGGTTTCGCGGCAGTCCGGTCGTGCGGCGTGAACGCGATCGCAGCGGGACCCGCGTCGATCTGTCGTACGCCCGCCTCACGCGCCATCATCCGGATCCGCGCCACCTGCAACAGTCGCAGCGCTGCCTCGGGCGCCTTGCCGAACCGGTCGTCCAGCTCCGCCTCGAACAGGTCGAGTGCCGAGACATCCTCCAGCCGCGCAAGCCGGCCATAGAGCGACATCCGGACCTCGATCTCGGGGATCCACGCTTCGGGAAGGCTGCCGCCCAGTTCGAGGTGGAGCTCGGGAATCCAGTCGTCGATCGGCGCACCGCCCTCGCGGTCGATCCGCGCCAGCCGCAACGCGCGACCGAACAGATGCTGGTACAGGTCGATCCCGATCAGCTTCATGTGACCAGCCTGTGCCTCGCCGACCAGATCGCCGGCGCCCCGCAAGTCGAGATCGCGCGCACTGATCGCAAACCCCGCGCCCAGGCGGTCGAACGCCTGGAGCGTGCGCAACCGCTTCAGCGTCGCCTCCGCGATCGTCGCCTCGCCGTCGGTCAGCAGCATAACCTGCCCCCGCCGTCCACTGCGACCGACGCGTCCCCGCAACTGATGCAGCTGCGACAGCCCGAACCGATCCGCGTGATGGACGATCATCGTGTTCGCGCGCGGCACGTCGAGCCCGGCCTCGATAATGTTGGTCGCGAGCAGCACGTCACCGTCGCCCGCCGCGAACGCGACCATCGCCTCGTCGATCTCCCCCGCCGGCATTTTCCCATGCGCCTGCACCAGCCCAAGTTCGGGCACGAGCTTGGCCAGCTTGGCGGCAAGCGGCGCCATGTCGTCGATCCGCGGCACCACGACGAAGCTCTGTCCGCCTCGCGCACGTTCCCGACGCAGCGCCGCGCGCACCGTCGCATCATCGAACTGTGCGACCGACGTGCGGATCGGCTGGCGACGCGCCGGCGGAGTGGCGATGACCGATAGGCCCTGCAACCCGATCATCGCGGATTGCAGCGTGCGCGGGATCGGCGTCGCGCTCAGCGTCAGGACATGCCCCGCCCCTAGCGCATGCATCTTGGCCTTGTCGGCCGCACCGAACCTTTGCTCTTCATCGATCACGACGAGCGCGAGATCCTTGTACGCGACGCCCTTGCCGGCGATCGCCCCCGTGCCGATCACGACGCCGATCGATCCATCCGCAAGCCCCGCCCGAACCCGTGCCTTCTCCGCCGTGCTCGACAACCGCGACAGGCCGGCAACGGCCACGCCGGTCCCCTCGAAGCGCTTCGAGAACGTCTCGATATGCTGGCGGACCAGCACCGTCGTCGGCGCGGCGATCGCGACCTGGCGTCCAGCCAGCGCGACGGCAGCAGCGGCACGCAACGCGACCTCGGTCTTGCCGTAGCCGACGTCGCCGATGATCAGCCGGTCCATCGGCTTGCCGCTCGCAAGGTCCGCCAGCGTCGTCGCGATCGCCTTTGCCTGATCCGGCGTCTCGGTGAACGCGAAGCCGGCGGCGAATTTCTCGTAGCGGGCGCGGTCGGGCTCGATCGGATCGGTCGTCCGTGCGTCGCGCTCGGCGGCGATCGCGGCGAGGTCCCGCGCGCTTTCGGCAATCGCCGCATCGATCGCGCCACGCCGCTTCTGCCACGACGCGCCGTCGAGCGAATCGAGCGTGACCGCGTCGATCTCCGCGCCATACCGCCAGATCCGGTCGGCCTCGCGCACCGGCACGAGGCGGCGGCCTTCCTTGGCATATTCCAGGACGATCGCGTCGCCATCGGTACCCGGGAGCATCTCAAGCCCGCGGACGACGCCGATCCCGAACTCCTCGTGGACGATCACGTCGCCGCATCGCAGCTCGCTCGTCAGTCCCGGCAGCATGCCTGCGCTGCCGCCTGCGATCTCGTCACCCCGCGCGCGCCCGCCGAGCATATCCGCGCCGGCAACGACCGCGGTCCCACTCGCGACGAACCCGCGATCGACCGGGGCGACCAGCAGCATCGCGGTGCCGGGCTTGGCCGAAACGACGTCCGTCCAGTGATCGACCGACGTAAATGTGATTTTCGCTGCCCGCTCGAGCCTGGGCTGGAGGAACCGCAGGTCGCGCGGCGACCCCACGACGAGCAGACGCCCATCTGCAAGCGCGGCCTTCGCGAACCGGGCGAACGCGCGCGCTGGATCGCGCCGTTCGATGAACCGTGGGGGCATGTCGTCGCCGACGTCGAACGCAGCCGTTCCACGGTTCGCGATCTCGGTTGCCCAGACCTTTTCGAGGACCAGATCGGCGGAGGCACGACGTCTGGGTAGGCCGTCCGCGGCGATGGCAAGGAACCGATCGCGCCGCTTCTCCGCATCCCGGTCGAACGCGATCGCTGCATCCGGTAGGTGCGCGAGGATCGACACGCCCTTCTCGACCACGGGCTCGGTCGCGCGGCCGATCTCGACGACGTCGACGTCGCCCAGGCCGAGCTGAGACACCGGATCGTAATCGCGAAGCCCGGTAATGTGGCCATCGGCGAACTCGATCCGGACCGGAGTCTCGCGGTCCGCGGGGAACACGTCGATCACGCCACCGCGTACCGCGATCTCGCCGGGTTCGTCGATCCGATCGTCGGTCAGGTAGCCGACCTCCTCGGCGATCGCGGCAAACGCCTCGATGTCGATCGGATCGCCGACCTGCAGCCGCGGTGGCGCGACGTCGAACATTGGCGGCGGCGGATAGCGGACCGCCGTCGCCTCGGCAGTCGTGACAACCAGGATCGGCGCCGCCTCACTCTCGGCCCCCGCGCGCAGCCGCCGCAACGCTGCAACCCGACGTCCGACATTGGCAGGCGATGCCGGCGCATCGTCGCCCGGCAGAGCGTCACTCGACGGCACATGGACGACCAGCGCATCGGGCGCGAGCGCCGCCGCGATGGTCGCGATCTCCGTCGCACGCTGATCGTCCGCCGCGACGTAGACGAGGTTCCCGTCAGACAAACGCTCGACGATCGCCGCCGCCAGCGGCGCCACCGCGCTAGACTTCGCCGCTATCGCTGGCGCAACATCCGTATTCTCGACGTCTTGACTGATCTGAAGCACCGATACGCATCCTTCTTTCGAGGATGAACGTGATGCAGGCAGCGTGCGTTCCGGCGATACTATCCTCGATCAGGGTATTCGATCACCATTCGAAGGCAGGAACGATCGTGCGCCGTCCGACCAGGAACGCGTCCGCCACGAGCCGCAGCGGCGTAACGTCCACATCGCTCGAGCGCGAGCCGACAAGCGCCGCGAACTTGGCATAGAGCCCGGGATATTCCGCGTCTGGCGCCTTTGTCACCTCGCCGTCGACTTCCAGAATCGCGCCGCCCATGCTCAGCTTGAGCGTACCGCCGTCGGTCTCGACGACGATGTCCCATTGCTGCGGGCCTTCGTGCAGGAAGTCGAACGCCGCCGTCACGGGGATGTCGCCACAGGTGAGATCGATATCGGCAGCCAGCGGCGACATCCGGCCGTCCGGCACATGCAGGTCCGCACGATGCACGACCCAGTCGCCGGGGAGGATCTCGGTCACGATCGACAGCGCGTTGATGCCCGGATCGAACACGCCGAACCCGCCTGCTTCCAGAATCCAGTCCTGGCCGGGGTGCCAGCGTCGGATATCCTCGCGCCATGCGATCGTGACGCGCTCGACCTTGCGATCGGCAAGCCACGCGCGCGCCGGCGCGACGCCGGCCGCTTCGCGCGAATGCCAGGTCGCGAACAGCGAACGACCAGCGGTAACCGCATGCGCCTCGATCCGCGCGACTTCGGACAGCGTCGCGGCGGGCGGCTTCTCCATCATCACGTCCAGTCCGGCATCGAGCGCCGCCATCGCGATCGCGGACCGTCCGACCGGTGGCGTGCAGATCGAAACGGCATCGAGGTCATGCCCCGCCGCAAGCAGTTCAGCGATGTCGTGGTAGTTATCGACGCCGTCGACCACCGCATTGCGACTGACCGCCGCGACCAGTTCGAAGCGCGGATCGTTCGCGATCGCCGGCAGATGCTGGTCGCGCGCGATCTTGCCAACGCCGATGATCGCCAGCCGGATCGGCTTCGCAGACATTGCCTCGGTCGCCATTAGAAATCCTCTCGATTATAGTATTAGGGGTGGCGCGCGTCCGCTCCGTCCGCGATCACCTCGCGCCGGCTTACTCGTCGCCGATCAGCGTCAGCACGTCGCCGATGATCCGCGTCATCGCGATCCGCGCCGCGGCGGGGTCACGTGCGATGATCGCGTCCGCCACCGCGGCGTGATCGGGGATATTGGCGGAACGGCCCTTGATCCGGTTGGTGAAGCGGATCGACGTCCGCAGCGCGGTCGAGACAACCGACTGGAACTGCGCGTAGAACGGGTTCTTCGACGCGCGCAGGATCGCCATGTGAAACGCGATGTCGGCCTCGAGCGGATCGGTCGTTCCCGCCTCGCCCGCTTCCATCTGCGCCAGCCCGTTGCGGATCGCCGCCTCGTCCGCAGCGTCACCGAACCGCGCCGCCAATGCCGCGGCCTCCGGCTCGATCGCGACGCGCAACTGGTTGAAGTGCCGCAGCAACTCGACCGAGAACTTGCGCTCCAGCGTCCAGCGCAGCACGTCGGTATCGAACAGGTTCCACGAGCTCGCCGGCTGTACGACGGTCCCCTGCCGCGGCCGTGCGCTGACCAAGCCCTTGGCGGTCAGCATCTTGACCGCCTCGCGAGTCACCGATCGGCTCACGCCATGCGTCTTGGCGATCTCCGCTTCGGTCGGGAACGGACGGTTTTCATAGCGCCCGGTGACGATCGCCCGCCCAAGCGTGTCGAGCATCCCATGCGTCAGATTACGGCCCAAGATCGCGGTGGCCGGAAGAACGTCGGTGTCTGTCGTATCGGTCGCCATCGGCCGGGTTTTGGCGCAACGCGCTCCTGGTGTCACGCGTCTTGCAACGCGCCGCAACGATATCCGGTGGAAGGCTTGCGGCATTCATCGTACAATTAGCGACAATGCGGGCGGATACGGGCGAAACCGTCAAGCTCGCGACGACGTCGAGGTAGAGTTATGCAGCCTTTCATTGCAGTCGACTGGGGCACCACCAATCGGCGTGCGTTCCGGATCGAGGATGGTGCGGTCGTCGCGACCGAACGCGACGACCGTGGTGCCGCAGCCGTAGCGGCCGGCGAGTACGATGCTGAGGTTGCGGGTATCCGCGAACGGCTGGGCGACCTGCCGATGCTGCTCGCGGGGATGGTCGGATCGAACATCGGCTGGCGTAGCGTGCCCTACGTCGCCGCCCCCGCAGGACTTGCAGACGTTGCCGCCGCACTCGACCGGATCGACGACCGGACCGCGATCGTCCCCGGCTTGTCATACCGCGACGGGTTGCACGCCGATGTGATGCGCGGCGAAGAGGTCCAACTGCTGGGCGCGATCGCCGCAGAACTGGTGCCAGCGGACGCGCTGCTCTGCCAGCCCGGCACGCACTGCAAATGGGCGACCGTCGAGGGCGGTAGGATCGCTCGGTTCACGACCGCGATGACCGGCGAACTCTTCGCGCTCTTACGCGCACACGGCATCCTGTCACGGCAGCTCGGCCATCCGGTCGAGCCGGGCGCAGCGTTTCTCGAAGGCGTTGCGGAAGGCGCCAAACGCGATCTCGCCGCCGGCCTGTTCGCGATCCGCGCGCGCGGCGTACTCGGGCTTGCCGACGATGCGCACGCTGCCTCATTCGCGAGCGGGCTACTGATCGGCGCGGACACCGCCGCGCGTATCGAGGCCGGCGCGACCGTCCACATCCTCGCCGACCCGGCCCTCGGCGCGCTGTACGCCAGCGCGATCGGTGCGCTCGGCGGCACGTCGCACCATATAGACAGTCAGGCCGCGTTCGTGGCCGGCATCACCCGCATCCAGGATCTCGTTGCATGACCATCCGCCAAGCTTTCGACGACGCCTTCGCGAAATGCCCGCTGATCGCGATCCTGCGCGGGGTGAAGCCAGACGAGGTCGAGGCGATCGGCGAGGCGCTGGTCGACGCAGGCTTTACGATCATCGAAGTGCCGATGAACTCGCCCGATCCGCTCGACAGCATCGCCCGACTGGCGCGCCGGTTCGAGGGACGCGCGGTCGTCGGCGCGGGGACGGTCTTGCGGGTCGAGGACGTCGAGGCGGTCGGCGCGGCGGGCGGCACGCTGATCATCGCCCCCAACGCCAATGTACGCGTGATCGCCGCAGCGGCGGACAAGGGCTATGTCGCGCTCCCCGGCATCGCGACTCCGACCGAGGCGTTCGCCGCACTCGACGCCGGTGCCGCCGCGCTGAAACTGTTTCCCGCCGAGGCCGCAAGCCCCACGGTGCTCAAGGCGATGCGCGCGGTTCTTCCCAAGGATACGCGCGTGTTGCCGGTCGGCGGGATAACGCCCGAACGCATGGCGGAATGGCGCACCGCCGGCGCGGCAGGATTCGGTCTGGGCTCGGCACTGTATGCGCCGGGCATGACCGCAGACGACGTCGGCGCACGGGCGGCCGGCTTTATTGCGGCGTTGAACGCAGGATAACCAGATCATCTGGCGGGGATCGTCTTCGCCGCGCGTTGCGGTTAGGGCGTCGCGATGATGTTCGCCGCTCAGGAACGAGACCTCGCCGCGCTGGCCGCAGCGGACCGGTACCGATCGCTTCGCCCGCGACAGGGCGTGGACTTCGCCTCGAACGACTATCTCGGGCTGGCCGGGTCGGACCGACTGCGCGGCGCCATGGTCGATGCCCTGCGACGCGGCGTGCCGGTCGGCTCCGGGGGGTCGCGATTGCTCCGTGGCAATGCACCCGAGCACGAGGCGCTCGAAGCGGACGCCGCCACCTTCTTCGGCACCGCGACGGCGTTGTTCTTCGCCAGCGGTTACGTCGCGAACACGATATTGTTCGCGACGCTACCGCAACGCGGCGACCTGATCGTCCACGATGCGCTGATCCACGCCAGCGCGCATGAGGGCATGCGTCTCACGCGAGCGACCTTCGTCGCCGCTGCGCATAACGATGCAAACGCATTCGAGGATGCGATCGTCGATTGGCGCAGATCGGGTGCCACCGGCCGCGCCTGGATCGCGGTCGAGAGCCTCTACAGCATGGATGGCGACCGCGCACCGCTGGCCGCGTTGGCCGAGATTGCCGATCGACACGATGCGATCCTGCTGATCGACGAAGCGCATGCCACGGGCGTGTTCGGCACCGATGGCCGCGGACTGGCCGAGGGACTCGACGGGCGCGAGAACGTCATCAGCTTGCGAACCTGCGGCAAGGCACTGGGATGCGAAGGCGCGCTGTTGTGCGGGCCGGCGGTCATGCGCGAGTTCATCGTCAATCGCGGGCGCGGGTTCATCTTCTCGACCGCACCCTCGCCGCTGATGGCGCTGGCGGTCGGAGAAGTCCTCCGCATCATCGCAGACGAACCGGCACGGCGGGAGCGGCTCTGGGACCTGATCGCGACGGCGGAGCGCGTGCTTGCCCCTTACGGCGTCGCGGCGACGGGGTCTCAGATCCTGCCGCTAGTGCTGGGAGACGCCGCGCGGACGATGCATGTGGCGGGCGCGATCCAGGCGGCGGGGTTCGACGTGCGCGGGATACGGCCGCCGACCGTGCCCGAGGGCGGATCACGGTTGCGGATTTCGTTGACGCTGAACGCGACGATCGCGGATATCGAGGCTTTGGGTGAGGTCATGGGAGAGGCATTGCGATGACGATCGTCGTTACCGGAACGGATACCGATATCGGCAAGACCGTGTTCGCCGCCGGGCTCACCGCTGCACTCGGCGCGCGATATTGGAAGCCGGTGCAGGCAGGGCTCGCGGACGGCAGCGACGCAGCCTCCGTCGTGACACTCGGCGTTCCAGCGGACCACGTACTTCCCGAAGCATACCGGCTGACGACCCCCTGCTCGCCGCATCTCGCCGCCGAGATCGACGGCGTCACGATCGACCCCGACCGCCTCGCGCTACCTCAAATCGACGGACCACTGGTCGTCGAGGGCGCAGGCGGCGTGATGGTCCCCGTCACGCGCGAGTTGATCTTCGCCGACCTGTTCGCGCGCTGGGCCGAGCCGGTCGTGCTCGTCGCGCGCACCGGGCTCGGCACGATCAACCACAGCCTGCTCTCGATCGAAGCGCTGCGCAGCCGCGGCGTACCGATCCTCGGCATCGCCTTCGTCGGCGATGCGGTCGAGGATAGCGAAGCAACGATCGCCGCACTCGGCGACGTCCGCCGGCTCGGTCGCCTGCCCCGCCTTGATCCGCTCAACGCCGCAACACTGGCGCAGGCGTTCGCCGCAAACTTCGACCTGGAGGCGTTCCGGTGACCGACTCCCCCGTCTGGCACCCCTTCACGCAGCACGGCTTGGGTGAGCCGATCCCGCTCGTCACGCATGCAGAGGGCGCCGCACTCTACACGGACGGGCGACGGATCGTCGATGCGATCTCGTCCTGGTGGGTCACCACGCATGGCCACGCCAACCCGAAGATCATGGCCGCCATCGCCGAACAGGCGGGCAAGCTCGACCAGATCATCTTCGCCGGCTGGACGCACCAGCCCGCCGAAGACCTCGCACGCGGGCTGACCGCGATCATGCCGCCCGAACTGACCCGCGTGTTCTTCTCCGACTCAGGCTCGACCAGCGTCGAGTGCGCGCTGAAGATGGCGCTCGGTTACTGGCTCGATCGCGGCGAGGATCGCCACCGCATTCTCGTACTCGAACACGGCTATCACGGCGACACGATCGGCGCGATGTCGGTCGGCGCGCGCGGCGTCTACAACCGCGCCTACGCGCCGTTGCTGTTCGACGTCGGCACGATCCCCTTCCCCGCCGCCGGGCACGAACAGGCGACACTCGACGCGCTGGAAGCCGCCTGCGCCGCGAAACCCGCCGCGTTCATCGTCGAGCCGTTGCTGCTCGGCGCGGGCGGAATGCACATCTATCCAGCGCACATCCTCGCCGAGATGCGGCGGATTTGCACAGCGCACGACGTCCTGTTCATCGCCGACGAGGTGATGACCGGCTGGGGCCGCACCGGCACGTTGCTCGCCTGCAAACAGGCGGGCGTGGTGCCCGACATCCTGTGCCTGTCGAAGGGGCTGACCGGCGGCGCGATCCCACTCGCCGTAACGATGGCGACCGAGCCGATCTACCAGGCGCATTACGGCACCGACCGCGCGCGCATGTTCTTCCACTCGTCGAGCTACACCGCCAACCCGATCGCCTGCGCCGCCGCCAATGCGAACCTTGCGATCTGGCGCGACGAACCGGTCCGCGATCGGATTGCCGACCTCGCCACACGCCAAGCCTCGCGCCTCGAAGGCCTCGCCCGCCACCCCCGCATCGCCAACGCGCGCCAGATCGGCACCATCACCGCGGTCGAACTCCGCGGCGAGGACGGCTATCTGTCGCAAATCGGCCCGCAATTGCTCGCCTTCTTCCGCGACCACGACCTGCTGCTCCGCCCGCTCGGCAACACCGTCTACGTCATGCCGCCCTATTGCATCGACGATTCCGATCTGGACCGAATCTATGCGGCGATCGCCGAAGCATGCGACGCAATCCGGCATTGATCCTGACGCTCTTGCTGCACTGCAGCAACAAATGATGTACGTGCGACGTTGAGATAAGATCGCGGCCGAGTACGCTGGCGACGAAAGGCTCGATTACCGTGAGAAACATCGCCGATACCCTCGCCCGCATGGCGCGTGCCGGAGCCCCGACGCAGCGCGACACTGCGCTTAGCCGCCTGACGCCGCTGACCGAGTTCGGGACCAACCCAGGTGCGCTGCTGGGCTTCAGCTACGTTCCCGCCAATCTGCCAGCGAACGCACCACTAGTCGTCGTCCTGCACGGCTGCACGCAAACCGCGGCGGGGTATGACCACGGTTCGGGCTGGTCGAAGCTCGCCGATCGCGCGGGCTTCGCGCTGGTCTTCCCCGAGCAGACGCGCGCTAACAACCCTAACCTCTGCTTCAACTGGTTCGCCTCGGAGGACACCGCACAAGCCGGCGGTGAGGCCGAATCGATCGCGCAGATGACCGAGACGATGATCGCGCGCCACGGCCTCGACCGCAGCCGCGTGTACGTCACCGGCCTGTCCGCGGGCGGCGCGATGACGATGGCGATGCTCGCCACGCGTCCAGACCTGTTCGCGGGCGGCGCAGTGATCGGCGGCCTCGCCTACGGCACCGCCACCGGCGTGTCGCAGGCACTCGACCGGATGCGCGGGCACGGCGACTCCAGCGACACAGCGCTGGTCGACATGGTCCGCAGCGGCGCTCGTGGCCACGACGGACGCTGGCCGACGCTCGCGATCTGGCACGGCGGCGCGGATGCGACGGTGAGCGTGGCGAACGCGGACACGATCGCGCGGCAATGGCGCGGGATCCACGGCGTCGACGTCAAATCGATGCGCATGGAGCAGATAGGCACCGCCGTCCACCGGATCTGGTCGGACGCGCAAGGGCGTGACGTCGTCGAGGACTGGACCGTGCCGGGCATGGGCCACGGCACGCCGATCGATCCTTCGCGTGGCGAACGCTTGGGCGCCGCGGGGCCGTTCATGCTCGACGTCGGGATTTCCAGCACGGCGGTGATCGCGAAATCCTGGGGGTTGGTTACGGCGGCGAAAGCGGAGACCGCGGTCAAGGCCGCACCGGTCGAACGGGTCGCCAAGATCGCGATCCCGGTCTCGCCGAAGCCTGCGTCGAAGCCCCGCGCCGAAGCCCCCGGTATCCAGGCGACGATCGAGAACGCCCTCCGCGCAGCCGGGTTGATGCGGTAGGATAGCCATCGGCTAGCGGTTGGGTGCACTCCCGCCAACGCCCACCCGTCATCCTGACGAAAGTCAGGACCCAGAGCCAGACAGGACACCATCCGTTACCCTGGATCCTGACTTTCGTCAGGATGACGGAGGGGCTTGGGAGCGTTGGGCAATTCGACCAGTGCCATTCCATCGAGTCGCGCCGTATCGATCCTCCCCCGCCAGGGGGAGGTGGCAGGCGCTCGCCTGACGGAGGGGGCGGGACGGACGGCATCCGTCGCGCATCCTCCCCCTCCGTCGTCTACGGCGCCACCTCCTTACAGCGAAGGATCGACGGGAGTAATCGACAAGCCGCCCAACCCGGCTAAAGCCAGCGGATGACGTCCACCCCGCCCCGCCCCTGGCGCACCGAGTTCGCCGCGACGCTGAAACTCGCCTGGCCCCTGGTAGCGACGAATCTCGCGCAGGCACTGGTCGGCGCGACCGACGTCGCAATGCTCGGGCGGCTGGGCTCCGACACGCTGGCGGCGGCGACGCTCGGCCTGAACCTCTACCTCGTCTTCCTGATCTTCGGCATGGGCCTCACCACCGCCGCCGTCCCGATGATCGCACGCGAGCGCGGCGCGCGGCCGCATGCGGTGCGCGATATCCGGCGGACCGTGCGCCAGACCATATGGGTCGCCGCAACGCTCTGCATTCCGTCATGGATCATCCTGTTGAATGCCGAGCCGATCCTAGTCCACCTACTCGACCAGGATCCGGCGCTAGCGCACGAGGCGGCACGCTTCGTCCGCGCCGTGATGTGGGGAATGCTGCCCAGCCTCTGCTTCCTTGTACTCCGCGCGTTCGTCGCCGCACTCGAGAAACCCGCCTGGTCGCTGGTCGTGATGGTCGGACTGCTGGTCGTCAACGCGGGGCTCAACTGGCTGCTGATCTTCGGCCACGCCGGCCTCCCCGCGCTCGGCTTGCTCGGCTCGGGCATGGCGAGCAGCATCGCCAACGGCCTCAGCTTCGTCGCGATGGCGGCGGTCATCGTCTATGCCAGGCCGTTCCGCCGCTACCACCTGCTGGGCCGGTTCTGGCGCGCCGACTGGCCGCGATACCGCGCGGTCTGGAAGCTCGGCCTGCCGATCGCGATCACGCTCGGGTTCGAGTCCACCGTGTTCATCGCCGCGGTGTTCCTGATGGGCCTGCTCGGCACCGTGCCGCTCGCCGCGCACGCGATCGCGATCCAGATCGCCAGCGTCACGTTCATGGTCCCGCTCGGCATCGCCCAAGCTGCCACCGTCCGCGTCGGTCTCGCCTCCGGACGCGGCGACCGCGCAGGCATTGGGCGTGCCGGCTGGGCGGCGTTCGCGATCGGCGAAGGCTTCATGGTGCTGACCGCCACGCTCCTGATCCTAGCCCCGCAAATGCTGATCGGCATCATCGTAGATGTCGACGCGCCCGCCAACGCACCCGTCGTCGCGTTGGCGATCTCGCTGCTCGCGGTCGCCGCGGTGTTCCAGGTGGTCGACGGCGCGCAGGTGATCGGCGCAGGCATGTTGCGCGGGTTGGGCGATACGAAAGTGCCGATGCTGTTCGCCGCGGTCGGTTACTGGGGGATCGGCATCGGCGTCGGTGCATGGCTAGCGTTCGGGCGCGGCTGGGGCGGAGTCGGCATCTGGACCGGGCTGGCGACCGGGTTGGCGGTGGTTTCGGTGCTCATGATCGCCCGATGGCAGGCGCGCGAGCGACTTGGGCTCGGCTAAGGCTCGCTTGGTCTCTTCGTCCGACATTTCTGATACATAGTCGCCCCGTTGTGTTAACATGTGTTATACAAACGGAGCCTGACATATGCCGGATCAAGACCGCATCGTCGCGATCGGACTGCTCACGCAGCGCGACGTTTTCGCGCTCGGCCATGACCTGTCGCGCGTCTATCCGATCGACGAGATGCCTTGCTTCGGCGCGCTGCTCGGCGCGATCGACGACGCCGACCGTGCGTTCCACCGCGCCCGCGATGCCCAGCGGCTCGCCATTCCAATCCAGCGCAGCGCAACCACGCTCGCATAGCGGCGTTCGAGACCCGCTGCCCCGCGGAGATCGATCATGACGCTGCCTACCGAAATGCTGCTGCTTGGCTGGTCGACGGTCCTGCTGTTCGCGTACGTCATGATCCAGGGACAGACTGCGACACGCGACCGCGGCCTCGACTGGAACGCAGGCCCGCGCGACGGCGACCAGAAACCGCTCGGCGAGATGGCCGGTCGCGCCGAACGGGCGCTCAAGAATTTCCAGGAAACCTACCCCGTCTTCATCGCGCTCGCGCTGGGGCTGGCCGTGACCGATCGCACCGGCGGACTCGGTGCGATCGGCGCATGGCTCTGGTTCGGTGCGCGGATCGCCTACATCCCGCTCTATCTGTTCGGCATCAAATATGTCCGCAGCCTGTGCTGGACGGTGTCGATCCTCGGCCTGCTGCTGATGCTGATCCGCTTCCTCTGAAACCTAGTCTCAAAAAGTGCGGATGATCGCCGAGAAGTCGAGCCCACCCTGCCCGGCCTCGGCAAACGCCTCGTAACGCTCCGCGGCCTTCGCGCCCATAGGCGTATCCGCACCGGTATCCTTGGCCGCCGCCATCGCGAGCCGCAGGTCCTTGAGCATCAGCGCCGCCGCGAAGCCACCCTGATAGTCATGATCGGCGGGCGTCTCGGGACCGATACCGGGCAGCGGCGCATAGGTCGTCATCGACCAGCTCTGCCCCGACGAGACGCTGGCTATGTCGTAAAACGCCTGCGCGTCGAGCCCGAGCTTCTCCGCCAGCACGAAAGCCTCGCAAGTCGCGATCATCGTCGCGCCGAGGATCATGTTGTTGCAGATCTTCGCCGCCTGCCCCGCGCCGTTCGCGCCCGCGTGGATGACCGCCTTGCTCATGCCGGCAAGGATCGCCTGCGCGCGGTCGAACGCCTCCGCCGAGCCGCCGACCATGAAAGTCAGTGTCCCCGCATTCGCCGCGCCGATCCCGCCCGAGACGGGCGCGTCGACCGCGACGAGTCCCTTAGCCTGCGCGGCGGCGGCGACCTGCTTGGCGGTGGCGACGTCGATCGTCGAGCAGTCGATCAGGATCGCGGACGGCGACGCGACGGCGAACAACGCGCCGTAGACCTCGGCGACATGCTTGCCGGCGGGGAGCATGGTCACGATCGCCTCGGCACCGTCCGCGGCTTCGGAAGCGGAGGCGACCGGCAGGCATCCTGCGGCCTTCGCCTTGTGCAGTGCGTCGGCGCTCAGGTCGAACGCGCGAACGTCGTGGCCCTTCTTGGCGAGGTTCGCCGCCATCCCGCCGCCCATGTTGCCGAGCCCGATGAAACCGATCCGTGCCATGTTTTCTCTCCTAATCTTGCTCCCCTCCCGTTCACGGGAGGGGTTGGGGGAGGGCGGTGCCACAATCAAAGCGTCGGCAGTCGCGGCAGGCCCCTCCCCTGACCCCTCCCGCAAGCGGGAGGGGAATTACGATCATTTCCCCGTCCAGGTCCCGGCGCGCTTCTCGACGAACGCAGCCATCCCCTCGCTCTGGTCCTCAGTCCCGAACAGCCCGTGGAACAACCGCCGCTCGAACTGGACGCCCATCGCCAGCCCCGTCTCGAACGCCGCGTTGACCATTTCCTTGTTCGCCAGCACCGCCAGCGGCGCCATCGCGGCGATCGTGGTCGCCGTCTTCACCGCCTCCTCGACCAGATCGTCGGCCGGTACGATCCGCGAGACGAGGCCCGCGCGCTCCGCTTCGGCGGCGTCCATCATCCGCCCGGTCAGGCACATCTCCATCGCCTTGGCCTTGCCGACCGCGCGCGTGAGGCGCTGCGATCCGCCCATGCCTGGTGACACCGCCAGCTTGATCTCGGGCTGGCCGAACTTGGCGGTATCCGCGGCGAGGATGAAGTCGCACATCATCGCCAGCTCGCACCCGCCGCCGAGCGCATAGCCCGCGACCGCCGCGATGACGGGTTTGCGCGTCCGCGTGAAATTCTCCCAGCCCGCGAAGAAGTTGCTCGCGTACATCTCCGCGAAGCCCTGCGATTGCATCTCCTTGATGTCCGCCCCCGCCGCGAACGCCTTCGCGCTCCCAGTCAGCACCGCGCAGCCTTGCGACGCATCCGCATCGAACGCGGCGAACGCGGTGATGAGGTCGGCGAGCACCTGCGAGTTGAGCGCGTTCAGCGCCTGAGGCCGGTTCAGCGTAACGAGCGTGACGCCACCGCGCTGCTCGACCAGGATCGTTTCGTATTCGGCCATTCCAAACCCTTCCAATTTCGTCACGCCAGCGAAAGCTAGGGTGACGTGCTTTCTGTCATTCAGCCCGGCGTCCACGCCTCATGCTCAGGCAAAGGCGCGAAGATCTGGTCGATCACGTGATCGGTCACATCCTCGGGCGTCGCAGGGTCCCAGCGCGGCGCATTGTCCTTGTCGACGATCACCGCCCGCACGCCCTCGATAAAGTCATGCCGCTGCACGACATGCGCGCCGACCGCATATTCCTGCCGCATCTCGTCCGCGAAGCTCGCCATCCCCGCGCTCTCGTGGAGCAGCCGCAGCGACACCTTCATCGTCTGCGGTGACTTGGTCTTCAGCGTCGCGAGCGTCTGAGTCGCCCACTCCCCACCATCGGCTTCGAGCGCGGCATAGATCTCCTCGAGCACGTCCGACGCGAACAGCCGGTCGATCTCGTCTTTGCGCGCGAGGATCTTCGCGTCGGTTGCCGACGTCGCCAACGCGTCCAGCACGCCCGCGATATTCTGAGGCGCCTCCGCAATCTGCGCCTTTGCAGCGTCAAGCGCGTCGCTCGCCAGATAGTGCGTCGCCAACCCCAGCGCGAGACACTCCGCTCCATCGAGCCGATGCCCCGTCAGCGCCAGATACTGCCCGATCCGCCCTGGCAACCGCGACAGATACCAGCCGCCGCCAACGTCCGGGAAGAGCCCGATCCCCGTCTCCGGCATCGCGAACTTCGTATTCTCGGTCGCGACCCGATACCGGCAGGGCAAGGCCAGCCCGACGCCACCGCCCATCGTGATCCCGTCCATGAACGCGACGATCGACTTGGCATAGGTGAACAGCCGGTGGTTCATCCGGTACTCGGCATGAAAGAACGCCCTCGCCTCGACGCCATCGGTCGCGCCCGAGGCTGCAAGCATGCGGATATCCCCGCCAGCGCAGAACCCACGCCCTTCGGCATGATCGACCACGATCGCCTCGACCGCCGCGTCACCGCGCCAGGCCTCCAGCGCCTCAAGCACGCCTTCGCACATGCCCAGATTCAGCGCGTGCAGTGCCTTGGGGCGGTTGAGCCGTATCCGGCCAATCGGGCCCTCAACGGTGGTGATCACGTCTTCGGTCATTCGCTCTTCCTTGTTCTCCCGCGAAGGCGGGAGCCCAGACTGGACTCCCGCCTTCACGGGAGAACATGCTATTGCCGCGTCAGTTCGCGACCGACGATCATGCGCATGACCTGGTTCGTCCCCTCAAGGATCGAATGCACGCGCAGGTCGCGCCAGAAGCGTTCGATCGGATAGTCCTGAAGATACCCGTAGCCGCCATGCAGCTGCAGAGCGCGGTCGACTACCGACGAGCCGGTATCGGTCGCCAGCCGCTTCGCCATCGCCGCGAACTTGGTCTTGTCGGGCGCGTTCGCCGTCACCTTCGCCGCCGCGATGTAGAGCAGCGCGCGCGCCGCCTCCAACTCGGTCGCCATGTCGGCCAGCATGAACTGTGTGTTCTGGAAATCCGCGATGGCCTTCCCGAACTGTTTGCGGTCCTTGGTATAGGCGATCGCCTCGTCGAGACACCGCTGCGCCCCACCGAGCGAGCACGCACCGATGTTCAGCCGCCCGCCGTCGAGCCCCATCATCGCGATCCGAAAGCCTTCGCCCTCACCGCCGACCATGTTCGCCCCCGGCACGCGGACGCCGTCGAAGATCACCTGCCGCGTGGGCTGCGAATGCCAGCCGAGCTTCTTCTCGTTCGCGCCGAACGACACGCCCGGCATGTCCTTCTCGATCACGAGGCACGAGATGCCCTTCGGCCCGTCCTCACCGGTGCGGACCATCGTCACATACACCTCGTTCTCGCCCGCACCCGAGATGAACTGCTTCGAACCGGTCACGATCCAGTCGTCGCCATCGCGGACGGCTCGCGTCTTCAGAGCAGCCGCGTCGGAACCTGACCCCGGCTCGGTCAGGCAATAGCTCGCCAGCCGGTCCATCGTCACTAGATCGGGCAGATACTTGTCCTTCACCGCAGCCGATCCGAACCGGTCGATCATCCACGCCGCCATGTTGTGGATGCTGATGAAAGCGGACGTCGAAGGGCACCCGTACGACATCGCTTCCATGATCAGCGCCGCCTCAAGCCGCCCCAGCGCGATCCCGCCGCTCTCCTCACTGACATAGATCGCCGCAAACCCGAGCTCGGCCGCCGCCTTGATCGTCTCGCGCGGAAAGATGTGCTTCTCGTCCCACTCGGCCGCGTGCGGGGTAATCCTGTCGGCGGTGAACCGGCGCGCGAGGTCCTGGATCTCGCGCTGGTCGTCGGTGAGGTCGAACTGGTTGGTCATAGGTCTCTCTTCCGTCATGCTGGGCTCGACCCAGCATCCAGAGCCAGGAACGCCAAAACTGGTGGCTCTGGATCCTGACTTTCGTCAGGATGACGACTTGGGGGAATGATGTGGCTAGGCAACCGGCGGTCTATATCATGGCAAGCTGGCGCAACGGAACGCTCTACATCGGCGTGACGTCGGACCTGATGGCGCGGATCGTTCAGCACCGCGAGGGCGCATTCGCTGGGTTCACAAAGCGATACGGCGTGAACCAACTGGTGTGGTTCGCGATGGCCGACACGATGGAAGCGGCGATCACCCGCGAGAAGCAACTCAAGGTCTGGAAGCGCTCCTGGAAGAAAGAACTGATCGAGACCGACAATCCCACGTGGCGCGATCTGGCCGAAGACTGGGGTTTCGATCCGCTCCCCACCCCAATCCCGTCATCCTGACGAAAGTCAGGATCCAGAGCCACGGACGTCGCCGCTGATGGCTCTGGATCCTGGATCAAGTCCAGGATGACGGGATGAGAGGGCAGCATCCCTTACCCCATCGTCGGGATAACGAACGCGTCGTTATTCCGCGCCGGCCCGCCATCCTCAGCCATAGCCGGCAGCGCAGACCCGTCCGGCCAACGCTGCGTGATCGTCTTGACCTTGGTCCAGAACTTCACGCCTTCCATCCCGTGCTGGTTGGTGTCCCCAAACGCCGAGCGCTTCCACCCGCCGAACGTGTGATACGCGACCGGCACCGGTATCGGCACGTTGATGCCGACCATCCCCACGTTCACCCGCGCCGCGAACTCGCGCGCCGCGTGGCCGTTGCGCGTGAAGATCGCGACGCCGTTGCCGTATTGATGCTCGCTCGGCAGGCGCACCGCCTCCTCGAAATCGGCGGCGCGGACGATCTGCAGCACCGGCCCGAAGATCTCCTCCTTGTACGCCGACATCTCGGTCGTCACGTGATCGAACAGCGAAGGCCCGATGAAGAAGCCCTTTTCATGGCCCTGCAACGCAAACCCGCGCCCATCGACGACCAGTTCCGCGCCCTCGTCGACGCCGGTCTGGATCCAGTTTTCGATCCGGGTGCGATGCGCCGCGTTCACCACCGGCCCATAATGCGCGTCGTTGTCGGTCGACACGCCCACGCCCAAAGCCGCGATCGCCGGGATCAGCTTCTCGCGCAGCGCGATTGCGGTCTTCTCGCCGACCGGGACCACCACCGGCAGCGCCATGCAACGCTCGCCGGCGCTCCCGAACGCCGCACCCGACAGGTCGGCGACGACCTGGTCGAGGTCCGCGTCGGGCATGACGATGCCGTGGTTCTTCGCGCCGCCCATCGCCTGGACGCGCTTGCCCGCCTCGACGCCGCGACGGTATACGTAATGCGCGATGTCGGACGAGCCAACGAAGCTCACCGCCGAGATCGCCGGGTGATCGAGGATCGCATCGACCATTTCCTTGTCGCCGTGGACGACCTGGAAGATGCCCTCGGGAAGCCCCGCCTCGACGAACAATTCGCCGAGCCGCACCGGCACCGACGGATCACGCTCGGACGGCTTGAGGATGAACGCGTTGCCGGTGGCGATCGCGACGCCCGACATCCACAACGGGATCATTGCCGGGAAGTTGAACGGCGTGATGCCGGCACCGATGCCGAGCGGCTGGCGCATCGAATATACGTCGATCCCCGGCCCGGCGCCCTGCGTATATTCGCCCTTGAGGATGTGCGGGATGCCGCAACAGAACTCTATGACCTCGAGCCCGCGCTGGATGTCGCCCTTCGAATCCGCGATCACCTTGCCGTGCTCGGACGAGAGCAGTCGTGCGAGTTCGTCCATGTTCGCTTCGACGAGCCGCTTGAACTCGAACATCACGCGAGCACGCCGTTGAGGGTTAGTCGCGGCCCAGCCCGGCTGCGCCTTTTTTGCGGCGGCGACCGCACGGTCCAGATCGGTCGCACCCGACAGCCGCACGCGCGCCTGTACGTCGCCCGAATTCGGGTCGAACACATCACCGAAGCGCTCGGCCGTGCTGACCGCACCGCTCACGAAATTCTCGATCGTCCGCATGGGCATCCTCTTCTAGTTGCACGCACCGTCGGGCATAAGCGTTTCGCAGCCAAGCGGGGTTGTTTGCAGAATCGCTCTGCGAATATGCAGCATAGGGTGAGGCGTTCATGGATTGGGACGACGTCCGGTATTTCCTCGCTTTGGCGCGCACGCACAGGCTTGGGCCAGCGGCAAAACTGCTCGGGCAAGACGCAACGACGGTCTCGCGGCGGTTGCAAAGGTTGGAACGACGCCTCCAGACGACGTTGTTCGAACAGACTGTGGCCGGCTACGCGTTAACCGAACGTGGCGCTGCACTGCTCGACCACGCGGAGACGATGGAGGCGTCCGCACTCGGCATCCAGGAAGTGGTGGGCAATGACGCAGGCGTGCTCGCGGGGCCGATCAGGCTAAGCGTCTCGGAAGGCTTCGGCAGCCGCATTCTCGCGCCGCGTCTCGCGTCGTTCACCAACCAGCATCCGCGGATCGCGGTCGACCTGATCGCGTCGACCGGGTTCCTCAATCCCTCAAGGCGAGAGGCGGATATCGCGGTGATGCTCGCGCGACCGAAGAGTGGCCCGTTGGTGGCGCGAAAACTCACCGACTATCACCTCGGCCTATACGCGCATCCCGATCACCTCGCGCGGTCCGGACCGATCGCGACCACCGCGGACCTGATGCGGCACCAGCTGATCGGCTACGTGCCCGACATGATCTACGCGCCCGAACTCCGGTATCTAGCGGAGATCGACGGCCGGCTCGACGCGTCGATCCGCAGTTCGAGCATCGTCGCGCAGGCCGAGCTGATCGCGGCCGGCGCCGGCTGCGGCATCCTCCCGTGCTTCATCGGCGACAGCGTGCCGGGACTGGTTCGCGTCCTTCTCGAAGCCGTCGACATCCAGCGCTCGTTCTGGCTCGTCGTCCACCGCGACGTCCGCCGGATCGCGCGGATCGACCGGTTCATCGCCTGGCTGGACTCGACCATTGGCGACCTGAAGCCGCTGATGATGGGCGTGTCGTCCCCACCGATTGCCGCCCCCGAGTGAGGCCCGTATAGATCGATGTTGCATGGCAGCATCGCCGGGCCTGGAGCAGCGCGTTGATCCCCAAACTCTATCACCAGATGATCGACGCGATCGGCGACGGCACCGGCCTCCCCGATATCATCCTCCATATTCATGCCGGCATGGCGCTGCTCATGATCGCGCGGCTGATCACGCGGCGGTCGTTCGGGACGTTCATTCCGTGGTGGGTGGTCGTCGCGGGCGAGGCGTTCAACGAGATCATGGATCGGCTGAACTTCGGATCGTGGCGGTGGGAGGATACCTCGCTGGACATCGTCAACACGCTGCTATGGCCGACGGTGATCTGCCTTGGGGTACGATTGCGGCCAATGATCGCGCAGCGGGTCACGGTCAAAACGGCGTTGGTCGAGACGGTGCCTGATGTCGTCCCGATCGAAAGCGTACCAGTCGAGACCAGACACTAACCTGCCCCCCTCCCTGGAAAGGAGGGGTTGGGGGTGGGTCGGCCAGTTGGCTAGCGCCGAGCATCCCAAGCAGCCAACCCACCCCTAGCCCCTCCCTTCCAGGGAGGGGAACGCGTTGTGGGCAGGCTGGCTTGGTCTATTCAAACTAGCCAACCGACCCAGCTCAGCCCAGCGCGATGTAGCGTTGAAGGTGATAATCCTCATCGCCTAGCTGGTGGTCGATCATCACCAGCCGCTTCGCATAATGCGACACCGCGTATTCCCACGTCATGCCGATCCCGCCATGAAGCTGGATCGTTTCCTCCGCGACCAGCGCACCAGTCCGCCCGATCGTGTATTTCGCCGCCGCCAGCGCCCGCTCGCGCGCCTTCGCATCGTCGCCATCGAACGCCGACGCCGCGTTGATCACCGCGGAGTGCGCCTGTTCGATCTCGAGCAGCACCGTCGCCATGCGGTGCTGGAGCGCCTGGAACTTGCCGATGGGCACGCCGAACTGCTTCCGGTCGCGGAGGTAGCCGAGCGTCGCCTCCTTGACGAACTCCATCGCCCCGACCGCTTCGGCCGACAGCGCGAGCAACCCCGCCCCGACCGCCGCATCGACGATCGCCTGCCCCTGCCCTTCGCCCCCGACGCGCGCATCGGCGCTAAGCGCCACGTTCTCGAACGTCACATCCCCGGCCGCACCACCCTCGACGACGTTGAAGCTACGGACCGACACCCCCGCCGTGTCCGCCGGCACGAGCAGCACGAGTGGGTCGCCATCCTGCTCGACCGTCACGACGAACACCGATGCCGCACCGGCCTGCGACACGACCGCCTTCGTCCCGCTGAGCGTCCAGCCATCGCCACTCTTCGTCGCTATCAGCGGCGTCGCGCCGTCGTCATGCGCGAACGCGGCGATCGTCTCGCCCGACACGATCCTGGCCAGCGTCTCGTCATGGCCGCCGCCCGCAGCCAGCGCACGCCCGGCCATCAGCGCGCCCAAGAACGGCTCGACCACCAGCGCGCGGCCGAGTGCCTCGAACACCACCATGATGTCGAACCCGCTGCCACCGAAACCGCCCGCCGCCTCGTCGAACAACGCCGAGACGATCCCGAGTTCGGTCAGTTGCTGCCAGACCGCTGGGTCATACCCCGCCTCGCCATACGCACCCGCATTGCGCGTCTCGATCGGATAGCCGTCGCGCAACGCCCGCACGAGCGTGTCGGCGAGCATGCGGCGGTCGTCGGTGTGTTCGAAGTTCATGGTATCACAGACCCAGGATGGCTTTGGAGATGATGTTCTTCTGGATCTCGTTCGACCCGCCGAAGATCGACAGTTTGCGATTGTTGAAATAGCTCGGCGCCGCCATCGCCGCGTCCTCCGGGCCGACATCCTCGCCGTTCCAGCCTGCCTCCAGAGCTTCGGGTATGTAGGGCGCCGCATACGAGCCATAGGCGCGACGCGTCAGCGAGGTGATCTCCTGCCGGATCTCGGTGCCCTTGATCTTAAGCATCGAACTCTCCGCACCCGGCGCACCGCCACCCGCGACCGCCGCGAGCACGCGCAGGTTAGTCGTCTGCATGTTGGCCAGATCGATCTCGACCCGCGCCATCCGCGCCGCGAACAAGGGATCGTCGGCCAGCGCACGCCCACCCTTCTTCTGCATCTGCGCGACTTCCTTCAACCGCTCGAACGACGCGATCGAGAAGCCGACGCCGGCGATGTTGGTGCGCTCATAGGTCAGCAGGTACTTGGCGTAGGTCCAGCCCATGTTCTCTTCGCCGACGAGATTGGCGACGGGCACCTCGACATCGGTGAAGAACACCTCGTTCACTTCCTGCTCGCCGTCGATCAGCGTGATCGGGCGGACCTCGATGCCGGGCGACTTCATGTCGATCAGCAGGAACGAGATGCCTTCCTGCTTCTTCGCGGTCGGGTCGGTGCGAACGAGGCAGAAGATCATGTCGGCATGCTGGCCGAGCGTCGTCCACGTCTTCTGGCCGTTGACGACATAGACGTCGCCCTTCCGCACAGCCGTCGTCTTAAGGCCCGCGAGATCGGACCCCGCGCCCGGCTCGGAATAGCCCTGGCACCACCAGTCCGAGCCGTCGAGAATCCGCGGCAGCCACTGCTTCTTCTGCTCTTCCGAGCCGTATTTGATCAGCACCGGGCCGAGCATGTTGACGCCGAACGGGACGACGCGGGGCGCGTGCGCGAGCGCGGACTCATTGTCGAAGATGAACCGCTGGATCACGCTCCAGCCCGGACCACCCCATTGCTCGGGCCAGTGGTTCGCCAGCCAGCCGCGCTCGTTAAGGATCGCGTGCCATTCCTCCATGTCCGACTTGCGCAGTCGCTTGCCCTCGCGGACCAGCGTAGAAAGACGCGCTGGGAGTTTGTCGCGAAAGAACGCGCGGACTTCCTCGCGAAAGGCTTCTTCCTCGGGCGTGAAGCTGAGATCCATGACCATGTGACTCCTGATGTTGGAGCCTGTGTGCCACAGTCGATCGAAGAATTGAAGGACCGGTATGGTCTGGGTAATCGAATTTGTCGTGCGGAGCGACGCAGGTTGATCCGAACGGTATCGCGGCCCCTCCCGTCATCCTGACGAAAGTCAGGACCCAGAGCCAGGAACGTTAGCGCCCGTGACCCTGGGTCCTGACTTTCGTCAGGATGACGGAGTGGAGTGGGGCGATCGCCCCGTCAGAACCGGTAGCTGATCCAGCCCGCCAGAAAGTCGGAGTTCTTATACCCCGCATTGGTCAGCGCCGGCCCGGCGATCAGATGCTCGTATCGCCCGGTGAACGACAGCCGCGAGGTGAACGGATACACCGCCTGGAACCGCAGCGTATCGGCGATCTTCTTGCCCCCGAAATTCTGCGTTCCCGCGAATGCAGAGCCGTTCGCGCGGTACACCGCATCGCTCGTCGTATCGCGCCACGAGCGCTGATATTCCGCGGTCATGCGCAGCTTGCCGAACGGCGTGAAGGTCACGTTCGGTGCCAGCGCAATCAGGTTGGTCGGCGTCGCGAACAGCTGATAGCTGTAATAGATGTTGTTGCCGAACGGCGCCAACGAGTTGCGCAACGTGCCGTTACCGTACGCGCCGCCGCCGCTCGCATAGTCCGCGTGGAAGCCGACGCGCGGTGCGGACTTGCCCTCGCCGAGCTTGTAGGTCTGCGCCAACAGGATCAGCCACGCCTTGATCGAGCGGTTGTCGTACGAACCGCCCTGATAGTTGATCGTCCAGTCTAGGTTGACCGGCCCCGCATCGCCCCAGACGTGCAGGCCGTAGAAATTGCGGACTTCGCGCGCATTGTCCGTGCCCCATACCGCCGCGCGGTTGCGCAGGCGCCAGAGGAACGGATCGACGTATAGCTTCGAGCCACCGAACAGCGTCTCCGGCACGACGATGCCCGTCGAGATGCCCGAGAAGCGCCGTGCGCGCTCGGCGTTGTCGTCCTGAGTACCGCCATTGCCATACGCGGTCGGCTTGAAATCGAACACGTCGGCGCGGACACCGGCGGTGCGCGCCCAGGCGCGGAAGCCGTTGAAGCCAAAGAACAACGTGTTGTTGTCGCGTGGCACGACCAGCAGATTCGGACCGTCCGCGAACGTCTGGCGACCATAGCGCACGCCGACATCGACATCGGCGACCGTCCCGGTCAGATCGACGAACGCCTGCTGCACCGCCAGCTTGTTGCGCAGGTTCGGCAGCGCGGTGCCGAGATTCTGCCCCTCCAGCGTGCCGTGCGCGAGTTCGCCGTAGAAGCGGAGATGCTGGCCGACGTGCAGGTCGGCGCCACCGAACAGGCGGAGAATGTCCTGCCGCTGTGCCTCGGCATCGCGCAGATTGGGGTTGGTCGTCTCGTTGACGCGCAACCGCGCCTCGCCCGACAGCGTCAGATAGACGTCGCCATCACCCGCGATCGAGATGAACTTCAACTGGTCGACGATGTCCTTGCGCTTCTTCGGATCGCGCAGCTTCGACCAGTCCTCCGCCCAGCGCGACTGGTTGTAACCACCCGCCGTCACGCCGTCGCCGATCGCGGCGTTGGGATAGCTCTCGGCGATCGGCGAGGCTTCGGCGGTGCTCGACACGTCCTTGGCGCCGATATTGGCCTGCCGTGACGGCGGCGCCTCGGCCTGCGCGGTGGCGACATTCGCGAACGCGAAGATCGAGAGCGCGGACGTGGCAAGGCCAGCCGCGTGCCGCAAGCGGCGCATCGTCATCGAGGTCATAAGCAAGTTCCGGTACTGGCGAACGGGGACGGACTGGCCGTCCCCGCCGGCATCAATGGGCGGTAGCAGCGGCGGGGATTGCCGCCGGCACGAACTCGGGAAGCTTGCCCGACAAGGCAGCGTCGAGCTTGTCGCGGTCGAGGGCGCCCTCCCAGCGGGCGACGACGATCGTCGCTACTGCGTTGCCGATGAAGTTGGTGAGACTGCGGCACTCGCTCATGAAGCGATCGACGCCGAGGATCAGCGCCATGCCGGCGATCGGCACGGTCGGCACGATTGACAGCGTCGCGGCCAAGGTGATGAAGCCCGCGCCGGTGACGCCCGCCGCACCCTTGGACGAGATCATCGCGACGACCAGCAGCAACAGTTCCTGGCCGAGCGTCAAATGCGTGTTGGTCGCCTGCGCGATGAACAGCGCCGCCAGCGTCATGTAGATGTTGGTGCCGTCGAGATTGAACGAATAGCCGGTCGGCACGACCAGCCCGACCACCGACTTCTCGCAGCCTGCCGCCTCCATCTTCTGGATCAGGTTCGGCAGCGCAGCTTCCGACGACGACGTACCGAGCACCAGCAGCAATTCGGCCTTCAGATACTTGATCAGTTTGAAGATCGAGAAGCCAGTCAGCCGCGCGACGGTGCCGAGGATGACGATCACGAACAGCGCAGCGGTCAGATAGAAGGTCGCGACCAGCGCGCCGAGATTGGCGAGGCTGCCGATCCCGTATTTGCCGATCGTGAACGCGATCGCACCGAACGCACCGAGCGGGGCTGCGCGCATCAGGATGCCGACCAGCTTGAAGACGATCAGGCTGAGGCGCTCGAGGAAGTTCAGCACCGGCTTGGCAGGCTCGCCGACCAGGCTCAGCGAAATGCCGAACAGGATCGCGACGAGCAGGATCTGGAGGATGTTGCCCTCGGTGAACGCGCTGACCATCGTGTCCGGGATGATGCTCATCAGGAACCCGGTGATCGTCGTCTCGTGCGCCTTCACGGTGTAGTCGGCGATGCCCTTGGTATCGAGCGTGGCGGCGTCGATGTTCATCCCCGCGCCCGGCTGGACGACGTTGGCGACGATCAGGCCGACGATGAGCGCGAGCGTCGAGAAGAACAGGAAGTAGGCGAACGCCTTGCCCGCGACGCGGCCGACCGAGCCGAGCTCCTTCATCCCCGCGATGCCGGTGACGAGCGTCAGGAAGATCACCGGGGCGATGATCATCTTCACCAGCTTGATGAACGCATCGCCGAGTGGCTTCAGCGCCGCGCCGTACGTCGGATAGAAATGCCCGAGCGCCGCGCCGAGCGCGATCGCGATCAGGACCTGGATATAAAGCTGGCCGCTCCAGCGCTTCCGCGCGGGCGTTTCCGCGACGCCATATGTCTGAGTGGGTAGGGTCAACATCGCCTCCTGGTATTCTCGTCCACTCACGCGGGACGTTGTGTGCGACGGTAATGCCGGGCCGAACCCAGGACCACAAGAGCAGCCCCTTCAGCGCTTAAAACGTTGGTTTCTAGCCATTTATTACCATACCCATTGTTCGGACGTGCGGAAATTGCCGCGTTTCACCAATGGCGCGGCCATTGCGTGTGTGATAATCCGCACAAAATGACGCGACTCCGATCTCCTCTTTTCGTCACGGCGTTGACGGTGCTGATGGCGTTCGCGGCGCTTGGTATGATCGTCGCGGGAGTCGCCTCGATCTACGGCCAGCGCGCCGCCGAAGACGCGCGCGCCGGCGTTCGGATGCGCGCGGGCCAGCAGACGCGGAGCAACCTTCGCCTGCTCGAAGCGGAGCTGCAGACCTATCGCCTGTTGCCGATCATGCTCGGCGAATACCCCGACGTCCGGGCAGCACTCGCGTCGGGCAAGGTCGACCCCGCGCTCAACACCAAGCTCGCGCTGCTGGCCGAGCGCACCGGCGCCCCCGTCATCTACGCGCTGGATACGCAGGGCATGACGATCGCCGCCTCGAACGCCGGGCGCCCGGACAGCTTCCTCGGCCACGACTACCGGTTCCGCGACTATTTCACGAAGGCGATGGCCTCCGGCGCGACCGAGTTCTTCGCACTCGGCAGCGTCAGCGGGCGGCCCGGCCTGTACCTGTCGCGACGGATCGACCGCGCCGGTCGCCCGCTCGGCGTGGTCGTGGTCAAGGTCGAGTTCGAGAAGATCGCGCGCGCGTGGATCCAGGACCGGATGGCGACCTTCGTCACCGATCCCGACGGCGTCATCCTGATCTCCAGCGATCCGAAGCTCGAATTTAGGACCACCCGCCCACTCTCGCCTTCGCGTCGCGCCGAGCTGGTCGAGACGCGGCAGTTCGGGACGTCGCCATTGGCCCCCGCCCCACTGACGCTTGCCGAGGGGGTTTCGCGGCTGCCCGACGGATCGCCTGCGATCACGGTGTCGCTGCCGGTACCGATTTCGGGTTGGCGGTTGGTGCACATGGAGCCGCTCGACGCCGCCTTGCGCACCGCCGCCGCCCGCACGCGCTGGGCCACCGCGATCGCCGCGATGCTGACGATCGCCGCAATGCTCGGCGCGTGGTGGCTGTACGAACGGCGCAAGCGCAACGTCGGTGCTCGCGCCGAACTAGAGGCGGAGGTCGCGCGCCGCACCGCCGAGCTCCGCGCCACCGCCGATCGCCTCCAGATCGAGGTCGAGCAGCGCGAGGCGTCCGACCAGCGCTTCCGCCAGGCACGCGAGGAACTCGCGCACGCCAACCGCGTCGGCTCGATTGGGACGATCACCGCCAGCGTCGCGCACGAGATCAACCAGCCCGTCGCCGCGATCCGCACCTTCGCCGACAATGCCGCGGCCTTCCTCGACCGCGGCGAACCCGCGCGCGCGGCAACCAATCTCCAGTCGATCGTCGACCTCACCAGCCGGATCGGAACGATCACCGCGGGCCTCCGCCGTTATGCCCGGCGCGGTGCAGGATCGATCGGCCCGGTGGCGCTCGACGAGGCGATCGACGGCGTCCGCCTGCTGATCGGCGACCGGTTCCGCGCCAAGGGCGTGACGCTCGACCTGCCGAATGGCCCCGAGGCACGGCTCACTGTCATCGCCGGCCGCGTCCGCCTGGAGCAGGTGCTGGTCAACCTCCTCCAGAACGCGCTCGACGCGGTCGCCGACCGCCGCGATGCCCGCGTGAGCGTCACCGTCGGACGCAAAGGCCGCGATGTCGTGCTGACCGTCGCCGACAACGGCCCCGGGATCGAAGCCGATATCGCCGACCACCTCTTCACCCCGTTCGCGACGAGCAAGAAGGACGGCCTCGGGCTCGGCCTCGGCATCGCGCGCGACATCATGACCGAGTTCGGCGGCACGCTCGACCTCGTCCCCGCTCCAGAAGGCGCCATCTTCCGTATGATCCTGGTGAAGGCATGAGCGAGCAAGCGGTTCTGCTCGTCGACGACGACGACGTCCTCCGCGGCGCGCTGGAGCAATCGTTCGAACTCGCCGGCATCGCGGTGATCGCCGAGCGCGACCCGACCGTCGCGCTCGCCCGCGTGACCGCCGGGTTCGATGGTGCGGTGGTGTCCGACATCCGCATGCCGAAGATGGACGGCCTCGAACTCTTCCGCCGGATCGCCGCGATCGACCATGAGATCCCGGTGCTGCTGATGACCGGCCACGGCGACGTCGCGATGGCGGTCGCCGCGCTGAAGAACGGCGCGTTCGACTTCATCCCGAAACCCTTCGCGACCGACCATTTGATTGCGGGGGCACGCCGGGCGCTCGAAATGCGCAGGCTCGTCCTCGACAACCGCCGTCTCCGCGCCGCCGCCGAAGAAACGATCGGTGCCGAACCGCTGATCGGCGAGACCCCGGTTATGGTCCGCCTCCGCGAAACGATGCGCCAGATCGCCCAAGCCGATATCGACGTGCTGGTCGAAGGCGAGACCGGCACCGGCAAGGAACTCGTCGCCGTCCTGCTCCACCGCTGGAGCAACCGCCGCTCCCGCCCGTTCGTCGCGGTCAACTGCGCCGCGCTCCCCGAGGCGGTCGCCGAGATCGAGCTGTTCGGCCACGACGGCGACTCCCGCCTCCCCCGCACCGGCCGGATCGAGGCCTCGAACCGCGGCACGCTGTTCCTCGACGAGATCGAGAGCACGCTGCCGGCGTTTCAGGCAAAACTGCTCCGTGTGCTCGAGGAGCGCGAGGTGATGCCCGTCGGCGGAGATCTCCCCCGCGCGCTCGATCTGCGCGTAATCGCCGCCGCCAAACCCGGCCTCGAACAGGCTGTCGAGGAAGGGAGGTTCCGCGCCGACCTCCTGTTCCGCCTCGATGCGGTCCGCCTGCGCATCCCGCCGCTCAGAGAACGCCGCGACGACATTCCGCTGCTGTTCGGCCATTTGCTCCACCAGGCCGCCGAACGGTTCGGCCGCGAGGTCCCGACGATCGACACCGCGACGCTAGCGTATCTCGGTCAGCACGACTGGCCCGGCAACGTCCGCGAACTCGACAACCTGGCGAAACGTCTCGTGCTCCGAGTCGAGGCGGAAGAGGCGGTCGACGAGGACAGCGACATCCCCCTTCCCGCCCGCGTCGACAAGTTCGAGGAAGCGACGATCCGCGCCGTGCTGCAACAGGTAAGTGGCGACGTCCGCTCCGCGCTGGCCGCGCTCGGCATCCCGCGCAAGACGTTCTACGACAAGCTCAAGCGCCACGAGATCGACGTCGAGGCCTACCGCCCGACTAAGGGGTGACTCTCAATCCTCCCCCGCCAGGGGGAGGTGGCACCGAAGGTGACGGAGGGGGAGGACACGGAACAGCGGTTACCCTTACCTCCCCCTCCGTCTTGCAAGTGCCAGCCACCTCCCCCTTGCGGGGGAGGATCAGGGCGGCGAGGGTGAGTGCCGATCGAGATCTAAGTCGGAATAACCGGCGGCGGCACACCGCCCTGCCGCGTCGCCACGAACTTCGCGAGCGGCGGCCCGATCAGCAACACCCCCAGGAACCGCAACACCTGAAGCGCCATCACGAACGGCACATCGACCGGGCTCGACGCAGCGATGATCGCGACCGAGTCCATCCCGCCCGGGCTCGTCGCCAGATACGCGGTAACCGGATCGATCCCCCACCAGCGCGTCAACGCCGCCGCGATCCCGCCGCAGAACGCGATCAGCAGCGCCACCGACAACAGGATCCGCGGCATCGCCTTGCCCGCCACCCGCAACGTATCGCGCGTGAACGACAGCCCGATCCGCCACCCGACCACCGCATAGCTGATCGCGAGCAGCCACTGCGGCAAAACCGGTTGCGCGACGCCGGTGACATTGAGCGCCGCCCCCGCGACCAGCGACCCGAGCAGCGCGCCGGCGGGAAGCTTCAGCACCACACCGACACTCGCACCAACCCCGGCAATCGCGATCGTCCGCAAGACGGCGACCGGATCGACCGCCGCAAACCACGCGCCCGCAACATGATGCCCACTCCCGCCGCCGACCATCACCGCTGCCAGCACCGACGCGACCACCGCCACGCTCACCACCCGCGTGTAGGTCATCACCGCGACCAGCCGCGAGTCCGCGCCGTAGGCCTGCGCCATCAACACCATCGCGCTCGCAGCACCCGGCGTCGAACCCCACACCGCGACGGTGCCCGGCAACACCTGCCACCGGCTCAGCAGGTATCCGAGCACGCTACTCGCCGCGAGCGTGACGAAATTGACCATCAGGAACACCGGCCAGTGATCCGCCACTGTCGCGACGATCCCCGTGGTGATCGACCCCGCAATCAAAGTCCCGACCGCCGCCTGCGCCCCGCGAAACGCCGAAGTCGGCACGCTCAGAGACCATCCCCGCACCGCCAGCACGACCGCAGCGACCATCGGCCCGAGCAGCAACCCCGCAGGCAGCCCGACGACCTCAAGCAGACCGGCGATCACCGCCGACAGCGCGATCAAGACAGCCCACCGCCAGATCATGGCTTGGTGGCGAACCAGATCGTGTGCCGCGCGCCGCCCTTCCGCGTCGCCCGCGCGATCACTTCGTCGACCGCGAACCCGGCTTCGGAAAGTCGGGTAGCGAACGGCTTGCTCGGAGCGGACGACCACACGGCGAGCACGCCGCCCGGCCGCAAAGCCGCTCGCGCCAGAGACAATCCGCGCGCCCCGTAAAGCCGATCGTTACCCGGCCGAGAAATCCCGTCCGGACCGTTATCCACATCGAGCAGGATCGCGTCCCAATCACCCTCCGCGATCGCCGCGGCGACATCGCCCTCGAAGATCCGGGTCCGCGGATCGGTCAGGCTGTCGTCGTGCAGCGTCGCCATAGGCCCGCGCGCCCACTCGATCACGGCCGGCACGATCTCCGCAACCGCCACCGCCGCATCGGGCCCAAGCCGTGCGAGCGCCGCGCGAAGGGTAAACCCCATCCCAAGCCCGCCGATCAGCATCCGAACACCCGGCCGCCCACCGATCCGGTCGCACGCCTGCTCCGCCAGCGCCTCTTCCGACCCGCTCAACCGACTGTTCATCAACTCGTTCGCACCGAGCATGATCGAAAACTCGGCGCCACGCTGGAGCAAGCGAAGCTCACCCCCACCCGGAACCTGCGCCGTCCCGAGAAGCACACGTGGGATCATGCCGACCAAGCCGCGATATCGTCCTGCTCGCCGATCAGCGCGAGACCGTGTGCGATCGAGGTCAGCTCGCCGCCGCTCATGATCGCCGCCTCGCCGAACCGCTCCACGAAGATGCGGCGGATACGCGGGATCAGCGACGACCCGCCAGTCAGGAACACCCGGTCGATCTCGCCGCCACCGACGTTCGCCACCTCCAAAGCCCGGTCGACCGCCGCCTCGATCCGCACGACGTCGTCGGCGATCCAGCCCTCGAACTGCGCCCGCGTCACGTCCGCCTCGATCTCCAGGCCTGCGCCTGCGAAGTGGAAATGCGCATCCTCGCCGCTCGACAGCGCCCGCTTGAGCGACCCGACCGCATCGTACAGAGGATACCCCAGTTCGTTCTCGATCACCGCAATCATCCGCCCGATCGCGTCGGGATCGACCGCGGTCTTCTGCAACCGCTCCAGTTCGGTCATCGTCTTGCGGTTGCGCATCAGCGCGAGCCTGGACCAGTCCGCGAAGTCGGCGAAATACGCGCGCGGAATCTCCAGTTCCTTGCCGAACGACTTGTACGCGCCGCCCTTGCCCAGCATCGGCAGTACCAGCCGGTCGAGTATCCGGTAATCGAACCGATCCCCCGCGATCCCGACGCCCGCATGCCCAAGCGGCGTACAGCGCCGCGCCGCGCCCGGCTCGGCAACGCGCACCACCGAAAAGTCGCTCGTACCACCGCCGAAATCCGCCACCAGAATCGTCGCCGGCTCGGTCAGCCGCGTCGCGTAGCTATACGCCGCCCCGAGCGGTTCGTAGACGTAATGGATCTCCGCCCCGAAGCCTTTGAACATCGCGTCATAGCGCGTGCGGGCGAGCGCTTCGTCAGGCCGCGCGCCGGCATATTCGACCGGGCGGCCGACGACGATCCGGTGCGGCCGCGTATCGAGCTTGCCGCCCGCATGCGAAATCAGCTTTTCGAGGAACAGCTGGCCCATTTCCTCAAAGCGGTACCGCTTATCGAAGACCGACGCCTGCTCGAACGTCTTCATCGCCGCGACCGACTTGAACGACTGGATGAACCGGCTGTCGAGCGGGTACTCCATATATTCCGCGATCGCCCACGGCCCCGCGTCCGACGCGAGCCCCTTGCCGCTGTCGTCCTGCCAGAAGCACAACGCCGAGCGGAATACCGGGCTCGTCTCGGCAGGGGCGGCGAAGCTCACGAGTTCGGGCGTCCCGCCGCGCGTCCCCAGCGCCACGACGCTGTTGGTCGTGCCGAAATCCAGCCCCAAGGCGGGGCCGCCAGCGTCCGTCTGCATCGCGTCGTCCTTCAATGAACGCGCGCCTATGCCGATGCGCGGGGCGGGATGGCAACCCCGTGCGTGCTTCGGCGGACTAGTTGAGCGGCCTTCGTGGAGCTTCGATCCGTGACTGGATGACCGCACACAGCGGAAGCCCGTCAAGAGTCGGTTTCCAGCGGTTTGCCTTTTTTTCCAAGCGAGCCGTTCGCACACATTTTTATCAGGCCCGCCCCTTCTCCCTAGGACGAAACAGGGCCGGTCCCTCGCAGCGTAACCAAACGCTAAGCTCTTGGGGATAAGCATGCCGCGATGTTCGTATCGCTGACAGCGCGTATAACCGCGATCGGACTCATCGTCCTCCTCGCGTTGGCGTCTTTGGCGGGGCTCCTCGCCGATGCGTCGTATCAGGCCAGCCAGAGCGTTCACTGGGCCGCGCATTCCGCCGGGATCATCGAGACGACGGAAGCGGCGCTGGGCGATCTGCGCGAGGCCGAATCCGGCCAGCGTGGCTTCGTCATCACGCGCGATCCAGCCTATGCTCGGTCGTACGCCGAACGTGTGGATAGCGCTGCCCGAACCATCGCCCGAGTCGTTGAACAGACCGACGACAATCCGCTTCAGCATGCACGGGCGCAGGAAATCGCGGTGCTGATGAAGGAGCGCTCCGCCATTTTGCTGCAACCGTTGAATCTTGCCCGCCGGGGTGATTTTTCCGGCGCGGTCGCGGTCATCGCGAGTGGCCGCGGCCGCGAACTGATGGATGCGATCAGCGTGCGCGCGCAGGACTTTCTCGACGAGGAACGCGCGCTCCAGTCCACGCGGCAGGACGCAGCGGTTCAGCGGCTGGAAAGCGGCAAGAGATTGGCGATACTTGGCGCGATCGCCGTCGCCCTCATCGTCGTCGGCAGCTTTGCGCTGCTCGTCCGGGCGATCCGCCGCCCGCTGGCGACCATGATGCGAGCGATGACCGCGCTTGGCAGCGGCGAACAGGACGCCCGCATCGATACTGCGATGGGATCGCGGGAGTTTACCCGCCTCGCCGTCGGCTACAATGCGATGGCCGACCGATTAAGGGGTGCCGTCGCAGACCAGGGAACCAGTGAGCGGCAATTGCAGATCGTCAACACCGAACTCGAGCAGAACACGAAGTCGCTTCGCGAACGCGGCGACGTCATCGAACTGCTCGGCGGCATGGCGCATCGCATGCAGGCCGCGCGCACCGACGACGAGTTGGCGCAGATCGTCCGGGTGTTCGTACCGCAGGTGCTCCCCGACATCCCCGGCGCGCTGTACGCGCACAACAACTCGCGCAATTGCCTTGCCCCCGTCGCGAGCTGGGGCGGCATTACCGTGCCGATCGAAGGTTTCGCGCCAGAGCGGTGCTGGGCGCTGCGTCGCGGCCAGAGCCACTCCGTCGAAGACCCCAGCCGCGAGATCGTCTGCGGGCATGTCGCGGAGAACGAGGTGTATCATTGCGAACCCCTGCTCGCGGGCGGCGAGGTCATCGGCGTGCTCTATCTCCAGGGACGGATCGGAGCCGAGAACCGCTTCCGGATGAACGTTCTGACCGAGAACATCGCATCCGCGCTGGTCAACCACCGCTTGCAGCGATCGCTACGCGAGCAGACGATCCGCGATCCGCTCACCAGCCTGTTCAATCGTCGCTACATGGAAGAAACGCTCAAGCTGGAGATCGCCCGATCCTTGCGCGCGGGGAGTCCGCTCAGCCTCGTCATGTGCGACATCGATCATTTCAAGCGGTTCAACGACGAGTTCGGCCACGATGCCGGCGACTCAGTGCTGCAGATGGTCGCGGCGGAGATGCGCAGTCGGTTCCGCGACGGCGATGTCATTTGCCGCTTCGGCGGCGAGGAGTTCACGATCATCGCGCCGGGCACGACCGCGGAAGCACTTGCCGGTCGCGTCGAGACCGTGCGGCGCGCCATTGCGGAACTGGCTGTCCGACACGGCAACCGCACGCTGGGCTCGACCAGCATGTCGTTCGGCATCGCGACCTGGTCCGACGCCATGGACCGGGATGGTACGACGCTCATCCAGGCGGCGGACATGGCATTGTATCAATCCAAGCGTGACGGCCGCAACCGCGCCACCATCAGCATGCTCGCGGCTTGATCCGGGTCGTTCGGACCGGGCCCGGCGCGCCGTCGACTGGAACAGCGGGGCATTGAGAATCGGATTGCACGGATAGAGGATCTCACCGGGCTGAAGACTCTCCCCGACCCCGCCCCGCTTCCAATCGGCTGCGGCAGGAATCACATCAGCGGTAGCGCGCAAGCCACGCGGTGCGCCGGTCAGTCTGCTTCGTCAGGCAGGCGGGATGGTTCAGGCGTTCGATCGTGCCGACGCCGTCGCCTTGATCGAGCGGGCAGGCAGCGTCGCGCTGTTTGATCCAGGCGCGCTGCGACATGCGCAATGCGGTGCGACGCGCAGACGGCAACCGTTTCATGGTGGCAACATAGGTCCTGTTCAGTCGCCCATCGGCCCGCTTGTAATCCGCGCCGAAACAGGCCGCCATCGCCGGGGTGATACCCTGTGCGGCCTCCCCGGTGTTGAGGCAGCGGTCGAGATCGGGCGAGCCAGCCAGGGTGAGGGCAAGCGCTAGGATCAGCATTTCAGGTCTCCTTTCCCTGTCCAACGTCGCAAACCCGGGTCGGTTCTGTGGCGCCTGCGTAAATCGTCAGCCCCGCGAAGCCACGTATCGGCACGGAGCGCGATTGCGGTATCTAGCGCACCGGAATTGACGGTTCGGAGGTCGCGATGCGCGTGTTGGTGACGGGATTGGGCGACATCGCTCACAAGGGATATCTGCCGGTGCTGGCGGCGAACCCCGAACTGGAACTCCATCTGGCGACGCGCGACCAGCGGGTTCTCCGTGAAGCCGGACGTTCGTTCCGCGTGCCTCACCTTCATGCCAGCGTAGAGCATGCATTGGAGGCGGCGACCTTCGACGCGGCTTTCATCCACGCCGCGACCGGTGCGCATCCGGCGCTCGTTCGACTGTTGCTGGAACGGCGTATCCCCACCTTTGTCGACAAGCCGCTCGCCGACAATCTTGCCGAAACCCAAGAACTTGTGGCGCTGGCGGAACGCCAGGAAACGCTGCTGACAGTCGGGTTCAACCGCCGGTTTGCCCCGGACTACGCGGCGCTTCGTGGTACCGGCCCGAGCTTGATCGTCATGGAAAAGCACCGTTACCGCCAGGCCGACACCCCGCGCAAAGTAGTGTTCGACGACTTCATCCATGTCGCCGACACGCTGCTGTTTCTGGCGCCTGCCCCATTACTGCGCCGCACGATCGAGACTCATGTCGAGCATGGAGTGCTCAAGGTGGTGACGCTGATGCTGGCGGGCGAGGGCTTTACGGCCATCGGCACGATGCACCGGGATAGCGGACTGGACGAGGAACGACTGGACGTGATCGGGAACGGCGTGAGGCAGTCGGTGCGGAACATGGCGGAACGGGTGCGCTCCGCCGGCACGGAGTGCCACCATCGGCGTAGTGACTGGACCTCCGTCGGACGTCAGCGCGGCTTCGAAGCGATGTGCGCCGACTTTCTGACGGCGGTACGCGAGAAACGCACCACCCCGGCTGCAGCCATTTTGGCGACACACGCGCTCTGCGAAGCCATCACTGCCCATGCGGACGCGCACGGAAGAGCCGACTGACCACCTTATGCAGATATTTCAGGTAATTAGGACGCCATTCTCGACACATACGCACTATGTTACAAGTATAAGAAACCCAAAACAGTTATATTTGAACGTATAATTCTCTTCATTACAAGCAACTAATCCGCATCGATACCCGACACAATTATTCGTCCGATCCGGACATGTTATCATCAGGAACCCACGCGGTCTGGAATCGTTGGTGCCCCGCAGCCGCAACGGCTGTTCCATGAGAAGAGTGACTTATGATTAAAACATTGATTCTCGGCGCGTCCGCCGTCGCCATGACTGCCCTGCCAGTTGCGGCCAGCGCCGCGCCTGTCGCCAATTCGGCACAGTCGCTCTCGGTCGCGTCGCCGGTTCGTGCGGGCACGTCGTCGAAGAAGGCAAGCAATCTCACGGGCGTGAGCATTGTTCCGCTGATCATCGGCGTCGGCATCGTCGCTGGTGTGACGTACCTGATCGTCGATCATGAAGACGACAACAACTCCGACAGCAACTAAGTGAAATGGGTCGGGTAACACCGGCCCATTTTTCTATCGAACAGATTGCCGCGGATCGACCCGCATCGAGGCGAACCGATGACTCTCGCATGGCATCTCCTGACGCTGCTGGCATCGCCCGCCGACCTTGCCGCAATGCCGTCGGGTGATCCTACCGGCACCAGCTTGCCGCGTTGCCTGGAGCGCGAAGCCAACGCCTCCACCGCCGGCCAGACCGAATGCGAGACCACAGCGCTGCGCGACTATGATCGGCGCATGAACCTTGCGTACGCGGCACTGCTGCGGCGACTCCCTGCCCCGGCGGCGCAATCCCTGCGCCAATCGCAAAGGGTCTGGATCACCTTCCGGGATGCCGAGGACAGGGTGCGAACTGCTATCTACGCCACCCGCAGCGGCACGATGTACGTCCCGATGGAGGCGGCTTCCGGGACAATCCTGACGCGAGACCGCGCGCTGCAACTGGAAGGCTATGCGCGCATACTCTCGATCGAGCGCTGACCGTCCGATCGCCTAGTTGGCCAGCCGGGCGACGAGGAAGTCTACGAACACGCGCACGCGCGCCGGCGTGTTCGTGCCGCCGACGAACACCGCGTGGATCTGCTCGACATCGCCTGGATTGAAGTCCTCCAGTACGGGCACGAGCCGTCCCGCGGCGATGTCGTCGACGACGCTGAACGCGCCGACACGCGCGATTCCGACCGCCGCACACGCAAGCTGACCCAACGTTTCGCCGTTGTTGGCCTCGATATTGCCCCTCACCGACAACGCGATGTCCTGCCCATCGCGGCGGAATGGCCAAACAGGTTCGACGCGACGAAAGTTGAAGTTGAGGCAATTATGCGCGTGCAGGTCTTCGGGGACCGTCGGCGTCCCGCACCGTGCGAGATAGTCGGGCGCCGCGACGATGACGCGGCCGCTTTCGCCCAGCTTGCGCGCGGTCAGCAGGCTGTCGGCCAGCGGACCGAAGCGCACCGCGACGTCCGCTTGCCCGCCCGCGACATCGACGAGCGTATCGGTCAGCGCGAAATCGACCAGGATATGTGGGTACGAACGCGCGAACTCGCCCAGCAGAGGCACGATGCACAACCGCCCATGCGATAGCGCGGCGCTGATCCGCAGCCGCCCCCGCGGCGCACCTTGATCGGCGATCTGCTGCTCCGCGTCGTCCAGGTCGGCAAGAATCCGCCGCGCGGTCTGCAGATAGACCTGCCCCTCGACGGTCGGCGTCAGGGCCCGCGTAGAGCGCAGCAGCAACCGCACGCCAAGCCGTGTCTCGATCCGGTCGATCGACCGCGCCACCGCTGATGGCGTCAGCCCCAGCGCGCGACCAGCCCCCGAGAAACTGCCCTCGCGCATCACCGTCGCGAAGATCTCCAGCGCACGGGCCCGGTCGGCGCCTATCCCGATCTTTGCGTCCACGTCACAAATCCTTCGCCGCCGCATCGTCTAATAAGGGGGCACCATACCGTCCATCTATGCACCAACGCGAACATCGGGGATACGCACATGGACTATCGGCAATTGGGATCATCGGGCTTGCGCGTTCCCGTGTTGAGCTTCGGCACCGCGACCTTCGGCGGCACGGGGCCGTTGTTCGGCGCGTGGGGACGCAGCGACGAGACCGAAGCACGGCGGCTGGTCGATGTCTGCCTGGAAGCGGGCGTGACGTTGTTCGACACCGCCGACGTCTATTCCAACGGCGCCTCGGAGTCCGTGCTCGGCGCGGCGATCAAGGGGCGGTGCGACCGGGTGTTGATCTCGACCAAGACCGGCCTGCCGATGGGTGACGGCCCGCAGGATTGGGGCGCGTCGCGATCGCGGCTGATCCGCGCTGTCGAGGATTCGTTGCGGCGGTTAGGCACCGATTACGTCGACCTACTCCAGCTTCACGCCTTCGATGCATCGACCCCGACGGAGGAGGTGATCGGCACGCTCGACACGCTGATCGCTGCGGGCAAGGTCCGCTATGCGGGCGTGTCCAACTATCCCGGCTGGCAGCTCATGAAGGCGCAAGGCATCGCCGACCGCCACGGCTCGCCGCGGCTGGTCGCGCATCAAGTCTATTACTCGCTGATCGGCCGCGCGTACGAGGCAGACCTGATGCCGCTCGGCGCGGATCAGGGAGTCGGCGCGCTGGTGTGGAGCCCGCTTGGCTGGGGTCGCCTGACCGGCAAGATCGGGCGCGACCGGCCGATCCCCGCGGGCAGCCGCCTGCACGACACCGAACAGTTCGCACCGCCGGTCGAGGCCGAGCATCTCTACCGCGTGATCGACGCGCTCGAGGCGGTCGCGGCGGAGACGGGCAAGACCGTGCCGCAGGTCGCGATCAACTGGCTGTTGCGCCGCCCGACCGTATCGTCCGTCATCATCGGCGCACGTAACGAAGCCCAGTTGCGCGACAATCTAGGGGCGGTCGGCTGGGAACTGACGGCCGCACAGGTCGCTGTGCTCGATACGGCCAGCGATGTGCTGCCGCCCTACCCCCATACGCCCTATCGCCAGCAAGAGGGTTTCGCCCGGCTAAACCCTGCGCTGGTCTGAGGAACGACATCATGAAACTCAATCCCGGCCTGCTGGCCCTCGCCGTCGGCGCGTTCGGCATCGGCGTGACCGAATTCGCGCCGATGGGGCTGCTTCCGGTCATCGCGACCGATCTCGGCGTGTCGATCCCGACCGCGGGATTGCTGATCAGCGCCTATGCGCTCGGCGTCGTCATTGGTGCGCCATTGATGACGTTGACCACCGGGCGGGTGCCGCGGCGAACGTTGCTGATCGCACTCGCCGGTATCTTCACCATCGGCAACCTGCTCGCGGCGGTATCGACCGGCTACGGCATGCTGATGGCCGCACGGATACTGACCTCGTTCAACCACGGCGCGTTCTTCGGCGTCGGGTCGATCGTGGCGGCCAGCCTCGTACCGGCGGAACGACGCGCGGGCGCGGTGGCGGCGATGTTCATGGGGCTGACGATCGCGAACGTCGTCGGCGTGCCGCTCGCGACCTGGGCAGGCGACCATCTCGGCTGGCGCGCGTCGTTCTGGGGCATATCGGCACTCGGCGTGGCGACGATGGCGGCGCTGCGGCTGACGCTGCCGGCTTTGCCTGCGCCCGAGGGCAGCGATGCGATGGCGGAACTGCGCGTACTGACACGGGGCCCCGTGCTCGGCGCGCTGGGCCTGACCGTGGTGGGCGCGAGCGCGATGTTCACCGTGTTCACCTACATCACGCCGATCTTGCGCGAAGTGACCCACGCCTCGCTCGGCTACATTACCGCGATGCTGGTGACCTACGGCCTGGGGCTGACGCTCGGCAACTGGCTCGGCGGCCGTTTCGCCGATCGCTCGGTCGACAAGACGTTGATCGTCACGCTCGCCTCCCTGACGGCAATCCTGATCGTCTTCGCACTGCTAATGCCATTCAAGATTCCGACCGCGATCCTCATCTTCCTCTGGGGTATTGCGAGTTTCGCGCTCGTTCCGCCGCTGCAGATCCGCGTGATGCACGCCGCGGCGGACGCGCCCAACCTCGCATCCGCCATGAACATCGGCGCGTTCAACCTGGGCAATGCGATTGGCGCAGCGGTCGGCGGCGGCGTGATCGCGGCAGGGTTCGGGTATCCGGCGGTGGCGATCGCGGGTGCCGTCTCGTCAGCGCTTGGCCTCGTCGCGGTGATCGTCAGCGTTCGCCGGAATACCGTACGCGATCAACGCCATTCAGCTTCGGCGAGTCCGGTCGAGGTTATGTAGAAGCCGACCCCTGATCGATGCGGACCGAACGCGCATCGCCTGCGTTGTACCGCCGCTATCATCAGGAGACGCGGCATGAACCCGACCGGCAACACCATTCTCATCACCGGCGGCGGGTCGGGTATCGGCGCCGCGCTGGCGCATCGTCTCCACGATGCGGGCAACGCGGTGATCGTTGCCGGCCGACGTCAGGAAGCGCTCGACGAGACGATTGCGGGGCGCGAGAACATGAGCGCGATGACGCTCGACATCGACGATCCCGCCGCGATCGAGGACTTTGCGCAGCGCCTCGTCGCCGAACACCCCGCGCTCAACGTGCTGGTCAACAATGCCGGCATCATGAAGCTGGAGGATATTTCGACCCGCCGCGATCTCGCCGACGCGGAGGCGACGATCGTCACCAACCTGCTCGGGCCGATCAGGCTGACCAACGCGCTGGTCGATCATCTCGTGGGACAGTCCGGCGGCACGATCGTCAACCTGACGTCCGGGCTGGCTTATATCCCGCTGACCACCGCGCCGGTCTATTCCGCGACCAAGGCGGCGATCCACTCCTACACCGTCAGCCTGCGTCGCGCGTTGGACGGCAAGGTCGAGGTCATCGAGATCGTGCCCCCCGGCGTACAAACCAGCCTCACCCCCGGACAGGAGACGCGCTCGGCCTACATGCCGCTGGAGGCGTTTGCGGATGAGGTCATGGCGCTCTGGACACAACAGCCGACGCCGAGCGAGATTCTCGTCGAACGCGTCCGCCCTTTGCGCAATGCCGAAGCCGATCACCGCTTTTCGGAAACGCTCGACCAGTTCAACGAGATGGCCGAGCGCGCACGACGCGGAGACTGATGCTATCGCCTCGACGCCCTCCTGCGACGTCGAGGCACCACTCGTCATTTCTGCTAACTATTCTCAATAGCCTTGATCTGCGTGTCGCGAGCCGATAGGCGGACCTCTGTGAACGCGTCCCGAACTTCCCCGTCGCCTGCGACGACCGCCAAGCGCAAACGCAAGTGGCGAAGCTGGTGGCTCAAGCAATTGCACAGCTGGCACTGGATCAGCGCGGCGCTGTCGCTGACCGCGATGCTGCTGTTCGCGATCACCGGCATCACGCTCAATCATGCGGCATCGATCGGTGCCAAACCGGTCGTCGTGGAGAAAAGCGGGACGTTACCGCGCCCGCTGCTCCACATGCTGAGCGCACCGCATACCGCCGACGCGCCGCTCCCCGTTCCCGTCGCCAAGGCGGTCGCGACCGCAGTCGGGCTCGATCCCGCTGGCAAGCCTGTCGAATGGTCCGATAGCGACGCCTATGTCGCGCTGCCGCGACCCGGCGGCGACGGCTGGGTCAGCATCGCGCGCGCGACCGGCGCGATCACCGCGGAAACCACCGATCGCGGCTGGATCTCGTATCTGAACGACCTGCACAAGGGGCGCAACGCGGGCGCGGCGTGGTTCTGGTTCATTGACGTCTTCGCCGGCGCGTGCATCCTCTTCACACTCACCGGACTCCTGCTGCTGCAACTCCACGCGCGGCACCGGCCCTCGACCTGGCCGATCGTCGCCGCCGGGCTCGCGCTTCCCGTCTTGCTCGCCATCCTGTTCATCCATTGAGGGGTTTCGCCATGCGTCCTACCGCGTTCCTGTTGCTCGGCGGGGCGATCACCGCACCTGCCCTGTTGTCGCCTGCGGTTGCAGCGCCGCCCGGTGCGGTGACGATCACGATCCCGCGGCTCGACGTCGCCGAATATCATCGCCCCTATGTCGCGGTATGGCTCGAGCCGGTCGGCGGCGGCGCGCCGCGGACGCTGGCGGTCTGGTATGATCTCAAGAAGCGCGGCAACGATCCCGGTACCAAATGGCTCGCGGATCTGCGCGCGTGGTGGCGCAAGGGCGGCCGCAGCATGACGATGCCCGCCGACGGCGTCAGCGGGGCGACGCGGACGCCGGGCCAGTACACGATTCCCCTGCCCGCCGACGTCAAGCCCGGCCAGTATGTCCTCAACGTCGAGGCTGCGCGCGAGACCGGCGGTCGCGAACTCGTCTCCGTACCGCTTACCGCCGGAGCCCGCACCACGGGCAAGACCGAGCTCGGCGTCGTCGCCATCTCCGCCCGCTAAGGATCACAGCATGAAGCCTTTTGTTGCACGCCTGATGGCCGCCGCCGCGCTGTTGTCGATCCCCGCCGCACTGTCGGCGCACCGCATGTGGCTGTTGCCCTCGGCCACCGTGTTCTCGGGGACCGATGGCTGGGTCACGGTCGACGCCGCCGTCTCGAACGACCTTTTCTTCTTCGATCACCAACCGCTTCGCCTCGACGCCATGAAGGTCTGGCAGCCCGACGGTAGCGAAGGCATTTTGCAGAACGGCGCGACCGGGCGCTATCGCTCGGTGTTCGACGTGAAGCTCGACAAGCCCGGCACGTGGAAGATCAGCACGCAGATGTCCGCCGTGATGGGCAGCTTCAAGGTCGATGGCGTCGAGAAGCGCCTCGGCGGTCGTCGTGGTCCGCCGCAGCCGAACGCGCCTGCCCCGCTGACCGTCGCCGACATCCCCGCCAACGCGACCGACGTTAAGGTCACCGAGGTGTCGGGCCGCAACGAGATCTTCGTGACCGCGGGCGCGCCGACCACCACCGTCTTCAAGCCGACCGGCAAGGGCCTGGAATTCGCACCGATCACGCACCCCGACGAACTGGTCGCGGGCGAGACCGCCAAGTTCCGCTTCCTGGTCGACGGCAAACCCGCTGCGGGGCTGAAGGTGACAGTGATCCCAGGCGGCAAGCGCTATCGCAACGACGAGGGCGCACGCGAGCTGACCACCGGCGCTGACGGCGTGCTCAGCGTCTCGTGGCCGACCGCCGGGATGTACTGGCTCAACGCCACGCTGACCGACGCCAAGGCAACCAGCCCGCGCGCGACCGAGCGGCGGATGAGTTACGTCACGACGCTCGAAGTCCTCACGCCCTGAGGCGTTCGGCATGAGTTTGGCGGCATGAGAATCGCGCTGCCGCCGACGATCGACGCCGCAGCGTTCGCGGCGCGCGATCCGTCGGCGGTGGTGCTCGATCTCCGCGGCGAGACGATGGGGACGTCGTGGAGCGTACGCTTCGCTGCGCCCGCCGGCACCGATCCGTCGTCGATCCGGTCCGCGATCATCGCGCGGCTGGCCGAGCTCGTCGCGGAGATGAGCCACTGGGCACCGAACTCGCTCCTGTCCCGCTTCAACCGGTCGCCGAGCGGCACCTGGACGACGCTCCCACCCGACTTCGCGCACGTCATGACGCGCGGCCTGGCGATCGCCAAGATAACCGGCGGCGCGTTCGATCCGGCGATCGGCAAGCTCGTCGATGCCTGGGGTTTCGGCCCCGTCCCCGTCGCTTGCCCCCCGAGCACACCCGAAATCGAGACGGCGCGCGCGACATCGGGCTGGTCCCGGATCTCGTTCGCCGCCACCGGCGCGCACCTCCGCCAACCCGGCGGCACCGCGCTCGACCTGTCGGGGATCGCCAAGGGCCACGCGGTCGACGCCATCGCCGACCTCTTGCACGACGCCGGCATCCCGAACGCACTGGTCGAGATCGGCGGCGAACTCGTCGGTCGCGGGATCAAGCCGGACGGCGAGCCCTGGTGGGTCGACCTCGAAAGCCCACCGGGCCTGACACTCCCCCCGCTCCGGATCGCGCTGCACGGCCAAGCGGTAGCAACCTCCGGCGACTACCGCCGCGGCGCGCACACGCTGGATCCACGCACCGGACGCCCGATCGACACCGCCGTAGTCTCCGCCAGCGTCATTCACGAGACTGCGCTCGACGCCGACGCCTGGGCAACCGCACTCACCGTCCTCGGCCCAAACGGCTTCGACCTCGCGCACAATCACGGCATCGCCGCCCGCCTCGTCACCGAAATCGACGGCACCGCCCGCGAATCCCTGACTCCCGCACTCGCCGCGATGCTCGCAGACTGACGGCTAGAACCGAACGTCCCTGTTTCCCCGCGAAGGCGGGGACCCAGACTGGACTCCCGCCTTCGCGGGAGAACAAGCTTAACTGCGTCGGATTGCACCGTCCCACCTCTGAGTAACTCCACCCCACGACGCTACCCGATCCCGCCCTCGCGCGTTACCAAAGCCAATGACCGACGCGCTCCCCCCCGCCATCCCCGCCGCGACGCTCGTCATCTTCCGCGACACGCCAGCCGGTCCCCCGGAACTGCTGATGGTCGAGCGGGCCAAGGCGATGGCGTTCGCGGGCGGCGCACTGGTATTCCCCGGCGGCCGCGTCGATCCCGGCGACCATGCGCTGGCGGCTCTGCTCGGCCACCCCGACGACGAAACCGCCGCGCGCATCGCCGCGATCCGCGAGACGATAGAGGAGGCCGGCCTGCCGATCGGCCTGTCACCGATGCCCTCCATCCAGGCTTTCGAGCAGTTGCGCGCCGCCCTTCACGCCGGAACCGCGTTCGGCGCAGCATTGGCGGACGCAGGCACATCCCTCGACCTCGAAACGCTGGAGTATTTCGCCCGCTGGCGGCCAGCGCACGCCCACGCACGCATCTTCGACACGCGCTTCTATCTCGCCCGCCGGCCCGCCGAAGCCCCTGCGGCGCGGGTCGACGAGACCGAAAACGTCCGCCTGTTCTGGGCAACCGCCGCGCACATTCTCGCCGAGACCGACTCCGGACGCGCGACGATCATCTTCCCGACCCGCCGCAATCTCGAACGCCTCGCGAAGTTCACCGATTTCGACGCCGCAGTCGCTGACGCCCGCGCGCACCCGATCCGCACCGTCACGCCGTGGACCGAGATACGCGACGGCGTCGAGCATCTCTGCATCCCCGACGACCTCGGCTATCCGGTAACGTCGGAGCCGATGTCGGACGCGGTGCGCGGCTGACATGCGCGCGGTGCGGAGGACGATCGGGTGGCTGGTGGCGCTGGTCGTCATCGCGACGTTGGCGCTGATGCTGTGGGCTAGCCTGCGCGGCCGGCCGCGGGACGTGCCCTGGGCGCCACTCGATCTCGGCCAGCCGATCGGACTGTTCACGGGCCGCAAGCTCACCGCGCTGACCAAGGATTTTCCGCAATGCCGCGCGCTGCTCGACCGCGCCGGCGTCCGCTACACCGTCCTGCCGCCACGCAAGGGCGACGGGCAATGCGGCTATGCCGACGGCGTGCGCCTGACCGGCGGCGCCCGAAAGATCGCCTTCGCACCTGCCGGGTTAGGCGTCGCCTGTCCGGTCGCCGCGGCACTGGCGATGTGGGAATGGGACATCGTCCAGCCTGCCGCCGAACGCCACATCGGCGCACGCGTCGCGACGATCGATCATTTCGGCAGCTATAGTTGCCGCCGCATCGCCGGCAGCCATTCGAGCAACTGGAGCGAACACGCGACCGCCGACGCGGTCGACATCGCCGGTTTCCGCCTGACCGACGGCACCCGCATCACCGTCGCGCGAGACTGGAAGGGCGACGCCCCCAAAGCCGCATTTCTCCGCGACGTCCGCGACGGCGCGTGCCAGCTGTTCGCGACGACGCTGTCCCCCGACTACAATGCCGCGCATGCCGACCACCTGCATCTCGACCAGGCGAACCGCGGCGCAACCCGCTGGCGCGCGTGCCGGTAGTTTGGCGAGAGAGAACCTATCCTCCCCCGCAAGGGGGAGGTGGCTGGCGCTTGCCAGACGGAGGGGGAGGAAAGCGCTACCCCCCGCTTCGTGTCCTCCCCCTCCGTCGCCTACGGCGCCACCTCCCCCTGGCGGGGGAGGATCAGCAGGGGTCAGCTCGCCAAGGTCGTCCCCGAATCCACCTTCTCGACCCAATACGGAAAGAACGCCGGCTGCCGGTTCGACCAGCCCGACGCGGTCGCCGCCGCCTCGCTGATCGACTGGAGCAGCTTTCGCCGCAGTTCCGGATGCAGATGCGGCAGCGCCGCCGCCGCGCAGAACGCCGAGGGCAGCCAGGGCCGGACCTCAGCCCCGATCAACCGCTCGTACAGGAACCGCAACGCCGAGAAACTCGTCAGCCGCCCCTGCCCCAGGTCGAACGCAACCAGCGTCATCAACGGCGCCAGGAACGGCTCGATCGCATCGAGGCCGCTATCGTCCGGCACCATCGCGCGCAGATCGGGGAGGTTGTTGTACAGCCGTGCCTGCGCCCGTATGCTTGCCGCCTCGACCACGTCGCGCGACCAGCGCTGCATCGCATCCTCGCGGTCCAGGCCCACGTCGAGCGAACGCCGGATATACCGCTGCGTCGAACTCGGAAAAGCCGCGAATTCCTTCATCTCGGCGAGGGTCATCGACCCCTGTGCCGGTTTCATTCTGGAAGCCATGTCGTCACCCCGCTCTCGTCAAGGAACCGGCAGACTATGCGCTCGGATGGTTAACAACGACCCTATCGCGCGTCATCTTTCCGTAACACCAAGCGACCATGAAAGCTGTTGCGCTGCAACAAGGCTGCGACGAACCGAACGAAACCAAGCGATTTGATCGTCTTGCGAGGCGTTTGGGCAACAAAAAAGCGCCGGTCGTTGCCGACCGACGCCCGTTCGTTGAGCAGATGCTAAGGGTTACGCCTGCTTTTCGCGCAGCGCCCGCTCGGCATCCTCGTCATAACCCGACGACTTCGCCGGCTCGGTGCCTGACCCCGGCTGGGTCGCCGAAATCGGATCGCTGCCGTCCATCGACTCGTCGAGCCCGTTGTCGAGACGTGCGTCAGCGCTGTCCGGGTTCTTCTGCAGGCGCTTGCCGATCGACTTGTCCTGTCCCGCTTCCTGGCGTGGATCGCGACCCGAGCTCTTGCCCTCGGCATCCTTGTCGTCGGGCGCTACGGACAGGCTATCCAGCGCGCTCTTGTCTATGTCGGTCATTGCGACGTCCCTTTTTAATCTTGGCGATGACCAACGGTCGAAGCGAAGTTTGTTTCCCGGCGACGGGCCCCGGGAAGCGGCTCAATCGAGCGGCGTCACCTTGACCGTCTGCTCCCACAGATACGCCTGCCCAAACACCGTCATGAACGCGATATCGGTCGCATCACGCCCCACACAAACACGTGCGATATCGCTGCACGTCGCCATCTTGGTCGCATCGATCAACCGCCAGTCGCCCGCCAGCCACAGCTCCGCGACCGCATGGAAGTCGGGCGGATCGACCCCCGGCGCATAGGCCGATACACACCGCGCCGGGATCCCACCCGCGCGCGCGAGCGATACCAGCAGATGCGAATAATCCCGACACACCCCCGAGCGCGACGCAAACGTATCGAGCGCGGTCGTCTCCCCGCTGCTCGATCCACAGCGATAGTCGAGCGACTGGTACACCCACTCGGTCAACGCGGCCGCGAGCGGACCGCCTTCCAGCCCGCCGAACTCGCGCGCGACGAACCCCTCGAACCGATCCGACGGACAATAACGGCTCGGCATCAGATACGGCGTCAGTTCGCCATCGAGCATCCGCGGCGGCGTCGCCGGATACAGCTCGAGCTGCACCCGCTCGCGTTTTACCGCGACGATGGCCTTATACTCGGCCGTGAACCGCCCATGTCCGCGCGACCAGCAACGCTGCCCGATCCCGTCTTCGCCACGCACCGCCCGGATTGGACTGTCGGACCACAAGGTAAGGGACTCGGACTCGATCTGCTGGTCGGCCATCGCCGCAGCCTCGATCTGGAGGAGCACATCGGCGTCCCCGGTGATCCCGTAATCCAGACGCACGTCGATCGAGAGCCGCATTGCGCGTCCCATTCCTGTCCCGAGGCCAAAAGAAAAGGGCCCGGCGGTGTCCCGCCGAGCCCTGCGTTCGTCACACCCTTAGCGGGAGTTAGTTGCGGCTGCTACCAAACAGACGCAGCACGAACATGAACATGTTGATGAAGTCGAGGTACAGGCTCAGCGCCGACATGATGACGACCTTGCCGACCATGTCCGTGCCGGCAACCTGCCCATACAGGCTCTTGGTACGCTGCGTGTCGTAGGCGGTGAGGCCCGCGAACAGCAGCACGCCGACGCCGCTGATAACCAGCTGCATCACGCCCGACTGCAGGAACATGTTGATCAGGCTCGCGACCAGCAGGCCGACGACACCGATGATCAGGAACGTCCCGAACGCCGACAGGTCGCGCTTGGTGGTGTAGCCGTACAGGCTGAGACCAGCGAAACCGGCTGCGGTGGCGAAGAACGCGCCCGCGATCGACGTGCCGCTATAGACCAGGAAGATGGTCGACATCGACAAGCCCATCAGGACGGCAAAGCCCCAGAAGAGCATCTGCATCGTGCCGGTCGACATCTTGTTCTGGCCGTAGCTCATGCCAAACACGATCGCGAGCGGCGAGAACATGATGACGTACTTCAGGATGCCGCCGCTCATGAACACCTGTGCGGCGGGCGACTCTGCGCCGCCCCATGCGAACAGCATCGCGACGATGCCCGTCAGCAGGACAGCCGAGCCCATGTAGTTATACACGGACAGCATGTACGACCGAAGACCAGCGTCATAGGCCTCGGTACGCTGGCCCGTGGCCGTCGTTCCGAACGGCGCGGCGCGGGGCCGGGGGTCAGACCAATTAGCCATGGTGAAATCAGCTCCTTTGTCCGGCATGGTGCCGGTTACGGTGAATATCGTCTTTTACAGGACGCTTTTCAAGCAGAGTGGTTGCATCGGCATGGTGGTTCGCGGTTAACCTGCCGCAATCCATGATCCGCCTTTTCGTCGCCCTCCGCCCGCCGCCCGCTATCCGTCAGAGCTTGCTCGACATAATGGAGGGCGTGCCGTCCGCGCGCTGGCAGGACGAGGAGCAACTGCATGTGACGCTGCGCTTCATCGGCGAGGTCGAACGACCGGTCGCGGAGGACGTCGCGGTCGCTTTGAGCCAGATCGTCGCGCCGGTCCCGAGCGTCGCGCTCACCGGAGTCGGCCGGTTCGAGAAGCGCGGACGGACCGATACGCTCTGGGCCGGCGTGACGCCCCCCGGCGCGCTCGCCGCGCTCCACCGCAAGGTCGACCAGGCGTGCGTCCGCGCCGGCCTCCCGCCCGAACATCGCGCCTATCTCCCGCACATCACCGTCGCGCGGCTGGCGCGGTCGGCGGGTGTCGGGTTCGCGATCGAGGACTGGCTTGCAACACATGCCGCACTGTCCAGCGCGCCCTTCCCGCTACCCCATCTCGTGCTGTACCAGAGCCATCTCGGCCGCGACGGCGCGACGTACGAACCGGTCGCACGCTGGGCGCTCGATACCGGGGGTGGAACCTGAGCCACGGCGAAGGGTTCGCCAAGAGACAACAGGGAGAGACATTATGCGGATTGCGACACTGGCACTGCTCGGCGCGGCGACGATCGGGCTGACCGCCTGCGAGAAGACTGGCATGGAGACTGGTGCCCCCGTATCCGGCGGGCAGCGCGCCACGGCAACGCTCCAGACCGCGACCGGCAGCGATGTCGGCCGCGCCACCGCCACCGAAGTCGCGGGCGGCCTCCGCTTCACGCTCGACGCCAAGGCGATGCCCCCCGGCACGCACGGCGCGCACATCCACATGGTCGGCCGCTGCGACGCCCCCGACTTCACGACCGCGGGCGGCCACTGGAACCCGACAGGCATGAAGCACGGCAGCATGAACCCACAGGGTCCTCACGAAGGCGACCTGCCCAACCTCGTCATCGGCACCGACGGCCGCGGCACGATCGGCATCACGATCCCCGGCGCGACGATGGCGGGCCTGATAGATACGGACGGCTCGGCCTTCGTGGTGCACGCGGGTCCGGACGACTTGATGACCGACCCAGCCGGTAACAGCGGCGGGCGGATCGCCTGCGGTGTGTTCCAGGCGGGGTGAGTGCGTGGCCCCTCCTAATTTTCAGGAGGGGCACATTCGCCTGCGCAACGTCCGTTCGTGCTGAGTAGAGACCGAACAGTCGCCGAAGGCGGCGTATCGAGGGCTCGTATCGAAGCACGTTTTTCGCGCACTGACCCGCCCCCATCTCCGTTCGCCCTGAGCGAAGTCGAAGGGTCTACCGCAAGCGTAGGTGTCTCGACTTCGCTCAGGGCGAACGGAAGGGTGTGACGAGATAAGTTCGACAGGAGCGGTTAAATCCCCTCCCCCGCCGCCCGAGCCCTAGCCTCCCGCGTAGCCTCAGCCCCAGGCGCCAACCGATACGCAGCCACCGCACACGCCAAAGTAATCGGCGTCACCACCAGCAATGACAGCATCCCGATCGACAGGCTCCCGGTCAGCGTCGACACCCGCCCCGCCATGTACGGCCCGAGCGCCAACCCGATCAGCGTCGTCCCGATGAAGAACGTCGCCGTCGCCGTCCCCCGCATCCGCGGCAAGACCATGTCCTGCGTGGTCGCCGCCGCCGCCCCCAGCGCACACGATGCGGTCAACTGCGCAAAGAAGATCCCCGCATAGAACGCGACCGGAGACGACGCGGTGAAGGCCAGGATCAGGAACGGCACCGGCACAACCGCACCAAAGATCACCACCCACAACCGCCCCGCCGGATTCCCTTGCCGCAACCGATCCGACACCACGCCACCGATCGTCAGCCCAAGAAACCCCGCGGTCGCGCCAAGGCTGCCGATCATGAACCCCGCCGACGCCGGCGTCGCACCAAGCTCGCGCAACGCATAGGGCGCCGCCCAGAAACTCGCGGCATAGCTCAGGAACGCGTTCAACCCGTACGCGACGACCGTGCACAGGAACGCCGGCGTCCCCACGATCAGCGCAAACGTCGGCGGATCGCGCCGCTTCAGCGCCGACGCCCACGAGAACACCGCGTACACGCCGATCCCGATCGCCACCCATTGCGGCCAGGGCTCGCCCGCCGCGACCACCCCCGACACCGCCGCGACCACCAGCGCGAGCGCAACCAGATTATACCCCAGCGCCCGCGCTCCCCCCATCGCCGCGCCGATCAAGGTCAGCGGCGGCACGATCGTCACCAGTTCGGCCCCGAACGCGCGAAACGGCGCGGGATGCTTCTCCGGTTCGGGCAAGCCCTCGACCAGCCCGCGGATCGGCTCCTTCAACGTCGCGATCCAGACCGCGAGCAACAGCCCCGGCACGCCGACCGCCATGAACGCCGCCTGCCAGCCGACCAGCCCGAGCGGGCCGCCTCCGGGATAGGCCTTGTTCCAGCCCTGCACGATCAGCCCGCCGATGAACAGCGAACAGCCGCCGCCCACGTACAACCCCGCGGAATAGATCGACAACGCGGTCGCACGCAGCCGCTTGGGGAAATAGTCGGAGATGATCGAGTATGCCGAAGGACTAGCGGTTGCCTCGCCGATCCCGACGCCGATCCGCGCGGCGGCAAGATGTCCGCCGGTCTTCGAAAAGCCCGATAGCGCGGTCATCACCGACCACAGCGACAACCCGATCGTCATCAGCCTGACGCGGTGCCAATTGTCCGCCAGCCGCCCGAGCGGGATCCCGAACAGCGAATAGAACACCCCGAACGCGGTGCCGTACAGGAACCCCAGATCCTGGTCCTTGAGCCCCAGGTCGCGCTTGATGTCCTCCGCCAGGATCGAGATGATCTGCCGGTCGACGAAGTTCAGGACATAGACGAGAAACAGGATCGACAACACGTACCAGGCGTATCGCGATGCGCCTTTCTCCGGCTCGCCCATAACGGTTTCGGCGTTCGCCATGATCCCCCCTCGATGTTTTTCGAGCTATGGGTATCAGAGGCAACAAGAGAGAAACAGCGCTTTCTGTAGGCTCGGGTACGCCAGAGCGAGCGGCGCACGTCTACCTCAGTGCGACCCGATCCGCCCGCGACGAAGCGCGCCCTGTTCCAGTCGCTGCAACAGCGTCTCGATCGTCGGCGGCGTAGTCGGCTCGGCCTGCGCACGCAGAGGCCGGGCAATCGGCGTCGGCGCGCTGACCTCCTCCACCGGTTGTGACGTTTCGACGACCGGTGGCTCGACCGGCTTCGGCACAGGCGCGGTCACGAACGTGTCCGGCTCGGCGGTCGGCGACATTTCGATCACCGGCGCGACCATCGTTGGCTGCGCCAGCGGCGCGACCGGCCGGGCCGGCTCCATCGGCACCGGCCGCATCGCCTTCGGATCATAGGCGGCCAGCGGCAGGTCGAGATCGGCGGGAATAGCCCGTTCATCGCGCGCGGCCCCATCGGCCGAACCCGCGACGCCAACCTCCATCAACGGCGTACCGAGATCGGCCGCCGACATCGGCTTGCGCGGCGGTGCGTCGGGATGTGCGTCGGCGCGGCGGATCACCGGCACGCCGTCCTCTCGCGGTCGCGTACCAGCGAACACCCCACCCGGCCCGAACAGCAGGTACAGCGACGACCACAGGATCGCCGCGACCAACGCCCCCGCCCCCAGCGCGAGTATCGCGCGCGCCGTCGCCCCGAGCGGCGGTGCCGCCATCGGGATCAGCGCCGCGATACCCGTATCCGATACGAACGCTTCCAGCGCATCGCCCGACGACAGCATCACGCCCGCCGCCGCGATCACGCCCCCGGCAATCGCACCGACGATCGGCACCAGACGATTCAGATTGCCGCGCTGCAAAGTCCGAAGAGCAAACTCTGCCATTAATTTTCCCGCACCGCGGCCGCGATCAGCCGTTCATAGACTGGAGCATAACGGCGAATGTTTGACGACCAGTTACGCTCTTCCTGGACGAAAGCACGCCCCCGTGCGCGCCGTTCGTCCCACCCCGACCGATCCGCGAACATCCCCGCGAGCGCCTCTGCAATCGCGCCCGGATCGTCGGGCGAAAACAGCGTGCCGGTATCGCCGTCGCGGATCAGTTCGCGGTGGCCGCCGACGTCCGAGGCCGCGACCAGCCGCCCCTGCGCCATCGCCTCCAGCGGCTTCAGCGGCGTGACCAGATCGGTCAGCCGCATGCGCTTGCGTGGATAGGCGAGGATGTGCACGAGCCCGTAATAGCGCTCGACCTCCTGGTGCGGCACCCGCCCGACGAAGCGGATCGCATCCGCCACCGGCGAAGCTTCCGCCTGCGCCCGCAACGCCGCCTCCATCGGCCCGCCGCCGACCATCAACAGCCGCGCTTTGGGCCGCAACGCCACCAGGGCAGGCATCGCCGCGATCAGGTCGTCGAGCCCTTCGTAATCGTAGAAGCTGCCGATGAACCCGACGACGTCGGCACCGTCGAGGCCCAGTTCAGCCCCAAGTGCATCGTCACGCGGCGGCGCGTTGCCGAACAGGTCGAGGTCGACGCCGTTGGGCGACACCATGATCTTGTCCCCCGCGATGCCCCGCGCAATGAGGTCGCCGCGCAAGCCTTCGCAGATCACCGCAACCGCATCCGCTCGCCGCACCGCCCACGTCTCCAGCGCCCGCGTCGCCCGATACCGCAACGACGTCGCGGTACCCGTCCCGTTGCCGACAGCCGCATCCTCCCAGAACGCCCGGATCTCGTAGACCAGCGGCAGGTTCCGCTTGCGCGCGACGATCAGCGCGCCGAGCGCATCGATTACCGGCGAATGCGCGTGGAGGATGTCGGGCTTGAAGGCATCGACCGCCGAATCGATCCGCTTGGCGAACGCCGCGATCCCGACGACCTCGCCGACCGGCCCCGGCTTCAAGTCCGTATCCGTACGGTGGAAGGTCAGCCCGTCGACCGAGTCAACCGAAGCAGGCGCGACACCGTGCCGCGGACCCGTCACCGCAGCCACGGTCCAGCCGAGCGCCTCCTGCGCCTTGAGGATCGCCCGCGTGCGGAACGTGTAGCCACTTTGCAGCGGCAGGCCATGATCGAGGATATGAAGGATACGCATCGTGCTATCCCCCTGCCACAGATCGCTTAACGGCGCGTCAACCGACTATACCTACAGACGATTCCGTGATGTCCGCATATCCGGAAAGGAGGCCGTACCCATGATCGACAATCTCGCGCTCGGCCTCAGCCACGGGTTGATGATGCTTGCGGCGTTCCTGTTGCTCAAGCGTCCCGATCTCGACCGGGAGCCCAGCCCGCACGACACCGCCGCTACCAAGCGCAAGGCCACAGAGAAACCCCGCCGCGATGCGTGACCTCGCATTCATCGCCTTCCTGCTCGCGTTCTTCGGAATGGGGTTCAAGCGGCCGTTCCTGCTTGTGCTCGTCTATGTCTATATCGACATCGTCTCGCCGCAGCGGCTGACCTACCTCCTGCTCAATTCGGTGCCGATTTCGCTGATCGCGGTCGCGCTGGCGGTCGGCGGATGGATCCTCGCCGACGACAAGCGCGACACGCGCATCGGTGGGCGACAGGTGCTGATCGTGCTGCTCCTCCTCTATTGCTGGGGCACGACGATCGCCGCCGACTTCCCCGCCGAGGCTAAGGAGAAATGGGACTGGGTGTGGAAGGCGCTCGCCTTCGCCGCGTTCCTCCCCCTGACGCTCCGCACGCGCGTGCGGATCGAGGCGCTGTTGCTTTTCATGATCCTCGCCGCATCGTCGATCATCGTCGTCGGAGGGATCAAGACGATCGCCAGCGGCGGCGGCGGATACGGCCAACTCAACCTGATGGTCGACAATAATTCAGGACTGTACGAGGGCAGCACGATCAGCGCGGTGGCGATCGCGATCGTCCCGATCATCATCTGGTTCATGCACCACGGCACGATCTTTAGACCGGACTGGCGGGTAAAGGCCTATTGCCTCGCGCTGGTCTTCGCCTGCCTGCTGATCCCCGTCGGCACGTCGACGCGCACCGGGCTGCTCTGCATCGGCCTGCTGGCATTGCTGTCGATCCGCAACGTGAAGCGCAAGGTAGCGTATCTGGCGATGCTTGGCGTGCTGGGGCTGGCGGCGATCCCGTTCCTGCCGTCGACCTTCACCAACCGCATGAACACCATCAAGACCTATGATGCGGACGAATCCGCCTCGACGCGGCTCGCGGTGTGGAAATGGACGATCGAATACGCAAAGGCGAACCCGTTCGGTGGGGGCTTCAACGCGTATCTGGGCAACCACATCCGCTATGATCTGAAGACCACGCCCGGCGCTGCCGAGGCACCCAAGGTCGAGGTCGACAAGGCCCGCGCGTATCACAGCGCCTATTTCGAGATGCTCGGCGAGCAGGGCTATCCCGGCCTTGCGATATGGCTCGCGATCAACCTGATCGGCATCGTCCGCATGGAGTTCATCCGTCGCCGCTACCGCGATCCGGACGGGGAGTTCGCCTGGGCCGGACCGCTTGCAGCGGCATTGCAAAGCGGGCACATCGTCTACCTGCTCGGCGCAGGGTTCATCGCGATCGCGTTCCAGCCGTTCATCTACATGCTGATCGGCGCGCAGATCGGCCTCGATACCTATCTGGCGCGCAAGCGGAGCGAGCAATCGTTCCGGCCCATGCGTCGTGTGACCCCTGGCGCCCAACCTGTAGCTACCGGAGTAACCTCCACGTGATCGACCGAGCGCCGGTCCACGAACTGCGCGCGCTCACCGGCGTTCGAGGAATCGCCGCGTGGTTCGTCGTCTTCTACCACATCCGCCTGTCGATCGCGGGGCTGCCCACCGGCGTGCGCGACGTCTTTGCCAAAGGGTATCTGGCGGTCGACTTCTTCTTCCTGCTGTCCGGCTTCGTGATCTGGCTGACCTGGTCCGACCGCATTCGTACCGGCGGCGCGAGAAGCATTCCGCGCTTCCTGCAAAAACGCATTGCCCGCATCTGGCCTCTGCATCTTGTCGCCTTGGGCGGCGCCGTCGCACTGGCCCTGCTGCTTCGCGCGACCGGCCGCAGCGATCCGCAATTCGTGTTTCCACAATTGCCGTTCCACCTCCTGCTGCTCCAGAACTGGGGCTTCACGCATCAACTCGCCTGGAACGACCCGGCCTGGTCGATCAGCGCCGAACTGGGTGCGTACCTGCTGTTTCCGTTGCTGGTTATGCCGGTGGACTGGCGGCGCTTGCCGAGCTGGGCATTGCTGGCAATTGCCGGCGGCTTGCTGGTCGGCCTGCATCTGGCGATGGACGCGCCGACGCTCGGCACCGACATCCCGCGCTACGGCCTGCTTCGTTGCCTGGTAGAGTTTACGACCGGCAGCATCGTCTGCGCGTTGTGGTTGCGCTGGCATGGCGGGTCACGAGCACCAGTATGTGCGACACTCGTTACTGTGCTTGCCGCAGGAGGCTGGATCGCCGGCGCGCCGGAAACTCTGGTCGTTCCGGCATTATTTGCAGCGGTCCTGCTCTTGCTGGCACTGACCGCCGGCAGGCTAGGAAATCCGTTCGAACTTAGATGGACGCACTATCTCGGCGAGATCAGCTACGCGACGTATCTCAGCCACTTCATCTTATGGAAGGCCTTCAAACTCGTTTTCGTCAGCGACGCGACCGCAGTCTCGCCAACCAGGATCGCGCTGTATTTCGGTCTGGTTATGCTAGCCTCGATCGCCCTCTACCACCTGATAGAACGCCCCGCTCAACGCTGGCTCAACAGCCTGTAGACCGCCCCTCCTTGTTTCCCCGCGAAGGCGGGGACCCAGTCTGGGCTCCCGCCTTCGCGGGAGAACAAGAAGGAGCGTGCTTTACTCCTCAATCAGTCGACCGGCTCGTCGGCCAGTTCTTCTTCCAGCGCCTCGATGATCGCCTTGTTGAACGCGGGGATATCGTCCGGCTTGCGGCTCGTGATCAGGTTGCCGTCGACCACGACCTCCTCGTCCACCACGTCCGCGCCCGCATTCTCCAGGTCCGTGCGGATCGACGGGAAGCTCGTCACGCGGCGTCCATCGATCACGTCCGCCTCGGCGAGCAACCACGGCGCATGGCAGATCGCAGCGATGATCTTGCCGTCCTCCATGAACTCGGTGATGATCTCGATCGCGCGCTCTTCCTGACGCATCGTGTCCGGGTTGGCGACGCCGCCTGGCAGCACCAGCGCGTCGTAATCGTCGGTATCGACCTCATCGAGCGTCAGGTCGGGCGTCGCCGTATCGGCCTTGTTGATGTCGCCCTTCATGCCCTGGATCGGGTCGGTCTTGATCGAGGCGAGCGTCACCTTCGCGCCCGCCGCCTCCAGCGCTTTCCGCGGTTCGAACAGTTCGACGGTCTCGAAACCATCGGCAGCGAGCATCAATACGCGAGCTTGGGAAAGATCGGCCATGTCATGTCTCCAGTGAAATCCCGTGCCCCCTCAACCAAGCGCAGCCCGCCTCGTTCCGGAACGATGCGCCTTCCCGAACATTTGCAGAGATAGTCAGAATCAGACGCCCCCAAGGGACCACCGCATTGCCCACCAAGATCGTGTATTCCGATGACTCCAAGCCCGGCATCACCCGCAAGAAGATGCGGAACGGCTGGGGCTATTGGGATGCCAAGGGCGAACGCATCACCGACCGCGAAGAGATCGACCGGCTGAACGCAGTCGGCCTGCCCCCCGCCTACCGCGACGCCTGGTTCTGCCCCAAGCCCAACGGTCATATCCAGGCGGTCGGCTGGGACGAGAAGGGGCGCAAACAATACCGCTATCACCTCGGCTTTCGCGAAGCACAGGAGGCCGCAAAGTACGAGCGTTGCGCCGACTTCGGCCATGCGCTCCCCAAGATTCGCAAAGCGGTTGAGGCCGACCTCCGCAAGCGCTCGCTGCCCCGCGAACGCGCGGTCGCCGCGGTCATCCGCCTGCTCGACGGCGGCCACATCCGCATCGGCAACGAAGCCTATGCCGAAGCGAACGAAAGCTTCGGCGCCACCACGCTGCGCAAGCGCCACGGCGAAGTGAAGGGCTCGACGCTCAAGCTCCAGTACAAGGGCAAGTCCGGCAAGATGCGGACGCTCAAGATCACCGACCGCTCGCTCAGCAGCTTCGTCAAGAAATGCCAGGACCTCGACGAACAGCATCTGTTCGCATGGCTCGACGATGCCGGCGTCGCGCACCCGGTCACCTCGACCGATGTGAACTGCTACATCCGCGATGTCACCGGCACCGATTTCACCGCCAAGAATTTTCGAACCTGGGCCGCCAGCGTCGCCGCGTTCGAGGCGCTCGCGTCGGCCGAGCGCGACCTGAGCCTCAAGACGATGCTCGAACCTGTCGTTGCGCGCCTGGGCAACACGCACGCCATCGCGCGGAAGAGCTACGTCCACCCGTCGCTGATCGCGTTGGTGAAGACCGGTCAGTCGACCTTCCGCAAGGCGCTCCGCCTTCCGCGCGCCAAGCGCTATCTCAGCCGCGAGGAATGTGGCCTGATCACCTTCCTTGAAGCCGGTACGCCCGCTGTTGCGACATTGGCTAAAGCGGCCTGACGAGTATTTCCATGACCAATACCACTGCCGCCGCCAAGCAACCGATCTTCGACGCAGGCGACGTCGGCGACCAGGCCCAGGGCTTCGTCACCGCCAGCTTCGCGTGGGTGCAAGCCTACTGGCTCCAGATCCTGATAGCGTTCGGGATCGGCGCGGTGATCGTCGTCGCGCTCCACACCGCGCGCCGCTTCGGCAGCAAGCTCTGCGAACGCCCGCGCGCGCTCAACGGCTGGGGCATCGTCGTCGGCAAGGCGATCGCCCGCACCGGCAATTTCTTCATCGTCATGCTCGCCGCCAAGCTGGTCGCCGGATACTCCGCCGCCCCCGGCGAAGTCGCGACGACGATCAACTTCCTCTTCACCGTCGCCGCGGTGTTCCAGGCGGCCGTATGGGTGCGCGAGATCATTCTCGGCGCGATCGAGCACCGCACGCAGTCCGAACATTATTCGGGCGAAGCCCTGCTCTCGGCGATGGGCTTGATCCGCCTGCTCGTCACGTTCGTGGTGTTCGCGGTCGCGCTGGTCGTCGTCCTCGACAATCTCGGAGTGAACGTCACTGGCCTCGTCGCGGGTCTGGGCGTCGGCGGCATCGCGATCGGCTTGGCCGCACAGGGCATCTTCGCCGACCTGTTCGCCGCGCTCGCGATCATCTTCGACCGTCCGTTCCGCCGCGGCGACTCGATCAGCTACGACACCGCCTCGGGCAGCGTCGAGGCGATCGGCCTCAAATCGACGCGCATCCGCGGCATCGACGGCGAAGAGCGCGTGATCTCGAACAAGAACCTCCTCAACAAGGAGATCCTCAACAACACGCAGCGCAACCACCGCCGCGCGAAGTTCGTCATCGGCGTCACCTATTCGACGCCCCCGGAGGTCTGCTCGCGCATCCCCGCGATGCTGAAGGAGATCGTCGAAGCCAACGACAAGATCTTCACCCGCGCCGGCTTCACCGGCTTCGGCGCATCGAGCCTCGATTTCGAGGTACAATTCGACAGCAAGGGGCCCGATTATGCGAGCTTCTACGACGGTCGGACGGCGGTGGGGATCGCGATCCTGAAGCGCTTCAACGACGAGAAGATCGAGATCGCCTTCCCCACGCAGGTCAACATGATGGCCGCCCCGGATGGCTCGGTCGTGATGCCGTATCCCGAAGGGCGACGGGGGGATGCGGAGGCAACGCCCGCCTGATTATCCACCCGGCCGCTCGACGCCCTCGCCTTCGGATATGTACGCGCCGGTTAGGGCAGTCCTACCCTATCTTGTTCTCCCGCGAAGGCGGGAGCCCAGTCTGGGTCCCCGCCTTCGCGGGGAAACAATGCTTGCTAGAGTACCGTGAAATCACGGCTGCCGAGATCAGCTGGACATGAAGAACTCGCCGCCACGCCCCAACACCTCCCCGGCGAAGGCCGGGGCCCAATTGGTAAGGTCGCAGTAACGACGCGCAACGGTCGTCAGCGCCGTTTCCCAATTGGACCCCGGCCTCCGCCGGGGAGGTACTCTCTAGTCCGCCCGCGCGGACTTCGGGTTCGGTTGAAGAGAGACTAAATCCCACCCTCATCCAACGACAACAAAGTCGCGTTCCCGCCCGCACTCGTCGTATCCACAGAAACCGCCCGCTCCGCACAGAACCGATAAAGATACCGCGGCCCACCAGCCTTAGGCCCGGTCCCCGAAAGCCCCTCGCCACCAAAAGGCTGAGACCCCACAACCGCGCCGATCATCGACCGGTTGATGTACAAATTCCCCACCGCAGCCTCGGCCTCGATCACCTCGGCCGCCCGCGCGATGCGGCTGTGCAGGCCCATCGTCAGGCCGTAACCCTTGGCGTTGACCCGAGCGATCGTCTCGCTGAGCTTCCCCGCCTCCCACGTCGCCACATGCAGGATCGGCCCGAACCACTCCTGGTTCAAATCCTCGATCGCACCGATCCGAACCAAAGTCGGCGGCACGAACAGCCCGTCCGCCGGCGCATCGAGCGTCTTGACGATCTTCGCCTTCACGCTCTCGCGATACGCCATCAGCCGGTCATACGCGGCCTGGTCGATCACCGGCCCGACGTCGGTCGCGGGATCGCCCGAGCGCCCGATCCGCAGCGTCTCCATCGCCCCCGACAGCATCTCGATCACGCCGTCGGCGATATCTTCCTGCACCAGCAGCAAGCGCAACGCCGAGCAACGCTGTCCCGCCGACCGGAACGACGACGCGATCACGTCCGCCACCACCTGCTCGGGCAGCGCGGTGGAATCGACGATCATCGCGTTGATCCCGCCGGTCTCCGCGATCAGCGGCACGATCGGCCGCGTCTCGTCGTCGAGCAACGACCGCGCGATCTTCCGCGACGTCGCAGTCGATCCGGTGAACGCGACACCCTGGATGCGCACGTCCGCGGTCAGCGCCGCACCAACCTCCGGCCCGCCGGTCACGAGCACCAGCGCATCGACCGGCACGCCAGCCTCGTGCGCCAGTTCCACCGCACGCGCCGCGATCCGCGGGGTCTGCGGTGCAGGCTTGGCGACCACGGTGTTGCCGGTGACCAGCGCCGCCACCGTCTGTCCGAGGAAGATCGCCAGCGGGAAGTTCCACGGCGCGATCGTCGCCCAGACGCCGCGACCCTCGATATGCAGCGTGTTGCGCTCGCCCGTCGGCCCCGGCAGTTCGATCGGATGCAGGTTCAGCCGCGCCTGCTGCGCGTAATACCGGCAGAAATCCGCGGCCTCGCGCACTTCGCCGATCGCATCGCCAATCGTCTTGAACGCCTCCTGCACGCAGATCGCCATGAGTTCGTCGCGATGCTTCTCGAGCAGGTCGGCGAGGCGCTCCAGGCAAGCCGCGCGCTCGTCGACCGGCGTGGTCGACCAACCCGAAAACGCCGCATGCGCACGCCCAATGGCGGCCGCAACGGCACCCCCGCCAAGCCCTTCTGTACCCCCCCGGCGAAGGCCGGGGTCCAATTGGGAGGTCTGTCGTGACGACTCGCCGTCCTCAGCCAATCCACCGCCCCCAATTGGGCCCCGGCCTTCGCCGGGGTGGAGGTAAGGCGACAACGGCGCATTAACGGCCCTCACCGTCGCCTCCAACGTCCCCACATCACTCAAATCCAACCCGGCGGAATTCCGGTGCCCCACAGCCCCGAACAGATCCACCGGCAACGGAATGCTAGGATGCCGCTTCCCCCCGACCGCAGCGATCTTCGCCACCGGATCCGCCAGAATCTCCGCCTCGGTCAGCCGCTCATCCGCCAACTGGTGCACGAAACTGGAATTCGCCCCGTTCTCCAGCAACCGCCGAACCAGATACGCGAGCAGGTCCCGGTGCCCACCAACCGGCGCATAGACCCGGCAATGATAGCCGTTCTCCTGCACCAGCCGCTCGTACAGCCCGTCGCCCATCCCGTGCAGCCGCTGGAACTCGAAGTCGCGCGAGTTGCCCGCCCACTCCATGATTGTCGCGACCGTCAGCGCATTGTGGCTCGCGAACGCCGGCCGGATATTCTCCGCGGCCAGCATGTCCTTCGCCACGGCCAGGTACGACACGTCGGTCGCCGCCTTGCGCGTGAACAACGGATAGTCCGCCAGCCCCTCGACCTGCGTGCGCTTGATTTCGCTATCCCAATACGCGCCCTTCACCAGCCGCACGTTCATCACGCGGTCCAGCCCGTTCGCCCATTCGATCACCGGCCGCGCGCGCTTGCCATAGGCCTGCACCGCCATGCCGAACCCGTCCCAGCCCTTCAGCGAAGGGAGCCCAGCGACCGTGCCGATGATGTCGAGGCTCATCTCCAGCCGTTCGGATTCCTCCGCATCGACGGTCAACGCGATGCCCTTCGAAGCCGCCTGCACCGCCAGCGCCTCGAGCATCTCGGTCAGCGCGGGGACGCACTCGCTCCACCGCGCCACCTCGTACCGCGGGTGCAGCGCCGACAGCTTGACCGAGATCGAATGCCCCGCCGCCGGATCGCGCCCGACCGCATCGACCGCACCGACATACGCCTGGAAGTATCGCTGCGCATCGGCATGCGTCCGCGCCGCCTCGCCGAGCATGTCGAAGCTCGCCGTGAAGCCCTTGTTCTCCGGCCGGCGCATCCGCTTCATCGCCTCATCGATGGTCCGGCCCATCACGAAGATCTCGCCCATCATCTTCATCGCCGCGCCGACCGCCTGCCGCACGAACGGCTCGCCCGCGCGGCTGATCAGGCGTCGCAGCGGCCCGGTCGATCCCTCGCCGACCAGAACGCGACCGACCACCAGCCCCCAGGTCGCCGAGTTCACCAGCTTCGAGTTCGACTTGCCCGCATGCGCACGCCAATCCGCATCGCCCAGCTTGTCCGCGATCAGCAGATCCGCCGTCTCGGGATCGGGCACGCGCAGGAACGCCTCGGCCAGCGACAGCAACGCGACGCCTTCCGACGAATTCAGCCGATATTCCTGGAGGAACTGGTTCACCCAGCCCTTGCTCTGCGCCGCCCGCAGGTCCGCAAGCAGGCCCAGCGCATGCCCCATCACCCGCTCGCGCGAATCCGAATCGAGCGCGGCGCGGTCCAGCAACGGTTTTAGAACATCGGGTTCGCTCGCGCGGTACAGCTTTGCCATGATATCGCGGACATTGGACGTTACGGCAGTCGACATTTTCCAGCTTCCGGTTGGGTGAGGCTTGCGATCCGCTTGCCTGTACGCCTAGAGACATTGCAGCGCTTAGCGCCAAATGAGCCTTGAGGGGAATGCCGTGGCGCCGATCACCACCACGCAGATGCAGCAGCGCATCGGCACCGAGACGGTTTCCGACTGGGTCGAGGTGACGCAAGCCATGATCGACAAGTTCGCCGATGCGACCGGCGACCATCAGTTCATCCACATCGATCCGGTCCGTGCGGCACAGACGCCGTTCGGCGGCACGATCGCGCACGGCTTCCTGACGCTGTCGCTGATGCCGTTGCTGTCGTCGAAGGTCCCGGACGCGCCGACCATCGAAGGCGCAAAGATGGGCGTGAACTACGGCGGCAACTCGGTCCGCTTCCTGACGCCGGTCCGGTCCGGCTCGAAGGTGCGCGGCCGCTTCAAGCTGGTCTCGTTCGACGAGAAACGCCCCGGCCAGTGGCAGCAGACCAACGCGTTTTCCGTCGAGATCGAAGGCCAGGAAAAGCCCGCCCTGATCGCCGAATGGATCAGCCAAGTCTTCGTTTGAAACTAATTCCCCTCCCGCTTGCGGGAGGGGTCAGGGGAGGGTCCGAGATAGCCGCGATTGCTCCGGCTGCTTGGACCACCCCCTCCCCCAACCCCTCCCGCAAGCGGGAAGGGAGCAGATAAGGAAATACCCATGCGTTCAGCCGTCATCGTCTCCACCGCCCGCACCCCCATCGGCCGCGCCTATCGCGGCGGCTTCAACAACACCCCCGCCCCCACGCTCGCCTCGCATTCGATCAAGGCCGCGGTCGAACGTGCTGGCATCGACGGCGCCGAAGTTGACGATGTAGTCTTCGGCTGCGCCCTCCAGCAAGGTCACCAGGCCGGCAACATCGCCCGCACGTCGTTGCTGCGCGCCGGGCTCCCCGTCACCGTCTCGGGCATGTCGGTCGATCGCCAGTGCGCATCCGGGCTCATGGCGATCGCCACCGCCGCCAAGCAGATAATCACCGATAACATGGACATCACGATCGGCGGCGGCGTCGAGAGCATCAGTCTTGTCCAGACTCCGCAGATGCGCGCCGCGCCCGATCCCCAGCTGATCGCGATGCACAAGGACGTCTACATGCCGATGCTGCAGACCGCCGAGGTCGTCGCCAAGCGCTACGGCATCAGCCGCGACGCGATGGATGCCTACGCACTCCAGTCGCAGCAGCGCACCGCCGCCGCGCAGGCAGCGGGCTATTTCGACGCCGAAATCGTGCCAGTCGATGCCAACATGGCCATCGTCAACAAGGAGACGAAGGAAGTCACGTACAAGGACGTGACGATCACCAAGGACGAGGGCAACCGCGCCGACACCACGCTGGAAGGGCTCCAGTCGCTCAAGCCCGTGATGGGCCCCGACTTCACGATCACCGCGGGCAACGCGTCACAGCTGTCGGACGGCTCGTCGTCGTCGGTACTGATGGAAGAAAAGATTGCCTCGCAGCGCGGTCTCCAGCCGCTCGGTCGCTATGTCGGCATGGCGGTCGGCGGCACGGAACCCGACGAAATGGGTATCGGCCCGGTCGTGGCGATCCCCAAGCTGCTTAAGCGCTTCGGCCTCAAGATGGACGATATCGGCCTGTGGGAGCTGAACGAGGCGTTCGCGGTGCAGGTCCTGTATTGCCGCGACCATCTCGGCATCCCCGACGAACTGCTCAACGTCAGCGGCGGCGCGATCTCGATCGGCCACCCCTACGGCATGACCGGCGCCCGCGCGACCGGCCACGCGCTGATCGAAGGCAAGCGTCGCGGCGCGAAGTACGTCGTGGTCACGATGTGCATCGGCGGCGGCATGGGCGCGGCCGGGTTGTTCGAAGTGCTATGACCTTGAAATGCACCGTCGGTATAGCGCATGCACTATACCGACGGTGCATCCACCGCCTATCCTGTATGGGCCCCGGCCGCGTTGACATGTCTGTTCAATACGTCCTGCAACTATGCGCAGTCGACCTCCCTCGCATAGAGAAAATAGGCTCGACTCAAACGTTGCGCAGTTAATCGGTTGCTGATTAGTTACGTCCAGCAGGCCCGATGTCTTCTTTAGACTAACCCGCCGAGAGTTGGCGCCGAAGCGACCGTTTCAGCGCGAGGGTGCTGGCAGCGGGAATGCTCCGACCTGTAGACATCCCCCGACTCTGTTCAGTATCGTATCGATCCGCTGCTGGACGACAGCCTGCTCATGCATAAGGGCCGGTAGCCAACGGGCAACGCTGCGCACCTCTCGATCTAGCCTGGCGGAATCCACGGCTTCTATTCGTGCAGTAGGGATCGGACTGCATTCCCCGGGGATCGCACCGCTCCTGAAGGCGATGTGAGAGCACCTGACGGTCTGCGCCGAGACCACGATCATCCTTCATTGATCAGCCGATCCTCCCCCTGTTGAAATTGTAGCGGAAGGTTTGTTGCATCAACGCTAGGCGCCTCATTTATCGAAGACGTTTGGCCTGACACGGCGACGAATATCGGCGCGATAGCACTAAAACGCCGGAACCGTCTTCCATCCTCCGCGCTTGAGCTACCAAGGAGAGATAGAATGGACGACCAGCGTGTGTGGGAATTCGAAGGCAGCCTATGGGATGCCAGCGACGAGCATTATCAGGAGTGGATAGACGAGGAGATCGTCATGGTCCTTCCCCGTCCGCCGTATGTTTTCCAGGGGCAGGAAGCGAAGAACGCCGTCAAGGCGACGCCCGACTGGGATTCGGTCGAATTGTCAGACCGGCGAGTGTCACGCCCTCAGGAGGGCCTGATCGTCGTTGCCTACACCGTGCGGTGCGCGAGCGGCGACGAGAAGTACGAAGCACACTGCACCTCGACCTTACGGATGCGGGGACACGACGATTGGCTGGTCGTTCAACACCAGCAAACGCCACCCTTGACCGCCAGTGTCGAGGCCTGACCACTGGGTCACTGTTGCGCCTGGTACATGCTCGTAGCAGGCGCAACGGACTAAATTGGCGGGCGGGCACCTCGTTACTGATGTAATTCCGATAGACTCAAGCGAAACCAGTTATTGCGAATGGATCGCCTAGACAAATGTCGGCAAGTAGAGGCACCGTAATATCCAATAACCTCGCCGTTTTCAAATCAAAGCGAATTAGTGACGCGTGGTTGTGTATTTGGAGCGCGCCAGACCGTTACCGCGTTGGTTGGAAATCGGCGATTTCGAAAAGCTTATGATGGCGATGGCCCCTGACTTCATCAAGCGACGACCTGGCGTAGTACCGCTGGCAGGTATTGCAGATATTAAGCGCCTACATACATCGGCGTGTTATCGTAACGCGCATCCTCTTCGGACAAATCAGACACATCGTTGAGGTATTGGACGCAGAAGCGGTCGAGGCGGGAGTTGGCCGCAAGTTTGTCCGCATTTATGCCGTGGCTAATCACCTCGGCATAGGCGGTCTCATCCAACAAATGGTTAACCCAGCTCGACACAAGGTCGAGCACCCGCCCGCCAGCTACGATCGCATCGCATCGCATCGATCGCATCGCATCGCATCACGGTACGAGCTCGTAAGTGCCCGACAACTGCCTCGTTACTGTGTGTGACTAAACGCAGGCGCGCGCAGAAGCCAAGGTCGTCGCTGTTATCTTGTCGATCGAAAGCCGGCAGCGGTAGTCCGAACTCGATCGCTTCGGTCACGCGACAAGGCTCTGCAGAAGATAAACGCCAGAAGCCACGATCACAGCCTCTGTATAGAACCGTATCGCGGGTGCACCGCGAGATAGCGGTCGTCCTCAATTATCGGCGACGTCCGAACCAAACGCCGATCCCCGAGAGATCGAGCACCGCCATACCGCCCGCCGCGGGCACCATCTGGCGCCCCAACGCGTATTGCGCCAGCTATCATTTGGACCGGCGGGGACACTAGAACCGAAAAATACCTCATCGCTGTCATTGCCGTCGACCGCGCGGATCGACCGGTGTCGAGGAAGCAACTCATGATCGCCGCCAGCAGGTTCGGCGCCGCGAATTCGCGGAGTTTGAATGCGCTTGCCCGCGCGCCGACCGCATCAATCGTACGGTCTGATCGTGACACGTCCCGATGTGAGCGCTTCGTTACGGCGCGATACCATGTCGTCTAGATGGCGCAGGCGACTCAGGCGACTACAGTGCGCGCGCGGGACGCGGAAAGGGGAACCCTCGAATGAACGGCTTCGCAGACGACGTCTATTGCCCCAACGCGGCGAATTGTATCAGGCGAAAGCCAGCCCTAAGCCCCCTCCCTTCCACAAACGAGGGCTCGAAGCCTCGCGCAAAAGTGCGTTGAAGGTTGCCGCCCGACTTTATAATAGCACCTGCTCAGTTACTTCGGTCGCCTCGCGCTCGGCACTAGGGCCCGGCAGTACGCATAAAGGTCGATCGCCAGGATTTTGAATCGCAATGAATTATCGGCACTCCTTCCACGCTGGCAATAGTGCCGATGTCGTGAAGCACAGCCTGCTGATCGCCCTTGTACAGGCCTTGCAGCAAAAACAGGGCGCGCTGACTCTGATTGACACCCATGCCGGCTGCGGCCTGTACGACCTTGACGGCGAGGACGCCCAGCGCACCGGCGAGTCCGTGCAGGGCGTGCTGCTCGCCTTAGCTGATCTGAACCCCTTGTTCAGCGACTACCGCGCCGCCGTACAGGCGGTGAATGTGGGGCCCCAGCTACACTCCTATCCCGGCTCGCCACGGATACTGGCGCAACTTCTACGTCCACAGGATTTTCTAATTCTGAACGAGAAGCATCCCCAGGACGCGTCGACCCTGCGCAGAGCGATGCGCGACATATCCGCTGCTGTGCATGAGCGCGACGCGTACGAGCTTTGGCTGGCGATGCTGCCGCCCCGAACCGCGCGCGGCGTAGTGGTGGTCGACCCGCCGTACGAGCAGCCCGACGAACGCGAACGTATCACAGCCACCCTCGCCGCTGCTCACCGCAAATGGGCGCACGGCGTGACAGTGATCTGGTATCCGCTGAAAGACCGCACTACGCATTGGCACTGGAAGGAGCAGCTACGCAAGCTCGGCATTCCGAAATTGTTGGGGGTGGAGCATTGGCTGTATGATGGCGATCAGCCCGGCGTTTATAATGGCGCGGGCCTCTATATCATCAATCCGCCCTACGCTTTCACGCAGGCCCTACCACCGCTGTTGGAAGCCCTGCGCGCCGTGCTAGCGCCGGAGGGGCACAGGGGCGAGATCACTGCCGATTGGCTGGCCGATTAAAGTAAATCTGCAATGCCCCCTCTCCGGAATGGATCGTTCGCCGTCAGAGCCTAGCCGGTGACTATCACTGGTTGTCATCCGGGTTCTTCGGAACGAGCCGAAAGGTCTGTTTTGTTCGAAAATAGTCGATTATCCAAGATCCTGTGAAGGGTAACCAAATTTCACCCCGGCCCTTCAAAGACCGCTTGTCGACGCGCGGCCCGGGATGAATGGATGTCTGCCGTTGGTACTCGCGAAATAAGTGCAATTCTCGCCTCCGTTTCGGCAGGCGGCGTCGACATCGTCTACGCCGATGCGATGGACCGGTTGTCGCGCAGTCAGGCCGATATCCGACCTTGTTCGATGGCCTTCTATTTCGTGGCATCATGCTGGCGACGCGCAGGAATGACGTGGCGACCCCGCTGCATATCGGTATGACCTTCACCATCAACGCCGAGCACCTGAGCGCCACTGGCGACAAGACCCGCGATGCGCTGGTCCGTCGCCACGCGACCGAAGAAAATCCCGGCGTCTCTGCCGACGGCTAAGAAAAGCGCATCGAGCACTTCGGGAATGGCGAGTGCATCCGCGCGCTGCAGCAGATAGTGCCATCGAGGCGGCTATCCTGAAAGGCGTCGCGGCGACATGTTGGTCGGCCAAAACGAGATCTGGACTGATCGGCAAAGCTTCCGGTCGCAGAGCAGAACGCTGCCCACGCCGTCTCGACCGATGCTGAGCTGCTGCACGCAGTCTTCGCCGCGTCTATGCAAGAAGGTCGGAAAGCTTACCGCGGCCTTCGAGGACGAAGCGCTGAAGGCGCAGGCGTTCGAACGGTTGCGCGCGCTTATTGAGGCTGTGGTGCGGACGCCGGAAGGCGGCGATCTCGCGTTCGAGCGGTACGGCGAACTGGCATCGATGCTGTCGCTATGCGCTGAGCCAGAAACGCGAAAACCCTCCGCGGGTGAGCCCTTGGAGGTGTTGCAAGTGAGTTTGGTTGCGGGGACAGGATTTGAACCTGTGACCTTCAGGTTATGAGCCTGACGAGCTACCGGGCTGCTCCACCCCGCGACGGTTCCTGTTGAGGAA